>CAWBJY010000015.1:122500-269250 GCA_963789215.1 uncultured cyanobacterium | reverse complement strand
GAGCGTAGTGTCGTAGATTAGGACTTTGCTCAGAGCTTTATTAGAAGGTTCCATCTGCAAGGTTTATCGCGCTAAGGGGTTTTGGCTAGAAGCTGTAACGTAGATGCCGACGCCGCAAACCGTACTGGTTTTGCACAATATTCTCCGCAGCAGAATAGCTTAAGTGCCTACCTGCAATACAGAGTTACTCATGTTTTTTTGCTAATACAGTCGGCGACTTCTGGGCTTATTCTAGATGGATCTGGCCACCCGATATCTTTGCTTTCACTCCACAAGCACAGTTGAAGGCAATCTGGACAAACCTTTTGCCGTAGTTTTGACTGAAAACAGAAGCTATTGCTAGCGCTATTCGAATATCTCTGATCTCGCAATAGATCTTAAAATATTTCCGTAAGTATCGACATTCGCGCTGTATTGCGTAGAACAAGTCTCGCTTTAGGTTGCAGACTAGGTTGCAGCCATTGCGTTCTATCGAGACATCTAGGGACAGACCTATGACCAATAATCTTGTCATTTCGACTCATCAGCTCACTAAGCAGTTTGATGACTATGCAGCAGTTAGCGAGGTGAACCTGCAAGTTGGCGAGGGTGAGGTGTACGGACTGATTGGCCCGAACGGTGCGGGAAAAACGACGCTGATACGGCTGCTGGCAATGGCCGATAATCCGACGACGGGCGAGATTTATATTGATGGCAAGCCGGTGATTCGCGCTCAGCCCAACCCGGAGATTAAGCGCCGCATTGGCTACTTGCCGGACGACTTTCCGCTGTACGACGATCTGACGGTGCAGCAATATTTGGAGTATTTTGGTCAGCTTTATTATCTTGAGCCTGCGGCGCTGCATCTGCGAATTGGGGATGTTTTGGGGCTAGTGCAGCTAGAGAACAAGCGAAATAGTTTGATTAGCGGCTTGTCGCGTGGGATGAAGCAGCGGCTGAGCCTGGCTAGGACTGTGATTCATCGGCCTAAGCTGTTGCTGTTGGATGAGCCGGTTTCGGGCTTAGACCCGATTGCTCGCGTGGAGTATTGCAAGACGATTAGGCGCTTGCAGGAAGAAGGTATGACGATTCTGATTTCTTCGCACATTCTCAGCGATTTGGAAGACTTTTGTTCCAACATTGGCATTATGGAGCAGGGCCGACTGGTAGAGAGTGGCAGGCTAGATTCGCTTTATAACAAAGAGGGCCAGCGGCTGCTGATTGGTGTGCTGGGCGATCGCGCGAACATTGAAATTTATTTGCAAGAGCATCCGCTGGTGGAGAAGTATGAGCGGATTGAAAAAGGGCGACTGGGAGAGTCTGGGAAGCTGGGGGTGACTTTTTTGGGGTCTGAGGAGGACGCGGCGGATTTGCTGCGAGTGCTGGTGCAAGAGGGCGTTCGAGTAAGTGAGTTTCACTATACGCAGGAGAGTTTGGAGGATATTTTTATGCGATTGGGGTATCAGCAGACGGCTTAGGGGTGGGATTTGGCTTCGACTACGCTCAGCTAGCGTTAGTTATGGATCTATGCGTTTGTGCAATAAAGAGACTGGCAACTACTGAAATTTATTTTGTGATGTTATGACTCAGTGGACTGATCGAATTGGTACGCGAAATCCTCAGTTTTTAAGGGAATGTCGAGGCCGACTAAAGTCTCGTAATGTGATTGCGGCGATCGCACTCTCGCTCATTGTTCAGTTTTTGCTGTACATTTCAGTCGCTGGACTCGGCGGCGAGATTGTGCCTGAAGATCAGCGGGCGGTTTGTGTGGCGTTGAGCTGGTTGATGGCCTACGTACTGTTTGTGCTGGGTGGGTTTTATATTGTTGATGATTTGTCGAAAGAGGATAGAACCGGGACGCTGAATTTTATTCGGCTGAGTCCACGTCCGGCGCAGGAGATTTTGCTGGGTAAGCTGCTGGGCGTGCCGCTGCTGCCGGTTATTTTGGCGCTGACGGCGGTGCCGCTGCATATCGTGTCGGGATTGCTGGGCGGAGCTTCGGTGCTGTGGTTTATTAGCTATTACGTTGTGTTGGCGTTTGGTACGGCGTTTGTGTATACGCTGGCGCTGCTGTTTGGCTTTGTGGGGAGCGCTTCGCCGTTTGGGAAGCAGCAGGCGTTGAATGCGATCGCCTTTGCCGCGATCGCTTTAGTAGCGATTACGCCCCTATTTATGGGTTGGAACTCGTTTGCCACCTGGTGGGGGTTTGACTCGGGTTCGGCGCTGTACATAGAGCCTTACGGTGGAGTGCGGCCAAGACCGTCTATCCAGTGGCTGTATTTACCCGTTGTGAGTAACTTACTCATGGCGCATTTGTTTACGCTGGGTAATTTGGCGATTGGCACGTTTTTGACCTGGCGAGTGCTGCTGCGAACGTTTCGCATTCCTCAGGCAACGCTATTGAGCAAGCGGATTAGCTATGTGATTGTGGCTTATCTGAATGTGCTGCTATGGGGCTTTTTTCAAAGTAGTTTGATCACATCGTCTGAGCGGCGCATTTTGGGCTTTGCGGCGGCGGCGTTTGCGCTGAATGTGGCGATCGCCTTCTTGCTTATTTTTGCGATCGCGCCCACCCGACAAACCCTAATCGACTGGAGCCGAGCGCGAGGCGGCAGCATCACGGGTTGGGTATGGAATGACAACAGCCCCTCTGTGCTCTCTATTCTGGTGAGTGCGATCATTGTGGGGGCGCTCGTGGTGCCCTGGATTTTGATTGTCGATAGAGGCCAAGAGATTGCGATTTTGCCGATGATATTAGCGGCGCTGAGTTTGGGCACCTGCGCGTTGATTTACGCCACGATTGTGCAGCTTATTTTTAGCTCGAAGCTAAGAGCGCCTTTTGTGTGGGCAGTGGGTACAGTCGCGACGATGGCCGCTGTCCCGCCGATCTTTTTGGGTGTTCTTGATATCGGCACGGATGGCTCTATGACGGCTGCTGAAATGGCAATTTGGACATTCTTTGGCCTGCCGTTTGGCGTTGCTAATCAGCCGGGGATGGATGCGGCGGCGTTGGGGATGGGCATTGGCTGGGCTTTGCAGATAGTGGTGCTGTTGGTATTGCTGAGTCGGCTGGCTCGTAGGTTGAAGCGGCTGGGTGAGGGAAGGGCGTTGGCGGAGCCTCTCCACGGGAGAATCGCACCTCGTTAATGCAAGATCAAGACAAGCAACCTAGCGCTTACTGACTTAAGAGCATCCCTTCTGGAAGGGTGGCCCCCATGGTCTTTTGGGGTGACGGGATGGGTTGGCCCACTTGGAAACCCACCCCGCCCTGTCGGGCACCCCTCCAGAGGGGATTTTCTTTGGGCTGGGGGGCTGGAGGTTTTGGTGGGTGGGTGTGAGGAAGCGATCGCACCAGGAAACAAAGCGATCGCACGCTGCAACCAATCATTTCCTCTATGACAGCAAAGGTTGCGATTGAGTGAGGAAGCGATCGCACCTGGAAACAAAGCCATGGCGCTGTGCAACTAAAGGTATGCGACTAGAAAGGATTGGTTTGTGAGGCTGGGGGAAGCGATCGCGCCTACGAAACAAAGCAATGGTGTTGTGTAACTAGGGAACGTTGCTTTGAAGGGTTGGTTTGAGATGGAACCGAGGAAGGGAGTGAGGGGGCGATCGCGTCAATCGCGGTGATGAAGGAATGCAGGGGGCGTAGATTGGAAGGGAATGCGGCTTTGGTCTTATGGTTACGGCTGGCGTTGGGGGTTATACTCAGCGCAAACAGTAGCAACCATAGTAACGAACTAGCCTCATGACTGACCTCGCCCTGATTTGTCAACTTGGAGAGCTGCTGCGTCGTCCCCTACAAGAAGTTTCTGAAGAGCAGTTTAAGCGGTATGAGCAGTTAAGGTACGCGCAGAGCGATGCAGCAAAAGAGCGAATTACTAGAGACGTCTACTGTTTAGCAGAAGATGGCACTGTTAGTGGGCTATCTTTGCAGCCGGTAACCAGTGAGCTACTGTATGACTTTCCTTTTCAGCAGCTTAGGCAGATAAAGTACCTATATCTATCAGCAGTCAAGTTACAAAGCTATTTGTTTTTGAGCGAGCTAACAGGACTGACAACACTTGATGTAGGAGGCAACAGCATCGCAGATTGTTCATTCTTGAACAATCTAACAGGACTGACAACACTTGATGTAGGAGGCAACAATATCGCAGATTGTTCATTCCTGAACAAGCTAACAAGGCTGACAACACTCGTTCTAAGTTATAACCGCATCGCAGATTTCTCATTCCTGAGCGAGCTAACAGGACTGACGACGCTTGATTTAAGTGACAATAGCATCAGTGACTGTTCGTTTCTAAGCAATCTCACGGGACTGACGATGCTCGATATAAGTCATAACAGCATTACGGATTTCTCATTCCTAAGCGAGCTAACAGGACTGACGACGCTCGATTTAAGCGATAACAACGTCAGTGATTGTTCGTTTCTTAGCGAGCTGACGGGACTGACGACGCTCTATCTAAGTACCTGCAATATTACGGATTGTTCGTTCATTAGTGAGCTGACGGGACTGACGACGCTCTATATAAGTAACAACCATATCACAGATTATTCATTCCTAAACGAGCTAGTGAGACTGACAACACTCGATTTAGGTGATAACAGCATCACGGATTGTTCGTTCCTGAGCGAGCTAACGGAACTAACGACGCTCGACTTGAGTGATAACAGTGTCATAAATTTTTTATTTCTAAACGAGCTAATGGGGCTAACAACGCTCTATATAAGCAACAACGGTATTACGGATTGTTCATTCCTAAGCGAGCTAACAGAACTAACGACGCTCAATCTAAGCAGCAACCGCATCACGGATTGCTCATTCCTGAGCGAGCTAACGGAACTAACGACGCTCAATCTAAGTTACAACCGCATCACAGGATTGCTCATTCCTAAGCGAACTAACGAAACTGACGACGCTCAATCTAAGTAACAACCGCATCACAGATTGTTCATTCCTAAGCGAGCTAACGAGACTGACGATGCTCTATCTAAGTTACAACAGCATCACAGATTGTTCATTCCTGAGCGAGCTAACGGGACTGACGACGCTCGATCTCAGTTACAACAGCATCACAGAAATTCCTAAGGAGCTAGCTGAAGGCAGAATGGCGGTTGAAGTAGATAATCAGTTTGTATCTAACTGCATAAATCTCTACCACAACCCTATCGAAGAACCCCCTTTAGAAATTGTTCGCCAGGGCAACGCCGCTATCCTCAGCTACTACAACCAACTCGCCACCCAAGGCCAAGACCATCTCTACGAAGCCAAAATGCTCATCGTCGGCGAAGGCGAAGCAGGCAAAACGACCCTAGCCCAAAAAATCCTTGAACCCAACTGCCCCCTCCCCCACGTAGACGATCGCACTCGGGGCATCAGCATCAAAACGCACACCTTCCCCTGCCCAGACAAAGACAGCCCAGAGAGCCAGCGAGACTTTCACCTCAACATCTGGGACTTCGGCGGCCAAGAAATCTACCACTACACCCACCGCTTCTTCCTCTCCAAACGCTCCCTCTACGTCCTCGTTGCCGACAACCGCAAAGACGACACCGACTTCAACTACTGGCTCCACATCATTGAGCACTTTGCAGACAGCAGCCCCCTGATCATCGTCCTCAACGAAAAAGGAGACATTCAGCGCAGCGTCAACCGGGCAGAGCTGCGCAGCCGCTACCCAGACAGCATCAAAGAAATTCTCCCCGTAAACTTCAAAACCCACGAAGAGCCAGATAAACCCAAAGCCAACGACCGACTCAAAGGCATCAACACCTTAATCGGCCACATTCAGCACTGCGCCCAAAACCTCCCCCACATCGGCGAACCCGTCCCCGCCCGCTGGGTAGACGTGCGCCAAGCCATCGAAGCCGACCGCCGCAACTACATCTACCGCGAACAGTTCGACGACCTCTGCCAAGCTCACGACATCACCGCCCCCGCCGACATCGACACCCTGCTCGGCTACTTCCACGACTTAGGCATTCTCCTCCACTTTGCCGATAGTCCCTGCTTCGCAACTAAGTCATCCTAAAACCCACCTGGGCCACCAACGCCGTCTACCGCATCTTCGACGACGACCGCATCAAAGCCAAAGCAGGCCGCTTCACCCGTCAAGACTGCGCCAACATCTGGCAAGACGCTCAATATCGCCACATGCACGATGTCCTCATCGAGCTAATGAAAAACTTCCGCCTGATCTACGAAACCAACGCCGACAGCAGCTCCAGCACCCCCGCCAGCCAACTCGTCGCCCCCCAACTCCTCCCCCAAAACACCCCCGACTATCCCTGGGACGACACCCAAAACAGCCAAATGCAGTTCCACTACGACGCCTTCATGCCCAAAGGCATCTTCTGGCAGCTTGCCGTCACCCTATACCGCTACATCCCCAACCAAGATTGGGTTTGGCGCAACGGCATGATCATCCAGCGCGGCAACACCTGGGCCGAAATCAAAGAAAACATTCCGCAGCGCTGCGTTTCCCTACGCTTTTATGGCCCCAGCATCCCCGAATTCCGCGCCGTCATCGTAGACCAGCTAGACAGCATCAGCCAGTCCTACCATCAACTAAAATACGAAAAAATGATTCCGTGCCAGTGCAGCGAATGCGCAGGCAGCAACCAGCCAGAATTCTTTGACTATTCAGTTGTTAAAAAGCGCCAAGAAAAAGGCAAAAAAGACACCATCGAATGTCGGCGCAGCGAAGAAGACGTTAATCTCGACCTGCTCCTGCGAGGCTACGAAATTCAAGCCATTCTCCAAACCCTTCCCGATAAGCAAAACGGCGATCCTGCTCCCCCCGTCTCCGTCAACCATCTCAAAGCTCAAAATCAATATTTATCTCTTACCGTCGCAGTGACAGCAACGCTGATACCGGCAGAATTTACGACCGGCTAGTTGAGGCATTTGGCGAAGACCAAGTATTCAAAGACACGGCTAGTATTCCACCCGGTGTTGACTTTGTTGAATACATCAACCAATCCGTAAGTCAATGCCAGATTGTCTTGGCCATCATCGGGAAGACCTGGGTAGATGCAACAGAAAAAGAGGGCGGTACTCAGCGTCTAGCAAATCCTAAAGACTTCGTGCGCATTGAATTAGAGTTAGCGCTCGATCATAACATTCCTGTAGTTCCCTGTCTTCCTAGACGGCGCTTCGTCCACCTGAGCAATCACAACTACCCCAATCACTCCATTCATTGCCCAGACTAAATGGCATCGAGATAGATCACGATCCACGTTTTCATTCGGATGTGGATCGGTTAGTGAACAAACTAAAAGACATACTGGCTCAAGATAAGAACAACTATTGAGCGCGTTTGCGTAGTGCAATTACGCCTATCCCCAAACTCCCAACCAAACCCAAAACGCCCAACGATGCTGGTATCTGTTGAGAAGTCTGACTCTCTTCTTGAGAAGCCTGATCCTCTTCTTGAGTAAGCTGAGAAAGGGCAAGCTGTGCGATCGCGCGATGACCCGCCTCGGTAGGATGCTGCTCGTCCCAAAACAAAAACTCGTCTGGGTTCTCGCAGACGCCCTTAAACTGAAATCCCGGCTGCGCGTCGATTAAGCAGGGATCGGTGACGTTGGTGAAGCCAAAGTCTTCGGGATCCTCAACTGCGGACGTAAACAGGCTGCCTAAATCTAGCTGGATAATCTTAGCGCCAGAGGTTGCTTCTAGGGCGGTAAGCTTCTGGCTCAGTAGCTGATTGTGCCGCGCAGAGAGTTCGCTGAGTCGCTGCGAGCTTTGAGGCTTAACCTGATTGAGCATGTCGGCCATCGGCTGTCCGCCCAGATCGGGCAGATTGCTAACCAACAGGTACTGCGCTCCCGACTCAATGAGCGCCGCTGCTGCATTGGTTAGGTTATCGGTCACTCGATCGGGCAGTGCGGTTAAGGACTCGGGGAGCGTGTTGGGGTTAGATACGGCTGAGTTGTAGTCGTTGCCGCCCGCTAATATGACGTAGAGCGCGTTGGGATCTGGCGGCGCGATCTGGCTGAGTTCTTTGAAGGCGGTGATTTGCTGCTGGAGTCCAGGCAGATCGCGAGAAGCTGAGTTTGCCGCTGAGGTAAGGCTTCCGGCTAGGGCATAGTTGATGCCTTCGGTGGGTAGCGCGGTTGCCCCGTTAGCCAGGTTCGGCAGCGCGGCGGTAGATAGTACCGGATGGAGGTTTAGCGCGTCGGCGAGCTGCGTTGTCCAAACGGGGCCGTTGGAGAGCTGCTGAGCGTAGGGCGGCGAAGGTGGGAATCCCGACAGGTTGAAAAGGTTGCCAGCGTCAACTAGGCTATCGCCAAAGACGTTGAGTTCGGTGATTTCTGGCGGCGCGGTGTGGGGCGTATTGGGGGTGGTTTGCGCGATCGCACCCATTGGCAGCCAGCAAACCGTAGCGGCGATCGCCCATCTGCTCCAGGGAGAAATCAGGCCCAAACATCGACGCGCTGGCCTAGAAGCAGAAAGATTAAAGAGACTCATAGCGCAGATATCCAGGTTGCTTTTAACGTGATTCCCCAACCGTGATTTCTCAAAGGAGGGAAGTGGGCTTATAGCCCTTATAGCTAATTTTCTGGCTAGTTTACTGGCTGATTCTCTGGCTAGGTTGAGCTTGGCGCTAAGGCAGGTTCACCATATCGCGAATATTTCCCTGCACCTGGCCCACGCCCGCCTCGAACTGACGATCCTGCTTGTGCACCCTCATCGACATGCCGTGCTTGGGCCGCATCACAATTACCCCGGCGCGATCGATGGGATTTTCGGGCACAAACTCCAGCCGATATCGCTGTAGCAGCATTGCCAGAATAATCTTGATCTCCATCATCGCAAAGCCTGCGCCAATGCAAACCCGAGGCCCTGCGCTAAACGGATTATATTCGTAAGCGGTTGGCGTAATTGTTTCCCAGCGGCTAGGGTCGAAGTCCTCTGGGTTAGGATATAGCTCGCGCATGTGGTGCGTTTGCGCAATGCTTACGAACACTTCTGTCCCGGTTGGCAAGCTATAGCCGCCTAGCTCGGTCGGTTTAGCGGTGACCCTACCATTCCAGGGCACAGGCGCAAGCACTCGCATACTCTCTTTTACCACCCGCTCTAGCAAAGGCAACTCTTTAAGTTGTTCTAATGTAGGCGCGTCGCCTTGTAAAACACTCTCTAGCTCATCTAACAGATCGTGCATAATCTGCGGATGCTGAGAGAGTAAAAACAGAGTCCAGGTTAGCGCGTTGGCGCTCGTCTCATGTCCCGCAACAAAAATTACGCCCACATGTCCTAGCAGCTCTTCTTCACTGAGCTTTTCACCCGTTTCCTCATCTTGCACCTGCATCAGCATAGAGAGCACATCCGCCTCATCGCATCCTCGCGCTCTTTTAGCATCCAACAGCGCTTTCATTGCCTGCTCATACTCCGCCACTAGGTTCAAATAGCGATGCCACGGCAGTCCTGGCAGGTCATAGCGCAGAAACTTCATCGCTAAGCTGCCCTGCATGTCTACAGCCGCATGCAAAATCTCTCCAGTACTCGCGCCTTCTGAGCCGATATCTTCTCCAAAAAGAGACTTTGCCGCAATCCGCAGCGTGACCTGTTGCATCGTGGAAGCAAGGTTTTGCACCTGGCCGACTGCTAGCTTATCTAGTTCATCTGCGGTGATGGCAACCATATCTTGAGCGTAGCTGCCCAATCGCTGATGGTGAAAAGCTGGCATCATCAGCTTGCGCTGTTTTTTGTGCGCCGCTTCGTTATCGCCAAAAATGCCGACCAAAAAGTGATTCAGCGGTTTTGCCCGCGCCGACTCATGGCGAAATCTGTATAGTGGGCCAGTCAGCGGACATTTGTAGAAAACATCTGGCTGGCTCGCAACTTGACGCACGATCTCGGGGCCACAGGCAAATACGGTGCCCGGACAGTCTGGGTAGTGAGAGTAAAGCCGAGTGCCACCCCCTTCTGTTAGCGAAACTAAGTTTCCGTATGTTTCAAATAGCTGGCGCGTATAGGCAATGGGGTCTTTAGCGAACTGAAGAACGTTGGGGGTTGCGCCTAGAAGTGGCGTAGGGGCCGGGCCGGGAACGGTCAGCGTGGGTTGATGGGCGATCGCGCTCGGCATGAGAGCACCTCAGTGAGTGGCTTTTCATCGTAGCTAATGATGGCGCTAGTGGCGGTATGTTTCGAGATTAGACGTTTGAGATTAGACGTTAGCGGCAGTACTTTTACACGGTGCTTTTATAATGATGAATATATTTTGTAGTAAGGAGTTCCGTAGTTTTGAACGGCGCAAGCCCTGATACGAAGCATCCTATGGAAGGATTTCCGCAGATTTGCTTTATCAAGAACACTGTCTCGAATCCAAATATTGTTATTGGAGACTATACCTATTACGACGATCCTGATAACTCGGAAGATTTTGAGCGGTGCGTTCTCTATCACTTTCCCTTTATTGGCGATCGCTTAATTATCGGTAAGTTTTGCGCGATCGCCCGAGGCGTAAAGTTCATTATGAATGGCGCAAACCACAAAATGGACGGCTTCTCGAGCTATCCGTTTTACATCTTTGGCAACGGTTGGGAGAAAGCTGCACCTAATGATGGCGAGCTGCCTTACAAGGGCGATACTATTATCGGTAACGACGTATGGATCGGCCACGAGACAACGTTTATGCCTGGGGTGAAGGTTGGCGACGGCGCTATTATTGCGGCTAAATCTGTTGTTGTTGGCGATGTTCCAGCTTATGCGGTGATGGGTGGAAACCCTGCAAAGTGTATTCGCCAGCGATTTGATGACGATGTGGTGGAGTCGCTTTTGGCGCTGGCCTGGTGGAATTGGGATATCGAGAAAATTACTCGAAACTTAGCGCATATTGTTGCCGCCGATATTTTAGATCTAGAAAGATGCGACTAGAAAGATGCGAGTAGTTATATTTTCTTGTTTTATACAACAACAACTGGCAGCTGACTTAGCTCTAGGACGCTGCGCGAAACCATTCCGACCGATTTGGTAGAGCGCGAATTGCGCTTGCCGATGACTATCTCTGTGGCCCGGTAGGTCTGAGCCGCTAGAATAATCTCTTTTGCTGGCTCGCCTTGCGCTGTGCAAACCTGATGGTTGATGTCGGCTAGAGACTGTTTTGCAATAGATTTTAATGACTCTAAGTGGGTCGGTGCAGCCTGCTCTACTATCTGCTCCAATACATGAAAAACAATGACCTCACTTTCGCTCTGACGGGCGATCGCGGCGGCTTTGGTCAGTACCTGAACGGCGGTAGCAGGGCTGCTGATAGCGGCGAGGATGATGGCTTTTTGGGCGATCGCAACTTTAGTCGGATCCACCTCCCCACGCGCTAGCAGCCTCGGGTGCAAACGTTGGAATGGCCCAAGCGCCTAATGGAGCCGTGATTAATATAGACAGCGCTGAAATGGCCAGAATTACTTCGCCCCCCGGAATTCCTTGGGCCAGTGGCACTGCTCCAATCGCAGCTTGCACCGTTGCTTTTGCAGAGTTTCCAGGGAGTAAAAACAGCTTTTCCTGGTTGCTCCAATTACTACCTAGCGTAGATAAGTACCAGCCGAGCGATCGCCCCAGTAAAGTCCCCACTGCTAACAACAACAGCCCAACCAAAAAGCTATCTTCTAATACCTGAAGCTGAATGCTTGCGCCCAGCAAGACAAACAAAATAATCTCAGCGACTATCCATAAGCTGTTGAAGCCGTTTCTTAGCTCTCTAGCTAAAGGCGGACTGAACTCAATGAGAAAAAAGCCAGTGGCCATCACCGCTAAATAGCCTGAAAAGATAGGAATTTGCGCCGCTAGAACGACTAACAGCAGTGCGAACCCCGCCGCGACGACCGTATCTTGAACGCTATTTTGAGTCCATTTGCGCTTAGCGAGTAGCTTTACCAACAGTCTTGCAGTTGCCCATCCGATGGCTAGCCCTAACGAGATTTGCAAGACAACTTGAAACGGCAATAGCTGCAAAGGACTCAGGGCTAGTCCGCCCGGTAGGCTCAGCCCTACGGTTTCTGGCTGAGAGAGAAAGGCTAGTAGCAGGCTGAACACTAGCAGCAGCAGCACATCCGATAGCGCACTCCCAGTCAGGATAGCGTCTGGGATGCCTTTTTGAACGCCCCATCCTAAGCGCTTTAGCTGCAGCATTCCTGGAACAATAACAGCGGGTGATTCTGCGCCAATAATGCAGCCCAGGAGGAGTCCGGTGGAGAAGTTGAAGTTGAGGAGCCAGATAGATAGGACGGCTATTGCGATCGCTTCACAAGCCCCCGGCAAAAATCCTAACCTCAGCGCTACGGTTCCTTGCTGAGCTAGCTTCTCTCGGTCTAGCCCTAAGCCAGCCTTCATCAGGATAACCATCACCGCAATTGTCCTGAGCGAGTCTGCCGCGCCCAGCGTTTCGCTGCCAATCACGTTTGCAGCCTGTGGGCCAAGCAAAATTCCGGCTAGTATCATACCGACTAGCGGCGGCGCTTGGAATCGTCGGGCGATTTGTCCTAAGCAAAAACCCGCCAACAGTATCCAAATAATGCTCGCTAACATTGCGCTTCACCAAAGCCGATCGTCCTAGAATAGGACATCACGGCTATTCTCTTATGATACGAACAACTGCCTCAACGAGCCATCTACTGGGGTATAGCCAGCGTACGGATGAAGCTGTACGCTGACACGCTACGTTGATTTATGAGGTTAAGGTAGCTCGGAAGAACCCATTAAATAGCGATCGCACTCTCGAGCAACGCCTCTCCCTTCATTAATTGCCCACACAATCAAACTCTGCCCCCGACGACAGTCGCCCGCCGCAAACACGCCTGGCTTGTTAGTGGTGTACTCTTCATGCTCAGCTTTCACATTGCTGCGATCGGTGCGCTCTAGGCCAAAAGAATCTAGCAAAGGCTGTTCTGGCCCTAAAAAGCCCATTGCTAATAGCACTTGCTGTGCGGGCACTCGCTTTTCACTGCCCGGTACATGAAGGGGCGTATAGCGTCCTGTTTTTTCGTCTCGCTCCCAGTTCACTTCTACGGTATGCACCGCCGCAACATTGCCATTGCCATCATCTTCAAACTTAGTTGCGGTTGTGATATACCCGCGAGGATCTTCTCCGAAGAGAGACTTGGCCTCTTCTTGACCGTAGTCAAGCTTGTAGATTTTGGGCCATTCGGGCCAGGGATTGGCGGCGGCGCGGACTTCGGGCGGCTTCGGCATAATCTCTAGCTGCGTGACGCTTTTGCAGCCGTGGCGAACTGAAGTCGCTACGCAGTCTGTACCCGTGTCACCACCGCCGATAATCACCACATCTTTACCCGCGGCTGAGATGTAATTGTCTCCGGGTTGCCCCTCTAATACGGCCTGAGTGTTAGCCGTTAAAAACTCCATGGCAAAGTTGATGCCGTTTAGCTCTCTGCCTTCAATCGGTAGATCGCGAGGGCGAGTAGAGCCAGTGCACAAAATGACCGAATCGAAGTCGTTCAACAACTTTTCGTGAGAGATGTCTTTGCCAATTTCGGTGTTGCAGGTGAAGGTGATGCCCTCTGCTCGCAGGATATCGAGCCGCCGCTTAACAATATCGTTTTTGTCGAGCTTCATGTTGGGGATGCCGTAGGTCAGCAGTCCGCCGGGAAGGTTGGCCCGCTCGTATACGGTGACGGTGTGGCCCGCTTTGTTGAGCTGGTCGGCGGCGGCTAAACCGGCTGGGCCAGAACCGACAACAGCAACTTTTTTCCCGGTGCGCTTAGCGGGGGGCTGTGGCTTTATCCAGCCTTCTTCCCAGCCTCTTTCGATAATGGAATACTCAATGTTCTTGATGGTTACTGGCGGATTGGTGATGCCCAAAACGCAGGAGCCTTCGCAAGGGGCGGGGCAGACCCGTCCGGTGAACTCGGGGAAGTTGTTGGTTTTGTGCAGGCGATCGAGCGCTTCTCTCCAGAGTCCTCGATAGATCAGATCGTTCCATTCGGGGATGAGGTTGTTGACGGGGCAGCCGCTGGCCATACCGCTGATGACAGAACCTGTATGGCAGAAAGGCGTGCCGCAGTCCATGCAGCGAGCGCCCTGGTCGCGCAGGTTCTCTTCGGACATGGGGAGATGGAACTCGTCCCAGTTGCGGATGCGATCTTGAGGAGCAATTTCGGAGGGTGCTTGGCGCAGGTGCTCAATAAAGCCGGTCGGTTTTCCCATGGGTTTAGTTGAAAGAAGGTTATATGAGGAGACAAATGTTTTAGCGTTGGGATTGGGTTCCCCTTTTATAGGGAGAACCCAGGAGTGGCCTTAGCTGCCGCTGACGCGGGCTAGGTCGCGAGCGTTTTCTTCGAAAGCGGCAGACATAGCTTCGTCGTTGCTAAGGCCGTCGTCCAGCGCTTTTTGAATATGCTGCAACACCCGCTTGTAGTCTCGAGGCATGACTTTAACGAACTTAGCCAAACTCTCTGTCCAGTCTGCTAGCAGCGCTTTTGCTTTTGCGCTACCGGTGTAGTCAATATGTCGCTGCAGGATGTCTTTTAGCTCCTGACTTTCACCGTCGGTTTCGATGCGCTCTAGGCCCACCATTTCGTTGTTGCAGCGGCTGGCAAAGTCACCGGCTTCGTCGAGGACGTAGGCAACGCCACCGCTCATGCCGGCGGCAAAGTTACGCCCGGTTCTACCTAAGATGATGGCCTTACCGCCGGTCATATATTCGCAGCCGTGGTCGCCAATGCCTTCTACAACGGCCTGCGCACCCGAGTTGCGTACACAGAAGCGCTCGCCTGCCTGGCCGCGAATGTAGGCTTCGCCGCCGGTTGCTCCGTACAGGGCAACGTTACCGGCAATAATGTTCTCTTCTGCCACTAAGTCAGAGACTTTGGGCGGATAAAGCACAATTTTGCCGCCGCTGAGCCCCTTGCCAATGTAGTCATTGGCGTCGCCTTCTAGCTCTAGCGTCATGCCTTTGGGAATGAATGCGCCAAAGCTCTGACCGGCAGTGCCTTGGAAGTGCAGATGCACGGTGTCTTCGGGTAAGCCTTCCCAGTGCTCTTTGGTGATTTCGTTGCCGACGATGGTGCCAACGACGCGGTTGACGTTGCGGATCGGCAAGGTGGCTTTGACTTTTTCGCCTCGGTTAATCGCGGGCTGACAAAGAGAGAGTAGCTGCGCCATGTCGAGACATTTCTCGATGCCGTGGTCTTGCTTCTCGGTGCAGTAGCGGCCAACTTCGGGGCCAACATCGGGCTGGTGTAGTAGAGCAGAAAGGTCTATGCCTTTGGCCTTCCAGTGGTCGATGGCGGTTTTGGGCGCGAGCACATCGGTGCGGCCCACCATTTCGTTGAGCGAGCGGAAGCCAAGTTCGGCCATGATTTCTCTGCGTTTCTTGGGCGATGAACTTCATGAAGTTGACGGCGTAGGCAGGATCGCCGGTGAACTTGCTGCGCAGGTCTGGGTTTTGGGTGGCGACGCCAACAGGGCAGGTGTTGAGGTGGCAGACGCGCATCATGATGCAGCCGAGGGTAATTAAGGGCGCGGTGGAGAAGCCAAATTCTTCTGCGCCGAGTAGGGCTGCGATCGCAACATCTCTGCCGGTTTTCATCTGGCCATCGGTCTCAATTACAATCCGACTGCGTAAGTTATTGAGCACAAGAGTCTGATGCGTTTCCGCTAGACCTAGCTCCCAAGGCAGACCCGCATGTTTGATAGACGTTTGAGGCGATGCCCCTGTGCCGCCATCAAATCCAGAGACTAGAACAACATCCGCGTGGGCCTTCGCAACGCCTGCTGCGATCGTACCAACGCCGACCTCTGAAACGAGCTTGACGCTAATCCGCGCTTCTCGGTTGGCATTTTTTAGATCGTGAATAAGCTCAGCGAGATCTTCAATTGAGTAGATGTCGTGGTGCGGTGGGGGCGAGATTAAGCCTACACCTGGCGTCGAGTTACGCACTTTGGCAATCCACGGATACACCTTCTTACCCGGTAGCTGGCCGCCTTCTCCCGGCTTCGCGCCCTGGGCCATCTTGATCTGAATTTCTTTGGCCTTAGAGAGATAAAGGCTGCTAACGCCAAAGCGACCGGAGGCTACCTGTTTGATAGCGCTATTTTTAGAGTCGCCCTGTTCGTTTGTCCAGGTGTAGCGAGCCGGATCTTCACCGCCTTCGCCGGTGTTAGAGCGTCCGCCGATGCGATTCATAGCGATCGCCAATGTCTCATGCGCTTCTTGCGAAATCGATCCGTAGCTCATCGCTCCGGTCTTAAAGCGCTTCATAATCGACTCAACCGACTCAACCTCGTCAATGGGGACAGGCTCTCTAGACTGAAACTCCAACAGATCGCGCAGCCGGAAAAACTGCTTGCCCTGCTCATTAACTAGCGCAGAATACTTTTTGAACAGCTCATAGTTGCCGTCTCTCGTAGCCTGCTGCAGAAGGTGAATACTTTGAGGACTGAGTAAATGCGCCTCGCCGTTCTTCCGCCACTGGTATTCGCCGCCTGCGTCTAGCGTAGATGCGTTGCTGTTACCTGCTAGCTGCCGCTCTGGGAAGGCATGACGATGACGCATAATCGCTTCTTTTGCTAGCACGTCTAGGCCAACGCCCTGAATGCGAGAAGCCGTCCAGGTGAAGTACTTTTTCGTGACCGATTCGTTCAGGCCAATTGCCTCGAAAATTTGCGCCCCTCGGTAGCTTTGCAACGTAGAAATGCCAATTTTAGACGCAACTTTAGTGACGCCTTTCGTTGCCGCTTTGATGTAGTTCTTACAAGCTGTCTCGTATTCCACGCCGCGCAGCAGATTTTCGTCAATCATCCGCTGGAAAGTCTCGAAGGCCATGTACGGGTTAATTGCCCCGCAGCCATAGCCGAGCAGCACGGCAAAGTGGTGGACTTCTCTCGGTTCACCAGATTCTAAGACAATGCCGACGCGAGTTCGAGTGCCTGCTCGAATGAGGTGGTGATGGAGCCCGGCGACTGCGAGCAGTGCGGGAATAGGCGCTCGGCTATGGGAGAGATCGCGATCGGAGAGAATAATCAGCGCGTTGCCAGCTTCAATCGCTTCGTCGGCGCTCATGCATAGCGCTTCGATGGCGCCACTGAGTCCGGCTTCGCCCTGGTCGGGGTCAAATAAGATGGGAAGGACGACCGTTTTGAACTGGTCGTTATGCTTGATTTTAGCTAGCTCGGCGTTGGTTAGAAACGGCGTTTTGAGCTGGAGCAAGTGGCAGCTTTGGGCGGTGGGTTCTAGCAGGTTGTGCTCAGCGCCGATGGTGGTGGTGGCTGAGGTGATAATGGCTTCGCGGATGGAGTCGATAGGGGGATTGGTGACCTGGGCAAAAAGCTGTTGGAAGTAGTTGTAGAGCAGCTTTGGTTTGTTGGAGAGTACGGGCAAGGGGGTGTCTGTGCCCATGGCGCCAATCGCTTCTACGCCGTTTTCTCCCATGGGAGAAAGCAGCATCCGCAGCTCTTCAAAGGTGTAGCCAAAGGCCATTTGCCGCTGCGTCACTAGCTGTGGGTCGGCGTCTCTTTCTTCTTCTGGGGCATCTGCTAGCTGATCGAGCGAGACCATTTCCTGGTCTAGCCATTCTTGGTAAGGTTCAGCCGAGGCAATCTGTTCTTTAATTTCGGCGTCGGGGATAATGCGCCCTTCTTTAGTATCGACTAGGAACATCTTGCCGGGTTCGAGCCGACCCTTTTTCACGATGTCTTCGGGGGGAACCGAGAGAACGCCTGCTTCGGAGGCCATGATCACGCGGTCGTCTTTGGTGATGTAGTAGCGACCGGGGCGAAGACCGTTGCGATCTAGCACTGCGCCCATTTGCGTACCGTCGGTAAAGGCGATAGAGGCGGGGCCGTCCCAGGGTTCAATCAGGCAGGCGTGGTATTCGTAGAATGCCTTTTTCTCGGCGTCCATGGTTTGATGGCCAGACCAGGGTTCGGGCACCATCATCATCAGTGAATGGGGGAGCGATCGCCCACTTAGGGTCAACAGCTCAAGCGTGTTATCAAAAATGGTCGAGTCGCTGCCGTCAATATTAATCAGCGGCTTTGCTTTCTCTAGATCGTCGCCAAACAGCTTGGACTCGAACATAGACTGGCGAGCCGTCATCCAGTTGATGTTGCCGCGCAGGGTGTTAATTTCGCCGTTGTGGGCGATGTAGCGGTAGGGGTGCGATCGCTCCCAGCTAGGAAATGTGTTGGTACTAAAGCGCGAATGCACCAGCGCCAGCGCACTTTCGAGTGAGGCATCTCGCAGATCGGGATAATACTGGCCCACCTGCTCGGGCATCAGCATTCCTTTGTAAACCAGGGTGCGACAGGAGGCGCTCGCCACATACCAGAACAGGTCTAGGCCCATGCCGCGAATGGAGCGGTGACTCCGCTTACGGACAACATACAGCTTGCGTTCTAGCGCGAGTTCATCTAGCCCTTCGCCCGCGATAAATGCCTGCTGCATGAAGGGTTCGCTGGCCTGTGCGGTTGGCCCTAAGGAAGAGTTATCGGTCGGGACGTCTCGCCAACCTAGAAAAGCAAGACCGGCCTCTTCTACCGTTTGCTCAAAGATTTTGCGGCTGCGATCGCGAACTTCCGCATCTGGGCTCGCAAAGATCATCGCTACGCCGTACTTGCCGTCTTCGGGCAGCTCTACGCCGGCTACTTTTCTCATGAAGCGGTGAGGAATCTGAATGAGAATGCCTGCCCCATCGCCCGTATTCGGCTCTGCGCCCACTGCGCCCCGGTGATCTAGATTCAACAGAATGGTTAGGCCCTGTTGAACAATATCGTGAGAGGTTTTGCCTTTCATTTGCACGATAAAACCTACGCCGCAGGCATCGTGCTCGTGTTGGGGATCGTAAAGACCTTGTGCGGCTGGCAGAGATGTCCGAATGCTAGGCATATTGGCAGTAGGAGGGGTGAAGTTGGCAAGTTGATCGGAAAGACCCATCCTTAAAAAAACCAAGAGTGATGAGAAAAGATACTAACGCCTGAACGAACCGTAAAGTCTGTAAGTGAGCGACATAATGCGATCACGCTCTAAATGCGTGGCCCTTTATTATCTCTCACGGCAAAGAATTACGCAGAGCGCTTAATAAAAAAACTAAATGCCTTAATAATTCCGGCAAAATTGTTACAAGCAATGTTGTCCTTTATACGGACGAGATTGTCAAATTGCTATCTTTCAGAAAAGCAATTTTTGCAAGATAGTGTATGCCTGTTTTGCCACTTATCAAGCTGAGGAGCAGATAACGTCATCCGCTTGGCTTGCGGGTTGGCACAACACCGCCCTATTTAGTACGGTTGCTGATGTTGATATTGGCTTGGCATAATCGCGGTTGAATTCGTCAATACGATCTACTAAGTTTTGTGCCTATCGTACTGAGCATCCTTATCTATGTAAACGCTTGCTTTTCACCTGTGATCAACGTTCGCAACCGCTAACTTTCTTTCTAAATCTTTATTATGAAGTTGGAAAATGGTAGCTTTGCAGAAATACTGGCTGATTGCTAGCGGTACAGGCAGAAAACTATACTTAATATTGGGCTAAGAGGAAAAGTGGGGCATTCCAAGCATGAATCCAAGATTAGAGAGCTAGCAAATGTACTGGAACTGCTAAATCAAAAACTGGCGGCGTTTGAGAAAGAGTTAGCGCTCAGTTCTAGTCCGCTTGTAAAGTTTGAAATGAAGCAGCGAATTATTCAAGAGATTTGGCCTAGTATCCGACGCTATGAGTCAGAATATTGGAGCTTGTATCCACCCGAAGCAATTGTTATCCCTGACTCAACTGCTGAGCGTTATCTGCGGCAAATAGAGTTTGCCGTTGTCTCAATAGAACAAACGTCCTCGGCTAATTATCCGCCAGGGCTTGTGCCGCTATTGCAAGATATTCGCGCCAAGTTAGGCGAAGACAAGTCGGCTTCTGCCAAGCTAAAGATCGCGCTACCTCTGATTCCTGCGATCGCGTCTTACGAGCTAGAACTGGATACGGCAAAGGTCATGCAGGAAGCTTGGACATCGATTAAAAGCTGGATTCGGAAGTAAAAAAGTGTCAGAAGCATCAAGAATAAAAATGATGCAGGCTACGCTAGACAATTGGCGCGATCGGCTTGCAAACTACGAGTATGAAAGATCGCTAACATCCGATCCCAATCGGAAGTTTGACTTAAAGAAGCAGATCGAAGAATGCAAGAGAGAAATTTTGTCGGGCGAAAGAAATTTGGTTTCTAATCCTGGCGATACTGTCGTATTGGAGGCACTCCACAAAAGCCAGCATCAAGATGCAAATAGTGTTACTCAGCCTGCTGGTCGTCTTGATTGGCAAGCGGCACTTACAGAGGAAGAAGACACCCAGGCATCTGCTGAGACAGTGGCTTATAAACGCGATCGAAATCCTAGAGTGCCCGCCCCTATTTTGTCTGCTTACGATCAGGCTATTTCCGACTGGCAAAATAGCGGTTTTCAGGATAGTTCGAAGCTACTCTCAGGTGAGGTTCTAGGCAGCGCTATTCGTAGCATTGATGCGATTTCACCTGAGAGTGTAGAGCACTTTTTCCTGGTTGAGAGCATTGTCTCAGATGCTGAGCGAACTTGGCCAGACCGTTTTGGTCAGCTTTGGTCAGGCGACGAAGCGCTGTTAAAGCCGCATTACGAGAAAGCAGTTCGAGCTTGGTTGGCGTCTAACGGTAAGCGAACAATCCTGCTACTGAGGGATAATTTGCTGCAACAAGCCATTGACTGGTCTAGCAGCAACGGCATAGACGAACAAGAGCGCATTTTTTTAGTAACCAGCATCGTAGCAGAAATGAGTAGAGATAGCGCAGTTCCCGTAGAAGATCAAAGAGCCGTTGTTGAGCTGGCTAAAAACAACTGGGCTCGTTTAAGAGACAAAGTAGAAAACCCCTACGTGGCATTTAAGGAGATTTTGTCGTGGACAGAATGCCAGCCCTTTTTGACTCAAAAGATGTGCGAACTCCTGACAGCCAGTGACGCTGATGTTTTAAAGGGCGAAGAGAGCCAGAAGATAAGGGACGTGGTTAAAAGATACTTCACTAAAGATTCTGAAAATCCAGAGATAGCTCAACACTTTCATGGGCTTTATGCCCTGATAGTCAGAAACGAGAGCCGGAATTCTTTTTGGCCGCTGTTTAGCTATAGAACGGTGCTCAAGCAGCAAGAAGTTAGCCTAGCGGGCAATGAGATCCGTGAGGGCATCCGCTTTTTAGAAGAGATCGGGATGGTCGTTGAGCGATCTGGTGAAATTAGAGTTCGTAACTGCATCTATCAATCTGTGTTTAACGAAGATTGGGTAGAGCGCATCATCTTGTCTTCGCGTCCCTATGCTCAAAAATTCATCGACTGGCTTGACTCCGGCTGTCAAAATGATAGCTATCTGCTCAACAGTCAAGAGCTGCAGGCAGCGATGCTGTGGATGCAGAGTAACAGCATTGCATCAACTGATGTAGAAGATAGATTTCTAGCCTATTCATTAGATGTTTAATTTCCAAATGCTGACTCTATCGTATTACCAACTTTAATCGCAATATAAATAACGGCTTGGTGAAATAATTATGAATCTTCGAAGTATCTCCGATGGCTTTATAGCCAAGAATTCACAGCAGAAAATAGTTGATAACCCGACTGCTGTTATCCTCAATGTGCGCACTTTGACAAATAGCGCACCTGACTTAACAGAGCTAATTCTCAACCTTATTATCAGTCGCGAGTTTAGGATTTCTGGTGGGGAAGAAAAGCATCAGGTAGAAGAATTTGTGCGTTCACATATTATAGAAGACTGGCAAAGCAATGCTGGTGCCGACTACTTCAAACCCTTAGAAAATAAAATTCTTAGCGATCCAGAGAAAAGTAAGATATTGCTAAAACTGTACAGCATTCTAGGTTCAGAAGACGTTCTCGCTGACGGCAGCGCTGAGATACAGATGTTGTTGAACGCCTCACTTGTTAGAAATCAGGAAAATATTGTTTATATTCATAACCCAATTTACGGAGCTATATTTAGTCGAGCTTGGATTACTCAGTCGCTAGACGACTTAAGTCGTCAATCCGTCAGTTTGGTGCAAGAGATATCCTCTAAAGCGCAATCTGTGCTGGTTCTTAAGAAATCCTCTCCGACTAATTTAAATCGGCGCGTTATAGGCTCCGCTGCTGCCGGACTGCTAGTGCTAGCAACGCTCTTCACTTGTCAAAATTGGTTCAGCGAGTCGGACGTGGCCTCGACAGAAGATAGCGGGCAGGTTGATGTAGCAGTGGAGCCTAGCGTAGTGACTAGTGAACTAGCGCAGCAGATGAGTTTTGGTGAGAAAACGCTGATATCCAAAGAAGAGATTGAAGATGAAAACGCTGGTTTTCGGGCGGCTAAGGCTAGCGGCGTAAGTGCGATCGCCGCAGAGAACTATTCAAATGCGGTTGGCTACTTTGAAGAGGCCTTAAGTTACTACAAAAACGCTCCCGAAACGTTAATTTATCTAAACAACGCTCGGATTGACGCCAACGGTTCAGGCCGTAGCTATACCCTGGCGGCGGCAGTGCCTATCTCCGACGATTTGCCTGCTGCACAAGGCATGTTGCGCGGCGTAGCTCAAGCTCAAAATAAGATTAATGAAAACGGCGGGATCAATGGTGTTCCGCTCAAGGTGGTGATTGTAAACGACGCTGGGGACGCAAAGACCGCGCCTCAACTCGCTGAGACAATAGCTAAGAATGGTGATATTCTGGGCGTTGTTGGGCATTACTATAGCTCTGTAACCTTGAGTGCAGAAGAGACTTACGAGCAGGCAAAGCTGGCAATTATTGCGCTTAGTTCTTCGGTAGACATCTCTAAGATTAACAACAATTATGTTTTCCGCACTAGTCCTAGCGATGCAGTTACTGGAAAAGCGCTAGCAAACTATGCCCTCAATGTTTGGGGTACCAATCGCGTTGCCGTTTTCTATAACAGTGAAAATTCTTACAGTAGCTCTCTGAAGTCGGAGTTTGAGGACTATATTCTGGCAGAACAAGGAGAGGTTGTGGCCGATCTGGACTGGTCGCAGAAAAACTTTAATCCTAAACAGGCATTTGAGCAGGCTGTCGAACAGGGCGCTGAACTGTTGATGGTTGTACCCACTGATTTTGAAGCTCTTCAAAAAAATGTCTTCCCCATCGCTCAACGAAACTTCGTTGCGGCAGAACCGCTGAAACTGATGGGGGGTGACGTAGCGTATTCGAGCACCGTCCTAGAAGAAGAGTTCGAAGGGATGGTTGTAGGTGCTTTTTGGCACATTGGGTCTGTCGATCCTCAATCCGAATTTATTCAGCAGTCTCAGCAGCTATGGAATGCAGAGGTGAACTGGGTGACCGCGATGGCTTACGATGCGACTCAAGCCTGGATAGAGGCGCTTGAGCAAAGTAGTGCTAATCCAACCCGAACTGATTTACAGAAAATTCTATCCAGTGACTCTTTCTCAGCGCCGGGTGCCTCCAGCGAGGTGCGGTTCTCGCGAAACGGAGATCGGCCCATTTCATCACAACTCGTAGAAGTTACTCATGACGATGCTTCAAGCAAACAGTATCGTTTTGAGCCGGTGACAGATAGCGAATAACGGCTGATTACATGACTCAGAACTGCCTGAATCACATCACTGCTCAGTTCGTTGGCTTCTCCAAAAAACATAATGCTACTCTTTTGCGTAGTGTATTGATAGTCAGCCTGCCTAGCAAAGTGCAAATGCTGCTTAAGGACATAACATTTCCTATAGAAACTTCATTTGGAAATGATTGGTAAAGGTGGTTGCCCGCTTAGCCTACGAACGGTGTTTAAGATATGGCGCTGGTAGTCTTTGAGAACGCTTACCTGAGTGGCGATCGCTCTTATCCAAAGACCATGACAGTTTGGCAGCGGCGAATCGCAGGCTTGCAAACTGTCTGACTGTAGACTGCCTTGCTCATCAATATAGAGCTGTAGTGCCTGCGAGAGCTGATTGAGTGGCAGTCCAGGAAAAATGACAACAAAAGTCGCCGTAATTGGCCAACAGATTCTAAACTTACTTTTGCGAAATCGACTGGTCTGTCCTACTAATCGAAAATTCTCGACAAAGCACAGTTGACGATCGAAACCCTCGATCTGTAGCCAACTCTGAAATGTTTCAAAGGCATAGCACTCTCCTCGTGCTAATCGTCCTGGCACAACAATCTCGCTCAATACTAGCCGCCCTTCAGGATGCAGCCTCACATCGAGGCGTTGGGTCACATCCGCCGCTGAGAATAGAATGACGGGCTCTGGCACATATTCTAAATAGGCACCTGCACCTACTTGCACTAACCCCGCTACCTTTGCGGTTTGTCCTCCCGGCGGTTTGCTGTACACTTTCGTTGCAGATTGATCGGTGAGATAAAGCGATGTGCGATCGCCCACCTCAACCGACCACCGCAGGTCATCTCCTGACAAGATGCCGGGAGATGCATTCATTACGTAGGCGTAAACCCGCTGAGAATCAGCCGGATCTAAGCGTAAGTTGCCCGAGAGGCGGAAGGGATAGGTCGCGTATTGGTGCGCAATATAAGAGCGAGCGTCTGCTGCGGAGCAGGCGGTGCGAATAGAAAGCTGTGGCGTTGAGATTGGGGGCGTAGAAAGCGGTGGTGTGGAAAGCTGAGAATTAGAAAGCTGGGAATTAGAAAGATGGGAATTAGAAAGATGGGAAGAGACTGGCATCGCTAAAAGTCTGCGCTAGCGAAAGATGTACAAACGGCCCAAGGGCACCTGATCTACGGGATCGCAAGTTGCTAGCTCGCCGTCAACGCGGACTTCAAAGGTATCGGGATCAACCTCAATTTCGGGGCAAACATCGTTGTGCAGCATGTCGGCTTTACTAAGCTGGCGAGTCTCTCTAACGGGCAACAGCTCCTTTTTTAGGTTCAGTCTATCGGCTAGCCCTCGCTCCAACGCTAGCTGAGTGACAAAACAGGCAGAGGTCACCGCAGCGGCAGTGCCAAAGCTGCCCCACTGGGGACGGTACAAAATAGGCTCGCAGGTCATCAGGGAGGCGTTCGACTCACCCATTGGCGACCAGGCAATAAACCCCTGCTTGATAATTAGCTCTGGCTTGATGCCAAAATAGCCGGGCTGCCAAAGCACAATATCGGCCATCTTCCCTGGTTCAATCGATCCCACATAGTCAGCGATGCCGCAGGTGCGCGCCACATTAATGGTGTACTTAGCCAAATAGCGCAGTACGCGAAAGTTGTCATTGCGATCGCAATCTTCTGGCAGTGTGCCGCGCTGATCCTTCATTTTTGAGGCAAGCTGCCATGTCCGGCAGATCACCTCGCCAATGCGACCCATGCCCTGAGAGTCTGAGCCGAGCATACTAATCGCGCCCATATCGTGCAAAATATCTTCGGCGGCAATGGTTTCGGCGCGAATGCGAGACTCGGCAAAGGCGACGTCTTCGGGCACGCGCGGGTTCAGATGGTGGCACACCATGACCATATCTAGATGCTCGTCGAAGGTGTTGACGGTGTATGGATTGGTGGGGTTGGTTGAAGACGTGAGGCAGTGAGCATAGGATGCGACCTTGATGATATCTGGCGCATGTCCACCGCCTGCGCCTTCGGTGTGGTAGGTATGAATTGTGCGGCCCTTGATGGCGGCTAGGGTGTCTTCAACGTAGCCGGACTCGTTTAGCGTATCGGTGTGAATTTTGACTTGAAAATCGTACTGGTCGGCAACCTGTAAGCAGGTGTCAATGACTGAAGGCATGGCTCCCCAGTCTTCGTGAATCTTCAGGCCCATAGCGCCGTTGGCAACTTGCTCTACTAGGCTCTCGGGCAGGCTAGAACTGCCCTTGCCCAAAAAGCCGAAGTTAATGGGAAAAGCTTCTGAGGCTCTGAGCATCATTTCTAGGTTGTGCGCGCCGCTAGAGCAAATGCCGACGGTTACTGGCCCTAGTCCGCCGCCGAGCATGGTGGTTAAACCGCTAGAGAGTGCTTCGGCGCAAAGCCCGGCGCTGTCGAAATGAACGTGGCCGTCTATGCCGCCGGGCGTGGCAATGAGTCCTTCCCCGGCTCGCACGTCGGTGTTGGCGCTAATAATTAGGTTGGGCGTTACACCCGCCATGATGCCGGGGTTGCCCGCTTTGCCAATGCCCGCAATCTTGCCATCTTTGATGCCGATATCGGTTTTGATAATGCCCTGCACCGGATCGACGAGCAGCACGTTCGTAATCACTAAATCGAGTGCGCCGTCGGCTGCGGTTACGCCTGGGGCCATGCCTAAGCCGTCGCGCAGCGTTTTGCCGCCGCCAAATACGCATTCATCGCCATAGACGGTATCGTCTCGCTCTACCTCAATAATCAGTGAGGTGTCTGCGAGTCGAACCCGATCTCCGGTGGTTGGCCCAAACAGTTCGGCGTAGCGATCGCGGCTAATTTCCATGATGAGTTCCCACTACTATCTTCCACGGCTAGTTTTCACTGCGGCTCTCGGCTGTAGATCGGTAGCCCAAATCTTGTATTCGGGCGATCGCAGCAGCTCTTACCGAGGGATCGTCTAGCGAGCCGTTGACCAAATCGTTTAGCCCCTGAACAGTGCGATCGCCCGCTAAAGCCACCAGGGTTACTGTCTTCGTATCTCCTGGCTCAAACCGCACTGCCGTTCCCGCTGGAATATCTAAGCGAAACCCCAGCGCTGCGGGGCGGTCAAACTCAAGGGCGCGGTTCACCTCAAAAAAGTGAAAGTGAGAGCCAACCTGAATCGGGCGATCGCCCAAATTAGCCATGGCCAAACGCTTACTCTCGCGGCCTGCATTAATTTCTAGCGATCCGGGTTCGCAGATTATGGCCCCAGGCGCTAATGAATTATCAGACGGATTATCAGAGGCGGTGTTTGCCATTTTTAGGCAGACGCCTCCTGCGGACGAATGGGATTGTGAACGCTCACCAGCTTGGTGCCATCGTTAAAGTGAGCCTCTACTTGAATGAGCGGAATGAGATCGGGAACGCCCGGCAGCACATCTTCTGTGGTTAGTAGCGCTGCGCCTTCAGACATGAGCTGTGCGACCGTTTTGTCTTCTCTGGCGCCCTCAACTAGATAATCGCTAATGTATGCGATCGCCTCTGGCACATTAAGCTTAATTCCTCGCTCTTTTCGTCTGCGAGAAATCTCCGCAGCCGTAAACAACGTTAATCGTTCAGATTCTCTAGGCGTCAAATACATCGATAATCTCGACTCAACAGGTCAATGCAACAGAATTATCAAAAATAATTATGAGATTACGAAAACATCTTGGCTCTACCGGCAACGGCTGCGGATCGCTGACTATTTCGCCAGCAGTTCTTTTACATGGCGATCGATAAACTCAGTGTCTACGTCATTAATGCCACCTCCAGCAAAATGTCCCCAAACAGAAGGAATCATCTTGAACTCCGCATCGGGCATGTACTTCACCTCGTATTCATTATCTTCTGGCGGAAAGTAGAGATCGGTCTGTCCTGGCATGACGACGGCCTTGGCCTTAATAGCCGATAGCGCCTTTTCAAAATCACCCTCAAATCCTGGCGTCTTGCCAATATCTCCGTTTTGCCAAGTCCACAGCATCGCTAGCAGATTGTTGGCATCTTTCTTAAGAAAAAAGCCCTCCCAAAAAGCAACCAAAAAGTCTTCTAAAGAAGAGTAGCCCATCTCTAGATAGAGCTGCTCACGATAAAAGGCCTGTGACAATCCCCAACCCGCGTACACTCGGCCCACCGCTCTTAACCCTTTATTCGGCTGCTCTTCGTACCACCCTTCTTTCCAAGCCACGTCAGTCTGGATAGCAACCTTTACCCCTTCCAAAAAAACAACGTTGTGCAAGCTGGTTTTCGCAGACCCGCAAAACGGAAAAATGCGCTCAACCATATCTGGATAGCTCACCCCCCACTGGTAGGTTTGCCCTGCTCCCATTGACCAGCCTATAACCAGCGCAATTTTCTCAATGCCAAACTTTTCTGTTACCAACCGATGTTGAACAGCAACATTATCGTAGAAAGTGACGTGAGGAAACCTGGCGCGATCATACGGCGGCGGTGTGTTGCTCGGAGAAGAAGACAGCCCATTCCCTAGCATGTTAGGGATGATAATAAAGTACTTCTCGGGGTCAAGTGCCATCCCTTCTCCAATTAGCCACTCATTATCGTAGTGCTGCCCCGAGTACCAGGTAGGGTAAACAATCACATTGCTTTTGTCTGCGTTAAGAGTGCCAAATGTTTTGTATGCAAGCTTAGCCTCTCGCAAAGTTGCTCCCGACTGGAGGGCGACCTCTCCTAGCTCAAAGATTTCGTAGTCAGCCATTAGGTCGCTCTCCGCTAAACTAAATCGAGTCGTAGCAAGTCAGGGTTCACCCGTACTTTCAATCTGGCCTTTGTCAGTCTGGCTTTTATCAATCTGGCCTTTATCCACCTGCTGTCATAACATTCAGCTAAAAAAGGCAGCCAAATCGAAGGTGGAACTAACTGTGCCTTTGCAGCTCGTTTGAGTTGTATCACTTGCCTGCCTGCTGAAAATGTCATTTTAGATACAAATTTAGATAGGCAATATTACTTAGGCTAATAGAATGGTTGAAAATTAGGAAAACAGTGTACAGAAGCGATGTTTGTATAGAGAAGGTACATATCAAAAAGTGCTGATGCATGCAGCAGGTCTGATGTTTTGTTTTTCTCAGCTTGTTTTTTTAGCTGCTAGCTTATGCTGATCATTGGCAATACACTTAAAAATGCATAAGAAAAATGCCTAAGACAAACTATTTGAAAGTAGGCTGTCTACCAGAAACATCAGGGTTCACCAAAGCTGCTTAAGTTAAAAAAAACTGTATTGAAAGATACAGTCACCCGTCATCCTACTCTCTAGTATGAGTACCCATGAAAGTCTTCGAGTTGGGTGAGTTGGAAACCAACCTCGTTACCTGCGGCTTTTTAATCATCTTTGTCGTAAGCGATAGCGAGTGCATCCAATTGGCTATAGTTTCTTTGTTAAATGCATAGGTGATTTTTCAGTTGGTTTCTCTCACATGAGCACGCTTTTCTAGATTATCCGGAGCTTCGGTTATTCGCGATTTCGCTTATCTATAAATAGAGTGCTGAAGGGTTCAGTTTTTGTGTGTGGTAAGGAAAAAAAATTAATAATGTCAAAGTCCCCAATTATTTCGAACGGTTTTAGTCGTCGCAGATTTCTTCAGTACAGCTCTCTTGCAGCAGGCACCAGCATTTTAGCTGCCTGCACTGGTGGTGGCGATAGCGGTGGCTCGCAGGCAGACTTGGGCGAGAACCCGATTAAGGTCGGCGTGATGTACTCAACGACAGGTAGTATTGCTATCGTTGAGAAGTCTCTTCAGGATGCTACGTTCCTTGCTATTGAGCAGATCAACACTGGCACTGGTCCTTGGGAAGGGAAAGGTGAAGGTATTGGTGGCCGGAAGATTGAGAGAGTTGTGGTCAACCCCAACTCTGACTGGGATCTTTACAACCAAATGTCGAAGCGCTTGATTGACGAAGATCAAGTTGTTTGCGTTCTCGGCTGCTACACCTCTGCTAGTCGTAAGTCAGTACTGCCTGTGTTTGAAGAGAAAGATTCTATTCTCTATTACCCGGTTTACTACGAAGGCAACGAGTGTAGCTCTAATGTTTTCTACACAGGCGCAGCGCCTAACCAGCAGATTACGGACTCTATTCCTTACTGCTACGACAACTTTGGTCCTAAGGGCTTCTTTGTTGGATCTGACTACATCTATCCTAAGGAAAGTAACCGGATTGCGATCGCTGAGCTTGAGGAAGCAGGCGGCCAAGCTGTCGGTGACGAGTACGCGGCTCTAGGTACTACAGAATTCATCACGATCATCAACAAAATCAAAGCAGCCCAGCCTGATTTTGTGTTGAGCAACCTGGTTGGTGATTCTATTCCCGCCTTCTATCGTCAGTTCAAAGACGCTGGTATCAGTGCAGAAGATATTCCGATCATGGCGTATCCCACAACTGAAGAAGAAATTCAGGCCATGGGCCCTGAGTATTCTGCAGGTCACTACTCCAGCTTTAACTACTTCCAAAGCGTAGAAACCGCTGAGAACGAGGCTTTTGTTGCTCAGTTCAAGGAAATGTTTGGCGACGACCGTGTCACCAACGGTGTGATGGAAGCCGCTTACATCCAGACCTTCTTCATGGCGCAAGCAATGAGCGACATCCTAGAAGCAGGCGACGAGATCAACACAGAAACCCTTCGCGAAGCCACTCGCGGGCAGGAGTTTAACGCGCCACAGGGCCCTGTGAAGATGGACGAAGCCAACTACCACGCTTACCTCTACTCCAGAATTGGTAAGTGGCAGGAAGACGGTCAAGCTGAAATCGTATTCGCTACGGATGCGGCCGTTAAGCCGATTCCGTGGAGTCAAGCGCTGTACAAAGGCCGTATGTGTGAGCACCCCACGCCCGACGATCGCAGCGATCCAAACAAGGAGACTGGTAAGGACTTAGAGCCCGTATTCCTCTAATGTCAGGTAGACGGCGTGCTTCTATCGGCACGCCGTCCGTTTTTCTGGCTGCTAGCGCTTTTCAGTACCCCAGTAGCCAGAAAACAACAGAAAAGACCAAAGTCCTTTGCCTCGCCCTCGCTGATGCCCTTTCAATCAACCTGAAGACCATGTTAGATCTCGCGCTATCTTCAATGATGTCATCGCCTATTTACCTGCTGGCTCAAGACGCCGCCGCAGACGTGACAGAAGCGACTGGCGAAAGCTTTTCGTACACTAGCCTAGCCAACCAAGCGCTCAACGGTATCGGGATTGTTGGCATTTTGCTGCTAACCGCACTGGGTCTCGCCATTACCTTTGGGGTGATGCGCATTATCAATCTTGCCCACGGCGAGTTCATCATGCTGGGGGCCTACATCACCTTTTGGATGCAAGATACCTTCAATATGGATCTGCTGCTGACGATTCCCTTCGCGTTCATCGGCACGGCCCTAGTGGGTGCTCTAGTTGAGCTGACAATTATTCGTAGGCTGTACGGTAGGCCGCTGGAGACGCTACTAGCAACCTGGGGACTGAGTATTGTCTTGCAGGGCGTCATTAAGCTGATTTTCACAGCTCAGCTAAAGTATGTAAAGGCACCCTCCTATCTGTCCGGTAGCATTGATCTGATGACAGATGAGGCGGGTTCAGCGCTAGTCTCTATCTCTTACTATCGATTTTTTATCGTTGTTGTCGCTCTGGCTTTGTTGGGAATAACCATGTTCCTGTTCTATGGCACGTCTTGGGGTCGCCAAATTCGTGCGGTGACTCAAAACCGCAGTATGTCCCAGTGTTTGGGTGTTAATACCAAGCTGATAGACATGGGTACGTTCGCCTATGGCTGTGGCCTTGCCGGTATTGCAGGCACCGTTATTTCTGCGCTTAAGACCGTTTCGCCGCCCATGGGTCAAGACTATCTAGTTGACTCCTGGATGGTGGTAGTGACCGGCGGCGTCGATAAGCTGATTGGCATTTTAGCTGGCGCGTTCTTGATTGGTGAATCAAACGCGATTATTGCATTTCTGTTGAATGACCCTACGGCTAGGGTGCTGGTATTGGGAGCGGTGATCGTTCTAATTCGCTATCGCCCCGAAGGTCTGTTCACAGTTCAAAAGCGGTCCTAGATAGGTTATTCGAAAACGCCATCTTTATCTCTTCTCCTTTCTTAAACAACCTGTCGGAGCTTGTGCTATGTCTAATGTTGTAATGGGTTACAAGCAGTCAACCTTCCCTAAAAAACTAGCTGCTATTAGCGGTATTGCACTGCTGATATTTATCATTCTTCCGTTTGTCGTAGGCAGTTTCCAGCTCTCTTTACTATCAAAGCTGCTGCTGTTTGGCACATTGGCCGTCACCTTAGACCTGGTCTGGGGATTTACCGGCATTTTGAGCTTTGCCCACGGCATCTTCTTTACGCTAGGCGGCTATGCATCGGCTTACTACCTTAAGCTAAATCTCTCAGCAGCGAACAACACCTACGGCGGTGAGCTTCCCGACTTTATGGTCTGGAACGGCTTGGAAGCGCTGCCCTGGTTTATTGCCCCGCTGAAGTATTTTCCGATTGCCTTTCTCGCCGTAATCGGCGTTCCTGCCCTCTTTGCCTTCATCACAGGCTCCTTCATTTTTCGTTCAAAGGTCAGCGGGGTGTATATCACTATCATCACCCTGGCACTCTCATCCGCGCTGACTACCTTTTTTGTTAGCCAACAGGCCTATACAGGCGGAACCAACGGCATTACGGATGTTAGTAAGCTCAGCGTTTTTGGCGTCAACATTCCGCCGATTGGCATTTACTTTCTGATTTTGGCCTACGCCGTGTTTGTGCTAGCGCTGAGCTGGTGGCTCACCCAGTCCAACTTTGGACTTATCCTGCGTTCTATCAACGAAAACGAAAGTCGCATTGCCTTTTTGGGCTATGACGTTGCCCAGTACAAAATTTTTATTTGGACGCTGTCGGCGGCGCTTGCCGGCATGGCTGGCGGCTTGTTTGTTCCGCTCAACCGGTTTATTTCACCGGTTTATCTGGCAGTGGCTTTTGGCACCCAAGTTGTAATTTGGGTGGCAATTGGTGGTCGAGGTACCCTAATTGGGCCGATGGCAGCGGCGATGATTTTGGGACAGGTTCAGAACTCTGCGGAAAAGGTGACTCAAGATTGGCAGCTAATTGTTGGGATATTGCTGCTGGTTGTTGTTCTCTTTATTCCTAATGGTTTGATGAGCTTGTTGCCTAAGCAAATGAGGCTTTCTAATCTATCTAAGCCGAAACCATTGCCCGGTGCAGATCCTGCATCGGCCTCGGCGATGCCTTTAGATCCAGCTTCCGATAGGGTTTCGGAGCCACAGCCTGAGACTGCGCAGCGTAGTTCCTAACCTTGGATATTTCCACTCTTCACCATTTTCGTAACCGCCTAAAAGGATTAGTACAATGACAGCGGCATCCGTAACAGCAGCGCCCACCTCATCAACAGCAAAATCGGTCTTGTCTGTAAAAGACCTAAACGTTGTCTTTTCAGGCTTTCAGGCTCTCAAGAGCGTTAATCTGGAGGTTTATGACGGCGAGATTCTGACCATTATTGGCGCAAACGGAGCTGGAAAAAGTACGCTGCTAGATGCGATCGTGGGTAAGTCTCCGGTCGCATCTGGCAACGTGTATTACAGCGGTAAAGACATCACCAATAAACAGCCCTATGAGATTGCCCGTCTGGGCATTGGCCGAAAGTTTCAAAACCCAAACGTTTACAACGAGCTAACGGTTTTTGACAATATTTTGCTGTCGCTCAAGGGTTCTCATGGCATTTTTGAATCAATGTTGGCTAAGCTAACCAAAGCTAGAAAAGGCAAGATATATGATGTGTTAGAACGTACTGGTCTGTTAGATCAGGCTTTTTCAGAAGTGTCGTCGCTTTCTCACGGTCAAAAGCAGTGGGTAGAGATTGCGATGGTGTTAGCGCAAGATCCTTCGATTGTGCTGTTGGATGAGCCTACCGCTGGTATGACTGCTGAAGAAACCTACGCAACGGGCGAAATTATTAAGAGTATTGCCAAGGCTGATTACTCCATTGTGGTGATTGAGCATGACATGGAGTTTGTAAAGCAAATTGCTGAGCGCATTGTGGTGCTGCATCAGGGAGAGGTTTTAGCGGAAGGGTCTGTACAAGAAATTCAAAGCAATCCTAAAGTAATAGAGGTATATTTGGGTCGTGAAACAATCAACGCCGCTGCTTGAGAAGGACGGGGCACAGACGGCTAGTCAGCCGCTGCTCGAATTAAACAATGTGGTTGCTGGCTATGGGCCAACGCCTGTGCTATTTGACGTGAATATGAGCGTCAATGAAGGAGATATTGCCTGTTTGTTGGGGCGCAATGGCGTTGGTAAAACAACTTTGCTGCGCAGCATCATTGGGCTAAACCCGCTTGACGGCGGCAGCATTTCTTTTGCGGGTAAGGACATTAGTAAAGATGCAACTTATCAGCGGGCGCGTCAGGGGATTGCTTATATTCCACAGGGCCGGGAAGTTATTCCTTACCTGTCTGTACTTGACAACTTAAAGATGGGCCTAAGCGCTAGTGGTAAAAAGGCTAGAACTAAGGGCGATGGCATTCCTAATGAGCTCTATGAGTTTTTCCCAATGCTCAAGGAGCATTTGAATCGTCAGGGCGGTTTGCTCAGTGGGGGACAGCAGCAGCAGTTGGCGATCGCGCGTGGCCTCATGTGCAATCCTAAGATTATGCTGCTAGATGAGCCTACAGAAGGGATTCAGCCTTCTATTGTTCAAGAGATTGAAGATACGCTGCGTCGAATTAACCAGGAAAAAGGCATTACGATTGTGGTCGTAGAGCAAAAAATAGAATTTGCTCGCAAGCTGGCTCAAAAGTTTTTCATCATGAAAAAAGGCAGCATTGTTGAAAATGGAACCACTGATCAGCTATCTGATGAATTGCTGAAAAAGTATCTTGCGGTATAAGAGAAGAGCGATGATAGATAGAGAATGCAGAGTGGCAGCGATCGCACTCTAATAAAGCCTCTCTGAATAAATTAGAGAAGAATTAAAGAGGAATTAAAACCGAGTGTCTCTCTATAGACGCTCGGTTTTATATTTGAGAAAAGTGCCGAATGCAAAGCGCAGTGCTACTAGATGAAAGCCATAGACAGCAGTAGATAAAGCGCTTAACGACTCGCGGGCATATTCGCAATTTATCCCCCATAAATGGGACAAAAACTAGAACAAACCGTACAAAAACACGTTTGTTTTCTAGAAAGCTAGCTTTTGTATTAGATTTTACATATTAGGGCTCATCGTAAAAGCTATGGTTCCTCTAAGTGAATTTGCGGAATCAGGTAACTGCTCGTCGTTATTTGAAAAGTCTTTTAAGCTATTCCTGATTAATCTCCATCTCAAGTACGCCAGTTCACCTTTCCACTACCCTATTTCTCTCATTTCAAGATTAAACACATTTAGTCGCCTAGAGGAGCACCGATATGCCTAAGACTCTCTTTAAGATAGATCTCACAAAGCCTATGTCGGAGCAAGAGATTCCCGGTCATAACCGGTGGCACCCCGACATTCCAGCCGTAGTGTCGGTTAATCCAGGAGATGTCTTTCGCATTGAATGTAAAGACTGGACAGATGGCCAAATTAAGGACAACGACAGCCCAGATGACATTCGCGATGTCGATTTGACCAAAGTGCATATGCTTAGTGGCCCTATTCATGTCAACGGCGCTCAGCCCGGTGATATTTTAGTGGTTGACTTAGTTGATATTGGCGCGCTGCAAGGCGATGAGTGGGGCTTTACCGGCATCTTTGCAAAAGAAAATGGCGGCGGATTCTTGACCGACCACTATCCAAAGGCGGCTAAGGCCATTTGGGATTTTCAAGGGATTTATACGTCTTCTCGGCATATTCCAGGCGTAAAGTTTGCCGGTATTACTCACCCCGGACTGATTGGCTGTGCGCCTTCGCAAGAACTGTTGAACAAATGGAACAAGCGGGAAACAGAGCTGGTAAATACAGCTCCAGATCTGCGCACCTATGGAGCCGGGCTCTCCGGTGATGATCCTGTACTCGCGGCGCTGCCGAATCCGACTAATGCGGTTTTGGGTCAGCTAGATCCGGCTGAGTACGATCGCGTTGCAGCGGAGGCGGCTAGAACAGTCCCTCCCCGTGAGCATGGTGGTAACTGCGATATCAAAAATCTCTCTAGAGGCACCCGGATTTACTTCCCGGTTTACGTGGAGGGGGCCAAACTCTCTATGGGGGATATTCACTTTTCTCAGGGCGATGGTGAAATCTCTTTCTGCGGCGCTATCGAGATGTCTGGCTACATTGATGTGCATGTAGACATCATCAAAGGTGGCGTAGACAAGTATTCGATGGTGAATCCAATCTTTAAGCCGGGGCCGGTGGAGCCTCATTACTCAGAGTATTTGGTGTTTGAAGGGATCTCGGTTGATGAGTATACGGGCAAGCAGTATTACATGGACACGCACATTGCCTATCGGCAGGCTTGCTTGAACGCAATCAACTATCTCAAGAACTTTGGCTATACGGGGGAGCAGGCTTATTTGCTTTTGAGCTGTGCGCCTGTAGAAGGTCGAATTAGCGGAATTGTTGATATTCCGAATGCCTGCTGTACGCTGGCGCTGCCGACGGCCATCTTCGATAAGCCAATTCTGCCCACATAGTTTGCCAACATAAGCCCTCTGAAGGAGGTTGTTCGATGCCGCTGTATGACTATAAGTGCGATCGCTGTGGCCCTTTTGAGGTGTGGCACAAAATGGCGGAAACGGGGATGCCCAGAGCCTGCCCAGACTGTAGTGCGATCGCAACTCGCATTATCACTGCGCCCAACGTCAGTCTAAATTCAGGTAGCCTCCTGTCCAAGGTTGGCTCCTCAGAGCCTCGCCTGATTAAGCGGCAAAGTGAGCCTGCCAAACCCACGAATCAGAGTGCTAAGCCAGGCAGTCGTCCGTGGATGCTAGGCCACGCTGCCGAAAGGCTCTAGCTAGCTAGAGATAAGTTGTTGTTGATATCTTGCTGCTCCGTAAGTTGGGCAGCAAGATATTTGTTTGTTTGCCTATTTACGCAGGATGTAAATAGGCAAACAAGCAGATCTAAGACACAGGCTGTCTCACCGGAACGGACTCTGGCGTTTTCGCTGCGATCGCAGGCACATTCGACCCCTGATTAGGAATTCCCTCAATCGGGCATTCCTCTGTGCCGACCGTTGAGCGGGTCAGCGCCTCTACTTTCTCCTTTGTCTTCTGAGGATCTGACGTCCATTCTCTATAGAACTCGAACGGACATTCTGCCATTCCTTCCTCGCCGTCGCCAGAATTGAGCATGCCCGTATAGCCGCGATGCAGCAGCTTAAACAGATGGTTCTGGGACTGAGCGTGCTTACGGAAGTCTCGAATCGCAAACTTAGAGAGCGCCGCGTACTGAATGCCCATCTCCTCTTCGCCACATTCTCCTAGCGTACGGCCATCAAAGCCAATCACAGCGGAATGCCCAAAGTAGCTATAAACACCGTCAAAGCCCGCTGCGTTGGCCACCGCAACGTAAGTGTTATTCATCCAGGCCATTGCCTTAGAAACGAGAATCTGTTGTTCTTTGGCCGGATACATATAGCCCTGACAGCGAACAACTAGCTCAGCGCCTCGCATAACGCAGTCTCGCCAAATTTCGGGATAGTTCCCGTCATCGCAGATAATCAGAGAAATTTTCAGTCCTTTTGGCCCGTCGCTCACATAGGTACAGTCTCCTGGATACCAGCCTTCAATTGGCGTCCAGGGCATAATCTTGCGGTACTTTTGAACAATCTCGCCCCGATCGTTCATTAAGATCAGCGTATTGTAAGGCACTTTTTCGGGGTGCTGTTCGTGGCGCTCGCCCGTTAAAGAAAAAACGCCCCAAACCTTGTTGCGAATACAAGCATCAGCAAAAATGTCCGTCTCAACGCCAGGAATGCTAGAGGCCGTCTCCATCATTTCCTCGGAATCGTACATAATGCCGTGGGTGGAGTACTCAGGAAAAATCACCAGATCCATTCCTGGTAAGCCCACTTTCATCCCGTCAATCATTTCTGCAATTTTTTTGCAGTTGGCCAGCACCTCGTCTTTGGTATGCAGTCGCGGCATTTTATAGTTAACGACCGCTACACCTACAGAATCGTTGCTAGAAGAAATATCACCGTGCATCGACATAGACAACTCCTTAGTTGTAATTTTTTGATTCAGGAAAATAAAGCGGTTCAGGAAACCAATTCGCCGCCCTAACTCGCTGACATACTGGTTTTATACATTATCTATTGAAATGAGCCATCGCCGTATTCGCAAACACAATAAATGGTTCTAGCTAAATATCTTTGGCGTTGCCGTCTTGCGGTGGTGCTGCGGCAGTGTTGCCGTGGCATCGGCTAAATTTGCTGCGCATGACTATAAACAAAATTGAGTTTTGTATTCATTTATACAGAAATTTCAATTTTTCATCAAGCTAAGCCTACACTTAGGATCTTAAAGACGCGATTCTTAAACCGGAGGCACATCGCAATGACCTTTACAAACGCAAATCAGAGCGATTTAGGCTCTGTTCACCAGTCCAGCATCATGGCGACACTTGATCATCGCATTGCAGTCGCCAAGGCCAGCCACAATCAACGATTGATCGCTGCTTTAGAACGTGAATACGAGCAGATGACCGCGATCGCACAGACCGTTTCGTTTAGTCAGCGCTTAGAGAAATTCTGGATGAGCTTCTCTAAAACCCTCTACGACTGGTCGCGAGTGCATATTGAACAAACTGTAGATAGCAACGGCCAGCCTAGCTGGTACGCCTACAACCCCGAATCTGGTCAGTCTGTTCTCACTCAGTCTGAAGGCGAGATGCACCAGTGGATTAAAAAAAGCTACTGGGGACAGTAACGGCCTAAGCGCAAGCCTGTGACCATAAGCCTGTGGCCGTAAGCGGTTCAGATAGCTAGTTTAACTGGTCACTTTATACTTGCCGCCTTTGCTCGGATCGGACCAATCGCAAAAATAGCCCTTTGTCTCAGGTAAAGACTGATCCCAGGCCAGCGGCTCTATGGCTGCATCTGTTTCAGAAACGATCTCAAACAGGCCGTCCTTCTGAGCCATGCCAATGCGAATGATTTTAGCTGTATGGTGGTTAGGCTCTATGGTCATCAGGCCGCCCGGTGCTTCAAAGGCTTGACCGTAGGCCGCTTGACGGACGGCTTCAATATCTGTGGTGCCCGCTGTCTCTACGGCCTGCGCCCACAGATGCACCATGCTGTAGGCCACCTGCATCGGATCGCTGGTGACCCGATCATCTCCGTATTGGGATTTGAAGTTGGCGATCCACGCCTTATTTTCTGGCCTGTCAATCGTTTGAAAATAGCTCCAGGTGGCATAGTGCCCCTCAACATATTCTGGCCCAATTTGCCGAATCTCTTCTTCGGTTATGCCCACAGACATAACGCTGTATTTATCGGCGGTGATGCCTGCCTGTTTAAGCTGCCTAAAAAAGTCCACGTTGCGATCGCCCTGTAGGCTGCTAAAAATAACGCCACCCTCAGGAAGCGCCTGCTTAATTTTGGCAATTATCGGTGCAACGTCTGTTCCTTCTGAAAGCAAATATTCTTCGCCCACCAGCTTGCCTTGCTTGGCAGCCAGCTGCGCCTGAATTAGCTCACTTACCGTCTTCGAAAATATTGGATCCGATCCGATTAGAAAAAACGATTTTCCTTTATTTTCCAGCAGCCAATCTACCGCCTGAGCAATCTGTTGATTGGGAGTTTCTCCCATATAAAAAATGTTCTTAGAGCACTCTTGACCCTCGTACGATAAGGGATACCAAAGCAGGTTGTCTTTTGCTTCTACCACTGACTTAATGGCCTGACGGCTAGATGAAGTCCAGCCGCCAAAAATAACGGCCACCTGCGATTGATCGATCAGATTTTCAGCCCTTTCAGTAAACGTCGGCGGATCGGACGCACCATCTCGAATAACGGCGACGATCTGACGGCCCAGTACGCCGCCGTTGTCGTTGATTTCTGCTATGGCTAGCTCCTCAGCATCGACCAGAGCGGTTTCGCTAATAGCCATTGGCCCCGAGAGAGAGTGAAGAATTCCTACGGGGATGGTATCGCTGTCCGCTATAGCCTCCTCACCCTCCTCGCCAAGGCTATTGTCGGTGCCTGCTCCTTCCTCGGTCGTGGTTGAGTCGGCGCTGCGTCTGTTCATGCATCCGCCCAATCCACCAGAGAGAGCTAACCCGCTGCCAAATAGCGCAGCCAGAGAAAGGATCTTGCGTCGAGTTGGGTGGGTCGTTTTTTCTTTATTTTGTGTCATGAATTGTAGATAAGCATGTCAATAGCCTACCTGTTCTTCAGTGACCTTCATGGAATGATTTGTCTCAAGTCAGCCCTCTAGAAAGTCAGCCCTCTAGAAAAGCAGCCCTCTAGAACAAAAAGTATCGCTGAGCCATAGGCAGCACTTCTGCGGGTTCGCAGGTGAGCAGCTTGCCGTCTACTTTTACCTCAAAGGTTTCGGGCGTAACTTCGATATTGGGCGTGAGGCTATTGAGCTTCAGGTCGCTCTTTTTGAGCTGGCGCGTGTCGAATACGGGGCGCAGACGGTTGGGATTTAATCCGAGCTGACTGGCAACGTCTAAGTCCATTGCGGCCTGCGAGACAAAGGTGTAGGCGGTGCTGTTGATGGCTCTGCCAAAGCTGCCAAACATCGGTCGCATGTGCACCGGGCCTGGCGTGGAGATGCTGGCGTTGGCGTCTCCCATTTGCGCGTAGGCAATGAAGCCGCCTTTGATCACGGTTTCGGGCTTTACGCCAAAGAAGGCTGGACTCCAAAGGCACAGATCGGCGAGTTTGCCTTCTTCTACGGAGCCGACGCAGTGGGAGATGCCGTGCGCGATCGCAGGATTAATCGTGTACTTCGCCACATAGCGCTTTGCCCGATAGTTGTCGTGCGTCTCGCTTTCATTTTGCGGGTCGGGCAACAGTCCCTTTTGCACCTTCATTTTATGGGCGGTCTGCCAGGTGCGCGTCACCACTTCGCCCACTCGCCCCATGGCCTGCGAATCGGAGGCCATAATGCTAAACGCGCCCATATCGTGCAGCAAATCCTCAGCGGCAATGGTCTCGCGGCGAATGCGCGATTCGGCAAATTTCACGTCTTCTGGAATGTTTTTATCCAGGTGGTGGCACACCATCAGCATGTCCTTATGCTCGTCGAAGGTGTTGATGGTGTAGGGGCGAGTTGGATTGGTTGAAGCGGGCAGCACGTTGTTTAGCGCGCACACTGTCAGAATGTCGGGGGAGTGGCCGCCGCCTGCGCCTTCGGTGTGGAAGGTATGAATGACGCGATCTTTGAAGGCGGCTACGGTGGTTTCAACAAAGCCCGCCTCGTTGAGCGAGTCGGTATGAATTGCGACTTGCACGTCGTATTCGTCAGCGACGCTCAGGCAGTTATCAATAGCGGCTGCGGTGGTTCCCCAGTCTTCGTGCAGCTTTAGGCCCATGGCACCTGCTTTAATTTGGGCTACTAGCTCAGCGGGCTGACTAGCGTTCCCTTTGCCCATAAAGCCTAGGTTCATCGGAAAGGCTTCGGCGGCTTCTAACATGCGGTGAATGTTCCACGCGCCGGGCGTGCAAGTGGTGGCCAGCGTTCCGGTGGCTGGGCCGGTGCCACCGCCGAGCATGGTGGTTGTGCCTGAGGCGATCGCAACTTCAATCTGCTGCGGACAAATAAAGTGAATGTGCGAATCGATCGCGCCAGCCGTCAGAATCTTGCCTTCGCCCGCAATAATCTCTGTACCCGGCCCGATAATAATGTCTATATTATTTTGCGTATGGGGGTTGCCCGCTTTCCCAATTTTGACAATGTTGCCGTCTTTGATCCCCACATCGGCCTTGACTACGCCCCACCAGTCTAGAATCAGCGCATTGGTAATTACGGTATCTACCGCCCCATCGGCTCGTGATATGGGGGATTGACCCATGCCGTCTCGAATGACCTTACCGCCGCCAAACTTTACTTCGTCGCCGTAGTAGGTGCCGCCGTAGGTTGTCAGGTCTTGTTCTACTTCAATAAAGAGTTCGGTGTCGGCTAGACGAATGCGATCGCCCACCGTTGGCCCAAAGGTATCAGCGTAATCGCGGCGGCTAATATAGTTGCTCATTACTTGTTCAGTATGGATTAGTCAGTATGGATAACAGCTTCGAAAAGGCGGTGAGGCGATATCTGTAATCGTTATTGGAGACTGTCTCCGATAGATTAGTATCGTCTCATGTGAAAGCGCGATTGAGATAATTACAGGGCGTTTTTTCGGTAATTCATTTCTCCTCGTCTTTTCGTAGCAGCAATTACTATTTGTGCTGTAATGCTTAACCTAGCCTCTCCTAAAGGTGAACAGCTCGCAGCCATGAAATCAGTCAACTTAGACAGTAAAGGAATTGCGATCGCGCTGCTCTCTACCGCAACCTGGGGTACCGCAGGCATCTTCATTCGCTGGCTCCCTGGATGGTCTCCCTTCGCTATCCTGGCAGGGCGCTTTTTGGTTGCAGCTATAGCGCTACTGCCTATTGTGCTAGCGCCCAAACTCCGCCGCGAGCTGTTCGATTCCTTACAGGCTCCCTATATTTGGTCGCTGAGCATCCCCATGATTGGCGGCTTTCTGTTGGGAACTACCGCCTTTCAGATGGCTCCGGTTGGAGAAGTGACGCTGTTTTTTACAACGTCTCCTTTTTTTGTCGCTGCCTATAAAATTCTTTCGGGCGCGCGCATTCACAGAAACGAGAGTATTGGGACTTTGCTGTCGATGGCTGGCGTTATTCTCATCGTGTTGCCTCAGCTCTCTATGGCTAGTGGTGCGGCTAGCGGCACGTCGTGGCAGACGGTGATGGGATATGGCTTTGCCTTGAGTGGGGCGGGTTTACTGGCTGTGTATATACTGTGGTTTGGTGCGATCGCCCGTAAAGGCATCACCCTAAGACCGACGAACATCGTGTTTGTAACCTGTTTGCTAGGCTGCGTACTCTCTTCTATTTGCACCGTGCTTTTGGCTGATTCAGCTAGCGCGTTCGACTTAACTGAAAGAACCGTGCTGGTCATCTTGGGGTTAGGCATTTTATCTACGGCAACGTCTACGCTGCTCTACACCGTAGCGGCACAGCGATTGCCAGCGCTTTTAGCGGCGGCGTTTTTACTGACGGAGCCGCTATTTGCAGTTTTATATGCCTCAGTGTTGCTCAAAGAATCTCCGTCTGTATGGTTTGGGTTTGGCAGCGCTCTTGTCTTGTCGGGGCTGTTGTTGATTTCTAAAGATACTGAAGCGATCGCGTAAGCTAGCAAATATATCAGCTAGCAAACAGTCGGCGCGACAGCTTGGCCTGTCTCATCTGAGCCAAATCAATCAGCGGCGTACAAGACCACATATCGTCAAGCGATTGTTCAGCAGATTCTCGACAGATAGTCGCCATATCTTCTGAGAGTCGACGTCTGATTTGCTGCGCTTCTAGATGACCGATTGCACCTAAACGAATGGCCGCGCCGAGCAAGCCAGTAACAAACCCATGCGTAAAGGCTAAAGCTGTTTCTGATGACGAGAGCCCTGAAACACGGGCCACTACGGCAAATACTACTGGGTGAAGGCAGTTTATTTCACCTTTTGCGGTTTGCTGGCTCAAGGTCTCTAGCTGCGGATGGGGCCAGGTTTTACTGGCAACCATTAATAAAGCTCGTCCGCTCTGCCGCTGCGTAATGCGAGTTTTTTCAATGGGCGTTTGGGCAAACAAGCGAGCGTCAATCTCGCAGATGGTTTGTATATTGTTGTTTTGGCTAGCCGTGTGGGTGTGGGCGATCGCAACTAAATCCGTTGGCCCTATTTTATTGCACAATAGCAGCCGCACAAAACTCTCTACATCTTCAGCCGTCTTGACCGCATCGCTTTGAACTAAGCTCTCTAATCCGTGAGAAAGCGTGTATGCGCCCGAAGGAAAAAAAGAGTCTGCTAACTGTAGCAGCGCTAGCTGTTGATTGAGGGAGTCGGGCATGAGTTTAGTGGTGATGAGCGCTGTCTGTGTGGAAGTCGAGAGCATCTTGAGCGGATCTTTCTACCTGCTCAATTTGCAGTCCTTTAATTTCTAATCGCGCTGCGGTCTCTTTTAAGGTCGATTCTACTAGGGCTGCTTCGGCTACTAGCTCGACATAGAGCGTTTGTTCTCTCAGCGTGACCGGCCAGTGACGATTGCCTAAAACATGGCCCAGTCTTATTAGCGCTGCCGGGTTGTTGTCTTCACTATTCGCGAACTTCAGCGCGATTAGCGTTTGCGCTTGAATGCTCACTAGCACCAGGCGCTTGTCTTCTGCTGATAACGCATCCCCGTCTCTAAGCAGCCAGTCGCGACCTTTTACAATGCCGACCGTTTGCCCTGAATGGGTCGAGGCTAGGATTCTGCCTTTGGCGCGATCGCACCGCTCAATCATCACCTCTAAGCAATCGCCGTCTTTTTGCGATCGCAGCACCCGCTGAGCTAGCTCATCACTCTCGCCCACATTACCCAAGTAAGTTTCAGCCAGCACGGTTTCTGAAGTCATGTCTTCTCTAGCGTCTTTTCTCTAGCGTCTTTTTTCTAACGTCTTTTTTTCTAACGTCTTTTTTTTGGCGTCTTTTTTCCTACAGCACAGACAGCCTACAGTCCGTATGGTAGTGGATTCTGTCCTCGTAGCGATCGCACAGAGTTCAGTGCTTGCCTAAAGCAAAGCTGAATCTCTCGAGTCGTTGCGGACATGGCGCGAACAAACAGTCCTCGGTTGCCCGGAAGGATTGAACTGGCTAAGCTAATCGAAGCAGCTTTTGCTGCCGTTTGGCCAATCTGGTCAATCTGGTCACTGAGCGCTTTTAGGGTGGTTGTGGTTGCGATCGCCTCTGGCAAAACTAAAATTAGTGTCCCTAGCACGGGATCACTGGCAAATAAAGGACTTTGCACAAACCGATTGCCTTTTCCCGTTAGATTTATGGTTTCTGCAAACCACGGCTTGTCATTGGGGAACTGTATTCTCGTTTTGTTTAGATATTTGCGGAACTGGTAAACCTCTCCTCTGGCCAGTCGGCCAGGTAGAACAATTTCTCCCCAACAGAGTCCGGCTTCGCGGTGCATTGTGATGTTGGTGGTTTGTTGCAAATCTGAATTTTCAAATAAAATCAGTGGCTCTGGCAAAAACTCTAGCGTTGAGTCTGCCTCTAGCTTAATGTCGTATTTAACGGTTGCATGAGTATCTAAATCGGGCATCTGATGCACTTTTGTCGCAGACTGATCGGCCAAATAAAGCTGACTTCCGGGCGCAAGCTGAATCTCTATGCCGAGTGCGTCTTCTGCTAACAGGCCGGGCGAGGTATTCATGCGGTACAGATATGCACGCTTCGACCGGGCTTTTTCGAGGCTATTATCCTCTCGTCGAAAAAGGGGAGAAACGCTCAGCGGATAAGCCATATAGCGCTTTTGGAGAACGGTTTGATCCGAGGCATTGCAGCCTAGCTCAAGCGAAAGTTGGGATCGCGTTAACGCTGCTTGACTGGTCACTTGGTTGGTCACTTGGTTGGTCACTTGACTGGTCATGAGCTAAACAACAGCGTCTTTTGAATGAAATCAACAACCTCATCAAGCCCTTCAGCGGTTTTGCAGTTGGTGTAGACGACGGGCTTGCCCTGGCGATACTGAGCAGATTGCGATCGCATCAAATCCAAATCCGCCCCCACGTAAGGCGCAATATCTATTTTATTAACCACGGCCAAATCGGACTGCACGAATCCTGGCCCATTTTTACGGGGAATATCATCGCCTGCGCCTACGTCAATAACAAACATGTAGGCATCGACCAGTTCGTAGCTGAAGGTAGACGCTAAATTGTCGCCGCCGCTTTCAATTAAGATTAAGTCGAGCTGAGGAAACAACAGTTCTAAATCTTGGATAGCGAGCTGATTCATCGTGGGATCTTCGCGGATGGCCGTGTGCGGGCAGCTACCGGTTTCTACGCCGACGATGCGATCTGCGGCCAAAAAGCCTTTGCGCTTGAGCCGATCGGCGTCTTCTGTGGTGAGCAAATCGTTAGTCACCACGGCAACCTCTACTCCTTGCGCCTGCAACAGCGGCACAATGCCTTCTATCAAAGCGGTTTTGCCGCTGCCGACTGGCCCACCGATGCCCAGACGAGCCGCTGATTTACCCATTATTCTTTCAGGCTCGCTCCGTTGTATTTGCCGTTGAAGCCATAGATGTCCTGGCTGCCGCCGTAGGGCACTAGCTCAATTTCCTTTTCGTCGCCGGGTTCAAAGCGGACGGCGGTGCCTGCGGTGATGTTTAGGCGCATTTTTTTGGCGCGATCGCGATCAAACTGCAAGCCTTCGTTCACTTCGTAAAAATGGAAGTGCGAGCCAACTTGAATAGGGCGATCGCCTATATTGCTCACCACCATCGTCACGATTTCTCGACCCGCATTTAGCTCAATCATTTCTGAGCCACCTGGAATAATTTGCCCTGGCACTAGCGGCGTTGGTTCTACTGTGTTTTCCTTATACATTGCTTCTATAACCCTACTTCTATAACATTTCCAAAGGCAACACTTCCAAAGGCAACATCGCCAAAGGCGGCCTAATCTAAAATCGGGTTGTGAACGGTTACCAACTTTGTTCCATCTGGGAAAGTGGCTTCTACTTGCACCTCATGCACCATTTCTGGAATGCCTTCCATTACGTCCGCGCGTGTGAGTAAGGTTGTGCCTTCACTCATCAGCTCGCTCACAGTTTTACCGTCTCTAGCCCCTTCCATAATCGCCGCCGAAATGTAAGCCACTGCCTCCGGATAGTTGAGCTTAACGCCTCTTGCCTTTCTCCTTTCGGCCACCAGCGCTGCGGTAAAAATTAGCAGCTTGTCTTTTTCCTGTGGGGACAACAGCATAAGGTCTTCTTCGGTTGCTCGCGTAGCGTTAACGTTATCAGTTAAAAGGTATCAGAATATCAGAGATAGAACGTATCAAGCCTCGCTATTTTGCTAAGAAAGGCTAAGAACCGCATTCATATATTCTTCTCTGTAAAGCTTATCGACATACGGATGATCGATTCTACCTAGCAGGACACAATGAGCTCAAGCGTCTTTTGCTTTAGGCAATCTGCTATGGGCAATTTGCTAGCAAGAGCGCTTAATTCATCCGGTAAGGAGTTTGATATGTCCGAGAAACTTTCCACCCAGTCTCCTGCTGTAGAGCCGCCATCAGAGGCGCTGCTAAAAAAGCTCTACGAAGATTTGACAGGCATTGGCCAAATGGACATTTCGGCTGGGGCGAAGTGCCGTGAGCAAGCGCAGCAGGTGCTAGCTAACCCTGAAATTAGCCTTAAGTGGCAAAATGCGATCGCCGAACGCCTTCACGACGCTAACCACAGCCTTGGCATTAAAACCGTTACGGGCGACGACAGCTATTAAGACGCTGCTTTTGGCAGGGATAGATCCGATAGCTTTGTGCTTTAAAGTACAACAAACAAGATGAGCTAATGCGATCGCATCATCGCTAGCTCACTTTAGGAATCAATCTACAGAGATAAACCTGTCCACCCGCATCTGAATCTAGACTTTAGATCTAGACTTTGGGCGCGGGTGGACATTTGTAACAGAAGACAGAACATATCTTTTAAACAGCCGTTTGGTCATTCTGAGCTGCTCAAACTTTACGATTCATCTACACATATGAATCTTGGGAGATATGTATAAATACCTACAAATGAATATGCGCAGATTGAGATACTATTACTTTAGGAATAGATGGAGGCAGAAAATTAAATAAATATACGGAAGCAAACAGCTCTTGGATTTATTTTTGAGTTACATCAGTGACGGTTGAAAATACGTAGGCAGCTCAGCAAAGCTGTCAATAGTTATTGAGTTTTTCTGGCCTCAGTTTTTCTGGCCTCAGTTTTTCTGGCCTCATAGTTAGCAAGCCTCAAGCAGCATTCATCGTAAAGACAATGCGTAGATAGCCTAGAACTGCCTATCTAAAGCTGAGTGCAGTCTCGATACGAGTGAGTGGAATTTAATCGACAAACTACTTCTAAAGCTGCGAAGGAATGCCTACAGCTTGAATTCTTTCTAGGCCTAATTAATCAGCCGTGGATTAGACGCTTTTCGGCATTAAAAGGCCGTCTAGCTTCGAACAAAAGCACTGGGTAATAGCATAGTGAAGCAGCCTCGCACTGCGCTTGTTGTTTAGACGCTCTGCTCTAAATCAAAAGTAGCGTTTTGTTCCAACCATTTGTTCAGTCGGACAAAATGGTTATATTGACTTGCCTTAGAACCTGCCTCTAAGCATCAGTTAAAGATAGTCAAGGTCACTTATCTATTCTTATATCTAACGATCGCTTGTTTTCGTCCTACCCCGATTGAAAAATCGAGGTTCGCTTTAGCCTTGTCTTCCTTGCCTTAAATAGCGCTTATCTCAAATAGCAGTTTAAAGAACAAACAAGAATTACTTAAAATGATCAACTTAATTGATAAATGGAAGAACGAAAAGGGCCAGACAGTACCTATTACAAGAGTTGTTCAGACGCTTTCTCCAGAGCCTGATGAAACAGTCCTACAATTAGAAAAGCTGTTAGATAATAAGCTATTCGATCTGCATCAAGCTGGGGAGATACAGCCGGTTTGTGGGAACAAACATGCTTCTAAAGGCGCTAAACGCGTTCTTTCTGGCGGCGTCGAACATCTTTATACAGAAGCCAACGAACTAAATGAGATCCTCGAGTCTCTTATTCCCTCTCTTGGCAATCGAGTTCTGATTTCGGCGGGTCACTTTATGCCGCTAAAGGAGAACTTCTGTCAGGTAAATCACAATTCGTTTCAGTCGCTTCAAGATGGGCTTAGCATGTTGAAAAGACTGCACGGCAAAGGTGTTGATGCAGATTTGCTGATTACTATTAACGATGTCACCGTCAGCAAAAGTGCGGAGCAGCAAGACGATTTACCTACCCTTAGCCAAGGTCAAAGACAGTCTTACTATGAGGACTTTCGACTCCCCGAAATTTACACGGCTGAGATCGAAAAAGTAATGGCCGAGCTAGAAACCGACTTTAAAGTGATTGTAATCGGCGAAAATAAGCTTTCTGAGAAGCTCAGTAAAGACGTTAAAAAGCTGCGAAAGCAAGGGCTGCTAACCAAGTCGCCAGATCAAAACGCTTATCTATTGCCTTTTGACGTCTCACCTATTGTCAAACTAGCGCATGGAGATGCGGAGGTAGCAGAGTTTTACGATGTTGATTCTCCTGTATTTATCTCCAATCAGAAGGGCCTCACCGGGCGCCCAAAATGTGTGAGAGCTTGCGCTAGGCTAGCCGAAATCCCTTACGAGCTGAACTATACGGGCTATTTCCAGTTCTTACCTGTTTGCTCGCGAAATGCGATAGAAGGTTTCCTGGTCGGTGGAGAAATCTATAGACGCAAGTATGAACAAGATATGCCCTACATTTCGGTTCACAATGTAAGATCTTGCTTTTAAGCGAGATAGCCCCTGCTGGTAAAGATGCGTTTATTTTGACCGAAGCAAAGGACATGCGATCGCCCTTCTGCTTCGGTCATATTTTTGTTTGCTACCACTTCTTATAGGGTAGGAATTTGCCACACATAATGACTTTTACGCGATCGCCTTTTGGATCTTCTTCTCTTTCCACATCAACCGAAAAGTCAATGGCGCTCATAATACCATCGCCAAACTTTTCATGTACAACCGCTTTTATCGGCATTCCATAGACCTGCATAATCTCGTAAAAGCGATAGATTAATGGGTCGGTGGGCACCAGCGGATCCAATCCTCCTTTTAAGGGGCATTCCGTCAGCTCTTCGGCTACATCTGGTTCTAGCCCTAGCATCTCAACGATCTTAGTGGCCTCTTCTTTAGAAGCACTGGCCTGCCGGTAAAATACTGAAGCAATCCAAACTTCGTCAAAGCCTAATTTTGCTTCCAAGTCGGCAAAGCTTATGCCCTTGTCTTTTTTAGCAGCCAGCAGCTTTTGGGTAATTTCTGGGGTCGTCATATCAAACGTCTCTTAGGTTAAGTTTTAGAATTCTGGACTATAGTCTGGGGCTTTTAGAGGCGCGAGGCTTCTACGGCCTGCGTCTCTCGGAACAAATGCCGCTCCATTTCAGTTTTGAGCGGGTGGTAAGCGGGATGCTGCTCGATAGTCTCGCGATTTCGCGGACGCGGAAAAGGAACTTCCAAGATCTCGTCAACTCGAGCCGCCGGGCCTCTAGTCATCATCACGATTCGATCCGAGAGCAGCAGCGCTTCTTCAATGCTGTGCGTAATCATAATGACCGTTTTACGCTGCTGTTCCCAAATGCGCTCGACCTCTGTTTGTAAAAAGCCGCGAGTCAACGCATCAAGCGCCCCAAACGGCTCATCCATCAGTAAAATCTGAGGGTCAATCGCCAGCGCCCTCGCAATACCTACCCGCTGCCGCATCCCGCCCGAAAGCTGATGGGGATGCTTTTTCTCAGCGCCTTCTAGTCCGACTAGCTGAATGTTCTCCTTAATCCGGCGAGCCATTTGCTTGGGTGCCAGCTTGGGATACACCGTCTCTACGGCAAAGCGAATGTTCTCTTCTACGCTCATCCAGGGCATCAGTGCGTAGTTCTGAAAGACCATGCCGCGATCTGGGCCAGGGCCGTGAATAGGCTTGTTGTTGAGTAAAATTTCTCCGCCGCTAATGTCAGAAAGTCCCGCAATCATATTTAGCAGCGTCGACTTTCCACATCCAGAAGGGCCGATAATAGACACAAACGTGTTGGGTTCAATGTCTATATTGATGTCCTCGATAGCCGTGAAGTCTCGCGTCGTTTTCCGAGAAATTTTGCTGAAGAGATCTTGCTTTCCCTCGAACACTTTAGTTACGTTGCGAATAGAAAGCTGCGCCGAAGAAAGCTCAGGTTCAGGCAAAATAGATTCGGAAGGCACGGCGGTACCGGCTATTGAAGTAGAAAAACGGACGGAATCGACAGAAGGAACACTCATGATTTACGACCAAACTCAACATATTTCTCTAGCGCGGCAAATACGCTGTCTAAAATTAATCCCACCAAACCGATAATAAAGATAGCAACCAAAATATTAGGAATATAAAGGTTGTTCCATTCGTTCCAGATGAAGTAGCCTAACCCAGTACCCAAGAGCATTTCAGCGGCTACGATGACTAGCCAAGAGATGCCCATACTAATACGCAAGCCAGAAACAATATTTGGTAGCGCTGCTGGAATGATGACCTTAAAGATAGTTCGAATCCGAGATGCGCCTAGTGTTTTAGAGACATCTAAATACTCGGGGCTGACGTTGGCAACGCCAAAGGCTGTGTTGGTAAGCGTTGGCCAAATGCTAGAGATGAGAATAATGAATATTCCGGTTATCTCAGAGTCTCGAAAGATGTAAAGCCCTAGCGGCAGCCAAGCGAGAGGAGAGACGGGCTTGAGTAGCTGCACGTAAGGGTTGAATGCCTTGTAGGCAATGGGCGAGATGCCAATGAGAATGCCAAGAGGAACGGCAATTAAAGAGGCTATCGTATAGCCAATCGCGACTCGCCGGAGACTGATTAACAGATTCCAACCAATGCCTAGATCGTTTGGCCCGTTGTCGAAAAAGGGATGCGTTGACCACCACCAAAGCTCTTGCAGCGTTTTTGAAGCGGTTGGCATTCCTTTGGCAAACCACTTCATGTTGGCTCCTAATTCCCAGAATGCTAGGAATAGCGCTAAAGAAAGAAGAAACAATCCGATGGCCTGGACGTTTTCATTTAGCCATATAGAGTCTTTTTCCGCTGTGTTTAGCTTGCCTAGCGCTGCCTTTCCGGTGGTCATAAACTTCAATCCTCCCTTGAATGAATACAGTGAATGAATACAGATTTTCAAGCTAAAAACTTTCAAGCTAAAAACTCAGTCGCTCAAGCTCTTAAACGCCGTTCTCTTCAATCTGTGCTTGGACATATTCGCTAGGGTTTTCCGGATCGAAAGTGTCAAACTCTAGCTTTTCAGTTCGATACGCATCTGAGGGTGGTTTTAGTCCCACTTCTTCAGCCAGTTCTCTCGCTAAATCAGTTAGGAAGACCTCTTCGCCTACGGTGTTGTAGCTGTCAGCGGTAATTTCTTGGGCTGCTTTTCCATCGCCTTGTAAGTCCCATCGAACGAGCTGAGAGGAAATCCAGTTGGCGAAGCTCTGCCAGGGGTAAGGGTCGAAGTCGATTCGATCGGGGACATCTAGGGTATTGCCCATGCCATCGTCAAACTGGCCGGTTAGAACCGCCTCGACGACTTCGACCGGCTGATTGAGGAAGGCTCGCTCGGAGATGGCTGTGGCAATTTCGGGGCGGTTGGCTGGGTCACTGGCGTAGCCTGCGGCTTCGATAATGGATTTGTTGAGTTCTCTAAAAGTGTTGGGGTTTGTATTAATCCACTCGTCGCTGGCGGCAAAGGCGCAGCAGGGATGGCCTGGCCAAATGTCTTTGGTGAGCTTGAAGATAAAGCCTGCATCTTCGTATACGGCCCTCTGGTTGAACGGGTCGGGCATGAGGTAGGCGTCGATGTCTCCGGCAATGAGCTGGGCGATGCTGTCTGGGGGTGGAACCGGGCGAATTTTGACATCTACGTCTGGATCGATGCCGCCGGTGGCGAGGTAGTAGCGCAGCAGCAGATTGTGCATGGAGTAAGGGAATGGTACGCCGATGGTGAAGCCCTTGAAGTCGGCGGGGCCTTTAACCTGATCTTTGTACCTGTTGGCAATGGTGATGGCCTGGCCGTTGATGTTTTCTACGCTGGCGAGCTTGACGCCAAAGGCGCTAGAGCCGAGCCCTAGCGTCATGGCGATGGGCATGGGGGCGAGCATGTGGTAGGCGTCGAGTTCTCCAGCGATCGCACTATCTCGTACCGCGCCCCAGCTAGGCATCTTCACCACTTCCGCGTTGAACCCATACTTTTTGTAAAAGCCCAATGGCTCAGACATGATGATGGGCGTTGCGCAGGTAATGGGGATAAAGCCAATTTTTAGATCTGTTTTCTCCAGGTTAGCGGTGTTGGCAGGCGCGGTATCATCGCTGGCTGCCGGGCCAGAGTCATCAGCGCTTCCGCAGTTGGTCAGCGTTACCATCGCGGCCCCAATAGCGATGTTGCGCAAAAATTCTCGGCGGGTGGCACTGCTAGTGCGCACGGTGTCTGCAAAGAACAATCCGGCTTGCGGGCCAAAGGCCGCCGCAAAGGCATTTTCGATGCCTCCGGCTTGCTTTGCTAAGGCGAGTACCAGTTTCTCTCGTTTAGGATCGCCTTTGCCTGCCGATTTGAGCAGTAGCGCCTTGCGCAGTTCGTAGGTGTTGAGCTTACCGGCAACTTTAAGCTGTTGATCTTTGTAGAGGCCCATTTTGACCAGATCGCTCACCATATCTACCGGGTCGCTCGGCATGGTTTGCATAAACTCCCAGTGGCTCCCCGATAGGTGAGTGCCACCGCAGACGCCGCAGTTAGCTGACGAGCTAGATAGGAGACTGCCGCGATTGAGACTGTGCGGCATTTGCTGAGTACGTGACGGAGCCATAAGTTTGTTCACCTGAGACGAGCACAAGACTGACTTTTTAACTTTTTGTTCTTTGACTAATGTTTCTTTGACTAATGCTTCTTTGACTAATGTCAGTAATATATAGGTCGAAGGAGAGGGCTAAATAGGACGATATGGCGGAGAAAATAGGACTTTCTCCAGGTCTCTTCTAAGAGCTGAAACCATTTGGTTACGGTTGTTACAGAGCTGACTTGGTTTTTGTTGCGGTTGTTACGCATTGCCAAAGTCAAAAATTACACAACTTCTCTCAGATTCTGCTAGCTTCTACGGACAATTTCGCCATGCTTTTGGCGTTACCCCGTGCAGTTTTCTAAACTGACGAGTAAAATATCCAGCATCGGGATATCCTGTTTCTTCTGCAATTTGTTTAATAGAGTGCGCGGTATTTTTCAGCATTTGTCGAGCCTGTGCCATCCGCCGCTCAGTAATCCATTTCTTGACTGTTTTTCCGGTGTGGCTTTGAGCCAGACTAGTTAGATAGGCTGGGGTGTAGCCAGCGGCTTGGGCCACATCACCAAGGTTGATCGGCTGCTGATAGTGGCTGTCGATAAATTGAAAAACGGGTGAGAGCTTGGGGCAGTCGGGAAATATGCTGAGAAAGGTAGGAGCTTTGGCAGCTGGCGAGTCGTTATGACGTGGGCTATTTTTGATTTCTTTGCTGCGCTGGAGTCGAGTGGCGATCGCACTTAGAAACTGTTCTATCGTGCAGGGCTTGGTCAGATAATCATCTGCGCCCAAGGCCATACCGCGTCTTAGGTCTTCCATCGTCGCTTTTGCCGTTAAAAAGATAAACGGAATAGACGATAGAAAATCGTGCTTTCTTAGCGCTGTGAGTACGCCGTAGCCGTCCATCATTGGCATCATGATGTCGCAGACGATTAGATCGGGCCGTTGACGGGTTGCTAACTTAATCCCGGTCTCGCCATCTTTTGCACCCATCGCATTAAAATTTTCAAAGGCTAGGCAGCGCAAAAAGATGTCTCTAGTTTCATCTTCATCCTCAATAACGAGAATTTTCGCAACCATATTTTTAACCTGGTTAACTGCTCTATTAAAAGCCACCTGATCGACTCAGGCTATTCGGCTTCTATTTCTATATAAACTGCAACCTCTGTAGACTGTGGTGTAACTCATCACAGTATAAATGGCCCTCATGATGAACCTTGTAGAGTCCGACCACTCGGAGCATGCTGAGTTAGCCGCGCTAAGGCGTCAGTATCAGCTTATCCTCAATGCGGTGGGCGAAGGCGTATATGGCCTGGACTTAAGCGGTAATGTAACGTTTGTAAATCCGGCGGCTGCCGCTATGATCGACTGGGAAATGGACGACCTGATTGGGCAGTCGATGCATCGCGTTTTACATCACTCTCATTTGGATGGTACTCCTTACCAGAAGGAATTTTGTCCGATTTACGCGGCTTTGCACGATGGCAGCACCCACCGCGTGACCGATGAGGTGTTTTGGCGAAAAGATGGCACTAATTTTCCGGTGGAATATATTAGTACGCCGATGCGGGACGAGCAAAAGCGGGTGATTGGTGCGGTGGTGACATTTCGCGATATTACTCAGCGTAAGTGGGCGGAGGCGGTGTTGCAGCAGACGAATGAGGACCTGGAGGAGAAGGTGCGATCGCGCGCCGCAGAGCTATATACCGCTAACGAACATCTCAGAGAGCTAAGCGCTCTAAAGTCTCGTTTTGTCTCTATGGTCTGCCACGAATTTCGCAATCCCTTGAACAATATTGCGCTGTCGGTGTCTTCTTTAGGCCGCTATGACCAGAAAATGACCCAGCGCCAAAAGCAAGAATACCTCCTTGGTATTGCCACGAACGTTGAGCGTATGACCCAGATGATTGACGATATTTTAGTATTGGGAAAGCTCGAAGCCAAACGGCTTACGCTCAGCCCACGGCCTATTAATCTGGTGGATTTCTGTCGGGAACTGCTGCGAGAGATACAGCCTAATCAAAGGCAGTTAGAATTTGTCGGGCGGTTCAAATCTCTAGTTGCAGAAATCGATCAAACCTTGCTGCGCTCTATTTTGATTAATGTGCTCTCGAATGCAATTCGCTATAGCGCCGAAGGTGGCTTGGTGGAGCTATCTCTGTGTCAGCGCCAGCATCAGGCTGTCTTTCAAATTAGAGACCAGGGCCTTGGCATTTTGCCAGAAGACTATCCGCACCTATTTGAACCGTTTCATCGGGGTAAAAACGTCAGCAATATTCCAGGAACGGGGCTGGGCTTGAGCATTGTTAAGCAGTTTGTGGCCTTGCAGCGAGGAGACATTAAAGTAAAGAGCGAGCTGGGTGTGGGTACAACGTTTAAAGTCAGACTGCCGCTATCGCCAAAGAACTAAGCCAATCTTCTGCTATAAAGTCCTATTTTCTTGAAAGATTGTCCTAATGCGATCGCCAGTTAATCTGCATAAATAGAGTAATAGCACCCTTTTAGTGAGAATTTACTGCGATGCCCTCTCCAAAACTTGTGCCTCCTTTCACCTTCGAAAGCGCGACTCAAAAGGTGCGCATGGCCGAAAATGCTTGGAACAGTAAAGATCCTCAGCGAGTTTCAATGGCTTACTCCGAAGACAGCCACTGGCGCAATCGAGCGGAGATCATTCAAGGTAGAGACGCCATCCGCGAGTTCTTAGAACGCAAGTGGAATAAAGAACTAGACTATCGGCTGGTTAAAGAGCTGTGGGCCTTTGGCGGAAATCGAATTGCCGTCAGGTTTCAGTACGAGTGGCATGATACTTCGAGCCAGTGGTATCGCGCTTACGGCAACGAAAATTGGGAGTTTGACTCAAATGGCTTAATGCAGCGCCGAGAAGCTAGCATCAACGACATGCCGATCGAAGAGAGCGATCGCCGCTTTCACTGGCCAGACTCCGACCCTAGACCTGCCGATCATCCTGGCCTGATTAACTCTCCTGTTTAGCCGCTCCACACATGATGTGGCTAAACTCTCTGAAAAGTAATCGTAACGCTACCGCCTGAATTTCTGACTGTCGATCACCTAGAACTTCAATCTAAACCGATAGTTCGCAACCGATTCCACCATGCCGATGGCGATGAAATTGGTCAGTAGGGCAGAGCGCCCATAGCTCATCCAGGGGAGTGGAATGCCTGTAATCGGAGCGAGTCCTATGGTCATGCAAATATTTAAGATCGCCTGAAAGACAATCATTGACAGTACGCCAACCGCAAGTAAAGAGCCGAAGTTGTCTTTGGCATTTTGGGCAATCATCACCAGGCGTAGGCAGATTAGCCAAAATGCTAGTAGCAATGCCAGCCCACCAATAAATCCTAATTCTTCTCCCACCGCTGAGAAAATAAAGTCGGTGTGCTGCTCGGGAATGAAGCTGAGCTGAGTTTGGGTGCCTTGAAAAAGACCCCGGCCCCACAGTTCGCCTGCACCGACGGCAATTCGAGACTGAATGAGGTGGTAGCCGCCGCCAAGGGGATCCTTGTCGGGATGTAGAAAGAGGATAAGGCGGTCTTTTTGGTAGTCCTTAAGGACATTCCACATTAGTTCGCCTAATTTACCGGAGGCTAAATTGACAACGATGGCAACAATTGCGCTGTAGAGCGACCACCAGGGTAAAGAGCGAAAGGCCACAATGCCCATAGCGACGACCCAGATAATCCAGGCGGGCATCGAAATCTCGAAGACGATAGCGGAGACTAACGGCGAAATCATCAGAATTAGCCAGCCCGGATGGGTGCCGCTCCAGTAGAGCATCCCCATGGTGATGGCCCCGAAGACCAGGGAGGTGCCTAGGTCGGGCTGTAGAAATACCAGCGCCCAGGGTACGGCGGTGATGCCAATGGCTTTAATCATGCCGTAGAGCGTGGGGGCATCCCGGTCTTTTAGCGTGGCGGCTAGGGTGATAATTGCGCCGAGCTTGGCAAATTCCGAGGGCTGTACGTTGAAGCCGAAGACGCTGATCCAGCGCTGAGCGCCCAAGCCCTCTGTTCCGATAGCCATTACCGCTATCAAGGAGGCGATGGTTGCGCCGTAGATGATCCACCGCCACTGCAGCAGTACTTCGTAGCGGCTGCGAGCAATCCACAGCGCTAAGACGGCACCGATCGCGCCCAGCACGGCGTGATTAATCGCAAAGCTGGTCTCACCAGTATATTTTTGAGTGCTGTCAATGAGGATGCTGGCGAATATCGTGACGCCTACTGGCAGTAAAAACAGCAGCCAATCGACCCCCTGCCAACCTTGTAGGAGTCGTTTCCAACGTTTCTGTGCCCGAGAGGATGAGTAGGTCGTCATGGTTTGCGATCTTGATCTGATGAGTGGTTAGCGCAGCGATAAAAACTTAAGTTAGCGCAGCAACAGAGATTTTAGCGGCAGTTTGTTGGGCAATTTCCATCAGGGCTTTGGCCGCTGCCGAGTCGGGATCGGCTAAGACGATCGGAAGACCGCGATCGCCGCCTTCTCGCACGGGCATTTCTAACGGCACCTTGCCCAAAAATGCAACTCCTAATTCTTCCGCTGCTTTCTCCCCGCCATCCGAACCAAAAATGGCGTATTTCTTATCAGGAGCATCGGGCGGGATAAAGTAGCTCATATTCTCGACTAGGCCCAGAATCGGCACGTTTAGCTGCTCAAACATTTTGAGACCGCGCCGCGCATCTGAGAGCGCGACCGTCTGCGGAGTGGTAACGATGATGGCACCTGCTAGCGGAACGGCCTGCGCCATTGTGAGCTGCGCGTCGCCTGTGCCAGGTGGCATATCTACGACCATGTAGTCTAAGTCGCCCCACTGTACCTGATATAAAAACTGACGAATTACGCCGTTAAGCATGGGGCCGCGCCACACCACCGGCTGGTCTTTTTCAATCAAAAATCCCATCGACACCATTTTAACGCCGTGGTTGAAGGCGGGTTCTAGCACTTGCTCGCCGTTGTCGTCGCGCACGGTTACGCTCGCCTCGCTTAGCCCCATCATCGTGGGCGCGTTAGGGCCGTAGATATCGGCATCTATCAGCCCGACCTTTGCGCCGGTCTTTGCTAGGGCGACTGCGATATTAATGGCGACGGTGCTTTTGCCAACGCCGCCTTTACCGCTGGTGACGGCCAAAATATTTTTGACGCCATCAATGCCGGTTCGATCTGGCAGCGGCTTCTGCTGAGGCGTTTCAGCCGTAATTTCGATTTCTACCTTTTCGACACCGGGTAGGGTGCGTACGGCTTTTTCGCAGTCTTCACGGATGAATTCACGCAAGGGGCAAGCTGGAGTGGTTAGCACCAGAGTAAAGCCGACGTTGCCGTCCTCTACCGTTACGTTGCGGATCATGTTGAGGTCTACTAGGCTCTTTTGCAGCTCCGGGTCTTGGACGGGCTGAAGCACAGCTAGGACAGAAGTTTTATCGAGCGTTTTTACCATTTTGAGGGAGCTTTTGAAGCGTTTGAGAGCTGCTAGAGAGCGCGAGCAGGCTATGTTTGACAACCGAATTTGAAGACCAAATTCGACGATGCAAAATCTAGCAAGCTGCCTAGAAATACTAACGTTCAATCGCCCTTTAACTCCGAAGCTTTGGCAAAATGTATCACCTGCTTGGCAAATGCTTCCATCCACCTGATATAAATTTTGGGGACAAGATACCGCAGTCGGTTCTGAATAGTTTTTTCAATCAACTGTTTGAGGATTTTTAAGCGCGATCCTAAATATCCACAAGTTTGTAGTATCCACAAGTTCGTCAAGGCTAGTTCTTGATGGATTACGTATTGACGAACAAATCCTCGCCTTCTTGTGTGACGCTAAAACTGCTTACATCGGTGGGCGCTTTACCCATGGCCATCATCTTTTTGGCCATACCTGGTAAAGGAATACCCACAAAAGACTCTACCCATTCGACGTTTTTGCCGGTGCAGATTTCAAACTTGGAGCCGTGAAACGGGCAGGTAATGACGCCGTTCTCGAACTTTCCTTTTGCCATAGGGAGTCCTAGATGAGGACATTTATTAGCGATCGCACAATAATTATCGCCAACTTTAGCAACGAGCACAGCCTGTCCGTTAGCGTCGGCCTTTAAAACCTTGTCAGCGCTGACATCGGCAGTCGTCGCAATTTTTGTCTTAGCCATGGTAGAAACCACCTTTTGGATAGTATTGAAAGATACTATGGAAAACCTTTAAACTTGGGAAAATCAATCATCCAATAATACAGGATGCGAAAGCGATGCCTGTTTTGGTTAAGAAAAGTTCGCTATGAAGGTAGCAACCCAGGCTAAATTAAGCGATCTAAATCAGTCAGTTTGTTCCTTTCTCAAAAGCCCTACCGATTCTGAACAGGTCTTAAGAAACTACTGGCGCTCGCCTACTAACCTGCAAAATCACTTTAGATCTAGTCTTTGCAAATAGCGGGAGCCAGCGTGAACCGTAGGCCGCCTAAAAAATAATCCTCACAAAGCCTAAAAGCTTCATGAGGATTGGGATGATTAAAATCCCTTAAAAGCTGGTGATCCGACTCGAACGGACGACCGGCTGATTACAAATCAGCTGCTCTACCAACTGAGCTACACCAGCAAGGCATTCGATTATATCAAAGTTTTGGTCTATCTTTGATTTTTTATCTATTTAGCGAGTAAATTAGCGCTAGCAACCTAGCGATATTGGATAAATGGCCGACTTCAATCCAGCTACTTTACCCAATAATCTATATCTACAAGGCCTCTAACTCTACCAAAGATTGCAGCTGCAAGGCAACTAATTATTGGGACTAAAACATATTGGGACTAAAACATATTGGGACTAAAACAGCTTTAAATCGTCAGGCGCTGACTTGGCAGCTGGTATTGCCTAACTCAGCACCTACGACTACTTCAACTATGCCTGCTTTAACTATGCCTGCTTCAACTATGCCTTGTTGTTCTCTACTGCCCAGCGAGCCAACTCTGTTCGATTATGCAAACCTGTTTTGCCCAGCATGTTGCTAACGTGGCTTTCGATTGTCCGCTGGCTAACTTTTAGCTCTTCAGCAATCTGACGGTTCGCCATCCCGCGAGCCACAAACTGCACAACCTTCAGCTCTGTAGGCGTTAGCTCTACATCAAAAGGCACCTGAATGGTGGGAATAGAGTTAGGCCCTTTGTTTTGGTGATGGATCAAGCGCGTAGCCTGCTTCAGCGAAGACTCTACTTGAGCGACTAATTCCTCTGGCTCAAATGGCTTCACCATGTAGACGTCGGCCCCAGTAGCCAAGCCCTTCACTCTATCCTGGCTCTGCCCTTTCGCCGACAAAAACAAAATAGGAATCCAGCTCTTACCGGGATCCTGGCGAACTTGTTCTACGAATGCATAACCGTCCATCTCTGGCATCATCACGTCGCAGATAATCATATCTGGCGACAAATCGGTTAAGGCCGAGAGTGCTTCTCGGCCATTGCCTGCTGTGACTACCTGATAGCCCCGAAATTCTAGATAGTCTTTTACTAACAAAATGAGATTAGGATCGTCATCTATCAGTAAAAGCTTCTTTTGGTCTCCTGTACTGGTGTCTTTCATGCCGTGTGTCCGCTCGTGTTCGTCTCTGATGGAGATGGTGTGTGGGGAGGAGATTTAAATTCGTTTAACTGTTCTATCTAAATTGCTCTTTTTCCGGTAAATGCACTTGCAGGTCATCCTACTGCGAGCCTAAAAGCAGACAGTTTGTTTTAGAGAATTCTAAGAGAAACTGTTTTAATAGGCTGTATGTAAATGCTGCTTTAACCCAGCGTGGCTTATTTAGTCAGCCACACCAACAGCATACGGATAAGAACAATCTTCATATCAAGTATTCCCAAAACGTAAGTATCAACTCTCATTGAAGAATGGTTTCTTCAGATTGTTGCTTGGTACATATACTGCTTTACTATCTGAGCAGCTAGGTATTGCTTCGCTAGATATTGGCCTAAATTAAAGTAACTAATAACTATAAATAGTCTGGAATTTCTAATTTGAGATTTCTAATTTGGAATTTCTAGTCTGGAATTTCTAGTCTGGGACTTCAGCTTTATTAGGCAAAGGACGCTGTAAAAAAGCGTAGTCCGAGACAATTTTTCCTCCAATAATATGTTCTTGAATAATGCGTTCGATGACGATAGGAGTCGCGCTGTGATACCACACTCCTTCCGGATAAACCAGCAGGATCGGACCTTTTTGACAAACCTTTAAGCAGTTCGCCTTTGTTCTGAAGGTGAAAGGAGAGTTGTTCGAAACTGGCGTATTTAACTGAAGCGCTTTAAGCCGCGATTTAAGATACTTCCAGGCAATCAGACTCTCTTCTTTTTCACAACACTTAGGAACAGTTTGATCTGCACATATGAAAATATGCTTTTCAATTTCAGACAGGGCTAAGGCTTCTACGCTTTTAGTCAGGGCATCTGAGTTTAAAATGTTCTGACTAAAAGCGTTAGCATCTTCCATGGGCTGAGTCGATAACATATCAAACATACTAGTTACATATTAAAAGCTATCGCTTTACGTACAAACAATGATCGCTATCACAGCTTTGATGTATCAAATAATACAGAGCTGTTCTTAGGAGAAAACGTAAAGGATGTCTATGATTACGCTGCTGACTGATTTTGGCTGCCAGGATGCCTACGTTGCCGTGATGAAAGGTGTGATAGCGTCCGTTGCCCCGGATGCAAAGCTGTGTGATTTGACGCATCGTATTCCGCCTCAAGATATTTTGGCAGCTAGATTTAATTTAATGCTGGCCTATCCGTATTTTTCCGTAGATACTGTGCATTTGGCGGTTGTCGACCCAGGCGTTGGCTCGGCTCGTCGAGGGGTAGCTATTCAGTTGGCGGGTGGGTTTTTGGTAGGGCCGGACAACGGGCTGTTTAGCGGTGTGCTGGCGCAGGAGCAGGCAATTAGTGCGGTTGCTTTAACAAACCCACTTTACTGGCGCACCGATAAAACAAGCTATACCTTTCACGGTCGAGATATTTTCGCGCCTGTAGCGGCCCATCTGGCAAACGGTGTGTCAATTGACGCTTTGGGCGATCGCATCAGCCCAGACGAGCTAGTCCAACCTAAAATTCCACCTGTTGCTCAACTGCGCTCAAATCCGGTTGCTTATGCCGGGAGCCTTCAATATATAGACGGATTTGGCAATCTGATTAGCAATATTCCGGGCGATCGCGTTCCTGATACAGCCTGGCGCGTGGTGATAGAAGGCGCAGGGTTACCGTCTGAATTAGATACCGTTCAAAAAACGTCTCAAGCGCCGCTGTATATCTGGGGGCAAAAGACCTATAGCGATGTCTCTAATGGCGAACTGGTGGGGCTAGTGGGAAGCCACGGCTGGGTGGAGATTGCCTGTAATGGAGGGAGTGCAGCTCAGCGCTTGCAAGCCACGACGGGACTAGCGATTGTGCTCGAAGCGCTCTAGGGTGTCTGGATTATCTGGATTATCTGAATAGATTGTCAAAAAGTTACGTGCTTTTACGTAGGTGAGATCTCCGGAGCGTGATGTCCGTTGAAGAATACATTAACAGGCGGTGGGACGAGTCTTACTGCTTACCATCTCTACATTTCTACAGGCAAAGATTATGGTGATGCTCACTGGTATTAAGGCGTTTGAATTTCGCTGGCAGACGCTACAGGCCAAATATCCCATCAGTGCCGTTCAAAAAAAGCTCATTATGCAGTCCATGGGACGATTGATTGATAACTACGCGACCCAGGAAGAAATTAAAGAAAATTTGCCTGCAGCGCTCAGAATCTTGTTTGACCGGCTCGTTGATGCTTACTTGAAGGGCTGTTGGGTAGAAGCGGATGGTCAGCCTGTTGAGGAGGATGTGCATAGACCTGCCCCAACAATGACCCCAGCCATGTTGGCAGCGGCTCAACTGCGTCAGCAGAAGCGTCAGCAGCCAACTGAGGCGAGTGAGGCAGACACCTATGTAGTTGATGAAAATGCGGCGGCTGCGATTAGACGCATACAAAGCCGAGTGGCTTATGTCTAATCTGTGGCTGTATCTCCTACGACTACATCTCCTACGACTACATCTCTTATGCTATATAAAGTAACCAGCCAATCGACCTGAGGAAGCGATATCTTAGGAGCGGTGAATTGCAATTGGCCGCTGTTTTGTACGAACCTCTCCACCATAAGTATCGACCGCAGACGTTTGCTCAACTCGTGGGGCAAAGTGCGATCGCAGACACCTTAACTCATGCACTAGAGCAAAATAGAATTGCCCCGGCCTACTTGTTTTGTGGGCCAAGAGGCACGGGTAAAACCTCTAGCGCCCGCATTTTAGCTAAGTCGCTAAACTGTCTAAACTCCGAAGGGCCAACGCCCAAACCCTGTGGCAAATGCGATCTGTGCCTGTCGGTAAGTCGCGGCAACGCGCTAGATATTGTCGAGATTGACGCGGCGAGCAATACCGGCGTCGATAACATTCGCGAGCTAATTGAAAGAGCGCAGTTTGCGCCAGTGCAGTGTCGTTATAAAGCATATGTCATCGACGAATGCCATATGCTCAGCACTGCCGCGTTCAATGCCTTACTCAAGACATTAGAAGAGCCGCCCGATCGGGTGGTGTTTGTGCTGGCAACGACCGATCCGCAGCGGGTGCTGCCGACGATTATTTCACGCTGTCAACGGTTCGATTTTAGGCGAATTCCGCTGCCTGCGATGATCAAGCATTTGAGCTATATCGCTAAAAAAGAAAATATTGCGATCGCTGAAAGTGCGCTTCAGCTCGTCGCACAAATTGCCCAGGGTGGCTTGCGCGATGCAGAAAGTTTGCTCGACCAGCTAAGTTTGCAGAGTGATGAGATCACCGTAGAGATAGTGTGGGACTTGGTGGGGGCAGTGCCCGAACGGGACTTGCTGAACCTGGTGCGGGCGATCGCGGCTGACGATGGCACTGTTTTAATTGATCGCGTTCGCAATTTGATGGATAAAGGCCGCGAGCCGCTGATTGTGCTGCAAAGCCTGGTGGGCTTCTATCGAGATTTGCTGATTGCGAAGACTGCGCCAACGCGTGAAGACCTGGTGGCGATTACGCCCGCTACCTGGGTAGAGATGACTGAGTTTGCAAAAAAAGTGCCCGCGACTCAGATTTTAGCCAGTCAGCAGAAGCTGCAAACGGCAGAAGTTCAGGTAAAAAACACGACGCAGCCTCGGCTATGGCTAGAAATTACGCTGACAGGTCTGTTACCTAGTGCTTTGGGTGCGATCGCTGCTTTAGATAGAGGCTCAGCACCTGTCAGCGTGAGCGCCCTCAGTGCGCCCTCAATGCCTGCTGCAATGTCTGCTGCCACAGTCAGTTCAGTCGCATCTGCCGCGCCTAGTTCCGTAACGCCACAGCCCACGGCATCTTCTGCTGTTGAGTCGACGCCAGCACCGACTGCGAGTACCGCGCCATCTGTAGAGCCGCCGAGCCAAAACGCCAAGGCAGAGGCTTCAGCAGACCCCAGGGCTTCACAAGCTGATTCGTTGCAGGTCAATTCTTCAAAAACAATCTTAAAACCTGTCGATCCGCCTGCATCAACCAATGCTTTACCGTCTGAGTCAATAACTTCTGAAGCTAAGTCGCGATCTCCCGATCCAGATCCAGCTTTTGGTAGCCTTTTTGATCTATGGAAGAAGATTCTCGCAACGCTAGAGCCGCGCGGTACACAAATGCTGATGGGTCAGCAGGGAATATTGCTCGCGTTTGACGGCGTGAGCGCAAAAGTCGGGTTTAAGTCTGCGTCTTTACAAAAAATGGCCAGAGATCGCGTGCCGAATTTAGAGAAAGCGTTGGCTACCATCTTCAATCGCCCGATCCATGTTTCTTTGGAGGTTGTCTCGTCAGGAACTGCCGCTAATCAGCCCGCTGATAATCAAACCGAGAACCCACCCTTAGCCCCCCCTGCTCCGTCAGCGCTAAATAACCCGCCGCCCTCTCCTCATCCTTCTCAAGCTCATTCGTCTCAGGCTCCCTTGCCTCAGAGCAGTCAGCCTAATAGCGGCCAAACTATAGATCAGTCTTCCAATTCGCAAAACGCTACCCCCGCGCCCGATAGTCAGATTGATAACCAGAACAATGGCCAGAACAATGGCCAGAGCAATGGCCAGAGCAACAGACAGAGCAATGGTTCCTTCAACCAGCCGCCAGATGCGTCTAAAAATTCATTAAGCGATCAGTCATCTAATCGCTCAATGGCTAACGATCCGGTGCGTCAGCCGCCTAATCCGTCGGTCGATGCCAGTCAAAATGAGCCACCCGCTAGATCGACTGACAATTTACCCTCTGCGCCTTCTTCTACAGCGCCTGGTCAGTGGCAAACCAATCAGGAACAGGAGAACATCAAGCGATTTGCCCAGTTCTTCAATGGTCAGATCGTAGATTTGGACGATGATATAGACCCAGCTCAATTTGATATAGAGCAGACTAAAAAGCAGCGAAAATCTTCTGAGCCAGGGCCAGACGTTCCGTTTTAGAAGCCAACTCTCAAAGCGCATTAGCTGCGTAGGCTAACGCCGTATTTTTTCTCTAGAGCTGCACGTACTTTTTGATGTACAGGATCAATATCTTTGTCAGTCAAGGTGCGATCGCCCGCCCGATAGACCAATCGGAAAGCTAAAGAGCGCTGCCCGTCTGGCACGTTCTCACCGCGATACTCATCAAAGAGCGTTACCGAGTCTAGTAGCTTGCCGCCCGATTTGCTCATCACCTGCTGCAAGTCCGAAACAGATACCGCTGTGGGTGCGAAAAAGGCCAAGTCTCTATCCGAAGTGGGATAGGTTGAGTAAGCCGCATACTTCGTGGCCTTACCGCTTTTCCCGGTTAGACAAGTAACCAAAACATCCCAGTTGAGTTCGAATACATACACGGCTTCGGGCAAATCCTGGTTGCGCCGAAGCTCAGGGTGAAGCTGGCCGAACTTGCCCAAGTTTGTCCGTCCGCGAACCCACAGAGAAGCTGTTCGCCCAGGATGTAGCCGCGCGTCTTCTTCGTCCATCCGGTAGTCTACGTCTAGCTTGAGGTTGTCAAAAACGCGCTCTAAAATGCCCTTGGCCTCGTACCAGGTCATCGGCGTTTCCCGATTGCTATTTACCCAGCGCCCTCTTCTAGCATCGCCGCCTACAATGCCAGCGACTTTAATTGATTCAATTGGATCGCCCTCGGCGTCGTTTTCGGGTTTGTTAAACACATTCCCAATTTCAAACGCGTTCAGTGGGCCATTTCCCTGGTTGATATTGAGCCGAAAAGCTTCTATCAGGCCGTCTAAAAGGTCAATTCTGAGCGCTGAGTATTCGGTGAACAGGGGGTTCGCTAATACAACTTGCTGATCGGAGCTAGGGCTAGTGAGTGAATAGTGAATGGTTTCTGTCAGGCCAGCGGCGCGGAAAGCAGCGCGAACTGTTCTAGCGAGGCTAGCGTCTTCGGATAGGTAGCCGCGTGATGTTTGGCTCGGCAGCGTGTAGCCGAAAGCGTCGTAGCCGTAGAGCCGGGCAATCTCTTCGATCAGATCAATCTCTCGTTCAAGATCTCGATAGCGATAGGGAGGAACTTCGACCATCCAGATGCCTTCGCCAGTAGAGTTTGCTTTACAGCCGAGCTTGTCTAGCAGCGCTTCTATGGTCTTCGCATCTAGGTACTGCGCGTTTCCTTTGTCCGTCACCTTGCCTAAAATTTGGTTGATGTAGCTGAGTCGGAGCGGGACTTTGCGAGTAGGTGTAATCTTCCCAATATCAGTCCGGTCTTCGGACTGACCAACGAGGGTCGCGCCAGCAATTTCGACCAGTAGCTGAAGGGCGCGATCGCTGGCCAACTTCAGCTCAGCCGGATTTACCCCCCGCTCGTACCGGGCAGAGGCTTCCGTTCGTAGTCCCTGCGATCGCGCGGATTTGCGAATCGCTGCCGAGTCAAAGTAAGCCGCCTCTAGGAAAACAGATTGCGTACCGTCTTCTACTTCTGTGGTGGCTCCACCCATGACGCCCGCTAGAGCTACTGGCCGATCGTTGGCTGTAATTAATAACGTTTCGGCTTCGAGCTTTCTCTCTTTATCATCAAGCGTAGTCAGCGTTTCTTGCGCCTTGGCAAATCGAACGCTAACGGTTACCGGCGAGCTGCTGGCAGCCGCAGTGAGTCTGTCTAAGTCAAAAGCGTGCAGCGGCTGACCCCATTCCAACAGGACGTAGTTAGTGATATCGACTACGTTGTTGACGGCGCGAGTGCCGGCCGCAATGAGTCTTTGCTGTAGCCAGCTGGGTGAGGGCGCGATTTTAATGTTTTCTAGAACGCTGCCGATATAAATAGGGCAGGCTTTTGGATCGTTTAGGGCGATGTCAATGTTGTCGGGTTTATGGCTGGCTTCGGATTGTGGCTTGGCGGTAGGTAGCTTTAGCGGATTGCCAGTGATAGCTGAAATTTCGCGAGCGATGCCGACTAGACTGAGCGCATCGGCTCGGTTAGCCGTAGAGCTTACGTCTAGCACGAAGTCGTTGAGTCCTAGTAAAGGGCGCACATCGTCGCCGGGGGCAAACTCACCTCGCTCGAAGCTGGCCTCGTCAAAAATGTAGATGCCTTCAGCGTCTTTGGCTAGACCTAGCTCAGACAGTGAGCAGATCATTCCAGACGAGGGGACGCCGCGCAGCTCTCGGGGCTTGATCTTGAGATCTACTTTGGGCAGATAGCTGCCGACTGTCGCGACTGGAACGCACATGTCTGCGCCTACGTTCGCTGCGCCGCAGACAATGGTAGATTTTTCGCTAGCGCCAATATCAACGGTGCAAACGCTCAGTTTTTCGGCATCTGGGTGCGGCTGGCGAGCAACGACTCGGCCGACGACTACGCCATCCGCCCAGCTCTGGCGATCCTCAATTTCTTCTACCTCAAAGCCAGCCATCGTGAGCGCGTCGGCTAGCGCTTCTGGCGAAAAATCGAATTCGACAAGCTCTTTGAGCCAGTTAACAGAAACACGCATGAGAGAGGACGCTTTGGCAATCGCCAGTACAACAAAAGGAGCCGCGTCTATTTTGAGCGCAGACAGCCTCGACTCATCCTACTACGGTTCATAGTGGGCGGGGTTAATCGTGGCTGATTGATTCGAGGATGCGGGAACAATGACACTACGGCCACGCCGCCCAGTTGGGTTGGGGCTTAGGGCGCGAGTAAATCTGTCCGATCGATCTTCTAACGTTACCTCTAGACCCATTTCTAGACTGTTTAGCGGCGATAAAAAGATGACAATTTTTTCTATCTGTCAATGACTTATTGCATAGCTACGGGCTGCCCCAAACCGAAGAACCTGCCCAACGCTAAGCACTGCAAAACTTGCGGCGGCAAGCTCTGGCTGCGCGATCGCTACCGTATTCTAGGGGCTTTAGGTCGAGGTGGTTTTGGCGCAACTTTTCTAGCTAGAGACCAGTCTCTGCCGGGTCATCCTCCCTGCGTAATCAAGCAGCTACGGCCTACTACAACAGAACCTAACCTGCTAGAAATGGCCCGCGATCTCTTTCAGCGCGAGGCGAATATTCTAGGCAAAATTGGCAACCATCCGCAGCTCCCGCGCCTCCTCGACTATTTCGAACTGACGCACGAGTTTTACCTAGTGCAAGAATATGTCAGCGGATTGACGCTGCAAAAATCGGTTAAGCACAATGGGCCGTTTTCCGAAGCGCAGGTAAATCAGTTCCTAACTGAAATTCTGCCGGTGGTTCAATACATTCACAGCCATAAGATCATTCATCGCGATATCAAACCGGCGAATTTGATTCGCCGCGAGCAAGACCAGCAGTTGGTGATGATTGATTTTGGTGCTGTCAAAGACAAAGTGAGTCAGCCGCTAGTGGATGCGGTTGATGAAACTGCGCTCACCGCTTATGCCATCGGTACGCCTGGCTACGCGCCCCCCGAGCAAATGGCGCTGCGTCCGGTTTACGGCAGCGATCTGTACGCAGTTGGCGTAACGTGCGTTTTTCTACTTACCGGGCGATCGCCTAAAGATCTTCCCTACGATCCGCATACAGGCGAATTGCGCTGGCAAGATTATGCTCTGGTGGGCGATCGCTTTGCCCAGGTGCTGCGAAAAATGCTGGATATTTCAGTGCACAGTCGCTATCAAATGGTAGAAGACGTGCTGCGCGATCTCGAATTAGAACCCTACCTGGACAGCCTGGCTCAAAACATGTCGTTTGCGATGGCTCCATCGGTCGAGGCCGAAGAGACGACTTTAGGCGTTGGCGTCTCTCCTTCTTCGCGGATGGCAGAGGCAATCCGCGCAAGGCGTGAGCGGCGATCTAGAACCGGAGCGAGCTATGGCGGAACCGATCGCAGACAGTCTAAAAAGATGACAGCGCAGTCCTTAAGATCGTCTTACGAAAAGGGCTACCGGGACTTTTCTAACCAGATTCTCAGTCAGCTTAGTCTGCAAAAGCAGGTACTCGTCGGCGCTAGCTTTGCAAAAGCCACGATGCGTAAAATAAACCTGACCAACGCCGATCTGTCTAACACCAACTTAAGCCGGGCGAACTTATCGCAGGCTAGCCTCAAGCATGCCAACATGACTAGCGCTCACTTAGGCGGCGCAAACCTGGAAGGGGCCGACCTGCGAGGCGCCAATTTGTCGCGAGCCATATTAGAAGCTACGAACCTGAAGGGCGCTAATCTGTGCGGGGCCGATTTAACTGGGGCCGCAGTGACCGCTGAACAGTTAGCCTCAGCTCGAACGAACTGGTCTACCGTGCATCCTAACGGGCGGCGAGTGCTGCTGTAGAGGCCCTTCGAAAAAAGGAACGTATTGTTTATAAGGCGTGCGACGCGCCTGCTGATTTGCCTGTCGGTTTGCCTGTTGGCTTAAATATGTGACTTAATCTATAGAAAAAGCCATAGTTAGCCCGTTAGACTAAAGCCATATAAATTTTGAGGATGATATGTATGTTCGTCGATGAGCTAACCCCTTTTGTGAGAGAGCTTGCCCGTCAGCCGGTGGCCTTTTGCGGCGGCTTTTTCTCCGGCTTGTTCCGACTAGATCTTGCTGAGGACCCGGTTAAAACCTGGCTGAACAAGCAAGGAGCTGCGCCTGTGGAAACAGCTATGCCCAATCCCCCTGATACTACAGGCCCTCAGTCAATCGACATTGATTAGCTCATTGACTAGCGATGTGCTAGCTCTGTCTGGGCTATCTGTAGAGGCTCGTCATCCAGTGCTTAACTCGACGCGCGACTTTGATATCGCTGGCTTTATTTGAGTCAGTTTTAGTGAGGCCAAGGGCTATTCTGTAGTCTGCGATCGCGCAGTTCCAATCTCCTCGCATATGATAAGTGCGACCTCTTTCCGCGTAGATAGCAGCGCTACCAGGACAGAAAAAGAGCGCAATATCTAAACAGTCGAGGGCTTCTTCGTGGTTGCCCATTTTGCGAAAGGTAATCGCCTGGTTTAATCGGGCGCGAGTGTTGAGCGGATTGAGATCAATGGCTTCGTCGTAGTCGCTAATGGCCTTTGCCCAAGCCTTTCTTTCAGCGTACAGATTGCCCCGGTTGCTGTAAGCCCTATCTAAGGTATTGTCTATCTCAATGGCGTAGTTGTAATCTGCTAGCGCTTTATTCCAATGCTTGCAACGAGCATGAGTAAGTCCTCGATTAACGTAGTGCTTCGCTACGTTTGGCTCCAAGGAAATGAGTCGGTCAAAGAGTTGAATAGCCGCCTTGTAGCGATCTTGCTTGGCTTCCCACAGCGCTTTTTTACCGAGCAGGAAGTTAGCGTCTGTTTCGGATAACCAACTGTCTAGACGGTAAAAACGGCGGTTAGGAATGGTTTTGGCCCAGACAGAATAAGGCGCTGCGCTGTCTGAAGTCATTTCAGGTGATTGCATGGGCGAATTCCCCGTAGGAGATGGCTACTACGCTCACCGTTAATGTTTGGTTCGCAGAAATAGCTATGTGGTTATTAAAGATAGGTACAGCACGTTCGATAAAAGAGATATTGGCTGCAGAACAAGACAATAATTAGATGTAATGTTCTTGATGAAATAGTCTCACGAGGGAATAGATAAACTAAACCGAAAAAGAACGGAGGAAACAATCTTTTTTAAATTGAGAAAGATTGATTAGTAAGTACAAATGCCCAGATGCAGACGAAAGTATCCGTACTTATACCGCTGACCTTAATCAAATGTAAGGATGAAAGTTTTGTCTAATTTGCTGAGGTAGGCGGCTTGTTCGATCCGCAATCTAATGTTCGGTTCCTCAATCCAAAGCAAATCAGCCCAAAGTAAATCAGTCCAAAGTAAATCAGTCCAAAGCAAATCAGTCCAAAGTAAGAAAGACGAGTCCTTATTGGCTAGGACTCGTCTTTCTCATAACGCTATCTATTATTTTTGTTTGCAGGAGCCTAGCCGAATTTCATTGTTCTCAACTCCAGCTCGAACTCTTTCTAATAGCTGAAGTTATTTGAATCCGACAGAGGCTTGCCAAACAAAAGCTAGAAGTAAAAAGAAAATCGGCAGAATCGGCAGAACGTCGATTAACGGGCCAAAGGCACGGTAGGCTTCAGGTAAAGTGGCTACCAGCATTGCTGCATTCATGTGTCCAATGTCTCCAAAAATCGTGTGTAATATTAGCTGTATATTATCACGAGCTGCCCTCCCCCCAAAGACAAAGTGACTCAAAACTACATCAGCCAGTGCGCATAGTCTCGCTGAAATCGGTCTTGCAAGATGGCATCGCGAATGTCGGTGGTAAAGCGAATGAGTTCTGTGATGTTGTGAATGGAAATAAGCGTGTAGGCCAGCAGCTCTTTAGCATGGAGCAAGTGGCAAAGGTAAGCTCGGGTGAAGTTTTGGCAGGTATAGCAGGTACAGGTTTCGTCTACAGGCGTCAGATCTCGTCGAAACCGGGCGTTTTTCAAGTTCCATCGGTCCCCCTGTACTAGGGCAGCGCCATGGCGAGCCAGTCGAGTTGGAATAACGCAGTCGAACAGATCTATTCCTGATGCGATCGCCTGAGCCATCTCTCTATAAGTGCCCACTCCCATTAAATAACGAGGCTTGTCTTCTGGCAGGAGCGGCGTAGTGGCTTTGACAATCTTTTCAATTAGCTCAGGCGGTTCTCCTACGCTGACACCACCAATGGCATAGCCCGGTAGATCTAGCTCTGCAAGCGCTTGAGCCGCAGAACGCCGTAAGTCTAAATGGACACCCCCTTGAATAATGCCAAATAGCGCCTGATCGCTGCGAGCATGAGCGTCAATGCACCGCTTTAGCCAGCGGTAGGTTCTCTCAGTGGCTGCGATAACAGCTTCTTTTGGCGCTGGGTATGGAGGACATTCATCAAAGGCCATGATGACATCGGCCCCAAGCTGATTTTGAATTTCGATAGAACGTTCGGGTGGCATTTCGATGATGCGACCGTCGCGGGGAGATCGAAAGGTTGCGCCTTCGTCGGTGACCTTGCGCATTTCGCTGAGGCTAAAAACTTGAAACCCACCCGAGTCGGTAAGCATCGGGCCATCCCAGTTCATAAACCGGTGCAGCCCCCCGGCTTCGGCCACCAAATCTTCTCCAGGCTGCAGATGCAGATGATAGGTATTTGCTAGCACCATCTCGGCGTTGCAATCTTTAAGCTGGGCGGGGGTGACGGTTTTTACGTTTGCCAGGGTGCCTACTGGCATAAAGCGAGGCGTATGTACCAGGCCATGCGGCGTGTGAAAGATGCCAGCGCGAGCCTTCGTACAGCTGCATTGGGCTAGGCGTTGATAGGAAAAGTCGCTCAAAAGAGATGGTTGAGAGAGGGATGTCCTATTCTAGGCTGTTTGGGGCTTTTGGCCACCGAACGCATGAGACCGAGCGCTAGGTCGCTGAGTTGACTCATGCAAGCTCAGCTTAATCAACTACAGCTTAATCAACTACAGATCTTCTAAAGATCGTCGTCTAAAGAAGCATCCCAACTGGCTGCGATCGCTTCAGTCACAATGGCTTCTAAATCAGCTGCGTCAAGCTGCGCGGTTCTCTCTGACTTGCTCTCGGAAAGGGGTGTTAGGCACAGACAGCGGTTTTCCTGTATAAGAGCGAAGGTGGTTTCTGTCCCGCTTTCTGTGCAGTTAGTGATGATTTCTATATAGTCGAAGCTGTGGGCATTGAGATAGAGACTATGGTTGGCTACGATGGTGGCTTGCTGAGGATCGCAGAATGTCTCCATTACACAGCCCTCGCCCGTGTTCTTGATCTCGTCGTCCTGTCTATAGATGTATCGTACTCTGCGTAGACTTTTTAACAGTCTGAGCATGTCTTGCTTTTGAATGACGATGCCGTTATCGACGATACAGGCTGCAGGCAGGGGGCTGGATTTCTTATTCATTAGGGTAGCTGATGTGCTGGCCAGACGGCGGGCCGGAGACAGTTGGCGATAGTCATGGATAGCGATGTGTGAACTTACATTATCCGTGAATACACCCTAACGATAATCGACTTCTCGGGGTTTGTAACACCATATTTGTAAGATCTTGAAATACTCAAGAAGCTAGATTTTGTATTGATGAATTAAGGGTTGTTACAGATGACAATCATCAGGAGTAAGTGCCACCGGAGCTGATATTAAGCTAAGTATCGTATAGATGGTTGCAGATGCTTGTGGCTTCCGCATAACTACTTATTTTGCAAACACCTTCTCTTCATATCGCTGACTGGTTGAGTAAGTAGGATTTGTATGAACTTGTCTGCGGACCTACAGAGAGGGAAACGAAATGTTGGATTTTGCATTTGAGAAATACTGGTAAGCTGCGATGGATTTTATATTAACTGCGTGGGAACGGGGAGAGCAGTTGCTTAAGTCCAGTTGGGCGAATTGGAATGGTTCACTGACGTTTTATACCTGTTTGCCCCTGCCGTTGGGTTGGCCCATAGAGTTTCGCTGGGCTGCTCGCTGGGTGCTGTTTGTTGGTTTATTGATTGGTGGATTGCTAGCGCTAGCCGATTGGACAATGGGGCAAATGGGGATGCCGTTGCTGTTAGTGAGTGTGCTGGTGGTGTCGCTAGAGATATTGATAACGGGGGGGTTGCATTTAGACGGCGTAATGGATACGGCAGATGGGTTGGCAGTGCCTGTCTGGGATGAGGCTGGGGTGAGTCGGCGGTTGGCGGCGATGGCAGATAGTCGAATGGGCGCTTTTGGTGGAATGGCGGCGATCGCGCTGCTGCTAATTAAGGTCAGTGCCTTGAGCGCACTGACCGATAATCGTGGGTTGGCGCTGATAGCAATGACGGTTTGGGGTCGATGGGGACAGCAGTGGGCGATCGCCCGTTATCCGTACCTAAAGCCAGACGGTAAAGGCGCGTTTCATCAGGTCGCTTTGCCTTCGGTTTGGTCTGTGCTGCCAGGGTTAGTTGGCTTGGTTGGAATTAGCCTCGGGCTGAGCAGTTTGGGCTGGGTGACTTGGCCTTGGATGGGCCGCTCGGTGGTGGGCGGAATCGCTTTGTCACTAATAATGGGAGCCTATTTCAACCGCAAGCTAGGGGGCCATACGGGCGATACTTATGGAGCTGTGGTGGAGTGGACAGAGGCGTTTTTGCTGTGCGTTTTGACCATCGGAGGTTGAGCTGCGAGCGACGGCTAATCGCGGTAGGATGACGGACAACTGTATGCGCGGCTGAGGCTGGCGAAAAACTATGAGCAAGTCTTCTGAAGTTCGCAAAATTGCTGGACCGGGCATTCCTTTGGTGGGAAATGATATTGACACCGATCGGATTATTCCGGCCCGGTTTTTGCGGGCGGTGACATTCGACGGGTTAGGCGATCAGGTGTTTGCTGATGACCGCGCTCAGTTAGCCGATCATCCGTTTAACCAGGCGCGTTTTCGAGCGGCAAAGGTGCTGGTGGTAAATCGCAACTTCGGCTGTGGGTCTTCGCGCGAACATGCCCCTCAGGCGATCGCTCGCTGGGGCGTAGAGGCTTTGGTGGGAGAGAGTTTTGCTGAGATTTTCTTTGGCAACTGCGTGGCGATGGGAGTGCCTTGTCTGATTGCAGATAGCGCGAGTGTGGTGGCGTTGCAGAATGCGATTGAAGCCGATCCGGCTGTGACTGTATCTGTTGATCTAGAGAAGATGACGGCGATAGCAGGCGATTTGACAATTGCTTTGACTATGGGCGAAGGGCCAAGACAGATGTTTTTGTCAGGCACTTGGGATGCCTGTGGGCAGCTAGTTTCTCAGGCTGACGCGATTAAAAAAACGGTTGAGCGGTTGCCTTATGTCGGTTGGGCATCTAGTTAGGGTTAGCTACCGTATTTTTTGGTTTGACCTAGGTTTAGCTAGGCTTCGGCTGGTGCTGACCAAGTTGCGTAGGGGTGACGGCTGAGGTTGGCGTTGTAGTAGCGGGGGTCGCCTGAGACTTCTTGCCCTAGCCAGTGGGGCTTTTGGATAGCCTGGTCTTCGGTTTCTAACTCTACTTCAGCGATAATAAGTCCAGCATTTTCGCCGCTGAATTCATCAATTTCCCAGAGCAAATGGTTAGCTACTAGGCGGTAGCGAATCTTTTCGATTAGGGGGCGATCGCACATCGTCTCTAGCATCTCTTTGGCATCCGCAACTGGAATAACATACTCAAATTCGCTGCGGGTGATACCTTCTGTCGGCCCCTTTAAAGTGAGATAGCCCTTGTCTCCAGCGAGTCGAACTCGAACTGTTTGACCTAGCTGAGCCGTTGGAATATAGCCTTGACTGTAAGGCAAGCCCTTAGCCTCTGCTCGCCAGCTATCGTTTTTAACCAAAAATTTGCGCTCTATTTCTTTCGCCATAGGCCAGATGTAATCAAGGGTGTCAGCAGGGCAGCAGTTCGATTCGAGGGAGGGTCATTTGAGTCTGCGCAACACGTATTCTGAGATATCTTCTAATGCCTGACGCGATGCCGAAGGGGGCAGCTTACTTAAGCAGCTAATTGCCTGCTGTCCGTGGTGATTGGCTAAATCCATAGACTGACTTAGTCCGCTGCTGTTATGAACTAAGTCTATGGCTTGCTCAACGTCTTCAGGCTGAGAAAACTCACGTTCTATGAGCGTTTTTAAGTAGGGTACTTCTTGCATGGCATAGAGTACCGGTGCCGTTAGATTGCCGCTGCGTAAGTCGGAAGCGGCTGGCTTCCCCAGCACTTCGTCGGAGCCAGTAAAGTCTAAGATGTCGTCAACAATTTGGTAAGCCAGTCCTAGATGACGACCAAACTGATATAAATTTTCGGCTTCATCTTCTGGCAAATCGCTGAGCACACCAACGGCTTTTGAGCTATTAGCAATCAGTGTTGCCGTTTTGTAGTAGCTTTTGTCTAGATAAGCTTCTAACGATAGTGACGTATCAAACTGCTTAAGTCCCTGCCGAATTTCGCCCTCAGCTAAATCCATAATGACGCGAGAGAGCAGCTTCACAACGTCTAGATTATCGAGATTGGCTAAGTACCAAGACGACTGCGCAAAAAGAAAATCGCCCGCTAAAATGGCGACCTTATTCCCAAATTGACTGTGTACGGTGGGTACGCCTCGTCGAGTAGCAGACTCATCTACAACATCGTCATGCACCAAGCTAGCCGTATGGATCATTTCTGTGATCTCAGCTAAACGACGGTGGCGAGCTGTAAGTTCCTTCTCGGGCGTAACTGCCCGCGCGAGTAGAAGCACTATCGCAGGTCTAATACGTTTGCCGCCAGCTCCAAATAGGTGCTCTGCCGCCGCATAAAGAATTTTATGGCGAGCGCCGACAAGATTTTTTAGATTGTCTGTCAGAAGGGCTAAATCAGCTTCGACAGGTGAGAAAAGGGAGGTTGCTGAGGTCATGGAAAACGCGACTCAGGCGAATTAAGTTACGAAATTTTAAGCTGTCTTTCTTTATTCTAAGCTATTGCGATCAGAAAGGAAGTAGGTTGAGAGAGGAATGCCGCTGACGATAGCTCTAGCCGCCTATTTAGCAGGCAGTCGGCAATCCCAATAGCCGGATTTACGCAAAAGATATGCTTCCATAACATACTTTTAACAATTGCTTGTCAGATAAATAATCTTTATGATAGGATTTAAGCATCAACAAGGGTTCCTGAGTTAGTTTTAACTAATACCTGCTCGTCCGCTGTCTTTTTAGGCTGCTGGCAGCTCAACTACTGGTTTTTGACTGCTACCGCGTGAATTATTGATAATTCCGCCAGTGATATCGCCCATCGGATATTGCTGTGCTGAGAATAATTCTGTGAAGAGGTAGCTTGAGATATTATTTCCTCAAGCTGCTCTCTATGTAGGCTACTACCGTCCAACATGAGTCATTTGACGCTGTTTTAGGTAGATAGAACGTCCTAAAAACTTTTTTATAGGCCAAAGGGTACTTACCGTTAGTTTTTACCAACGGCCGTGCATCTGTTTAGGCTCTTGCCAGTAGCTTCTACATCAGGAAAATTTCGCTGAACTAGTGTCGCATAAGTGCTGTGCGGTTTCAACTTTTAGAAACCATTTAGCCTTGCGGACAGCCGATTGATGTTTACTCTGCTTCTCTTTGAGGCGAGCGAACCTTTTATAGGCTTTATGTTGCTGAGCGTCTTTATTCTATTGAAGATGCGGGCGATCGCTTTATAGAAGTCAACGACTGTAGATGTTTCGATGGTTGTAAAGAGGCTGCTCTTTGCCGCTGCGGCGAACCAACGATTGCGAATCAAGCATTGGCTATCAGCTCTATCTAGCACTATTTCAGGCTCTTCTCAAGCACCCTTTTGGTGGCATACCTTTCTTCTTCTATTACCATGCCAAATCCTACTACCTTCGCTCCGCTTGTCACTATCATCTTGTCTGCTGCGGGTTACCTGTTCGTGGTCTACCTTTTCTTTTTATGGATGAGTATGAGACCCACCGATTTCTAAGAGGTAAATTGTCAATAGCTCAGCGTAGCGACTACCTCGGCTCCATGAATTAAAATAGCTAGCCTCTTAGATTGGAGCTAGCTATTTTGCTTAGCCGCGCTTAGTAATAGTTTGTTTTGATGGGGCTACTAGATCTAGCGTTCGCTAACTGCTTGCGAAGATGCCGCGTGAATAGATTCTAAAACTTCAACCGATACTTGTGAAACCTGGGGCTGATAGCCTAGCCACTGCTTAGAAACCTGCGCGAAATGCTCGGGATTGCCGCTAACGTAGAACTCTGTTTTACCTGGCATCGTCGATGTTTTGGGTCGGCTAAGACCTAGTATTTCTAGCTCCTGCTGAGCTGCTGTTGTTAGATGGATGGCAGGGTTGACTAACGTAATGGAGCTAGGGAGAATTTGTTTAAATACGGGCGCTAAGTGCGGATAGTGCGTACAACCGTAAACTAGCGTATCGATGCCGTTAGTAATGAGTGGCTCAATGTATCTTTTGGCTACCGCTAGCGTGTAAGGATCATAGATGCGATCGCTCTCGATTAGCGGAACAAAATCTGGACAGCCTTGCTGCCAAACTTTGATCGCCGGATTAATTTCATGCACGGCCTGCTTGTAAGCATTGCTATCAGCAGTGGCCTGCGTTGAAATGACGCCAATATTGTTTCCACTTCTAACGGCTGCTCGAGCGCCGGGCAAGATGATACCTAATATAGGAATCGGAAATTCTGATCGAACTTCTTCTAGCACTAGAGCAGAGCTAGTATTGCAGGCCATGAGGATCATTTTGACGTCCAGCTCAATCATCCAAGTGATAATTTCGCGGACAAATCGTAAAATCTCCTTTTTGGAACGATTGCCATAAGGAACGCGAGCAGTATCCCCAAAGTAAATGACAGACTCTTGAGGCAGCTTCTGAGCGATTTCTTTGAGTACTGTAAGACCTCCTACGCCACTGTCGAAAACGCCAATCTTTGAACTGGAGTTTAGAGAGGTAGAACGAGGAGGAATGCTCATAGGTAAAAATGCTTAAGCTATAAAGCGGAATATATGTTGTCTAGAGTTTAGTCGGATTTGGAAACTTTACCAGCTTTATTTTGCTTTTTAAGTGATAAATCCTACGTTCGAGCAGCGTATTTGACCAACCCTACACATTCTCTAGCTCTCAATTCGCGATGGCTAGCGCCTGTGGACAGATGTTTATCTGGAGTTCTGTTCGGATGTTTGTACACTATCTCAGCGTATTCCCGACAGGGCTAAGCTACCTAAGCGAAAAGAGATCCACCTTTGCTAAGAGGGAGATCTCTTCTACAGCCTGTCTGCAGCTATTTACGGATAATTAGCGATTGTTTGACTTCCGTTCTTCAAACTCAAATGCTGTTTGGCCATACGTATTTATACGTATGGCTCTTTGTATATTATCTCTCTTCTTCTAAGATGCTCGTTGGCCTATGCTTCGTTTGGCTTTGCTGTTGTCAAGTTACCCTCAACGTCCTCAATAGCGATCGCCGGTTCCGAAGCGCTATCGAGTGTACCTCCTGAAGCATCATCGCTTTCGAAGACCAGTCTTAGTAGCGGTGGCGCAATAAAGGTAGTGACAATAACCATGACGATAATTGCCGCGTCTAACGATTCTGAAAGGACGCCGCTAGCCGCGCCAACGCCCGCAAACACTAGACCAACTTCTCCTCTAGGAATCATGCCAAAACCTACGGCAAGCCGGTTGATGCCAGGCTGACCAAAGACAGCAAAGCCAGTGATGGTTTTACCGATAATAGCGACGATTACGAGAAAGGAGGCAATGATCAGACCTTCTCGGTTAGCTGGCTCTAGCGGGTTGAGCACGCTGATATCGGTGCGAGCGCCAACTGTGACGAAGAAGACGGGCACTAGCATGTCGGCAATCGGCGTAATCTGCTCTTCTAGCTCGCGACGTTTAGACGTTTCGGCTAGAATCAATCCCGCAGCGAAGGCGCCTAGAATGGTTTCTAGCTGAATAGCAGCTGCAATATAGGACAGGGTGAATGCAAAGACTAACGAGGTGATAATGAGCTGGCCTCGGGTCTGAAGCTGGTCGACTAAGATGACAAACAGCGGGCTAAGCAGCCGACCAATGAAAATGGAGCCGACGAGAAAAGCTGCTGCGCCTAGTACAAGAACGATGACGTTGGTAATTTCGATTTCGCCAGTTTTCGCTAGGCTAGCGACGACTGCTAGCACGATGATGCCGAGTACGTCGTCGAGAACGGCTGCGCCAATAATAATCTGTCCTTCTTTGGAGGTGAGCTGCTGCATTTCGGCCAAGACTTTAGCGGTGATGCCGATGCTAGTTGCAGTCAGCGCGGCCCCTGCAAAGACAGCAGGAATCGTGTCGATGCCAAAGAGTAAGACTAGGCCACCTGTACCTGCTACAAAGGGGACGACAACACCGATGATGGCGACAACTGCAGCCTGTGGGCCAACCCGAATAAGTTCTTTAAGATCTGACTCTAGGCCAATTTCGAACAGCAGAATAATAACGCCTAACTCGGCTAGTACATTAAGCGCTTCGCTTTCGCTGCTAAAGACCGCTGCAATACTTTCTGGATTGAGATGCGCCGTCATTTGAATGAGGCTCATCAGGGCCGAGGTGGGCATTTCGCCGCCCTCTGGAAAGACAATGAGATTAAGTGCTGATACGCCAACAACGACGCCTCCTACTAATTCACCCAGTACAGAAGGTAGGTTAAGCCGGGCGCAAATTTCGCCGCCAACCTTAGCCGCAACGAACACGGTAATCAGGCTCAGTAAAACGCCTGTAATGACTAGAGGCCCGATTTCCGCTTCGTCAACTTCAGCTAGCAAGGGCATGGCTGTAGCATGTACGTTCCAGGCAAAGTTTGGGATATTCCAAGTGTTACCTAAAGAAGAAAGACTTTGAGAAATAAGGCCGTTGATCATGCTATTTACGCCGTCTAAATGATCTATGTCTGTTGTGAAGCTGTCTGCTATTAAGCCGAGCCGTGCCGATTCAATCATGCTGTTTTCAGCGATTCATCGTTGTCTAATTTACAGGAGTGACTGAGTTTAAGTCTGTTTAATTAGTCGCCATTTGAGCTTATTTAGGCTGGCGCAGTCTCTCATAACGAGAATTGTCTATGTTGAACGCCTTAAACATTAAATGGGTATTACCCAAATACTCGATGCTGTAACGAAGGCATCTGTCGGCGCACTTGCTCTAGCCGTGAGGGTTTAATTTCGGCGATTGCCATGCCCACATCGTCGCCAGCATCTGCTAGCGCAATCCCCCAAGGATCCACAATCATGGCGTGGCCGTGCGACTGTCGGCGAGCGTTGTGAAAGCCGGTTTGAGCTGGGGCGATAATATAGCAAGTGTTCTCGATGGCTCGAGCCTGGAGCAGTACCTGCCAGTGATCTTTTCCGGTAAAGGCCGTAAAGGCAGCGGGAACGATCATCACTTCTGCGCCGCTTTTGGAAAGCTGGCGGTAGAGCTCTGGAAAGCGAACGTCGTAGCAGACGGAGATGCCGATGCTGCCTAGCCGATCGGATTTCCATACTTTGGGCATGACGCTGCCGGAGGTGACCGAGGCAGATTCTCGATAGGTGTTGCCGTCAGGCAAATCAACATCGAACAGGTGAACCTTTTCGTAGCGCAGCAGCTCTTCGCCATTGGCATCGACCATGAGCGCCGTATTGTAGGTGCGGCCATCGGGCGAGGGCACCGGATAGCCACCGCCGAGTAGCGTTACGCGATAGCGCTGAGCCATTGTTCTGATGAACTTTTGGCTAGCCTGACAAATTTCTTCAGCGCGATCGAATTTGGCTTTTTCGTCGCCTAAAAAGGAAAAGTTTTCGGGCAGGGTAATGAGTTCTACCCCCCGTCTGGCGGCTAGGTCTATTAGTTCTTCTGCTTGAGCCAAGTTTTGATCCAGGTTGGGCACGCTGGTCATCTGCAAAGCAGCCGCTAAATAAGGCTTCATAAGTCTTTTGGGGCTGGAGTAGAACAAGTTTAATTGTAGGTGACTTCGGCTGTGACTTAAGCGAAAATGCTCATAATAGGGACGTTGTAATTTGGGTGAGCCAGTGACAGATGCGAGGGTAAAGCCAACTGCTGAGTCTTTGAATGAGGCGATTGAGAAGATTGAACGGCATGTTGCGAACGTGCGATCGCACCCAGATCAAAGGCCGGGCGCTTATCCTTACTACCGATTTCATCCAGCAGGCGCACCAATTTGCGGTACGGTGCTGATTTTTCACGGCTTTAGCGATCGCCCTCATCAAATGTGGCGGCTGGCAGACTACTTATATAACAATGGCTTTAATTTCTATCAGGCGCCGCTGGCCGGACATGACAAGCTCAATCCGGCGAAGAACTGGCCTCAGATAGATTTGCGATCGCAGTACGTGCGGCCCCTTATGGAGAAGGTGCAAAAAGATCCGGTACTGATGTCAGCGATGCTGCAAAAAACAGATGTCGGCTCGGTCGCGCCTGGGCAACAGGCCGCGTTGCTGGGCCGATTATTTCAGGTAGCTCCTGAAATGAATGCGGTGGCAAAGGCGATCGCGCACCCTCAACAGCCCGAGTTTGATCGCTACTTTGAGTCTAGCCATACTGCCTACCTAAACGATGCTCAGCATCGCCTATCCGAGCTTTCGTCGCTGCCGGGACCCATTTATACCGTGGGATTATCTGTCGGTGGAGCGGTTGCGCTGGGGTTAGCTGCCGATCAGCCAGAGAGAATCGAGAAAGTAGTGGCTTATGCGCCGCTGCTAAGAATAATTGGCGAAGCTAGACGTCAGTATGTGCAGCTAGCTGGCCCGCTAGATATTAGCGAAACCGGCTGGGACCCCGACCTACGCTTTCCGGTAGGTGCCCTCACAGCCGCAGACTACTTTGGCAGCGAGCTACGTATGAGCGACTCTGTAAATCGTCTGCGGCAAACGCCTGCGCTCATTGTGCTGACTGAAAACGAAGATGCCGCAGATGTAGCTGCAAACGAGCAGTTCTTTGCCGACTTGAACAATCCAAAAAACGTCCTGTACAAGTATCCTTCGTCAGCGATGGTGCCCCATCCAATGATCGATCCGACAGAGACTAGCCAAGGCATGAGCAATTTGTTTTGGCAGAGTCTGTATCAGGAAACGCTGCGCTTTTTAACGACTGGGGCAGTGGATACCCATAATTTGAGTACGATAGAGCAGTCTGAGGATATTGCATTGGTTCTGCCCGCGTAAGGGCACCTGCCGCAGAATATCTGTGTAAGCATGACAAGACCCCTTGACAGCGCAACGCACTTTCTCAGAAGATGTATGTTCTGTCAAAATATGCGCGGATCAGGTTAAAAGGTGCTAACCCTACCTGTACGGCAAAGGAATAAATTATGGTCTATGCAATTATTGCGGCTGGTGGAACTCAGCTGCGCGTAGAACCCGGTCGGTTTTACGATATCAACCGCCTGCCGGTGGAGCCAGACGAAAAGATTACGATTGACGATGTGCTGATGGTGGAAAACGGTGACGACATAACCGTTGGTAAGCCACTGGTTGCTGGTGCTAGCGTGAGCGGCACGATCGTAAGCCACCTGCGAGCGAAAAAGATTATTGTTTACAAGATGCAGCCGAAGAAAAAGACGCGTAAGAAGCGCGGTCACCGTCAAGATCTTACTCGCGTGATGATTGACTCGATTACAATAGGCGGTAAGACTATTACCTCTGAAGGGGCTACTGCGCCTGAAGAGACTGCTACGCCTGAAGAGACTGTTGCAGCAGAGTAGATTTAGTAGATTCCAACTTAGAATTTAGTTCAAGATAGGGAGATTAATCGTCATGGCTCATAAGAAGGGAACGGGTAGTACTCGGAACGGTCGCGATTCTAACGCTCAGCGACTGGGCGTGAAGAAGTACGGCGGCGAAAAGGTGATTGCGGGCAATATTATTGTGCGCCAGCGTGGGACTAAGTACCATGTGGGTAACAACGTGGGTATTGGCAGCGACGACACGCTTTTCTCGCTGATCAATGGCGTTGTTAAGTTTGAGCGCAAGGGTAAGAATCGCAAGAAAGTAAGCGTCTATGCGGATGCTGTATAGGCTTACAAGCTAGGCGATAGAAGTAATTAAAAGCCTGCCGTTTCCTCAGAAACGGCAGGCTTTTTGACGGTTAGGGGAGAATAAGCTATTCAAGGTTTACTTTGTCTGTAAAGACATTGACTAGCGAATAGGCTCAATCGTTTTAAGCCGATAAATGACTAAATGACAATATTATCTAGAAGACGGCCTAACGCTGTCAGATTTATTGCATCAAGCAGACAAGAACATGTACTGAGAGAATTGATTGAGATAACGCCAGGTTTCGTTTGATTTCCTATTTCATCTCAGTGAGCGTTTTGGGTACTTGCTCATCAGGTAGTATTTCGAAGGCGTTTGCAACCGCTGGCGGAATGGCCATGGGGCTACCGGTTTTAATGTTTACAAAAACCCAGTCAGTTTCGCACTGGGCTAGGACGGCCTGATCGGAAACTCTAAAGAATTTGTACTTCCGCTGCGATCGCACTTTCCGAATATTGACGATCCAGGTAAGAATTGCAATTTGCTCGCCTTCGAAAGCAGGTTTGAGATATTCTACTCGATGGGCGCGAACAACCCAGGTAGCTCCGACTGCGTTAGTTTCTCGGGTGCAGCCTGTGTGGTTGGCGTGGGCGATCGCCACGTCCTGCATCCACTGCACATACATCACATTATTTAGATGCTTATTCTCATCAATTGCTGAGCTAGGAACCGTAAGGTCGTAGCGGTAGATGGCTAACATAGGCGGATTATCTATTGCACTGCTGGCTTGACACTTAATTGAGCTGCGAACCTAAACTATCCGCGATCTTTGTCAGGAATTTCGAGAGCAATTTGCCGATTGCGAACCCTAGTTCCTACGGCTAATTCTAGCTGACTGGTCAGTACGCACCCCAAACCGCTAGTCTTGTTAAGGTTATGTGCCATATTCTCGGTCTTTCCCGGCTCTTTAGCGATTCCTATATGCGATATCTCATCACCAGCGCGCTTCCCTACATTAATGGCATCAAGCACCTCGGCAACCTAGTTGGTTCGATGCTGCCCGCCGACGTTTATGCGCGGTTTCTGCGGCAGGAAGGGGAAGAGGTTCTGTACATATGTGGGACAGACGAACATGGGACACCTGCTGAAATTGCGGCGCTAGAAGAAGGGTTGGATGTAGCGGAGTTTTGTACGCGGCAGTATCAGCGACAGGCTGATGTGTACCAGAAGTTCGGGCTGTCTTTTGACTACTTTGGCCGAACCTCGTCGCTAGAGCAGCGCGAGCTAACGCAGGATTTTTATCGCAGCCTAGATGAGCATGGGTTTATAGAAGAGCGCGAAATTAGCCAGGTTTATTCGATTACAGACAAGCGGTTTTTGCCCGATCGCTACGTGGAAGGAACTTGTCCTAACTGCGGCTATGAGAAAGCGCGAGGCGACCAGTGCGAGAACTGTACAAAGATGCTGAACCCAACGGACTTAATTAATCCGCGTTCGGCAGTTTCTGGTTCCACAGATGTGGAAGTGCGCACGAGTCGCCATTTGTTTTTGCGGCTAGATCAGCTTAGCGGTGAGGTGCGCGAGTGGGTCGATGAGCAGACTAGCTGGCCGAATTTGACGAAGTCGATTGCCTATAAGTGGCTAGACGAAGGGCTGCAAAGCCGAGGGATTACACGCGATTTGAAGTGGGGCGTGCCGGTGCCTAAAGCAGGTTTTGAGGACAAAGTTTTTTACGTTTGGTTTGATGCGCCGATTGGCTATGTGTCGGCAACCAAAGCCTGGAGTGATAAAGCCGGCGGTGAGCAAGCAGGTAAGGACTGGAAGCGCTGGTGGTATAACGCGGATGACGTGCACTATACGCAGTTTATGGCAAAAGATAATCTGCCGTTTCACACGATTATGTGGCCCGCGACGATTTTGGGAACGCGCGAGCCTTGGAAGATGGCGGACTATATTAAGGGCTTTAACTGGCTAAATTATTACGGCGGTAAGTTTTCGACTAGTTCTAAGCGCGGGGTGTTTTTGGATCAGGCGCTAGAGATTGCGCCGCCGGATTATTGGCGCTATATGCTGATGGCGAGTGCGCCAGAGTCGGCGGATTCGGCCTTTACCTGGGAGCAGTTTCAGACCAAGGTGAACAAGGAGCTAGCGGATAATTTTGGTAATTTTATCAACCGAATTTTGAAGTTTACGGCGTCGCGGTTTGGGAATGAGCTACCAGCGGGGGGCGAGCCGGGTGAGGCTGAATCGGAGCTGGAGGCGCGGTGTAAGGAATTTGTGGAGGAGCTGCGATCGCACCTGAAAAACATGGAGTTTCGTAAGGCTACCGAAACTCTGAACGCGCTCTGGTCTGCGGGCAACCAGTATATAGACGTGCGAGCGCCCTGGACGTTGTTTAAGCAGGATAAAGCTGAAGCAGCGGTAGTAATTCGCACCTGTATTAATTTGATTCGGCTATATTCAGTGGCCTCAGCGCCTTTTATTCCGACAACGGCGGAGACCCTGTTCGATGCGCTGAAGCTGACGGATGAGGAACGGCGAAGCACCATGACAGCGGCGACTGACCTGACGATTCTTAAGGCGGGTCGAGCCTTTGAAGTGCCGCCTGTGCTGATTCAAAAAATTGATGACGACCGAGTTGCTGAGCTAAAGGCCCAGTACGGCGGCGATTAAAATAAAAAGCTGCCTGCCGTAGACGGTGAAGGTCTTAGGCAGACAGCTCGTAGGCTGTGTTTGAGCTTTTAGAAATTAGCTTCGGGCAGGAATAAGCGGAAATAAGACCTGAAATAAGATCCTAATGGCTAAACTGCTGCGCCGAGGCTTCTGTTAAAACGTCGGCGGGCTGATGGCCGATAGCGGCGATGAAAGCGGCTCTGTTTTTGGGCGAAACCAGGATAGACCGCTGCCGTCCGTAGTCGATTTTAAGGCGATTGGCTGAGAGCGAGGGGGCTGCGGATAGCGATCGCTTAGCAGTCACGTTTCTAATTTGGTCGAGTGGGATTGACCAGGAAAAAGGGCCAGCTTGAACGCGCATAATCGCTGAGTCTACTCGATAGTAGGTAGAGACCAAGAGCCAGGCTGGAATCAGAACGAGCGGTGCGATCGCTAAAACTGAATAGAGAATGGTCGAAACTTGAGCCTCGGCCAAAGTTGGCGTGAGCGCTCGCAGCACAATGAGCGGTAGGCTAACGGCGAGAATGTAGAGCCAAGAATCCACGGCGGATTTAAAAAACATAGTAGGCACCTGTTGAAGATTTGCGGGTTGAAAATTTGTAGCGTGATAGCTATAAAAAACAGCCGTTGGAGAAGAACGCTGGCTGAAAAAGCAGTTGCCGGTATGCTGCGTTTGAGTGGCCGTTGCAGCTACCTGGATAAACTGCGGTTGATATTAGGCTACCCACTGTGAAATACGCGATTGTCCTTTTGTTACAGTTCGCGAAGCCAGCATGTCGCCTCGTACCAGGGCTTAGACGTATTCAGCGTAGGTTGCTTTAAGTGCGATCGCGAACAGTGCGGCGGCGGTAATTTTCTCAGCGAGAGCGTTGCTGTGAGTTTAGTGAACCACTAGGGGCGCAGGCCGGCTATGACAGGCAGCACAACGGTGGTTCCATTGTTGGGTTTTTCATTTTGCGATGCTAGGGCCAAGATAGTGAGGCGTTGGCGACAGGAACCGTCTGAATGACGATCTATCCCGCTAGAATTAGCGGTGACGTTCTGCATTTGATTTAAGGTTTATGCTCTACTTGAGCCGCGCTAAGTTTTTATCCTTTGCTCTATTGGCTTTAGCAAGCGTGTTCAGCGCTGTGCTAGTGAGCTGCAGCGGTGGCGAAACAGGGGGTAGCTCAGCAGATATGCCGTTTGTTGCGGTGTCTCAGTTTGTGGAACATCCTTCTTTAGATGCGGTGCAAGCAGGGTTAAAAGAAGGACTAGAGAAGGCTGGCTACAGGGAGGGTGAAAGCCTGCGATGGGAGCTGCTAAGCGCACAGGCGAATCCGGCAACTGCGACTCAAATTGCCGATAAGTATGCGGCCGCTAGGCCCAATGTAATTGTGGCGATCGCTACTACAAGTGCTCAGTCAGCCGTTTCTAGAGCTAGCAATATTCCCGTTATTTTCTCAGCGGTAACCGACCCGCTTGCCGCCAAGCTAGTAGATAGTGTTGAAAGACCCAACGGATTCGTAAGTGGTGTAAGCGATCTATCGCCGGTTAAACAACAATTGGAGCTGATTAAAGAGATATTGCCAGCGGCTGAGACTTTGGGCATTATCTACAGCGCCGGTGAGGATAACTCTGTGAGCATCGTCAATCTGGTGAAGGAAAACGCTTTGGATGCTGGATTTAGTGAAGTGAAAGAGGCGGTAGTTGTTTTAGCCAGTGAGGTGGCGACGGCTGCGCGTAATTTGGTTGGGTCTGTTGACGCAATTTACGTGCCGACCGATAGCACAGTGGTCTCGGCGCTAGAGTCGGTGGTGGAGATAGGGCAAGAAAATAGCCTGCCGGTGTTTTCGGGCGATACCGATTCGGTTGGGAGAGGCGCGATCGCTAGCATTGGATTTAACTACTACGACATCGGCGTTCAGACAGCGGAGATGGTTGTAAAGGTACTAAGAGGGGCTAGGCCGGGAGATCTGCCCGTAGAGTTTGCCAATGTTTTGCGGCTTGATATTAACCCAGCGGCTGCCGAGTCGATGGGCGTCACTCTACCGGAGTCGGTGATTGAAAGAGCGGACGAAACCGTACAGTAAAAAGACTGAATACAGTAGAAAGACTGAATATGCTACAGAAACAGCAGCAGTCCTGAATAGCCTAAGGCACCTGCTGAAAACGTCCAGAATCTGCTTTCTCTTGCTTGCGGCAGCTCTTCTTTGAGGACGTTGAGAATAATACCCCCCGAGAGAAAGGCGAACAGCACAGCGGTTAGCGCTTCGCTGATATCGGTTTGAGACCCCACTGTCCATCCTAAAATGACGGCAGCAGCCAATATCCAGCGCCCTATACGACGATAGGCTCCTTTGTGGTCTTCTCTGAGGCTAAAGTCGTTGACGATGAAGTGCAGCGCCATTGCGATCGCGTAGATAATTAGGCTATAGATTCCGGGTTCTTCTCTATGCGTTAGCAGATAGCCGATCAGCGCGTTGTAAAGCGCAAAAGATACCATATGTAGCCAAAAAACGCCCGGCTGAGTGACATCTCCCTCACCGGCTTCGCGATTTTCCTGTCTAGAAACTTTGGCCGCGCGCTCTAGCCCGTAAAAGGCTAGCAAGCCCATTAGCGCTACGATATAGACGTGATGCTCAACGGCTGAGAGCACGGCGACTTCATCTACAAAGTTTGCTTGAGCGTTGCTTAAATCTGGAAGGACATGAACAAAAATGTAGGCAACTGAAACTCCGCTACCAATAGAAAGCCACCGGCTACGAGGTTTGGTATCTAAAAACCTGAGTCGACAAGCTGCGATGTGAGCGGCGGATAGTAACAGCGCCGCGATGGCTGATATCAGCAAATTTGGATCGGATGCTGAATACGGCAAGTTGCTTTCCATCTAAATAGCTCTGCATTAGTTGGGCAATAGCTACGTGGCTAAGCGCAGGTGCTACTCAGACCACTTAGCTATCTATCTATCTATCTAGCCATGCTACTTGAGAAAGCGTGATTCTTTTGGAAAGAACTGCCGCCAATACTAGTTCGCGATGACAGGGCTAGTCGTTTGGCGAGCGCGAGACTCTCCTTGCTGGGATAGTACGTCTTCATCAATAGTGTCGTCGCTAAGATTGCTTTTCGCCCGGATGACGGCAGCTTCGCTAGCTTCAGGGACGGCGGCAGGATCTACGCTAGCGGTGGTATCTGCTTGGCTGCAAGCTGTCGTTACCATCAGGGTAAGCCCGGCAATAAAGACGATGGCAATGCGGCGTAGCGTGGCAAAAGCCGAAGATGAGAAAAGGTTCATAAAAAAGTCCTCTAAAAGTTCTCTAACGTCTGACAAAAATGCGAGCGTTGAGAATTGAAAAACATCAAGACATTCTTGAGCGTAAAGATTGATGGATCTTCCGTCGTCTGTCTGCGGTCAGACGTTGAATGGGGCTATCCGGTTTAGATTAGATATTAATTGCTTTCGATGGGCCTTTAGAGAAGGAATATTTTATGAATAATAGCTGGGTTCGATTGGTTATTTTGCTGTCTATTTTGCTGCTGGTGGTATTTCCGTTTGCTGGACTTGCACCGCTAACGCTGTTGTTTTTTGCGGCAGTGGTTGGCTGGGCCTTTCAATTGGCTAACACTATCATTACTGCTACAGAGCCCAAAGATGCGGAGCGATAAAGCTTAGAGCCTGCATCAATGCCCCTTATGACGTATTTCTAGCGGGTGGGACGGGAAACGAAACTCTACTTTTGATAGTGAATAGAATTAAAGAGAGCTGTTCTTATGTGAGGAGACCCTTTACTAGAACAACTGGAACGATTTAATGTCAGCTATCACGCCCGACCAAATTCCCGCTCAGTCTCAAGATCGTCAGCCCGCGCACGAGAGTGAGATGACGCCTGCTCCGATTTATGATCGCGATAGCTACAAAGGCAGCGAAAAGCTAAAGGGCAAGGTGGCCCTTATTACCGGCGGCGACAGTGGAATTGGCCGCTCGGTAGCCGTGCTTTACGCCAAAGAAGGGGCAGATGTTGCGGTTTCTTATTTAGATGAGCATGAGGATGCTAAAAAAGTAAAGGAGCTGGTGGAGGCGGAGGGCCAGAAGTGCTTGCTGCTGCCTGGCGATCTAACGAGCGAACCTTTTTGCAAAGAGATCGTACAAAAGACTGCGGATGAATATGGCCGACTAGATATTTTGGTGAGCAATGCGGCTGAGCAGTATATGGAAGAAGATTGGGACGGCATTGATGCGGCCCGGTTGGGAAGTATCTTTGGTACAAACGTGTTCCCGATGTTTTATCTTTCGAAGGCGGCTATTCCTTTGATGAAAGAAGGTAGCTCGATTATTATCACAACTTCGATCAATGCCTATAAGGGCAATGCGCCTCTGCTGAGCTATTCGACAACGAAGGGTGCGAATTTGGCATTTCTGCGATCGCTCTCTCAGCGATTAATCGAAAAGAAAATCCGCGTTAATGGCGTTGCCCCAGGCCCGATCTGGACACCGTTTATTCCAGATGCGTTTCCTGCTGACAAGGTAGAAGGCTTTGGTAAACAGGTGCCGATGAAGCGAGCCGGACAGCCGGTAGAAGTGGCTACTTGCTTTGTGTTCTTGGCGTCTGAAGATGCCTCGTATATGACCGGACAGGTGCTGCATCCTAACGGCGGCGTGGTAGTCGGCGCGTAGAGGATTAGCCTGTAGAAGCTATTCCACCATTGTTCCTCTATAAAGAGAACCCTAGAAAAGGGCCGTATCCTGATTTTTTCTGGGGTACGGCCTTTTTACGATCTTTCGTTGCACAAATTAGCAGCTTCCGGGCTGAGAATGATCTGACGCTTTTGAATATCTAACCAGCCTTCGTTTCTAAAGTCTTTGAGCAGCCGAGTCACGGTGACGCGGGTGGTGCCGATAATCGTCGCTAGCTGATGGTGCGTAAGGCGAATATTAATCTGTACGCCTTGGGTTGAAACCTGTCCAAAGTCTTGAGCGATTTGTACGAGCAGGCACTTTAAGCGATCGGCAACTAGACGCTTACCGGCAATAGACAGCCAGGCTTCAGTCTGCTGTAAACGGCGCACGACCTGCGGGAAAAGTCCGGCTATTAGCGTTGGTGAGGCTTCTATTTCTTCTACTCCTAAGGGCAGCAGATCTACTTCTGTAAGCGCAGTTGCCCAGTAAGGATCGATCTGGGTGAAGGTGCTGCCGAAAGCGGTGGTGGGGCCGCAAAGTCCGACGATGCTCTCGCTTCCATCTGGATGGATAGTATGGAGCTGGACGACGCCTCGGTAGACCAAGTAGAGGTAGTTGGCGCGGAGCGGAATGCTCTGCGTAGGCGCATGGGTGATGAGCGATCGCTCTTGATAGAGCTGTTCTATTAGGCTAACGAACTGTTTGCTAGGGGGGGCGGCGAGGGGCAAAGCGTTGATAGACAAAACAAATGGCTCCAGATGTGTGCTAGCAAACCAAAGCATTCATCCGCTTTCTGGTAGTCTTTGAAAAATCCTCTTCAAGGAAAAGGCCAGTAGAAAACATACTGTGGTTGCTTAGTGCAAATTGTTAGCTTTCAATATTAACCCTCAGGCAAGAAAAGGTTAAGGTTCGGCAAACTCTAGGAGCTATTTACCGTAGCGATCGCTGGGCTTGTATTGATTGCTTAATTCGTCGATTTTGCCAAAGTGTGTACAGGTAGAGATGGTTTCTATTTTTTAGGAAGATAAAGAGATAGACGCTGAGAATAGCGATCGCGCAAACGCTCCCAATGCCGTTGTAAGTATCAATAATTTGTTGATCGCTCCAACCGTAGACTTCTACAAGCTGGTTCATGTCGCCCCCGGCATCGCTAGATCCGCCGAACAATGTGCCCCAGGGAATGGCCGCTAGCCCTTTGTCGATCTGTCGCCAGCGCCAGAAAGAGCCGATGAAAGTGAAACCAGCGGCTAGGACAGCCGGATAGCGGTAAAAATCCCAGCGCCAGTAATTAGGAAGTGGAAAAAAGAAGCTGACCATGAGCAAGGCTGAAAGATAGAATTCGCCGCCAATGCCGCCAAAGGAAAAGAGTAGGAATGTAGTGTGCTCTGAAATTAACCAGGTTAGATAGAACTGGAGAACAGCTAGAACACAAGCTAGTACTTTAGGCCAGCGCCGGTTTTCTTTAACGCCTGACCAGAACAGCAGGCCAAGCAGCGTTAGGATGCCGAAATAGACGAAGTGCGATCGCTCATTGCTAATACTTGTCCACCCAAAAGGCAGGGGTAAAGCCCGGTAACCGCACAGCCAGGCAACTGTGGCATGTCCGCACTCGTGAAGCCAAATTGTGATGCCAAACAGTAGGGATTTGAACGGCTCTATATTCAAGCATGCTGCCAAGAGCAATAGCCCAGGAAAAATCAGCGCACTACTCAGCCGGTTGTCAAACGAGTAGAGATCGGTGTCGGCTTCTGTGAGCTGCAGTCTGGGCATCGAAAAGGTTTTTTTCCAGACCGTCTTTTGGGAAGCTTTTGAGACGCCAGCTAGCCCGTAAAGTCGAACGGTTTCTATCGCATCAAGCCCGTAAGTATCAGGGCTTTCTTGGCTTAACCACTGATAGATTTGTCCTGTAATCAGGCTGGGGCTTGCTGCTGTATCAACTCGGATGCCAATGTGCAGCGTCTTTTCTTTAATCCTAATTTGGGTTGCCAAACCAAGCTGCTTTAGCGCGGCAGTCAAGGCTTCTACAGACGTAATCTTGGCGGCTGACGAGGGTGAAGCCTCTGGCGAGCTAACCAACGGCTGCTCGCTAGCGAGCAGATGTGCTTTGACTCTATCGCGAGCTATTTTGAGCGCGGTTACCTCTTGCCGAGCATCTTCTTTAATCTTTTGCGCTCTAAGCCTGAAATAGGCTTCGTCCACGTTTTGTAAGGTAGCGTCTGCTGGCAAGTGTAGCTGTTGATAGTAGGCTGACAGCTCGCTGGAGGACATTGTGGCTTCTCGGTCTAGTTGGGTCTTATCGACCAGTTTTCCCGATGGCTAGTTTTCACATCCAAAATTCTTAATAGGCTTTTTGTTGCCTATTTGTTGCTTATAATCTGCTGTCTACAAGTCGAGGGCATCGATTCCTTTTTGACTGTAGTAGATGCGCAGCTTGATGCCTAAAGTAATTTGTTTCATGACCCAATAGAGCGTCGTCAAAATGATAAAGGTGACGAAAACAACGGCAGCTGGGCGCTTTGTTGTTAGGGCATTGAGCGTTGTCATGGCTACGCTAGTGGGATCGGTCGCTAGATCCCAGCTATTGAGTCGGACAAAGCGGCCTAGATAAATGCCCATGGCGCTCAGGGCATGAAAGAGCAGTTCGGTTGGCAGAATAAAGCGCTGGTTACCTTTTTGCTTGAGATAATAGGCTTGATTGATGAGCGCGATTACGTAGGCTTCGAACCCCAGCAGAATGGCGACTGTGTGCAAAGGAATAAACACAATTGCTACAACCCAGATGCGTAAGCCGCCTGAACTGGTTGCGCGAATGAGATGAATAATATCGGTCAGTAGGTAGGGCGCGTTGGGCAAAAAAACAATGAAGGCAATGAGGCTAATCCACCAGAGTGCCGTGCGCCGACTGTTTTCTCGTTTGAATAGAGAAAGGCTCAATACCAAAGAAATAGCCGCAAGCGTAATCCACCAGATAATTTTGATCTGCGCGGTGCGATCGCCCGAGACTAACGCATTTATTAGCTGCATCTGCGCCCACATTACTCTAGGTAACCGAGGCCAAAGCCCGACCGTACCAATAATGCTCATGATGATGAGCGAACCCCAAATCTTCTTTGAAGAAAGGTCTTTGCGTCGGAACAAAATGTAGCTAAGGAAGAGGGGGATAAACGCTAGAAATAGGTTCCACAAAATCCAGCCGCTGTAGACGCTGGAGAAAGCAACAGAAAGATCTCTAAGCACTGTGTGCAAAAACATAGCGTGGCATTGAAGGATAGTTGAGCGTCCAATCTCACCACAGCATGATCCGGAGAGATTGCGGCTGCATTTTGAGAGCGCGCACTTTATAGCTTGTCCTACAATCTGACAGATTGACTATGGGGTTGACTACGATCAGCTTAAGTTTTCGCTTGGGTCTTATGAAGTTTTCTCATCTATTGTGAGTGGCATTCCCTTGTTTATAGCAGGTTGTCTGCTCTATAGCCCTTGCCTTCAGCTACGCTATGGGCGGTGCTACACAGGGCCCTAGTGTAATACTTTTGCTGGTTTGCAAACTCTTCGGTCAAAACCAGGCATCCTCACGCCGCTATAATTTGACCGTTATTGGAGTAGGCTTTGTGAAGCAAACAAAAGCCCTAGTCTGCGTATTAAGCAGCTAAGGCTTTCCTGTTTTGAGATTATGCTACTTCACTCTAGACAGTAGTCGTGAGTTTGCTTTCTTTTACTGCAGCTTCTAGGCTGTCTGCTTCAGAAGGGGGAACCACTTGCCAAAACTGAGGTAGGTAGGTATCCCAGTCGGCCAGGATTTCCTTGGCTTTTGCGCTGCCAGTTTTTTCAGCATGAGCTTCAATCATGGACTTAAGCTGCTGCGCGCCTGCATCGCTGCGTACTTTTTGCACCTGCACGATTTCAGGATTAACCCGCGTTTGAAAATCGCCTGCTTCATCTAGGAAGTAGCCGAGTCCGCCGGTCATCCCTGCACCGACGTTACGGCCCACGCCGCCGAGGACAACGATGACGCCGCCGGTCATGTACTCGCAGCAGTGATCGCCCGCGCCCTCGATGACGGCTTTACCTTTGGAGTTTCGCACGGCAAATCGTTCGCCTGCGATGCCGTTGGCGTATAGGGTGCCGCCGGTTGCCCCGTAGATGCAGGTATTGCCCAAGATGACATTATCGGCAGCTGCGTAGGTGGTTTTTTCGAAGGGGCGAATGACGATTTCACCGCCGTTCATGCCTTTACCTACGTAGTCGTTAGCTTCTCCGATGAGCGTAAGATTCATACCGGAAAGGTTAAATGCGCCAAAGCTCTGGCCAACGCTGCCGTTGAAGGTAAGGTTGAGTTCGCCTTTGAAGCGGTCGTTGCCGTACTTTTGGGCGATCGCACCCGCAATCCGCGCACCCACTGTCCGATCGGTATTGATCACCTTCTGGTTCTTTTCAACCGTTCCATGATTTTCAATGGCGCTAGCAATGTCTGCATCGGCCAGAATCTCGTCATCTAGGACGGGGCCGTTGGTGTGGATGTCTCCATGATTAAGCCAGGTGCGATCGCTCTTCACATCGGGCAGCTTCACCAGCGTTGAAAGATCTAAAGACTTGGTTTTTGCTAAAGACACATCGTCGCGAGGCACTAGCAAATCGGCGCGTCCGACAATTTCATTTAGCGAGCGGTAGCCTAGTTTGGCCAGTAAAGAACGGACTTCTTCCGCAATAAAGTAGAAGAAGTTCACGACTTTGCCAGGGGTTCCCGAGAAGCGTTTGCGCAGTGCTTCTTGCTGAGTTGCAACACCTACCGGGCATTGGTTCGTGTGGCAAACTCGGGCCATAATGCAGCCTTCAGAAATCATGGCAATAGAGCCAAAGCCATATTCTTCAGCGCCCATGAGCGCCCCCATGATGACGTCCCAGCCAGTTTTGAGGCCGCCATCTACTCGCAGGGTGACGCGATCGCGCAGCTTATTTTCCATCAGCGATCGATGCACTTCAGTTAGGCCCAATTCCCAAGGCATACCCGCGTGCTTAATCGAGCTAAGCGGTGATGCGCCCGTGCCCCCATCGTGCCCCGAAATCTGAATTACATCGGCGTTAGCCTTAGCAACACCCGCTGCAATGGTGCCGATACCGACTTCTGCCACTAGCTTCACCGAAACGCCTGCTTTCGGATTGATCTGGTGCAAATCAAAAATTAGCTGCGATAGATCTTCAATAGAATAGATATCGTGGTGTGGTGGCGGCGAGATTAGCGTTACGCCTGGCTTAGACTTCCGCAAAGAGGCAATGTACTCACTGACCTTTTTACCCGGTAGCTGACCGCCTTCACCTGGCTTTGCCCCCTGAGCCATTTTGATTTCAATCTGCCTAGCGCTCATCAAGTACTCGGGCGTAACACCAAAGCGACCTGAAGCGACTTGTTTAATGGCCGAAGATGCAGTGTCTCCGTTTTCTAAGCCCTTCAAATGAGGCAGTGTCTGTGAAAGTCCCTCGCCATCTACGTCGTCTAGAACTTTGAAGCGCACCTTATCTTCGCCGCCTTCCCCAGAGTTCGACTTGCCGCCGATCCGGTTCATGGCAATGCCCAAGGTTTCATGCGCTTCGCGCGAAAGCGACCCTAAAGACATACCGCCCGTGCAGAACAGCCGCATGATGGACTCGACCGGTTCTACCTCAGAAAGCTCAATAGATTCTCTGTCTCCTTTAAAGTCGAGCAGATCGCGTAGAGCTGCAATAGGCCGACCGCTAAGCTGTTCGCGATATAGCTCGTAATGGTCGTACTGTTTAGTTTCTACTGCTTTGTGCAGCAGTTTGGTCATAGCCGGGTTATTCATGTGGTACTCACCCGATGGCCGAGACTGCACAAAGCCCATGTTGTCTAAGCGTTTTCGCGTCAGTTCAGGAAATGCCTTTTCGTGGAAAGACATGGTTTCTTGGGCCAACTCTTCAATTTCTAGTCCGCCCAAACGCGAGACGCTGCCCTTAAAGGCGATGTCTAACAGGTCTTTACCGATACCGACGGCTTCAAAAATCTGAGCGCCTCGATAGCTGCTAAGCAAGGAAATGCCCATCTTGGAGAGAATTTTAAGCAGGCCATTATCTACCGCTTTGCGATAGTTGGCCTGAGCACCGTTAAGAGTGGAAACGGGCAGTTTGCCAGACTCCATCTGCTTCTGCGTTTTTTTGTCGGCCCACCAGTGGCGAATGCTCTCTAATGTCAAATAAGGACAGATAGCAGTTGCGCCGTAGCCTAGCAGGCAGGCGTACTGGTGCGTGCTCCAGCATTGCGCAGTGTCTATGATCAAGGAAGTCTTCATTCGCAGCCCTTGAGCAATCAGGTGATGGTGGACTGCGCCGACTGCGACTAAAGGTGGAATGTAGGTTTGGGTGTCGGAGAGCGTGGTGATGTTGCCTTCGGGGTCGATGCGATCGCTCAAAACTAAGATCTCACCGCCGGCTTTGGCTGCTGTTGCTGCGCGATCGCACAGTGCCTCAATCGCCGCCTTTAGACCAGTCGGGCCACCTTCAAGGTTATATAAGGTCGAAAGTTCCTCCACTGGAAAATCCGACGCTCGAATCATCGCCATCTCGGTATCGTTAATAACGGGCGATTCTAGCTTTAGCAGCCTCGCCTGTTCGGGATGTTCTTCGAGCAAGTTGCCCTGCGCACCTAGCTGAATGCCTAGAGACATCACGAGCCGTTCGCGCAGGGGATCGATTGGTGGGTTTGTGACTTGGGCGAAGCGCTGTTTGAAATAGTCGTACAGCAGGTGGGGCTTGTCTGATAGAACTGCTAGCGGCGTGTCGTTGCCCATACAGAACGTAGGTTCTTTACCTTGGGCGGCCATGTCTTGAATGATCATGTCCATGTCTTCAGCGGTGACACCAAAGGCAGTCTGCTGCGTAAGCAAGTCTGATTTTTCTAGGCGGGTCTCTTCACTAAAGAGCTGCGGGGAAATTTCCTGGCGTCTTTCTGCAAGCCACTTTCCGTAGGGCTGAGACTTAGCAATGCGCTGCTTAATTTCCCAGTTTTTCAGAATCTCGTGACCTTCTTCAAAGTCCACCGCAATCATCTGACCAGGGCCAAGTCTGCCTTTCTCGACGATATCTTCGGCTGGAATATCAACGACACCTGCTTCGGATGAGACGACGATATAGCCCGATTTGGTAATGACATAGCGGGCCGGACGCAAGCCGTTACGGTCAAGCGTTGCGCCAACCTGTTTGCCATCGCAGAACACGACGAGCGCCGGGCCGTCCCAGGGTTCTTGAATGCTGCTGTAGTACTCGTAGAAGTCAACGATTTCTGGGTACTGAGTTAGCTCAGGCTGATTTTTATAGGCTTCTGGCACCATAATCATCAGAGACTGCGCGGGCGATCGCCCAGTGCGCACCAGCAGCTCCATCACGTTGTCTAGGTTAGATGAGTCGCTATTTTTGGCATCCACAATGGGCTTAAGGATCTCTAGATTGTCCTCCCACACAGGGTGAGATAGATCGGCCTGCCGCGCCGTCATCCAGTTGATGTTGCCGATAAGCGTATTGATTTCGCCGTTGTGGCCTAGCAGTCGCATAGGGTGTGCGAGCGGCCACTTAGGAAGCGTGTTGGTGCTAAAGCGCCGGTGATAAACCGCAAAAGCGCTCTCATAATCCGTATCTTGAAGGTCTTCGTAGAATCGGCCTAAGACTTCGGATTTCACCATGCCTTTGTAGACAATGGTACGAGTAGAAAAGGAGCAAACGTAAGCGTTGTCGAACGACTTAGGGTTATCTGAGCTGGCAATAACCTGATTTCTAGACTGTTCAAAACGGCGACGGGCAACAAAGAGCGATCGCTCTAATTCATCTCCAGTCAGGCTGCTCGAAATGACCACTGCCTGAGCAATCTGTGGCTGAAAATCTTTTGCTAACTGGCCCAAAGTATCGGGCTGTACCGGCACTTCTCGCCAGCCAATAAAGGTGAGACCTGTTTCGCTAACCGACTTTTCGAAGACTTCTTTTACAATTACAGCAGCGCCCGTGTCCTGTGGCAAAAACACCATTGCCACACCCGTTTTTCCAGGTGCTAGTTCGTCAATTCCCTGCGTGTCAGACCATTTCTTCAGCAGCTTCCAGGGAATGGCCGTCATAATTCCTGCGCCATCGCCAGATTCTTGATCTGCGCAACAGCCGCCTCGATGCTCCATGCAAGAGAGCGCAGTCAGCGTATCCATAACTAACTGGTGACTAGCGCGACCTTGCTGATCGGCAATAAAACCAACCCCACAGGAATCACGCTCTTCTACTAGCCAACTAGGGCCTAATGGCTCTAATACATCTGTCTGAAATATTGTCTTATGAGCTGTTTGAGGGGAAGTCAGATTTACAGTCACTCGTGCGTTACCTGTTCTAAATGAAGGTGGATGGAGCTGAATAAATGAAGCTACGTCTTAAAAATTATAGAGAATTATTAAGCAACATTAAAGCTGCAGCTAAATCAAATTGAATGAGATCGGATTCACTCACCGTACGGCCTGCATTTCTTTTTGTTTACACAATGCTTCATCTGTACTTTGCTTTATTACGTAATAAAAACAGATTTCAGACGCATAAATCGTGTTCAAAACTACGGTTTTTTACGCATCGTTCTGTTCCGCTACCTAGGCTTAGCGGTTGGACGCTTTATATCTCGAACATTTTCATTGAGAAATATCAGCGTTGAGTAGTCTAAAAGACTTAAGCGTTCTCTGTATTTCTACGAGGTTTTGGAGTGCCCTTGAGACTCTGTTTGATCTTTTGTAGACGATAAAACCACTGTCAGATTTTTCGTACGCTGCTTCTGCCATCCATCTAAACTCTGATTGTCAAGTATTGTTTATCGCTCAGGGCGCGGTAGGGAAGCCTCTGAAAGGTAAGGGGTGTTAAAAGCAATAAGCGAGCACAAGCTGCGGACAGTCAGATGGCCTACGCAACTTTTCGCAAGAGTCTTTAACTAAAAGTCTTGAATCTGCGCTGCCCTTTCGTGTGAACCTTGTCACCAGTCTTATCTCAAGATCTGACCCTTTGCTCTTACCTGGAATCCCACTCAGCAATCTATGAAGTCGCTATTTCGCCGTCAGCCGGTTTCTTCTCGTCGATCATCCCATCGAAACATCAGCCGGCTATCCCTAGAAGCGCCTGTCGATAAAACGTTTGGGACGCCTGGTCTAGCGCTAGTTAGAATTGCTTTGCTAGGCGCTACCACTGCGCTAGCTTGGGTTTTGGTAAGTTCAGTGGCGCTCAAGAAATCTCCGGTTGCTCAGCCTGAAATAGATGAGGCGGTGCGATCGCTAGATGCTGAGTTTACATCTGAAATCTCTCAGCTAGAGCCGCTTCAGACGTTTCAACTGACAGCGAGTGCTAATGAAGTCATCACTTCTGCGGGCAACAGCATTCGGTTAAATGGGCAGACGCTGGCGGGCGCATGGCAGCAGCGTGACGGTCGGTTGGGTCTTTCGAGCGTAGCGGTTTCGACCCTAATTGGAGCGGAACTGCTAAGTACGACCGATGCCTCACAGCAGCCTATCCGCTGGTTTCCAACTACTCAAGATGAGATTAGCTATCTACCCGCCTGGTGGGACAGTACGAATCGATATATAGATGTCACTGATTTTGCTGCAAGATCGGGTTGGACAACTCAAGCTGCGGGTTCTACGTTGCAGGTGGGTTTGCCAACGGCTACGGTCAGCGGTGTTCGTCAAGGTAAGCAAACCTGGGGCGATCGCATCGTTGTCGATTTGTCTGGCCCTACTACCTGGCAAGTTGAGTCTTCGGATATTTTTACCATTAAGATTGCGGGTGTCATTACACCTCAAATGGTTTCTGGCTTTAAAGCTGCGAAAGGCAATCTGATTACTCAGCTAGATGTTGCTCCTCTCAGCGGCCACACCATTATCAAGGTGAAGACGAAAGGCGGCGCGAGTCCTCAAGTTTGGTCAACGGGAAATCCGGCAAGGGTCGTCATTGACATTCGTAAAGATGCGATGGTCGAACGGGATGTCGCTTGGGCTAATGGATTGCGCTGGCGTCAGCAGTATGTCAACGTCGGCGCTAGCCGCTTTCCGGTATATATGTTTATTGCCAAGCCCGATCCGACGATGCTGTCGATGCGGCCTATTCGCAGTAATCCTAGCAGTGCCATTGGCATCGCACCCATTGTCAATACAGCTCAGCAGCAGCGGGCCGCAGGCGCGGTCAATGCAGGCTTTTTTAACCGAAATAATCAGCTGCCTTTGGGCGCGGTACGTAACGCCGGGCAGTGGCTTTCTGGACCTATTTTGGGCCGAGGTGCAATGGCTTGGAATGACCAAGGCGATTTGATGATGGATCGGTTGGCGCTCTCAGAGGTCGTGAGCGCGGCGGGCAAGTCTTTCCCTGTGTTGGCGCTCAACAGTGGCTATGTACAGGCGGGTATTGGCCGATATACCTCAGATTGGGGTGCTACCTACAGCTCTATTGTGGATGGCGAAATTGTGGTAACAGTTCGCAATGACGTGGTAACCGATCGCCAAACGATCGGTAAAGCGGGCAGCCGTAGCCTTGCAATTCCCAGCGATGGCTATCTGCTGTCGTTTCGTAGCAACAGTGGCAATTCGCTAGGGTTCACCAATGGCACTCAGATCGGGCTTGCTAGCCAAAGTCAACCCTCAGCGTTCGATCAGTATCCAAACGTGATGGGCGGCGGGCCGCTTTTGATTCGCGATCGCAGTATTGTTCTTAACCCGCAGCTAGAGGGCTTTAGCACTAACTTTATTCAAGGCTCAGCGCCTCGTACGGCTGTCGGTAAAACCGCAGACGGCACTTGGATAATTGCCACGATGCATGATCGCGTTGGTGGCAGAGGGCCTAATCTGGCCGAAACTGCTCAAATTATGCAGCAGCTAGGATCTATAGATGCGCTAAATCTGGACGGTGGCAGCTCATCGAGCCTTTATTTAGGCGGCCAATTGCTGAACCGCCCCCCCCAGACGGCTGCTCGGGTCAACAACGGAATTGGCTTGTTCATTCTGGGCCGGGAATAATTTATACAGCCTGATGTCTATCTCTTACTGTTTGACTTCAATATGAGTTCATGCGGATGAAGACTTGGTAGGGAACGCCCCTAGGTTGACGTCGTCACTTTACAGACTAGGGAAGCAGATTGTTAGAATCAACCAGCGTTGAAATCTGCATCCACACAAGGCAACATACAAACTACATAGCCCAAACCACATAGCCTGCTTCCACTGCGGGTGCAAACTATACCTCCAACCGGGAGATTACTATTACCATGGTTCAAACCAAAGAACGTATTCAGTCAGACAAAGCCACCGTTACTCCAAACTCCGCTCCAAGCTTCGACGGCGTTGCGGCTACCGAATGCAGACCCTGGGGTTCTTTTACGGTGTTAGAAGAAGGCGCTGGCTACAAAATTAAGCGCATTGAGGTTAAACCTGGTCATCGCCTCAGCCTGCAAATGCACCACCATCGCAGCGAGCACTGGATTGTGGTTTCTGGTACAGCTAAGGTAACCTGCGGCGACAAGGAGATTATGCTGTGCACCAATCAGTCTACGTACGTACCTGCTTGTACGACACACCGCTTAGAGAATTCTGGCGTTCTTCCTTTGATCTTGATCGAAGTGCAAAATGGCGAGTACTTGGGTGAAGACGATATCACTCGTTACCAGGACGACTATGCTCGTCACTCTGATAAATAGGGACAGACTGAGTAGGGCCAGACTAAGTAGTGTCAGACTAAGTAGAGTTAGACAACAGCGCAATCTGGCTGATTGCTAACCGAATTGCCAGGCGTTGTCGATCTATCTGCTTGCTGATTCATTTTTGGGGAGATCATCCAGTTAGGGTGGCCTCCCTCTTTTATGGTTTTATGCTGCTGAAAATGGTTGTATAGACACAGTGGACGTTCTATTTACCTGTATTTCTATGATTAAGCTGACGGCGGCTGCTCGCCACGAAATTAATCGGCTGCGCCGAAGGCAGGGTAAGCCTGAAACTTCTTGTCGATTGAGCTTGCAACCTAGTAGCTGCGCTCAGTGGGCCTATTCGCTTAGTCTCGATGCTGATGAGACTGAGCCTGACGATGAAATGTATGCGTTTGATGATGTGAGATTGGTGGTAAAGCGCGATCGTCTCCCCTACATCCAAAACCTCAAAATCGACTTTTCTGAAGACCTAATGGGCGGTGCCTTTCGCTTTGACAATCCGATTGCGACTGAAACCTGTCGGTGCGGCTACGCTTTTTCAGCTAGAGATTTTCAGCTAGAGGCCGATGTTGAGTCCAGTCAAAGATTGACAGGATGAAAAAAAACTTGGTAGTATCGTTTCTCATGACAACTTATCTTGCGGAGTAATTACCCCCCGCCTTATGCCAACGATTCAACAGCTCATTCGCAGTGAGCGCTCTAAAGCCACTAAGAAAACGAAGTCTCCCGCCCTCAAGAGCTGCCCTCAGCGCCGTGGCGTTTGCACCCGCGTATATACCACCACGCCTAAGAAGCCAAACTCGGCGCTTAGAAAGGTCGCGAGGGTTCGTTTAACGTCTGGTTTTGAGGTCACTGCCTACATTCCTGGTATCGGCCATAACCTTCAGGAGCACTCAGTCGTAATGATTCGGGGTGGTCGGGTTAAAGACCTACCTGGCGTTCGTTATCACATTATTCGCGGTACCTTGGACACGGCTGGCGTCAAAGATCGCCGTCAAAGCCGCTCTAAGTACGGTGCGAAAAAACCTAAAGCAGCTTCCTAATATTTTGCCTTCGGGGCGCTAATGGTAAGTTTTTAAGCGCAAACCTGACAAATTTTATTTAAAAGAGTGATGCTGAAGCTCTTTTAATGATCAAGGTTTGTTAGTGACGTTGCCTCTTTACACTTCTGCTGTGCCTTAAAAATTAGCAGGGCGGCGTAGTTAGTTGGGTTGTCTGACTGCTTGCCCTACAACGTGTTAGCTCGCTCAGTCTTTTTTGAGAGTCCCTTTGCAATTAGGACTGATGCAATTTAAGGACTGATGCCGTAGGCACAGATTCGTTTCTTCACTCCATACTATTTAATAAAGGTTAAACCCTCATGTCTCGCCGTTCAGCCGCCCAAAAGCGTACCGTCCCCCCAGATTCTGTCTATAACAGCCGCCTGGTCAGTATGATGTCTCGTCGCATTATGCAAAGTGGTAAGAAGTCCGTTGCTAATAAGATCCTCTACGGAGCCTTCAAGGTGATTGAAGAGCGCACGGGTAACGATCCCCTTGAAACCTTTGAAACCGCAGTGCGTAACACAACGCCGCTGGTTGAAGTTAAGGCGCGTCGAGTGGGTGGTGCTACTTATCAGGTGCCTATGGAAGTTCGCTCTGAGCGAGGCACAGCGCTTTCTTTGCGTTGGTTGACTCAGTTTTCGCGATCGCGCGGTGGCCGTACTATGGCTTCCAAGCTTGCTAACGAACTCATTGATGCAGCGAACGAGACGGGCGGTGCAGTTCGCAAGCGTGAAGAGACTCATCGCATGGCTGAGGCAAACAAAGCGTTTGCTCACTACCGATACTAGAAGCTGCTGACCGTTTATAGCTTTCGCAAACAGGTCTTACTGGATAGCTTTCAGTAAGACCTGTTGTGTCTGACATACGGTTATCCGCTGCGTAAATTTTCTCAAGTAATTTCTATAATGGTTTAGTCGCAAAGAAGCTCCCTAACATTGCGACAGGCTTCAAGGAGGTTTTTGTGGCCCGTAAAACTCCACTCGACAGAATTAGAAATATTGGTATTGCCGCTCATATCGACGCAGGCAAAACAACGACGACTGAGCGCATTTTGTTCTACTCAGGCGTCGTACATAAAATTGGCGAAGTCCATGATGGTAATGCGGTTACCGATTGGATGGAGCAAGAAAAAGAGCGCGGAATTACCATCACCGCTGCGGCTATCACGACGAATTGGCGCGATCACCAAATCAATATCATCGATACGCCAGGCCATGTAGACTTCACCATTGAAGTAGAGCGCTCTATGCGGGTTCTAGATGGTGTTGTCGCAGTTTTCTGCTCTGTAGGCGGCGTTCAACCTCAATCTGAGACGGTTTGGCGCCAAGCAGATCGTTATAAGGTGCCGCGCATTGCGTTTGTCAACAAAATGGACAGAACTGGCGCAAACTTTTTTAAGGTATTCGAGCAGGTGAAAGACCGGCTGCGAGCTAAAGCCGTCGCGATTCAGATTCCGATTGGCGCTGAAGACCATTTCGAGGGTGTGATTGATCTCATTGAGATGAAGGCGCATATCTACACCAATGATTTAGGCACGGACATCAAGGTGACGGATATTCCCTCAGAGATGATGGATAAAGCGAAGGAATATCGCACCCTGATGCTAGAGACCGTGGCTGAAACTAATGACGCGCTGATGGAGCGTTACTTAGAAGGCGAGGAAATCTCTCCTGAAGAGCTGATGCAGGCGATCCGCAAGGCTACCATTAGCGAGAACATGGTGCCAATGCTCTGCGGCTCTGCCTTTAAGAACAAAGGTGTACAGCTGCTGCTAGACGCCGTTGTTGACTATTTACCATCGCCTTCTGAAGTTCCGGCTATTCAGGGCACTTTGCCGAATGGTGAAATAGGTACTAGACCTGCTAATGACGAAACGCCAGCGGCGGCACTGGCGTTTAAGATTATGGCTGATCCTTATGGTCGCCTCACTTTCATCCGTGTGTACTCTGGTGTGCTCAAAAAGGGCAGCTATATCTACAACGCGACTAAGGACAAAAAAGAGCGAATTTCTCGCTTGATTATCCTCAAAGCTGACGATCGGATCGAAGTAGATGAGATGCGAGCAGGCGACTTAGGTGCAGCGTTAGGGCTTCGTGACACATTCACCGGAGATACTATCTGCGACGCAGACGATCCGATCGTGCTGGAATCGCTTTATATTCCTGAGCCGGTGATTTCCGTGGCGGTAGAGCCTCGGACAAAACAGGACATGGAGAAGCTTTCGAAGGCGCTACAGTCGCTTTCTGAAGAAGATCCCACTTTTCGGGTCAGCATCGATCCGGAAACCAACCAGACCGTGATTGCCGGGATGGGGGAGTTACACCTAGATATTCTTGTCAACCGCATGTTGCGAGAATTCAAGGTGGAAGCCAACATCGGTGCGCCTCAGGTGTCTTACCGGGAGACGATTCAGCAGCCTGCAAAGGCAGAAGGAAAGTTTATCCGGCAGAGTGGCGGCAAGGGCCAGTTTGGCCATGTTGTCATTGAGATGGAGCCTGCGGAAGAGGGCACAGGCTTCGAGTTTGTCAGCAAAATTGTCGGTGGTACTATTCCAAAAGAATTTATCTCTCCGGCTGAGCAGGGCATGAAAGAAGCTTGCGAATCTGGTATTCTAGCCGGATATCCATTAATTGATGTTAAGGTCACTTTGATGGACGGTTCTTATCATGACGTTGATTCGTCAGAGATGGCATTTAAAATTGCTGGCTCTATGGCAGTCAAAGAAGCCGTGATGAAAGCCTCTCCGGTTCTTTTGGAACCCATGATGAAGGTCGAAGTGGAAGCTCCAGAAGATTTCCTCGGAGACGTGATGGGAGACTTAAACGCTCGTCGCGGTCAAATTGAGGGGATGGGATCTGAAGATGGCGTTACAAAGGTTTCCGCCCAGGTGCCTTTAGCCGAGATGTTTGGTTACGCAACCGACATTCGCTCCAAAACTCAGGGAAGAGGCATCTTCTCTATGGAGTTCAGTCAATACGAGGAAGTTCCGCGTAATGTGGCTGAGGCGATCATCGCCAGAAACAAAGGGAACGCATAGTTAGTTTTAGGAACACACAGAAAATTCATGGCACGCGAAAAATTTGTAAGAAGTAAACCCCACGTCAATATTGGTACGATTGGCCACGTTGACCATGGTAAGACAACGTTGACAGCCGCTATTACTATGACCCTAGCGGCAGCTGGCGGCGGTAAAGCTCAGAGCTATGCTGAAATTGACTCGGCTCCTGAGGAAAAAGCGCGCGGTATTACGATCAACACCGCCCACGTAGAGTATGAGACAGAAAATCGTCACTACGCTCACGTTGACTGTCCTGGCCACGCTGACTATGTGAAGAACATGATCACGGGTGCAGCTCAGATGGACGGCGCTATCCTGGTTGTGTCTGCTGCCGATGGCCCTATGCCTCAAACTCGTGAGCACATTTTGCTTGCTGGCCAAGTTGGCGTACCTAACATTGTTGTGTTCATGAACAAGCAAGACCAGGTAGACGATGAGGAACTGCTTGAGCTAGTTGAGCTAGAGATTCGTGAGCTGCTGAGCTCTTACGATTTTCCTGGTGACGATATTCCCGTTACTGCTGGTTCTGCGCTAAAGGCGGTTGAAAAATTGATTGCTACGCCTACTACAGGTCGCGGTGACGATGAGTGGGTCGATAAAATTCATGCCCTGATGGATGAAGTCGATGCTTACATTCCGACGCCTGAGCGTGAAGTTGACAAGCCTTTCTTGATGGCCGTTGAGGACGTATTCTCGATTACCGGTCGAGGTACCGTTGCGACGGGCCGAATTGAGCGCGGTATGGTCAAAGTGGGCGAGGTTGTGCAGCTTGTTGGTATTCGTGACACTCGTGAGACCACGGTCACGGGCGTTGAGATGTTCCAGAAGAGCCTCGAATCTGGTATGGCTGGCGATAACGTTGGCGTACTGCTGCGGGGTCTTCAAAAGGAGGACATTGAGCGCGGCATGGTTTTAGCTAAGCCTAAGAGCATCACGCCTCACACTGAGTTTGAGTCTGAAGTGTACGTGCTGAATAAAGAAGAAGGCGGTCGTCATACCCCGTTCTTCCCTGGCTACAAACCTCAGTTCTACGTGCGAACTACCGATGTAACTGGCTCTATTGAAAGCTTTACTGCTGACGATGGTAGCGAAGCTGAGATGGTGATGCCTGGCGATCGCATCAAAATGAATGTAAAGCTGATTAACCCCATCGCAATTGAGCAGGGCATGCGCTTTGCGATTCGTGAAGGTGGCCGTACTGTCGGTGCGGGCGTTGTCTCTAAGATCACTAAGTAATCGGTGATTGGCGAATAGCGCTATATGTCGTAGGGGTTTAGCACTGCTAGGCCCCTACCACGAATCTAAATAATTGATGTAAATTCTCTGCCTTTAGACTGCGCTTTAACTGAACCTAGAAAACTAAACATCGGCGCATATTAGGCGCTAATTCTCAAATGGCTACCACTGTTCAACAGCAAAAGATCCGCATTCGCCTCAAGGCTTTTGACCGCCGCTTGCTGGATACTTCTTGCGACAAAATTGTCGAAACCGCTAACCGCACAAACGCAACTGCCGTTGGCCCTATTCCATTACCTACTCGCCGCAAGATTTACTGTGTGCTGAGATCGCCCCACGTAGATAAAGACTCCCGCGAGCACTTCGAGACGCGCACACACCGTCGTATTATCGACATCTACCAGCCTTCTTCTAAGACTATTGACGCGCTAATGAAGCTCGATTTACCGGCGGGCGTGGATATCGAAGTTAAGCTGTAGCGCCTGACGAAATTTTCTCTGCTTATGTAGACCTCTACCTATGCAGAAAAGTTATTTAGAAAAGCCTTCTTGTCTTAATTGATGAGAAGGTTTCTTGCATTTTCTCTGCGTATTGTTCTGCGCTGTGCTTTTCTCTCCAGGGAAAGAGTGCTTAGGTTAGAATGGAGGGACTTCTGCGCTTGCCCTCTAGATTGAAATCTAGACAAGCCTGAAGCTTTGACTTAACCCCAAAAGATAGCTTTCAATGGCCTTTTCATCCTCAGTGGCTGTCCGCGAATTGCCCCTTTTTCCGCTGCCGGAGCTGGTACTTTTTCCCGGTCGGCGGCTCCCGCTTCAGATATTTGAATTTCGCTACCGCATGATGATGAACACGATTCTTCAGGGCGATCGCCGCTTCGGTGTCTTGATGATAGATCCGACGACCGGCGAGATTGCTAAAGTTGGCTGCTGCGCTGAAGTGATTCACTACAAGCGCGACGACGACGACAAAATGAAAATTATGACGCTGGGTCAGGGTCGTTTTCGCGTGTTGGATTACGTACGTGAAACGCCTTACCGAGTAGGCTTGGTAGAGTGGATTGAGGATGAGCCAGTTAAGGAAAATTTGAAGCCGCTAGCAGGGGAAGTTGATCAGCTACTTAGAGATGTGGTGAGACTCTCTGCGAAGCTGACCAGTCAAGATATTGAGTTTCCTGATGAAATTCCCGATTTGCCTCTGGATCTTTCCTACTGGGTAGCTAGCACGCTGTATGGCGTTTCTTTGGAGCAGCAGTCTTTGCTAGAGATGCAGAGCACGCTAAGCCGGTTAGAGCGTGAGGCAGAGATTTTGAAGTCTACGCGTAACAATTTAGCAGCTAGAACGGCGCTTAAGGACGTGCTGGAGTAGCGACTATGTGGGTGGCTCTAGCTGCGTTAAGTTGTAGCTACCAAAATTTTTGTAAGTAGCGGTATGGATCTTTAGCAGCTCTAGCGCAGTTTTCATAATGGGATCGCTAGATCCTGCTTCTATGTCTATAAAGAAAATATAGTCGCCGAGCAACCGCTTGGTTGGGCGTGATTCGATGCGGCTCATATTTAGATTGAGCGCCGAAAATAGCTGAAGTGGCTTGAGCAAGGCTCCAGGCTCATTGCTGAGTAGCTTTAGCGCGAGCGAGGTGTGCTGGCCCTGCAGGTTGTGCTGCTTGCTGAGTACCCAGAAGCGGGTGTGGTTGTCGGCGTAGTCGTTGATAGGATGTGCGACGACTGATAAATCGTAGACTCTTGCGCCCCATCTTGATGCGATCGCGCCTGTGCGAGGATTCTCTTTTAGTCTGGGCAGCGGCTCGGCCGTAGAGCTAGTAGGAATAAGCTGCACGTTAGGCAGATTGCTAGCTAGCCAGTCACGACATTGACTGAGTGCCTGCGGATGAGAATAAACCGCGTCAATTTCTGAGAGGCTTTTGGCGCTAGAAATAAGCGCCTGCTGCACCGGTAGCGTAAACGCTTGCTGAATTTGGAGCGTCTCAATTTCCCATAGCGTGTCCAGGGTAAGAGTTACGCCACCGTTGATCGAATTTTCAATCGGCACGACGCAGCAGTCGGCTTCGCCCTGCTCGGTAGCCTTAATAGCCTGTGCGATAGTGATGTAAGCTCTGAGATTACTAGCCTGCTCGCCTAGACTGTCAGCGTAAGCCGCTGCCGCAAACTCTGAGAAAGTGCCTTTAGGGCCAAGGTATGCAATAGAAAGGGTCATAGGTTGTGGACAAACGGTAAAAGCTAATGACTTTGTCTTTGTTGCGCTTTAAACGTATGTGGCAATCGTACGAGAATTTATGTAGAAAGTTTGTGCAAATATCATTCTTTATATTTGAATGACACCTTAATTGGGGTGTTTTAGAGTGTTAAGGTAAGCTTATAATCTTTCTCATTTCTCACTGACTACCGTTATGGTTCGCTTCAGCGCCTCTCAATCGGTTTCTATCTCAGTACCGCAGCGGCCTTTACCCATCGAAGCATACCTAAGTGAACCCAACCGATTGGTCTATGCGTTGGCTGAGCAGCAGCAGGTAGAAACGCTTAGCCCAACGCTATTTCGAATGCGGATGAAGCCAATTCGCTTTTTTGGCATCTCGATAAGACCCATTTGTGATATCAAAGTTTGGCTAGAGCAAGATACAGTTCGGCTCAGTTCCAATCACTGTGAAGTGGAAGAGTACGATTTGCTAAATGATAGCTTCTCTTTGAACCTGCAGGGCTATTTGGTTGTGCAGTCTACAGCTAAGGGCAAGCAGCTCCGCGGACAGGCCAACTTGATGGTTGATATTGATTTACCGCCTGTGCTGGGCTTTACGCCTAAGACGCTAGTAGCTCGTACGGGTAGCGGTATTCTCAACGGTATTTTGATTACGATGAAGCAGCGTTTGATGCGCCAGCTTATCGACAACTACTCCGCCTGGGCAACGGCATCGTCTCAGGTGTCGAGTCTGACCTAGTAGGCTTGAACATAAGCCCTTGGTAGTAATAAAGGGTTAGCGCGGGCGATCACCTCGATTATTCTCTTAACAGGGAGGTGCTGATCGGAAGCTGTAGCTGGCAGCGCTTGAAAGACTTTCGATGCTGGCGGGTGATTCCTAACGTTTCTATGCCAGCAAGATGCTTAGCACTGCCGTAGCCTTTGTTAGAGGCTAGGTCGTAACCTGGATACTGGCCGCTTAATCGGATAATTAATTCGTCTCGCCAGACTTTAGCCACGATGCTGGCTGCCGCGATCGCCAATTCATTTAAGTCGCCCTTGATCACCGTTTGCTGCTCCATCGGCAGTTTTGGAATCGGCTGATTTCCATCTACTAGGCAAAAATCTGGCTGTGGCGATAGTTTACTTACGGCGCGACGCATAGCTAGTAAAGAGGCTTGCAAAATGTTGATGCGATCTATCTCATAGACAGATGCCATGCCGACTGCGCAGTGAGCGGTCTGTCTAATTTGCTGAGCAAGCTGCTGACGCTTCTTAGCCGAGAGTTTTTTGCTATCGGTGACGCCGGCTGTGGTGAGCGGTGCGATCGCGTCGTTCGGCAACATCACAGCCGCTGCGACAACGGGGCCAAACAAAGCACCTCGTCCAACCTCATCTACACCAGCCGTGCGATCGCTGTTTTTGTTCACTTATTTAGCTCGCTATTAGCCTTTACTCACTAACAGAAGCGCAACTACTCACTAGCAGAAGATCGACGGCGGCGGCGGCGGCGCACGACAGGTTCTTCCTCCTCTGTTTCGATTTCTTCTGCTGGGGCGCTCGGTGCGGCTGACACAGCCTTTTTAGGCGCAGCAATGGGTTCGACTGCTTCAGCTGGGTTCGCTATTTCATCGACAGATGGCTTCTTTCGACTAGTAGACCTTTTGCGTCTTCTAACAGGGGCATCGCTAGATGACTCGTCGTCGTCATCGCTATTATCGTCATTGCCATTAAGTATGGGCGCAGCGGTACGATTCTCCGAAGAAGCCGGTTTGCTATCATTCTCGACGTCAGCAGGATCTTCATTTTCTAAGCGGCTGGGCGTTTCGATGACTCGCTTCTGTGGCGGCGCTTTCTCCTCGTCGTCAGCTTCGTCTAAATCAGCAGTTTCTTGAGCTTCAGATCTGGCTTTTTCCATAAAAGCAGCAGCTTCGCCAGGCAGCACAACTGAGATCAGTACATTCTGCGAATTCTCAACGGTTTGCTCGCTTAATACCAAGGGTGAAACCCCCATAACAGCATAGATGCGTTGCTGCTCTTCGGTCATCTCGACGGCTATAATTTCTGGCGGTTCTTCTGGCTTTCGACGGCTATTGCGAGTGCGCTTCGTTTTCACGGCTGTTTCTACAGCACCGTTGTCGTTCGGTTCTTGAACCTCTACAGTCAGTTCTTCACTTTGAGTCGTGATTTTGTCACGGCGGCTAACGCTGCGATCGCTCTTGTCTCTATCTACCGTAATTGGATTTGCAGGAGATCCAGAAGCCCTACGACCCCGAGACGGTCCACTCTCCGAGCGGCTATCTGAACGACTCTCCGAACGACTCTCCGAGCGGCCATCAGGTCTTTGACGACGACGACGGCGACCGCCGCGACCGTTTTTGTCTTGATAGCTAGGATGATTCATCAGGTCTAGCTCTTGTGGCTCAGACTGAGGATCTAAGCTGATTGGTTTATCTTTGTTATTGCTTTCTTTTGCAGAAGGACGATTAGAAAAGCTTTGCGACGGGGAGCTGTAGCCTGTTCCACGCGTGGGAACGGCTGAAAGTTGAACAGCGGCTACGGGCTCCTCTCCAGGAACATGTGCTAGGTGGCCTAGTCCGCCACAGGTCGGACAGGTTTGTCCAAACAGCTCGTAGATATTTTGACCCTGACGTTTTCGAGTTAGCTCTACTAGTCCCAGCTCGGAAAGCTGCGAAATTTGCGGCCTAGACTTATCGGGACGAATGGCTTTGCCAAACATCTCTAGCACCTGCATTTGGTCGCGGCGGGTGTCCATGTCGATAAAGTCTACAACGATGACACCTGCAATGTTTCGCAGCCGCATCTGTCGGGCAATTTCAACAGCGGCTTCGCAGTTAGTCCAGAGCACGGTCTCGCGGGCCGTGGCCGAGCGGGTAAATGAACCAGAGTTCACGTCAATGACGGTGAGCGCTTCGGTCGGTTCAATGATGATGTAGCCGCCTGAAGGCAAATCTACACGGGGTTTGAGCGCTTCGCGGATAGCGGCGTTAACGCGGAAATACTCCAAGATGGGCGTACGTTCTTTGTGGTAGTCGAGGAGGATGCCAGTGGGTACTCGACTGTCGTCGCTCCAGCTTGTGAGATGCTTGCGAGTGCGCTCAAAGCCGCTTTCTGTATCTGTAACAATGCGGTTAACATCGTCGCTATAAACATCACGCAGTACGCGCTGAATAAAATCGTCGTCTCGGTTGAGTAGAGACGGTGGCCGAGTAGCCATGGCCTCTGCCTGTACCGACTCCCAGCTGCGCTGTAGCGCTTCTAGATCTTCAATGATGGCATCTTCAGAAACGCCTTCTGCTTCGGTTCTAATCAGTAGACCCATGCCGGGTGGCTTAACTAAAATGCCGAGCGCTCTGAGGCGATTGCGCTCGCTTTCGGTGCGGATGCGTCTAGAAAGATTGACACCTTTTCCGTAGGGCATCAGTACTAAGTAGCGACCGGGCAGCGTGACTTTGCCGGTAAGCCGAGGGCCTTTATTCCCCGTTGGCTCTTTCATAATCTGAACTAGCACCTTCTGCTGCGGCACAATCAGCTCAGTGATAGGACCAGCCATCCGCTTGAGCTTGAGCGGCCCTAAGTCGGAAACGTGCATGAAGCCGTTTTTATCTTTGTCGCCAATGTTGATGAAGGCGGCGTCAATGCTAGGGAGAATATTTTCTACCGTTCCTAGGTAGATATCGCCTACCTGATGGCTGCCGGTAGCCACAATAATCTCTTGAATTTGATCTTCTGAAAAAACAGCGGCTATGCGGTGCTGCTCTGCAATAACTATTTGCTTTGGCATTCAATATTCCTCTGAATCCTATCGGCTAGTGCCTATCCTTTAGGCGTCACTATGGATGGATTCTTGAGTTAAAAATTAGGGTAAAAGAACGGGTCTTTGAATTGGGCTTGAAGCTGGTCTTAAAATGCTGAAATTAGACGCTGAATCCGTAAACCGCTGGTAGTTTAGTCGATGGCTTAACTTCGATTGAATACCAGGATGTACTTTCCGATATTCTGGGGCTAAGCAACTAAACCAACTGGCTAAGAGCTGCTGATGCAACAAGATCCCTTAGCTGCGGGCTAACGCTGTACGAGTTTAAAAACTAGAGATCTATAAGATTAAGTGCTTGGAAGAGCAAACTAAATGAGAAGTCTCTTTCTACAAATAGATGCTTGGTCTTCTAGTCTGAGGGCGTCTCTTGATTAAAAACGGTTGCAGATGGCTGCTAAGGCGATCGCCTATCCCTCATATTGAACTTTTCTCTAGTTCTCTCAGCTTTCTTTCAGTAGTGCGTACTAGTATTTTGCGTAGCAGAATATTAGTATCTACAACCCTGACGGAAAAACAACTCTAAATTCAGCGTCGGCCATATCCCAAGATACTAACTAGCGCTCAGCTCATCAGGGCTAGTTTCGATCTGGCTGCGGCTTCCGTGGCTGTATTATAGCGCCAGTGGTGATTTTATGGAATTTTGCGATACAAAAGCTTAATGAGCGGCCTCTTTCGATACCCGGTACTGTCTGAATTTACCGTTCAAAGTCGAGGGTCAAACTACAAAAGCTGTCTCAACTAAAAAACGGTCAGAGGCTACACACCAAGCCTTTGACCGTTTTTGCTGAGTCTGTTTTTTAGATGGTTCGAACCCAGAGTGCGTTAGATCAGTCTCTGGGCTTTAGATATGGTGCTTTGTTAAGACGCAGACGCTGTGGAGAGCGATCGCCGCCGTCGACCGTCCGAACCGTTACGCTTGACTGGCTCAGATTTGTCAGGGCTAGGTGTCTCTGCATCGTCGATATGCTGAAGCATGAGTACGGCCACCGGATACTGCTTAGGCAGTTCGCGGCGAATAAAGCGGCGCAAGTCTTCTTCAAGCCGCGACTGTAAACCCGTCCAGTTCACGGTAGGTCGTTTGCTGTCTGGATTTTCGACGACTTCTTTAAAGCGATCGCGTACCGACTTTTTCACCACTGGAATTGCGCTGCGCTCCCACTGTTCCTGAGTCTTAGTGGTGACAACGCCCCGTAAATTAACGGCAGGCTCGCCCATCATCTCACCTTTGGCATTGACCGTTGCCGAGACGGTGATGATGCCGTCTTCTGCTAACTGCTGGCGTTCTTTCAGGACGGTATGCTCAACGATGCCTGTACGCGAAGCATCGACAAGTTCAATTCCAGCCGTTACCTTCCCGTCAATCTTCATGCTGTCGCTGGTAATTTTAACAACATCGCCGTTGTTCAAAATAGCGATGTTGTCCGGTGCGACGCCTGATTGCTGAGCCATTTCTGCGTGCTTAACCAGCATCCGGTGCTCGCCATGGACTGGAATAAAGAACTTAGGCCGAGTGAGGGCCAGCATGAGCTTGTGATCTTCCTGATAGCCGTGTCCGGAGACGTGAAGCCCTTTGCCCTTGCCGTAGATGACGCGAGCGCCCTGCTGCATCAGTTTATCGATGGTGTTAACAACGCCAATGGTGTTGCCGGGGATGGGATTAGAAGAGAAGATGACGGTATCGCCTTTCTGAACCCTGATTTGGCGGTGAGAGCGGTTAGCGATGCGGGTGAGCGCTGCCATGGGCTCGCCTTGCGATCCGGTCGTAAGAATCATCGCCTTCGCGTCTGGGCACTGCTTGAGCATGTTTAGCGGCTTAAACAGGCTGTCGGGCGCATTGATATAGCCCAGATTACGAGCGTGAGCGATGACGTTAAGCATAGATCGGCCTACGACAAACACATCGCGCTTGTGCTTTTGAGCAAGTTCTAGCAACATGCTAACGCGGTGCACAGAGGAGGCAAAGGTTGTGACAAACAGCCTTCCTTCGGCGTCGTTGAACTCTCTATCCAAGTTGGGAAATACTGCCCGTTCGGAAGGCGTGTTTCCGGGAATTTCAGCGTTAGTAGAGTCGCTAATTAGACACAGAACGCCTTTCTCACCGTACTCTGCAATCTTTTGAAAATCGAAGAATTCACCGTCTACTGGGGTGTGGTCTACCTTAAAGTCGCCGCTGTGAATGATGGTGCCTACAGGCGTCTCAATCGCCATGGTGAAGCTATCCGCCATCGAATGCGTGTTGCGGATGTACTGCGCCTTGAAATGCTTGCCAAACTGGACAATATCGCGAGGGCCAACCGTGTGGATGACAGTTTTATCGCGCACACCGGCTTCTTCTAGCTTGCCTTCTAGTAAGGCCATCGCTAGTCGAGGGCCATGAATGACTGGAATATTGAACTGCTTAAGGTGAAAGGCAATGCCGCCGATGTGGTCTTCGTGACCGTGGGTGACAATCATGCCTTTGATTTTATGCTGATTCTCTTTGAGGTAGGTGATGTCGGGCAGCACGATATTGACGCCGTGCATTCCCTCCGTAGGGAATGAGAGACCTGCATCTAGCAGGACAATCTCGTCATCGTATTCGAAAACGCAGGTGTTCTTGCCAATTTCGTGCAGTCCGCCTAGAGGGATAATCTTGAGGGTTTTGCTGTCTGACTGCTTAGGGTTTGGCTTTTTATCTACCTGATTGGTTTTGCTGGGTCTACTTCTACTGATAGTTCTACTCATGTAGCTTCCTTTAGTTAAAAAATTGAAGATGGGAAAAACGGTCGGGTCACTTTCTCGAAGCCTTTGGTAAGAAATGGACTGCTAGTCCTGAGGGGGTTCTTGCCTGCGTTCGGATTGACCCTGTTAGCTGGTCGCTTGCGCCTGAATCTGCTGACAACGTGGGAGAGGCAACTGGTCTCGAGAGCGAGCGAATATGTTAAATTGTCTAGTCGTCAAAGTGTCTTCCTATTTCTAGTTAGGTTGAGTCGATGCCTGTATGTGCTCTGTGCGATTATTGATGAATCGCCTGTAGGACGAGCGGTTAGAGAGCGATATGTCTGAGAACTAGGGTGCTGTCGGCGCGGGCTTTAGCAGTGAACTTGTGGCTGTGGCCTTGGAAATTCTGTTAGCTGCTCCAGGCTAGATGAGGATGGTTGCCTGAATTTGCTGTTATTTGTAGAGCTGAGTTGGGGATATCCGGCTCGGCTACTTTGTAAAGCTAGCTATTCAGTGCCTGCGACTTTACTTTCGCTTACTTGCTACTTTACTGCTGTCAGTATATCTGTACTGACTGAACTTTTGTCGTGGTTCCTGCCGGTGACTGTTCGGCAGTGGTTTTTGGGGTTGGGTCGTTTTTACTATCTGCTCTTCTTATCCGCTCTTCGTTATCTGCTCCTACTACGCAGCCCTTAACTTGCTTTTAGCAGATTCATCTGAATCAACGCTTTTTCAACTTGCTGCTGTAAGTCGGGTGACCCTTCGCATAATGGCAGCCGACATTTGCCAACTTCCCACCCCTGCAATGTTAGCGCCACTTTTAGCGGAATGGGGCTAGTGATAGCAAACAGCGCCTTAAATAGCGGCAGAAGTTCTAGATGTAAGGTAGTTGCCTTACCGACTTGGCCCGACTCAAACGCTCTGACCATTTGCTGTAGCTTGTCGCCTACTAGATGACTCGCTACGCTGACGACGCCGACCGCTCCTACGGAGAGCATGGGTAACGTTAAGGAGTCATCTCCAGAATAGATTTCAAAATCAGCCGTTCCCTGTTGACGAGTGCGCCGACTAATTTCGCTGACTTGATCAAGATTCCCACTAGCCTCTTTAATGGCGACGATATTAGGAATTCTTGATAGTTCGGCGACGGTTTCAGGTAGAAGGTTGCAGCTGGTGCGTCCAGGTACATTGTAAAGCATGATCGGCAGGTCGGGCACCGCATGGGCGATCGCTTCGAAGTGTCCCTTTAAACCAGCCTGTGGCGGCTTGTTGTAGTAAGGAACAACCTGAAGGGAGCCATCTAAGCCTAGTTTATCAGCCTTTTTGGTTGCTTCTATAGCTTCTTTAGTGCTGTTGGAGCCGGTGCCTGCCATGATCTTTGCGCGATCGCCTACTGCCCCCTTCACGACCTTAAACAGCTCATACTCCTCGCCCCACGTCAACGCGGGCGACTCGCCGGTTGTCCCGCATACCACCACCGTATCGGTGCCATGATCAACCAGGTAGTTAGAAAACTTTTCAACTACCGGATAATTAACTTCTCCCGAGGGTAAGAAAGGCGTAACCATCGCCGTCAGCACTCGGCCAAAGTGAGGCGCAGCGCTATCAGAACTCGTCATGATAAGTACTCGTCGTGTGTCATAAAACCTCAGAATGATCGCTAGATAATGATCGCTGAATTATAAATCTACGCAGAAACTGCTGTGGGTTGCTTAAGCCACTGCTTCGCAACTACCAATTCGGCGATTTGCACCGCATTTAACGCGGCTCCTTTACGAATTTGATCGCCGCATAGCCATAGCTCTAGCCCATTTGGATGCGATAAATCCTGCCGAATGCGACCGACTAATACGTCATCTTCGCCGCTAGCATCAATCGGCATCGGGAAGTAGTTGGCTTCCCAGTCTTCTTTGAGGGTGACACCGTCTGCTTGTGCGATCGCCTCTCTAGCTTCAACTACCGAAAACGGCTTTTCAAACTCTAAGTTCACCGCTTCAGAATGGGCCCTGAGCACAGGCACTCGGATGCAAGTTGCCGACACTCTTAGATCAGAAACGCCAAATATTTTTCGCGTCTCGTTCACCATTTTCATTTCTTCCTCGCAGTAGCCCTGCTCGTTTATCGGCGTGTTGTGGGGAAACAGATTGAAGGCCAGCGGATATGGAAAGCTTTCTGTTGGTGGCGTTTGGCCATCTAGTATGGCCTGAGCCTGCTGCTTTACTTCCTCCATAGCCCGAGCGCCTGCGCCACTAGCCGACTGGTAGGTCGCAACGATAACTCGGCGAATAGGTTGAATTTGATGCAGTGGCCACAGAGCGACGCTCATCAATATGGTGGTGCAGTTCGGATTGGCAATAATTCCTGAGTGATCTTTCGCATCGTCTGGATTCACTTCCGGGACAACCAATGGAACATTCGCTTCCATTCTAAAAGCGCTAGAGTTATCAATCATCAGTGCGCCTGCCTCAACAATTGCTTTAGCCCACTGCTTCGAGGTAGAGCCACCTGCTGATGCCAGCACAATATCTACGTTTTTAAATGACTCAGCGCTAGTCTCTTCAACCGTCAGCGATTTTCCTTTAAAGCTAATTTGCTTGCCCGCCGATCGTGGCGAAGCCAGTAGCTTTAGCGATTTAATAGGAAAATTACGTTCTTCTAGCAGAGCGAGCAGCTCGGTGCCAACAGCACCAGTAGCGCCCATAATGGCAACGTTGAAAGCGTCAGGCACGGGTGTCCTCCAGACTTGGACTGCGACTCCACAGCTTGTGGATGTCAGCCCAAAAAAGTATCAGGCTGTGCTCATATTATCCGTATATCTGGCTTTCTGTATATCTAGCTATTCAATGATTTTGAAATGATCTTGATTCGTGAGCGCGATTCAACTTTCTTTAGAATCAATATAATTCAGGTGTATGATACTCAACTGCACTAGGCATCCCTAGACTCTATGCGGTTTTAAGTAAGCGTACAGTTCTCAGACGCGCATAGTCCTTGAGTCTTAAAGTGTTTTATCGTTAATTACTACCACCGTATCTGTAAATGAAAGTTACTCAGGAAAATTTGCCCGATAGCCAAGTCGGTCTGGAGATTGAAGTCCCTGCAGACTTGTCTAAGCAGGGCTACGAAAAAGTGTTGCGTGACTACATGAAGTCAGCCAACATTCCTGGGTTCCGTAAGGGCAAGGTACCCCGCCAAATTCTGATCCAGCGCATTGGCACGATGCAGCTTAAGGCGGCGGCGCTAGAAGAAATTGTTCAGTCCGTAATCGAAAAAGCTATCAAGCAAGAAGAAATTGATGCGTTGGGTAACTACCAGCTGCAGTCAAATTTTGAGGAGCTGATGGGGACTTACAAGCCCGGTGAGCCTTTTACCCTGTCTGCTTCTGTAGATGTACCGCCTAGAGTCAAGCTCAGTGAGTACAAGGGGCTTTCTGTGCAGGCCGAAGAGATTAAGCCTAAGGAAGGCCGCGTCGATGAGACGTTAGAAGGCTACCGCGAGAATCTGGCCACTTTGGTGCCTGTAGAAGACAGAGCTGCCGAAGAAGGCGACGTTGCCGTTGTGGACTTTATTGGCAAAGCTGAGAACGCTGAAGGTGAAGTGGAAGCTTTTGAGGGTGGAAGCGCTCAGGATTTTCAGGTCGAGATCAGCGAAGGCAAGTTTATTCCTGGCTTTGTAGAAGGCATGGTAGGTATGAGCTTGGAAGAAGAGAAGGACGTAGAAGTCACTTTCCCTGAAGACTATCCTCAAGCGGAACTAGCGGGCAAACCAGCTACATTCACTATTACGCTGAAAGAGCTGAAGGAAAAAGAGCTGCCAGAAGTTGACGATGATTTTGCTGAAGAAGTCAGCGAATTTGAGACGCTTGAAGAGCTGCGTACGTCTTTAGAAGAGCGCTATCAGAAAGAGGCGACGGATGCGACGGACGCGAACATTGACCAAGCTTTGCTCAACGAGCTAGTGAAGCATATTGAAGCTGAGATTCCGAAGACCTTGATTCAGCGCGAAGTTGATTTTATTGTGACGCAAACAGCGATGCAGTTGAGCCGTCAGGGCATTGACTTGAGTAAGTTTTTAACCAAGGATTTGGTTGATAACATGCGTGAGAATGCTAAGCCTGAGGCCGTTGAGCGCTTGAATCGAACGTTAGCGCTGGGCGAGATTGCTAAGCAGGAATCGCTCGCAATTACAGATGAAGCGGTCAAAGCTCGTACCGAAGAGATGATGGCTGAGGTGGATGATCCTAGCCAAGTCGATCCGGAGCGGCTGAATCAGGTTGTGAACGAAGATTTGCTAAAAGAGAAAATTCTTGGGTGGCTGAAGGAAAACTCGAATGTTGAACTGGTGCCTGAGGGATCGCTAGTGCCTGATGAGGCGGAGGCTGATGAGAGCGATGTTGCGATCGCATCTGATGGAACCGTTGACGTTGAGTCTGTAGAAGTTGCTGACGAAACGGTAGAGAACCCTGAAGCTGAAGAGATAGCTGAGCCTGAGAGCGAAGAGACAGTTTCTGAATCTACAGTCTCTGAATCTACAGAAGTAGCCGCCGAAACCAAGGTCGCTGAAACTGAACCGGCTAAATCTAAGAAGCCTAAAGCAGAGAAAGCTGGCGGTGAGGATAAGAAGTCTAAGAAGAAGGGTAAGGGTGGGGATAAAAAATCTAAAGGGAAGAAATAGCTTTGACAGCTAGTACGGATTTCCGATAGATCAATCAATGTCAAAATGAGGTGACTTCGTTAGATTGGTAGCGCGTTTCGGCTCAAAGGTTAGCTAAGGCTGATTTAAAGGTTTAATTTAAGATTGAGCTGAGATGCGGTACATTAGGCACGTATACAAGGCGGCTGCTTTAGGTTTATGGATAGATTTAGTCAGAAGTCGATAGTTACTCCAGGTGGGTTCTCCCCCATTGGTAGCTCTTTTACCGGTCAGCCCTCTGGCGCAATCCCGATGGTTGTTGAACAGTCTGGGCGGGGAGAGCGTGCTTTTGATATCTATTCCAGGTTGCTAAGAGAGCGAATTATTTTCTTAGGCACACCTGTGATGGATGATGTGGCTGATTCTATTGTGGCTCAGCTATTGTTTTTAGATGCTGAAGATCCTGAGAAGGATGTTCAGATTTACATTAATTCTCCAGGCGGCTCGGTTACCGCTGGAATGGCCATTTACGATACGATGCAGCAAATTCGCCCCGACGTGGTGACGATTTGCTTTGGACTAGCTGCAAGTATGGGCGCGTTTTTGCTCTCGGGCGGCGCTAAGGGCAAACGCATGTCTTTGCCGAGTTCTCGCATTATGATTCACCAGCCGTCTGGGGGCGCCCAAGGACAATCTGCTGATATTGAGATTCAGGCGCGTGAGATTCTTTATCTTAAGAAGCGATTGAACGAGATGCTGGCTGAGCATACTGGTCAGGACTTGGAGAAAATTGAAGCGGATACTGAGCGAGACTTTTTTATGTCTGCTGAGGAAGCGATGGAGTACGGCCTGATCGACAAGGTGGTAACTCAAAAAATGCTCTCTGATACTAAGCTGACCGCAGTAGGTTAACTGTCTATGTCTAAGTACGACTCCCATTTGAAGTGCTCTTTTTGCGGTAAGTCGCAAGAGCAGGTGCGGAAGCTAATCGCAGGGCCTGGGGTCTACGTTTGCGATGAATGCGTTGATTTATGTAACGAGATTCTAGACGAGGAGCTATTTGATTCTGGCTCTTCTGTGGCCTCTCCTTCGCCCCGGCGCGAGCAAAATCCAGAGAAAAGGCGAAAGTCGTCTTCTCCGCTTGCCCTCAACCAAATTCCTAAGCCCCGCGAGATTAAGTCTTACCTAGACGAGCATGTTATCGGTCAAGATGAAGCTAAGAAAGTGCTTTCTGTCGCGGTGTATAACCACTACAAGCGTCTGAGCTTTGTGAACGGTGGAGAGGGGGATGACCCTGAAGACGACATTGAGCTGCAAAAATCGAACATTTTGATGATTGGCCCAACGGGTTGCGGTAAAACGTTGCTAGCTCAAACGCTGGCGACGATTTTAGATGTTCCTTTTGCAGTCGCAGATGCGACCACGTTAACTGAAGCAGGCTATGTCGGTGAGGACGTAGAAAATATCTTGCTGCGCCTGCTTCAGGTAGCGGATCTAGATGTAGATGAGGCTCAGCGCGGCATTATTTACATCGACGAGATTGATAAGATTGCTCGTAAGAGTGAGAATCCTTCGATTACCCGCGATGTTTCGGGTGAGGGCGTTCAGCAGGCGTTGCTGAAGATGTTAGAAGGAACGGTTGCTAATGTGCCGCCGCAGGGTGGACGCAAGCATCCGTATCAGGACTGTATTCAGATAGATACAAAAAATATTTTGTTTGTGTGCGGCGGGGCGTTTGTTGGTCTAGATAAGATTGTGGAGCAGCGTATTGGTAAGAAGTCGATGGGCTTTGTGCAGTCGGGCGACTCTGCTAAGACGGGCGTTAACTCAGTTGAAACGCTGAAGTGCTTAGAGGCCGACGATATCGTGAAGTTTGGCATGATTCCTGAGTTCATTGGTCGTATCCCGGCGATTTCAATTGTGGAACCGTTGGATGAGGGTACGCTGGTTTCTATTTTGACGGAGCCGAAGAATGCTTTGGTGAAGCAGTTTAAGAAGCTGATGCGGATGGATAATGTGGAGCTAGAATTTCAGCCGGATGCGATCGCTGCTATTGCCAAGGAAGCCTTCAACCGCAAAACTGGTGCTCGCGCCCTCCGCAGCATTATCGAAGAAATTATGCTCGATGTGATGTACGAACTGCCTTCGCGTGACGATGTGACTCAGTGTGTCTTGACTAAAGAGATGGTGGAAAATCGCTCGACCGCAGAGCTAATCATGCATCCAACTTCGATTCCTGAGCCTGAATCGGCTTAATTCCCAGTATCAATCGGGCATCAATACGGACATCAACACGAACTAAAAGAAAAGGTTGGCCTATTCGGGCTAGCCTTTTTTATTGCCTACTTTTTAAGCTTTGTGTGCAGCAGACCATCGGGCGGACAGCGCTTTTTATAATTACGTTCAGTCGGAGAATATTCTGCTAGAGAGATGAAGTGAGTATACATGCCCTACGTAAGCGTTAATGGCGTCAATCATTACTATGAATGGATTTCGAGCCAGGATAATCCAGGCAACTATTCCCGCCCGGTGATGGTGTTTTTGCACGGCTGGGCGGGGTCTGCTCGCTACTGGGAAACGACGGCACGAGCTATTCAAGGCGAGTATGACTGTTTGCTCTATGACATGCGGGGATTTGGGCGATCACGCCCTGCTACTCCAGCATCTCTAGCCGCTGATCCATCTTTAGACACCCTAGAAAGCTTTGCAGATGACCTTCTGGGGTTGCTAGATGCCCTCGGCTTAGATAAACCGGTGTATATGAATGCCCACTCATTAGGTGGCTCGGCTGGTCTGTATTTTCTAGAGCGCTATCCAGAACGGGTAGAAAAAGCTATCCTCACCTGCAACGGCAGCTTCCCCTATCAGAAAGTTGCCTTCGAGCTGTTTTACTTTTTCGGCGGTGGCGTCGTTGCCTTTCGACCTAAGTGGCTCGGTAAAATTCCACTCGTCCCTCAGATGTTTATGTCGCGCTTTCTTAAAGGCTCAATTCCCTACAGTGAGAAGAAGGCTTTTCTCAACGACTTCTTAATGGCTGATGGCCCTACCTCGATGGGCACGCTCAAAGCCGCCGTGAGTAAGCATGCCACCGAAGCGATGCCTGCTGCGTTCTCGTCGCTGAAGGTGCCTACGCTGATGATCTCTGGCGAGTATGACAAGATTACGCCTGCTAAGTTAGGGAAAGAAGCGGCTGATATGAGCGATCGCATCGAATATGTCCTCATGCCAAACACGGCCCATTTTCCAATGCTGGAAGATGCAGATAATTATTTAAAGATAATGAAATCGTTTTTAGTTGGCGCTGAGTTACCGGCTAGCATCTAGCCTTTAGTTTTGCCTACACCCTGCCTTTTTATCATTGCCTTTTATTTCTGCGCTACTTTGAGCCACCCAAAAAGGTTTTGAACTGTGAGCTGTAGCTGATTTGCAAAGGCTGGCACAATTAGGCGATCGCCCAACTCTTCTAAAGACAAAGGAATCTGCCCAGGCTGAAACACCAGGACTATCTGCTCTGCCGGATCAATTAGCCAGCCCAGCGTAGTCCCGTTATTCAGGCAGTGCAAAATATTGCTCGTGACTCTAGTTGAAGATTGTCCCGGACTCAGAATTTCGATCGTCCAGTCAGGCGGTTGGTTGAACTGGTTAGCAGCTGTTCCATCTTCATTAGTCGGAATATGTGCCCAACTGAAAACTGCGATGTCTGGAACGATAGAACGTCCACCAAACGTGCAGCGCAACTCCGGGAATGCCCACGCTACTTTCTGCAGCTGCGTAGCAGCGTTTATCTGGGTCGTCAATGCACCTTGGAGCGTACTGTGTTGGCCCTGGGGCATCAGCTTCTTTATAATCTGACCGTTGATAAACTCGCTAGCGGGCTTAGTTTCCGGCATCGCCAGAAATTCTGCTAGAAGAACTGGTTTGACAAGCGCTTGAACCATAGTGAGATGGCTGTCGGATGGACTAACAAAGCTGACTGATAGCTGGTGAGATTCTTTTAATCCAATCCCAATTCGCGCTTTAGTAGCTCAATAGATTTTTCACCAATGTAGTTCCCACAGCGGATAATTTCGGGCGGACGGATAATATCGTTCCGAGCGCTCAACATGGCTTCCTTAATAATTGGGTAGCTGGCGTTGTCGGCCAAAATGGTTTGAGCGCTGCGGACAACTGCCGATAGCTTCTGAGCATCTTCTGCTTGTGCGGTCATCACTAAAATATCATCGCCGCGCAGACTGTAAGAAAGCACTTCGGCAATGCGGATGATGCCCGTGCTGAGGCTGACAATGCCTAAGCAGGTGTCTTTGGGCAGCTCTTTGATAAGCTTACGCTCTGCGACGTAGTCGTTGATGTCGATAGGGATGACACGAACGGATTTGGGGGCGGCGATCGCCTCCGCCTCACTAATAAAGTACCGACTGGTCACGACAGTACCCGATCTCGTCTGCGCCAGCACCTGGTCGAGTTCTTCTAACGGCACTAGCTGTACTGGAATCTGAAGCGCCTGTTCTAGCTCGCGCACCATTAGCTCGCCCGCGCCGTCTTCCTTCTTAATGGTTACGAGTACCCGAGCGCTACAGCGCAAGCGCCAGTCTACTTCGGTCATAAATAGCTCGCGGGCTTGGTGCAAAGAGCAGCCCTGACGCAGCAGCTCGTCCAAGCTATTTTCTACGAGTTCTTGTGCTTTTGGAAACTTATCGAGCAGTGGCGAACCCGGCTTAACAATTTCTGTGGTGCCTTCTGCTCGAACATAGATGCCCGAACCTGGCATGGCTTCTACCACGCCTGCGTCTTCTAGCTGCCGGTATACCTTGCTGATGGTGTTGCGGTGCAGTCCGGTTTGCATAGCGAGCTGTCGCGTACTGGGTAGGCGATAGCTAGGGGGATATTGGCGCGATGCGATCGCAAACCAAATTTGGTCGTACAGCTGCGTAGACGCTGGTATTTCGCTGTCTGTTTGAATATGGAATTGAACCACTGCTAAAGCTCCCGTGCTGCAGATATAGGCCAGCCTAGCGGTGATTGCTAGCCCAACGGAATTCTAATACATGTTGTCTATAACTAGAGATTAATCGGGAATCTGCTGTTCGTGGCGGTGGATCTAATGTTTTGATGGTTTGCTCAATAATTCTTGATGATAATAGGCTATCTGGCGAGCGTCAGTTGCAAACCACCAATAACGCTCTATATTTGAAAGACTGTACGTTCCATTTTGAAGGAGATTTCTCCGTTGACCTTTTCAGCCGAAGATTTTGCAAAAGCCCTAGAAGCGCAGGACTACCAGTTTGCACCCGGTAGCGTGGTGTCTGGCACGGTAGAAACTCACGAGGCGAATGGGGCCTACGTCGATATCGGCGGTAAGTCTGCGGCTTTTCTTCCGACCAAAGAAGCCTCGCTAGAGTCTGATGTTACGCTCGAAGAAGCCGTGCCTATTGGCACAGAGCGCAAGTTCATCATCGTGCGCGATCAAGATGCTGATGGCCAAATGGTGATTTCTATTCGCCAGATGGAGATTAAGGCGCTGTGGGAGAAGCTCAGAGAGCGTCAGGAGAATGGGGATGTGCTGGAGGTGACGATTTCTGGCAGCAATAAGGGCGGAGTGACGGCCGATGTGAGCGGGCTGCGGGCGTTTATTCCGCGATCGCACTTGGGAAAGCGCGTGGAAGATCTCGACTCACTGATGGGCGAAACTATTAATGTTGCCTTCTTAGAAGTAGATGAGGACAACAATAAGCTGCTGCTGTCTGAACGGGTTGCGGCTAGAGCGACGGCTATGAGCCATCTGAATAAAGGCGAGCTAGTTGAAGGAACGGTTGCTTCGCTGAAGCCTTTTGGCGCATTTATTGACTTTGGTGGCGCTTCAGGGTTGCTACATATTAAGCAAATTAGCAAGAGCTATGTTTCTGCGCTGGGCGATGTGCTGACTGTGGGCGAGCCAATTAAGGCTGTAGTGCTTAATATCGATGAGGAGCGGGGTCGGATTGCGCTTTCTACTCAGGTACTGGAAAAGTATCCTGGAGAGATGATGAAGGACAAAGCTACGGTAATGGCTGAGGCTGAAGAGCGAGCTAAGCACGTAGAGAAGGCACTTGCTGCTAGCGACGCTAATTAGATTGAGCGCTAATTAGATTACGTAAGTTTAGATTGAGTAAGTCCCTATCTTTCGGGGACTTCTTTGAAAGAGCTAGATAGAAGCTGAATGAGACTTTTTATACAGGGAACCGATGGGTACTGTTTGGGAGCTGGATTTTTACTCCAGACCAATCTTGGATGAGCGAAAGAAAAAGCGCTGGGAGATTTTGATTTGTGAAGGCGTACAGGCTGTGGATGATAACCCCGAAGACCTGTTTCGCTATAGCAAATACGTGTCGAATAGCGAGGTGAACTCGGATCAGCTAAAGCAGGCTTTGGAAGAGGCGATCGCGCAATCTGGCGATCAGCCGACCAGGGTTCGCTACTTTCGCTATCAGATGCAAAATATGATTAAGCGAGCTTGCGAAGAAGTTGGGCTGATTCCTTACCCTAGTCGCCGGACGCTTTCTTTACAGCGCTGGTTGGAAGATCGTAGAGAAAACGTGTATCCCAACGAACCTGGCTATCAGGCTAGTGCTTCTGCTTCGGTGGCAAAACCGCTAGAGGTGGTTAATCCTTTGCCGGATGCGCTAGTGGGCCAGCAGTGGTCGCTGGTGACGCTGCCGGCTGAGGCATTCAAAGAAATGGACGAATGGGATATCGGGTTTGGTGAAGCTTTTCCGTTGGATATGGCGGGCGTAGCGCCGGATACGCAAATTCCTGGGTTCATTATTTATTCGTCGCGGGCTACGCCTTTAGCTGGCTGGATGTCTGGTCTAGAGATTGGCGCGGTTAGGGCTGCGCAAGAGGAATCGACGAACTACGTTTCTGGTAATACAGAGACGGCTCGAATGCTGATGGATACGGGGACGATTGAGACCTGGCTGCTAGCCGATTTGGTTGGCACGGAAACTCAGGCAGAGGGTCAGCGGTTTGAAGATGCGAAGAAGGCGGCGAACAACGTGCATTTCATTGCGGTTCAGGACAGTCCAGAGTCGGAATCTTTTGCTGGGTTTTGGCTGATGCAGTCGAGGGATTTTGGCTGATGGTGGGTGAGCGTAGCGGCTGGATTCGATCGGCTTTGATGTATTTGCTGTTGGGGGGAATTGCGATCGCCATGCTGCTGCCGTTGCTCTGGATGGTCAGCACCGCATTCAAATCACCAACCGAAGATATTTTTCAGTTTCCGCCTCAGTTCATTCCTAGCTCGCCGACGTTTGAGAATTTTGTGGCGGCTTGGGAGAGTGCGCCGTTTGGCCGGTATTTTTTCAATAGCTTAGTCATTGCGATCGCGACCGTCGTTCTCAACCTAATTCTGTGTTCGCTCGCGGCCTATCCACTCGCTCGTTTGACCTTCAAAGGCCGCGAAATCATCTTCTCTTTGGTTGTCGCCACTATTCTGATTCCCTTTCAGATTGTGATGATTCCGCTGTATATTTTCGCCGTTCGGCTAGGACTGCTCAACACCTATCTGGGCGCAATCTTTCCCTCTATTGCCTCTGCCTTCGGCATTTTTTTGATGCGTCAGGCGTTTCAAACTGTGCCCAAAGAACTCGAAGAGGCCGCTCGCATAGACGGCTGTAGCGAACTTGGTATCTGGTGGCACATCATGATGCCGTCAGTGCGCCCGGCCTTGGTCACGCTGGCGCTTTTTGTTTTTATTGGCTCGTGGGGTGACTTTCTTTGGCCGCTGCTGGTTCTAGACCGGCCAGAATATTACACCTTGCCGCTCGGCGTAAACCGTTTAGCCGGTAGCTTTTCGTTTAACTGGCGACTGATTTCAGCCGGTTCCGTCATTTCGATCGTGCCGGTAATTCTGGTATTCATCGCGGCTCAGCGCTATATTGTGCCGTCGGAAACGGGCAGCGGTGTGAAGGGCTAATCTATCCTTACGTCCTATCCCTTTAAGCTACTCGCTCGCTACTATAAAGGCGGTGAATAAAACAGGAATATAGCTCAGCTATGAAAATTGCCGTTACGGGTGCTACGGGCTTTGTGGGTACTCGCCTGGTCGAGCGTTTGATTGATGAAGGCCATGATGTGCGGGTATTTACGCGCAGTGTGGAGAAGGCTCGCCGGGTGTTTGCTGCGCCAAAACTCAAGCAGTCGGTGGAGTATGTGGCCTATACGCCTACGGAGTCGGGCAATTGGCAAACAGAAATGTCGGGGTGCGATCGCGTCATAAACCTGGCGGGCGAACCCATCTCCGAACGCTGGACGGCTGAGCGTAAACAGCGCATCCTCAATAGCCGCAAGCTCGGTACTCAAAAGCTAGTAGAGGCTATTGTCAATGCAGAGCCTAAACCCACTGCGCTCATCAGCGGCTCTGCAATTGGCTTCTATGGCACCAGCGAGTCAGCAGAATTTTTTGAGACGAGTGAACCGGCTGAGAATGATTTTCTTTCGCAGGTGTGCCGGCAGTGGGAGGCAGAGGCCCTTAAGGCTAAGGATGTGGGCGTTCGGGTGGCGATTATTCGGACGGGGATTGTGCTGGGTGATGGGGGCGGGGCGATCGCAAAAATGCTTACGCCTTTTAAGCTCTACGCAGGTGGGCCAATCGGCAGCGGTCGTCAATGGTTTTCCTGGATTCATATAGACGATTTGGTGAATCTATTTATTCAGGCGCTGCTTGATACTTCCATGCACGGTGTGTACAACGGCACCGCGCCAAACCCATTGCGCATGAAGGAATTTTGCGAAACGTTGGGTGAAGTATTAGATCGCCCTTCCTGGCTTCCTGTTCCCGATTTTGCGATTGAGGCGCTGCTGGGTGATGGCGCGGTCGTGGTGCTAAAAGGCCAAAAGGTTTTACCAGAGAGAACGCAGGCGTCTGGATTCTCTTTTGATTATGACGAAGCTAAAGATGCGATTAAGCAAGTCGTGGGCTAGACGTGAGCACTGGCACATTGCTGGACAAATCGTTTGGCAACGCTAGGCCGATGGCTCCAGTTTAGATGGACGTAAGAGGCTTGCAGCGTCGGGCTGATGTAGCCTTCTGTCTGAGGGTGGGCCGTTTTACTCCAGTATCTTTGCGTTTCGTAGGCTGGCCGCGTACAGGCAAATCTAGCTTCGCCCTCAACTACGCAAGACTTATGGAACTCGTGTCCTACGATAGACTCTCCTGCTTTCAGCAAAGGGCCAGTTTCTAGCGCTTTAGCCTGTCGGTAGCCCAAGGTCAGTCTCTTTTCCATTTTTACCGAGTGGGGGAGGGTGCCAACCATCGGCCACTCTTGCCCTTCAAAGTCTGTTAGGCTCTGGCTCAGATACATGAGTCCACCGCATTCTGCGTAGGTAGGAATGCCTTTTGCGATCGCCTGTTTTACAGCGCTCAACATTGACTTGTTTGCGCTTAGCGAAGAGGCAAATACTTCGGGAAATCCGCCGCCAAAGTAAAGCCCATGGGCCATAGGCAAAGACTCATCTTTGATAGGGCTCCAGTAAACTAGCTCTGCGCCCTGTGCTTGAAGCATCTCAGTGTTGTCTGGGTAGTAAAAGCTGAAAGCTTCGTCGCGAGCGATCGCAATTCTCACCTTTTTCTTTTCAACGACGCTACTTGCTGATGGCTGAATATCTCCAGTTGCCAGAAATCGTTCTAGCCGAATCCAATCGAAACATCGCTCCCCTAAGTCTGCTAAACGAGCTGAAATTTGATCAAATTTGCTAACTTCCTCAGTTGGGACAAGTCCTAAGTGGCGGCTAGGTAGCTGAATATCTCCCTCTCTTCTAAAGACGCCAAATATTGGGGTATTAATTGCGCTTAGGGCTTCGCTGAGTAGTTCTAGATGGCGATCGCTTCCTACTCGATTAAGTACAACGCCAGCAATTTTGACTCTAGAATCAAATGTTTTGTAGCCATGGACTAAAGCTGCGAGCGATCGCGCCATCCGACTGCAATCAACCACCAGTACCACTGGTAAATCCAAAAGCCTTGCAACATGCGCTGTGCTTGCGGTGTCATCCACGCCAGTCGCGCCATCGAACAAACCCATCACGCCTTCTATTACCGCGCATTCGGAGTGAGCGCCGCGTTTTGCATAGCTATGTCGAACGTAGTCTTCGCTGGTTAAAACTGGATCGAGATTATAGCAAGGCCGACCTGTAACCGCTGCGTGGAACATCGGGTCGATATAGTCTGGGCCGACTTTGAAAGATTGAACGTTACGGTTTCGTTTTCTTAGCGCAGAGAGTAGAGCTAGCGTGACAGTCGTTTTTCCGGTGCCGCTGCGATCGCCTGCAATAACAATACTCAAACTCGATTACACCAGATAAAGGGCTGCCATCGGCTCATATCTTTGGTCAAACTGTAGCGTTCAAAACAGTCTGTGTAGGTTCACTATGCCACCTGCAGGATCTTCACAGCTTTAATAGAGTTGCCAAATTGACTAGCTATACTTTACCCGAAGTGGGTCTGCCTAGCCGTCATCCCAAAATACAAAGGCTTCGAGCATACTTCTTTTACTTTCTGCTTAGCTCAACTGCAATGGTCTTCCAACCTTTTTACGCTATGTCGTCACGTCCTCTCTCACTTTCTTCTAACCGCGCGGGTAAATTCGCGACCCGGCTTGGCAGCGGCTTGTTGGCACTGAGCCTGAGTCTAGGTGCAGCACTGCCGACTCTAGCTGCCGATCCGTTCAGATCAAGTAACCCTCATGAGATTGGTGAGCTGACAGAAGATGCCTTTGAAGCTATTTTCGAACAAGGCAATTATACAGAAGCTGAGCGGCTGCTGGCCCTAGCCGAAACTCAAGAAGCTGATGAGCCGCTTGTTCAGGCGATGCTAGCTGCTATGGCCTATCTCAAAGGCGACTTTGATGCCGTTGCCACAAGAGCTGAATCAACTAAGACAACTGCGATCGCACTCGAATCAAAAGACCCGTTAAGGAGCCATCTTTACCAGGCCGTCGGCACTTTTATGGAAGGGGCTTATGTGCTCAAGAAGCAAGGCGTTGCTAGAGGTACACCTAAGGCCTTGTCTCTACTACAGCAGGTATTCAACCAGCTTGATGCAGCAGAAGCAATAGATCCTAACGATCCAGAGCTGAACTTGCTCAAAGGTTATATGGACTTGATGCTAGCGGTGAATTTGCCATTCTCTAATCCAGAAGAGGCTATCGGTCGGATATCGCAATATGGCAGTCCTATTTATCTGAGTCAGCGGGGTATCGCTATTGGCTACCGCGACTTAGACCGTAACGAGGAAGCGCTAGTCGCAGCAGAGAAAGCGTTGGCGGCGGCGCCTAAAAACCCAGAGCTGCTTTATCTTAAAGGCCAACTGTTGCTCCGCTTGGGACAGGAAACCAATAGCGCAAATGCGTTTAACGCTGCGCTTGAGTACAGAGAGCAGCTTCCAGAGGCGTTGGTTAAAAAGATAGTTTTTGAAGGCTGCGTTGCGGAAGGTGAAACCGGAGACAACTGCGTGCTACGAGCCGGCTATTAATCGTATCGGTTGAAAGCTTCTGTAAAGGCTGGATCTATCTTCGGATAGATCTAGCCTTTGTGGTTTGTAGCACAGCTATTATCAGGATGCTTCAGAAAAGGAAGAAAAACGCAACTGTCTTTCTTTTGCTATCTATATGCAGTTTCAGTTGCACAGATGTAAGAAATGCTGGCTGTTTTCAGCGTTCTTAGTCTGTTGATAGCTGCCGCTAATTCAAATCGGCGAAACATCGCTAAATCTCCCCATCGTCTTTCATCTTCGTCTAGCGCATCAAGTCCGCCCTTCGCAATGTCTTCCATCACGCAATCTAACACTTCGCTCAAGGGCTTTTTAGCATCGAAATAGTGGCGCTGAGCGTAGACAATAGCTTGTGCGATCGCTTTTACCTGATGCACTTCTACAATTTGCTCAACTGCTCTTAAATCAATTTCCTCGTAGCCCAATATCATTTTGTCCTTTAGAGCTTTGATCTTGGGCGAGCGGCCGTCTTTTTGGGGTGGCAAGCTATCTGGCAAAATAGCTCTAGCCGCGAGCGGGCTTCCTGGCTTTGTAAAGTTCTCGCCACCTTCCGATCGCCGTTGATTTGGATCTGCCTGGGCGATCGCCTTTGCCTGCTCAGTCACGATTCGAGGCTGATAGTTTTCCATCGCGATAACCGTATCTGCAACTGAAAAGTAGTCGCCGCTGCCGCCCATCACCAAAATAGTAGAAATGCCGTAGTCGTCATAGAGTTGACGAACCTTGTCTATAAAAGGTGTGATAGGTTCTTTGTCCTTAGAAATAAGCGCCTGCATGTTGCGATCTCGGATCATAAAGTTAGTTGCGGCTGTGTCCTCGTCAATTAGCAACACCTTCGCCCCTGCCTCTATCGCTTCGATTAGCCCTGCTGCTTGAGAGGTGCTACCGCTAGCGTTGGCTGTCGAAAAGCTTCTAGACGAGCGATCTCCAGGCAGTCGATTGATCAAAGGAGAAATATCTACGCCTGAAACGCTGCGGCCATCCTCGGCTCGAAGCTTGATGGTGTTGGGATGAGAAACAGTGCGATCGCGCCCATCTCCTGGCACATGATTATAGATACCTTGCTCTATCGCCTTAAGCAGCGTCGATTTCCCATGGTATCCACCGCCCACAATTAGCGTCACACCCGCCTTGATTCCTAACCCCTTTATCTCCCCACTGTGAGGCGTTTGTAGCTTAACTTTCTCACTCGGTGGAATAAACACGGCTCCGCTAGCTAGCGGCCTTTCATCTACCCCGCTGCGTCTAGGCAGGCAGGCACCCTCTGGAATGAAAGCCACAAGTCCTCTTTGCGCTAACTGATGTCTGAGTGCTTCCGCGTCTTGGAATGTTTGAATATAGCGCTCCATTTCCGCCGCATCTAGCGCTGAATATCGAAGGCAACGGCTCACTATTTGCGGAATGCTGTCGCATAACAAAGTGGCGGCAGCTTTTCCTGCAATCCGTCGGCCCAAAGCCGGTAGCCCAACTGTCAGTCTCGCCTCAATTCCGTTTGAATCAATCCAAATCGCGGTACGTCTTATCACCGCTTGACTTGGGGCTGCGATCTTGATTTGTCCGCTTTTACCAGAGCCTCTTTCTTGCTTTAAAGACTGGGCCACTTGAGCAACTTGCCTGGTTAGATAATCGGCGATCGCTGTTTGCGCCGCATACTCAGTTATCCACCGAACCGGAAAGCCAGCAACTTTTTGACTTACCTGAAGGCATACAAGGCTAGGCGCAGCAAACGGATCTCTTTGTACATAATTCAGGCTCAAATTAAATGCTGAAGATGCGTCAGTAAATCCGTAATGGCCTCTAATGCTTCTGTAGTCTCCATAGCCATAGCCGTCTAATTCGATTAACCGCTGTTTTAACCACTGACGATCTTTCATAAGCAAGTCGATTTCTAGTTGAAGTATGGCTCATAGACTGTCCTAATTAGTAAGTCTTTCAACGGTGAAGTATGCCTTGTAGCAGAGTGTATTTTCTTTTTTAAACATTAACTTTAGTACAGGATGCAACCTCGAAATGTTGGTTGAGACGAACAATAAATAGATGGCAAGCGACACCTAAGAAGTCATTACTATGCTGTTTTAATTGTTGACATCTTTATTAATGACTCTCAACTATAAGTTTTCACTTTCTTCTACCCGTTTACTTTCTTCTACCCGTTTACTTTTTATATACAAACGCTGAAGCCAGCGATAAAGCACAATCAACCAGGAGCGCAAACTATTATGGGTCATCTAAAAAGCATTTCTCGCACTTATCCTATTAAGAAGTGCCTACTAGCGCTTGCAGCCTTTGGTTTGATGTTTCCGGGCATCAGCGTTGCTCAGCCAGACGCGGCGTCAGACGATCCAACGTCAAAGCAGTCTTCTGCTGAGCCTTCTCTCAGTGCTTCTAGATCTGTTCTAGCAGACGGCAACTATCTTTTTGGACAAAGCCAAACCCGAGATGAGTTAGGACTCACATACGCAGTATTCTCAGTTAAAAACAATCAAACAGTAGGTGCGTTTTATCAACCTAGCTCTTCATTTGATTGCTTCTCAGGCCAGATAAATCCAAACGAGCTATCCGTGTCCATTGTTGATAGCTATGACCAAACTATCTATCCCTATGAAATCGCAGTTTCTTTGGATAATTCTTTAGTTGCTGGCGGTGCCGCAGGTGCTTATACCCTAGATGGGTTTTACCGCATTGATGAACTGAGCGACCAAGATCGCCAGGTGCTGTCTGTTTGTCAGGCTGATTTTGCTAAATAATTAAGTTAGGTAAGCGGCATGTTTGATACGTAAACTCCAACGACAAATTCTGCTGAGAACGCTAAAAATATTTATGCCAAAGAAAAAGCCGCTAGCGTATTGTCCGCCAGCGGCTTTTGTATTTAAGACCCTTCGGTTAAATCCTTTTCCTGTAGAAAAACACTGATTCTTCTTAGTGGCTGCATTCCTTTTTATACGTTCTTCGATTTCCTTAGAAAATTCTCTACTTTTAGAGAGTGGTGTGCAACAATTAAGTTTTATATCCTTAGATTAATAGGGGCACCATAAGCTCGCGTTAATGAGGCGTGTCAATCGACTTGTTACGGAAAACACACCAGCTAGTACGGCTCTCTCTAGTGCCACAACGCCGAAAATACAAGTATTATTGACACAAGTAGATAAATAACTTAACGAACGCAAGCAGGTAGATTCAGCTTGAGTAGGTTCACCTCAGTGAGTGTGCCGTCTGCCTGGATATGTTCATCTTCTGGTTTCTGCAGGTATATCCTTTGAAGTCGGCGGCCTGGCACTTCCATCGCAGCACGTTAAGCCATTCAACCTTGGTTAGAGGTCTCTTCAAAATATGTTTGAGCATTTTACAAACACAGCGATCGCGGTCATCATGCAGGCGCAAGAGGAGGCCCGTCGCCTGGGTCACAACTTTGTCGGCAGCGAGCAATTGCTGCTTGGCATCATCAAAGAAAATACAAGCATCGCCGCTAAGGTGCTAGATGAGTTCGGCATTAACCTTGCAAACGCTCGCGCCGAGGTAGAGTCGATTATTGGTCGTGGCTCGGGCAATGGCCCCGTCGAAATTCCATTTACGCCTAAAGTAAAGCAGGTCTTCGAGCAGGCTTTCCAAGAAGCTCGCAAGCTAGATCATCCATATATAGAGCCAGAGCATTTGCTTCTTAGCCTCACTCAAAACTCTGAGAGCGTCGCCTATCGAGTAATTGCCAACTTAGGCGTAGATCCAGACAAAATTAGAGCGCAGTTAGTGCGCGTCATTGGAGAAAGCACGCCAGTTGCTTCCGGTCGTGTCGGCGGCAATAGCAAATCTGAGCGCAAGTCTGAAAGCAGTGTGCTGACTGAGTATGGTACGGATCTTACTGCTGTTGCTGCCGAAGGTAAGCTAGATCCAGTCATTGGTCGTCACAAAGAAATTGAGCGAGTTGTTCAAGTTCTGGGTCGCCGTACGAAGAATAATCCGGTGCTAGTTGGCGAGCCGGGTGTGGGTAAGACTGCGATCGCTGAGGGCCTAGCCCAACGCATCGTTAATCAAGACGTTCCCGAAGCGCTGATCGACCGCCGAGTTATCAGCTTGGACATGGGTCTACTGGTTTCTGGTACTCGTTTTAGAGGCGATTTTGAGGAACGCATCACTCAAGTCATTGAGGAAGTGCGTAAGTCTCAAGACGTCATTTTGGTCATTGACGAAATTCACACGCTAGTTGGCGCGGGTTCTTTAGAAGGTGGCATGGATGCGGCTAACCTCCTCAAGCCTGCTTTGGCTCGTGGCGAAATGCAGTGCATCGGTGCAACCACACTAGATGAGTACCGTAAGTACATCGAGAAAGATGCTGCCCTAGAGCGTCGTTTCCAGCCGGTCACTATCGCGCCGCCTTCTGTCGAAGACACCGTAGAAATTCTCTACGGCTTACGCAGCCGGTACGAGCAGTTCCATCGCTTGAATATTACGGATGAGGCTGTAGAAGCTGCGGCTACTTTAAGCGATCGCTACATCACAGATCGCCATCTACCCGATAAGGCAATCGATCTGATTGATGAGGCTGGTTCTCGAGTGCGTTTGCGCTACTCCCGCAACATTCCTGCTAGCGATTTACGCAGCGAACTGCGTCAGGTTCAAAAGGACATTATTGAAGCTGTTCAAGTCCAGGACTTCGACCAGGCAGCGGCGCTGCGAGAAACCGAGTCTTCACTCATGGGCAAGATCCAAGAGACCTTAGCTGATGATGTTTCTATCACTACCATGCCTGAAGTCAGCGATGAGGACATTGCTGATATCGTTTCCTCCTGGACGGGCGTTCCGGTCAATGCGATTACAGAAACTGAGTCAGCGATGATGATGCATCTCGAAGATACGCTGCACGAACGAGTCGTTGGCCAAGACGAAGCGGTCGAAGCGGTTTCCCGAGCTGTTCGGCGAGCAAGAGTTGGGCTGCGCGGTCTAGATCGTCCGATCGCAAGCTTGGTGTTCTCCGGGCCAACAGGTGTGGGTAAGACTGAGTTGGCCAAAGCCTTAGCGAACTCAGTCTTCGGCTCCGAGGAAGCCATGATTCGACTTGATATGTCCGAGTTTATGGAGTCTCACACGGTTTCCAAGCTGATTGGTTCTCCTCCGGGATTCGTCGGCTACGATGAGGGCGGTCAGCTTACTGAAGCTGTGCGCCGTAAGCCCTACAGCGTTATCTTGCTCGACGAAATAGAGAAGGCTCATCCTGATATCTTCAACATCATGTTGCAGGTGTTAGATGAGGGCAAACTGACCGACTCTAAAGGCCGGGAAGTGAGCTTCAAGAACACGCTCATCATCATGACGTCGAATATCGGTTCTAAAGTGATTGAAAAAGGCGGCGGCGGTCTTGGCTTCGAGCTATCTGGAGACGATGGTATCACCAGTCGCTATAACAACATTCGCAACCTTGTGAATGAGGAAATGAAGCAGTTCTTCCGTCCTGAGATGATCAACCGAATTGACGAAATTATTGTCTTCCGTCAGCTCACGAAGGATGAAGTGAAGGAAATTGCCGAGATTCTGCTGAAGCAAGTCAGCGCTCGATTGGTCGATCGAAAGCTGTCATTCAAGCTTACGGATGCGTTCAAAGAGCGTTTGGTGGATGAGGGCTACGATCAGCGCTATGGTGCAAGACCAATGCGTCGTGCGATCGCCCGCCTAGTAGAAGACCATCTCGCCGAAGCAATTCTCTCTGGCAAACTCAAAGATGGCGACACCGTTATCTTTGACATCGACAAAGATGGTGAAATTACCACCATGCCAGAGCGTCAGCCAGCAATGGCCGGTGCAATGTAGTCGTTGGTTTACTCAATAGCTCTAGATGATAGGGCATAGCAAAAAAGCTGCGGTTAACTCCGTAGCTTTTTTGTTTGTCTATATATTCATTTGGCAGTTATTCACCCTGTGGTTGATGGCTCACTGTACGGTTTCGCTCTAGCTTAGACAAAGATCCCTCTCAATAGCTTCTATGTCTCAGTCTCCCGATCAAAAGAAAATCGTTGTTGTCGGTGCAGGCTGGGCTGGCCTTGGTGCGGCCTACCACTTATCAAAACAAGGTTACGAAGTCACATTGCTAGAAGCGGGCGCTTACCCAGGTGGCTTGGTTGCCGGTTGGCAAACTGAAAAAGGACGGTCTGTTGAAGCGGGTATCCACGGATTTTGGTATCCCTACAGCAATATTTTTGCCCTCACAGACGAGCTAGGCATTCAACCCTTCACGCCCTATACTCGTTCGTCTCAGTATTCTCCAGCCGGGCTAGAAGTCGAATCTCCCATCTTCCAGCGCGAACCCTATTTGCCCACCCCTCTAGGCACGTTCATCTATACCCGATTCAAGCGCCTGCCTCTGATTGATCGAATGTCTGCGCTGCCTCTGCTTTACTCATTGATAGACTTTGACAACTCTGACGAAGCTTGGAAACGATACGACTGTATGACAGCGCGTGAGCTGTTTAAGCAGTACGGCGTTTCTGAGCGGCTCTACAAAGAATCGTTTGAGCCGATGTTGCTGGTTGGCTTATTCGCTCCAGGTGAGCAGTGTTCAGCAGCAGCAGCGCTAGGAATGCTCTATTACTTTATCCTGGCGCACCAGCCAGATTTTGACGTGCGCTGGTGCCGCGGCACTGTAGGCGAAATGATTTTTCGTCCTTGGACTGAGCAAATTGAGAAAGCAGGCGGTCGCATTTTAGCTAATCATCGCGTGACTGATGTTCGACTCGGTACGGATAATGAGATCGATGCGGTGATTTGTGATGATGAGGTGTTTGAGGCGGACGCGGTGATTTTCTCGGTGGGTATTACCGGGATGAAGAAAATTGTGGGGCAGAGCGAAGGGTTGCGCGATCGCCCAGAATTTCGAAACCTCAGCAATCTCAACGGTATAGACGTGCTTGCCACGCGCCTCTGGTTCGACCGAAAAATTGATATTCCATTGCCTTCAAATGCTTGCTTCGGGTTTCACGAAACAACTGGCTGGACGTTCTTCGATCTCAACGCGCTCCACGATGAGTACAAAGACGAGCCGGGCACAGTTGTTGAAGCAGACTACTACCACGCTAATCAGCTACTGAATCTCACTGATGATCAAATCATTCCGTTGGTGCAAAAAGATCTTACGGGCTGCATCTCTGCCTTTGGTACGGCTAAGGTGGTAGACCAAAGCATCATCCGCATCCGTCAGGGAGTTAGTCACTTTGCCCCCGGTAGCTATCGCTACCTATTGCCCGGTGAAACCAGCTTCTCAAATACCTTTATGAGCGGCGATTGGATTGTGACTCGCCACGGCTCCTGGTCTCAGGAGAAAGCTTACGTGACTGGATTAGAAGCGGCTAACCGAGTGATCGAACGGTTTAGACAGGGGCAACCGGCTTCAATCATTCCAATTGTGCCGGATGAACCTCACATTCAAGCTGCCCGTGTGCTCAATAAAGGTATTCGTAACATCGCTCAGCAAGTCTTGCCTGATTTCTGGCTGCCGTAAAGCTTGCTCAGCAAAAGTCTCAAAGCTTTTTGCAGTCTGCAAAAAGCTTAAGTGCAAATCAACGGAGAGGGGGGGATTCGAACCCCCGTTAGGTTTGACCCTAAAACAGTTTTCGAGACTGCCGCATTCAACCACTCTGCCACCTCTCCTAGTGGGGTTCTACATCTTACACCGATTTCAATTCTCATCCAGTCAAAATCCTACGTCTCCTAGCTCACCACTGATCAAAAATGTCAAAGGTGGCCTCACGCTGCTGCTGCCGCTGCTGGAAGAAGAAATAAATAGCCGCATACAAAGCGTAAAGAGCAACCACGGGCCATGGGCCAATACCTTCTACTTGGAGTGAACTGCCAGGAAGCTGATTAAATTTGTCTACTATCCAAATAAGAATGTGAATGGGGTAGTAGAGGTTAGTCGCGATCGCACTTCCTCCCATTGGGAAAATCATCGCTACTGCCCCACTTACAAATCCGCCCAAGCTGATGAGTACGACCAGCGGTGTTGCAATTGCATTTAGCAAAATACTGTAAGAAGGCAGCGTATCGAAGTAGTGCATCTGTAGCGGTAACGTCCAGACGTAAGCCGCTATCGGAATAGCCAAAGCTGCCGAAAGTCCGGTTGGCAGAAAATCCATCATTTTCAATAGCCCTGGCACCATCACAATCAAACCCAAAGTCGCTACCGCGCTTAGCTGAAACCCGACGTCCCAGATCCACTGAGGATTACATAGCAAGATGAGCGTAGCCGCGACAAACAAACCGCTTCGTGGATCTACCTTGCGCTGGGTGGCTAATCCAATCAGCGCGCCTAGTCCCATCACCGATGCTCTGACTACGCTAGGCTGTAGCCCAGTCAATCCAACGTAGAGCGCTAGAGAAAGAAAACCTGCGATCGCTCGAGTCCGAGGCTGAAAAGCTTTCAACGCGCTGAGTACCAGCCCTAGAATAAGCGACACATGAAATCCAGAGGCGGCTAAAGTGTGAGCTAGCCCCGCCTTGACAAAGCTGTCTTTCACCTCAGCCGGTAGATCAACGGCTCTACGACCCAGCGTCATTGCGCTCAGCAAATTGCCAGCAGGCTCGCCTAGCCACCTGTCCTGTGCCAAAACAATACGTTGTCTCAATCGCCACAATGCCCAATGTGGGGGCTTTTGATCTTCTAAAAACTGTATCCAGTAAGTTTTGAACTGTGCAAAGCATCCTTGCCTAGCCAGATAATCACCGAAGCCAGACTCTTCTTCTTCACCTTGCTCTATTTTCTCTAATCTTCCTCTAAGCTCTACTATTTCTCCTGGGAATAGCCGTTTACTGGGTTCTAGTGCAGCAGTGACATATAGCTTCCCATTCGCCGTCTTGGGAATCGAAACGCCGTTGATACTCTCACCGCTAACCGATTGAACCTCAACGAAAAACTTGGCCTTATTGTATTTAGCTGTTTGGGGTCTTTGGAGAACTCGTCCTAAAATTTGTTGCTCTTGGAGCGATGCGAAATGACTGACATCATTTTGTGCGGGCTGGGGCGATCGCCAACTGCAATAGCTAGCGGCGAATAGTGCGATCGCGCCTGCAATCCACCACTGTTTTGCAGTCGGCCCCATTCTCCAAAATCGAGGTGCGACTACTCCAGCCACAGCGCAAAGCAAAAATACCGCTAACCCTGAAATTGCTAGCACTCCAAACAGTCGAGCTTCGCTAATACCCGTAGAGAGCAATCCAATCAAGTAAGCACTCACAACAACCGGTGTTCCCCAAGACCTCATAGCAAAATTCCATCTATTTCTCGTGTTTAGAGAACCCACGAATCATCCAAACGCTCTGCTTTATTCCACTGAGATAAATTTCGGTAAGGCAATAAAAAAGAGACAGAAGGTTAAGTCTTCTGTCTCTGAAGTTCTATTGAAAATTACCGGGCCTGTTCTACTAACTACAGATCAACAGCGCAATGGGCTGACTAGCTTTCGCTATTTCCCTATATAGATAGCCCCAACTTGGCTCCTAGAAACGCATGGACAACGAGGACTGCGAGCGCCGTACTTCCTATATAGGCATGAGCAGTTCTGAGTCCATCACTGTCCTTGCCAAATTTTGTCGCCGCAATCAATGCATTTATGGTCAGAAGGGCGATCGCTCCCATCCCCGTCCAAAAGTGAGGACTTTCAAAGATAGGCTCACCTTGCATCACTAAAGACAAGATGCCACCTGTCGCACCTAGCACGATGAATAGATACATCAGCGGAGCAATCTTCGCATGTTGCTGTTTTTGCTCTACTGCAACACCAGTATCCGTTGCCAGCCGACCTTGCCAGCCAGCGTACGCTGCAAACCCACCCATCACAAACACCACAATCGCCATCATCACCGGATGTCCCCAATGCACAATCGGCTCTGGCAAGTTGAACTGAGCAAACCAATCTGCAATCGGCTGCAAATATCCTCTCAAAGCTAATCCCACAGTTGCTATCCTCAGCAGTAATTTAGATATTCAAAATGTCTTAGCACGCTTCAATCTAGGACTGCAACGCTTTCCCTACCGCCTTTTTCTCTAGCAATGGAAAGCCCAGCTTTTTCCGTTGATCTAGATATAGCTGCGCGACCCTTCTAGCAAGTCCCCTCACCTGCCTGATGTATCGCGTCCGCTCAGTCACAGAAATAACTCCACGTGCGTCCAGCAAGTTGAACGCATGAGAGCACTTCAGTACATAGTCGTAGCTAGGCAGCACCAATTCTTTCTCCATAAGCTGCTCCGCTTCTTGCTGATACAGCTCAAATAGCTTAAACAAAAGCTCCGAGCTAGACGCTTCAAAGTTGTAAGTAGAGCTTTCAATCTCGCCCTGCATGTATATATCGCCATAAGTAAGCATGTCATTCCACTGAATTTTGGCGATCGCATCTACTTCCTGCAGATACATCGTCAACCGCTCAAGCCCATAGGTAATCTCAATAGACACTGGGTTGCAGTCTAATCCTCCGCACTGCTGGAAGTAAGTAAACTGCGTAACCTCCATTCCATCGAGCCATACTTCCCAGCCCACACCCCAAGCTCCAACAGCTGCATCCTCCCAATTGTCTTCCACAAAGCGCACGTCATGGTCTTCGGGCATAATTCCGAGCGATCGCAAAGACTCTAAATACAGATCCTGAATATTGTCAGGAGAAGGCTTAATCAGCACCTGATACTGAAAATAATGCTGATACCGATTCGGATTCTCTCCATACCGTCCATCGGCTGGTCTTCTACAAGGCTCTACATATGCGACTGACCAGGGTTCGGGCCCAATTGCCCTTAAAAACGTATGAGGGCTTTTTGTCCCAGCGCCTTTCTCCGTGTCGTAAGGCTGCATCACCACGCACCCATGCTGAGCCCAAAAGTCATTCAATGTCGCAATTACAGACTGAAAGTTCACTGCGCGCCCCTATCAATAGCTTCAACAACCTATATAGTGTCCTTCGCCGCGTCAATAAATAGAAGCCCGAAATGCCATCAAGTAACTTCAGCTTGAGTGTTCCATGCAGGCCAATCGCGGATTTAGCAGGTTTGTGGTGGAACACTTAAAGCTTCAAGCAAAAAAATGAAGCGCTTTCCACGCTAAATTTGCAAAGCAATAACCATGTAACCAACTATGAAGCTGTGAAATACACGGTTTTCCAATACTTCTAGCGTCCTCAAACTTTCTTCCGACGAATAGGTTGACACTAGTGGCGAAAGGTCGCTATATTAGTTGAGCGCTGAGGGAAGCGGCCCGAGAGGGTTAGCTACCGAAGGCGGTCAAGTAGCACCTAGAAAAGCGAATAATTTGAAGATAGATTAACGAGACCCTCGTTAATGAATGAAATTGCTTATGAGGATAGCATAGCTATTCTGCATAAAGCAATAGGATAGCCAGAATGGTTATCTGAGTACAGACAAACTGATTGCAACGGTCAAGCTTACGGGTTAGATGGTTGTCAATCGTTCTACTAAAATGGAGAGTTTGATCCTGGCTCAGGATGAACGCTGGCGGCGTGCTTAACACATGCAAGTCGAACGAACCCTTTCGGGGGTGAGTGGCGGACGGGTGAGTAACGCGTGAGGATCTGCCTACAGGACTGGGACAACAGAGGGAAACTTCTGCTAAAACCGGATGTGCCGAGAGGTGAAATATTTATAGCCTGTAGATGAGCTCGCGTCTGATTAGCTAGTTGGTGAAGTAATGGTTTACCAAGGCGACGATCAGTAGCTGGTCTGAGAGGACGATCAGCCACACTGGGACTGAGACACGGCCCAGACTCCTACGGGAGGCAGCAGTGGGGAATTTTCCGCAATGGGCGCAAGCCTGACGGAGCAACGCCGCGTGAGGGAGGAAGGCCTGTGGGTTGTAAACCTCTTTTCTCAAGGAAGAAGTTCTGACGGTACTTGAGGAATCAGCATCGGCTAACTCCGTGCCAGCAGCCGCGGTAAGACGGAGGATGCAAGCGTTATCCGGAATTATTGGGCGTAAAGCGTCCGTAGGTGGTTATAAAAGTCTGTTGTTAAAGCCCACAGCTCAACTGTGGATGGGCAATGGAAACTATATGACTTGAGTGTGGTAGGGGTAGAGGGAATTCCTAGTGTAGCGGTGAAATGCGTAGATATTAGGAAGAACACCAGTGGCGAAGGCGCTCTACTGGGCCATAACTGACACTGATGGACGAAAGCTAGGGGAGCGAAAGGGATTAGATACCCCTGTAGTCCTAGCCGTAAACGATGGACACTAGGTGTTGGCCGTATCGACCCGGTCAGTATCGAAGCAAACGCGTTAAGTGTCCCGCCTGGGGAGTACGCACGCAAGTGTGAAACTCAAAGGAATTGACGGGGGCCCGCACAAGCGGTGGAGTATGTGGTTTAATTCGATGCAACGCGAAGAACCTTACCAGGGATTGACATCCTACGAACTTCTGTGAAAGCAGTTGGTGCCTTCGGGAGCGTAGAGACAGGTGGTGCATGGCTGTCGTCAGCTCGTGTCGTGAGATGTTGGGTTAAGTCCCGCAACGAGCGCAACCCTCGTCCTTAGTTGCCATCATTAAGTTGGGCACTTTAAGGAGACTGCCGGTGACAAACCGGAGGAAGGTGGGGATGACGTCAAGTCATCATGCCCCTTACATCCTGGGCTACACACGTACTACAATGCAACGGACAAAGGGCAGCCAACTAGCGATAGTGCGCAAATCCCATAAACCGTTGCTCAGTTCAGATTGCAGGCTGCAACTCGCCTGCATGAAGGCGGAATCGCTAGTAATCGCAGGTCAGCATACTGCGGTGAATACGTTCCCGGGCCTTGTACACACCGCCCGTCACACCATGGAAGTTGGCCACGCCCGAAGTCGTTACCCCAACCTTAGGGAGGGGGACGCCGAAGGCAGGGCTGATGACTGGGGTGAAGTCGTAACAAGGTAGCCGTACCGGAAGGTGTGGCTGGATCACCTCCTTACAGGGAGACCTACTAAGCAACTTTTGAAAGCACATAGCAAATAGAGAGTTGTTGTAGTCACCTAAGGTCGTTGAGGGTCTGTTAGTTTTAGTGAGTGATGTAAAAGTCATTGACCTATCTTCAAGTTATTTGCGTGTTGCTGTTCAGCAATGAACGACAGAATTAAGACTGATACGGGCTATTAGCTCAGGTGGTTAGAGCGCACCCCTGATAAGGGTGAGGTCCCTGGTTCGAGTCCAGGATGGCCCACTTACGAGTTCAATTCCACTCTCCAATCATGGGGGTATAGCTCAGCTGGTAGAGCGCCTGCTTTGCAAGCAGGATGTCAGCGGTTCGAGTCCGCTTACCTCCACCACTAAGTTTTAAGGCTACGGAGTCTAACTAATCAATCGAGTCAACTAAACGTCAGCAACCAATAATGACTATTGTTCTAAAAGAGGAGCAAATTGTGTCATTATGGATTGCTGGTCTTTCGAGACTAGTAAGAACCTTGACAACTGCATAGAAAAGAGAAAGAAAGCAAAGGTAGTTCAAAGTCTGAAATAAGACATTTGAAATTCAAAAGCCCAGCTATTGACTCTTGAAGTAACCG
>CAWBJY010000015.1:0-117500 GCA_963789215.1 uncultured cyanobacterium | reverse complement strand
TGTCGCAGTTGCCGTTAGTGCAATGATAGGGATCTGAGGATAGCGCTGCTTGAGTTGGAAGAGCTGACGGTACTCTGGACGAAAGTCGTGACCCCATTCTGAAACACAATGGGCTTCGTCTATGGCGAATGCGCTAATGCCGACTTTCTGGCCAACCTGCTCTAAGAAATCTATAAAAGTCGGCGTGAATAGCCTTTCTGGCGCGATGTAGAGAAGTTTGATATCGCCTGATAGAACAGCTTGCTGGCGAGATTGCACTTCGTCAAACGAGACAGTGCTATTAAGAAAGGTTGCTCCAATGCCGTTGTCTTGCAGGGCTACAACCTGATCTTGCATTAGAGCAATGAGAGGCGATACGACGATAGTGACGCCTTCTCGTAAAAGCGCAGGCAACTGATAGCAGAGCGACTTCCCCCCGCCTGTCGGCATGATTACCATTACGTCTTTGTTCTTCAGCACCCGTTCAATAATTAGCTTTTGATCGAACCGGAAGTTGCCGTATCCAAAGTAGCGCTTGAGTGCTTCTTCTAAAGAGACGGTTTGAGGGAACAAGGTGGGGATGCTCATGATAAAAACTGAGTTCTTAGATTCAGGACAAGACTGCCCTTACTACTTACTGCTAATTAGGGTGATTTGACGCATAGCTACTATTAGTACAGCATACACAGGATAAAGCTATGTAGTCGTTTGGAAAGAGTGCTCTTGAATAGGTACTGAACCTGTACTATCAGCTTCGCATGGCTCAATTAGTCTTAATCTAATATTCCTCGTAGGAAGATTGTGCAGACTTGGTAGATTAATAACTTATGTAAACTCTTTGACGTCAAACTGGCATAACGTCTTGACGCCATAGTTAAGTCCCGTTAATGTACTTGTAATGCATGGGTCACCCTATTTACATCAGAGATGTCAGCGAAGCAAAAAGTCACCTTATATATCTCAGACGATCTGCATCGGCAGGTCAAGATCCGCTCCGCAATTGATGGTGAGCCTATGTCATCCATTGCTCAGCGGGCTATAGAGTTCTACCTCACTCATTCTGATGTGGTTGAACAAACTAGCGGGCATAGCGGCGAAACTCATCGTGTTCATGCCTGTCCGAAGTGCGCTACTCCTGTAGTGTTAAGGGAGGATGGTCTGTCACTTGTTCAGAGTTCTGCTGAGAAGCAGTTTGAGGCAATGGCTGTGAATTTAGAGTCTTTACCAGAGCTTGTCTCTGACTCTGGCGTTGCTGGCGAAAGCAAATTGATAGCTTGCAAGTGATTTTGTCGGGAAAGTTGGTTTAAGCATTTTTTACTTAAGAATTTTCTACTTTATAAATTCGTTGGTTAATTCTGTTACCGAATTTTTGTTGTTTGTCGTTTATTCTGTTGTTTCTGTCTGAGTTGGATAGTTAGTTGTCTTGCCGGGGGCGCTTGAGATGAGAGAAGAGCTAAGTGTATTAATTCAAGCCCAATATCCTCTAATCTATCTGGTTACCTTTGAGGAGGAACGAGCAGAGCGGACGATTGCGGCGATCGCACAACAGCATCCTCAGCAACGTCTATATACCTGGACGATGACACAAGGGATGATTGAGTATGGTCAAGGTAAGGGCTCTGGGCAGCAGAACAATACCGTTTCGCCTCAAGCCGCAATCAACTGGGCGATGCGGCAGAAAGAGCCTAGCTTGTTTGTCTTTAAAGACCTGCATCCATTTAAAGATAGCCCTGAAGTAACACGCAGCCTACGCGACGCCATTGAAGGTTTTAGGGGAACGCAGAAGACGATTATATTAATGTCTCCTATTCAGGAAGTTCCGATTGAGCTGGAGAAAGAGGTTGTTGTCCTCGACTTCACACTTCCTAATATGTCTGAGCTGAACCAGGTGCTTTCGGCTGAGCTGGAGAAATCTAAGTCTGAAACTATTACGACTGAAGGAAGAGAAAAGCTCTTAAAGGCTGCTCTGGGTCTGACTAAGGATGAGGCGGAGAAAGTTTTTCGCAAATCTCGAGTAATGGCTGGAAAGCTAACTGAAGGAGAGGTTGATATTGTTCTTTCTGAGAAGAAGCAGTTAATTCGTCGTAATGGCATATTGGACTATATAGAAGAGGATGAGACGCTCGATTCTGTGGGTGGCTTAGAGGAGTTGAAGCATTGGCTGAAGCAGCGTTCTAATGCTTTTACAGAAAGGGCGCGCGAATATGGATTGCCTCAGCCGAAAGGCATGCTGATTCTAGGTGTGCCTGGATGCGGTAAGTCTTTAATCGCTAAGACGACTGCTCGCCTGTGGGGTCTGCCACTGCTTCGTTTGGATATGGGCCGTGTGTACGATGGTTCCATGGTCGGACGCTCTGAAGCAAATCTGAGAAGTGCACTAAGAACTGCAGAATCCGTTTCACCCGCTGTTTTGTTTATCGACGAGATTGACAAAGCATTTGCCGGTAGTGCAGGCTCGGCAGATTCTGATGGAGGTACTTCTAGTCGGATATTCGGTAGCTTTTTGACTTGGATGCAGGAGAAGACTTCTCCGGTGTTTGTGATTGCGACTGCAAACAGAGTTGAGAGATTGCCTAGTGAGTTCCTGCGAAAGGGACGGTTTGATGAAATCTTTTTTGTAGATTTGCCGAATGAGAACGAGCGAAAGGAGATTTTCAAAATTCATCTGAGCAAGCGTCGCTCGGATGTTGAGAGGTTTGACTTTGAACAGTTGAGTAAAGTATGTGAAGGGTTTTCGGGCGCTGAGATTGAGGAAGGGCTGATTTCAGCGATGTATGAAGCCTTTGCCCAGGGGCGCGAGTTTACTCAGCTTGATATTATTGCTGCCATTCGCTCTACGATGCCGCTGTCGAAGACGATGAGCGAACAGGTGACGGCTTTGCGCGATTGGGCCCGCCAGCGCGCTCGTCCGGCAGCTTCGACAGCGGCTGAGTATCAGCGCATGGAGCTGTAACAGTCTTTTTTCTGCTCCCGCAGGAGGAAGGGCCTAGCTAAATAGCTAGCCATAATTGAAAAAATTCAGGTTCTATCTCATTTGATAGCTGAGTGGTTTGATGATTTCTAACTTCGTTGTCTCTCAATTTCTCTTCAGGAGGAAATTCAAATGTCTCATTTTAGTACTCTACGCACAAAAATCACTGATGCTGAAGTTCTCAAGTCTTCTCTAAGCGATTTGGGTGTTGCTGTTAAGACTGAAGCAAACATTCGCGGCTATCGCGGTCAGAATGTCCGTGCGGATATTGTGGCTGTGTTGGAAGGCGACTACGACATCGGCTGGTCTCAGAATGCTGATGGTTCATTCGACTTGATTGCTGATCTTTGGGGCGTGGCTAAGAAGCACAACCAGACTGAACTGATCAACTCCATCAACCAAAAGTACGCCGTTAACAAGACGCTGGCTGAAGTGAAGCGACCTGGATTGCAGAATGCAAACGTGCGTTTGGTTCTCCAGTAGTTTGACTTTTAGCTGATTGGTTGTTTTTGTGACGCCTTTCTTCGTAACTTAAAGGGCGGTTGCCATTGTTGGCAACCGCCCTTTCTTTGTTTGGTTTGCTTTAGTTGCGCGAGTTGACTGTGCTCTGGTTTAAGAGTTCGGCGATCGCCCGATGTTCGATAGGCGGCTGTGAAACAACAGCCTGACGAGTATCGGTAATTAGCCAATCTAATGCGGCGGCTTGCAAGTCGATAGAAGCGCCGGTTTTATCAACGCAGTAGCGGCCAAATACGAGCTTGTCTACTAATCGAACATCTGGGCCGATACGAGAGTATTCGAAGATAACGCTTTTGTCGATGATGGTGCCGCCGGAGATAGAGCAGTTAGATCCGATCATGCTAGGGCCAACTATCTTAGCTCCATCCTCTATATGAGTCATGCCGCCAATGTACACGGGGCCTTCTATGTCTACTTTGTCCCAGTTGGCTTTGACATTAAGGCCAGCAAAGACGCCCGGTCTTACTTCGTTGCCTGGAACGTTGACTCCTTTTACTTGGCCTGTCAGTACGTCCTGAATGGCCTGCCAGTAGTCTGGCACTTTACCGATATCGATCCATTCGAAATCCATACGGATGCCGTAGAAGGCGGCATTGTCTTCTACTAACTTGGGAAAGAGGTCTCCGCCGATGTCGAACTCTTGTCCGGAAGGGATGTAGTCAAAGATTTCTGGCTCAAAAATGTAGATGCCTGTGTTGATATCTGTGCTGAGTGCTTCCTCTACCGTAGGCTTTTCTTGGAATGATTTAATTCGACCTGTCTCATCGGTGACGACAACCCCATAGCTAGGAACTTGCTTGAGCGGAACTTTCTTCATGACAATGGTGGCGATCGACTTTTTCTCTCGATGCTGACGAATGGCTTCGGTCAAATCCAAGTCAATTAGAGCATCCCCGCAGAGCACAATAAAAGTATCGTCGAAGAAAGGATAGAAATCTTGAATTTTTCTCATGCCACCGGCTGATCCGACGGCTTCTCCGACCAGCTCTCCATCCGTGATGCGACCTTCGAAGGAGTATGCAAGTTCGACTCCGAAACGCTGACCGTCTCTAAAGTAGCCTTCGATTTCGTTGGCCAAATGGCTGACGTTAGCCATGATTTGAGTAAAGCCATGCCGACGCAACAGCTCGAGCAAAAACTCCATGACGGGCTTCTGCATAATTGGAATCATCGGCTTGGGAATAGTGTATGTGATGGGACGAACCCTAGTTCCCTTCCCAGCGGCCAAAATCATGGCTTTCATCTTCGGCGATTCCTCTTATGTAGACTTGTAGAATGACAGGCAGCTATCAGCCTTGCCCATGCTAGCAAGGGCAACATTAATATACCCTGATGTAATTTGAGACTTCATGTTGCCCTTATAGGTTTCCATGCTTTGACTTTAGAAACTAGACAGTTGCAAAGTACAAAAAGCTCTTGCTGCCCTTAGTTTTCTACTGATTAGAAAAGGCCCCAGGAATAAAAAGCATCCTTGGGGCCTTTGTTATTGTGCGGTGAGTGCTAGCTTAGTACAGCTCTTCTTCTTGGTGCGTGGTGACCGTGCAGTCTGAAGTAGGATAGGCCACACAAGTGAGCACGTAGCCTGCTTCGATTTGGTCGTCGTCTAGGAAAGACTGGTCGGACTGGTCTACGGTGCCAGTCGTAATTTTACCAGCGCAGGTGGAGCAAGCTCCTGCACGGCAGGAGTAAGGCAAGTCGATGCCTTGCTCTTCGGCAGCGTCTAAAATGTACTCGTCTTCGGCCACTTCAATAGTGGTGTTTAGGTTTTCTGCTTCGTTGACTAGTGTGACCTTGTAGCTGGCCATGCGAATATCCTCTTTGTTGGTTCAGTGTCGCCGTCAAGGCGGCTGTTTGCGAATGCTCACTTCGTGGCTAACAGCGCTAACTGTAAGACTCTGGCGAAAGCATGTTTTGATACTACGAGAAAACCATTAGGCTGTAACTATCTTCAGCGTCTCTGTTGAATGGTATTCGTAATGTAAAGCTGAGGACAACCCACGATTTGCTTATGGTTTGCTTTCATATATTGACGGCGTGGAAAGGCTTAAGCGCTCTTGCCGCAAGGTTTTAAGCTTTTGCTATAGGGGTAGACACATCGAAGATAGCAACCGTTATTTCATCAGTAACTCGCTTCTAATAAGCTCTGCTTATAGTCCGTGAACGCTATTCTACCGATAGAGATGAGCCTATATTTAAGTGTTTATCTAACTAAAGGTACTGGTGCTAAAAGCGCGTCTTTGTGTCTTTTTTCATGGGATTTGGAGCCTGTCGATAGTGCTTGAATTGTTTGGGATGGGGAGCTGACAAGGGTGATTCGAGTTGGGATTGTAGGAACGGGTTATGCTGCGAAGACGAGGGTTCGGGCTTTTGAAGCGGATGGGCGATCGCAAGTTTTGAAGGTAGCAGGCCATAGCAATGAGCGAGGTCAATCGTTTGCACAGGAGCATGGTTTGCAGGCGGCTGAGAGTTGGCGATCGCTAGTAGAAGACGCTGCGGTTGATTTAGTGGTGGTAGCGACAGTAAGCAGTTTGCATGGAGAGGTGGTGAAGGCCGCTTTGGAGGCAGATAAACATGTGGTGGTGGAGTATCCGCTGTCTTTGAATTTGGCACAGGCTGAAGCGTTGATAGCCCTAGCTGGCGAGCGAAAGCGCTTGTTGCATGTGGAGCATATCGAGCTATTAGGCGGTCTGCATAGTGCGATGAAGGAATATTTGCCTCGTATTGGGATGCCACTTTATGTGAACTATCGCACGATTAACGTCGTGCGTCCGGCTCCATTAAAGTGGACTTATCAATTGGATTTGTTTGGCTTTCCGTTTTGCGGGGCGCTGTCGCGGGTGCATCGTTTGACCAACCTGTTTGGTCGAGTTAGCGCTGTGGACTGCTGTACTCGGATGGTTGATAGTGAGTTAACTGCTGATTACTTCGCTAGCGTGCTGAGTTCGGCGCGGCTTCAGTTTGCCAATGGATTGGTGGCAGAGCTGACTTATGGCAAAGGAGAGGGTTTTTGGGTTGGGCGGCGTGATGTGGAGATTCAGGGCCGATCAGGTGCTCTGGTGTTTGAGGGAAATGAGGGACGGCTGACGACAGATGAGGGCACAACGCCTATTAATGTGGCTCCGCGTAGAGGGTTGTTTGTGAGGGATACGCAGGGGGTGTTGGATTATTTGACGGAGGGGAAGCCGCTCTATGTGGAGGCGAGCGAGAGTTTGTATGCGCTGAGAGTAGGGGATGCGCTGCGTCGAGCTTCTGAGAGTGGGCGAACCGTTTACTTAGAGGGCTAGGGTTTAGACTGCTGAAATTAGACTGTTGGAATTAGACCGCCAAGATGCCAGGGCTTTTTTGAATGGGAACGACGTTGAGAATGTCTAGCTGGGCGCAGTAGGCGATGTCTCGGGTGTTGTCTTTTCGTAGAAGGCGCTGACCGTGACTGGCTGTATTGAGCAGGTCTAGAAGATTGTTTTGCCACTGTTTGTACAGGCTTCCTGATGCAAGGGCGGCGTCGTTGCCGATAAGCGAAAGGTAGTCGCTATTGGTTTGGTTGAGGATGCTTTCTAGGATGGCTCCGGCGCAGACAGTATCTTCGAGGGAGTAGTCGCCTTCCCAACCGGAGCCGACGAGCCAAATGGTGTTGTAGTTGTGCTCTAGGATATGAGCGACGACGGCTTTGCGGGTAGTGAGCGCGGCGGTGAGGACTGTAGGAGCGTCTTGAATTCGCTCTAGACAACGAGTGCCATTGGTAGTGCTCATGAACAGCCGCTTGCCTGCGGTGATTTCTGGCTTATGGTCGAGGGGGGAGTTGCCTAAATCGAAGCCTTTTACGCGTTGACCGCCGCGTTCTCCAGCTCGAATGCGCTTTTCGGCGGGCCAGTCTTCGCTGGTTTTGAGAAGGTTGTCTAGGTCGCTAAAGGCTTGGATGGCCTCGGCTCCTGCGTTGAAGGCAGCGGCCATTGTGGTGGTGGCTCGCAGGACATCAATCGCGATCGCACAGTCGGGTAGTGTACCTGTCGGCACTTCTTCGGGGGTGTGGTAGACAGATATTTTCACTAGTAAAAATGACCCGCGTTTAGCGTGTTGGTAGCTTATTAATTAGAACGGAGAGGGTGGGATTCGAACCCACGGTACCTTTCGGTACACTCGATTTCAAGTCGAGCGCATTCGACCACTCTGCCACCTCTCCTTATGGGCGCGTCAACGCACTTATTTAGTTGCGTTAAACAGGCTTGGTTATAGTAGCTTGATTTTTCGGCGGCGTCTAGCTGAGTGAACTCTTGGGTGGAAATTATTGGTCTAATGCGTAGAGCGTTTCTGCTGATAGCTGCTTGAAGTTTTCGTCTAGCCAGATTTGTGAAATCGCTTCGACGCTCCCATTCGCAAGCGTAACGAGGGAGAAGCTGCGGCGATCGCCGGTTTCTGATTTTTCGATGCGTGGAACGTTGGCGGCGTTGAAGTAGACGGTGCCTTCGGGATCGGTGACAACGCGCTTGCGTAGCTGGGGGGAGTCCTTTTTGAGCTTGTGGTGCATGTGACCAAAGGTGACGAGGGGGACGCGCTTGCCGGATTCTTGGGTGAGGGCGATCGCTTTCGCAAAATCGGGATCGCCATAGTCGGCGCTAGATTTCCCCCAGTCTTTTCCGCAGGGGTCGTCTGGCTCGGAGCCGAGGCCGAGTGGCCCAACATGGCCTACGAATATGACGGTGCTGTGGTCGGCTTCGTCGGCGGCGGCGAGAATGAGATCTGAGGATTCGTCGAAGTTTCGAACGTCGAAGCGATCGCTGTAAAACTTGCGATAACGCCATTTAGATCCGCCCCAGCTAAAGGGTCGGCCCCCGACAACGGTAAGATTGAATTGAGGAAACTCTCGCTTGCTAAAGCCAATGTGAGCGTCGCCTAGAAGATCCATTTGAAGCTGTACCCAGTCTTCTTTGTTGCGATCGTAAGGGCAATTTTTGATGCCTTTATTGCTGGCGGAGTAGTAGGCGTCGTGATTTCCCATGACGGCGACTTTGGGCAAGTTGACGGCGGCAACGCGACGAACAACTTCGACGGATTCATTGCCGTAATCGCCGAGAAATATTGCTAAGTCAACGTTGAGGTGAGCGAGGGCGGCGTTGTCTTCTAGTTCCCAAAGGTCGTGAATGTCTCCAACGACGGCGATGCTAATTTTGTCTTTGGCCTCATTTTGAGTCGGAGACTGATGCACTGGCTATATACCTTCGTCGGATGCTCTTTTTCAGTATAGACAACGGGCTTTAATATTTTAGAGACGGGTACGGAGCAGATCGATGACTGAAGAGCGGGTGAGTCAGATTATGTTTGTGGCTTTGGAAGGGTTACTCGCAGTGGACAGCGAGCGGGCGAAAGAGGCGATCGCCCGGCTGAGCGAACAGAACGTTCCAGTGATTGTGTTTGGAGATTGCGATCGCGCTGAGCTAGAACCCATCCAAGAAAGGCTAGGGCTAGGCGATTCATTCATTGTCGAAAGCGGCAGCGCTGTATTTACGCCGGTAGATCGCAATTCTTTTAGTCCACCTTTGGGCGAGCAGGACGGCAACTATTATGTGCACGAACTGGGCTGTCCTTATGTGCAGGCGCGCGCTGGACTGAGGGTGCTAGCTAACGAAATTTCTCATCCTTTGAAGGGGTTTGGCGATTTTACGGTGCAGCAGCTAGAGCGGATGATGACGCTTTCTGAAGATGAGGCGCACCGAGCAAAAGCTAGAGAGTTTAGCGAGCCGTTTATGACGCCACAGTCGGCTGATTTGGACGAGCTGAAACAGGCTGCTAGCGGCATGGGGTTTAATGTGATTTTAAAGGAGACAGCGGAAAGCCGGTTTTCTTACTTGGTGGGCGCAGGGGCAAGCTTGGAGGCGGCAGTGCGATCGCTGGTTTCTGCTTACCAAACTCAGGCAAATGAAGCAGATTTAGCGGTGACTGGCATTAGCTCTGAGGTGGCAGAGCTTCAGGTGCTAGCGCGTGCTAGCGCTGGCAGTAATTGGTCTGGCCTGTTGATATCGGAAGAGCAGACAGATTCTATCGAGCTGCCGAAGAATACGAAAGTGGTGGTTTGTGATCGCTCGGCAGATTGGCTGATAGCTAAAGGGAGTTAGGCCGAAGTGGCCGGTAGAGGCTTTGTAGTGGATAACCCTTAAGCTTGCGCAATTTTGGTAGATTTGACTATAATTAAAATTCAACAATTGGTGTTTTACAACATTTAGAGGAAAAAGCCTGTGTTTGCTACTGCTAACCCCGCTGTCTCAAAAGCGGCTGATGGTACAGTGCTGCCGAACGATCTTTTTAGCGCGATTGAAGATCTGAAGAAAGACCTGAATGCGGTCGTTTTGGCCCATTATTATCAGGAGCCGGATATTCAAGATATTGCAGATTATATCGGTGATTCTTTGGGGCTTTCTCAGCAGGCAGCTAGCACTGAGGCAGACGTAATTGTGTTTGCTGGGGTTCACTTTATGGCGGAAACTGCCAAAATTCTGAATCCAGATAAGCTGGTGCTGCTGCCAGATTTAGAGGCAGGATGCTCTCTAGCAGATAGCTGTCCGCCCGATGCTTTTGGCAAATTCAAGGCAGCGCATCCCGATCACTTAGTGATTTCTTATATCAACTGCACCGCTGAGATTAAGGCGCTAAGTGACATTATTTGTACTAGCTCGAATGCGGTGAAAATTGTGAATCAACTACCGCCTGAGCAGAAGATTATCTTTGCGCCGGACCGGAACCTGGGACGGTATGTGATGGCGCAAACCGGGCGCGATATGGTGCTATGGCAGGGGAGCTGTATTGTGCATGAGACGTTTTCTGAGAAGAAGATGCTGCGGCTGAAGATGGAGCATCCGGATGCGGAGATTATTGCTCACCCGGAGTGTGAGGAAGGGGTACTGCGTCATGCGAGCTACATTGGCTCGACAACGGCGTTGCTAAAGTATGTGGGAGAGGCAACGTGCGATCGCTTTATCGTGGCGACAGAGCCTGGGATTATTCATCAGATGGAAAAGCAGACGCCTAAAAAGCATTTTATTCCGGCACCGCCTGAAGCTAACTGTGCCTGTAACGAATGTCCCTATATGCGGTTGAATACGCTGGAAAAACTGTATTTGGCGATGAAGAACAAAACGCCTGAAATTACGATTCCACAGAAGATTCAGGCAGAGGCTCTAGCGCCTATTCGGCGAATGCTAGAGATGAGTGCTTAGGTTACTTACCTGTTGAGCATGAGTCGAGGACAGCTAAGATGCCTGCTTCCCAAGAGATATAAGGCTTTGTGGGCAGACGAGCCTTGGATATGTGCAGCGTTTAGGAAATGCTGAAGCTATTTGTTGAGATATTCGCGAAGCTGAAAAGCTAGCATGTCGACGATGTTTTTTCCGCCTTTGCTAAGGGATGCGGTTGCTTCTCTTTCGGCGCGTTCGACTGTGGCTTCTGGTAGTGCTAGCAGAGACAGCAGTTTTTGATAGGCTTCGCCTTCTGCGCGGTTGATGGCGTTTTCTTCAGGTGTGCGGGTGCTAGATGCGATGACTTCGTAAGAGAGACGCAGCGCGACTTCTTTTTCGGCTTCTGTGGTGAGTTTGGCGACGGCTTCTTCGAGCGGTACTTTTTGCACAAAGTATTCTTGGAGCTGCTGCTGTAGGTTTGCCTGCTGCTGCTGCTCGGTGGCAAATAGCTGAGTGAACCTCTCTAGCATGGTGTCTACTTCTTTTTGCTCTAGGCTGTCGTCTGCCCAAGCCATAGAAAGCACGACTCGCATGAGATTCATTTGGCGCGGCGAAATAGGGGGCGGCTGCATGTTCATAAACGATACCTCTATCCAATTTCTCTTCACTGTAGGGAGAATGCTTGCACAATAGGCAAAGCCCCTACAAAAATTAAGGATGCTGAAGTCGAGCGATCGCTCAGTTGCTATTTGCTGCGATCGCTCGCTGTAAGGTCTATGTGCGAAAACTACCCAAGCTTTGCGAGATGTTTGAGATTTCTCATATCTAGCAGTTTGATGACATCTCTTTTGGTATCTACGGCTAGTAACTTGCGATCGGTGAGCTTACCTAAAATCTTGGGGACTTCTGAGATTTTGACGTCGGCTACTTCGGAGAGGTCTTTGGCCGGGATATTAAAAATTTCTACGGTATCCCCTTTTTCATCTCCGTAGGCTTCAGCGAGTCCGACTAGTGTGTTTACCATTTTGATGCCGGGCGCTTTGTGGCGGAGCTGAAAGCGAGCTTGGGTTTGCTTTAGCCGCTGTACCATAAGCTGCAGCAGGCGGTGGTGTAGCTGGGGATCGCCAAATAGGCTTTTGAGAAAAAGCTGAGCGGGAATGCTGACTAGCTCTACTCGGGACAGGGCTGCGACATCTGTAGAGCGTGGAGATTCGTTAAGAACGGCCATTTCGCCGAAGAATTCACCTTTGCCTAAAATAGCTAGGGTGACATAGCCGTCGCCTGATTGGCAGCGGACTTTGGCCCAGCCTGAAAGAATTAGATAAACCGCATTGCCCCAGGAGTCTTCCATAAGAACGGTGCGACCGGCAGGACATTCGTTGAAGGTTGCGCCGCGATGTAGGATGTCGAGCGTTTCCTGGCTAGCAGATTGGAAAAGCGGGAAGAAATCGCTGAGTGCCTTGGAAGAGGCCGGTAAAAACACAGCGGACGACGCAGGTGATGACATAGAGGGATCAGGCGCTTTGGTGGCACGGCTCAGCGGCAGTTCAGCGGCAGTTCAGCGGCAGTCTTTGGGATGAACTGGAGATGTGAGCTTGGCTGGTGAACGGTTGAGTTTAGTTACTGCTTAGCTTACCCAGTCGGTTTTAATTAGTTTTCGTTGATACCTGGGAATTAGGACGTGGGTGGTGTCGGGGCGGGGTTGAATTTGGCGGCTCCAGCGGCGGCGATGGAGACGAGCAGGCAGGCGGCAAGCGATCGCGCTGATAGCTGCTCTTTTAGGATCAATAGCCCTGCGAGTACACCAGCCATCGGTTCGAGGCTAAGCATGATGCTGAAGACTTTGATAGGGAGCGATCGCAGCACAGCGATTTCGAGCGAGTAGGGAATTGCCGTAGATAGAAGGGCTACTCCAGCGCCCAATGCCAGTAGTCTGGGATTGAGCAGGGCGCGGCCAGCAGTGGCGATGCCGATGGGCAACAGGATAATGGTGCTAACTAGGAGCGCCCAGGCTAGACCTTCTATGCCTGATAGCTGAGCGCCTATTCTGGCGGCTAAGAGAATATAGATTGCCCAGAAAATACCGGCTAGTAAGGCGAGCCCCATGCCCAAGATATCTATGGTAAAGCCGTTGACTGGAGCTAAGAGTGAGATGCCTGCGATCGCTAGCATGGCCCAAAGTAGATCGAGCCAGCGCTGAGATTTGAGGACGGCTAGGCCCAGAGGCCCCATAAATTCTAGCGTGATGGCAATTCCTAGGGGAATGCGATCGATGGCTGCGTAGAAGGCGGAGTTCATAGCGGCAAGAATGAGTCCGAAGGCGATGATGGGGCCAATATTTTCGCGAATTTTGGCATTCCACTTGAGCCGCCAGACAATGAAGAAGAAGAGGGCAGAGACGCTGACGCGCAAAGAGACAACGCCCCAGGGGCCAAGTTCACCGAATAGAGATTTGGCGAGGGCAGAGCCGAACTGCACCGAGAGGATAGAGATAAGAAGTAAGCCGATGGGAGAAGGCTGTTTGAGCGTCAAAGACATTGGGGAGCGGCTGCTAAAGATTTCATACCTGGATCCTAATGCTGTTTGACCTAGTGCTGTTTGACCTAGTGCTGTTGGACAGTGACAAAGCGCGTAGATTGGAGCCAAAGGAGAACTTAGGCTTCTGTAGGCGGGGAGGGAGGTGTCTCTGTTGATCCGGAGGGTACGGGAGTGGGTACGGGGGGCATGGGGGCGATCGCTTGAGACAAATTAGAGATGACGAGCGCTTTTTGAAGTTTGCTGTCCTGTGGCAGATTCCAGTGATTGAGAACGTCTTTTATCAGGAGTTCTTGTAGCCAGGTTTTGGCGACGACGGTGAGTGGAAGGGCTAGCAGCAGCCCCAGAAAACCGAAGAGTCTGGCAAAGAAGATTTGGGCGATAAGGGTGAAGGCGGGGAGTAGCGAGACCTGGCGGGCCATGATGGTAGGGGTGAGCCAGTAGGCTTCGATTTGCTGAATGACGACGTAGATGACGACGACAGCGACGGCTTTCCAGGGATCGGGCGAGATGAGCGCGACGATGACCGGGAAGATCATGCTGATGGTGGGGCCAAGGTTGGGGATGAAGTTGAGGATGCCTGCTAGCAAGGCGTGAGCGAAGGCCAGGTCTACGCCTAGGATGGCCAGGCTGACGAAGCTAAGTAAAAAGATAAAGACTGAGCTGATCAGGATACCGCCGAGCCAGTTGCCTAAAGAACGCTCGCATTCAGCAAAGATCTCTCTAGCTCGCTGTCGGTAGAATGAGGGAAAAAGCAGCAGGATGCCGTCGAGATAGGCATTGGGTTTGGAGAGTATCATCAGTGCTAGCACTGTGACAAATAGGGTTTGGAGGAGGACTTGCAACGAGGAGTTGAAAATAGAAAAGAAGTTGCCGAAAACGTCTAGAACGGCTGAGTCTGGGGAGGTGAGCCAGGCAGCGAATTCGCTGACATTAGGGAGCCGTATGCGCTCGGGAAGCCAGGTCTGAATTTCTATGACGTAGCCCGGAATTCTTTGCGAGAACGTGACTATTTTTTCGATTAGCGTGGTGAACTGCTCGATGAAGGGCGGCACTATGCCCAAGATGAATAAGGTTGTGACGGCGGCGGCGAGAAAAAGCGCAATGGGAATGGCAAAGCGACGAGGAATGTTGAATGCCTGGATGCGCTGGGTGAGGCTGTTGAGGGCGATCGCAATGACAACGGCGGTAAATGAGAGCATCAGCAGCGGCCTAATTAGCCACAGTATGTAGCCTGCTGCTATCAAACACGCCAGACTAATCCAGTCGCCCAGTTTCATAGCCTCTCCCTGTAGTGATGGGCCTATTGTATCTGAGCTTGTCTATGCGCAGTGACGCAGCCGGCGAGGATGGTTGTGAAGGCTGAGAAGCTGATAGCTTAAAGGGATCTAAGCCATGGGTGGCATAGGGTTTTGCTTTTTTTGAGAGTGGAATGAGGGCGTGGAATGAGGGATGAGATGAAGAAGGATTGGCAAGTGGCTGCAGTGGAGAGGGTGAGCGCTGAGTGGGTGAAGACGGTGGCGCGGCTGTCGGGATTGGAGATGCCTGAGTGGGGGGCGCAGCTTTTGTGGCAGCGGGGGCTGCGATCGCCTGAAGCGCTGAAGGGATTTTTGCAGGTGGATGGCTATGAGCCAGCGAGTCCGTTTGCCTTTGGCGAGGAGATGGTGTGGGCCGTTGAGCGGTTGGTGTTGGCGCGCGATCGCGCTGAGAAGGTGGCGATTTGGGGTGATTTTGATGCGGACGGGATCACGTCTACGGCGGTGCTGTGGGATGGGCTAGGCCAGTTCTTTAGCGGTAAGAACCAGCTTAGTTACTTCATTCCGAATCGGCTGAAGGAGTCGCATGGGCTTTCGATGATGGGGATCGAGCAGTTGGCGGCAGATGGGGTGACGCTGATTGTGACTTGCGATACGGGGAGCACAAACCCGGCTGAGGTGATGCGGGCGGGTGAACTGGGGATGGATGTGATTGTGAGCGATCACCATACGCTGCCGAGCGAGCGTCCGGCAGTGGTGGCGATTGTGAATCCTCGGGCGCTGCCGGGGGATCACCCGATGGCGCATTTGTCGGGGGTGGCAGTGGCTTACAAGCTGGTGGAGGCGCTGTATGAGCGGTTGCCAGCGGCGGTGAGTCGGCCTTTGCACGAGCTGACGGATTTGGTGGCGATTGGGCTGATTGCTGATTTGGTGGAGCTGAAAGGAGACTGCCGGTATTTGGCTCAAGTTGGGATTGAGCAATTGAAGACGCAGACAACGGCGAAGGTGCCTAGTCGGCCTGGGGTGGCGAAGCTGCTGGAGCTGTGTAAGCGGGCGGGCGATCGCCCTACCGACATTTCGTTTGGCATTGGGCCGCGAATTAATGCGGTGAGCCGAATTTATGGCGATGCGAGCTTTTGCGTGGAGCTATTGACGAGTCGGGATGTGGCGCGGTGCCGAGAGCTGGCGAATAAGGCGGAGCTGGCAAACGCGAGGCGGAAGGCTTTGCAAGCAGACGTGCTGAAACAGGTGACGCAGAAGCTGGAGAATTCTGATTTGTCTACGCTGGGCGTGATTGTGCTGAGCGATCCGCAGTGGCCGGTGGGGGTGCTGGGATTGGTGGCGGGGCAGGTGGCAAGGCAGTATGGGAAGCCGACGATTTTGCTGACGATGGATTCGCCGGACGCGCAGGGGAGGGTTTTTGCACGGGGATCGGCGCGGTCTGTGAATCAGATTGATTTGTACGAGCTGGTGAAGTCTCAAGCGCACATGCTGAGCGGGTTTGGCGGGCATCCATTTGCGGCTGGGCTGAGCTTGCCTGCTGAAGATTTGCCGATGTTTGTGGCCGGGATTAATCAGCAGATGCGGCAGCAGATGGGGGCGCAGCGTAGCGTTCCGACGCTAAACGTTGATTTAACGGTGACGGTGGCTGATTTGGGTCAGGATTTGTTTCGCCAAATCTCTTTGCTGGAGCCTTGTGGGATGGGGAATCCGGTGCCGAAGCTGCTGATTGAAAAATGCTGGTTTGAGAATGCTTGGCATCAGAAGCTGAAGGATCGTACGGGCGCAAAGGTGGGCTACATTAAGGCGACTTTTCAGCTTTGCGATGAGTCTGGTGATGGGGGCACTCAGTTTCCGGGTTTGTGGTGGGGTCACTATAAGGAGGACTTGCCGCCGGGGCTTTGGGACGTGGTGGTGGAGCTAGATTACAACAGCTATAGCAGTCGGTATGAGGTGCGGCTGGTGGATATTCGTCCGGTGGCTGAGAAGTTGGAAGGGGCCGGGCGATCGCAGAATGAATGGCTGCTGGACTGGCGGGCTGGGCGGGTGGTGCTTGAGGGCCTTGACCGATTAGAGGAGGTTGAGCTAGAGGCCGCTGGCTTAGCGGCGGCTGATGCAAAAGACCGTGAGCGGGTGAGTCCTGAGTGGGATCGCGCTGCAACAGATCTGGTGCTGAACGAGTGCCCGGCTCAGTGGGAGGTGCTGCAGCTTTGGCGAAACCAATCGGCGCAAACTCATCAGCCGGTGGCGCTGGCGTATGCTTTGCCTGAGTCGATAGATCCTATCTACAAGTGGAGACTGCTGCTGGGTGTGGCGAAGCATGTGAGTAAGGTTGGGCAGGCAGTGACGCTAGAGCGGCTGAGCGGGCGGTTGGAAGTGAGCGATCGCACGCTGTTGTTAGGGCTAGTCGCGCTAGAAGCGGCGGGTTTTGAGATTAGTCGCTCGGCTATAGACGTTCGAATTAGCTATGCGCCTAAATCGCAGCAGCAGCTTGGAGGCCAAGCTAATCAGCCGTTAGCTCAGTTTTTAGCGGCGGTGCAGGAAGAAAATTTCCGTCGTCAGTATTTCTATCGCGCACCCGTGTCTACGCTTCAAGCTGCAGTCGGAATGAACGAGTAGAGTTTGGCTTTCTTCCTGACTGCGAGGCCGAAGGCGTTTTATGCACCGGCTATTTAACGGTAGATTCGGTGCATCAGCGGATTTTGTTATCGGTTTATGACATTCCGTCAGTAAATTGTGTCGTATTTGTTGTCATTTTTCTAGAAAACGGTAACAATAGATACAGAAAAGCAAACGTTCATCTTCTGAATAGCTGGCTAGCGCCAAACTAAAAGGAAGACGGAAGTAAGGGTTTTGGATTGCGTTTAATGAACCTTCCAAAAACAACTCTGAAGGAACGCGCCTCTTATTCTACACATCTCTATTGAGGCGATAAAAATGCAACTCACTTACCGTGGCGTCAAGTACAACACTACTGAGCCTACTGTCGAAATTGAAGAAACCCAAGAAGTCGCTCAGTATCGCGGGGCTACTTACCATTTGCATAGAGCAATTACTACGGTTGTTCGTTCTACTGAAAATGTTTTGATCTACCGTGGCGCGATTGTTCATTAACGGCTAATTCGGTAGCCGCTGTCTGAGGATCGTTGCCTGATCGTCATTGTCTGATCGTCATTGTCTGATGGTCTTGGTCTGATAGTAACCAGCTTTATTGCTAATGCTGTTAGCTGTAAATCCTCTGATATCGGCCTGCTGGCTCGCATAGAAACTGTTTTGTAAGCGTATCCTTTTTGGCGGGGTGCGCTTTTTTTTGGTTGCTGTATGATGACTGGTTAGGGAATGAACCGGCAGTGGGTATAAGCGAGCAGTGATAGGATTTATTGTCGGCGTCGCAGTTGGGTTGATGGTGGTTTTGATGTATCGCCGTCAGTATGACGCTCGGCTCAAGCAACTGCTCTCTCGATTGGAAGACCGTCAGCCTTTGCCCGATTTAGGCTATGAGGCTCAGCTCGCGAGTGCGATCGCCGATCGTCAGGCTCGCTCGGATGTGCTCAATGAACAGCTTGATGATTTTCGAACGCTGCTGAAAAATGCGCCGCTGGGCTACTTGGAAGTAGATGAAGAGAACCGGTTGCTTTGGTTCAATCAGCAGGCTCAGGACTTTTTGGATATTCAGCCGGGTGACTACAGCGAGCCCCGTTTGCTGCTAGCGGTGGTGCGATCGTATGAACTCGATCAGCTGGTAGAACGGACGCGCACAAGGCAGAAGCGCTGTGAGGCAAGCTGGACGTTTAACTCGATTTCTACCGATCCCTCTAACTATTTGGAGCGGCCCGCTTACCCTTTGAAGGGCTATGGGCTGCCGATTAGCAATGGGCATGTGGGGGTCTTTTTGGAGAATAAGCAGGAGGCGGTGCTGTTGGCGGCTCAGCGCGATCGCTGGATTTCTGATGTGGCCCACGAGCTAAAAACGCCGCTAACGTCTATTCGACTGGTGGCTGAAACGATAGAGTCTCGGGTTAGCCCAGATTTAGTGGTATGGGTGGAGCGGCTGCTGAGTGAGGTTATTCGTTTGAGTAAGTTAGTCGATGATGTGCTGAATATGAGCCATCTGGCCCAGCGGCCTAAGCAGCTAGATGATGTAGAGCCGGTTGATTTGGCTGTTTTGATTGAGACGGTTTGGCAGAGCGTAGAGCCATTGGCGAGGCTAAAGCAGCTAGATCTGGACTACCGGGGGCCGCAGTCGATGATGGTAACAGTAGACGAAAGCCTGATGCATCGCGTGTTGTTTAATTTGCTCAGTAATGCGGTGAAGTTTAGTCCGGCCTGCCAGCTGATTCGCGTACAGCTGAGTTTGTGCGCGATCGCGCAGAGAGGAAACTTTGTGGTGCTAGACGTGATCGATACGGGGCAGGGGCTAGACGAGAAAGATCTGCCTTACGTATTTGATCGCTTTTATCGCGCCGATCCTGCTCGCAGCCGTGAAGTGGATGTAGAGTCGGCGGTGGCTCAAAATCGGGCGGTCGAGATGGCCGAAATTTCCAGTAGTGGCACGGGTCTTGGGCTAGCCATTGTGCGGCAGATTGTAGAGTCTCACCAGGGCTGGGTGGAGGCTAAGAACGATCCGGAAACGAAAGGCGGGTGGCTGCGGGTATGGCTACCTGGTGCCAGGCTTGTGGACGATTTATGAAGGGAGTATGAAGACAAAGGTGCATGTTCTTAAGACTTTACTAAGTAATTTATAGGAAGCCGTTTTATTCAAAATCTTGTTTTTATACGAGTTTAGAAGCATTTACAGCGAATTTTGACGGTATATACGGATGTATCTTTGCGAATTTATGTATGAAATATCATGTATTAGGTGGAGCTACCCCCTTGTGTATATCCGGAGATAGCTGCTTGAATAAGAATGCATTTAAAGGGCGGCTATCGCTGGTAATTAAGTCCGAGGTTTATGGCCTTGGGGCAATTTATTAGCGCGGCGCGTTTGAGTAGTAGATCTTATGACCGAAAGGCTTCAAAAGCTTTTGTCTCAGCGGGGAATTGCGTCGCGTCGTGGCGCTGAAAAGCTAATTTCGGCAGGTAGAGTTACGGTAAATGGCAAAGTCGCGGCCATTGGTCAACAGGCGGATGCCGAGGCCGATCGGATTTGCGTTGATGGCACCAGTATTGGTCAGCCTGCTCGCTGCGAATATTTGCTGCTAAATAAGCCTAAGGGCGTTGTTTCTACCTGTGACGATCCGCAGGGAAGAAAGACGGTTTTGGACTTGCTAGAGGCTGAGCTGCGAGCGGGTGCGGGTCTTCATCCTGTAGGCCGATTGGATGCGGATTCTACCGGGGCCATTTTGCTGACAAATGATGGGCAGTTGACTTATCAACTGACGCATCCTAGCCATCAGCTACCTAAGGTTTACCAGGTTCGAGTTGAGGGATCGCCCTCGAACGACGTGCTGAAGCGCTGGCGTAAAGGCGTGATGCTGACGGGTCGTAAAACTGCGCCAGCTGAGGTGGCGGTGATTCGTCGGTTGCCCAAGGAGCGATCGCTTCTGAGGGTGACGCTGACTGAGGGCCGCAATCGTCAGATTCGCCGGGTCGCTGAGAGCTTGGGCCATCCTGTGACAGCCTTACATAGGACGAAAATTGGCTCACTGTCGCTGGGAAATTTGCCCCGAGGTCGCTATCGTTTATTGAGTAGAGAAGAGATTGCTCAGCTAAAGCGCAGTTCTACACTTACTGTAGAGAATGCTACTTAGCGTGGATGTTTTAGCAGATGCTCTAGCAGATGTTTTAACTGGCTCACGGCTGCTCATAAGCGATCGCTTTTGGTCATTATTCTTATATTCAATCTACTTGCTCTAAGAAACTTCTATTTTGAGTCTCTGCCAAATTTCAAATTTTTATTTATCGCTGCTTAACCTAACGCTTAACCCCTCCTGTCGAATTCATGAAGCAGAACGCTCGCACTAAAGAACCCTCCGCCCAGCAGCTACAGCAAGAGCAGCTACAGTCTCTTGGCTCTACCTTGAAACAATCTCGTCTGGGGCAGCAGCTGTCGCTAGAGGTGATTGAGAAGCGGACGCTGATTCGTCAAACTTTGCTAGCGGCTTTGGAGCAGGGGAGCATGGCGGAACTGCCTGAGCCGATTTATGTGCGGGCGCTGCTGCGTCGGTATGGCAATGCGCTGGGATTGGACGGTGAGGCGATCTCGAGTCAATTTTTTACGCATCCGGTGGTGCAGCCGCCTCGGTCTTCTTGGAAGGATTCTCCGGCTGCGCAACTGCGACCGCTGCATTTGTATGGGGCCTACGTGCTGTTAATTGTTGGTGCGGTAATGGCGCTTTCGGGTTTGGTGAAGCGGGATACGCCTGAGTTTGCGGAGCCGATTGTGGATCCGGTGGTGATGGAGCAGCTAATGCCGAAGGAGGCTAAGCAGGCGGCGACGCCGGTGGTGGAAAAGCCCAAGCCTAAGGTGCAGGCGCGTCCGGTGGAGCTGGATTTGGCGCTGACGGGCCAGTCTTGGGTGCGGGTTGTGGCGGATGGGGTGACTGAGTTTGAGGCTATTTTGGAGCAGGGGGAGACGCGCTCTTGGGCGGCGGATCAGTCGATTACGGTTCGCGTGGGGAATGCGGGCGGCGTAATGTATTCGTATAACGATTCTGAGGCTGCGCCGATGGGCGAGCTGGGGATGCCGGAGGAGAAAACGTTTGGCCCGAAGGTGAGTATGGCGACTGAGCCGTAGACCCCACCTCCCCCTACGGGTACTCCTCCAGGGAGGAGATCTGCTTTTGGCTTAGACAACAATATTTCTGATAGAGATGGACTAGGGGAGCGCTTGGGCTGCGGATTTGCGGCTGGGCGCTTCTTTTTGTTCTCTTTTTAGCAGGGACTGTTTGGTGGGTAGGGTGACGGTGGCGGTGGTGCCCTGGCTGGGTTGGCTGGTGAGGGTGAGTTGGCCCTGGTGGTGGTTGGTGATGATTTTTGCGATCGCGAGTCCTAACCCGGAACCCCCGGCGCTACGACTGCGGGCAGGATCAACTCGGTAGAAGCGGTCGAAGATGCGAGCGAGATCTTTTTCGGGGATGCCGATGCCGGTGTCTTGAATGACGATAAGAATGTGGGCTGGAGTGGTGGAGAGCGTGATGGAGACTTTGCCTGCTGGGGTGTAGCTGATGGCGTTGGCGATGAGGTTGGTGAAGAGGCGGGTGAGCTGGTCGGGATCGGCCTGGATGGTGGGTGTGGGCGCAGGGGTGTAGGTGAGGGTAAGCAATTTTGACTGGGCGATCGCCTGTTGTTCTTCTACAATCTCTTGCAACAACTTTGAGATGTCGGTAGGTTCTCTTCTGGTGGGGACGAGTCCGCTTTCTTGTCTGGCGAGAAACAACAGATCGTCGACCAGTCTGCCGAGGCGGCGGGTGAGACGTTCGATAACTTCTAGCTGGCTGCGCTGAAACTGTTCGTCAGGATCGGTGAGGGCGACTTGTACATTGGTTTGGATGACGGCGATGGGGTTGCGCAGCTCGTGGGAGGCGTCGGCGGTGAATTGTTTGAGCTGTTGGTAGGAGGTGCGGATGGGTTCCATGGCGAGGCCGGAGAGCAGCCAGCCGATGGCGGCGACGGCGATGAGCATGGTGCTGATTCCGGCGGCGAGATCGATGATGAGCTGGCGGCTGGGTTTGGAGACTTCGAACCAGGGATGGCTGACGCGGATGTAGCCGAGAAGCTGGGATCCGGATTGAACGCGGCGGGTGATTTGGCGGAGCACAAGGCCGTCTGGGGGGGTGACGGTTTCGCCGTTGGGGTTTACGTGGAGGCCGATGTGGTGGGGTTTGGCGAAGGTTGTCCAGAGGAGGTTGCCTTCGGGGCTGAACCATTCGAGGTCGATGTGGTCGTCTTCGCTGGCGGCTTCGCTATCTCGGAAGCTGCCTTCGATGTTTACTTTTAGGGGTGTTTCGAGGCTGCTGGTGGCGGTGCGTAGGTGGAGGGCGCTGCTGTCTAGGTTGGGTTCGATGACGAGCTGGCGCTGGACGATTTCGACGACGTGGTTGAGGGTGTCGTCTACGCGCTCGACGAGGGTGCTGCGGACGTAGATGTAGACGCCGCTGGCGAAGAGGAGGAGGAGGACGGCGGTGACGGTGGTGTACCAGAGGGCGAGGCGGCGGCGGGTGGTTTGGAACATTGGGAGGGATTGGTGTGTGGCCTAAAGTGCTGACCCACCCCGTCCCTACGGGCCACCCCTCCCTCGAGGGGATTTACTTTAAGCGGTAAGGGTTAGGTTGAAAACTTTGCTGGATTTGCTAGTGCGGAAGTTTTTAAGTTGTGGGCTATTTATTTATTCATATGCATCGCTTCGATGGCCTGCTTTGATGACTCTAACGACTAATGCTTTGTCTTCAATGCTGTAAATGACGCGGTAGTTGCCCGAGCGGATGCGATACTCGTTTTTCCTGCCTTTGAGTTTTTTGCAGCCTGCTGGTCTGGGGTCTGTGGCGAGGCTGTCGATGAGAGGCCGCAAGCTTTGTTGAATTGCTGACGGCAGCTTTCTAAATTGTCTGTTTGCGGCAGAATCAAAGAGAATTCGGTAGCTCATTATAGACCTAGCTCTTCTTTTACCTTCTCCCAAGGTATGGCCTCTCCAGGTTCTTGCAGGGCAACTTTGACATCGAAGACGTCTATCTCATCTTCGAGAGCTTCGATAGCAGGTTCTAGATCTATCTGATGTTTGAACTGTAGATATTGTAGAAAGTGGTATAGCTCATCTATGGCGTGGCGAGAAAGAGACGGTAGTTCTAGGGTGACGGGATCGATATTGGGCTTTATTTTGGTTTTGGTTTCTGGCGATACGGTCATGTGCTTACCCAGATATTTTTGATAGGTCTCTATTTTAGCGACGTACGGTTGTTATCTTCGCTAGCGGAGATGTATGGGCTGCGAGAAGGCTGTATGGGTTAGGTTAAAGTTTTTTGTGAATGGGGCAGGCTTACAGCAAGTTTTGTCGATAAGTGGCATAGTCTCGGTGTAGATAATGCGTACTGATTTAGAACATGCTGGAATCTTTGATGCTGGCTCAGCTTGGGGTGTTTTTGAAAGAGGCGGTTGGGCCTTTGGCGAAGGCTGCTGCTGAGGACTTGTTTAAAGACCGCCTGAAGCAAGGGGCGGAGGATATGCTGGCGTTGAGTGCGCCGGATGCTTTGAAGAAGGCGGTGAATCAGTCGCTTAAAAATTTTATTCAGCTGTTTGGGGATGAGCTGGAAAATTGTGGCTGGACAAGAGCGCTGATTAGGCATGAGCTAGCAAAGCCTTTGGGACGTTTGCTGGCAACTGAATCGGTAACGCGAGAGCTGTGTCGAGCGTTTGAGTCTGACGTTGAGAGCATTGACTGGCAGCTATTGCCGAGCGTGTGGAGTACGCTGTCTCCACCGACTAATTTTCCTGAAGAGTTTCAATGGGAGGATGTGGTAAGAAATTATGTTCGGCGGGTGAAAGGGCTGGTTCGTAAGGACGCTGAGCTAGCTAGGCAGTTGGATCTGGATCAGCAGCGGGCGATTAAGGAGAGTAATGAGGCGCTGGTTGGGGTGCCAGTTCAGTTCAATTTGCGAGAGTATCAGGAGTCGCTGAAGGAGCGGTTTGGGAGCTTGAGCTTGGACTCGTTGGATACGGCGGGGGCGGCTTATGACAATTTGCGGCTGTGGAAGATTTTTGTGGCGCAGGATGTGCGCGAGTGTGCGGAGTTTGCGCCGCAGATGTATGAGCTGCCGAAGGAGCGGCTGTTGGCGTTGCAGGCGGCGGGTGAGATTGATCCGCTATTGTCGCTTGATGCTTTGGAGCAGCAGCGGCGGAACTATGCGGATAGGCCGATTGAGTCGGTGCGGGGCGTGGTGGGATTGGAGGGGCCGGGTTCGGTTTTGCGGTGTGTGATTTTGGGCGATCCGGGGGCGGGGAAGTCTACGCTGCTAAGGGCTTTGGCGTTGAGCTGGGCGGATAGGCCGCTGGCAGAGCTGAAGGGTGAGCCGATTCCGCTTTTGATTGAGCTGCGGCTGTATGCGCAGGATAAGGAGAAGGGGATTTGTAATGACTTTTTGGAGTATTTGCATAAAGGGAATACGGCTTGCCGCCTGAATCAGCTTGAGCTGGATGAGTTGCTGAAGGGTGGGAAGGCCGTAGCGCTGTTTGATGGGGTGGATGAGGTGTTTGATCCGACGCTGCGGGAGGCGGTGGTGACGGATATTCATCGGTTTAGCAATCGCTATGAGGCGGTGCAGATGGTGGTGACGTCTCGGTGGCTGGGATATAAGGCGGAGGCTTTGCGGAAGGCGGAGTTTGCGCACTATATGCTGCAGGATTTGAATGATGAACAGATTGAGGATTTTTTGGAGCGGTGGCATGGGCTGACGTTTGCGAAGGGGCAGCAGGCGGAGCGGGAGAGAAAGCAGGGGCGGTTGCAAAAAGCGATTGGGGAGTCTAAGGCGATTCGGGAGCTGGCGGGGAATCCGCTGTTGCTGACGATGATGGCGATTTTGAATCGAAATCAGGAGCTGCCGAGGGATCGGGCGCTGTTGTATGAGCGGGCTTCGGAGGTGTTGCTGTATCAGTGGGATGTGGAAGGTAAGCTGCATGAGCAAGAAGATTTGAAAACGTATCAGATAGATGTGAGAGATAAGCAGGCCATATTGCGAAAGGTGGCCCACCACATGCAGGCGAATGAAAAGGGGCTTTCTGGCAATGTGATTCATCGAGAAGAGCTAGAAAAGATTATTGTTGCCTATCTTAAAACGCTGGAAATTTCAGGTGGAAAGGCGAGAGCAATCTCTCGAATCATCATCGAGCAGTTTCGAGTTAGAAACTTTATTTTGTGTTCTTTGGGGGCAGATAATTATGCGTTTGTTCATCGAACTTTTCTAGAATATTTTTGTGCGAGAGAGTTTGTTCATCAGTTTGAGAAAGAAAGGACTTCTCGACAAGGATGATTTGAAAGCGCTGTACGGAGAATATTATGCAGATGAAGCTTGGAGTGAAGTGCTGAAGCTGATTGCTGGCATTGTAGATCCTCGCTTTGTGGGAGAAATTATTGATCATTTGTTGGATCAATCTATACAAACTGCTGACTTTTTAGAAGTTGACTATTTTAAATTCGACTTTTTAGGAGTCAAGCGGCTTGCCGTAGGTGGTGTTAGCCATTTACTGTTGGCAACAGGCTGCTTGGCTGAGGTAAGAAATCGCACTGAGATTGTTCAGGTTTCTAGCCTGCTACTAGATAAACTGAAGCAGCAGGTGGAAGCTGAATATCCTTATGGACTGAGCGGTGATGCCGCAAAAGTTTTGTTAATGTCGATTGCACACAACTGGAAAGAAGATTCTGTAACAAAGATTTGGCTAGAGGATTGTTTATCTTTTAAGGATTCTTCTTATGCTCCAGAGTCAGCGATACAAGCAATAGCGCAGACTTGGAAAGAGGACATATCTACCCTCTTATTACTAAAAGAGAGCGTAAGAGACAGCCGCAACGAATATGTGCGCCGTACGGCGGTGAGCGAACTGGCCAAAGGCTGGAAGGAAGACCCAGAGACGTTGCCGATGCTCAAAGCGCGAGTGCGAGAAGATGAGGACGGGGATGTGCGCCGTACGGCGGTGAGCGAACTAGCCAAAGGCTGGAAGGAAGACCCAGAGACGTTGCCGATGCTCAAAGCGCTAGTGCGAGAAGATGAGAACTGGGCTGTGCGCAGTACGGCGGTGAGCGAACTGGCCAAAGGCTGGAAGGAAGACCCAGAGACGTTGCCGATGCTCAAAGCGCTAGTGCGAGAAGATGAGAGCGGGTTTGTGCGCCGTACGGCGGTGAGCGAACTAGCCAAAGGCTGGAAGGAAGACCCAGAGACGTTGCCGTGGCTTAAAGCGCGAGTGCGAGAAGATGAGGACGGGTCTGTGCGCAGTACGGCGGTGAGCGAACTAGCCAAAGGCTGGAAGGAAGACCCAGAGACGTTGCCGATGCTCAAAGAGCGAGTGCGAGAAGATGAGGACGGGTCTGTGCGCAGTACGGCGGTGAGCGAACTAGCCAAAGGCTGGAAGGAAGATCTAAGTCTGTTTGACTTTTGGTGCGATCGCACGCTCAAAGATCCTTTCAAAAGACAATATGATCTCGAAGACAACCCTCGCCAAATCGCTCTCAACGTTCTAGTTCGTCAATACCCCGATCATCCTAAAACTACAGAACTCCTCCATGACAGAGCGCAAAACGATACTGACGAAAAGCTCCGCACTTGGGCAACAAAACAGCTTAGTCGTCTAGCACCAGAAGCTAGCTAAGCGTTACGGTCCTTGATGTCCGAAGATTTGTGTAAGCGTATCAAAAGATCGCATGTACAGAATAAGAAGCTTGATGCTTACATCGAAATTACGCACGAGTTGTCCACAGATTTTCCAGGATTTATCTCTCGCGCTCTTTAGCCAGGCTCGTGACATTGAGTGTTGTGATTGAGAGCGTGACGCAGAGATGTTGCTATGGCTCAAGACACGCGCTTAAGAAGCTGATAACTAGTGGGTCATTTGTAATGATCGTCGGCTTTCTTAAATGCGATCGCCCCAAAAGCTAATTATCCACCGCAGCGAAACTCCGCATGAAGTAGCATGCCGTGGAAGGATAGAAAAGCCGTCTGTGCTGACCTCAAGCCGATCTACCTAGGCAGACGTACTCGCTGAGTCAGAGGGCTCTCGACGCGTTTGCGACCGGTGGGACGAGATGTATCCAGCCGTTTCTCAATTTGGATTCGCCACTGGGAGAACTTCATTCCATATTTGACTATCCGATGGAGATTCGCCGCGTGATCTACACCACTAACGCCATTGATCGGTCAACCGCTCGCTGCGTAAGGTCGATTAAGACTAAGGCTGTTTTTCCTAGTAAGATGCCGTGTTCAGGCTGATGTACTGCGATGAACAACATCTCAAGAAATGGAACAGACCGATCAGAGACTTGGCGTGCAGCTTTTCACAGCTTGCTATCCTGTTTCCAGAACGCTTTTCCGCTTAAGTAAAAAGCGCTTCCACAAAAATACGATCACTCTCCTTTCTTGAATGGCGATCGGCTTTTGGCGATCGCAGATAAGCTCCGAATGGCTCAGCATCAGCGCCATCTCATGCTGCGATCTTTCTGAAGGATGCTGCGATCGCACCCTCCCCCTCAGCACTCATCCACAACCGCCCTGCGATCGCACCCATCCACTCCGCAAACTCCTCCCGACCGCTCAGCACTCACCCACAACCACGCTGCACTTGATGCCGACCGCCCTGCACTCACTCCCGACCGGGCTGCATCTATTCACGACCACGCTGCACTTGATGCCGACCGCCCTGCAACAACTTCCGACCATATGTGTACAACTCTACAGACATCGGGAATCTTAAACGCGCAAGTATTCTCTCAGGCGTCACCGATATGTCTTTTGATCGCAGCATCGACACTCTGCTAAACGAAGCGCAGGTTGCTATCGACAATGCATTAAACAATCCGAAAATTCTTAGCTATCTCAGCGACTTTGGCTATAACACTGCGCGCATTCAGCAGGGCCAAAAGCTCTACAACGTTGCGGCGGCGGCGCAGCTAGCGCAAACCGCTGAGGCGGGAGGGCAGATTTCGGCAACGGCTACGGTGAATGAAGCCTGGGCGGCGGCTAAAAAGTCTTATATTCGCTGGGTGAAGGTGGCGCGGGTGGCGCTGAAGGGCAACGACGGGGCCGCGACTCAGCTAGCGCTAAGCGGTAAAAGAAAGGAGAGTCTTTCTGGCTGGCTGGCGCAGGCAAAACAGTTTTATAGCAATGCGCTGAGCGATAAAGGCATTTTGAAAAGTCTTCAGGCGTTTGGAATTACTGAGCAAAAGTTGAAGGCTGGGCTGGCTGAAATTCAGGCGATTGAAGCGGCGAATTTGGTGCAGGAGAAGGAGAAAGGTGAGGCGCAGGCGGCGACGCAAACGAGAGATACGGCGCTTGATGAGCTGCAAGATTGGCTGAGTGATTATTTGGCGATCGCAAAAGTAGCGCTAGAAGAAGATCCGCAGTTGTTGGAAGGGTTGGGTGTGTTGCAGCGGGCCTGATGTTGGGTGCGATCGCCAATCTCAACCGTGCTTTAGCTCCTCACTCATATAGCCATGCCACTAACTCTCCTACGGTGAGACAGAAATCTGTTGCAAATTCTGGAACCGGCAGTGTTGCATCGCTTTCCTCGTGCAGTACCGTCTTTAGGTCAGGTGTGTAGCTAAAAACGCACTCTTCTTCTGGATCGATAAGCCATCCTAGCTGAGTGCCATGCTCTAGCGCGTGAAAGATCTTCTTGACTACTTTGGTTTGACTTTGCCCTGGCGACAAAATCTCAATTATCCAGTCGGGTGCTTCAAAAAGTTCGTCAGCGAGCTTGCCCCTGTCGTCCCGAGGGATTTTAGCCCACGGTAGAACAGTGATATCTGGAACGATAGAGCGTCCAGCAAAAGTACAGCGGAGTTCTGGAAAAGCTCTAGCTATTTTGTCAGGGTTTAACGCCGGGTCTATAACCTTGATCAAGCCCGCTTGAATTCCACTGTGCGCTGTCTTTGGCATGGGCTTTTGAATGGCTTGTCCGTCAATATATTCGCTGGCAGGCTTAGTCTCGGGTTGCTGCAAGAATGCCTCTAGCGTCGTTGGCTTGATAGGGGTCTGTACCATCGCTATGAACCTATTTTCTATGGCTAATTATGACAGTTTGTTTGTAGAAATGACTTTCTCTACAAGGCGCTTGCTCGTTTGGTGAGTACGGTCATCACTTCGCCGGGTTTGCCGGTGGGGATGGGCCGACTCCAATCGTTGGGTTCGGCGTAGCCTAGCTGGTGCAGCCGCTGAATGGTGGTTTGGACGGAGTGCATGGAGCCGAATAGCAGGTGCCGGATGGGTGATTTGTCGGGCGTATTTTGGCCGCTAGAGGGCGGGTTTGGCGTGGCGGCTGCGGCGGTTTTGGGTTCGGTGGTCGTACGGGAAAGAGTAGGAGAAAGGGTGGACGCAAGAGCGCCCGGATGGGAAAGGGTATGCATGAGATTCTGGTTTCGAGTTGATATGGGCTGAAGAAACCAGAACCCAAATGCCTTAGCTAGCTCGCAAAATGTGGTGCAAATCGAGGTAGCTAAGGTACAGTAGCCCTTAGCTCTTGGACTGGCGCGATCAGTTTGGGAGTTAGCCGTCGGTAGGTGTTGTCGCACCTGCCGATGGTGCTAAAGGCAGTTGAGTCCTGAAGAAGCGATCGCGATAGGCACCGCGACCTTAGCTATTGAAGATAGGCTGATTTTTGCGCTGCGTCAAGCTGTGTTTGGCTGAGATGTCGTCATAATGGATGGGTGCGATCGCGAGTAATAAAATGCAAGCTCTAAAACTAAAAGGTCATATTAACGAGTCTGGGCAGCTACAGCTATCAGAAACGATTAATCTTGCGCCAGGTGAAGTTGAAATTATCATCTTAAAGTTAGGCGAATCCGGCGAGAAGGCGGAGCAACTCAACCAAGTCCCTACCTTTGGTAACGAACAAACGCCTGAAAATATTCAATCTTTCGTAGAGTGGTTCACCGCTGGAATTCCGCCTGCTACTGCCGACTTTGACGCAGACAAAGCGAGGTGGGAAGTTCTCAAAGAGAAGCACAAGTTATGGATGATAAAGTGCTAGCTACTTTTTCGCTCTGCGCCTCTGCGATCGCCCTTTCTCCTATCAGAAGATTTTTTGCTATCGGGCTTGGCGTTGGTTTTTGTGCTTGCTATATGAAGAGCGATGAATGTGATAATCGCAAATGCGGCTAGCATTGGAAAGGACGGTGACATAGCAGTGACAATTCTCTTTTAGGCGGGCGGAACTGCCTGATAATTCCCAAAAATCGCTAGTTGGGGATTTCTATGTCACTAGACCCTGAGTTTTGCCTTGCTAGCTAGCAGTCGTTTAGGTTGGCTGCGTGAACGATAATTTGATCGATGAGGCTGCGAACGTCGCTGCTTCTGGCGTTGGAGTTGTTGATTAAAATGCTGAGCGCTAGGGGCGGATGGTTGGGCGGGTTGAGGTAGCCGCTGAGGGTGTAGGTGTCGCTGAGAGTGCCGGTTTTGCCTGCAAAGCGGCCTTCGGCTGCGGTGCCGCGCATTCGGTTGCTGAGGGTGCCGCTGCGTCCGGCGATCGCCAAAGAATTGCGGTAGATGCTGGCGTTTTGAGTTTTCGCGATCGCCTGCAAAGTATCGACAAAGGCTTCGGGCGTGGCCTGATTTCTTCGAGAAAGACCAGAGCCATCGACGATAGAAACGCTGCCGGGGGCTACGCCTAGATCTGTGAGAACTTTGCTGACGGCGGTGGCTCCGGCGGCGTAGGTGTTTGGGCTGTTGGGTTCTACAGATTTGCCGAGCGCTTTAAGCATGGCTTCGGCGTAGATGTTGACGCTGTAGAGATTAGTTGGATCGATGAAGGCTCGCAGCGGGGGCGACTGAATGGCGGCAAGTTCGACTAGGCCCTGGGGTGGGTTGGCGGCGCTGACTCTGCCGGTGGCGCTGTTGATGCCGTAAGCGTTGAGGCTTTGCTGGAACTGTTCGGCGAAGTAGCTGCCGGGGTCTAGCACGGCGATGGAAGTGTTTTCGGACGCCGAACCGGCGATGAGCTGGCCGCGTACGTCCATGACTTTTTGACCGGGCTTTTGGCCTGCGTCAATAAACTCGCTGCCGCTGCCAACGGTGCGAGAGTTGTTCTCGATGCGCCAGCCTCGGACAAACTCGGGGCGGTCCCAGGCGACGCGCAGGGGTTGGCCAACGCGGGTGGGGAAGAGGGTAAAGCCGAGTTCGTTGCGGTTGAGAATGAGGCTGTTGGTGGGTGCGCCGTAGCCAGCGCGGTAGTCTTCGGCGTCCCAGTAGGGGTTGGCGGCGGGGCCTGCAAAGTAGTTATCTACGGCGGTGAGGCTGCTGACGCGGGTGATGCCCTGCTGCTTTAGCTGGTTGGCGAGCAGGTTGAGCTGATAGCTGGTGAAGGTGGGGTCGCCGCGCCCAACGACGTAGAGGTCTTGATTGGCACTGTTGGGTTTGCCGAAGACGGAGGTGCGAATGCTGTAGCTAGGGCCAAGGTTTTGCAGGGCCGCAGCGGTGGTGAGCAGCTTGACGTTAGAAGCAGGGACGAATTGTTCTTGGGCGCGGCGGGCGTACAGAGTGCGGGTGTCGGGGTTGGCGTCTTCGATCAGGATGCCGACCTGGGAGCCTTTGAGGGTGTAGCCGTTAACGATGGCGTCGATCTTACCGGGTAGCTCTGCTCTGCACATGCCCGCTAGGGCTGCATCGGCCTGCGCTAATACGGCCAGACCCCCGATTATCGCAAGTGTGCGCTTCCATAGTTTGGTCTTGAGTGGCGTTTTGGTACGAGCAGAGGATGCGTGAGTCATGGTACATGTGACGGCTAAAATGCAAGATTTGGACGACTTGTTCACTGTAGTCGCGGGCAGTGCTAGGAAGCGAAGAGGTCGGTCAAATCTTGCAACTGGCTACTCTTTTTGGGGGTGGCTAGAAGGCTGTCTGGCTGGGGCTAGGGGCTGATGTGAGTTTGTGAAGGCAAGGCCGTATAAGGCTTTTCGATGGCGGAGTAAGAAAAGATTTTGCGTTCTAGGCCGTTTGAGGGCGTTTGGCCGAAGCGGTTACTGGCACAGCTATTGTACGAGCATAGCGATCGCCAGCTTAATAGACGAGCAGTGAGTCGGTTGGGGCCTTTTTTAATCAGGCTCGGGCGTTTGTTCGAGATTTTCGCGATCGCGCAGGGCTTTGGGCATGTAGCCGCGATCGCCCATTCGCTCCATGAGCGGCCCGTACTTACCAAATTTAATGACGCTTAATGATGCGGCTGGGTAGTCTAGGCGATCGCGATACCGACCTAGATCGATGCCAAACAAACTGCACAGCACAATTCGCAGCGTCGTCCGATGCGAGACAACTAGCACATTGCCATCGGTGTGCGTCTCTTCTATTTCAGCAATAACAGACATCGCCCGATTGCGAACTTCTACTGCCGTTTCACCCCCTGTTGGCGCATTCCACGCAGGTTCTGTCATCCAGTGGTAGTTGTCCTCTTCAAACTCTTGCCTTACTGCTTCCTTACTTTTGCCTTCCCACTTACCATAGTCAGCTTCTTTTAAGCCGTCTCGTACTCTCAGGTCTAAACCGGTTGCCTCTGACATTGGCGTTGCGGTCGCTATCGTGCGCTTCATGGGGCTGCAATAGATGGCCTCCCAGCTCAAACTTTTGTATGCATCGGCAAATGCCTGCGCCATTTCGTAGCCATAGTCGGTTAAATCTACGTCTAAGCTGCCGCAGAATCCACGGCTCATGCTGAACGTTGTTTCGCCGTGGCGTAAAAGGAAAAGTCTTAAACTCATAGCTAAAGTTGTCTCGTGAAGGCTCTTTCGTGAAGGCTATTTTAGTCTAAGGTTTCATCCTGGCTTTTTCGAGTTTCTATATGTCGATGCAGGGTATTCGATGCATCGTAATCGGTGATGGCGCTCGGCGTATGGCGCGGGTAGCTCACTCAAATGATCGCGCTAGATCGACTTCAAACTCAGCTTCTACCGTGCCATATTCAGCCAGATCGTCGGGTCTTTCTGACAGTTGCCGCATCTCACCCGTATCTAAATTGACGGCTTCGATAAATTCTGGGCCTGCATTATAGCTACAGTCGAAAACGGCCTTTGAGTCGGCTGTAAACCCTAGAAAGGTTTGGTGTGGGATGTCGTCGATATCTTTAGATTCACAGGGCGCGATATTGAGTTCTTCGCTGGCTGCTATATCAATGATGCTGGTATATGTGGCTGCGTCGCCACCGCTATAGCCAACGGCTACTTCTGCTACTAGGTAGCTAGAATCGGCTGAAAATGAGCGCGGTTGAAAGATAACGTAGCCCTGATCGTAGTCGTCTTTTACGATGCGCTCTTCGCCTTCTGGTTTGTCTATGGCAATCTGGCGATTAAGCGTTTGAAGATATCTGTCTAGGCAGTTGAAGTTGTCGGAGTCGGCTGTATATTCGGGGTCGGCGGATTTGCGCAGCGTGCCTTGCGCCTGTACGCGGGTCGTGCCATCGGGCGAGACAAGGGTTAGAGAGCGGTAGTCAACTTCTAGGGATTGATCGCAGCGATCGCCGATCGTCTTTATCAACTCACTAGGGCTAGCGGCATCGATATCAGCCGCGCCGTTTGCACCTGAGCTTGAACTATCTGAACTTGAAGCCGCTTGATTTTCGCCTATGTCTGTTTGAGCAGGTTCTGAGCTAGAGAGCTGGCCTGAATCTGATGAGCCTGGTGGAGTAGCGGTACAGGCGAGGGTGGTGAGGGTTATGGTCGTGAGTGCGATCGCATTGGCTAAAACAGAAAGTTGACGGTTCATAGAAGTCTTCAAGCTCTGGAGAAAAGTCTGGTGAAACTTACTGCCTAATACCTAAAATCAGAAGCTGATTCCTGAGCTTTTACAGGTATCTTCATAACTGCATCTAGATTTATGTCTCAAGAGGAGAGTACTTGGGCAGTTCTGTTTAATAATGGTCAAGTTGGAAACCCAAGTGAATCGCTATGGATGTGAAAGCCGCAGTTGCCTTTGAAGCCGGTCAACCTTTGAGTATTGAAACGGTGCAGCTAGAGGGGCCGCAGGCCGGTGAAGTGCTAGTAGAGCTGAAGGCTACGGGCATTTGCCATACCGACTCTTATACGCTCTCTGGTAAGGATCCAGAAGGGCTGTTTCCCTCTATTTTGGGGCATGAGGGCGCGGGCATTGTGCGCGAGGTAGGGCCAGATGTGAAGAGGCTAAAGCCTGGCGACCACGTGATTCCGCTATATACGGCGGAGTGTCGGCAGTGCGCTTATTGTTTAAGCCAGAAGACAAATTTGTGTCAGGCGGTGCGTGCGACGCAGGGCAAAGGACTAATGCCAGACGGAACGAGCCGGTTTTCATTTAAGGGGAAGCCGCTGTATCACTACATGGGGACGTCTACGTTTGCCAACTACACGGTGGTGCCGGAGATTTCGCTGGCAAAAATTCGCTCAGATGCGCCGTTTGATAAGGTTTGCTATATCGGCTGTGGGGTAACGACGGGCATTGGGGCGGTGATTTTTACCGCGAAGGTGGAGGCCGGAGCGAATGTCGTGGTGTTTGGCCTCGGTGGAATTGGGCTGAACGTGATTCAGGGCGCGAAAATGGTGGGCGCGGATAAGATTATTGGGGTGGATCTTAATCCGGATAAGCGGGCGATCGCCGAAAAATTTGGCATGACGCACTTCGTTAACCCTAAAGAGATTGAGGGTGATGTTGTTGATCATCTAGTGGAGCTAACTGACGGCGGGGCGGACTACTCTTTTGAGTGCATTGGCAACGTGAAGGTAATGCGACAAGCGTTGGAATGCTGCCATAAGGGTTGGGGCGTTTGTACAATTATCGGTGTGGCTGAGGCAGGCGCGGAGATTAGCACAAAGCCTTTTCAACTAGTGACCGGGCGCGTTTGGAAAGGCAGTGCGTTTGGTGGGGCGAGAGGGCGTACAGATGTGCCCAAGATTGTGGACTGGTATATGGACGGGAAGATCAATATTGATGATTTGATTACGCATACCATGCCGCTAGAGAAGATTAACGATGCGTTTGATTTGATGCATCGGGGCGAATCGATCCGCAGCGTTGTTTTATACGATTAGCGCGTGGGGTTGTTTTTTGACCTACTTTCCACTTGTTTTATTTTCACTTATTTTCATTTGAACTGCTGACAACAGAATTAGGAGACTCGAATTTGAAAGAGACCTCGCGAGCCAAGAGTTTTGGTGGAACAACAAGATTTTATCAGCATCGCTCTGAGTCGTGCGACTGCGACATGAACTTTGCTGTGTACGTGCCGCCTCAAGCAGAATCTGGCCCGGTGCCAGTGCTGTATTATCTGTCTGGACTGACCTGTAATGAGAAAAACTTTATTGAGAAGGGCGGCCCGCAGCGATATGCGGCGGAGCATGGGCTAATGCTGGTGGCCCCAGATACGAGTCCGCGCGGGGTTGATATTCCGGGGGCTGATGACGATTGGGATTTTGGCTCGGGTGCGGGTTTTTATGTGAATGCCACTGAGCCGCCCTGGGCAAAGCATTACCAGATGTACGATTACGTTGTGGATGAGCTGCCGAGCCTAGTCCGCAGTGAGTTTGAGGTGTCGGAGCGGGCCGGTATTTTTGGTCATTCGATGGGTGGCCATGGTGCCCTGATTTGCGGGCTAAAGAACCCTGACAAGTATGCTTCTATTTCTGCTTTTGCGCCGATTGCGGCGCCTTCTCAGTGCGATTGGGGGAAGAAAGCGTTTACGGGTTATCTGGGCGAAGATAAGTCTGCTTGGGCTGCTTATGATGCGACTGAGCTAGTGAAGCGATCTCAGAGTACTACTGGGAGTGCGGCTGGCTCAATTTTGATTGATCAGGGCGAGGGCGATCAGTTTTTGGCGGATGGGCAGCTTTTGCCGGACGTGTTTGCAGCGGCTTGCAAGCAGGCTGGACAGGCTTTGAATCTAAGACGACAGCCGGGTTACGACCACAGCTATTACTTTATCTCTACGTTTATGGGCGATCATATTCAGCATCATGCGGCTGCGCTCTGTTCTTAGTCGTTTGTTTTAAGCTTTATCCATTTGCAACAGGCTTTAGATTACAACAGGTTTTAGGTATGGCAGAAACTCAACCAACTACAGACTATCTGCACCCGCAGTATAGAAAGGATCGCGATATGCTCAACAGCATTATGGCCGGGACGGCAAGCTCGACGAATATGGCGGAACTGGCTCGGCTGCGGATTCGCTATGACGGTTTTTTGGGCGCGCGAGATATTCAGAGCGATTTGGATAAGACGATGGCGCAGTGGGGGCTGACGGAGGATGAGCTGTTTGCTAAAACCCGAGAGATTCATCAGCAGGAAACTATTTTTACGCCTACCTGGATTAAGAAGGGTGAGGACTGGAGCTAATAGCTTTCTGGCAGTAGTTTTCTGTTGGCTAGGTTGTGAAGTGAGTGGGGAAAAAGGCCTAGCAATAGGAGAAGGCGATCGCTACTAACAACCGCTTTTTCCTACTGCTAAGCCTTCTCTACTAGATAGGGCCAATCTAGGCTGAGTGAAACTCTAAACGCTTACTTAGAACCCATCTCTACAACTGCGTTGCGCGTAAAGTTGATTCTTTCTTCGAAGTCAAGTTTCTTCACGGACTCAACGAAATCGTTTGTTTCTTCTGGCAATTCGTAGTCGTCTGGAACGTTGATAATGCTGCCTTCTTCCATGCCCTGAGCGAGCAGCAACCAAAATTCTAATGCGGTTGGAGAGCTGAGTGCGCCGTATTCTTTGCTGATGTCGCTGCCGTTGCCTTCAACGATGTCTCTTTGCGCCTGTAGCTGGTCTTCTTTAGACATGGCCTTGACGCGGTTGAACAGCGCATGACCGATCTCATCCACGTCATCGGGTGGGTTGGGCGTGAGGTTTTCTTTAAGGTCTAGATAGCCGAACCACAGTAGCGCTAGCTTGGTGTCTGTATCAAATTCGCTGAACTTCTGAAGAGGCTCTTTAACGCTGTTGGCTGTTGTATATGTCATAAATGTTGAAAATTGTTTGTCTACATATACAGACTAGAGGGATTATTCTTTTACTTCTATTTTCTCAAGGTAGACATTTTAGAAGGAACAGACTATCGGCTTATCTCAATTGAGTGAGCTATGAGACTAGCGAGGTAGTACCCGTAATGTTCCTATCTGCTCATAGGAGCGGTGTGTTTGGTCTGGATTTGTGCCAGTTGTGGTAGTTAGTGGTTGCTCACTGTGCGATCGCTAAGGAGTAAGGCAAACTTGTTGCATTCAATTGACCTTGCTTTTTGTTGGAGAGTTTTTACGATGAGTACGAAGAAATCGACCGCAGGTAGCGCTCACAGTAGCGCCTGGATTGCTCAGACCTATATTTCTTTTGCTATTTCGATTTCGGCTACGATTATCGGCACGCTGTATATGCCAGGAGATAATTGGTTGAAGGGCTACATGGGGATGGGTTTGTTGTTCTCGGTGGCCTCTACAGCTAGTTTGTCGAAAACGCTTCGAGACGTGGATGAGTCTAAAACGATGATGAGCCGGATCGATGAGGCCAAGCTGGAGCGACTGTTGGCAGAGTACGACCCGTTTAAGCAGTAGGCGTGTGGAGAATAGGCGTCTGGAGAACAGGCGTTTGGGGAGAAGGGTTAGCTCTAGAACGGCTTTAGGCTCGCGATGCTTCTTAGGCGTGGCTGCGCTGTCGTACTAAATCTTCTATTTCGTTAGCAGTCGTTGGCAAGGCTTTACTGAGCACTTCGCATCCCTGTGGGGTGATGAGTATGTCATCTTCGATGCGGATACCGCGAACGTCTGAGAACTGTTCTAGCCGCTCCCAATTTACGATGTTGGCGTAGCGATCGCGCGTTTCTCGGCTGTTTAGTATAGCGGGCACCTGATAAAAACCGGGTTCTATGGTGACGATCATGTTCTCTTCTAGGGGGCGGTGGAGCCGTAGAAAAGAGAGGCCAAAGCGATCGCTCCTCTGGTTTCCGTCTGCGTATCCGGCAATGTCACCCAAATCTTCCATGTCGTGAACGTCTAACCCCATGAGATGACCAACGCCGTGGGGGAAGAACAGCGCGTGGGCGTCTTGTTCTACTAAGTCTGTTGGATTGCCTTTGAGAATGCCTAGCTCTACGAGTCCGGCGGCGATAATCTCGCAGGCAATCAGGTGGATTCGCTGGTACTCTACGCCGGGTTTGGCTTGTTCGATGCAGAAGTCGTGGGCGGCTAATACGATGTCGTAAAGATCTTGCTGGGTGGCGGAGAACTTGCCACTGACGGGCCAAGTGCGCGTAATATCGGAGGCCCAGCCGTCGAAGGTTTCTGCGCCAACGTCGGCTAACAGCAGATCTCCAGGTTTTACCGGGTTGTAGTAGCGATGGTTGTGCAACACTTCGCCGGCAATGGTGACGATGCTGCCATAGGCGCAGCTCATGTTGTGGCCGATGATGACGGCTTCCATCGCGGCGCGGATCTGAGCTTCGGTGCTCGCGCTAGCGGTGGCGGTCATTCCGGCTTTGTGGGCTTCTACGGTGACTTTGATGGCCTTGCGGATGGTGGCGATCGCCCCTTCATCTTGAATCATTCGCAGCCGGACAATGGCCCTTTCTAGTAACCGATTGCTCTCGGGCCGATGGCGGGTAAGAACGACACCCTGCTTTAGCAGCGCTTCTTCCATCGAGCGTACGGTTTCGTCTTTTTCGCTGAGTAGGGCTACGCCTGAGGCGAGCGATTCTAGATCTCGCAGCGGGCGGGCTTTGTTTGCGCCTATGCGCTGAGCAATTTCGTCGCGAGTGGGCATGGGGCCGTGCCACAGAATGTCGTCTGGGGTGGCTTCATCGATAAATAGCGTCAGTTCTTCCCCGTCTATGCGGATGGCGGCGTTTTCTAATGGGATGCCGGCAAAGTATAGAAAGTGGCTGCTGGCGCGGTAGGGGTAGATATTGGCGGTAAAGTTGCGCGGTTTGGCAGCGCCCGACCAGAGCAGAACCGGGAAGTCGATGAGTTTGGCTAGGCGGCGACGGCGGGCCTGTAGGGTGCTGGCTAAATCGACCCTGGCGGTAGAAGTTTGGGCGTTTGAGCGGTCTAAAGGCTGGGGTGCGGGCGCAGTCTGCATGGCTTCAGCTTGGGATGGAGAGTACTGCAAAAGGATCGCGTTTGTGGTTAGGCGCGTTTGCTATGGTGGCTTACTTCACTGTCTACTATTCTACTTACTATCCCACTACCTACTATCCCAATTATGCTCACTGCCGCTGAAGCTGAACGATTAATTTTTACGTTAGTAGAGCCAGTGCGGGCGGTGGAGTCGGTGCTGCTAGCCGACTGCTTGGGCCGGGTGTTAGCAGAGCCGGTGCGCAGCGAACTGGATTTTCCGCATTGGGATAATTCGGCGATGGATGGCTATGCGGTGCGGGCGGCGGACGTGCAGCAGGTGCCGGTGAGGCTAGCGGTGGTCGCAGAAATTCCGGCGGGAACGCGGCCAGAGGTGGTGATTGGCGAGGGGCAGGCGGCGCGGATTTTGACGGGGGCGATGATGCCGGAGGGGGCGGATGCGGTGGTGATGCAGGAGGAGACGTCGCGGCAGGAGAGCGAGGTGACGGTTTTGGCGGAGGTGGCGCAGGGGTCTTTTGTGCGATCGCGCGGGAGCTTTTATCGGGCGGGGGCGGCGCTGCTGGAGGCTGGGCGGGCGATCGCACCGGCAGAGGTGGCTTTGCTGGCGGCGGCTCAGCAGACTCAGGTGAAGGTGTTTCGGCGGCCTCGGGTGGCAATTGTCTCTACCGGGAGTGAGCTGGTAGAGCCAGGTCAACCTTTGGGGCCGGGGCAGATTGTGGATTCTAATCAGTATGCTTTGGCAGCGCTGGTGGCTCAGGCGGGGGCGGTGCCGGTGCCTTTGGGGATTGTGACGGATGCGCGAGAAAAGGTGAAGCGGGCGATCGCTTTGGCGCTATCTCAGGCTGATATGGTGCTCTCCTCGGGTGGGGTGTCGGTGGGCGACTACGACTATGTGGATGCGGTGCTAGAAGATTTGGGGGCGACTTTGCACATTCGGTCGGTGGCGGTGAAGCCAGGGAAGCCGCTGACGGTGGCTACGGTGGGCGAAGAAGGAAGCCGGCAGCTCTATTTTGGTCTGCCCGGCAACCCGGCTTCGGCGATGGTGGGTTTTTGGCGGTTTGTGGCTCCGGCGATTCAGCGGCTTTCTGGGCGGGCGGGGTCGCCGTCTGTGGCGTTTGTGTGGGCTAAGGCGATGACTGAGCTGACGGCTGGCGGGAAGCGAGAGACCTATTTGTGGGGCGAGCTGCGAGCGACTGAAGCAGGCTATGAGTTTGTGCGCTCGGCGGGGAGCCACAGCTCGGGGAATTTGGTGAATTTGGCGAATACGAGCGGTTTGGGCGTGGTGCCGCTGGGCGAGACGAGAATTGCCGCTGGTGAGTCAGTGCGGGTGCTGGTGTGCCGGTAGAAAAGCTGGTGTGCCGGTAGAAAACTTTAGGAATAGTTTCAGAAATAGCTCCAGAAATAGATCCAGAAATAACTTTAGAGCGCGGCGTTCTGGCGTTCGGAAAGGACTACGCGCGGCGATTGTATGGAGCAGAGATATAAATAAAACTTGTTGAGCGAGCTAGAAAAATGGGGTAGTCTGCGAAGGGGTTGATGACCGGGGCTGTTAGGTTCTGAGCGGTTATCAGCGCGACGATGGATGAGACAAGGTATCATTTTGGTAGTATCTAACCATTGTTATAATTGCTGATTAGACTGCTGATGAGTTGGCCCAAATGGGTTAGCTTTTGGGGTCTGTACGCTAGGCGATCGCTAGGACAGCTATGGCATCACAATTCGACGATGAGTACAGTCTGCCTAACGGGGCTAGAAAGTCTGGCGGCGCTTCGAGCGCTCAGTCTAGTGGTCAAGCTAAGGCTCAGCCTGGTGGTCAAGCTAATGGTCAAGCTAGTAGTCAGTCTGGTGCTCAGTCTAAGGCTCAGCTTGGGAGTAAGCCTGTAGAAGGGAGATTGAGTCCGAAACCGCAGCCTGCTAGCTCAAAACCCGTTAGCCGGATTTCTGCTGCCAAGGGTGGCTCAAATGGAACTAGGCAAACTAGCCCTGCTCGCATATCCTCTTCGGGTTCTCAGCAGTTTTACCCAGAGACAGCGGCTGCTCATTCGACCCGTGCTCAAAAAATAGAGACTAAGCAGATAGATCCTAATCAGTTTCATCCCAAGCGAATAGAGCACAAGCATTCGCCCGCGCCTTCACCATCTTTGGAGGCAGCGGCTTCGCAGACCTGGCATGGAGACTTGTCAGCGTCGGTGATGAAGCTGCGCTGGCTGAGGAGCTGGCCGATGGTGGTGCTGATTGTCTTTGGCCTTTTGGGTACGGTGGGCGCGACGGCGATGGTTAGCCTGTTTCGGATTCCTAATTTGCCTAACTGCCGGGCGATTTTTTGGCCGACGGCTTCGGCGTCTATGCGGCTGCAGTGTGCGGAGTCTTATGCGCAGCAGGGTGATGTGGACAACTTGCTAGCGGCGATCGCATTAGTAGACCGGTTGCCAGCAGATCATCCGCTGCGCGCTGATATTAACCAGCGCATTGAGAACTGGGCGAATCAGGTTTTAGATTTGGCTGAGCGCTCTTTTGAAGCGGGCGATCTGGAGCTGGCTATTGATACGGCAAATAAGATTCCCGATCGGACGGCGGCGAAGCAGCTGGTGGCTGAGCGAGTGGAACGCTGGCAGCGGATTTGGCAAGAGGGCGAGAAAGAATTTTCGGCGGCGGTGACTAAGGTAAAAGAGAAGAATTTCCAGGCGGCGTTTAGCCTGTCGGTGAAGCTGCTGGACGTGGACAATAAGTTTTGGTCTTCGACTAAGTACAACGAGCTGACAAAGCTGATTGCTACTGCTAGAGACGATAGCCGGAAACTGTCTGAGGCGCTAGGGCTAGCGAAAGCCGGTACGTTGGAGGGATTTAAAGGGGCGCTGAAGGCGCTTAGAGAGATTGGAGAGGATAGCGTCTTTTTCTCGGAGGTGAAGAGCGAGCGGCAGAAAATTGGTAAGCAGATGCTGAAGCGGGGGGAGGAGCTGCTGGCAGATAGACAGCTTAAGGACGCGCAGGCGATGCTGAATGCGGTGCCGCGCGACGTGGGTTTGAATAGAGAGATTGAAGATTCTCAAATCTTTGTGACGGCGTATCAGCAGGCTTGGACGAATAGCATTGCGGGCCTAGAAAATGCGATTACTCGGATGAAGGCGCTGAAGAAGAATCGGCCTAGCTATGCCAAGGGGCAGCAGCTGATCGCGCAGTGGCAGGACGAAATTAATAATCTCTCACTGCTAGCACAGGCGCAGGAGCGGGCGCAGCGAGGGAGTACGGCTGATTTGACTTCGGCGATTGCGATCGCGCAGCAAGTCTCAACGGGTTCGCCGCAGCGGGAGGAGGCTTCGGCGCAAATTAGTAAGTGGCAGTCTCGGGTGGAAGCAGTGCAGGATCGGCCTGTTTTGGAGCGGGCGGATCGGCTGGCTGCGGTGGGCACGCCGGATAATTTGCGGGCGGCGATTCAGGAGGCGAAGAAGATTCCGTCTGGTCGGGCGCTCGGCAAGGAGGCGGATGAGCGCATTGCTAACTGGACGGAGCGAGTTCAGCGCATTGAGGATCAGCCGATACTGGATCAGGCGCGGCAGCGGGCGCAGACAGGCGATGTTGCTGGGGCGATCGCGATCGCGAATCGAATTGGGTCTGGGCGATCGCTCTATCGGATGGCGCAAGACGATATTGCCGGTTGGCAGGCGCAAGAAGATGGCCGGGCGCGGCTGAGTGAGGCAGTGAATGCGGCGTCTCGCGGCGATGGTAGCTCGCTGGCGAATGCGATTGAAATTGCGCAGCGGGTGCCAAGCAGTAGCGATAGCCGGTCGCAGGCAGATAGTCGGATCGATCAGTGGAGCTGGGATTTGCTGCAGCAGGCAGAGCTGACGGCGAATCGGAATATTGGGGGGGCGATCGCGCTGGCCGGTCGGATTCCGTCTGGCACGGAAGCTTACGATTCGGCGCAGGTAAGAATTGGCAACTGGCAGGCTACGCTGAACCAGACAGAAGAGTCTCGGCGCGCCCCTGCTGAGGTGAGTCCACCGCCTGCTGACGTTAATGCAAATGGAGTGCCTACTCGCCTAGATCTGACGCCTGCTGAGTAGATGGGCTGCAAAACAAAAAGGGTCACAGCGTTGGCTGCGACCCTTTAAAGATTAAGCGATTTATAAAAAGCTTATTCGTTTAGCTGGCTAGTCGTTTAGCTGGTTAGTCGTTTAGCTGGTTAGTCGTTTAGCTGATAGTCGCCGCGACCTGGCTTGATGTTGCCACCTCGACCGGCAGCATCGGCGGGTCGGTTGGTTAGGTTTTGAGCAGTGCGGTCTACGCGATCGCCTGCTCTATCAGCGGCTCGAGCGGCTTTATCGGTGAGTCTGTCGGCTTTATTGCCAGCGCGATCGGCTGCATTACCGGCTCTATCTTTGAGCTGATCGGCTTTGTTGCCAACGCGGTCAGCTACGTTAGCGGCTTTATCACCGGCTCTGTCAGCGGCATCAGCGGCTTTGTTTTTTAGCTGGTCGGCTTTGCTGCCAACCGTATCAACGGCGTCACCGGCAGCGCCTGTGATGTTGTCCTTTAGATCGCCGATGGCTTCGCGAGCTGTCTCAAGTGGGTCAGACGCCTGAGCGTTTCTGCGCTTGGCCGTGTCGATTAAGGTTTGCGCTTTGGCTTCGTTTGCGTTGCGCCTAGGGTCAACGTCGTCGAAGTTATTCATTCCGCCCGTCTCAGACTGAATTTTGTCGTAGCGTTCAGTCGTTTGCTTTTGACCGCGCTCGTTGCTGTACATGTCTACGTCCTTGGCGGCGTAAGCGGGTGCTGTCATTGCCCATAGGCTAACCGCGATAAACCCGGCAACTAACAATCCTTTGAACGCTTTTGCCCGATTGAAGATAGCAATCATATGCGAAGTCTCCTTCCAATTGAGAATTTCAACACAAAGTGTAGGCAATGTTACTAAACTCTAGAATCCATCGAAAGGCATCCTCTATTTACGGGATGCTTTTCTTTAGAGGTAGGTTTACAGCTTTGGATGTCGCTTTTGACGGTTGCTAACAGATTTGCCGCTACTCGCTGCTGTTTTGCCTTTCTTTCTCATTGGGCTTGTCTGAACTAGCATTATTCCCAGGGTTTTGGCTTGTCTGGCTGCTGCTGTAGCTGCCTGGATTGCGAACGAACGCCGCTACATGCTTTTTGAAGTCTCTAACATCTTTCATGGCCGAAGCGTTCTCAATATCAACTTTCTCGATCACGCTAAAGCTGCCATCTGTCTCTAAGATAACGGCATCTACTTTGCCAACGCTGCTGTGTCCGCTCAGCCGAATCGCTGCTAAAACTTCGCCTTCTGCAACGCGCTGATTTTTGAGGTTGCTGTCTATCATCTCTCCTTTGAACAGTAGCAGGCTCGGTTCTGATTTGATTAGGGCTTGAATTGCGCCCGAGCGAACTGCCGTCCAGGTAATGACGAACTGGAGCAGGACAAGTACGGCGACGGCGACGATCGCCTGAACGAGCGTTGTTGTATCTGAGAGCAGGGCGCTCGCTAAGATGGAGCCGAGGGCAATAGTGACGATAAAATCGAAGCTATTCCATTTGGATAGGGTGCGTTTGCCGGAGAGTCGTAGCAGTACGATGATGCCAAAGTAGCTGAGAACGCCAAGAATGACGGTATCTAAAATGTCGCTCCAGCCACCAAATAGCGCTGAGGAGAGAGGGTAGTTCATCGAATTGCCACGGGATAATCTCTACACCATAGGCTGGGCTGACGGCTGCCTTGTCCTGATAAAGGTATAGATTGTTCTTGCTAGTGACAGATGAAACAATCTTCCAATGGACTGTAGCCTCTAAGAAGGCGGCGGTAATATGCAAAAATACGAAGGCAAAAACTACGGGAAGTCCCAACCGCTCACTATGGCATCGCTCTCCGGTATTACAACACAAGCCGTTCAGTCTATTGGCCTGACGGTTTCTGACGCTAGCCGCGCTACCGACTTTTTTACCGGCGCTTTCGACTTTACTGTGACTGCTGACGCGGTTTTAAGCGGCGACGAGGCGAGCTATTTATATGGTGTACCTGATGCTCAAGTGCGGATTGTTTCGCTAGCGCTAGGTCAAGAGACAATTCGCCTGATGCAGTTTTTGAATGGCGCTCAGAGTAAGGCTATTCCAGAGGATAGTAAAAGCAACGATTTGTGGTTTCAGCACTTTGCTATTATCGTAAGCGATATGGAGAGGGCGTATGAGCAGCTACAGAAGTTCTCTTTTACGCCCATTTCTCCTGAGCCGCAGACGCTGCCGAACGACATTAAGGCGTTTAAGTTTCGAGATGCCGATGGGCATCCGCTAGAGCTGTTGCAGTTTCCGGCTGGCCTTGGCCCTGACCATTGGCAAGAGAAGGACAAGCTTTTTTTAGGGCTGGATCATTCGGCTATTTCTATTGCCAGTACAGAGAGAAGTCTGGCGCTTTATCGAGATATTTTGGGGTTGACTCATCAAGGTAGCTTTACCAATATCGGGATTAAGCAGGAGACAATGGACAATCTTTTTAGTGCGAAGGTGATTGTAACTTCTCTAACGCCTGCAACCGGGCGGCTGGGCGTGGAGTTTTTAGATTATCTGACGCCGCCAGGTGCGAGGCCTTTTCCCATTGATCAGAAGACGAGCGATTTGGTGCATATGCATTTTGAGCTGCTAGTGGAAGATATCGACGTGGCGGTAGAGGCTCTAGAGGATGCGCCTGCGAGTATGGGCGTTCAGTTTGTGTCGCCTAGCGTGATTGATTTGCCGGATGTGCTGCCGTTTAAGCGGGCGGTGCTATGGCGTGGGCCAGACGGTCATAACGTTTTGCTGGTGCAGAATTAGGTTGGCAAACGGTCGTTGAAGAATAAGAACAATTAAGGAGATTTCTGTTGGAAACTGCGATCGCGCTACTCTCATCTATCTATCCCGATTTTGCGGACGGTCCTCAAGGGTACATGTTGTTCTTCTTTAGAGCCGTTGTGGGATTTTTATTTATTTTACATGGCATTCCAAAGCTGCAAAACCTAAAAACCTGGTCGGCAGCGCTGGGTGCGCCGCTGCCTTTATGTTTTCTATCAGCAGGCTTTATGGTAGTGGGTGGTTTGGGTTTGATTGTTGGCGTTCTGACGCCGCTTTGCAGCTTGTCTATTTTGGTTTCTATGGTTTATGCCATTATTGGCGAGCTGATTAAGGGCGATCCTATTGTTGCGCCCGATCCCTATTTATTGGGGGACTACTACGATGGGCCAGAGGGCCAAAAGGGCGAGCCACCTAGCTATGAGAAAGCCTTGATCTTTAGTATGATGCTGACATTAATTATTGTGTTTGGGCCAGGAAAGTTTTCTTTGGACGCGCTGCTGCTGGGGTAGGCTCTTGTCGTTCCTTATGTCCTTTTATGTCTACAGATAGCCTCTCTCGTACTGGCCAGTTTGGTAATGTAATGACCTGGTTAGACAATTGAGCTAATTATTTAGCTTCTCGCAGAGCCGCTTTAGGTATTGCAAATTTTAGGATTACGGACATTGGGTTTATGAAAATTGGTGCAGGCTATCAAGACGGCTGTGAGTTCGCAGTTTGGGCACCGCTGCTAGAGAAGATCTCGGTAGAGGTGGTGAACTCGCAAGGCGAAGCTACTGCGCTGCTGCCGATGGATCAAGACGATCGCGGTTATTGGCACGCTAGTGCGTCTTATCTTCCGGCGGGAACGCTTTACCGCTATCAGATTGAAGCGGAGGGCGGCGTGGAAGCCTGGCCAGATCCAGCCTCTCGCTATCAACCGCAGGGCGTTCATGGCCCTTCTGAGGTGATTGACCACAGTGAGTATTCGTGGCAAGACCAAGATTGGCGAGGCGTTCGTCTGCCCGACTACGTTATTTACGAAGTGCATATTGGCACGTTTACGGATGAGGGTACGTTTGAAGCGGCGATCGCCCGACTTCAAGATCTAGTAGATCTGGGCATCACCGCTCTGGAAATTATGCCGGTGGCTCAGTTTCCGGGGGCGCGAAACTGGGGATACGATGGGGTGTTCCCTTACGCGGTGCAAAACTCATACGGCGGGCCGACAGGTTTAAAGAAGCTGGTGGATGCCTGCCATCAGCACGGGCTGGCGGTGATTATGGACGTGGTCTATAACCATTTGGGGCCGGAGGGCAACTACACCGGTCAGTATGGCCCTTATACGACGCCTCGCTATAAGACGCCTTGGGGCGATGCAATTAACTTTGACGATTCGTATAGCGACGGCGTTCGTAATTTCTTTATTAGAAATGCGCTTAGCTGGCTGCGCGACTATCACTGCGATGCCCTGCGGCTAGACGCGGTACATGCTATCTACGACTTTGGCGCTAAGCACTTTTTGCAAGAGCTAGCCGAGGCTGTAGATGTTTTTAACAATGGCCATGCCTACCGCACTTATTTGATTGCTGAAAGCGATTTGAACGATCCCCGGCTGGTGCGCCCGGTGGCTCAAGGTGGCTATCAGCTAGATTCTCAGTGGAGCGATGATTTTCACCATGCGCTGCATACTCGGCTTACGGGCGAAACTATCGGCTACTACAGCGATTTTACGAGCCTTGAGATGCTGGCGTCTGCGGTTCAAGAGCGCTTTGCCTATGCGGGTCAGTATTCTCCTTTTCGGCGTCGCAATCACGGCAGTCCGGCCCTAGATCTGCCGTCCTATCGCTTTGTGGTGTGTAACCAAAACCACGACCAGGTGGGCAATCGAATGACGGGCGATCGCTTTACCAGCCTCATCTCTTTTGAGGGGCTTAAGCTCGCTGCAGGGATGACGCTGCTTTCTCCGTTTATTCCGCTGCTGTTTATGGGCGAAGAATACGGCGAGAAAGCGCCTTTTCTTTATTTTGTAGACCACGGCGATGAAGGGCTGCTGGAATCTGTGCGCCAAGGTCGCAAAGAAGAGTTTCGAGCTTTCCACAGTGAAGGAACGCCGCCCGATCCGGGTAGCCCAGACACTATGAAAAAGTCAACGCTGAGCTGGCCGACAGACAGTACGACGCAGCTTACCGAAGAGCAGCAGATTCTATATCGGTTTTACAAGCGTCTGCTCAAAGTCCGTCAGGAGTGCGAAATTATGAATATCTCTCATCATCCAGAGATTAAGGCTGAACATACAAACGATGTGCTCTTTTACACCCGTCAAAAAGAGAACGGCGACTTAATTTTCTTGGCAAATTTTGGAGAGAAAACCGAGAAAGTTGAGCTACCCTTAGGCAATCAAACTTGGCACCGAAAGTTTAACTCAGACTCGCCGGAGTGGTCTGTTGGCGGCGAGTCCAACGCAGAGAGCGATCTGCCTGAAACTATCTCGCCAAAAGATTCTTCTACGCTCGCTATCCCCTGCCTCAGCATCGTTCTCTATCAAGCCGATCCCCAAGCTTAACTTTAAAAATAAACTCCCCATGCGTACTCCTGTAGCTACCTACCGTCTTCAGTTCACGCCCGACTTCGGATTTAATCAGGCCAAAGCCATCGTCGATTACCTCGATCGGCTGGGTATTTCTGACATTTATGCTTCGCCTATTTTTGCGGCTCGCATCGGGAGCCAGCACGGATACGATGTGGTAGATCCGACGCAAATAAATCCGGAGCTAGGCGGACGGGAAGTCTTTGAGTCTGTGGTGGAAGATCTGCAAGAGCGGGGCATGGGCTGGCTGCAAGATATTGTGCCTAACCATATGGCATACGATGGCCAAAACCATTACCTGATGGACGTGCTAGAGCATGGCTTGCAGTCTGAGTATATTGATTACTTCGATATTGAATGGGAGCATTCGTACGAAGATATTCAGGGTAAAGTACTCGCGCCGATGCTGGGCGATTTTTACGATCGCTGCTTGGAGCGAGGTGAGATTCAGCTCAGCTACGAGCAAGATGGGCTAAAGGTCAATTATTACGGGCTGCACTATCCGGTGCGGGTGGAGTCTTATGCGGATTTTCTCTCGCATGAAATTCCCTGGCTGCGCCGCCAGATGGGACGGGCAGATACTAGCTATATCAAGCTGGTAGGGCTCATTAATACGATTAGAAATACCTTTCCGGCCATGGAAGGCAAAGAGCGAAAAATACAGGCGGCTTTTGTGAAGCAAATGCTGTGGGAGCTGTATGAGGAAGGCGGTGAGATCAGAACGTTTATCGATCAGAACATTGAGGCTTATAACGGCCAGATAGGTAAGCCTAAGAGTTTTGATTTGCTCGATAGTTTGCTGTTAGAACAGTTTTATCGACTTTCTTTTTGGAAGGTGGGCGCGGAAGAACTCAACTACCGCCGGTTTTTTACGGTGAATGAGCTGATTTGCTTGAAGGTGGATCATCCCAAGGTGTTTGACCAGACGCATTCGCTGATTATTGAGCTGGTAAAAGCCAGAAAGTTTAACGGACTGCGCGTTGACCATATTGACGGGCTGTACGATCCGCTGGGCTATTTAGAGCGGTTGGATGAGAAGACAGGCGGTGTGTATACCGTGGTTGAAAAGATTTTGGAGACGGATGAGAAGCTGCCGGAGCATTGGCCAATGCAGGGGACTTCGGGCTACGAGTTTCTTAACTATGTGAACGGTATTTTCTGCTGTCAGGCGAATCAGAAGCACTTTACGAGATTCTACAAGCAGTTTAGCGGTCAGCGCGATGGCTATGAGCGCATGATGTGGGATAAGAAGACGCTGATCGCTGAGACGAACTTGGTGGGCGATATTGATAATTTGGCGCGCTTTTTGAAGAAGGTGGCGAGCCAGTATCGCTATGGCCGCGATTTGACGGCGAACGGCCTGAAGACGGCGATTCAAGAAGTGCTGGTGACGTTTCCGATCTATTGCACTTATATTAACCAGCGGGGGAGTTCTAAGCGGGATCTTAAGTATATTCAGTATGCGATCGCGCAAGCGAGAAGGCGCGTTCCTCAGCTATTGAATGAGCTAGAGCTGATTGAGCGGTTTTTGATGCTGGAGTATGAGGAGTCTTTGGCTTCGGAAGAGCGATCGCAGTGGCTGCATTTTGTAATGCGACTGCAACAGTTTACCGGGCCGCTGATGGCGAAGGGGTTAGAGGATACGTTGTTCTATGTATATAACCGCTTTATTGGGTTAAATGAAGTGGGCGGTTCTCCCGATCATTTTGGAATTTCGCTAGACAGCTTTCACACTTACAACAAGTATAAGCAGGAGCAGTGGCCGGTAGCGCTAAATGCAACTTCGACGCATGATACGAAGCGCAGTGAAGATGTGCGATCGCGTTTGAACGTGCTTTCTGAGCTGCCTGAAGAGTGGGAATCGGAGGTGAAAACCTGGAGCGAGCTAAATGATGACAAGAAGAATAGAACCGGCGAGCAGACGAGTCCTGACTGCAACGATGAGTATTTTCTATATCAGACGCTGATTGGAGCTTATCCTTTTGATGACGCGGAGCTGCCAGAATTTAGAACTCGCGTTGAGGAATACGTGGTGAAGGCGGTTCGCGAAGCTAAAGTGCATACGGCTTGGCTAAGACCAGATGAAGACTATGAGATGGGCTTTGTCAATTTCGTGACGGCTATTTTGACGCCAAGTAAGGATAATGTCTTTTTAGATAAGCTTCAGCACTTTCAAAAGCGAGTAGCCGAATACGGGATTTATAATGCGCTAGCTCAGCTTTTAATTAAGATGACAGCACCGGGTGTGCCTGATTTTTACCAAGGGACGGAGCTTTGGGATCTAAGCCTAGTAGATCCAGATAACCGGCGTCCGGTTGACTATACGAAGCGGCTAGAGGCTTTGGAGAGTATACAAACGCAGTGGCAAAAGCAACCGTCTGCTCTGGTTAAGGATTTGTTGAAAAAGAGAACAGACGGGCGGATAAAACTCTTTTTAACCACTCGAGGACTCGCTGCTAGAAATTATTTTCGGAATGTTTTCAGAGGGGGCATATACCAACCTCTTACCGTGACGGGCGAGCAGTCGGAGCATGTGATTGCCTATGCTCGTCATAAGGGAGAGCACACGGTGATTACGGTGGTGCCTCGGTTTTTGACGAGCCTAGTTGAGCCGGGTACGCTGCCGATTGGCAAGGCAATTTGGGGCGACACGGCGATAGAGCTGCCGGGTGGAGAGAAGGCAACTTGGAAAAATTGGCTAACAGAAGGGGCGATCGCGCCAAGCAATTCTTTGCGAGTCGGCGCTATTTTAGCTGAGTTTCCAGTGGCGCTCTTAGTCAGCGAAAACCACAGCTTTGAGGCGTAAGGAGGCAGGGAGGCTAAGTTGCTAGAACTTGTTGGACATGTAGACAGCGGCATATGTAGGACAGCGGCAGGTATAGTTGATTCCCCATAAAGATGTTAAGGAGAAACTGCCGCTGAACTGACTGTTAGATGCTTGCGATCTACACTCGTTCTGCTTGAGAAGCGGTTACCGGATAGCGCAGTGTCGCAGCGGCGTCTGCTTTTTCGGGAACTTCGTCTCTATCGACAATGTAGACTTTAGCGTCGGTTGCCATTGCTTTAGAGGCGGCTAGGTCGAGTAAGTCGCGGCTGCTCGCGGTGCGTTCGTCATGGAAGTCTGCCTGACGCGCTTTTACGTCAAAGCTGCCCCACTTGTGAGTGTTGCTAGCTAGTAGCAATGTGTCAATTTGGCCGTTGTGGGCAGCGTCTAGAATCATGGAGAGATCGGCGGTTGCCTGGTTGTTGTTTTGTAGGCTGCCGTACTGTTCGCTAACTGCTTTTCGATCGGTTTGGAATTTGGGTTCGACTAGCTTGAAAGCGCGATCGCGAATTTCTTCTGGGCTAAGCTGATCGGGCTGGTAGGCGACGGCCTCTTCCATCAGGTGAGGATAGTTGTTGGCCTGCTTATACATTGGGAACAGGAAGTCTACGCCCATGAATACGAGCGGGGCTTGCTGACCGGCTAGGGCATTTTGCACGCCATCGGCGACGGCCTGGAAGAAGCGAAGAATGTCTGTATTTTCGGAGTCTTTGCCGCTGCCTTGACCGTTGAAGACCATTTGGCCATCGCCGCCTTTACCACTGCTGCGGCTGGCGCTGTGGCCCTGAATGGATTCTTCTGGATCGTCGTAGCGTAAGGCGGTCGCTAAGTCTAGCGGTGTGCTGCCTAAGTCTACGGCCTGAACGCTGTTGTGAGTGGCCTGGTACAGCCCTACTTTGTTTTGGCTAGCAGCTAGGATGTAGAACTGACCGTCGTTTGCTAGCAGTGGCAGCAATGGCTTGATATGAAACTGGTCGGATACGATGACCAGTTCTTCAAAGCTGACGGGGACTGTGTATTGGTGAAATTTTCCAGGACTTAGAAACAGCGCCAAACCGGTGTTCTGGTGCTGCCAGAAGTCTTGATTGTTGACCAGATCGGCTGCGGGTTGGAGCAACGTAGTCGCGTCGTTGGCGTCAACGCCCGTTTCGGCTAGCATCTTCTCAGCTTTCGAGAGCTGATTTTTGAGGCGAATGGGGTCTTGCTGGGTTTCTGCCCCTAGCTGATGGGTGGGAATATAGATAGAAACGCAGGGCGATTCCTGAGTATCCGCGAGCGTTTGCAGCCCTGTTTTTGAGAATAATGGCATTGTTTTTCCTTTCTTTTTGGCAGTTTAGAGATTTAGTTTCTTGCAGGTGGATGGGTGGCTTCTACTGCTTGAAAGGTCTCTAGTATCTTGTATGAATGCTTTGCGCCTTTTGGCACAACCCAGGAAACGCCGGGTTCTAGCGTGATTGTCTTGCCTTCTACCGTGATTTCAGCGCGGCCTTTGATTACGTAGCCGAGGGTTTCGTAGTCGCTGCTGCGAGCGGGCTTAACTTCGGCGTCGCCGGGTTCTTCGTTCCACTGGCGTAGGGCGATCGCACTACCGCTAACGAGTAGCTTTTGGCCCATGTCGCCGGTTGTTGCTTCGCCTACTTTAACGGTCAAATCATCTGTTTGCATAAAATTTTCTGAGATTTCTCTTTTGATAAAAATGGTGGCTTAAATATCCACTCGTTGTATCTATAGCTTAGTTGAACGACATGCATATCTCTGTCTTTCACTAGTAAAGAATCTGTTCTGTTGCGTTCTACCCTTCGAGATAAATTAGTGTCCGCCTTTTGGTAGGCTATCAGGCTGATGGTGCTTCGTCTTGCAGCTGGTACACATCTTTAGCCATAGATTTTGTAGTAAGGTTTGAAAGGCTTGACGGGTGCTTGATGACTTGCTTTTCTGGGTAATTCACTTTCTGGGTGACTCATTTTCCTGAGCTGCAAACAACTGTCGAGTCAACATAACTTTTGAGAGGATTCTTCGATGGCTGATACGACGCAAATTACCGTTAAAGATAGCGGCCCTTTTTTGGTGAAAGGCCCTATGACGCTGCTAGATGCAGAAGGCAATGAGTTCTCTGTGGATAAAGAAACAGTGGCCCTTTGTCGCTGCGGCGCTTCTACGACTCAACCTTTTTGCAGCGGGACGCATCGTAAGATCGCGTTTGAGTCGGTTGTTCGGGCGAATGAAGGCGAGTAGTTAGAAACAGTTGCCCCAGTTAACTTATGAAGTATCCCAAAACGCCGGACGGACGATATTTTGTGGTGAAGGGGCGACTGTGGCGATGTACCAATCCGGCGCTAAATGAGGAAGTGCGGCAAGGGTGGGTGAAGCGGTTGATGGATGCTCGGCGGGCGGTGAAGGATGCGAAGCGGGCTGAGGATGAGATGGCTTTGAAGGCGGCGCGATCGCAAGTAAATGAGGCCAAGGTGGCTTTGGGCGAAAGAGGGCCGGTGTGGTGGACGGATGATGAGCCGGATTACAACCGATACATGGCTAAGAACACGCCCTACTCAGACTGGTACGCGCAGCTTGATTGAGACATTGCGGGTTTGGCAACACCTGATGTGTCGTTTGCAAAACTCCACACCGTATTTTTATATACAAGAAGCTCTGCCGTAGATTAAGTAAATCTACGAATAAAGGCGTTCTTCTCCGCAGATACACGGGGACCTTGGTAATGAAATTTACCGACGTTCCTGAGCGTCCTTGGAGAATGCCGAGTCCTATTCAACTATCTGTAGATCCTGCTACTCAGCACGTAAGTGCAGCCCACGATAGCCCAACTCCTTCTGTTATTTGGGATCAGGTTGTGCAGGCGGCTGTGCAGAACAGCGCACCGGGGCCAACGATTGCGTCTAGGGCCTATGGCATTTTGCATACGGCGATATACGACGCTTGGGCGGCCTATGATGCTAATGCGATCGCAACTACCGATACTAATATTCAAAGGCCGACTGCCGAAAAGACGGCTGCTAACCTGACAGAAGCGATGAGCTTTGCCGCTTATCGGGTGCTAGTTGACTTATTTCCTGGCCAAAAAAATCTGTTCGATCAGCAGCTGCAGTCTTTAGGCTTTAGCGTAGAGAACAATACAGAAGATACGGCGACTGCTGCGGGCATTGGTAATGCGGCGGCTAAGGCGCTGTTAGCAGCCCGCCACGCTGATGGCTCTAACCAGCTTAATAATTATGCTGATATCACCGGCTATCAGCCGACGAACGCCAGCGGCAATCAGATGAATCAGCTGGATAAGTGGACGCCTGAACTGTTGGGCGATCCTCAAAATCCAAAGGCTCAAAAGTTTCTGACGCCTCAGTGGGGAGCGGTTGTTCCTTTCGCGCTAAATGATCAAAGTATTGAAGCGTTTCGCCCGGTTGCGCCGGAGCCTTTTCTTTTGGTAGAGGGGGCAACGGTCTATTTTAACGAGGGTGAAATTGAGCTGGCTAGCGGGCAAAGAGTAGAGATTGATCGCGGCATAATTGGCACAATCATCAATCCAGCTTTTATAGAACAGACTGAGCAGGTAGTAGAAATTAGCGCTGGGCTAACGGATAAGCAAAAGCTGATTGCGGAGTTTTGGGAAGATGCGGGCGGAACTGCGTTTCCACCAGGAACCTGGATGACTTTTGGCCAGGTGGTTTCGGCAAGAGACGCGCACTCGATTGATGATGACGCGCTGCTGTTTTTCGGATTGGCAAACGCGGCTTTCGACGCTGGGATTGCGGCTTGGGAAGCAAAAACATATTACGACTATGCGCGTCCGGTTCGCGTTATTCGGGCGCTCGGCGCACTAGGCCTGCTAAACGGTGGCCAGGTGGGTACGGACGAGATAACGGGGGAAGCGGGCTTTGTAATTGAGGCTTGGGGCGGGCCTGGTCAAGGCACGAAGACTATTTTGGCGAAGAACTTTATTACTTACCAGACGCCGAACAGTCATCCTTCGCCGCCGTTTGCTGAGTATGTGTCGGGCCACAGCACTTTTAGCGGGGCGGGGGCGGCGGTGCTGACGCAGTTCACGCATAGCGATGCGTTTGGGGCGGCAGTTACGTTTAACACCGGAAACTCGCGATTTGAGCCGGGTCTGGTGCCGGCCAAGACGCTGACGTTGAGCTGGGATACGTTCACTCAGGCAGCAGATGAAGGGGGCATTTCAAGACTGTACGGCGGTATTCACTTTGAGGATGGCGATCTAAATGGTCGGAAGCTAGGGCGAGATGTGGGCAATACGGTTTGGTCTAAGATTCAGCAGTTTGCAGATGCTCATGCCCCGGTGGTCTCTTTGTCTCAAGCGCGGTTAATGGTGCCGACTAATGGCTTGGCTCCCGTGAGCGCGGATTATCGGGCGAGTGTGCAGCAAACGGGCTTTGAGTTCTCTGAGGTAACGCCAGAGAAAGGGATTGTGCTGCTGCTAAGTTTTGACTCGGGGACGGCTGTTTTGCAGCAAGATTTTAACTTGAGCCTGGAGGGCAGCCAAAACATCATGGATATTAAGCGGCTAGAAGATGGGAGCGCGCTGATTTCGATCGCCGGGGGCGTTAGCAAGGCGAATTTGGCAATGGTGCCAACAGCTTCTAGAACCGGGTTTAAGACGATTGGCGCGCGCGTTGTCGATGGGCTAGGCTATCGCGTGGCGGCGGCAGATACGATCAGCATGGGTCTGCTTGCTCCGACGGCAGGTGAGTTTATCGATTTGCGGGGGGCGGCGACCAATACGCTAACGGCGCAGGTGAGCGTTTATAGCGAAGCGGCTTACGACAATCTAGTGGGCTTTTATCGGACGAATGAGGGGGGAGATGTGTTGGATGCTAAGGGCCGCGTGGTCGCTGCTGTGGGGTCGGCGGCGTATAGGCAGGCGGTGGTCGATCATCGGCTGGAGGCTGTGGTGGCGAGTGAGGGGACTTACGATTTGACGTTTGAAGGGCGATCGCTGCTAGGGACTTTCTTGATTGCGGATGGTTCGTTTGATAGCTTTGATCTCGATCGCGTGTATGTTTCGGGTGTGGGCAACAATGCGGACGGGCAGGATCATATTCGTAAGATCGGCGAAAATGTATTCGCTTTTGAGGATATGGTGGACGGCGGCGATCGCGACTATAACGACATGATTTTTTCGGTTCGCTTCTAATATCTCTCCTACAAACTCTCTCCTAATATTTTCTTTGAATTTCTTCGCAGTGCTGAAGGCCAAAATCTTCGAGTACTGCGAGGAAAATCTTGTTGAGAGAAGTCTCTTTAGAAAAAATCTCTTTAGAAAAAGTCTCTCTGTTCTGAAGTCTCTTGCGATTTAACCGTTAGCGCTTGAGCCGCCATAAGAGACAAAATCTCATCGCCTACGATTTTATAGTCTTGCCAGCCGAGTTCGGCGCGAGCATCTTTAATATCGTAGACGGGTCTGCCTTGAAGAGCCGCTTTTTGAAAGGCAGCAAACCGGCGAATGCCTTGCTCAAAAACGGGGAGGTTAGCGTCTTGCAGCAGCTTTTTGACCTCTTCTCCCGCTTTGCTAGGTTTGGGTGGAATCGAGGTGATGAGAATGCGATAGTGGCGGGTGCTGATGTCTTTGAGATATTCGATGGTGAGCACTAGCGCGTCTAGGGCCAGAATGTCGGGCGTGGTGGGGAGCACGAGCAAGTCGCAGGATTCGGCGAGGGTAGAAAGATCTCGCGAGGTGGGCCTAGCTTGAGTGTCGATGACGATGTTTTGGTGGGGTTTGGCTTTTGGCCCGGCGTCCCATTCGTTAAGCACTGGAAAGGGGAGTTCGCCGCGTTCGGCCCAGCCAAGGGCGGAACGATTGGGGTCGGCATCTATTAGCAGCGTTTCGCCCTGGCCCTGTAGAAAAGCCGCGAGGTGAATTGCGGTCGTCGTTTTGCCGACGCCGCCTTTGAAGCTGGCAACGGTGATAATCATTCAAATAGCCCGTGGGCTGCGCATCGTCGAAGTCTACCAAAATCTGCCGGAACCTGCCGAAATCTACAGAAGCGGCGAAGATGTGTAAGGTGTATTACGATTGGCGTTGGCTTAAATCAGGACGGGGTAAGGGCGTGAGTGGGCCGCGAGAGACTATTGATTTGCCGGATGAGCAGGCGACTAGGGCGCTGGGTCGGGCGCTGGGAGAGCAGCTTGTGGCGGGCAGTGTGCTGTTGCTAAAGGGAAATTTGGGGAGTGGAAAAACGACGCTGGTGCAGGGGCTGGGCGCGGGGCTGGGGATCGATGCAATCGATAGTCCGACGTTTACGCTGATTAATGAATACATGAGCGGGCGGGTGCCGCTGTATCACATTGATTTGTACCGGCTTTCGGTAGAACAGGCGGATGCAATGCAGCTAGAGACCTACTGGGACGGGCTGGAGGTTGCGCCGGGAATTGTGGCGATTGAGTGGTCGGAGCGGTTGAGCTATTTGCCTGAGCGCGCAGTAGAAGTGACGCTGAGCTATTTGCCAGCGGAAGGGCGCCGGGCTGAGATTGCGTGGGGCTGAGGTTGAGTTAGAAAAATTCAGCTAGAGCTAGCGCGTTAAAGCGTTAGTACGGCAGCTGCAGTGCGGACTCCGGGATTAGCTGAGTCATTACGCCCCAGTTGATTAGGGTGCGGTAGGCGATTTGGAGGGTTTCGCCAAAGGCGACGATGCCGTCTTCGTGTCCGGCCATGACGAAGATTTTGCTGCGGGGCAGGTCGGTTTCGGTGAAGAGTCTTTGGGTTTCGGTGGCCATTTCTGGCGTGCCGTAGGGGATGGTAGCGCGGGTGGTGGGCACCTGGTTTAGGAGCTGCTGCCACAGCCGGGGGTGGTGGACGTGGAGGATGGCGTGGATGCTGGGATTTTGACTGTAGATAACGCCGTGGGTGAGTGATTCGGAGGAGGCTTTGCGATCGCCTTTGCAGGTAAGGGCGTTTTGGGCTAAATCGAAGGTGGTGACCAGGGCGTAGTCGTTTGCGGTGAGGGTGGGTAAGTGGCCAGTTTGGGTGCCGGAGATGATGAACTGGGGCCGACCGCTGGGATTGAGTTTGTAGCGCTGCGAGAGGTTCCCGAAGCCAATGCCGTCGGGGTATTCGGCGATGAGGTTGAGCTGGTGGAGCGCGTCGCGGTAGCGGGTGAGTTCGATGACTTCGCTGGGCTGGATAGCGGCGGTTTTTTCCCAATCGCAGCGGTATTTGATTACGCCTTCGTCAATCATGATGCGGACTGTGGTTGGGCTGGCGTTGCGCTGGCAGCGCTCATCCAGTCGAGGATGAGCGGATTGACGATTTCGGGACGTTCGTCGTGGGGGCAGTGGCCGGTGTTGGCGATCGCGCTAAACGTCACGTTTTTTTGCGGATCGTCGGCTAGCTTTTGATAGATCCCTGCCGCAGAAATCGGCGTCCAGGGATCTTTTTCTCCCCATAGGACGAGTAAGGGCTGGGTGACTTTGGGCAGCAGGTCGCTGGGTTTGGGGCCGGGCGGCGCGCTAAGGATGGAGGCGAATACTTTTTGGGCACCGGGCTGACAGGCGGGGCCGTGGAGGATGTCGATGAGTTCGGGGGTGATAGCTTTAGGGTTGCCGTAAACCTGTTTGAGAGATCCTCTTATGCGCCCTTTGGTGCGAACGCGGTTGAAGAGGAAGGGGCCGGTAAGCCGGGAGCTAACTAGCTTGGAGAAGGTGCCCATAACGGCGCGCAGTGGGCCGGGTAGGTCTTCGGGGCGGTGGTTGAGGCTGCCGGCGCAGTTGAGGAGTACGCCGCCGGTGGCTGTTTCTGGGTAGGTGGTTAGCGTCATGAGCGCCATGAGTGCGCCAATGGAGTTACCGATAAATATGGCCGGTGCTTGGACGTGGGTTTTCCAGAAGTCGTGAATGAGCTTGACCCAAAACTCTAGGGTGTAGCTGATGTCGGGCTTGTCGGAGTCGCCGAAGCCGAGCAGGTCTAGGGCGTAGACTCGGTGCCCGGCGGCGGCGAGCGCTGGAATATTTTTGCGCCAGTGGCCGATAGAGGCGCCAAAACCGTGAAGCAGTACGATGGGTGGGCCTTCGCCATAGGCGACGTATTTGATGTCGTAGCCGCGCCAGTCCCAGTTGAGCTTTTGGCCGGTGTAGGTTTTGACTGCGCTTGGTCTAAGGGGCGTTGAGGTGGGCGCAGAGGTCTTATGGATGGGAGAGGCCGTCATTCGTAATGTTTGTACTTTGGTGGCTCTCTATCATACCGAACATCTTGAAGTCATTTTGAAGTCGTCCCGAAGTGGCCTGTAGAATGACGGCGCGGCGTGGAGCTAGAACTGGGTACTGGAATTTTAGGAGATGCGGGGCCGCATTCCGACTTGCTGAAGGAAGTCTTCTAGCCAAAGGGATTCTTCGAAGCGCAGAGGGGGCAGGGGGGAGTGCCGGTAGTTGACGAGGAGGTCGGTGCGATCGCAAGCTTCATCAACCATCGGCTTTAACAAGAGGGGCAGCTCGTCGTTACCGCTAAGAGGCAAGCTGATTTCTGGAATGGGTTCGGTGACGTTCCAGGTATAGAGTTCGGCTCTCGGTCTTTGCTCGCTGCGGCTAATGAGGATACGGTAGTCGCCGGACTCGTCGGGGCCGTAGATAGAGGGGGGTTCCCAGCCGCGCAGCAGATCGATTTCGACGAAGTGGCTAGGGCTGCCAAAAATAGTTTCCCGCTGGCGTTCGTAGAGTCCGCGACCGCGACCGGGGCGTTTTTTCTTGGGCGATAGGACTTCAACGACGGTGATGATTTCGCCTGCGGCGTTGACGATTTCTAGATAGGTCTCGTAGATTTTTTGGGGCACCGGAACCAGAACAGAAATGGGGCGTTTCTGTGGGGCTTGAGTGGGATCTGGGTTAGCTGCCTCAGCGCTGGGCCTGGGTGCTAAAGACTTTGGATGCATGGAAATGGCAATGTCTTTGAGGCTGCGCTCTTGATCGCTATCTTGAAGATTGCTGTCGGCTCGCCAGCTAAAGCCGGGTGAGCCGACGACTAGCGAATCCTCACCGCTGACCTGATAGCGTCTTTCGCATATTCTGATTTGATAGATGGGTGCAAGCTGGTGATCTAGCCGGTTGGCGATTGCCTGGATGAACTTTCGATGAACAGTGGGCCACAGATCGGGATGTTCGAGGTAGGGATTCATCCCTGGAAAAGGAATTGGCATGGTTGAGCACTTCTGATTCGCGAGAACTGAAGATACTTAAGGCAAAGGAGCTGCGAGCGTTCGTTTGTAACAGTTGCCGGTGGCGCTAACTGCCTTAGGACTCTGTTCTTGGAACACTTCGCTTGCTAATTCGTCTGCCTCTTCGCATCTACTTTCATTGTTCAAAGAGATGTCCGTCCTTCAGACAGGTTTTCCGTATTCTTTCTGATAAAAACTGACTATTTTTGACATCAATATTTCTTGATTTATTGCCGATTATCTGCATTTGGTTGCCGATCGTCTGTCTATTAGCACCGATCTTTTGAGGTGATGGTGCGATCAATCGCAGGCTGATGTGGATTTTGTGAGTAGACCATAGCCGCAGATCATGACAGCAAGCTTTATCGGCAAGGAGTGTCGTAAGCTGGTGGAGCACAGCTATCGTCGATAGGTTCAGATGGAAACGCCCAACTTTATGCCCAATCTTATCGTTTGGGCCGCTGTTGTTCTTGGTATTGGAGGATTCGCGATTGGCTCTATGGTGAATGCATACTTGCAGCCTATCCCGGCTATTCCGTTTGAAGCTGAGGTGGTTGACGAGCCCTCTATGCCGCTGTCTCATGCTGGACTAGAAACGTTTGTGGGTGCGGTCGGGACATACAGGGCAAAGGACTATAGAGGGGCGATAGAGCAGTTTACTAAGGTGATAGAAGAAGAGCAAGGCTGCGCGGAGGCTTGGCACAATGTTGGGCTGGCCTATGCAAATGTGGGCGATAACAATAAAGCCGTGCGTAGCCTGCTAAAGGCGAGCGATGCCTACGATAAGCAGGGTACAAAAGTTGGGCTAGATTTGATTAAACAACATCTTGAGAAGCTGAAAGCGCTGTAGCACTAAGCGCGATCGCGTTGATTAAATTGAAAGCTAGTGAGGCGAGAATTTACACCCGTCTCGCTAGCTTTTTTTGTTGGATCAGATTCAGATTCAGATATGCGAAGAACAGCGGCGGGTATGGAAGTGCTGCGCAGCGTTGGTAAATAATCTATACGAACTGATAAAAGTAGTGTTTCCGGCGTTTCTTTCTGCCACTGCGAGCGAGAGTGGAGTTAGCCAAGCGGCTTTGTAAACTTGGCGGCGGTTGTGCGTACAAGTGGCGCAGAGGAGTTAGCGATGGGCATTACCAGTATTAATCCGTCAACGGGCGAGACGATTGCGACCTATTCACCGCTGACGAGCGAGGAGATAGAAAAGGCGATTGACCTAGGCCAGCGGACGTTTGAGCAGTACCAGAAGACTGAGTCCCGGCAGCGCAGCGAGTGGATGCACCGGGCGGCTGACGTGCTGGACGCGCAGAAGGCGGCGCTGGGTCGGCTGATGTCGCTGGAGATGGGGAAGACGTTGAAAAGTGCGATCGCTGAGGTGGAAAAGTGCGCCTGGGTGTGTCGGTACTATGCGGATGAGTCGGCTGGCTTTTTGCAGGATGAACCGGCTAAGACGGATGCGAGTGAGAGCTACGTGCGGTTTTTGCCGCTGGGCGTTTTGCTGGCGGTGATGCCGTGGAATTTTCCGCTATGGCAGGTGTTTAGAGCGGCGGCTCCGGCGCTGATGTCGGGGAATACGATGCTGCTAAAACATGCGTCGAATGTGCCTCAGTGTGCGATCGCAATTGAGTCCGTTTTTTTAGAGGCGGGTTTTCCAAAAGGCGCTTTTCAGACGCTGCTGGTTGGGTCAGAGCAGGTGGAGCCGATTTTGGCAGATGCGCGGGTGAAGGCGGTGACGCTGACGGGGAGCGGCCCGGCGGGTGCGGCGGTAGCGGTAACGGCGGCTAAGCATATTAAGAAGTCGCTGCTGGAGCTAGGTGGGAGCGATCCGTTTGTGGTGACCGAGAGTGCGGATTTGGCGGCGGCGATCGCGGCGGCGAAGACAGCTAGGTTGTTGAACAATGGCCAGTCTTGTATTGCGGCGAAGCGGTTTATTTTGGTGGGTGCGATCGCCTCGGCGTTTGAGCAGGGGTTGGCGGCGGCGTTTGCGGCGCAGAAGGTGGGCGATCCGTTGGATGAAGACGTGGACATTGGGCCGCTGGCAACGCCTGGAATTTTGGCAGAACTCGATCAGCAGGTGCAGACTTGTTTGTCGATGGGGGCGACGGCTTTAGCGGGCGGGGATGTGGCGGCGCTGAAGGCCCGGCTGCCGGAGCGGCTGCAGTCGGGTAATTTTTATCCGCCGACGGTGCTGGCGGCGATTCCACCGGGGACCCCTGCGGATCAGGAGGAGTTTTTTGGGCCGGTGGCGCTGGTGTTTCGCGTGGCGACTGTGGATGAGGCGATCGCGCTGGCAAACTCGACGGCGTTTGGGCTAGGGGCAAGTGCCTGGACGGCGGATGCGGCTGAGCAGGAACGGTTTATCAATGAGCTGGATGCGGGAGCGGTCTTTATTAATGGACTGGTGAAGTCGGATCCGCGCTTGCCGTTTGGCGGCATTAAACAGTCTGGCTATGGGCGGGAGCTAGGACGCTATGGACTGATGGAATTTGTCAATGCGAAAACTGTTTGGGTTAAGTGAACTCTGCTTTGGCAGGGCTGCACAAATTTCTTGCAGATTTAGCCAAGCGCACAAGCGTTGAACAACTTTTCTTTGTCATCTATCACTTATCACTTATTACTGTTTTATGAACACTGCTGAACTGCTTGTCCGCTGCCTGGAAAATGAAGGGGTTGAATACATTTTTGGCCTGCCGGGGGAGGAAAATCTAGAGCTTTTGCAGGCGCTTAAGCAGTCTTCTATTCAGTTTATTACCACGCGTCATGAGCAGGGGGCGGCCTTTATGGCCGATGTGTATGGGCGGCTAACAGGGAAGGCGGGGGTGTGTTTATCGACGCTGGGTCCGGGCGCGACGAATTTGATGACGGGGGTGGCAGATGCCAATTTGGATAGAGCGCCGCTGGTGGCGATTACCGGGCAGGTGGGGACTGATCGAATGCATATCGAGTCGCATCAGTATTTAGATTTGGTGGCGATGTTTGCGCCGGTGACAAAGTGGAATAAGCAGATTGTGCGGCCAAATAATACGCCGGAGATTGTGCGTAAGGCGTTTCGGATGGCGCAAACGGAGTCGCCAGGGGCGGTGCATATTGATTTGCCAGAGAACATTGCGGCGATGGTGGCTGAGGGGAAGCCGCTGCGGGCAATGCCGTCTGCGGTGCCGGTGGCGAGTGAGGAGAGCTTACAGCGGGCGGCGATCGCCATTTCTCAGGCTAGCTATCCCATGATTTTGGTGGGCAATGGGGCGATTCGCAATCGGGCGAGCGAGGAGATTACTCGGTTTGCAAAGGCGCTGAATATTCCGGTGACTAATACCTTTATGGGAAAGGGCGTGCTGGACTATACGGACCGGCGATCGCTCTGGACGGTGGGGCTGCAGCAGCGAGACTATGTGGCCTGTGCGCTAGATGAGAGCGATTTGATTGTAGCGATTGGCTACGATTTGATTGAGTATGGGCCGAAGAAGTGGAATCCGTCGGGCGATCGCCCAATTGTGCATATTGCGCCGACCCCGGCTGAGATAGACAGCAGCTATATTCCTACGGTGGAGGTGGTGGGCGATATTTCGGACGCGCTCAGTGAGATTGGCAAGCGAATCCATCGTCCGGCGAGCAAAAGCGGCGGTGAGATGAGTCCGCGTTTTGCGAGCCTGCGAGCTGATATGCAAAAGAATTATGAGCAGTACGCGGACGATGAGGGCTTTCCGATTAAACCGCAAAAGCTGCTGTACGATTTGCGGCAGGTACTAGACCCTGAAGACGTGGTGATTTCTGATGTGGGGGCGCACAAGATGTGGGTGGCACGGCACTACCACTGCGCTCGGCCTAATACCTGTTTGATCTCGAATGGATTTGCTTCGATGGGGATCGCGATCCCAGGCGCGGTGGCGGCCAAGCTGGTGCATCCGAACCGCAAGGTGGTGGCGGTGACCGGAGATGGGGGTTTTATGATGAACTGTCAGGAGCTGGAGACTGCGCATCGGCTGGGTTTGGCGTTTGTGACGATTATTTTTAACGACGGCGGGTATGGACTGATTGAGTGGAAGCAGGAGTCGTCTTATCAGGAGTCGTCTTATATTAAGTTCAACAATCCCGATTTTGTGATGCTAGCTGAGAGCATGAGCCTGAAGGGATATCGGATTGAGTCGGCGGCAGATTTTCTGCCGACTTTGAAAGAGGCGCTAGCTCAAAATGTGTCGGTGGTAATAGATTGTCCGATTGACTATCGAGAGAATCTGCTCTTTAGTGCGCAGGCTAAGGCGTTGAGCTGCCCGCTGCCGGAGGTTTAGAGTTAAATGTATCGGTGCTTAAATCACTGTACCGAACGATTGGTAAATATCGAGGTAGTGCCTGATGGAATGCGACCGCCGTTAAAGCGGCTACCGATATATGGGTTTGCTCTATGGCGCTTAAGATTTGATGGCGATCGCCGGTCGTTTTAGCGGTTTCTCTTGTCTCTTGATGTCGGAGAACCCATCGGAAAGATAGCGATAGGTTTCGACGGCCATTTGTGCGCCTAAAATAGGGGCCGCCCAGTAGAGCCATTGGTGCTGCCATAGTCCGCTAACTAGCGCGGGCGCAAACGATCTTGCTGGGTTCATGCTCGCGCCGGTAATTGGCCCCATGAGGGCGGCTTCTAGTCCGACGGTTAGGCCAATGGCAATGCCTGCAAAGCCGATGTGCGCCCGGCGATCTAGCCCTGAGCCTAAAATCACCATCATCAAAATAAAGGTGAGCACGGTTTCTAGTACAAAGGACTGCTGCCAGTTGTTGTTGAGGGGTAGGGTGGCTCCCATGTTAGCCACTGGGCCAAAGGTGAGGCGTAGTAGACCTGACGCGAGAGATGCGCCGACTGTTTGGGCGATTAGGTAGGACAGGACTTTTGCTTTGGGAAAGAATCCGCTGCGCCAAAAGGCGAGCGTGACGGCTGGGTTGAAATGGGCGTCGCTGATGTGGCCAAAGGTATAGATGAGGGCAGCGACGACGGCTCCAAAGATGAGACTAACGCCTAGATGAGTAATGGCCCCTTCGCTAACCTGGTTGACCATGACGGCTCCGGTGCCTGCAAAGACCAGGATAAAAGTGCCGATGAGTTCGGCTAGCTCTTTTTTATATGGGCTATTGCTCGATTGGATTGGCTCCTTCATGGTGTCGATGCCTGTTCTGTGTGAGTGGCTGTCGATATACATAGTAAGCAGTCGTGAGCGGTTGAGGCTGAAATTATCTGCTTTTGCGGTTGAGCGGGCGATCGCACTCAATCCCTTTTGCTAGACGTATCAGCTCAGTAATTGTCTGGCTTTCTAATATCTATCTGCTTCTAATATCTATCTACTATGGACTGGAAAATGCCGAGCACTTTTTCTAGTTCATTCACGTAGTAGCGTTGAGTATCTATCGTGATGCGATTGTCTTCGAGCGTCAGAAACTGCCAGTCCTCTCCTGTGGTTACACAGCCGTAGATAATTGGAATATTATTGCCCTCTATCTGATTGAACCGCTGCGCACCGACCATTTGAGCAACGCACTGGCCTAATCCCCTTTTAATATCACTTTTTTTAGCTTCTACCAAGGAGATTATTGGCGTTTGCATGGTCAAAGAGACGGTGCCTTTAGACAAGATAAAATCGCATTCTCCTCTTAGCCCGCGATCTGCATCAACGTCTAAATTTTCGCCTGAGTAAATAGATAGCTTCTCGGTGTTGCGGCGTTCTAGCTCTATCAAAATAGGCGCGATAATAAATTCAGAGCGAGCTTTTTCGCTAGACGAAGATAGTGCGAGTCTTAGGCTATATTTGAGCGTTTCCTGTAGCCAGTCGCTAGGTTCGACTACCGCTACGCTAGGAAAAAGTGAAATAGACTTTTCCGTTAGCTCGAATGCTTTCTTGACCTGGCTTAATGAAAAATCGCTGTACGCCATAAAAATGAGGGCAGGTAGATTCGGCTTGCCATCATTCTATAGGCTTTTATCTGCAGGCTGAATCGGCTAAGGCGATTTGTCCTTCTTCGTTCACTATCCAATTAACTGCTTCTCTTCGCGATATTTCTAGAGGGGTACGGGCCTTTACGATGTTTTTTCATCGGTTGAGATGTTCAGCGTCCTGATGTCTGACCAGAAGCGGGTGCTTTGCAATGCGCGAGTTGGATCGGCGGCAGGCCGCCTCAACCGGTTGCTACGAAGACCGGCTGAGGTACTAGAACGACCGTCTACAAACTGATCGCTTGGGTCTGCTGCGGACGCGGAAATGAGGCTAGGGAGAAAAGAAGCTGAATCGATTCCTCTAATTTGTATGATGCCTGCGGTGACATTTACGTTCTCTTTGTGCTGTAGTCGTCGTGCTGTATGTCCTCGTTCTCAATTGACAAGCTTATGCCGATTTTTCAAAAAACATTAGATGCTGCTGTGGCAGGCGATCGTCTGTTTTCTTCCACGATAGCCCTACGCCTTTTAGCTCTCTTTTTACCTGCTTCTGAGACATCTTATGGTGTTTTTTAATCAGCACTAGCGGATTTTCTGCCCGGTACTCGGCTAATACCACCTGACCACCTGGCTTTAGGGCTTTCACAATTCCTTCCATCATTTCTCTGGGATAGGCAAATTCGTGATAGGCATCAAACATTACTGCCATATCAATGCTCTGCTCGGGTAAGTTTGGATCGCTCTCGGTGCCTAGTACGGTCTCAATATTTTTTACGCCGTATTTGTCGCGCTCGGCTTCTAGCAGTGCCAGCATTTCTGGCTGTACGTCTACTGCTACTACTTTTCCATCTTCAACATACCGGGCCATTTGAAAGCTGATATAGCCTAACCCCGCGCCAATATCTGCAACTACATCGTCTTTTCCTAGCATCAGCGCGTCTACGGCTATATCCGAGCGTTCCTCGGTTTTTCGACTTGGCCTAGCTAGCCAGTTCGCGCCTTGATAGCCCATTACGCTAGCAATTTCGCGCCCGTAGTAGACTTTGCCAATGCCGTCAGAGCTAGGCTCTTTAGAGCTGTAGCTGCCGTCCATCTTGGTCGCTGTGGCAGTGCAGCTAGTGGCGATCGCACCCACCAAACATAGGCATAAAATCCGAGCAAGCCACTGACGTAAAAGCGTTGAGTTAGCGCGAACCATAAGAGATCAAAATTGCGTATTTGCCCTCTTATTGTGCGCTATTTCAGGTCATGATGAGAGGGCAGGCTAACGCACAACAGCATTGAGCCTAAAAATCCAACAGATTCAAAGAATATCGCAGATATTTTGCTTATCGGCCAGCACAGCGATGAAGCAGTTCGCTATATCTAGAGGCACATAGCGTCATAGATAGCCGCTCAGCCTTTTGAGCAGAGGCATCAGCTTTCTCTATCAACCGCTGAGGCGCTTTTAGGTGCCGTTGAATCGCGATCGCTAACTCTTCAGCCGAGTCAACTGCTACCAAATCACCATACAGTCCGTCTACCAACACTTCCTTCGGCCCAGACACACAGTTTGTCGCCACAGTTGGCACGCCTAAAGCGGCAGCTTCTGCACTCACCAACCCAAACCCCTCATAGCGCGACGATAGGCAAAACAAAGACGCTTGAGCAATGACCGGATAAGGATTGCTTAAGTAACCTAGAAAAACAACGCTATCAGATACCCCTAGTTCTTCTGCTAGGTGCGATAGTTCATCTTGTTGTTTACCCTCGCCGATTAGGACTAGCTGGTGCTGGGTGCCCTGTTTAACAACGGCAGCGTGCGCTTTAATCAAAAGGTCGAACCCCTTTTGAGGAGTGAGCCGACCCACCCCGAGGACAAAAGGAATATCATTTTCTATGAACTTTGTTATTTGAGGCAAGCAAGCTGCCTTAGACAAACGCCTTACTCTTTTAACGTTGATTCCATTTGGAATAGACATCGCTTTTGTTTTGTCTATTCCAGGTTCTATCGTAGAGATTAGGCCCTGCCCAACAAAAACAATAGCGCAACATCGGTTATATACCCAGCGTCGAATGGTTCTTTCGCGATCGCGATTATCAGTATCCTCTGAAACTCTTTGAATATTGTTTTGAACAACTGCGATAGTTGGCTTACGTAAAACAAATGCAATGATACCCGGAATTAAAATGCCGTTTTCCCAAGTATAAGCAACCACGTCCGCATTTAGAATTGAGCGAATTAGCCGATACAACAGCTTTGGCAATCCAGACAGGGTTGACTGATATTCTTTGAGAACAATCTCAGATTTCACAGGCGCTTCAGGCAAAGGCGATTGCTTCTCGCACTCTCTTAAAGCAAAAAGTTCAACTTCTATATTATGACTAGTCAGATGCTCAGCTAGATTGATAATCAAATTAACCGCACCATTCCGATAAAAAGCTGGAAGTATAAAGGCAACTTTTGGGGAGCTTGGTTGAGGATGCATTTGTTTAGTTCTGGATTTCGGCTAGAGCACGACCTGCGAAAAGGCCACAGTTGCTATCTTACTAAGGATATCGAAATGCCATAGGCAACCCATGCTTTAAGGCCAATCACAGCGAGACCACATCAAGACACCATAGCGAGCTGTTGTCGTCCGCTTATTCTTCATGGGAAAAACATACCCAAATTCCGTATCCAAACCAAAATTGCCCTGCCTCCTTATATGGACAGAGTGATTACAGGACAGAGTGATTACAGGACAGGGTGACTATAGGTCAGAGCAGCTACAGAACAAGATCAGCGGAGGAACAGCTAGTAGAGCAGTTGCCGGCTACCGACGACTCGCCTCTTTGCGAGAAGCCGTTTCTAGGTTAAATAGCACCTGCAACGTTTCCATCGCATTGTCTCTTGCTTCAATGTCTCTTTGCGATCGCAGCTGAGTCATCGGATCGTGCAAAATTTTGTTCACAATTCCGCGAGTTAGCGCTTCTACTACGCCGCGATGCTTTTCTGAGAACTCAGAGCCTAGACGAGACATGGCCTTTTCTAGCTCTTGGGTGCGAATGGATTCTACTTTGCTGCGTAAGCTGCTAATGGTGGGTACGGTATCGAGCGATCGCAGCCAATCCATAAAGGCTTCTACTTCTTCATCTAGCAGCAGTTCAGCTTCTATGGCCATCTGCCGCCGACTTTCCTGATTCTGGGCGACGACCGCTTTCAAATCGTCTACGTTAAAGGCAAATACCGACTCAATCTCGCTAAGGTTACTGTGCACGTTACGCGGCACCGCAATATCAAATACCAGCGTCTGACTGCTGTTGGCCTGTTTACTCAGCAGAGCCGGCTCCAAATTCTCTCTGTGCAAAATCGGTTCGATTGAAGACGTGCAGGTAAACACAACGTCCGCAGCTACTACCGCATCTAGCATTCTGTCTAGCGTTCCGGTAATAATTTCTATGTCGTTAAACTGAGCCGCTAGATCGTCTGCTCGCCCAATCGTCCGATTTAGCAGCGTAATTTTATTTGCCCGCTTAGAGACCAAGTGCTGCACTAACAGTCGGGCCATTTTCCCGGCGCCTAAAATCGCAATGTGGCAGTCGTCGAAACTCTCTACTTTCATTAACGCTAGCTCTGCGGCCGCTGAGCTAATTGAAACCGCGCCCGTTCCTAAGTTGGTTTCTGTGCGCACTCGCTTACCGGCTTTGATGGAATCTTTTAGCAGTCTACCGAGTACGCGGCCCACGCCTTTGTGCTGCTGGCCTAGGCTCAGCGCGTGCTTTACCTGCGCCAAAATCTGGCCTTCGCCTAAGACCAGGCTATCGAGGCCAGCGGATACGCGCATCAAATGCATGACCGCGTCTTGCTGAAGCAGCACAAACAAATGAGGCCGCAGTTCGCTAAGACCCAACTTGCTGTGCTCGCTTAAAAACCTCATGACATCGCGGACGCCGTTTTCGGTTTCGGTGGCCACGATATGAATTTCTAGGCGGTTGCAGGTGCTGAGGATAGAGATTTCTTCGATATAGGGCGATCCGTTAAGATCGGCGATCGCATCAGCTACTTGAGCCGAGGGAATACTCAATTTTTCTCTGACTTCAACCGGCGCAGTCTGGTGACTTAGCCCAACGACAGCAATATTCATTCGACGTCCTAAATCTGTTATTGAAGAGCGGCTCGTCCGGACGTTGAGACATTCCGGAATTCAAACATATAGATGATCGTAGCGAATCACAGCCTGATTAGCCGTAAGCTCTCTCTTAAAAGTATTCAATAACGGCAGACCATCTCAAGGAAACTAAACAAAACTCCATCTTGAGAGGTCTTGACAGCGAAAGGCGCAGATCGATACTAATCCACGCCTTTCGCTCTGAGGCTATTGGTTATCTAGGCAAATCGGCTATCTAACCAAGTCTACCGTAGGCTCATGCGCTTAGGATTGTCCTTCATATGCACTGTGTCTACGAAGCGAGCTGTCTTAGACTGGCTGGAGATGACCAAACTCTGCGTCCGGTAGCCGCCGTTAAAGAACCGTACGCCGTTCATTAGCGTGCCGGGCGTGATGCCGCAGCCTGCAAAGAGAACGTTTTCGCCGCTAGCTAACTCGCTGGCGTCGTAAACCTTGTCTAGGTCAGTGATGCCCATAGACTGCAAACGCTCGATGTTCTTTTCTTTGCTTTCACCGATTAGACCCGTTTTTACAACCGCCGGATCGTAGATGAGCTGACCTTGGAAGTGGCCACCCATGCACTTCATTGCCGCCGCTGAAATGACACCTTCGGGGGCCGCGCCAATACCCATTAGGCCGTGGATGTTGGTGCCTTCAAAGCCGCAGGAAATTGCCGCTGAAACGTCGCCGTCGCTAATGAGGCGAACCCGAGCGCCCGCATCGCGAATTTCTTGAATCAAGCCGTCGTGACGCTCGCGCTTCATGACGATAATAACTAGCTCGTCGATGCTGCGATCTAGGCATTCAGCCAAGATCTTGAGGTTTTCGGCTGGGGTGTTGCGGATATCTACTTTGCCTTTGGCAGCCGCTGGGGCCGCTAATTTGCGCATGTAGAAGTCAGGCGCAGCAAACAGACCGCCTTTCTCGGAGATAGCGAGTACGGCCATCGAACCGGGCTGACCGTAGGCGCAAAGGTTTGTCCCTTCGCAAGGGTCTACGGCGATGTCAATTTCAATTAGCTCATCAGGTGTACAAACCTTGTCGGCGTCCGGCTGTGTACAAATGCCAACTTCCTCGCCGATGTAAAGCATCGGTGCGTCGTCGCGCTCGCCTTCACCAATGACGATTTTGCCGCGCATGTGAATTTTGTTCATGCGTTCGCGCATGGCTTCTACAGCCACTTCGTCGGCGATATCCTTTTCACCTTTACCCATCCATCGAGCTGACGCGATCGCCGCCTGCTCAACAACTTCAATAATCTCCAAACCAAGAGTGGTTTCCACGGATTTTTATTCCTCCAAACTGCCTAACTAGCCATTGTTAAAAGCGATACTAAAAGTGGTGTTAAAAGTGTCATTCGAGAATACTTAAACGTCTTTTAAGCTTTACAGGGCCACCTTTGAGTTTATCAGAGATTTACCGACCTCTATTCATGCAAATAATTATGCTGGCAGTTGGCAAACCTCAGTAAAACCAATAGATAGCGGCGATCGCATGGGTGCTACTCGCAAACTAGCCTTCGCATTACCCGTTACAACCGCTACCAAAAATTGGCCGCTCCCCACCTTACAAAGGCCCCGGCTTAGCGGCTTTGGCTAGCTTTACGTACAGGTCGTAATCCATGGTGCGATCGCCCACTTTCGACGTTAACCCTACTGCCTGAATGGCCGCTGTTGGCCCTTCTTCTCCTAGCTGTGGCAAAGGAAATACATTGTCTAGCTGATTGATTTGCGCTAAATCGATATAAAAGTTGCCGTTATTTGGCTTTGACATTTGGTTTGTCAGCGTTTGAAACAGTCGATTTTCAGCTAGAGAGGGGCCGGGTGGTATTTTGTTTGCCGTTCCAGTTCCTGGAACAATTGCCTGAGCAATGCCATCGCCTACGCCAAAGAACGCTACGTTACCCGGCAGCCATCCGTGACTAAACTGCACCCCTTGAAAGGGCGAAATCCACTCGGTTACTGAGCCGCCTTCAAACTCATTTTTCTCTACCGCGAACCGATAGCGGCTTGCCATCACGTCGTCTAGCTGAGACCACACCGATTCTGCTGTCTCTCGATCATTTGTCTGCACCATGACTAGCAAGTGTGCGCTTTCAACCGCTTTGGTCTCCGCGCTACTCTCGCTTCCAGGGGCGGTTCCTGCAGTCCCTGGCGGCGCATTCTCATTGGCCTCATTCGCGGCTTCTGTTTGCGGTGGCAACATGCCTAGCGCAAATTCCCCAGCCGCCCAAGGCATAATGTCTTCATCAATATCTAGTCCTGTCTGTGTTAGCAGCCCTGCTTTTAAGTTCTGCGGATCGGGAAAAAAGGGCGGCGAGGTTTTTCCTTCGCTGAACCCCTGCCAAAACTGCTGAAGATTACTTCCCGACATCATCACCAGCGTATTTCCTGGTAACCGACGCGGCATTTCTCCAGCCTCGTTGCTCATATTGCCGTATACCAAATCCTGCTTTGGCAGCAGCCAGCTCGTGCCCTCAAATCGCAGTCCCTCTGGCTCCACTAAAACTTTGGCCACTATGCCTTCGGATCCTTGCAGCGGTAGCATGCTGGCCCTTCGGCTACCTCTCTTGTTATCCGTTGTCGTTTGCGGCGTATCGAAAGCCTGCGCCGCTGCTGGAATATTGACGTAGAGCTGCGCAAAGTCCTTCCCCTGTGGCTGCGGCACCTCCATACGAGTCGCCGCTTTTCGATAGCCCGCTGCGTCTAGCAGCGATCGCCCGCCTTTGTACGTATCAATGGCCTGATCGACCGCTGCTGCTGTGCTTCCTAGCAAGATCCAGCTGGAGCCAATTGCCGCCGTTTCAACCGTATCGCCCTCTGGCGAAGTCAGCGTTTGCACCTTAACGCCCTTATATGTCCGCTCCGCTTTCACTGCTTTGCGATGTCTCTAACTCTTTAGCTAGCGCCGCCTTTGCCTTGAGCGCGTCTTCAATCGGCACCACCAGCACAAAATCCAGGCCCGATAGCCCATTTCCTCCGGCTGAGCCTGCCGCTTTGGCCGGTAACAAAGCCAGCGTCACCCGATCGCCAATCCACGGCTTTACGTCTCGCTTAAACTGATAGCCGTTTGCTGCAAACAGCCGCTGTTTCCAGCCTTTCAAAAAGTCGTCTAGCTGCTGCTGCGTATCCGCCGTGCCAAACTGTCGCAGTTTTGTCCAGGTGAGCTCATCGGTTGTTAGCGTTACGGTTGCTAGGGCCGATTGAGGCACCATTTGCATTCCTACCGGAGCCAAACTTCTAGGCGCTCGCTGCCGAAAATTCAAAAATGCGATCGCCCCGCCGCTGACTAACAGCGTCGCCCCCAATATCACTAGCATCGGCGGCTTCCGCTGGCCCCAACGCTCGGTCAATCCTCTAGGCAGTCGTAGTGCAAACTTAGAAGCCACCGCTTTCCTTCCATCAATAGACGCACTGAACTGTAGCAGACTCGTTGACAAAACAGCCACTCAAACTTACGCCCAGCCGCTCACCAGCTTTAGATGAGCGCTGTCTAGATGAGCGCTGTCGAAGCCAACCTTGAGTTTTTTTGCCGTCGCTCTTTCACCCCTAAACAAAACGCTATGCTAAAGCCCAGCAGATCGAGAGAAAAGACCCAACTACCGTCGTCTGCCGACTCGATCAAAGGTTCAATAAAAGATTTTACAAATCACTTTCTATGACCACCCATACGGCTAAGCCCATTCAAAGCTCCGTTAACGGCCTTGCTGGATCGAATCAGAATAAAGCTGATCAAAGCATTGGCAACATGACCGCCGAGAACGCCGGGGACCATCGTCATAGAAAGAAGCTTTGGATGGCTGCGCTTAAGCCTCCGATGTACTGCGTTGCGATCGCTCCTATCTGCATCGGCAGCGCCGTTGCCTACCGCCAAACCGGCCAGTTTAATCCTGGCACCTTTACGCTTTTTATTGCTGCTGCTGTTTTGCTACTCGTCTGGGAGAATCTCAGCAACGACGTATTTGATGCCGCTACTGGCATTGACCAGAATAAGCACCATTCCCTGGTTAATCTCACGCGTAACCGCAGCCTGATTTTTCAGCTCAGCAACCTTTCTCTACTGCTAGGCGTTGCAGGCGTATTTCTTATTTCCATTTGGCAGCAGGATGTCACCGTCCTCGCTTTAGTCCTTGTTTGCTGCGCGTTGGGCTACCTCTACCAGGGCCCTCCTTTTAGACTGGGCTACCAGGGACTCGGTGAAGTTCTCTGCTTTTTTAGCTTTGGCCCCCTTGCGGTTGGCGCTGCCTACTATGCCCAAACTCAAACTTGGAAAGACGCTTGGACCTACGGCTCGGCGCTGCCTCCTGCTGCGCTGATTATTGGCGTTACCACTACGCTTGTCCTCTTCTGCTCTCACTTTCACCAGGTAGAGGACGACTTGCAGGCTGGTAAAAAGTCGCCTGTTGTTCGCCTGGGCACTTACCGAGCCGCTCAACTCTTGCCCTGGGCCTGCGGCAGCGTTTTTACGCTTTCTGTTCTCGCTATTGTTCAATCCGCCCTGCCGCTAAGCACCGTTTTGATCTGGCTCAGCTTGCCGGTTGCTTTTAAGCTTTGCCAACATGTCCTCACCTTTCACGATCAGCCGGAGCGCGTTAGCAACGCTAAGTTTCTCGCTATCCATTTTCACTTTTGGAGCGGACTTTTTTTGATAGCAGGCTTACTACTACCCGCACTCATCACGCTTTAGCAAACATCACGCCTCCTCAAAGTGGAACCAAACAACAGGCCCATGCAGGGACGTATGACCTATACATTCGAATTTCGTCCTTACCGGCGACTTTTTAGACAGGCGATTAAAACCAGTCACGGCACCTGGAAACACCGCGAAGGCATTATTCTTAAGCTCACGGACGATCAGGGGCGATCAGGCTTTGGAGAAGTTGCTCCCCTTCCCTGGTTTGGCACCGAAACTCAGGATCAGGCGATCGCATTTTGCTCCCAAGTCCCCCACCGATTTGTCCAAGACAACGCCTTTACCATCCTCTCTAACCTACCGGCCTGTAAATTCGGCTTCGAAACCGCCCACGAAAATATAGGCCGCGATATTCACTGCGCCGAACTTCATACTCATCAGTACAGCGCCCTTTTGCCCGCCGGCAAGGCTGCTCTTTCGGCCTGGACGCCGCTTTGGGCTATGGGCCACCGCACTTTTAAGTGGAAGATTGGCATGGCCCCAGTTGCCGTAGAGCTTGCCTGGCTTTCGCAGCTGATGGCTCAGCTTCCCTTGGGTGCTAAGCTCCGGCTCGATGCTAATGGCGGCCTGGACGAGCTTTCTGCGCATCATTGGCTAGACCAGTGCGATCGCCTCGCCCATCGCATTGAATTTATCGAGCAGCCTTTACCCCCCAACCAGTTTCATAACCTGCTCAAGCTGGCTCAGCGTTACAAAACGCCCATCGCTTTAGACGAATCTGTCACTACCCTAGACCAGCTTAAAGCTCATTATTTCCGGGGCTGGCAAGGAATTTTTATTGTCAAGGCCGCGATTATTGGCTCGCCTTCACGGCTCAAACAATTCTGTCTAGATCACCCGATCGATCTGGTTATTTCCTCTGTCTTTGAGACTGACATTGGCCGTCAGGCTTTAATCGATTTGACGGTCGAACTAGAGACTCTTCTGCCCAACTCTCCTCACCGAGTCCTCGGACTGGGCACCCAGCAATGGCTTCCTAATGACGGTTTAGACGATCCAGATTGGGAGGCGTTATGGCAGCGACTCAGCTACCTATAGACGATCAGCCTGTAGATGATCAGATAGTCTTAAAGCTGGCTTCCTCCTCACCCCAGGCGCTGTGGGCAAAGCTCCGGCCAGATTGGCTGACGGGTTATGGCGATCGCAACGCTTTAATTAACCAGCAGTGGATTGCCAACGTTGACCATCGCTGTTACCAGCTCCGGCAGCACTCATCCAGTTATTTTCAGTCGCATTATTCTCAGTCGCAAAAGCCGCCAATACGCGATCGCCCGCTTCTACTCATTGCCGAATCTGACCCGCTCGACTTTCTAGCTAGCTTTTGGGCTGCTCTCCTTTCAGGCTGGGATATTGCGCTAGCCGATCCAAAATGGGGCGATCGCGAATGGAACTCAGCTTTGCAAATTCTTCATCCGGCTCTGACTTGGCCTGTCACGCCATGCGGTCTGGGCGTAGGCGGTCTGGGCGTAGGCGGTCTGGGCGTAGGCGATCGCGAATTGTCTTCGCAGGCGTTGGGTCAAACTCAGCCGACTGCCATTTCACGCGCCGAGCCGTCAATTCTCATTCCCACTGGCGGCACTAGCGGCCTGCTCAAATTTGCCTGCCACACCTGGGCTACTCTTTCCGCTGCCGCCATCAGCTTCTGCCAAACTTTCCCTACGCCTATTCATACCTACTGCGTTCTCCCGGTTCACCACGTCAGCGGCCTCATGCAAATCTTTAGAGCATGGCTGAGTCAGGCTCAGGTCATCATTACCCCCTTTAAAGCTTTAGAGACCGGCTCACCGCTTATTCACAACCCGGCTGGTTGGTACATATCCCTGGTGCCTACTCAGCTTGTTCGACTTATCGCCGTCGATAAAAGCCATTGGCTTAGCCATTTTCAGGCCGTTTTACTCGGCGGAGCCCCCCCTTGGGCTACCTTGCTTGCTCAGGCCAGCAAACGAAATATTCCTTTTTACCTGTCCTACGGCATGACTGAAACTGCCGCGATGGTGACCGTTCAAGCTGCTAGCGATCGCCTCAGCCACAGCAGCGGCAGATCGCTACCCCATGCGAAGATCACTATCGAAGCTGATGGACAGTTGCAAGGCCCGAATACGGTTGGTCGAATTGTTATTCACTCGGCGGCGATCGCCCACGGATACTACGGCGCAGACAGTACAGCCTTCTCATCGCAAAAATTCTACACCGACGATCTCGGCTATCTCACCGCTCAGGGTCAGCTCCACATTACAGGCCGCGCCAGCAGCAAAATTATCAGCGGCGGCGAAAATATTTTCCCCGCCGAAGTCGAAGCTGCTCTGCGTAGCACTGGCCAAGTCAAAGACGTGTACGTCTTTGGCCAGCCAGATTCTCAGTGGGGCGAAGCCGTCGTGGCTGCTTTTGTCCCTGCTCACTCTCAAGTTACTAGCAGCAGTTTGCAAGCTGCCCTCTCATCCGGCATTGCCTCACCGCTACTGAGCCGCTACAAACATCCTAAAAAATGGATTTCTCTCAACAGCATCCCTAGAAACGCTCAGGGTAAGCTCCTCAAATCAGCTCTGATGGTTCAGATTGCGCAGCTATCCAATCCGTGAGATAGCCGGGTAGCGGACAGCGATGTCGACTGTCTGTTTGAATAGCGACATGCCGCGTTAATGCCTTGGCCACTTTGCGCCCGTTCGCGGATTCGCTGGATTCGAATACTTTATAGGTGATCTCGAAGCTATCGGGCGTTAGGAGTTTGGGAGCCAGTGAGATAGTAATGCGATCGCCGCAAAACATCGGTCGATAAAAATCTGCCTGCGTATGCACAATCGGTACGGCAATGGCACAGTCTTTCTCCGCACTCACTCCATCTCTCGAAAAAAAAGCTTTTACGTCAACTCCAGCCGCTGCTAGTCCCTCTTCATAAGCCTCATGGCAGAACCTCAACAGCTCAGCAAAATAAACTACCCCGCCCGCATCCGTTTCTCCAAATCGCACCACCCGAGAATAATCTGTCAGATTTTTCACTAGCGCCTCCTGTTGATTTATGTTTATTTACAAGGACTATTAACCAGAAAAATCATCGTAGAAAGACAACTAAAAAGCCCACCTCAGCAACTGCTAAGGTGGGCTCTTCTCAAAGCTTAAGTAATCAGCTTAATTAGCAGGCTCAAAGCTCGTAATCTAGAACTCACTGCTAGCTTGCATTTGGCTGAGCCGGACGGAATGGAATCCCATTTAGCCCAGGCAGTGGCGAATCCGCAGCGGTCTCGGTTTTGACCTCAGCACTCGCTGTGCTCGGCGCAGTTGCACTCCGAGTCCGCAGTAGATTGAAGTCGGCCATGCTGAAGTTCATCGCCTGCAGCGGATTGTTTAGCGCCTTGACTAAATTAGCCAGAGAGTACTGTACCAATCCATCCGGATTCACAAGTACCCAGCCATCCGCCGTTAGCTGACGCATTTCAAAGTGCAGGTGTGGGCCGGTTGAGTTGCCAGTTGAGCCAACTAGACCAATCACATCACCTTTTTTCACGGTTGCATTAGGTTCTACTAAAATCTCGGAGAGGTGAGCATAGCGACTTTCTAGCTGGGAGTCCGCCAGCTTGTGGTTTAGCACCACCATTAGGCCATAGCCTCCGGCATATCCCGTAGAACTTACCTTGCCGTCTTGAGCCGCTAGTACCGGCGTGCCTTGAGCTGCCCCAATGTCAGTACCGGCGTGAAAGCGTTGGTCGCCCGTGATGGGGTGCGTTCGGAAGCCGAACAGGGAGGTAATCGGTGAAGGTACGGCCAGTGGGAAGATAAACTGCTCGTTTGCCTGCAAGTTCACGAGCGGACGTACCGTACGGTTGAGGTACTCGCGGCCAGCTGCTGTCGTAGACCCAGAAAAGCGGATGCCTTCTGCGCTAAAGCTTACTGGCCCGACATTAATTGCACTATTGTTAGCTGCAGCGCTACTCGCCGCCGCTGGCGTTTGGATATAGTCTTGCGCTGCGTAGCGTTCGGCTTGGGCAGGTGCGGTTTGCCCATTAGCTACTGGCGCAGGCGCCGCAGTCAAACCAGGCTGAATGCCACAGGCCGCGTTAGGCACGCCCTGGCCCGCTGCTACAGTAAACTCACAGCCCGTAGACTGCTCAGTTACTACAATCTCTGGTGCGCCGACCCCGCTTGCTCCAGCCGTAGGGGCCTGAGTCGCGCCTACGCTGTAGTCTGTTGGGTCAACAAAAACGTTGTTGTACTCGTCTGGCAGATTTGAGCCTTCAGGTAGCGCCGCAGGCACTAGCTCTGTTGGTTGGATAGGCGCAGCTACCGCCTCTGGCCCCTCAGCGGGCAGAATATCTGGCACAGCCGATAAATTCGACGATGGCGCAATCTCCATTTCTACAGAGCCGCCTTCGAGGGCTACTACGGTCGTGGTCTGATTGCTATTGGCTCTATCGAGTGCGCCGTTTGCTTGCGCTCTAGCAGATAGCTGCACCATGCTAGGTGCGATCGCCATTGAACCCGCGCCATAGCCAGCTAAAGGCACCGTCATCGCAGTGGCATCAACTAAACCCTGTAGCGGACCGCTCCGACGCGCTATCTTGCTAGCCTTTTTGCTGGCTTTCTTGGGCTTTCGCACAGAGCTGAAGCTGGGTGGGGCAACTGCGCTAACGGTTGGCTGAGGAACGCTCGACTGGGCGCGAGTGTTTGCAGCTTGATGAACAGGCGCTGCCTTAATCTCAATTTCTATAGAGGGTGCAGGTGTGACGACAGCCGGAGCCGCTGGAGCTGCCGCAACGGGTGCAGGTGCAGGCGCTTGGTACTGAGCAACCCAGTCAGGCTCAGCCGGAGCGGCAGCTCTAACGGGTGCAGGCGTAGCCGCCGGAGCGGGCACATACTCTACTTGTGCGGGCGCAACCGCAGGCGTAAACGGACTCTCAGCATAAGTAAAAGTTGTATCTGCGACGCTGTGGTCGGCAGCAGCTTCACTGGGCGCTACGGCATACTCGTCAATGAGAAAATCGCTTTCGGCTAGCGCAAAGCTCATCTGATTCGCAACGAAACCAGAACCGCCTAGCAGCCCTAATGCAATTAGCCAACTACGCTGCATTCGCTTAGCTGTAGGGCGTTGGTTATGACGAGTTCGGCTCTCAATAAAGTTCCGTAATGGCGTTTGCCGATCTGTAGAACTATTCATGAGCTGGCTGTTTGGCTGAGTAACGTCTGATGGCGTAACGTCTGATTGGGCAACGTCTAATTGAGTACTGTTTTCCAACGCCGCTTTCGGCTGGTTTGCTACTGGTTTGGCGTTATGCTGAGGCGCAGTCATAGTCAACAACCTAAAAATAATCCCGATTAATCTTAACGTAGGCTTCAGCCTGAAGCTGCAAGCCTTATACACTCTGGTTTTTGTTTGGTCAGACTGCTATAGATAGCAATCTTGTAAAAATCCCTACTAAAAGAGCTTCTAGAAAGGGTTATCCTCCGCTTGAGTATTTATCATGCCACGGCTAATTCTAATAGATTTACCGAGCTGAGTTATTGTGTCTTGCTGGGCCACGCAACACCTGAGAATTGCTAGCGCTAGAAACCTGTGGCAGAAGGAGAAAACAGCAAAATGCTTTTTGCCGCATCCGTACTAAAACGGCCGTCGTCTGACCATTCTATCGGAGTTCCACTCAAGGCGACCTTCAAATACCCTTCTTCTGATACGCCAACGACTTCTCCGGAACGGTTTAACAATTGCATCATCAGGCGCTCTTTCAACTGACTTGTTTGAGGCGAGTGGGTTTCGCAACCCAAAAGGCCATCTTTAAATACCAATCGATTGAGTAGCTTACGATCTAATGAAACAGGGTTTTTGAACTGTGTCAGTAGGTTCTCGTACTCCTTCATGAAAACTTGACTACCTACCCGTCTTTGGAAGAAGACGCCCTGTAGAATTCCCCTGAGGACTAGGGCACTTAGCATCTCCAAACAATTTATCTTGATTTTAGCGAGACTTCCCGGCAAGCTCTCCAGTATTTTGACTAGAGAAATGCCTGTGTCTGGCGTTGGGTTATGCCAGTTAATCCCGACGCCTACAACTGCCTGTTTTATATAGGGTGAGGGTTCAGCGCCCCCTGAAGATTGAGAAGTCGCGGCGGAACTGTAGGCTACTTTTGTCTCTGTTAAAATGCCGCCTAATTTTTTGCCCGCAAAAAATAAATCGTTAGGCCACTTGACGCGAACAGGTACGTCTAGATTATTCAGTGCTGTCGCAATTCCCCAAGCGCTCAAACAGGTAAGCGGCGCTGCATTCGCTATAGGCCAATCGGGTTCAAGCGCTAGCGACAGATATAATCCGCCCGGCTCAGACTGCCAGGCCCGCCCTCTTTGACCTCTGCCCGCAGACTGCCGCCGGGCGATGGCCACTGTCCCAGCCCCGTAACCATTACCTAGCATTTGCCAAAGCTGCGTACTCGTTGAATCTACATGGTCAAACACATGTACATCGAACTGAGGACGAATGGCCTGAAACATGGGGCTGACGCCCAGCTCGTCTGCACTGGTATCTAAAGCTGCATAAAGCCCTTCGACTGTTATTGCTGGCTTTGAAGCCGCGATCGCCTTTTCGCAAAAATCAGATGTCTGAGCGGTTGATATCATTGATTTTGCAAGCAATTACTCTAAACGATTGTCTGACTGAGCGATGGTCTTGGCGATTGTTTGGTAACCCCTAGCCCTTAACAACGATTTAATATAGACGCCTTATTATGACACTGCCGTTACTTACCACAGAAACGCTCTGGGCCATCCTTAACAATGAACTACCGGACGATACGGTCAATCAGCTTGTATGGCGATCGCTTGGCTACCGTTACGACGAGCCGTCCCAGAAATGGATAGCCGAGGAGGTAGACGCAGCTTGGGCTGAAAAGTATCCTGAACCGCCTAACTTTATCGAGAGTAGACCGGCTACTGTTCAGCTCACCCGCGCTATTCCTAAAGAGAACAAGCAGCTGCTCAAAACTTACTTAGGATTCAAAGGCTACACCGTAGATCAGCTAGTGCCGCGCCTCACCCGTCGGGCCACCATGACTAGCTGGCTGCTGAGCGAAATGAAACGGCAAAAGCTTGTATAAGCTTCTCTTAATCCGGCCGTACCCTAAAACAGGTAGAAAGAAAGAACTATCAATATAGTTACTTACTAGACGGTTACTCACAGATAGTTACTCACTAGCTCAACTCTTTAGAACTTAGTATGTCCACCGTATTTAATTTCTTAGTCAGAGGTGGCCCCGTTATGGTGCCTATCGTTGGCGCGTCCGTTTTTACCGTTGCCTGCGCTCTAGAGCGAGCCACCTTTTGGACTGATTTGCTTAGGCGTGAAGGCAAAGTTGTCGGTGAAGTGTTGGACGCCGCCCGGTTTGATCTCAATCGGGCCGCTGCGATCGCAGCTAGATCTACCGATCTGCCCATTGGCCGTTTTTTGCTCGCCCCTTTAAGCACCAAATCTACCTCCCCCGAAACTTTCCGGCTCGCTTTAGAGAGCGCTGGAGATAAAGAATTTGTCAAAATGAGAAAAGGCGACAAGCTTTTAGAAACCGTTGTTGCCGTTGCTCCGCTACTTGGCCTGCTGGGCACCGTCACCGGTCTTATCAACACCTTTAACAACCTCAATATCGGCGGCGGCCAGGGCAGTGCGGGTGCGACAGAAGCCGCCAGCGGTATTGGGGAAGCCCTTATTACCACCGCCGCTGGTATGGTCGTTGCTATTCTGGCCTTGCTTGTCCTTAGAGTGATGGTGACGCTACAGGCCCAGCAGATGGACTACTTTTCCGAAGCTGGCAGCGAGCTAGAGCTTATCTACCGTCAATACTGGCTAGAATCTGGGCGACTGCCTGCCGAAAGGCCTCTATCTACAGAACCGGTCACGAGCCACTGGCCTACTCAATCCGCGCCTGCCGAAGATCTTGACGCTCGCCCTTACCCTGCAAGCTAAGCCTGCTCTTTTCCCACTCTCGAGTTCAACTCTTGACTTCAACTCTCGACTTCAAATTTAGCCAAATCCTCATGCGCTTCAAAAAACCAGAGTCTCCTATTCCTACTATCGACCTGATTCCAATGCTCACGGTGATGATGGGCGTGCTGGCTTTCTTTGTCGTTATCTCGGTTTCTCTTAGCAGTGAGCAGCTAATTCAGGTAAATCTCCCTCCCGAAAAAAACGAAGACGCGCCGACTTCCGACCAAACTACCTCCGAACCTTTTATCGTCTCGATGAATGCCGAGGGTCAGCAATTGCTCAATGGCATTCCTATAGAGACCAACCAGCTCGTTGCCGAAGTTAACGCCTACCTCGATAGCAATCCTAATCAGAATGTCTACCTTGTCCCTAGCCGCGAGCTGCCATACGAGCAGGTGATGCGCTTTTTGGGAGAAATGCGGTCGGTCGGTGGCAGCGATCGCGTTTCTCTAGCCTTAGAAAAAGCATCCGACGCCGACAGTAGCCCAGACAATGGCTCGGATAATGGCTCAGACAATGGCCTGGACAATAGCTTAGCTACACCCTGAAGCAACTCACTCAAAACGGTTATGAGAAAGCGCCCTAGACCTAGCAGTCGAATTCCAGAGGTCAACCTAGTTCCCATGATGGACGTGCTGATGAGCGTCTTAATCTTTTTTGTCATCATTTCTATGAGCATGACTGGCGTTGCTATCAACGGCGTTACTCTTCCTACTTCTGTAGACAATGCCGACGACGCTGCTGGCGAAGCGGAAAGCTTGCCTCTAACCATGGGGCTAGACTCGCAGAGCATCCTCACCATAGAAGGTGAAACCGTCGAAGTAGAAACGCTAGCGCCTATTGTTCAAGCCTACTTTCAAGCAAATCCTGACGGCAGCATTTTGCTAAAGGCCGACCGCGAATTGCCCTACGATAACGTTGCCGACTTACTCACCCAGCTACGTAGAGTTGGCGGCAAGCGAGTTTCGTTAGCCGTAGAATAAGTGTGGACTCGCCCGCCTTTACTGGTCTTTCATCGATGGAGCCGACCCCCGATAAGCAGCCTGACAGTCAAACTGAAAGGTTACTCGCAGCGCTCAAGCAGCCTAATGTAGAACAACGCGATCGCGCCTCTTCAGCGCTGTGGCACCTGTGGTTTCATCAAAAAGGTGTCTACGGTGCGCAGCAGCTTATGCAAGCTCAAACCCTGCTCGAAAGCGGCCAACCAGACAGCGCCGAAGCCCTCCTTAGCGAACTTATTGCCGCTCAGCCCGACTTTGCCGAAGCCTGGAATCGTAGAGCCGTTTTGCGCTACATACAGAGCAATCATTGGCCAGCGATCGCAGACTGCCAAAAGACAATCCAGCTTATTCCTCACCACTTTGGTGCTCTCCACGGCCTTGGTCTTTGCCACAATGCTGTCGGCAACTATACCGCCGCTATTCAAGCTTTTCGCCAGGCTCTAGAGATTCAGCCATACGCGCTTACCAATCAGCGCATGATCTTAGAATGTACTGCCAAACTGGAATAGTCCTGCGTCATTTACAGCGCATCGCTGGACTTTTTCATACCGGTGTCCTTTACAACCGCGACCAAAACCGCTCAATCTGTGTCAACCTAATTTGTACAGATCGCACTTCCTGTTGAAGAACTATGCAAACGCTGTCTACGCCACCAACCGCTCCTGATGCCGCACCTACGCCAACTCCAGAAATAGAGGAGTTTGCGACCACTATTATTCGTCGCAAAACGCGCTCTGTTCGCATTGGCGATGTCACTATCGGCAGCAACCACCCTGTCGTTGTTCAGTCTATGATCAACGAAGACACTTTAGATATAGACGGCTCGGTTGCCGGTATTCGCAGACTCCACGAAGCGGGTTGCGAAATTGTTCGCGTTACCGTCCCTAGCATGGCCCACGCCCGCGCCCTTGCCGAAATTAAAGCGAAGCTGGCGCAGACCTATCAGAGCGTACCGCTAGTTGCCGATGTCCATCACAACGGCATGAAAATTGCGCTTGAAGTTGCTAAGCATGTAGATAAGGTTCGGATTAACCCCGGCCTCTACGTGTTTGAGAAGCCATCGAGCGATCGCACCGAATACACCCCTGAAGAATTTGCCAGCATCGGCCAAAAAATTCAGGAAACACTAGAACCTCTCGTCGTTTCTCTGCGCGATCAGGGCAAGGCCATGCGCATCGGCGTTAATCACGGCTCTCTCGCTGAGCGGATGCTGTTTACCTACGGCGACACGCCCGAAGGCATGGTTGAATCTGCTCTAGAATTTATCCGCATCTGCGAATCACTCAACTTCTACAACCTCATTATTTCGCTCAAAGCCTCCCGCGTTCCGGTGATGCTAGCCGCCTACCGTTTGATGGTGAAGCGCATGGATGAGCTAGGCATGGACTACCCACTTCACCTCGGTGTGACCGAAGCGGGCGATGGCGAATATGGCCGCATCAAGTCTACAGCGGGCATCGGCACCCTGCTTGCCCTTGGTATTGGCGATACTCTTCGCGTTTCGCTAACTGAGGCCCCCGAGAAAGAAATCCCTGTTTGCTACAGCATCTTGCAGGCCCTGGGTCTGCGCAAGACTATGGTGGAATATGTTGCTTGTCCCTCTTGTGGACGCACCCTGTTCAACCTCGAAGAAGTGCTGCATAAAGTTCGCGCTGCTACGAGCCATCTCACCGGGCTAGATATTGCCGTTATGGGCTGTATCGTCAACGGTCCTGGTGAAATGGCCGACGCCGACTACGGCTATGTTGGCAAACAACCTGGCACAATTGCTCTCTACAGAGGCCGAGAAGAAATTAAGCGCGTTGTAGAAGCCGAAGGCGTCGCTCAGCTCATCGATTTGATTAAGTCAGATGGGCGTTGGGTGGAACCCGAAGCAGAGCCTGAAGTAGAAGCCGAAGCCGAAGCAAAGATTGAATCAGGGTCTGCTAAACCAGAACCTGTTGGCGCTAAGGTATAGTCGCCTGATGGATGGCTCAAATCTCCTAGCCGCCAACGTCTAATAGCTCCATAGCTTTCGGGCAGTATACGGAAACTGTCTTCAGCGTCTGTATATAAGACGTATGTAAGGAAGAGAGGAATCTACCCACTCGATTAGCAAACTGGCCTATCGAGCAATATCTTCAGCTTTTTTTGGTTTAGCTTTTTCAATAGCATCCTTCATCTACGCTCAGCTCAATAAGATTCGGTCAAGATCCGTCCGAAACTAAGTCAAAGCTCATCCTACGCTCAGGTTACTCCTAGAAGCCTTATGCTAAATTGAGCGTAACAATGTCCTCCACACAGGATTTTTAATCTTTTAACTATGGTAATTACCAAGCGCGGTTTGATTCTTGGAACCACCGCAGTCGCTAGCGCGGCCGTTGCCGTTGCAGTCATCGGTGTCCATCGAAATGCGACGCAAGCCTTCTTTAAAGAAAGTCCTAAAGAATTGGTTGATGAAGTATGGCAGCTGATCGATCACGAGTACGTTGACGACTCCTTCAACTCTTTAGACTGGAACGACGTACGCACGTCTTACTTAGATCGCACTTATACCGATCAAGAAGAAGCCTACGAAGCCGTCCGCGAAATGCTAGAAAAGCTAGACGATCCTTATACGCGCTTCATGGATCCTCAAGAATTTAGCAATATGCAAATTGATACCCAGGGAGAACTAACTGGGGTCGGCATTCAAATTTCTCAAGAAGAAGAAACCAATGAGATTGTCGTCGTGGCTCCTATTGAGGAGACGCCTGCCTATGAAGCTGGTTTGCTTACGGGCGACGTGATTACTGCCGTAGATGGTCAAAGTACCGAAGGCATGGATCTTAGCGATGTTGTAAACCTCATCCGTGGCCCCGTCAATTCGTCGGTAGAACTCTCGGTTACTCGAGAGGAAAAACCTCTTTCGTTTACGCTCGCTCGCGCGCTCATTGAGATTCACCCAGTTCGGTTCTCGGTAGAAAGCGGCCCTGAAGGCACCTTGGGCTACATTCGTCTGACGCAGTTTAGCGCTAATGCTGCTGCTGAGATGCGCGAAGCCATTAAGGAGCTAGAAGAAAAGAACGTTACTGGCTACATTTTAGACTTACGCTCTAACCCAGGCGGTTTGCTGTTCTCTAGTATCGACATTGCCGAAATGTGGATAAAAGAAGGCACTATTGTCTCTACTGTAGATCGCAATGCAATTAGCGACGAAGAAATTGCTCATAATAAGGCGCTGACTGATAAGCCGCTAGTTGTCTTAGTCGATGGCGGTTCTGCTAGTGCTAGTGAGATTCTTTCCGGGGCTTTACAGGACAACAACCGAGCTGTTTTGGTGGGTGCCCAAACCTTTGGTAAAGGTCTAGTTCAGTCGGTTCGCGGCTTAGCAGATGGCTCAGGTGTTGCCGTTACTATTGCTAAGTACCTCACGCCTTCTGGTAGAGACATCAACAAGCTGGGTATTGAACCAGATTTTATTATTGAGCTATCCGAAGCCCAACGCGAAGACCTCGCTAAAGACCGCGACAAGGTGGGGACTGCGGAAGATCCTCAGTATGCTAAAGCGCTACAGGTGCTTTCTGATTCCATTCGTGGCAACCGAAATTCGGCTAGTGCGGCAGGCGTTGCGGATAAAAAGTAAGTCTTTCGTTAAGTCTTTGGCTAAAGTGCGAACAGCAATATAGAACAGAGGGCGGCTAGTACCTGATTAGCTGCCTTTTTTTTGTAATGTGTGGGGTGAGCTAGCTCGGCTGACACTTGCCTGCGCGAATAAGACCGACTCGTTTTGCGATCGCCTGTCCTTTATGCTCAAACGGCCCCCACTGCTCTAAGGGCTGTGCCTCTAAAGCCCCTCGTTCCTGCTTAGAGACAATTTGACAATGCTCGGACGCCTGCTTAACGATGTACCAGCTTTCTTCAGTTCCTGCCATAGCAGCGCTTTTCTAACGAGTGGACTTTACCAAATTGTATGATACTTAAGCCTCCTGACTAGCGGTGCGCAGTGCGTACGTGATGAGCGCTGCTAAGAGGCATAAAGCGGCGAGCGATCGCAGCACAATCCCTAGTCCAAAATTCTGCTGCAGCACCGGCAGACCTAGCGCCCCTAATACCGCCCCTAGCTTTGCAATACCGCCCGCTAAGCCTGCCCCGCTCGCTCGAATCGCCGGCGGAAATAGCTCACCAGAGAGCAAAAACGTCGTTGAGTTGGGGCCTAGATTCATCATTAAGTTAAATAAAATAAAGCCCGTAAACAGTAGGCCGGTATGGGCACCCCCACTGGCCCTAGAAAGCAGAACTAGCCCAACCGCCATGCCGATAAAGCCTGAAACCTGTAGAGGAATGCGGCCCACACGGTCAACTAAAGCCACAGCGGCTAAAAAACCTACCACTAAAAATACGTTAACCATGGCCGCGCCCTTAGCAGCAGCCATTTCTTGAGAGAGCAAATTTCCTTCATTCGAAAAGGCGAGTGCCGCAATAATAGTTGGCGTAAAGATGCCGATACCGTAGGTAGCCACGTCTTGCAAAAACCAGGGAACAGCCGCTAGCGCCGTTTGTCGAAGATACTGGGCTGAAAACAAGTCGCGATAGCCCAAAGTCTTCTGTTCTAGTTCGCTAGTCTGCGTATCGTCTAGCTCAGTGATGGGTTTTAGAACGATCTCTTTTTCTAAGAGTTGAGAAGCCGCTTTTGAAGCTGCTGCATACTCCCCTTTTGCCAGGTAATAGCTAGGACTCTCTAGTAAGAACAACAACCGTAACCCCCCGACTAGTAAAGAGAAAACAACCCCAATGCCCAGCATCCAACGCCACGCGTAGCCAGTTGCTAACGCTGGCTGAGTTTGCTGAAATGCCCAGATAGTGGCCCAGCCCACAAGCGCACCTAGCAAAGCTCCTACCGACTGAAAACTAAAAGCTCCAATTACCATCCGTCCTCGAATTCGCGCTGGAACGTTTTCAGTGATGTAGGCCACGCTAATGGGATAGTCTGCGCCGATGCCAACCCCAACTAAAAAGCGAAAGAACAACAAAGACCAGGCATTCCACGCTAAAGCGGTTGCGGCTGAAGCGGCGATAAACAGGCCGATGTCAATTACTAGCATCAGCTGGCGGCCAACTCGATCGGTAACGGGGCCAAGGGTTAGAGACCCGATGAGGGCACCGGCTAAGGCTGCTGTTGCGATCGCGCCTACCCATTCCGCACTCAGCCCAAAATCCTGCTGAATAAACGGCATTGCCACGCCGATAATAAAAAAGTCAAATCCATCTAGCGCAATTAGTCCAGCCGAGAGAATCCACAGCATCCACATGGGCCGCGTTAGCTTTGAATCGTTTAGCTCAGCTTGAAACAGATCTATTGGAGAAGCGCACGCCAGGCTTGATTGATCCGTAGCGTTTGCGTTGACGGCTGTAGGCTCTAAAAACGACATGATGAGCAGCAGTAGAACTCAGTAAGAATAGCGCTTTTTAAAGCGTTCTGCGCCTAGAGCCGTTGGCCTGGTTCTTAAAAAGGCTTGTAGTTCACCTACGAAACAATACGTATCTCTTTAGAAACTACCTATGCGAATTCACAGATTTTTTACTCTCTTAAGTCGTGAGCGTAAGTATTTGCGCTGTGTGAAGTTCATAGATTAAATTCGTAAGATTTGGGTGAAGAATCGTAGTAAGGATCGTTTATTTGTGCACAGTATCGCTCTGTTATTGGCCAAAAGATAAACAGAAGTAACCACCATTCAGATAAAAGACCAGCCGTATGAGGACTCCCTAAGTGTGGTATCAATTTCCCCATCTACTGTTATCAGCTTACATTCCTCATGGACATTGCTATCTCTGGCAAACGCCTTTGGTCGGGCTACATGTTATCAGTAATCTATTGATTGCGATCGCCTATTTTTCTATTCCAGCAGCACTGCTTTACTTTGTCGTTAAGCGAAAAAGCGATTTCTCTATCCGGCTGATCGTCCTTTTTGGCTTGTTTATCATCTTCTGTGGAGTAGGTCACCTACTTGATATTGTGACCCTGTGGTATCCCATCTACTGGGTGTCGGGCGGGGTTAGAGCTGCTACCGCAATCGTCTCTTGCTACACCGCGATGGAAGTTGCGATTATGCTACCGACGTTTCTATCGCTCAAAAATCCTTCGGATTTAGAAGCGCTTAACCAAATACTTAGCGATAAAGTAAGCGCCCTAACAGAAGCTGAAAATGCACTAGAAGCTAGCCAAAGAATCTTTAGAGGAGCCTTTAAACACGCACCTATTGGCATGGCACTCGTTTCTGGAGATGGAAGTTTTCTCAAGGTTAATAAGGCGCTTGCTCACATGGTGGGCTATTCCGAGGAGGCACTCCTTCGCACCACCTTTCGAGCGATTACTCACCCAGACGATTTGCCTGCAGACTTCAGCCTGATGGAGGAGTTAGAGTCGGGGAAGCATGAGTCTCTTCGGCTCGAAAAGCGCTACTTCCATCAGCAAGGACACTTAGTGGATATTCAGATAAGTGCCTCCCTGCTAAAAGACTCAGATAACAACAATATTTTTATCGCGCATATTCAAGATATTTCAGAACAAAAAAGAACGGCTACATTGCAGGCTGAAAAACAAGTTTCTGAGGCTTCCAATCGAGCCAAAAGCGAGTTTTTGGCTATGATGAGTCACGAGATTCGTACGCCAATGAACGCACTTATTGGCATGACTGAGCTGCTTCATGAAACTACGCTCAACGAGCAACAAGAAGATTTTGTAGACGTAATTTCTACTAGTGGTAGTACACTACTTACCCTAATTGACGATATCCTCGACTTCTCTAAAATTGAATCGAATAAATTAGAGCTTGAACTAAGCCGCCTAGATCTTTACAAATGCCTTGAAGATGTGATCTCACTATTTTCGAACCAAGCAGAAAAGAAAGGTATTTCACTTTCTTTAGAGACAACTCCCAACAGCTTTCCAAATTTCTTTAAAGGCGACGGCATTCGGCTAAAGCAAGTACTAGCAAATTTGGTTAGCAACAGTATCAAATTTACTAAAGAAGGCGGCGTCAGTATCAGCGTGCAGATTACCCCCCTGCCGCTCGATCCAAATTCTGATTTGGAGCAATACACACTTGATAAACCCCATCCAAAACAGTACGAAATTTTATTTGCCGTTAAAGATACCGGCATTGGTATTCCATCAGACAAAATTGACACGCTCTTTGACCCTTTCTGTCAAGTTGATGCCTCAACTACCCGTCAGTATGGCGGAACAGGTTTAGGGTTGGCCATTTGCAAGCGCCTTGTGGAACAGATGCAGGGCAAGATCTGGATAGAAGACGGAACTCAACCGGGGTCTACTCTCAAATTCTCAGTTCAGCTACCTGTATACGAACAGTCGTTGGCCAGAATTGACAACCAAGGGAAAATAGACTTTCGCCAAAAGCGGCTGCTCATTGTAGACAGCAATCCAATTAGCTACCGAGGTCTAGCGGCGCAGGTTAGATCGTGGAACCTGGCTTTGGATATGACAGACTCGGCAGAAACAGCTTTGGCTAAGCTATTTCGCAGCGAACGCCCAGATCTGATTGTTATCAATGAGCCACTAACCGATATGGAGGGCGTTCATCTCATTTCTCAGATTCAAAACTTTCCGAACTATCAAACTATCCCCATTATTTTGATACAAAAGCGGAGAAAGCGTTCATTCAAATATCCTAATAGTTTTAGCAGCCGCGTAAAGCTACTGACTAGGCCGATCAGGATCTCTCAGTTCTATAATGCGATCGCCCAGCTACTCAATATTGATAGCGACATTAGTACCACTAAGTCAGACGAGTTAATCCAGCACGTAGATAGCCAGAACAAACCCCTGCGTATTCTGCTTACCGAAGACATTCTGCTAAACCAAAAAGTAGCACTGACGATGCTCTCTAGCTTTGGCTACAAAGCAGATATTGCTAACAATGGCCTAGAAGCGGTAAAAGCTATTCAAAAACAGTCCTACGACCTGGTGTTTATGGATGTACAGATGCCAGAGATGGATGGGTTAGAAGCGACTCAACGCATTCGTACTAACCCAGAGATTACCCAACCTTATATCGTCGCAATGACAGCCCATGCCATGAAAAATGACAGAGAGGAATGTCTCGCTGCAGGTATGAGCGACTATATCAGCAAACCTATTTCCAAGCGAGATTTAGCAAGAGCGCTTAAACAATGTCCCTTAGTTACAGCAAAGCCTATGCCCCTAATAGAACCTGATAAACCAACGCTGGATATAGAACAAGTAGCAGAAACATTCACTGCTGAAATTGTAGCTCAGCCTAAAGAAGGTCAGCCTAAAGAAGGCCAGCCTAAAGAGCAGGAAGATATTCAGCTTTACGAAGCTGAGCTTAAGCTACCAAAAAAAGAACAAGCTGGTGCATTCTCTGAAGCAACTCACGCTGCTGCTTTGGATCTGGAGAATATTCCTATTCTAGACACTCAAGTTTTGGCAGAGGTTAGTACCGAGGCTTCATTTGTAAAGGAGGTTTATCAAAGCTTTTTAGACGATGCGCCCGTTCGAATTGACGCAATTAAAGCGGCACTTGAGAATAGTCATGCAACCGCTCTAGCACAGACTGCTCACGCATTAAAGTCGCTTAGCAGTTGTATCGGTGCAATGACACTCTTTCAGATTTGTAAACACATGGAGGATGCTGGCAAAGCTGGTCAAGCTGAACGAGTTGTCCCGCTTATGCTAAGGCTAAAAGCAGAATATGAGAGAGTCCAACTAGCCATAGCCAACCATCAAGAACAGCTTTAGATTTGTCCTGCTAAGTTAACCATAAAGAAGCACTACAACACCTTTTGTAATTTCTCAATCGAAGGTTTGAGCGCTAGCCCAAACCTATTGCCGTCACTCTTTATAGAATTTGCCAAAATGCCTGTTTTAGACACGTACCCACTGCCACCCAACGTCCCGCCCGATCGCCTAGTTAAAGCACCTGCCGCTCATGGAACTTCTGTATTGATTGTAGATGACGAACCTACAATGCGTTTTCTCTTGCGGACAGCCATGGCTAAAGAAGGGTATCGGGTTATAGAAGCCGACAATGGCGAAGAGTGCATAGCGCTGCTTCAGAGGGAAAAGCCAGATATTGTGCTTTTAGATGCCGTGATGCCTAAGATGGATGGATTTGAATGCTGCGCAGCACTTCAGTCGGCTTGTACAGAAGATCCGCCGCTTGTTTTGATGATTACTTGTCTTGATGATGCGGAATCTGTAGACAGGGCTTTTTCGGTAGGCGCCTCTGACTATACAACTAAGCCTATTCATTGGGCTTTGCTGCGCCAGCGCGTACGTTGTTTGCAAGAGACCGTCAGGCGCAGACAGGCTGAGAAACAAATTGAGGCATCGCTTAGAGAAAAAGAAGCGATGCTAAAAGAGATCCACCATAGAGTAAAAAATAATCTGCAAATTATCTGTAGCTTGCTTAATCTACAGTCTAAAAAAATTGACGATGAGCAGGTTGTAAGCCTCTTCAGAGACAGTCAAAATCGTGTCCGGCTGATGGCGCTTATTCACGAAAAGCTATATCAGTCGGAGGATTTGGGCAAAATTAGTCTTAAAGACTATATCCATGCGCTAGTAGGCGACTTGCTTCGTTCTTATAGCATGACTACAGAGGCTATAGAACTTGATATTAACGTTAGCGATATTTTTGTCGAGATTGATACAGCCGTTTCCTGCGGGTTGATTATTAATGAGCTGGTATCAAATTCTCTTAAATACGCTTTTTCAGAAGCTAAAGATTCTCGTATTGAGATTAAGGCTCGCATGACTAGCGCTAGTCAGTTTTCTATTCACTATCAAGACAATGGCATTGGGCTGCCTCCGGAGTTCGAGGTAGAAACTTCTAAGACATTAGGGCTACAGATTGTAAGTAGTCTGACTGACCAGCTAGAAGGCGACTTGGCTATTGACAGTGCAGAAGGCGCAGCTTTTATATTTACTAACCTTTCAATATCAAAATAATTACCGACATTACCGACATAAAAGTAACTACGAATCCCCTAACTCTAAAGGAAAATGTGATGCACAAAAACGTGATGATTGTTGAAGATGAAAGCATTATTGCGCTTGATATTAAGAGCAGCTTGACGAATTTGGGTTATGGTGTGGCAGGCAATGCAGCCTCAGGCGAGGCTGCGTTAAGAAAGATAGCCGACAACCGTCCCGATTTAGTTCTGATGGACATTCATTTGAAGGGAGACATGACGGGCATTGAGGTCTCTGAAAAGATTCAATCTGATTTTCAAATCCCAGTTGTCTATCTAACTGCAAATGCTGATAGCGCCACGTTTAGAGAAGCAAATCAGACAGGCCCATACGGCTATCTACTAAAGCCCTTTGGCGAAAAAGAGTTAGGAATTGCAATTGAAATTGCGCTAAACAAACATCAGCAAGAAACAGCCGTAAAATCTAGTGAAAGCTGGTATGCTACTGCCTTTCAATCTATTCATGAGTCGGTAATAGCAACCGACTCTGAAGGGCGAGTTGTCTTTATCAATGCTTTTGCAGAGTCGATGACCGGTTGGCGGCTAGCCGAGGCAATAGATCAACCCCTTGCAGATGTTCTGACCTTTCAACAAAAGTCTCAGTCGCTAGCGAACACTGAAGATCTAGGTAGCGTAGATTCTATACTAGAGGCTATTTTAGCGGGAAGCAGTGTGGTTGCCCTTCCTGATGAAGCTATGCTGATGACAAAGTTTTCGGAACAGATTGCGGTAGAAGGCAATGCAACGGCAATAAGAGAGACTTCTGGTCGAATTATCGGCAGCATTTTTACCTTCAGAGAGGAGCAGCATAAGCCATCGGCCTATCCCAAGCTGGTTTATTCATCTGCGTCTAAACCTACTCCTACTGAGGATAAAGGTAAGGATAAGGCGCAATCGGCATCTAAGAATAGCGCTACTGATGATGCAGTTTCTGCCTACTGCGTAGAGGACGTTGATTTAGTAAAGGCATTTGTTACGGCTTTTATTAACCAAGAGGATGCCTTTTTCTCAACGTCGAATCTGGTTGCTAGTTCTGGAGAAGGGGTTACTACGCTATCAGCTAGATCTGAAGGAATGGTCGCAAAAGTTGTTTTAGTTAATGACAAGCTGACAGCTGAAGTTAAACAGGACTCGGAATACTGGATGTTGCTTCGGTGTATTCTGATAGAGAATCGCTTTTTCCCGGTAAGCCGTCGAACCAATGGCTGCTGCCGCTATCAGCACCTTGAGGTTCCAGAGGAGTGCAGAATTTACCATACGAGCGGTACAGAGCTGATGGAAGCTTGGTACGGTAATGCTAGCTATGGTCACGAGATCAATTCAAGTCTTGGATTAGCTCGGCCGCTAAGAGAGAAGCTGGTTGTACTCAGAAGAGATAAGTGGTGCTCGATTAAAGCGCTTGGAACCAGCAATGGAGGATTGCAGATCAAGACTATATTAGGCGAAATATTTGTATCTGCTGATGATTCACTTGTGTGGGGTGTACGGAAGCTGTAGCAGTTTGTAGTACTAAAGATTCTAACGGTTTTTATTGAATGGCCGTTTCTAAGGCCCAGAGTTGGGCAGATCGTTAGCCATTTCAGTCAAGGGATTCTGCTTCATCTTCTTTGGCTGCGCAGTCGGCTCAAGCTTTGGGTAGACCTCGATTGCATTAGCATCTACCCAGCCTGAGTAGTAGCGAACTTTTGTCCCTTCAGGCGTTAATTCCAATAAATCAAACGCCCCTCGAATCGCATTTTGATCGAATCCTAAACCGCTTCTAGCCGTTGAGGATACTAGTCCGTAAGGCCCGCCCCCTACTAGATTTAGCCCCACCTCGTCTAAACCTCTTCTGAAGCGATCGCCCGCCCAGTGCCACTGCCGTCCCGGCCAGAAAATCGCCTCGCCCTGAGCTGCTCGTTTAGCTGCTGCGTCTGCTACTCGATAGCCGCCCTGCGAGAGCACCGTTTCAAAACCAGGCTCATAAACAACCTCGTATCGAGCAGCCTGGGGCGTATCAAGTTCATTCTCAGCTCGATCCTCAGACTCCGCTGCCCACAGCACTTCTACCTCAGATTTCGTTAGCTTTGCTTTTGGCGCACTTGCTAAAGAGCTACTGTATATATCTACCCCCCCTTTGGGCAGCTGTGCGCGAGCTGTTAATCGCCAACAGTCCCAGCTTTCTGCTGTTTCTATACGCTGCCATTTTATCTGGCAAGTCCCATCTCCGGTGGCTACCCATAGCTGGTCATCTTTTAATGCCAAAGCATGAGGAATAGCGCCCACTAGCGGGCTATTCGTGATGGTGTATGTTTTTAGCTTGCCGCTTTCGGGTTGATATGCCACTAGCCCTTTTGCCGGGAAAAAGGGAACGCCTTCACTCATCCGCTGCGTTCCGAGCCAAAGCGTAACCTCGCCGCCCTGCTCAGTCGCTACTAAATCAGTTAATTGATCGCCCTGGATTTCTTCGGGTTGCTTTACGCTTAAAGCTTCTGCTTCAAGGTCGTATTTCAGCAAGCTAGCAAACCCGTTGTCCCCTTCGCCCTGGCTCGCTGTTGCCGCGAACCAAATTGCGCCATCAACGCTCGCCGCACCTGAAATATCAGGAATGCCTAAACTCGCGCCTAGCTTGGCCGTTTGCAAATCAGAAACCGTGTAGAGTTCGCGACTGACCTGGTTTCCATTGGGTAGCGTCAGGTCGAAGTACACGGTATCTTCGCTGTCTTGCGTATCTTTCTCGGGAGCACCCTCAACGACCGCTCCTCTTTTAGTTAGCCAGTTAGCCTTTAGTCGAGTCCGATACTCGTAGATTTCGCCGTTTACTTCAATAGATTGATAAGCAGGGTTGGCAATCTTGTCGAGGTCGTACCCTCTTTCGTCAGATGGTTTTGATTCCGTATCGTTAGAGACTGTGACCCAAGCTTTATCGCCCGAGCAGTAGTAAAACGTGTAGTCGGCTGTCTCTATCGCGAGGGTGTCTGCGTAGATGGTAACGGCGCTGGCTCTAAAATTAAACGGGTCGAAAACCGCCTCGTTTTCGGTGCGCGCAAGCGGCTTTGAAACGTACTGAGTAACGGTGCAGTTCTCCATTTCTACAGGAGAATTAGGCAGTTCTTTAGAGATCGCAGCGGTCGAGTTAGACGATGGCTTGGCAACATCAGGTACCGCCGCTGGGGTAGCCTCATCCTGCTGTGACGTATTGATATCCGCCTCTGGAGGTGCTGTGGCGCAAGCACTCAGTGCCAAAATTAGGCCAGTCGCGGCTAGCAATCTTAGAGTTCGCATTTCATCACACCGCCGCTATCTAGAATTCTAAAACTCTAGCAGCGCGATCCTTCTTCGTTGATACACTAATCATACCAACCGATTCAGCAGGTGTTCTGTAGCTTACAGGCCACCTTAAAGATTGGGCTTCTCTACCAGAAGCCGTAAGCTATCCGATAGACTTACTTATACCAGAGAGCTTATATCCAAGAGGAAAATGATCTGCGCTAAAAATGTTGCCATCTTAATCTTTAACGATGTTGAAGTTCTAGACTTTGCGGGGCCGTTTGAGGTTTTTTCTATCACTGGAAAACGGGACGGCAGCGATCCGTTTAACGTTTATACGGTTGCTGAAACTTCACCTATTTTGGCTCGCAATGCGCTTAGCATTAACCCCCACTACGGGTTAGAGAACTGTCCGCCACCCGATATTTTGATCGTGCCGGGCGGCGGTGGATATCATGCAGATGGAACACCGTACGGTACTCGTAAAGAAATTGATAACCTAATGTTGTTGGATTGGATTAAACAACAGAGTCGGAATGCTGAAAAGCTGCTGTCGGTTTGTACGGGTGCGCTGCTGCTTGCAAAGATTGGCATGCTAGAAGGTAAAGTGGCGACGACTCATCAGGGTGCGATCGCACAACTTACAGAAATGCTCTCACCTGCTCAAGTCCACCCTGATGCTCGTATTGCTGATAACGATACTATTATCCTCTCAGGCGGCATCTCGGCAGGTATTGATATGTCGCTTTACGTTGTTGCTAAACTGCTAGGCGCTGAGACAGCGGCAGAAACTGCTCAATATATGGAATACGATTGGGATTACGATCAATTAAAAGTAGTGAGGGGCGATCGCTAAGAGATGTGGATATTGTTCTACGGTAGCTTGTTCGAACAGCTATTCTGGGATTGGCTTTGAGATCGGCAGCGTAATTGTGAATTTAGTCTCTAAGCCAGGTTCGGCTGTGGCCTCTAGCTGGCCACCGTGGCTCTTAATAACTTGGTAGCTCATGGATAAACCTAGCCCCGTCCCTTTACCCACTGCCTTGGTAGTAAAGAAAGGATCGAATATTTTGTGAAGGATATGCGATGGAATGCCGCTGCCGTTATCTTTAATGCAGATAGTGATCTGACTATCGGTGGGTTGCTCGGTACTAATCCAGATGCGATTGGGTTCGGTTACGACTGGTTTTAGCAGGTGGTTTTGCAGGTTATTTTTTGCTTTTTCGTCTTCTAAAGCGTCAATTGCGTTAGTAAGCAGATTGATAAAAACCTGATTAATTAGCCCAGGGGAACAGTACACTAGCGGTAATTTGCCGTATTGCTTGATGACCTCAACTTCAGTGCGATCGCCGTGAGGATTCAGGCGACTTTGCAAAATCATTAAAGTTGCTTCTAAGCCTTCGTGAATGTCCACCATTTTGAAACCGGATTCGTCTAGCCGAGAGAAGTTGCGAAGCAATTTCACAATCTCAGAAACTCGTTCTGAACCGGTTTGCATAGAATTTAAGACTTTTTGGAGATCCTTTTCTAGAAAGTCAAGATCTACTTCGTCGATTTTTGCTTGAACATTAGGGCTTGGTTGGGGGTATGCTTTCCGATAGCAGTCAATGATATCGAGTAAATCGTGGCAGTATTCCTCGGCGTGACGCAAGTTGCCGTAAATAAAGCTAATGGGGTTGTTGATTTCATGAGCGATTCCTGCAACCATCTTGCTCAATCCAATCATCTTTTCTGTTTGAACCGCGCTGAGTGCATTTTGCAGCTGAAGTAACGTATCTCTAAGCGCCTCGTTTGACTCTGCTAGTTCCGCCTGAGCGCGCTGGCGTCGCTGATTCTCTCGGCTCAGCTCGTTGATCTTCTGATTAAGAACAACAAAGTGACTACTTTCTTGTTTTTCTAAGCGCAGCATGATAATTGCTGGGCTGCTTTGCGATCGCGGCTGCATGACGGCTCCTTTACTGCGACAGCTCAGCGCCTGCCCTGAACCCGCATCGATAGAGATCGCGCCCAAAATCATCTGACGACTTTGAGCGCAGGTCTGAAGGTAATTAGCTACTTTTTGAGGAGAGTCTTTTACAAATTCACTCAAAGAGCGATCGGTGAGTTCTGCACTAGGTTTTCCTAACAGCTTCATGGCAGGGCGATTTACAGCCATAATGTTGCCATCACTAGCTACCATTAGCAACGCTTCTGGTAGCATATTCGCAAATGTTAAAAACTGAGTGGGCGTCATACTCTTGGGAGAGGAGAAGAATGATGGCGTGGCTCTCTGCCATGATCGCAATTTTTTGCGAGCCAGTATCTACAAGGGCGTGAAGAGCTGACTCGTAGCTTTGCGTGTAATAAGAAGCGTGCGTACTTTTGCTACGCTTTAAAGTACTCTTGTCCTACCGCTTCATCTATGTCTTCAGTGGGCTTAAGATGAATAACTACCTTGCACTCCTGGTCGCCTCTAGCAATCGTGTCTTCTAGCTCCACTCTGGCATAACCAAGGTTATCTGCTGCAATCACGCCGAAGATATTAGAGGTCATTACGCACATTGCCTCGCGGCCTTCTACCTGCTCGGCAAAGGGGCACTTGCGATTGCCTAAAACGATTTTGTCGTCACTTTCTTCAATCACAAAGAAGTCGCCTTTAATCCGACTTTTCCAATCAACTAGAACTTCTGTAACTTGCGCTCTAGAAAGGTTGGATAGCTGTAAGGCGTCTTGATAAATTTGGTTGACATGTTGGCCTGTACGAGAACCCACTACGTTCAAGAAGCCCGCAGCTTCTTCAATACCTACGATATCTTGTAGGGTTCCAGCTAACTCACGGATCATAGAGCGAAGAAATTGATCGCGCTCTATCGGTAGTTCTAAGGCATCTATTTGAGTATCAGTTGATGTGAGATTGTTCATAGTTGGCAAAGGCTCTATCTACTGTAGTTTTTTGTTAAGTAAAGCATGCACATTGCTGTGCGCTATTAGAGTTACCAGTTGTTCGAAGATTTACACTGGTATATACAGTTAATATTTCCCATCTGGCTCAAAATTGATTCAACCGGATTGCCTAAAAGAGGTCGTTGAAATCAATCTGTGGGTTACGGAATATAGAATGGACAGGGGAAGCATTTGCTGCAAGATTTGAGTAGTAATGGAACGTTTGTGAGTGGCGATCGCGTTATTGAACGGCGGGCTAGTAGTAGTTGGTGACATAATTCGCATTGAGCTAGGTGCGGGATACGCTGGTGCGAGATTTAAGCGGTGGGCAGCAGATAGCCGAGTTTTGGCTGTTGACAGCAGCGCATTTGGGTGTTGCGCTGCGGTTGCAAACGCGAAAAGATATGGTTTGAATAGGTGAATTAGTCGTCTGAGATGCCGCCCATTTCTCTGACGATGCGAGCGATCGCGCTTAAGTCCTCATCACCATGGCCGTTGGCAATCAGGCCATTTTCCATCTGTTCTACGTAGGCAGCCATAGGTAAGGGCATGTTGAGTTCGCGGGCGGTTTGAAGGGCGATCGCCAAGTCCTTTTGATGTAGCCTAACGCGAAAGCCTAGCGGATATTTGTTGTTGATCATGTTGTCAGACCGGTGGGTAAGGCACCAAGAGGCCGACGCACCACTGCCTACTGCCTGAATCACTTTGTCCATATCTAGTCCAGCTTTTAGCCCAAGCGCAATTCCTTCAGCTACGCCCCAGTAGGTGCTTGCTGCAATAATTTGATTGATGGCTTTGGTGATTTGGCCCGCACCCATCGGCCCCACGTGAGTGACAGTGCTGCCCATTGCTTCAAGTACAGGGCGCGATCGCTCAACGTCTGCTGCCGCGCCACCAATCATGATGGAGAGCGTGCCTTTTTGTGCGCCTTCTGAGCCACCTGAAACAGGCGCATCAATCATCTGAATATCTTTTTCTGCGAGGGCTTGGGCAATTCGTTGAGTAGTTTCTGGACTAATCGTGGACATATCAACAACTAAAGAGCCGGATTTTGCCCCGTGGATGATGCCGGATTCTCCGAGGACGACGGCTTCTACGTCGGGACTGTCGCTGACGCAGGTAATGATGATATCGGCAGTGGTGGCGGCTTGCTGGGGTGATGACGTGGCGATCGCCCCTGCTGCTACTACAGATTGTTCTTTGCTGCGAGTGCGATTATGTACAGAAACCGAATAACCGGCTTTCAGCAAATTCAGCACCATCGGCTCGCCCATGGTGCCTAGGCCAACAAATGCAATGTTCATAGCGTGCAAGAAGAATAGAGAACTATCCAAAACATATCATTTGAGTGCATAAACAGCCCTTAATACTGAAAAAGTGAGGAAAACACAAAATGTCTCCCTCACTTTTTTGAGGTATCGCTTCTTGCAAAAAGAGAAGTTGCAAGAAGCGATACCTGAACTTAATAACTATCTCGAGATTGACGGTTACTCGAGCGCTTATCTCAGCTCAAGATTGACCGTTATTAGCTCAAAATTACTTAGCAGCGCAAGGATCAGCAGGCTCTTCCATAGCAGCCCCATCAGCAGGCTCTTCCATAGTAGTGCCGTCTGTCGCAGCGGGTTCTTCCATAGTGGTGGCATCAGGTGCAACTTCTTCTGTAGTCGTATCGCCACCGCAGCCAGTTAGCGCAGTCATACCGACGACAGAAGCAGCAGCGAGCGCAGCAAAGTACTTAACTTTCATGTTGTAATCCTCTTAGTTAATGATTTGTTGATGAATTAAAGCGAGCTTCTAGCAAAGACGTTTATATCTCTTTGGAAGCGACTTATGCGGATAAACTTATGCTTTCCACTTAGGATTGTCAACCAATAGAAATTTGACTGAACTGCTGAAGCCACAAGGGATAAAGGGAACAGAGTTTATTACCATTTTGTCATTTTCTCTTTGCCCTCTTGTTGTCCTTAATAACGAACAATTTTGCGCTTCTCAGCGCTCAGCCGCCATCATGAGACTCATTGAGAAACGGTGTTGTTAGATACTCAACGGTTGTTCTAAAAATTTAGTTTTTTATTTGGTGAGTTCTCTCTTTAGAGAGTTGGACTTTTAACAGTTTCTACTGTTCTTTGCGATACTTCTTTCTTTTTCTAGCCTTTGCGCTTTTTCTTTTTACTAGGCGAGTGCCTACTACATCGCTAGCAGAATGACTAATGGCACCTAGCTCTAGCCCAATAATGGCCGCTACCCACTCGGCGATGTAGTGGTTGCCTATGTAGCGAACGGTGGTAAGAATACTTTTTGAGGTGAGCTGAGCATCCCAGAGTGCGTTGAAGGCGATCGCCAGTACCGTAGTGAAAAGCCCAATCCATACCCCCATGTAAATTACCCGGATTGCGGTGCCGATAATCGGGCCGTGGGATAAGGTAGATCGGTGCTTTAGGGCTTTTTGATAGGGCAACCAGATCCACCGCAGCAGGCCCCAACGTTTGTACTGAATAGAGTGAATGTCTAAGTCTGGGCCGAGCATGAAGCCGCCTACTAAAAAGGCGATCGCAACAATAACGGTGGTGGCTAGGCCATTGGTCGTGGCTAAGCTGCTAGTAATTAAAAAGGTGGCCCCAATGACAAAGGGCAGACACCAAAGCGTAATGCGGTCGTGAGTTCGGCCTGAAGGCATGGATGTAGCAGATAAAGATGCAACATTCTATACAGTAATACAAATGTTTTATCTAAACAGCGTAAAATTCAGGTTTTTCTATGGGGCTTCTTCTGGTATTATTTTAATTCCGAGTGCAACAGGTTCAATCGTTGCGCATATTCGGGCGGTTAGCTCAGTTGGTAGAGCGCCTCGTTTACACCGAGGATGTCGCGGGTTCGAGTCCCTCACCGCCCATATGGTCTGCTGTTAGCTTCGTATTCGATACGCAAGCTAGTAGGTCAATTTTGAGTAAATCCCTCGTCAAGTAGAGCGCTTTCTGCTAGAGCGCTTTCTGTGGCAGCGTGACAGATTTGTCCTCTCTGAAACTTGTAGTCAGATCTAGACGGCTGAGTACGGACGGTGACTCTGTAGCCTGAGACACACTCTGAGCGCCACCTAGCTTGTTTACTGTCAGCGTATAGCTAGCGACGGCTGTATCCGCTTCACTTTGCACATAATCCATGCACGAATCTGCGCGTCGTGTCTTAACTGGCGTTCTCTTCTTTTTCCTGACAGTGGTGCTGGCAATCCTGGGCTATGTCTGGTTTGGGTGGACGCCGCTAGAAGCCATCTACATGGTCGTGATTACGATCTTTGGGGTGGGGTATGGAGAAGTTAAGCCGCTGGATACACCCTTCCAGAAAATTTTTACGATTCTCGTCATCATTGCCGGGACGACATCGGCTGTCTACAGCGTAGGAGGGTTTGTGCAGATGGTGACCGAAGGAGAAATCAATCGCGCCTTTAGCAATCAGCGCAAGCAGCTGAGCATTGCGAATTTGCAAGACCATGTGATTATCTGCGGCTTCGACCGGATGGGGCAGGTCTTGTCAGAGCAGCTCGATAGGGCAGGGCAGGCGTTTATCGTGCTCGACAATCTGCCTGAGCGAATAGAAGTGGCCGATGCCTCGGGCTATCTCTACTATCAGGGCGACGCCACTCACGAGATTGCTTTAAAGGAGGTTGGCATTCACCGGGCCAAAGCGCTAGTAGCGGTGCTGCCCGATGATAAGACGAACGTTTTTATCACCTTGACGGCTCGCGATCTCAATCCAGGTATCAAAATCCTGGCTAGAGGAGAACTGCCGCCGACAGAACGAAAGCTGCGCCTGGCCGGGGCTGATCATATCGTGCTGCCCGATACGATTAGCGCGATCCAAATCTCCAATCTGATTGTGCGTCCGACGGGGATGGATTTGCTGAACAACACCTATGAGCGCAGCTATCTCAATGAGTTTTTGGCAAACGTGGAGGTGCAGATGGAGGAGCTACAGATCCAATCTGGCTCTCCCTTTGTGGACAAAACTTTGATGGAGCTACAGGTGCGGGGCAAAGGAGCTTTTATGGTGATTGCGCTGCGTCGATTTAACGACCGGCTGATTTTTCGCCCGTCGGCGACTCAGCTACTGAATGTGGATGATTCGCTGATTATTCTGGGTCATCAGGACAAGCTGCCGCAGTTCGCCCAAACCTATCACCTGAAGCGATATCACTTTAATCATCAGGGGCTGTCTGCCAGATGACTGAGACCTCGATGATTGATACCTTGTGGCTGCTGCTGTGTTCTGGCCTGGTATTCCTGATGCAGGCCGGATTTATGTGCCTGGAATCGGGCCTGACTCGCTCCAAAAACAGCATCAATGTCGCGGTCAAGAATCTGGCGGATTTTGGCATTTCGGCGGGGCTGTTCTGGCTTTTTGGCTATGCCCTGATGTTCGGCAGCTCTCAGGTAAATTGGCTTGGCAGTACGGGATTTGTGCCGACGTTTGGCGATCAGCCGAATCGCGCCGTTTTCTTTTTGTTTCAGATGATGTTCTGTGGCACCGCGACCACGATTGTGTCTGGGGCGGCGGCTGAGCGGCTCAAGTTTCATGCTTATCTGCTGCTGGCGTTCTTTATCTCTGGAATTATCTATCCGCTGTTTGGGCACTGGAGCTGGAACGGTATCGCTTCGGGGAATGCTGGCGGCTGGCTAGAAAATATTGGGTTTATCGATTTTGCGGGCTCGACCGTTGTTCATGGTGTGGGTGCCTGGTTTGGGCTGGCGGTCGTTCTGGTAGTGGGTGCAAGGCACGGGCGATTTCCCGCTAAAAGCCAGAAGGGCCAGTCTAGTCAGGGCCAGTCCAACCGAATTCAAGGATCGAATATTCCTTTTTCGGTGCTGGGGGCAATGCTGCTTTGGTTTGGCTGGATTGGATTTAATGGCGGCAGTACGCTGGCGCTCAATGAGCAGGTGCCGGGGATTGTGGTCAATACCGTGCTGGCAGGGGTGGCGGGCATGATTGTGGCGGCGGTGCTCAGTAGCTTGCAGCATCAGGTTGTGGAAGTAGAGCAGCTAATTAATGGCTCTTTGGCCGGGTTGGTGGCAGTGACGGCCTGTTGCAATGTGATTAATGAGCCGCTGGCGGTGGTGGTGGGTGGAACGGGGGCAGCGATCGCATCCCTGGCTTCTCAGCTCCTAGACCGCTGGCAAATTGACGACGCTGTAGATGCCTTTCCGGTCCATGGCGCAGCGGGCATGTGGGGCACGCTCTGCGTAGGATTATTTGGCCAGCTCGATCTGATCGGCACCGGGCTCAGCCGAGGTAATCAGCTGATGGTGCAGTTCTTTGGAATTGGGGTCGCCGCTGTCTGGACATTTGGCCTCGCTTGGACGGTGTTGACCCTGGTCAACAAAGTGTTTCCGCTGCGAATTTCCTTAGAAGAAGAAGAAATCGGCCTGAATGTCTCGGAACACCATGCTAAGACGGAAACCTACGAACTCTTTCAAATCATGGACTATCAGGCCAGGACTAATGATCTGAGCCTGCGGGTACCCGTCGAACCGTTCACGGAGGTCGGCCATATTGCCACTCGTTACAACCAGGTAATCGGCGCATTCGAGAAGCGTCAGAACCAGAGCGTCGAAGATTTGGCGCATATCTATTACGTGACGGAGGCGATTGTGGCCGCTGTCGAGAATCACAGCTTTAGGGCGAACAATCTGGGGATAGATGAGGTGGCAGAGCGATCGGATGAGCTAGGGGCGCTCGCGCGAGCGATCCAGCGGGTCGTGGGTATTGTGGAAGAGCGGGATCGAGAGATTTCTGACCTGAAGCAGAAACTGAAGGCCCAGCCAGAAAATCCTGACTAGGACTAAGGTAGATACTGGTCATAAATGCGAGAATCTACAAACAATGCCTTCTCAGTCTTCACGTGGTGATTCGCCAGGTGATAACCCAAAGCTCCCGCTACAGTTTTGGATAGTTGCTTCAATCGCGTTTATCAATTCTGTCAGTTTTACGATCATTATTCCGACGCTGTATCCTTATGCGAAGCAGTTTGGACTGAGTGATTTTGAGGCGAGCTTGCTCACAACGGCGTATTCGCTGTCGCAGTTCCTGGGGACGCCGATTCTGGGACAGCTCTCGGATCGGTGGGGGCGCAGACCGCTGCTGGTGATTAGCCTGCTAGGGACGGTGGCTTCTAATTTGCTGGCCGCGATCGCAGGCGTATCCTGGCTGCTGTTTGCGGCGCGCATTTTCGATGGACTCACGGGCGGCAATAATTCGGTTGCCCAGGCGGTGATTAGCGATATCACGTCGCCGGAGCAGCGGACGCAGGCATTTGGTATCTATAGCGGGCTATTTCGGTTGGGGTTTGTGGTGGGGCCGCCGCTCAGCTATGCCGCTCAGCTGGTGTCGCCAATTCGGATTGGGCCGTGGGGGGTGTCTTCTTTGGGGATGAGTTTTCTGGTGTCGGCTGCGATCGCTTTGATTGCCGCGATCTTGTGTTTCTTCTTCCTTTCTGAGACTAGGCAGGATACAGATATAGAAGATGGGATACAAACCCAAAAGGTTCAAAAGAAGCTCGACTTTGTTGGCTTATTTACGGCGCTAGGCCGTCCGGTAGTAGGGCGGATTTTGCTGATGACGTTCCTTAATGGCTTTACGTTCACGATTTTTACGTTTGCTTTCCAGCCGTTTTTTATCAACGTGCTAGGGCAAGATGCTAAGAATTTAGCGATCGCCTTCGTCGCCTTTGGCATATTAGCCTTCATCTCTCAGGTCTTTGCGCTAGAGCCGCTGCGCAAACGCTTCAGCATCGTGAATGTTCTGGTGGGTGCACTGATTGCTAGAGGTATTCTGTTTATATTGATGCCAACGCTACCTACTATCTTCTACTTTTCGATTCTGTTAGGACTCTTCGGTCTGGTCAATGCCTTCCCCATGCCGCTGATCGACTCGATCTTGTCTACTCGCAGCAGCCAGCGGGAGCAGGGTGAGGTGCTGGGTCTCAATGCGTCGTATCTGAGTATTTCTAATGCGTTTGGCCCGGCGGTGTCAGGGCTGCTGGTGACTTCTTTGGGCTATTCGGCACCCTTTTGGGTGGCAGGAGTGCTGACGGTGGTGGTTGCCGGGTTTGCGATTACGCTGAAAACGCCTGAGTTGGAAGCATCTTAGAAGCTGTCAAGCTCATTTATCTGACCAGACAGCGGATTCATTACCGCTAGGTTCAGTGAAATGGAAGTGCCGCCCGCTCGGAAAGTTAAAAATAGGCTTGTTAATAGTGCCGCCTGCTGTTTCGATTTTGGCTTGAGTGTCTTCTAAAGTTTTGCTGTAAAAGACAACGAGAGCGCTGCCGGTTTTTGTAGAAACGGTGAGGTCGGCTTTTAAAGACTTCGCCGTCTAAGCCTTTGTTGGAAAATGCGGTGTATTCTTTGCCAAAGTTCTCAAAGCTCCAGTTAAAGACTTGGCTAAAGAACGCTTTGGTAGCTCGTAAGTCAGTCGTAGGAAATTCAACGTAGTTTATTTTCTCGTGAACGTTCATAGCGATTGCTAACTTTTGAGGAAACTGATAAAAGTTAGCAATCGCTATGCCATTTGTGAAGTGATTGCCGAACGGTAACGTAGCCTTCGATACTTGCGATAGTGAGGTATGAATAGAGTGTAGAAGCGCTAGTATCTAGAAGTGGGAAATGCTTTTGTGCTTTGATACCAAGCTAGATAGGTAGGAGATTATGCGTAGCTATTACGAAACTGAAACTGAAGTTTCTGCAACCCGTCAGGTCGTCGTTCAGCTTCCTGATGATGTCTCCCCTGGGAAAGTAAGGGTTACAGTTTTCTATGAAGTAGAAAACGAAGTGATCGAATCGGACATTCGTGACGAGAAAGATCGAAGCATGGCAGAATTTCTAGATAATTTGCCAATTAACTATAAGGGTGGATTGACTCCAGAAGAGATTCAGACTCGTGTTGATGAGGAGCGTCAGTCTTGGGACGATTAGCAAAGTGATAAAAGCTTACCTAGATAGCTGCATAATTATTAGTCTGATCGAGGGAGCTGAGGCTCAGCAGCAGCTTCTTAAACAAAACTTGGCCGAACGTTCAATTTTTAGCAGTGAGCTGGCGCGGCTAGAAACGCAGATTGTACCTACCAAACAAAATGACAAGGATAGCTTGCAGCAGCTTGAGCGATTCTTCGCGGCCTGCAAAATGACAGAGCTTAATCGTGCTGTATTTGACCAAGCTATTCAGCTACGTGTGAAAAGCAAGCTGAAGACGCCAGATGCCATTCATCTATCGGCAGCAATCGTGTCAGGCTGTCAAGAATTTTGGACAGATGATAAGCAGCTGAAATCCACTGCTAACAATTACTTGAAGGCGATAGGCTGTGAGGATATGCAGAAGACAGCCTTAGATCTGAACTCAGATGAGCGCAAAAATAAATCTGGATAGCCTAGTTCAGACGCTTACTCAAACACATCAGTTTCTTCAGCAGCAGGCTAGCCAAGCCATCAACTATTCGCTAGTTGTACCTACCGGACATACCCACGAATTTACCAGACACTGCCTGGCAAATTGGCTTTCCGGTATCAGCTTTTCTTGCCTAGTAAAGAAGAGCTACGCCAGCAGATTGAATCTGTAGCGCAGGCACTCGAACAGCGATAACGTAGCGATCGCACGCTGTGATCGAGATTAGATTGAAAACTCGTAAAGCAGCGCCGTAGCGCGATCGCGAAATGACTCAATTACTGCTTGAGGACGTATCTAAAAATTTTGCTGAAGTAATTGCTAACTTGCATCCCGGTGAGGTAGTTCAAGCTGTGTCAGCTGGTAGGGTGGTTGCTCGTTTAACAGGAGCCTTCTCGGAACGCCGCTTCTCTTAAATTACGTCAGACAGGGAGTGCTCTCGGGACGCTAGAGAGCATCTCTAATGATAATGAACATCTGCAAGGCTTTTTCGCCTGCATGCTATGAGGCTGCTCAGAAAGGCCATTTATTCTATAACTGCTTTACGATAGGTTCTATGAGTACTAGATCATTAGTTGGAATTGCCGGATTCGTAGCTGTTGTTTTCCTTGCGGGGAGAGGATTGCATATATATCTATATGCTTCTTGTGGGCAGTATCACATCTTTGAGCCTCCTTGTTCAACGTTGCTGAGTGCAGCAGAAACACAAGCATTTTTAGATAAAAACCAGGATGTAGTTGACGAACTTACTCGGGTTTCACCAGGATTTGTTCAATTATCTACTAGAGAAGAATCTCGCTGTCCGGGTAAAAGTATCCTGACGATCGAGCATCCGAGCGAAAACGAATGTGACGCACTAAACAAAATACTCGATAGGGATGCTTTTGATGTTCCCTACAAGATTGTGAATTACTAGCCCTTGTGAGTGATCTGCGATTGCCTAACGGAACAGAAGCACTGGAATTTTACTGCTTCTAAGAAGCTGAATGGTTGTACTGCCGATGATGAGATTGCGGATGCGGCTGTGTCCGTATGCGCCCATCAGCAATAGGCTGATTTGATGCTGTTCGATATATTGCGCGATCGCCTTCTCAGGATCGCCAGTTAGCAGACTAGTGGTCGTCGTAAGCCCTGATTGCTGAAGTTGTTCCTGTGTTTTAGCGAGCGATCGCCCTCTCCCCTCATCCGACTCCGACTTCGCCACTGTCGCTATATGAATCTCTAAATCCTTCAGCCCCTGCGCATTATCCGCCAAAAACTTCAAAATTTGCTTACCCGTCGGACTATCGTCATAAGCCAGCAAAACGCGCTCTATCGGTGCAAATGTTTGAGGCGTTACCAGGCAGGGCTTGTTAGTGCTGCGTACGATGCGCTCGATATTCGCACCCAAATGCGCTGAGGCAAATTCTGCCGCTTCTCCTCGCTTGCCTAGCACTACCATATTGGTATCGGCTTCAAAGTCATGGAAGCAGTCTACTAAAAACCCAGTTGGATTCAGCAGTTCTACTTCGCTAACGCCTTCCGCCTTGAGCACCTGATCGGCATTTTGCAAAATTAGCCGCGCTCTTTTCTTGTTGAGCTTGGCTTTTTCATGCTCTAAGTTTACGAGTTTGTCTAACAGTTGGTCTGAAGCACCTAGCCCCAGGCTGCCGCTCAGGTTGCCAGTAGAAACAGCCTTTTGACGGATGTCAGTGACGAATAGAACCTGCGTACGTGCCTGGAATCGGCGAGCAAACCAAGCGCCGTACTTATAGATGCCTTCTGCAAAATCAGAGCCGTCGGAGCATAGAAGAATAGTTGGCATAATATTGTTTGTTTTATCCTTTTATCGTTCTGTTGTTTAGTATCAGTATCTATGTGTCGGCGACTAGCTCTTCTTCTGTCGCAAGGCGGCTAAGTAGCGTCGAGCTAGCCTGGTTAAGCCCAACCACTTCAACCTCAATTCCCTGGCGGCGAAACTTCTGCACGGTTTTATCTAGCACTTCTACCGCGCCCTGATCCCATAGATGCGCGTTGGTCAGGTCAATCGTCACGGACTCTACAGGGTCGGTGAAGTTGAAGGCGCTAGCAAATTCGTCGCGAGAAACAAAGAAGATTTGTCCAGATATGTTGTAGGTGCGGCGAGCGCCATCTTCAGAAAGCACTTTATCAACAAATACCAGCTTCGCCACTTTGCGAGAAAAGAACACCGTACTCATGACGATGCCAATGCCGACGCCGAGCGCAAAATTGCGGGTAAAAATGATCACAGACATCGTTGTTAGCATGACCAGCACCTCACTGCGAGGGACGCGGCGCATATTCGTAAACGACGACCAGCGGAAGGTGCCAATAGAGACCATAATCATCACGGCGACTAGAACGGCCATCGGCATTTGGCTTACCCAGTCCTGCAAAAACAGAATGGCGATGAGTAGGAATATGCCTGCTGCCAGGGTCGAAAGACGACCGCGCCCGCCCGATTGAACGTTGATGACGGATTGGCCAATCATGCCGCATCCCGCCATCCCACCAAAGAAGGCCGTCACGATGTTGGCAATACCTTGCCCTTTCGCTTCTCTATTTTTGTCGCTGGGCGTATCGGTTAAATCATCTACTAATGAGGCGGTTAGGAAGGAGGCAATGAGTCCGACAAGTGCCAGGGTAAAGGCGTAGGGGAAGATAATCTGTAGGGTTTCAAGCGTGAAGGGGACTTGAGGTAGCGCGAATACAGGTGGAGCAGTAGGAAGCTCGCCCATGTCGCCTACGGTGGGAACGTCTATTTTTAGCGTAATCGCCGCGATTGTCATCACCGCTAGGGCGACGAGGGGAGAAGGGACGGCTTTGGTAAACACCGGCAGAATGTAGATGATGCCTAGTGATAAAGCGGTGATGACATAGACCGCATACGGCACGCCCGTGAGCTGGGGAAGCTGCGCCAGGAAGATCAAAACGGCCAGGGCGTTGATGTAGCCGATCATCACGGCTCGAGGCACAAACTTCATTTGGCGGCCCAGATGGAGCAGCCCGAAAATGACTTGGATGATGCCGGTAAGAAAGGTGGCGGCGAGCAGGTACTGTAGGCCGTGGTCTTTCACCAGGTCGATCATCAAGAGGGCCATCGCGCCGGTAGCCGCTGAGATGGAGCCGGGCCTGCCGCCGAGGAATGCGGTAATGACGGCGATGATGAACGAGGCGTAGAGGCCGACTTTGGGGTCTACCCCTGCAATAATGGAGAACGCGATCGCTTCTGGAATGAGCGCGAGTCCTACGACTGCGCCAGAAAGAATATCGGCTTTGGGATTAACCAGCCATTCTCTTTTGATAGAGCGCCAGCTAAAGGGAGAAAGTTTGCGGTTGGAAATAGTCAATGGGGAAAGAGCGCGATGGCGCGGCCTCTCCAAGAGAGGATCGCTCGCGGGTGAATATTTAAGATTTGTTTAATGCAAATTACATGGTAAATCGGCGGCGGCATCTAGTATAGGTCTGCTTAGCTGAACGGTAAGTCGCTATGATGCTGTGGACTAATTTCGACTCTATGCAAACGAACGTCGGGTTAAACGTTGACTCATAAAATTGCTCACAAATCGCAAAGACAGCAGAAGGAACCCCTCGCTGAGTGGTTTTCGAATGTACCGGCGGATGTGCTGGCCGGTGCGGTAGTGGCGCTGGCGCTGATTCCAGAGGCGATCGCATTCTCCATCATTGCGGGCGTCGATCCTACGGTCGGTCTCTATGCCTCTTTTACGATGGCGGTCACGATTGCTTTTTTAGGTGGCAGACCGGCGATGGTGTCGGCGGCAACGGGAGCAATGGCGCTGCTGGTGGTAGATTTGGTGAGAAATAACCCTGAAAATGGACTGGACTATCTGCTAGCAGCGACGCTACTGACGGGCTTCTTGCAGACTGTTTGGGGATCTTTGCGCATTGGCCGCATCATGAAGTACATTCCTCGGGCTGTGCTCGTAGGTTTTGTGAATGCGCTGGCTATTCTGATTTTTGATGCTCAGCTTGTCCAGTTTGAAGGGCAGGGGCTGCTGATGTATATCTTGGTCGCTGCCGGTTTGGCCATTATTTACCTGCTGCCGCCGATAACGAAGAACATTCCGGTCATCAAGGCGATTCCCTCTCCGCTAGTCGCCATTGTTGCGCTGACGCTGTTTACCTACTTTAGTCCGGGCGGGGCTGAGGGCCTGGGCTTGTTTACGGTGGGCGATATGGGCGATTTGCCCAGCAGATTGCCCAGCTTTGGCTTACCTAATGTGCCGTTTAACTTTGATACGCTGCAAATTATTTTGCCGGTGGCGCTAACGCTATCTGCGGTGGGTTTGTTGGAGTCTTTTCTGACGGCTTCGGTACTGGACGATATGACCGATACCAACAGCGATAAAAACCGGGAAGCAAGAGGCCAGGGGATGGCTAATTTGGTGACCGGCCTGTTTGGGGGCATGGCTGGCTGCGCCATGATTGGACAGTCGGTGATTAATGTGAAATCTGGTGGGCGTCAGCGGCTGTCTACTTTGTGCGCGGGTATTTTCTTGCTGGCATTTATCCTGTTGTTCCGCGAAGGGGTCAGCTCAATCCCGATGGCGGCGCTAGTGGCCGTGATGTTTATGGTGTCTTTTAGTACTTTTAACTGGGGGTCGCTGACGAACTTTAGAAAGCTGCCTAAGAGCGAGACGGCGGTGATGCTGGTGACCTTAGTGACGACGGTAATTACGCATAATCTGGCGCTGGGTGTGGCGGTGGGAATTGCTTTAAGTGCGATCGCCTTTTCGCGCAAAATCGGTAAGCTAATTGAGGTTCAAAGTGAACTGAGTCCCGATCATTCGCAGCGCACCTATTACGTTTATGGTCAACTCTTTTTCGTCTCTGCCAATAACTTTCTAGAAGCGTTTAATCTGCACGAGCATTTAGATAAAGTGGTAATTGACCTTACTCACTCTCACCTGTGGGATCAATCAGCAGTGATTGCGATCGATAAGCTAGTGCTGAAGCTGCGATCGCAGGGCACGGACGTGGAGCTAGTGGGAATGAATGAAGCGAGTGCAACGCTGATGGACAAGCTGGCAATTCACGATAAGCCGGATGCAGCGAATTTGGCGGCGAGTCATTAGTCTTGCGCTGCTGCTAGCAGGAGTAATTTGATCAGTGAAAGGCAACGAAGCTATAGATGCTTCATTGCTTTTTTGTTAGATATTCGCGATTTTTAAGATTTATAGGTTTAAGCCTCATTTCGGATTATAGTTGGCAACCTTTGTAGGCACTACAGAAGCCTAATCGACAAAACGTTTGCTTGATATTCTCGCTATGGTTGAGCTAATCAGTCTTTTTGCGCTTTGAGTTATTTATTCAGCTCCTTCAGTTTCGCGCTATGAAATTTGTCAAACTAATTCGGCCTTTGTTTCTAGTTGCGTTGGGTCTACACGGTCTGGCCTTGTTTTTACCCATAGGAGAAGACCCTAAGACGGCTGAAGTTGAGGTGGCCGAAAAGACTGTTGTGGCCGAACGGTCGTCTGTGGCTGAACGGTCGTCTTTGCCGAATCAACTGCCGGTGCCTGATCTGAATGTAGCTGTCGATGGAACTGGGTTGATTCCTGCAGGCAGTACTTTTGGCAGTCTGTCGTCGTCTACGGCTGCCCGGCGAGCTGCGCCTGCGACACTAGCACCGGGAGTGGCTACGCGTTCTGCGCCGTTAGCAGCGGCCGTTCCTGGTGCGGCGGCTACGCGTTCTGTGCCAATAGGTAATCCTGGTGCATCTGCGGGAAACTCGCCGTCGGCTTCTACTACTACTGTTCCGGCTGATGTGGCTGCGACGCCTACGCTGCCCCTAGAGATTCTTGATGTAGAAGCGACAAGCGATAATAATCGCAATTCCTCGTCTTCTGATCCGTCCATTTCTGATCCGTCTATTTCTAGCCCTTCTATTTCTGATCCACCTACTACAAGGACTTCGGCTAGCGAAAATTCGGCTGAGGTTGCTGAGCCTAACCGAGGATTGATTGCTTCGGCAATTCATCAACTGCCTGACTCGCTAAGAGCCTTGATGAACAGATGGGCGATCGCGCTTGCTTACGATCCTCAAGGCACGGACGACAGCAGCGCCACGGTGGCCCAGTCTAAATGGACGGACAAAATCAATGCCCAAGCAAGCGGAACGGGCGTTGGACGTTTGGAGCCTAAGTTCGTAGAGGATTTTGCTCAGGTGAGCTACCCGATTGAGTCTTCTGTGCGCGATGGCGAGATCTCTCCACCAGAAAATCGTGAGCAGTCTTTTCGCATTTGTTTGGAGCAACCACCTAGCCCCGCTGAGGTAGGCGTTTTGTTCGACTCTCAGGGCGAGATTGCCAGCAAACCTGAACTTACTCGCAGCACCGGCTACAAAGCTATTAACGAGGAGGTTGTGGCGACTGTTAAAGCCGCCGAAGATTTTCCTGCGGATAGGCTCTCGAAGGCTTTTATCTTTGAGGTTGGAATTGATTATGACGAGAAGAGCTGCGTGAGGCTTTCGGATCTCAAGTCTTAAACCTTTAAACTTTGGTGCGGTCGGTGAGGATTTCGTAGCCCGAGTCGGTAACCAGCACGGTGTGTTCCCATTGGGCCGAGAGGGCACGGTCTAGGGTAACGACTGTCCAGCGATCGCTCAAAGTTCGCGTTAACTTCGAACCCTCGTTCAAAATCGGCTCTATTGCTAGCGTCATTCCAGATTTGAGCGTCACATTGGGGACATCTTTGGTGCGAAAGTTGAAGACGGCAGGCTCTTCGTGCAGATTTCTGCCGACCCCATGGCCAGTGAAGTCTTCGACTACCGAAAAGTTATTTGCCTTCACCGAGTCTTCAATTGCACCGGCAATGTCTAATAGTGTATTGCCCGCTCTTACCTGCTCGATACCGGCATACAGCGCTTCTTCTGCGGCCTCAATCAGCTTTTGCGCCTGGGGCTTTACTTTGCCCACGGCAATTGTGATGCAGGAGTCTCCATGAAAACCTTCGTAATAAGCGCCTGTATCTATCTTGACGACATCGCCGGTTTTGATGACTTTGCGCCTGCGCGGAATGCCGTGAACCACCTCGTTATTGACGCTGGCGCAGATAGAAGCCGGGAAACCGTGATAGCCCTTAAAGCTAGGGGTTGCGCCCATTTCACGAATTCTTTTCTCAGCGTGATCGTCCAAATCGGCGGTCGTCATTCCGGCTTCGGTCATCTCGCTGATTTCTTTGAGCACTGTGGCTACAATTTTGGCTGCCGCTCGCATAGTCTCAATTTCGGATTCAGACTTTAGCTCTATGCGCCTGCCTGCTTTTACTTTTAAGGCGGGCGGGAAAGAGATTTTAGGCAGTAGATTGGTCAATAAATTCATAGTGGCTAAAGCGGTAATACCTAATATCCTAGCGGCTCGAATGGGCTTTATCGTCGCTTTTGAGCGTTCTTTCCTTCTTAGCTTAAAACGCAACTTAAGAACTGCCTATTCCCATTCCTTCGCTTATGCTCTATTCTTGTAGACTGTGCGCTTTTGAAGGCTGTAATGAACGCTGAAGCTATTATCCGATCTATTGAGTCGGAACAAATTAAAGACGATTTACCCACGATCTATGTGGGAGATACCGTTCGCGTCGGTGTGCGAATTGTAGAGGGCGGCAAAGAGCGCGTCCAGCCCTATGAGGGCACCGTGATTGCAATGCGCAATGGCGGCATTAATGAAACGATTACGGTTCGCCGTGTGTTTCAAGGGGTTGGCGTTGAGCGAGTATTCTTAATTCATGCGCCAAGAGTTGCTGATATCAAAGTGATTCGTCGAGGTAAGGCGCGTCGAGCTAAGCTGTACTACCTGCGCGATCGCATTGGTAAGGCCACTCGCCTCAAGCAGCGCTTCGACCGCTCTCTGTAAGTTTGTGGTAAGTTTGTGACTTCCGACTCAGCCCTGTAGCGTTTAGCCCTCTAGCATATAGTTGTACAGTCTTCGCTTCGAAGCTATCCTAATGTATCTATTCTGATATATTAGGATTACTCGCAAAAAGGCAGGCTTGAAGTTATTTTGCTATGTGGGCTGCTTAAAGACAGACTTTCACGAGAGAGTCTCTTAATCTATGCGTCCTTAGTTCAGTTGGTAGAACGTCGGTCTCCAAAACCGAATGTCGGGGGTTCGAGTCCCTCAGGGCGTGCTTTTCGGTGTCGAACTTTGCTCGAAGTAAAAAGCTCAGTGTACCTAAAGGGTTTCCCTCAAGTAGACTGAGCGTATGCTTCGAGCTAGTTTGCTATCTGAAGCTTTTTATCTTTGAGCTTGATGCTTGAATCTGGTTTTTGAGTTTGTCTGGTTTTTGAGTTTGTTAGTTCCTATCACTCGCGAGTACGGGGTACTAAGCTAACTCCGTCGCGCGATGAACTCATTTGAGAAGCGTGTTGTCTATGTTCAGATACGCCGCAGCTTTGTGGCAGTAATAATAGATGGTTGGCGTTAAGTTAGCGCCAGAGCAGTTAAGTTAGCGCTATTCTAGGCTTAGCTACAGTCTATTTAGTTTATTTTTGAAGGGCGAGGGATCAAATCAGTGGCCAAAAAGGACGCAAAGCAAGCACCCAAAGCGGACAAAGTTAAGAAGCCGACAGCCTCTTCTGACTCCTCATCGGAGAGCTTTAGTGCGGGTGCGTTTGTGCAGGGCACTCAAGAAGAGTTAACTAAGGTAATCTGGCCAACCCGGCAGCAGCTTATTAGCGAGTCGGCGGCGG
>CAWBJY010000014.1:0-174162 GCA_963789215.1 uncultured cyanobacterium | reverse complement strand
GAAAATTTAGGCAACCTTCTGTTCTTCCTGATCCGCGATCACTTTTTCGTTAGCAACGAGCTTTAGTCCGTCTCTAAACTGAACACCTTCAATCACATCGCCTAAGTGCTTAAAACCTCGAATACGAGCCACCGTTTCTGAGCGCTTTGAATGAGCTGAACACAAGCGGCGTAACGGTCTCTTCGAGAGCGCCCCTCGGGTCTGCTTTGTTCGTAGCCGAACCGTCGCAAAGGTCGATTCGATCGGATTAGACGAACGAATATGCTTGCCAGTGCTCCGCCGGAAATCATAGAATGCCAGCAACACGTCTCGGTCTTTCTCTAGGCACTCGCTCGCCTCAGGATACTTGACTTGATAGGTCTTGAGAAAGCGATTGAACGCTGATTCGCATCGGTTTTGGTGGCCGCTCGATAGACTTCCCACAGTGCCGACTTCGCGCTGAGATTGCAGCTTCTTCGGCAGCTTGTTGAAGACATTGGCAGTCTTATGAACCCAGCACCGCTGCGTCTTCGTACTGTTGGCCAAACCTGCGGTAGCGCTTTCCAAAACCCCAACGCACCATCGCCAATAGCCAGTAGCGGGTCATATTGCAATCCCTGGTCACCCAGTCTAAGCATCAATGTCTTCCAGTTCAAGTCCGATTCTCGATAGCCTGTTTCCGAGATCCCCATGAGCTCCTTGTACTCCAGTGTCGGTGACGCCAATCATCACCAGAATGCATTGCCGTTCGTCGTCGCGAATGTTGAAGTAGATGCCATCTGCCCACACATACACATAGCGCTTGTGCTTCAAGGAACGGCTCTGCCAAGTCGCTTTGTTCGCTCCTGCCATTTCGCCTTCGAGCGACTGATAGTCGCCGAAGATAACCCTTCGGCCTCTGGCCCTAACAGTGCCGCTAACGCTTCTGCCAAAGTCGCCGGTCGAAACACCCTTTGAGATACAACCAAGGCAAGACCTCCTCGACGCTGCGAGCTACGCTTGAGATAAGGCGGTAGCGAGCATCGAATTGAACTTAATGCCACTTTTGGTACGGTCTCGCACTTTCGGCACCTGCACTTCAACGTCTCCAAGCCCTGTCATAATCGTCCGAGCTGGCAATACCCGTTACGCACCACTGCCTGACGACCCGTATCGTCTCTCAATCCCTGATACTGGCCTTGAGCAGTTCATTCAGTTCTGCTTCAACCGCTTGCGCGATGATCTGTTGAGCACCGCTGCGAATTAAGGCGCTCAGCGCATCGCTACAGTTTTCTTGGGTCTCTGGTGTTTTGAACTTGACTAGATTATCTTGAGTCATGGTGTATCTCTTTTCTGGTACTTTTGCTTGTCCAGAAGGATACGCCTTTTTTTATCTCCTACGCCATACACCAGAAATAGTTATAACTCCGATCGCCAATGTTCAAGGCGATCAGCCTTTTGTTACGCAAGAGATGCTAGCTCAGCTAGTAGAACCCTACCTGTCTGGCAAAAATCCAGATATGACCACATTAGCCTGTCCGCTGACGGGAAGCGATTCTTATAACGATCCGAATACTGTAAAGGTGCTGTGCGATCGCCATCAACAAGCGCTGTATTTCTCGCGATCGCCGATTCCTTTCTATCGAAACAAACCGTCCGACAATCAACTTCAAATTCCGGTTTATCACCATCTCGGCCTTTATGCTTTTCGACGTGATTTTTTGGCTCACTATGCCGAACTAGAGCCAACGCCTTTTGAGCAATGCGAAGCGTTAGAGCAACTGCGGGCGCTAGAGCACGGATATCGTATTGTGGTTTGCCCAACGGCCAAATCTATCTTAGAGATTAATACACCGGAAGATTTGGCTAAAGCAGAATCGATGCTTAGCCTTTAAGAGTAGGGCAATCGGATGTTGACGGGAAGAATATGCCTGGTGCTTTGCCCTTCTCTAGACATATTTGAACCATGCCTCAACCTTCCAGTAGTCGTGATTTACTGGCCCTCTCTCATCGCTATGGTCAAGGCCAGCTGAGTGCGCGGGTAGAAGACCTTTCAATTCCTGACTTTATTGAATTTTTAGATCGGACAACTGGCGAATTTAAGCAGTTTTTGAAGGTGATTGATCTAATCAATAACCAGTCGCTAGAGCCGATGCTAGACGATTTGCTAGAGACGTTTGCGCTTAAGATCGGTCAGATTTTGCAGGCGGAGCGGACGACTATTTTTGTGGTGGATGAGGCTCGAGGTGAGCTGTGGTCTAAGGTGGCGCAGGGCGGAGCGGACGAAGGGCAGCAGGGCAGTCTGGAGATTCGGGTGCCTTTGGATAAGGGGATTGCGGGATATGTGGCGACGACCGGAGAGGGCGTTAATATTCCAGATGTGTACGCAGACGTGCGGTTTGATGATGCGACGGATCGGCAGACGGGCTATCGGACGCGCAATATGCTGTGTATGCCGGTCATGAGCAGTTGCGATCGCGTGGTAGCGGTGGCTCAGCTTTTAAATAAAGTTGGGACGGGTATTCAACCTTTTTCACTAGAAGATGAAGCGCGATTTGCTCAGTTTGCGCCTTCGATTGGCATTTTGCTGGAGAGCTGCCAGTCTTTTTATTTGGCGGCTCGCAATCAAAAAGGCGTAGCGGCGCTGCTGAAGGCGATTTCGTCGATGGAGCAGAGCCTAAACTTGGAGGTGACGCTACAGTCGGTGATGGCGGCGGCGCGGGGCTTGATGCAGGCAGATAGAAGTACGCTCTGGTTACTAGATGAACATCGCGAGGAGCTGTGGTCTCAGGTGCAGAGTGCGGATGGGTCGGCGCTAATTGATCTGCGGATGCCTGCAAGCAAAGGAATTGTCGGACATGTGGCGCAAACGGGCGAGAATCTAAATATTTTGAATGCTTATTCGGACGCTCGATTTGACGTGTCGGCGGATAAGAAAACGGGCTATCGGACACGCAATATTTTGTGTATGCCGGTGTTTAATTCGAGCGGAAAGCTGATTGGCGTGAGTCAGCTTATTAATAAGCGGCAGGGGCAGTTTACGCCGCTAGATGAGTCGTTTATGCGGGCGTTTAATACGCAAGCTGGAATCGCGCTGGAGAATGCGCAGCTATTTCAGGAGATTTCGCAGGAGAAGCAGTATCAGAAGGACATGTTGGAGAGCCTGTCGGATGCGGTAATTTCAACTGATATGGTGGGGCGGATTGTGACGATCAATGAGGCTGCTTTGAAGCTGTTGGGTGCGCCGGTAGGAGAAGGCTTGGAGGATTTACCGGGTGGCCTGAATCAGAGCGGCGAGCAGCGGGTGAATAAGGTGGCGGCACAGCGCTGGCAGGCGGCGTTGATGGGCGGCTATTTGTGGGATGCGGTGTGTTTGGAGCGATTGCGCGATCGCCTAGAAGACAGTTTAAACACAGGCGCGAGACATTACGTGCCGGAGCAAGGGCTTCGCGTGACCGTAGGCTTTGGCTCTGATGTTGAACAGGATGAGCCGATGGGCAAAGGATCTTTAGATGACAACCTTTATCAGAAAGAAAACTGCGCTTTGGTGGTGCCAGAGGGTGAGACCTATCGACTTTGGGGCAACGCCGATCGGCTGGTTTCGCCAGCGCGAGTGATGGGTTGGAATCGAAGCATTAATTTAACGGTGAGTCCGCTGAGCGATCCGCAAGGTGGGGTGCGCGGTGGCTTGGTGGTGCTTGAAGATATCAGTCAGGAAAAGCGGATGAAAACGACGCTGTACCGATATATGACGCCGGGCGTGGCCGATCGGGTAATGGCGCTAGGCGAAGACGTGCTGATGGTGGGCGAGCGGAAGGAGGTGACGGTTCTGTTTTCGGATATTCGCGGCTATACGACGCTGACTGAAGCCCTAGAGGCGGCGGACGTGGTGTCGATGCTGAATGAGTATTTTGAGACGATGGTGGAGGCGGTGTTTCACAGTGAGGGGACGCTGGATAAGTTTATTGGCGACGCGCTGATGGCGGTATTTGGGGCGCCGCTGCCGTTGAGTAATCACGCCTGGTCGGCGGTGTGTTCGGCGCTAGATATGCGGCGGCGGCTGGTGGCGTTTAATCAGGAGCGGTTGGCTAAAGGGCAGCCGGAGCTGCGAATTGGGATTGGCTTGAGTTCGGGCGAGGTGGTTTCTGGCAATATTGGCTCGCAGCGGAAGATGGAGTATACGGTCATTGGCGATGGGGTGAATTTGAGCGCTCGGCTAGAGAGCATTACGAAGCAGTATGGCTGCGATATCGTGCTCAGTGAGCATACTTATGAGCTGTGCAAGGAGATGATTCGGGTGCGCGAGCTGGATTTGATTCGGGTGAAGGGGAAGCTGGAGCCGGTGAAAATTTACGAGCTAGTGGGCGATCGCAATCATCCTTTAACTGATATTGATGAGACTTTTCTCAATTTGTATAGTCAAGGAAGAGAGGCCTATAAGGACAGGCGATTTCATGGGGCGATCGCACTGTTTGATAAAGCGATGGCTTTGCGGCCTGACGATTTGGCGGTGGCGCTTCAGCTGGAAAGGGCACAAGCTTGTATTCAGCGACCTCCGGCAAAAGATTGGGATGGCGTACATGTGATGATGACTAAGTAATCGACTAAGTAATCTTAGTTAAATCGTCGATCCTACAAACTGCAAGTGATGTTACGAGCTAGTCTTTACTATCAAGACTTTCCGTAATAATGTGCAGGTTGCTTTTATTTTTCAGTGCCTCTATGACCGATTCTTCAGTACGCGATGCCCAAAAGCTCTATGAGGGCAAGGCCAAGATCATCTATGCGACCGATGATCCGGAGGTTTTGGTTACCTACTTCAAGGACGATGCAACGGCCTTTAATGCGCAGAAGAAGGGGCAAATCACGAATAAAGGCGCGATTAATTGTAAGGTGACGACTCATTTATACGGTCTCCTAGCGCAGAAAGGCGTTGAAACGCATTTAATTGAGACGACTTCTGATCGCGAAATGAGCGTGAAGCGGGTAGATATTGTGCCGTTGGAAGTGGTGGTGCGCAATATTGCGGCGGGCAGCTTGTGCAAACAAACCGGGATTGCGTTGGGTACGAAGCTAGATCGGTCGCTGGTGGAGTTTTACTACAAGAATGACGATTTGGGCGATCCGCTTTTGACGCGCGATCGCATTGCGGCCATGAAGCTGACCTCACCTGATATGCTCGATCGACTGACCGAAAAAGCCCAGATCGTAAATAACGTACTCACCGAGTTCTTTGCTCGCTGCGGGATTACGCTAGTAGATTTTAAGCTGGAATTTGGCACGGATAGCGGCGGAACGCTCTTGCTAGCCGACGAGATTAGCCCGGATACTTGCCGCCTGTGGGACGCCTCTGAGACGGACGAGAAGAAGCGCGTGATGGATAAAGATCGGTTCCGCCAAGACCTAGGTAATGTGGCAGCGGGCTATCAGGCAGTACTTGACCGGATCTTGTCGCAGATAGGTTGAAGGCTTGTAGGTTGAAAGCTTGAATTCGACTTCAGTTTTGAATGACTTTTGAAGTATGTTTTTATACTCGTGCTGAACGTGCAGGCTGGGATTCTGGCACAGTGATTTTTTAGTTCGGGTTGAACGGTGCGGTAAGATCTTTCGGAATTGGATCATATATAACCGTCTTCGGACGGTTGTGCGTTTGTTTGAAGATTGCTAGCCGCGAGTGGGGCTTAAACGTCTTCGAAGCGCGGTGAGGAGTGAATTTATCAAAAGGATTAAGTGGTTATGCGTGTTTCTCCAGCTCTTTTGGCCTGCTGTAGTTTAGTTGCGATCGCAGGTTTGCCAGGCCAAGCCGCTGAGTCTGCTGAGACGGTTGCTATCCCGTCTGAATCAAATTTGTTAGAAGGTCGTTTGCCAGAAGCTGATCTATCTGAAGCTGGCTCGCCAGAGGTGAGTTTAGATCGGCTTTTGGGTTCGGTGACGCAGCCGGCGGCCCCTCAGCTTTTGTCCCAGGCTAATCCCGCGCCGCTAGATCCTGGCAATCCGGTTTTGCCAGAACCCCCGGATGAGCCGAATCGCGCGCCTACTATTGAGCTTCCTACTAGTGCACCCGCTGACAGCGGCGATGATTTGCTGATTAACGATGGCTTAGAAGCTCAGCCTGGCAGCATTGATATCCAAATCAACGAAAACGATGTAGAGGTTAACCCCGAAGAGACCAATCCGGATGCGCTGCCCGTACCCGCTGCGCCGACGAATACTACGCCTCCTGTTCCGACGCCGGGTTCGCCTGCGCCGAACGCTACCCCTGGCGCTACTCCTGGTGCTACCCCTGGTGCGGCTGAAGCTGAGGACGAAACTAGAGTACTGGTTTCTGAGGTGGATGTGGTTTCGACGGGCGCTGAGCTACCGCCAAATTTAGTCGATGAAGTTTACCGGGCGGTTAGTACCGTTCCTGGGCGAACCACAACGCGCACTCAGCTCCAAGAAGACATTAACAGCGTTTTTCGAACAGGCTACTTTTCCAACGTGCGGGCGAACCCAGAAGATACAGCGCTGGGCGTAAAGGTGACGTTTTTTGTAGAGCCTAACCCGGTACTGACTAACGTAGATGTGCGAAATACAAAGGTGCTGCCTGAAGAGGTGGTGACTAATATCTTTAGCGATCAGTACGGACAGATTCTGAACCTGCGAGACTTTCAGAACTCGGTGCTAGATCTTAACGATTGGTATCAAGAAAATGGCTATGTGCTAGCTCAGGTAACGGCTGCGCCGCAAATTGGGGCAGATGGTACGGTAACGCTGATTGTCGCTGAAGGCGAGATTGAGTCGATTGACGTGCGCTATATCGACACTGAAGGCGAAACGACAAATGAAGACGGCGAGCCGATTCGCGGTAAAACCAAGCCCTACATTGTGACGCGCGAGTTTGAAACTCAGCCAGGTGATGTTTTCCAAGAGAGCGCCATTCAAGAAGATATCGGCAAAGTGTTTGGCCTGGGCATTTTTGACGACATTCGGCTGTCGCTCGATCCGGGAGATGAAGACCCGCGTAAGGTGAAGCTGGTGGTGAATATTGCCGAGCGGCAAACGGGTTCGGTGGGTGCGTCTTTGGGCTTCAACCTGCGGGGCGATTTGTTTGGTCAGCTTAGCTACAACCAGGACAACTTTAGGGGCCGAAATCAAAAGCTGCGGGCCGAAGGTAGAGTTAGCTTAGAGGGCGACTTCCTCTTCGATGTCGGGTTTACTGACCCCTGGATTAAAGGCGATCCGTATCGAACCTCTTATACGGCTAGTCTGTTTAACCGCCGGGCAACTTCGCTCATTTTTGACGATGGGCCAGATGGCATTGAGGATAGAGTCCGCTTACCTAGAGATAGCAATGTTGCCCTGCCGAGTGGCCCAGAGAATAATGGCGACATTCCGAGGCTTAACCGTTTGGGAACGGGAATTAGCTTTAGCCGTCCGCTAGATGACGGTTTGTCGCTGTCTTTGGGTGTGCAGTACGAGCGGGTGGCGGTGCTAGATAGCAATGGTGATGTGACTCCGCGCGATCGCCTAGGTAATTTACTCACGGCGAGCGACAGCGGACGAGATGACCTGCTAGCGGTGCAGTTTAGCGGCGTATTAGACCGGCGGAACGATCCGATTACGCCCACTAGCGGTAACCTGCTTCGTCTCGGGACTGAGCAAACTATTCCGGTGGGCAATGGCAGCATTTTGTATAACAAGCTGCGCGCTAGCTACAGCCAATATGTGCCGGTGAACTTCTTCAACTCGAACAAGGGCAATGAGGCATTTGCCTTTAATCTCCAAGGCGGAACTATTCTGGGCGATCTGCCGCCTTACGAAGCGTTTCCGTTGGGGGGTGGTAACTCGGTGCGTGGTTACGAAGAAGGAGCCGTTGGCGCTGGGCGTTCGTTTGTACTAGGAACAGCAGAGTACCGCTTTCCGCTGTTTAGCGAGTTCTTGAGCGGCGCACTGTTTATGGACTATGGTTCGGATTTGGGAACGGGCGATAGTGTTCCAGGCAATCCGGCGGGGGTTCGCGGTAAGCCCGGCAGCGGCTTTGGCTACGGCGCAGGGGTGCGAGTGCGGACACCTTTGGGGGCGCTGCGTTTGGACTACGGCCTGAGCGAACAAGGCTCTCGCTTCCACTTCGGCTTTGGTGAGAGGTTCTAATGGTTGGGGCAACTCAAAACAAGACTGAGGCTCCCGCTAGTGGCGAGTCGGCGCTGGATTGGGCGAGTCGGCAAAGGACGCTGGCTAGCGAGGTGAGCGTTTCGGGGGTGGGGCTGCATTTAGGGCAGCAGACGACCGTGCGCTTGCTGCCTGCTGAGGTAGATGAGGGCCGCTATTTTGTTCGGACTGATCTATTCGCTGCTGAGTCGCCTCGAATTGAGGCAGCGGTCTCTCGGGTGATTGCAACTCAGCTTTCAACGGAGCTGGGCGTGGGTGAGGCGCAGGTGCGGACGGTGGAGCATTTGCTTTCGGCGCTGCTGGCGCTGGGGTTAGATAATGTTCGCATTGAGATGGATGGGCCGGAGCTGCCGCTGTTGGATGGATCGGCTTTGGGCTGGCTGGCGGCGATTGATCCGACGGGCGATCGCGCGAACTCGCGTTTGCAGTCTGCGCCTAGAAAGCACCGACAGGCCGTGAGCGAGCTAATTTCGGTGGACGATGGTGACGCCTGGGTGAGCGCTTATCCGAGTGAGACGCTGCGCTTTAGCTACGGAATTGATTTTGAGCTGGCGGCTATTGGCAATCAGTGGCACAGCTGGTCGCCAGGTGCACAGACGTTTGCGGCTGATTTTGCGCGTGAGGTGGCTCCGGCGCGGACGTTTGGACTGGCCCATCAGATTGATTATCTGCGATCGCAAGGCTTAATTAAAGGCGGCAGCTTAGAAAATGCCCTGGTCTGCGGCCCAAACGGCTGGCTCAACCCGCCGCTGCGATTTGAAAATGAGCCGGCCCGGCATAAGCTGCTGGATTTGATCGGAGACTTGAGCTTGCTAGGTGATATTCCTAGGGCGCACTACGTGGCGTACAAAGCTAGCCATGCCCTGCATGTGGCGTTAGCAAAGCAGCTAGCGAGTCACTGTTTATATCGTTAATAGGCGTTGCTAAATACGTAGGAATTACGTAGGAATTAATCCTAGGAATAGCGCTAGTAACCGTCTAATGGCAGAATCGTGAAGGGCTTTAGACAAAACTAACCAACTTTTGTGCCCTTTGCTGACCTTGACCCCAACTTGCCATGCCGACTAGTGCGCCCGCTGCTAAAGCTGATACTGCTGCTGAAGATACGTCTGCTACCGATCAGGCGACAGCGGATAATACGCCTGAGAGCCAGACCTACAGCCTAGAAGAAATTCAGAAGCTGCTGCCTCACCGATATCCGTTTGCGCTGATCGATCGCATCGTTGACTATGTCCCTGGCGAGCGAGCAGTTGGGCTGAAGAATGTGACGTTCAATGAGCCTCACTTTCAGGGACATTTTCCAGGCAAGCCGCTGATGCCGGGGGTGCTGATTGTAGAAGCGATGGCTCAGGTGGGCGGTATTGTACTGAGCCAAATGCCTAGTGTGGATGGTTTGTGCGTATTTGCGGGAATTGATAAGGTGAAGTTTCGTCGGCCTGTAGTACCTGGCGACCAGCTATTGATTACAACTGAGCTAGTGGCCGTGAAGCAGGGTCGCTTTGGCAAGATGAAATCTCGAGCTGAAGTAGATGGGCAGCTGGCCTGCGAAGGGACGCTGATGTTCTCTGTGGTGGATTTTTAGCGGGGGCTTTTGACGATATTAGGTATAGACCGACTGTTAAATTGGCCGAAGCGCCCGATCTCACTGACCGGGATCATTGCATTGTGGTAACTAGATTTATGCGCACTACTCATGCGGCGGCTCTGCTGGAGGCATGGCTTTGACTACTACTCTGATTCATCCGAGCGCGGTTGTTCATGCTGGCGCGACTATTCACTCTAGTGCGAGCATTGGCCCCTATGCAGTGATTGGCGAAAAGGTGACGATTGGCGCAAATACTAGCGTGGGCGCTCACGCCGTCATTGATGGCTATACTCGAATTGGCGATCGCAATCGAATTTTCCCCCATGCCTCGATTGGCCTAGAACCGCAGGATTTAAAGTACGACGGTTCGATGAGCCTCGTCGAGATTGGCGATGATAATGCCATTCGCGAATGTGTGACGATTAACCGACCGACGCGCACCGGTGAGGTTACCCGGCTCGGTAGTCATAATTTGCTGATGGCCTATGCCCATGTGGCTCACAACTGCGAACTGGGCGATCGGGTGATCATTGCGAACTCGGTGGCTTTAGCGGGCCACGTCACGATAGAGTCTCATGCTCGAATTAGCGGGCTGGTGGGGGTGCACCAGTTTGTGCATATTGGCCGCTACGCGATGGTTGGCGGTATGAGCCGAATTGAGCGCGATGTGCCGCCCTACATGATGGTGGAAGGCAATCCCTCTCGGGTGAGAAGCTTGAATCAAGTGTTGCTGCGTCGCTCTGGAATTTCTGAAGAGTCTGAGGGGCGAACCTATAAGGAGCTGCGCGAGGCTTTTCGACTGCTGTATCGGTCGGATTTGACCTTTCAATCGGCGCTAGCTGAGATAGCGGACATGATTGAGAATGTGCACGTGCGGCATTTGTACGAATTTTTGCGAGCCTCTACGGATACTAAGGGTCGGCGGGGGCCAGTGCCCGGTAGAAAGAAGTAATCGGTAACAATCGCACGGGTTAGAACATGGGTCGGGCACTGAGAATTTTTATTCATACGGGAGAAGTGTCGGGCGATTTGCAGGGCGGATTGCTGACGGAAGGACTGTACCGGCAGGCGGCAAAGCGCGGTGTGGATATAGAAGTGATTGGGCTTGGCGGCGCTCGGATGCAGGCGGCGGGCGCTGAGGTTTTAATTGATACGGTGCGGCTGAGCGCGATTGGCCTGCTGGAGGCGGTTCCCTATTATCTCGAAGGACGCCAGTTGCAGAAGCAGGTGAATGCGTATTTGCTGGAGAATCCGCCTGATTTGATGGTGCTGCTGGACTATATGGGGCCGAATATTGCGGTGGGTAAGTTTGTTCGGCAGAATTTGCCGCAGGTGCCAATTGTGTATTACATTGCGCCGCAGCAGTGGGTGTTTTCAACTAAGCGCGATACGCAGAATGTGCTGGCTGTGAGCGATAAGCTGCTGGCGATTTTTCCGGGAGAAGCGGCTTATTACGAGCGAGCGGGGGCGAATACGCGCTGGGTGGGGCATCCGCTGGTGGATATTTTTGCGGAGCCGATGACGCAGGCGGCGGCTCGACAATCGCTGGGGATGTCGGCGGCCGGGAAGGTGGTGACGCTATTGCCTGCTTCGCGCAAGCAGGAGCTGGTTTACATTATGCCAGCGATGTTTGAGGCGGCGGCTAGAATTCAGGCTGAGCTGCCGGGTACGAAGTTTTTGATTCCGGTTTCGCTGCCAGATTTTGAAGGTGAGGTAGCCGAGGCGGTGAAGACTTACGGGCTAGATGCTCGGCTGGTAGATAAGGCGGATGGGAGACGGGCGATCGCGGCTGCCGATTTGGTTTTGAATAAGTCGGGAACGGTGAATTTGGAGGTGGCGCTGATGCGGGTGCCGCAGGTGGTTGTGTACCGGCTGAGTAACCTGACGGCGTTTATTGCTAAATACATTGTGCGCTTTACGGGCAAGTATGTTTCGCCGGTGAACCTGATGGAGAATAAGCCGATTGTGCCGGAGCTGCTGCAGTGGGATGCGACGCCTAAAAAGATGAGCGCGGCGGGATTGACGCTATTGACCGATGAGTCGAAGCGGTCGGCGATGATTGAGGCGTATGCGGGAATGCGACGGGCGATGGGTGAGGTGGGAGTGTGCGATCGCGCCGCAGATGAAATTTTGGCCATGCTGTTACCGCCCGCTAGCAGCTGAGGCGTTTGTTTCGGCAGAGAGTTCGATTAGACACTTTTACAGGTGGTTTGATCTAAAATTTTCGAGCGGATTTAGCGATGCGTCTATCGTATGGCTATGAAATCAGCCGATAAAGTGGACAATAAGGTGGTGAGGGCTATCCCTCTATGCTCTACACTAAGGCTGAAAATAACCGCATGTAGCGAAGTGCGGATGCATTTGCGTTTCGTAGGTTGGGTTATTTGCAGCTATATAAGGCCTTGCGCTGATATGACTGCTTTAAGACAACCTGACAAATGTTGCAGACGTGGGTAGAAAGCGACCAAAAGTATTTTTGGTGTGTCTAGGAGGAAGACAGTGGATATTGCAGATGTATGGGAGAAGGCGGGGCCGACTAGGTGGCCGCTACTCTTTTTATCGATTTTGGCTTTGGGTATCATTCTGGAGCGAATTTGGTTTTGGTCTAGAGTTTTGACGCGCGAACGAGAAGTGTCTGGACGCGTATTAGAGGCCGCTCGGCGCGAATGGTTGGCGGCTTCGGCGCTAGCACAAAGATCGGCGCAGCTACCGATGGGTCGCTTCTTATTTTCAGCGCTGAAGCTGAAAGATCAAGATCCTGAGGTTTTTAAGCTGGCGTTAGAAACGTCGGCTAGCGCGGAACTGGCGTCTATGCGCCGAGGCGACAAGGTTTTAGAGGCGGTGATTGCGCTTTCTCCAATGCTGGGACTATTCGGTACGGTGATTGGTCTAATTCGCTCTCTAGATGCGATTAACCCTCAAGATCTAGGGGTTGCAAACGCGACGGCAGAGACGGGTTTAGGGATTGGCGCTGCGCTAATTAGTACGGCTTTTGGACTGGCGATCGCGATCGCTAGCCTGGCGTTTTACCGTTTGTTTCAGGGCTTTATTTTTGGTCAGGCCAAGATGTTTCAGCTCTCAGGTAACGAGCTAGAGCTGCTTTACCGCCAGGCGTGGGCATTTACCGACGGTAAGCCTAGTTTGCTCAGCGAGAATTTAGTCAACACGCCGCCTTCTCCAACGGTAGATTTGCCGCTTGCTCCGGACTTTAAAGAGGAAGAGAAGCCGTCTACGTTTTAGAGCGGATGGAAGTTTCTTTTGAGGGCGGTGATACGGTTATTCGCGCTGCCCTTGAATGGCAGACGGTTAGTGCAAAAGAATGCGGTTAAGCAGTGAACAGCCCTCGAGAGGACGTGAGCGATGAAAGTTGATTTTGATGAGCGTCAGTCGGAAGTGCAAATTGAAATTTTGCCGATGATTGACGTAATCTTTTGTATTTTGACGTTTTTTATTCTGGCGGCAGTGGGGCTGACGCGGCAGCAGGCGATTGAGCTGGATTTGCCAGCGGTGAATAACAGCGCGCCATTACAAGATACGGCTCAAGATCGCCTGTATGTCAGCGTGGATAGCGTAGGGCAAGTGTATGTAGATAAGAGTGCGGTGCCGTTGGGCCTACTGTACGACGTGCTAGTACAACATCAAAAGATTGCGCCTAATGGGATGATTGTGCTCTATGCCTCTCGTAGCGCTCGCTATGAGGATGTGGTGAAAGTACTAGACCTGCTGCGCTCTGTGGGAGGCGATCGCGTGGCTTTAGCGACGTTGCCAAACGATGTCTCTCTCGATCCGACGCAGAACAGCGGCGAGACGGTAGAAGAAACGCTCAGACGCCAGGGCCTTGATATTCCTTCTCAAACTGGGGTGCCACCTCAAGGGGCGCCGGGTGGCGTTCAGATCGCCCCAATCCCTTCTGAAACGCAGCCAAATTCGCTAAATACTCTGCCACCGATTTCGCCAAACCCAACGGCACCTGATGCTGCACCTGGATCTACACCTGGATCTACTCAGATCGTCCCCGTTTCGCCCGAGTCCCCGTAGATTTTTTTGCGGGTAGCGCTAGCGTATATTCGGCATGGGGCGATCGCGGCGGTGCTGGCGAATGGTTTTACCCGCAGAACCTGATAGAGGGCTAGAGCGGATGGCCCCTGTCACGTTAATATGGCTTGAGTCGGCGCTAGAGGAGGTCTTTCTGTAGCCGCTGGCACTCAGTTTAGAGCGGACTCAAGCTCCGATTTTTTGTGTAATGAAGCATACGCTGTCTGTACTGGTTGAAGATGAATCGGGCGTTTTGACCCGAATTGCCGGCTTGTTTGCCCGCCGAGGATTCAATATTGAGAGCTTGGCGGTAGGGCCAGCCGAGCAGCCAGGAATTTCTCGGATTACGATGGTGGTGCCGGGCGACGACCAGGTGATTGAGCAGTTGGCGAAGCAGCTGTACAAGCTAATCAACGTGCTAACGGTAAGTGACATCACAGAGACACCGAGCGTTGAGCGAGAGCTAATGCTGCTGAAGGTGAGTGCAGACGGTGCGAACCGGGCTGAGGTCGTGGGGCTAGCACAAATATTTCGCGCTCGAGTGGTGGATGTGTCTGAAGATTTTTTGACGCTTGAAGTGGTGGGCGATCCGGGGAAGCTAGTGGCCATTGAGCAAGTGCTGAAGCCGTTTGGAATTAAAGAGATTGCGCGAACCGGAAAGATTGCGCTGACTCGGGAATCTGGGGTGAATACAGAGTATTTGAAGTCTTTAGAGAGTAAGGTTTAGACGCTTTGGCCTAATTGCCCGGTTGGGATTTTGCTGGAGCTGATAGGGGCGCTAGTGGATTTAGGGACTAGGTGGGGTCAGTGTCTCTTGCTATGCTGTTTGCGCTGAAGATGACTGTTCGCTGGACGGCTTGTCTGTCAGTGGTGCGATCGCCTTCAAAAAAGGAACAGCATCGTGCCGAATCTCCCAAACCTTCAGCAGAATTAGATACTCGTAGAATGCTTGCAGTACGCACCAGGTGAATCCAGCACGACCGTCTAAAATACCGCCCAGGAAAATGTACATGTAGACGAATCGAACGAACGGGCGACCGGGAATTCGTAGGGACAGATCTTTAAGGGCATGGCGGCGCTCTACTTCGGATTTGCCTTGGAAAAGATCTCGCCAGCGGATAGTGCCCTCTGAAAGCTGCCTGACGGTTTCGCGAGCTTCGTCGGTAGAGTAGCGGTTGTGCTTTTCTATCCAGCGGCTAAAGCCTTTGCCGCAGGTGTAGTGAGGGTAGGTTTCGGTGAGAAAGCCGTGAGAACCTTGGATGACTTCGCGCTCGGTGTGGCCGTAGTCGTCGAACCAGACGTTCTGTTTGTCTAATAGGCGAAGCTGGTAGCGAGGGTACTGGGTGCTGTGCTTGATCCAGTGGTTCATAAACATGACGCGCTCGGCGGCGTAGTAGCCTACGTGCTGGCCGGACTGGGCGGCGGCAGTACATTCTGCGATGAGTTCTGGGGTCAGGCGTTCGTCGGCTTCTAAGATGTAGGCCCAGCGGTACTTGGTTTCTATGTTTTGGAGCATCCAGGTGCGCTGTTTGCCGTGGCTCTCGAAGGCGTGTTGGATGATGCGAACGTGGGGGTATTGCCGGGCAATTTCTAGAGTGCGATCGCTGCTAAACGAATCGACCACAATGACATCATCACAGAGGGCCGCAGACTCTATGCAGGCGGCAATGTCTAACTCTTCATTGTGAGTCAGAATAAAGATGGAGAACATGGCGCTGTGGAGATACCCTGAGTAGGTGGCAACTAATAGGCGAGTCCAGAAGCAGACTAACCCATCTGAAGGGTTGTAAACTAGCTTGCGTAGTCTGCTCTGTAGTGAATGTCGAATTGTTCCAACATCCACCGTTATATTGCCCAATCAGGCGATCTGAGTTCGATTTTGAGTGAACTGTAGCCTTGCTATAAAAGCGAGGTGAGGGTATCTGCTAGGGCGGCTGATGATGCTAGTGAATTTAGAGCGCTAGCTGCGTTGTGTCTGTTGATTCGAAGTCGTAGCAATTGATAGCTGCTTCGGAAAAGGCATCGATGGGACGAACTGAGCACTTTAGCCGATAGTCTGAGGTGGAGAAGGCGCAGCGGCTACAGGGAATTTGGTGAATTTTTCGCAGATTGGTGAGGCTGCGGCGGGCGGTGGTGACTAAGCTGAGAATGATGGCCGTGACGAGGCTCCAGGCGATGACTGCGCAGAGGTAAGGAAGCGCAGGCTGTATCCAGAGGATGAAGGCGGCCAAGATGCTGAAGAAGGATTCGATAAGGCGGTCGGCAAGGGCGTAAGGCAATGTGGATGGCTCCTCCGGCGAATTGTAGGCGGATTATAAGATAGCTAGTTGGTTAGATCCTAAATTCGAGTTCAGCGGAAGGGACGGGTGCTTTACATAAGTGCAAGATTGTTTAAAGTTGCTTAAAAGAGCCTGCACTTGAGTTGCTTTCTTCTAAAAACTACTCTTCTTCGATGCTGTTCTTTTTTCTCAACTTTTGCGAAACATCGGCATGTATTAGCGCAATGTTAGGGTCGCGCTGAATGGCTTGAAAATAGCGTTCGCCAAGAGGGGTCAGTGAGTGCTCGTTGGGTTTGAGCATAAGGCGAGCTTTTTCAAGCAGAATAGAGGCGCTTTCGGGTTCTACTTTGTCTTTTTTTCGCAAGTCGAGGAGTTCGTCTATTTGGACAATGAACTGGGAGATAGGTCGAAGCCAGCTAAAGGCGTCGTCGTCGATGACTAATCGGAAGAATGCGCCGCTGTTGACGATGGGGCCGTTGGCCTGTTCGTAGACGATGCGCTCTGAGTCTAGAAGGGCTTTGTGCAGCCGCAGCAGTTCAGGGCGAATTTCTTTGAGGCGTTCGACGGCAAGATCTGAGGAGTCTGAGGGAGAATGGGTGCTCATGAGGGGCGCGGATATCGGCTTGAGGGTCGCTTTGATTACACTAGCATTCTGGGCCAGTCATTCTAGGTCAGTTCGGTTTTGAGCGGTTGGCCTGCGGATTGACTAGGGTGAAGATTGCTTTCTTTTGGCACAGCCGTCGATGTCTCCTTTTATTAACCCAAGAACTGATTTTGCATTCAAAAAGATCTTTGGCTTGTCTTAGCGTAATAGAGAAGACTGGAAGTATATAGAGAAGACTGGAAGTATATAGAGAAGACTGGACTTAGCATTGGCGATATAGAGCCGCTGCGACAAGCGGAGTGACAGCACTAAAGTACGTTTGACTTGACTGTCAGTTTGAGATCGGTGTGGATGAGATATGCGCTCAGAGATCTGTGACTTATGAGCGGTAAGCTTTTATGAGGTTCTATAGGGAATGGCTCATGAAAGTGAATGGAGTGGAGATTGCGGAGAAGGAGATTGAGGCGGGTGGGTTGAGGTGGTTTTATCGGGAGAGTGTGCCGAAGAATGAGTCGCGTAGGCCGCCGGTAATTTTGCTGCATGGACTGGTATCGCAGGGGTATAGCTGGCGAGGGGTGATGGCACCTTTGGCGGAGGCCGGGTTTAGGGCGATCGCACCTGATTGGATTGGCCATGGCTATTCGTCTAAGCCGGATAAAAAAGAGTTTGACTATAAGCCAGCGTCTTTTGTGAATGCGCTGTCGCAGCTGGTGGAAGCGCTAGAAATTGAGCGGTTTTCCTTGGGCGTGCAGGGATTTTTAGGCTCGGTGGGGCTGCTGTATGCGGCTCAGCATCCAGAGAAAATTGAGCGGCTAATTATTTTGAATACGCCTTTGACGAGCGGGGCGAAGCTGCCGTTTAAGATTTCTCAGATGGGAATTCCGCTGGTGGGCGATATGCTGACGCAGGATCCAATTTTGGTGGATCGTACGCTGGAGGGCGGTGGGCCTTATGAGGTGGGCGATGCTGATTTGGAAGTGTATCGTAAGCCGTTTTTGAAAAGTTCGGATGCAGGGCGATCGCTTTTAGCAACGGTGAAGCAGCTAGATGTGAAGGGCGTTACCGCTGAAATTGATCGCGCTTTTGAAGGCTGGGAGGGGGCAACGCTGATTGCTTGGGGGGCCGTGGATAAGTGGCTGCCGGTGAGTTTGGCTGAGAACTTTGCGAAGAAGCTGAAGGACGTAGATGTAGTGAAGCTAGAGGAAACGGGCCACTATGCCCAAGAAGACTGGGCGGAGAAAGTGGGTGAGGTGATTGTGCCGTTTTTGCGGCGGGCTAACCTGTAGCCAACTGTTTTGTAGTCAACTGTTTTGTAGCCAACCGTTTTTGCCACCAACTGTTTTTGTCACCCCAAATACTAGAAATCTACACCGCGCTTAAGTTCTACGCCGCGCTCTGCGTAGTGCTTATGGCAGAAGACTTCGGAGTGGGCGCTCGCTAGCTGGAAGTAGGCGGGCTGGTTTTTGCAGCGTCCGGTGATGATGACTTCGGTGCCCTTGGGCTTGCGCAGTAGGGTTTGGATGATGGGCTGTTCGGGGATGAGTTCTAAATCGACGGTGGGGTTTAGCTCGTCGAGGATGATGGTTTTGTAGAGGCCGGAGGCGATCGCAGTGCAGGCAATTTCCCAGCCGCGTTCGGCTTCTACATAGTCGATGGGCTGCTGCTGACCGCGCCAGACGATGGCGTCGCGGCCACAGCGCTGGTGGTCTACGAGGTGGGGGTAGCTTTTGCGCAGGGCGGCGATCGCGGCGTCTTCGGTGTAGCCTTTGCCGCCTTTTAGCCACTGGATGACCAGGACGCGGTGGGACTTATCTTGACTGATGCCTTTGCCGATGGCCTGCAGGGCCTTGCCCAGGGCGCTGGTAGATTTACCTTTGCCGTCTCCGGTGTAGATTTCAATGCCCTCAATGCCAATCTCGGCGGCAGATTGGTGGATTTGGGGCTTCATCTCTGAGTGCAAATCGGCAATCTCGATGAGTTCTGGCGGTGCACCGCGCCCGGTGGCAATGACTTCTAAATGGTCGGGTTTGTTTTTTAGCGACTTGATCACATCTGAGATGGAGAGCAAATCGAGATCGAGTACGGGGTTAATTTCGTCTAGGACGACAACGGAATAGAGTCCGGAGGCGATCGCACCCTTAGCAATATCCCAGCCGCGCTGGGCTTCTTGGCGGTCGAATTGGGTGATGTCTTCGGGGCCGAAAAACTCAGCGCGGCCGGTGCGCACCTGGTCTATTAAGTGAGGAAATCCGCGCTGTAGGGCTTCTATGGCGGCGTCTTCATCGTAGGTGCGGCCAGGGCCTTTGAGGAATCGCAGCAGCAGCACCCGGCTTTCTGCAACCTGGTGAATGCCCAGACCAATAGAGCGCAGCACGACGCCTAGGGCCACTTGAGACTTGCCTTTGCCTTCGCCATCGTAGACGTGAATTTGACCCGTGAGTCGCTCTGACGTGTTTTGGGCGGTGCGGATACCGATGGCTCTAGGCATGGTTTTGGGGAAAGCGATGTCTTTACTTTAGCGCTGGTTTAGCGTTGGGACGGCGAAATTCCAAGCTGGCGCAACACGAAGTATTCATATACTGAGTTCTTAAATTTACATTTTTTGTTCTGAAATGAGACTTATGAGCTAGAACAGTATTAAGTCTGTATCAATAAGACTCGGTGTCTCAGTAGCTTGACCATGAATTCTCATCATTCTCATAGCCTAGCTTCTTCGAAAACTGCTGATGACTCTAGTCGTCAAGCTGAGACTTCTCCGATATTGGGCCAAATGCCCCGCCAGGCAACGAGTCAGGCGGTTAGCCATCCAGCCGGATTAGCCCGTCGCGGTGCTGCTAATAGACGCACCCTGCGCGGCAAACGAATACTTCAAGACCTGCGCTACATTGGGCTAATGTTTATCGTGACTCGGCTCGTACTGGTGCTCGTGGGTCTAGTTGCGCAGTCCGTATTTTCACTTAATCCGATTGGCAAATCAGCGGCGCTTTCGCCGTTCCCCTGGCTGGATATGTGGGGCGTTTGGGATTCGTATTGGTATATGGACATTGTTCAGAATGGCTACTCTACGGTGGGCAGGCTGCCAGAATTTCCGACGCAAACCAATTTGGTCTTTTTTCCGCTCTATCCGCTTCTAATTAAGCTTGTGGGCTATTTGACAGGCGGTGATTATTTTGTGGCTGGGCTGCTGATCTCTAACCTTTGTCTGCTGCTTTCTTGCTACCTTTTGTATTTATTGGTGAAGCTAGATCACGGCAAAAGGATAGCTCGCCGGGCCGTAAAGTACGTATTTTTGTTTCCGATTTCGTTTGTGCTGTCGGGGCTGTTTACGGAGTCGCTTTATCTTTGCCTAACGCTGCTCTGCTTTTATCTAGCTAGGCGGCGTCAGTGGTGGCTAGCTGGGGTGTGCGGTGCGGCTTTATCGGCAACTCGGGCTTTGGGCGTGTTGATTGTGCTGCCGCTGGCGTTTGAGTATATGCGCAGCATCCGGTTCCGGCCTAGGGCTATTCGCTGGAACAGCTTGTTTGTGCTGCTGGTGCCTTTGGGGCTAGCTGCGTTCTCGTTTTATAGCTACCGGTTAACGGGCGATTTTCTGTTCTTTAAGGATAACCAGGCCGCTTGGGACCGAGAGGTGATGGATCCGGTATCGTCTTTGTGGCTGGCAATGAGTCAGGCTGTGGCTGAGCAAAGCTTTAAGAAGCTTCTGGAAATCTGCTTTTTTCTGGCGGCCTTTGGGGTTCTAATGCGCTTTTATCGCGCGATTGGGTTCTCTTATTGGCTGTTTGGCCTGTATTCTATTTTGATCCCGCTGTCGGCTGGAATCGCTTCTATGCCTAGGTTTACGGTGCCTATTTTTCCGCTGTATATCGGATTGGCGCTGATGGCGAGCAGGCGGTGGAGCGATCGCGCTATTACCGCTACGTTCTGCGTTTTGCAGGCTGGTTTGATGATGCTGTGGTGTACGGGGCAAGGACTGGTGATTTAGGATCTGGTGATCCAGGGCCTATGATTGAGCGTCTGAGGCATTAGATTCCGAGCATTTACGTAGCCGAAATGACCCATCAAACGATACCCTATGCGATGTATAGATGAAATTTGATGCAGTTGTACGCTCATGGACTACCAACCGATATTGCCGCTGCGAATGATTGCGTTCCAGATTTTGTTTTTGCTGGTGGCGCTGGCGGTGGAGTCGAGCATTTTGCGGCAGCGGCTGCGCTTTGGCTTTAAGACGAGCGTGCAGTATACGCTGGCGATTAATCTGGCGGCTATTGTGGTGGGCTGGACTGCGTTTTTGGTGATAGAGCCGCTCTCGCCAATGGAGATTAAGTCGCAGATGATTAGCTATATTTTGTTTGATCGGCTATCGCTGAATAATTGGAGCGCGCAAATTGGGGCGACGATTTGTGCGATTGGCTTGGCTTCTTTTTTGGTGACATTTTTTGTCAAGCTGAAGGGGTTGGAGCTGATTATGCGAGCCGATGGCATATGGAAGCTGGAGGAAGAAGACAATCGAGCGTCTAAGCGAATTACGAGAGATGAACGCTACGCCAGGGCTAGACAGGGCAAGTCGGACGCTCAGCAAGCGCTGTCTGAATTTATGGATGCGGTGATTCAGGCGAATGCGGCGAGCTTTAGCGCCATTTCCTTGCTGCTACTGCTGCGATTTTTGGTGACTCGGGAGGCTGCCTGATGCCAGAGTTTTTTGATGACTTGCAAAAGCAGGCAAGAGCGCTACTGTGGCCGGATCAATATTTTGCTTGGCAAACGCTGCTGCTGCTGAGCTTGTTTTCACTGCTGATAGCGGCGCTTTTGGAAGCGCCAGAAGACGGCTCTTTTGCCATTAGCACACTGACGACGCTGAGCTGGATATTTTTTACCTGCGCCGTGTGGTGGGCGCTTTCTAAAAACGAGACCGAGATTAAACTGCCGGGCGCGGACTATTCTATTAGCGCCTGGGTGACGGGAGCGGTTTTCTGCACCTTCTTGTTTTTGTCTAGAGAGGAGCCTCACTGGCGCTGGGCAATCTGCACCTGGCCGCTAATTTCGACCACGATTAAGGCACTGCCTCATTTCATTACCTGGGAATTGGAGCCTCACTGGCCGAAGAAGAAAGATCAGCCCATGTTGGTCATGACGCTGCTGATTAACTTGATTTTGACGAGCTGGATTGTCTTTTCTTTTCGGGTGCAAGATTGGGTGGAGAACTATCCGAGCCTGCTGGCGAATGATTTTGATAACAGCTCGTTTGTGACGGACTTTAGAGTGGATAGCCCCGATCGGCAGATCGAGACTCAGGGGGGGCGCTTGCTGGACAATACCGCAGATGCTATTTACAAGGAGCTGAACGATCAGCCCTGGTATCAGACTGAGCGCTGGCTTTATACCCGTCAGGATAGGTTGGAGGCGATTTCGCAGGATATGGTGGGAGCGTTTTCTGCGCCGGAGGAGCAGGTGTTTTGGCGGATGCAGGTGCCAGATTTGAAGCGGTTGCCGGATGAGGGCTATTTGCTAACGCTACGGGCTAATTGGGTGGGGCCGGTGGCGGGTGCTCAGCAGATGCAGCTAGAGAAAACTTGCAAAATTTTGCCGATTGATAAGGTGCGGTCGGTGGAGGTAAAGCCGAATGAGGAGCCGCCGGTTTCTACATTTACGGAGGTGCGGTGCGATGAGAAGTCGCCTGAGGTGCAATGGAGCGATCTCAGGCAGCGGGTAACAGGCGGTGAGTGATTGTTAGGTTTATTTTATTTATTTTTGATTTTTACTTTTGATTTTTACTTTTGATTATTGGTGCTGATAATGGCTGCTCTCTATAGAATTTGGACGATTGCTCGAAACGTGTTTTTGGAGGTGGTGCGCGATCGCATTCTCTATATTGTTGGCGTGTTTGCGGTGGTAATGGTGATGGCGATCGCCCTGTTGCCTGAGATTGCGGCGGGTACAGAAGACAAGCTGATTCTCGATACGGGGCTGGCGGCGATTAATATTCTCTCTTTGTTTGTGGTGGTGTTTATCGGCACGGGATTGATTAACAAAGAGATTGAGAAGAAGACAGTTCTGGTACTGATTGCTAAGCCGGTGAGTCGGCTTGAGTTTATTTTGGGCAAGCATTTTGGCTTGAGCCTGGTGATGGCAGTGCTAATTAGCGCTTTAACTGCTGTGATGCTAGGGTTGCTCTCTTTTAGCGGCGTACCGTATCAGCTAAATTTAATGCTGCTGGCGGTGCTGTTTATGTTTTTGGAGATGGTGCTGCTGATTGCGGCGGCGCTAATGTTTGGCGTGATTACGAGTACGGTGCTGGCGACGCTGATGACGCTGGCGATTTTTGCGGTGGGCCATGAGACGCGCAACATTTTGGCGTTAGATAAGATTGCTGAGAGTGAGAACTTTCGCCGGGTGGCGGAGGGACTGTTTTTGGTGCTGCCTGATTTGGAGCGGCTGAATTTGAAGAATGAGATTGCGAATGGGTTTGTTGCCCCGCCGAGTGGTGGCGGGCTGGTAGAGAATGCGGCGTATGGTCTCATTTATACGGCGCTGCTGCTGACGGTAACGGTAACGGTGTTTGAGCGGCGTCAGTTTTAGTCTGCTGTTTTACTGGGCCTGCCGTTTTACTGACCTGCTGTTTTATTGGCCTGCTGTCGAGCGGTCATCAGAAGCGCTAGAGTGAAGGCTGAAATTATTTGATTTTTATCTTCACCTTTTTTTGCTATGTCTGATGCTGTCTTGAATAATGGGCCGACTAAACTGGCTCAGCTCCAAGCTATTTTTCGCGGGATGGATCGCGCTCTGATTGCGTATTCGGGCGGGATTGATAGCACGCTGGTGGCGAAGGTGGCGGTGGATGTGTTGGGCGATCGCGCGTTAGCGGTCACGGCAAATTCGCCTTCGCTGATGCCGGAAGATTTTGAGGATGCGAGGACGCAGGCGGCAGAGATTGGCATTGCGCATATGGTGGTGTCAACGCATGAGATGGATAACGATCAGTACACGTCTAACCCGGTGAATCGCTGCTATTTTTGCAAGAGCGAGCTGCATGACACGCTGAAGCCGATGGCGGTGGAAATGGGCTTTCCGTATGTGGTGGATGGGGTGAATGCGGATGATTTGTTGGATTATCGGCCTGGGATTGAGGCGGCGAAGGAGCGGGGGGTGCGATCGCCTTTGGCTGAAGTGGGCGTTAGCAAGCTAGAGGTGCGCGAGCTGGCTAAGCAGTTAGGAATGCCCTGGTGGGATAAGCCTTCGCAGCCTTGCTTGAGTTCGCGCTTTCCGTATGGCGAGCTGATTACGACTGAGAAGCTGCATCGGGTGGGGCGAGCGGAGCGCTATATGCGGGATTTGGGCTATCAGAATTTGCGGGTGCGCTCGGATGGGGAGACGGCGCGGATTGAGCTGATGCCGGAGGAGATTGCTGGCTTCGTTAGTAAAGTGGATTTGCCGACTTTGGTAGAAGCTTTTCAGAAACTTGGCTTCACCTACGTCACGTTGGATTTGGAGGGTTACAGTAGCGGGAAACTGAACAGAGTCTTAAGTGAGGTTGGTAGTTGATGCGCCCGTAAAACAGGCTACCTTAAGTTGACAGCGACTTACTTGTAGAAGTGACGCCAAAGGTGATTGAAACGGAAGCGGAATACGAACGAGCTTTAGCCATTGTAGAGAGCCTAGTGTTTAAGCAGGATCGTACGCCAGAGGAAACTGCAATATACAGGCTTTTTACAACTTTGGTGGAAGCTTATGAAGCTGAAAATTACTCTATGCAAGAGCCGTTGCCTCATGAGGTCCTGCTCCATATCCTATCGTCGAGTGGTACTCAGCAGTCAGAGCTGGTAGGCGTTTTAGGATCTGACCATGCTGTTTCAGAAATTATCAACGGTGAGCGGGCAATAGATAGAACTCAGGCTAAGATTTTAGGCGAACTGTTTAAAGTCTCTCCCAGTCTTTTCGTTCCTTATAAGATTGTTTGAGCGTAGCGGCACCGATATTTCGTTGTTTTGAGTCGAATCAAGCCTGATGTGTCTTTGTTCAGCTGCTGAGTCAACTATATTGAATAAGTCCACAGCGCTCTTTCCTGCTTAATGTCACGTATTTTTATTTCTTATCGTCGGAACGATTCGCCTTGGGAGTCGGGACGGATTTACGACTATCTGAAAGAGCATTTTGGCCGCGACTTTATTTTTAAGGACGTGGACGATATTGATATGGGCGATGATTTTCGTCAGGCGATTAATGAGGCGGTGGGGCAGTGTCAGGTTTTGCTGGCGGTGATGGGGAAGGACTGGCTGACGGCGAAGGATGCGGCGGGTAATCGGCGGTTGGATAATCCGGCGGATTGGGTGCGGCTGGAGATTGAGACGGCGCTGGAGCGAAATGTGCGGGTGATTCCGGTGCTGTTGGATCGGGTGGAGATGCCGTTGGTGAGTGATTTGCCGGAGTCTTTGCAGCCTTTGGCCTATCGCAATGCGGCGAGGGTGCGGCAAGATCCTGATTTTATTCGGGATATGGATCGGGTGGTGGGGGTGATTCGTCGGCATTTGGAAGTGTTGGAGAAGACGGAAGCGCCGATTTTGGAGCTGCGCTTACTTTTGAGTTTGATGTGGTGACGATTAGCAGCGTTGAGAAGGATAGTGCTGGTAAGGGTGAGATAAAAACGAGCAGTCGGCGGGGGAAGGCGGAATATCGACGGGAGAAGCTGTCGGATAATGTCAGTTTGGATTTAGTGCGAATTCCAGAGGGTGAAGGGATGATGGGTTCTGAGGAGCGGGATAGCGAGCAACCTGTACATGGGTGAAGATAGCTGAGTTTTGGATGGGGAAGTATCCGGTGACTCAGGCTCAGTGGAAAGCGGTGGCTGGCTATGCCGAAGATTCAGCGAGATCTTAATGGTGATCCTTCCGAATTTAAAGGTGATAATCGTCCGGTAGAAAGGGTTAGTTGGAACGATGCCGTGGAGTTTTGCCAGCGCCTTTCTCAGCAGACTGGACAAGATTATCGTTTGCCGAGTGAGGCTGAGTGGGAATATGCCTGCCGAGCGGGGACAAAGACGCCTTTTCATTTTGGTGAAACGCTGGATTCATCTTTAGCCAATTACAATGCAACTGAAACCTATGGAGAAGGGGTGAAGGGCGAATACCGAAAGCAAACTACAAACGTTGGGGTTTTTCCGGCTAACGCATTTGGTCTTTATGACATGCACGGGAACGTTTGGGAATGGTGTGCAGATTGTTGGCACGAAAATTATAAAGATGCTCCCACTGATGGGAGTGTATGGCTGGCAGATAACCTCTCAGATAGACGGATCGTTCGTGGCGGTTCCTGGTGCTACCTTCCGAGGTATTGCCGCTCTGCGTATCGCAACGACGCTTACGCCCGACAACCGCGTCAACTTTGTTGGTTTTCGAGTGAGTTGTTCAGCCCCCAGGACTTAATAGCCCTTTGCTCTTTTGCCCTCTTGCTCTTTTCTTCTTACGCGCGTAGCGCGATCAAAATATTTTGGCTTTGGTGGCTGCAATTCAGCCTTCTGCTCGCGAGACTACATCAACAAAAACTGCTCCAGGGTAGTGGTTTAAGCTTGCAAGGAAGGCGTTTGTCGATCTGATCGGGCCGTTTATTGATTCGAGGGAGGCGTTGGCCGATTCAAGGAAGGCGTTCGTTGATTTAAGCAGGTTGTTAGGCAATTCAATTGGGGCGTTTATTGATTCAGTCGAACCATTCGTTGATTCGGTCGGGGCGCGATCGCTTTCAGTCGGGTGTCTGCTCCTTTAGTCCGGTTGTGGATTGATGAGGCTACGATTTGCTTTGATTTTGAGGAGTTGTTTTGCGGCGCGATGGCAAGGCCACTCCCGTGGAGTATCGCACTTCAGTAAACAAAGCTAGCATTAGATGCCATCAAAACTGGAAGCTCATAAGGGATGATGATGTTGAAAGGCGAGCCGTAGCCTTAGAGTCTGAAGGACTCAAGCAATTAGATGCTCTACATGTAGCCTGTTCAGAGCGGGCAAGCTGTGAGTTTTTCTTGACCTGCGATGATCGCTTAATACGACGCTATGCTGGTTCTTTGCGGGTTATTAGTCCAGTCACCTTTATCTTAGAAGTAACGGGAGATGAGCAATGAGTATTTTAGTCCCTAAGCAGCAAGAAGTCTTAGAAGAAGCTGTGCAGGTACTTTGGCAACACATGCTGCCCTCGAAGGTCGCGTTAGTAATTTCTACCTGGTTCTCTGACGGTGGGAACTATCTAAAAACGCGCGACGAACTTTTTGCGGGCGAGACCGTAGAGTCTTTGGTGTCGAAGATTAAAGCGTCACGGACGCAGCCTGAAGATTAGTTGATAGCGATCGCTCGCCTTGTTTTTAATTTGCCTTTTCGCAGCAATTACTTTCTGTTTTTAGCAGTGTTGGGAATTTATGTGTTTGTTTGCATTGGCATCGGCATTATTCTCGCAACGGTTTCTCGCAATCAGCAGCAGGTGATCTTGACTTCGTTCTTTTTTAATGTGCCTATTATTCAGCTTTCGGGGGCGATCGCACCAATTGAAAGTATGCCAAAGTTCTTCCGCATTCTCTCTTCTTTCGATCCGCTCCGTCACTACGTGACTATTGCTCGTAGCCTTATTCTCAAGGGCGTTGGGATTGGCGTACTATTGCCAGAGATTGGAGCGCTAGTTGTATTTGCAGTCGTCTTGCTGGCCATTAGCATTAGACAGTTTAGAGAGCAGCTAAACTGATTCCTGTCCGCTGATTCCTGTCCGCTGATTCCTGTCTTAGGACAGATTCTAACTAGGGTGAAAGCGTTTATAAGTAACTAGTACATAATTACTCTAAATTCATGGCAGTAGACGACTTACGCAAGAACGGGACAATGGCGCATATTTTAGATGCGTTGGATGATGGCCAAGACATCGGCCACTATGGGCGGTTGACCTTTGCGATGGTGGCGCAGTATTTTGCGGATGAGGATGAGATTGTGACTCGGCTGCAGAAGGATAAGGATTTTAGTGAGGAAGAGGCGCGATCGCTCTACCAGCAGGTAAGCAGCAAAGAATACAGCCCACCAAGCCGCGACAGCATTTTAGAATGGCAGTCTGAGCAAGACTTTCAGATTATCTCTGATCCTGACGATCCTGATGCGGGAAATGTTTATCAGGACTTAACGTTTCCAGAGAAGGTGTACAGCAGCATCTCTAACTACAATCAGAAAAAGAGTGATTAGGAGTGACTGGGATTGGTATCGCGCTACAATCCTGCGAACCATTCGTAGCCTTTGTCTACCCAGTAGCCTTGCCGATCCATTAAATCGGCTGTGAAGGAGATGCGCGTTACCCATTTGCTTTGCTTGTAGCCCAGCTTGATCGGGCTAGCTAAGCGTAAGGGTGCGCCATTTTCAGCCGGTAGCGGTGCGCCATTTTTTTGGTAGGCCATCAGCGTTTGAGGATGCAGGGCTGAGGGTAAATCCCAGCTTTCGTAGTAGCCATCGGCAGATTGAAAGTAAACGTAGCGAGCTTCTGGTTTGGGCTGCACTAGCGCCGCTAAGTCTTGTAGCCGAATGCCGCCCCATTGAACAATTGCAGCCCAGCCCTCTACGCAAACATGGCGAATGATCATGGAGGTGAGCGGCATAGATTGCAGATCTGCCAGGCTGAGCTGCATGGGTCGATTGACTGCGCCATCTATGATGAGCTGAAACGTTGTTGGATCAATTTCTGGCGTTCCGTCGATTGAATTAATCAGCAGCGCCTCGGGATTGACTGCGCTAGCAGAATACTCTGGTACGAGAGATTGAGGCTTTAGAATAATTTTCTCAACCCGCTGATTGAGCGGTTCGAAAGCTTGGTTGACCTGATCGGAATAGAGCGGCGCGCCGCAAGCATTTAGCAGCAGTCCGGCGCCTGATAGTCCTGATAGCTGTAGTAAATGGCGGCGAGTGAATGGGCGGCGAGGGGATTGCATAGTACTAAAAGATTATTTAGAGAGATTTATAAGGAACTTATGTGAACATGGATTTGACTAGGCGAAACTGACCGACTTTGAGCGCTAATAGAGAATGTATTAGGGTAAAAATCACCACTACAGGCACCGTGATGAAGTGAACGGTGCGAAGAATTTGCCAGTTGATAAATAACCCTGATAGCCAGTGGAACTGAGCGGGTTTGTACATTGCTAGGCCAGATGCGATCGCTAATACCAACACTGGCATAATGGCTGTATAAACGACCCGGTGCCAGGCATAGTTTCGACGCTTCGGATTTGTCCCGGTTTGTAGAACTTGAACATCGCTCGAAGAGGCATATCGCCGTTTCCAGCGGCGAGTGATAAAAATGTAGATGCCGTAGATTAACAAGTTCATGGCAAAAAGCCACATTGCAGCAAAGTGCCAGTGGCGTCCGCCTGCTAGCCAGCCGCCTAGCGTAACGAATGCTGGAAAGTGCCAGCCTGCTCGCCCGCCAAAAACCGGGTTGGCGTTGTAGATTTGCAGTCCGCTGGTTAGCATTAGCAGCAAGCTAATGAGATTTATCCAGTGGAAAATTTTGGCGAACAGGGCCTGTTGGGGAGCTGGGGGCGCTTTTTTAGGTTTCTTGATAGGATCTGAAGGAGATGCTGGACTACTCATCTTTTTGTGCTTATCTTTTTATTGGGATTAGAGGGAGATAGCCGGACAAAGCGGTGCGAGCCATAGCTGAACTCGGACGTATTTTTAGATGCGTTTGATGAACTGTTCAGTTTAACAGTTGCATTACGACGTAGAACCGTTGCTGCTCCGGTTCCTAATATTCCTAGCCCTAGATACCTAATCAGATGGCGTCCTTGAATCAATTGTTTGTTCATTATTCGCCAGCGGTAATTAATAGCGTTGAATTTGACAACTGCGCGCGAAAGTGTGAAATTCGCTCTGTTGCTAAAATCCAATGAACTTAGTAAACCGCTCTCGCCTAGAGAACGGCTTAGCGACTGCTTAGAAGTTCCTGAGAGCAGCTTGCGAATCTGAACTCGCTCAAATAGCGATTTTCAAAGAACTGTTGGCAGTGGCAAGATCTTTTGGCTACCTACAAGAAAGGGCATTCTAGAGAGGATTATAGAGATCCCTAGAATGCCCTGAGTGGCTGGCTACGAAATTAGATTTCTTATTGAGCTTACTGGGCTGGCACCAAGTTAGGGACCACTTTCTGCCGACGTACGGGCTGGCGGGCGGGCTGCGTCTGCGGCTCTCCAACTAAGATGATGGAGCCTGAAAGTTGTTGTACTAACGGCGTTGTATTTTCTCCAATGGTAAGACCGGTGCCGCTATGACGACGCTGCGATCGCACAATGACCAAATCGTATTGGCGAGAAGCTTTAGCGATCGCGGCCACTACGTTGTCTCGCGCTAATAGCTCAATCTCCATTGAACCGCTGCCTGAGGGCAGTCGCTCTAGTAAAATTTCTAGCTGCTTTTTGACGCGCGTTTTGGATAGCTCCGAAGCCCGTGGACTGTGTACGTGGAGCAGCGTCACTTTAGCTCCGTTTGCCGAGGCAAATACCTGAGCAAATCGCAGTACCCGCAGCGTCATTACCGAGGGCGTTTCGATTGGAATTAGAATGGACTTCATTTGAGAAGGGGCTTCGAGCAATCTGGCAACGACCACGGGGCAGTGAGCAGTTCGCATAACTTCGTCTTGAATGTCGCTAAACAACTGCCTGCTAAACTTGGCGCGTTTAGTCATGCCCATGATGATCAGGTTGGCGTTTTTCTCTCGGCCTACGCGAGCGATGGTTTGAGCCACGTTGTAGTCAATTCTTAATTCGGGTTCTACGATAGCTTCAAACTCGAATCCCTCGCTGAGTTCCTGTATGTTTTCTAAAAGCTGACGGCTGCGGGTAAGGGCTTTGGTGAGCTGCGGTGAGTCCATGCGGGGCTGGGCTAGGGCGATCGCTAAAGGAATCATGCGGCCGCTAGCGTATTGGGCGACGGCAGCCGCTAGCTCCATCAGCGGTTTCTCATTTTCTGGGTTGTATACGGGCACCACCACTGAAAAGGCCTCTGGAATTTCTGTTGGGGGCGGCAGAAATTCCAAGGAGTCTGTTTCGTCGAACGTTCTTTGCAGCGCAAGCTTTTGACCTGCTTGAGTGGTGACCAAGGGGCCCAAAACAGCGGTTACGAGCATGAGTAAAATGACGCTGTTGAAGACCTCTGTGCTAATAATTTCGGCTTCGTAGCCTACGAGCGCTGCTGCTAGCGTGGCGGCTACCTGCGGAATAGAGAGCGACCACATTGTCCAGGTCTGTACCCAACTGTACTTATACAGATAATGAGCTGCGACTGATGCAATAAATTTGGTTGCGAGCAGCACGCCGACAATCAGCAGCGGTAGATTAATCGATGCGAGAATATCGCTGAAGGCGTTTAGATCGAGCAATAGGCCCATGTTGACAAAGAACATCGGAATGAACAGAACGCTGCCCATGAACTCTGTTTTTTCTTTGACTGGCCCGTCGCCGATGACGCTGTTAATCGCTAGCCCGGCTAAAAATGCGCCAATAATATTCTCGACGCCGATTAGCTGGGCAACCACGGCGGCAAGGAATACGGAGAGGAGTACAAATAGAACTCGGTTGCCTTCGTCTCGGCCCATTTTGCGGAAGAAAAGTACGCCGAGCTGCTTTAGACCGACTAGAACAGCAACCGCATATAGCGCTAGAGAGCCTAAGAGCGTTAGCAGCTTGATGATTGAAAAGTCACCTTGGTTAATGCCTAAGCAAATGGCTAGAACTAATAGAGAGCCAATATCTGTAAAAATAGTTGCGCCGATGGTCACCGTCACGGCTTCGTCATCGACGATACCTAGCCGCTGTACGATGGGGTAGGCCAAGAGCGTATGGGAGGCTAGCAGCGAGCCTATGAGAACGGCGGCTAGCCAGCCAAAGCCAAAGAGCAATCCAACGGCGATCCCACCTATAAAGGGAAGCGCAAAGGTCATGAATCCGAAGCCGATGGAGCGATCGCGCGTCTTCTGAAATAGGGCCAGGTCTATTTCGAGCCCAGCAACAAACATTAAATAGATTTTGCCAATTTCCGAGAACAGCTTCATGGTATCCGTTTCGGCATTTAGCCAGCCTAGTCCGCTGCCGCCAAAAAGAACGCCAGCCGCAATCAGCCCTACCAAGCCTGGCAGCTTAAAACGCTCAAATACGGGCGGTGTTACCAGTACGATTGCTAGCAGTAATACAAAAGTGGCAACTGGCGCTTGCAACGTTTCGGAAGCAGGTTCCACTAAAAACAAAAACATAGCCATTAAACCTATCTATGAAAGGGCTGAGGTCTAGAGGAGAGATGGAACGTCTGCTAAAAAGACGACTAGAGAATTGCCCTAGCCGTCTACGTTCTTGAACTATTTATTTTTGGATGCGATGTAAATCGTTAAGGCATCATCTAATTCCTATCTAATTCTTTTCTCTATCTTAGGAAGGAATTTTTTACTTTTTGCGATCGCGGCTGTAGGCAGTCGAGGGGCGTGCTTTGCTTTTTGCGCTTGAGCAGCGCATGCCCGTAGCGCTGACGGCATTTGCTAGATTGCAATGACGGCATCTGTATTTTTAGCTACACCCCTCTGTATCGAAAGCTCGTTAACTGTACGTAGGTATACACTTTTATGAGCAACAGGGATTTGTAGATGGGAATCGCGAACGTGTGGTGGAGCCGGTTGTCGAAGCAGATACAGAAGAGACTTCAAGGAGCCTTGGAAAAGCGAGATTTTGTGAGCAACCGGTCGCGCTGGCGCAGGCTCTTTAGCAAAAGGTCGCCGCTCGCGCTGGCAATAGTGACTGGGATGGCTCTCTGGAGTTTTAACTATTCGCTTAAGTCTTTTGCCTCATCTGAGATTGCCCAATCAACGAGCCCGTCGGGCGGACAGATCTACACGGTAGAGTCAACGCCTGACCATGTAATTTGGGGAGAACTTTTTAAGCCAGATAGCGCTCCTATTTTGACCGTTGCCTCTGGCGATCGGGTGATTTTAGAGACGATTTCTCATGAGGGGATTTTGGCCGACCAAGGAGATACGGTTGAGTTTTTGACGGGGCAAGGCATTAAAGAGGAAGATATTCTTCCTGACCAGCTTGAAGTGAAAGCCAACGTAGCGAAAACTGGCCCTGGCCCCCACGTCATTACGGGGCCAATTTATATAGAGGATGCAGAACCTGGCGATGTGTTGGAGATTAGAACTATCGGCATCGACTACCGAGTCCCCTATGGCGTTATTTCTAACCGCCATGGCAAGGGTTCTTTGCCGGGCGAATTTCCAGTTAATGAAGCAGATATCTACACCAAAGTCATTCCGGTAGATATGGCCAACGATATCGGCATTTTTCGTCCTAGCAATGGTCAACCCAATTTGGGCATTCCGCTAAAACCCTTTATGGGGATTATGGGCGTGGTTCCGGCGAACGCCGAGGATTCGGTCAATTCTGTTCCACCGGGTGTCTATGGTGGCAATATCGATATTAAGCGATTAGGCATTGGCAGCAGCCTATACCTGCCGGTGCAGGTGCCTGGAGCGCTTTTTTATTCTGGCGATCCGCACTGCGCTCAGGGGAACGGAGAGGTTGCTTTGACGGCCATTGAATGTTCGCTAACGCCTACTTTTGAGCTGGTACTGCATAAGGAGATGGCGCTTGAGCAGCCTATGGGCGAGACGGAGGATGCCTGGATTTCTGTTGGTTTAGATGAAGATCTTGATGAGGCGATGAAAGAGTCTGTAAGAGAGTCTTTGCGGATTGTCAACAGCGAGTATGAGCTAACCGAGCAGGACGCGCTGCTTTTAGGCAGTGCTGCTATTGATTTTGAAGTTTCTCAAGTGGTTGATATTGTTAAAGGCATTCACGGCGTGATTCCGAAGCAGTTATTTGTTCCGATAGAATAAGCTATGCATTTAAGCAGCGCGGTCACTCTAAAGGATCGCGCTGCTGTGTAGAGGCTATTGTAAAAAAAGTTGTTTAAGTAGCTCAGTGCAATTAAAGCTCATTGCATAGACCAGGCTTCGACTACGCTCAGCCCTCTAGCTACAGTAGATTGAGCATTGAGCGTAGTCGAAATGCGTTTTACAATAGATTGAGCATTGAGCGTAGTCGAAATGCGTTTTACAATTAATTTGATCTACCTACTTACAGAGAAATCGTCTCAATCAGCGGACAAATATCTCCTGGTTTGGGCCGGGGTTTAGCAGATACCCAGCTATCTCGATATTGTTCTAGTCCCTGCTTAAACTCGCTCATTTCACGAATTTGAGTTTTAAGCTGGTCAATTTTTTCTTGTAAAAGTGATTGCACTAGCTCGCAGGGAACATTGCCCTGCTCGTGAACGTTGAGCACATCGCTAATATCTTCTAGCGAAAAGCCTAGAGACTGAGCCTTTTTGATGAACTGTACTTGCTGAATCGCCTGTGCGGAATAGTAGCGATAGCCATTGTCTCCCCGCGTAGATTTTAGTAAGCCTAGCGTTTCGTAGTACCGCAGTGCGCCCACGGCAATACCTGTTTGCCTAGACACTTCGCCAATCTTTAGACCCGTCGCAACAGTCACTACTTTACTCCTTGTTGTAGAACTCCTTTTAGTCTAAACCTTATAGCGGGCTGTAAGGTCAATGGGATGTTAGCGGCGATTGTTTCTTTTTGGCTGAATACAGTTTTACCTACCGTTCTATAGGCAAAGCTTGGTCAGAATCATCTACTTCAAACTGGCCTAAGAAAAACCGTAGCTGCTGCTGGGTTTGCCAAACGTAGTCTGTTGGGTTCCATAGCGTTTGTAGGCCAAAGTTGACTAGCTGGGCGGGTACTAGGCGATCGCGTCGCTCTGCTAGCATCATGCGCTCTAGTATCCAAGGGTCGCGAGAATATTCGGGGTGGCCTGAAAAAACTAGAATATGCTGGCCCAGCATCCAGCCTAAATGCTCGGTGACGCCGCTGGTGCCTAGCGAGATTGCACCTGGGGGTAATTGAGTCACTCCGTCGTTGTGGTGAACTTGAATAGCGTAATCAGTTCGATCTGTTTTGAAATATTGCTGGGCTGCTGCTGCGAGCTGAATGGTTACGACGGAGAGTTCAGTGCCCGTTGGATTTGGCTCTACTCTGCCGCCTAGCGCTTGAGCAACGATTTGAGGTGCAAAGGAGAAGCCCGATAGGCGTACTTTTTGCTGGTGATAGTCTCGAATAACTTGGCATAATTTTGTAATCCATTCGTCTGAATCGTAAGCACCGCTGGCAGAGCCTGAAATGACGATGCCGTCTAGGTTGGCTAGCTCTTTGGGCGTAGGATAGTGAAACTTGCGAGGCTCGTATTTGATTAAGTTTACGTTTGTTAGATTGACGTTGCCGAGTTCTGCTGCACTGCTTTGTTGGCAAACTTCATCGAACAACTGCTGATGCATTTCGTAGAAGCCGTCAGGATAGCGATTTAACAGTTCGGGTGCCCACCATTTTAGATCGTCTGTGCCGACATCGAAGCTAGCTAGGCGCAGCGTTTTGGGGTTAGATGGGGTCATGAGCGTATGGCTGTAGAGGCGCTATCGGCAAAGGTGCTATCGGCGGCTAATGCGTCTTGGCAATAGTCTTGTAGGAAGGGCGTTCGATAGCTGTTTTCTTGCCACAGAATAGGGTAGTAGCTTTCGTGCAGGTCTAAGCTGTTGAACATTCGATAGCGATCGAAGATATAGCCGTTGCCGCTGCCGGGAGGCTGGTACTTTGCCTGGCCATTTAGCGTTGTGATAGATAGGCTTTGCCGCGTTTTGGTAGGACTGTTGTTTTTTCCAGAGCCGTGCCACAGGTTTCCATGTAGAACAATCGCGCTGCCCGCAGATAGCTCTATCGGAACAATGGTAGGATCTGGCAGATTGGCCTCGCTAGCTGCTTGCCATAGGGGTATGCGGTAGTCTTCTGGGGGGGCGTGAAGGAAGCGAATTTTGCGCTTAGCGGTATGCCAAAGGTGAGATTTAGGAACAATCTCTAACGGACTGTTTTCTAGGGTTGTGTCGTTTAGGGCAATCCAACAGGTGGGGGCGATCGCCGGATCGATGGCGCTGGTGTAGGTGCTATTGCGATGGAAGTAAAGCGAGGGGGCATCGGGTGGCTTGGCCCAAAAGGTATCGAGGCCGTAGCGGGCGCTCGTCCAGCCCATTAGCGTGGCGTTGAGGTGAGCGATCGCACTTGAGAGCGTAAAGCTAGCTAGGGTGCGATCGCAGCGCCACAGCCCGGTCATCTGCCGGGTGGCGTTGGGCTGGCTTGGCCCTGGCCGTCCGTACCATTCGTCGGGATAGATGCCGGTTTCAAACTGAGTGTGAAATAGGCGATCGCACCGCTCAATAATCTGCTCAGTTTGTTCGATGCTGAGTAAATTATCGATTATTACAAAACCCTGCTGCTCGAAGTGTTCTTTCTGCTCGGCGGTAATTTTCATGGGTGATAACTGTCTAGAAAAGGCGTCCGATACCCGTCTTCGCGCCAGACGATAGGGAAAAAGCTCTCGTCCATAGTGTCGTCTCCGTGGCGGCGATATTTTGCGGCAATATAGCCGCCTGGAATGTAGGCGTCTGCGGTCTGAAATTTTGAGTCGGCGGGTACGTGAATAATCACTAAACTCCGGCGCACTACGTCCATGATGTTTTTACCCGAGCCGTGCCAGATGTTGCCATGATGAAACACGCAGCTTCCCGGCTCTAGCTTCATTTGAACGACCTGTGGATCTTCGTTGCCGGCTTGCTTGGCCGCCGCTTCCATTTGAGAGAGGTAGCTTTTGTTTTTATTGTGAAATTCTGGAACTGCGCCCGATCGCGGCCATCTGTGAGAACCGGGCACATACTCAATTGTACTAGCGCCGGGAAACGCGTTGCTTAGGGCTACCCAGCAGGTTGTGGTTTCGCCAACAGGGGTGTGCGAGTTGATATACATTGAGTCTTGATGCAGCGTGGTCTCTTTGGCTTTGGGCGGCTTTTGCCAGAGGCCGTCGGTTAGCAGCCTAGTGCCTGTCCAGCCTTCTAGGGTGGCGGCGATTTGACCAGCCGTTTCGCTCATGACGATGCTGGCTAGGGTGCGATCGCAGCGCCATACTCCCGTCATCTGTCCGGCGACCTCAGCGCAGCCCGTGTAGGGGTTCCAATGCCACTCGTCGGGAAAGATGCCCGTTTCAAACTCTCCGGCATACAGCGAGTCGAATCGCGCTAGCAGCCCGTCGATTTGGGCTTGAGAGAAGAGATTTTCGACGACTAAAAAACCATCTTTTCTAAACTGCTCGATTTTTTCTGCGCTTACTAACGGCGCTTTGGTCTGTACAGCGTTCATTTTGAGATATCTCCTATTGCTCTGTGGCTGGTTGTTCTGTGGCTGGTTGCGATCGCATTTCACATCCACAAAAAACTGCGCTTCTAAAGTTAGTCAGAAGCGCAGACACACGTAGGAACGTAAAACACTCAGCTAAATGCTAATTACTAAGGCTCTGCTCATTCGCTAGCGATATTGAGATGAGCGTCGCGACAATTTTCTCGTAGTGGCGGGTTGCCGTCCTTTTCTGTTTTTAGCATGGCGGATCTTAGCATGGCGAAACGGCGGTAAACCCATACTTATCATGCCAAGCAACCCCAGCGGAGCCGCTCGCCTAGACGACTGTAAAACGCCTGTTTGCTGGCGCTGAGTTGGCTGCTCTGGTCGGCTAGCCTGCCGATAGTCAGCCGCTACTAAAGACAACAGACCGATCACGATAACCGAACTCAGGCGGTTTAGAGAGTTGTCTAGGCTAGAAGGCTCAGCGCGGGCGGCGTGAGTCGCATAGGTTTTGATGATAAACCAAACAAATATTCCAACCGCTACTAACAGCGCAATGTTGTTGAGCATGGGCTTATCTGCAAAGGTGTAAATCGCCCCTTCTGTCGGGCCATCTATTGCATTATTAAACTCTTCTATGGTTGAAAAAGGACTCGACATAGATATTCCTCCAAAATCGTGAACGTTGAGCTAAAGCATTCAAGCCCTTACGCCTACCTGTGGCGCTGGTGCAGGCGGAACCGGCTTTTGGCTCGCTTCAGGCATAAGGGGATATTCTGGATATCCCATCATTCCGTATTCGGAGAGGTCTAATCCACCGATTTCTTCTTCAGGTGAGACTCTGAGCATATTCAGCTTCTTTAACACAAAGCTGACTCCATAGCCTGGAATAAACCCTAAGAGAATAGTGCACACTAACGTACCAATTAACTGACCTAAAAAGCCCGTTAGGGGAATGCCTTCGCCCTGTGGATAGCCCGTTGCCATTACGCCTACTGTCATCGCCCCAATTACGCCGCAGTAACCGTGAACCGCAAAGGCTCCTACCGCATCGTCAATTCCTGCTTTTTCGACCGCGTTGCCCACAAACGGCATGGTGTAAGCGCCAATAAAAGCAATCAAAATAACCATAGCTGGACTATACAAGTCTAAGCCTGCACCCACAGAAATAATGCCTGCTAGGCCGCCAGATATGGTGTAAAAAGGATCGGCTTTAGAAGAGATATAGGCACCGACAATGCCAGCACAGAGCGCCAGTGTGGTACTAACGCCGATAGAGGCCAACGTCATTGGCGTACCGTAAATGGTGGTTTCTAGCGTTTGGCCCGGCACGAAGATAACGCAGGCGGCTAAGAAAGCATAAAAGCCCACAAAAATCAGCATTAGCCCAACCATCGTTAGCGGTAAGTTGTGTGGCAAGATAGCTCTCGGTCGGCCCGCCGTGTCGAATTTGCCAATGCGCGGCCCTAAGTTAATCAGCACGCCTAGCGCAAAGAAGCCTGCAACTCCGTGTAGCACCGCCGAACAGCCAAAATCGTGATAGCCAAACTGCGTTAGGAACCAGCCGTAAGGGTTCCATCCCCAGGCAGCAGCAACTACCCAGGTAAAAGAACCTAGCACCACGGCCAAAACGGCATAGGCACCTACTTTAATTCGCTCGATTACCGCGCCTGAGAGAATAGAGGCCGTTGTCATGGCAAACAGCGCGAAAGCAAACCAAAAAACGCCTGTGAGATTATCGGAGACATTGGGGCCTAGCGCTGGAGACCAGGGATAGGAAGCTTCAACTAGGCCCAGCACTTCGCCGACAACCCCTTCGGAGCTTGCGTCTGTCCAAGGGCCAACGACGCCGCCTGTGAAGGGAAACAGTGGAAAAGCGTTGTAAACCCACCACCCAAAGAAAAAGAACGTGAGGCCCACGATAGAGAGCGTTAGTAAGTTCTTGATCATGGTGGCCAGAACATTTTTGGCGCGAGAGGCGCCTCCTTCGTAGGCCAAAAAGCCTACGTGGATAAGTAGCATAAATACAGAAGCCCAATAATAGTAGGACTCTGAAACGAAAGTAGCTAGAAACTCTTGTGATTCAGGAGTCATAGACGGCTCCGGGGGTAATAGTACGTAAACGACTAGTCAAAATGTTCTTATAAAAACACTTTGCTAAGAGATAAAGCTGGATACTGGAGCTGGATGTTTGGGCTAGATATTTAAAAACAACAGCTCTATTATTTGGCCTTATAGTTTTTGACCTTATAGTTGAACCTACTTTTGATCAACTTGTTATGTCAAGAGTATGCCGCCTGCAGCCGGTACAAGCTGTATTGAACAATACTGAACGGCTGATGATTGATAAGTAGGTTGGTCGGAGGTGATAAAAGAAACGGTGTTTTTCCTATGCAATCTGACGAAAGACTGGCGAAAGAATCTTGGGGAATCTTGGCAAGAGATCTTGAAATAGAGGGCGATCGCACTGAAAATGTGGAGGAATACGAGCGAATTTGCTGTCTGGTGGCGTCTGACAATTAGGCTAAAGAAAACTACACAAACTGCTTGCCTTAACCGTAATTCTGCTTATACTTCAATCAGGCAATGCTCAAAAAGGTCTTGCACGGCGTTCGAGTACCCGAGCTAAGCGTTCGTTCCAACATTAGTAGAGACTCCTCTTATGAAAAAGCTGCTAGCCTCTTTGCTCTCATCTTTAGGCGAGATTATTGATGGATTGGGAAGCGATCCAGCCGTTTTGTCTTTTATGCCTCGCGAAATGTTCAGCGAAACTAGAAGCTTCGAAATGAGCAGGCTCGAAATAGACAGCTTTCCTCAGCAGTCTGACTATAACGAATGACCTATAACGAATGACCTATAACGAATGAAATTGAGGTGGGCGATTTGACGTGGGCGATCGCCACCAGAGAAGGACAACCAGCTGCTAAGGCTGTTGTGTTCTTAAGTTTAAATTCAAGTATTAAGTATAGTTTTTTACTTATGCCGATCTAAATAGCCACCGCTAAAATCCTAGCGCAAACAGCTTTAAGCAGTTTATTTCCTGTGCGCCAGTGGCACAGGGAAGTTTTTGTCTGTAAATCCATAGTAATGTAGTATCTTTCTGATACTAGAAGACTTTCTTCACGCAAGCCATAAAGAGGTAAGCAGTGGGCAAGAGACAGGCGTAAGGCTGGGCGCTGGCAGGATGCACTTTAGAATTGAAAGCCAGTGGAAATGGCTACAGCGTCGGTCTAAATCTACGCTGCAAGGGTTAGCTCTTCTGGGCTTTCTCATCAGCGGCATTGCTTTGGAGCTGCTAGCCGATCGCTGCCAGATGAATTTTCACGTACAGCCTTGGGATCCGGCATCAGGGCTGTACGTGGTGCTTTTGTTTGGATGGGGCTTGCGCTACACCCCGGTTGTGTATCTAATTGTGCTAATTGTCAGTTTGCTGAGGTCTGTTGGCGCAGAAAGTGCATTGCCGAGTGGAATATTCGGCGGCGTATATTTGTGCCTGGGTTACGGTAGTGCGTCTTTTTTACTGCTGTACCGGATTAAGATCGATCCGGGGTTGCGACAGCTACGAGACGTGCTTTGGTTTACGGGCGTTTTCTCAGCTGCAGCTCTGATAATATCTGGCCTGTACACCGCGACCTTGGTTCTGCTGAACCCTATGCTTTGGTCAGAATGGGCGCTGTATAGCGTGCAAGACTGGGCTGGAGAAATCACGGGAATTTTGATGCTGGCCCCACCGCTGCTGATTTTGATGCGATCGCTCCCCTGGTCGAATCAGCACCTAACGCTACAAGCACCAGCACCCATCATCAACATTGCTCTGCTTAGCAGAAAAGAAGCGCTGGAGTGTATTCTTTCCATCGCGGTGACCATTGCGCTTACCTGGCTAGCTTTTGCAGGGTCGGCGGCAGATTCGTTGGAGTACTCCTACCTCATGTTTGTTCCTTTGGTTTGGATAGCCGCTCGGTACGGATTTGAGAAAACAACGGTGATTACGCTTGTGATCAATATCTTTGCCGTTGTGTTTGTCGAAGTTAATTTATATACAGGCACGCTAGCGTTACAGCTCGGACTCACGACGATGACCTTCACCGGCATACTGCTAGGGGCCTATGTTAAAGACCGCAAGGTCGAGATTGCTCGGCGGCAAGTCCTAGAAGAAGATCTTTCCTATAGAGCAACCCATGATGATTTAACCGGGCTGTATAACCGGGCTTGGCTGCGGGAAAAACTCTCAGCAGATATCGCCTGCGCTCAGTCGGATGATACCTACTTGTTTGCTCTGCTCTTTCTCGATCTAGACCGTTTCAAGGGAATTAACGATAGCTTCGGTCATTTAGTGGGCGATCGCCTGCTTGTAGCCGTTAGCAAAAAGATTGTGGGCGCTGTTCCGACTGATGCAACGGTTGCTCGTTGTGGGGGCGATGAGTTTGCGGTGGTGTTAGATCGCTTGACGAACTTTCAGGAGGCAACTTGCATCGCGCAGCAGCTTTGCGAAACCCTTGCTTCGGCCTATTCTCTCAGTGCGTATGAAACGTTTACCACCGTGAGCATTGGCATTGCAACCAGTGCGATCGCGTATGAAAGGTCAGAAGAGGTGCTGCGCGACGCCGATATTGCGCTTTACGAAGCTAAGCATAGAGGCCGCGATCGCGCGGTTATTTTTACTCGTCAAATGTATGAGGCCGTGCAGCTGCGATCGCAGTTAGAGAACGATTTGCGGCAGGCTATTCGCGAGCTAGAAGATGACTGAGAATCAGCTTCGAGTGGAGTATCAGCCGCACGTTTGCCTTAAAAGCGGAAGAATTACTGGGTTTGAAGCGCTTGTTAGATGGCATCATCCGCATAGAGGCATCATTGGGCCAAACGACTTCATTCCAATCGCTGAAGATACTGGGCTGATTTTGCCACTCGGCGATTGGGTGCTTAAGACAGCCTGCCGCCAGCTAAAGACCTGGCAAAGCAGCTATCCTAGCCTGGTGATGTCTGTTAATCTTTCGGGCAGACAGCTCTTCCAATCCGATGTCGCTGAGCGAGTAGCTCAAATCTTACAGCAGAGCTGTCTTTCGCCTCAAACCTTAAGACTAGAAATTACCGAAAGCGTTTTAATGCAAAATTTTGCAGAGGCCGCTCAAAGGTTAAAACAACTTAGCTCGATGGGCGTTCGGCTGGCCATTGATGATTTTGGCACGGGCTATTCTTCGCTAGGACGGCTGCGTAGCTTTAGCGCAGACATTTTGAAGATTGACCAAATTTTTATCCGCGATATGTACTCAGCCGCAGAAGGCAAAGAGATTGTACAGGCAGTGATTGCGCTAGGCCATGGGCTGAAAATGAGAGTTATCGCTGAGGGCATTGAAGAGGAGTATCAGCTCGAAAGCCTGCGGAAGATGGGCTGTGACGAAGGGCAAGGACTTTTATTTGCCGCTTCGCTAAGGCCGGAGACCGCTGCTATCTTATTAGCTAAAGACTGTCAGTGGTAGGACAGCGATGGGTATCGCAGCTGCGTTAGCCGTAGGCTTCATAAGTAGGCAGGTCAAGTTACTTGTAAAACGCATTTCGACTGCGCTCAATGCTCAATCCACCCTAGCTAGAGGGCTGAGCGTAGTCGAAGCCTGGCCTATGCAGTCAGCTTTGATTCCGCTGAGCTACTTACTAGAAGAGAACTATTCAAAAGAAAACTAATCTCGCACAGCCACCACCTCAATTTCAACTAGCCAGCCTGGATTGACTAGGCCCGCTATCTGCATTGCGGAGCGAGAGGGTAGGTTGGGCTGCTCCTCTGTGCCAAAAAACTGGGTGTAGCCTGCCATGAACCCGGCAAAGCCAAAAGCGGCGACGGTACTAGGCTCTGCTGTTTCATCGGTTACCGACGGCACTTGGCCGCTAAGGTATACGAGCGTGGCGTTAGCGGGAATTTCAACGGCTTGCGAGATAGGAAAGTCTGAGTCTGGGATGGCGTAGCGAATTGCTGTTTGAGCGGAGGCTCTTGTGGTTAGGCTGAAGATTAAGCCTACGATTAGGAGCGCGCCGAGCAGAGATTTTTTAAAGGGCATTTTGTTTGATTCCTCACGATTTGGATCTTGGTTAGTCACTCTCTTTTTTAGGGGCCAAAGGCCAGTTTTAAGCGGCTTGCGCTGGGCTGGCGATGCCCTCTACGGCGGCTAAGGCCGAGCGCACCGATCCCTCTTGCCACCCGGTTAGATAGCTAAGATGTTCTCCGGCTAAAAATATTGGCCCATCCGGCTGTAGCAGCACTTTATAAGCACTCTCTCTTTGTTCGTCTTCCCATTCGGCCCATCCTCCCTGGCTGTAGGGCACTTTTTCCCAGGCGATGGTGATTCCATCTGCTGCCGAAATTTCTTGGGCATAGTTGGAATGAATTGCGGTGCCATCTGCGATCGCTTTGGCTATCCGCTCTGCGGGTGACAGCGTACCCCACACATTGCCAATTGGGTTGTCCCAAATGTAAGCCCCAACTAAAATTCCTTTGTCGCTGTGGAACCCGCCGGGCGATGATGGGAATTAGGCATTGGAATGACACCCTTGCAAATTCGAATTGAGGGCAGTATGCAAGAGAGTAATTTGTAAAACTGTTCAACAGCTGACGGAAACTTGTGCAAAAGTGTGTGATTTAGCTCACTTTTTGAGAACAGCCTTTGAGAACAGCTCCTGGAAACAGTAGGAGATCAATTTGACCGAAAGAAGATTTGGTAACTGGGGCTACAATAGCTGTTGGGAAAAGCTGTTCCACTAATAGAGAGAAAGTGTAGAGAAAGCGCGCTTGTAGTAATGGTGATATTGCAATGGTAGGAACATCTGTGCAGGCAGGGCACCAGGCTAACCGTCAAGTCGTGAGCCAGTCTTTGGTAGAACAGGCTAAGGCACTGGGCCTTAAGTTCTTTTTAGTCTCCTATACAGACCTTTTGGGGGGGACGCGGGCCAAGCTGGTGCCCGCTGCTAAAATTGCATCTGTTGAAAAAGACGGCGCTTTTTTCTCTTCATTTGCGTCTAACTTGGGTCTTGGCCCAGATGCCGCTGAAATTGCGGCCATTCCAGACGTTAGCTCGCTGATTCAACTGCCCTGGGAGCCAACGGTGGGCTGGGTTGCTAGCAACGTGTACTTTGAGGGCAAACCCTTTCCTGCGGCCCCTCGGATGATTTTGAACCGGGTGGTAGACCAGTGTGAGCAGATGGGCTACACCTACAAGGCTGGGGTGGAGGCAGAATTCTTTTTGCTGAAGAAAACAGAGACGGGATATGCGATCGCAGATGAAAGAGACACTGCTGAGCGGCCTTGCTACGATCAGCTAAACCTGATGCGTCAGTTCGATTTGATCTCTACGATTGTTGGCTATATGGAAGATCTGGGCTGGGATCCTTATCAGTGCGATCATGAGGATGCTAACGGACAGTTTGAGCTGAACTGGGGCTACAGCGATGCTAAAACAACCTGCGATCGCCACGTCTTTTTTAAGTATATGGTTAAGACCTTGGCCGAAAAGCAGGGTCTGACCGCGACCTTTATGCCCAAGCCCTTTAGCCACATCACCGGCAGCGGCGGCCATGTTCATAACAGCCTATGGCAGGGCGACGTCAACAGCTTTGAGCAAGATGCTGATGACGGTGGGCTTTCGCCAGTGGGGTATCACTTTTTAGGCGGTGTTCTCAATCATGCCAAGGCGCTTACTGCTCTGTTTGCGCCTACCGTAAACTCTTACCGACGACTGGGCGCAAGCGCGACTACTTCTGGCAGTACCTGGACGCCGCGCTATATTTCCTACGGCGGCAACAACCGATCTCACATGCTGCGAATTCCTGAAGCGGGTCGGTTTGAGTGTCGCTTGATTGATGGGTCGGCGAATATGTATCTGGCGCTGGCAGGACTGTTGGCGGCTGGGCTAGATGGGATGAATAATGAGACTTCGCCGGGCGATCGCATTGACCAAAACCTTTTCGCCAGAGGCGCTGAGTTTCCGAATTTGGAGACTTTGCCGACTAATCTTTTTGAGGCGCTGATAGCGCTAAAGGAGAGTTCTCTTTTGATGGATATGTTAGGAAATCTGGGCGCTAAAACTTTCTTTGAATTTAAAAATAAGGAGTGGAGCGCTTTTTGCTCTCAGGTTACGGACTGGGAATTAGAACAGTATATTAATATATAACCGTTAATATACAACTGTTGTTGGCTGGCTGTGAGACTTTTATGATTGCGATCGCTCAACTACTCGCCTAACTGCTCAAAAGGTTTGAGACGGCTCTTTTAATAAAGGCTTCGTCGTCTGGATTTTGGTAGGGGTTGCCAGCGCGATGTCCCCAAATAGAAGGAATGGGTTGATACTTGCCGTTTAAGATTAGCAGCGCTTCGGTTTCGCAGTCTTCTGGCGTAAAGTACAGGTCTGTTGTAGCGGGCATTACTAGCGTTTTGGCAGTAATAGACCCTAGTGCTTTCTCGTAGTCTCCCTGGTACATAGGATTATCTCCTATATCGCAATGCAGCCAGGTTTCAATCATTGCGAGTAGATTGTGCGGATCGCGCTTGCGATAGCCCGCTTCCCAGCTCCGCAGCAGGTAATCTTCTAAAGACGTATATCCCCAGGCTATATAGGGTTTTTCTCGATAATAAGCCTGCGAAGCTGCCCAACTCGCATAAATCTGCGTAAAGGTATGAAATCCTCTCTCTGGAACGCCTTCAAACCGCTCGCCGTTCCACGCCGGATCGCCCTGCAGCGCCGCCCGCAAACTGTACAGAAAAACCCGATTGTGATCTGTTGTTTTGGCCGTTCCACAGATGGCTGCAATCCGATCTACTCGCTCGGGATAGAGCGCTCCCCAGTGGTAAGCTTGCTGTGCGCCCATCGACCAGCCGTAGGCAAGTGCTAGCCGCTCAATTTCTAAACTGTTTAACAATGCTTCTTGAGCGCGAACGTTGTCGTAATGCGTAAAGTAAAAGCCGGGCTTTTTAGCCGTTTCACAGTTGCTAGGTGAGGTAGAAAGCCCGTTGCCAAACATGTTGGGCATTACGATAAAGCATTCTGTTGGATCTAAAATTCCGCTTGGGCGGATGAGCCAATCGACATCGCTATGCTGAGCACCGTAGGACGTAGGATAGAGCACCGCGTTGCTACGCTCGGCGTTGAGGGTGCCGTAGGTTTGATAAACAACTTCGGCCTTGGGCAATACGACGCCGCACTGTAAGTCAAAGTCTTTGAGGGTGAAGCGGTTAGGAGACATTGTTTTTCAGGCGATTGTCTTTTGGAGCGAACGTAGAGACAATCGCCTGATTGACCTGTATGTAGCCGCTATCTACATGTGCAAACTTCTCTTTTAGCTGCTGATGAGCTGCGGGCAATGCGTGGAAGGGAATAGACGGATAAAGATGGTGCTCTGCGTGGTAGGGCATGTTCCACATCAGCAGGCGCAGCGGCCAAAAAGTGAGAGTTGTGCGCGTGTTTGTAAGCGCGTTGTCGCCATAGGTGCAGCCCGTGTGCTCAGCGAGTAAAACGAAGCGCAGAAAGGGTTGCCCAATCGCTAAGGGCAATAGCCAGTAGGTAATTAAGAACCCAGGATGGCCTAGTGCAGTGGAGATTAGTGCGATCGCGCCATAGGCTCCTAACTGTAGCTGAGTGGAGCGAATGACCGAGGCGTAACAACTTTCTGGTAGGTAAAAGCATTCATCTAGCTGACCTGTCGCAACCTTGGCGTGGCCCTCAATCTTTCCTTTCCACCAAGGCAATCCGCTGAGTACCCACAGATACTGCGCCCAGTTTTGAGGCTCTAAATCAGTTAGCTCCGGGTCTTTTCCTTTTACTCTTGTATAGCGATGATGCCACTTGTGATAGCGCCGGTAGAAGGTGCTGTTGTAAAAAGAGAGCAGGCCCGCTAACCAGGCGATCGCATCGTTTACGCCTGTATTGGCAAAGGCCGTCCGGTGTACGCACTCATGCACTGTACAAAACATAAAGGCCAAACTGACGCCGTAGACTAACAGCGCAGGAAGCGATACGGCGATCGCCTCTGCCGACCCCCATAGGTATCCGCTGGCACATAAAATAGAGACATGCGCTAAAAGTCTGAGCAGTCCTTGGGTATTAGAGCGCTGGTTGAGCGGTAGGAGTTGATGCGCTGTTAGTAGCTGGCGGGCGTTAGTCGTAGATGAAGCTGGAGCTTCGAGATTAGGCTGGTTGAGGGCAGGCTCCTGAAAAACGTTGGTAACCATATAGTTTAAGTTAGAGGCGTGGGTGGCTAGAGAGGTGGGTGGCTAGAGATGTAGGTGACTAGAGATGTTTAGTGGTTAGAGGTGTTGGTGGACAGCGGCTATCAGCAGGAAAAACGATACGCAGGGAAAGCAGTCTTTTCAATCACTTATTATAACAAGTAAAACTAACATATCTAAGCTGCTATAACAAGGCTGTATTCGCGCAACGACAGCATCTGCTGCGTCCCGCTTTTAAGATTCCACTTTAAGACCTGTTTTTAAGACGCTATGATTCCTCTCCACGTTAGTATCTCTGAGAAGCTGCGCCACCAAATAGACAGCGGCGACTACCTGCCGGGTGAAAAACTGCCCAGCGAGCATCAGCTGATGAAAACGTTTGACGTTAGTCGGATTACGGTTCGGCAGGCGGTTACTAATTTGGTTAATCAAGGGTTGGTGCGATCGCATCAGGGTAAGGGCGTTTTTGTTACTCCTCAAGTAAAAACAGCCTACTCACTCTCTAGTCCGCTGACCTTTTTAGACCAAGATGTTGCTAATAAGGGTATTCATCTCTCTTTTAATAACCTCACGTTTAGAAAGGTGCGTCCGCCAGATCAGGTAAAAGCCGCTTTGCAGCTAGAGAGTAGCGCCAGCAACCGGCTAGAAAAGTCTCCTGAAAAGTCTTCTATGGTGTATTTGCAAAAGAAGCTGCTGCAGATGGATGGCACTGTTGGCGCTATGGATATTAGCTATATTTTGCTGGAGCTAGGTCAGCGGTTTGGTGCTCAGCTTAAACAAAAGATGACCTTTCCCCTTTTAGAAGCTAATGAAATCTCGATTGAAAGTATCCAGGCGGTGATTGAGTGCACCCACGCCGACTACGAAATGAGTGAACACCTAGAAGTATCGCTAGGTCATCCGCTTATTGTTTACCGATACACCGCTTATACTCGGCAGCAAAAACCTATTCTGTACGGCGAAACTATTTCTCGAGCCGACCGGTTTTGCTATTCGCTCACGATTAATAAAACATAGATGGATCAGAACTTGCGATCGCGTAGGTGAAAATAGTCATGGGTGAGGCGTGACTTTTGGCTGATGAAAATTAGGCGATCGCGTATTACCCTAATGGCATTCATCAGAGATGATCTCGGAGATTTCATACAGGTGTCAATCCATTGATCCGTCGCGTAGACCTCAGCAAACGTTACAAGCAGACTGTTCTTTACGTTGGGTTGCTGCTGCCCATGATGACAGTGGTATCGGGATGCAGCCTTTTTCCTCCCGGTGCCGCGCAGCAGACTTCAGACCAGGGTGAACGCTCCGAACGCGACGGCCCCGTTGCGGTACAAACGGCCATAGCCGAGACGGGATCGGTCGCAGGCGCGTTAACCTACACCGGAACAACTCGTCCTACTCAGCAGGTGACGGTGCGATCGCAGGTTTCGGGCACCGTTACAGACCTATTGGTAGATGTGGGAGATGCGATCGCTCAGGGAAATCTGCTTGTTCAGCTCGACGGCAATTTGCAAACGACTGATCTTAATCAGGCGCAGGCCGAACTTTCGGCGCGGCGATCGCAGACGGCGCAGGCTGAAGTTTCTATCACGGCGGCTCAATCTGCCGTTGTGCAAGCGCAGGCGACGTTTGATCAGGCGCTGTTAGATGCACAGAGACTGCGACGACTGGCACAGCAGGGGGCCATTTCGCAGCAGGAGGCGGAGGCTGCACAGCTAGCGGCTACGAATGCGCAGCAGGCAGTCCGTTCGGCGCAGGCTCAAGTTGACGCTCAAAGGCAGGCCGTGGCTTCGTCGGTTGGCCAGATTGAGGCGCAGCGGGCCGTGCTTGAACAGACCCAACGGCAGCTTTCTTATGCAGATTTGCGATCGCCGCTGACTGGCGTTGTGCTCTCTAGAGAGGTGGAAACCGGCGACTTTGTTGAATCGGGCGCTACCGTGTTAGAGCTAGGAGATCTCAGCAATTTAGAGGTAACGGTACAAGTTTCTGAACTAGATATTTCTCGGCTTAGCGTGGGTCAACCGGCTCAGGTGCAGCTAGATGCTTTTCCCGATGAAGGGTCTATTGCTGGGCAAATTGAGCGCATTGCACCGGTTGCGGATAGTACCTCACGGCTGATCCCGGTACAGGTGAGTATTCCTAATGTAGGCGGTCGCCTCGGCAGTGGACTGCTCGCAAGGGTGCAGTTTTCCTCGGGCGCACAGCCTCGAGTGGTTGTCCCTGCTAGTGCGCTAACGGTTGGGGAGGCGGAGGATACGGTGTTTGCCATTGAGGGCGAGGGCGAACAGGCGAGGGCGATCGCTCGGGCGGTAGAGGTGGGCGATCGCAAGCAAGACCAGGTGGAAATTCTCTCGGGATTGAACGCTGGAGAGTCTTTTGTTTTGCAGAGCGATCGCCCCCTTACTTCAGACCAGCCGGTGCGGCTCAGCATACTGTCTGAAGGGGCTGACGGTTTTGTCGAACAATCTAATAGTTCTGAATCTGGAACAGAACAGAAGTCTGGTAGGCAATCTGATGGCCAATCTGGCAAACAATCTGATAGCCAATCTGGCAAACAATCTGGTAAACCTGCTAAGCGGAGCAATTAATGGTACGACCTACGGCTCCTTCAAATCTACAATCCGACCTACCGTCCGACCTACCGTCCGATTCGGCGTTGGCCGCGCGATCGCCTGCTGGGAATTTTGGTTTGAGTACGCTCGCCATCCGCCAGCATATTGCGACGCTTGTTCTCACCGTTGCTGTTATTGTGCTGGGGTTGTTCTTTGTTCAGCAGATTCCCGTCGATTTGCTGCCTTCTATTACCTATCCGCGCGTTGGGGTTAGAGCTGCGGCTCCCGGTGTCTCGCCAGAAGTGGCCGTTGATGAAGTTACGCGTCCGCTAGAAGAAGCCCTTGCTGCAACCGAAGGTGTTGTTCAAGTGGTTTCACAAACTCGAGAAGGGAGAATTAGCCTAGATCTTTACTTTCAGCCGGGCGGCGATATAGATCAGGCGCTCAGCGATGCGACGGCTACGCTGAATCGAGCTAGAGATAGTTTGCCTGATACGGTCGAGCAGCCTCGCTTATTCAAGTTCGATCCTTCTCAGCTACCTGTGTACGAAACTGCGCTTACGTCGCGATCGCTGCAAGGCGTAGCGCTTAGAGTGTTTGCCGACCAGGAGCTAAGCCGTAATTTAACGACCGTTCCAGGTGTGGCTAGCGTCGATGTTTCGGGTGGCGTTCAAGAAGAAGTTCGAATTAATCTCGATCCAGCAAGACTTCAATCTTTAGACTTGGGCATTACAGAGGTATTAGACGCCCTTTCAGAACGCAATCAGGATACGTCTGGAGGCCGCATTCAAGGAACCGACAGCGAACCGCTTACTCGCGTCGCCGGACGCTTTGCAGACGCTGATGAAATTCGCAATCTTATCTTTGAAGTGGGCAATGCGGAGGCTACTCAACAGGTCTATCTGAGAGACTTTGCTGAAGTGATTGATGGCACCGAGGAACAGCGCGTTTTTGTGAATCTTAACGGCGAGCCAGCGGTTAAAATAAGCATTCAAAAGCAGCCGGGTGCAAACACTATCGCCGTGGTAGATGGTATCAAGCAGCGGCTAGCAGAACTAAGAGCGTCGGGTCTGATTCCAGAAGACTTGGTTCTTAACGCGACCTTGGACGAGTCTATCTTTATTCAAAATGCTATTCGCAACGTTGCGATCGCTGGGCTAACTGGTGCGGCTTTAGCGGGCGTCGCGGTTCTCCTTTTTCTGGGTTCGCTCAGGCAAACGTTCATCATTGTGGTGGCCATTCCGCTGGCTACTTTAGTCGCTATTTTGCTAATGGGCCTGTTTGGCCTTTCGCTCAATGTGTTTAGCTTAGGCGGGCTGGCTTTGGGCGTCGGTATTGTGGTAGATAACGCCATCGTTATGTTAGAGAACATTGTGAAGGGGGTGCAGCAGAGCAGTCAGTCTGTTGTTCGTCAAGCAGAGGCTAGTAGCCGAGAGCTAGAGTCTGCTTTGTTTGCTTCAACAACAACAAACTTAGTCGCGGTGCTGCCTTTTTTGCTGATTGGCGGCTTCATTTCTCTGTTGTTTAATGAGCTGGTTCTAACGGTCAGCTTTGCAGTGGGCGCTTCGCTGATTGTGGCGCTAACCGTGGTGCCTGCGCTAACCTCTCGGCTATTGGCCGTGCGCCGATCTAGCGGCGTTAGTCAGTGGTGGCTGATTCGTTGGTTCGACCAGCGCCTGCAGGGGCTAACGGGTCAATATGCCAATCTGTTGGGCTGGGTGCTGCAAAGAAGAGTTGGGGTGGTTGCGATCGTTTTTCTGGTTTTTGGCGGCAGCAGCTTTTTGATGGTGGGCCAAATTCCGCAGGAGATTTTGCCTAGCATTGCGACTGGCCAGGCCGATGTGCGCGTACAGTTTCCGCCCGGCACAACTTTGGCAGAAAACCAGCGGGTTATGAGCGCTGTAGACGAATTGCTGATCGCTCAGCCTGAGATTGAATATGCGTTTAGCACTTCGGGGGGATTTCTCTTTGGTGGCAGCACTAGTGAAAATGCGCTGCGAGGATCTAGTACCCTGACGCTGGTGCCTGGAACTGATGTTGAAGCGTTTAGCGATCGCATGACCCGCCAGTTCGATCAGCTAAATCTAGTCAAAACCCGGCTGCGCGTCTCTCCTGGCAGCGTGCGCGGCCTTATCTTAAACAACTCACCCGTACGCGGCGACGTAGATATTATCTTGCAGGGCAGCCGCGCCGCAGTTTTAGAAGAGGCGGGCGCTCAAATCCTTGGCGCTCTTGATGAACAGGCTACGTTAGCGAGCTATTCTCCCGATGCTGATCCGCCTCAGCTTGAAATCCAAATTCGGCCCGATTGGGAACGTGCCGCCGACCTTGGCCTTTCGGCTGAAACGATTGGTCGTACGGTACAAACGGTGCTCTCTGGTGCGGTGCCAACTCAGCTTCAGCGGGGCGATCGCCTAGTCGACGTGCGGATTCAAACGCCAAATACCTTAGTTCAAACGCCCGCTGAGCTATCTCAACTGCCTATTCTTAGCGGCAGCGGCAACGGCTCTGGTCAGCCGGTAAGGCTAGGAGATATCGCCAAAATTGAAGAGGGGCAGGCGCCTGGCGAAATTCAGCGCATCAGTCAGCGCCAGGTTTATATTATTGAAGGTCGGCTTAATGAGGGGGCTAGCTTAGGCGCTGCGCTAACAGAAGTCGATCAAATTTTGGAGACGATTACGCTGCCAGATGGTGTTACTCGCTTGCCTAGCTTCAGCGCTCAGAGCAATGCCGCGATTACAGATGGCCTCGGTATTTTGGGCGGTTTGGCGGCTTTTCTGGTCTTTACGGCGATGGCGGTGCAGTACAACTCTTTAATCGATCCGCTGGTGATTATGCTGACGGTGCCGCTGGCTTTAGCGGGTGGCATTTTAGGATTATTTATTACTCAAACGGCGATTGGCGCTACCGTCATTGTGGGGGCCGTGCTGCTGGTCGGTATTGTTGTAAACAACGCCATTATTTTGGTGGAGCTGGCCAATCAAATTTACGAACAAGAAGGCTGTGACCGGCTTACCGCTATTCTCAAGGCCGCTCCCCAGCGACTGCGCCCGATTTTGATGACGACAATTACCACCGTGCTTGGCATGTTTCCACTCGCGCTTGGCATTGGGCAAGGCTCAGAATTTTTGCAGCCGCTAGGCGTTGTTGTTTTTTCGGGTCTGGCGCTGGCGACAGTGCTCACATTGTTTATCATTCCCTGCTTTTATACGCTGCTTCATCGCTCTAGTAGTCATGAGAAACAACGTCCTGATATGCCTAAAGCTATACGGCCATGATCTCCGATAGCGGTATAGTCCAAACTAATGCTGAACTAATGCTGAGTCACAAAACACAATAATGTCTGTACAAAACTGGTTTATCCGTCTATCTACATTTGCACTGCTGCTCGGTGCGTCTTCTACATCTGCGATCGCTCAAGATGCGATCGCTCAAGATGTGAAGGTTACGCCGCTCGGCAGCCACGACGGCGAGTTTTGCAGTTCTGATCGAGCGCTGGTATTTGAAGATCCTAACGGGCTTCGCATTCTCTACGATGCGGGTAGAACGGTTTCGGGCGCAGAAGACCCTCGCTTGGGTGATATTGATGTTGTTCTTTTGAGCCATGTGCATGGCGATCATTTGGGCGATCGCCGCATGGCTGCTGTTAATGAGGGAACTTGCGCAGAGCCTCAAGCAGATATAAGCACTACGCCAAACTCCAATACAGCCGAAATTGCCGTTGGTAAAGAAGCTAGCATCGTCGTCGGCAGCGAAATGTCTAGCTTTTTGGCTAATAAAGTTGAGGGGTTGGGTGGCGATCCTAGTACGGTGCAGCTAGTACGCTTCGGCGCATCGTTCAATACCGAAGGCGTAAGCTTTACGACCGTCCCGGCAGTGCATTCTAACGGGCTTAGCGGCGACTTTATTGAAGGTGAACTAGGAGAGAGTTTATCGACCGCAGGACTCTCCGCCTACGTTGGCCCGCCTACCGGATATGTCATTACCTTTTCTAATGGCTTAGTCGTCTATCTTTCTGGCGATACTGGCGTCACCGCAGAGCAAGAGACCGTAGTGCGAGACCAGTACGGTGCAAAACTGGTTGTGATGAATATTGGCGATACCTACACCACTGGCCCTACAGAAGCTGCCTTCGTCGTCGACGAGTTGATCGCACCTAGCTCTGTTATCGCCTCGCATGCAAATGAAGTTGCAACGGTTAATGGCGAAGTTCAGGCAGGGACTAAAACAGAGGCTTTTATGGAAGCAACCGAAACGCCTGTATACGTTCCTCTCAGTGGGAAAACACTGTCGTTCGACGCTGAAGGCCTGTGTACAGATGGCTGTGATTGAATCTCACGCTAACGGTTCGAAAATGTGTTTTAAGCCGATTCCGCATTAGAGATTTTGTCAGGGTGCAATCAATTGGCCTTTTTCACGTTTTTTCACCTATTTCATTTCGCTATCCGCAGTGAGACCTTTTTTCCGCTGTAGCCAGCCCGTTAGCACTGCTAGCCCAAAAATGCCTAGCAGTGCGCCTAGTACCCAAAGCCCTCGGTCTTTCTTTGCCAGTAAGCCCGCACCAAAGGCGACTACGGGTGGATTAGAAACAACGATGCTGAGTACCAGTGCCGGTAAAAAACGTTTCCAGGGTGCTTTAGCTAATCCCACGCCGTAAGCTACAAAGTCGAAGAAGCCGGTCATTAAAAAAGCCGCCATCAAGAAGATGTTGCGCTCTAGATTTTTTTGGCTAAACTGCTCAACTCGGCCAATGAAGCGATCGCCTACTAGCTTACGAATGAGCGATCGCCCAAACCGCTTAGCGAGCCAAAAACTCAGCGAGCAAGAAAGTAAATCGGCCAAACACATGACTGCTAGACCCTGCCAAAACCCTAGTAGTCCCCCGGCTAGTACCGAATAGGCCGTCCCTGGCAAAGCCGGAATGACCACGCTAGAGAATCTCAGCGCAAACAGCCCTAGCGGCGCTAAAATGCCTAACTGCTCTACGTACAGCCGAATATCGTCTTTGCCAATGCCCGCCTGGTTGAGCGCAATTAACGGCGCAGCAATCAGCACAAACAGCAGCAAGAAACCAAGAACCTTCTGGACTCGCTTACTCATCACAGTTTTCCTTATCGATGCGTCATTTTATCAATTTCGGTCCGTTACTAGGCGATTGCCCAACCGTCAATAGGCATGGACCAGGCGTCTCCTGAGTATCCCCTAGAAACCCACCGGATTTTGCAGCAGATTGCAGCAGCAATTGATACCATAAAGCACAGCCCGAGCGCGATTAAAATCAACGAACCTCTATGAAGTATTTACTATCTATTTTCTCTGCCCTTTTGTTGCTCACTGGCTGCTCTGGCGCTAATGTACCAGTGACTGAGAGCGATAATACTCAAGAGATAGAAATTTCAGGAGAAGATACTGCTGTAGAACCTGACGCCGCCGATGCTGAGGAGGCTAATGAAGATAGCGAAACTTCAGGGGATGCAGGTGATACTGAAGCTGAGGAAGAAGACACCGCCGGACTCAATCAAAAGAACGTTAAGCTACAGGTGAATAACCAAAGAACATTTGGTCAAATTACGATCAAAAAAGTAGCAACTTCTCGCGATGGCTGGGTCTCTATACACAAAAGCAAAGCGGACGGTAGTATTCAGCTGCCGGACGGTATTGGAGAAGCGCGCGTAGACTCGGGTGACAGCGAGAATATTGTTGTAGACCTGTGGGAGGCCCCGGCTATTGACGATAAGCTGTGGGTACTGCTGCATATCGACGCAGGCGAGCGCGGTCTGTACGAGTATCCGGGCGCAGATGCACCTGTGAAGAAAGATGGCGAGACCTTAGCGCGATCTTTTGTGATTCAAGGCGAAGAGGAAGAAGAGAGCGATGAGTAATGGTTGAGCTCTTATCTGCCGTAGAATTTTGGCAATAGAATTTGGTTAAGGTTTATGCTCGCCTATAGACAGGCTGATCGGTAACCGTCATAATAAGACCTCAATTGCGGGTATAGCTCAGTGGTAGAGCGTTTGCTTCCCAAGCAAAATGTCGCGCGTTCGAATCGCGTTACCCGCTTTTTAATTAGTCCACTCTTTTATTAATTTAATTGAGCATTAGCATTGAGCGTCAGTATATTTTGAACGCGGTCGACTAGCTCTGTAATATCGTATGGCTTTTGCAGCAGGCCACTAGTCTCGGCTTCTAGCTCTTTTTGTCTATCTAGCTCGTGGTTCGCGGTGAGTAAGAGAATCGGAATATCGGCGATCGCTAGCTCTCTACGAATGTAAGAAACTACCTCGTAGCCGTCCATTTCTGGCATCATCACATCTAACAAGATTAGATCTGGGCGATTATTTTCTAATTCTGCCAACGCCTCCTTGCCGCTCTCTACACAGGTGAGGTGGTAGTGCTCTTCGTCCAAAATCGCGCCGAGCATGAAAAGATTGTCGGGTGTATCATCAACTGCCAAGATTTTTGGGGTTTGACTGGCCTCTGCTTTTTTACTAATAATCATGGGGATTTATAAATGTGCCAAACAAACGTATGGCCTCGGGATTCAAGTCAAGCATTGTGCTTTTGGCATTGCTTTGACTTTATTTGATAAAAGCCTACTTGACTTATCAGCGTATACACTCCGACTAAAGATAGAGTCGCGTTTAATCGTAATGTTCTGTTAATAAATGTGAAGAGGAGAGTTTTAGTAGACCTGTACCTACCGAGTGGCAGGTAGTACAAGCGTAATGCAATTGAGAGCTGGCCTGGCCACTACCCAGTTTTTTACCGGATTGTCACATGTTTGCAACAGATATTTTCTAAAAAGAGCAACAATATAATCTGAAGCTATCAGAAAAGCTGTCAGATACCGTGACTTTTGCCTATTACCCAGCTCCGACGGAAGTATTTGGCGAGGCTGGTTTCGCTGAGCGTAAGACAAATGGGACGACCGTGCGGGCAAGTTCTAGGGCTTTGAGTTCGCTGCCAGCGGGTTACTAATGTTTGCATCTCGGCTGGGGAGAGCGGGGTGCCGTTGCGAATGGCTGTCCGGCAGGCCGTAGCTACTAGCGCCGCCGCTAAATTTGCGCCTAAGCTGAGTTCGCGCAGCGCCTCTGTTCGTTCTGAACTGTCTTTTAGCGGTTCTGGCAGCGATCGCACTGCCCAAAGGTCGTCGCCAAAAGGCGCGATCGCACAGCCTACTTCAGCTAATCTTTCTACCTGCTGCTCGCTTAAGCTATCTAATACGATTGGCGGCTCTACGTTTACCATTTCCCATCGCTGCTGAAGCTGCTCGTACAGCACGCGCTCGTGGGCAATATGTTGTTCTATCAGGCATAGGCCGCCTTCGTGCTCTGCGAGAATGTAGGTATTGTGAACCTGAGCAATCGCCTTTAAAGCGCCTGGTGTAGCGCTATCTGGGAGCGGATCGGAGAGGTTGACCGTCGGTGAGACAACAGATGGTGAAACAACAGAATCTGACTGAATTTGACGAGAGGGGCTATATTCACCCGTTTGTTCTGCGGCTCGAAATTCTGCGGCCTTTATGAGTTCGCTAGCGCGGTGAGTTTGAGCGGTTTCTCTGATGTCGTCTATTTGCAGCAGTTGGGCTACGGATGCAGAGACGCGATCGCGCAATTTATCGATTTGTTGTATGTATATCTCGGACTTGGCGGGGTGGCGGTTCCAGTCGAGCTGGTTGGGCGGCAGCGTTAAGTGCAAAAAACAAACCGGATAGCGATCGCGCGGTAAGGTTCTTCGAAAGCTCTGGATCAGCGTTTGGAATAAAGCGCTTACTTCTACGGGCCGACCGTTAATGGCGATTCGAATCCAGTCTGGGCGGCGGCGATGGCAGCGGTCGGGTAGGCCAACTGCTAAGTAAAGCCCCTCTGTAGAGATCTCTTTGAAGTCGGTTTCGTGCGTATTGCGAAGAATTTGAGGCAGCAGCGTTTTGGCTGTTTCTCCTGGCCACAGCGAGAGCCAGGGCGTGCTGTCTTTTTCTATCTGCCAGGTGACTTGAGGGTGGCAAAGCGCAATTTTCTGGAGAAACTGAGCGACTGCTTTAATTTGCTGTTCGGCTGAAGGGGCTTGGCGGCGAGCGGGCCAGCTACTAAACAGATTTGTCGCTGTGACGATACTGCCCGGTGCGATCGCCATCTCGGAAATTGTCTGCGGCTCACCGTTGGTGGAGTAAGTTAGTCGGTGTCCGGGCGCTGTTCCCGAGCGGCTACAGATTTCTAGCTCGGCTAGCTGAGCGATACTGTGCAGCGCCTCACCTCGAAAACCCAGGCTGCGAATATTTAGCAGGTCGGGCCGAGTAGAGATTTTGCTGGTGGCATGGGCGATCGCCGCCTGATTTAAATCGCTCAGGGTCATGCCGTTGCCGTTGTCCGCAACGCGCACCTGCCAGCGCTCTGGCCACAGGCTAACGCTAATGCGGGTTGCTTTGGCATCTAGCGCATTTTCAACTAGCTCTCGAACCACCGCCGCTAGTGAGTCAATTACCTCGCCTGCTGCCATCAGGTGGACAATTTCTTTATCGAGCGGCTGAATCTGACTGATGTGCCCAGCCAAGTTTTCTGCCGAGGCTTTGAGCTCATCTGGCGCAGTATTTTCTACGGTGCGACTTAGGGCGCCGCGATCGCCTTTATCTATACTTGTATCCATACCTACTAGTTTAGGGCGATCTAGTTTAGGGCGATCTAGTTTAGGGCGATCTAGTTTAGGACGGCAGAGCCGAACATGGGGTAGGCTACGCATCGAGCCAGCGAATCCTATTTCTGATAATTCATGAGCACTCACCGCAGCCGATTAAGTCAAGCCTTGGCCGCACTGGCTTTGGCGGTGGGTCTGCTGTTATTGACCTTTTTGGGCGGAGCTAATTTGACTGCGCTGGGCGTAGATCTGCCAGCTTCTGTGGCGTACCAAGCGGCGATTGAACGGCCTGCGCTGAGCTTAAATGAGCTGAACCGCAGATTAACTCGTCCGGTACGACAAAGCGGCGCTTTAGTCATTGATCTAACGGGTGTCACTATCGATCTGCGGTTGGGAACGGAAGGCCGCGATCCGGATTTTGCAGAGCAGTTTTATCAAAGGCTACAGCAGGCTTTAAATGGCCCCCAGCCACTGGGCCTAAACTTGAGCGGCGCGCTGCTGCAAGGAGACTTTAATCTCGCCCGTTTGGGGCTGCGGGTTCCGGCATATGGAGGTGCTCCGCTATCGGCTTTAGAGTCTTTCAAACAAAAGTTTCAGCCGCTCGCCGCTAGAGATACGGTTGATTCGCTAGGGGTGCGATCGCTCTCTAGTGCTTCAAGCCGCTCGCAGACCGCGTTAGCCCGCTACTTTTTGATTCAGCCGCAGACGGCGCAAGCGGATACGCTCGTTTTCCAAGGCCCTTTGATGCTTAACCAAACCTGCTTTAGCGGCGCTGTTAAAGGCGCCTCGCTGTATTTTCTAGATCGTCTTGAGGCCGAGCAGGTCATTTTTACGCAGCCTGTAGACTGGCGAGGCGCAAGGTTTGCTCGCAGCGTGAATTTTAGCCAGGGGCAGTTTCAGCAAGAAAGCCGGTTTAGAGACGCTATTTTTGCCGAGCGCGCTCAATTTAATCAGGCTAGCTTTAGTGGATTGGCTACCTGGCAGGGCAGTACCTTTTATCAAAGCCCTAGCTTTGCTCAGGCCGACTTTAAGCAAACTGCTGGGTTTGGGCGATCGCACTGGCTGGCCAATGCCGATTTTGACCAAGCTGTGTTTCACGGAGCCGCTAACTTTCAAAAAAGCCGCTTCGATAAATCGCTTTTTTTAACGGAGGCGCAGTTTGAGGCGTCTGCTAACTTTCGTCAGGCGCAGTTTCAGTCGGCTATTAGCCTGCGAGGGGCACAAATTAGCACTCAGCTAGATTTAGGCGACGCGCGGTTTTCTGCAGAGACTCGTATCAACGTGGCCGATCTTGATTTCGATCCGGGAGAGGCTCGCATTTTGGGCAGTCCAGGCTATATCGGTCGAATTTTCTCGGTGCCTACCCTGGCTAATAACGAAGCCGTGATGCGAAATCTCGTGCGAAATTTTCGTCTGCTAGAGCAAGTTGGCGATGCGAATCAGGTGGAGTACACTGCCGAACGGCTGCGGCTAGGTCAGCTATGGCGGCAGTTTGCGGGTCTGAGTCTTAATCAAGCTGAGCCTCAGCAGCTGATGAAGTTAGGGCTGAGCGCCGAGCAGGCCGCCGCTGTATACCGCAGAGCGCAGTCGCAGCCTTTTGTTAGCCGCTCAGACTTTTTGAGCTTGAGTGAAATAGATCTAGCGACCTATTTGAAAGTGCGCGATCGCATTACTGCTAAGCCGACTAATCTGACTAACCGGCTGATGCGGCTGACCCACTGGGCTTTGTTAGCTAGCCTTTTGCTGCTCAGCCAATATGGCACCAATGTAGCCCTTACCTTTAGCGTTGGACTCATTGCCACTACGGTGTTTGCACTTATTTTTTGGCTGGTCGATCGCTATCGCAGGCGGGTGCCGACGCCGATTATGCCAACGCCTAAGGAGCGGCTGACTATGCTGGCCGCTAGCGGCGCACTGCTGATATTGGCGATTGGTATTGTGAGCCGCAGCGGTGTTCATCCGGGTCGAACTTTAGGGGCGATCGCCCTGATTGTTCTCCCGCTGCCTGCTGGCTTACTCTGTCGCCTTTACCAGCAGGGACGCTATCACGATCTGATGGATCGCAGCTACTTTGTTCAAAATGGAGCGCTGCGCAAACTCCAGCTCCTGATTGCCCGGCTGCCGCTGATGCCCAAGTTTCCGTTTTACCGAGAGCGCTACTCGCCGCTACCTATAGATAAGCAGTGGAACTGGCTCAACTACTTTGACTTCAGCATCAACAACTGGTTCAAATTTGGCTTTAACGACACCCGACTGCGCGATCAGGCTGTTCCGGGTATTATCAGCACCCTGGTTTGGTATCAATGGGTACTCGGCACCCTGTACGTTGTGCTGCTGCTATGGACATTATCTCGCACTATTCCAGGACTCAATCTGCTGCTTTACTTTTAATTCGCTGGTTTACTTTAGCGGTCGTTTAACGACTTCAGCCGTTGGTCAACAGCTTCAGCCGCTGTTTAACCACTCCTCTCAGCGCCCACCGTGTCTTAGCTTCTTGCCCTGTTCAAAACGAACACCGTACAAACACTAGACATTACTAAGAAACTCCACTTTCTACCGTTAGAGGTTCCGTATTTCCTTTGAGGCGATTAGATTCGCCCTAGGTAAAAATGAGTTCACTTCTGTAAAGCGCGTACAACCTGCTCAGCTTTCCCAAGGGGCATTTTGGGGGTTTGATTAGATTGTGCATAGCGCCCTTACAGGTGAGCAGCCCGGTCCTGGGGGCTTAAAGGGACCGGGCATTTTTTATTTTAAAGGCATGCAGCGGTTATCGCTTGGCCTACAGAATTTTGCCTACAAAATTTTATCCAACCCATAGACTAGCGACTTCAGCGGCAGTACCCGGCGGATAGAGAGCAAGACGCCTGGCATGTAGCAAATGCGATCGCTAGTATCGTGGCGCAGCGTATAAGACTGACCGGCGGCTCCAAAAATCACTTCTTGATGCGCAATTAAACCGGGCAGGCGAACGCTATGGATCCTCACGCCTTCTTCGGTTTGGCTTCCTCTAGCACCCGCCATCTTTTCAGTCTCTTCTACCTCGGGGGCGTTAAAAGTTTTGTTCATCTCCCCGAGCATTTGGGCGGTTTTAACCGCTGTCCCGCTGGGCGCATCGGCTTTTTGGTTGTGGTGCAGCTCAATAATTTCTACATGGTCGAAGTAGGCAGATGCCTGGAGCGCTGCCTGCTGTAGCAACACCATGCCAATCGAGAAGTTGGGAATAAGCAAACAGCCCGTACTGGCTTTATCGGCAAACTCGGCCAAATCTTTGATTTGCTTGTCGCTCATGCCCGTTGTGCCTACTACCGGACGCACTCCGTAGGCTAAAGCTGCTCGCACAGATTTATACACCCCACTCGGATGGGTAACATCTACCATGACCGCGCTTCCCCCTTGTGGGGCCTCGTTTTGAGCCGTTACCAAAATGGCTTCTAGCTCGTTGAGTACCGGCACTTCTAAGGGGCCAACGCCAATTACTTCACCGATGTCTTCGCCAATGAACTCAGGGTTGCGATCGATCGCGCCCACTAGCTTCATATCGTCTGCTGCTGCAACGGCCTTAACGATCGCTCGGCCCATTTTGCCAAGTGCACCGTTAACAACGACAGGAATTTGAGTAGAAGGTGAAGTTTGTTCGGTCATGGTTTTAGTCGTCAAACATATAGATAAAACGCAAAAAGGGAGCAAAAATGCTCCCTTTTCTAAGATTCTAGTTTAGCTCGAAAGCTTAACCAACTTTGACCTGGCTCGTATCAACGGCATCGGTTCCGTCTACGCCTTTGGCCACTTTAACCATTTTGTTCAAGATGTCCTGGCTGGGCACTGTCCCTTTGAGCACAACGGTTGCTGATGTCTGGGCAACGTAGAGACCATCAACATCATCTAGCTCGTTGTCTTCGTCAAAGGCTAGTGCAACTCGCTTAGCCAAACCGCTTTGGTCAAATTCGCCGTTTAGACCTACTTTGAAGTCGGGTACGTCTTTTTCTGCGGCTTTTTGGCCGGCGCTGGCTACGCCGCGCTTAATTTTACTGGATGCTTCTTTTGGCTTGTCTTTGCCGAAGATTCTGCTGAAAAAACCCATATTTTTACCTAGGTATAGGACATCGGCAGGGGGAGGCTCCTGCACAGGTATAAACATACTGACCGGACCTATAGAACTTGTGTATCTTTAGAAACAAATTATTTTTATATATCTTGACCTTAAATTTGAGGAGTACGGCAGTGAGGGCGCAACTGAACGAGTGGAGGGAGCAGCTAGATGACTGGGGGCGAAAGTATTTTGTCGGTCGGCGCGTGTCGCCGCAGGCTCATAATCATATGCAGGACAGCCTGCTAGAAGAAGCTGAGCTGGACTACGACTATGTGGTGCTGATTGTGGGCGCTTGTCTGATTGCAACGCTGGGGTTGCTTGCTAACAGTGCGGCGGTGATTATTGGTGCGATGCTAGTGGCGCCTTTGATGCTGCCCATTCGCTCTATGGCGTTTGGCGTTTTAGAGGGCGATCTAAATTTGGTTCGCGCAGGCGCTAAGTCGCTAGCGGTTGGCACTGGTTTGGCCGTGGCTCTGTCGGCGTTTATTGGCGCAGGCTCTGGGTTTTTGGCTTATGGCAGTGAGGTGTTTGCTCGCTCTTCGCCTACGCTGCTGGATTTAGGCATTGCTATTACTGCGGGCGGGATCAGTGGTTATGCCAAGGTGCAGCCGAAGCTGTCGAGTACCCTGGCAGGGACTGCGATCGCAGTTGCTCTGATGCCGCCGCTTTGCGTGGTCGGGCTAGGGATTGCTCAGCTCGATCTGTCGCTCAGCTTGGGCGCTTCTTTGCTGTATTTAACTAATCTGCTGGGTATTACACGCTCTTGCATGGTGGCCTTTTTCATTGCTGGCTATTCTCCCTTTCGGCGCGCTAGACGCCCCTTGAGCGGAGTTCGTGAGGTTACGAATACCGTGCCATCGGCTGCTGATAAAAATCGTCCTGGAAGGCACCTGCAAGCGTGAAATTTGTGGGTACTCGCGGCAGGGGTTAATTTAATTGTCTCTACGCGTTTATGCTGGAAATAAGAAAAAAGTGTGATGAAACTACCCAGAAGAGACTAGATTGGTTACGAATTGGGCAGTCTAATTCGGAGTCATATCTAAATATCTTGATAAATCCTTAGGTTTGCCAGCTATTAGACCTTAGTCCATTTCAAAAGTCCATCTTGAATAAGTCTTGATTAGCGTCGCGCCGGGAGCCGCTATTTTATAGCCGGATTGATTGCGCTATCTTTTATTGAGCTTTATTCAGTAAGCTGGATCAGGATTAAGCCGTATAATTCGAAGTCGAGATGTCCAATCAATACCGCCTGCGGGCATTTAGACTTTGAACCCTGCCAAATGTACATTTTTTAAAGCTTGGCGCAGATAGATGATAAACAGCCGTTCCAGTACGAGTTACAGTACCTCACACAAACTGCACCCGCTCAGCCTGTTGGCACAGCTCATTAGCCGTCAGGTGAGTGGCTGTCTGACGCTATCGGCGCAGGCGGCAGAGTGGCGACTGTTATTCAATCAGGGGAAGCTGAACTTTGCGACTAGCTCAGCGGACGTTTTCGCGCGGCTAGAGCGTCAGCTACAGGCGCTAGAGAATCCTGTCTCGGATGCTGTGCGAGAGCAGATGCGGCGGCTGTTTGAGGCGTCAGATGAAGTTGATGAGGTGGTTAGCCGCGACTATCGGGCCATCTGCTGGCTAGTCGAGCAACAGCATTTAAGTTCTGATCAGGCTGCTCAACTGATTGGATCTATTGCGATTGAGGTAATAGAGCCGTTTTTGGATATTCGAGAAGGCAGCTACGAACTGATCCCATCGGCGCGACTAGAAGGCATTCCGACTTTTTGCAATCTGGACTTGCGGCCTATTGTAGAGCTGTGTCAGCGCAATGCCCGACAGCGAGCGGCGGGTCAACCGGTTGCTAGCCAGCTTACGAGTACTGCCATGATGGGCGATCGCACCTTTAGCGCTCAAACTAGCGGCCTGAACTCATACGGCGCTAGCCGAACAACGGCGACTAGCAATATGCGCCGCACTACTTACACCGTGGCCTGCATTGACGATAGCCCCACTGTCTTAAACGCCATTCAAAAGTTTCTAGAAGATCAAAGCCTCTCGGTCGTGGCGATTAACGATCCGGTTAAGGCGCTGATGCAGATTGTGCGCAGCAAGCCAGACCTGATTTTATTAGATATCACGATGCCTAATCTAGACGGGTATGAGCTGTGCGCTCTGCTCCGTCGCCATCCCCGCTACAAGCGCACGCCTATCGTGATGGTGACGGGAAACACTGGCCTGATTGACCGGGCTAGGGCCAAGCTAGTAAGAGCCTCTGGATATCTTACTAAGCCTTTTACGCAGTCTGACTTACTTAAGATGGTCTTTAAGCACTTACCGGCTAAGACTCAGCAGCAGTAGGCTAGATGGTTAGCTACTCGGAGTGAATTATTCAAAACGTCTGCCAAAAAGCGGACATTATCAGCGATAATCTGAGGGCATCTACGAGTTTATACGGTGAGTTTGATATAGCTTTGAGCTGTAGACGACTAATCGTTTGAATGGGATACTTTTGCCCTTTGCCTGCCGATGAATACAACACAGCTTGTCACCGTGCTAGTCGTCGAAGACGCTCCTTCTGAAGTGGCGCTGATGAGCCATTACCTGCAAGCTGAAGGGTTTAGCGTGATTAGTGCGATGACCGGTCAAGAGGGTTTGGATAAGGCGATCGCCCAGCAGCCGGATGTTATTGTTACTGACGTTGTAATGCCTGGAATTAGCGGCTTTGAGCTATGTAGAACGCTGAAGCGAACGCCCGAAACGCAGAGAGTACCCGTTGTTATTTGCTCGTCTAAAAAGCAAAATATAGATCGACTTTGGGGGATGCGACAGGGGGCGAAAGCCTATCTGACTAAGCCCTACACGCGCGACGAGCTCATTAACGCAGTTAAGACGGTGCTGATAGGGTAGTGAAGTGATAAGAGACTGCTGAGAAAGGCGGCGCTGGGCTAGTAAAGCTGCGTAGATTTAGCGGGTAGCTACTGTATAAAGACAGCTCAGTGAATTTGCTGGGCGCAGGTCTAGTTCTAATAATAGTATTAAGAAAAATTGGTGGCGATCGCTGCTTTCTGCCCACACCTAGAGCTTTGCGACCGTTGAATTTACGGGACTGTAGCAAAATTGGTTAGGCGGGCGAGCGCTGCTCAATGCTTGAGTAGCCGCTTGTTAGAGCTGCATTTTTGCTCTACATTGCCTACGATACAGAGTCAATAGCGAGCCGATGAACCTCTGCGATAAGTAGTGAATGCCTTTGCCCCCTGTAGCGCTATTTATTTTGTGTCTATTCATTTTCTGTGAAAATATAATTTGTGAAAACGCTCGCGATTCCAGAACGTCAGGCTGGCGACGCTTATCTTAAGTTTCAGCTGGCTCCGCGCGTGCCTGCGGTGATTGCGGCAAGGTCGGTAGAAGAAGCTACGGTACTGCCTGTTTCAGATGTCACGGCGATCCCTAACATGCCGCCCTGTATGTTGGGCCTAGTCAATCGCCGCAACCGAGTCATTTGGATTGCTAACCTGGTGCGTCTGCTAGGAATGCCCGTACTCGATCGTCCTAGAGCGCAGTACAGTATGGTGATCGTCAAAGCCGGGTCTTCTTTAGGACTGATGGTGGATGACATTGAAGGCATTGTCCACTTATCTGCCGAAGCGCTTAGCCCGCCCCCACCGCAAGTCAATCCTGTGCTGGTGCCCTACCTTAAAGCCTGCGCAGTGCAAAACGATCAGATTGTTCTGGTGCTAGATGCAGAGGCTGTCTTACAATCATCCGTTTTTCAACGGTCGTAGTCTGTTCTAGGAATATGCCAACTAATACCCGTTCGTCCCGCTCCTCCGACGAAAATAATTTGTCTCAAACGCCAGCGTTAGCCGGTAGCAAAGACGGTCAGCCGTCTGCTGAAAACGGCAGTGCTGGGGTGATAGATCGTGGGGAAATTGACCAGGCAGACGAGGGATCAGACCGGGTTTGGCGAGGCGTTCGATATCGCAAAGACGGCGGCGAGCGCTATGCTCCTGAAAAGATTCAGGTGACTCAAAACAGCCGGCTAGGGCCGGTGCAGTGGTTTTATGACCTGCCGGTTTCCGACAAGCAGCTGACGGGATTGATTATCTCTAAAGTGCTTTCGGTGCTGGGCGTGGTCGGTGCGAGTCTTTGGCTTTTCTCTCAGCTCGGTCAGCGGCAGCTAGAACGGCAGGCGACTTCGGAGCTGTCGGCGCTCTCTAATGGGTTAGCGCTAACAGAAACGGTGCCGAGAGCTGCTTTAGGTCTCGAAGATGCCGGTACTCTAGTTGAAACTGCTCAGCGCTCCGCAGATGAAAATACCCTTGATGAAGGCGCGCGGCAGGCGGCTAGAGCAGAGCTACAGTCGCGGATGCAGGCAAATAGTCTGGAGTATATGACGCTGCTTGATCCGGAGATGCGCGTAATCGCTAGCGGCACAGCAGAGCGATCGGGCGATATTTTTAATCCGGATAACTTAGTATCGAGCGCGCTCAGGCAACGACAGCCTAAGCAGGCAAACAGCTTGGTGCCACTGGCCGAGCTTCAGCGGTTGGGCGTGTCGGCGGCGGCAGCGGGCGATGAGGCGGCGCTGGTACACTACGAGGTTACGCCCGTTTTTGCGGCGGATAATGCTGAAGACAGCACAGGCGAGCTGATTGGCGCTGTCGTAACAGGTGATGTATTAGACGGCAATTCGGCAGCGGTTGCAGATGTCGTTAGGCAATTTTCGTCTGGCTATAGCGCACTTTACCGTCAGGCTCCTAGCGGCAGCCTAGAGCTGATCGGTCGCGGCGAAGCAGGTTCTGAAGCGGTAGAAACGCAGTCTTATGACGGCAATCTAGACTTTTTGAGAGCGGTGATTGAGTCTGAGAGCGGCACTGGAATAGAACAAGTGGCTCGAACCGAAGGTGGCCGCGCTACTTATTACACAGTCGCTGCTCAGGCGATTTCTAACGGTGATAGCGAGCGGATTGGCGTAGTCTTACGAGCTATTCCAGAGGCTGCTTTTTTGGAACAGCGGCACAGGGCGAGCCTGCTGCTGATTGGGCTAGGAATGCTGGCGCTGCTGGTAGATGTTGTGATTGCTCGGGTGCTTGGGCGCTCGATTGTAAAGCCGTTGCGGAGCTTGCAGGCGGCTACTGAGGCGTTTGCTTCGGGCGATCGCACCACTCGCGCCGAGGTTTACTCGCGAGATGAAGTGGGCCGAGTGGCCAGCGCCTTTAACGAGCTAGCGAGCGCAGTGTCTCATTCGGAATCTTCACTGCGGTTTCAGTCGCAAACCCAGAGTGAGGCCGCTCGGCGATCGCGTTTGCTTTCCGAATTTACGGCTCAAGTCCGCCAGAGCCTGAATGCTGACAGCATTTTTTCAGTATCGGTCGAAAAAGCCAGAGAGATTTTAGATGTCGATCGCGCTATTATCTACCGGTTTAATGCTGCCTTTGACGGGGGCTACGTTACGGCTGAGTCTGTGGGTAAGGGCTGGAGCCGGGCTGAAGGCAGGACTTTAGAAGATCCGATGTTGCCTGATTCGGTGGATCGGTTTAAGCAGGGCAAGGTGAGCTACGTCGAGGACATTGAGCGAGCTGATTTGACTGAATGCCACTGCAAACTGCTTAAAGAATTAGACGTGCAAGCCAATATGGTCGCGCCGCTGATGGTGGGTGATGATTTGGTCGGGCTGCTCTGCGCTCATCAGTGCAGCGGCCCGCGCCAGTGGCAGCCAGAAGAAATTACGATGATGCAGCAGCTTAGCACTCAAGTAGGCTACGCCTTGAGCCAGTCTCAGCTGCTCAAAAACCGAGAGCAGGCTATTTTGCGTGAGCAGCAACTCTCCGAGATAGTGACGCGCATTCGAGCCATTAGCGACCAAGATAAAATTTTTCGCATTGTCACGCGGCAAACCCAGATCGCTCTGGCAACTAGCCGCGTCATTGTCTATCTCTTTAACGACGACTGGAGCGGCACCGTCGTCGCAGAATCGGTAGAGCCACAGTGGCCTCAGGCTTTGGGCGCAGAAATCGCTGACCCTTGCTTCGCCGATCGCTACGTAGAGCAGTACAAAACCGGGCGAGTTAAGGCCACACCCGACATCTACAACGCCGGACTGACGCCGTGTCATTTGGGCCAGCTAGAACCTTTTAAAGTCCGCGCTAATCTGGTTGCACCCATTGTCGTCGAAGACCGTTTGCTCGGTCTTGCTGGTTTCGCACGAGTGCACCGGCCCTAGAGCCTGGACAGATTTAACAGTTAATTTTGTTCAACGAGTGGCTACGCAGCTTGGCTTTGCGCTAGAGCAAGCAGAGTCCAACCGGCAGAGAGCCGACGCCTTAGACCAAGCCAAGGCTCTCTCCGAAGAGCGGCTGCAGCGGCAGGAGCGGATAGAAAGTGACCTGTTAGATCTGCTGAGCGATGTAGAATCAGTTGCTGATGGTAACCTGACGGTGCGAGCCAACATTGACTCTGGGGAGATTGGCACCGTTGCTGATTTCTTTAACGTTATCGTGGAGAACCTGCGGCAGGTGGTGACTCAAGTTAAGCTGTCGGCCAACCAGGTTAACGATTCGCTGGGCCAAAATGAAAGTGCTATCAGGCAGCTTGCGGCTGAAGCGCTTGAGCAGGCTGAGCAAACCACGCGAACTCTGGACTCTGTTGGCGAAATGACCCTTTCTATTCAGTCGGTGGCGGCGCAGGCGGAAGAAGCGGCTGCGGTTGCTAAAACTGCTTCTGAAACGGCGATGGCTGGCGAGGAAGCGATGGATTTGACGGTGGGTAATATCTTGGAACTGCGTCAGACGGTAGGCCGTACGGCTAAGAAAGTTAAGCGACTAGGCGAGTCTTCTCAGCAGATTACCAAGGCCGTTTCGCTGATTAACCAGATTTCTCAGCAGACTAATTTGCTGGCAATCAACGCTGGCATTGAAGCGGCTAGGGCTGGGGAGGAAGGTTTGGGCTTTGCGGCTGTGGCCGAAGAGGTAAGTGAGCTAGCCGTCCGCTCAGCCGCTGCTACAGAGGAAATTGAGCGAATTGTTGAGACTATTCAGCGAGAAACTAGCGATGTGGTGATTGCGATTGAGCAAAGCACTTCGCAGGTGGTAGAGGGTACGCGCCGAGTAGAAGATGCAAGGGCTAGCTTGAGTCAAATGATGGCTATTTCGCAGCGGCTAGATGAAATGAGCCGGGTGATTTCGCAGGCGACGGGTTCGCAGGTAGAGACCTCAGCGGCTGTTTCGGCGCTGATGGAACAGGTGGCGCAGGTCTCTCGGCGCACCTCAGATTCTTCCATGGCTGCGTCTGAGAATCTGAAGCAGACGGTGACCGTGGCCCAAGACCTTCAGCAAAAGGTGGCGACGTTTACGCTCGATGAGGATGAAGGGCATTCGGCAACGCCTTACCAAGCGGACAAGGGGGCATAGCGATGGAAGACAAAGAGCGCGAGATCCGCCTGCAGTTTCTCGATGAAGCCAGCGAGTATTTAGATACGCTAGAGGCTACGCTGCTTGATATTGCCCGGCGCGGCGTAGACAATCATGAGATGAATGGGGCTTTGCGAGCTGCCCACTCGATTAAAGGGGGCGCCGCCTTGATGGGCTACGGCTTGACGAGCGATCTGGCCCACCGCCTAGAAGATTCGCTGAAGGTGCTCAAAATTCAGCGGGCCGATGGTGTGACCTGCGATGTGGAAGGACAGATGCTGGGCGCGGTTGATGCAATTCGTCAGGTTGTGGAGTGCGATCGCACTTCCCAATCTATAGAAGAAACCTGGCTCAATAGCTCAGTGCTGCCTATTTTTGACTGGCTCAGCGATCGCCTAGGCGAACCTTCTGCTGAAGATGCCGCTTCTATGATGGACGCAGATGAGGGGCAGAACGTCATGCCTTTAATCTTTCAGACCGAGGTAGAAGGTTCGCTTGAACAGTTAGAAGTTCTGATTGATGACTACGCCAACAGCACTCAACCGGAACGGTTCTCTCAGCTTCAATCGGCGTTAACGGTGATGGCTCAAGAATTAGCGGGTCTGGGCGAAATGCTAGACTTGCCCGCTTTTATTCAGCTTTGTCAATCGGTCGAAAAATTTGCGTCGGGCGCAGCCAATGAGTTGCAGCTGCAGGAGGTCGCTCAAAAGACTTTAGAGATTTGGCGACGAGCGCAGGCGCTGGTGCTGACAGACAATGTCGATTCGATGCCCGATCAGCTGACTGGGCTAAGCTTTGGCCTGATTGGCATTGAGTTTGACGAGGTCGGCAGCGAAGTGAGATTGAAGGCCGCTGATCAGGCGGCTGATCAGCCGCTAGACGAGACGGACTGGAACCGCCTGGGCAATGAAAATGATGCCCTAGACGATGTATTTGCGGGCTTGGGCGATGAGGATGACGCGCTTGTCGATGACGTATTTGCCGGCCTAGGCGATGAAGATGACGCCCTAGCTGACGATGTATTTGCAGGCTTGGGTGATGAGGATGATGCGCTTGTAGATGATGTGTTTGCCAGTTTAGGCGAGCCTAGTGAAAAAGTAAGCGATGCATTTTCATCAGGCTTTGAGGGAGAGCCAGCGCTAGATTTGGCCGCTGTGGAGACAGAGGACACGACAGAGACGGCAGAGACCGCAGATGCGTTTGCGGGCGTGTTTGATGAAGACTTAAGCAGAAGTGAGACGCCTGAGAGCAGCGGATTTAGCGCCGCAAAAGCGGCTAGCAGCTCTCAAAGCAGCGGCGGGGGCACTGAATTTCGATTTTCAGAAAGTCCTAAGCCGCAGGCTGAGACAGCCGACTTGGATGACAATACGGTGCGCGTGTCGGTTCGTAAGCTGAACGAGCTCAATGACCATTTTGGCGAGCTGACGATTGAGCGCAATCGGCTGGAGGCTGAGGTGAAGCGAATGCGGACGCTGGTTAAAGATATGAGCCGGAAGCTGCGATCGCTCGATGAGATTAACGACGACGTGCGCGATATTTATGAGCAGCCCGATAGCTCACTGCTGCTAGCGGCTAGCCGCCCTACTGCGCTATTAGGCGCTGCGCCTAATCGACTTACCTTCGGGGCGGTTGGTGAGAGTAGCCGGGTGACTCATCTAGGCGGTGCTTCTAACGGGCCGGGCCGGGCCAGCACAGCTTCGAATGGCTCCTCAGATGGCCGTTCTGCCGATCAGGGGCCGGGCTTTCGGGAGGGCTTTGATGCTTTAGAATTTGACCGCTATAACGATTCGCATTTGCCCTTTCGTCAGATTGTAGAGTCGGTTGTAAAACTGCAAGAAGTTGCAGATGATCTAGAACTGAGCGTCGATAAGACAGAGCAGACTGCTCGAGCAATTCATCGCACTGCGCGCCATCTACAGCGCAACTTGAACCAGCTTCGGATGCGTCCTCTATCGGATATTACTAACCGGTTCCCTCGCGCTTTGCGAGAGCTGGAGATGGAGCATGGCAAGCAGGTTACGCTCGCTTTAGAAGGCGAAGGTACTCTGATTGATCGCAATATTTTAGAAGCGCTGAGCGATCCGCTGATGCATATTGTGCGCAATGCGTTTGACCACGGCATTGAGCGGCCAGATCGACGGCAGCAAAAGGATAAGCCAGGGCGCGGCACGATTGCTATTCGCGCTTTCAACCGCAGCAATCGCACTATTATCACCATTAGCGATGATGGCAGCGGTATTGCGCTGGAGAAGATACGCGATCGCGCTCAATCTATGGGCCTAGACGCTGAGCTGCTGGCTGCGGCTACTAAACCCGAACTGCTTTCTCTTATCTTCGAGCCGGGATTTAGCACCTCCGACGAAGTGACGGCGCTGTCTGGACGCGGCGTTGGCATGGACGTTGTGCGCAACAACCTGACTCAAATTCGTGGCGATATTAGCGTAGAAACTGCCGCTGGCAGGGGCACCACCTTCACTATTTCAGTGCCCTACACCCTTTCGGTCACGCGGATTATGCTGGCTGAAGGTAACCGAATGCCCGTGGCTATTCCGACAGACACCATTGAAGAAGTGACCGTCATTGACGATAACGACATGTATGAGACTGAGGGCCGAGAGACGTTTCACTTTAAGGGCGATGCTGTTCGGCTGATTCGCCTTGCTAACTGGATTGAGTTTAACTGTCCTCGGCATATCGATAGTTTGGAGGCGGTGCCGAATATGGACAAACCCAGCGTCCTTATTTTCCGCATGGGTGAAGTTCGCTACGGGCTGCAAATTGAGCGGTCTTGGGGTGAGCAAGAAGTTGCTGTTCGCCGGGTGGAAGGGCCAATTTCACTGCCTGCGGGCTTTAGCAACTGCACGATTTTGGGTGATGGCCGCGTGGTGCCGCTGGTTAGTTTGTCTGATTTGGCTCGGTGGGTGATGGGCTGTGAAGCTGCCGATATATACTCTGCTAAGTCGCTGTACTCTAATCCGGTGACGGGCGGGGCGATTGATCCAGTTAGCTTGCAGGCGGTGCCGGATGAAGTTAAAAGGCGATCGCGCTTTTTAGTGATTGACGACTCGGTAAACGTGCGGCGACTGCTCGCGCTGACGCTGGAAAAAGCGGGTTATGAAGTGGAGCAGGCTAGAGACGGCCAAGATGCGATGGAAAAGCTAGAGACGGGTCTGCTGATAGACGGCATCGTCTGCGACGTAGAAATGCCTAGAATGGATGGGTACAGCTTCTTGTCTAAACTGCGCTCATTAGACGAGTTTGCTCATTTGCCGGTTACCATGCTGACTTCTCGCAGCGGCGAAAAGCACCGAGATTTGGCGATGAACTTAGGGGCAACCGCGTATTTTTCTAAGCCCTATCAGGAGCGGGTGTTGTTGCAAAGTCTAGAAGAAACTTTAGTGGCCTCGCAGCAGGCAAAGGCTTAGATGGAAGACACGATTGAGATTACGCTAAAGCTGTTTGCGGTTTATCAAGAAGCGCTAGGCGTAGAAGAGAAGCCGTTGACTGTGCCCGTGGGGACGACAGCAGGAGCCGTGTGCGATCGCCTGATAGTCGATCATCCTGAACTCGCCCGGTGGAAAGAACTCACTCGCTTTGGCGTTAACCTGCAGTTTGTAGAGGCTAATACTCTGCTTAACTCAGGCGATGAGCTTGTCCTCATTCCTCCTGTTAGCGGCGGCTAACCACACTGATTTTCTTGGATAGTGACGTTGAACGTAATTCCGTAGGGTACGGCTGTTTCGCCTTCAGGCACCAGTGAGTTATCGTCATCGACGTATGTATCTAATAGCCAAACGATGATGTTGCCACTCTCTCGATTGGCAATGTCATTGAAAACGTAATCTGGTAGTGGAGGTGGTGATGCGCCTGTTAAAAGGTTGACTATAAAGGCATCTATGTCCTCGAATCCAGTGCTTTTTAATAACTGACCGGCTGAAGCCTCTAGGTATTCGTCGAGCACAAGAACGCCTTGTGCTTGTAAATTCTCGCTGGGTTCGTAGCATTTTCCATTTGCTTCGTAGACTAAATTGATTGGGGTAGCTATTTCTTCTGGCAGGCCATAGGTACTTGCAAACGTAACTCCTTTGATTTCATCAACTTTTACATTGCCGCTATAGGCTTGATAGTTTACGACGGGTTCAGACGGTGGGGTAAAGGCGCTATTTTTAGCGGGTTTGGTCTCTACGTCAGCATCAGGAAGCGGCTGAGTCGTTTCTGTGTCAGGGTTGGGCGTGCTTAAATCGGGCAGGGCTGGGGCTGCGAGTGGCGGTGGTTCGGGTTGCGGTTCTGGCAGCGGCTCAAGAATCTCAGGCGGGGTAGGTGACGGGACAATAACGGTCGGTGGTGGAGCGGGTGGTGGCGTCACGATAGGTGGCGATTCTGGCTGCGGCGCGGGTGCGAAAACAGGCGTGGGCGCAGCTTCTATCTCTGGAATACTGAATTCAGGCAGTTCGGAGACTTGAATCGGTTCTGGCGGCTCTAGATCTTCTTCAACGATCTCTTCTTTTTCTGGCAGCGGCAGCAGCATCGCTAATCCGTGAAGCGCTAGCGATGCAATTAGCACAGGACTGAGCAAGGCGATCGCCCTTTTCAGCGGGGTTCTAGAGGTAGGTTTGCGGTCGGCTGGAGAATCACCTGAAGGCATTTCGAAAGACTATGGTTAGCTGAACGTATTGAGCGTGGGCAGCGCTTATGGTGACATCTTATCGGGCGATCGCCTTTAGATTTAGGACGATTGCTAGACTGTCGGGCGCTAAGTTGTAATGTCTGGCTGTATAGATGGCCTTAAAGCGGAGCATTCTTGCTAAGAATTGGACGCGTTATTGCGTTGAACACAAGGTAATTTGATAGGTAGGGCGTCATCTGGTGGCCAATCGGCAGCCGCTATAGATATCGTAAGTGCTAAAGATTGAGAGAGCCTCATGAACAGGCGGAACCTAACTAAATACAAGGGACTCATTCTATTTATAGTGGCTCTACTCTGTGCACTTACTCTATTTGCGATGCAATCAGCTAACCTCCCTACGCCTGAACCAACTACTCGCTTAGAACAGATGCCCTCAGCAGATTTAGCGCTGCTTACCGATCCCTTTTTACAATGCCCTACTGCTTCATCCGTAAACGTTGTCTGGTTTACCGAGTTTGAGGGAGTAGAGCATGTCGTGGAATATGGATCGGGGCAAAGTGCGATCGCGAGTACTCGCCAGCTGAGCCAGATGTATGAAGATAGCGACTCACAGGCGAAGGGGAAAACATATTCCTCGCTAACGCCGCGAGCAATTTGGCGACATGAGGCCGTTGTGAATGATTTGCCAGTGGGCGATCGCGTTTCTTACAGAGTGATCAGCCGCAGCGACAACGGAGAGGCGGCCATAAGTGATTTCTTTTCGTTAGCGGCTACTCCTCTAGCCGGTCAGCCGCTCAAAATACTGCTTACTTCCGACCATCAGCTGAAGCCCATGACGCCAGCTAACTTACAAAAGGTAGAGGAAACCGTTGGGCGACTAGACGCGGTGTTTTTTGCGGGCGATTTGGTCAATGTCCCAGATCGGGCCTCAGAATGGTTTGACGATGCTAGCGAACTCTCCTTTTTTCCCGCGCTACAGGGTCGAGCGCGGCATGTAGTTGAAGGCGCAGGCAGCACCACAACCTACACTGGCGGGCAGATCATTCAGAACGCGCCGCTGTTTCCAATTATTGGCAATCATGAGGTGATGGGCCGAAAATCAGAAACAGATAGCCTAAAAGCGCAATTTTCTAATACCTTGCCGCGCAACCAAGTAGAGAGGCTGTACCCAACCGCGAATGGAACAGATCTTTCTGCAGACGAAATAGCGGATCGTTCTTATAACGTGACAACGTACAAGGAGATTTTTTCTTTACCCGCTGCTAAGCTACCTAATAAAAGAGCTGACGAAAGAGAGAAAGGAGACTACTATGCGGTGTCTTTTGGGGATGTGCGACTGGTGTCTCTCTATGTAACTCAAGTTTGGCGATCGCCTGATCTATCGCCCGATACCAAAGGCCGCTATCGAGAAAAATCTGAAGATGCTGAAAGTCCAGAAAAGTGGGGCTACGGGCAGCATATTTTTGAAGATATTCGTAAAGGCAGCGAGCAATATGAATGGCTACAGCAAGAGCTAGCCAGCTCTGAGTTTAAGCAGGCCAAATACAAAATCGTTATGATGCACCATCCGCCTCATACTTTGGGCGGCAACATCGTACCGGCTTTTACCGACCCGGTAGCAGTAGAAAATAGAGGCGACTCCGGCGAGCTAGCCTCTGTTCAATATGAATATCCAAAAGAAGATGACTACATCATTCGAGACTTAATTCCTCTGATAGAGAATTCCGATACGCAGCTTGTATTTTACGGCCACTCACATTTGTGGAATCGGTTTGTTAGTGAAAGTGGCCTAAATTTTTTAGAGACTTCCAATGTAGGAAATAGCTATGGTGCACATTTAGAAGAGAACTTGCGAGAAATACCAACCGCAGAAGCTGTAGGGGCAGTGGGAGACTTGCAGCCCTTTGAGGAGACCTACGAAGCAACCGGCGACCCGAATGGGCTGAGCGCTATTGTCGGGACGGTTGCCCCTTTGAAGGATGACAGCGGCAATGAGCTGCCTTACATTGCGAGCAATGAGATTACCAGCTTTACCATTTTCGATACGGGTGTGGGTTTGTTATCTAGCTACTACTTCGATACCACAAAGCCTGATTCTGAGGTGGTGAAGTTCGATGAGTTTGAGATTTTTCGAAAAAGAGATAGCGATAACGCCTAGCAACCCAACCGAGAAAATCTTTGTTGCGTGAATCAGAAAACAGTTTGAGCGCTTTGCACTCAATCATCAGCTCTGTCGTTTGGGTTTCAAGCGTCCGCGCACACACCTCACCTGTAAAAAACGTTTGGGTCCGTACATCTCTGTCTCGCTCAGCGAGCGGCGATGATAGTGGGCCTCTTCCTTCTATGCCGAACGCCCCACTTAACGAATCCGTCTAGGGTTCTTACCTCGTTGATGCTTCGGGCCTTTGCGATTTGAGCTGCCTGTCAAGTTTTCGAAGCAGGAGAAAGCAGTCGAGGGTAAGTTGGGCTTTGTCCTAGCCGTTGCTAGATGGGTGGTTGAGCGATCTAACGCTTGGATGGAGCGATGCAAAATTTTAGCGAAAAACGATGGGAAACATTACCAAATGCGACGACAAAACTTAACTTATGCCTTGTCAGATTAATGGTTAAGCGGCTTGTAGTCGCTAACTAAAGACCCCAAATGAGCTAGTTCTATAGGCCAAGTAAAGTCATGTTTCGGATAGGGAAATCTAATGGTGCTGACATCAGTTACCGTTTAGCCTTCGACGAATCTTAATGATATTTCCTCAATTCGCGGCTTCTAAATCAAACCTACCTAAATCTCTTTTTCTGCCACCCATCGCTGTTAGACCATGGTTTCGCAGCCTCAAATTACAGCACAAAATAAGCTGGAGCTTTGGCTTGGCAATTAGTGTCGCCATTGTGGGTGTAACTACTGGTTGGGCCATCGCAGAATCCCCTCTCAGAGCGGCGCAGGCTGAGATTGAAGATAGCGAGACTGAACGAGAGATGCTCAATGAGTTAAAGCTCAATTTGCTGAGCATGCATCTACATCAAAAAGGGGCAATTCTGACTCTCAGCGATTTATCACAGTGGTCAGAAGTATACGCAATTTTTATAGCAGATAGGGAAGTGTTTAATTCATCGTGGTCTAACTACATAAACAGTCAAGAGACGGTACAGGGCAATACCATCTATGACCAAAGAGAACGAAAACTGATTGCAGACTTAACGACCAGCTACGCAGTGTTTTCTGAAGATTTAGATAGGCTGATCACTCAGTTCGATCAGGCAGATTTAGAAAAATTATCTGACTCGGAGCGCAGAGATTTTCAAAGAGGACTCACCAAATTTAACAACGAAGCCCTGAGACAATATGCTTATCAGTTTCTGGAGGTGGTACAAGACCTAAGCGATAATTCTGAAATACAAACTATTGAAGCAAAAGAAGTACTCCGCGAAGCGGAAATATTTCGTCTGACAGTCATTATTGGCAGTACGCTTGCTTCGCTAGGAATAACTATTGTCCTGCTCATTCTCCTCAGTAGGGCCATTTCCTCTTCCGTTGAAAGAGCAGCCGATATCGCTGAACAAGTGATTGAAACCTCAAATTTTGACCTTCAGATACCGGTTAGTAGTAACGATGAAGTTGGGAAGCTGTCCACCGTTTTAAACCGCTTAATTGGTCAGGTTAAACAGCTCTTGAAGCATGAGCAAGAGAAAAGTGAGTCTCTAAAAAATGCGCTCTGCGAAATTAAATCAACCCAGTCGGCTTTAATTCAAAGTGAAAAGATGTCCGCGCTAGGTCAGATGGTTGCCGGGGTTGCCCATGAAATCAATAACCCAGTCAACTTTATCTATGGAAATCTGAAGCATCTCCAGACCTACATACAGGAACTGACTTGTGCACTTAAGCTCTATGAGCAATGTGGCTCCTCTTTCCCCCAAAGTACGCAAGAGAAAATAGAAGACTTGGAGATAGAGTATCTGATTGAAGACTCTGCCAAGATTATGAAGTCTATGAAAGATGGAACTGAGAGGATTCGTGACATTGTGCTGTCGCTACGGAATTTCTCTCGCCTTGACGAGGCCGAAATCAAGTGTGTAGATATTCATGACGGGATTGATAGTACCCTAACCATTCTGGCGCATCGACTCAAGGCCACCGGTCAAAATCCGGAAATCGAAGTCATCAAGGCCTATGCTGAATTGCCTAAGGTTGAATGCTACGCAGGTCAGCTTAACCAGGTATTTATGAATATACTGAGTAACGCGATCGATGCCCTTGAAGAGCGCAATAAAAACCGTTCCCGCGAGGAGATTCAATCGGCTCCCACTCAGATTCGTATCTACACAGAAGTTATCGAGAACAAGCAAGTCAGAATTCGAATTCATGATAATGGATCTGGCATTCCAGAGCACATTATCGATAAATTATTTAATCCGTTTTTTACCACAAAAAACATCGGCAAAGGCACTGGATTGGGGCTATCTATTAGCCACAAAATTGTTACCGAAAAGCACAAAGGAACCCTACAGTGCATCTCTCAGCTTGGCCAAGAAACTGAATTTGTGATACAGCTACCAATTCATCAAGCGAAAGTCCGGTAGTGAAGCGGCTAGTGCGGCGTTATAGGCTGACCGATTCTAAATTCGATAGTGGCTTGTTATTGACTCCGCTGCTTTTTCTCCTTCCGCGATGCTAACGAAAGACAACGGCCTATTGCCACTTGCTTTCGAGGTATTTATGCAACAAAACCCCCGAGAAATAAAATCGTTTATAATTTTAGCTAGATAAGATAGAGACTACAGGCGCTTATAATTAACCCATCTGCTGTTGCCGAAGAAGCAATCTTTCCAGATGCCAGCCAGCTAACTACTGAGGACGACCAGCCGGTAGATAATTTTGGTTTGGCGAAGCAGCAAAGGATTTTAGTCAGCAGTAGTCTTAAATTTTAGGAATCTTTTTGGCGTTTTATGAAATTGAGTTCCCGTTTTTTCGTTATTGTTTGTTTGCTATTTGCATTACTCATGAGCCTCTGGCTGCGGCCTGCGGTTGCCGATTCTTCGCTGAGCGAGTCGCGGATCAATCAGCTGGAGTTTAAGGTGCGATCGCTCCAAACCCAAATCAGCCAACTACAAGGTCAGTCGCCTAGCCTAAGTTCTGGTAATGCTACTAGCCGCCCAGAAACTGCATTGCCGATGAACGAGCTTTCTTCAGGCGAACAGTTCGACAATCTTGCCACGTTGGTTATCGAGATAAACCAGAGGGTCATTCGGCTAGAAGAAGCGGCATCTGCGTCTTCTAACTGACTGAGCATTCTGTGAATTAGTTCAGCAAATTAAAGTATTCTCTCTAGATATTGCGCTAGACATCGCGCCAGTTCTCGGCCTTTGCCTCTACAAAACTCTTCTTCTCTGCTGATTTTAGAAAGAACTTAAAGTAAATCGTTTGAAAGAATTCTTTGATTGGAAAGAGAACGTAAGTTAGTGGATTGATGGTAACAATGATGTTTCTGAAATCGCGCTTGGCTAGGAATAGAATGCCTTTTGCGACAATACTCGAACTCATGATGCCGACTGGGTTCAGATCGCTCTTAAAGGGGCCTAAAACCAGCTTGCGAATGATACAAGGCGCATCTGTACGGCGAATGTTTATGAGATCGCCAATTAGCCGCTTCGAGATTTCGTATAGCGGGCTAAATGCTGGATTCACTTCGGCTTCGGAAGTATTGACCCATACTTCTTTGGTGGCGCGACCGGTGCGATTATCTACGGTTTCTAAAAAGACTTCCATCATGCGCCAGACAGATAGGGCGTTGACTTCGAGAGACTTTTGAATTGCTGTTGGAGAAGTCTCTCCCATGACGTTAACGCCGTGGTTAATCAAAAGAATGTCGATCTTCTTGAAAGCGTCTTTTAGCGCCGACTCTTGTCCTGCCTTCCAGCTAATAAGCTTAGTCGCGCCTGGAATGTTTGCATCTGGCGAAGTAGTCAATGCAATTGGTTTAGCACCTTGTTTGCCTAGTTCTACAATGAGCGCTCGGCCTAATGTACCAGAAGCGCCCGTAACAGCGACGGTTTTGCCCTTAAGAGAAAGCGCTGTACCCATCAGCTGATCGCTAACCGGAAACAGTCCGGCGTAGTAGGCGTTGGTGTTGTCGAAGTGGTGCCGCCAGTGCCCTGTACGATTAACTCTCCACTGACCGGGAATACCGGTAAGGGGGCCAGGTTCGTGAGTGAGGTCGGTAGCGGTAAAGAGGCCGCGCGATCGCCCTACCGCAGCCAGCAAAAAACCAGCCGCGTACAGCGATCCGATCCAGAGTGCGGGGGTTTGGGTTAGCGTTGCTGCGATCGCCATGACCACCACCATGAAAACAGCTTCGGGCGCGTCGTTATAAAGCTGGGCCTGACGGTAAACTTCGGGGCTAATTGGGGTGAAGTCTTTTTTGTAAGCCCGGTGATGCCAGCTATGCAGCTTTTGCAGCGGCGGTAAGTGATGGCTCATCATATGGTAGAAATCGCGCACCATCTCTACTAGAAAGATAGATCCGACGGCCCAGGCTATTTGAGCGCTGTGTTCTGTGATCTGTTCTGTGAGCGATCGCAATCCGTTAAATAAATCTGCCATAGATGTTCAATAGAGCCGCGTTTAGATCTGCTGTGAAGAAATCTTAATCCTCTTCAGAAATCATGGTAAACCGTTGCGCTAAGAGTTGCCAAAGCGGCTTTTAGGCGTCCTCTAGAACAAACTGTCTATCTGCGCATACACGAGGACTGCAAATCCGGGTATTCTTTTTATCAAGTAGTTTTGATGAGAGCGGGGATAGCGCAAATCATGCCAGCGGCAATGCACGAACAGGAAAAAATTAACCGCGCTCGGGCTATTAACTACGATGAGGTGAAGGCGCTTCCTGAAGTCTGGCCTATCGTGGCAGAACGGCATGGCAATGTTGTGGCGCTGCTAGATCCGCATACTAGCCCCCAGACAACGTATACCTATGCAGAGCTGGCCACAGATATCAGGCGCTTTGCGGCTGGCCTTCAGGCTCTAGGCGTACAGCCTAGCGAAAAAGTTGCCATCTTCTCAGAGAATCGGCCCCGGTGGCTAGTGGCCGACCAAGGCATTATGACGGCGGGCGCGATTGACGCGGTGCGCGGCGCAAATGCCGAAAAAAGCGAGCTGCTCTATATTTTGGAGCACAGTGACAGCATTGGATTAGTGGTGCAAGATCTTGCCACGCTGAGCAAACTGGCCGACGGCTTGGCTGATAAAAATCTACGCTTTGTTATTTTGCTAACGGACGAACCGGCTGAGGCCAACATAGACCTGGGCGGCGCTAGGCTACTGAATTTTTCGGACGTTATGGGACTAGGCGGCGAGCTAGCGCCGGTTGAGTTTGCCCGCGAGAACACGGCAACTTTGATGTACACGTCTGGCACTTCTGGCTCGCCTAAAGGCGTCATGCTCAGCCAGGCCAACCTGCTTTCTCAAATTGCTGGAGCCTGTAGCGTTGTGAGCGTGGGGCCGGGTAAAAAGGTCATGAGCATTTTGCCGATTTGGCACTGCTACGAGCGTTCTTTTGAGTACTTTACGCTCTCTCAAGGCTGTACGCAGATTTACACTAATATTCGCTACGTCAAAAAAGATCTTAAAGAGCATTCGCCGCAGTATATGGTGGCAGTGCCCAGGCTGTGGGAGTCTATTTACGAAGGCGTTCAGAAGCAGTTTCGCGACCAGCCTGAAAGTAAGCAAAAGCTGGTTCAATTTTTTATCTCGCAGAGCTTGCAGTACATCAAGGCAAAGCGATCGCTCTCTGGACTAAATTTGGACAAGCTAGCCGGTTCGGGCGTGGACAAGTTTATTGCGGCGCTGAAGCTAATCTATCTGTGGCCGCTGCACCGGCTGGGCGATGCCATTGTTTATTCAAAGGTACGCGAAGCACTCGGCGGTCAGGTTGATTTTTTAGTCAGCGGCGGCGGCTCTATTGCCGATTATCTAGAAGATTTTTACGAGCTGGCTGGCATCGAAATTTTGGGCGGCTATGGCCTGACTGAAACCTCACCGATTACCCACGTACGCCGACCCTGGCGAAATCTGCGCGGAGCCGATGGTCAGGCGGTGCCCGGTACAGAAACAGCCATTGTAGACTTGGAGAAACGTCAGCCGGTGCCCATTGGTACGCCAGGACTCGTACTCTTGCGCGGCCCGCAGATTATGCAGGGCTACTACAAAAACTCTGAAGCCACTCAAAAGGCAATTGATACGGATGGCTGGTTTGACTCTGGCGATTTGGGCCAAATTACTCAGTGGGGTGATTTGGTGATTACGGGTCGAGCCAAAGATACTATCGTGCTCACTAACGGTGAAAACATTGAGCCAACGCCGATTGAGAACGCTTGCTTGCGCAGTCCATATATCGATCAGATTATGCTGGTGGGCCAAGACCAAAAGGCTCTGGGCGCGCTGATTGTTCCGAGTATGGAGGCGCTAGAGCAGTGGGCCGCGACGAAGGGAATTGCCCCCGACTTGCAGAGCGATGCGGTTCAGAGTTTGTATAAGCAGGAGCTAAAGCGCGAGGTGGCGAACCGGCCTGGGTATCGAGCGGATGATCGGATTGCGTCTTTTGCTTTGGTGGCAGAGCCATTTACGGTGGAAAACGGGCTGTTGACGCAGACGATGAAGGTAAAGAAGAATCAGGTGGGCGATCGCTATCGCGAACTGATAGATGGCCTTTTCGCTTAGTAAGCTTGATTTTGGCAATCTTGATTTTGGCAATCTTGATTTTGGCAAGTTTCTTTTAGGGAACTGCTTAAGGGGCTGCTTTAAAAAAATGCTTGCTGCCCGCTAGATAGCGTTATAGAGAAAAATATGGAGAAAAGTTGATATATCGGGAATACTGGTAGTATCCGATCTGCTTTGTAAATTTAGATACCCTTCGCCTGTTTACTCGATTGCTCGCTGGCTAAATAGCTGGTTGAGCTTTGCCGGGTAAGCCTTTGGCCGTTAGTCTGATTTAATAGTTTTCGATTGAAGTCGTTTAATTTTTTTTGCTATGGATGTTTCACAGTCTCAACTGCTGCTAAAGCGTGTCGTTAACATCAAAGCAGTGGTGACCCCTCTGTGGAAGGAGGAGGCCCAAAAGCAGCTACAGAGCCAGCTCAATCAAATCGACGGTCGGTTGCAGCAGCTCGAAATGCAGAGCCAGCGGATTCTTACGGAGATGCAAAAGCAAGGGGCTACGCCCGATATCACCGTCAATCAGCAAATTAGTAGCGTTCAAGGCAAGCTCAACCAGGACAAAAGCCAGCTGCTTCAGCAAAAGAACCAGCTTTTGCAGCAGCTACAGCAAGTGCAGACCCTAGAGCTAGATAAAGAAGTTAGCCAGGGCCAAATTGACGGGTTTTTCCGCGTAGGCGTGGGCGACCATATGATTAAAAAGATGCAGGTAGAGATTTTGCTGCGCGACGGCGTCGTCGAAGATATTCGCGGCGAGCTGTAGGCGGGGCTAGCGCGCTATACGGTTGAAATCTGTTCCACCGCGAGTCCATGACAAGATACAATTAGGCGTCCTTAGAGTGAACCTCCATCCATGATCCGCGAAGTTTTCATGCCTGCGCTTAGCTCCACGATGACTGAGGGAAAGATCGTCTCTTGGGCAAAATCCCCCGGAGACAAGGTAGAGAAAGGCGATACCGTTGTTATCGTCGAGTCTGATAAAGCCGACATGGATGTGGAATCTTTTTACGAAGGCACCCTGGCTACCGTGATTATCGAAGCGGGCGAAATGGCCCAGGTTAATCAGGTAATTGCCTTTTTGGCCGAAACGCCCGAAGAAATTGAAGAAGCTAAGCAAAAGGCTTCAGCGCTTTCTAGCGGAGCAGCTACAGCTCCGGTAAATACAGAGCCCGCGCCCGCAGAACCTGCGCCTGCAGCAACGTCTCAAGCGGTGGCGACGGGCGCAGCGCAAAGTGCATCTGAAGGTGGATCGAACGGTGCTAGTGCGCCAGCTGGTGCTCAAAATGGGGCAAGCGGCGGTGGTTCTGGCCGAGTGATTGTTTCGCCGCGGGCGCGAAAGCTAGCGAAATCGTTAAAAGTAGATTTGGATGGGCTGCAAGGATCTGGGCCGCATGGTCGGATTGTGGCGCAAGATATTGAGCAAGCAGCGGGCAAAGCGCCAAGCACCGCCCCTAGCAGTGGTCAAGTGCAGGCCCAGCCTCAAGGCCAGTCGGCGTCAGCTCCGGTTGTTTCTGGGGCGTCTACGGCTTCTGTGCCTAAAGTGGTTCCGGCTGCGCCAACGCCTGCAGCGGCTCCTGGCGAGCTGGTTGCGTTCAATTCGCTTCAGCAAGCGGTGGTTCGCAATATGGCTGCGAGCCTATCTGTGCCCGTGTTCCGCGTGGGCTATACGATTACGACGAACGAGCTAGATAAGCTGTATAAGCAGATTAAGCCCAAAGGGGTGACGATGACGGCGCTGCTAGCGAAGGCGGTGGCGGTGACGCTGAAGAAGCATCCCGTGGTGAATGCGAGCTATGCACCTTCAGGTATTCAGTACAGCAGCAGCATTAATATTGCAGTGGCTGTAGCGATGCCGGATGGCGGATTGATTACGCCGGTGCTGCAAGGGGCCGATCAGATGGATATTTATTCGCTGTCGCGCAGCTGGAAGGATTTGGTTGCTAGATCGCGTAGTAAGCAGCTTTCTCCGGATGAGTACAGCACCGGCACCTTTACGCTGTCGAATCTGGGCATGTTTGGCGTAGATAGCTTTGATGCTATTTTGCCACCGGGTCAGGGGTCGATTCTGGCAATTGGGGGAGCGCGGCCTCAGGTGGTCGCAACGCCGGATGGGCTGATGGGCGTGAAGTCTCAGATGCGCGTAAATATGACCAGCGATCATCGGATTATCTACGGTGCAGATGGCGCAGCGTTCTTGAAAGATTTGTGCGATTTGATTGAGAATAATGCGCAGTCTTTGACGCTGTAGATCTCTGACTATGTAGGTAGGTTAAATTGCTTGTAAAACGCATTTCGACTGCGCTCAATGCTCAATCCACCGTAGCTAGAGGGCTGAGCGTAGTCGAAGCCTGGCCTATGCAGTGAGCTTTAACACCACTGAGCTACTTACTTACCTCGTGAGTATCATTGTGATAGTGAAGACGATGAGTTTTTCGCGATCGCGCTACTCAAAAGTAAGTTAATGGCTTCTCCGTTTCCTGGAATGGAGATCCCTATCTAGAGCATCCAGAGATTTGGCCGGGCGTCCATCTGTTGCTGATTGCGGCGTAGCTTGGCTGGATGGACTGCTGAAAGAGAAAGCGTTTCGCTAGATAGAAAATTTGTTACGTGCCTCGATTACACAGCAGCGCTGAGCAAGCTTATTTTTTTCTGTGGCATTTGAGGCTCTACGCCAGCCATCTCTAAAATTTCGGGGATTAAATCCTCTCGTCGCACGGCCATCATATGTACGCCCTGGCAAAGCTGACGCGCTGCCTGTACCTGTTCGGCGGCAATTTTCATGCCTTCGCGCAGCGGGTCGTTTGCTACTTCTAAGCGATCGATGATGTGTTGAGGAATGTCTACGCCTGGAACGCAGCGGTTGATAAAGGCCGCGTTTTTGGCAGACTTGAGTAAGAAGATGCCGGCGAGGATGGGGCGAGTTTCCTCTGGAGAGGCTCCGCCAACGCACGGCCCTACAATTTGATCCATAAACTTCTCTAGCTTGTCAAAGTCCGAAATTAACTGACTTTGAAAGAACTGTGCGCCTGCTGCTACTTTCTTTTCAAACCGGCTTTGCAGCCCAGACCAGCTGCGAGATTGCGGATCGACGGCTGCACCTGAAAATATGTCTAGCGGGCCATCACTCATGTTCTTTTCGTTAAAATCGATGCCGCTGTTGAGCTGGCGGATGAGGCGCAACATGCGAATAGAATCTAACTCGTGAACAGATTTGCCTTTGGGATGGTCGCCCGATTTAATCGGATCGCCGGTTAGCGTGAGGATGTTGTTTATGCCCAAAGCGTGAGCGCCCATTAGGTCGGCTTGTAAGGCAATGGCGTTGCGATCGCGTCCTGTCATCTGGCAAATCGGTTCTATCCCGGCCTGCTTTAGCAATACTGAACAGCACAGCGCTGACATTCTTAGCACCGCGCGGCTGCCGTCAGTTACGTTTACGGCGTGAACCCAGTCTTTTAGATGGCCCGCCATCTCTAGCATGTGGCTAGGATCTCCGCCTTTTGGCGGCATTACTTCTGCGGTTACAATAAACTCGCCAGAACGGATGGCAGTACGCAACCGATGTTTAGGTGCGATCGCAATGGGCTCGGTTTGTCCGTTCAAGGCAACATTCATAGATAAAATATGGCTTTAGTGCTTAAGGGCTATCTTACCTAGTTTCCCCATCAAAGGCGGTTATGGCGCACGATTGAAATTGATCATGCGTGTAGAACAAGTAGCCTCGCACTGGGTTGAAGCCTGCGGTCGTGCTTTCTCTTTTAAAGGTCAATTAATGGTCTTTAATACGTGTTTGGTACGTAGAAGAGACTGCTATTGGACGAAGCCCATTGCTTTTTTAACTTTGGCTAGAGTCGGTGCTGCTACTGATTGCGCCTTTGTTTTCCCTTCGGCTAGCACCTGATTTAAATAAGCGCGATCGCTCATTAACTCGTCGTACTTTGCCTGAATTGGTCGCAAGGCTTCTACTGTTGTTTCTGCTAGCAGCGGCTTAAACTGTCCCCAACCCATCTCTTTGCATTCAGCCGCAACAGATTCTTTACTCTGGTTGGAAAGAAGCTGATAGAGACTCAGTAAGTTGTTGCATTCTGGGCGCTCTGGATTATCAAATTCTAGGCCGCGCTCTGGATCTGTTTTGGCTCGCTTAATTTTTTTGGTAATTGCTTTTGGATCGTCCGTTAAGTCGATTCTGCTCTGATCGGATGGATCGGACTTGGACATTTTTTTGGTGCCATCGGTCAGACTCATGACTCTAGCGCCTGCTTTACGAATCATGGGTTCGGGTATTTTTAGCACTGGTTTCTCTTCGCTGCCGAACTGAAAATTTACGCGAGCGGCAATGTCTCGGGTGAGTTCTAGATGCTGCTTTTGGTCTTCGCCTACTGGCACGCTATCTGGCTCGTAGAGCAAAATGTCGGCAGCTTGTAGCACCGGATAATCCATCAGGCCAATGCTGACGTTATCGCCCTGCTTAACCGCTTTTTCCTTAAACTGAATCATCCGCTCTAGCCAGCCTAGTGGGGTTACACAGTTGAACAACCAGGCTCAGTTCGCTATGTTCGGGGAGCTGCGACTGAATGAAGATAGTGGATTGTGCTGGATCAATGCCGCAGGCAATGTAGGTTGCTGCTACTTTAAAGGTGTTTTCGGCTAAAACTGCGGGGTCGTGAGGCACCGTTACGGCGTGCAAGTCTGCCATAAACAAAAAGCATTCATGGTCGGCCTGCATCTCTACCCAGTTGCGAATTGCACCTAGATAGTTACCTAAGTGCAGGTTCCCTGTGGTTTGAATGCCTGAGAGAATGCGCGGCTTGCTCATGAAAGGAATACACAATAGGGTCGCCCTAATTTTAGGTGACTAGCTTCACGGCGTCTATGTTTTATGGCGCTACTGAGTTCTAGGGTGACTGAGTTCTAGGGCGCTACTGAATTTTTCTAGGGTGCTACTGAATTTCTGCTGCAATGACAGAGTTATCCTGTGGCCCTAGCGTTAGGGCTAGCGGTCTGTCTTTGTCGGATGCCTTTACGGCCTGCCGATAAACGTCGTAATCGGTGGGGAGCGTTTTGGTATCGCCTGCCTGATTGAACGTTAGCTTGTAGTCTACTGATTTTATGACTTCTGCTGGGCGAGGGGTTTCGCCTGGGCGCTGCCGGTCTTCAATTTCTTCGACGCCGGGCTTGGGCGGCAGCACTGGCCACCACAGGCCCTTTTCATCTGGGCCTGAGCCGGCTGCTTCTGGGCGGATGCCGTTGCTATTTACGACCTGAGTAGATTCGAACTGCTCAAGGCGGCGATCGTTGGGCCGGTCGGGTGAGACGCCGCGAGGAACGTATTCTATTTGCCAGGTATAGGTTGTGGCGGCGGTTGCTTCAAAGTCTGCCGTGGCTTCGGAGGCGTTGGTGTCTACCTGCGTACAGCCGATTGCCCCTACGGAGACGAAGAGAGCGCTCACGATAGGGAGTGTGGCGTTGATCCAATGGGAACGACCGGTATGAATGTTCATTTTTATACAGTCTTGAATTCTGCGTTACTAGCTTAGCGTTCGGTGCCGCGATCGCAAATGTCGGATACCTTCACACCTTAATTCGTAGCATTTGTTTGCCGCGCTGAATGATTGGAGTGTTGAATGATTGGAGTAGAGAGTTGGCGTAAAGAGAAGAGACAGTTGATAGGTTTTTAAGATGTCTCGGTGGGGGGGAATTGATGAGCGATGTGGGTCAAGATATCTCGCAAGACGCCGGATGCGCCATGGTTGTCTAGCCGAACAACGTCGCCTTTGATTGCGTCTTTGTCTTTTAGCTGCATGACTGAGTCGTGAAGCTTGTGAGAGATGTAGCCGGTGATGACGAATACGAAGTCGCAGTTTTTGATTTTCTCTTTAACGTTGCCTCGATCTGATGTGTGCTCGTGGCTCAGCTCGTGCAGATATCGTTTTTTGAGGCCGTGTGCTTGCTGTAGTTTCTCGATGACGTGGTGACGGGTGTTGTCGTGTCCGCCGACTAGGGCGATAGAGATATCGGATAGGTCTACGCCATTTAGCGTTTCTAAATCGATGTTGAGCGGAATTTTAGGGCGGTTAGTTGGTGATTTATCGGGATTGACAGGCTGCGGGTACTGATAGGCCTGCCGGGCTAGAGAGGCTTCTAGCACAATAATTTCGCCGGTGAGCTGAGCGTTCTTTTGTCTTTCGCCAGTGAGCGCTAGCTTGAGCTTTTCTGCTTGGGTTGTGAATCTTTGTTCATCGTCGTCGGCGAGCTTGACTAGCTGATTGTTTTCAATCTTTAGTTCTTGTATTTGTAGGGCGAGCGCGGATTGTTCGGCGGTGAGCTGTTTGTGGCGCTTGGCGGCGATCGCTAGCTGTTTTTCGGTCTTTTTTTGGGCTGATGTCATGGCGTCGCAGCGTTTTTGAAGCTGCTTTTGCCTTTTTGTAACGCGATCGCACGTTTGCTTGAGCTTTTCGTGATCGCGTTCTAGGCGAGTCTGCTGATATCGCAGGCGATCGCAGTCGGCTCTCGCATGGTGTAGCTTCATCGTCAGGCTGCGCTTGGCCTGCCGGTCTTTCCCGACGGCCCCATCTAAAAATAGCTGGAGCGGTTGAATGATGAATTCAAACATTGGCCCTCTGAAGGTTAGAGATGATGTGAGGTCAAGGCTGTATTTCAGCATAACGAGAACAGTGGATAGTTCGCTGCTCTTTCTCCCTTTCGGGCCGCTTTTACCGATTAATTTAAAAGAATTTACTCAGCTTAATATTGATTTGTTGTTTTTGATACCGAGTTGTTTTTATACGCGGTCGTTTTTTATTAAGGTTGTTGCCGAAAACTATTTGATACAAGCTTGTTCTTGTACGAAGGCTTTGATGATGTCATCAAACGTGCGATCGCCTATAAACCCTAGCTCAAGTGCTCGATCCACGGCAAACTCACTGGGCCAGCTTTCTACAATTTTTGCGATCGCTTCATCCGGCTCGTACCGAATTTTCTCGACTGCCTTTGAACCCACTACGCGTTCGAGCGCTGCAATCATATCGGCAACACTAACGGTGATTCCTGGCAAATTAACCGTACGCGTAGCACCAAATCGATCGGCGCTGAGCCTGTTCACATGGGCTAAGTTATCGACTACCGCATTTGGGCTAGACAGCCATAGCCGCAAACTCGGCTCGACCGGACAAACGGCCATTTCGCCTTTAATGGGCTCGCGAATGATGCTGCTAGCAAAAGAAGATGCCGCTGCGTTTGGCTTGCCCGGACGAACGCAAACTGTCGGTAACCGCAGCACCCGGCCATCTACGAATCCCTTACGGCTGTAGTCATTTACCCATAGCTCAGAAACCGCCTTCTGCGTCCCGTAAGAAGACTGCGGTGCGACAGCCGTTTTCTGTGAAATAACAGCGGGCAGCTCTCCGCCAAACACAGCTAGCGAACTCGCTAGAACAAACATGGCCCCCGCCGCTTTGTGCCTTACGGCTTCTAGCAAATATTGAGTGCCGGCACAGTTCACCGCCATTCCCAAATCAAAGTTTGCCTCGGCCTGTCCGCTTACTACAGCCGCTAGATGATAAACAACTGTGGTTTGAGGCGTAATCAGGTTATTGGCTGCTTGAGGATCTGTCAGATCGGTTTGAATGAGCGTAACCCGGTTATCTGCTGGCCCAGAGGGTGCAATGATGTCTGCCAATGTTAATGATTGAACGTCAGCGTTTTGTAGCAGCTTATGAGCCAACCGCTGACCGAGAAAACCTGCTCCGCCCGTAATTACAACCTGCATGATTTAACCCCTTAGCGCTAATGCCTATGAGCAAAATTCTCTCACTACCTGGAGCTAAAGCGCTATTTTGCTCTCATCGTACGCTGCGATAGTGATTTGCTCTAATCTCTGCCATGTTGGACTCTAAGCTATCGTCAATCTCGCCGAGCGTTACTAGCAGGTGCATCCCTAGTGCTAGCGCGGCTTCAAACTCGGGCTGCACTACCTCCTGTGCGCCTAGCTGACTGAGCTGATCGAGTTCTTTGGTCGTGTGCGCTCTCGCGATAATGTCCAGCTTCGGAGCCATTTCTCTAGCCTGTACTAAAAGCAGTCTGGTACTCATCGGATCGGGCAGCGCGATGACTAGCGCCTTGGCCGTCTCTAGTTTGGCCTTTGCTAAAATGAGCGCTGAGTCTGCGTCTCCAAACAGATAGGGGATATGTTCCTTGCGCAGCGATGCGATCGCGCCTTCACTATTTTCTAGCACCAGCACCGACTGGCCGCGCTGCTGCATCAAGCCCACGACGACTTTCCCTACTCGGCCATAGCCTGCTACGACGACATGGCCACTAATCTCTATGGTGTCTGGCCCTTGAGAGGATTCAAACCGACTCAGGAGTGAAACCAGCCTAGGTTGACGGTGGAGCCAGTCTGAAAGCAAAGGCGCTAGGCGAAAGGACAGCGGCGTGAGTACTAAGGTAATTGCGGTTGTTCCTAGTAACAAGAGATAGGTGTCTTGCGTGATGAGATTGTTCTCTAGGCCCACTAGCGCCAATACAAAAGAGAACTCGCCTATTTGATTAATTCCGCAGCTTGTGAGGACGGCTGTTTTGAGCGAATAGCCAAAAAGTAAGACAATTGGAAAAATAATGAGCGCTTTGCCCAGCATCACTAGCGAGACTAAGCCAATAATAGAGCCAAAGTTTTGAACCAATACGCCGGGATCGATCAGCATGCCAATAGAGACAAAGAATAAACTGGCAAAGGTATCGCGTAGGGGCAGCACCTTGGCTAAAGCCTGATCGGCATAGTCAATTTCTGCAATCATCAGGCCCGCGACAAACGCGCCAATTTCAATCGAGAGTCCGAGCTGTGCGGTGAGTAGTGCTACGCCTAGACAGAGTGCTACTAGCGTGAGTAAGAAGAGTTCGCTGCTTTCGGTAAAGGCTACGTGGCGGATAATAGCTGGAATAATCCAGCGTCCGGCAATGAGGGCCGCTATTAGAAAACCAACAACTTTGAGCAGAACCAAACCAATTACGCTGATAATTGGCCCGGACTGATTAATCGCAGGCAGAATGGCCAGCATCAGGCCCAGCGCTAGGTCTTGAGCAATCAGAATAGCCAGCATAATTTGGCCGTGACGCGTGTTGATTTCGCCTCGTTCGGTCAGCGTTTTGAGGACGACGGCTGTAGAAGAGAGCGATAGGAGGGCGCCCCAGAATATTCCCTGTGGGACTGCTTCTACCCAGCCTAATGAGAGTGCGATCGCACAGACGAACCCGGTCGTTAGCCCAATCTGTAGCAAGCTGCCTTGTAACGCAATATTGCGCACTCGCCGAAGTTCTTCTAACGAAAACTGTACGCCCAGTGCGAATAGTAAAAACGCAACGCCTAGCTCAGCTAAATGCTGAATGTTCACCGTATCGGTAATTAGCCTAAAGCCCAAAGGCCCAATCGCTACACCGCTTGCCAAATAACCCAGCAAAACCGGCTGCCCCAACCGGCTAACGCCGTAGCCACCTACTGCCGCCGCGCCTAGCACCAACATCAGCTCGTAGGTAAACCCTAGTTCTGCTGCCATTATTTTTAGCCTCTTTTACGATTCTTCACCGCCTGGACTCATCACACTAGCTATTAGCTGAGTTTGGGGAAAGGGTTCGAGCAGCAGCGTTTTGACCATGATAGTGAGCGGTAGCGCCAGGAAAGCACCGATAGGGCCTAGTATCCAGGCCCAGATAATGACGGCTAAAAAGGTCACTAGGACGGAGAGATCTAGCCCCTTGGATAAGTAGCGAGGCGCGATCACCATATCAAAAAAGTTGTTGATAAGCACATAACCGAGCGCAAAGAAGAGCGCCTTTAACCATCCCAGCTCAATGATTGCGATGAGTAATGGTGGAATGAGCGCGAGGTAAAAGCCGATATTGGGCACAAAGTTGAGGGCAAATGAGAGAACGCCCCACAGCACCGCAAAATCTAGACCCAAAATTACCATCAGCAGCATTTGGATGAGCGCCGTTACCGCCCCAAGCCATCCTTTAATCATTAGGTACGAGCTGGTGCTATGGGCAAATTCTTCTAGCCGATGTAGCGCTGGTGAGTTGGGCTTGAGTCCTTTTTTTAGCTGAGCTGAAAAAGTGGGAGCGGTCGCTAGCATGTAGATAAATATCAGCAGCGTTAGTCCGGTGTTGGAGAGCGTTCCTAGTACGGTAGAGGTGAGCGTGAGCGAGAGTCGAATAATTTTTTCGGGTTGAAACCAGCTCAGCGCTTGAATGTCGTCTACCGTAACGCCTTTGTCGGTAAGCCACTGCCACAGAAATTCAACCTGCGTTTCGATTTGGTTGCTGTAGGTGGGTATTAGGTTTACTAGCTCATTAATAGAGGTGACTAGGAAAAGAACTGCAAATGAGCCGACTGCAACAACGCTTAGAAGCACCAAAACGTAAGCTAACCAGTGCGGCACCCCTCTGCCTCTTAGCCAAGCCAAAATGGGATAGGTGACTAATACCAAAAACAAAGAGAGTAGAATGGGCGTCAGCAATCCTGCCATCGCTTTTAAACCGGCCACGATAACAACGAGGCTAGCGAGGCTCACCAGTAGAGAGACTATCTTGGGTTGCGTTTTCATGGGGCTTGCTTTGCTGATTTTTTCGGATTAGGCTGCTTTGGCTGGTTGTATTATCCGGGAGATGCGATCGCAACGTTAGGACGGCTTTCTAACAGGTACGGCTGTTGTTATGGGTGCGATGATTGTAGCGCTTTTAATGCTCTCAATTAGAGGCTTGGCGCGGGGTTAGCGGTGAGCTGCTAGGGCCTATTTCTTTGAGAATGGCTAGCAGGGCTGAGCAGGGTGAGCTGCTGGTTGATATTTAAGCGGATACTGGCGTGATGCAGTTTTCTAAAGAGAAATAACTACATGAGTTTTTTTGTTAAGCATTTTGACCGTCGAGGGGCTAGGCTAGCGGCATCTTGGTTCGTGCTGATGTCTACAATGGGCGCGGTTGGTACGCCTATGGCCTGTGCACGCCCTGGCGTTTTGTCTGAACCGCTGTCTGAACCACTGCCTACGATCGAAGTCTCTGAGCTGAGTCGTCAAACGGATAAAGTTGTCGTCTTTTTAGATCGCTTCGAGGCAGATCGTTCAAATACGCTGATTGATGTCTCGAGTGAGTTTGGGATAGGGCGGGCGACTGTAAAACTAGCGCAGGGAGAATGGCCGGAGGCTGTAACTGTCCGACTTCATTTACGCGGGTTGGAGGGATTTACCGTTTCTAATGGGACAACAGTAATAGAGAAGCATCAGCTGAGCGTGCAGGCTTATAGCTTTAATGGAAGGTTTTTTAGTCGGGATGATTCGGTGGATGAGACGGGCTATTACGAAGTTCGTTTGCCCGCGCTGCTGTTTGCTGAGGGTGCAACAGCTCTTGAGATTCAGTGGATAGATTTTTATCGCCGCTAGCGCTGCTTTGAGGTGTTTGCGATCGCATTTTTTAGCGACACTAAGGATTGTCCGCGATAGAATGACCTATTCGAAAAAGAACAGAAACCAATATGGCAGATCTCGCCCACCACGATCGCTACCGCTTTTCGCCTATTACCGAGCGCCCAGATTTTTCCTGGCCAGAGGGCAAACGTCTGGCGGTTTACATTGGCGTTAACGTTGAGTGGTTTGCTTTTAATGAAGGCGTTGGCGCAGTGCTGGCTGCTTCGAATCCACAGCCGGACGTACTGAACTACGCCTGGCGTGACTACGGCAACCGGGTTGGCATTTGGCGGATGCTCGATCTGTTCGATCGGCTAGAGCTACCGGCTGTGGCGCTGCTAAACTCAGCCGTTTGCGACTATGCGCCCCAAATTGTTCAGGCATTTCAAACCCGAGGCGACGAAATTGTCTCGCATGGCTACACAAATTCGACTCAACCAGGGCAGCTTAGCCGTGCGGATGAGCAATCTATGCTCAAAAGTACAAGAGATCGACTAGCGCAGGCGACTGGCACCGCGCCAAAAGGCTACCTTGCCCCGCTCATTTCCGAGTCTGTGCATACGCCTGATTTGTTGGACGAAGCGGGCTATGAGTACCTTTTAGACTGGGCGCACGATGAGCAGCCGATCTGGTTTAAAACGGCGGCTAAAAACGGCACCGGGCGCATTCTCTCGGTTCCTTATCCGCAGGAGCTTAACGACGTGCCGCAAATTATGGGTCGTCGCCGTGAAGCTAGCGAGTTTGCAGATATGATCATTGCTGCTTTTAAACTACATCAGCGAGAATGCGCCGCTCGCCCGGTTGTGATGGGCATTGCGCTGCATCCTTATTTAATGGGGCAGGCGAACCGGTTTGCGCAGTTAGAGAGAGCTTTGCGCAGTATAAAAGAGCAGGCGGGATCCGAGACGTGGTTTACAACAGCCGGCGCTATTAACACGCACTTTCGCGGTCTTGATATAGCAGGGTAGGCAGCTATGAGATAGGCAGCTATGAGCGATTTTTGGAGGTATAGAACCGACGGTGGAGGTCTTTTACCTGCTCATCTAAGCCTGCAATGGGTCCTTCTACCGGCAGGTTAGGAACCAGCTTTTGAATAGGCAAAATTTGGATAGGGGGCGCTGACGCTCCAAATTCTGTGAGCCAGTCGGCTAGCTGGGCGGAGGAACTGGCATAGACTATGCGGCCTAGCCCCACCCAGCCATGCGCAGCGGCGCACATAGGGCAGTGTTCTCCTGAGGTGAAAACCGTTGCGGCGGCTCGCTGCTCGGGCGTAATGTTGTTGGCGGCCCAGCGAGCGAGTGCAAATTCTGGATGCTGGGTGCGATCGCCCGCTCCGACATGGTTACGCTCTTCGGCCAAAACCGCTCCGTCTGACCCTACTAACACGGAGCCAAACGGCTCGTCGCCTGCGTCTAGAGCTTCGTTTGCTAGCTCAACACATCGGCGTAGGTGCTGTAGCTCGGTATCGCTTATTGTCATGTGGGTTTATTGGGAGAGTTTAACTGGGTTTATCTTGGGCCTATCATAGAGCGATTGCCCTAACCCTATTAAAACTGGTAGCGTTCTTCTAGCCAAACTCTCATTTCTACTTCTGAAATGTTGTAGATCGTTTTTCTAGAAGTTAGGTCTTCGGCGCTCCAAACGGTTTCGCCCGCAGCGTTACGCGTTGACCATACGTGCGGATCGGTAGAGGAGTACAGCTTAGAGAGAAGCGTTTGCAATCGTTTTTTTGGAGTAATCCTTGCGCTATGAGCAGCGCTACGGGCAGCTTTAGGCTGAAAGCGGGTTTGCTCTGGGAAAGGCCAGTAGGCCTGGTTTATGGGTAAATGATGAACAGACTGAAATCTCATGGGTAAATCTTTCCTGCGGATTTACAACTCACTTCAGCTTAATAAATCGCTGAAGAAGCGACCAAGACTGGCTCTCATCGTTTTCATGAGCAGGTGGCATGGTTTTCATCAAGGTTATTCATAAAGAAAGATTATTCTTAAAGACTGCAAAAATCGGTAAATTTTTGCTTGCTATTTCTTCCACGCCTTTTATAATTGGTAGCGTGTTATACAGAAAAACATTTCAGAACAGGAGTTCTTTTTTCCATGTTGAATAAAATTTTAGTCCCTATAGACGAGTCAGCTTCTAGCGATTGGGCGTTTGATACGGCTTTGGCCATGGCTAAATCGCTCAAGGCAGAGTTGGTTTTAGTTCATGTACTAGAGATATTTGCGTACGATAGTCCAAAGCAGCCCTTTGTTTTGGTTGAAACCTTTTCTAAGCCTGTAGATAGCGCTGCCCAAAAAGATTACGAACACAAGTGGCAGCAGTTTGAAGACCGTTACGGTGCGTTGCTGAACCAAAAGCGCGCCGAGGCTGAAGCTGCTGGTGTTAAGGCGACTCATTTGCAGGTTCAGGGAGAGCCAGGACAGAAGATTCGCGAAGCTGCGAAGTCGCATAATGTTGACTTGATTGTAGTGGGAAATCGCGATCGCACCAACCACAGCAGCATCAGCAACTATCTTGTCCGCCACGCGCCTTGCTCGGTCACCGTTGTTCACCCAAAAGCGCACTCCTCCTCAACGGCTTGGGTCGGTGCTCAAGCAGCCGAACCGGCGTACATCTAAAGACACATTCTGCGCCTATAACCCGTCCCTAACCCAAGCAGAGTCGGTAGTATCGAGTTAAATAGAGGCTTGCCAAGGCAACGCTTTTATTTAACTTTTGGGCATGGCCCACAATATACGCCATGACTCAAACGACGATTCGTAGAAATATTTTTGAGCTGGACGGGCCTTCTGGTAATTCTATTGTGGGCAGCTTGGCTGAGTTGGGAAAAGATCCTTTAGGATTTTTGACGAGGTGCGATCGCGATTATGGAGATATTGTTCCTCTTCGCTTGGGTCTAACGCCTGCTTGCCTAGTTACGGCCCCTGCTTTAGTCGAACAGGTTTTAAGAGATAGAGACTCTTTGGCAAAAAGCCGAGGGTTTCGAGCGCTTCATACACTTTTGGGTGATGGATTGCTTACTAACGAAGGAGAGTCCTAGTTCCGCCAGCGTCGCCTGGCTCAGCCTGCTTTTAATCAGGCCGTTTCTACGAATGAAGCTGAAACGGTTGCTCGGGCGCTAGATGTGGCGATGAACTGGTTTGACAGTAAGCGCCGCCAGAATTTTTTGATTTGGGAATGGTTTCCTCGGCCTGAGAATATTCGCTACAGAGAAGCCATTTCTGCGATGGATAGTACTATCTACGGCATTATTAAAGGTCGCCGCGAAAGCAGGGAAGATCCGGGCGATCTGCTTTCTATGCTGATGGCGGCTCGCGATGAAGATGATGGGACGGGAATGAGCGTATTTTGATGAGGTGGAAGTCTTTAAGCCTGAGCGCTGGCTAGAGACGGATGGCCAACTGCTTGAGAAGCAGCTTCCGCGCGGCGTTTATTTTCCTTTTGGAGACGGGCCACGCATTTGTATTGGCAAGGGATTTGCGATGATGGAGGCGGTGCTGATTTTGAGTGCGATCGCGCAAAAGTACAGTCTAGCACTCGTGCCCGATCACAAAATTATTCCTCAGCCTTCTATCACGCTACGCCCTGAAACCGGGATACAGATAGCCTTAAGCACTCAGTAATTCAAAGGTTTACGTCAAATTTAATAAGATTTCAAAAAACTTGCTGTATCCAAGCGAACAGCAGAGTAGAACGTAGGTGGATCGCAAAGATCAGCAAACCTCGTATCTACTAGCTCAATGCGTCAAATACAGTTCACCAGAAGGGCGATCAAAGATCTACAGAAGCTACAGTCGTCTGGCGCTGCCAAAACGCCTGAACGCCTGTTTCGCCAGTTAGCGCAAACTAAAAAAGGCGGCGACTTTTTACACACTATACATATGCGGGACTATGCGCACCTTTGGCGATCGCGCATAGATTTAGGCGGGGGCAGTTCGCTGAGGCTAGTTTGGAGAGAAAGTGCAGACGATAGCTCTATTCTGTTCTTATATGCCGACCAGCGAGACGACGACACGTATGCCTCTAATTTAGATCGGCTTCCCAAAGAACCCGCTTATCTATGGCGCGGCGAGTCTGGCGCTGAGTGGACACTGTTTATGAACGGCGCATACAACGCTAGCCCTATTCTTACCCAACAGCAGCAGTCCACCAGCACCAAGATTGGCAAAGACGACAGCTATACGGCCTATGGTACAAATCCTCGAATTGGCTTTTTCGCGCACATTACACAAAGTCCGCCGGGTACAGGTAAAACAATCATGGCAGCGGTGCGGGCCTGCGAGCTATATCAGTCTGGATGGAACGTCGTCTTTCTGCTGCCCGAGCGGTTAGTAGAAGATGTAAAGAGCTTTCGCTGTATGCAGTCTATTCCTACCGACCCCCAGCAGGGATTCTTCTACGGCACCTTTCAAGATTGGGCCGCGCGGCTTTCTCCCGCTCTATCGCAGCTATCTCTCCCACCCGAAGGCGAGCTGCGTATCCTGAAAGATCTGGCAGTTCGCGCAACTCGGTCAAAGCAAAAACTAAAGCTTCAGGGCATTGGGCTAAGAGATCTGATTTTGTTTCAGGCGTTTGTGCTCGACAATTCTGCAAAGCAGCCTAAAAATTCAGTTTATAGGGAAAATCAGTCTCGCATTGAGGCGCTAAAGAATATTAAGCCGAAGTGGTGGAGTCAAGAATTTGCAAAGCTTAAGAAAAAATCTCGCTCTAGCGTTGCGCAGGCGCTGAGTGAAGAATGGCAGCAGATGTCTACTAGCGCATTAACCACCGGAAAAGCTGGAACCATTGTTGTTGTTGATGAGGCGCAAGACTATCTTACCAGCGAAATAGAAGCGCTTAAGCAGCTATGTAAGCGTTTGCATAGCCCTGATCATCCAGCTCACTTATGGCTGCTAGGCGATCTTAATCAGAGAATTATGCCGGTTGATTTTGACTGGGGAGTGCTAGAGCTGGTCGAGCGAAAGGTGATTAAGTGGAAATGCTTTCGCAACTCGAAGCATATTTTACAGTTCAGCAATCTTTTGCTTTCTCCTGTCAAAGCCGCCTCGCATCAGCAGGGCGCAAGGCGGCCTCACGCACCGGCCCATCCGAATAGAGCTTACGAAGAGGGCGAGCGGGTCAGGCTAATTGTTTATCCCGACGGGGCCGCAGCAGAAGGCTTCTTAAGCCAGCTCTCGCAGTCAATAGGAATTGGCAATAGTGACATTCAAGAGAGCCGATCATTAATTCATAAGCTGGCTAGCCGGGTCAAGATTTTAACAAGCGAAGCATACCAATCGCAGCACAGCGACGAGCTAGATTTCCTGAACGTGCATGAGGCGAAAGGGAGAGAATTTGACGCCTGCATTGCCTTTAATATTTTTACGTTTGTAGGCCAATCGCCCGCCTCTGAAGATTGGTGGCAGTGGTATACCTTGCTAACGCGAACGCGATCGCGCCTACTGGTGGTGGTAACGCAGACACAGTATGAGCTGCTAAAAGAGCATGTGCCGAAGATTTTGCTTGAGTGCGATCGCGTCAGCGGCCAAAACCCAAAAGACGTTGACTCAGCGTGCCAGTGGATTCGAGCAGAGAGCAACGACGTTGGGTTTGCGGTAACAGAAAAAGAGATTGTCAAACGCTACTTGTTTAGCGCCCTTAGAAAAGAGAAACCAATGCTTTACTGGGACACCTATCAGGTGCTCGATAGGCTAGGCGTGAAAGGAAAAGAACGCACAGCGCTGGAGGAAGAAATGATTCAGCTAATAGAACAACATCCCGTTAGCTTGATTACGGCAGAGCTCAACACGATTAAGCGAGCAGCCGAGACAGGTTTTCTTGCCTCGCTTTTGCTGCGCTCAATGGGAGAATACTGGCAGGCTGTAAGGGTGATAGATCCGCTGAAGGAAGCTAACCCAAATGAATATGAGCGGGTTGTTGAAGCGATCGCACAAACCCTTGAAGCAAACAAACTGTTCGTTGAAGCTGCCAGACTAAAACACCAAACGCTAAAAGTACCTTATCCCGCTCACTATCCTTTTGCGGAAGCGGCTCAGACTAAAGGAAATCTGGTGGAGGCTTTAGTGAGCGTTCTCAAAGCTAAGTTTTAAGCAGTAATACAAAGCAAAAATATAGGAGAAAATATGAAAACAACTAGTGATCTAGAAGTCTCGAACTCTTTAGAAACCTTAGCCGGACTGATAACGGGTGGAATTGAAAAGGTCGAAGCTCTGCTCCAGGACGTTTGGGACGAGGACACCTTTGTTCAGACTAGAACAGAGCTAGCGAAAACCACAGATCAACTTCAGCAGTCTCGCGACGCATTGATAGAAAATCAGCATAAGTCCATTCAAGAGCGCGAATCGCTTGAGTCCGTAATGGCCGTAGCACTTGCGCAAAAGACATCGCTAGAGCAGTCGGGTACTGAGTACAAACAGCTATGTGCAAACATCTCTATGCAGGCGCAGCGCGGGCAAACCTGTTTATCTTCGCTTACTAATTCAATCCAGCAGGCAGAGCAAACCGATCGCCAAATCAGCGCGGCTCTACAGCGAGTGGAAACCGCTCAGCGAGAAATCATTGCGGTAGACCAAAAGTATCAAGCAGCCGTCAAATTAAAAACTCAGATTGCAGAAGTTGTTGAGCTAATGGGCGATCGCACCTCGTTTGAAGCGCTAATCCTGTCGATTAATACCGCAACCGCAAAGCTTCAGAGCGAACAGGAGAGCGCCCAAAGTAGAATTCAAGCGGCCATAGAACCGACAGATCGTAGGCTTAACCGCCTGATTGAGGCTCAGCGTGCGCCCTGGTGGTGGCCTAGCAACTGGTGGTGGAAAACAAAAGCTAGCTTTACGACAAGGCGAATGCCGCCAGAGCCAGCCGGTTCGCAGCGGCTACCGGGCGGCTAGATAAAAATGTCAACGCCTAACTTCGATACCATCCAGCTACCTAGTTTAGAAGAGTATGTCTTAATTAGCTCGATGCAGATTAGCGTTGAAGTCTACCGCCGCGCATCAGGGAGATTCTGGCTTTACACGGCTTATCAATTGGAGGATAGCATTACGCTCGAAAGCGTTGGCTATGAGTTCCCGGTTGCCCTTCTCTATGAGGACACCATAATGACCTTGCCCAGTTCTAGCTGACCTTGAGAATGCGGTGAGAGACTCGCGGTGAATTAAGCCGCTAAACCGTTACAACAGCAACAAATTACGATCACGCGCTCAGTCAAGATTTTGAAGGAAGCGCTAAACTATTCAGCGAGCATTTGTACGTTAAAGAGGTCAGCTTGTGTCAACAGTCGTCAAAACTTTATTGCCTAGCGGCTGCACGTTTTCTGAAAGTGACTGGCAGGCGATCGCTCCTTTTTGGTATCCCATTGCCTACAGTCATAATATTAACGACAGCCCTGTTGGCACGACCTTACTCGACCAGCGTTTAGTCATTTGGCGAACGTCTACCGGTCTTTCTGTCGCTAACGATATCTGCTTGCATCGAGGCGTGCCTTTGAGCATGGGCGAAGTTCAAGACGAACAGCTGATCTGCAAGTATCACGGCTTTCACTACAGCCCTGTAGGTCAATGTACGCTCATACCAGCAAATCCGCAGGCCAATATTCCTAGCCAGCTTTGTCTTAAAACCTACCCGGTTAAAGAAGCCTATGGCTTGGTTTGGACAACGCTTACTGGCAACGCTGATGATCCGGATGCGCTGCCCGTTTTTCCAGAGTGGTTAGAGCCGGATTATCAGCCTATTAAGCCCGATCCGATTGATTTGGAAGCTGCTGCTGGTAGACAGATGGAGGGCTTTTTAGACGTGGCCCATTTTGCCTGGATACATGCTGATTCGTTTGGCGATCGCCAGAACCCGGTGGTGCCGAAGTACACCGTTGAAGCTAATGCTCGCGGGCTGCGATCGCAATATCGCAGCACCGTCAGCAACTTTCCTAAAAGCCTTCAGCATCGCGCTCCCGCCGACTTTGAATGGCTGCGAGACTTTACCGTTTTTCTTCCTTTTAGCGCTTTGTTAAGAGTTCACTTTCCTGGGCGCGATCGCCTGTGCATTCTTAACGCCGCCTCACCCGTTTCCGCCCGCAAAACTCGCGTCTTTAGCCCTTTGTGCCGCAACTTCGATCAAGACCAACCGCTAGAACCTGTCTATGAGTTTAACTACCAAATATTTAATGAAGATAAGGCCGTTGTCGAAGCTCAATATCCTGAAGACCTGCCGCTAGACTTAAAGGTAGAGTCTCATATCGAAGCTGACCAAACCTCTATTATTTACCGCAAGGGACTAGCAAAGTTGGGGTTGAGCCAGCAATACACAGCCTAGAAAACTATATACACAGATATTACAGAGCACTTTTTATATGGGCACTCTGCTAGTCAAAAATAGCCATACTCTCGTCACGATGGACGACGAGCGCAGAGAAATTAAAAACGGAGCGATCTTCGTTCGAGACAACGTTGTTGAACAAATCGGAGCGACTGATGATCTTCCGGCAACTGCCGACGACGTTCTCGATCTTAAAGGTCGTCACGTTGTTTTGCCGGGCTTAGTCAATACTCATCATCATTTTTTTCAAACGCTGACTCGCGCTGTTCCCGCCGCCCAAAATTGCGATCTCTTTAACTGGCTGCAAACGCTCTATCCTATCTGGTCGAGACTTACGGGTGAAGGCGTCTATGCTAGCGCTAAAATGGCCGCTGCTGAACTCATGCTCTCGGGCTGCACCACCGCTAGCGATCACCTCTATCTTTTTCCTAATAATTGCAAGCTAGATGATGAAATTCGCGCAGTGCAAGATATCGGCCTGCGGTTTCACGCTAGCCGGGGCAGCATGAGCGTAGGAGAGAGTTTGGGCGGTCTGCCTCCTGATGCGCTAGTAGAAGCAGAAGCCGATATTCTTAAAGACTCTCAGCGGCTGATTGAGCAGTATCACAACAACAGTCGCCATGCCATGATTCGGATGGTTTTGGCTCCTTGCTCTCCTTTTTCTGTCTCAACAGATTTAATGCGAGAGTCAGCGGCTATGGCTCGCAGCTATCCTGGCGTACGACTCCATACGCATTTAGCAGAGAACAAAAGCGACGTTGACTACAGCCTATCTACCTTTGGGCTAACGCCAGGAGACTATGCAGAATCGGTGGGGTGGTTGGGCGAAGACGTTTGGCACGCCCACTGCGTACAGCTTAGCGATCTATCTATTCAAAAATTTGCTAAGACCGGCACGGGAGTGGCCCATTGCCCCTGCAGTAATATGAGGCTTGCTAGCGGTATGGCTCCTATTCGTAAAATGCTCGATAGCGGTGTGTCGGTGGGTATGGGCGTCGATGGGGCGGCCTCCAACGATGCGTCTAATCTGTTGCAGGAGACTAGAACCGCCTTCCTGATGGCGCGAGTAAGAGAAGCAGACGCGGCGGCGATGACGGCTCGTGAAGCGCTAGAGATAGCGACTAGAGGCGGCGCAAAGGTTTTAGGGCGAGATGATATTGGCCATCTGGCGCCGGGCATGTCAGCCGACTTTATTAGCTTTAATGTTGATCGGCCTGCGTTTGTTGGCAGCCATTTGGATGTGGTTGCCGCGCTGATATTTTGCCAGCCTCCTGCTGTGGACTATAGCTTTATTAATGGAAAGAAAGTCGTTGAAGAAGGTAAATTGATCGCAGTAGATATTGAAAAACTTATCGAGACTTGCAACCGGCTTGCTAGCTCGATGGTTGAATAGTTGTTCTTGCTACTATTCTGGGGATGTCAGTGTTTTACTATTGACAACGCCTTCTGAAATAAACCCTCTTCTTTTTTTATGCAAGATCTTAAAGCAATCGTTATTGGCGCTGGAATTGGTGGACTTACAGCAGGCATTGCACTGAAGCAAGCAGGCTATGAGGTTGAGATTTACGAGCGCACTTTGAAGCTACGACCAGCAGGTGCAGGCATTTCTCTGTGGTCTAATGGGGTTAAGGTGCTAAACCAGCTTGGGTTGGGAAAAGAGATTGCGGCGATTGGCGGTGAGATGAATCGGATGGAGTACCGCAGCCATCAGGATGAGCCGCTGAATAAGGTGGATTTGCAGCCGCTGTTTGAGAAAGTTGGGCAGCGGCCCTATCCGGTGGCGCGAACGGATTTGCAACAGATGCTGCTTGACGCGTTTGGTGAGGATCAGGTGCAGCTAGGCATGAAATGTGTTGCGGTAGAACAGGATGAAGATAGCGCGACGGCTATTTTTGAGGATGGCACCAGAGCAACGGGCGATATGATCGTTGGTGCGGACGGGATTCGCTCTATTATTCGCGAGTATGTTTTGGGCGAGACGCTGAAGCCTCGGTATGCAGACTATGTGAATTGGAATGGATTAGTCCCGGCTGCGCCAGAGCTTTGTGAGGCGGATAACTGGGTGCTGTATGTGGGTGAGGGGAAGCGGGCTTCGATGATGCCGGTTGGGGGCGATCGCTTCTATTATTTTTTTGGCGCACCGATGAGCGAAGGCACTAGCACCTTGCCCGAAGACCGCCGCGAGGAGCTGGCTCAGTGTTTTGCTAACTGGCCTGATTCTGTTCAAGCGCTGATTCGCACGCTCGATCCGGCTGATTCGAACCGGCTAGAAATTAGCGATATCGATCCGCCGGCGCATTTGGTGAAAGGGCGAATTGCGCTGCTGGGCGATTCTGGTCATGCGACTACGCCTACTTTAGGACAGGGCGGCTGTCAGGCGATGGAGGATGCCGCGATGCTGACTCGTTTTTTGGTAACGACTAACATTAGCGTTGTTGATGCGTTAATGCGCTATGAAGCATCTCGTAAATCTCGCACTGCCGATTTGACGCTAAAAGCTCGCAAGCGCACAGATACCATTTATGCCAAGGATAAAGACGCGACTGAGGAGTGGTACGCGCAGCTTAAAGAGGAGAAGCCCGATGCGGTGATTGACGCGCTGGCTAAGATTATTTTAGGTGGCCCCTTAGGATAGGAGAGATTTTAGATAAGAGAACAATTTATGGCGAGCTATTCAATTTCTGAGGTTAATCGGATGGACAAGTCCGATTTTGTGCAATTATTTGGGTCTGTTTTTGAGGAGACGCCGGAGATTGCTGAGCAGGCATGGGCGGCTATGCCTTTTGATGACGTTGGCGATCTGCATCGGAAGATGGTGAGGCTAGTTGAGGAAGAGATGACGACTGGTGAGAAGCTGGCGCTGATTCAGGCGCATCCTGAGCTGGGCGCTACGCGTAAAATGGCGGCGGCTTCTGTTCAAGAGCAGGCTGGGGTTGGCTTAGATCAGATGAATGAAGAGGTTCGCGAACAGATTTTCAAGCTGAACGCGAGCTATCGGGAGAAGTTTGGATTTCCGTTTGTGATGGCGGTGAAGGGACAGACTTTGGAGCGGATTAAAGCAGCGTTGGAAAGCAGGCTAGCGCAGCAAAAAGAGGATGAGATCGGGCGATCGCTCTTTGAAATTTATAAGATCGCTCGGTTTCGACTAGATGATCTGATTGAAACGCATTAAGCCGGGTGATGCTGGTGCCAGTGACGTGCGATATCTACTCGACGACAGAGCCAAACGCGATCGCGGCTTTGCACATAGTCTAAAAATCTGGCGAGCGCAGCGGCGCGTCCTGGCCGACCCGATAGCCGACAGTGCAGGCCGATGCTCATCATTTTTGGAGCCGTTTCGCCTTCTGCGTAGAGCATGTCGAAGGCGTCTTTGAGGTAGGTGAAAAACTGATCGCCTGAGTTGAATCCCTGGTAGGTCGCAAAGCGCATGTCGTTGTTGTCTAGGGTGTAGGGAATGACGAGGTGAGGCTTGTTGTAGTCGTGATTCCAGTAGGGGAGATCGTCGGCGTAGCTATCGGCATCGTAGAGAAAGCCGCCTTCTTCTACGACGAGGCGGCGAGTGTTGGGGCTTAATCGGCCCTGATAGAAACCGAGGGGACGAGTGCCGGTTATTTCGGTGTGGATTTCGATGGCTTTATGGATGTGCGATCGCTCTAGTTCCTCGCTTGCATACTGGTAGTCAATCCAACGATAGCCGTGACTCGCAATTTCCCAGTTGGCTTCGACCATGGCTTTGGCCGCGTCTGGGTTGCGCTGTAGAGCCATGGCGACGGCGTACACCGTGAGCGGAATGTCGCGCTGGGTAAATAGCCTATGCAGCCGCCAGAAGCCCGCTCGCGATCCGTATTCGTAGATAGACTCCATGTTGAGGTTGCGAACGCCCAGCAGCGGCTCGGCCCCAATCATTTCGGATAGAAACGCTTCTGAGGCCGGATCGCCGTGCAAAATGCAGTTCTCGCCCCCTTCTTCGTAATTGATGACAAACTGCACGGCAATTTTGGCCTGGTCTGGCCACTGGGCCGGCGGGGGCGTTTGGCCATAGCCAATGAGATCGCGAGGATAGCTTGAAGAACCGTTTTTAGCGATTGGGTGAGCCATTAATCTGGGGGCCTTTTAAGGATCTGCGCGGCTTGTTGACTGGGGTTTGTTGGCTGGTGGAAGCTCAAATTCTATCGAATATACCTACCATAAACATTAGCCCCAAACCCATTACAATCGTGCCTAGAACGTCGGCTTTCCACCTGGATTCGCGGTAGGCAGGGTACAGCCAAAATCCCATTAGCCGGGTGAGAGTGGGCATTATTGCGATCGCTAAAATAGCAGAGGTGACCAGCGTTGCTAGCAGCATCGCAGCCGAGGGAGACCAGTCGCCAATAACGCCTGTACCGGGAAACAGCTTTATCCGCACCATCACCAGCGGATAAAGCCCAAAGACCACAGACAAAATTTGCTTCCAAACGGGTGGCCCTAGCCCGCTTTGCTCACCCTCGCGATTCCGTTCGGAAAACCATCCTTCTAACCCAGTTGTAAACGATTTGAACCGGTAGGCCCTTAAGATGGTTTGCCCATTTTCAACAATTTGCTTTCGGGCGCTGGAGCTCACCCAACTGTTTAAGTTTTCGGGAGAGTCGAAGTGAACAATGCTGTGCCATTTGACAACATCATCTTCGCAAGGCAGCGGCGGATTGAGATCGGCTCTAACAAAACCCGGATGACGACTTGCGGCCTGAATTAAGGTTTTGTACCAGCGTTCAAAAGCCTTACTTTTTACTTTGGTAACAATATGTTCAACTACCAGGCTGCTATAAAACGCCTGATCTTTTGAATTGACCGATTCTGAATGAGTCAATGAGCTAGCGCTGATTAGAGAGAAATTGTATACAATAGATGTGATTGGATACTATCACAGTAAGCAAGCCTTCATTATATAAAAACCTGCTGATCGGTTTAAAATGTCAGGTACATATAACTTTCTTGATATAGATATGGGCAAGCTCTTTAGCAAAACTTACTTAGCACTTCGCCAGGAGATTCTCTCTGGCAACTTGGTATCTGGAGAGAGCCTGATAGAGCAGACGCTAGCCGATCGCTTTGCTGTGAGCCGCACGCCGATTAGAGAAGCGATTCGCCAGCTACAGCAAGAAGGGTTAGTCGAAGCGGATCGAGGCGGCGGTTTGCGAGTAACCGTAATTACGATTGCCGATGCGATTCATCTTTACGATTGCCGCCTGGGTCTAGAGCAGGTTGCCGCGATGGGGGCCTGTGAAAATGCGACGCCTGCGCAGATAGAGGATTTGCAAGATTGTTTGGCACAAGCTAATTTAGCGCCGCTAATTGACGCTGAGGGGTCGGCCAAAAAACGGCCAGGGCAAAAAGCGCTACAGATTTTAGCGGTTCCGAGCGACCAGGCGGATGAACTGGAGAATCGGCTGCGTATTGACCAGAGCTTTCATCGGTTGCTAGCTGAAAGCTCTGGTAATCCCTGGCTCGCTGACTTGCTCAATCAGATTTTTGGCAAAATGTCCTTGCTGCGGCTGACAACGACCTATCAAAACCCAGATGTTTTAGAAATTTGGGCAGAGCATGAGCGGATTGTTAGCGCGATTGAACAGCGCGATCCTCAAGCGGCTGCGATCGCCGTGCGTAATCATTTAGTGGCTAGCAAATCGCGAGTAGTTCAATCGCTTCAGGGCATTAGGGCCGATGTGCCGCTGCAAAGTATTTCTCTGCTTTAGACGTTTTAGGTTGAGAATTTTGGCTTGAATAGAAGCTGCACTACTCCATTCCTCCCTCCGCATTACTCTATCCACAGCTTTTCGATGCTGAAGTCGTATAGCGGTGGCCTATCAGAACTCCAGATCCACCAAGCTGTGCCACACTCGCACAGGCAAAACTCCTGTAGCTTACGCTTACGTTCTTCTGTAAACACAGGCGATCGACGGTTTAACCAAACATCTTGGGCTTCTCTGCGGCCTTTGCCACAAGCCGGACAGCCAAATGGCACAGAATGGACGGCATCTTCAATCCAATCAGGTGGAAGCGGAGAAAAGACATCCATAAGGATTGAGTAAGGAACGAAGTAACTGAACTTTATGAGCTTTATTATGACGCGTTTTACCTGAACTGTAGAGGCTAGGTAAAACATACTGATGGGTTAACAGCACCGGGCATAGAGCGTCAAGATACGCCTACCAAGAGGTTTCAACAGACCCCTTAATCGCTTTCCAAGCCGGTAGCCCTCCCTTGAGTTCTGCAACGCTTTGGTAGCCTGCTTCGCGCAATCGATCAGCCGCTGCAGTTGACTGCTCATCGTTGCTACCGTAGACGTAGATATCGCGCTCCCGTTCGAGACTTGCGGCGGCACTTTCTACTAAAATCGCATCGGATACTGGAACAGCACCTGTAATATGACCTTCTAGGAACGCCTCTTTGCTTCTGATATCGATGATAGTGAGCGCTGGCTCACCCCAATCGAGCCGTTTTTTAAGTTCAGCAGGGGAGGCTGCTGATTTGAGAGGGCTAGAGCGAGAAAACAGACTGAATAGTTTGAACATGTGTAGGCAGACAGCAAATGCTGTTTGATTTTTGATAACGGCGAGCGTTGTTTATTGAGATTAGGCTGAGGCCCTGTTGTTAACAACACCTTGTTTTTGACATTTTTGACCATCTTTTCTAGGTATCTCTATTATGACTAAAACTCTGGCTAAAATGCTCTCTCTAGCGGTGAATGGCGATCGCCTTAATCAAGCGCTTGAAGATCTAGCTGAAATCGGCAAACAAGCAGACAACACGATTAAACGCATTGCTTTTTCTCCTGAAGATTTGACGGCTCGCGCCTGCCTTAGAGAATGGATGGAATCGGCGGGGATGACGGTGCGAGTGGATGCGGGTGGGAACTTGATTGGTCGCTATCCTGGGCGCGAAGCTGAGGCGGCGGCTTTAGCGACCGGCTCTCATATTGACACCGTATTTTCGGGCGGGCGGTTTGACGGCTCTTTGGGCGTGATTGCTGGGCTAGAAGTTGTTAGAGTCCTGCAAGAGAATGACATTAAGCTGCACCATCCGCTCGAACTGATTGCCTTTGCAGATGAAGAACGAACCATGGTTGGGGCGAAGGCGATGGCTGGTACTGCCCTTGAAGATCCTGAGCGCTACGATACCTGGGACAATGACTCGATTCAGTCTTGCTTAGCTAGAGCAGGCGGCGATTGGGAGAATCTGCTTACGGCCCGTCGCTCCCGCGAAGATATTGCCTGCTTTGTAGAACTCCATGTAGAGCAGGGCGGTGTTTTGGAAGCGATTGGCCGCGATATTGGTGTGGTGGAGGGGATCGTCGGCCAGCAGCGTCATCGAATTACGATTGAGGGGCGCTCGAATCATGCGGGCACTACGCCTATGCATATGCGCCGCGATGCGCTGACAACGGCGTCTCATCTGATTTTGGCGATAGAAGATATTGCTAAACACTATCCGGGCGATCCGGTTGCGACCGTTGGCACTTTGCAAATTTGGCCTAACTCAATTAACACCGTGCCAGGAACCGTCGAGCTGAGTCTGGATATTCGTGACCTTTCGCCTGAGGTGATTGCTCATATGATTGAACAGCTTCGTCGCAAAATAGAGACGGTAGCGGTGGCTAGTCGGACGCGGATTCGCATTCGATCGGAGTTGCAGGTAGAGCCTACTCTGGCTTCGGAGATGGTGCAATCGCTGATTGTGGAAAGCTGTGAGGAGATGGGCTTTAGCTATACTCACTTGCCGAGCCGCGCTAGCCACGATGCTCAAGAGGTCGGGCGCTTTACCGATATGGGCATGATTTTTGTGCCTAGTAAAGAGGGCATTAGCCATTCGGGAGATGAGTATACTTCGCCTGAGCAGTGCACCCAGGGCGCTAATGTTTTACTCGGAACACTGCTCAAGCTAGATCGGCTTTATCGCTAAGAATAGGCGTTGAACAGCGCCGTTAAAAATCGCCATGGAGGCAAGCCGTTTGGACAAGTTTTGGATAAGTTCTAGAGAATTCTAAGAAAAATCAAAAGTGTGGCTTGTAATACTTTTCTACTATCCACTTCTCCTATAGGTTGTATACAATTCTACTTGCTTTTACTAATTGCTTTTAGTAGGCGAGCCTCTTGTGATATTGACAACAATAGGAAGAACAGGCTGATAGAAAGTTAGTGCTTTTGTTGGCTGCAGGTCTTTTTGCTAGAACGGCATTTTTTTGTTGGTCTTGAACTTCTGGAAACAATTCTTTATGGACAATCCTGACATGATCACGAATGAACCCGTTACCAGGGAAGAAGTGCTGCTAGCGCCAGACGCGCCGATTGAGCACGATCTCATTTATGGTTTAGAAGATAGACCCCCGCTGCGCGATGCTATTTTTGCAGCTATTCAGCATGTGTTTGCCTGCTTTGTGGGCATTATCACGCCCGCGCTCATTATCTCGGGTGCGCTTCAGCTGCCACCAGCTGACAGCGCCTATTTAGTGAGTATGTCTTTGTTTGTCTCGGGAATTGCGACGTTTATTCAGGCTAAAAAAATAGGGCCAGTTGGCTCGGGCTTACTCAGCATACAGGGGACTAGCTTTGCTTTTATTGGCCCCATTATTGCGGCAGGATTGGCCGTTACGGGTGCAGGTGGAACGCCTCAAGAGGCGCTAGGAACTATTTTTGGGCTTTGCTTTTTTGGCTCGTTTATCGAGATGGTGCTGAGTCGATTTATTCAGCTGGCTAGCCGCATTGTGACGCCTTTGGTTACGGGGATTGTGGTGACGCTGATTGGTCTGACACTGGTTAACGTGGGTATGACCAGTATGGCAGGAGGATTTGCGGCTATAGCGGATGAGACTTTTGGAAATCCTTCTAATCTTTTGTTGGCAGGGCTGGTGCTGGGGATTATTGTTGTTTTGAACAGCGTTAGGAACAATTTCCTAAGAATGTCTTCTGTGGCTATCGGTTTGCTGGTTGGTTACCTTGTGGCGATTCCGATGGGGCTGGTGAATTTTGGCAATCTTGCTGGTTTGCCTGCTTTTACAATCCCAATTCCTTTTAAGTATGGGTTTGGCTTTAATGCTGCTGCTTTTATTCCTTTTGCCTTTTTGTTTTTAATTACAACCATTGAGTCTACGGGCGATCTGACGGCGACTTCTTTACTGACCGGGCAGCCGATTGCTGGGAAGAAGTATTTTGATCGCATTCAAGGCGGAATTTTGGGCGATGGGGTAAATTCTGCGATCGCAGCTGTTTTCAACACTTTTCCGAATACTACCTTTAGCCAAAACAACGGCGTCATTCAGCTTACGGGGATTGGCAGTCGCTACGTTGGCTTTTTTATCGCTGGCGTATTTGTGCTGCTGGGCCTTGTTCCGGTCATTGCGGGCGTTTTTCAAACCATTCCGCAGCCGGTATTGGGTGGAGCTACGATCATTATGTTTGGGACAGTGGCGGTGGCGGGCGTCAAAATTATCTCTACGGTTAATTTAGATAAGAGAGCGTCGATTATTTTAGCGGTGTCGCTGGGCTTGGGTCTGGGCGTGAGCGTTGTTCCAGATGCTTTGGACAAGATGCCGACGCTGGTTAAGAGCATTTTTTCTTCGGGTATTAGTACCGGTGGGTTAACTGCTTTAGTGCTCAATATGGTTTTGCCGGGCGATCGCGAGTAACCGTAGATCTGTTTTTGTCTTTGAGAACATGTTGTCTTCGAGAACATATTGTCTTTGAGAACATGTTGTCTATAAGAATATAAGAAGCTACATCGTTGAATTTTGAGTGAGTAGACGCCATCCGTGGCGTTTATGGAAGTGTGCGACTTTATAAAGTGTGTGAGGGATTAATTATGTCGACAAGTACAGCAGTTTTTAGATGTGATTTTGAAAAAGGTGAAGTCCGTGCTTTTTTACTGCGGCTGCTACTCGGCGCTAGCTTCTTGGGTATTGGGTCGCTGCTAGGCTTATCAGGTGGTGTGGCGATCGCTTCTGAACTGGCTCTGTCTGAATCGGGCGAATCTGAATCGGGCGAATCTAAATCTAAGATGGAGTTAGATGATTTGAGGCGGGCGATCGCCATTTCTAATGACAACGAGTTGGTTGAACCTGTTGATCTGAAATTAGAACAGCCTGATGCTTTAGCACCTGATTTAACATCTGATCAGTCGCCTGTAACGCTACAAAACAACGACTTTCGGCCCTCTGAAGATCTGGCGCAGGTCACTAGCGTGTCGGAACTTTCTGACGTTCAGCCGGGAGACTGGGCCTATACAGCTTTGCAGCGACTGGTGGAAGAGTATGGCTGTTTGGAGGGCTACCCCGACAACACTTTTCGAGGGAACCGCGCCCTTACTCGCTATGAGTTTGCGGCTGGTCTGAATGCCTGTTTGGATATAGTTATTTTTTCGCTCCCAGGCGACAGAAACAATTCTGAAGAGATTAGGCGATTGCAGGAGGAGTTTGCGGCTGAGATAGTGATGGTGCGAGCAGATGTGGATACGCTAGAAGCTGATGTTGCTCAGCTAGAGGCTAACCAGTTTTCTACCACGACAAAGTTTAGCGCTCAGCTTTTTACTCACCTTAACTTCGCAACTTCTAGCGGCGATATTAAAGCAGAAGGCATTAATGTATTTGTGCCAGCGCGTGACCCTGTGACCAATCAGCCTGTTGTTCGAACGCTAACAGAAGATCCAGAACCCACCTTTAGCTATTACACCTGGCTAAACTTTACGACCTCTTTTACTGGAAAAGACCGTTTGCAGCTTCAGCTTACGTCTGGTGATGGTAACGGCGCTGGAAACTACTATGGTTCGGCCGGCTTGTTTAACACGACGGGCGTTCCGTTTACGCTTCAGACCGGCACGATTGGTGAAGATAATGTAATTGTACGAGAGGTCTTTTACTCTTTTCCTGTGGGTGAAAAACTCTCATTTACGATTGGCCCTGCGGTTAACTGGTATCGGCACTTTGACAACAACCGCTACACGTTTTACCTGACGGGAGCCAACAGCTTTAACGCGAGCGGCAGCACCCAGGTAAATGCCGTAGACCGGGGTGCGGGCGCTGTTGTTGAGTTAGATATTACCGACTGGTTGGACTTTAGACTAGGTTATTTGGCTGAGAATGACGAGTTTTTACCGGGGCCGCGGAGTTCTACGACCAACGGTTTGTTTGCGGGGACGACTACGCTTACGGGGCAGCTGGGTATTCGCCCTACAGACGATATTAACCTCAGGTTTCTCTATACTCGCTCGAACCAAGAGCCTACTGCTACCGGTTTTGTGGGTGGAACCATTGGCGAACCGATTACTGGCTTTGCCGACGATGGTTTTGGGGGGCCGCTGCGGACGGCGACTTCGGATACCTATTTGTTTAACTTCGATTGGACGATATCAGATGGCTTTGGCCTGTTTGGCCGCTATGCCTACGGCAGTACAAACCTGTTTCCGGTGAGCGACGCGCTGCCCGATGGTGAGATAAATTCTCAATCTGTTCAGGTGGGTGTGGCTTTCCCAAACCTGTTTAGAGAGGGCGCTCAAGGAATTATCTCCTATGTTCGTCCTTTCGATATTGTAGACGGTCGTGAATTTCTTGCTTCTGGCGGTGGCGATGGTGGTAAGCAGCAAGAGATTGAGGTTGCCTATCGCTATCCGATTAGTCAGAACATTGCCCTTGTCCCTTCGGTTTACTGGATTGATAATGTGAATAACTTTAGCGACAATCCAGATCTTTACATCTTTAACCTTCAGGCGCAGCTTTCTTTTTAGACTAATTTTGATTGGGCTGTAGCTATTTAACTTTGCTCCTAAGATCTATGGCTGTGCAAGGCGACTAACCTTGTACGGCCATTTTCTTGAGGGCTAATTGAGGGCTAATTGAGAATTAATGAGAGGCTCTGCTGGGTTACATGAGCAGGTCACATGTAAAAAGGTTCAAGATGCTTTTGGTATCATTCGCTACCGTTTTTTATAATGAAGTTGTTCAAAAGAAATAACTTTAAGGAAACGCAACTATATGAAAGCTACTGCAAGCAACACTTCTAACCGCCTGATGACGCAACTAGCCCAGCGTCTGAACTTAGGCAGAATTTTAGAAGGAACCTATGGCACTGGCGCGATGACAGCCGGTTATCAGCGAGAAGCTCCGTAAGGCTAGCTGGACAACAGAGCAGCTACTAGCCATGTCTGCGGCTAAGTCTTTTTACAACTAAGCTGAGCGATTGGTTTTGAAGGCTTTATGGGTGCGATATGGGTGCGATCGCGGCTATTGCCTCAAAACTTCGAGCAGTGCATACACGGCTGGCGGCTGAAGCGCATCGGTCAGAATAGCGACCGCGATATGCCGCTCTAGCGGAACGGGCAATGAATAAACCTGGATGGCTGCGGGAATGGGTTCGGCTGCTAATCGAGGCAGAATAGTACCGCCCAACCCTTGTTCTACTAAATTTACGGTGGCCGAATCTGTTTCGATTTCGTTGACTACGTTTAGCCGGTAGCCTAATCCATTGATGTGGTTGTAGACGGGTCGCATCATCACATAGTCGATTGGCGGCATAATTAGCGGCTGTTTGGCTAGCGCTTCCCAGGTAAGTTTGTTGTTTCTGAGCTGGGTATCTGGCGGTAAAAGCACAACGTATTCGTCTCTTAATAGCTCCCATGTCGTAATCCCTTTCCCCGCCGGCAGGGTGATGATGCCAACATCACTGCGCCCTTCTCGTAGCGCCTGCTCTACCTGATGGGTGTTTTCGTGCTCGGTTAAATTAGCTACGATGCCTGGAAAGCGCTCGCGGAGCTGCTTAAGGCCCTCTGGCAAAACGCGAGCCGCAATGCTGCGAAAAGTCGCAATTCGCACTTTTCCTCGGTCTAAGCCTTTGCCTACGGCGGCTTCTTTTAAAATGGCGTCAACGCCTTCTACCACCGTTTGAGCATGGGGTAATATGCTTGCTCCAACAGGGGTAAGGGTGGCTCCGTGGCGACCTCTAGAGAACAGGATCACGCCTAGAGACTCTTCTAAAGCAGCGATCGCATGGCTTACCGCCGACTGAGAAATACCTAGGCCTAAAGCTGCCTCTCCAAAGTTTTTTTGCTCAGCAACGGCAACAACAATCTTGAGCTGTGATAGCTTAACTTGATTTTGAGGATTATCTTTCACGAGGACTCTTAGGAGAGGACAGACTATTCAATCAATCTAACCTGGCGCGGGCGCTTTACATTCTACTTTCTCATGTAAAGGATGCGACCTGCTTTTGGTATCATTCGCTACTATTTCTTACTATAGAGATGTTCAAAGAAAACACATCGAAAAGGAACAAAGTCTTATGCAAATCGCTGCAAACAACAATTCTAATTATCAGGCTAGCCCCAGTGCTTACTGGCCTCTCCAGTTAAATCGCGCCTCCAAAGCGCCTCAGCAGACTTTGAAAGCTCGGTTGCAGAACCTAACGAAAACGCTTATCTGCCAGCTTACCGCTTCTTCAGAACCCTGTGTATGGCCTACTCAAGATGCCAGCGGTCAAACAGTTTGGAATGCCAAAGACACTGCTTCTGAGAGAGCTATTCTCAATGCTTCAGAGACAGAACTGCGAATTTGGCTAGAAGAGCGCTATACGTTTTAAGCATAGGCTTTTCCGGTCGTTCAAGTTGGGCAAGTACCACAGCAAGTACAGCCAATTATCGAACTGATTATACCAGCCGTAAAGTCTTTGACTGCTGATAGCCTGGGAACACCTGGGAGAGGGCTTCAGCATTTAGCGAAAAATGCTCGCCGAGTAAGGACATCAACACGTCTCGAAAATCTGTTGTAATTGCTAAGTCGCGAGACTCATGCAGCGCTGTGTCCTCTAAGCTGGGCCACTCGCCGTACAGCTGTTTGCCTTTTATCGCTCCACCCAACAACCATATAGCATTGCCGTATCCGTGGTCGCTGCCACCATTGCCATTTTCGGCCACCGTCCGGCCAAACTCCGACATCACTACAATCGCTGTGTCCTCGTAAACAGAACCTAACTCTTCTGCAAGTGCCGCTAGTCCGGTTCCTAAAGGTTTTAGCTGCCGGTTTAGTATCCCGCGCTGATTGACATGTGAATCCCAGCCGCCTAGTTCCATAAAGGCTACTTGAGTGGCTGCATCTCCAGACATGAGCTGGGCTAAGTAGCGGGCGCTCGTCTCAAACTGATCGGGTGCAGGTGCGTCTTTAGAAGCTGCTATGCGTTCGTCATTTAGCGACTTTAATAGAATGTCTCTGGCCTCGCGCCCCTCTCTATATATTTGGCTTAGCCGCTGATCTTGCGCGTATAGCTGGTCGAAAACAGTTTGAATTTGGGGGCGATCAATTTGGATCTGGTGGTTACCGGCTTTGCCAAAGGCCATACTTGCTACGATTTGCGGCCCCGTGAAAATCAGCGGCATAGAATTGCCTACACTTACTGCTTGAGTTGCGCTGTTTGCTGGTAGAACGCCTATTAGCCGGTTCATCCAGCCGCTACCGGTTAGCCTAGCCGTGCCTGATTCTAAGTAGTCTTGGGCTTGAAAATGCGATCGCGTTGCATCTTTTAAACCGGTTGCCTGCACAAACGCAAGGTTTCCGGCTGTCCACTGCGCCATCAGCGGCGCTAGCGATGGATGAAGGCCAAACTGTCCGTCTAAGTCGATCGCGCCGTCTTTTTCACCGGGTTTTGCGATCGCGATGGTGGGCCGCGCTGCATAGTAGTTGCTTTCTCGATAGGGCACCACAATATCTAGTCCATCTGCGGCTCCGCGTAGCAAAATTACGATTAGCCGAGGGGATCTGGCCGCGGCTTGCGCAGGCGATCGCCAGGCCCAACCCTGTGCGCCTACCGCCGTTAGTCCAGCTGCGCCTGCGAAGGCTGTTCGCCGTAAAAAATCGCGTCTTTTCAGCACCGTTTCCATAGCAGCCTCCTAGCGATACATCATGGATGGACTTCCCAACATTAAAGATGCCTGTAATGGCTCGGGGGCCCGGTTGATGAGTTCGCGAGCTTCTGCGGTTATCTGGTTGCCTAGCGTCACTAGCAGCGCTGTTGGATCGGGCTTGCTTCCTCGAACAATGTTGGCTGTGGCGATCGCTATACTCACCCGTCGCATCATCACATCTGGGCTTAACCAGGCGGCCTCTGTTTGCGCGTAGCCGTTTGGCGCTCGGCATCGGTATAGCGGCATTCCTAGCTGGTTGAGGGCACTGCCGATCCGCGTTAATACTTCTTGGGAAGGTGCACTGACTCCCATAGCTCGAACCATCGAAAGCATATATTGATAGGGCGTTCTAAACTTACGCTGATAATGAGAGAGATTCCAGAATTCATCACTTTCGAATAGCGCTAGCAGCGTTTGTGCAATATCGCCTTTTGTCACTAAAAACCGTTCGGCAAGTTGAGAGACGAGTGCTACCGGTGGCTCGTCAGCGACAAAAAACTGCGCTAGCTTGTAGCTAATATGCTGGGCTGTGGCTGGATGGGCTGCTAGAAGATCTAACGCGCGATCGCCTTCTTCTACACCTTGCCCGATGAGGGGCTGATCTAAAAACGTTTTGGCACTCGAATCGTGACGGTCTGCTGCAAATACAAAGCCACTTTCGTCTGTACTGGGCTGCACGTTATGGACGACACTCCAGCCAGTGAGCGTTCTAGCCAAAATTTCTACATCTGTTTGACTGTAGCCGCCTTCTACGCCTAGCGTATGCAACTCCATCAGCTCGCGCGCGTAGTTTTCGTTTAGCCCTTTAAAAGGCCCTTTGGCCCCGGCACTGTTGGGATCGGTATTGCGCCAGTTATCTAGGTAAAACAGCATCGCTGGGTGCTTGGCGGTGGCTCCTAGCAAGTCGCGAAACTTGCCTAGTGCATGTTGGCGAATGGCCGACTGCTCGTAATTGCCTACCCACATTAGCGTTAAATCTTTTTGGGCAAACACATTAAAGTGATTGAACCAAAAGTCCACCATCATCTCTCGCAGTTGATAGGGACTTTCCAACGCCCACATTAGCTTGGATTGCTCAGCTTCTTTGATTATTTTTTGTCGCCACTTGCTGATTTGCTTTTTCTTCTCTTCAGAAGGATTTCTTGGAAACGCTGCTTGGTTGAACAATGCTAGCGGAGACATTGACAGCGTAGAAAGTTCTGATAATCTCTCGGCCAGCGCGTTTGGCTCAGTCTCGCTTTTCGGCTTTACCTGCGATTGAATGTAGCTGTCTATACCTGTTTTACTGAGGGCCGTGCGATCGCCTGGTCTAGCTCCAAAGCTGAGCCGATCTAAAACATGCGTTACTTTTTGATCTGCGTTTACAAGCATAGAGTAGCGGAGCGCAATAATTTAATTGCTGGAAAACCAGTCGATGAGCTTGCGAGCAATGCTGAGTCTGCTAGGAACAGGCGGTAGCTCGCTTTTGTGGAACCAGGCGGCGGCTTCTATTTCTGTTGGATCGGGGATAATTTCTCCGCTGGCGTACTCGGCGGTAAAGCCTACCATCAGCGAGTCTGGGAAGGGCCAAGGCTGAGAGCCGAAGTAGCGGATATTTTTGATCTCAATGCCGACTTCTTCTTTTACTTCGCGGGCGACTGTTTCTTCTAAAGATTCGCCGGGTTCTACGAAGCCTGCTAAGACGCTGTACATGCCTGCTTTAAACCGGGGGGCGCGGGCGAGTAGAACATTTTCTCCTTGGTAAATGAGCATGATGACTGCGGGAGATAGGCGCGGGTATTGGCGAAGGCTGCATTTGGGGCAGCGCTTGGCGCGTTCGGTGGGGGCTTGCTGCATGGGGGTGGCGCAGTGGCCGCAAAATTGATGGGTGCGATCCCAGGTGATGAGCTGGACGGCGCGGGCGGCGATCGCAAATAAATCGTCTGGCAAAATGGTGTGGAGCGATCGCAGATTTTGAAAGATTAGGCTCTTGGGAGGGTCGGCGTCTGCTGCGAGTTCGGCGGCGATGCAGGGCTGGCCATTGAGATAGCCGAGGAATTGGGTGCGCTGAGACTGTAGCCCTAGCGCTGCTAAGGTTGGCGACTGTGGCAGGCTACAGGTGGAAAGGGAAAGCCCGGCTTCGACGATAGGGGTTGTCGTGGTGAGCAGGTTGGCGCGATCGCAGATGAACCACCAAACCGGTGCGCCTGGATTTAGCGTTTCATTTAGCGTTTCTTGGGGTGCGGTTGCTGGGACGAAGGAAGCCGGTAGAGCGAATGGCTGATGGTAGATCATAGGGAATGCGGCTGACCTTGAAGCAGGCGTTATCTAGGGCGGGCCATAGCTGGGATTTGACGGGCTGAGGCGGATAGCGTGGATAGCGCAACTTCCCATACTAGGCGAGGTTGAACGTAGGCTAGTAAATGAGTTCTCGCTTGCTCTAGCACGCCTAGCTCTGCGCTGTTGCTGAGTCCTTGCTGCCAGTAGCGGTGCTGCAGGTAGTCGATTAGCCAGAGCTGGGCTTCGGTGTCTAATTCCTGGTTGATGTCGCGAGCGGCGGTGAGGGCATCTCGTAGGGTGACGGGCGGTGTTTTTAGCTGGGTAAGCAGTTCTGGAGGCAGGGTTTGTAGCTGCTGCCAGCTTTCGATGGCTCGACCTGGGGAGCCTTGGGCGATCGCTATGACTTCTGCAGAGGTCAAAATTTCTGAATGGCCGGTTTGGGTGAGGACTTCGGTCATTTGCGCTGGGCTCAGTCGGCGGAAGGGGATGGACTGGCAGCGAGAGATCAGGGTGGGTAGGAGCGATTGCTGGTTGGGTGCTAGGAGAATTAGGGTGGCTTGGCCGGGTTCTTCTAGGGTTTTGAGCAGGGCGTTGGCGGCGGATTCGGCCATGCGTTCGGACTGTTCGACGATGACGACGGCGCGGCTAGATTCGAGGGCCGGGCGGCTAAGAAATTGGGCGATGCTGCGAATTTGGGGGAGGCGAATGCGCGGTGGGCTTTTGCGCTTTAGGCCAGCTTCGGCGGCCTGAGCGGGGGTAAGCAGGTTGCCGTTGTGCAAGTAGGTGGGTTCTACCCAAAGGAGATCGGGGTGGTTGCGATCGCGAATTCGGCGAGCTAGTGCGGCGCTGTCGGCTGGGGCTTTGCGGTTGGATTTGGCCGTTAAGAGTCGTTGGGCGAATCCGGCGGCGGCAATGGACTTTCCGGTTCCCTCTGGGCCGACAAATAGATAGCCGGGGGCGATGCGCTGTAGGGCAACTGCGCGGTTCAGTAGCGTCACGGCTTGGGTCTGTCCGATTAGGCTGGCAAAGAGATCGGAGGTCACGGCTGTTCTCGCTGCTTGAGGCTCTTGAAGAACCACTGGTCGATTTTTTGTCGGAGTACTTGCTGAATTTCGGCGGCGACGGTTTCTATGGGGCGATCGCCTGCAATTTCTATCGTGGGGCCGCTGCTTAGCGGTTGAGGACTGCCCGTGGCGGTCGGTTGGGCTAGGGCTGCAAAGCCGTCGCCCACTCGCTGATGAAATGAGCTTCCGGCTTGTTCTATCCGGTCGGCCTGGCCTCGCTGGTGCATTCTAGCAAGTCCTACGGCTGGGGAGACGTTGAGCCATAGGGTTAGATCGCTTTTAAGTTCGCCGGTGGCAATTTGGTTGAGCTGATGAATCAGCGCTAGGTCTAGCTGGCGGCCATATCCCTGGTAGGCGACCGTTGAGTCTGTGTAGCGATCGCACAGTACCCAATAGCCGGCTTCTAGCCAGGGGATGAGCGTTTCTTCTACGTGCTGAGCGCGGTCGGCGGCGTATAGCAAAAGCTCTGTCTTGCTGGCGATTGAGGCCGTTGATAGATCGGGTGGGGTGAGTAAGAGCTGTCGAATTTGTTTTCCAATCGGTGTTCCACCCGGCTCTCTCGTTAGCTTTACGCCTTTAAAGTTGTCTTTAGTTGGCAACAGTTTTAGCGTTTCGTTTGTTTTAATCTCGGCTTCTAGCCACTGGTGCAGGCTTTTTATCTGAGTCGTTTTACCGCTGCCCTCACCGCCTTCAAATACAATAAATTTTCCTCTCATAGCGCGGCTCTATTCGATGCTTTTTCTAAGACGATTCGTACAATTTATACCGCGTTCGGGGCTTTGTTCTAGCTCCCCTATTCCCTATTCTTAAAAACAACGGTATCCTGTCAATGATCCGCGTCTTCTCCGATGTGGGGCTATGCGTATGTATCCAGTGTTTTCTATGGCTCGCTATACTAACTTTTTTATGACAGGCGCTTCTTCAGAAGAGATTACCCGTGCCTTAGTCGGTGCGTTAGAAGCTTGCGATCTCGATCTGGTGTATCAAGATCCTGTCTGCATCGTAGCGAAAGAAAAGCCAGGTAAGGTGCCTTTTGCACAGTTGGCTACTATTGAACTGCTGATTAGCCCGCCAACGTTAGAGAGCGGCGGCTCGAAGATTGATTTGGTGGTGAAAAATGAAGAGCTGCCGCTGCGATCTCAAAACCACTGTAAGGATGTGTTCTCGCAGGTGAATCAGGCCATTACGGAGGCCAATGCGACGACCACTGTCGCCTCGTAGCGCTTTTAACAAGCGGTCTAATTTTTGTGTGCGGGCCGTTGCGATCGCAAGTAGGCGCGTTAGGCTATCGAAGCAACGGCGGTCGTGGAGGAACTTGAGCGATGTCAAATTTTCATAATGGCGATCGGCGTGCTGGTAATGCGGCTCCTACCCAGCATTCGCCATCGAGCCATGAGCCATCTGAGAAGACTGGCCATCACCATGGGCCTGCGCCCCAACGCAAACATGACGATTACCGCTCTGAAGTGCGGCGGGTGCTGGTACTGACGCTGGTGCTAAACCTTGCTGTGGTTGTGCTTAAGGCGGGCGTAGGCTATTGGACAGGATCGCTTAGCCTGTTGGCAGATGCGCTGCATAGCATTACAGATAGTGCCAATAATGTTTTGGGACTGGTGACAAACCAGTTGGCGTCGCCTGAGCCTGATAGGGATCATCCTTATGGGCACCAAAAGTACGAAGCAGTGGGTACTTTGGGCATTGCTGCTTTTTTGGGCATTGCCTGCTTTGAGATTTTAAGAGGCGCTGGAGAACGAATTATCCAGGGGGGCGAACCCGTCAGGATGGAGGCGACGGCGCTGTGGATTATGCTGGCGGTGCTGGGGATTAACATTTTTGTCGCTTTTTACGAACGCCAGGTGGGAAATCGGCTGGGCAGCAGCATCTTGGTTGCGGATGCTCAGCATACGATGAGCGATATTTGGATTACGATTGCGGTGCTAGGCGGCTTAATTGGCGTATGGGTGGGTCAGGACTGGCTCGATGTGGCGCTGGCGTTTCCGGTGGCCATTTTGGTGATTCGAAGCGGCTGGGTAGTGCTTTCGGCGAATTTGCCCTGGCTAGTGGATGAGATGGCGATCGCACCTGAGGCGATTCATGCGGCTGTGATGGAGGTGCCTGGGGTGTTGAATTGTCATAACATTGCTTCGCGTGGGTTGCTAGGTCGCCAGGTGTTTATGGATATGCATTTGATTGTGGAGCCGAAGGACGTGCTGAGCGCACACACGATTACTGAGCAGGTGGAACAGAAGCTAGAAGAAGAGTTTGGGCCGACTAGAGTCACGATCCATGTGGAGCCGCCTAGCTATGTGGAAAGAGAAATTTCTTATGGCGAAGGGCATCTGTCATGAATTTACCTACCTGGATTACCTTTTCTCGCTTATTAGGCATTCCGATTGTTTTGGTGGCCTTGCTAGAGCCTACTGACTATCGCCGCTGGGTGAGCGTGGTTGCTTTTGTTATTTTTGCGGGGACAGACTGGCTAGATGGTTATCTAGCTCGCAAGCTCAATCAGGTCACTGAGCTGGGCAAGTTTTTAGACCCGCTGGTGGATAAGCTGTTGGTGATGGCTCCTTTAATGGCGCTCGTTGAACTGGGAGAGATTCCTGCTTGGGGGGTGTTTTTAGTCCTGGCGAGGGAGCTAACGATTTCTGGCTGGCGGGTGAATCCAACTTTTCAGAAAGATGCGGTGCCAGGAGCTGGAATTTGGGGAAAGGCGAAGACGGTGGTGCAGATTGTGGCGATCGCGATTTTGCTGGCACCGCTTTCGGGTATTTGGCAAACAATCGGGATAGTGCTCTTTTGGGTAGCGGTTGCACTCACCTGGATTTCTGGGTTGTTGTATTTACTGCCTGCACAGAAAAAAACTGAAAAACCTAGCTAAGTTTAGCGAAAAGCAATATGTTTATGCGGCCTAGTAAACATCGTCATGCCTTCCAACATCAAGTAATACCAGGACTTCATCATCTGTTTCAATGTCTTTTTCAACTGCAAAGATAATTCTACAGTCGTAGCCACAAGAACAAGACTGCAAACCCTCTAGTTGTCCGCTTAACTTATGCGTTCCTAGGCTCGGAGCATATATATCTTCTTCCATTTTCTGAAGAGTAGACTCAATATTCCTTTGAAGATCTGTATCTCGCTTTGCAAACTTTCGGAAAGACCTCTTAAATTTTGGAGTTAGTCGCAGAGAGTTCATTATCTAGACTTGCTCATGAAGAGTTGCATAAAGAGTCTATTATGTCTCGGTATAAGATAAAGAGGGTTTAGTCTATAGGTTCACTTAAAAACTGCCGTAGTTCTGAGACAATTTCATCGACTGACTGAGTTTTAAGCTTTCCTGCTCTGAAATCAGCAAGCGATCGCTGTGCGTCGCGAGCTATTTCTGCTCTACGGCTCTCTATATTACGGCGCTGCAAAATTTCAATTAGCATCTGCTGCTGTTCTATAGACAATTGAGAGGCGGTTTCAAGGGCTTGCTCAAGTGTACTCATGGAATTTTTTGCTTTGGGTAGTTTGATTGTAGCGTCTAGTGATTGCTAATCGACTTACTACGCCTAGCCCGAAATTAAAATATGGGAGCCGTCTTCGTCTTTTGTTACGTCTATGCGGGTTTGGAAGGCCTCGCGGAAGTGCGGCATGTGAGTGATGGTAAGAATGCAGGCGAAGTCGGGGGCGATCGCTTCGATTGCGGCAATTAGGCGATCGCAGCCTTCACGATCTTGAGTTCCAAAGCCCTCATCCACTATCAGCATTTTGAGTGACATGCCGGAGCGTAGGGCGAGCAGGCGGGCGATCGCAAGTCGGATGGCGAAGTTTACGCGAAAGGCTTCTCCGCCGGAGTAAGTCTCGTAGGGGCGGGTGCCGCGAGCGTCGGCGATGAGAATATCTAGGGTGTCTATTTTTCTGTTGTTTCGGCCTGATCTTTGGGTGACGAACTGGACGTGAAGCTGATGGTCGCTAAGCTTGCCTAGAATCTGATTGGTCTCTGCTTCTAGCTGGGGCAGAAGGTTTTCAATCATGAGCGACTGAATGCCGTTGCGTCCGAAGGCGATTGATAGAGATTTGTAGACCTGATACTTGTGGGCTAGGTCGCTGAGCTTTTGCTGGTGTTTGTCTCTCTGCGTTTCTAGGCTATCTAGCTGGGCGAGCTGCTGCTGAAGTCGTCCTAGCTGAGAAGTTTGGAGATCGCGCTGGGCTTGGTAGCTAGAGATTGAAGATTCTGCGGCGGCAATTTCTGCTTGCAAACCGGGGTATTCGGCAAACGCTTGCTTTAGCTGTAGAACGTTGTTTTCAATTTCTGTTTGCGTGGTTTCTTGCTTTTCGCAGACTTCTGTTATTTTTGCAAGCTGTTCTTTTAGCCCTGCTTCTTGCAACTGTGCCTGCTGCAATGTCTGATAGCGCTTTTCCCATAGGCTCGCCTGACGGATCTGCGCTCTGAGCTGGTTATGCTGTGAAAGGCTATAGTTTAAGCCCGATAGGCGATCTTCTATCTGGTGTAGCGTTTTGTAGGCTTCACTGGTTTTAATCGCATCTAACGCCGCTAGCGCGTTCTGAATGCTGCGTTCGATTTTGGGTATTTGAATGCGAATTTTGCTGAGCTTATGTTCGGCCTGTTTGATCTCTGCGTATTTGATTTCGCTCCAGCGCAGGCGCTCTATTTGCGATCGCACTAAAGCGTGGTCGCGGTCGTCGTAGGCGATCGCGACGAGCTGTTCTTTTACCTGCTGCAATTCGTCGTGCAGGTTCTCTGCGTAGTCATTTTCTTGCAGGCATCGTTCTAGCTGCAATCGCTCGGAACCCATTTCTTGGATTCGATTTTGCAGCGTATTTGTGGAGGCTAGCTTTGCTTTTAGCTGCCCGCGCTCTTCTAAAATGGGCGCGTATTTCGCTAGTTCTTCTTCTAGCTCGCGGTATTCTCTTCGCAGGGTTTGAATTTCGCTTTCGCAGACGGCGAGTTGCTCTCTAATGACCCAGATGCGGTTTTGGGCATCGTCGCGCTCTTGATGGGTGCGATCGCGTAGTTCCTGCCAGGTTTTGCCTTCTAAAGTCTGCTCGCAAACCGGGCAGCAAGCGGCATCTGGGTCTTCTAGCTGTTTCAGGGTTTGGTCAAACTGAGCCAACTGAATCTCGTAGTTTACCTGTTCGCCCTGCAGTCGCTCCATAAAGCTGCGGCGCTCTCCTCCTTTTTTTCGGACGGCTTCTTGATAGGCGCGGCGCTGCTCTAAGTACTCAATGCGATGGGCGACTTCGACGGCTGCCTGCATGAGCTGAGGGGCCTGAGTTTGCTGAGTCTCCATTTGGGCATAGCGATTGTCTAGCTCTTCAATCCGAGTGACTAGACGCGTGTGTGCCTGCTCTATTTTGGACTGTAGCTGCTGCTGCCTTTGCTGTAATGGCATGTATTTAGACTGCATTTTATCTAGCTGTCGCAGCTGCTTTTTGGCGAGGCGGTAGTCTTTTCGTTTTTGAGTTATCTCGGTTTTTCTTCTTAGCGTTTGAAGCAGTTCTTGCTCTTGAGATTGCAGGGCGGCAAGCTGCGCTCTTTGCCGATCGAGCTGACCTTTTTGCTGCTGCTGCTGCTCACCTAGAATCTGCTGATAGTGAAACTTTTGCGATTGAGCTGTTTGATAAGCGTGAAACTGTTCTGCTTGCTTTTGCTCTTCTTGTTTAAGGCTAGACAGCTTTTGCTGCTGGCGCTCTACTTCCTCTGATTTAGCAAGAATAGCTTCACATTCTTGTAGAGCTTGTTGAACTTGATGCAGGCTGGCCCGGCTGATGTGGAGCGTTGCCTGCTGGTGCTGAAGCTGTTGTTCTGATAAAGCTAGCTGCTGAGCGCAATGGTTTTTTTGCTGTTTTTTTAGATTGAGTTCTTCTAACTTAGCTTGCTGCTGCTGGTAGCTGGCCTGCTGTTCTTCTAGAACAGTTCTTAGCTTTTCGTAGTCGGATTGAATCTGTTCTTTAGTTTCTATTTGCGCGGTGAGCTGTGAGAAAAGGGCTTCTAGCGGCTGCACCTGGGCTTTGTAGCTGCGAGCTTTCTCTTTGGCTTGCTCAGCTAAGTGATCGTAATGGTCTAGCTTTAGCAGGTCGGCGAGTACCTGTTTGCGATCGCTGGGCCGCTTTAGCATAAACTCATCGGCGCGGCCTTGCCGGAGATAGGCTGCGTTGACGAAGGTTTCGTAGTCTATTTTGATTTGACTGAGAATGTAGCGTTGAGTGGCGCGGGTGCCTTTTTGGGTGATGGTTTTGAACTGGTAGCTATCTATCCCTTGGGCGGAGTCGCTGCCTGCTTGGGGCTGATGAATTTGGAATTCTAGGGCGCTGTTTTGATTGCGGCGGCGGGTGCGGATGATGCGGTAGATTCGGGCGTTGTGCTCAAAGCAAAAGCTGACCTGGGCTTCTCTGGCACCTTGGCGAACGATGTCGTCTTCGGCGCTCACTCGGCTTTGGCCCCAAACGCACCAGGCGATCGCTTCTAGTAGAGACGATTTGCCAGCACCGTTGGCGCCACATACGCAGGCGACGTGCAGGCCGTCAAAGTTTAGAGTGACTTCCTGGTAACTCAAAAAATTTTGAAGTGTGAGCTGCTTTGGAATCATGCGGCTACTGGCCCGTAAAGGCTCGTACTGCTATGTTGCCTTTAAATCATAGCAGTACAAACGATCTGCAGTACGGACGACCTAGCAGCATCTGGTTTTTAAGCCAGTGCGATCGCAACCGATTCAGCTAGCTTATTGGCTAAATAGCCTGGGTTCTGGCGGCTCGGCTGCTTTGGCCGTGGATGCTGACCATAAACGGCACGATGTAAGTCAGTATGGCGGAAGCCCAGCGATCGCCGGTCATGCTGCCGTCTAGTAGGGCGCTGCCGTGGTTGATGGTAAAGAGCAATGTGCCTACGCAAGCGGCGACGCGGATAGCGGTTCTGCGGCAATTGGGCCGCTTCAAAGTGAGTTTTATCCGTTTGATCTGCTGCATAGAATTGAGCTGTGAGCTAAAGCGTAGTTGATGTACTTTTGTAACAGATTTCAATTTTATCACAGACTTATGGCGCTAGGTCTGCGGACAGTACTAAGTTGACGGCAGTTTTTTGCTCATAAAAAAGCGGAGCTAAGTAGCTCCGCTTTGGGGGTGTATCCGGCTGATTTACCCAACAGGGGCCTTACTCATCATCATCGTCGTCATCGTCAGATGGGTACTCAAAGCTGTTGGACTGGTTCGTCAGGACAGATTTGCCTAGAGAAAGTGCTCGCTGTGCTTGAACGGCAGCTTTTTTCTTCCAGGTCGCTTTACGACTGTTGCGTTTGGATTTTGAAGTCTTTTTCTTGGGAGCCGCCATGAGCGTACGTTTCTACAATAGGTAATTAGTCTTGTCAGTGTAGTGTATTTTTGGGCTGGCGAAAAGAGCTGAGCAAAAGATTCCTGTCGCTGCTTTTTAGCAGAAGTGCTCAAAGCTTTGATGCTTTATGGATTCGATGCTGCCGTTGGGTGAGTGAAGCTGAACGATGCCTGAGTCTGTTGTGGTGCCTATAGCGATCGCGCCTTTACAGGCCGCTACAAATTTACCGGCGATCGCTTTAGGCAAACACAGCACTAGCTCAAAATCTTCGCCGCCGTAGAGTGTCCATTCCAGCGCTTTTTTAGCGCCTGCAAACTCGATTAGCTCTGCTGGAATAGACAGATGAGACTGCTCTATGTTCATTCCAATGGCGCTGCGCTGGCTGATTTGCAATAAGGCGTTGGCTAGGCCGTCGCTGCTGTCCATGCCGGTGACGGTGGGATAGGGATGAATGGATTGGAGGTGGGCGATCGCGTCAAATCGGGGGACAGGGTATTGGTGCGCTTTGATCCACTGGGCTGGATCTGGCCATTGGGTTTGCTTGGGGTCGGTGGCAGTGCTATCTAGATTTTTTGATTCTAGGAGGATGGCTAGTCCGGCTCTCGAAAGGCCATGGCGTCCTGTGGTGACGACGGTCATTCCTGGAACTGCGGTATGCCGAAAAATGGCCTGCGCTGGCTGAACTTGGCCTAGGGCTGTAACCGAAACGGTTCGCTGGTTGGCCCGGCACAGGTCGCCGCCGATGATAGCGCCGCCGTGCTGAGTGAGGCAGTCGGTTATGCCTTGGTAGAGAGCTTGAACCCAGGGCCAGGTGGTTTGAGGCGGTAGGCCCAGGCCGATAGTGATGCCTAGCGGGGCTGCGCCCATGGCCGCTAAATCGGAGAGGTTGGCGGCGGTGGCTCTCCAGCCAACTGAATGGGGGGGGGTGGTGCGATCGCTAAAGTGCACGCTGTCTGTTAAAACGTCTGTGGTGACTACTAGCTGGCGATCGGATGCAACTTTTAGCAGCGCGCCGTCATCGCCTACGACATCGGCGCAAAAGGGCCTCAGACGGTTTAGTAAGGCCAGTTCTCCAATTTCAGCAACGGTTTCGACTGTATCAGGCATGAACTGTATCAGGCATGAGGTTACATCAGACATAGACAGATCTAGCTAATAAAAGAGCGCTTGCTGGTTAGACATCTTATCTGTTTGGGTTAAAACGCTAAGATGCTTGTCCTGCAAGCGCTATATGTCCTGAACTAGTAAGCTAAATGACTAGGCTTTAGGTTCGACTAGGTTGTCTAGACCTTCTACAACCTTCGCTGAGATAATTTGGTCGCCAGCGCTGAGATTTCTAAGAACGTCTTTGCCTTCAATGGTGTAGCCAAACACAGCGTACCGACCGTCTAAGAGGTTGCGGCCTGCAGGGGTTAGCTCTGCTTCAAATAGGAAGAAGAAAAACTGCGAGGAGCCGCCGTTGTTGTCATTAGCAGGGCGAGCTAGCGCTAGACTGCCGTAGGAGTTGAAGGGCAGCACCGGGGTGTCCATAAACCGACCGAGTTCTTCTAGCGTAGAGCCGTAGATGGGCTGCTCGTCGTCTTTGACTAAAATCTCCATCGGGATGGCCCGATATTCTTTTGTCTTCGGATCGATATAGCCTTCGTCTTTGCCTTCGGGGTCGCCGGTTTGCAGTACGTAGAAGTCTTCGGCGCGGATGAAGGGCAGGCCGTCATAGAATCCTTTGTTGACTAAATCTATGAAGTTGCCAGCAGTGACCGGGGCGCTAAAGCCATCGGCGACGACGGTAATGTTGCCTTTGTCTGTGGTGAACTCAACTGTGGCGCGGCCTTTGAGCTGAGGTAAGTTGTCGTACTCGGCGGGTACTTCGAATGGGTAGCCGTCTACCATCAATTCTTCAATCTCGCCCACCTGGTTGAGAAGACGCTTGCGCTCTGTCCAGACGCCTTCTTTGTCCTTGTTGTCAGCGGCTTCTTTGAGCGGCTCTATCCCGGTAGATAAGTTGTCTAAGAGTAATTCTGCCTGCGCTTTTCGCTCCTCTGGAATGGAAGCCAAAATGGCGTCTCGCTTGCGCTCTAGAATTCGCTCTGCTTTGCTGGCATCTTTTTTGATGGGTCCCCAGCGCTTGCTACGCAGACGGTTAGAGATGCCCTCTAACTCGTCTTGAACCTGGCGAATTTCTTTGTTGTCTATAGGTAGCGAGTACCGCAGCAAGGCTCCGCCATCGGTGATGGCATTGCCAGGGGGGAGTCCGGCAATGAGCGGACTGGCTTGAACGGGCGCGGGGTTGAATAGACAGGCTATTGAGAGCGCTGTGCAAATTAGCCAACTGGCGCAAGTTTTTTTAATCATTTTAGTAAGGAGTCTGTTTTTGTGGCTGATGGCTAAGCGAGTTTTTGGACTACTCGCTGAGTGGGGGCCGCTAAGTGAGAGGGGCGATCGCAAATTCATGGAAAAATTAAAGAGGCTTTCGATTTAAATCTTGCCACAGTCTGGAGGAGCTAAGCCGGGCGCGGGCGCTTTTGTAGTTTTACGAAACCCTATAGGCTGGCTTTTGTAGTTTTGCGAACCCGGCAAGCTGGGCGAAGGGCAATTGACCGCCGGGCAGTACAATAGTTGCCGATTGCGTTCGCAAACCTATTTCATCACCATGATTTCAAGCAATGATTTTCGCACTGGCACTAGCATTGAACTAGATGGCTCCGTGTGGCGCGTCGTGGAGTTTTTGCATGTTAAGCCCGGTAAAGGCTCTGCTTTTGTGCGCACTAAGCTAAAAAATGTGCAAACCGGCAGCACGGTCGATAAGACCTTTAGAGCGGGTGAAACGATGCCCCAGGCCATTCTTGAAAAGAACAACCGGCAACATACTTACCGCGAGGGTGACCAGTATGTCTTTATGGATATGGAAACCTATGAGGAAAGCCGCCTAAATGAAGACCAAATTGGGCCGGGCGTGAAATATCTCAAAGAGGAGATGGAAGTGACGGTGCTGACCTGGAATGATCGGGTGCTGGAGGTGGAGCTGCCGAACTCGGTGACGCTAGAGGTGACGCAGACCGATCCAGGCGTGAAGGGAGATACCGCGACAGGTGGTACTAAGCCCGCTACTGTTGAAACAGGCGCGCAGGTCATGGTGCCGCTGTTTATTTCACAAGGCGAGCGGATTAAAATTGATACGCGTAACGATACTTACTTGGGCCGTGAGACCTAGGGGCTTTGAGACCTAGGGGTTTTGAGACTCAAGGGAGCTTTGAGCTTGCAGACTAGATCTAGCTCGTAAGCTAATTTCTCAGGGCTAAATTTTCAGAGCGCATACTGTATGGGGATTTATTGGTGAATCTTAGTTTTAATGAGCTGCGCGAGCTGGTAGATGCTCTCAATCAGACGGATATTGCTGAGCTGCAGCTAAAAAGCTCTGAGTTTGAGCTAACGTTGCGCAAGCCCTCTGCCTTGCAGCCGGATGTGGTAATGAGCGCTGCGCCTGTCGCACCTGCTGTACCGGTGGCCGCCGCCGCGCCGCCACCGCCTGAGACAGCCGCGCCTGCTGCATCGGTCGTTGATTCTTCTCTGGTGGAGATTACTGCACCTATGGTGGGGACGTTTTATCGCTCGCCTGCGCCGGAAGAGGCAATGTTTGTAGAAGTGGGCGATCGCATTCAGTCTGGCCAGACGGTCTGTATTATCGAGGCGATGAAGCTGATGAACGAGCTGGAGGCGGAAGTTTCTGGGGAGATCGTAGATATTTTAGTGGAGAACGCTGAGCCGGTTGAGTTTGGTCAGGCGTTGATGCGGGTGCGCCCAGCAAAGTAGGTGGGCAGACGGGGTTAGATAAATAATAGTGATGACTACTTGTTAGGATTTGCTATGTTGTAGGAGCATTAAGTTACTTTGCGCTCGATATAGTACTGTGCGAATAGGACTTTAAGCTACTGGCTTGCCTATTTTGCCGAAGACTAGCCGACAAAACCGGCCGACGAAATTGGCCACCGTAACTGGGTACTCAGGAGGAAAATTATGACAGAAGGCATGATGAAGAACAGCGCCCGCCTTGAGCACAAGCCTCACGCTCGCTCCGCTGCCGTTGCTGCTTCAAATTCGAGCCGACTGTATCATCGTTTAGAAGAGGCGCTGAACTCAGGCAGCGAGGTCTGGTTTAGAATGCCGGGGACTCGTTTAGTGGGCATTCCTATTTATTTAGATGCTGAGTATGTAGAAGTTGTCGATGTTGATGTAGCTGAAGGTTTTGAAGACGAGGATTTGCCAGATGAGCCTTATCAAAGAACCGTATGGCTGGTTCGGTTAGAAGAAATTAGCGCAATATCTTACGCGACCGATCGCTGGAGTAAGGATCGTTTTGAGCGTTTGCTAGAGCAGTCGAACAAGGACGATGTGAAAGAAGAATCGCCGAGAGAAGAAGAGAAAGAAGATAAGTCGGCAGAGTAGGCTCGTTTTGAGCAATCCTGATGGTCAGCTAGACGCTCAGCTAAATGCCTAGCGCGTAGCTACAGTCGCTTTGCTATCTTCTCGCGTGGCCCAGTTTTGATGAGAAATGCTGGTTAGACAGGCTGGGCTAGCTGAGAGATTTCGTTGGCGTAGGCATCGGCGGCATCGGCGTAGGTATAAGCCTTGGAACTTGTTTTCGTTGCTGATTCGGAGGAAGCTGATTTTTCCTGGTCGCGCTTGAGCTGGGAAAGAACGGCAGCGGCAGCGCCTTCGGCTTGGTCGGTGGCAGTGCCTGGGACGACTGGAATGATGGCATCGCCGCCTGCACCGAAGGAGGCTGGGTTATCGGCGTTGATGACCACTCGTTTGCCGAAGGAAGCGGCTTCGGCGATGGGAGAACCGAAGCCTTCATTTTGAGATAGAAATACGGCGGCGGTGGACTGGCTATACCAGGCGGCTAGCTCTGCGTCTGTTGTAAAGCCGTGATAGTAGGCCCAGGGCAGAGATTCGACTTCTTGTAAAAAGGCTTCGCCCGCCTGCTGGGTGGATTTATTCATGCCGCCCATGAGGTGAATTTCCCAGGGGTCATGGCTGAGGGTGCGAAGGGCCTGGGTGAGGGCGATCGCTTCGGGGAGTTTTTTACCATCGGGGTCGATGCGTCCGACTGAGAGGAGAAAAGGCGCTGATGGTGGGTCTATCTCAGCGGGCGTGAGGTCGGCTAAGGGGGAGTCTAGGCCGTTGGGGATGGTTCTAATTTTTTGGCGCAGGTTGGGCTGTGGGCGGAATCTGCGCAGGTCGGCGGTGGTGGCTTCGCTGATGGTGATAATTTTTTTAGCCCAGGCAATGGAGGCTTCTAGGTACATCCAGGCGCGCAGCGTGGTTTTAATTTGGGAGCCATATTTTTCTTTGGCTTTCCATTCGTTAACGTCGTGTAAGACAACCAGGCTAGGTGGGTGCCAGGGAAGCACCATGGGGTTTGATAGCCAGAGAACTTGGTCGATGCCGGATTGATGGCAGTAGCTGGAGAATTGGGTGGCTACCCAGGCAAATCGCTTGAGGGGTGAGTAGTCTAACGGTGGGAGCACGCTGACTTTTTCGGGCGATCGCTGCTGAAGGGATTGGATAGCGGGTGTCTGGCTGAGGGCATTGGGAGAAGTAATGACTTTGGCGTCGATGCCGCGTTCATTGAGTGCGGCTATTAAGGGAGGGATTAGCCGGTCTATAAAGGTGCCGATGCCCATTCTTGCGCCCAAGTAATGTCCGACTAATCCGATGGTCATAGACTGATTTTGCCTTATCAAGATAGTTTTAACTGTTAGCGGTTGACTGAACGAGAAACAAGATTCTTTTTGGTGAAATATCGCTAAGAATGAAGATTTTTTGCAAGAACCACGGCTTGATAAATCCAGCTTTATCGCGCTCTTACGGCTGTCATCAGAAAGTATATCAAGACAGCTTAGTACGTATACGCTGACATAAGGTGGTTCTCAGTACGATTAGAAAACCTGGTGTATGACGGCAGTCGCGAATTCGATAGATTGAAATGCGGCGCAGCAAGCTTATTTGCAACTGGCTTCTTGGAAGCTTACTTATTTGATTAAACCCTATGTCCGATCTTATAGAACAACGTAACGAACAAACTAGGAGAGACTTTGAGCCGTCTATCGTGATGCTTAAGCTCCTGAGCATCTCTTGAGCCGAGCTAAGCGCAGTATCGTTTTTCTACCTTCTAATCTCGATAAATTTATTGACCGCCTTATCGCTCTTGTAGGCTGCGAGGGTCTAGGGCATCGCGGAGGCCGTCGCCAAGGACGTTGAAGGAGAGAACGGTGATGACGATGAGGGCGGCGGGAGGCCAGATGAGCCAGGGCTGAAGGACGAGAATGGCGGCGTTGTTACCGGCGGTGAGCATGTTGCCCCAGGAGGGGTCGGGTTCTTGAATGCCGAGGCCAATGAGACTGAGGACGGCTTCGGAGATGATGTAGCCGGGGACGGCAAGGGTGGCGGAAATAATGATGTAGGTGGCGGTTTGCGGCAGGATGTGGCGAATGATGATGTGGAGCGATCGCCCGCCCATAGATTGAGAAGCCTGCACAAAGGTTCTCTCTTTAAGCGAGAGGACTTCGCCGCGAATGACTCTGGCAAGGCCCGCCCAGGTGATGAAAGAGATGATGATGACGATGAGGAGGAAGCGTTCGGAGCTGCTGAGGCCCTGGGGCAAAATGACGCTAAGTGAAACCAGCAGGTAGAGGGAGGGGATGGTCATGATGACTTCTACAATGCGCATGAGGATGGCATCGACTGCGCCGCCGAAGTAGCCGGAAATACCGCCGACGAGCATTCCTAATGGGAATGAGATGGCGATACCGACTAGGCCGATGCTGAGGCTGATGCGTCCGCCGTAGACCAGGCGACTGAAAACGTCTCTAGCTGAGTTGTCTGTGCCTAAGAGATTGAAGTAAGCGGGGACGAGTTCGACGGCTTCGGGGGTTTCGTCGCCTTCTGCAATTTCTGTGGGACTGAATTGGGTTGGGCTATTTTCGCCGGTAGTGCCAAATAGGTGACGGTTGCCGGGGATGCCTTGGAAGAGGGTGACTTCGCTGAGTTCGATGGGTTCGTCGAGAGAGATGTTGGTGACGAATGGAAAAGAGAATTTGAAGAGCTGGTAGCTTTCGCCCTGGACGAATAGGCGGAGGGGCGTGGGGCGGCTGAAGTCTACTTCTAGTGCTTGCTGTCCGGTTTGGCGGTTGATGGGGCCTTGGATGGTGGGGTAGATGTGGGGGCCGATTAGCTCGCCGGTTTGCTGGGTGCGCCAGTAGATTTGGGTGGGCGGAAGCAGGGAACCACTTTGCTGTGAGGCGGTGGGTTCGTAGGGGGCAACGATGTCACCGAAGATGACCGCGATGTAAAAGATAATTAGTACGATGGCTCCGGTGCGAGCAATCGGGTTGTGCTTTAGCTTTTGCCACCAAGATTTGGATTCCATTGCGATCGCGAGCGTTACAGCCGTGAGTTATCTAAGATTTATCTTTGGAGATTAGAGTAGCAGTAAATAAGCTTGCCTATTCGCTATTGAAAGCGACTTACGGGTTGAGCGGCCACATTTTGAAAGGTTTGATTAAAAGACTTAGCTGCTAGCGCGATCGCTTCGAATTTACAATCGCGGGTAGCTATTTTCTGGATTGGCTGATGCCAAGGCACAAGCAACTTTTTGTGCGTAATAATGAATGATGTTGAACTTTTGTGAACTCTAGGTTGAGACTTCGCGCTAGAACTGATTTTGCTCCATCTCTTTCTGCTCAATCTCTTTCCATAGATAGATAGCTGTAGAGAGACTATTAGCTCTTCTAGTTGACCCTGTTTTTTCACTTTTTCCGTACTTAATGTTCTTTTGCACTTATTTGTGACTTACCAAAATTTTCAACGTAAGGAAGACGACGCTTCGCTAGATAATTCGCTAGACGTCGATTTTGTTCCAGAGGGCATTGCCTCAAGGTCTAAGCCTGCTGCTCGTGGCGGCTGGCTGAGCGGGCCAAAAGGCTTATTAATTGGCCTGGGCCTGGGGCTAGCTCTGGCGTTTGGAGCTACTAAAATAGCGACTTCTAGCGCACCTGAAGGGGCTGCTAGCGTTGATGCGGAGCAGGTGGCGAGCGCGAGCGTAACGGTGGCTAACGCTGAGCTTGCGCCAGTTCAGCGGACAATTGAGACGAATGGAACGGTGGAGGCGTTTGATTTGCTTTCGGTGTCGCCGAGGGCCAGTGGGCTGCAGATTTTGTCGGTGCTGGTGCGTGAGGGCGATCTCGTGGTGGCGGGTCAGGTTTTGGCGGTGCTAGATGATGCTGTGCTAAGAGCGCAGATTGATCAGGCGCAGGCGCAGGTGAGTGCGGCTAGGGCGCAGGTAGTGCAGGCACAGGCGCAGGTGGCGCAGAACCGGGCGACTTTAGCGGAGGCGCAGGATCGCGTGGGCCGCTATGAGTCGCTGTTTGCGAAGGGAGCGATTAGCGCGGAGGAGTTAGCTTCTCGGCGGACGACTGCGACCACTGAAGGGCAGACGGTGGGGTCTGCGATCGCGGCGGTGGACAGCGCTGAGGCGACGGTTCGCAGCGGCCAGGCGGAGGTAGATCGGTTGATGACGCAGCTCGCGCAGACGGAGGTTTTGGCTCCAGAGAGTGGGGTAATTGCGAGTAAGACGGCGACGGTAGGTGATACGGCAAATGCGGGCACTCCGCTGTTTGAGATTATTAGCGGCGAGGCGCTAGAGCTGGCGGTGAAGATTCCGCAGACGCAGCTCGCGCAGATTAATGTGGGGACGGCGGTGCAGATTACATCTGGATCGGATGCGAATCTTCAGCTTCAGGGGCAGGTGCGCAGTATTGATCCGACGGTTGATCCGCAGACGCGGCAGGCAACGGTGAAAATTGGGCTGCCTGGGAGCGATCGTTTGCGACCTGGAATGTTTTTGCAGGCGGCGATCGTGACGGGTTCGCAGCAAGGTGTCGTCGTGCCTGCGGGGGCGGTTTTACCACAGCCGGACGGTAGTTTTATTGTCTATACGGTGGCTGCAGAGAATTCAGCGAAGCCGCAGGGCGTGAAAGCGCAGACAGTGGAGGTGGGGACTCGGATTCCGGCGAAGGGGACTGAACCGGCAAAAATTGAGATTGTGAATGGGTTGGAAGCGCAGGCTGCGGTGGTGATTGAAGGGGCAAGTTATTTGCAAGATGGTGAGTTGGTAGAGGTGGTGCGCTGATGTTTAATATTTCTGCCTGGGCGATTAAGCGTCCGGTGCCGACGATTGTGCTGTTTTTGGTGCTGACGCTGGCTGGAATGCTGGCGTTTACTCGGCTTGGGATTGATGCGAACCCGAATATTGACGTTCCGGCGGTGCTAGTTCAGGTGCAGCAGACCGGGGCGGGGCCGGAGGAGATGGAGACTCAGGTAACCAAGAAGGTGGAGGACGCCGTTGCGGGGCTTGGCAATATTGATAAGCTGACTTCGACCGTGAGCGATGGGTCTTCGCAGACGGTGATTGAGTTTACGCTGGGCGTGGATACGGAGCAGGCGACGAATGACGTGCGTGATGCCATTACGCGGATTCGTCAAGATTTGCCTCAAGATGCGCAAGATCCGACGGTGCGCCGACTGGAGTTTTCGGGCGGGCCCATTGTGATCTATACGGTGGCTTCCGATCAGCTTTCGGTGGAGGCGCTGAGCGATTTAGTAGATCGGACGATTAGTCGGCGGCTGCTTGCGGTGAAGGGTGTTTCTCAGGTGGAGCGCGTGGGTGGGGTAGACCGCGAGATCCGGGTGGATTTGGATCCTAACCAGCTTAATGCGCTGGGGATTACGGCGACGGCGGTGAATGACCAGATTCGGCAGTTCAACATTAATTTGCCGGGTGGACGAAGCGATATTGCGGGCGCGGAGCAGGGAATTCGGACGCTGGGTAGTGCGAAGACGGTGGACGGATTGCAGCAGTTTAACGTGGTGCTGCCGGGCGGGGGCACGGTGCCGCTGACGAGTTTGGGCAGCGTGAAGGATGATTTTGCAGAGGTGCGTACGTCTGCCTATGTAAATGACGATCCGGTGGTGGGCTTTCAGGTCTACCGGAGTAAGGGCAGCGTTTTGGTGAGCGTGGAGGATGGGGTTAAGGATGCGATCGCTGAGCTGGACGCAACGCTGGGTAAAGGTGCTGAATTCCAGATGGTATTTACGCGGGCAGATGAGATTCGCGATTCTTATCAGGCTTCGATTGATGCGCTGATTTTAGGCTGCATTTTAGCGATTGTAGTGGTTGGAATTTTTCTGCGCGACTGGCGCAGCACCTTAATTACAGCAACGGCGCTGCCGCTTTCAATTATTCCGACGTTTTTGGTGATTCAGTCTTTGGGCTATACGCTCAACAGTATGTCTTTGCTGGCGCTAACGCTGGCGGTTGGCAACCTGGTAGATGACGCCATTGTGGAGATTGAGAACGCGGAGCGCCATATTCAAATGGGGAAAACGCCGTTTCAGGCGGCGCTAGATTCTACCGACGAGGTAGGGCTAGCGGTGGTGACGACGACGGCGACGATTGTGGCTGTCTTTATTCCGGTGGCGTTTATGGGCGGCATTCCGGGCCAATTTTTTCAGCCGTTTGGGGTGACGGTGGCGGTGGCGACGATGTTTTCTACGCTGGTGGCTCGCTTGGTGACGCCGATGATGTCGGCTTATCTGTTAAAGCCAAAGGTGGACGGGCTGGATAATACGGTGGTGGCGGCGGATGGGCTGCGGGTGCCCCGGTATCTGCTGCCTTATCACAAGTTGCTGAGCAGTGCTTTGCGGCATCGGCTAGCAACAATTTCGCTGGCGCTGGTCTTTTTTGTGTCTAGCCTATTTTTGGTTCAGTTTATTCCGACCTCTTTGTTTGAGGCGGGTGATACGGATTTGACGACGGTATCGGTGGATCTGCCGCCGGGGTCTACTTTGGCGAAGACGGAGCAGCTAGGTGAGCGCATTAACGATACGCTTTATGCCAATCCGGCGACTGAGCGCGTGTTTAGAATTCAGCAGCCCGGTGAGACAACGGCGTTCGTACAGCTAAAGCCTAAATCGGAACGGATTCCTCGACCGGAGTTTGAACAGGCTTTGCGCGAGCAGTTTCAGAAGATTCCGGGGACTCGGATTAATTTTGAGAATCAGGATGGCGCGGGCGGCGGCGGTAAGGGCATAGAGATTGTGCTGACGGGTGAGGATCCGACGCTGCTGACGCAGACGGCGCAGGTGCTGACGCAGCAGATGAGACAGGTGCCTGGCTTAGTGGAAGTGAGTTCTACGGCGTCTTTGGTGCAGCCTGAAGTTTTGATTCGACCCGATCCGGCGCGGGCGGCTGATTTGGGGGTGTCGGTGAACAGTATTGCGCGGACGGCTTCTTTGGCAACGCTGGGGGATGCGGAGGCGAATTTGGCTGATTTTGATGTGGGCGATCGCCAAATTCCGATTCGAGTCCGTCTGAGTGAGGAGGCGCGAACCGATATTAGTACGCTGGAGAATCTTCAGGTGCCTAGCCAGGATGGGGCGATGGTGCCGCTGATTGCGGTGGCGGATATTGGGTTTGGCAGCGGCCCGGCTCAGATTGATCGGTTTAACCGCTCGCGTCAGGTGACGGTGGGCGGCAATCTTCAAGGGATTACGCTGGGGCAAGCGGTGGAGGCAGTGGAGGCCCTGCCTGCGATGGTTAATTTGCCGGATGGGGTGAGGGAGCAGCCAACGGGCGACGCGGAGATTCAAAAAGAGATTTTTAGCCGCTTTGGGTTGGCGGTCGCGACGGCTATTTTGATGATTTATGCAGTGCTGGTGCTGCTTTATAACGACTTTCTCTATCCGCTGGCGGTGATGGTGGCGCTGCCTTTATGTATTGGTGGGGCGCTGATGGGGCTGCTGGTTGCGCAGAAGCCGCTGGGTTTGTTTGCGCTGATTGGGATGGTGCTGCTAATTGGACTGGTGACGAAGAACTCTATTTTGCTGGTGGACTATGCGCTGATTGCAATGAAGGAGGGAAAGTCTCGGCGGCAGGCGGTGATTGAGGCCGGAATTACCCGGCTACGCCCAATTTTGATGACCTCTATATCTACGGTGGCGGGGATGGTGCCGATTGCGCTGGCGATTGGGGCAGGCGGTGAGACGCGGAGTCCAATGGCGATCGCGGTGATCGGCGGCTTTTCTACTTCGACGCTGCTGACGCTAGTGGTGGTGCCAGTGTTTTTTACCTATATCAGCGGGGCGCGTAGCCGGAGCGCTCGGGTGCTGAGCCGGGCGACGGGAATTGGAAAAGCGCAAACTAGCTGAGCGTTGTGATCGATCAATGCGGATCGATCAATGCGGATCGATCAATGCGGATTAATCAATGCGGACTGAGGTTGAGCGACGTTGAAGTATAGTGACAGCGGCTAGCAGTAGGTGAACGGGCGATGTTCTGTTACTTGCTGCGGGCTGCTTTCTAACGATCTTTAAAGGTAAGAGATAAGTGAATGACGGGTAATCGTTCGAGCAGTCTGGTGGATAGCAGCGAGATTATCTCGACAGGATGGCAGCTGTATCGGCGAAATTGGGCGCAGTACGTCAAGATTTCGCTGTGGGGCTATCTGTGGCTGTTGCTGCCGGTGGTTGTTTTTGCGATCGCGATTGGGGCGTTGAGTGTGCAGGTTTCAGCCGACACTTTCTCGAACAATATTAGTGGCATTATCGGACTGTTGATCTTGGCTACTGTTGCTTTCTTCGTTATTTCTGCCATTTGCTTTGCGCAGTTTTTGGGCTGGACGGCAGGTATTTCCAGGCTGGTTTATCAGTCTTTGAGTGAAGGCGTGGAGGATGAGCAAACTGCGCTGAGGTTTACGCGCTCTCGGAAGTATTCTTTGCTTTGGCAGAATTTGCTGCGGGGCTTTATCTTTTTGGGGGCTTACCTGGCTTTTGGGCTAATTATTTTAGTTTTGACGGCAATTGGGTTTGGCTTGTTTGGCTTGACTGGCTTTGGCGGCAGCGGAACCACCGGGCTAGCCTTTGCCTGGGGGGCGGTTGAGGTATTAGTGGGTTTGGCGTTTTTGGTGTTTGTGGTTTGGGTGGGGCTGCGGCTGATGCTGGCCGATCAGTCGCTGGTGTTGGAGCAGGATTCTAGCGCATGGGCTTCGATTAGCCGTTCTTGGGCGGCGACGAAGGGGAATGAGTTGCGATCGCTGCAGGTGGTTATTTTTACTTTCTTGATCTCAATTCCGATCTCTTTGGCGTTTAATATTACGGCGCAGATTATCGCAACGATACTGATTGGGTTAGCGCCTGCTTCTGAGAGTCTTTCTGCGGACGCTGGGCTTGGGGTTGTTCCGTTTGTTGTGGCGGTACTTGTGCTTTTATTGGGCAGCTTTGGCGCGGTTATTTTCACGCTGCCGCTATGGCACGCAATGCTGACAACGCTTTACTACAGGCTGCAAAGTGAAGCGGTTAAGGTAGTTGGGATAGGGCCGGTTGATAGTCCGTTAGTATGAGAGCGAGCGGCTACAGATTTATGGTCATGCCTTCGCGGGCGATGCTGACGTTGGAATGGCGATCGCGCAGGCTGTCTTGAATTTGGTCTAGCCTATCGTCGCTTTGAATAGGGCTATGGTGCAGGAGAATTAGCTCTTTTACGCTGGCGGTTTGGGCAATTTGGGCGCCGATTTCCCACGGCTGGAGACGGTTGTCTAGCTCTTTGTCTTTGAGGTAGGTGAGGTCGTGATAAGTGCCGTCGTAAATACAGATGTCTGCTTGATCTACAAACTGCAGGAACTCTCTGCTAGCGGAGTCGGTTGGCGTGTCTGTGGCGTAGACTAGCGTTTTGTTTTCCCAGGTTAGACGGTAACCCATGGCCTCGGTGTTGGCATTAATTTTAAGGACTTCTACTGCAATGTCGGCGATGTTAAAGCTGTCTTTATTGGCAACTGTGTTGAAAGACAGATTGGCTCGCATGTTTTGTAGGGGCATGGAGAAGTGGGGCTTTAGCATCTGGTCGGTGAGGCAGTGCTTGATAGATGCCCCATTAGGAGCAACGCCGCCGTGGATGGAGAAGCTGTTGTGCGGGATGAAGGCGGGTTGAAAGAAGGGAAATCCTTGAATACGATCCCACTGGGTGTGAGTAAAGAGGCAGTGGGCGTGAACGGGGTCAGGCTGTTGCTGGAGCGAGTGGCCAAGACTGACAATGCCGGTGCCGCCGTCGAAGATAATGCGCTGGTTGCCGATGAGCGCTTCTACGCAGATGGTGTTGCCGCCATAGCGCTGATTGGCTGAGATGGGAGTGGGGACGCTGCCTCGAACACCCCAGAATTTGACGGCAAATTGGCTGGCAGAAGAGCTTTCTGGTTGGGGTGCTGCGCTTGCCTGCGGACGCTGAATGACGGGGGTGCTGATGGCGGTGTTGATCATAAAAGCGAGGGCGCGTAGTGGATGTCGGCGAGCGGCTACGAGGTTTATGTTCTCCTGTTGTAAGTGAACCCAATGTAAAGCTCACGCGATCTCAGTATTTACATTGATTTTGGGATGGCCTGAAGAAGTGATTTTGGGTGGCGAACTGCTTTGCGCTTAGTCTTTGCTCTTAGACGATGGGTGAAGATGGGCGCACTAGGCGTTTGAAGGCTTGGCGGGTGGGTGCGCTAGTGGCAGATAAACTTTCATTTGGGTGCCGTGACCGACTTTGCTAGAAATTTTGAGAAAACCGCCCGTGCTTTTGACGATGCCTAGTGAGGTAGAAAGGCCAAGGCCAGTTCCTTGTCCGGGCTGTTTGGTGGTGAAGAAGGGTTCGAAGATGCGATCGCACAGTTCGCTTGAGATGCCGGTGCCGGTGTCTGCCACGGTGATTAATACGTATTGATCTGCTGTTCTTGGTGCGGCTGCGGCCGCTTCGGCAGCCGTTCTGAGGTAAGGGTGAGCGGAGTCTGTAATAATGCGATCGGCGATTGAAAGGGTAAGAATACCGCCGCTGGGCATGGCATCTCGGGCGTTGATGCAGAGATTCATGAATACCTGATGCAGGTGGGTTGAGTTAGCAAAGACTTCTCTGCGAAAAGGTTTGCCGTTCTTTTGCGGGGGGATGATTTGCCGAATTTCGATGGTTCTCGGCAGGCCCTGTTGAATAACGTCAATGACTTCTTGTAGAAGGGTAGCGATATCTACAATCGTTTTCTTTTCGGTGCTGCCTTGGGCAAAGGTCAGAATTTGTCTGACCATGGTAATGCCTCTTTTAGCACTCTTTTCTAGCAGGTCTAGCTGCCTTTTCGTCATCGCATCGGCGTTTCTATGTTTGAGGCGCAGTAGCTGAGCAATGCCTAAAATGGGCGTCAGCATGTTGCCTAAGTCGTGTGCGATACCGCTTGCTAGCCGACCTAAGCTTTCCAGCTTTTGGGCCTGATAGAACTGCTCGACTAGGCGCTTTTTCTCTGTGATATCGGTGTTGACTTCTAAAAGAGACTGCGGCTTGTTCTGTTTGTCTTTGACGAGGCTCCAGCGGCTAGAGACGATGATGTTTTGTCCAGATTTTGTAGTGTGGCTGAGTTCGCCTTGCCAGAACCCTTTTTCTAAAGTGGTGTTAACAGCAGATTTAAGGTCTTCAAGACTTCTCTTTTGCAGCAAGCAAGCCGCTATTTGGCCAGTGGCTTCCTTCGCAGTCCATCCATAGAGTCTGTATGCGCCTTGGCTCCAAAATAAAATGTGTCCTTCCAAGTCTCGAACGAAGATAGCGTCTGTGGCGATGTCGATAAGTGCGGCTTGCTCTTTTGTTTTTTGGTATAGCTCGGCCTGCTGAACGGCTAGGCCGATTTGGGCGGCAACCTGCTGTAAAAGCTGTGTGCTTTCGGGTATCCAGTCTCTGGGCGCTGTGCAGTGGTGCGCAATGAGCAGGCCCCAAAGATTTTCGCCTTGAAGGATGGGCACCACTAAATTGGCCCTGATCTGGAATTGCTGAAGTAATTTGACGTAGCAAGGATCGATGCTGGCGGTCTCGACATCAGCGATCGCGCTGACTCGGCCTTGACGATAGCGATCTGCATAGCCTTTGACAAAGCAGCTATCTGCGATTTGCAGGGTCAGCGTTTTGGTTAGATTGGGGGCGACCGATTCGGCTTCGACGATGCCTTGCCAGTTTGGCTTAAAGCGGAAAATGATGACCCGATCTGTCTGAAGGAAGTGACGCACCTGTTCGACAGCGGCTGATAGAATTTGGTCTAGGTCGAGCGTTTGACGAATGGCGTCGGTGATTCCGGCGACGAGTTTTGTTTGCTCTAGCTGCTGCTGAAGCTGGCGTTCTCGCTGCCTGCGATGCGTGATATCTTTCATGAAGCAGTAATGACCCACGAAGCGCTGCTGTTCGTCATATATGCAGATCATTACAAGCGCTTTATCGAAGGTGGAGCTGTCTGTTCGCAGTCCTTTTACTTCTAGCTCTACTTTTCCCTTGGCCAGCATGATTTGGTAGGCGGCGATCGCTTTTTCTCTGTCGGCTGGATAAACCGTTTTCTCCCAGTGCGTTCCGATCATGGCGGCGGGCGTGCTGCCAACCATGCGAGCATAGGCTTCGTTGACAAACAAGTATCGCCCCTGCGAATCTAGCTGCGAAATACCTTCTAAGGCTAGCTCTAGCGCAGCGCTCGTGACTTCCAGATTATGTGGCAGGCTATGTGGGATGAAAGGGTTACTTTCTGCTTCTGCGTCTTTTTTCATGCTCAAAACTGGAGAGAACGACTAAAAGCGTCATCTCCCGGCCTGTTATTGCTTACTTCCCTACGGTTTTCTCGGCTGATAGGGCTATGGTAACGACAATATGGAGAACTGAGCGAGACTTGTGTTTATTCGATAGATTTGTTTATTCGATAGATTTATCAACCCTATTTTGAGCGTCCTGATAAGTCTCTTATATTGTTTTGATAACCTAGCTGCGTAGCAAGAAAAAGGGGTGAAGTGCTATGAACCTTACACAGCTAATACGTGAGTATAGTCAGGGCGATCGCAATTTTTCAGAGATGTGCTTTGAGGGGCGCTCTTTAGCGGGCCTCGATTTAAGTGGGTGCAACTTTAGCCGATGCGATTTTAGCGGCGTAGATTTTAGCTATGCCAATCTTAGTCGGGCCAATTTATCAGAGGCGAGTTTGACGAATGCTGAGCTAGTCGGGGCCGATTTGAGCGGGGCGTGCTTGGAGGCGACTAACTTTACCGGTGCAAACTTGCAGCTGGCTAATTTGGTGGGGGCGAACTTGAGCGGCGCTGATTTACGGACAGCTAATTTAGAGAAGACGAACTTAAGCGGCGCTGATTTAGAGGGGGCTTCGCTGGGCGGTGCGAACTTGTGTCGGACAAGCTTAGTTGGCGCACGGGTGAGCTGTGCTCAGCTAGAAGGTGCTGACTGCGAGGGCGTTATTTTGAGCGATGAAGCGGATAGTTTAGCTGATACAACAAGATCAAACGAAGTGGAGGCGGTTGACTCGTCGCTCCATCGGGCCCATTGGGATGCGCGTTAATCAGGACTTAGTTCACACAGTTTCCTCATATTCGCGCTCTACAGTGGGCGCTCTACAGTGGGCGCATACAGTGAGCGGGTAGAAGTTCGTTGCGAAATTCGTTGATTTAATAACAGCTGGGCTGGTATCTGTATCTGAGGGTTTGTTTGTGAGTAGGTTGGCATGAAGTTTTTGCTTGTAGAAGACGATCCGCTGCTGGCCTGTGCCGTTGAGAAGACGCTGGCAGAGAGCTACTATGTCAGCGATTTGGCCACTGACGGGGTGGCGGGCTACGAAATGGCTAGTGCGTTTGCCTATGACTGTATTTTGCTCGACTGGGCACTGCCTAAGCTAGATGGTATAGACCTTTGCCATCAGCTTAGGCGCGACGGTAACTACACGCCGATTATTTTGATGACCTCTCGAGATGCTTATGCCGATCGGGTGGCGGGGCTAGATGCGGGTGCGGATGACTACCTGATAAAACCGTTTTCGTTTGAAGAGTTGTTGGCTCGGATTCGAGCTTTGTTGAGGCGATCCGAGGGACTGGCTTCACCGGTTTTGCAGTGGAACGATCTATGCCTTGATCCGAGCAGCAGTCGGGTGACTTATCGCGGCTTGCGCCTGGCTTTGACCCCTAAAGAGCATAGTTTGTTGGAGCTGTTTTTGCGGCATCCTAACCGTATTTTTAGTCTGGATAATTTGCTGGACAAGGTGTGGCCTTTTGATGAGTCTCCTGGGGTTGGGGCCGTGCGAACTCATATGCGAGGACTCAGGCAAAAGCTTAGAGATGCAGGTCTTTCGGAGGTGGTTGAGACGGTGTATGGGCTGGGCTATCGGCTGCAGACTGCTGAGCCGATGAGGGCGATCGCACCCGAAGCTGAAAGCTTGGATAGTTTAGAGAAAGCTGGTTTTAGGCAGTTGGACGTGGCGGCTTTGTGGGAGAGCATGAAGGATGCTTACACTCAGCGAGTGAGAGAACTGGCTAACCTAGTGGGTGATACGCAACCAGGACTATTTGAGGTGACGCTTCGAGAAAGCGTACTGAGAGAAGTTCACGGTTTGGCTGGATCGCTGGGAAGCTTTGGGTTTTTAGCGGCGACTGAGCATTGTCGGGAGATTGAACGGGTTTTGCGAGCGGATGCTTATCTTAGTGCTCAGCAACTCGATTATTTGAAAGGGTTAGCTGTTTCTGTACAACAGATTTTAGAAACGGTGGTGCCGAAGCCGCTGTCGGTGAGGCTAGAAGCGGGGTTGGCTACGCGCGAGGAGGCTGTTGATAGATTGGCTACAGACAAGGGGAAGATCGAATCGTCTCTATCTATCGCTTCGTATGGACGATCTATTCAGCTTTTGATACTGTGTGGAACCGATTTGCCAAATAGTCAGACAATGGCGGCAAGTTTAGGGGCGATCGCCTCGGATTATTCTATACAAATTAGCCTAGCTGAGACGGTTGCTCAGGCGAGGCAGGCGATTTTTGAGGCGGTTGCTCAGCCGGATGCTGTAGTGTTCGATTTGAGCGGGTTTGAGACTTTGCCGGGTAGCGGTAGTGATGAAATGGAGCTAATGGCTCAAATAGCGCGATCGCCTCGGCCGGTTCCGGTTTTACTCTTGGCACAAGGCGCTAGTTTTGAAGATCGAATTAGACTTTCGCGGTTAGGGGTAGACAGCGTTTTTCAACAGCCCTGGGTGCCTGCGGAAATTTTAGAAACGGCTGAGTGGGTGGTGCAAAAGCAGGAACCGCCGACTGCAAAAGTGCTGGTAGTCGATGACGATTGGGCTTTGCTAAAGCTGATTAAGAACCTGCTGCAGCCTTGGGGTTTTCGGCTGGCTCTTTTGCAGGAACCGCTGCGCTTTTGGCAGGCTATAGAACAGTTTTCTCCCGACTTGGTGCTGCTTGATGTAGAGATGCCCCAGCTAAGTGGATTAGAGCTGGCTCAGGTGCTGCGGAGTGCACCCCAATGGCATAAAGTTCCGATTATTTTTATGTCGGCTCATACCGATGCGGATACGATACAGCAGGTATTTTCGGTTGGGGCGGATGACTATGTTCGTAAGCCGATTGTGGCTCCGGAGCTGTTGGCGCGGGTGCTGCGCTGGTCGGCCAGCGTGCGCAGTCGAACAGGGCCAAGTTAGGGTTGCGGTACACTGAGGCTGTATCTTTTACTATCTTTGGGCGTTGCTTAACTAGTGACTCGGCGAATTCTCGTGGTAGATGACGAAGAGGCGATTAGAGCTATCGTGAAGGCATCGCTTGAGTTTACTGCTGGGTGGAAAGTATCGACGGCTGCGTCGGCTTTGGATGGGCTGAAGATGGCTAAATCGGAAATTCCTGATGCTGTTTTAATTGACGTTATGATGCCGGATTTGAGTGGGGTTGAGCTGCTGAAGCAGATGCGATCGCACCCGTTAACTGCCAATATTCCGGCAATTTTTCTGACTGCGCAGGCCGATACTGCCGTACAAGAGAGGCTGAGTTTGTTGGGAGAGGGCGTTATTTTGAAACCGTTTGAGCCGGTTGCGATCGCGCAAAAAATCGCCTCTATCTTGGGCTGGGCTGGTTGATGTTGCAAGGATAAATGCAACGTTTGCTGACTGATGGCGATCGCCTTTGTAGTGGTTAGCGTACGATGCAAAAGCACTGTTTGTGAGGAACGATGGCGAGAGAAAAAAGAGAGGCGGTAGTTGGCTGTTTTGCTTACGCTGTAGGGGTTGGCATTCCGGGCTGTATTTTTGCTTGGATGGTTGTTTCGACCGCTTTCTCGGTGGCAACAAATCCGAAAACAACGGGCGTTGCCTTGCTGTTGCCAAATCAACCCAAAGAATCTGTAGAAGCGGCAATTTCGGACGCGCTGTCACCGAATGATGCACAGCTGAATGTGGGGTATATAGAGGGTAGCTGCGAGGATCTGCTGAAGCTGGGGTTGAGGAACTTTTTTCCTGGCGAACCTAATTACACGATCGAGCGCGATCCGGATGGTGACCGGCTAGCCTGTGAGGATCCTAATGATGAGTAAAACAAAGACCCAGCCACTAATCTACAAGCAGCTGGGTCTTTGCTTTTTGGGCGAATTACTTCGCAGCTTTAATACATTCGTCGATTAGAGGCTGTACAGCTTCTAGCTTTTTCCAGCCAAGAATTTCGGTTTCTTTCTTTTCCAAATTTTTGTAGGATCGGAAGAATTCTGCGATTTCGTCTAGGCGGTGAGCGTCGATGTCATCTAAGGATTTGACGTTGACGTAGCGAGGGTCGTCGGCTGGGACGCAGAGAATTTTTTCGTCTCTGTCGCCGCCATCGATCATTTCCATCATGCCGATAGGACGGGCGGGAATGACGCAGCCTGGGAAAGTAGGCTGATCCATAATAACCATGCCGTCTAGCGGGTCGCCATCGTCGGCGAGGGTGTTGGGAATGAAGCCGTAATCGTAGGGGTACTGAACCGATGAGTACAGTACGCGATCTAGAGCAAAGGCATTAAGGTCTTTGTCAAATTCGTATTTGTTTTTGCTGCCTGCTGGGATCTCGATGAGGACGTTGACGATGCCTGGTTTGGGCTGCGCGGGAATGCGGGATAAGTCCACAGTGTGCTCCTATTGAATCGTTAATGGGATGAATGCGCTACGGCGTTTGCCTGAATGGCTAAGCAGCAGAGACTTCACCTCCGATTAGCTATTTTACGGGAGTGTGGTGAGTAGAAGTATTTATTCTGGGGTTCTTGTTCTAACGCTCTTATTTCGGCGCTTTTAATTTTTGTCTTTTGCTCTTATTCTTGCGCTCTCATGAAAGCGGATGAGGACGGCTGGGGAACTTCTGCCTGGGCTGCGCTGAAGTTGGAGATTGCATAAAGGGGCAGGGCAAGTGTCACTGTAGCAATCGCTAGACCAACGAGGTTGGCAATGTGACCAGGAGGAGGTTCGGACGGGCGTTCGGGACTCGCAGATTCCATGAGAAGAGATAAAGACTAAATGATTGGAGCTGAAAGGATTTGTCGCCGTTTGCTCTAGGCTATGCGCAAAGAAAATCTTTGCTGGGACAGCTTAGGGCATTGAGCCTTACAAACCTACTTTTTAATAGTAGCTAAGCCCCTGATATTCGGCACAGGGGATCCTACCCCTATTGACAGATTGTTACCTAACTCAGTATTGCTTGACAAGCGGTGTAAATAGTCTATGTATATGCGAAATCTCAGGCTCTGAGCGTTTATGAGCCTTCTTTGGGCTGCGACTGCTCTAGCAGTTTTCGGATGGTCTGCATTTCAAGAAGGACTGCTTTTAGAAGCCGGTGGGTTTCGGTTTCGGTGGGTTGAGCGACTTCGATAGTAACTTGCTTAATGCCTAGAACGTCTTGGGCGAAGCGGGCAACTTCATTGGGATGAAACATTAGCGGCGCGTCTTTATCGTTGCGGACTTCTGGATTGAGGCATTTGGGGTCGAAGGGCGGATTGAGGATGCTTTGATGGGTGTTGGCGTAGCGGTAAACAGAGGCTCTAGATCGATTGAGGATTTTTTGGACGGATTCTATCGGAAGGAGCTGGTTGTCGGCGGTGACAACAATGCTTTCTTCGGCTGCGGCTAGATTATTCATGGCTAGATTATTCATTCAAGCGTGTTGTATCAAGATGAGACTGATTAAGGTACAACAAGTCTTGAGTCTAAACAAGCGAGTCTTATTTTTTTGTCTCAATCGTGGTCTTAAGTGAACTGAATTGAGCCTAACTCTATACACGGGCCATCCATCCACATTAATAATTCAGCGGGCGCTGACGCCGCTTTTTGGGAGCCACATTACACCCTACGGCGTGTTTAGGTTGATTTTTAGCGATCGCAATTGAGCTAGACCCTATCGGCAGCGCGTTGTTATCGGACTAAAAAGGCGTTGGCTAGCTACTCGGCATCGTCACTGCCAGCGCCCTATCCATAGGCTTAAACTGTTGTATAGGCGGCACAGCTGTTTTATCTATACCGAGAGCCGAGCGATGAGCCTTATTGGTGCAGCAACGCCGTTTCTTGTCACAGGCGCTGGCGGCTGTTTGAGCGCTTAGCTTGGTTGAGGCGATCGCAATAACTGCAGATAGCTCTAGCTGCACAGCCAGTTTTTCCAGCATTTGTTCTTGCTTGCTGTCCTTGAAAAATTGTTCAATACAGAGTACCAAGAATCCTTGGAGTTCAGAATTTCTCCATGTCTAAACACACGCTGGTCAATCAGCTATTAGACATATTCTTACTTTTATGTTGAGACTAAAACAATACTCGCGAGTCTTTTAGCGAGATTACGTTTTCAAAAAAAAGCGATCGCTTTTTGGAGGAAGCGATCGCTCTTTAGTTAGCACTTGAGATGGCTGACTTTATTTTGCAGAAGCAGCCAATACGTCTTGGTCTGACGGCAGTTTAACCTTAGATGCCAACCCCACTGACTGTAGAACTTTGATAAATTCAAAAGTGAAGTCTGGCAAGTGCTTTACTCCATTGTTCTCGAGCGTGATGCCTTGACGGGCTGACCAAGGGAACGCGTGATGGCAGTTGTGCCAACCTTCTCCTAGCGTTAGGACAGCGACGACACCGTTGTTTTTGCTGAAGTCGCCTGTTTCGAAGGGGGTGGTGCCAAATTTGTGGCAGGCGGAGTTGACTAGGGCTACGCCATGAAAAAGGATCGTTGTGCTGACGAAGAAGGCGGCTAGATATTCGAGTCCGCCAATGGCATAGGAAAGAAGGCCTAGCGCTAAGGTGGGGACAAAGTGCAGCCGGTCGATGGTTTTAAGAACGATGTCTTGTTCTACATCGGTGGGAAGTTTGGTGGGTAGAAAGTTGCTAGAAAGCAGCCACTGATAGTGCGACCACTGAATTCCGCGAACTGAGGAATGAGGGTCTTGAGGTTTGTCTGTAAAGCGGTGATGCTCTTCGTGATGAGCTTTCCACCAGTTCGGGCCCATTTGTCCAGCGGATGAGGCGATGATGCTGCCAATCCATTTAACAGGGGCGGGGCTGCTGTATGCCTTATGGGTGAGTAATCGGTGATAGATGCCGGTAATAGCAAGCATTCTTATCCAGTACAGAAAGACGATCCATGTCCATGCGCCTAAGCTGAGACCGGTGGAGAAGGCCAAAAGCGAGCCAATGTGACAGGTGACGATGAGGACTGGGCCGATCCAGTAGCTGATAAGTGTCGGTAGAGAGTACGTTTGTTTTTGCGGATTATGTATTGTTGCTGAGGTGGGCAGCTTTTTTTCGCGGGATGTATTTCCTAGAAGCATGTATCTCTCTAAATATATAAGTCTCTAAGTGCAAAATCTGCTAAGAGGTGAGTACTCAGCAGCAGACTAGAAATGTGTGTCTTAATTATTATATTGGGTTAATAATCCTAAATTCTTACAAAGAGAAAACAATATCGGTAGCTGCTTGTTTTAATGGGATTTCGTAGCTTAATAGGGCATGGTTTGTCTTATATAAGACTCAGGTAGCTATTTTTAGACTTACATAAACCTTTTTAGACTCAGAATAAGAACTAGCATTAGTTTTTGCATGGACTCAGTAATGAGCGAGCTTGAATGACCTTTTAAGATATAGATTCTGACTGCCTTAATCTAGAGAATAATTTTTGAATTTGCACGAAAAATCCTAGATTGAGAAATTCTAAAGTCTGCCTTAAATAAAGCTTTCTCAATTACGTGTTTGCCTAGATGAGCGGATTTTTACGTTCTTAAAAATGAAAGTCTTTAGGAATAGAGAAAATAGCTATAGTCGAAAATAAAGCTTGAGAAGAGCGTTTTTATAACGCTCTTTGCGATTTTCAATTACCAGCTCTGCCATTACTGTTATGCATATCCTTCTAGACTTAGACGGCACCCTTACAGACCCCAAAATCGGTATTACTAAAAGTATCGCCTTTGCCCTCACTCAACTCAACGCGCCCGTCCCCGACGAAGCAACGCTAACTGATTGCATCGGCCCGCCATTAAGTCATAGCTTCGCTAAGCTATTGCCGCAGCCCTCACCCCACAAAATAGAAGCCGCGATCGCCCATTACAGAACTAGATTCTCAACTCAAGGTCTTTTCGAAAATCGACTCTATCCAGGCATCCATTCAGCGATCGCTCACCTCGTTCAAAACGGAGCATCCCTGCATTTAGCCACCTCAAAACCACATGTCTTTGCCCGGCAAATTCTAGAGCACTTTAAGCTAGCCAACTACTTTACCTCTATCCACGGCAGCGAGCTAGACGGTACACGCGCCGAAAAAGCAGAGCTAATTGCATACCTGCTAAAGACAGAGGCGATCGCACCCGAATTAGCCATCATGGTAGGCGACAGATCCTACGACATCTTAGGAGCCACCGCGAACAACGTAGTTGCAGTTGGGGTTCTGTGGGGCTACGGTTCCAAAGCAGAACTCATTCAAGCAGGCGCTCAAGCAATCCTCGCAAAGCCCAACGAACTGTCATGCATCAGCGCACTACCGATTCTAAGCAGCAAGTAACCGTTCCCTATTGACGCAAAAGAAGTTTGTCGTTCCTAGTCCGAAATGACACTGTTGTAAATAACTGGCATTTTCCCTCTCCACCGCTTCCACAAAGCATCTTGAATAACCAGCTCAGCCATAAAGTGGCTCACATTAATTCGGCTAGTCGATCCAGCATCAAAGATGGCACTTCTAGTCGGAGAAGCATAAACTTCATAGCCGCTGACTTCCAATTCGTTAACTAAATCATCTGGCCGAACGGCAACCCATTCAATAAATGGACTATTTTGCCCAATAACATTTCGCAAATAATCCGCAGCCTGCTCATTATCCGCGTGGGGTGGCACCAGCAGACGAATAAGCCCAACTACACCTCTTTGTGCCAGCGAAATCGGCTCAGCTAGATCGCGATTTCGATTGCCAGCAGTATTCATCAGAACAAACTTAACGGGCGCTTGCGGCCGACTCATTTTAATTGCGTTACACAATCGGCGAACCGCATCAGTCACCAATCTACGAGGCTGACCATAAATGCCCTTCAAGCTCATGGTGTGCCCCAAGCAAGAAGCCACCGCTTCGCATCCGCTGACGTGCTGAACCATCTCATCGTCGCTTAGCCCTAAAACGTTTGCACAAATAATAGACAACCTATCGTTATCGCGAAAAGAGTTAGGTAGGTTTTCGAGCGATCGCACAATCACTTTAACCAAGCACTCCCGATTAAGCAGCTGCTCCACAAGCAGTCGTCCCGTTGCGCCACTAGCACCAACCACGAGTATCTCCATTATCTACCCTCACAAAACGATCACGGACGGATTAAAATTGGCAGTCGCTCCACCGGAACAAAAACGCTCAACGAGTGAGCCTGATCGGCCATTCGCCCAATCAAGCCTGTGCTCTCCAATGTCAGAATCATTTTCTGTACAGTCGGCAGCGTTGCAATATGTGGATAACTGCTCTCAAAACTTGCCATACAACTAAACCTCTATTGATGCGTTGACGATGTCCTGATACCGGTAGTTCGTACTCTCTATCCTTCAGCTAAAGCAGCGACTTCACCATAGAGCTATACAACTCATAGGATTTAACGCCAGTCAAAGTCGTTACTAGCTCGCCTTCTTTAAAGATCATCACCGACGGCATTCCCTTTAGCCCAAACCGCTTAGAAACCTGCCGATTATTATCAAAATCTAGCTTCACTACACTAGCGCGATCGCCCATTTCCTCAGCTAGCCGGTCAATCATCGGCGTTACCAACTTACAAGGCCCACACCACGAAGCAACGCAATCCACTACCAAAATAGATTCTTGCTCTACTAATACATCCAGCTCCACTTCATCTCGAATAAAGCGAGCCGCTCCCACATTCTCGTCTCCTAGCTGAGACAGCTCATTTGTCACCTCAGCCACAGACCGACTAGCATTAACCGTCTTCAACCGAGACCGCTGCTCATAATAGTCAAGCAAAGGATCAACCCTCGCCTGGTATTGCTCCAGCCGCTGCCGAATAGCATTCACGCTGCCATCAGGGTTCGGCCCAGTCATCAGCCGATTCATCAGTACCCCTGTTGTGGCCTTTAGATAAATCACCTCAGCCGCCGACTGCCCAAACCCAGACCAAAACTCATCGAATAACTGAGCTTGAGAGAGCGATCGCGGAAACTCATATAAAATCCAACCTTCCAACATCACATCCGGCTGCTCAAACCGCCGTCGCATCAGCTTCATAACCAGCGCATCCGGCACCAGCTCCCCTAACTCAACAGAAGATTTCATCTCCTCACCCAACTCGGAGCCCTTAGCAATCTCCGCTCGTATCAGCTCCCCCACAGAAACATAAGGAATACGCCAGCGCTCAGAGAGAGCCATTGCCTGCGTTTCGGCCCCCGCGCCCGGAGGCCCCAAGAGAATAATCTGTTTAGAATCCATAGGGTTAATCGCTAACAAGCGCCCTCGTATAAAAATTGCAAACAGGCCATACCTGCATAAAAACAGTATCTTTCATACGATCACCCAACTGGCGTTTTTAGGTAAATCCTTCAACTTTATTTGCCATTCCAGCGCACAAAGTTAAAACAGGCTAACTCTCATGACGAGACTCATTAGAATTTTATTAAGTCTAGCTATGATACAAATAGACTCGTATTAGACAAAAGCAAAAGTTTTGACCAAGTTCGCTTTTATAAATTTAAAAACTATCAACACTAGCTTCTCCATGCTTTGTTCTTCAGTTCTCTAGACCTACAATTAATAAGAATGAAGAACAATCGATTTTATATCCATGAAGACCATTACGAAGACAATAAAATATGCGGCTATTGGTTTAGGCAGCGCCGTAGCCTTACTAGCCATTTGGGGGCTCATTGAGCCGCGTCTTTTAGACACAAGAAATGAAGTTGCCGAGATCCCTAACCTACCAGCCGATTGGGAAGGGAAGAAGATAGGTCTGCTTTCAGACTTTCAAATCGGCATGTGGGCAGGTAATCCTGGCACTGCTAGCCGTAGCGTTGAAGAAATGATTGACGCCAACCCCGCCGCCGTATTGATTAGCGGCGACTTCATCTACCATGCTGAACCTGCTCCTAAAGCCCAAATTCAGCAGGCAGTAAGCATTGTCAAACCCCTAGCTGACGCAGGTATCCCTACTTATGCAGTTTTGGGCAACCACGACTACGGCATGAGCAGCAAAAAAGCCGAGCCAGCAACACAGCTAGCCGGTAGCTTAGAATCTGAGCTAAAAGCAGCTGGCATTACCGTACTCAACAACGAATCCGTCGCCATGCAAATACCAGACAGCGACCAGCCGCTATATTTAGCCGCCGTTGATTCGCTCTGGGCAGATCAGGACAACGTAAAAGCAGCCCTAGCTGATATCCCACAAGGCAGCCCCAGGGTTGCACTAATGCACAATCCGGACGACTTCGAGCTTTTTCCTGAAAATACAGCCCCGTTAGCTATGGCTGGTCATACTCACGGCGGGCAAATACGCCTGCCTAACTCTCCTCAATGGTCTTGGCTAAGGTTCACTCAAGGCGACAAAGTTTACGCCGACGGCTGGGCAAGAGGCTATGGCAAACCTGGCAATAATCTCTACGTTAACGTTGGCATTGGAATGAGTATTATTCCTATCCGCATATTTTGCCCACCAGAAATGACCCTTTTCACTCTTGAGAGCTAGGGTCTAGCTGCACCAACAGCTGTTCTATTCAATGATCAAATAAATTTATGACAAGCGCTTTAAACTATTGATTTAAGGCGCTTGTTTCTTTGGTTTGGAGAAACAACAATTAGCGGTGAAGAAAACATTATGTCCTAGTAAGTAGATACTAAACATTAACAAGCAGAAGCCGATCAGCTTGATGAACGCGCGTAAGGTTAAGTGTCTAGGTAGCATTTGTGGCAACCTGCTTTTCCTTTAAGAGCTTAGCGGTGGGGACATCGATTTAAAGTGCTGCCAAAGCTGTCCTGTTCTGGCACGAAGGCGATAAGGTGAACAGTACGATTGAGCAACTGCCATACCCTACACCGTCGTTTTTGTGGATATCACGCTTTTCGAAGGACTATAAAGGAAAGTCATCTACGCTAAGCTGTAAAACGATTAGCGAGTAAAATCAGCCGCTCTGTCTCTTCCTTTTTATCTCCTCTTTTTCCCTCTATGGTAAGCCGCTCCGCAGATCTTAATAACCAGCTCGAATCCGCTCAGGGCGATCGCGCCGAGATGACCCAAGAGGTGCTTCCTACACAGACAATAACGACGCTGACGAACTGCGATCGCGAGCCTATTCGCATCCCTGGAAAGATTCAGCCTCACGGCATTTTGGTGGTGCTAGCGCCGACGACACTAGAGATTTTACAAGTCAGTGCGAACGTCGAATCTGGGCTAGCGATGCTTCCCAGCGATCTATTGGGACAGCCCTTGAGCAAGCTAGTCGGAGCAGATCAGGCCCAGAGGGTTCAGCAAGCAGTCCTCCCCACTGAAGAGACTGGCGAAGGGACTGGTGAAGAGTCTAGCGGTGACTTGCATCCACTGTTGCTAAGGCTGCCGTCTCAGTCTACGGATGCTCAAGCGGACTGGCATGGCCTCATACATACTGCCAGTCATACTGCTAGTCATGCCGCCAGTGATACTGACAGTGAAACCGTTATTTTAGAGCTTATTCCTCGTCAGCCAGATAGCGGTTTATCCAATAGCAGTCTGTCAGAAAGACTCGATTCGATTGCTCTAGATACAGCGTCTCTATACGAGCGGCTGTATCAGGGGGTGAGTCAGTTTCAGCAGGCGAATAGCCCAGAAGCCGTCGCCAGCATTGTGGTCAAAACGGTGCAGGCCATCACCGGGCTCAATCGAGTGATGGTCTACAAACTGGATCATGACTACAGCGGCGCAGTGATTGCTGAGGCTATTCGTGAGCCTGAGCCCATAGAAGAAAACTTTTTAGGGCTGCGGTTTCCCGCGACTGACATTCCAGCTCAGGCTCGTCAGCTCTATTTGCAAAACTGGCTGCGGCTGATTCCTGATGTCAGCTATGAGCCCGTAGCGCTGATTCCCGAACGCCACCCTCACACTCAGCGCCCGACGGATCTAGGGGCGGCAGAACTGAGAAGTGTTTCGCCGATGCATGTGGAATATCTTCAAAACATGGGCGTCAGGGCCTCGATGTCAATTTCTCTGATTGTCGAAAATCGGCTGTGGGGACTGATTGCTTGCCACCACCCTGAACCTAAATATATTGACTACGAAACGCGCAAAGCCTGTGAGCTTTTAGGGCAGCTTACCTCAGTTGAGCTGTTTCATCAGCAGACGCTGCTTGAGAAGCAGTATCAGGCGCAGGTTCGTGCTATTCAGCAGCAAATTCGTCAAACTATCTCACAGCTACAGCCTGCCCATGCGATTGAGTCGGTTTTGATTCAGTATCGGCGGGAGCTGCTGACGCTGGTACAGGCGAGCGGTGCGGTGATTGCCCTAGGGAGTCAGATGACGCTGATCGGCAAGACACCACCGGAAAGTCGTATTCAGCCTATGCTCGAATGGCTGATTGAACAGAATCGAGATATTTACCAAACCCAGGCGTTGTCTCAGGTTTTTGAACCTGCGCATCAAGATAAGGACTGTGCCAGCGGTCTGCTAGCGATTTCAATATTTTTGCCCGAAGCCTCGTACCATATTCTCTGGTTTCGGCCTGAACAAAGACAGTCAGTGCAGTGGGCGGGTAATCCCAACAAGCCTGTGACTACCACAGCTGATGGCAGTCTGTATCTTACGCCGCGTCAGTCCTTTGAGCGCTGGCAGGAAATGGTCTATGAGCAGTCGTTGCCCTGGCAACCCACAGAGATCGCAGCAGCTCAAGATCTGCGAGCTACTCTGCTGCTGAGCGCTCTGGAATTTTCTCGTTCAGCGCTGCGAGAATCGGCAAAGAAAGCGCAGGTGGCCAACCAGGCAAAAAGCCAGTTTTTGGCCAAAATGAGCCATGAGCTAAGAACGCCGCTTAACGCTATTTTGGGCTTTACTCAGCTCATTCACTATCACGAAACGCTCTCTAGCGAGCAGCGCGATCGCCTGGATATTATCAACCGTAGCGGCGAGCACTTACTCTCTTTGATCAATGATGTCCTAGAGACTTCGCGAATCGAGGCCGGACAGATCAGACTCAACGAAAGCTGCTTCGATCTCTATCAGTTTATAGCTTCTGTGCGCGATATGCTGACGCTGCGGGCCGTTAAAAAAGGGCTCTTGCTCAAACTAGAACAGACCGAGGCGCTGCCCCAATACGTGTGGGGCGATGAGGGCAAGCTGCGGCAAATCATTATCAACCTGGTGGGCAACGCGATTAAGTTCACCGCGCAAGGGGAGGTCGTGCTGAGGGTATCTTCAGCCGCTGCCACCCAACCGCATGTCCGGGTTCAGTTTGAGATTGTCGATACGGGGCCAGGGATTGCGCCTGAAAACTTCGAGGCAATTTTCGAGCCTTTCCATCAGACGAAAACCGGGCGAAATGCCTATGAAGGGAGCGGCTTGGGCCTTTCGATCAGTCGGCAGAATGCGAGGCTGATGGAAGGGGATATCGAAGTGCGATCGCAGCTTCAGCAGGGCTCTACCTTTATCTGCCATGTCCAGCTTGGCGTAATGACGGCGGCTGATCTTAGACCCAACACGCTCAGTCGAAAGGTAGTAGCGATCGCCTCTGATCAGCCTGACTATCGAATTTTGGTAGTAGAAGATGTGGCCGAAAATCGTCAGCTTTTGGTTTCTTTGCTAACAACGGTAGGGTTTGATGTCCGCGCGGCCGAGAATGGTATGCAGGCGGTAGCACTTTGGCGCGAGTGGCAGCCTCACTGCATCTGGATGGATTTGTACATGCCCGGCATGGATGGCTACGAAGCTACGAAGCAAATTCGAGCTGCACAAACTGCCCAGCTATCTGGTGAAGCGTCCAAGCAGGACACCGTTATCATTGCGCTCAGCGCTTCCGTGCTCGATCACATGCTAGATGAGGTGATGGAAGTAGGATTTGACGACTATGTGTGTAAGCCATTTCAGATCGATGAGATTTTTAATAAAATTCGCCAGCATCTCGGGGTGAAGTATCAGTATGCAGACGAGTTCGCTGCGCTTGAAAATGCGGGCTCGGGGGCAAAAGAGGGGAGCGCTGCGATTGAATCTTGGCAAGCAGAGAGAATAGCAACCGTTCAAGCGCAGCTAAAGAGCCAGCCGGTCGCCTGGCAGCAAGATTTCGTTAAAGCGGTGCTGGGTGCTCGCGAGCGTAACATTGAGGTGCTGATCGATCAGCTACCCGATGAACAGCAGGCGCTAGCTGATTTGCTTCAGAGCTGCGTGCGTCAGCTAAAGTTTGATGTACTTAATCAGCTGGTTCAGCCATTGATCCAGTAATGATCTAAAGGATGACTCAATTTATCGGGTCAAGCGATCGCCCATAGTGATGACCGATATGCCAGCTCAGCCCCTAGCAGAAAAAGGCGATATTCTCATCGTTGATGACCGTCCGGAAAATCTCCAGCTTTTATTTGACGCCCTGAGTCAGCAGGGCTACGAGCTACGCCGGGTGCTGAGCGGTCAGCAGGCTCTGCAAGTTGCCCAGTTTGACCCTCCCGATCTAATTCTGTTGGATATCAGAATGCCGGAGATGGATGGCTACGAAGTCTGTCGTCGGCTGAAGGATCAGCCCAAAACTCAGGATATTCCGGTTATTTTCCTCAGCGCGCTAGATGAATCGCTCGATAAGGTAAAGGCTTTTGATGTGGGCGGCGCAGACTACGTTACTAAACCTTTTCAGATTGCTGAAGTGCTCGCCAGGGTGAAGCATCAAATTAGGCTACAGCAGCTATTGGAAGAGAATGCGCATCAGAAACAGCAGCTTGAAGAGCGATCGCAGCGGCTAGAAGCAACAAATGATGAACTGGCGCTATTTACCTCGTCAGCCTCTCACGATTTGCGATCGCCCTTGCGTGGCCTGCAGGGACTTTCTCGAGCCCTGCTAGAAGATTGTGGCCCTCAGCTAGATCAGCTAGGTACCACCTACTTACAGCGGATTGAAGCAACTGCGATCGCGATGAATCAGCTCCTAGATGACTTGCTCGCCTACAGCCGCATAGACCGGATCGAGTTTTTGATGAAAACCGTTTCGCTAGATGACATCGTCAAGTCAGCCATCAAATCGCTGACTACGACAATTCAAGAGAAGCAAGCTGCTATTGAGGTTCAGCCAAATTTACCCCAGGTGATAGGCTACGCTCCTGTGTTAGAGCAAGTCGCTAATAATTTGTTGGACAATGCACTAAAGTATGTTGCGCTAGGCGATCGCCCAACCATCAAAATCGGCGCTTTCCTCACCGAGCCCGAGCCAATAGAGTCAAATACAACAGATCCAAATGCAATACAAAAAACTCATATCTGTTTATTTTTTCAGGACAATGGCATCGGCATTTCGTCTGAGGACCAAGCTAGAATTTTTCAGCCTTTCAATCGGCTGCACGGTGTAGAATCGTATCCCGGTTCTGGCTTTGGTTTGGCCATTGTTCAGCGCGGCATCACCCGACTAGGCGGCACCTGCGGCGTCGAATCTTCCCCTCAGCAGGGCAGTCGCTTTTGGATACAGCTACCGGCTTATCTGCCGTCTGCCCCAAAAGGCTAAGGTCTATGTCTCACACGTAAGTATTCAGGTCATAGTCTAGGGAATTAAAGAAGGCGTATTGGTTGACGGATGATGTAGTGCCGTCAGAGCTTGTTGAAAGAATGCCAAAGCAGAACGTCCCTGCCGCCGACCAGTTTGAATCACAGAGAGTAAATCAGCGGTTTGAGCAAAGCGCATCATAGACCGAGAGCCCCCCGAAATCTTACGCTTAGTCACCGCTAGGCGAATCAGCCGTTCAGCCAGGTTGTTGTCAGGTGGAATGTCGGGATAGTCAAGAAAATAACACCACTGTCTGTTCTTTTGCTGAAGTGAGTTCAGCAGCGTCTAGGCGGTGCCACTCACTTTACCTTGCCATCGCTTGAGCGCAGAATTCAGCCGCTTTTTGAACGTGCTGGCCCAAGCGTGGTAAGCCTTCATGTTCTGGGTTTCTCGCCACTGACGGTGCTGGCGAAAAATCTCATGGATTTGTTTCAAAAAGGCCTGAGCCATTTTTTAATTATCGCCAACGGCTTTGAGCAATAGCCGTTTGAAGTGCCGCCTTAGGTGTGCCAAACACTTCTGCTGCGCGGTCACGTCATAGCCGTTATCAATAGTCCGAACAGAAGAAGGAGAGATTTAGACAAAAAGCTATCCAGGTGCATATTCACATGACTTCGGCAGCGTCTTTTAGGATCTTGCCTACGTTGTAGCAGTGCCTTTCGACTACCGAGCTATTGGCAGATAGGTGAGTGCGATTGTTGTTACCTTCCATTTCAAGAGATGCGAGCTGATTGAGAACGTTAGCTGGTTAATTAGTTAGCTTATTAATTAGACAGTTTGATAATCCAGCTAATTTCTCTACCGGTTGTCGGTTCGTGTGTGTCTCTGAACTGCTGTTTTAGGCATTTGAGCTGCTGCTCGCTTTCCTGAATGTGATCGGGGTATTCCCACTGTCCGCGTGTCAACTTACGATAGATGAGGGCTTGTTCATGTTCGAGCTGAGAGATATCTAAGGCAGCACAGGCTTCAATGAATGCAGGCTGGAGCATTTCAATTTGGTCATCGAGTTCAGCGCGTTGCAGCTGTAGCGCCACCATTTGATTGATGATGTCATCTGGGCTCGTGGCTTTTGTATTCATAGCAGTTCTGGGGAATGCAAGTTTAGACCATGATACGGAGATACTTTTGAGAGAGTCCTTTGCTTCCAATTCCTGACAGACCAGCGATCACATTGCTATCTACCAACCACTACCAGATCGATCGCCCTGCTATTCACCAATCACTATCAGAGCAGCAATTCCAAATTCCAAGATACAGACATTAGAGTAATTGTCTGAAGGGACTTCCAGCCATCGTGGTCGAGCCAGTTAAGACGTATTGCTCCGAATAGGTTGCGTCGGTTTCGACTGGTCTAGCATGAAATCGAGTAGGGCACTCCAACTCTCGAACCATAAGTAGTTGGTGAGTGCCAGAATATCTTGAAAGAACCCTTGTCGGGTGCCTCGAATCTGCCGAATTTGTTGATAGCGTTCATCGGCCATGTGAAGGACGGTATGAAACAGAAAGGCCAGCAGGTTCAAGGTCAACAAAAAAGCAGATAACTGCTGTTTGCCATGACCAAAATTATGGTCGAGATGATAGCCCTTAGTCTTCAGGACATTGTGGTTTTCGTTTTCAGTTTTCCAGCGACAGCGCCCAGCAGCAGCGACGTCAATCACCCGTTGCGGGGTGAGGTGATGGTTAGTCACCCAACTGTTTCGATAGAGTACTTGTCCGTCTGATTTGCGCGTGACGGTCAACTCACACCAGTTCACCGAGAGAACTGGCTCCTCTGCCCGCAGTGGGACGTCGTTGAGATAGCGATAGTGCCAAACCTCATCCGTTTTGCCCCGACGCTGCTGCCGCTGCAAGGTCTTGACGATGCCCTGGTGAGCCTGAAACGCTAGCCAGTCGTAAAGCACCGGATGCGATTCGGGCAAACATACAAAAATAAAGTTGAACGCATGGGCCAGGACGTCCTCACACATCGGCTGGCGGCTGAAGAGGTCGTCCCCGAGCAGGGTGACGGCTTGCCCCTTGAACGGCTTTGGCGCTGAGGCTATCCAGCGTTTGGCGGCAGCTTGCTCACAATCCTGCTTGGCGTGACCGTCCTGAGGGCTAATCATCTCAGGGGGCAGTGAGATCACCGTAGACTGTGCCGGTGAGACAATCACCGGCAAAATGGCTTTGTGGCTGTAGGTGACTTGACCACTGCGAGACGTTCGTTTTGAACAACAAGGGCAGCTGATTTTCTGCGAGCTGTAGTAGTCAGTGCCATCTAAGGCCACCAGCAAATTATGATTCAACGTCTCAAACCCTCGCAAGTAGCCTTGCTGATGAAGCGCTTGGTAGACATTGATGAACACCTCGAAGAGCCCCTCAGCGGCTATCTGGTCAAGCACATTACGAATTTGTTCAACACTGGGTATCTGCCTTAGCCCAAATAGACTCTGGGCATTGTTGCGACCGTTACGACTATCGAGATGACGCTGGTAGTCTAAAAAAGAAGCACTTTGCATGAAAAAACAGCCAAAGGCTCCCAAGACAACGTCTCTGAGGCTGTAGACGCTGGCATTGCTCGCTTTACGCGGCTCATTTAGCGCCGCAATGCCAGCGTTGAGTTGGCCTAACAAACTATCGAAACTAATCGGAGCGGTGGCCATTGGCTGAGTCCTGACTAAGCACTAAGAGAAGTACGTCTATCCACCTTACGACAGCTCATTGACGGCAGTTGCTGGCGCTGCCCTTGCTTGCTATCCATGTTCTTAAGTTGGAATTTGGAACTGCTGCCCTGGTTGCCCTTTGCCTTGACCGCTTCTTCGCCTTATTCTGAGCCTGCTTCAGATAGTAGGCCCTGCGGGAATGACAGCGCTGCGGCTTCTGGGTATCCCAGCAGCTTTTCCCTTGCGCGATCGCCACGTCTTGGGTGGCACAGCGCTTGCAGTCAGTATTTACGGCACGAGGCATGACAAAGAAACTAAACGTAGTCTGAGTTTAGTCTGAGTCTACCTAAAAATATCAAAAAATGAAGGAATCAGCGATATGAATAATGCGCCGCTGCCGCTTTTACCCACGTCCACGGAGCCAGCAGTCATCGCCCTTTAATCTAAGATACCACCAAAGCGGCAACTGGTAACACCGCATCACGCCAACGTGATAACACATTATCACTCTTTCGCGCCTTCCGTGCCCACGCCCCACGCCCTCAAATTATCACGCCAACACGCCAACGTGATAACACGCTATCTCAATAAAACCGTGATATCACGTTCACTAGATAACACAATATCCTGCTCTCACAACCCCCTAGAACCATTACGCACCAGTACTTACAGCCCTTGTTTCCCACACCACCTCCGCTTAAGAAAAGCACAATAACGTGATAACACACAAACACAATAACGTGATACCGCCTGATAAAAAGCGCCCGAGTTACGCTGCTGTATGAAGTGATAACACCCCTGCACCCAAACGTGATAACACGTTTACACCCAATCACACTTATGTGAACGAGGAACCTCTATGCCCATAGCAGCCGTAATTTCGCAAAAAGGAGGCCCCGGCAAATCGACGGTCAGTATGAACCTAGCCGTCGCCGCCCACCTAGCCGGAAAAAGCGTCGCGGTCCTAGACACCGACCCGCAGTGCTCGATTAGTCAGTGGGGCGACATCCGCGAAGCCGAAGGCATCTTAGAGCCAGTGGTCGTCGCCATTCCCCCCTCGCGCTTAAGCCAAGCGATCGCGACCACGCAAGAGGACAACATAGACCTTGTTGTGATAGATACAGCCCCCTTTAATTCAGAAGGTATCCTAACGGCTGCTCGTCTATCCGATATCTGTATCGTGCCCTGCCGCCCGTCGATTCTAGATCTCTCAGCCATCACAACGACCTTAGATCTGTGCTCAGCCGCAGGGGCAACGGTTGGGCTGCTATTGAACGCGGTCAAGTCAAAACCGCAGCTGTACGAAGCAACCACCGCCCTGAAGGACTTAGCCGGAACCGATAGTAACCGACAAATGTGCCCGCTAGCGCTATGGGATAGAACCGACTACTCCAAAGCGGTCGTTGATGGGCAGGGCGTTCTCGAATATGCGCCCTCGGGTAAAGCCTCTGAAGAAATCAAACGCCTGTACAAATGGCTGTGTGATAACGTGTAATCACATCATCACACAGACACCTAATCACATAACTACCCTTTGCTTAGTGCGAGCTTCCTACAGAAGACTCTGCTACCACCCCGTACAGATCTGCCCCATACGTCTACCTGTATTTCTACAAGTGAAAACGTGAAATCACACGATAAATGAAAACGTGAGATCACAAAGACATGAAATCGCGTCTGCACACTAACAAGTCATCGCCCAATCACGCCCAATTGTGATAACGTGATTTCACAATTACACCTCATCACAACGCCATAAGAGAAAGCACTCACTATGTCTGGTCTTAGAGATCGCCTCAAGCAAGTCGGTAATGGTAAAGCGGCAACTGGCAAAGTACAGCCAGAGGCTAAAGCAAAACCTGATAATAAAAAGAGCCCTCACTACCGCCCTAGCAGGGCCGGTAGAAAAGCCGTGATTGGCTACTTCGACCCGATGGTCTCAAAACAGATGCGCCAGCTAGCGCTAGACGAAGATGTCAGCGTAGAAGCGCTAGTCGGCGAAGCGCTAGATCTACTGTTTGAGCTGCGCGGCCTCCCTCAGATCGCAGGCAAGCATTCAGAGTAACGCCAACGCCATCCTACGCCGCGCCGCCTCCGTAACACCTGGCCATCGTCTGCCCATTAAACCCAGATTGATTCAAACGGCGATCGCCTCCTACCCCTTGGTCTCCTCTGGTAACGCAATGAAGTGAGAACGTGAAATCACGTTAACCCATTATCTAACGTTTATCCCTATCGAAGCGCTATGACAATCCAATCCGGTGACCTAGTCGTCGTCACCTACGAAGATAGAGAATTTACGGCCATCGTGATAGATCCGAATGGACTAGGCGAAGGCGAGCCGTCCGTCGGCTTTGGTTTTCGGATGGCCGAACGGCACATTGGCCTAGCCCAGCCAACCTTGACAAAGCGGGTGATTCAAATAGCTGGGGGAGAAGCCTTTGAAACCCCATCTGGCAAGACTTTCAGGGTGATTCAAATCCATGGTACGGATGGAAATAACTACAAGGTAATCGAGGTCGCTGATTGGGTTGAGCTATCAATGGATATCTTGCTCAGCCCCGGTAAGATGCGCAAGCCAACCCGCGAAAAAATCGGTGCTTTTCTGCTGTGGTTTGCGGTCAAAGGTTTTTACTCAGAGGCCAATGTAGCCCTGAAGGGTGTTTATAGTGCGAAATCCAGTCGTGCGACAACGCGCTGGCTAATACAGCGACAATCGGGCAAGCCTATTCGCAAAACTTACACTGACTTGCTAAGCGATCTCAAAGTACACAATACGACCTACGGCAAACTGACGAACCGTATCTACAAAGGACTGTTTGGACTCGAAGCCGTTGAGATGAAGCGGTGCTGGCTGCTGATGGAAGGTGATCCTAAGATCGCTCGAAACTACATCAATGAAGAAGAAGGGATAGAAGCTGTCAAATACTGCGAAGACATGGTTGTCCGGATGTACATTGACGATTTAGACGAAGCCCACCGAGAAGCGATCTCGCTAACGGTGCGCAAATTTAAGCTGCACCCGCTACGACTCCCGTAGCCAAAGAGATAGCTACATCCATACCTGCTGCGCTAACGTGATAGCGTGTAATCACGTTAGCGCAACATCATCGAATAGGGGCAGACAACCCAACGGGCTCTTCGTCAATTGCATTCGGCGTAGTCCCTCGACATCCTTTCTCCACCTCTGGTGCGATGGCGAAGCCACTCCGTTCGCGGAGCGTCTCCGAAGGAGTTAGGAGTATCGCCCAAGTTTCATCCTGCTGTCATCTTAGGTTTAGTTGCCGTTCTTGGGTGCTAGATATAAATGAACGCGGTCACTTGTCCAGGTTGCGACACCAGTCCCAAAAAAGTCAGCATCTTCCGTCCATACAGGACAGTTCAGCATCAGAGCAACCGCTACAACTGGCCAGTCATCAATATCTCTAATCGCAATACGCTGTTTCGCTTCTATCTCGTATGAGCCGTAAGCACTACTCTCCACTGTATTAACTAAAAGCATTAGCTTGCCTAGCGCATCTATCGCACCGCTTGCTTCCAGCTTCTTCTTTTCGAACAGCGGCGGCAAGTATTTTCTTGCATCTTGATAGCAAACCTCCGGTGCGAAGAATTGCACATTCGCATAATGCTTTTCTAATAACGGCTTTACCTTTCTGCCTAAAACAGCCCGCATTAGTATGTTTGCATCTAACACAATCCGTTTGTTGGTTTCCATTGCACCGTCAACTATGCTTTGTTCTTACGCAACCGTTTAAATTCTTGCATGAGCTCTTCTTCATCTACTTCACGGTCTGACAATAGAGCCTCGACCTTACGAGCGGCAGTCATAAATGCTTCCAGGTCAGCTTTGTCCGATTTTTTCCGAACGGGCACGAAATAGCCCACCGTTTGACCATGACGCGATACCTCAATGGGCTCAGCTGAGTCGATATATTTGCCGATATTACTTCTGAACTCTCGAACCCCTACTTTCTCAACCATTGGTTCACCTTTTGCCGATTGCGTACACGCCGGTACACAATTTTATCACAAAAGCTATTTATTTTGAGCCGCTCGATGTATGCGAGCTGCCTGCATGACGGGTATTGAGAAGCCATCTCGTTTATGCCTGCCGACCGCTCATTTTTTCAGGCAGTAACCTACACCCAGGAGTCCAAATCAAGCGCTGTATGTCAACATTCGGTGCTGAGGTGGATGGACTATTTCGCGCGCTAGTCGCAGCGATCGCCCCCTATCTTCATCCTGCTATTTGTGTGACTTCTTCTGCCGCCGTCTTCTGTGCGATCGCTGCCTAGAGAGAAGAGCGAAAGCTCAACTCCTTTCCCTCTTTGCTTATACGATTGTTTTGCGTTCATCCCATCACCCTATACAGGCGCAATAATCCAGCCGTATAATTGAGTTTATGTGAAAGAGAAAATAAAACTGATGGAGCTACAGACAGTTACGCTACATCTGCCGGATGCCACCTATCGACGACTCGTGGAGTTATCGACCAAATCTGAGCGCCCTTTGCTAGAAGAAACGGTGCATCTCTTGAACTCAGCCATAGCGACTGATGAAGCGCTGACGTCAGATATCACCGCTCGGTTAGCGCACCTGTGTTTGTTTACTGATGAAGAACTCTGGAATTCAGCTACATCAACGGCTTCCGAGGAAGACAACGATTTGATGCAAGCGCTACTTGAAAAGCGGCAACGAGTCGGGCTAACCTCAAATGAGTCAGAACAGCTCCAAGTTCTATCAGCGCACTTTAACCAAATCATGATGACTCGGGCCAAGTCTGCGGCTATTCTGCTTGAACGAGGCCACGATATTTCAGTGCTTGCCCCTCACTAATGAGTAAAACTAGGATTCCGGAGACGCTGCGCCGCTTAATTGTCGAGCAATTTCAGTCTCGTTGCGCCTATTGTCAAACCCAGCCGCAAATATCTGGCGTTCGTCTAACCGTTGATCATATTATTCCAGAAGCTTTAGGTGGGAAGACAGCAGAAAATAACTTATGCCTGGCCTGCTGGGATTGCAACCCGTACAAAGCCGCTAGAATTGCTGTGTTTGATGACGTTTCTCAAAAAGCAGTTCGCTTCTTTCATCCTCAGAATCAATGTTGGAGCGAACACTTTGGCTGGAGTTCTGATGGCTTGTTGGTGATAGATAAGACAACTGTAGGCCGAGTTACGACAGTGGCACTTCGCATGAATCGTGCAGAATTAACCCTTTCTCGAAAGCTGTGGACAGAGGTAGGTTGGCATCCGCCAGATTAATATTTTCATCTCTTCTGAGCGATCGCGCTCCGGGGGGACTGATATGAGCGTTTTCCGCCTGTGCGATTTTCCTATGTGGTGGCTCCAAAGAGTCCAAGTTTCAAAAAGCTGCACTCAAGCTAGCCTAGGCGCGACTAAACGAACTTAAAGCTGCTATGGAAGTAATTAAGGATGCTCGCAACTAAAGTCATCACAACGTTGATAGAGTCTGTCAGCTATGAAGCCAAAGAGCGGTGCTTTGAGATCTCACTCGACAACGACTCTAGACTCCTAGTGCCCGTTGATTTACTGATGATGGAGCTATGGGAAGACGGGCAATTAAAAGCAGCACCAAAGGAAGCCGACTGACGCGCAGCTCTCTACTGTTCGGGTGTGGTCTAGTGGCCGCTCAATAGACATCAACTGTATTAAGCAAAACTTTGGACTGGAGCAACTTCTAAAACTGGACAGTCCGAAGTTTCTGTTGAAAAATTAGGCAGCTACAGGCGGTTGTTTCTGGGTTTCAGAAGGATTGAATTTGGCTGCGAGTAATTTAGCGAGAAGTAGAGTGGGCTTACGTTTTGATAAAACCATCGGTTGTAGAGACTGAAGTGCCATCCGCACAATTTGCTCACTGGGCAATCCATGCGTTGGCAGCGTCCGAAACCACTGAGGGAAATGTGCCCAAACGACATTAGGAAGTTCTAACGCAAGCACTTGTAACAGCCCTAGAGCAATGGCATTGAGATTGACAAATCTCTCAAATGCTTCGACTTTAGTAGCAACCTTCGCCTGGAACTCAGCATCGAAGTCAGCCAAGACAAGATTCTTAGGCCAGCTAGAAGCTCTGGTCATAGCGCGTAGCCAGAAGCGATAGTCAAAGCCGCCCAGTAGCTGAACCAATGAGCGGAAGCTGACCTCAATTTTGAACCGCCAGCCATAGGCTTCAATCACTTGCGCTCCGGTGAGTGTGGTGTCACTAGAGAGTAGGATAATCTGTTTTCCATTAGGCAATTGCGTGAGCACGAATAACACTAATTCATCGGAGGCATCCCAGTAGAAGTCAAAGCACTGATAGTACACGGTCTGACGTTGGCCATAGAGCCAAACGACGGCTTGCGAGCAGGCATCAATCGGGGCAAATAACTCTCTGAGTTTTATCTCGGTACCCCAGACTCGAGGACGACCTGGCCCCCGAATACTCGGATTAGCTGAAAAGGCTGCACGCGCCACAGTTGAAATCGACGCTCGACTGATTAAATGCAACCCCTGCGCTCGAAACGGTTTCAATACCTTGGCCGAGGCATAGTAGGCATCTAAAATGGCATAGCTTCCTTTCTCCATATACAGGACACAAACGGCTGCCATTTTATCCACCAGCGTCAGCTTAGAGAGCGCTAATGGGTCAATGCCATCGTGCAACTTTAAGACGATAGGGGCCGAAAATAGCGCTTTGCCCTGACCGAGCAACAGGCCCAGTGCACTGAAGTAGTGACCTCGGATCCACTCTGGCTTGTTAACATCTGCTGATTCCTGATGAAGACCTTTGACACCTGGCATTTTGCGACCTTCCTTGCCAACTTTTATCCCATCGCCAAGATAGACCAGCTGGCCTTGCAATCGCTGGGCTGCGGTATGCGATGAAAGCCACTGGCCCCAGCGATGGCAAACGTCATCCATCCTAAAAGCGGTGGAGTGGAACCAGTGCAGCGCTGCGCCGTAGCACGATTCATCTAGCCCCAATCCATTCACATAGCTCGTCACAGCTGCCGGTTGATGACTCAATAGCAGTCCCCACGTCAACAGCACAAACCATTCAAACGGGACTTCTCGACTGAAGGCTGGCTGGAGCTGTTTTAGGATTTGCTCAATGCGGGCGTAGAGTTCCATAATTGAATTGGTTGTTTGTGATGATTCAACCAGTCTCGAACATTCCTTGCTCTTTGGGTATTGGAATGTTCGTTGCTTTTAGCGATGGCAACGCCCGCCGTAGGTGATCGCGCTTCGGATAGAGATCTGCTACCTCACTTCAAGAAAAACTTCGGACTGTCCAGTTCTAAAAGCCGTAGCATTTTAACTTTCAAGGTTCATGCTGTTCTAGAAATGAATAAGTGCGTCGCTCACAACTATCCGCAGAAACTTTTATCCAAATACTTTGAACAACCTACTCAGCGGCCTCACCCTCCGCTCCGCTGCGGGATCACCCGCCGAGCAGGGGGGTAAACATGTCAAAGCTCAAGTCCTGGCCTCTGACATTCTGGAGAGTTGCTATGCGAACTACTATCTTGTGCAATCGCCTCATGTGAGAGTTGTTGTAATTCATCCCGCAGCTGCTCGTAAGTAAACCCTGAATTTCTAAACTGTTCTGGGTCAGTGCCTTTCTCTTTCATCCATTGTTGAATACGCGGCGTGAGCTGCCCAGTGCGCAACATCCAGGCAATCTGAGATCGCAACGGCCAAGGCACTTTCCCCCCACGTTGTCGGGCATAGCCCATCTGTTTCAGTGCGTCGAAGTCTTTCTCAGGCTGATAGCTGATCTGCTGATGCTTCTGAAGCCCCGGCAAACTATAGCTTTGCCCAAGCACAGAGCCAGCCATTCGCTGATTTTGGTAGAGGTAGGCAATCCCTGTTATTTCCCCCCGACGCTGATATAGCTCAGGCACCAGACCCTGCCTTTCTAGCCGTTGGCAGAAGGTCAGTAAACTCGGTTGATCGTAAGCGGCTCTATCAATGAGCGATCGCACCCGCTGCCGAAAATTCTCCCCTGGCTTCGCTGATAGGAAGCAGCAATTCCAAATTCCAACTTAAGAACATGCTTGCTGAGCCGAAAAGAATGACGACTGCTTCAGCAGAGATGGCGTAAGGTAGATGAAAGTGTTTCCTTAACAGCCCAGTCACTGCTTCAGCCGATGATCACTGGTAGCTTCAGTTTCGATAGTTTGTCATCCGAACTCAACGGTGCCATTGGCAAGCTAGACGACCCGCGCAAACCGAGTAATGCCAGTAGCTACAGCATTCGGGATACGGTTTTAGGCGCATTCGGTTGCTTTTTTATGCAGAGCGCCTCGTTCTTAGACTATCAGCGCCACCTCGATAGCCGCAACGGTCGCAATAATGCGCAGAGCCTGTTTGGATTGAAGAACATCCCCAGCGTTGTGCAGATTCGCAATATTCTGGATCAGATAGCGGCCCAGGGTCTGTTCGAGGTATTCGTCAATATCTATCAAGCGCTTCACCAGCAAGGTCACTTGCGAGGGTTCGAGACCCTGGGTAGAAACTTGCTGGTGGCCTTAGATGGCACTGACTACTATAGCTCACAGAAAATTAGCTGCCCCTGCTGCTCAAAACGAACCTCACGCAGTGGCCAAGTGACCTACGCTCACAAAGCTATCTTGCCTGTGATTGTCTCGCCTGCGCAGTCTGCGGTGATTTCATTACCCCCTGCGGTGATTACCCCTCAAGACGGCCATGCAAAGCAGGACTGTGAGCAAGCTGCTGCCAAACGGTGGATAGCTTCAGCTCCAGAGATGTTTGGCAATCAAGCGGTGACGTTGCTTGGAGACGACCTTTTCAGTCGTCAGCCGATGTGTGAAGAGGTCCTGGCCAATGGTTTCAATTTTATCTTTGTGTGTTTACCCGAGTCGCACTCGGCGCTTTACGACTGGATAGTGTTTCAGGCAGCTCATGGCAGCGTGAAGACGATTCAGCAGCAGCGGCGTAGCGGAAAGACCGATGCAGTTTGGCGATATCGTTATCTCAATGACGTTCCTATGCGGGCAGAAGCGCCGGTGCTATCGGTGAACTGGTGTGAGCTAATAGTAACGCGCACTTCAGATGGGAAAGTCCTCTACCGCAACAGTTGGGTGACGAACCATCGCCTCACTCCGCAGCGAGTCATTGAGGTCGCGGCTGCCGGGCGCTGCCGCTGGAAAACGGAAAACGAAAATCACAATGTGCTGAAGACTAAGGGCTATCATCTCGAACATAATTTTGGTCATGGCAAGCAGCATCTCTCCGCTTTTTTGCTGACCTTGAACCTATTGGCCTTTTTGTTTCATACGGTTCTCCACCTAGCCGATGAGCGCTATCAACAGATTCGACAAATTCGCGGGACTAGACAAGGCTTCTTTCAGGATATCCTGGCACTCACCAATTACTTGTGGTTTGAGAGCTGGACAGCCTTGCTAGATTTCATGCTGGACCAGTCGAAACCGAACAAACCCATTCGTAGCAATACTTCTCGACTCGCCACTGACTTATCACTGAGAGACGGCGCGAGCCGTCCCAGAATGTCTGTATCTTGGAATTTGGAACTGCTGAATAGGAAGCTAAACTTCTCCTTAATGCTCGGGTTGCCTGAATCGTTTTCAACCTGTCCCAGCGAAGATGATGAACGCTACCATCTTCGCCGATACGATTTGCCACAATATGAACGTGACCCTGCGGCTCATCATCGGTGTCGAATGACCACATATTGATGGTTGTTCCTCTCCAGCTCCATGATGTCTAGATAGGCGATCGCCACCTGCTGCCACTGAGCATCATTGAGCTGTTCGTGCATCGGCGAACTCAACGCAATGTGCCAGACCGGATTTTTAATGTAGGGCTTTGCTCGCTGGTTTTGAGAAAATTCAGCAGACAGTTCAGCCGCGCTGCTGCCGATGGTATTGCCCCCGATGATATGCGCCTGCTTCAGACCCTTCTCTTCATCCAGTGCATACCGCACACAGCCATAGAAATCGTTGCCAGTCGTAGACTTTCCAATCATTTT
>CAWBJY010000013.1:0-353033 GCA_963789215.1 uncultured cyanobacterium | reverse complement strand
GTTATTTTGATGGTGAGTCTGTCGGCAACGCTGATTTTCTTCATCGATAAGCTATTTGGCTGGGCGTCTAGACAGGTTTTTTAGCCTGGTTTTTTTAAAGCTATGACTACTGACGAATCGAACTACACAGAAGAGCAGGAAGACCTGCAAGACGATGAGGAACAGCCGGAAGAAAAGCCGGAGAAAAAGAAACGGGCTAGATGGTATGCCGTGCAGGTTGCTTCGGGCTGCGAAAAGAAAGTAAAGCTGACGCTAGAGCAGCGCGTGAAGACTTTTGATCTGGCGACGTCTATTTTGGATGTAGAAATTCCTCAGACGCCTGCGGTCAAGATGCGCAAAGATGGCACTCGGCAAAACGTCGATGAGAAGGTGTTTCCGGGATACGTGCTGATCCGCATGACGATAGAAGATGACGATGCCTGGCAGGTGGTAAAAAACACGCCGCACGTCATCAACTTTGTAGGTGCGGAGCAGAGGCGGGCGCAGGGTCGTGGACGCGGCCACGTAAAGCCGATGCCGCTGAGTCCTGGTGAAGTAAAGCGAATCTTTAAGCAGACTCAAGAGCAGGCTCCGGTTGTTAAAATCGATATGGCTGCTGGCGATAAGATTACGGTGCTTTCTGGGCCGTTTAAGGACTTTGAAGGCGAAGTGATTGACGTGAGTCCGGAGCGGAGCAAGCTGAAGGCGCTGCTGTCTATTTTTGGGCGCGACACACCGGTAGAGCTTGAGTTTAATCAGGTGAAGAAGGAAAGTTAGCTGCGATCGCACAGGAATAGTAAGAACAGTCGGCGAGTGCATAGCTTTCTCGAAGAATCGAAGAAGTCTGTACTAGGCTGAACTGACTTTTAGAGATATGCTGGGAAGTCGGGAGCGATACTGTTTGCCACTTGCCTGAGGGCTGAGCGCAGTCGTAGGTCTATAGCTCTGCTCTAGGCTCTGCTTCATAAATAGCCCGGAGTAGCCCGATTTACAAAAGAGAAAGAGTTCATTAGTAAGAGTTAATCAATGGCAAAGAAGGTAGTTGCGCTCATTAAGCTAGCGATTCCCGCTGGCAAAGCGAACCCTGCCCCACCAATTGGCCCAGCTTTGGGTCAGCATGGTGTCAACATCATGGCGTTTTGTAAGGACTACAACGCCAGAACGTCTGACAAAGCAGGTTTAATTGTTCCGGTTGAAATTTCTGTCTTTGAAGATAGAAGCTTCACGTTTATTCTCAAGACGCCACCCGCTTCGGTTTTGATCAAGAAGGCGGCGAAGATTGAGAAGGGTTCGGGCAATCCTAAGCTTGAGAAGGTAGGGTCTATCACCCGCGCTCAGCTAAAGGAAATTGCTGAAACCAAAATGCCTGACCTCAATGCAAATGACATTGAGATGGCGATGAATATTATCGAAGGCACGGCGCGCAATATGGGCGTTGAAGTGGCGGGTTAAGTCCGCTAGGCATTCGTTGAACATTAAGTAAACAAACATTATTGGGGGAGAGGGTAATGCCTCGCTATAGAACCCCGGAAAGAAAATGGCAAAAGTTTCTAAGCGAATGAGAGCGCTGTACGAGAAGATAGATAGCGATCGCGACTATCAGCCTCTAGAAGCCGTCACGCTGCTCAAAGATACGGCAACTGCAAAGTTTGTCGAGTCGGCAGAAGCGCATATTCGCCTCGGCATCGATCCGAAATACACCGACCAGCAGATTCGTACGACGGTGGCGCTACCTAAGGGCACCGGTCAAGACGTGCGAGTTGCGGTGATCGCTCGCGGCGAGAAGGTGAACGAAGCTAGCGAAGCCGGGGCTGATATGTCTGGCTCTGAAGAACTGATTGAAGAAATTAGTAAGGGCATGATGGACTTTGACGTGCTGGTGGCGACGCCGGACATGATGCCTAAAGTAGCTAAGCTCGGCCGTGTACTGGGTCCACGGGGCCTGATGCCCTCACCTAAAGGCGGTACGGTTACTTTTGACTTGGGCGATGCGATTCAGGCATTTAAGGCTGGTAAGCTTGAGTTTCGTGCAGATAAAGCGGGCATTGTTCACGTGATGTTCGGCAAGGTGTCGTTTGAACCCGCAGATCTTCTGGAGAACCTGAAGGCACTGCAGGAGACAATTGATCGCAATCGTCCGTCTGGTGCGAAGGGTCGCTTCTGGCGAACGGTTTCAATTTCATCGACAATGGGCCCTTCTATTTCGGTAGACGTACAGGCGCTGCGCGACCTGAAGCTAGATGAAATACAAGAAGCTAGCTAGTGACCCCGCTTTCGGTTATGATGCTTAAGCGCGATTTGAGCTAATCGACCGGGGTGATATAAGTTCACTGCCGTTTTTAATAACGATGTCGATTTAGCTACAATCTAAGCCCAAAACTGAATAAAGCTGCCAGAGACAGTGGGTGCAGTGGTTCCTTTCGTTATTGAATAGAGCCACCGCTTAATTTCCTACCGAGGTTGCGTTTGACGAGCTGTTTGGACAGGTGCCAACAACGCTTCGATACGTTTGCCTCGATCTGGTTTGGATCGAGGCTTTTTAATGGTCTTGATTCAAGGTTGAGGGTAAAAATCTAAATAAAAAGGAGGTGAAAAAGAATGGGAAGAACGCTAGGAGATAAAAAAGAGATCGTTGAAGATCTTAAGGCGACGTTGAGTCAGGCGGAATCTGCTTTTGTAATTGATTACAAAGGTCTTTCTGTCGCTCAAATTGGTGATTTGCGCAACCGCTTGAGAGAGACTGACGCCGTTTGTAAGATCTCGAAGAATACGCTGATGAAGCGGGCAATCGATGGTCAAGAGCAGTGGCAGGCACTTGAGTCTTTGCTAACGGGAACTTCGGCAGTACTGCTGACTAAAGAGGACATTGGCTCTGCGGTTAAGGCGTACAAGAAGTTTCAGAAAGATACGAAAAAGACTGAGCTAATCGGCGGCGTGCTAGAAGGCAAACTGCTAGGTCAAAAGGACGCTGAGGCGTTAGCTGATTTGCCGACGAAGGACGAGCTGTACGCAAAAATTGCGATTGGCATCAATGCGGTGGCTACCAAGCTTGCCTTGGGCATCAAAGAAGTTCCGTCTTCGATTGGTCGCGGTATCAAGGCTTATGCCGAGAAGGGCGAAGAGTAGGTCTCTGGAGAAGAGGACAGGCATTTTGCCTATCCCGCAAAAGGGATCAAGAGAGATTAAGTCAACTATTAACTAATTTAAGGAGAGACAAAAATGTCTACAGCTACTGACGAAATTTTGGAAAAACTGAAAACGCTATCTTTGCTAGAGGCTTCTGAGCTAGTAACTCAAATTGAAGAAGCTTTTGGCGTAAGTGCAGCAGCCCCGGTTGGCGGCATGATGATGGCCGCTGGTGGTGCTGACGCTGAACCTGAAGAAGAAAAAACTGAGTTTGACGTGGTGTTGGATGAAGTGCCTGGCGATAAGAAGATTGCCATCTTGAAGGTAGTGCGTACGATGACTGGCCTGGGCTTGAAAGAAGCGAAGGGCATGGTTGAGTCTGCGCCGATTACGGTGAAGGAAGCGATCGCTAAAGACGCGGCTGAAGAAGCTAAGAAAACCTTGGAAGATGCCGGTGCTAAAGTCACGATTAAGTAATTCAAGTCGTGGTCTGCAAGTTTAGTGGGCTGCCTTTGAATTAATGTGATTTGAATAAATTATGAACCTGAGGAGTTAGCTTATCGCTAGCTCCTTTTTTTGTATTAACCAGCATTAGAGTGCCTCTATAGGATTGATGCTTGAGGTGCGTCGCGCAGCAATATCTCTTCGATTGGAGTTGCTACTTTATCTAAGCTTTAGCGAGGTTTTTCAACGCGATAGAAACGAGCGTTGGCCTAGCTAATTTGTTACTGAGGGGTCTACTTAGGGATACATAAAGCAAGGTTGATATGGATTTTTCTGTCGATGCTGATGCAAACAATGTCTCAGATCAGGTCAGGCGAAGCCGCGCAGGGTAATTTGCTGGCAGACTTGTCGGAAAAACTATCAAAGACGGTTTCTACGACTAATGAATTCTCTTGGATGGGTGCTTAACAATGGATCGGGAGGAAGTATTCCATAACGAGATTGAGGAGCTGTTGCGCAAGCGGATTGGCCTTAACCCCAACTCAGTAGGGTCGCGGGCGGTGCTGCGAGCCGTAAAGAAAGGACTGCGCCAAAGTGGGCTAAGTGAGCTGAGTGATTATTGCGCCCAGCTAAAGGCGTCGCCCGCGCTGTTTGACGCTTTGGTGGAGTCGATAGTGGTGTTGGAGACCAGCTTTTTTCGCAATCGAGTATCCTACGTGTTTTTAAGGCAATGGATTAATGATGAGTGGAAAAAAAGAACGTCTGGCGCGGCGTATAGACCGCTTAGAGTTTTGAGTTTGCCTTGCTCTACGGGGGAAGAACCCTACTCGATTGCGATTACGTTTTTAGAAGAGGGCCTAGGGCTAGGCGACTTTCATATTGATGGGATAGATGTGAGTACTGCCGCGCTAGAAAGAGCGGAGAAAGGGGTTTTTAGCCCTTATGCGTTCAGGCGGCAAACCTATCGAAAGAATGACAAGTATTTTTCGTTAGTAGCGCCTGCACAAGACTCAGCGAGTGGGTTCAAGCTTTGCGATCCAACTGATTTGGAAACTGACTTAGGCAACCGCAGACCTATCCGCTATAAGCTGAAAGATTCTGTGCGGGAGAAAGTAATTTTTCGCCAGGGCAACGTGCTTGATGCTCAGCTTTTGATGGATGAGCCGCCTTACGATATTGTGTTTTGTCGAAACATGCTGATCTACTTTGACCGCATGGCTCGCGATCGCACTTTCTCTTTTCTCAACCGAGTTTTGCGCCCCGATGGTTTGTTGTTTACTGGCTATGCCGAGACGGGATTGATTGACGTAGAGCAGTATCAGCCGGTGCCTTATCCACAGACATTCACGTTTTATAAGCGATCGTCGCTGTCGCCTGCTCGTTGCTCAAATGAGTCTGAAGAACAAGGGCGCGATCGCCTAGAAGCAGATCTTGAAAAAGTTCATGCAAAGACAAAAAGATCTATTCTATAAGGCAAAGGAGATACGGCTCAAGCCGATATTGTTCGAGCGCGACTGTAGCGACTTGAGGAAATTTGACCTTTTGCGAATTGTGACAGTGCTAAAATGATAGTGCTAAAATGATAGTGCTAAAAACTGAGCTGTAGGGCTAGCAGCTTGCTTATAACAAGAACAGGCAACAGCGTAATAGAAAGTGCGTAGTAATGGCTCGTTAGCGTTTCAATATGACCGATAGGCGGGCGAATGCTATAAAGCCAAGCGGGCGGCCTGTGTAACTTGATGAAAATCTTCTAGGGTAGGCCAATTCTGTTCTTTTCTATCTGAACGCAGCCACAGCAGATATTCGATATTACCCGCAGGGCCAACTGTTTCAGACCAGGTAACCGCTTGATAATACCAGCCTAGACGAGCTGCCGACTGGGCGACTTGAAAAATTGCTTCAGCTTGAGCTTTTGCATCGCGCACGACTCCTTTTTTTCCTATTTTCTCTCGACCAACTTCAAACTGAGGTTTAACTAGTAGAACAACTTCGTGCGGTTCTCGTAGCAAAGACCAGAAGGCAGGCAACACTTTTGCCAGCGAAATGAATGAGACATCCATGACGCCTAGCTGAGCAGGTTCGCTGTCTGCATAGAGATCGATAGGTAACAAGTGTCGAATGTTGGTGCGTTCTTTTAGCACTACACGCGGATCTTGCCGAATTTTCCAGGCAACTTGACCGTAACCCACATCAACGCCATAAACCTGTTTGGCTCCGGCTTGTAAAAGACAGTCTGTAAATCCGCCGGTAGAGATGCCGCCATCTAGACAAATTTTGTCGGCTGGGTCGATGTTAAAAGCTTTGAGCGCCTTGGCTAGCTTTTCACCGCCTCTAGAAACAAAGGGCGGCTTTTTCTTGAGTTCGATGCTGGCATCAGTGGTAATTGGTGTACCAGGCTTATCGACAATCTGCTGCCCTATTTTCACTTCGCCTGCTCGAATCAGCCTTTGGGCCTGCTGCCGGGAGGGGCACAGTCCTCGTTCTACGAGTAAAAGGTCGAGTCGTTGTTTGGCCAAAAGATAACGGGAGGTGAATGGATCTATCAACAGCCGTTACGATGGTACTGCGAGCACGGGGAAGACGCAAATACGGTTGAAGCCGTTTTTAGAGAATGAAGCGGCAAGATGAACGCAGATTTGTTTTCTTAGAGTCTTAAATTTTGCTCACTCGCTATAGCGAGCTTTTTGCTAGATCTCTTCGCTGAGTCACTTTTTGCTGGATCACTTTTTGCGAACAAGCTGAACTTATTTTCTAATCCTAGAGATTTTAGATACCAAAAGAAGACGGCTAGAGGAAGGACATACTTATCCCAAGGATAGACTGTGGTCATAATGAGGGTGTTAAACAGCACTACAAAAGACATTAAAGACGGCTCAAGGAAGCGGATGCAGGCTAGTAGCGCTAATACGTAGAATAGAATGAGTCCGAGAAGGGGATGAGGAAGGATGAGAGCGATCGAAATTAACCGTCCTAGTCCTTCAAATACGGGCGGGAAGGCAATGGTGTAGGCGAGTAGAGCAGCCGCAATAATGGCAATTTTGCGCTTGGGTGCGAGCAGCTTTTTGAAAGTGGCAAAGGGACTGAACAAAAGCAGTTCGGGAATGACGATGTAGCCGCCAACAGAGGCAAGACCGTGAACAGCACCACCGGGCTGAATTCGCCAGAGAGCCTGCTGAACGACAGGCGTGCTTTCGTCTGAGAGCGTCGCAGGGGCAGCCAATCCGCCGAAGAAGATAATCCAGCCGAAGAGGGTGACGGTGGCGATCGCGGGCAAAATCCATCGCTGATGCAAACTCCAGCTATAGGGAGCTTGAGTGGACTGATTTGATGATTTGAAGACGGTAATGAATTCGCAGAGGGCGATCGCAGCGGGAAAAACTACTATGTATTGGCGGCAGGCGATCGCAGCAGCAAAGGCTAGTGCACTGAGTAGATGGCGATTTTTAGCGTAGCTAGCAGCCCCTAGCAGCACAAAAGTGCAGGTGATCATTTCTGTGTACAGCCGCCCATTTAGCGATAGGTAAGAGGTGCACAAGCAGAGTCCAATTAGGCATCGTATCGAGCGGCCTTCCTTCTCTTTGACGGGCCAGCCAATGATAAAAGCCACGACCATAAATAGCGTTAGGCTCAGCAACCGACCGGCAAAAATACCTTGATGAAAGAAGTACTCTAGCGCCCCAAAAATCATGAAGGGTAGCGGCGTACTAAGCTCGCTATACTGTTTGAAATCCGAGATACTTGGGATAAGGCTATCGCTGAAGAGTAAACTCGTTTGCCAAAAGTGAATTTCATCCCACATTGGCGGTCCTTGTAGGAAGTTGAACCGGACAATAGAGACGATATACAGCAGAGTGACCACCGATAGCCACAGAATTTTTTGCCGGGAGCTACGAATAGGAAAAGAACTCATGAACGCTAGGCAACCACTTGCTATGTCTTCAGGGGTTATATCTTAGACGTGCAGGTAAACAAAGGGTTTCTACATAGACTATCTTTGCAAAAGCTTATGAAATGGTTCTTACTGGCTTAATTGTCTAGCTTAATTATCTATTTGCGTTGGAGCGCCCGCTGTTAGGACAATATCCTTGTCGCGGTGACGAATTGCCAGATCGCTGCCTTCTTTGAGCAAGTAAGTAGCGGATTCTCGCTCAATCTTCACCTCCAAGAGCTGTCCTCGAATCGTGACGGCAAACTGTAGGCTGTTTAGCTCTATCGGTAGCTTAGGATTAAACGAAATGTTTCCGTCGTAGTCTCTAAGCCCACCAAATCCATAGGCCATCACCATCCAACTCCCTCCCATCGAGGCAATGTGACAACCGTCTTTAACGTTGCCAGAGAGGTTGCCGATATCCATTATGATGGCGTAAGTAGCGTATCGAAACGCCTTTTCTACTTCGCCAATTTCCGAAGCTACGATGCTCTGGATACAAACCGATAGAGAAGAATCTCCGGTGGTGAGCGCGTCGTAGTACTCGAAGTTTCTTTGTTTTTGCTCTAGCGAGAACTCGTCGCCTAGTAAGAACATAGCGAGCACTAGGTCGGCCTGCTTAATAACCTGATGACGGTAGATGAAGAGAGGATGGAAATGCAGCAGCAGCGGATATTTGTGCGCAGGTGTATTCTCAAAGTCCCATACTTTTTCGTCTAAGAAGCCGTCGTGCTGAAGGTGAATTTGCAGACGTTCATCGAACGGTACATGCATACAGTCAGCCGCTTTTGCCCAGTCGGCCATTTCCGAATCTTTTAGGTGCGTCTCGTGAACTACGGCTTTGAAGCGTTTAGGCCGCTCTTCTTTCAGCGTTTCTAAGGTAGAAACAGCGTACTGTAAGTTTTCTTTTGCCATTAGATTGGTGTACAAGTTGTCGTTAACGACTGTGTTGTACTCGTCAGGGCCAGTGACGCCATGAATGCAGAATTTGCCATCTATCCGGTCCGCAAAGAAGCCGAGGTCGTACCATAGGCGGGCCGTTTCGACTAAAATCTCTGCGCCTTCTTTGTAGAGAAACTCTTCGTCGCCGGTTATTTCTACATACTTTCTCATGCCAAATACGATGTCGGCATTGATGTGGTACTGAGCGGTACCAGCAGCATAATAAGCTGAGGCTTCTTCTCCGTTGATGGTGCGCCAGGGAAAGAGTGCGCCTTTCTGGTTGACGGCTTTGGCTCTTTGTCTGGCTTTATCTAGCAGGCAATAGCGAAAGTTGAGAAGGTTTTTGGCTAGCTTAGGATTGGTGTAGCTAAGGAAGGGCAATACGTAAATTTCGGTGTCCCAAAAGTAGTGGCCTTCGTAGCCTTTGCCGGTAAGCCCTTTAGCTGGTAAGCCCAGACCATCGGTGCGACTAGCGGCTTGTAGAATATGGAACAGGCTAAAGCGAATGGCCTGCTGAAGGGCATCGGTGCGGTTTTCAACGTCTGGATTGCCCTCTAGCTGAATATCACTGCGCATCCAGAAGTTGTCTAGATATTCTCTTTGGCTGCTTTTAAGTTTGTCGAATCCCTGTTCGATTGCCCGGTTGAGCGATCGATCTGCCCTGGCGCAAAGCTCGTCTGAAGTCGTCTCGCTACCTGTGTGGTAGGTCATAAACTTGGTTAGACGAACAGGTTTGCCTGCCTGCGCGTGGGCAGAGAAAATAATCTCTCCGCTGTCTTCTCCGCACTTGCGACCAACTTTAATAGCGCATTCACTATCTAGCGTATGATCTACGCCGCAAGCTAGCGTCATTTTACTCTGTCGGGTTTCTTGAGCTAGTACCAGTCGATAGCCGATAACATCGCAGGCTACTGGTAGCAGAACGCGATTGGCGAACTCTTTGGAGCGTCTAGGATCGTTGTAGCTAGCAGTGGCTTTGCCCTCTTGGGCGATGGGATCATAATGAATTTTGGAGACAATCTCAATGGGTGCTTCAGCGTCTAAGACGGTGACTTCGTAGGAGATAGCTGCGAGGTGCCGGTGCTTGAAAGAAACTAGGCGGCAGGATTTGACCAGCACTCGCTTGCCAGTTGGGGTTTCCCATAAAACTTCTCGCTCTAGCGTACCGGCTTGCATGTCGAGAACACGGTTGTAGTCGAGGATGTTGGCGGTGTTGAGCGTGAAAGGTTCGTCGTCTACGTAGAGCTTAATAATGGTGCTATCTGGCACGTTGAGCATGGTTTGCCCAGTTTTAGCAAAGCCGTAGGCTTCTTCGGGATAGATGATTGGCCATAGCTCGTGAAACCCATTTACGAAGGTGCCGCTGTGGTGATAGGGTGTGCCTTCTTCGAAAGTGCCGCGTATGCCCAGGTAGCCGTTGCTGAGCGCATAGAGGGTTTCGAGCTGCCCTAAGAATCTGGGGTGAAACTGCTTTTCTTCTAGCTTCCAGGGGTGACATGGATAAATGTGCTCTGGCAGGTTTATGGGCTTACGGTGGAGCATGTTGAGCTAAGCCTAGGCTTGATGGTTAGTGAGTGATCTTATCGACTGTTTGCGAGCAGCTACTTAGAAAAGCAGTATTGCTCATTAATATTGAGTCAATGCTTGGTTGGGATACTGGAGTTATTAGGGATTAGTTAGGCGATCTTTAGGCTCAGTAGCCTATCAGATTAAGCGCTATGGCAACCACTAAACTGGTCATCACGAAATTCGCAGTTTGGGCGATCCCTTTAACGCTTTATCTGATGTGACGACTAACTTTGCTATGAAGACGCGCTACGAAGACGCGCTGCTAACAGGCTGTGTCCCTTTTGTTTTACTGAGGTAGCAGCTCGCCTAGGTCGGCAACAACTATGTTTGCACCGTTGTCTAGTAGGGCCTGCGCACCCTCTGGTTCGGCCACGCCGACAACCCAGCCAAACTGCCCTTGTTTACCAGCTTGAACTCCGACAATGGCGTCTTCAAATACGACCGCTTTATCCGGTGCAACTGAAAGATCTGCGGCAGCTCTTAAAAAGGTGTCTGGGGCTGGCTTGCCCGGTAGATGAAGCGTCTCGGCTACCCGACCGTCCATGATGGTATCGAATAGGTGGGTGATCTTTGCGACTTTTAAGACTTCTTTACAGTTGCGGCTAGAGGAAACAACAGCGGTTTTGATACCCTGGTCTCTCAGGTTTTGAACAAGGGCGATCGCACCTGGAAATGCTTCAATGCCATCTTCATTCAAAACAGTGACGAAATAGCTGTCTTTGCCATTACCGATACCGCAGACGGTGTCTTGATTTGGAGCTTCTTTGGGATCGCCGTAGGGTAGCTGAATATTGCGAGAGGCCAAGAAGCTCTCGACTCCGGGGTAGCGAGGCTTACCATCAACATAGCGAAGATAGTCCTGCGGCAGTTCGAACGGAATAAAGGGTTCGCCAGTGGCTTCGGTTCGGCTCTTCAAGAACTCGTCGAATACTCGCTTCCAGCAGGCCGCGTGAATCTTGGCAGTTGGTGTAAGGACGCCATCGAGATCGAAAAGCATGGCCTCGAACTGATTAAGAGGAAGCGCTTTGTCCATGAACGATGACCTGAATAGATGAGCCAGCAGCAATTTATATAGCTACCGTTTAGCCACTTTAAGATATTGCAAGCGACCGTACGATTTTACTGCTATTAGGCCATTTTGCTCTGTGACTTTGCTGTCTATGGGTTATTTAATATGATGTTTTTGCTACGGCGTATTGCACTTTGATCAATTCACTTGCAATAGCGCTACAAAAAAGCTTTACGCCGGTTAGCTGAACATAACGAATATAGGCTAATAAACGCTTTGTTTGGCGATCGCACTTTGCTGCTCTAAAAGCATTCTGTTGTAAGGATTTCTGGACTTAAGCCGATTTCCTTGAGCATGTCTCTAATTTCTTCTTTATATAGCGGATTCATGACAATTACAACGTCTGTTGGATGCTGTGCGACGTGCTCTGGCGAGACGATTTGCTGTCCGGTGCCAGGAATAAATTTGCCCTGCTTGCGAGGGTTAATATCGACAGCGTAGTCTACTTTGCTACCCTGATTTAGCAGGTTTAAGAAGGTGACGCCTTTAGATCCAGATCCCCAAATAGCCACTTTCTTGCCCTGTTCAAATAGCTGGCTAAGACGAGCTTCCCACTGTTGCGTTTGCGTTTCGAAGCGAGCTTTAAACTCGGCGATATCTTTGGATAGCTGTGCAATTTTTTCTTGGAGCGGCTTTGCCAACGCACTTTTGTTTGCGGTTAGCTCGCTCTGTTTAGCAGCTTGCGCTTCAATGCTGAGGAACTGACCGCCAAATTCTTCTGAAGTTTCGCTGGTGGTATAGCCTGCTTGGGTGAATGCATAGCTGAGCGAAGGTGGTGTGAAGTAGGTGCAGTGCTCGTAGATGACATCCCAAACCATCATGTTGCGGATGGTGTAGAGCGCATTGGGAACTTCAAAAAAGACGACGGTTTTGGCCTCTGCGTCCAAGGTTTTGCGCAGCGGGTCTAATAGATCGGCTGGTTTTTGGACATGCTCTAGTACCTGGCGGCAGCAGACAAAGTCGCCCTGGTATTCGACGTATTTTTCTGAGTAGAAGTCTTTGATGAATTTGATGCGATCGCCTAAAGCTTCGTGTTCTGCTCTGTCTACGTAGCTACTGTCGAACCCAATACCCGAGTTGTTGCCCTGTTCGCAGAGCATTGCTAAAAAGTCTCCTTTGCCACAGCCAATCTCGACAATCGTTTTATCGTGAAGATCGTGTTGCTCTATAAGTCTGTTAGCAAGTGCTTCTATATAGCTTTGAAACCGACTGGAATAGTGAAGCGAGTTTTCGTAATCTTGCGAGTAGCCTAGTTTTGTCGGGTCGAATGCAACGTTGACGATGCCCCCGCACTGATCGCAGAAGGCCAGTTCAATATCTCCTTTTGGACAGTCCTTTGCCTCTTGCCGATCGGCCCATAGTAGATTGCAGTAGATGGGTAAGTTTGGCAGCTTAATAAAATCTACAAGCGAAGACGATCCGCAGATAGGGCAGTTGTTGAGGTGAGTCATTAGATTTAGATGCGGCGTGCAAAAAAGAATTCGAACGATGACAAGAGCGGCTGTTTGTAAGGTTGTACAAAGCCTGTTGCTATGCAAACAGTTCTGTGGATTAGGATCTTGCAGGATGGGCATTCTGCCTAGCTGGATGGACAAGGTGAGACGCCTATCCTGCAATAGGTTTGAGGCAACTACTGACAGGTTTGAGCAGCGATTCGCTCAAAGCCCTGTGCGGCCTTTTAACAGATATTAGTTAAGCGGAACTAACTCTGTTTTAACGCCCATCTCATCGAGCATGGCCTGAATTTCGTCGCAGTAAATCTCGTTCATGACGATGATCTGGTCAGGCTGATATTCCTTAAGGAATTCTGGCGACATGATTTGCTTGCCTACGCCTGGAATGAACTTACCGTGGCGGTGCGGGTTGATATCAACGACGTATTGGATTTTATCGATGGTGTCTAGCGTAGTGAGAAAGGCTACGCATTTAGAACCAGATCCCCAAACAACAGTTTTTTGGCCTGCCTTTTGAGCGGTGTCTAAGCGATCGCGCCAGCCCTGTAGCTTGTCGTTGATCGTGTCGATATACTTTTGTACAGAAGCGGCAATTTCTGCGGGGCTGTCCTCTAGCGGATGAATTTTGTCTGAAGGGGTAGAAACCGGCTTGGCGTCTATTAGAAGATACTGATCGCCGTAAGCTCTATAGAGGTCGGTGACTTCGAATCCGCATTCGCGGAACAGACGAGCCAGTGAGCCTGGTGTGAAGTAGGAGCAGTGCTCGTAATAGATGTCTTCGAAGGCTCCATCTTCTAAAACGCGAACCGTATCGGGAATTTCGAAGACGACGGAGACTGCGCGATCGCCAATGGAGCGGCGAACGATGCTGACGAACTCTTTGGTGGGCTGAATGTGCTCTAAAGTGTGACGGCAGCAGATGAAATCGCCCACGTGGTTCGCGTGCTTTTCTGAGTAGTAGTCTTGAATGAGCGTAACGCGATCGGTAGCAGTGCTTTGTACTCGGCCAGGGACGGCGCTAGGGTCGATGCCGATGCCGGTGTTGTCGCCTAGCTCGCACAGCAGGTGCAGAAAGTCTCCTTTACTACAGCCAATTTCAACAATGGACTTGTTGTGCAAGTCGTAGCGATCGACGAGCTGCTGAGCTAGCTCTTTGGCAAACTTATTAAAAGTTGGCGAGAAGCTTTGCTGGTCTTCGTAGTTGGGCGCATAGGCCGACCACTTGGAATCGAATTCGGTGTTGGTAATAAAGCCGCAGTTATCGCAGAAGCCAAGCTTGACATCGCCAGAGGGAAAGTCGAGCGCGTCCTCGGCGTTGGAGAGCATGAGGCAACTGTGGACGGGGACGTTATCGACTTCGTAGAAAAGGGAAAGGCCGGTTGAGTCGCAGTTGGGGCACTTCTCGTCAGGAAGATGCTGGGCGTTTGTAAGACGTTGAGAGAGAGTAGCTTGTGACATTTTAAGAGAGTTATTAGAGAGGTTTGCAATGGACTCGGAAAGGGCGCTAGACAATCCTAGGCGATGGGATTGGAACGATGAACTTGCCGCCCTTCTGCTGATATTCTTCCTGCTGTTTCATAATCTCTTCGGCAAAGTTCCAGGCCAGAATTAGCACATAGTCGGGCTGATCTTCTATCAGCTTAGGCGGTAAGTGAATGGGCAAATGATTGCCACCCATATAGCGCCCATTCTTGTGTGGGTTTAGATCTAGAACGTAGTCTAGATGGCTTTTATCAATGCCGACGTAGGCCATCATCGTCGCAGCTTTAGCGGCCGCGCCATAGCCGACAATTCGCTTGCCGTCTTGCTTTAGCTCGGTCAGAATCTTTAGCAAGTCAGACTTGATGGTTTCAACCTGCTTAGCAAAAGAGTCGTAGTATTCAATGCTATCTACTTTGTTCTTCTTCTCTTGCTCTAAGAGATTCTTGACCGCAGGCTGAACATTCTCAACGGGTTCTACAAACAGTCTAAGAGAACCACCGTGAATCTTGGTGTGGTGCACGTTGTTGAGATAGAGTCCGTGCTTGCGGAACAGTCGATCTACGGCTATAACCGAAAAGTAGCAAAGATGCTGGTGATAAATAGTGTCGAATTCGCCGTGCTCTACGAGGTCTATCAGATAAGGCGCTTCGATCACAGCAACGCCAGTTTCTTTTAGCAGGAGCTTAATGCCTTCTACAAAGCCGTTGAGATCAGGAACGTGAGCAAGTACGTTGTTGGCTAAGAACACATCAGCAGTATGGCCCTCTGCTTTTAGCTGAGCAGCAAGCTCCTTGCTAAAGAAAGTGCATCTGGTATTGACGCCTGCCTCTTGAGCGGCTTTGGCAGGGCCATCTGCTGGGTCTATCCCTAAGACGGGAATGCCCTCTTCTACAAAGTTTTTGAGCATGTAACCGTCATTGCTGGCGGCTTCTATAACCATGCTATCGGAGCCAAGATTCCGCTCTTTGATAATATCTTTAGCGCTGTCGCCAAAGTGCTTCATTAAGCTAGGCGATACCGATGAGAAGTAAGGATAGTTGCGGCAGAAGAGAATTTCTGGCGGAACGCTGACGGTGATTTGAACCAGGGCGCAGTTAGGGCAAAAAACGAGATCTAGCGGTGCGGTGTACTCTTCTTTATCTAGCTGTTCTTCGTTGAGCAGAGCGTCGGCTAATGTGGTCTCGCCAAATGAGATAATAGGGGAAAGTTTATCGTGACCGCAGGCGCGGCAAGTAGGGGTGGATGCTTCCATATGACTATACTGTTGGCGGATTGTTAGAGTGATTTTTGGTATATGAGAGGGTTGAAGCGAAGATCTGAGTAACGAAATCTCTTTCTCAAGGTTCTCCTTATTAGAGAGATAGAAGAAGAACCTTGAGTTGCCAGTTGCTATACTAGCCCGCTGGAACTGCGACTTTCCAACGGAGATCCTCGCCTAGCTGACCGGATGCTAGTAGAGATTTGATATGCGCGATTCTTTGATAGCGATTGCCCTCAAATTCCTCCAGCGTAAGGCCGACCGCCTTGTAAGCATCGTAGAGTTCTTGAACGCCTTTACGAGCGCTCCATTGAGGTTTAAATTCGGGCAATACGCGAAGAATCTTACTGCAATCTACGCGGTAGCAGCGCAGGTCAGGGCCAGCATCTTCGGCGTACTCTACTTTACAGTTAGGCACGATGTCTTTAACCATGTCGGCCAGTTCGCGAATTTGGTAGTTGTCTTCGTTGCGACCGACGTTGAAGGCTTCGTTGTGGACTGCTTCTCTAGGGGCTTCTAGCGCTGCTAAAAAGGCGCGCGAGATATCTTCGATATGGACGATCGGACGCCAAGGCGTGCCGTCGCTCTTGATGAAGACGCGGCCTGTTGTGAAGGCCCAAGCTGTAAGGTTATTGAGTACTAGATCGAAACGGAGACGAGGGGAGACGCCAAAGGCGGTGGCATTTCGTAGGAAGGTTGGACTGAAGTTGTCGTCGGCAAGTGCAGCTAGGCCCTGCTCTGATTTCACCTTGGAAACGCCGTAGGGAGTGACTGGGTTAAACGCTGATTCTTCGTTGAGCCAGTTATCTCCGCCTGCACCGTAGTTGCTGCAAGAAGAAGAGAAAATGTAGCGGCTAACACCTGCCTTCTTAGCTAGTTCGCCTAGATAAACAGTGGCTTCGTGATTAATTAGGCGAGTGAGATCGGGGTTGAGGTTGCCTAACGGATCGTTAGAGAGCCCAGCTAGGTGTAAAACAGCTTCGAACCCTTCGAGATCTTTAGCTTCTACGTCTCGAACGTCTTTTTCAATCTCGGGAATAGACGGCATGTTGTCGCCGAAGGTGCTGCCTCTATAGAGGTCGCTGTCCATACCTACAAGTTCGTGGCCCGCTTCTAACAGCATGGGAACGAGAATGGTGCCAATGTAGCCTTTGTGTCCTGTAACTAATACGCGCATGGTGGTAATTACTCCCTTCTGAGTTGATAAGTGGCTTGAGTTGTTTTTTAGATTTATCTAATGGTGTTGGTCTGACGATTAGTGTTAGGGGCTTAATCGTCTTTCCAGGTCTTCCAGGGGGCATTTCCGGATTCCCATAGGCTCTGTAGGCGGCGCTTGTCTCGCAGAGTGTCCATACATTGCCAAAAGCCAGAATATTTGTAGGCCATAAGCTGGCCGTCTTGAGCCAAGCGCTCTAGAGGGGCTTTCTCCCATTGGGTATCGTCGTCTTCGATGTAGTCGAAAATGCCGGGTTCGAGAACGAAGAAGGCTCCGTTGATCCAGCCCTCTCGAGTCTGAGGCTTTTCGGAGAAGTCTACAATTTGGTCGCCTTGTAAATCTAGGTGACCGAAGCGGGCGGCAGGACGAACGGCTGTAAGCGTAGCTAGCTTGCCATGAGACTTGTGGAAGGCCAGCAAATCTTGGATGTTGATGTCGGAGACGCCGTCTCCCCAGGTCAGCATAAACGTTTCGTCGCCCATGTAAGGAGCTAATCGCTTAATGCGTCCGCCGGTATTAGTGTTGAGTCCGGTGTCAATGAGATCTACGTTCCAGTCGGGACTGTAGCCTTCGTGCCGCTCAACTTTACCGCTTTTTAGGTTGACGGTAAGATTACTGTTGAGCGAACAGTAATCGACCATGTACTTTTTGATGATCTCGGCTTTGTATCCGAGTGCGATCGCAAAGTCTTGGAATCCGTGATGCGCGTAGTGCATCATGATATGCCAAATGATGGGATTACCGCCAACTTCGACCATTGGCTTGGGTCTATCTACTGTTTCTTCGGATAGTCGAGTTCCGAGTCCACCCGCGAGAATTGCAACCTTCATAGAGAAAATGCTTCCAGAGTTATAAGCATAGATAATATACTGATTGAAGAATGTGAGGATAGTTTTACTCAAATGCCTCATTCAACCGATTTAGCTTGCTGTGGTGAAAATGTTCTAGCTAAACATATGCCGACAGAAAAGAGAAATTCGAAAACAAACAAGCAGAAAAGATTCGTTTTTGTTTTATTTAATCAGCAATTAAAAACAGTCTCAAATATTTTTAATTATTCGAGATTAGATTAAATAATAAGTCATCCCGATCGTTTTTTTGAATGAAGCTTTTGCGATATCTCGCAAGCTTTTTATAAAGCTAAGCTGTTAACAATCATTCCCCGTGAAACGCCTAGTGCAACGCCATCTCTAGCAGCCCGTAAAACAACGTGACGACTGCTATTACTGCTACTTTAAATGGCTTGTTATTCAAGCCGTTTTTGAGTGGTGAAGTCGTGATAAATGCCATCATAATTCCAATAGGTAAAAGCCATAATCCGCGATAAAGTAACCGACAAAAAAGCGAAGTTGCTGAGTTAATATGAATTGTGCTGAGGAAGGGGGGCGCAAACTTCCAAAAGATCGTCATCTCTGGTGAAAACCTTAGTTTTTGTCCACTAGTTAACGTGTCTATATAGAGAGCTAGCTGATTGGCACTGTAAGTGAGAATAAGATGATGCGGTTCGGCTGTCGATGAGAAGACGTTGGGTACAATGAACTCTGGTCGCTGGCCGTTGTCTTTGGTGATAGGGGTACGCAGTCGCAGACTCAAGTGGCTTCCCTGCTGGCCGATGGTTAAGTTGCGGTAGTAAGGCCCATCGGAGAGCGACAGAATGCGGGCGGGCCCTGACTGCTCGCTATTCGCTGTTTGGGCGGTGAAACTAATGGTAAAGGCTTTGGCAGCTTTGACTTGCTGAACTAGCTCGGCAGGCGGTGATCGGGTTTCTAGCCAGCGCTGCGGACTGAGTGAAATGGGCTGGGCTGAGGCGAGGGTGCTAGTGGTGGAAAGGGGCGGTTGGCCTTGCCAAACTAAGTCGGGCAAGTGGCTAGTTTGATCGGCGAAGGGGGCGGCGCCGGTAAGCGGGTAATGAGCAATGGGCGCTGTCTGTTTTGGGGGTTGCTCTGGCTGAGACAGAAGCTGTTGAATAGCGGTCGAATCTAGCTGCTGAGCGTAGATCTGAACGTTGCTAATTTGACCACTCCAGGGGCGAGCGCCCTCGACTTCATTTCCTAAGAGCAGTGGGTAGGTTGAGTCCCAGTTGCTAACGCCCCACGGGCTGGCGTTGCGCAGAGCAAGCGTGCCCCACAAGGTTAAGCAGCAGTAGCTACATAACGCGATTGCCATGAGCGATCGCTGCGTTTTGGGTCGGGGCTTGATGAACTGCCAGTAAGGAAGGAGGGGTTTGGTAATGGTGCGATAGGCGATCGCTTGTAGACCCCGGATCTGATGAATCCATCGGCTTTGCGATAGTGGCTGCCAGTATTGCCAAAGGACAAACCCCAATCCGCCGCCGAGGGTGTTGGCGATAAGATCGGAGGGGCTAGGCGTACGGGACGGGAGAAAAATTTGTAGAGACTCTATGGCGAGCGTTGTGGCAAAGCTAATGCTTATGACTACTAGCCAGGCAGCAAGCGTTTTCCTCTGTAGTCGTAGGGCGTAGCCAAACCCTAGCGGGACGAACATAATGATGTTGGCCAAAAACTCTAGCGGCATTGGAATAGGGCGATCCGCTCTAGCTACGAGCCCTTCCCAGGTGAAATCGGCGATCGTTTCAACGAAGAAAAAATCGTAGGGAAACAGGGTAATTACTAAGATGCATAGTATCGTAGCCGTGATAATAGCCACTGATACGCGGTTGGTGTCTATTGATTTTACTTTGCTCATTGCGGATAAATGGCGTGAATAGATAAACCCTGATGCTGAGAGGATGCCTCGTTACTGGCGCTTCAGATAATGACGCTTCAATATAACGGTCGGTAGAGGCTGCGTACAAAATCGTTAGCCCAACGGGTTTAGCGCTAGCTGAACAGCTTTAACAAGTTAGCCTGCGTACTTTCTCCAAGATTGTGTTGCCTAAAACATAGCTGAAGGCCAGTATTTATCCATAGAAAAGGTTGTTTTGCTCACCCTATCTTTATATTTGAATAAATAATATTTGTTGAGTCAAAAGGAGCTATTACGTGTAAATACACAGTGATATTAGATACAAAAGGGTTTCTAACGCACTGAGCTTAGTTGGCAATTGACGGTGCTGCTAGTGCTTGACGGCTTCTGACAGGTTTATCCTTTTGATAAGTGACAGCGGCACCGACGGTAGTACATAGAGGCACTTGATGGATAGGTTCAGCGGGCGGGCAGCGGCATGGTGGCGTAGTGCTGTAATTTATCAGATTTATCCACGCAGCTTTTTCGATGCTGATCGAGATGGTATTGGCGATCTTGGGGGTATTACCGAGAAGCTAGACTACGTAGCGCAGCTAGGCGTAGATGCGGTCTGGGTTTCTCCTTTCTATACTTCCCCGATGAAAGACTTCGGCTATGATGTCTCGGACTATCGCCAGGTCGATCCTATTTTTGGGCAGCTTGATGACTTTGTGGCGCTGGTTCAGCAGGCTAATTGCCTTGGACTGAAAGTAATGGTTGATATGGTATTGAGCCATACATCCGACCGACACTCGTGGTTTTGCGAAAGTCGAGCGAGTAGAAAGAACGCAAAGGCCGACTGGTATGTGTGGGCCAACCCGCAGCTAGATGGAACGCCGCCTAATAATTGGCTGTCTATCTTTGGCGGCAGTGCCTGGGAGTGGGATACGCATCGTCGGCAGTTTTATCTGCATAACTTTTTGTCAGCTCAGCCAGATTTGAACTTTCATAATCCTGAAGTGGCTGAGGCTGTTTTGGAAGTTGTTGAATTTTGGCTGCGTCTAGGCGTGAAGGGGATTCGATTAGATACTGTTAATTGGTACTTTCACGATCAAGCGCTAAGAGATAATCCCCCTAATCGAGGAGCGTTATTAAAGTATGCGCCTGCGTCTAGTAATTACGTGATGCAAGACCATATTTACAACAAGTCTCGCCCTGAGGTGCTGCCGTTTTTAGAGGCACTGAGAAGCTTACTAGATCGCTACGATGCCGTGAGTTTGGGTGAGCTGACGGCTAAGCGAGCGGTTGAGATGACGGCAGACTACACGAAAGTTGGCAAGCGCTTGCACATGGTGTATACGTTTGGTCTATTGACGGAAACGTTTAGCGCTACGAATTTTAAGCAAACAATTCGCGAGGTGGAATCGAACCTTGGCAGCGGTTGGGTTTGTTGGGCATTTAGTAATCACGATGTGATGCGGGTGGTTTCTCGCTGGCGACGAGAGGCGGTTTCGGTTACGCAGCAAGCTAAATTTTTGCTAGCCTTGCTGTTGTCTTTGCGCGGAGCGGTCTGTCTCTATCAGGGTGAGGAGCTAGGCTTAACGGAGGCAGAGATTGCTTTTGAGGATATGCAAGATCCTTATGGCATTCGGCTGTGGCCTGAATTTAAAGGGCGTGATGGGTGCCGTACGCCAATGCCTTGGCAGGCAAGCGTGGTAAACGGCGGCTTTTCGCTCGCGAAGCCCTGGCTACCTGTGCCGTTGGACCATTTAGAGCGGTCTGTAGATAGGCAGCTTTTAGATGAAGCTTCGGTGCTAAAATTTTGCCGATTTTTGCTGCGGTGGCGCAGATCTGTGCCTGCCATGATGTTTGGTGCTATTCGCCTGTTAGAAGTGAGCGATCCGCTGTTGGCTTTTGAGCGTAGCTATGAGGGACAAACGGTGCTGGCTGTTTTTAACTTAAGCGAGGAGACTAGCCAGTTTGACTGCAGTGAGTATGGTGCTAGCAAAACCTCTTGTTGAGAAAAAATGTCTGCGCCCATTCGAGCTATCTGGCTTTGCCTATAGCTACGACGAGGCGGTTTTGACTTTGCCTGGGTTTTCTATATTTTTTGCAGAAGTGATGATGTAGACAGAAATAAGTCGCGCTGTGTCATTAAATGAATCGTCATGGGGAAGATGATTGCTCTGGTACTCTACCGGTAGCGTTCTTTTGTGCATTTACATATTTTTTACGTTGAGTTGAGAGGCTAGCGGACGCTGGTCTTTTTTTGCGCACATGTTTGGACTAAAAAGAATCAAAACCGGATTTGACAGTTTGCAGAACGGCTTGCAGATGAGATTAGACAGGCGAAACATTCGTCGCTGGAATGTTGCTCTAGCTGTGGCAACTGCTGGCTTAACGACTGCCTGTGGCTACTCTGCGCAACAATTAGGGCGATCGCCCATTGGCCCTTTGCTTTCGCTAGGCAACCCGGCTCAGGCTCAGGTGGCCCCGGTAAACTGGGCAAAAGTTGAGCAGGATTTGATAGCAGAGCACAATTTGGTGCGTCAAGATCCGCAGCGCTATGTTCCTATTTTGAAGGCGCGGTTGGCGCGGATGAACGGCGAAGGCAATATTCCAGATGGCTGTGGGCGTAACTGCACGTTGATGACTGAAGAGGGAAAGCCTGCGGTGGAAGAGGCCATTCGTTTTTTGAGTAATCAGCCAGCGGTCGGGCCGCTAACGCTATCGACTGGGCTAGCTGAGGCGGCTAAGTCACATGCGAAGGATCAGCAGGGCGGGCTGCTGGGCCATGCAGGGTCGGACGGAAGCTCGCCGATTGATCGGACGACTCGTTCGGGGGTGGAGGCTAGCGGCGTGGGTGAGAACATTACCTACGGGCCAACGAGCGCCGAGGAAATTATGGTGAATTTGATTGTGGATGACGGGGTAGCCGATCGGGGTCATCGGATTGCGCTGTTTAATGCGGATTGGTCGTCGGCTGGGGCTGGCTGTGGACCACATTCGGGCTACCGGGCCGTCTGCGTAGTGGACTATGCAAGTGCGCCTAGAGGGGCAGTGGCCGCTGACCGGCAGTTTAGCGTGGTGAATAATGGGACAGTTGATTTGCTGTCTTTAAAGGTGGCTGGGGCTGAGGTTTTGGACGCGGTGCTGCCGGTGGGCGCATCTCGTCAGATTTCGCTGGGCGATCGCTGCGAAGTTGATCTGGATATTGAAATGGGTGGTAATTACCTGCCGGTTGCTTGGGATGGACTGGATCTTTGCCTGGCAACGCTGACGATCGATGAGGAGAATAATTTTAGGGTTGCTTATTAGGCGATCGCTTAATCATCTAATCATTTATGGCTCAACTATTTAGGGCTTCGCTATTCGAGGTTTCGCTATTCGGAGTTTCGCCAAGGTATCGTTGTTTCTCCAAGCAATCCTGCTGGGCCAGTACAGTAGATTGTTGATAGCTTTTTGTTTTTAGATCTCTAAGCCTTGGCAACAGCTAGGGCTTTATCTCGAACCCAACGCATCCATCTCATCGTCTAGATCTTCGTCTTCAATGAGATAGCGTTCTAATATTTTGTCTACGGTTTCTATCTGGGTAGCCGGAATGGTCATTGTGATATATCGGCGTGAAATAGGAGATCGAGGAACTAGCTTAAAAAGAAGAGTACTGGGCTGATCGTCGTCCCAACCGAAGGCGGCAATGCGTTCCCAGGGCTGCCAGGCGAAAAGGTAGGCAAGGCCATTCTCTCTAATTTCTAGGTGGGTGCGGCTAAGGAGAAAGAAGAATAGTGGAATTGTCCAAAAGAATAGTATTTGCACGAGGCCGGAGATGATGCCGGTAGTTGTGGTGAGCGGGCCCGTGAGCTGGTCTAGGAGAAGAAGGGTAAGGGCGATCGCGCCTGCAGTTGTTAGCAACCCGACCCAGCTCAAGACGCTATTTTGAGCTGTTTTGCCTACGTCGAGCTTTAGCTCCCCTGCGCCTTTAAGCCGAGATGGCCAGCTAATCAACCAGAGCGCAACTATCAGGATATAAATGCCTAATAGTGCTACTAGTCCATATGCGCCTAGCAAGGGTACTAGTAGTCCTGCTAGGCCGCCTAGGACGATCCAGGGTGCCGCATAGATCAGGTTCTTTTGAGCAGCTTGGCGACCTAGCACGGATCTTAGAAAAAGATATCCTAGCGCTAATCCAGCCGCTAACATTGCTAGCCAAAAGAGAACAATCTGAAAGTTTAGGGTCATAGGTGGATGCTCTCGGTCTATGAATTGCGGCGAAGTAGGGTGGCGGTAGGTATGTTTCTTGGATACACACTACCATGCTGATTTAATATATCGCGTCGCTTTTATCTATCGCAGTGCCACGGTGGATGCTTTAACGTTTGATGGTCTCTTCTAGCGATGTGCGAATGTCTTCTGTTAACGCACCTACCGCCTGACGACCCGACCTTCTATTGATCTGATAATCTGCTAGCCGAGAAGTTACTTCGATGGGTGGCTGTACGGTCATTTGTACCCAGCGGAGTCCTAGCCTAGGTCGGCCCGGTAGCTTGTCGCCATCTAAGCGAGCGAGCATATCGGACATGAGCAGCGTGGTTTCGGCGCAGCGCTCGAACGAAGGGTTTTCTTTGAGATAGTGTTCGTCTACGGCTACGAAACTTTCAACAATTCTCATATGCAGCTCTCTCAGGCTAGCTTCTTGTGCGGCCCAGTCGGCGAGTCCTTTTTCTAGCGGCGAAAGTTGGTCTAGTTCTGGTAAGTCTTCTCGATAGATGTAGTTCCAGCTAGCCTCTTCTATTTGCCGCGCGCGATCTACAAACGTGCCGTTTCCTTTCAGATTAAAGAACTGTTCTGATACGCTGAGCGCTCTGTCTAATAGTGTGTGTAGTCGTTGGGTGCAGGCTTCCGTTTCTGTATAAGGTTCTGTTCGATCTGCGGCTGGCTCAAGTTTTTGGTGATAGCAGCGTTGATAGAACTTTTCCATTGTTTCGATGAGGTGCTCGCCCAAGCGTAAGATTCTCAGGTAGCAGTCTTTGTCTGGAGGTGCTTTGCCTTTAGAACTGCCGCTGTTAATGGGAGGTAATCCGCTTTGTTTTTCCAGTCGGCTTAGCAATGTTGATAGACGCGGCCAGTTGCTTTGCTCGTAGCGGTATTGAATACCTATTGGAACGATAAAAACGGTTTCAGAACGATTTGCTTTTTGTAGATCTTCTGCGCACCAAAAGCCTAGCTGTGCAACGCCTGGTTCTAATGGGCCAATCCGCTCGCTGTGTCCGTTGGTGGCTCCTTCGGGCGCTATAACGAGCGGCATGTCGCCTTCTATCATCAATTTTCTAGCGGCTTTGAGGCCTACCCAGTCGGGCTTTCGGCCTCTGCGGATGGGGGTGCCGCCGATGCGTGAGAGGAGCCAGCCTACTAGCTTGCCAGCCCAGATGGTCATGCCGCGCTCGTAGATAAAGTGAATGTGCACGGGCTGCTTTAGCTGAATGCCTCGTTTTTGGGCGGCTTTGGCGACGGCTCTAGAGCATAAGTACAGACCGCTGAGGGGATCGTCTACTTCTACATGACGCGGAGCCATCAGAAAGCGGGCTTGTCCAGCTTCGAACTGTTGGTAGAGATCGACGAGTGGATCGACGCCGCTAACTTCGATACGGCTGATGCCAGCCGGTAGCCAGGGGCGAAGCCGGATGCGTAGAAAAACGGGAAGCAGCCAATGAACAATCCTCATTACCCAAGGATTATAGGCAGCAGGAACAAATTTCAGCGGTGGCTGAACGTGACGAACCGTCTGAGGCATGAGCGTTTTCATAAGAAAGGCTAGAACGCGATTGTATCAACGTCCTAGCCCTCTCTAAATTAAGTTATTTTCTGATTTTTAGCGTTCTCGTCGAAAGATAGCGCCAGTGCGATCGCTAGTTAGGAACAACTTGCACCATGAGCGATCGCCGATCGAACGTCTGTACCTTGCTAACTTTGGCTAAATCTTCGACGACGCGGGTGAGCAAATCGGTGGCGCGATCGCGGTGCTGGTGTTCTCGGCCTCTTAGGCGCACTTGGAACTTAACCGAATCGCCGCGTTCTAGCCAGGCGATCGCCTTGTCAATTCTTACCTTATAGTCAGAGTCGCCGACGTTGGGGCGCAGTCTGACTTCTTTTACAGAGGTTCGAGCGCTCTGCTTTTGGCGCTTGCGACTTTGGTACTGGTGCTTGCCGTAGTCCAAAATTTTGGCAACAGGGACTTCCTGGTCAGGCGAGACCACTACCAGATCGAGCTTGACAGACTTAGCAAGTGCCAAGGCTTCTGAGGTATCTGTGAGGCCCCGATTTGTACCCTCATTGTCAATCAGGAGAACCTGTGCGGTTCGAATCTGTTGATTGATTAGTGGTTTCTTAGCGATTGTTTTTTCCTCTTAAAGAACGCAACGATGATTTGTTAAGTGAACGGTGAATCTAAGCTGATGTCTACAACGTATTCAACGTTATAGAGTGACTCCCATATATAGATCATTTTAAACCAACTTGCCAGGGGGTAGTCTCACCCTGGCAATGTGTCTTTACAAAAAAGCCGTTTGGGCAGCTCGACGAACCGTTTAGATTCGAATGCTGCCGCCGCTGAAGAGTGGCACCGTCATGCTGAAATTTTCGCCATAGGTGAGCTTTTGCTCTTCTAAGATGCCGATGGCAATGCGCTCGCCCATTCGCAGCGACTCGTAGTAGTCGGTGAAGTAGTGAACGCCCGCCCAGTCGCGGCCAATGGCAATGTTAGAAGCTAGCTTGTTGAGTTCGCCTTCGACGGTGAGTCTGAGCGTTTTGTCTGCAACAGGCGTTAGCTCGGTGCCATTGGCGGAAAAGACGTACTGCTCTGAGGGGAGCACGTAGCCGTGGTCGAAGAAGGCTTTGAGAATGGTGACGCAAGCACCTGCTACGGTGGCGTGGCCTGCGCCGTAGGCAGGATGCATGGGGGAGCCTTCGGCGAAGGCCATGGGGAGCAAAAAGATGTCCGTTTGTTGACCAAATTCGCTGTTGCTCCCACTGCCGAGTTCTTCGGTGTAGCGCTGATTTTGCGCCTGATTGTGATCGGCAATGGCTGTGAGGGTTTTGTCTATTTTGTGACCCATTGCGGCGGCGGCGGCGAGGGTGCTGGGGTGCGCTGTAAACTGATTGCTGCAAGCTCGGTGGATACGCCCGGCAACGGCTTCGGGGCGAAGCCGACGATGAATGTTGAACTTTTGGTAGCGGACAGCTTTGAGGGCGCGGGTGGCGACTTCGGTGACGAGCGACAGGATATGGGGGCCGCCAAAATGGGCAAATCCCTGCTGGTGATCGAGGCTGTCGCTGGCCTGGAAAGGAATGCCTGGATCGAAGGGGACTTTGAACGAGAGCATGAACAGGCAGGCGTTGAGATAAGCCTGGTAGAGGGCGTCGTAATGGACGTAGGTGGCCAGATCGCGCGGGGTGGCGATGAAGCGGTATTTGTTGCTGCCGTAGCAGTCTACGTTTTGGTAGGTTTCCATGCCGCGCAGGTCTGCGCCGTTTTGAACGTCGAGCCACCAGTTCCAGGTGGTCATGTAGTCTCTTTCGGCGGCGATGCGAACCCGGTTGTCGAACCGCATAGCGCCGTAGGAGATATTGCCGTCGAGCAGGTTGTTGGGGTTTTTCTCGTCGCCTAGTTCGGGGGTGCCCAAGGAGAGGAATTGAGAGATGTAGGGGCCAACGGTGTCGCCGACAGCGGTGCCTCTAAAGGCATTTTGGCAGGTGATCTGGCCTCTGCGGCGATCGCTAGCAGCCGAGTCTGTATTGAGCGGTGTGTTTTGGAACCAGTCTAGATTGTTAAGCCGAGTTAAGGATGCGGCGACTTTAGAGTGGCTGTCGAACTGGGCGAAGGGAATGTCTCGGAGCAGGGCCATTTCATAGACTTCGGCGACTTCGGCGACAAACTCTGGGCTTTCGAAGGCAGGGGCCGGTGGCATGGTAACGGACTGAGCATCTGGGCCTTGCAGGTCGAAGACATGACCAGCCCCGGCGCTTTCCCAGGCTCTAACCGGAATGCCTTTGATGGCTTTGTTGCTCTCGGTTTCGCGAACGCGCTGCTTTTGGTCGGCTGTTTGAGTGTATTGGGACTTCCAATCGATCCGGCCGCAGTCCTCATGCGCGTTTTTGGAGGGCTTTGGCCCTAGCGGTGTGTCCTGAAAGTCTCGGGGATTGCCTGAATCGATGCCTTGAATGAACTTTTGGTAGTCGGCGGGGTTGCATAGCAGGCCGTCGTCTTCGTGATGGGGTAGACCTTTGGTGTAGTTGGCGATGTGGGAAGGAAGGCCCTGACGCTCGGGCAGCTCGTCATTGTGTTCGAAGCGGTATTTGAGTTCGTCGCCGTTGGCGTGGTGTTCGGGATGGATGCGGTCGTAAGCGAGCTTGGCAGCGGCAATACGGCCTTCTAAGGCAAGATGTTTGCGAGATTGCATAACGGTGTCTTCTTTTGGAGCTATTTGATTGATAGCACCAATTTACTGACCTTTTTAGAGACAGTCAGTACCCGCCAGGGTTATCTATATCGAGCGACAGCTCTTAATGTGAGTCCGGGCGTCTATCTGAAAATTAAGCTGTTGGCAGGTGCTGCTAACCATTCCCAACTGCCTAAACCGGTGGCAAACCCGATGGCGACTACCCATGGCACAAACCAGGCGGCGACCTTTGCGGGAAAGGGGTGGAGCTGACTAAGGCCGCTGTAGAGCGCGATGAGTGAATGTGAGATGGCCCAGAAAAGCGCTGAAAGAATTAAAAGATCGGTGAACCAGAGCGCGAGGGGTGGGGGCGCGATCGCAAATGTTTGGATGAGAGCCGCTGAAGTAGCTTTGATGCCGATAACCATGCAGCTGCAAAGGCCTAGTGGCACAACGGCTACGCCTACGGTGAAAATATCTGCGGCCCACAGACCTCGAGCGCGCAGGCACAGTCTGGCGATCGCGATCGCGAGAATCATCGACACATAGGCGGTTCCTCCTGCGGCCCATAGCCGAGAAGCCTGTAGCCAGCTAGTTTGGTCGAGTAGTATCGTTAGCCCGGTTACCAGACAGAGGTTGGCTAAGACGGCTAGCCCATAGCCCACGCGACTGGACTGGCGGTAGGTAAGCTGCCGGTAAACGGGAACTAGCTCGCCCGCTGGATTAGTGAGAAGGCGAAAAGTGGTATGAACCCCGCCTAAAAATCGGGCGATCGGGCGATCGCTGATGAATTCGGTGTCGTTATCTAGTGGTCTAGAGCTGATGCCGGGCGCCCAATAAACCTGGCGCGATCGCCGTTCTACGAGCGGCCAGCGACGCTTTCTATCGGGATGTTTGCTAAGTGGCTTAAGGGGCGGCAGTGGCTTACTATCGGACCGATTTAGCTTGGGAGGGGTGTTCTTGGGGCGATCGCTTTCGGGTCTATTTTCGGGCTTAAGGGAAAACTGATCGACCGATCTTTGTCGAATGATGGTGTTTCGCTCGCTCGTTGCTGCGGTTGACCAGTCTCGGCTGGCGCTCGACTGCTTGAATCCTAAACCTCGGCTAAGCCCGACCCATAGCCCTATCCAAAGATTTAAACAGGCTTGTGCTAGCTGCTGAGTTACTTTAACCGGCAGCGATCGCCCGGTTGTGCCAAATCGTCGAAGATACTGCTTGAGCCGTTCGTATTTGGCGATATCTCCCTGCTGCTTATAAAGCTGGGCGGCGCGGCGCAGATCTTGAGCTGCTTCGGGAATATCGTTGAGATCTTCATGAGCTAGCCCTCTTCTGGCAAAGCTCTGTGCATCTTCGGGATCGTGAATAATTGCGCTGGTGAAAGCGGCGATCGCGCTCTGCACATAGCCTAGTCGAAAGCGCGCTAGGCCCAGATAATAGTGGGTTTGCGAGTCTTGGGGATCAATCGCAATGGCTCTTTGGCAGTCGGCTAGGACACCGGGATCGTCGCCAAGGGAGTAGCGGGCTTCGGCGCGACGCAGGTAGGCGGCTTCTAGCTCGTGGTTAAGCGCTAGGGCGCAGTCGTATTCTTTGAGGGCGGCTTTGTAGTTTTGAGCGATCGCATAGCGAACGCCGCGCAGATAGAAATCGGTCGGCGTTTGGGGGTTTAGCAACTGGCGGTTGGCCCTAGAGAAAGCGGCTTCTGCCATGGCTTCGTTTTGTCCGGCGCTGCGGCAAATTTGATCGTATTGCTGGCGCTGTATCCGGTCTATGAGCACTTCGTAGGCTTCACGCAGCGACTGAAAGGCGATCGCGGCGTTCTGCCGATTGGGATGTAGATCTGGATGATGTTTGCGAGAGAGTCGCCGAAACGCTGCTTTGATGTCCTGGCGGCTGGCATTTTTGGTCAGACGCAGCCGTCGGTAGTAATCACCGGAAAAAGAAGACATGAGCAAACAAAGACTGTGGGCACCAGTGCAAAATGCGCTGGGATGGAAAGCGATAAAAAATAGAGGAACGAGCGACTACCCTTGAAGCCGTCATCTTTAACACCTTGCTCTTGTCATACTTTTGTCGTATTAAGAGCGGCGCTAAATTACAGTTCAGCTAGATGCGTTCGATGAGTTTATATTAGCGGTTTTTAACGGTCCGAATAATCAGTTATACACTCGCTTTCAGCTAAATCCACCTACTTTTTTATACCTATCTGTACCGATTTTTGGGAGACGACCTCAAGCAGGCCTCAGTCAGAAGAGAATTTAGACAAACATTCACTCTAAACATCTGCTCTATTGTTCACTTTAGATGCCTGCTCTGTATGGTCGTAGGTGAAGGCAGCCCAAACGGTATCGTAGCTGTCTGTTTCGGACTGGTTATTTCGGACTGGTTATCGGGCGGGCTGGTGAGGGCGAGGTAGCGGAATATCGTCTTTCACGTTCAGCGCAATGAGTTGTTTTACAGGTCTTAAGAATGTCTGTAGATCGGGCAATTCTAAACTTAGAAAGGTTGTGCGAGTTGAGTCTATCCAATTAAGGTTTATCCTTACCTGGCCTTAAGCAGCGCGCTTAAGGATGTACTTCAACGGATTGATAATGAGGACTAAAAAAACGCTGCTTTCTCCGCTTTCTCCTTGGACTCGTTCTACAGGTGCGCCTAGGGGTGGTCTGCAAAGTCGACCCTTACCAAAGCGAGCTAGCTATTTGCTGTTTCTGCCTATATTTTCGCTGATGATAGGGCTAGGAGCCTGTAGCGATAATGTGACAAGCCGCACGGCGACCGGGCAAGACACTTCTGAATCTGTTGCGTCTGCGCAGGCTGATGGCAAACCGATTGTCGTTGCGACGGTTGCACCGATTACTAATATTGTGAGCAATATTGCGGGCGATCGGATGCAGGTGATTGGGTTAGTACCCGAAGGGACAAACTCGCATACTTTTGAACCGCGCCCTTCTGATGGAGAGCTGCTGGCTCAAGCTGATTTGATTTTGGTGAATGGCCTGTCGCTGGAGCTGCCTTCGATGGCGCTAGCAGAGTCTACTAAGCCTGCCGACGTTGAGATTTATGAGCTGGGCACCCAGGCTATCAAGAAGGAGGACTGGCTGTTTGACAATAGCTTTCCGGCTGAGGCAGGTAGACCTAATCCGCACCTTTGGGTAGATCCAGACTACGCCGCTGAGTACGCTACGCTGGCGGCCGATCAGCTCATTAAGCTAGACCCCGATGGCGAGGCGATTTACCAGGCGAATTTGGCTAAGTTTTTGCAGCGAATTGCGCAGCTAGATGAGGTGACGCGTGAGGTGGTTGCGAGCATTCCCCCAGAGAATCGCAAGCTTTTGACCTACCACGACTCTTGGCCGTACTGGGCGCGAAAGTATGGCTTTGAGGTGATTGGGGCGGTGCAGCCTTCAGATTTTGGCGAGCCGTCGGCGCAGGAAGTGGCGGCTCTAGTCGATCAAATTAAGGCGGCTGAGGTTCCGGCTATTTTTGGCTCGGAGGTGTTTCCAAGTACAATTTCTGACCAGATTGCCCGTGAGGCCGGCGTGAAGCTGGCAAATACTGCTGATGACGATTTGCCGGGTGAGGGATCGGCTAGCGCGACGCAGAACGCTCAGATGGAGCCTGTGAATCCAGCACATACCTATATTGGAATGATGGCAGATAACCTGCGCATCTTTGCTGACACGCTAGGCGGCGATGCTAGTTTGGTAGATGAGATAGATGTGACAAATGTTGTCAAATAGTCATTGCCTATAGAGAAAGGGTAAACGGCTCGTTACTATAAGAAAGATAAATTGAGGTTCAGGCAGATTTGGCATTGAATAAAGCAGATATAGGGCGAATTCTGAGGTTTTGTATCTTTGCGATCGCCCATATAAAGAGAACCTTAAGTTTCAGTAATCTGTTTGACGTTGACGAAACAAGCCTTACCTACAAACGCTTATGAGTTTTGGGTTCAATGGCTTATGCTGCATTGACGTCTGTTGCAAGTCGAATAAAATAACAACACTTTTTTCTAGCACAAATCTAATAGAAGACGATAAGACTGCACTGCTATATATGCATTTGTTGTATCTTCTGCTTTTCTCTAAAAAGACTTTGCTAAAGATCTCGTTTAAATATTTCCCTATCTTTTGAGAACAAGTACTACGGACCTGCCTATATGCACGCTCTTATAGAAGCGCGAGATCTCTCCTGCGGATACCAGGATCAGACTATTTTTAGCAAGCTGGACTTTCAGCTACAGCCGGGGCAGTTTTCTGGGCTAGTCGGCCCCTCGGGATCGGGTAAGACGACTTTTTTGAAGGCTTTGCTGGGATTGGTGCAGCCCTGGCAGGGACAGATCTGTTTTCAAAATCGGCCCTTGTCTTCTATCCGCAAGCGCAGCCGAGATACCGTTAACCAAAAAATTGGCTATGTTCCACAGGTGGAAACGGTGGACTGGAATTTTCCGGTGACGGCGGCTGAGGTGGTGATGATGGGCCGGTATCGCGCTCGTCGGTTTTGGCCCTTGCCTTCGAAGCGCGATCGCGAAGTTGCCCATCATCTTCTTGCGAGAGTAGGCGCAAGCGATGTGGCTCACCGGGCAATTGGCGAGCTTTCAGGCGGGCAGCAGCAGCGGGTATTTCTTGCTAGAGCGCTCGTCGGCGATCCGGAGCTGGTTATTTTAGATGAGCCAACGAGCAGCGCAGATGTTCAGACTCAGCATGAGCTGCTGCATTTACTTTGGGATTTGAACGATCGGGGCGTGGGCATTTTGCTCTCTACGCACGATCTAAATTCGGTGGCTACTCACCTGCCCTGGGTGGTTTGTTTTAATCGGGGCATTGTGGCAGAAGGCAGGCCGCAAGACGTGTTGACCTCTGAAATTTTGAGTCAGACATTTGGCGGCGATATGGTGGTGCAGCGCGAGGGCGATAAGGTGCTGATCGCGAGCCGCGCAACGTCTATTAGCCATCCGGTGCAGCGGCCTCGTCCGGCGCTGTTGGCTACTTATGCTCGTTCGAGCGGCGGCCATCCTCATGCATATTGTGCGATTCGAGATCAGGCACCTAGCCCGGTGATCGCGCCCCATGAGACGGATAGCCAAGACTTTGCCTCGTCTGGCCAGAGCGCGGGCGGCGACCCAGCCGCACCAGATCATCTTCCATAGTTGTTAGTTGTTCTATCGCTGCGCTTACGCTTCTAATCGACCTTTAGGCCCTGGTTGAACGAATTTTATGGAGTTGTTTCTTCGTCCTTTTCAATACGACTTTTTTACGCGGGCTTTGCTCGTATCTTCGATGGCGGGATTGCTGTGTGGCGTCATGGGCGTTTACATTACCACTCGCCGCATGAGCTACATTGCGCACGGCCTCTCTCACGCTATTTTGGGTGGGGCTGTGTTGAGCTATGTCATTGGCGTAAACTTTTACCTAGGTTCTGGGCTTTGGGGATTTGCGGCGGCGCTGCTGATTCAATACCTGAGCAGCCGCAAAATTTATGCAGATGCGGCAATTGGCATCGTGACTACGGCTAGCTTTGCGATGGGCATTGCGATTATCAGCACCTATCGCGGATTTACTCAAAGCTTTGAGGCGGCGCTGTTTGGCAATGTGTTAGGCATTGCGCCGACAGATGTTTGGGTGGTGCTAGGCGTGTCTTTAGCGCTGCTAGGGCTAATTTTCATGTTTTACAGGCCGCTGTTGTTTTGGTGCTTCGATCGAGAGGTGGCGAAGGTTCATGGCGTGCCAGTTTTGTCTATGGACGTTTTGTTTGCCCTGATGCTGGCCGCGTTGCTCGTGACGACGCTGCAAATTTTGGGGGTGACGATGGTCATTTCGGCGGTGGTGATTCCGGCTTCGATTGCTAGATTGTTGAGCGATCGCTTTAGCCACATGATTTTTATCTCGGCAGGACTGGGCGCATTTTTCTCTCTTTTTGGCATTTACTTTAGCTACTATCTCGATATTGCTAGCGGCGCGAGCGTGGTTTTACTTTCTACGTTAGGGTTTGCGATCGCGGTTACCTGGAGCAGGCTATCGCACAAAAGACAAATCGCTGCCCAGAAGGTGAAAATTTAAGGGCGGATGTTTAGATGACTTTGGATTCTACGATTTTGGAAGTGGCTATTTTGGACGTGAAGCCAGGGCAGGGCAAAGCCTTTGAAGCTGACTTTAAGCAGGCTCAGGCAATTATTTCGTCGATGGATGGGTATTTATCGCATCAGCTAAAGCAGTGTATTGAAGTGCGATCACGCTACATTCTACTTGTGCAATGGCAAACACTCGAAGACCATACTCAAGGGTTTCGAGCATCTGAGAAGTACCAGCGGTGGAAGGACTTACTGCACCATTATTACGATCCGTTTCCAACCGTTGAACACTAGGAGTCCGTGGCGCTTTAAAGATGAATTTTTAGTCAAGCAGCACGACTAAGCTTGAGGATTGTCCGCCTGCTCTTTTATTACCACCTTGCGATTTGCTTGGCGGCTAGCTGCCGTTTTAGGAATTCTTTCCGGGTTTCGCACGGTGGGCGTATTGGAGAGTAGCGCCGTTAGACTGGTGCATTTTTGCTGGTAACAAGTGCCTGCAATTAAGGTGAGAACGCTTACGTCTAAGCAGCTTTCTATAACTTTGCCGAGTCGCTGCTGTAGCGCCTGGTCGATGGCAAAGCGTACTGCTTGAGCGTACTTTTCGTCGAAGGTGTTGCCGATAGGCTCTATTGGCTGAGAAGACGGACTAGATGACTGTACGGCCGAGGTAATGGGCACTGCAACAGCATCACTTAAAAATAAGATGCTTTCTACTGGCGTAAGGCTGTTTTCTATCCAAACAGAAAGCCTGTTGGCAAATAAATGACAGCTAACGCGAGTGGGCAGATGCCCTAAATACTGTCGGTAGGCTTTTTGAACCGCTTGCCCGATGCTGCGCTCTAGCTCCCCGCAGCTAGGTAGTGACAGTGCTTTGGGAGATATAAAATGACCTTCCGTCGCTACCTGATTCTGATCGCTATGAGGCCTGATCGGCTCGGGCTTTTGTTGCATTTAATATAAAGGCTGGTTCGATGGTTTGCCTATAGTAGCGATTGTTGAAAGGGGAGATCAATGAGTCCACAAAGAAATAAGTTTAAAGGTTGCCCTATCGTTTTTTATGGCTGCTACTCTTGACAGGCGTAGCTTACCTGTAGGGGGCTATTCGTGAATGCGGCCATTGGGCATAATTGTGCCAGTTAGCCGGGCACCGAGCAATTTCACCATGATTTTGTCGCCGTAGCCAACTTTTGCGCCGCTAAGATCTGCGCCGCTAAGATCTGCGCCGCTAAGATCTGCGCCGATGAGGTCAGCGCCGCTAAGATCTGCGTGGCTAAGGTCTGCCTGTAGTAGGTTGGCGCGAAATAGTCTGGCTTTGCGAAGATTGGCCCGATTGAGATTGACTTTATGCATAAAGGTGTCGCTCAGATCTGCGCCAGCTAGGTTGGCATTGCTAAGGTTGCGCCCGGAGAAGTCTTTTTCTTTGAGGTTTGCGCCTCTTAGGTCTGCGCCGCTAAGGTCTGAATCTCGCTTGTCTCTAGCGGGCGTATTTAGGTGGCTGCTAGCCTGCGGCTGACTGCTCGACTGACTAGCCGCAGAGGTGCTTTTACTAGCCGCGCTACGGGTTGAGGATTGGCTGGTTTCGTTAGTGGTTTTTGCGCTTGCCGTGCCGCGGCTGCTCGCTCCGCTGGTGCTGCTACTTTTACTGCCTTTGCTGCCTTTGCTGCTAGCGGTATTGGCAGCGGTATTAGCTGTGCTGGTAGCTTCTTTTGGCCAGCGGCTGCTGGGGTAGCGGCCCGACGAAGAGCCATAAGTCGCGTTGCCGCCTGCATAGCTGCTAGATGATGTGTTGGTGTAGGTATCAGCGTAGCTGCTAGCGCGGCGGTAGGCCTCGTAGGGTGGGCGATAGCTACCGGCTCTGGCCTCGCCGTTATTGGCGCTAGACTGGTAGGCGCTGGCGGTACGGGCGGCGGTGCGGCTGTAGGGGCGGTAGGTGCTGCCGTATCCGGAACGGGTTGCCGTTTGGGCTGCTCGGCTGTCTGCCGCAGCACCGCTTTTGGCTGGAATTTTGCCGTCTTTGACCTGCGATCGCAAAAACGAACGCGCTTCGTTGAGGGCTTTGAGCTTAGCTTCTGCTTTTTCTCTCAGGCGATCGCGATCTGCTGGAATGCGGTCGGGATGCCAAATAAACACCAGATCCTTATAGGCTTGGTTGACCTCTGCCATGGCAGCACCTGTCTCCAGCTCTAACACTCTATAGGCTTGTTCAATCTGATCCATACGCGCCGGTCAGTCTGGTTTACGGTGAGAGGCAGTCTATCGGAGAAGAGGTCTGCGGAAGTTAAGTCTGCGGAGGTTAGGTGAAGCTTTGGCAGCTTGATGCTAGCAGTCTAATAACGGTCTGATGACGCTCTGATTTTGTTTGCTATGTCCTCTATGTTATCTCGTTACCGGCCGTCGTTCACTCAAAGACGGGCAGCGAGACAGGTCTACCGCTTTGACTATATCGCTTCTGTCTGGTCTAGCGGGCTCCTAAGTCTATAGAAAAGCTGTAGGCGATCACAATTCTACGCTTGAAAAACCAGCGAACCCCGCTCTTTTAGAGGATTATAGCGTCCTACTAGAGATCTGCTGAGCAGCCTGCTCGGGTGCTAGCTGCTAACGCTACTTAACGTTCAACTAGCTCTAGCTCGTCAACATTCCACAGCGGCCCAAGCGTTCCAGATAGAGCAGTCGGTCTGATATTCTCAATATCGTTACGCACCGCCCACATAGAATACTGGCCAACTAGATGAATAAACGGCAGGTATTCTTGAGCGAGAACCTGAGTTCTGGCGTATAGCGCTTTACGCTTGGTTTCGTCTAGCTCTTGAGCGGCTTGAATATATAAATCACTCAGCTCCTGTTCCCAGCCGGCAACTTCACGACCCGGCAGCGGCGGTAAGGTTGGCGGCTGATAGTTGAAAAAATGGGAGTTGCCGTTGACTGTCCATAAGTTTGCGCTGCTGTTAGGTTCTAGGCCAGCGCCAAAGCCTAGTATGATCGCATCCCAATCTAAAGTATTGTCCATATTGGCAATGAGCTTGTTGAAGTCGATGGGATTGGCGTCTGCTTGAATGCCGATTTGAGCCAGGTTTTGGCTAATTTGAGCGGCGACTGATTCGCGTAAGTTATTACCAACGTTGGTTTGCAAGGTAAACCGTACGCGGTTGCCGTCTGCGTCAAAAAGCTGATCGTTTTTGTACTCAAATCCGGCGTCGGTCAGCAGCGTTTTGGCTTTTTCTAGGTCGTAGTCGTAAACCGGGAGACCTTCGGGATAGCCTGCAATCGGGACGCCTTCGGGGAGGTGGTAAGGGCTTTGCGGCGCAATTTGAGAGTCCTGAAATTCGCCTAATCCCTTGAAGACATTGTTCAGCATGGTTTGACGGTCAATCGCATGGGCGACGGCTTGTCGGAAGCTGACGTTGTTGAACCAGGCGGCTTTGATTGGGTTAACGACGGGCTTTCCGTTTAGCGAACCTTTATTTAGATTGAACGTGATGAAAAAGCGGGAGGCGACTGGCCCACCTTCGTACACCGTATAGTTGCCCTGTTTTTCGTCTTGCTTTACGAGCGGAAAAGTATTAGGCGTGACGCTGACCATATCGGAGTCGCCAGAGCGAAACCGTACGAACTCGGCGTCTTGCGAGGTGACCACTGGCCAAATGAGTTCTTTGATGTAGGGCTTTTGCCTGCCGTCTTCTCCGGTGTCCCAGTAGTATTCGTTGCTTTCGAAGACGATGCGCTCGCCGGGGACAAACTGCTTAATTTTGTAAGGGCCGTTGCCGACGATAGTGGTAGGGTCGGTGCTGGTGTCCCAGGTGGATAAAAATAGAAGCTGACCGTCTGCGTCTTTGGTGGTGACGGTTTTTTCGAGAACATGTTTGGGGAGAATGGCTGCGCCAGTTATGCGGAGAAAGGGGGCGAAGGGTTCAGAGATTTTGAACTCGACGCGGCGATCGTCTAGCTTGCGAACGACCGGTAAATTGCCTTCTTCGCCAATTCTCATAACGTCTCGCAGACCGGCTGGAATTTCTTCGTTAAAAACAAGATCGTTGAAGGTAAAAACCACATCATCCACGGTTAGCGGTTCGCCATCGGACCACTTCAAATTTTCTTTAAGGGTGTATGTGACCGTTTTACCGCCGTCTGATACTTCCCAGGATTCGGCTAGCGCGGGTACGATCTCGCCTGTGATTAAATCGCTGCCCAGTAGCCCGGTATACATCATGGAAAGGACATCGCTGCTGGTGCTTTCGGCTGAGAGCAGGGTGTTGAACGTTTTGGGTTCGCCGATAACGGTGCTGATGATGGTGGGTACGTTGGCGGCTTCTGCGGTTCTGAAGTTTTCTAGGCGCAGTCCGTCTAGGCTGCGGCAGCTGGGCAGGGCTACGGCTAGCCCACAGATGGCGATTCCTAGCAGGAGTAGCCGTAGCCGACTGTTTTGGAATCGGCTCTGAAATCGGTGCTGAAACTGACTGCCGAGTGTTTGCCAACCCATAGTTTGTGGAGCTTATCGAACGTTTTTTGTCTTCACCTAATATAAATAAAAACGACCATTTCGTACGGATCGCTGTTAATTCGTCATGGCGAATGTGGGCTTAGAAAAAAACTCCCGGCGCTGAGAGCTCAACGTCGGGAGGAGATGATTGTATAAGATTAAACTGAACCGTCGGCAGAATTAGTCTGCGCTGACTACCAACCTGCTTCGGCTTGCTGCAATACGTAGGCGGCTACGTCTACCATCTGGGCGTCTGTTATCCGACCGGTAAAGGAAGGCATTGCGTTTTTGCCTTTTTGAATTTGGTAGATAATTTTGTCGGCATCGAACATTTCATACTGCTCTAAAACGTCTTTTTTAAGCGTTTTTTGAGCGTTGACTGCGTTGCCGCCGCCTATATGACAGGCCGCGCAGTTGGCGCTAAAAACCTGTGCGCCACTTGTGAGGTTGGGTTCGGCTAGGGCCGGTGCGGCAAATGTGAATGTAAGCAGGGCAAACAGACCTGCAATTAGTCGTTTTAGCATGGCTTTTAATAATAAGACTTGCTAAAGCGTAAGTTTCTACCTCTCGTCTGGGCAACAGACGCGCAGTCAACTGATAACTTTTGTGAAAGGCCTGGCTAAAGCCGACTTTGCAGCATGACTAGACTGCGAGCTGCGATCGCAACCTTACTATTCGGTTTATAGGTTTTAGCCCGCCTAATAAAGCCTGTTTGGGTGTCCATAATTAAGCGCCATTTGCGATCGCCTGCGCCTTCTGGCAGCACAAAATTCAGCGGTTCTGAATGCGCGTTAAACATGAGCAAAAAGCTGTCGTCTTTGATCTGTTCGCCTCGATGAGTCGGCGTGGCAATCTCTTCGCCATTGAGAAAGACCGTTAGCGTTTTGATGTAGCCCGACGTCCATTCGTCTTTCATCTCTTCGCCATCGACGTTGAACCAGCCTAAATCGACGATGCCGGAGCCGTAAATTTCGCGGCCATAAAACCAGTGACGGCGACAGAAAATAGGATGGTCTTTAATTAGCTTGATTAGTTTTTGGGTGTAGCGCAGCAGAGACTGGTTTTCTGGGGTGAGTTCCCAATCTATCCAAGAGAGTTCGTTGTCGTGGCAATAGGTGTTGTTGTTACCGCCTTGCGATCGCCCCATCTCGTCGCCCGCTAGCATCATCGGCACGCCTTGAGAGAGCATGAGGGTGGCGAGAAAATTCCGCTGTTGGCGCGATCGCAGCTGCAATATCTCTTCATCGTCAGTTTTACCTTCTGCCCCACAGTTCCAGGCGCGGTTGTGATCTTCGCCGTCTCGGTTATCTTCGCCGTTGGCATCGTTGTGCTTGTGGTTGTAGCTCACCAAATCGCGCAGCGTAAAGCCATCGTGCGCGGTAATAAAGTTGATGCTGGCGTGGGGCCTGCGTCCGGTGTCCTCGTATAGGTCGGCGCTGCCGGTAAAGCGCAGGGCAAATTCTCCGAGCGCACTGTTTTCACCGCGCCAAAAGTCTCTGGCGGTATCGCGGTACTTGCCGTTCCACTCCGACCACAGCAGCGGAAACTTGCCGACCTGATAGCCGCCGTCGCCCACGTCCCAAGGCTCGGCGATCAGCTTCACTCTAGAGATAACCGGGTCTTGATGGATAATGTCGAAGAACGTCGCGAGCGTGCCCACTTCAAACAGCTCTCTGGCTAAGGCGGAGGCCAAGTCAAACCGGAAGCCGTCGACATGCATTTCTTCGACCCAGTAGCGCAAGCTGTCCATGATGAGCTTTAGCACCTGGGGATGGCTCATTTTGAGCGAGTTGCCGCAGCCGGTGTAGTCCATGTAGTAGCGCTCGTTGTCTTCTACTAGCCGGTAGTAGGCCGCGTTGTCTACGCCGCGAAAGCTCAGCGTGGGGCCTTGGTGGTTGCCCTCGCCGGTATGGTTGTACACCACATCCAAAATGACTTCGATGCCTGCTCTATGCAGCGCCCTGACCATTTCTTTGAATTCTTTAACCTGCTGGCCCTGGGTGCCTGCGGCGCTGTAGCCGGCGTAAGGCGAGAAATAGTTGAGGGAGTCGTAGCCCCAGTAGTTGCGAAGTTCTTTGCTCGCTAGGTAGCCTGGCTTGCCGTGGAAGTGGTGAATGGGCATTAGCTCTACGGCGGTGATACCTAGCGCCTTTAGGTGCCTGATAGCGGCTGGGTGAGCTAGGCCCGCGTAAGTGCCGCGCAGCTCCTCGGGGATATCGGGATGCTGCTTCGTGAAGCCCTTTACGTGCATCTCGTAGATGATAGTTTTGTGCCAGGGGATATTTAGCTGGCGATCTCTACCCCAATTGAACTTGGTGTCAACCACGATGCATTTGGGAACTTGCTGAGCGCTATCTAGCTCGTTGTAGCTGAGATCTTGGGCGTCGCTGTCCCATTGGTAGCCGAAGATCTTTTCGCCAGGGATGACGTCGCCTTCGATTGCGATCGCATAGGGATCGATCAGCAGCTTATTCGGATTGAACCGGTGTCCGTTAGCGGGATCGAAAGGCCCGTGAACTCGAAACCCGTAGCGCTGGCCAGGCTTTACTCCAGTTAAATAGGCGTGCCATACAAAGTTATAAACTTCTCGAAACTCATAGCGGCTTTCGTGGCCGTCGTCGTCGAATAAACACAGCTCTACTTTGGTTGCGTTCTCCGAAAACAGCGCAAAGTTTGTGCCTTCTCCGTCCCAGGTTGCGCCTAGGTAATTAGCGGTGCCAGGTAGTTGCCGAATATCCATGGGAAAAGCGTATGAGAGAGCAGACTGTATCAGCTCCCTTGAAAAGACAAGGAAGCCTCAAACGCTTAATTCTAGGTGTTCAAATCTAAATTTTCAAATTTAGATAGTCAACGCTAACCGCTTAAACCTAAGTATTCAAACTTAAACAGCTGTATTTACGCTTCAAACGCGAGCATTAAACCCAGTGGTTTTACCTGGTTAAAGGGTAGTAAACCTGACAAACGCTCAGCGCCAATAGCATAGCGCTATTGCCAAAGCTAAAGATATAAACTGCTCTTGTCTTCTTGGGTTTTCTGCCTACGGACAGAGTTAACCCACCTATAAAAAGCTGGTTTGATCGATATAAAAACGCATCAGTGTAGTCATTTTTCTCAGCAGGCTGCTCAATTCTTATTTCAGCTTGTACAGCTTTTGAACTATTTGATTTCTGATTTGATTTCTGAGCTATCTAATTTCTGAACTATCTAATTTCTGAACTATCTAATTTCTGAACTATCTATTTCTGAATTATATAGTTTCTAGCTCATAGGCATTGGGGCTTTGTCCTTCGCCTCTTGGCGCAGGTTGATTGAGCTGGGCGGGCGCAGATTTCGCCATTTGCCACCTGCTCAAACTAACGACAAGACTTAGTGTTGCTATGGCTACTAACAGTATGAGCATCTTATTTTTTCTAGGTTTAATTCTCTCTTGCTGTTTTTTTTCTTGCTGCCTTTTTAAGACCTCTGCTCTAAGCTGCTTCTCCAAGGTGTTTGACATGGAAGTATTCCTGGCCGATTGCTGTAATGTTTTGATTTGGTAACAATTTAGGAGCGGGTTCGATAGAGACGAACAACCGGCTCGAAAATAAGATGCTAAAGATGACATATCTAAAAGCAATATGTCTGGAAACAATGACGAAGATTAAAGGCGGTTGCTCTTTCAAGCCACCTTTAGTCTTTTGAAAAGATGCAAGGTCTTCAGGTTTTTTATTCTAACGCTTTACTCTACCGTAATCTCAATTTTGTCTGAAAGAACGGGGTGGTCGTGCGGGATGTGGCTGTAGTTACCTAGCAGTAGCTGCAAGGTGTGTTCTCCGGGTGGCAGATTGAGCATTGTTTCGGTCTGGCCGCCTCCGAAGTGTTTGATATTGGCAGTTGCTGGTAGTGGTTCGGTGAAGTCGGGATCTACGTCTAGATCGATGAGCAGGTGATGATGCCCGGTGCCCGCTTTGTCAATGCCTGCTGGGGCAATGCCCATTCCTACAAGGCCAAATTTGACGGCGAATTCTTCTGGTACGGTTTGACCATCGCTAGGTTCTATCAGATAGGCGCGAGCGGTTTCGGGCGCGGGGGAAAGGTTAGCGGCGATCGCTTGAGCCGAAGCAGCACCTGTGAGTCCGACAGGGGCTAATAGGATTGAGAAAGCGAGCATAGCGCTTGCGGCAAGTTGAGCGTAGCGACGCAGTGAGGGAAGAAAAGCCATAGCAGACGTTTGGTAGCAAGTGTCTTTCTATCCTATAGCTTTGCGCACTTTACTAGCTTTGCGCACTTTACCTAGTGTGGTTCTGTGTATGGGCGAATGCACAAACGCGTGGCCTACCTAAGCGCATAAAAAGTATGCTGTTAGTACTTCCTTTTATATTTTTCCAGCTATTTGTCTTCTCGGGGCTTGCTGCGATCGCCTATGTTTAACGATTTACTGGCTATTCAAAATAAAGCGCTGGTCACGCAGTTTTACAAGTCGTTTGACCATCGGCGGCTCTCCGAAGGATTGAGGCTGCTTTCGCCTGAGCTAGTGGCGCATATGGCGGGTATAGAGCGGCCTTTGTCGAGCGCTGAGTTTGCTCTGATGGGCCGCGAAGTGTATGAGGCTTTTCCTGACGGACAGCATATTTTTGATCAAATAATTGCCCATCGAGATCGGGTGACGACTAGCGGCTTTTTTACCGGGACTCATTTAGGAGAGTTTAGGGGCATTCCGCCGACGGGAAAATCGGTGCGCTTTGCGATTATGCATATTGACCGGGTGAGCTATAGCAAAATTGTGGAGCACTGGGGCATGGGCGATCGCCTGTCGATGATGCAGCAGCTAGGGATGAAGGTGGTGCCGGGGCCAGGGACGCTGCTGAAGCTAGGCGTAAAGAAAGGCCGGCAGATTCAGGACAAAATGTTTGATCGGATGAGTGCGATCGCTCAACCTGACTACTCTGTACAGCAGGCTACTGATTTGGGCGATGGATGACAAAAATCTACGAGCTTGAAACGCCACAATAGATTGCAACGCTATTCGATATGCCATACAAGCAGGCGGTGCTGAAGCTAGAGCCGCTATAAAGACCCGATCGGCAATTGCGCGATCGCTCCTCAATAAGCTCCCCATCGAAACCATTAGCGCAACAACCGGACTTACCCTCGAAGCGATTAACCAGCTTAAACAGGAAAGTCTTTAACTCAGCCTGTAAAGCAAACCCAACCGTAGCCTAACCGCCAGAGGGGGCTATGCCTTCAACGCCTGGATCTTGAGCATTGGGTACTAAAACATCGTCTGTACCGCCTTGCGCGTCTAAGTCTCGTAAGATGACCGGGCTGTCACGCTCAGGTCGGTTAAAGATTGCATCTAGCGCCTGATTGAGCGTATTAGCCATTGCGATTCTGTTCTTGTAGGCAACGATTACCCGCGCTAGAATGGGCAATCTGTTTTGCTCAGCTTCTAAATACAGCGGCTCTACATACAGCAAAGAATCTTCAATCGGAATTACCAACAGATTTCCCTGGTTTGCCCGCGACCCCTGCGTATTCCAAAGCGAGATGCGCTGAGAAATCTCTGGCTCCTGGTTAATCCGGGCCTCTATCTGCTCGGGGCCAAACACCAACTCCTGCTTGGGAAACTGATAGAGTAACTGGCGGCCGTACTGGTCGCCGTCCGAACGCGCCGCTAGCCAGGCCACCAGGTTGTTTCGCTGGGCGGGCGTAAAGGGACGCAGCAGCACAAACTCACCGGCATTCTCACCGGGCAACTCCATAATGAGGTAATACGGTTCTACGATCTGTTCTTCATTCGCATAGATTTCATTGGGCGCTCGCCACTGGTCTTCTCGGTTGTAGAACACCTGCGGATCGGTCATGTGGTAGGTCAGCAGATGGTTTGACTGCACGGTAGAAAAATCTTGCGGATAGCGGATGTGCGCTGCTAGCGTAGGCGGCATCTCGGACAGCGGCTTGAACATGTTGGGAAAAATCTGCGCCCAACTTTGAATAATAGGATCGCTCTGGTCTGCAATGTAAAAGTGAACCGAACCGTTATAGGCATCTACAACAACTTTTACTGAATTGCGAATGTAGTTAAAACTGTTGTCCATCGGATCGGAGTAGGGATAGCGATCGCTCGTTGTATAAGCGTCTATCATCCAGTACATGTAGTTTTCGCCCGACTCTGCTTTAGGCTCGGTATAGGCCCCTTTCGCATCTGCTACTACCAGGTACGGGTCTTTATCAAACTGCAAAAACGGCGCAATCTGCTGCACTCTCTGCTTTATATTGCGCCGATACATCAGCTTCGTGGCGGGCGTAAAATCATCTGTTAACAGCATCTTCCAGTCGCCTAGATGCTTTGCAAACAGCAGTCGCTTCCAAAACGGCCCCAAGTTGATACCGCCCTCACCGTCGTAGGTGTTGTATACGTTGTCGCTGCCCTCTGGATAGTCCAGCTCGGGCACCTCAGTATTGGTCATTACGTAGGTATTCGTTAGCTCGCCAAAATAGAGCCGAGGCTTGCCCACCGGAATTGACTGACGCACCGCTGAATTGCTCGCATTATGCGCAATATCTTTAATAAAGTAGTCTGGCAGACCGCCTGCTCCAGCCGTATTTACTGGACTCATCGTAAACCCGTAGCCGTGCGTGTAGGTTAGATGCTCGTTCACCCAGGTTTGCGCAGCCTCGGGCACCTGTTTATAATCTAGCTCGCGCGCTGAGATCAGTACCTGTCGTCGATCTAGCTCGCCGGGCACCGTTCCTTTTAGGGTGTAGCGATCTACATCGGCATCGGCAAACTCGTAGTACAGCCGGATCTGCTGGAGCTGCCGGTTCGACTCCAGTAGGGGCCGTGTATCCCACAGGCGAATATTGCGAATGGTTAGCGCGTTCTCTTCTAAATCTGCGGCAGTCAGCGTACCGCGCGGGTCAAAATCTCGCGTTTCAATATCGGCTAGACCAAAGGCCTCTCGCGAGAACGCAATTGTCCGCTCAATGTAGGGAATTTCTCTAAGTAGTTCGTTGGGCTGTACGACTAGGCGCTGCACTAACCAGGGCGCTAGCGTATTGCCAACTAGCGCAAATATTAGGTAAAGCGAAAGCGCACCGACCACTGCTCTAGCTCTGAGGATGCGCTTTTGAGAAACGGAATGGGGCCACACTGCCGTTCGCCAAAGCAACGCCAACGCTAGCGCTAGCGATAGGATGCTAAGCGCTACGTTGACCGGCAAATTAATATGGACATCGGTAAAGCTCGCCCCATAGCTAACGCCCTGCGGCGAGTACAGCAGCTCGTAGCGGCTAAGCCAGTGTCCTAACGCAGTTACCCCTAGCAGGCCCGCCGCTAGCGAGTACAAATGCCGCTGCTGTGCGCCCGAAAATCCCGAAAACCGGCCCTGACTCAGGGTATTGCCCGCCAGAAGGTACTCTAGCGCCGCGCCTGATAGCAGAAATAGCAGCATTCCTGATAGCCAAATCTCGATTAGCTCCCAGAACGGCAGCCGGAAAATGTAGTAGCTGAGATCTTCGTTAAAGAGTGGATCGACCTGATTGAACAGGGTGGGATTAATGGCCGGGACGATTCTGGCCCATTCTTCGGCGGCGATAATGGCAAAGCTAACGCTTAGGGCTACTGCGCCTAGTCTGATTAAAGTTTTGGGAAAGGCAAGCATTGCGATCGCACTGGCTATCACCAAACTCAGCTCCAACGGCTGTCCGGCTAATCGCTGCACCAGCAACCAGTTGTTATGAAAGTTCAGCCCTAACGGCACCGGAATCGGCGCTCGAATCATCCGCACCTCAATGACCGCTAGCTCAACGTGATATAGCAGTGCGCCGCCGACCGTCATGCCTAGTCCTAGCAGCAGCGGCAGCAGTAGCCTTAGTCCTAGCCCTGCTCGTAAGTTGGACTGGTTGGGCAGCAGGCAGCTTTCATTAAACTCGAAGCGTTTTTCAATATTGAGATTAAACAGCGCAAAGCCCAGGCTCGCGGCAAAAACGAAGAAGCCTATGCCGAGCTGAGCGAGCGATCGCACCCGAAACGCGTCGGCAAAATTTAGTTCGGCAAACCACAGGCTTTCGGCCCAGTAATAGGTTGCGACATAGGCCGAGATCGAAATGAACACAGCGGCTATTAGCCAGGTAGATCCGGCGGACGAGAACGCCCACTCAAACAAGCGACTGCCTAGGAAGCGTGGCCGCTGATATCGTTCTTCAACTCTAGCCATCGGTCGTCCTGCTGCGCTGGCCTATGACACTGGCCTGATAAAAATGGCCTATGACACTGGCCCATAACATTGGCCTGCAAAAAACAAGTCTAACGTCCCCAGAAATCAATTGCCCGATAGCCTAGCTCTGCCATCATTTGCCGCAGCGTCGGCAAGCTTAGGCCCACCACGTTGGTGTGACAGCCCTCAATTTTCTCAACAAACAAGCTGCCCTTTCCATCTGTCGCAAACGCGCCCGCACAATGCATCGGCTCACCGGTCGCGATGTAGGCTGCTATTTCTTCATCGGATAGATTAGCGAAAAATACGCGCGTCATTTTAGATCGTACCAGCGTCGGTTTTCCCGGCGCAATCAGCGCATAGCCAGTGTGCAGCTCGCCAGAGCCACCTCTCATGTCTTTCCAGCGGGCGATCGCCTCTTCCTCACTCTCCGGCTTTCCATAAATCGTGCCATTAATCGACAGCACCGAATCGCAGCCTAGCACCAGCGAACTCGGAAACTGCGGAGCCACCATTTCTGCTTTACCCTGCGCCAGTATTTTCACTAGCTCAGACGCTTCGCGTAAGGGCACTGCATCCTCATCAAAAGCGCTGGGGCAAACAAAAGGCTGAATACCTGCATCTACGAGTAGCTTACGCCGAGCAACTGAAGCCGAAGCCAACACAAATTGAATATCAGCCATAGGGTCAAAGCGCTTTGAAAAAGATAAAAAAGACGGAGGCTTATTTTAGCTCCTAATACACCGAGAAAGAAGCCACGGTCTGCTTCATCGTGTCTTTTAGTGTCTTCCATCTGTTCTCAGGAATTGACGCATTAAACGTATAGAGCTGGCCGCGTCGCACAATTACGCTCGCCAAATCGTGACGCATTCCCGAAGGCAAATCTGCTACATATTCCAAAATGTAATAGAGCTTATCGCCCGCCTCAAACGACTGAGCACTCACTAGCTCTACGTTTCGGTCATCCGGCGCAAGCGACGTGATACTTTTAGACAGCTTGTAGCCCACTTCCGAAGGCGTTCCCAAATCTGGCAGCGTTTTACCGTCAGAGACCGGGCTAATCACTACGCTAACGTTTTCGCTTGTTTTGATAATGTCGTGAAACACCGTCTGCGGGCCGTTGTCTGTTTTAGGTACATTTGCTGCTACCCACCCGGTCGGGTATTTGAATTCAAAGCCCTCATAGCTATCTGCATAAGACTCTAAACTGGCGATACTCGTAGAGCAGCTTTGTAAACCCAAAGCCAGCACAACCAATAGCAGCGCAGCAAATCGCTTCAACATCTTTCTAATCCCTATATCCAGAGCTACTTTAATTGTGCCATGAGGCGGTAAATCGCAAAAATACCAGTCGCAAAAGTACATTTCAGCCGCTAGTAGTGGAATCGAGAATCTGAATCGAGAATCTGAGTATCCTAACTATTTGGCTAGGTAGCGCCTACCCATCTCGGCGATGTCCTGCGCTTTATCTCGTCGCAAACTGGAGAAGACTCAATAGCAAACCATCCATTATGACAAATCCACTCGAATCTTTTTCTACCGCACTTTCAGAAAATATCGCCGAGGTCAGTCGCTCAATCGTATCGATTCAAGGCCGCCATTCTTCTAGTACTGGCATCCACTGGCGGCAAGGACTGATCGTTACTTCCTGCGAGGCGATTAACCCTAGCGATAGTCTGCATCTCGTCCTTCCTAGCGGCCAAACCGGCCAAACCGAAATATTAGGCAGTGATACTACCACGGACATTGCCATCCTTTCTCTGCCTGACGGGATTGAACTACCCACCGCGCCCCTTGGTGATTCGCAATCTCTCGCGTTAGGCCAACTGGTTTCTACGGTGGGTCAATCTGCGCTAAACAGCACGCTCAATAGTGATAGAGGTGGCGATCGCACTAGAGGCCGAGGCCGAGGTGGCAGAGGTCGTCGATCCTCAGTCAATCAGGCAGTAGATCAAGCTGATCGTTCAGTAGAACAAGCGGCAGCCTCCCCAGACGAAAATACCCAGCAGCCCACTGCTACGTTTGCCAGCGTAGGAATCGTCAGCCAAATTAGCGGGCCTTGGCGATCGCAAAGTGGCGGACAGCTTGATCAACGCATTGCGGTTAGCCTCAACCTGCGCAGAGGCAGCGCCGGATGCCCGCTGATTAACGCCAGCGGCCAGGTTGTCGGCTTTAATACTTTTGGCCCACGCCGCAGCGTACTGACTATTCCAGCTACAACCGTCAATCGAGTGGTCGATCAGCTACAGCAACGAGGCAGAATATCACGCGGCTATCTGGGCCTAGGGATGCAAATGGTCGCGCTTCCAGAGAACGTTCAGCAACAGCACGAACTGACTCAGCCGGCAGGCATTATGGTCATCAGCGTAGAGTCGGATAGCGCTGCGGACCAAGCGGGCATGGTGCTGGGCGACATGATGATTGCTATTGACGATATGCCGCTCGAATCGCTGCGGCAAATGCAAGCTTTGTTGAACCCACAGAGCGTCGGCCAAACGATGAGTGTTCGACTACTGCGCGGTGGGCAAATGCAGACTGTTGCTGTAACCGTAGGCGAACGGTAGGTGAACGGTAGGTTTATGAATGTGCTGGTAACTCTGCCAACGACAGCGCTTATTATCTGTGCGCACAGTTCAGTTGCTCGCGCCGGACTTGCTGCGTTGGCGGCGTCTTTTTCTAATGAGATTTCGCCAGCGCTATCTACTCAAATTGTGGGCGAAGTTAGCAGCTTGCGATCGCTTACCTTGTGGCTACAAACCCAAACAGCCGATCTTGCCATTATAGATCTCTCTTCTAATCTCTCTTCTATTGGAGAAGGCGACCTTGCTGACCTGACTCAAATTACTGAGACTTTTTTACCTGAAGAGAGCCTTCCGCTGCTTTTGATGGTCGACAGCAGTTTAGAGAACAGTGATTTTTTTGTTCGGCTATTGGATAGCCCGTTACTTAGCACCGGGCTGGTGAGCCTTTTACCCATAACGGCATCGGCTGGGCAGGTTAGAAGTGCGATCGCTGCCATCGTTCAGGGTTTAACGGTTATTCATCCTGAGGTTGCAGAAGCTCTCTTCGACCGGGCCGCTTACCGCTTTGCCGTTGCTGACTCTAATTTAGAGGATGTGATAGAGAACACGCTAGAACCCTTAACGACTAGAGAGCTAGAAGTTCTTAACCAGCTAGCCAACGGCATTACTAACAAAGAAATTGCGATCGCGCTTACCATCTCAGAACACACCGCCAAATTTCACATTAGTGCCATTCTCTCTAAACTCAACGTCTCTAGTCGAACAGAAGCCGTTGCAGTAGGCATCCGAAACGGACTAGTCAGGCTCTAGCTAATTCATATTAGATAGTTGCATCTTAAAAGCGCAAAAAAGCCGCCTCTACAGAGACGGCTTTTCTATCATTAGACGGCTATTGAAAAGCGACTAGCTATCGGCAAAATGCTACCGATTATCTAGCTGCTTATTATCTACCTACTTGTTATCTATGATATCGGCAACGCCATCGCCATCAACATCTAGCTCTTCGCGGCGTACGGTAGCCTGCTCATGCACAACTTCTTCACGGGTTTCTTTGCGAACGTTGACTTCTTCTCGCACAAATGCCTCTTTGCGAACATTGGCCTGCTCTTCAAAGACTTCTACATTCGCTACTTCACCGTCTTCAAAAACGTGATCTGTCGCTACACCGGTAGTCGTGGTTGGCGTTGTACGCTCAATGACTACGCGCTCTTTTTCAAGAGGAACAGAGACTTCAGCCGTCTGAGACTCGACGCGCTTACCGACTCTAACAGCGCCTGCCTGAACGCGCTCTTTGCCCGCAACTAACCGCTCTTCGTAAAGGCGAATAGGCTGGTTCTCATCAGTTCTATCCATCGCGTACAGATCAGCGTCATGCTCATCGTAGCGATAGGTATCTGGAGTGTACGCTCTACCTGCGGCTGTACCAACGGCTGCACTAGTACCCGCAGCAATGCCTGTGCCTTCGACAGGAACGCTCTGCTCTACGCTGTTTTCGCGATAAACGCCGCGCACTCTTTCTTCGTAGTCATAGTCAACAGACTTAGTGCCTTCGTACTTAGGTAGGTGCTCTACTTGATCTTTTGTGAGTCCTTCTACATATACGCGCTCTTGAGCGTTGTCGAAGCGAGCAGCGCCAATCGGCAACAACACTTTTTTCCCAAAGATCCAGACGCCTGTATCAACGATTAAATAGCGAAATTGACCGGTCGTATCGTCGAATAATCCATCTTCTACAGTGCCAACTTTGTCATCGCCGCTAGCATACACACTGTAATCATCAATGTGGCTAAGGCTGTTGTCGCTGAACTGATTGCGATAGTCGGGATAGGTTTCTTTTAGGCTAACAAGTGTCATGTGTGGGGACTCCGTAGAATAGGTTTGTAGTTGTTGGCTTAGGCCAATAAACTAAATGTTAGAGAAGTCATCAGTCAGCATCATTAGACGATAGAGAGACATCGGATGATAATGCCTACCTCAATAGAAACAGCTTGGCCTTATCTAAAGATGTGAAGAAAAGAAACAACTTTCTAAAAATCTCATACAAAAAGGAGATGCCTGTATTCAGACATCTCCTCTTTACAATTAGCAATATTGATTTAAGTAGCTGATTGGATAAGAGAATCAGTTACTTTGCTAAAAAGACTACCGAACAACAGCTCTAGGCTTTTTAGCACCAACTGTAGCGCCGACTAGCGCAGCGGCTAACGCCAGCAAAGAGCCGATTAAGAACGCAAGACCGCCCTTAGCCGCAGCCGCAGCCGCGCCTTCCGCCTGTTGTGCTGTGATATTGGGAATAGCCTCACTCACTTCAGCTTGACTATCTGGGATAGACGCACCCGTTGCTTGTTCTACTTGCGTAACCGCTGGGCCAGCGTTAGCGGCAATCACGCCAAATACGCCAGAAACGCCGCTGGTGAGTAAGAAGCCACTGAGCACTAGAGTCGTTGCCCACATCACAATAGCGTTGAGCATCGATGTTTTGCTGTTCATAGGGCCGCAAGAAGAGGCCATGGTTAGTCCACCCAAAAACAGCGAAATTAGCAAGCTGATTATTGCGCCAATACCTAGACCTGTGCCGATTGTGTTGGCAGAAGCATCGCCTGCTGCCAACCCTCCAATCGAAGCTAGCAAAGCGCTCAGCAGTAGCTGTGAGACAATTCCAACGACGATGCCCGCAAAAATTGGCCCCCATCGCACCGTGTCGTGGTAGTCAACTAGAGGGACCGTCGTTGTTTGTACGGGACGGACGCCCGCATCGGCTCTTTCGCTATAGGTCATGGTTCAGCTCCTTAATAATCGTTTAGTGGTTTTTTCGCAATGCACACGAAGGCAAACTAAATAGTACCAGTAAATACCAAAGTTAGATCTGTGCGAATGTCTACACACCTTATGCAATTGCTACGTAACTGGAGCCTCTCAAAAGATAGATACGCGATCGCATTTAGGAAGAGCTTTGAACAAACATCGTCGACCCATAGAAGGGAAAGTTTCAGAACGCTGTGAATACGTCACATGCAACTTTTTCTAAATCGATCAAGATTAGTTGATAGATCAATCAATTAGTTGAAAATCATTCCTCTTGGCGGACTAAATAGACCCACCGTTAGTCCACTATTATAAAGAACCTGTACTGAGCTGAGCACCATGACACTGTATAGAATCAGCGATCGCTATCCCAACTACCCTGACGTTTACTTCAACGGCAATGAGGTCAAAGGGATGACCGTTCGTAGCGCCGAAGATGCCAAGGTCGGTACAGTCAAAGATATTTTGATAGATGGCGAAAATCGCGTTCAGTTTTTAGTGGTCGATATGGGCAGATCGCAGGTTCTACTCCCTACTAGTCGATGTACAAGCAATTTTGAACAAAACGTAGTGTATGTGCGATCGCTCAATCGAGAAGAATTCAGAAATCTACAGCCCTATAGCGAAACTGGTGAAATTTACAATCAGCCAGAATACGCTTTAGAACAATCTTTGGCTGTAGAGCAGTCTGCGCCAGTAGAGGGTATTGCCTTTATGGTGGAAGATCCTAAAGCAGTAGTCGAAGAGCCGGTTATCACAGAGCCTATCGTTGAGGCTGCGCCCACTAGCGAGCGTCCTATTCAACTATACGAAGAGCGGCTATTTACTCAAAAGCAGCGTATTAAAACTGGCGAAGTTAAAATCTCTAAGCAGGTAATTACCGAAACTACAGACACAGACGTTCCTATCACCCGAGAGAAGGTCATTATTGAAATCGAATCTATCTACAGTGGCCAAACGCGAGTAGATTTTGGCGATGCCGAAGTCTCAGAAGATGGCACTGTTCGTATGGGCATTTACGAAGAGCAGGCCGAAGTCTGTCGGCGCGTCGTGCCTTATCAAAATGTGTCTGTTCGTAAAGAAGTTGTTCAAGATGTTGTCCGCATTCAGCAGACTGTCCGTCACGAAGAATTAGACGTTAAGACGCAGGGAAATCCTGAAATAGATTGGGTTGAACCAAATTCAGATTTGCCTGAATAGAATTAGGACTGGCGAAACTGAACTTGATCTAGTTTCGAAGTTGTTAAAAGCGCGATCGTCACCAACCGCTGAAAATTCAGCCGCTTAATTATCGCTCTCTTACCGCCGTGCTTTTTGCCCTACCGTGGTGATGTACAGCACCGCTTCTTCTGCCGGAATGCTCAGCAGTTCATTTACCTGATCGTCAAAGAAGCCCGCAATCCCACTTACCCCAATCTCGCGCCGCGTTGCGGCCAAGTTCAGTCTTTGGCCTAAATGTCCTGCATCCATATGCAAATAGCGATAGGCCCTATCGCCGTACTTAGCTACGGCTGCTGCCAAGTTCGCCGTATGAAAAATTACCGCTCCGGCATCTCGCCCAAGGTCTTGCCCCAAACACAGGTAATGCAGCTCTTCTTGAAACTGGTTAAACCGAATCTGTCGTAATTCTTCCGCCTGTGGCGCATAGTAATAGCAGCCAGATTCCATCGTATCGACCTTAGAAACGGCTACAAATGTTTCAATCAAATCCAGGTCGAAATAGTCCGGCTGCTGATCGAAGCCTTGCAGCCGATAGTGCTCGGGGTGATAGGTAAAGTCGAGCAGCGCAAACAAATCTGCCCGGCTCAGGGCCGCGCCTGCATACCGCCGGGTAGACCGCCGTTTTAGCAGCGTATCTTCTAGCTCTGCTAAATCGTCTCCCCAGGGAATCGGCTGCGTCTTGGTCGACACCATAATGCCAAACGGAAAGTTGTACTTGTCTAGCTTGGGTTTTTCTTCGAGGTTATCGTCTTTCTCATCAGCCGCTTTGTCTATCCACTCAACCGCAGGCGGCACAGATTCGCTGTCTTTTTGCTCTCGCTGACCAAATCCTGCGTCAAACGGAATTAGCGAATTTTGATGTAGATAAACCAGCAGCTCTCCGTCTGCAATTCTTCCAATGTCTGTATGGGCTGAGCTAGGCAAAGCGCTGCAAGCAGGCGATAGATTCTGATTTACTTCAAAGAGATCGGCTAGGGCTAGAACCGCGATCGCACTTTCTTCCACCCCGTCTAGATACAAAAGCTGATTTACCGCTTCATCGGCAAACCCGCCAATGAGATGAGGCCGATAGTCGCACAGCGTCCCCGCTAGCTCCAAATTTCCCAGCAAGTGCCCCGAATCTAAAAACACCCGCCGATAGGCCCTGTCCTGATATCGCCAGGCCGACCGCTGAAAGATTGTGCTCACGACCAGCGCTAGCTCCGTTGTCTCTAGCGCCGGGTGCCAAAAGCAAGCCGCCTGCAAATCCTGCCAGGGGTGCGTATCCCAGTAGCGCACCAGCGAATGTGTCCGCACCTGATAGTTGTACAGCCCTGGCGGCAGCAAAGCCGTTCCCCGAGACAAAATATAAATCTCCGCCGGATACAGCCCACCCGCCGAAGGCGCAGAGCGCAGATACATCGGTTCACCCGATTGAGTGATTACTTTAGCCGTCAGCCCATAGCTGTCGATCAGTAGTCGCGACAGCCGCTGCCACCAGCGCCACTCGTCGTCCGCATCGGCTTTTGCCTTCTCTAAATAAGGCTTAAGATCTATCTCCTGCCCAATTTTGTAATCCTTGTAAGGCCGCGGCTGCAGCGCCCAATTCAATCCGCCGCTTTTTCTGCCAATGGTGTCCGGGTCGTACTTTGTGCGCTGATGATAGTGCTGAGCGATGGAAATATCTACCATAAGTGGACGTTAAGTGGACGTTAAGAGATTGCGGCTGTTTAAATCATACTGGAGAGGCGGCTAGATAACTTCAGATACGCACTGCTCGGTTATCACCACCGCTCCACCGATCTGCTAATCTGACCCCTTCAGGTAAAATGCAGGGGCAAACTGCGCACATCAGCAACGGTAAGAGGTCACCCATGCAGGGGAAGCAAAAAAATTGGCGCTTGATGATAGCCGCAAGTAGTTTGCTGGCAGGATGTTGGGTATCGAGCATTGATAGTCTTAACGCGCAGGCGCAGAGACCGGACGGCACTCAGGTTCGGGCGCAAACGCTAGATCCTGCCGCAGCGCCTGCTAGTTCCGAAGCCCTCCCCCTCGCTCAGCTTGCTCAGCAGCAGCGCGATACCGAAGCTGCTAATACTGTTCTTACGGCTACGCTAGTCGCGCTGGCGCTTCTGTTTGGCATTGGCATTCTCATGCTGTGGTCTTTGCGTAAATCGGCCATCCGAGAAGTCGTTAGCATTATGAGTGCGCAAAGCAGCGAACTAGCCGAGCTAGAAAACAAGGTTCACAACGCCACTCGCAGCCTCAATAGAATTTTGGCCGACGCCGATGAAGCCTCCGGTGAACTTCAGGGTCGCTCTACCAGCTTCCAACGAGAAATTACGGCTCAGCGGCAGGTCTTACAAAGCCTAATAGACGATCTAGACGCCTTTAAGCAGCAAGCCGCTCGCAACTGGGAGCAACAGCTAGAGAACGTCAATGAGAAACTAGAGGCTACTGTCGCCGATTTTTCGTCTGTTACTGAAGATTTGCAAAAGCGGGCAAAGCAAAGTTTAGAAGAAATGAAGACCGAGACGGCTGTAGAAAGCCAGCGAATTCTCCAGCGATTCACCACTTCCGAGTCCGAATTCTCTCGTCATGTTGGCGTGATTAAAGAAGAAACTCAGCGTCGTAAAACGGCTTTCTTCGATGAGATAGAGCGTAAAGAATCTGTTCTTTCTGACCAGCTAGGTAGCTTACAGGCAGAAACGATTGCCGAACAGGAAAGAATTGTTGCTTCACTGATTAAAACCGGCAATGAGTTTGGGCCAAAGCTTTCTGAAGCTGAAGCCGAAGCGAAAGAAAAGATTGAGCAGCAGCGCGATCGCTCTTTAGAAACTCTCCAAGCCGCTGAAGCTAGCGCCACTCAAAATCTGGTTGAACTCCAAGCTAGCGCTTTGGGCCGCAAAGATCTCGCCCTACAAAACATTCAGCAATCTACCGAAGAACTTCGCTCGCAGTTTAACGCCATTCGCAACGAAGTCGAAAGCCGTAAAACCGATATGATGCAGAGCCTGCGGCAATCTGCCGATGGATTTCTTACTCAGTTTGCCACCCTCAAGGCCGATGTAGAAGGCCGCAAAGGCACCATTCTCGGCGATATGGATCGCGTTGCCAGCGACTTTAAAGAACAAATTTCTAGTCTTCAATCGGGTGTGAGTGAAGAACGCAGCTACACCATCAATCAATTGCAAGCTACTGCTGAAGGCTTCCGCGCCCAAATCGCTAATATGGGCAATGACGTAGATACTCGTAAAACCCAGCTCTATACCGAACTCACCGAAACCGCCCGCGAATTCTCTACTCAGCTCAACGCGCTGCAAGGTGATCTAGGTGAGCAAAGAGAAGGGGCGCTCGGTATTGTGAAGCAGCTTCAAGGCGAGTTCGAGCAAGAGCTAAATACTTTGCAATCGGGCATTAATAGCGAACGACAGCAGCTATTGCGATCGCTTAAAGAAATCGAAGGCAGCTTCACCGGCGAACTTACCGGCGTTCGCAACACCGTTATGAGCCGCAAAGATGTCATCCTCGAAAAGCTCAACAGCTTTGACTCGCGGCTAGGCGAACAAATCGGTGAACTGGCTGCCGCCGCCGCCGAACGGCAAAAATCAGCCCAAGAGCGGCTTGCCATTATTGAAGAAAAATTCGCACAAACCTTAAACGCTCTAGAATCAAACCTGAATCAGCGTCAAGACAGTGCTCTTACAGAGCTTAACCAAGTAAAAGAAGAAATTCAGGCCAAGCTCGCTGCACTTGAAGGTGAAGCCGAAGCTGAAAAGCAACAGATTATGCAGCAGCTAGGCAAAGTCACCCCGAATACGTTGCCGACTCCTTTATGAGCACGTCTCAAAACCAGATAGAAGAACTTTCTGAACAGCTCAACCGACTTAGAGATAATCGCCCCGAACTCTTTCTCACTGCCGATGAGTTTATTCAAGACGGCGACGCAAAGCTAAAGAACAAACAATATGAGGAAGCTCTTACTGCCTACGACAGAGCCTTAGAAGTTCAGCCTACCAACGCCGATCTTCAATTTAGCCGTAGCCAGGTACTTACTGAACTAAACAGAAAAGAAGACGCTCTCTTGGCCCTGCGCGAAGTCACTCGATTGTCTCCTAAGAACAACGACGCCTGGTATCAGATGGGCCTGCTCCTGCGAGAACAGCGCAAATACGAAGAAGCCCTCAGCGCTTTTGATACCGTTATTGAGAGCGATCCAGCCGATGCCAAAACCTGGCTTAACAAAGGCATGGTGCTTAGCCGCCTGCGCAAACGAGAAGAAGCCATTGAAGCCTTCGATCGGGCCATTGATATCAACGCCGACTACCACGAAGCCTGGGTCAATCGCGGCGTTGCCTTTGGCATTTTACAAGCTCACGAAGAAGCCTTTGAGTCGTTCGATCAGGCGGTAAAGCTACAGAGCAACGATGCGGTCGCTTGGCTCAATCGCGGCTTGGCCTTGACTGAACTAGAGCGGTATGAAGAAGCGATCGCCTCTTTCGATAAAGCCGTTCGCTTCAAGCCTAATCTGGCCAAAGCCTGGGACAACCGAGGCTACGTACAGATGAAGCTAGGGCGAGATCGAGACGCCTTGAAGAGTTTTGAAAAAGCGATCGCAGCCAACCCCAACTACGCCAAGGCCTACTACAACCGCGCCCTTTGCTATGCCCTTCAGCGCGAAAACGATCTGGCTTTGGAAAACCTTCAGCAAGCTGTGCGTATCGAACCTAGCTATAAGCAGGAAGCCCTCGCCGACGAAATCTTTGAAGATATCTGGAGCGACGACTGGTTTAAGGAGCTAGTAGGACAATAAGAGCAACCATCGCAATCCGTTCTCTACAGCCATTTTCATAGACCCTCTCTCAACTGATAGCCCTACGCTCTAGCCTAACGCTCCAGTTTCCGACAAGGTCTATTAAACGGTTTTCTTCGACGTGAAAAGAGATTCCAAGGAGAGCACGAGCTAAAGGTAACTACCTGCTTAGCATAATTATCTACTTGGCTTGGTGACGGGTGCTTGTTGAGTTGGGGACATCATCGGGGATGTCGTCGGGGACATCGTTGATGATCCGCTCGGGGCCATCGTGGGAGATGTAGTCGAGGACATCGTGGGAGACATTGCAGGGCGTGCAGCTTGAGAACGTCTTAATATACGGATGCTAGATGCAGGCGCAACGCCCCGGATACTGCGGCTGGCTCTAGAAGCTTGAGCGGGGCTTGCTAGGCCGATTAAAGAAAAGCTTAAAGCAGCGGCGGTAAAACCTCCTATAAGAACTTTTTTGGTGATGAGTGATTGAATAGACATTTTAAGTTTCCTTTGCTTTAAAAATCGCTTTGGACAATCTCATAATGGCAGGTTGATGTGTCAGCGCTGTGTTCATGCTGTGGCGCAAATGAATCCGTGTAGCGCGTCGCCACTCCACGGTAAAAGGGCACCCCATCAGCAAAATATTCGAGAGAAGAGCCGGGAACACTGAAGCCACTGATCGCGGAGCCAAGCGCAATGAAGAAAAAAGTCGTTTTTATTATGGGAACAGCCCACTGCGGCTCTACTTTATTAACGCTGGTTCTAGGCAGCCACTCTAACTGTAGAGCGCTTGGAGAAGTTAGTAACCTGCCTGAATTTCATCGCAACCATCAATCGCCCTGCTCAGTTTGCAAAGGAGAATGCTCGTTTTGGCAAAGCGCTTTTTCCAAACAAGACATGCAGGCGCTTTCTCAAGGATTTGCTGAGCGTAGAATTCATCGACACATTCCGCTCAAGCTAGAAAAAACGGTGCGCGGCCTGCTGAAAAATGATCGGCTCTTCAATCCTTATTCGATTATTGCTTCTAGAACTGATGAAGCTGTCCTTATCGACTCTACCAAAACCGTTTACTGGCTAGAGAAGAAACTAGCCGCCCGAGAATTTCAAGCGGGCTTGCTCGACGCTCAGCTCATTCATCTTATTCGCGATGGCCGCGCCGTTATGAACTCTTACGCTAGGCGCAAATGCTACCAGGGGCTAAGCGCCGAGCAGTTTGGTCAACAGTTTGGCGAGCTGTGGATGAATCGAATTAATAACGAGCACAGATTTTTTGATGGCTTCGCAGGCAAAAAGGTAAGGCTGCGGTATGAGGAATTTGCCACTAATACAGAAAACACGCTCAAAGATTTGTGCGCCTGGCTAGATTTGGACTTTCAGCTAGACATGATGAACTATTGGAAGCACGAGCACCACACGATTTCGGGCAATTCAGGTACGCACGCTTTAATTAATAAGCATCAAGATTCTGCGCTTAAGCAGGCGGTGGCCGTTCAAGTAAAGCCTAAAGCGGAAAAAGAATTCTCTATCCGGCTAGATCAGCGGTGGAAAACTAAACTTTCTCCTGAGCAAGTTGCTGCGTTTTACAACAGCACAGGCAATATGAACGAAGCCTTCGAATGGAATTAAAAGCAGATTTATTCTTCGGGCCACGGAGCAGAGTCTTCCGCAGCTAGCGGCCTGTCTTCTTCGGATACTTTCTTCACCTTGTAGGGAGATTTTACGGTTGGCTTTTTCAGATCAGGAACAAGGGTTAGCTGTTTGGGTGCATTCGGCTTACTTGGGCTGCTCTGAGGCTGCGATCGCCGCCGTCTCGACACCCCTTCTTCGCTCGTCTGCTCGGCCACTACCTCATATAGCAGCGCCATTTTTCCGCTCGTGCCTTTACGCAGCACCCGGCCTAACCGCTGCACGTACTCTCTAGTAGAGCCGCTGCCCGAAAGCAAAACTGCTACCCTCGCATCAGGTACGTCAACGCCTTCATTCAACACGTGAGAAACAACAATCGCACTGTATTCACCGCTGCGAAATTTGCTCAAAATATTGTGTCGTTCTTTGACAGGCGTTTGATGCGTAATTGCGGGAATTAAAAAGTCCTGAGAGATTTTGTAAACGGTCGCATTGTCGTTTGTGAAAATTAAAGTGCGATCTGGATGATGTTGATCCAACAGCTTTTCTAAGATCGTTAGCTTACCGGCTGTTCCTAGCGCAATATTTTTTGCCTCCCGATGGGCTAACATCGCTCGCCGCCCGGCTGAAGACTTGGCGCTTGCCTGCACAAACCGCTGCCATCCTTCCGCGCTGCTCAGCCAAATATTCGACTTTTGCAAGAATTCGTTTCGCTGTTGCTGAAGCGTTTCGTAGCGATCGCGCTCCTCCTCATTTAACTGCACCTTTAGCTGAATAATCTGATAAGGCGCGAGCGCCGTCCCCGACAGTTCCTCTGCCGTTCGCCGATACACCACTGGCCCTAGCAGCGTATCCAAATCCTCATGCTTTCCGTCTGTTCTCTCTGGCGTTGCCGTTAGCCCTAGTCGATAGGGCGTAATTGAATATTCAGCGATGCTGCGATGAAAGTCGCTTGGCAGATGATGACATTCGTCGCAGATTAGCAGCGCATAGCGGTTTCCGAGGTCTTCGGCGTAGATGGCAGCGCTGTCGTAAGTGGCCACCAAGATGGGAGTGCGATCGCGCGATCCACCGCCGAGCAAACCAACTTCCACCCCCGGAAACGCCTTTTCCAAATCCGCATACCACTGATGCATCAAATCTAGCGTCGGCACCGTAATCAGCGTTCGCCTCGGCGTCGCCTGCATTACCATCTGTGCCAAATACGTTTTTCCTGCCGCAGTGGGTAAAACAACCACCCCCCGCCGCTGGTTCCCTTTCCAAGCATCTAGCGCCTCCTGCTGATGAGCATAGGGCGTCAGCTTCAAATCCGCCTGTAAGTCCAGCGCCTCGAACGCCTGTACCTCGTCCTCAAAGCTCACGTTCTCTGCCCGCAGCGCCTCTACCAAGGGCCGATATTTATCCGCAGGCACTCGGAACCGCTCAATCCGGTCGTCCCAAACCGCAAAGTCAATCCAGCATTTGCCCCTCGGCGGTGGGTGCAAAACCAGCGTTCCGCGATCAAACTTTAGCGTTGGCGTTCTGGGCATAAGTGCATAGGTAACTTACAGCAGCGTTCAGTTTCTATAAACCATAGTAAGTGTTTAGGAGTAAGTGTTTAGGCTTAACAACGCGTAAACAAGACATTTGGGCCAAGCAGATGCTATGCACACCACCCTCTTAGCCAGGTTAATCCCGCAGCAATACGCGCACCTTTGGATGGTCTCGCACCGTGTCGAAACTGACGTCGTTTAACACTTTTAGAGTGCAGATGCTTGGATTAATCTGCACGGCCTGCCGCAGGTGAATTCCTGCTGCTGTCGGGTTATCCATCAATGCGTAGCTAGAAGCTAATCCATACCAGGCGTTTGGATTTGGCACGTTATATTGCAAAGAGTGCCAAAAGCTTTCTATCGCCTCGTCGTGCTTATATAAACGATTGAGCAACATTCCTCGATAGTTCCAGGCATAGTGACAGCTCTGCTGGATCGCTACCGCCTGGTCCAAGCTTTCAATTGCAGGCTGCACATGTTCCAAAGCAGCCTGTGCCAACGCCCGGTTGTACCAAGTGTGATAGCGATCGCCTTTCAGCTCAATCGCCCGGTCGAAGCTCTCTAACGCTTTCTCATACTGCGCTAGCTTTAGCAGCGCCCGCCCCCGGTTGTACCAAATTTTGTCGCTATTCGGCTCGCAGCTTAGCGCCCGGTCAAAGCTATCTACCGACGATGGATATAGCCCTAACTCTGCTTTCGCGACTCCCTGACCGTGCCAGGCTTTTGCATTCGTGGGGTCTAGCCGCAGCAGATTTCGAAAATCCTTGATTGCTGCTTCGTGCTCGTGCATTTGGCTGTAGGTTTGTGCCCGGTACAGCAATGCCTTTGTATTTTTAGATTCTTGGGCGATCGCCTGAGAAAACTTTTCTACCGCCTGCTGATACTCGCCCTCGTTACGCAGCACAAACCCTCGCTCAATTAGCGTCTTGATATTCTGCGTCTGCGCCTGCATTTGTGCCTGCTTATTAAAATCAGCAAAAGAAGAAACCACGGACGGTGAAGATGAGTGACCTAAAGAAACACAACCCCTTTTAGTTTGCCCAACATCGGTTGATGTAGCGTCTAATGATGCTGTGTCTAACTCACAGCCACGCCGACCCAATCGATTTGGCTAATGCCCGCATTTTTATGACTGACCGTTCAAGAGTGAGGCGATCGCTATAAAATCGGTATATCCCATCCACTACTCTCTAAACACATGCCTGAAGCAAATCCCAACGTAGCCTCCACCGGATTTCGCATCGAAAAGGACTCTATGGGAGAGCGAGAAATTCCCAACAGCGCCTACTACGGCATTCAAACTCTACGCGCTATCGAAAACTTTCCGATTAGTGGTATTAAACCCCTTGCCACTTATGTAGACGCTTGCCTGCTAATTAAGAAGGCGACCGCGACGGCGAATGGCGAACTCGACTGCATTCCCAAAGACATTAGTAAAGCCGTTGTTCAAGCCACTAACGAAATTCTTGCCGGCGAGCTGCGCGATCAGTTTGTTGTAGATGTTTATCAAGCGGGAGCAGGCACCTCCCACCACATGAATATCAACGAAGTGTTGGCGAACCGAGCGCTAGAGATTTTAGGTGAGGAAAAGGGCAACTACGCCAAGGTCAGTCCTAACGATCATGTTAACTACGGTCAATCGACTAATGACGTGATTCCGACGGCGATTCGAGTGGGTGGGATTTTAGCGCTAGAGCATTCGCTGTATCCGGCTTTGGAAGGTGCGATCGCTACGCTAAAAGCCAAAGCTGCCGAATTTCAAGACGTTGTCCGTTCGGGCCGCACCCACATGCAAGATGCCGTTCCCGTTCGCCTGGGCGAAAACTTTCGCGCCTGGGAATACATCCTTACAGGCCATCAAGATCGCATTAAAGCCGCAGCCCAAGAGCTGGCCGTATTAGGACTTGGCGGCAGCGCTACCGGCACCGGCCTCAACACCCATCCGCAATACCGCTTTCGCGTCGCCGAAATTCTCTCCGACTATCTCCAGCAGCCCGTCACCAGCGCCCCTCACCTGATGGCCGCAATGCAGAGTATGGCCCCTTTTGTCGCCGTTAGCAGCAGCATTCGCAACCTCGCTCAAGACCTGGTAAAAATCTCCCACGACCTGCGCCTGCTAGATTCTGGCCCTAAAACTGGCCTCAAAGAAATTCAGCTGCCGCCGGTTCAGCCCGGCTCTTCTATCATGCCGGGTAAGTACAATCCGGTGATGGCTGAGATGACTTCGATGGTGTGCTTTCAGGTGATGGGGTACGACAGTGCGATCGCCTTTGCCGCTCAAGCTGGTCAGCTAGAACTCAACGTGATGATGCCGATGATCGCCTACGACCTGATTCACAGCATCGAAATTTTGGGCAATACCCTCGAAGCGCTAGATACCAAATGTCTACAGGGCATTACCGCTTTTTCTGAACGCTGCGCTGACTATGCGGAAGGCAGCTTGGCTTTGGTGACGGCGTTGAATACGCACATCGGGTATTTGAATGCGGCTGCGATCGCTAAAGAGTCTTTAGAAACCGGAAAATCTCTTCGACAGCTCGTACTAGAGCGCGACCTCATGAGCGAGAAGACACTCAACGAAGTTCTAGATCTCAAAAAGATGAGCCAGATGCCAACAGTAGAAAGCTAGGCATGAGAGTAAAAAGCCTGAGAGTAACAAACGGAGAATCGCAGGCGCTGTGAGAAAATAAGAAAAGATCTGCCGCCTTAGTAGCTTATGACTTACTCTGCTCCTCAACCCACCGCTGCCACTGAAGACACTTGGTGGGTGCAGCAGTGGGTAGACCTACTTAACTCCTACCGCTTCAAAAAACGCCTAGAAAGAGGCCGTAACTACGCGCGTCAGGGCCATATTCTCAGCCTCGAATTCAAAAACTCAAAGGTTCACGCCAAGGTTCAGGGCACTGCCGCCGACCCTTACCAACTTTCTATCTGGATAGAAAGCTTTACCGATGAAGACTGGAGCTATGTCATCAATACCCTGAGTGAGAAAGCTCTCTACTCTGCTCAGCTACTTGCTGGAGAAATGCCCGACGATATCGAAAGGGTTTTTACGAGCAACGGCCTCAGTCTATTTCCTTTCACGCTAGCGGACGTTAGCTCTAAGTGTAGCTGCCCCGATCCTAAAAATCCTTGTAAGCACATCGCCGCTGTCTACTATCAGCTAGGAGATTTTTTTCGCGAAGATCCCTTTGTTCTTTTTCAGCTCAGAGGCCGTACTAAGGAACAGATTCTTGAAGCGCTGCGCCAGCATCGTCAGCAGGCGATGAATAAAGAGGATATAGAAGAAGAAACGAACGGAGAAGAGACGGAAAAGTCTGCGAAAACAAAGTCTACGAAAACAAAGTCTACTGAGGTCAAATCTACTGAGGCCAAATCTGCTAAGGCCAAGTCTACGAAAGCAAAAGCAGACACAAAAGCCAAGCAGACAAAAACAACCTCATCTACCCATCTAAATCAGCCTACTCTTCAATAAAAAACTTCTGGCAATACGACGAACCGCTAGACCCTTCGCTGGTTGTTATTACGCCTTCGGAGCAAACTGTCTTAGAAGTGATTGGAGATATGCCCCTTGCTGCTACCGAAGCCCAAGCCGTTAGCGCTCACCTTAAAGCGCTATACCAAACCGTCGCTCAGCAGGCCATGATGACGGCCTTGAGCTGATCTCGAAAAATCGTTTCAGACTAAAAAAGCGTAGTCATCAGGCGCTAACCCGACTTCTACGCTTTTTATAAGACTTTGAATGAAAACTAAGAGAAAGACAAAGTAGCTTAATTGACCATCGCTAACAAGCGGCGCAGACCCGACCAGCCGATGAATGCAAAGCCAATGGTTAACAAAATACTGCTCAAAATTCCTCGAATCAGGGCTTTAGTGGCTTCAGTTTTAACCAGAGACGTTTTGTCTTGCTGATCTTCGCCTACGCCTGTTTTAATTCTGTTCTGCGCTTCAGTAGCCTGCGAAGTCCAGTACTGGTTAAAGGCTTCTGGGTCTTTGCGAAACTGCTCAATTTGCGCTCTTGTGCCGTCGTCTAAATTTCCACTGTCCACTGCCGCTTGAAAAGCGGCTTCGTCGTTAAGCAGCGCGTCAGCCTGCGCCCGTCTTACCGAAATTTCTTCGCTCAGTCGATTTTCCATCTGGGCCGTTAGCTCTGTGGCTTCAGTGTCTAGCCGAGTGAGCGCATCGCGCCGCTGAATAAAGACCAAGTTGGGATGCAAGAAGGTCGTAATTAAAAAGACCAGGCCGAGGAAGGCAGATAGCAGGCAAGTCCAAAATCGAGTGTCTGTTGCTAGACTCGACTTTCTAGGCACGTTGCCTAAGTTGCTGTCGATCCAATAGCCTGTGAACAGCAGCACCATGCCAACGAGAGGAATGATACCGCGATCGAGAAGCTGTGTTGTGGCGTTTAGCTGCCAAGCGGTGTTGTCAAACTGGGGCGGAAACAGCACCGTTACAAAGTCGATTAAGAAAAGCAGAATCGCAATGCCCCCCACTAGCTTCAAGGAGGTAGCGGCCAACGGCGATGGCACTCTGCCAATAGGCGTTCTGTCGGTAGCAGGGGAGGAAGTCATAAAACCTTAGCGGGTGCAGAAATACAGCAGATTCGTCTAGAGCGCGATTATCTTAGCAAAAGACAAATCAAGCTTATTTGAAATCATAGTTTGCATAGAGCTTACCCCAAAACCCTCGTCATCAATCGCAATCTGAGGGTATTGAGAAAACTGTCACAGTGAGTCTTTAGGCGGCTCTTTGTAGCCTACGTTAATTTGGCTTTTGCCTTCGTACAGCCAGTTGAGCCGCTGCGGATCTAGATCGGCGTGGTACATCATCTTGAGCAGTTGGTTGAGTAGGGCCTGCCGATAGAGACCGCGATCGCGAAACCGTCTGGCCGAAGTTACTACCTTATCTGGTACCATCTCCGGTGATCCCTGTTGCTTTAGCACCAAACTCAGCGCCGTATCCTCAAAGATATCCATATCTGGCACGCCGCCTATTTCTATGAGTACCTGCCGCCTAGCAAAAATACAGTGATCTAAATAGAGAATGCCTGAGCGCGATCGCACCTTGGTCGAATACCAAGACGTAAACCGCAGCAGCCAGCGATCCCAGTCGAAGCTATGCGTAAAGCCGCCCCAGACTGCTGTTTCTAAAGCCACCGCTGCTTGAGCTAAGGCCACTTTTTCTGGCAGCAGCGTGGCCGGATGATGCAGCAAAACGAACTCGCCGCGACTGGCTCGAATGCCCGCGTTCAGCCGCTGCGCTCGATTGTTGGCTCCAGATTCTACGACCTCTACTAACGGAAATTGCCGAATAATGTCTAACGTACGGTCCGAGCTAAGACTGACCACCGCAATTAGCTGCTTATCACCTGTTTGCGCAGACAAATTTTCTAAGATTTTTGGCAGATAGCCGTGCCGCACTTCGTTAAAACAAGGCAAAACAACCGAAAACATAAGTAAGCGTCCACAACACAGACCCAGCTTGATATTAACCCGCTAAAAGAGAGACATTTGTCGCTCGACCGACAGGCTAAGCTACTATCTCATCGTAAAATTCAGCTAAACATACAAGCGGATATTCCCATGGCTCCCACCGTAGAAATTCTCTCAGATAAGCCCGCCCTGATAGAACGCGCCCATCAGCTGATGGTGGAGACCATCCAAACTGCTATTGCAGAACGCGATCGCGCTACAGTCGCGCTCTCTGGCGGCAGCACCCCTAAGCCCCTTTATGAATCCCTGATTAAAGCAGACATTCCCTGGGAAAAGCTCTATGTCTTTTGGGGCGACGAGCGCTACGTCCCTCACGACGATCCTAAAAGCAACGCCCGCATGACCGCAGAAGCCTGGCTTAACCACGTTTCCATTCCCGAAGAGAACATCTTTCGCGTCCCCACTAGCGCCCAGGCTCCTGCTGCAGACGCCGCCAAATATGCCAAAACCCTTCGAGACTTCTTTAAATCTGACGATGCGGCCGTGATTGACTTCGTTCTCCAGGGTATGGGTGACGATGGTCATACGGCGTCGTTGTTTCCGTTTACAGAGGCTTTGGATGTGCGCGATCGCCTAGTTACCGTCGGCAAACACGACGCCGAACCCCGCATTACCTTTACCGTCCCTCTAATCAACCAGGGCCGAAAAGTTGTCTTTCTCGTTTCCGGGGAGAACAAGCAAAAGGCACTCTCTCAAGTTTTCTCGGCAGATGCTAACGACCACGAATATCCCAGCAAACTTATTCAGAGCGCAAACCCTCACTGGCTATTAGATGCGGCTGCGGGTGAAGGTATTCCAGATCAGTATAAGTAGATCAGCTAGATCAGCCGCTCGTTCTTTTATCCGTTGAGCTTAAGAACTGAACCCATTCACACCTACTCACTCTGTTACCTAAATGATTACCTGCCCAAACTGCAACCACCAAAACCCTGACGGCGCAAACCAATGCGAAGCCTGCTACACGCCCTTACCTAGTCTGGTTGCTTGCCCTAGCTGCGGTAGCGAAATTCAGGCAAACGCCAGTTTTTGCGGCCAGTGTGGTGCAGATTTGCGCGCAGGCTCTAGTACGCCTGCTCCCTCTCCAGACGCAGGCGCATCATCCGCTCCAGATTCAACGATTAAAACTCAAAACTTCCTCAATCCAGATAGCCCGGAACGATCCACCAATCCAGCCAATGACCCAGCTGTAGCTTCGGCCACGCCCAACAATCCGCCCGACTTCGACCTTCCAGAGCTAGTAGAACCCGATCCGCTGTTGATTCCTGAGCCTGTTGTCAGTGAGGAACCGATTGGCAGCGAGGAGCCAGAAGCACGCCAGATAGAAACGCCTCAGTCCGAAATACCTCAGCCTGAAATACCGCCAGCACCCGAGCCAGTTCCCGCTATTGAGCCACCGGCAGCTCGACCGATGGTCACTCAGTTGCAGACCCTGAGCGTTCGCCTGCGCCACGTCCAAACGAATACTCCCCTCGAGCTTCCCCGACAGCTATCTGTAATACGGATTGGGAAACCTAATGATCAAACGCCGCCCGATATTGACGTGTCTGGATTCCCAGACTCAGAGATTGTTTCTCGGACCCATGCCAACCTTCGCGTAGAAGGCGATGTCTACTACATAGAAGACGTTGGCAGCTCCAACGGAACTTATGTCAATGGGTTGCCCCTTCCAGCGGGTAATCGTCATCGGCTGCGCCCAGGCGATCGCATTGCTCTTGGCAAAGGCGATAAGGTCAGTTTTATTTTCGAAGCCGCCAGCTAGAGGGTTTTAACAACAGCAGGCGCTTCGCTCAATAAAGCTAGGCTGCCGTTGTAATCTCTCTATCTGGTGTTGTGCTTTGCCTGCATTAAATAACGTCATCACCCTTTCTCTACTTCATCCGATAGACAAAACACCGGTGCAAAGCTGGACGTTTGAAGAAGAGCCTGTTGTCCGCATTGGGCGCTCGGTCAATAACGATGTGGTACTTTATAGCGCTGTGGTCTCTCGCCATCACGTAGAGCTACGGCAGACCGAAAACGGCTGGGAGATTCATAATACCGGCACCAACGGCACCTACCTAGCTGGAGAGCGCATTGAAAGCCGACCTGTGCAGGACGGCCTAGTGATTCGCCTAGCCCGCTCTGGCCCTAATATCCAAATCAATGTGGTGCAGCAAACTAAAGGCATGTCTACTATTCATGCGCTGATCGCTAAGCAGCAGGCGCAGGGTAGATCGGCCGCAAAAGAAAGTGCTTAGCACAAAAGCTCTTTAGAACGATATCTAAAGGCTAGAGCATAGGATAACCTTAGAGCCATCTGCATTCAATTCAGCAAGGTCTATGGGTAGAGGAGAACAGGTGTATGCCATGCGAGAAATTATGGGCATACCCTACGAGCATCACGGTATAGACTGCGGCGATAGCACGGTAATTCATTACAGCAAGTCGGGCGAGGCGACCGTTGCTAGAACGTCGAGAGAGGCGTTTGCTAGAGGGAGCCGGATATATGTTAAGCGCCAGCCCACTGCCTTTATTCCAGATGTTGTGATAGATAGAGCTGAAAGCCGCTTGGGTGAGTGCGAGTACGATTTGTTTTTTAATAACTGCGAGCACTTTGCTACCTGGTGCAAGATTGGGGACAGCGAGTGCGAACAGCTCAATAACTTCGGGCTACGCCTAGATCAAATCAAGCAGCCCCAGGTTTCGGATTTGGCTAGTCGCGCTGCGCAGAATGAGTCTCCTGCAAAAACTATGCAGCTCTTTCAAGAAGCGCTGGGCAATGTGGCGATCGCCACTCAAACGCTGCTTCCTCAGTACAATCGAGCGACCGAAGACGGGTTTACCTGGCATCGAGTTGCCCAAAAAGCTTTGGAAAAAGATAGAGAAGATTTGGCGAGAGCGGCGCTTCATCGTAAAGTTGCGGCTCAAAAAGAAGCTCAGAAAATTAAAGACTCTTTAAGCCAGCTCTCTGAGCTACAGCTTACGCTAGAGCAAAATCAAATGCTGGTTACCAGCCGACTGGTCTAAAATGGCGCTATTGTTCTGGCCGTTCAGCTTCTGGCCGTTCAGCTCATTGATTCTGGCCGCGACTTTTGCCGTCGGCCTCTAGAGTTTCGTCGATTGTTCTGCCGCTCGTCGATCCAGCTCATCGCTACTGTGGCTGAGTTGCCATGGATTAGCAGTGAGAGCAGTACCGTCAGCGTCATGACGCTCCAGAGTAGCGTGACGTTTTCGAAGGTGGCGTGAGTTTGTGCATAGGCTAGATAGTAGAAAGAGCCAAAGCCGCGAATGCCTAGGAATGCGATCGCATTTTTCTCTAGCCAGGGTAGCTTCATCCCCGTCAGCGCGATTACGCCGGATACCGGTCTTAGCAGCAGCATAAACAGCGCTGCAAACGCAAAATTACGCCAAGATAGTAGGCCCATATCCACGCTAGCTACAAACCCGCCTAGCGCGATCAGCAGTAGCCCAGCAAAAATGCGCTCTAGCTGGGTCGCAAACTGATAGGGCTTAGCGTAGTAGTCGTGATGCTTCTCAATGTTCTGTCGGGTAGAAACTGCCGCTGCAAACACCGCCAAAAATCCATAGCCGTGTAGCGCTTCGCCAATGCCATAAGCCAAAAAGATAGCCGCCATGATGAACAATCCTTCGCGAGTCTCTTCGCGAACTGTTTCATCCGACACGCGAAAGGCATATTGAGCCAGTAGCCAGCCAACGCCAACACCTACCACAGTCCCCATCGCGACTCTAAAAGCAAAGTCGTAGGCCGCCCACTTAATTAGCCAGCCGCCAAACGTCCCGTTGTGCTCAGCTAACCTAATTGCCAGGTAAACGAAGGGAAAGGCCAACCCGTCATTCAATCCTGCCTCAGTGGTTAGGCCAAACCGCACCGGGTCTTCGCCGCCTTTGTTCGGCGGGCCAACTTGAACCGTATGTGCCATCACCGGATCGGTGGGAGCCAAACAGGCTCCTAGTAAAACAGAATCGGCAAGCGACAGACCCAGAATCCAGTGTCCTAAAAAGGCCACGCCCGCAATGCAAATTGGCATCGACACGCACAGCAATCGCAGGGTGGACTGCCAGGTTCTAAGCCGAAATTTCCGGTCAATCGCTAGACCGGCTGCCGCTAGCGAGAGAATGACAATTAGCTCAGTGACGTACTCCGTTGCTACCGTATGCGCCTCGTTATTAATCGGATCGAGCCGTGGCAATCCTAAAATTTGGCTAAATAGCAGCGCGGCGAGCAGAGAATAGAGTAGCGGTATGTTGATATAACGAGCGCCTTTGATGCCAGGCAGCCAGGTAAACCCCAGCAGCGCCAGACCAAAGATGACGTACAAAATTATTTTGGGATCCATAGCAAGACTGAAGAGTAAAGGCGAGTCTGCCAACGCTATGGCTGATCTAACCGAAAGGGCGAAAGTAAATCTTGTAATACTCTGTAACTTTTACCCTCTTCCGGAGAACAGAGATCGCGATGTCAGTGGATGTCGTAGCCAAAGACATTCGCATTCGCTTCGCCCATCACAATGTCACCTAGGCCGTACTCTCGCCAGCGTCGCTCTACCATGGCCGCCACTTCTGGATCAGACTCTAGCTGTTCGCCCCACTCGTGTTCAGTTTCAGGTGCGATTTTAGTTGTCGCATCAATGCCCATCCGACTACCGAGTCCGAGTCGCTCGTTGGCAAAGTCTAGAGAATCGAACGGACTATCTGGCAAGATAAATACGTCTCGAATCGGATCAACCTTAGAGGTTACGGCCCACACAACCTGGCGCGGATCGCGAATGTTGATGTCTTTATCTACGACGATTACGAATTTGGTGTAGGTAAACTGGGGTAACGCCGTCCAAAAGGCCATGGCCGCTCGACGTGCCTGCCCCGGATAGGATTTATCAATTGAGATGATGGCAGCTTTGTAGCTGAGCGCTTCCATTGGCAGGAAGAAGTCTACAATCTCTGGCACCTGCTGGCGAAGAATAGGCGTATAGATGCGGTTGAGGGCGATCGCCATCATGGCTTCTTCTTTTGGCGGACGCCCGCTAAACGTTGTTAGGTAGATCGGTGCTTTTCGGTGCGTCATGCAGTGAAAGCGAATCAAGGGTGCATCCGGATTTACCCCGCCGTAGTAGCCCATATGGTCGCCAAACGGCCCGTCTAGCGCCGTCTCACCTGGTGTGATCGTGCCCTCTAGCACGAACTCCGACATTGAAGGTACTTCTAGGTCAACCGTTTTACACTTGGCCAGTGAGACTCCCTTGCCGGCATAGAGTCCAGCAAACAGCCATTCTGAGAGATCGACTGGAATTGGCGTGGCTGCGGCCAAGATGATTAAGGGATCTACGCCGATGGCGATCGCAATTTCTAGGCTCTTTCCTCGCTCCGCCGCCTTTCGCAAATGCCTCGCTCCGCCCCGTACCGACAGCCACTGCACCGTCATCGTGTTGCGAGACTGAAGCTGTAGCCGATACACGCCTACGTTGGGCACACCTGTATCAACGTCTTTAGTAATTACTAGCCCTAGCGTTACTACTTTCCCACCGTCTTTGGGATAGGGGCGAATCATCGGGATTTTGGTCAAGTCAACTTGGTCATCTAGCTTCACGACTTGTTGACAGGTCGGCAGCCAGTCTCTTCCCGGCTTTGCCTTCACCACATCGAATAGCACTTTCCCCAGGTCAATGGCCTGAGAGAATGTCTTCGGTGGCTTTGGCTGCTGCAGCATTCCTAGCTTTTTGCCTAGAATCTCTAGTTCTTCGGGATGCTCCATTCCCATCGACCAGCAGACTCGCTCCACAGTGCCTAGCAAGTTCACGACTACTGGATAGGGCGATCCTTTGACGTTTTCAAACAGCACCGCTGGCCCACCCGACTGCAGTAGCCGGTTGGAAATCTCAGCAATCTCCAGGTCTGGATCCACCGGCGCGGAAACATGGCGAAGCTGCCCTCTAGCCTTCACCTTTTTTAGAAAATCTCGCAGATCCTTCGCCATAATGAAAAGCGCTTTAACCAATAACTATCAGGGAATTTAACACTTCTCGTCGGTATTAACCCGTTTTCGTTTGGCAGAACTTGTAGATAGCTGGCAATATCATTCTTTTAGCGCAGCTTTCTGTAGCTGCATTAGCTCGCCAATGCCCTTTTCGGCGTAGTCCAACATGCCGTTGAGCTGCGATCGCGTAAAGCTCCCGGCTTCTGCCGTTCCCTGCATCTCCACAAACTCCAGCTTCTCGTTCATCACCACGTTAAAGTCAATATCTGCCGCAAAATCTTCAGGGTAATTAAGGTCTAAAAACGGATCGCCTTCGAGCAAACCGACGGAAATGGCCGCAATTTGATGGCGAATCGGTGAGGCGGTGAGCTGGCCCTGTGAGATTAACTGTGCGATCGCCTCTTCCAAGGCTACATACGCCCCGGTAATCGAAGTCGTCCGCGTCCCCCCATCCGCCTGTAGCACGTCCGCATCAATTGTAATCATCCGCTCGCCTAGCGCCTTCATATCGAGCGCCGAGCGCAAGCTCCGCCCAATTAGCCTTTGAATTTCCTGCGTCCGGCCGGACAGCTTCATCAGCTCTCGCGACTTGCGCGTATGCGTTGCCCCCGGCAGCATCCGATACTCCGCCGTCAGCCAGCCCTTCCCTCTGCCCTTCATCCAACCCGGCACGCTCTCGCTCACCGATGCCGTACACAGCACCCGCGTATTTCCGCAGTGCGCCAGCACCGAGCCTGCCGCATAGCGAGTAAACCCGCGCTCAAACTTCACCGGTCTCAGCTCATCTGCCTTTCGACCATCAGGACGTTCCCACATCGCTTAAACCCACCGAATACAATTCAAGCCTCAGACTACAGCATTTGCCCATCCCAAAAGCTGGCCGTTTGTAACTCGGCTTGAAACGCTTAGAACAGATTTTAATTTTCAGACATATAGCGTATTATTCTGAGCGTATGGCAGCTACTACACTACCTTTAGCGTCTAACTAGATATATCGTTACTAGATATCGTCAACCGTATCCTATGGTTTCTCAGCTTAGAACTCTTCCTGGTGGCCCTCTTACTCCGCCGATTCGTCATCCTCTGCTCCGCGCGATTGAAGGCACCGTGCAAATTTTTACTTCGCCGCACCGCACCTTCTTTACCAACGTGATGGTGCAGTCTATGCGCGTCGCAGAGCAGGGACTGCCTGTGCTAGTCGTACAGTTTCTCAAAGGCGGACTCAATCAAGGGCCAGAGAACCCAATGCAAATGGGTCAAAACCTTTCCTGGATTCGCTTCGATGCGCCAGAATGCATCAGCAATCCAGACGTTAGCGAAAAAACGAATGCGGCTCTGCAAAAGATTTGGGAGCACACGCAGATAGCGGTTAAAGGAGGCGCTTACGGTTTGGTCGTTTTAGACGAACTGAGTTTAGCCGTAGATTTTGGACTGATTAAAGAAAACGAGGTCTTAAACATGATGAAAGACCGCCCATCCCACGTAGATATCATCTTGACTGGGCCGCAAATGCCAAAGTCGCTGCTAGATGTAGCCGATCAGGTCACAGAATTTCGTCGTAACTTCGTCGTCTAAGCCTGCATATTCCTTAAGCTCGCATATTTCTTAAGCTCGCATATTCTTTAAGCCATTAGAAGAACCATCCCATGATCAAAAATGACGTTTGGATCAAACAAGCTGCGAGCGAAGGCTTAATCGAACCCTTTGAGCCTGCGCTTGTTCGCCGAGTTCAGCTTCCTACTCACGGCCACGAAACGCCCGTCATCAGCTACGGCCTTTCTTCTTACGGCTACGATATTCGCCTATCGTCCAAAGAGTTTCGGATCTTTCGCCACGTGCCGGGCACCGTCATTGATCCCAAAAATTTTAATCCTGAAAACTTAGAACCCAGCAAACTTCGAGAAGACGAGAACGGCAGTTACTTCATTTTGCCTGCCCACTCCTACGGCCTTGGCGTGGCACTAGAGCGACTGCAAATGCCTAATAACATCACCACTATCTGCATTGGTAAAAGCACCTATGCTCGCTGCGGCATTATTGCCAACCTCACGCCTGCCGAAGCCGGATGGCGCGGCTATCTGACCTTAGAATTCTCAAACTCTTCTAGCGCTGACTGCCGCATTTACGCAAATGAGGGTGTTGTTCAGCTTCTGTTTTTAGAAGGCGAGCCTTGTCAGGTGAGCTACGAAACTCGACGCGGTAAATATCAAGACCAGCCAGAAGCGGTGACGATTGCTCGCATATAGTTTGCATACAGTTATAGAAGGCAAACAAAATTAGCTTCGACTACGCCGCCAGTTGAACCAGTTTTCAGCCCAGTCTCGTCGCCAATGCCCAATCTGCCAGCGTGACTGACGCGATCGCACCACACACTCTGCAACCAGCTTCACCAGTCCCTGCCCACTCAAGCTGCCGTCATCTAAATCTGCAAGGGGCTTGCCTACCCACTTCGAGAGCAAACAGGCTAGCCCTTCGGCCCCTTCGCCCAATAGATGAACGCCCATTAAGCGATCGCTTACTACAACCAGCTTGCAATACATCGGTAGCGGGCTAACGCGACTTAGATCGGTACTACCTGCGCTACTTGCGGTTAGCACCTGTGTTTTCACAATGCCGTATTGACGCATGGCCTTGGCCTCGGTCATTCCCACGCAAGTATAGCGGTCGTATCCTTGAACAACAGCGCGATAGTCCACGTTTTCTTGGGGCAAAAATAGCGCATTCTTAACGGCAAGCCTAGTTTCATACTCAGCCGAGTGCGCATTTACAGACTGATCTATCGCTGAGCCGCAGGCGAATAGGCGAGGATGCGCTGTTTGCAGCTTATGGTTGACGCTCAAATAAGAAGATTGGGTTGATTTGTTTGCAAAATCAGGCAGGGTTAAGGCGGGTTCTCCTGGCTCTACGTTTAAAGTGAAACGATCGCCGTGGGTAGTGGGTGTAATTTCGATGCCTGCCGCTATAAGCTGCGATCGCACTAATCGCCTTATATCTTTGTCTGCCTCCGGTAGTATCAGCCATCTTGCAGGCATATTCTGGCCTGATGACACTCGCGTAGGAACCAGCCGCACGTCTACGCCTACGGCTGCTAGGGCTTCAGCCCAAGCAATTGCCAATATAGAGCCGCCTACTACGTTCACGGCCTCAGGCAGCGTAGAAGAGGCTAGCAGTGGCATTGCAAAGGGAACTCGCCCATAGGCCGCGATCGCACCTCGAGCGCTTAGTCGCCTGTGCTCTGTTGTTACCACCATTCGCTGTGACAAACGCGCTGGCCGCTCTAGCACTACGTCCACGCCGCTAGCGCTCAGTCTTGCAACCGAAAGCGTGGACTCAGACTCGGCTGCAATTTGGCTCCAAGCGATTAATGCTGGCCAAGTCAAGGACCCTGTCGCCTTTTTATAGCCAAACCATTCCCCGACCGCCTGCCGTCGCTTTACCTGGCCTAACTGTTGCAAACCCAACAGCAAGAATTTTTGCCTTTGCCCGTCGTCAAAAAGTCCTGGCGGTTCTACGAGCGCCACTCGAGCGCCATAGCCGACGGCTGTCATCGCCGCGATTCGTCCTTCTCGTCCGCCGCCCAAGATGACCAGATCGTAGTCAGATGCCATCGTTTGCCTCAAGCAGACCCGGCAATACATCGGCGATCGCCTTGACCAACCGCGTATTCTCATCTTGCGTCTTTACCGCTACTCGAAAATAGCGATCGCCTAATCCATCAAAGCTCATACAGTCGCGAATATAAATTCGATGGCGCTTTAGCAACGCTGCTTGCAGTGCCACTACCGATTTCTCGCAGCTCACCAGTAAGAAATTTACGCAACCTGGCATCGGAGATAGCCCAGATATTGCTGAAAGCTGATTGTATAGCTGCTGGTTTGCGGTAGAGAGCCAGTCCCAAGTTTTTCTTTGAAACGCTGTATCTTGCAGCGCTGCAATCCCAGCAGATATTGCCAGTGTGTTGACAGACCAGGGATCTCGCCATTTTTGCCAGCGCTCTAATATTTTAGGTTGGGCGATCGCATAGCCTAGCCGCAGCCCCGGCATACTGTAAAACTTCGTGAGCGAGCGAATCACCACCAAATTCTCAAACTTACTTACCCAGTCGATGACGCTCTGCGATCGCTCAGGCGGCAAAAAATCCATAAACGCCTCATCGACCACCACTAAACCCAAACGAGAAACAACAGAGTGCACTTGTTCTCTATCCAACAATGCGCCGGTTGGATTATGAGGATTATTTAGCAACAGGCCGCACTGCTTGAGGTCTATAGGTTGACTTAACAGGCTTTGTTGCCAATTTGGCGCATCCAAGCAAGGAACTTTAGTTAGGGCACCGTCAAAAGCTTGTAGCGCCCGGTCGTAATCGCTGAACCCTGGCGATAGACAGAAGCAGGCCTGCATTTGAGCCAAATCTCTTGCCGCCCAAGTGAGTAATTCTGCTGCGCCGTTGCCGGGCATGACGGATTCGATAGGGATATTGTGATGTTGCGCGATCGCTCGGCTCAAATCTTTATAGGCCGGATCGGGATAGTTCCGCACCGACAAGAAATCCGCCTGAACCGCCTCACGTACAGAGCGAGGTGGCCCAAGCGGACTGATGCTAGCTGAAAAGTCTAGCAGTTCGGCAGGAGCGCAGTGTGCTAAGCCAGCGGCCCAGGCTAAATTGCCCCCATGAACGGGTCTAGACATCATAAGGAAATCGGCAAACGAAGATTTACTTCTTCTTTTTACCCGCAACCATCTCCTTGAACTGCTTGCCCGCAGAAAACGCAGGGACAGTGGTTGCTGGGATTACCATGGTATCGCCAGTTTTAGGGTTACGACCTTCGCGTTCTTTACGAGCGCGCGGTTCAAATGAGCCAAAGCCCACCAAAGTTACCTTTTCGCCCTTAGACACGGCTTCCATAATGGACTCTACGGCTGCAGAAATGACGGCATCCGCCTGCTTCTTCGTCACCGAAGACTTCTCTGCAACGGTATCAACGAGTTCACCTTTATTCATGCTTATCTCCTAGAAGAGTGATTGAGTACTCAGATTTTAAGTGGACTACACATTGCCCGATGGCAAAATTTAAACTTTTCATGAGGCACCCACCGAAGTGCGAAGGCAAGGAAAAACAGCGACCGCTGAAACCCTTGAAACCTCATGAATTTTACTGCCCCATTCTAAGGGGTACTTGAGCCATATGAACAGAGAAAACCTTTAATTTGTATGGATTTGGGGGATTTTCCAAGAAAGTTCATAGTTCTTGAGAGAAAAATTAAGTATTCTGACTTGACAAAAAGCCGACGCCTTCTAAATTTTTCAGAAAACGTTGGCTTTTTTAGTCATATTCTTTGATAAGGCGCTAGAAACCTCTGTCTACTGCGCTTCTCTATCTTCTAGGAGTTGTTGTACATCCTCACCGGGTTGATAGCGATAGCCATAGACGCTCGCATCGGAATCGTCCAATATCTGAGGCGTTAGAAGCACAATCAGCTCGCGACGGTCGTTGTTTCGACTAGTGCTTCTAAACAGTGCGCCTAGTAATGGAATATCTCCAAGCAAAGGGACTTTAGACGTGGTGACTCTATCGGATTCTTGAATAATTCCTGAGAGCACCAGCGTTTGACCGTCTCTTACCCGCACTTGACCCGAAGTAAGCTGCCGCTTGGAGAGTAGGATAGCTGTTCCTTGATCGCCAATTTGAAATTCATCTGTAGGCGCAGAGATAGAAGGTGCTACAGACAGGTTTACAAAGCCGTTGTCGTCAATTTGGTCGATTTGTACCTGTAGGTTTAACCCGGCGTCTGCTTTCTCAAACGTTGTTGTTGTCAAAATACCAGCGTCGGTTGTCTCTCGGTCGATAGTAATGTTCGTGATGACCTCTTGAGTGAGCTGTACAGCGGCGGTTTGGCCTTCTTGAACGACTAACGTTGGATCGGTTACGATTTTCGCTTGGCCATTCGTCACAACAGCTTGTAGCTGTGCTAAAAACTGCGTTGCTAAATTGATCGCACCGCCGCTTGCAATGCCTGCTAGACTACGGCCTACTTGAGATGGGTTTAGCCCTGTGAAGTTGGGATATGATTCGCCTAGGTTGATGAGTCCTAGGCCACCTGTTTGCGTCACGTTTGTGTTGCCCGCGCCAAACGAGAAGCTAGTACCAAAAGCATCTAGTGCGTTTAGGTTGACGTCGATTACGCGCAGGTTAACCGCTACCTGACGGCGGCGTAGGTCGAGCTGAATGAGCTGAGCTGAGGCAATTTCAATTTGACGGGGCGTACCGACTAACGTTAGAGAATTTGTTCGCTCGTCTCCAATAACTTGCAATCCTCTTAGCAGTGGATTCGAATCTTCAAAATCTGCTCTTTGGTTTTCTACTCTCGATTCGGTCGTAGATTGAGTTTCTGTTACGTCTGTACCGCCGCCGACTTCTACTGCGTTAACGCTGGTGACTAGGCGATCGCGCGATACTGCTGTCTCAGCGCCCATGGCTACCAAGAAATTCAGCGCAACGCTTACATCGACCTGGTTTAACCGAACGCTGCGAACCAACACGTTGCGAGCACTATTCGGTAGCTGAGGCCCGACGAATATAGTGCGCCCGACCTTGTTCGCTTCTAGGCCAGAAAGCTGAAGCACATAGTTGAATACGTTTTGAACAGGCTCGTTTTCAATGTCTAGCGAAACGCGCACATCTTCCGCAGCTTCGCCTTCTTCCGCACTGGTAAAGGCCAAGTTCAGCCCAGCGGCACGAGCTAATAGCGACAGCACTTCACGCGCAGAAGCGTCTCGTAAAACCAGCCGAGGCACTCGCTCAGCTGTTCCTAAATCAATCAAATCTAAAGTAGCGTCGATATCAGATACCGAGAGGTCGCCTACGGGAGGTGCGATCGCTCTAGGTAGGAACGGAGGCGCAGCATTGAGTGAGGGTGCAGCTACGGGTGCGCCGTCAATAATAACTTCTGGATTCGGCACCAAAATATCGGGCACCTCTTCATTCTGCTGAGCCAGCTTAAAGGGTTCAATGACCGCTGGAGCCGCCGATTCAGTGGAGATTCCCGATTCAGTAGAGGTCTCCGATTCAGCCGGAATCGTCTTGATAGCCTCTGGTAGCGCGGACGGAACGGCCTTAGCACCTGCGCGAGTATCAAGAGAGAGACTTACGCCAGCCTTGGACGTTTTCTCAATCTCACCGATCGGCGCTTTACCGTTGCCTTCTACTGTCAAACGTACCTTGTCAGCACCTAGTGACTTCAACGTCACTGACTTAATACCCGCAGAAGGATTCTTTTGAGTAAAGCTTTCGCCCTCATTTAGATCTAACTGAGCGTGAGCAATGTCAGCTTGCAAAGTTTTGCCAGAACGAGCCGTTATGACTTGAGGCGTATCTCCAGAGGTTTTGAGCGATAGAGATAATCCTGCTCGCGTCTTTTTCAGGTTCACACCTTCCACGACGGTCTTGGCACTAGCAGATGAAGCTATAGCTAGAGGGCCAGCGACAGCGGCTAAGGCACCGCTAATCATCAGGCTTCTAAAATTAAGACGACGTTTCACAGATCACTCCTTGAGGACAAACTAGGAAAAAGAAAAAGAATCGAACGAACGTTGAGCATCAAAGCAGTAGAAAAGCTAGTTACTCGCCTTCTACAACCTCCTCTACAACCGGCGCAGATACATCAGGTGGCACATCGGCGTTGGCCGTTGGCATCAGCGCATCTATCTCAAACGAAGTTGTAATCGGCGTCTTAGGCTGAATAACGACCTGACCGCCCGAGCCGATGACGGTCTCTGGAACCACTTCGCCGCTCGCAATTTGGAAATTGCGTACCATTAGCAACGGTTCTAGGCGTTCTAAATTGCGCAAAATGGACTGAGTTTGGGCAAAGTCTCCAGAGAACTGAACAGAGTAGGTTTCTTTACGCAGCTTGCCGTTTACCCCATCGCCTAAAGAGCTATCTGCTACCACTACTTTCTCTCCGGGCGTAAACGACCTGAGCTGAGCGTCTACTAAAATGGCCGGGATGCCTCGGCTAAGGACCTGGTTGCGAACACCGCCTAGTGAAGCATTGCTGCTTTCAATTCGCTGGTTAATATCTAGCAGCAGCGTATCCATCGTCTTTTCGTTGGCAAAGAGCGAGTAAACGTTTCGCCGCCTTTGCATCGCGGCTTCTAACTCGGCTTCTAGCTTGGCGATGTTCTGTAGCTGTTGGGCCTGCGAGACTAGCTGACCTTCTTTGGCCGCGATATCTGCGCGCAGCGTTGCATTCGCTGCGGCTACGGGCTGCACTACTTTAACGAACAGATAGCCCACGCCGGCTAGCCCTAGAATCGCAATCATAATCCCGATGATCTGTGGCGATAGCTCGATGCCGAACACCACGGGATTTAGGGGTTCGTCAATAAAGTCGGCGTCATTTGACGGAATAAAATCTCCAGCGGCAGACATTATTTAAGTGCTCCTGTTTCTTGAAGGGCGCGAATTCTAGCAGCAAGTCCGGTAGATTCTTGCTGGCGGTTTAACTCATCGAGCAGTTCCGTTGCGGGGATACTCTTGATGTCACTAGCGATGGTATAGCTGACTAGCGCTAAAGGCTCGCCAGTATCTGGGTCGCCTGGACAGCGTCCTGGCACAATCTCACCTAAGTCGGCTTTGGTAATTTCGACCGATTTGCTTTCTAAGAAAGGAGAATTCTGTAGCGTTAGCATAAAGTCGTTAACGTCATCGAACGAACAGGCGTTGCCGGATAGTTCTAGTCCGCCTGCTGCGGAAACCGGAGCCTCTGCAGTTGCTCCGGTTTCCGCAGTTGCTGCTGCTTCGCCTTCAGCCGGTGCAGTTTGTGCGAGCTGAGAGATTTGCGTCCGGCTAGGCGTTCTGCCCTGCACGTCTCGAACAATGGCCGACCAAGGGCGAATGCGTTCGAATACGCCTGCTAGCGCCGTGATTTCTGAGTCGATGGCCTGCGTTTGCTGGCGAACCGTATCGACTTGAGCCAGCTTTTGCTGAAGTTCGGCTAGCCGCGAATCTAGTTCGGTTTGCTGGGCCATCAGTCCTTTTTGCTGACTCTGTAAGATCATCCAGTAGCCGCCGACGCCTGCTAGTGCTGCGATCGCAACGCCCACGCCAATCAGTAAAGGCAACTTAGTGGTGCTTGGCGCCGAACGTTGCGCAACAGGCACAATCGCTTCAACCGGACGGTCTTTGCGATCATTGAGAAAGTTAATGTCAATTCCGTACATGTTTTAGATCTCCCTTAAGCCCAAACCGAGTACTGTCGCTAGCCCTGAGCGCTGGGCTGAAGAAAGCTCCTCATCTGTTTCAAGTGCTAGGGCATCGACCGGATCGACCGAGCTAGCGGGCAGCCCCAGCCGCTGAGAGAAAAATTCATCTAGATTGCCAATTGCGCTACCTGGCCCGGCTAGTAAAAGCTGAGCTACTTCCATGTCTTCTCCCTGATTAAGATAAAAATCGATTGAACGGCGCAGCTCGTCAGATAAGTCGCTGAGCACTCGCAGCATGGCGGCTGTTCCTGGATTCATCCCACCTTTAGGCCCGCCTGCCATTGGCCCCGGTGGAATAGACATCCCCTGAAGCAAATCGGCATTGCGAGAAGGCGGTAGGTTCATCGCTCGGCTCAGCGCATTCTGAATTTGCGAAGTTCCTAGCGGCACCGTTCTCGAAAAGTGGGGAATGCCATCTACCACAATTGAAATTTCAGTGCTCTCGTACTGAATATCGACGATTGCTGCCGCCTCTTGCGAGGTGAACTGTCGAAGCTGTTCGCGGATGGTGCGAATTAAAGCAAAGCTGCTAGTCTCTAGAACGCTTAGGCTCAGGCCCGCTTGGGCAAAGGTTTCAGCGTAGCTATCTGTGATATCTTTTTTGACAGCAACTAGCAGCACCTGTACCTTCTCGATCCCATCGTCATCGACAAAAAAGCCTAGCTTTTGATAGTCCACGTCGGCTTCGTCGCGAGGAAACGGTAGGTACAGGCTAGCCTCCTGATTTAGCACCATCTCGCGCAGCTCGGCGTCGTCTAGCTCGGCGGGCACCGGAATTACGCGGGTGACGGCTCGCCCAGGTACGGCTGCCGCTGCTTGGGTCGCTTTAATTTTTCCTTCGGACAGGGTCGATTGAATAATTTCAGCCATCGTTGGACTATCCACAATCTGGCCTTCCTCAAAGACTCCTTCAGGAATTTCAGCCGTTGCTAGGGTCTGCAACTTGATTTTTTGTCCCTGCTTTTTGAGGCGAGCAATGTTGATGCGCTCAGGGGTTAGCTCGATACCAACGCCTGGCGATTTTTTGGAAAATAAAGACTTGAGTCTGTTCACAATTGCGATCGCCCGCTTATATAACGACTAAGTAATAACGACTGAGAATAACGTCCGGATTCGAACTCTAGACTGCCCAAATCCCAACAAAAAAATTACATTTGACCCAGATGAACTTAGGTGCTTCTCCCCAGGCAAACAGTGCTTTTATTTGCTAATCAATCCGTGCTTCAAGCCGCATGCTAACCGTTGATTTCAGCGCTTGGCTATCCGTAAAAAAGTCACGCTTGGCCGGGCACAACCACTCGAGCGTCTAGCTAACTAAAGTAAGTCGGTAGACGACATAGAAATACAGCGATGACCGCTTGCAGCTCGATATCTCAAGCTACGAGAAAGCACGGATGGTCGAATATCAAGCTCGGATAAAATGACTTCAAACCGCTACAGTACTTACGAAAATGCGCTGACAGTGCAGTTTGCCCAATCCAAAGATGTAACAAACAGTCTTGATATACGCGTCCTTTCACTGACAGCTGAAGAACGCTTTAGCGCCGCTGTCTCTAACGATCTGTCTACTGCTGGCCCATAACCATCGGCCATTGCTGTAAAGTCATAAGCCATCACGACTGCTGTTAACACAAGCTCTAAACATGTTCTTCATCCGCCATTGGAAACGGTTCTTGACCTTTGCCTTCATTGGTCTTTTCTCTAGCTGGCTCATTAGCTGTGGGAATACCAACGATGCTGCCAACTCGTCTGGTAATGCTGGCAAAACCGAAGTCGAGTTCTGGACGATGCAGCTCTCTCCCGACTTTGATGACTATTTCAACACTCTGATTGCTAACTTCGAAACCGAGAACCCAGATATTGCAGTCAATTGGCTCGATGTGCCCTGGGCCGATATGGAGAAGAAGATCCTCTCTGCGGTTTCTGCTAACAACGCGCCGGATGTGGTTAACCTTAACCCCGACTTTGCCTCGCAGCTAGCGGCTAAAGGGGCCTGGCTATCGTTAGATGACAAACTCTCCGAGTCGGAGCAGGCCACTTACTTGCCCGGTATTTGGCAGGCCACTCAGCTCAACGGCAGCAGCTTTGGATTTCCTTGGTATCTCACTACTCGAGTGACGCTATATAATACGGCGCTGCTAGAGGAGGCGGGCGTTAGTGAGCCGCCTACCACTTTTGAGGCGCTCGCTACGGTCGCTAAGCAGGTTAAAGAAAAAACGGGTAAGTACGCTTTCTTCATTAGCTTTGTGCCTGAGGATGCCGCCGATGTGCTTCAGTCTTTTGTGCAGATGGGCGTTCCTTTGGTAGACGAGTCTGGCCAGGCAGCTTTTAATACGCTAGAAGGGAAGAAAGTATTTCAATACTGGACCGATATGTACCAGCAGGAACTACTTCCTCAAGAGGTGCTAACTCAAGGACATGCACAGGCCATTCAACTCTATGAATCTGGTCAGACGGCCATATTGGCTTCGGGCGCGGAAAAGCTAGATAGTATTGCTCAGAACGCGCCTACGATCGCAGAAGTGACTAAAAGCGCGCCTCAAATTACGGGCAGCACTGGCAAGATCAACGTTGCTGCGATGGATTTGGTCATTCCTCAGGCTACCGATGCGCCAGAAGCGGCGTTGGCCTTTGCTACCTACGTAACTAACGATGCAAATCAGCTTGAGTTTGCAAAGGAGGCTAACGTTTTACCGTCTACCGTTAAGGCCGCTAGCGATAGCTACTTTAGCGAAGTGCCCGATTCGGCTTCACCGGTAGAAGTTGCTCGTTCGGTGAGTGCTTCTCAGCTGGGCGGCGCAGAAGTGCTGATTCCGGCCATGGAAGATGTTAAGGAGCTGCAGAAGATTGTCTACAACAATTTGCAGGCTTCTATGTTGGGAACGAAAACGGTGGATCAAGCTGTTACTGATGCGGCTGAAGAGTGGAATAACCGGTAGTGGTTAAACGCATTGAGGCTTTTTGATCGATCGGCTCAGCGCGGATCGTTCGACCTGCCATCAGTAGCCACCCAGCGTGCCCTGTCTTTTTGCCTTGCGCTCGGCCCATCGAAAGACAATGATGCCAATGGCAAAGTAGATTAATCCGTTGGCTAGTGCGATCGCCCAAAGTCCCCAGTCTAAGGTCTCGCCTCTAGCCATGAGTCCTCTGAGTAGCCCAATGCTAGGCAAAATCGGCAGCATATGAGCAACCGTTCTCGCTGTTCCTGTCCACTCTTCAGTAGGGGTAGCCAGCAAAAACAGCAGCACAAACTGAAATAGTCCTAATAGCTGCTGCACCCGCTTAAACACTAGGGCCAGCGAACCTGCTAAAAAGGCCAGCCCCGAAGCCGCCAGAATCAGCGTTAGTAATGGCAGCAACAGTAGGGAAGGAAACGATAGCTGGCTGCCCGTGATCCATAAAATCAGCCCTAGTACTACCAAAATTAAGAGCATTCGCAGGGTTAAATTAGCGACGGCCCTAACTAAGAACACCTTGAACGCGCCGAAAGGAGATAGAAAAACCTGCTCTAATGTGCCTGTCTGCGACTCTAGCTGAAGGCTAGTGGCCGTGTCGTTCAAAATGTAGAGCACCAGCGTCCAGGTGACATAGCCAACGACTAGCGAATCTAGGCGATCGCCAAAAGCATTTGCAGATCCAGCCATGTACTGCGTGCTAAAAAAGATGCCGTAAAACACCGCCGTTAAAATCACAATCCCACCAATGACCTCGGTGGGATAGCGCAGCGTCTGAAGCCAGGTTCTTTTAAGTTCACCTATAAATAGATCAATCATTGCTGAGTCTCCGAAGCTGTGGGTGAAGGCGCTATAGGTGAAGGCGCTGTAGGTAAGGGTGCTGTCGGTAGGGGTGTCGTAGTGCGATCGCCCTTCGGATCTACTGGGCTATCAGACTGTATTAGCCGTAAAAATGCATCTGTCAAATCAGCTTTATCTTGGCGTACATCTACTAACGGCAGTGGATCGAGAATGCTAAAAATTTGGTAGATGTTGGCAGAATGCCTGCTCGTTAGCTGAGCTGAGCTATTCTGATGCTTCGCAGCAGGCGGCGCGTAGTGAATAACCTGATTGTTAATGCGAGCGCCTAACTTTTCTAGCGCCAATTTGCGAGAGACATCTAGCGTTCCGGCCACTTCAATGCGGTAGGCCGATCGGTCTGAAAACTGCTGAATTAGCTCTTGAGTTGGCTTTTCAGCCACAATCTCTCCGCGCCGAATTACCGCCACTCGATCCGATAGCTCCTCAGCCACGTTGAGCTGATGAGTGGTTAATAGAATCGCGCAGCCTGAATCTGCGACCTGTCGAATGAGCGTCTTTACCGTTTCGCCGGCTTCTACATCTAGACCCAGCGTCGGTTCGTCTAGCAGCAGCAGCTTGGGTTCGTGAATGAGGGCAACTGCGATCGCAATTTTTTGCTGCATTCCTCGCGACAGCTTTCGCACAGGTTCTTTTTGCTTATCGACTAACTCAAAGCGTTCTAATAGCTCTAGTCCGCGCTGCCGAGCCATCCGCCGAGGCAGCTTTCTAAGTACTCCAAAGTACTCCAAATTTTCTAGAGGCGTCAGCCGCCAGTACAAATTGCGGTTGCCCTCTAGCACAGCGCCGACTCCGCGCAGCGCATCTGGCTGCCGATGCGGGTCTTTCCCGGCAATTCGCACCCATCCAGCATCAGGATAGATTAGCCCGGCAATCATTTTAATCGTCGTCGTTTTTCCAGCTCCGTTTGGCCCCAAAAAAGCCAGCACCTCACCTGGATAAAGACTTAAAGATACCCCTCGGACCGCCTCGAACTGGCGTTTGCCCCGGCCATAGAACTTGCGCAAATCCTTCGACTCAAGCGCGAAGGCAGCAGACGCCTTGGTAGGCAAACTATCAGTAGGCAAACTATCAGTAGTCATTGAACAGTAGTCATTGAAGGTTGGTGACGCTCGAAGCAAAGCGTTTGATAAAACTAGAGCACCATCGTAACGCGCTTGCCTCTCGGATAGCGTAAAGCTCCTGGGCTGAAAATGGGCTGCAAAAAATGCCGGTTGAAATTTTTGGTACTAGTTTTCGGGTGCAGATAGGGCTGGGCATCTACTCCTAAAGATGGATAAGGCTGCCCAAACTTAATAAAGATATAAGAATGCGTTAACATTTAGTTACAACCTTGTAGCTATCTTAACAGAAGCTTCATTTTCACTTGCTTTTATTCAACTAAGCCACAGGTGAGAAGCCTAGGTGAGTTGGGCGCCAAGGTTACTCATTAATGACGGTCGGTATGACTTTTTTTGATATCAGCGAATCCATTGCATCTTCTACGCTTATTCAGCATCGAGAACAGTACGCAAACGGCTATTCAACTACCTATTCAGATGAAGCCGGTGGGCTGCAAAACCCTCTCGAATTAGCTAAAGCTCACTTGAGCCTTTTAGCAGATGGGTTCGTAGGGCAAGGTAGCATTATCGCCGAAAGCTTCGCTAAAAGCCTGGCCGAAAAGATGTGTTTCACCTCTATTGACCAGGCATTTATTCTATGGGGTGCCGCTTCGGCTGTCATCTTTTCTCTAGCGCAGTTTTCTTTACTGAGTTGGACGACTCAAGCTGTAGTAGACGCAGCTATTACCGGCGCTTGTATTACCTGGACCTCCCGACTAACTTGGCAGATCGCTGAAGACGCAAATCTGCGCTGGGTGGTTTTTCTTTGGGCTGCGCTGATGGCTAGCGGTATGGCGCTCACGGCCTACGGCATATTTTGCGGCGTCGGCGCAATTTTGATCGATCTTTGTCCTCTATGGCTAGGACTCTGCACTTTGGGATACGGCGCTATGGGAATTAAGATGCGATCGCGCAGCTTCACCGCCGCTGCGCTGGTTCACGGCATCGGCATCTTTAGCGTTTCTTTCGCTCCCTCCTGGCAGTTCCTCGCCAGTGGACTCATCATGGCGCTTACCCTTTTCTTCTTCTCAGTTGTCCCTTGGGATATGCGTACTGTGCCGACGACTGGCGAGCCTTGCTAAGGTTGTCTTTGTAGCGCCGATTTCTAGCGCAGATTCTAGATGGGTGGTTGCAATCTAGCTACCTGATAAAACGTACCGTCATCTATCAAAACGTCTATTTGTTCTACCGTTAAGGGGCGGCTGTACCAGTAGCCTTGAGCATAGTCACAGCCCATTTTGCTCAGCACGGCAATTTGCTCGACTGTCTCAATCCCCTCTGCGAGTACCTTGAAGTTAAGACCTTTAGCGAGCGCAATAATGGTGGAGGCGATCGCCGCGTCGCTCGGACTATCGACTAGATCCATCACAAAAGAGCGGTCAATTTTAATGGTGTCGAGCGGAAAGTGCTTGAGCACGCTTAGAGACGAATAGCCTGTGCCAAAGTCGTCCATGGCGATTTGGATGCCCGCGTGTGAAAGCTTTTTAAGAATGTCGATGGCATACTTTACGTCATGCATCGCCGCGCTTTCAGTCACCTCTAGCTCCAGATAGCGAGGGTCGAAGCCTGTGGACTTGAGAATTTGCATAATCGATCTTGCCAGGCTGCTGCGCTGAAATTGCTGCGCCGATAGGTTTACCGCTAGTCGCAGCGCCGGAAAGCCGCGCTGTCGCCATCGTCCATACTGAGTGCAAGCTTCCTGTAGCACCCACTGACCGATCGACTCTATTAGCCCGGTTTCTTCTGCAATTGGAATAAATTTGTTGGGCGGAATGAGTCCTAGCACCGGGTGCTGCCAGCGAATGAGAGCCTCTAGCCCGATCCACTCGCCGGTCGCTAAATCCACTTGAGGCTGATAGCACAAGAACAGCTCGTGGTTATCTAATGCCTTGCGCAAATCGGTTTCCAGATTAAGCTGAGTTCGCGCATTGGCGTTAATTTCCTCAAAATAGACCTGGAAGTTATTGCGGCCTCTAGACTTAGCCTGATACATGGCTGCGTCAGCGTTTCGCAGCAGCGTTTGTCCGTCTCGGCCGTCGTAAGGCGCAAGTGCAATTCCTAAACTAGCGGTGACAAACAGCTCTTGGTCTTTCACCTGAAAAGGCGCCGATAGCTGTTTTAGAATGCGTTCTGCAATGTGCGTAATATCTTCAGCAGAGCGTAATCCTGGCAGCATTATCGTAAACTCATCACCGCCCCAACGAGCGACAACATCATAGGCTCGTAGGCTGTTCCGCAATCGTTCTGCAACCTGCTGTAGCAGACAATCACCGGCTTCGTGGCCCAAGGTGTCATTGATGTTTTTGAACCGATCCAAATCGAGAAAAGCGACGCCCAGCATAATGTCTCTGGCGTTAGAGACCAAGATGGCCTGATTTAACTGCTGGTTGAATAAGACGCGATCGGGTAGCTTTGTAAGCTGATCGCAGGCGCTGCGGTTGCGGCTGACTTGCTCGATGTGCGATCGCCGAATTGATAAATAAATCTGGCTGCCTACCGCTTCAATCAGCTCGATCTCGCTAGGCTGCCAGCTTTCCTGATTGGCTTGTCGCAGCAGTGCCAAAACACCTACGCTGTCGCGATCACAGCCGAGCGGTAGCAGAGCGACCGATCGGCCAGCACTTGGCCCGAGCGCGGCCACTACCTCAGCAGGCCAACAGTCCCGCTCATAAACGCAAATATCTGTCAGCTTAAAGCAGCCTTCAAAGACCAGTGTCGATAGCTGCGTCTTTAGCTCGTCCGGCTGAATCTGCCATAGAGAGGTATCTTCGCTCGGTAAGTTAATCCCTAAATGCTGCCACAGCCGCGCTGAAGCGTCGGTTGATAATGGCGACATTCCCCAGCAGTGCTGTTTATCGACACCGCTGCCTGGCGCTGTCCGCCAGGATAAATGAGCTGAACAAGATAGCGTTCGGCCTAGCAGAAGTAGCACTTTAGACCAGAGCTGAGGCGTGTCGATTGGACAGCACAGCAAACAGCTAATTTGACCTAGCAGCGAGGCTGACCAAGCTTGTACAGATGAATCGTCTAATGGATCTAGATGATGAACGGAAGGAAGCAGTGGAGAATAAGTCACCCTAAAACGTACCTTGCACAGACAAGATAGAGAAAACTTGACAACGGTGCCCTAAAGGTTCCCGCAAAAGATAATATGACTGCGCTATAGCAATTGTTTGAATGCATCAAGACGTTCGCCATATCTTACTTTCCTTACTATCACAAAGCAACGGCTTCTAACAGTACCGATATCACAAAGCAACGGTTCTTATATAGTGCCGAAAGATAATGCTAAAGGTAGTGTAAAAGAGTCTGCTTAAAAGACTTACTAGCCCTCATTCTGCTGATTGGATGCTAGGGCCGCAGAATGTATTTTTCCCCATCAAATACTAGCTGTGGGCGCTGGTTGAGCTGCTCGATTTGAGGATCCTCTGCGAGCATACGACCTACTTTTGACTGCGATGCGCGTGAACTTAACCCTGTACTCGTAGCCGTTTGCCCCCCAAGCGGACGGTTGCTTTGGCCATCGATAGAGCTATCTGCCTGTACGCCTAAAGGCGCTAGTACCCGAGCCATTTCAGACTCCCGCTCTAGCGTCTGGGTAGAAGATACCAACGCCCCTAACCCATTGATTAGCTCGCGTAGCTGGTTGCGCACCGCTGGATCGCCCGTAATCTCATCCACATCGGCCATGACCTTTTGAGCACTAGAGAGCGCGTCGCGAGCCGATTCTAGCGTCTGCTGGATAAGCACCAAGTTGGCGGGTGTGTTGAGTGAAGATGTTACTGCTTGCAAATCTGCTGATGCCGCTGACGCATTGCCGACGAGCGTCTCTAAAGAGCGGACTAGCTCGCCACTTTGAAAAGTAGGCCCAATGGCATCTGCTGTGGCCCGTAGCTGCAAGCTAGACGCCTGCAAATTACCCAATGTATCTACTAAAATGCCGCGATTTTCTCCAATTAAACCGTTAATGTCAGAAGCTGTGAGTGAAAACTGCTCTGCTGCTGCGCCTACCTGATTGGCGGCCTGTGTTGCGGTTACCGTAGTAGCTTGAGCCGCCGCCGAGAGTGGCACAACTTGCTCTCTGACTGCTCTAGTTAGGCCAATTGCTTCTTGAGCGAGTACGCTCGCATCTTGAGTCGTTGTAGACACATTGTCCAACGTTGCTTTTAACTGGGCGATTAGCTCAGGATCGGCTAGTAAATCGGCCACTTCACCCGCAGATCGCAATAGCGCTTCGTAGCTAGGGCCAGTCACTCCAACTAGGCGATCGCCGTCGCATAAGATCAAGCTGCTGTTACAGTCTTTTCCTGTGGCGCTCATATCAAGGCTGCTCACATCTAACTGAGCCAAAGGCGTAATCTCGATCGACATCTCGCCAATGAGACCTGACTCTACCGTTTCGACTAGCACTTCACTGGGGATACGCAAATCTTTCTGGGTAATTTCTAGCCCTACCTCTACCTGGTTAGATCGCGGCGTTAGAGACACTACTCGGCCTACGGGCACCCCTCGATACATCACAGCTGTCCCAAGCTGTACGCCCATGGTGTCTTCAAACTCGGCGGTCAGTTCGTAGGGCCGGTTAGTTGGATTAAAGCCCCGTAGCCAAAGCACCAACCCACCAAACAGACCGATCCCCAATAAGATCAGCAGCCCCACAGAACCTTCTCGAATTGTTCGTGCCCGCATGAATTCCTTAAGTTGATTAGTCCACGTCTATTTGCGACGCTGCCTGCTGGCGCCATTCTACGCGATTAGATCAACGCTGACCCAGTAAATCGGCCTAAACAGACCAGTGCGTATAGACAGTTAAGACATTGGCGTTATCTGTTCAGTCTAAACTATTCGGTTTGGCGACTGAGCAAAATTAACTTCAAAACGCCTGGATAGTTTTGTGCTCGCTAGCCCGTAGCGTGAATAGGGCCGTCGATCTTAGCGCTAAAGAACTGTCGAACAAATGGATTATCTGTTGAGTCAATATCGGCGACACTGCCCACCCATTGAACTCGACCGCCATGCAAAAAGACCACGCGGTCTGCGGTACGCCTGATGGTGCTTTCTTGATGAGTCACTATCAAATAAGAGCTACAAGCTTTGCCAGTGTGAATCTCTCGAATGAGATCTTCAATAACGGTCGAAGCAATTGGATCGAGTCCGGCGGTTGGCTCGTCGTATAGCAAAAGGCTGGGGCTGTCGGTTGGTTTGTAAGGATTAGACATGACGGCTCTAGCAAAGCTCACTCGCTTACGCATACCACCCGATAACTCTGCGGGATACTGATCGGTGATGTCGGGTAATCCGACCATTGCTAGCGCTTTAGAGACGAGCTTGCGAATCTCTCGAGACTTCAAATTGGAGTGCTGGTAAAGCAAGAAGCCTACGTTTTCGGCTACCGTTAGCGAGTCGAACAGCGCCGCTTGCTGGAAAACCATGCCGACGCCTAACGGATCGGGCGAGTCTTCGATTAGGCCGATTCGCTTTTGGCCTGCAACCCAAATTTCACCTTCGTCTGGCGCGAGGAGTCCAGCGATAATTCGCAAAATAGTAGACTTACCGGTTCCCGATGGGCCAATGATGGCGATCGCCTCCCCCGGATTGAGGGTAAAGTCGATGTGGTCAAGTACGCAGTTTTCACCAAATTGCTTAGAGATTCCCTTTAGCATCACCAGCGGCTCATCGCTCTCACAAGGTGATTCGGCGGCTTCGCGAGCTTCTGCTACATCCTCGGCTTGTAATGGATCGAAATTGAACATCAGATGGTGCTAGTCCTCTATTGGGGTGTGTTCTATATGTACTGCTGTATATCGTAGATTTCTATTTAGCGATCTCTCTATATCCTAGTTGAACCTATATCCTAGTTGAACTGCGAGCTTCCACAGTAGAGGCTCTGTCCTAACTCTAGTTTGTCTCTAGTTGTGCCCCTGGAGCGATACGCTCACAGAATAGCCACCGTCATGCGCCGAAATCGTAAAAGGTTATATGCTAAACCCCCTCGCTGGCTGCGGTGGTTAACGCCAGGACTCTTTGTCAAACGCTGGCTGCTGCTAAGCACGTTTGGCATTGTTTCGCTCATTTTAGGTACGCTGGTCTGGCTAAAGCTAACGCCCGTTTTTTATACGGTTAAGTTTGTCGGTAGCTTGCTGAATTTAGTGACTCGGCTAGTGCCTAACTACGTCAGCGGCCCGCTTGCAATTGGCGGTGGCTTACTGCTGATTGTTTGGGCGCAGTCTCGCACGCTAGGCGCGATTACCGAAGTTTTGCTACCGGCCAATAGTGAGGATAATTTGTGGGATGCGATCGCAACTCACCGCCGTCTGCGCAAAGGCCCTCGCATCGTTGTAATTGGTGGGGGTACGGGTTTATCGACATTGCTGCGCGGCCTGAAGCATTACAGCGCGAACATTACGGCTATTGTCACGGTTGCTGACGATGGCGGTTCCTCGGGGCGGCTTAGGCGAGAGATGGGGGGCATTCCGCCGGGGGATATTCGCAATTGCCTGACGGCGCTAGCTGATGAGGAGAAATTGCTGACGGAGCTATTTCAGTATCGGTTTGAGTCTGGCACGGGCCTTAGCGGCCACAGCTTTGGCAATTTATTTTTGTCGGCAATGAATGAGATTACCGGAGACTGGGAGCAGGCGATCGCTGCTAGCTCTCAGGTGTTGGCCATTCGCGGACGCGTGCTGCCGTCCACGCTGAGCGACGTGAGTTTGTGGGCTAGCCTAGAAGATGGTCGATATATTGAAGGTGAGTCGAACATCACCAAGGCTAAAGGCGCTATCTCTAAAATCGGCTGCGTTCCGGTAGATCCACCGGCTCTGCCACAGGCCGTTGAAGCTATTGAAGGGGCCGACTATATTATTATGGGGCCGGGCAGTCTCTATACCAGCATTATTCCAAATCTTCTGGTGCCAGAACTGGTTGAGGCGATCGCGGCTCGAAAAGTACCGCGCATTTACATCTGCAATATTATGACCGAGCCGGGCGAGACTCAGGGCTACGGCGTTGCCGAACATATTCAGGCGATCGATAGGGCCTGCGGCAAGTATTTATTTGACGCTGTGCTCATTCAGAAAAAGCTGCCGTCAGAAGCCGCGATCGCTCGCTATTACAAAGAAGGCTCTACGCCAGTGCTGCTCGATCGCCAAACCGTCGTCGAATCGGGTAGGCGGATCGTTATTGCTAATGTTATGAGCGAAAGTAATACTACCGTTCGCCACGATCCCAAACGGCTGGCAAGCGTACTTGTGAAGTGGTACGAGCGAACAAGAGGGAGCTGGTAGGCTTTTCGCACCTACGTATGCTTTCCGCTGAGTGCTAAGAGGCTTCCGTTCCCTTTAGGAACTTATTGCGCACCCAGCTAGAAATACCGCTGACTAGCGCACCCGCCATCAAAATTCCAATGGCAGGCATAATAACCGGATCCCAGAGGCTATACCAGGTATCGAAGCCCAAGTTGACGTTGGTTGAGCGACCAATGAGGGCGATCGCAAACCAAGCAAAGCAAAACAATACAAAAAATAGGTTGAGCATCAGCGCGGTATTCAACCCGTTAAACAAGCGCTCTTTCATAAATAGATAACGTAATAAACCATCAGCTTAAGCAACTGGCGACATAAAAACCAGCTTGTAAGAACACCTCACATAAAGATGGCTGCCTCATCGGAGAAGCAGCCATTTATCAAGTTATATTCCATTCAATCACGCCCTTTTGTCTGCCTTGAGGCATCAAGAGACATCAGGGATGTAGAGCCTACATGGCTTGGTTGCCGTCGATGCCAGAAGCCAACAGATTGTCGGGATCAACATAGTGACAAACGGCGTCGTCTACGCAGATGAGCGCCCAGCCAGACTTATCAATTTCGACGAAGGTGTAGTCGGCGTCTTGGACAAAAAAGCCTTTGTGATTGCGAGTTTCGGGCTTTAGCGCAACAGTTTTAAGGTTCATGGTGGCGGCTCCTAAAGTTTAGTCGAGTGTTCAAGGGATTAACTGCGAATAAAGCGACTGTTAAGTCAGGCTTATTGCGTTCTTCATCTAAGCTTATCAGTCGCACCGGGGATCGCTCGTTAAGTTATCTACTAGGCGTTTACGGCCCTCTGCGTTATTTCTCTCAATAAAGAAAAAAGGCTCTCAAAAGCTTAGAACCCGCACTGCAAAAGCCCTAAACGAAAAAAACGGGGATCGCTTTTTAGGCCGATCCCCGCTTCTGTCGAATGAGTTTATGATTTAATACTTCATGAAGCTGGGTTAAGCAATTCTCAGCAATTTTCAGCTATAGACTAGCTGAAATCCTTGTGCTTCAGTCAGTTTGGCCTTCGAACAGCCAAGCTTGAATTCGCTTCAGACTCTTCCAGTCTGGGCGTCTTCTTAATCCTTCTTCAAAGTTTTCTTGAATTTCAGCTTTAAGTTCATCTACTGCAAACAAGACTTGTCCCACTTGATCGACCTGCTCGCGTACGCCACTTTTGCCGGTTTCTAGCATAGCGATGGCCAAGTTTACCCGAGCTTGAGGATCGCGCGGGGCCAGCTTTACTGCTCGCTGAGCCGCTTTAAAAGCAGCGTTGGGCTTATCCGCTAGTAGGTAAAGCCAAGAGAGGCAGGTTTGCGCCGCGCTGTTTTTGGGCGCTTGCTGGCAGATCTCTTTAAAGGTAGGAAGCAGCTCTGCCGCATCTGTCCCATCCTTGTAGCGGGCGATCCCCTCTTCGAACCGAGTTTCTAAAGTCTGCATGTGAATGGATGTGCGATAAACGATAAGCGGACACTGTTTTGCCAGGATTAGGGGTTGGCCCTATTCCCTATGTGCCAAATGACTTGCCGCAGCCGCAGGTTTGGCTGGCGTTGGGATTGGTAAACTGAAACCCACCGCCGATGAGTGCGTCGCTGTAGTCGAGCATAAGGCCGTATAGATATAGCAGGCTTTTGCGATCGCACACAACCTTAAAGCCGTCGTAGTCGTATACCTCGTCATGCTCGCCTACGTTGCTGATATCTTCAAAGTCCATCATGTAAGACATGCCAGAACAGCCGCCTTGACGAACGCCTACGCGCAAGCATAAGTCACTTCCCTGCTTGTCTCGCAGAGCCATGACGTGAGTCAGCGCGGTCTCTGACATTAGAATGCCGCGATCGCCATTTGCTCGAACGGCTTCGGCAGCCGCTTCAGGCGTCTGAACGTCGGTAGAAGAAATGGCTTGAGTCATAGAAGTAAAGTGGTTGATAAGGTTGGTTCTAGTCTAGCGCATGGGTCTTCTTCTATATAAGTGCCCATGAGTGCCCACAAGTTGAATGCCCATCAGGCTTAATAACTCAATGCCTAAAAAGGTTAATGCTCATAAAGGCCCTAGAAACCCTAGAATTTTAAGGCTGACGCCTATAAAGATCTGACACAAAAAGATCTGATACAAAGATTCCACAAGCCCTAGAACTCTAAAGAGCGCTCCTGTTCTCTCACCCTACCCATGCATCCACTCAGCCCGTTCACATGTCGTCGCCTAGGTCAGCTACCTCGGCTAACCAGCGTCTGGGAGTGCGATCGCCGGTCTTTAGAGGCTTACGCCCAAGCGATTGCCGAGCGCGATCCGACTGCTAGTAAAGACGGCGAGCAGGGCGACTGCATTTTGTGGGTAGATACGCTCCAAGGCATTGTGCGCGGCCTGAGCGTAGTGCCCAAAGAAACCGGACATGAAGCCGTTGTAAGAACTTTGCTTCAGGCTATTGAGTCGCCGCAGGGTAATGCGAACCCGGCTCGCCCTCGAAAAGTCGTTGTCTGCAACCGCGAGATTCAGTTTTTCCTCAGAGGCGCTCTGCAGGACTTGGACATTGCCGTAGAGTATGCGTTTGAGCTACCTGCTATCGATCAGGTTTTTGAAAAGCTACAGGCGGCTGAGGCTCAGAGTAGAAGTCTTGCGCCAGCGACTGAAGAATTGCTGATTGATAAGTCCAACCAGATCTGGAAAGAAGCGCCCTGGCAATATTTAAGCGAGCAGGAAATTTTAGCGATTGAGCTGAACTGCTGGGACATTGATACGCTGTACCTGTCGATACTGGGCATTGCCGGAATAGACTGCGGCCTCTTGTTTTACAGAGATTTACAGTCGCTTCAGCAGTTTCGCCATCAGCTAATGCACCGCGAAGATTTTTCGAAGGGTATGCAGCAGGCATTTCTAGAGCAGAACTGTCTGTTTTTGAACTTTCACCCGGCTGAAGACGTTATTCCTATTCGACCGCAAACGGCGAGCGGCAGTGCTGCTCATCAATCTCCCATTGTCGAGTGCGAGTTTGGCAGCATTCATCCTTTGGAAGGGCTGCGATCGCAAATTGTAGAAGAAGAGGCCCTGAGTCTGATCGTGGCGCTAGAGGCTTTCCACCGATTTCTGAAAAAGCACGATATTAGTACGCCAGAATTTGCGCTAAATCCGGTTAGCAGTCGCTTTCGCATTCCTAATCCGTTTTATCAGGTTAATGAAACAGAGCCTGAGGATGTGGCTAAGCCTGCTAAGCACAAGGGGCGCAGCTCTCGAAAGTCGAAGGAAGCTGCTGTTTCGACTGCGACCGGTCGCAGTTCGGAGACGGTCAGCGTCAAAATTTTTACCGTTCCGGCGGTATCCGCTGCGTTTTTAGCAGAGACTGCTGAGCCTGATTTGGAATTGGATGAGCCACTAGGCGAAATTATCGGCGAAGATACAGCGCCTCTAATTGACGATAGCGTGCCAGAAGGCGCGTTGATTATGCTCGGGAACCATCCGAACAAAAGGCTCGATCCGCTAAGAGAAAGCGATCGCATTTACTACCAACGCTTTTTAACGCCGCCTGATAAACTGCCTAGCGCCAAGGCCGACTGGCCGGTACTGACTATTCAGACTACGCGTCCTAAAGCTCATCAGCTAGTGGAGCAAATTCGGCAGGAGGGCGGACTTAAAGCGATTTGTTTTAATGCGGGCAGCGACCCGATCAGCGGTCAAGTTTTTCAAGTAGGGCTGCTACAAACGGCGCTGGGGCATCTGCATCTGTTCAACGAATATGAAGTCGATAGTCAAAGCGATAATCAGGCGCTAGATCGATGGCGGCAGGCCAGCGAGCAGAACGGTCGATGCGGCGGCTGTATTATTGCGGCGGGAGCTGCAGGGGCCAAGCGGGGGAGACCGACGAGTAAAGAAGTAATTGCGTTTTTTGAGCTGCGCGATCGCCAGCCTGAAGAGATTGGCCTGACGCCGCTGGTGATGAGCTACGCCGTAGAGTGGAATCAGCCAGAATGATAGTCGCTGTTAGCTTGAACGTTATGATAGCCGCATCCGTTGGGTGGTTGGCTTATCGTCTGTGGCGATGGCGCAATCATCTGATTTTGCTAACTCACGTGCTGAGGCAAGCGTCTGTATCGCCGCAAGCCGTCAGGTATAGCCTGATGCTCAAACGAGCGCAGATTGCTCAAGCTAGGCTCTCGCTCGCTCGAATTCAGGCGCGATCGCAACAGGTCATTCATATGCTTAAGCTCATCAGAATTCTCCAGACCGTTTTGCTATATCGCAAACGCTGAAATTTTATAAAGCAGCTTGAAGACGCCTTATTCTTTTAACCACGCATTTTCTATCTCCAATTAATTTCCAACGTCTTAAACTCGTTTAATAAAGAAATAAAAAATACAGGACATTAACCGTCATGTCAGATAACAAATCAGGTGGTCTTTTTAGCGGCATTCTTATTGGCACAGCGCTCGGCGCGGTCGCTGGTATTTTGGCCACGCCTCGGACTGGTAAAGAAACTCGCCGCGTTTTAAGAAAATCAGCCGATGCCCTGCCCGAGCTAGCTGAAGATCTAGCGACTAGCGTTCAGTTTCAGGCCGATCGTCTATCTGCGAATGCTCTTGAGAACTGGGAAGAAACCTTAGAAAGACTTAGAGATGCGATCGCTGCTGGGCAAGTAGCCAGTCGCCAAGAGTGGAAACGCCAACCCGAGAGCGAGCAGACTCAAGACGACCCGTATCCTGAGGAAGAATACAGCCCTATGCCAACAGAAATTGCGACTGCCGGGGCCGCTTCGCCAGCGTCAGTATCGACTCAGCTTTTAGAGGAATAGCCCCAAAACCTTCGTGAACTCTCCTTTTTTCTGGCTTGGCATTTCTATTCTGCTCGTCGCCATCAGCTTGATGGCGCTGCTAACGGTGGCAATTTTGGTCTTGCAAGAGCTGGCTCGAGCCGCTCGCAGCGCTGAAAAGCTGCTCGACACGCTCAACCGCGAACTCCCAACCACCCTTCAAGATTTGCGACTAACTGGCAAAGAACTCTCGGATCTCTCGGGAGAGGTCAGCGGCAGTGTGCAGAGCGCTCGCAACGTAGCTCAGCAGGTGGATCAGGGCCTTTTGGAAGCTAAAGCCCAGGCGCAAAGAGCACAGGTGACCACTCGCAGCCTAATGGCAGGGGCTACGGCTGCTTTTCGAGTACTTACTGGCCCCAATCGCCGCCGCCGCCGTCCGCCCACGCCACCGATTCCACCGCGACCCGCTCGACCGCCTTCTCAACCGACTGCCCAACCATCTTCTCGACCGTTTTCCCAATCATCTTCTCGACCGTCCGCTCAATCGACCCTTCAAAAAACCGTTCAGCCAACAATTTCACCTATTCAACCCACCGAACCTGTGGCCCAGCGTTCAGATCGCGCTCGGCCTTTTAGAGCGCAGATAAATCCTGATGCTGCTGAGATTGAACAGCCCAATCGGCTACCCGAAGACGTAGAACCCGAAGCAAACTCCTCTCTTACGAGCGAATAGCTTTGCTCAAGCGTCTGGTATCTTAAAATTAGGTAAACAACTGTAAACACTAGGCGTTATTGCCTTTGGCTCGAACTAATGAAAAAGCGCTTCCAAACCCTGTTCAGACAACTGGTCAGACAACTGGCGATAATCTGCTGTGTGACGCTGCTAACCTGGTCGCCGATGGCACCCGCGCAGGCCGTTAACAACCCAGAACTGCTGCCCGACGAGCCAACGGTGGTGATCGATCTAGCTCGCATTCTCAATACTGCTCAAGAAGAGTATCTCAACGAAAAGCTGCCTGCGTTTGAAGCTGAAACCGGATGGAAGCTGAGAGTGTTAACTCAATTTGACCAAACGCCTGGGCGAGCGGTGAAAGATTTTTGGGGATTGGATAAGAAGAGCATTATGTTAGTTGCCGATCCTAGAGGCGGTAACCTGCTTAACTTCAGCGTGGGCGATGACGTATTTCCTTTGCTGCCGCGTACCTTCTGGATCGAGCTGCAAACTCGCTTTGGCAACCAGTTCTTTGTTCGTGATAACGGCGAAGATAGCGCTGTGCTTCAGTCTATTAGTACGCTCGAAGAATGCCTCAATCGTGGCGGCTGCGGCGTGGTGCCGGGCTTGCCTCGCGAGCAGTGGATTTTAACGCTGATTACGTCTATTTTGGGCGGCGTTATTTGCGGCTTTGCGGCTCAGCCTAGAAAAGAAGGTGAGGGCATTGCCTGGCAGTGGGCGCTGCTGTTTTCTCCACTTTGGGGCATTCTATTTTTTGCCTTTGGTCTGGGGCCAGTTGTGACTCGCACGCCTGAGCTGCTGCCGGTTATTCGCAATGTCTCTGGCTTTTTGATCGGCCTGATTGTAGCGTTTTTGACGCCTGTGTTTGGTAGCCCGCCGCCCGCCGACGATAAAGCGTAGGCTGAGCGTTATTAAATCCTACGAAATTAAATCCTACGAACCCGATGAGTGAGTGTGCAGGAAGATTAAGCGCTGATAATGCCTGCCCACTGGACTTTTTTCTCTTGCGTACGACGGTAGGAGAAGAAGGTATCGGGTTCTTGATAAGTGCAGTGGGGGGCGATCGCAATGCATTCCACATCTAGGCCCATTTGTACTAACTGCATCTGATTGATTCGTCTTACGTCTAAACGCACTCTGCCCTGGTCTGGATCGTTTAGCAGCGGTGGGTTGTCTATCGATAGGAGATGTGCGATCGCCTCATCCTCAGAAAACGCTTGCTCAGCTGGTAAAACGGTCGCTCCCACTTCGGCTGCTACTGCCCGCTCTACCTGATACACAGCGCCATCAATCGCAGGCCCTAAAGCTACCCGCAAATCTGCTAGCGCACTTCCTTGAGCCTGCATTTTCAGCACCGCAGCCGGCAAAATCTTTTGGGCGGTTCCTCGCCAACCCGCATGAACTGCCGCTACTTGCCCGGTTTTAATATCGGCAATGAGCGCAGGCGTACAGTCCGCCGAGCAGGCCCAAACCGATTGCCCAGGCTGTTCTGTTACGATGCCATCGGCTAACGGAAAAGGCGCTGGGCTACCGTCCTCAATCTGCGGCAACCCAGCTAGGATAGCCCTCTCGATTTCGGTAGGTGCTAGCACTTTGCCACTATGCACTTGCTTAACTCGATAGACGGTAGCTGCGGCGGCGCTGTTTTTTGGGGCGGTGCTATTTTCGAGCATAGCTACTAAGTCCTCGGGCGTTTGAGGGTAGAAATGACGGGTAAAAAATCCATGCGCCATCGGGATCAGCTCGCAAGTTAGAAAGGCGCGTGCTTGAGTAGTTTTCCAAGTCCACAGTTGCATAAAAGTTCAAAAAAGTGACGAAGCCTAGCTAGACAGCATATTCTTATGACGCGACGCTCTGCTGAATTGTGCAATACACCCAACTAGAACCCATGCCCGCTGTTACAGCCCAAGGTAAGAAATTTCACTGTAAAACTGGCGCAAACCTCCGTCAGGTTTTGATGGAAAACAACGTCGATCTTTACAGCCCAAAAGCTCACTACGTTAACTGCATGGGAATTGGCACCTGTGGCACTTGTGCTGTCGAGATTGAGGCCGCTGATTCCAAAGATGCTGATCCCCAAGGCGCTGATCTCAAAGGCGCGGATTTCAAAGATGCAGCGTCTGTGGGTGCGATCTCCAAAGTGAACTGGCGGGATACGGCTCGGCGATCGCTTCCACCTCACAATCCTGACAAACCCCTTCGTCTGGCCTGCCAAACTAAAGTCTTAGGCGATGTTAAAGTCACCAAGTACAAAGGATTTTGGGGCCATCAGCAAGCAGTGTCTTGGACACCTAGAGGTAATACTTAGATCTAGAAAGATCTAGAAAGCGTCTGAAGTTAATTTGCAACAGCGGTGAGAGCTGGTTTTTTCGACCCACACAGCTCGAAAAACAGGCTCTCAGGAATCGTCCGGTCGCGATAAGACCGGGTAGAATCAGGAAGACAGTAGGCGTTACAAATGAAATCCATGGGTCTGAACAACAGGTTCACAGTCGGCAGCGTTATATTAGCAATTATGCTTTTGTCTATCTTTGGCGTTAGCAGGGCTTTTCGCTCGCTTTCTGGTAACGACCCGGAAGCGCGTACAGAGTCGTCGAGAGTAGACTCATTCACCGACTCTAACGAACCTGGTTCTAGCAGCCGAACAGGTAGCCAGAACAATGCGCAGCCAGCGGATGTTCGTACGCTTGATGATGAGGGCGAGTTAGTATTTACGCCGCTGCAAACCGCTGGCACGTTTATTCAAAGACAACAGCGGATTGAGGAAGACCAAACGGTGTCGGCTACGGAGGTAAGCGTTGTGGCTGTTGCTGATAACGTAGCCGATACGCCTCCGACTAGTCAGGGCAACACTATTACTAATGATCAGTCGGCGACATCCGACACTAGCACCTCAACTAGCTCTGAATCTACGAGCACATCGCCTGCGGCGACATCGCCCGCAGTACCTGCTCTGTGGTAACAGCCTGTAGGCCAATTAGCTTATAACCTTTCAACGACATTAGTTCAGCTATGGGGCGCTCAGACGTATTAATCGTAGGTGGTGGGCTAATTGGGCTAGCGATCGCCTTAGAACTTCATCAGCAAGGCGTTCAAGTTACCGTTCTTACCCGAGATTTTGAAGAGGCGGCGGGCCTAGCGGCGGCTGGAATGCTGGCTCCTAGCGCCGAGCAAATTCCCCGTGGGCCGATGCAAGATCTGTGTCTGCGTAGCTTAGCGCTCTATCCCACGTGGGTTAGTAAGCTAGAAAATCTGACGGGTCTTAACAGCGGCTATTGGCCCTGTGGCATTCTTGCGCCCTATTTAGCTGGTGGGTTAGCTACAGACGGGTTAGCTACAGACGGGTTAGCTACAGATGGGCCACTCCCGGAAAGCAGCCTGAGCGCTCAGGCTATCCACAGCTATCAACCCGGATTAGGTGCAGGCGTAGTCGGCGGGTACTTCTACCCAGAAGATGCCCAAGTGGACAATCGAGCGCTGATGAAGGCGCTTCAGCTGGCAGTGCAAGAGTCTGACATTGATCTTCAAATTGGAGTTAGCGTTGAAGGCTTTGCGCAGCAGCAGGGCAAAGTTACGCATTTAAGGACATCCGCTGGCGATAGGCAGGCGGCTCATTACATATTGGCTACGGGTGCCTGGTCTGGTGAACTGTTGCCGGTGCCCGTTTTACCGCGAAAGGGGCAGATGCTGTCGGTGCGAGTGCCCGCAGGCTATGGGCAGCGCCAGCCGCTAAGAAGGGTGCTTTTTGGGGAAAAGATCTACATTGTGCCGCGTCAGGAAGGCCGCATTGTTATGGGTGCAACGGTAGAGGACGTGGGCTTTATGCCTCACAATACGCCTGCTGGTATTGCGAGGCTTTTAAATGCTGCGATCGCGCTCTACCCACCCTTGCAAAACTTCCCCATTGAAGAACAGTGGTGGGGCTTTCGGCCTTCTACCCCTGATGAGCTGCCGATACTGGGTGCTGGCCCCTGCGAGAACCTGACGCTGGCCACCGGTCACTATCGAAACGGCGTTCTTCTCGCTCCGATTACGGCCAAGCTTATTGCCGCCCAGGTTCAGGGCAACGCAGATCCTCTGCTTAGCGCCTTCAGCTACCAGCGCTTTCGATCGTCAAACGCTCATTCGTCTTTAGCACCGGCTATTCCTACAACTACTAACTCTGCCCCCAACATGCAACTTATCGATACGCCTTTATCTGCGACTACCTATCCTACGGATTCTCCTAATTCTTCTGCTAGCAACGCCAAAGACGTGCTGGTGATTGCTGGAAAAACCTTTCACTCTCGGCTGATGACAGGCACTGGTAAATTCAGCAGCTTAGAAGCTATGCGCCAGAGCTTTGCTGCTAGCGAGAGCCAGATTGTTACGGTTGCGGTTCGCCGAGTGCAAACTAATGCCCCTGGGCATGAAGGTTTGGCTGAAGCAATCGACTGGCAGAAAATATGGATGCTGCCCAATACAGCGGGCTGTACCAACGCTGAGGAGGCTATTCGGGTGGCTAGACTAGGCCGTGAGATGGCCAAGCTGCTAGGGCAAGAGGATAATAACTTTGTAAAGCTGGAGGTGATTCCAGATGCGAAATACCTGCTGCCTGATCCTATAGACACCTTGAAAGCCGCCGAGCAGCTCGTAAAAGAAGGCTTCGCGGTACTCCCCTATATCAACGCCGATCCGCTACTCGCTAAAAGGCTAGAAGAAGCGGGCTGTGCGACTGTTATGCCATTGGGCTCGCCTATCGGCTCCGGGCAGGGCATTCGCAACGCGGCCAATATTGAGATCATTATTGAGAACGCGAACATTCCAGTCGTTGTGGATGCTGGGATTGGAACGCCTAGCGAGGCTGCTTATGCAATGGAGTTGGGGGCTGATGCGCTGCTGGTGAATAGTGCGATCGCGCTAGCCAAAAACCCGGTTGCCATGGGCAAAGCGATGGGTATGGCGACTAAAGCCGGTCGCTTGGCCTATCAGTCTGGTCGCATTCCTAGAAAAGCCTATGCCAGTGCGAGTTCTCCTATGACCGGAACTATTAATAGTTAAACCGCCTTTAGAGAACCGCCTTTAGAGAACCGTCTTTAGAGAGCAGATATCAAAGAACGGATATCTTTCCTTTGGCAGAAATAGCGCTTAAATTTTCCTCAGGCACTGGTAAAGTCTTGCAAGCTTTGTTAATATAAATTTACAAATATAAAAGAGGCAATATTAAATGCGTTACACAGAAGATGAATCTGGTTTGATGAACAACTTCGCCGTCGAACCTAAAATGTACGAGGCAGAAGAGCCAACGGGCAAAGAGAAGCGCAACTACATTATTTTGGGTAGCGTTGCTGCAAGCTTAGTCGTTGGGTTGTTTGCGATCGCCGCTGTCGTTTCTTAGTCAACGCACCACATAATATTTTGATAAAAAGCCCATCATTCATTTGGTGGGCTTTTTGTCTTGCGCGGTTTCTACTTGCGCGGTTCCTATCTGTACATCATTCATGGGCTTTCAGATTGAGCATCCGAATGGGGGTTGATCCACTTCAATCCGCCGCTTGAGTATTGGCATAGAATGAAGAGTGCAAATGTATCAGTATTAGAATGGCATCCTTCTGGGTATCTGGTCCGACTCGCAGTGGCAAGACGCAGCAGCTCATCACCTTTGCCCAAAATACAGGAGCTGCCCAGCGTCATCCGTTCATCGTGTTTGCTGCGAATGGCGACAATCGCATACTGCTGGCCAATCGGCTATCCGATGAGTTGAGCGATCGCACCGCTACCTTGACAACAACTCCCGCAGGCTTCGTTCAGGACGAGGTTATTCTCTTTTGGCCTTTACTTGTTCAGTCGATGGGGCTAAAGGCACAGTTTCCTTTGAAGCTGCGACCCGAAAATGAGCAGACATTAGCCACTCAGCTATGGCGATCGCGCCTTGATGATGCCACGCTCCAGGTAGATGGCTGGCGAGAGCCGCGGATGGTGCGTCGCAGCCTGGATTTTTTGCAGCTAGCCGCCCAGGGCTGCATTCCGTTAGAAGATATTTCTAGCCGATTGAAGGCGGGAATGCCCGGTTCACTCGCGCCCGCTGCTCTCTGGGAAACCGTGGGTAAAGCCCTGAGCGAATGGCAAAGTTGGTGTCTAGAGCGAGGACTGCTAACTTACGGAATTATGAGCACGCTCTACTGGCGGCACCTGTTGCCGATGGAGGCGTATCAGGCCCAGCTGCTATCGAGATTTAGCGGTTTGCTGGCAGATGATGTAGATGAATACCCAGCGATCGCCCATCCTCTGTTTTCAGTTTTCCTCAGCGCTCAGCGTCCTTGCCTATTTACGTTTAATCCGCAGGGTAAAATCCGGCTCGGCCTCGGCGCAGATCCCGACGCCCTAAGACCGCTGGCAAACCAGTGTGAAAAGACGCTAGAGCTTGCCATTCCGCAAAAAGACTCGCTAGGCATGTATGGCAACCGTTTTGCCGACTGGGTAGAAGACCCGCTGGCCATGCCCGAGCTGCCCGAACAGGTTTCGCTTATTCAAGAAACTTCGCGCGGCCACATGCTGCGAACAACGGCGGAGGCGATCGCCTTTGCAATTGAAACGGGGCAGGCAAAGCCTCACGAAGTTGCGGTTATTGGCCCCGGCCTTGATGCGATTGGCCGCTACAGTCTGATCGAGATTTTGGGCAATCGAGGCATTACCATCGAGTCGCTCAACGATCAGCGCCCACTGATCAGTTCGCCGATGGTGCGAGCGTTGCTCTCTTTGCTGGCGCTGATTTATCCAGGGTTGGGAAGATTGGTCGACCAGGATGCGATCGCTGAAATGCTAGTCGTGCTTAGCCAAAGCCTCTCAGGACTCTCCGCTCAGCTCCGGCCAAATACCCAAGCGTCCCAGTCTATCGCCCCTGCTGCTATTCCCTGGTTCGACCTGGTTGCCATCGACCCGGTTCGCGCCGAACTGATTGCCGATACCTGCTTTGTGACTCAAGTCGAAAATCCACACCTGCTGCCCGCCGAAACCTTCGACCGCTGGGATCGCCTCGGACACCAGGCCGTCAGTGCCTACGGCAGAATACTGAAATGGATAGAAGATCAAAAGCAGCTTCGCCGACAGCGCTTAACCTCTAGCCCAGTCATCACCATCGATCGCATCGTTCAAGACTTTCTCTGGCGCGGGAATCACCTGCCCTACGATCAGCTCGCCACCCTGCGCGAACTGATGGAAACCGCCCAATATTTTTGGGAAGTCGAAAATCGTGTTCGTCTCTACGCAGCGCCCGCAGACCAATCTAGTCCGGACAAATCAGATAGCGACGTAGGCCGATTTATCCAACTTTTGCAAAAGGGCACTGTTTCTGCGAATCCATATCCTGTCAAGCCACTTTCTACGGAGCGCCAAGGCGTCACACTGTCCACTATCTACCAATATCGCGCTCAGCGTCTGAGTCACCGCTGGCAGTTTTGGCTAGATGCGGGTTCGCCGCTTTGGGGCATGAGCAGCGGCGAAATGTTTGGGGCACCTATTTTTAGACAGAATTGGCAGGGCAAACCTATCACGTTGGCCGAAACTGAAGTGGCAAACGAAGCTCAGCTGAGTCGAACCTTGCGGGACTTGCTGGGCCGGACGAGAGAGCGTGTCTTTCTGTGCCACAGCGATTTGGCGCTAACGGGACAGGAGCAAATGGGACCGCTACTCTCTTTAGTAGGTGCGGCTAAGCCGATTGAGGACTCGTTAGGGGCAATGTCGTCGGCAGGCTCCAGATAGCTTTTCCGCCTATTTAAGCGCTTAAAAGTCCCACGCTAACCACCGCTAAGAAATGGTCGAGCCCTAGGACCGGATGCAACAACCCTGAAAAATATCCGCCGCCTGCGCCGCTCTCTATTTTGTGAGCCTGGGCCGGTGCCGAAAACACTGCGAATAGCAACACTGCGAATAACACAATATCCCCTCCCCCCGGATTGTTTCGAGTGACTGATGGCGCTACGGTAACTTAAACTGCGCCAAATACAGACTGCCGGACGTAGTGCCAATAATTAATAAGTACCCTTTAAGAATAACGACTGCTTTCTTAGCCCCTTAGTTTGTAGCGATTGTTTATGTTGTTCCAAGGGACCTTCCAGTCGGCGATCACCTTCAACGGCTCGTCACATCCCCTCATCCCGCCTGTTTTAGGCTTACACATTCCCGACGGCTTTTTGAGCCTGCCTGTTAGCCTCTTTGGCTGGGCTGTCGCAGTCGTCTTCATTGCGATTTCGCTCAAAAAAGTAGAGTCCGTATACGGCGATCGCACCGTCTCCCTCATGGGCGTTTGTGCGGCCTTTATCTTCGCCGCTCAAATGATTAACTTTCCCATCCCCGGCGGCACCTCTGGGCACTTACTAGGCGGCACGTTAGCAGGCGCACTGCTTGGCCCCTGGGCGGCCTCACTGGTAATGAGCGCGGTCTTTATTGTGCAGGCCGTACTTTTTCAAGACGGCGGTATAACCGTCCTTGGCCCCAACATTTTTGTCATGGGCTTAATTGGTACCTTCGGCGGCTATTACCTTTACCGGGCAATTCGCTTTGCCATCGGTCGCGATCGCTGGACAGGCGCTGCGATTGGATTAGCGATCGCTGCCTGGGTGAGCGTAGAAGCCGCCGCTGTCATCGTAGCCATCATGCTGGCTATCTCCGGCACCGTTCCATCTGGCGTTGCCCTAATCGCGATGGCAGGCTGGCATGCCCTCATCGGCATTGGCGAGGCGCTGATTACGGTGGCAGCCGTGAGCTACGTCTGGCGCACCCGTCCCGATTTGCTATTCGATCCACCCCGTAAACGTCAAGATCGTCTCTCTAGAGATCAATACACATGAGCAACCGTTCTTCTCAGATGCAGTATGGCAAGTTCTTTCTGATTGGGTTGGGCGTAGCGCTGATTATTGCCGCTGTGGTTTCGCCCTTCGCTAGCTCCAATCCAGACGGGTTAGAGCGAGTCGCAGAGGATTTAGGATTTATCGACAGAGCGCACCCCGAACCGCTGGCTCAAAAGCTGCCCTTTGCTGCCGTTTTCGATGGCTACGCGCTTAAAGGCGCACCCGCTGTAGTCGCTACACCCGTAGCGGGCATAGTGGGCGCACTGGCTGCGTTTGGCGTGGCCTGGGTCGCTGGCAAGCTACTTATTCGCAAACCTGGCCCCTCGTCTGATACGCGAGTCGATGAGTACGAAACCCGCGATTAGTGACTCGACTATATTTCCTCTTTTAACATCACAGCGCTATTAGATGGTTCTACTGCACATCGGCGGCTTCCGCTTTGATATCGACAGTCAAAAGGCGACTTTTTGGCAAACCTTGGCGCCGCGTACTCGGGTTTTGTGCGCGGCGCTGCTGGTCATGGCGATCGCTTTCACGCCTAACGCCCACTGGTGGACTTGGGCAGTTTATAGCGCAGTGCTACTGGGTCTAATGCTGATTAGCCGCATTACTTGGCTGGTGCTTTTAAAAAGAGTCGCGGTTGAGTTTGCCTTTATTGCCACCGTCTTGCTGGGCACGTTGTTTCACGATGGCGGCGAAGTGGTGTGGCAGTGGGGCCTATTGCGAATTACCACTGAAGGACTCATCGTATTAGGCAGCGTCACCCTCAAGGCGGTGCTCTGTCTGCTTGTGCTAAACCTGCTCACGCTGACTACGCCAATTCCTGCTTTACTTCAGTCTTTAGTTCAGCTCCGGGTACCACCGCTGTTGGTGGCCATTTTGGCCTCTATGTACCGCTATGTCGGCATTTTGATCGACGAGCTGAAGGCAATGCGTCAGGCGGCGGCCTCGCGGAATCTAGCAGTCGCTGCTAGACGGCGACAAAGGTCTGTCATTGGCAATATGTTTGGCGCTTTGTTTATCCGCACCTACGAGCGAGGCGAGCGGGTTCATCAGGCGATGCTATCGCGAGGGTACACCGGCATCCCGCATATTAGAGACTTGCCGATGGGCGGGACTAGAGATGTTGTTATGCTAAGTGCGATCGCCATAATAGCCATACTTGGACAAGCCCTTTACCTGCCAAGGTTTTTATCACAGCTATCATAAGCCCCTAATAAAACACCCAACAAAAGCTCCCAGACAAACAGGTATTCATGCACCATAATCCTATCTCCGTTACCAACTTGAGCTATGCCTATGGAGACGGCACTCAAGCCCTACGTGAGATTAATATTGAAATTAAAGCCACCGAACGAGTCGCCCTGATCGGAGCCAACGGCTCAGGCAAATCAACCCTGCTGCGGCACCTGAATGGAATTTTGCCCACCCAGCAAGGACGCATCGTAGTGGGCGAGCAGGCGATCGCGCCCGAAACCCTCACTCAAATTCGCAACTTTGTAGGCATCGTTTTTCAAAACCCAGACGATCAGCTATTCATGCCAACCGTATGGGAAGATATCGCCTTCGGCCCGCTCAACCAAGGCATTGTAGAACCTGTCCTTACCGACCGGATAAAGCAGTCAATGGCAGCCGTTGGACTAGACTTTGATCACTATGCCGAACGCGCCGCTAGCAACCTCTCAGGCGGAGAGAAAAAGCGAGTCGCCATCGCCGGTGTACTCGCTATGCAGCCGCAAGTCCTTGTCCTCGACGAACCCTCAGCCCAGCTCGATCCGGCCTCTCGTCGGCAGCTTATTGAGCTATTGCAACGCCTACCGCTCACGCAGCTTATTGCCACTCACGATCTAGACATGGTTCTAGAACTATGCAGTTCTACCATCGTTTTAGGCCAGGGTAGCGTGGTTTTTTCTGGCCCCACCGAACAGGTATTGAACAACCCAGAATTTCTGCGTCAGCATTCACTAGAGCCGCCGCTTTGTTACGCTCGCCCCTATTGCCAGCTCGAACATGCGCCAGATACCTCGCCGCCACCCGTCATTAGCGCTACGCTACCAGAGAATCCGCTTGTTTCTTCATTCAAAGTTGCTCAGTGACCCTTCCTTCAAAACCCGCGTCTAGTTTGCACGATTCCGATTTGCACTCGCATGAATCTTTAGCAAGCCCTATCAGCCCTCCAGCTAAAGACCATCAGCACGAGCACAGCACCGAGCACGTCCACAGCGAAGCGTCACAAAAGCGAATTGTTAACCGCCTCTCTCGGATTGAAGGACATCTGCGCGGAATCAAAACGATGGTGCAAGACGACCGGCCCTGTCCAGATGTGCTAATTCAATTTGCTGCGGTGCGAGGGGGCCTAGATCGAGTGGCCCGACTGATTTTAGACGAGCACCTGAGTGAATGTATTACCCGGGCAGTCGATGATGGCAATATCGAAGCCGAAGTCGAAGCCTTAAAAGCGGCGCTCGACCGATTTATCTGAGCAGTTGGATGGAAAGGTTCGCGCTTGGACATCCGAACGCTTGATGATTGCGAACAACTGACTCCTAAGCAATCTCTAACCCAATATCAAAGGTGCCTGTATAGCCACCCTCAGCTTCAGTAAGCTGGAGAGTGAGCTGCTCGCCACCGTTTTGATAGATGCGATCGCTCGCATTCCGCATGTCCCGCTGCCCTTTACTACTGTAAGGAGCCTGTGCGTGAACGCGATCGCTCAACGCATCGTCAAAATAAAGCTGCGAGGTAAACTCATAGCCCTGTGGGTCAGTGTTGTTGCGAATTTTAAAGTGAGCGTGAACGGCCCGACCGCGATACCAGCCGGGATAAATCGTGACAAATTCAACTGTGCCATCGGCTCCCGTAATTTGAGAGCCGCGTAAAAACTTTTGACCGACTGTGCTAAACCCTCGGTCAATCACATCCGAATAGACGCCTTCTGCATCGCAGTGCCAGAGATCGACAACGGCCCCTTCCAAAGGAATGCAAGCGCCTGCACTGACTTGAGAAACTCGAAGTTTCAGCCGCAAAGGCACGCCCGCTCTCACAGTACCGTTTGAAGGATCGGAGCGAATGTCAGAGCGGTTTAGCGCTTCTTCTACAAAATAGGGGCCTTCTGTTTGCTGAGGGCTGACGACGCAGGCAGGCAAATCGGCAGTTGTTTCTGTTGCGGTTTCTACAGTGGTCTGAGTGGAGGGTTCTGCTGATGCAGCGGCGATAGATGATTGCTCACGCTGGCATCCTAATAGCGTTACAACAGCGGCGGAACCGATAAAGCCCAGCACTTCGCGGCGCTTAACGCTAGGAATAGATGACATTCTTGAAACGTACTTTTTATTCACGGTGCTTGTCTTTTTGTCTTGGGGCTAGATAATCAAACAACAATTTGTAGAAATTATAGAAACAACAGCTAGGGAGCAGAGTCTACACCTTCAACTCCCAGAAGAAAGTTGAAGATGTAATACCCGTTGTTTCGTAAAACGGGCGTCTAATATCTACTGATCGGTCTGTTGATCGGTCTGTGACATGCCTCCACGACCTTCTGGGCGCTCTGGCAGCTGCTGACGCTGCTCAGGGGTGAGCACTGCGTTAATCTGCTCGTGAGAAGCCTCGTGAATGGCTCGCATTTGCTGACGCTGCTCGTCGGTCAAGTCGAGATTGCGAAAGCCTCTGCGCCCGCCGTCACCTTCGCCTAAGGTAGCCTGCTGCTCGGGCGTGAGTAAAGCCTCCATTTGGCTTTTAGTCTGCGTGCGAATCGCTTCGATTTGAGCAGATTGGTCATCCGTCAGGTTGAGGGCTTCAAAGCGGCGTCCTTTGCCTTCGCCTCTGCCGCTACCCTCTGCCCGTGCTGCCGCTAGCTCCTGCTGCTGCTCTGTGGTGAGCACTGCATTAATCTGCTCGCGAGAGCTGTCCTTAATGGTATGAATTTGGTCGTGCTGTTCATCGGTGAGATCGAGCGATCGCAAGCCGCCGCGATTCATTTCACCTTCTCCCAAAGCAGTGCGCTGTTCAGGCGTTAGCAGGGCTTCGATTTGGCTTTTAGTCTCCGTGCGAATCGCTTCAATTTGAGAGGATTGTGCGTCTGTAAGATCGAGCTGTTCAAATTTTGAACCGCCGCCATCGGCATTTGCAGATTTCATCAGCGCGAGCGGTGCCATTACTAGTGCGGCTGCTGTCAGGAGGCTAAAAGAGAGTGTCTTCAAGTTAAGTTGCATAAAAATTGTCAAACATTAAAATCCAACAAAGGCAGCCTTTATGGCATTAACCAACAACTAGCCTCTGCTGTGTACTGTTTAAGCTTAGTCAAGGCCCTAATCGTCTGAGAAATAGCAAAGGTCACCACTGTATCCATGACTTTAGTCACGACTTGCCTAAGCGCTCGTAACAGCTGCGCCTAAACTGCTTCTAAACTAGTGGAATAGTTTGATCGGCGCGATTGTCGGCACCATCTCTATGAGCAGAGCCATTCAGCTTCAGAACCATCCCTTCCGCTTTCTGCTGTATTTGGAGTGGGGGCTACTGGCCGTTGCCTTTATCAGCGTGCTCGATGGCCCTCCTTCGGGTGGCAAGCACCGTGGTCCGCCGCCCGGTTGGGAGCATAGCCCACTGATAGCGGTTGTTCCGCTCGTTCTCTTTGGCCTGATGGGGCTTTATCTTCCTCTAGGTAAGCTGCCGCGTTTAGGTCATACGTTTGGGCAAATAGTGCTGATACTGCTGACGCTGGTTACCTCGGCGACGGTGTTTAATGACGGTCGAATTGTGCCAGTGGTTTATTTAATACTGGTCATTCGCGGCTGCTTGATGTTCGATCTAGCAGGGCGCATTGTGCTGACGGGTCTTGCTTTCGTGCTGTTTTTAATCGGTTTACAGCTGCGGCTAGAGTCACTCTCTGGCATTAGCCGTCGGCTGCCGCCGTCTGCGCAGCACCGGTTGGAGGGGCTAATTATGAGCTTTCAGCTTAATTTTATTGTGCTTTTTGGCTTATCGCTACTGCTCGTTGTACTGCTGATTAACGCCTTGCTAACCGAGCGGCAAAGTCAGGAGCGGCTACAGCAAGCTAATCAAAATCTGCGTCAGTCTGCTCAAGAAATAGAGAAGCTGGCAATGGATCAAGAGCGCAGTCGGATTGCTCGCGATATTCATGATTCTTTGGGCCACTCTTTGACAGCTTTAAACATTCAGCTAGAGAGCGCTATTAAACTGTGGGACAAAGACCCTGAAAAATCGCGAAAGTTTGTAGGAGAATCCAAACGCCTCGGCAGCCAGTCTTTGCAGTCGGTGCGACAGTCGGTGGCTGCGCTTCGACAAGACCCGCTAGCAGGCGAGACTTTAGAAGCCGCGATCGCGCATCTTTTAAAGGATCTTCAAAATAGTTCAACTCATCCTGTTGACCTCAGCATTACTCAAGATATTCAGCTTAGCCGCCCGTTAAGCGCTAGTCTCAACACCATCCTCTACCGCATTGTGCAAGAGGGTCTGACCAATATTGTCAAACATGCCGGGGCGAGCCGTATTCATGTGCAGCTGGTATGCTCTGAGGCTATCGTTACGCTTACCTTAGAAGATAACGGCGCGGGCTTTGATCCGGCTCAGGCGCGTACGGGATTTGGATTGCAGAGTATGCGCGATCGCGCTCAATCAACCGGTGGCACCTTTACCGTCACTAGCTCAACGGCCCAATCGTCGGGTATCTCAACCGGCACCAGAATTCAAGTTAGCCTACCTCTACCTTCAATTCGGCCCATTTCTGTCGCTAACGTATAGCGGCTAGCTGAACCTATCATGCTCAATGTCCTTATTGTTGAAGATCAAAAACTCATCCGCGAAGGTCTTAGAGCCTTGCTTTCTCTAGAAGAAGATATTGCGATCGCAGGCGAAGCCGAAAACGGGCAAGTCGCGCTAGCTATGCTCGATCAGCTTTCTCAGAGCGAACTGCCTGAAGTGGCGCTGCTCGATATGCGAATGCCCGTGATGGATGGCGTTGCGACCGCTGCAGCGATTGGACAAAAATATCCCACAATTAAAATATTGGTGCTTACCACGTTTGACGATGAAGAACTCATTGCGCAAGCTATGTCTGTAGGTGCGAGCGGATACTTATTAAAGGACACGCCCTCTGAAGAACTAGCGGCGGCAATTCGCACGGTTGCTAAGGGCTACAGTCAGTTCGGCCCTGGCATTATGCAAAAAATGTTAGGAACGCTACCGCAGATGTCAGAAGAGACTGACACGCCTAATCGAGATATTCCGCCCGAAATGAAGGCGCTGACCCCTAGAGAAAAGGAAGTCCTCGTTGAGATTGGCAAAGGTGCGAGTAATCGTGAAATAGCAGAGCGGCTGTACCTTTCGGAGGGGACGGTTAAAAACCACGTGACCAGTATTTTGGGCCGGTTAGGACTGCGCGATCGCACCCAAGCAGCCCTGCTCGCTCAGTCTATCCAGCTCTTTTAAGTGTCTCAGCTCACAGGTTCCATCAAGAAAGTTCAAAATAATTGATAGAACATCCGTAGCGCTGAAACAAAATAGGGTACAACTAGACAGCATCTTGACGAATGTCTCTAACGTTGCTCTAATTTGACTACTCAAACCGCTGCCGCCTTAGAATTTACGATCCCCTCCATCCTATGAAGCCTTCCCACCCTGCTGATCCCCATTCGGCTCCGACCCGCTACGCACCGTCTGTGCCCATGTCGGTTTATCGAGAGCTAGCCTCTGAGCTACGGGATAGCAAATCCGTCATCGACTCGCTCAACAGCCGCAATCAGCAGCTTCTTCAGCAAAATCAATTTCTTAAGCAAGAAATTCATAACGTGGTGCAGTCGGCTTTAAGTTTGGGCCAGGCGGCGGGCGTCGCGCGGCCAGCGGCTCATCTATTGGGACAAGACGCTGGGCAAATGGGTGGACTACAAATGGGTGGACTACAAATAGGTGGACTACCGCACAGCGGTCAAGGCGGATTCTCTCAAGCGATCGCGCCAGATACGTTGGCTAGGTTAGCTCAAGCAGAAGCCAACGCTGCCCCTATAGAGCGCGCTTATGAGCGCCGAGTAGAGCATCCACCTGAGCCGTCGTCAATGCAGCCGTTGGCCGAGCCTGGGCGGTATGCTAATCCGGCGTCTGAGCCAGCGCAAAATCGGACGCCTCGGCCCATTGCGCCGGCAGCTCAAAAATCAGCGTCCAAAACTAGCGATAAGGCCCCTCACCAGAAGAGTGCTAGCCCAAAAGTCGCTAAGTCTAAGTCGGGCAAATCAAAATCGGATAGCGCTGCCCATCAAAAAACGATGGCGGCTAGGCAGCCGTCTACGCAAACCGTAGGCAGACGCACCGAGCCGGTTGCTGCTAAACCATTCACCGCTCAGAGTAACCCTAAGCGCTTTACAGAGCAGTCTGGCACCTTTCGCAGCTCTGCTTTAGATGCTCAAGAAAATAAAGAAATTAGCGGCATCTGGCTGGTACTTTCTATCATTTTGATTGTGGTAACTGCGTTTGGCGCGGGCTTCTTGATTATGAAGCCGCTGCTAAACGACCGTTAGATTTTAAAAGTACGTTAAGTCTAAAAAAGCGCACTAACTAGTAGTAAGGTATACAGTGCAAGGGGGGCGTCCCTCTGGTATATGTATCGCTACGCCAGTAAAACTGGGTACAAGGTCGTATCTAACTTTAGATCGGCCAATATTGGGAGACAGTGTATTTAAGCCATGAAAAGAGTTGAAGCCATCATTCGTCCTTTTAAGCTAGATGAGGTTAAAATCGCGCTAGTAAACGCGGGCATCGTCGGCATGACTGTATCTGAAGTACGGGGATTTGGTCGCCAAAAAGGACAAACCGAGCGCTACCGTGGGTCTGAGTACACCGTAGAATTTTTGCAGAAGTTAAAGCTAGAAATCGTCGTGGAAGATAGCCAAACCGATATGGTTGTGAGCAAAATTCTAGAAGCGGCTCGCACGGGCGAAATTGGCGATGGCAAAATCTTTATTAGCCCCGTGGATGAAATCGTTCGTATCCGCACCGGTGAAAAGAATCTAGAAGCTGTTTAGTTTGAACAGCATCCGCTTTAGATAATAGAAAGGGGCTGCGCGATCGCGTGGCTCCTTTTTTGTGGGAAAAATGTTTGCTGTCTAAAATGTTTGCTGTCTAAAATGTTTTGCTGCCTATCAACATGCCCTCTACTCGCCAACCGCCTGCTAATCTAACCCCGGCCCAAATCGTAGAAGCGCAGCTACAAAGCTATGCCCGATTCGGCGTGGACTTGGGCCTAGATCGCATTGAACATTTGCTTCAGTCGTTAGGCAATCCGCACCGTCACGTCCCTATTGTCCATGTTGCGGGAACCAACGGTAAGGGTTCTGTTTGCGCCTACCTCTCTGCAATTTTGAGCGCCGCAGGCTATCGCACCGGACGCTACACCTCGCCGCATTTGGTGCACTGGACAGAGCGCATCTGTATAGACGCTCAACCCATTAGCTGGTCGGACTTACAAAAGAGCCTAGCCGTTGTAGAGTCGGCGATTCGAGCAGAAGCGGATACTCAACCTACGCCCACTCAGTTTGAGGTGATTACCGCCGCTGCATGGCAGTACTTCGCTAGTCAGAAAGTGGATGTGGCCGTTGTCGAAGTGGGGCTAGGTGGCAGACTCGATGCGACGAATGTTTGCCAGCGACCGCTAGCTACGGTGATCGTTTCAATTGGCCGAGACCACTGGCAGCGCCTAGGTGAAACCATCGGAGAAATTGCGGGAGAGAAAGCTGGTATTTTGAAGCCGGGTGTTCCGGCGATTGCTGGCTTGCTTCCTGCTGAGGCTAGAACTGTCGTCACGGCTAGGGCGCAGGTTCTTCAATCTCCAATTGTTTGGGTTGAGCCTGCGCAAGAAGCGACAGGAACCTTGGGAGAACTACCCACGCTGATATATGAGGATATTGAATATCCGCAGGCGCTCTTAGGCGAACATCAAAAAATAAATTCAGCCTGTGCGATCGCGGCTATAAAAACCCTGCGCGACCAGGGCTGGAACATATCCGATGGGGCGATCGCCCAGGGCATGTCTCAAGTAAAGTGGCCCGGCAGACTGCAGCAAGACCAGTGGCAGGGGCATCCAATGCTAATAGACGGCGCACATAACGTAGACGCCGCTAAATCGCTCAGGATCTATCTTGATAAGCGCTATCCTAATCAGCCGATTACCTGGCTAATGGGCATGTTGCAAACCAAAGACTGCGCAGGGGTGTTTCGCGAACTGCTGAGATCTGGCGATCGCCTTCATCTGACCGCGGTGCCTGGCCACCTAAGCGCCGACCCAGAAGATTTGAGTGCGATCGCCCAAAGGGTCTGTCCAAGCTTAGCCGCCGTCCAAACTCACTCCACCTTGGAAGCCGCCCTAGCCGCCTCAGCGCCGCTGTCCAAGAAGCCGCTGTCTAAGAATAAGGTAGTAGATAATATCTGCCCTATTGTCTTCTGTGGCTCTCTTTATCTCATCGGACATTTTTACGAAAAGTATAAGATTTAGCTTGAGCCCTCTTAAAACTCAATCTTCTAATGGCGTCAAATAGCAGCCCGCAATCTTCCAGTCGCCCATCACCTGCTGCTGCATAATATAGGTTGCTCTTACTAGCTCGCCGTTTTCGCCCATTACCATCACCTGCTGAGCCGGCAGCCCTTCTACATTCAACACCGATTCAAACACTACAGAGCGAGGCCGATACACGGGAGGATATGCCTCTTCTACCATGCGCACAAAGTTTTCCGCTGTGCCAAACTGCCGCTGAATACCTGGTGCAGCTTGAGAAAAAGCCGCGATCGCATTGTCTGCTTGGAACGCTGAAATTTGCTGTTCAATTGCCGCTCGAATTGCCTGTAAGTCCTCCACTGGAATATCCATAGTTTTCGTTCAATCACCTTCTTCAAAACTCAAAGCTGCCTACCGCGACCTCTATCATGGCGAAACTACAGGCTATAAACAGCGATCTACAGATAGAGAAAGTAGACAAAAGCAACAACTGCTAAAGAAACCGTCAGAGAAAACAAGGCTAATGCCCATTATCAACGTCCAAAACCTCAGCAAAGTCTATCCGGTCGCTAATAAAGATCCTGGCCTTAAAGGCACCCTACGCCACTTTTTTCGCCGCACCTATCACAATATTGAAGCCGTCAAACAGGTTTCCTTTCAGATTGAACCTGGTGAAATCGTTGGCTTTTTAGGGCCTAACGGTGCAGGCAAAACCACCACGCTTAAAATGCTCACGGGGCTAATTCATCCTTCTACAGGCAGCGTCTCTGTTTCAGGGCACCGCCCCTTCGATCGAAAAAACACCTTTCTGCGGCAAATCACCCTCATTATGGGCCAAAAGCAGCAGCTCATTTGGGACTTGCCGGCGCTAGATTCGCTGCGCATTAACGCCGCTATCTACAACTTAAGCGATGTTGAATTTCGCGATCGCGTTGGTGAACTCGCCGAAATGCTCGATATTCAGGCTCAGCTTAAGCAGCCTGTTCGTAAGCTTTCCCTGGGCGAGCGGATGAAAGCCGAAATGCTCGCCGCGCTCATCCACCGCCCCCAGGTGCTTTTTCTAGATGAACCTACGCTCGGCCTTGATGTGAATGCTCAAGTTGCCGTTCGCCAGTTTTTGCAAGACTACAACCAAAAATATGGGGCAACGATTCTACTGACTAGTCACTATATGGCCGATATTACGGCGCTGTGCGATCGCGTTTTAGTGATTCACAAAGGCAGCTTGATCTACGACGGCCAGTTAGATCGCCTGCTAGACCAGTTCGCTCCCTATCGAGAAGTCTCTGTAGAGTTCGAGCGCACCCAAGACATTAGCCGGCAAAGCCTCAAACCCTACGGCGAACTGCAAAACCTGTCAGGCTGCAAAGCTACCTTCTTAGTCAGCACTCAAGATCTTACAAATACCGTATCGGCTCTACTCAACAACTTCACCATTCAGGATCTGACCGTTACTGAGCCGCCCATCGAAGACGTTATCGGTCGCGTTTTCCAAGCGGGTATTACGCCAGAACAAGATGCCGCTGCCGCACGCCCTATCCTTTCTTCCTAACCTCTTGCTCCTCTAATGTCTGCCACACAATTAAAAGCCCTCCAGCACTCCTGGAAAATTGCCCGCACGCTGATCTCGGTTTACTACGCCTACATGGTGGAATACCGAGCCGAGCTAATCTTTTGGGTGCTGTCTGGCAGCTTCCCACTAATTTTCTTGGGCCTGTGGGATCAAGCCGCGCAAAGTGCAGATGTTGGCTTTACCCCTACAGAATTTGCTCGCTACTTTTTAGCCGTTTTTCTCGCTCGCCAGTTTACCGTTGTTTGGGTGATCTGGGATTTTGAGAAAGAAGTTGTGCAGGGCAAACTTTCGCCGCTGTTGCTGCAACCGATTGATCCTGTCTGGCGGCATTTCTTTGGCCATCTGGCAGAGCGGCTGACGCGTATGCCCTTCATTATTCTGCTAATCGGGCTTTTCTGCCTGCTCTACCCAGATGCCATTTGGATACCCACACCCTACGCTTGTTTTTGGGGCACGCTGACTCTCTTTTTATCTTTCTGCCTGCGGTTCCTGATTCAGTACACCTTTGCCATGCTCTCTTTTTGGGTAGAGCGCGCGACCGCCATTCAGCAATTCTGGTTTCTTTTCTATACCTTTCTCTCCGGCATGATTGCCCCGTTAGAACTGTTTCCAGACCCTATCCGCGAGTTTGCGCTGTGGACGCCTTTTCCCTATTTGGTTTACTTTCCGGCTAGCCTGTTAGTAGGCTTGCCCGTAGATTTACGGAGAGGGTTAGTAACAATAATGCTGTGGGGCGCGATCGCCCTCACGCTTAATCGAGTGCTTTGGCGCAAGGGTCTTAAAAAGTACTCGGGCATGGGCGCGTAAGAAGTTAGATCTAGGTTGCTATTAGCACATACATTAATTAGTCAGCTATCTGGCCGCTTGGCTGAAAAGATTGATTTTGCTGGTTTTTAAGCGTTTTCAATCAATTAGAATTGATTTCAAGAATATTCAGTTTTAACACGTAAGTAATTCTACGACAAAGATTAGGCTATTTAGCTGATGTACGACGTAAGTAATGTTTACTATGTTTACGAGGAAGCAAAAAGCTATTGGTTGTAAATACTTACCCAATATTCGTAGTTGCTAATGTCAACCGGTCCTAGAAAATCTCTGATCTGTGTAATATTCGCAACTTCCTAAATGCTACAGAGTCGCTATGCCCAGCTTCTGTGTAGTGCCAGGGCATCCGCGAAAAAGTTCAGGTTCTCGAAACTGCGACATAGAATCGTTCGACTTTCCTAATCAAAGATCTTGGTTCAGAAAGTTCACTCCATTCCCGATTAGAGCCAGCTTGTCTAAATTTGACGATCTGCATATTGCAGGCTGCACATTACAGTCTTACCTCTGGCGAATGAAGCGCTAGCCCCTGCTTCACAGGAGTTTTTAGAAGGAATGTTGCTCGGGAGTTTGCTTCCAGGCAGTTTTCAAACAAGTACAGCCAAATTCACAATTGAGTTCTAAAAAACCGATGAGTAGCTTAAGACAGTTAAACCATTCCAGGTCTTCGAAGTCTTTGACTTCAAAATCTTTAGCGTCTAAGTCCTTTGGCCGAGTGTCTTTACATGTAGTGCCGCCTGTAGTGCCACCGGCTGTCCAAGCTGCAGATAATGGCCCTGCTACCTGCTGCGCACTTGCTACGCTTTCTAACAGCGAGCTGGTCGCCCACTGCCAGGAGCAGGCTAAGAATCGCCCTGCCTTTGAAGAGCTAGTTAGCCGCTACCAACGCTATGTAGACAAGCTGCTTTATCACCTAGCCTCAGATTGGACAGATCGAGCTGATCTAGCACAGGAGGTTTGGATTCGCGTGTATCGCAGTATTCACAGGCTCAAAGAACCCGCTAAGTTCAAAAGTTGGCTAGGCAGGATTACCACTAATTTGTTCTACGACGAACTGCGCAAGCGAAAGCGCTACAAAGGATCGGTGTCTTTAGATGCGCCGCGCTACTCCAGCGATGGGCAATACGATTGGGAACTGCCCTCGGAGGAGCCAACACCTGCCGATATGATGATGACTCAAGAATTCCACGATCATCTTAAGCAGGCCATGCTCGAGCTGCCTGAAGTTTTTCAAAAAACAATTGCTATGCGCGAGCTACAGGGCCTTTCCTACGAAGAAATTGCCAGTATTACAGGTGTTTCTTTGGGCACCGTTAAGTCGCGTATAGCTAGAGCGCGTCAGCGTCTTCAAGAGAAGCTAAGCCTCTATTTAACTACGAGTGAAGTTTCTAGTCGTTAAAGCAGCTTAGCCTGTAGCTACAGTGCCGATTACTATTTGCTAGCAGCTTCTGCGCGTAGAAAGCTGAAAATTCACTGCGGTTTGTTTACAGGCGATCGCCTCAACCATACCTACTTCTAAGGCGGAGCCATCTTACCCTAGCGTGCCTACCGGCTAGATACAGGGGTCGTCTTTAACGTTCGATGCAGATATAAGCCAAAGCTTCTCAGCGAATTGGCCGATGTACTTTCTTACGTTATGTACATCTCTTCGTACATATTTGCAGTTTACCGTCTGTACCTAGCGAGCTGCTTACGATGTCGCTGTTTATGGCGTAGCTATACGGTTTAGCTTTTGCGACTGCTATACAGAATATAGGCTGCTCGCCGAGAGCGATGTGAGAAAGGTCACAGAGATCTGCCGTTTGTTTAAAGACGTCCTATGCCGAAGGTTTTTTGCTAATGCCATCCGAGTATGCCTGTCTTAAAACATACATTCACCTATGTATTCGATCGAAAAAGACATCATCAGGAATAATTAGTAGAAATGCTCAACCTGATGCGATGTCGCGACGGTTGAGCCGGCTATTGGCTGTATGAATAGCCTGGCGTAAGCGGATAAGGACAAAGGCAATGGCGATCGCGCAGTATCTACGAGTGCTTAAGTTGTTTTGGCAGGTTTCATTTGCCGCTGAACTGGAGTACCGAATTAATTTCATTGTGGCTGTGATCAGCAGCCTGGGTGGATTGGCGGGCAGCTTGTTTGGGCTTTTTTTGTTTTACCAAACGGGCTATACCTTCGAGGGCTGGAGTTGGGAAGAAGCGCTGGTCGTGCTGGGGCTTTTTACAATATTGCAGGGCGTCTCGGCTACCTTTTTAGCGCCTAACCTCAACAAGATTGTTGGCTACGTGCAAGAAGGCACGCTCGACTTTATCTTGCTAAAGCCAGTGAGCTCTCAGTTTTGGCTGAGCACTCACACCCTATCACCCTGGGGCTTTCCCGATTTGCTCTTCGGATTTATGATCATTTTCTACGCAGGTGGAAAGCTGGGGCTGTCACCGTTGGCCTATCTGGCCATTTTGCCGCCGCTGGCTTTGGGCGTAGTCAGCCTTTATAGCCTGTGGTTTATTTTGGGGGCCACCAGCATTTGGTTTGTCAAAATCTATAACGTTACAGAGGTTTTGCGATCGCTTTTAGAAGCCGGTCGATTTCCCATCTCAGGCTATCCAGCCGCCTACCGAGTCTTTTTTACCTTTATTATTCCGGTCGCTTTTTTGACTACCGTACCGGCCCAAACCTTGCTATCGCGCAGCGAACCTATTTGGCTTTTAGGATCAGCTATTTTAGCCGCCGTCTTATTTCAGGCGTCTAAGGGATTCTGGCAATTTGCGCTGCGGTTTTACACCAGCGCGTCTTCATAGCGTTATCTCTATAGTATTGACGTTTCTATTTCTGATGAGAGACCTCAACTACGGTATGCACGTTGCCCCTTGGCAAAAAATCGCCTTTGACGGTAACTGAGCGGGGATCGCAGGCCGCTACAAAGTCATCCATAATTAAGTTGATCGACTCTTCATGAGAGATGTTGCGATCGCGATAGCTATTGATGTAGAGCTTGATGGCCTTTAGCTCTACAACTTTTTCATCCGGTACGTAGTGGATATGAATAGTTGCAAAATCTGGATAGCCTGAGAATGGGCATTTGCAGGTAAACTCTGGCAGCGTGATGTCGATGGTGTATACGCGTCCAGGTCTAGGATTGGGGAAAGTAATTAAGCTGCCTTCTTCGATGGCCCTTTCGCCGTAAAGAGTGGAGCCATTAGATGCAGTTTTGGCGATGTCTTGAGTAGTCATGTCGTTGAAGTTTTCGAAGCTTGCAAGCTTTTAGCCTATCAATATTTTTAGCGTTAGTACGCAACCGCCTCGCAAACAGAATAGATGAGCGGATAATAAAGCGTAAAAGTCTTCTTAGCAGGTAGCTATAGATCTTTTACGCTTTACCTTTAGTTCAATATCCCTGGTTCAATATCCCTGGTTCAATATCCCTGGTTCAATTAGACAAATTCGCCCTCGTGCCATACTTTGCCTTTGCGTCTTGGTGGATGGCGATCGTGTATTAATCGACTGGGAGCCGTTAGCTTCAGTATTGGCTCTAGCAGCCAGGGCGAGAAGCGATCGCACCAAACCGCCAAATGCGACTGCCAACCTACTAGTATCTCCGCTGTGTTGTTCTCTAGTCCACGCAAACAAGCGCGAGCTACCGTCTCAGCGCTTACCGGAATGACACCGCGAAACTTTTGCATATCTTTAGCCATATCTGTATCGGTGAGTGAGGGCAGCAGAGCGATGACGTCTACGTTGTGTGGGGCAAGTTCCATGCGCAAAGCGCGAGTAAACCCTACGATTGCAAACTTGGTTGCCGAATAAGTTGCCATGGTTGGCGCGGCAATTTTGCCCATTAGGCTAGACACGTTTACGATTGTGCCGCACCGACGAGCAGCCATCCGTCGGGCAATCAGGGCCGTGACGGTATACATACCCGTGAGGTTAGTTGCAATTTCTGTTTGCACCTGGGAGCGGTGCGATCGCAAGAAAGGCACCTGATGAGCTACGCCCGCACAGTTCACTAACAGATCGATAGCACCGTGGTCGCGCCAGGCTTTGGCGATGACACCGCTTACCTCTTGATGCCGGGTTAAATCAACCGATAGCGCGATCGCTTCAGCACCCATCTCTCGAATATCCGCAGCGATCTCGCTTAACAGCGTAAAGTCACGCGCTAGCAAAATAATTCGACGGATTCCACTCTGAGCTAGTTGATACGCGATCGCGCGTCCAATGCCTCTAGAAGCCCCTGTGACCAAAGCCACTTTTCCTTCAATATTCATTGCAAAACTCTCCTAAAATTTGTTGCATATAGCTAAGCGAAGCTAAATGATCGATAGCTATATGCAAGGTTGTAGAAACAACAGAACGCTGTTGTGAATAATATCCGCCGCTCAATAGCCGCTGCCGCTCTAATGTAGACAGTTCAAATGTAGGCAGTTCAAACTCGGTCGAAAGAGCAGACCCTTTCGAGAGGCTAAAAATCTAGCAGGCTAAAAATCTAATAGGATAAAAATCCAGGCTAAAAATTTGAGTAGCCGCAGCCTTACCGGTCAAAGTTCGAGCAGTCGTAGGCAGCCTAGCTGTAGGTCAGTGCGAGAGGTAAGCGCGAGTAAAGTCTATCGGCGGCCCTGTGTCTGGGACGACTCACTTATCTACTCACTTATCTATAGCTAAATTAGCTAGCTAATTTAGCGGCGAAACAGTTGATGATCCGACGCAGGCAGCCAAAGCTGATCGTCGAATCTGTAAAAGCTAATACCAACTAGAACGTATAAGCCCTGTAGAATTTGTTCTAAGCATCCATCTAGTTGTTTGGTTATCTATAAGCGCGCTATTCCCTTAGCCGCAAATTCTACAGGCTTTCTATTTGCCCGGCTTACGTTTCATCACTGTAAGTGAGCTATCTCGAAAAAATGCGTTGACTTAAACCTGACCCGCTTGACGGCGCGCAGGCTCAGGTGAACCTAGTAAGACGCGGGCAGTGAACATACAAAGCTTGAGCGAAGCAGCTACAGCAACTTTCATAAATAGATGCTGTACGTAAGAAACACTGTTGCCCAAAGCTAACTGAAAAGAACGAAATAAATTCATGATGTGCAGTCCTTGTAGATGATCATTTGAAGCTCGATGGCTGGACGCCGAAGCGTCAACTATGTAAAAAGCTCGTAACAGGTCTTTACGTAAGTAGACATTACAGAATAGAAACGCAAATCTATTACGAGGCTCCTAGCCTCCATGAAGGGTAAGGATTTACTCAACAAGCCAACGTTAACAACGGGATCATAAAGGCGCAACACTTTCTTATAGAAGCTCGTTTTTATTACATTACTTAATATTTATTTTAATTTTGAAACTTTTAGAGTCTAATATTGTTCGGCGTGATCGTGCTTGCTAGCTACTTCTATCGCTTTGTTGAGAGCGAACATTATGAGAGAAGATGCGATCGCCTGAGAAGCTATCTGAGAGCCTTAACTTTAATGCCGTCTATTAATCTGGCCAAAGCCCACAGAAACCCAGTAAACTTCATGGGACTAGACGCAACCGTTTATACCAATAGGTATATCGACAGACTTTGGATTTCTCTTTTCTAGACGCCCTGCCAAACGCCCTTCTAAAGGCTTGGAGTACCGGCATTTTCGCAGACTTATTTGCTTTCGTGAAGGCGGTTAGCTGGCACAGCTTGGTGTTTTTTGTCTTTACGATAATTGGCTACTTCGCTGCTGCTGGCGGTCTTTATGGGTTCTATCGACTGCGGCCTGCTTCTCGTTTTGCCCTGAGTGCTACCGACAGAACGCCCCTCAAAATTTGGAATAGCATTCGCAACGATGTCATTTTGTCTGTGCTGTCCTCTGGAATCTTTGCCTTTTGCGCCGCCTTGATGATGAGCGCTTTTGAGCAGGGATATACTCGGCTTTATCTAGAGAGCGATCGCTACGGCTCCTGGTATCTCGGCGTCAGCCTGGTGCTAGTCATCCTCTTGCAAGATGCCTACTTTTACTTCACCCACCGTTTGGCTCATCATCCCAAATGCTATAAGTGGCTACATCAAGGCCACCACCACTTTAAGAATCCAACCCCTTGGACAGCCTTTGCGTTCGACCCGGCAGAGGCGCTGATTCAGGCTGTCTATTTAATGGGCGTTGTCTTTATTATCCCTATGCATTTCTCTGTGCTGTGCGCGGTCGTCCTGGTGATGACGCTAGGGGCACTGATCCATCACTTCGGATTTAGGCTGTTTGAAGACTCCGCCTTTGGCCGATGGCTAGGCAGTTGGATGGTTGGCCCTATGCACCATTGGATGCATCACCGTAAGTACACCGCGCACTACAGCCTGTACTTTACCTTTTGGGATAAGGTAATGGGCACTCAGCAGACCGGCTATGAAGAAATTTTGAGTCGGCCATCGGTGCGAGGGGTCGCTATGGCGATCGCCACAGATGCGCTTACAAAAGCAGAGACATCATCAGCAACGATTGTTCTTCTGAAAGCGCCGATGAAAAAAGCCTCTTAAATCCAAACTTACGCCCTAGCTTCAGAGTGTGAATTGAGAAAGCGGCATCCGTCGCTTTAGCCAACCGGTGCAAGCTGACGCACGTCGCTTACCTGGCCAGTGACCGCCGCTGAAACTACCATTGCCGGACTCATCAACAGCGTTCGCCCAGAGGCTGATCCCTGGCGTCCCTTAAAGTTGCGGTTAGAGGAGGAAGCGCTGATTTGAGTGCCTTTGAGCTTGTCTGGATTCATTGCCAAACACATAGAGCAGCCCGGCTCGCGCCACTCAAATCCGGCGGCGGTAAATATCTGATCTAGCCCTTCTGCCTCGGCCTGCTTTTTTACCTGCTCCGAACCGGGCACGACAAACGCCTTTACGCCTGCGGCCACCTGACGCCCTTGGGCTACCTTGGCCGCTTCGCGTAAATCGGTGATGCGACCATTCGTGCAGCTACCGATAAAGCAAACATCAACTTTCGTGCCTGCAATCTGCTGCCCTGGCGACAGCTGCATGTAGCGATAGGCTTCTTCGGCGATCGGCCTTTCGTCATCTGGCACGACTTCTAGCGTCGGCACTGTCTCGTTGACTCCAATGCCTTGTCCGGGGGTAATCCCCCAGGTTACGGTTGGCGCGATCGCACCCGCATCAAATTCCACAACGTCGTCGTACTCAGCAGCGGCATCACTGCGCAGATTATTCCACCAGTCAACGGCTTTGTCCCAGTCGTCTCCTTTGGGCGCAAAATTTCGACCCTTTATATAGTCGTAAGTGATTTGATCGGGGTTGACGTAGCCACAGCGAGCACCGCCTTCAATCGACATATTGCACAGCGTCATCCGCCCTTCCATCGATAGGCTATCAATGGCGCTGCCAGCAAATTCGTAGGCATAGCCCACACCGCCTTTTACGCCTAGCTTGCGGATAATGTGCAAGATTACGTCTTTGGCAAAAACGCCGTTGGGTAGCTCGCCGTTCACTTCAATTCGCCGGACTTTTAGCTTGGCTAAGGCCAGTGTTTGAGAGGCTAAAACGTCGCGAACTTGACTGGTGCCAATGCCAAATGCGATCGCCCCAAAGGCTCCATGCGTAGACGTATGGCTATCTCCGCAGGCCACCGTCATTCCTGGCTGAGTCAGCCCTTGTTCTGGGGCAATTACATGCACAATCCCCTGATTGCCAGATCCCACATTAAAAAAGCGAATATCGTGCGCTTTTGTATTCGTTTCCAGCGCTGCCATCATCGTCTCTGCCATCGGATCGGCAAACGGCCGCGACTGATCTTCTGTCGGCACGATATGATCTACCGTCGCGATCGTTCGTTCCGGGTACATCACCTTTAGACCCCGTTCGTTTAGCATGGCAAAAGCTTGCGGGCTGGTCACCTCATGAATCAGGTGCAGGCCAATAAATAGCTGAGTTTGGCCAGAAGGCAACGTGCCTACGGTATGTAAATCCCAAACTTTATCGAAAAGGGTGCCTTTGCTCATAGTTGAAGGGGGTTGCTTGCGCAGCGAGTAGACGCGCAGCTTTAATGAAGTTAAAACAGATGAAGTAACTATATTAGATTAAATGCTGATGTAATAGCAGCAGAATACTAGAGCGCTGTAAGGGGCAATAGTTCTCCACATCTACTGAAGTAATATGATTGAGATAGGTTACTTACAGAGCTTATAAGCTGTGAAATTTTCGCAAGATTTATCATCTGATACACCTGAGAAAGCTCTCTCTATTACAAACACAAACGAGCAAAGGATGAGAGCGATCGCCTACAGCTTAGATGCCCTAGTACCTGGCTTATATATTTGGTGCGGGCCGCTGAGAATACGGCTGTGGGGTTGCCTACCTGAAAAAAATTACTCAGGAGTTATTCACAGCATAGCTGGAGTGGCCCTAGTACTACCCAACTATCGAATCTATAGCACCTATAACGGAAGCTATGACCCTCGATAAGCACAAGCTAGACGGTATTCCTCAAATTAAATCTAAAACACTCTCGACAGAAAAGTTTGAGTCTTTGCTAGCTGCCGCTGGTTACAAGAGATTAGGCACAGCACCTGCTCAAGGGCAGCGCCTAAAGACTTGGTGGAGCCATGTTGAGCATCGACGCATTGAGGCAATTTACAGTCTTGATGGCAAGATTGCGATTACGGCTTATCACGTTGAGTAGAGAAATAAGCTTTTCACATCCTTATAACTCCACAACTATTGTCAGGTTTTAACTTATTTACTGCCAGATTCTAGAAACCAAGATCAGCGATCGCACTTTCAGCCGCCTTAAATACCGCCGCATCGGTCATCTCCTCCCAGGCCGTATCGCCAATCTCTTTGTAGAATTTCGCATCGTAAGGCCGAGTTTGCACCACTACCGGCATTGGCACCGCGTGGCCTAGCAACAACGCCTGCTGTTTAGAATCTAGTTTAGAAAGAACAGATCGCAGGCTCTGTCCACCCGAGACGCCGGTAAAAATTGCGTCAATGTCTTTTTCATCGTTTAGCAAAGCGGTGATTCTTGTTCCTACTTGAGACATCACTTCGTTGTCGATTCCCGAAGGTCGTTGGTCGACCACTAGCAGCGTGACAAAGTACTTGCGCATTTCTCTAGCAATGGTGCCAAAGATAGTTTGCTTGGCTGTCGCTGGGTCTAGAAAGCGGTGGGCTTCTTCAATGGTGATGACGAGCTGGGTGGGGCGATCGCTCGGATTCTTGCTCTGCAAAAATCTATCTGCTTTTCTTACGTAGCTGGCGTGAATTCTTCGAGCAATTACGTTCGTTGCCAGCATATAAGAGAGCATGTTGGACTGGGATCCAAACTCAATGACTACATGTTTGCCTGCGTCAATGGTCTCTAAGATTTGATTGACGTAGTTGTGCGGACAGCTCCCTCGAATATACTTTAGCTCTGCTAGCCGCGTCAGCTTGCGCTGCAAGGCCATAATCGAAGACTTGCTGCCCATCTTCACTTCGCAAAACTCTTGTATTTCCTCATTGCTTAGGGCTAGCAATCGGTTAATCCAGCTGTTGCCAAACTCGTTGCGTAGGATAATGGCATTCTCTAAACTGGCTTCAGAGAGATTGAGTTCGCGGCTAATAAGTACCAAATCTTCTACGTCAATTTGGTCAAAGCTGATATACAGCTCCTGCGCGTCGTAGACACCGCGCCGCTTAGTGGCCTCTGGGTCTAGCGTAAAAATCTGCACTTTGCCAGGAAAAAGCTGTCGCAGTCCTTTTACGGTGCTGAACTGCTTGCCTTCGCTCACGGCTTCCCAGCCGTATTCAGAGTGCATGTCAAAAATTAGATTGACGGCAGCTTGTTTGCGGATAATGCCCGAGAGAATTAGGCGAGTCAAAAAAGATTTGCCCGTGCCCGATTTACCAAAAATGCCGTTGCTACGCTCTACAAAGCGATCGAGATCGATGCAGATGGGCACCTCCATATCAATCGGCTGACCAATGGTAAAGTTGCGACGAGTGGCGTCGTCTTCCCAGCCAAAGACGGCGCGAAAGTCTCGTTCGGAAGCGTCGTAAACTTGGCTGAAGTGACTGGGAATTGTTTTTACGGGCAGTAGCTGAATGGCCGCGCTCGAATTTTGTTGATAAGAAGCCAACCCGTTTGAAGTTTTTTTAGCTTTAGCGCTGTTTTTCTCTGGGTACTCACCAGAATACTCGCCGTAGTCTGCATCATCAGTGGGCGTAAACATCAGCATCGGCGTTAAGTCCACCGTGCCATACGTGCCCGAACCGGCGAGCACTTCTTGCAGGAAAATATTGCTAGGTTCTGGTGGGCTAGCGAGTATGCGCGCACTGGCTGTTCCTAGCGCTACGTCGGTGAGCATACAAAAGAAGCGCGATCGCACCCCTTGCACCACCAAAAACTTACCCACCCGCATCTCTTCAACCAGCACGTCTGGATGCAGGCGAACCTCTAGTCCTTTACTCAAAGACCCTTGGATGACAGAACCTAGCGGACGCAGCTCGCGCATATCAAACCCTTAGACGGTTGCCATAGATGGGTTTATGGTAGCGGAAAGCTGATGTTTAGTACATGGGTTCTTGTGATTTGATGTGAATACCTAGAACTGGATACTTAGAACTGGATACCGACGCCGCTCTGAACAGCCGTTGCGGTTCCACCGCCTGATTCACCGCCGATAGCAAAAATGGCGCTGCCGAAGACTACTAAGTTGCTGTCAGGCTTGGTATAGTCTACGCCGGGCTGAATGACGAAGGCTGAATTGTCGCCAACCGGGGAACCATCGCTGGCAAAAGAAGCCCCTAGCCCGACATACACTTCGGTGTTGAAATTGATGGGATAGTCGTAAGAAACCGTTGGCACAAACGCAGAGCCGTCGCCGATAAAGGCCGTGCCGCGAATAGAGATCGGGAGTTCTAGAATGTTGTATCGACCGTTGAGCACTAGCGCAAAGTCGCTGTTGTCGCCCAAGCCGATGCCGCCGCCGATACCGACGTAGCTACCGTAAGCAGCTTGGGCGCTAGCAGGCGCTTGAAAAGCAAAGGCGATCGCTAAACCGCTAACCGTGCAAGCCGCTAAGCCCAATAGATGTCTCGTCAACCGTTTACCAAAACCAGCGATCATCTCAAACTCCTCACAATTAGGTAAGTAGCAGGATGAAAATCGTTAGATTTCATACCACACTAACTTGATTAATGCAGGTAATAACTTACCACAGGGCCGCAGGTCAACGGTGCGATCGCGAAGGCAAAGTCATGAGGCGACGATGTTTAGCGAGTACTACGTACAAATTGCCCCAATTTGAGGCAATTTGTTGAGGCAATTTGTTGAGAGGCAAAGCCTCGTTTCAACCATCAGCCTGTGTTGCGCATCCCCGCTGCGACACCGTTGATGGTTAGGAGTGCGCCTCGTAAGAGTTCGCCCTTGCTGTAGCGCGATCGCACCCGTCCGGTCACTGCGTCATTGCCGTATTCTCTCAGGCGCTTTAGCAGCGCTACTTGCAAGAAACTTAGCGGCACAATCGTACCGTTTCGCAACTGCACAGAACGTTGCAAACTCGGATCGCCATCTAGCAGCCGCTCGTGATTAGTGATGGTCAAAATCACTTCGCGCGTGAGGTAAAACTCAGCGGCAATCTGGTCGAACATCTTTTGAAAATCTTCGCGCTTTTCGTCGCTGCTAAGCTGGCTCACATAGTGCTGCGCGATTTGTAAGTCCACTTTAGAAAGGGTCATCTCTACTTTAGAAATCACCATTTTAAAGAAGGGCCATTTGGCATAGAAAGAGCGCAGCAGCGTTAAATGCTCCTCGGGGTTTTCGGCTAGCAGTTCGCTGAGCGCCGTACCCACGCCGTACCAGGAAGGTAGCAGAAAGCGAGTTTGCGTCCAGCTAAATACCCAGGGAATTGCTCGCAACCCGTCTAGGTTGCGCTTGCCTTTGCGGCGAGCCGGGCGGGAGCTGATCTGTAGCTGCGAGATCTCTTGGATGGGCGTTACTTGGTGGAAGAATTCCACTAGATCGGGCTGCTCATAGATTAGGGCGCGGTAGTGTTCGCGCGATCGCACGCTTAGCCGCTCCATAATCTCGTTCCAAGGCTCAATGCTGTCGAACGTGCTGCCCAAAACGCTGCCTTGAATGACCGCAGTGGTTACTGTCTCCAGGTTGTAAAGCGCGAGATCGGGCAAGTTGTACTTGGACGCCAGCACTTCGCCCTGCTCGGTGATCTTGATGCGGCCATCCACGCTGCGACCGGGCTGAGCCAAAATCGCCTCGTAAGCAGGGCCGCCGCCTCGTCCTACGGAGCCACCTCGACCGTGGAAAATGCGCAGCGCCACCGTGTAGTTATCTGCGATCGCCTGTAAAGCCTGCTGCGCCTTGTGGATCTCCCAATTGCTGCTTAAGAATCCGGAGTCTTTATTGCTGTCCGAGTAGCCTAGCATCACCTCTTGTAGAGACGTTTCAGCTTCTTCCGGCTTGGTCTTAGCCGCTTCTAGCGCCTCATATCCGCCCTGTAGCATGGCCCTGTACAAAGGCAACTCCCATAGCTGTTGCATCACATCGGGTGCGCGGCGCAGGTCTTCTACCGTCTCAAACAGCGGCACAATTTTAATTGCGCTAATGCCTGTCGCTGGATCGTAGAGTCCTGCTTCTTTAGCTAACAGCGCTACTTCTAATAGATCGCTGGCCGTATGGCTCATGCTAATGATGTAGCTCTGGCAGATACCGGGGCCGAACTCCTGATGCAGCTTGCGCACCATCCGAAAAGTCGAAATTATTTCGTTGGCTTTGTCAGAAAAAGAAAGCTCACCTGGAATCAGTGGACGCCGCGTTTTTAGCTCGCCTGTGAGCCACGCTGTCTTTTCAGCTTCGCTTAGATCGTTGTAGGGCTTTTCTAGTACGCCTAAATACTCAACAATTTCGTTGATGGCATCCGAGTGGTTGGTACTTTCTTGCCGCACGTCTAGCTGGGCCAAATTAAAGCCGTAAATCTCAACCTGGCAAATCAGCTCCTCTAGATCCTGGCAAACTAAACCCGTCTCTTTCAGGTTGCTTTGAATCAGCTTTAGTTCATGTAAGAAATCGTCGCCGGACTTGTAGATGTATCCGCTGGCCGCGCTAGCTTCAGGATTGGCTTCTTGCTCTTGTAAATAGTCGCCGTTGTAGAGCTTTTTGGATCGCGCTCTAGTTTCAAGCAGCCGTTCTTCGATGTAGGCCAGCTTGAGGCGGTAAGGCTCTTGGCGATAGCGTATGGCTAGCTCCTCGTAGATGCCCGGCATCTGAGTTTGATCTTCTTCGAGCGATTCGAGCAGGTCGGGTAGCACTTCACTCCAGTGCAGCGATAGGCTCAGTAGCTCAGTGAGGTTGCGCACCGAGTGGATGTATTTGCCAATGACCATGTTGCGCTGGTAATTGGCTGTTTTCCAAGTTACCTGCGGCGTTACCGACGGGTTGCCGTCTCGGTCGCTGCCTACCCAGGAGCCAAACCGACAGAAGTTCTGTTTTGGGGGCGTTAACTGCGGGTAGGTCGCCTGTAAGGCGCGGCAAATGCGCTGATAGAGCTGAGGAATAGTATCGAAAAGAACAACGTCGAAGTAGTGCAGGGTAAAGTCTACTTCGTCGAGTACAGAAGGCTTAAACTGGTGCAGTTCGTCGGTGCGCCACCAGAGGCGAATTTCTTCAATTAGCTGCGCCTGTAGATCTTTGGCTTCCCAAGAAGAGAGTAAGCCTAGCGATCTGGCGCCTTCTTCTTCGTTATCTAGCTGCCGTAAAATGGCAGAGATGCGCCGCTGCTTGTCGCGAATGGTGTGGCGCACAATCTCGGTTGGGTGGGCCGTAAAGACCAAGCGCACGTCTAGCTGATCTAGCAAACGCTGAATCATCCGAGGCGGCACGTTTAGCCGCTTTAGCGTAGGAAATAGCCAGTAAAAGGTGCCTACGTCGCCGCCAGCTGTCGTAGCCTCGCCTAGTCCTCTAGTTTCGGCGATCGACTCACCTAGCGGATTATCGCCGTTTAAGTTGTGATCTTCGGAGTAGCGCTCAGGCAGCCGACTGGATGGATGCTCAAGGCTAGCTGAGGCCACCGCAGCATCTTCGTAGGCGGCCCGGTATTGTCTTTGCTGGCCGCGCTGCTCGTAGTGCTGCTCAACGATATTAATGAGCTGAAAGTAAAGCGCAAAGGCTCTCGCCATCTTAATGGCATCGTCTAATTCTAGTTCTTCGATTAGCTGCAGTACTGGCGCAGCATCGGCTGCTTTTGCCTGGCCATCGGGGGCGCAGAGCTGGCGCAGCCTGGTCAAAAGAGCTACTAAATCAGGGCCGCACTCGTCTTGAAGGACGGCTGTCCAGGTTTCTTCTACGCTTTTGAGTCGGTTGCGCAACAGCCAGTCGTGGGGATTAACAGCGGCGGCGGAAGTAACAGCGGCTTTGGATGCGTTGGTAAGGGTCGTGGGCACGGGTTTCCTTGAATAGGGGCCTTTTGAGGAGAGGATCGAACTCATGCAGATAAGACGCCACGTAGGCGAAATTTGCTCGCCATGATTGTAGAAGTTTTGGGGACAGGGCGGGGTGGTTTTAATGAAGCATTATGGCGATTTGGAAATATAAGGTTGCACTATCTCTGTTAGAGCCGTTGGCAGACGACTTAACGACAACTACTTATAGACTGCCTAAAGACTAGACTGCCTAAAGACCGCTTGAACAGAAATCTTTGGGGTTACAACTTGGACAATAGTGATTCAACGCGACGTCTTTTCTCAACGCTTCTTTATTAGCGTCTATTGCCAACTGCTTTGGCCATTATTTCATGAGCGGCAGGCTCGGTAGCCGATCGCCTCTAAATAGTTCTTCGCTGGCTTGGCCGACGTCGGCTAGGCTATTGGCAACGACATGGCCTAGGGCCAATAAGGAGACTAACGGCAGGCTGCTAAGGCTAATAATGACTTCTGTCGCTAGCGGAAGCTGAATAGGAAGTCTGGGCGGAGAAGTGGTTTCTGACTGGCGAAATGACTGCATAGATTTGCGTATAAAGAGATGACTGTATACGTAGAATAGACTGAACTTATCCTAGTCTTTATCATCTGCTATCTGGTAGCTATTAGCTAGTCTTACGGGCTTGCGTGGGTTTGAAACTGCTTAACCGCTTGCTAGATCGCTCAGCAGCAGCAATTCAGCAGCAGCGATTTTAGAGCGTTTGAGCAGTGCTTTAAGCGCAGCGTCTGGTGCGTACGGGATGATTATGCAAGACCGGATGGTTGAGATTGCATTGTGCGATCGCCTAATATTTACTAGTGTGAAATGCACGAACATGCCCTAAAATGCAGCGAGTGTCAGAAGGTTCTAGCTGTTAGCCTGATGAAATGAATGGCTAAAGGACTATTTACTAGCGGATGTTATGAGTAGATAGCTGCCGGTAGTCGGCTAATTTTTATCGCTACTGTGTAAGATTTAGCTGAGCGCAGATTGGCTGGTTGCGCTATAGATAGATTTGTATTTTTAAGTCTGCTCTCTAGCATTTTTAAGTCTGTTCTCTAGTATTTTTAAGTCTGCTCTCTAAGAGATGTATGTTGGGTCAATCTCCTAAACAAACTGAAGCCGATCCGGCTGCATTACTCCCCTGGCTGAAGGACGTTATCCTGCGGACAGAGGATAGTCGTACTACAGATATTAAGGTTCGGCTGCGCGGCAATATTCTGCATGTTTTGTGTGAGTCGGTATCGGCGGAGCTGCCCAAAGATTACGTGCTGATGCGATTGGTGCGATCGCTGATGGAGCCGGCTACTAAGGCCCGGCTCGAAGCAGAGTTTCCCGAGGTTCATCAAGTTTACGTTTATAACCGCCGAGATCAGGCCGCTAAGCCGGTCTGGAGCGCTCCTATTTATCTTAACCGGCTAGCGCGGCACCTAACGCGGCTAGTCGAGGGCGCAGAGGATAGTAAACTAGCGGCCAAAGTCATTCAGCGTTCGGCGCTACCCGCTTCGCCGGAGCAGCTTTCAGATATTAGTTTGGCTCGCCAAGGCGACTCGGAGGCGATCGCCCGCTACTTGAGCGAAGCGCTAAGTGCGCTTAACGTTGGCGTGGCCGTGAGCGCTAGAGTTGTGCCTGGTAAGGCCCGACGATCCAAATCGGTAATTTCCGCTCGAATTAGCGAGTCCGAAGAGTCTGAATCTAAGTCGGACAGGGCTGCGCTTGAGGATGCTACGACCGAACCGGCGATCGCGACTGAGACGAAATCTGCCCATCGCCCGTTAAGCTACAGCGCTGCGGATACAGATGCTAGCGATTTGGTTTCTAGGCTGTGGATTTTTTGCTCGGCTAGCTACAGCCCAGATCCGCTGCTGATTGCTGAGCCGATTGCTCAGCGGCTAAGACAGCTGCGACTCCATCAGTTTCAAGATGCGGTGATTACGATTCAAGTGACGGGCGAAGCCGCTTCCGATTGGCGACTGCGCGTTGACTTGACACCGCCCGAGGAAATGCTGTGGGAGTGGGTGCGTTGGGGCGATGTTTTAGCCCTGGCCAAACTCGCCAATTCGGTGGCCAAACGCTATGGTCTTAAGCTGGTTGCAGAAGTTAAGCAGGCTACGCTTCATCTCATTAGCTATCCGGTTCGCCAGGAGGCCCAAGCTGATGTACCCGCAGCGCCTCGATCCTTGTCGTCTACTAATATTAACGATCTCGTTAGAGAGCTATCTAGTCTGCTGATTGGCATTGCCCCTCAAGGGTTGGCTAGAGCCATGCTCTATGGGCCATCGACAGATGACATTAGCCCAGAATGGCTCAGGGGAATTGATTTACCGGCGGCGACCCAGCCGGATCTGGCCGAATCATCGGCGACGTTAGCCGCTAAAGGCAATATGCCTGCGCTAGCCTATTGCCTGACGCGATCGCTCAATCCCGATATCAACGAGCAGCTTAGCTCTGGCGGTATTCGCGTCCAGCTTTTGCTTAAAGACAAGCTGTTGCATGTGATGACAGACGGCCCGGTCTGTCCGCCTAAGCGAGCGATTGTGCCGCTCGTCGATCAAACTTTAGAGCCGCTGAAAGTGCCTGAGATTGAGGGCATTCGGCTATATGGTCGGCGAGCGGGTCAAAAGCAGCCTATTTGGAGCCACAGCCGCGACTATACCTATCGCGTGCGGATGGTGCCTGAGGCTAAGCCAGAGTTTGCGGCCTCAGAGTCCTACGCGGGCGAATTGATCACCCCGGTTAGTGACGAAAGCCTGACCGGGCCGGACGAAGCCGAGCGCGACATTAAGGTTGGCGCCTGGCTGATGCAGACCTTGCGGTATGCGCTGGTAAAAAGCCAGGCGTTTTCGCCTGCCGAAGATGCCGGTAATTTGGATGCTGGAACGCTGCGCTCTGCTAACTTACCTAGTCCCTTTCAGTCTGAAGGGCTGGTGATGGCAGCGATTTGGGGCGCGGTGGGTTTGCTCATTGCCGTTCAGTTTGACTTTATGGTGGGCCGCACGCTGTCTCAGGCTGCGGCCCCTGAGGTGTTGGCAACTGAACCCGACGTGGCTACAGGTGGCAGACCGAACGTAGGCGTAGAGAAAGTGAAACCTAGCAGCTTTGATGAGGAGCTAGCAGGACTCGATTGGAATAACGCTGAAACCGATCAGACCGATTTGACCTTACCGCGATCGCCGGATGCTTCTGAGCGCGGTGAGGTTTTTGATAGCGCCGGTTTTGCTGAGGAAACGTTTGCGCAGCAGAGTCAGGGGCAGTCAGGCGGCGATCGCGATTTTACTGCTTCGGCGATTAACGACGACGAGCTGATCTACAGCCCGCAGCAAGATTTCGTGTCTACCTCAGCGCTGCTAGCAGGCTCTACGCTGCCCTCTTTTGACAGCCAGCAGCTCGATGAGAAACTGGCTCTTTACCGCCGCCGGGTGGCTCAGTTTGGCCCGCCAGATGTGCTGGTTATTGGCAGCTCTAGGGCGCTTAGAGGCGTTGACCCAGAGGCCCTGCGTCAGGCTTTAGATGCTACCGACAATGAAGGTTTAAGCGTTTTTAACTTTGGTGTTAATGGGGCGACCGTGCAGGTTGTAGATTTGATTGTGCGGCGGCTAATTCCTGCTGATCAACTGCCGCAGATAGTGGTTTGGGCAGACGGGGCACGGGCGTTTAATAGTGGACGGACAGACCTTACTTTTAATGCGATCGCCTCATCAGAAGGCTACCGTCAGATAGAAGCAGGCGATTCGACAGGCAGTATCGAAGATTTAGCGCTGGGCAGCCTGGCCGATCTAATCAAGGTTAGAGCGCGGGCTACCGATCGGCAGCTCAGCGAATTTTTTGGGCAAGTTTCGTCAGCTTATGTTCATAGAGGGAAAATTCGAGCGGCGCTAGGCCAAGGCATGGGGGGAATAGTTCCGACCTTTTCTTCAGAGCCGCAAAGCACCCAAACAGGAGACACCCCGACGGGTTTGCCGAGCGAAACTAGCCTGATTGACTTTGACGGATTTTTGGCTTTATCTACGCGGTTCAATCCAGCGACCTATTACAACGATCACGCTAGGGTCGCGGGTGCTTACGATGGCGACTACAAATCCTTTCGGATGAGCGGTAAGCAGTCAGATGCTTTGGCCTCGCTGCTTCAGTTTTCAGCCGAAAAACAGCTACCGATTGTCTTTGTTAACACCCCCCTTACCGACGAATATTTAGACAGTCGTCGGGTAGAGGCGGAGCAAGAATTCCAGCAATACCTGACGGAAGTAGATGCGCTTAATCCCGAGTTTACCTTTCGAGATCTAGGGCGACTGTGGCCTCAACGCTACGACTACTTCTCTGATCCTAGCCACTTAAACCGCTACGGAGCCTATCAGGTTTCTCGACGATTGGCTCAAGATCCGCTGATTGACTGGCCAGAACCTCTACCCAATGAAAACACCGACTCGTAGCTGCGCTCGTTAGTCGTCTTGCAGGGGCCTCGCAGTGATAGAGTGCTGTTTGACATTCACGTCTAACCCTTCTTCCTGATCGTCATTCGCTATGACTCAGCCGTCTATTCTCTACGGTCTTTTTCTACTGATTGTGGTGATCCTCTATTGGGTGATGCCCAATCGCTCCGATAAGCTGTGGATTATTTTAATCAGCAGCCTACTGTTTTACGGATCTTTGCAAGCACAGTACGTGCCGCTAATGCTGGTGCTCGTAGGGCTAAACTTTGCGCTGGGCAAAGCGATTGGCGCTCCGCTAGACTGGCGTATTCCCAACGAAGCCTGGCAGTACGAGCAGGCAGATTGGATGCGCAGACGAACTAGGCTGCTCGTGCTTGGCATCGCTCTCAACGCGCTGCTACTCCTGGGGTTCAAATACCTAGCGCCTACGGTTTCATTCTTTAATACAGACGCCGCCGTTTGGCTTATACCCTGGGGGCTAAGCTTTTTTACATTTGAGTGTATTGCTTACCTAGTCGATGTGTATCGAGGATCGCCTGCTAGCGATCGCCTGCTAGATTTTGCTGCTTACAAGCTCTTTTTCCCCAAGCTGCTTTCTGGGCCGATTACTCGCTTTCATAGCTTTACCGGACAGCTCAAAACGTTTTCTTTGCCGCCGCTTAGTCAAAACGTAGAAGGACTGTGGCTGATTGCTTCAGGAGCGGTTAAAAAGCTGTTGATTGCCGATCGCATTGGGCTGCTGGTAAATTTGAGCGCTAGCAGCCTGCCGAGAGCCGGGAGCGGCGACATTTGGCTGTTGGCTTTTGCTTACGGACTGCAGCTTTATCTAGACTTTAGCGGCTATGTCGATATTGCCCGAGGCAGTGCGCTACTACTGGGCATCAACCTGCCGCAAAACTTCAACTTTCCGTATTTTTCAACTAGCATTGCAGCTTTTTGGCGGCGCTGGCACATTACCCTAGGCGACTGGCTGCGCAACTATCTCTATTTTCCTCTAGGGGGATCTCGAAATGGTCTTACTAGAACCTGCATCAACTTGATGCTGATTATGTTGATTGCTGGCGTTTGGCACGGCGATCGCTGGGGTTTTATTGTCTGGGGTGCGATTCATGGAACTGCGCTGATTGTCCATCGCCTGAATATTTCACTTGCAGAGCGTGTAAAGCCGCTAGCGGCTTTTTGGGCTAGCGTACCTGGTACTGTCGTAGCCTGGGCAATTACTCAGCTCACGGTGTTCTTTAGCTGGATTTTCTTTCGCCTACCTAATCTTAGCGATGCCGGTCTGGCTATGAATCATTTGTTTGGTTACGCCGCTGACGTTCAGTTTGCGCAAAAGGTTTACTACGACCCTTCTGGCCTAAGCCGTCCGCAAATTGTCATAGTGCTCGTGGGCCTCGTGGGACTGATTGGATTTACTTACGCTATTCAGCGCGGCCTCAAGCTACAAATTAGCTGGCCTATCAAAGTGTTCTTACTACCCATCTGCTTTTTCTTAGCCTGGGTGCTTGCCCCTGCTGAAGCTGCACCTTATATCTATTTCGATTTCTAAGGCCAAATTTAGAGTCTGTTTGAATGCGGCTATTTGAACGTGGTGATAGCTTACTTCTTCGGCTCTATATTTTGAGAAGTGTAAACTAATCGCCTCATTTTCTAATTTTTGCCCAGAGACGTACGCCTTTTGGCTGCGATTTCCTTTTTTATTTGGCTGCTTATAATTAGAGATTTTGCCTTCTGTATAGACTCTGAAATCTTTGTAAAACAAGCCTTTTAGCGCTGCTCATAGACTTTGGTTTTGATAAAAAATAATTGCTAAGTACTCCTTAAGAAAGATGTGTACTTTATGAGAGACTGTTATATTAGATGAAGTTGAGGAAGAAAACGCTTCTTTTAGAGCGATGTATTTCTCGGCAATACGTACCTAACTAATTCGGAATAATAATGACTACTACTCTACAACAGCGCCAAAGCGCTACGTTGTGGGAGCAGTTCTGTCAGTGGGTTACAAGCACCGACAACCGCCTCTACGTAGGTTGGTTCGGCGTGCTGATGATCCCGACATTGCTTGCTGCTACAGCTTGTTTCGTGATTGCGTTCATCGCAGCCCCTCCCGTTGACATCGACGGCATCCGTGAGCCTGTTGCAGGTTCATTGATGTACGGCAACAACATCATCTCTGGTGCAGTTGTGCCTTCGTCCAACGCGATTGGTCTTCACTTCTACCCCATCTGGGAAGCTGCTTCACTCGATGAGTGGCTTTACAATGGCGGCCCTTACCAGTTGGTAATCTTCCACTTCCTCATCGGCGTTTTTTGCTACATGGGTCGTGAGTGGGAGCTTTCTTACCGCCTCGGTATGCGCCCTTGGATTTGCGTTGCCTACTCTGCACCAGTTGCAGCGGCAACGGCCGTGTTCTTGATCTACCCCCTCGGTCAGGGTTCATTCTCTGACGGGATGCCTCTAGGTATCTCGGGTACGTTCAACTTCATGTTGGTGTTCCAAGCAGAGCACAACATCTTGATGCACCCCTTCCACATGTTGGGTGTAGCCGGTGTGTTCGGTGGTTCTTTGTTCTCTGCGATGCACGGTTCACTCGTGACATCTAGCTTGGTTCGTGAAACAACTGAGACTGAGAGTCAGAACTACGGCTACAAGTTTGGCCAAGAGGAAGAGACTTACAACATCGTTGCAGCCCACGGCTACTTCGGTCGTTTGATCTTCCAGTACGCATCGTTCAACAACAGCCGCTCCTTGCACTTTTTGCTCGGCGCCTGGCCCGTTGTCGGCATCTGGTTTACCGCTTTAGGTATTTCCACGATGGCGTTCAACTTGAACGGGTTCAACTTCAACCAGTCAATCATCGACTCACAGGGTCGTGTGATTGGTAGCTGGGCAGACGTTTTGAACCGTGCCAACCTGGGTATGGAAGTAATGCACGAGCGCAACGCTCACAACTTCCCGCTTGACTTGGCTGCTGGCGAAGCTGCTCCTGTAGCGCTCACCGCTCCTGCCATCAACGCATAAGCGTTTTTAGCTAGTTAGTCATCTGTCCACTCTTGCGAATCGTCGTCCGACCTTTCATTAGATCGGACAGCGTTTTTCCGAGATCGGATGGGTGAGTAACTCAACGATTAGCCCCTCGCAAACTGCCTCGTGCAGCGGCGGGGGGCTTTTTGTTTGTCTATTCGCGCTTATGAGAGCCTGTTAGCGCTTTAAAACTACGCGACTTCTTGAAGCGTTGCTTTTCGAATTTGGGGCTGAAGATGATAGTTGCGAACAAAGACTTCTATTTTGCTTAGAGCTTGTCCAACTGCGTCTTGCGTGTCCACTGGCTGCAGACGATTGGCTCGCATTTCTTCAGTTGGCAGTTGGAGTAACCAGGACTGGGGTTTGCGACCATAGCGGCCCTGTAAGGAAGAGAGTAGCTGCGCTATGTGGGGGCTTTTCGAATGGCTAAGCGGACTTACTTGAACTTGAGCGCAGGGGCGATCGCCCTTGGTGGCAAAAATAGCGTAGTCGGCCTGTTTGACTTCGGACTGAACGAGTTCGTGAGTGCCCACGAGCGATCGCACGCCTGGAATTTTCCAGTCTGCAATGGTTTTTGATAGCTGCTGAGCGACAGCACTTTCCTCGCAGCAAACGATCCAAAAGTTGGTAGTGTCTTCGGGAGCAGCGTTGTTGATAGTCGGTGTTATCATTTTTTCTAAGACAATCTTGATTGTTTCTAAAAGGCTTGTAGTGTTGCGATCCCTGGACTCAAATTCAGTTGAATAAGCTTCGAACAAACTTGATATGAGTCTGAGCCAATCATGGCCGTTGCTACTCAGTTTGGGCAACTACCTGAGAGCTTTTTTTGCTTTATCTAAAGGCCAACTTAAGCTTTCGACCCTTTTCAGGCGGTTTCAGTCGGCTAAATCGCTTTTTCAATTAACGTTTGTTAAGAGGCAGCTTCATGCTTATATACATTAACGCGGCCCTTCTCAGTATTCGGCAGGAACTCAAATGTCTTGGTGGTTAGTTACGCTACTTGTTGTTCTTTTCGGCGCACTGCTACTAGCGGCTGTTTTTTTGCTGAGCTTGTACATTCGAGGAGCTTTTCGGTGGAGACCGTTGCTGCGCGTTGAGCAGGCGATCGCACCTACAGACCCACGATTTGCGCTAACGCTGAAGAGTTTGGCCGGGTCTATGTCGACGACTGGCCGCGTCATTGAATTTTGGGGGAGAGCGCCTGATATTCAAAAAGCTAGAATCGCGGCGATTGAGAGTGCGCAGCACAGCATTCAGTTTGAGACATTTATTATGACGCCGGGGAAGCGAGCGCAGGATTTTGCGGCGGCGCTGGCTCGTAAGGCGAGTGAAGGGGTGAATGTGCAGGTGATGGTGGATAGTTGGGGGACGCGATCGCTCTCTAAAAAATACTGGCAGCGGCTAAAGCTAGCGGGTGTGCGCATTGTGTTTTTTAACCCCTTCGACTGGCGAGCGCCCGCAAACTACTCGGGCCGAACTCACCGCAAGCTACTTATTATTGACGGTAAGCGCGTACTGATTGGCGGAGCGGGCATTTCTGATTTGTGGGACGGCGTTGAGAAAGGGGACGATGAAAAACCCTGGCTGGACGTAGAGGCTGCGCTAGAAGGTGAAGTTGTTCTAGTATTGGCGAGTTTGTTTCAGTCGCACTGGGCAGGTCACCGGTTGACGAGCGGATCTGTGGCTAGCCTTGATATGAGCGAGATTTACCCAGTCCCGTCGTCGCCGGATCAACGCCAGCTTACCGAAGAAGTTACTGAAGAGGCGTTAAATAGGCAGTTCTCCGATAGAACAACTAGCCGCGAATCTGGTGGCGCAAAGCAAAAGACCGCTACGATAATTGTGACGCCTGGTGCGAAACCCAGCTACCGAAATTCTCCTATTGAAACAGTTAAAGAGTTGTTGATTGCCTGCGCTCGCGAGCGAATTTGGTTATCTAGCCCGTACTTTTTGCCAAATAACGATACGCGGCATTTACTCATTGCGGCGAAAGAGGCTGGCGTGGACGTGCGGATTCTAACGACGAGTCGAAAGTCTGACAAGAAGCCGGTTTACTATGCGTCTTATGAGGTTTACGGCTCGCTGTTGAGAGCAGGCGTTCAGATATTTGAGTATCAGCCGAGTATGATTCACGCCAAAATGCTGATTATTGACAATGCCTGGGTGAATACGGGCAGCGCAAACCTGGACTATCGCAGTTTTTTGCACAACGATGAGCTAGACATTGTGACTGATAGTGAAGAGCTGATTGGAGATATTGAACAAGTGTTTGAGCGGGGATTTGCGAACAGCGAGCAGATTGGGCTGAAGCAGTGGAAACAGCGTTCTTTGCTGAAGCATCGGGTACTCGGCAACGCGGTGCGTTTGGTGCAGTGGCAGCTTTGAAGGGGTTGACTAGCCGTCGGAGTGGGCTGAGTTTGAACTTTGAGTGAGGTAACTGAACCCTGAGCGTAGTCGAAGGGTGGCTGCAATTCGGCATCTGAACTTTCTACCAAAGCCGATGGGGGATAAGCGTAGCTGAAGCTAGATAAAGCGGAATTGATGCCGTGTGATGCAGAACGGTTTTTGTGTGGTGCAGGATGGTTCCTGCATGGAACAGAATCGATGCTGGACGGTGCAGAATGATTGCTGGGTGGTGCTGAGCGATTCCTGGATGCGACTGACAAAGTGCAGTTGATGACTGAGTGGTTGCAGAGCGCGACCGATAAGGTGCAGTTGATGAATTTGCGATCGCACTTCCGCGCCTGCGCTAATCGCTCATAATATTGAAGTAGTCAATCCGTGAGGTGAGGCCAAAACGATATGAAAATATTGATTGAAACGATAGTGAGTAAGCTGCGGCGGCTGTCAGCAGATAACCTACGGGTCATTTTGGATTTCGTCAATTTTTTGGATTGGCGGGAGTCGAACGGTGCCAACGAGGCAGAAATTGCCGAGGCCGCTACGCCTAAGATGTTGAGTACTAGAGAAAACAGAGTAGCGCTGTGCAAAGTTGCGGAGGGAAGGTTTGCTCATTTGCCGAACTCTAGTGAGGATTTTGCGCGCGTAAGCAGGTTGAAATTGACCTAGAAGATCGTCACCTATGATCTATTGCAACGGCATCGATCCGATTGCCTTTCGCGTTGCGATAAAGAACCTGGTGGAACAGAATCCTGACATAACGCAAGACTCGATTAAGGCGTACGAAAAGCAGGGCAAAGATGTTTTACTGACGCTGCAAGTACCAGCCGGAAAAGACAAAGGCAAGGTAGAACAAGATTGGGACAGCGGCTATCAGGCTGGCTTGAAAGCGGGCAGAGATGCGGCGCAGCTAGAAAATGGGCCAAAGTTTGAGAAGCTGGCCTTTTCTCCTAGCTGAAAAACCCAACACAACCATTCAAAGGACTGAAGTAATGACTGGCGATAACCAAAGCAGAAATATCAATATTCACGGTAGCGTTAGCCAATCTGTTGTTAATGCTGGCGATAACAATACGCTCACTCAGCAAATCAATCAGTTGGATGATACAGATGCACAACAACAGCTAAAGGCACTTTTGCTTCAGCTTGAGAGTGCGATTAACGCCGAGCCGAGCCTGAGCGAAGCAGAAAAAGCAGAGGCGCTAGAAGAGGTAAAAGAGATTGCGGCGGCAGGGCAAGCGCCTGAGGATGGGCCGATGAAAAAGGCGGCGAAGCGATCGATTGCGGTGCTAAAGAGCATGACGCTTGGCGTGGGCGTAACGACGAAGTTTGTGGAGGCTTGTAATGGGCTGTTGTCTGCGATCGCACTCCTATTCGGTCTTTAATTCGGTGAATGCTTCTACTTCCTAAATGGCCCCACCCAAATTGCCGCGCCGGTGACCAGCGGAATGAGCGCAAAGATACCGCCGGAGATGAGCGGATAGTTTTTAGCGGCTGGAACGGTGAGCAACGTACCTATTGCGATCGCACAATAGACCAGCGCCGCAAAAGGCACCGCGAGTATCAGCGAAATCATCAAACGGTCGTTAGACTCTATAGGTGCCATTTGTTACTTATAGATAAGGAATCGATACTGAAATCGGTGTAGCCACCGCAAGCGACAATGAGTATAGCTAATATGAACTATGCTAGCAATTGCTCGAAGCTGCTTTATCATAACGCCCACTTCGATTTGGAACCCGATTGACTCAGCAAACGACCAAAAGAAATAGACCTAAGCGGACAAGAGGTAAACAGCCGTCTTCGAGCAGCGGCGGCTTGGGGCCGATGGTTTTGACGCTGCTGATGTTTTTGGGGGTGGCCTGGGTGGTGCACCACTGGTCGCTGATGCCTCGAAGAATTGAGATTTTAGGCGAAACAGAATGGGTTGCTTCACCGCTGCCTCTAAAAATGCAGGGCGGCGATCCGTATTTGCGAGCGCTGATGCGAACAATTTCGGCAGCGGAGTCGAATACGGCAGATCCTTATCGGCTGCTGTACGGCGGTAAGCGAGTAAAAGATTTGAGCGCACATCCCGATGAGTGCGTGCGAATTGTCAATGGCCCAAACAAGGATGACTGTACGACAGCGGCAGGACGCTATCAGTTTTTGACGACGACCTGGCAGCAAGAAGCTAGGCGGTATCATCCAGAACGGCCTGCCTGGTACGAAGTGTGGGAGCAGCCTAGCTTTGAACCTGAGTTTCAAGATGATGTGATGTATGGCTGGCTAAACGATCCTGAAGCGTGGGGTTTTGATATCGCTGAGGAGCTGCGCTTGGGGAATTTGGATTTGGTGCTGAGGCGGCTGTCGGGCACCTGGACGAGCTTGGGCTACGGGATTGAGGACAACAGCATGTCGGATTTGCTGCCTCGAATTTACGAAAAAATGCTGAATGAGGAGCTAGATGCGGCGGCAGAAAGAGACTTATAGAAAGAATCGGCGGTGCATTTTGAAGAATGAACCGTCTGACAGACTGATGAGCATAGCTAGAGCGGTAGGATAAGGAATTCGGTGAGTTTGGGCATGTGCAATGGTGATGTATCGGACGGTAATCTTAGAGGCGCACGATGGTTCGCGGTGGCGATCGCTCTCTCAGTTGCCTACAACCGATCAGCCGCAGATCAATCAATATTTGCTGTGGGAAAATCCTAGCTGGAAGCCTTCGCCTCGCAAACCTGGAGACTTTCCCCCTTTACCGGATGATTGCAGCGAGCGAGTAAAGTCTCGGCTAAAGAGCGTTGCCTATTTTGTTAAAACCTGCTGGGATGTTGCTGCTTTTGAGCGCGGTGTGGAACATGTGGCGATCGCTTGTAAAGATTGCAGCGGGCAGGCAATGACAGAAATGCGAGGTGCGATCGCGATGGCTAAAGTCCTCGCAGAAGGAAATATTCCGGTGCGATTTATTGTTCTACTAGACTATTGATCTATTAAGTGAACTATTGACAAATAAGAGGACAAACGATTTGCTAGCAGATCAATATGTTGAGAAACTATTAAACAGCTATTAAACAACTTCTGTTTTAGAAATTTGTTCTAGCTAATCGTCATCGTCTGTAGCTGTTTTCTCACCTGCGATAGCTTTTCCGACCCGGTGCGACCTAGGCTGTCGGCGGCGATTACTTCTACATCTTGAATGCCGATGAAGCCAAGCACGTGCTTAAGATAGCCAGTTGTAAAGTCGATATCGCTGCCAACCGGCGTACCGCCAGAAGTCACAATTAAATAGGTTTTACGATCTTTTAGTAGCCCTTTGGGGCCTTCGGAAGAGTAGGTGAATGTGAGACCTGCGCGGCACACGAGGTCGATATAAGCCTTGAGTGCGGCGGGTACTGAGAAGTTATAAATGGGGACGCCAATGACAATTTGATCGGCGGATTTTAGCTCTGCGATTAGATTTTCTGAAACGCTAAGCAGTTCTTTTTGCTCGGGTGTACGTTCCTCGTCGGGCGTGTTGTAGGCTCGCACCATGGCCTCGTCGAGTAGTGGAATGCCCTTTAGCAAATCGCGAGTAATGACTTCAACGTGGGGATCTTGTTGCTTTAATCTGTCGATGAGTTCATCGGTTAGCTCGCGGCTAACAGAACCCTGATAGCGGGCGCTGGCGTCTATGCGTAAAATCTTCATTTGTTTATCCTTTCTGATTTTGTTTGAAATGAATGAGACGCTTGCGAGCGATCTATCTTACAAGCGATCTATCTTGCAAGCGTCTTTTAGTAAGTGGGCTGTATAGACTGGCTATGCGGCTAGATCAAACAGCAGAACTTCTGCTTTGTCTGTCTTTGCGACTATATTCAAAGAAGAGAGATCGGCAATAGCGGCACCATCTCCTACTTTCAAAGACTCCCCATTGATTTGCACGTTGCCGCGAACTATCTGAATCCAGGCTTTGCGGCCATCAGCTAGCTTATAGTTCACTTCAGTCTCAGCATCTAGCCTGGTGCTGTATAGGCTCACGTCTTGATGAATCGTAACCGATCCTTTTCGACCATCTTGAGAACCAATGAGCCGCCACTGATTCTGTTGTTCTGCTGGGTCGAAGTGCTTTTGTTCATATCCAGGCTCTAATCCGCTGGCGTTTGGAATGAGCCAGATCTGCAAAAAATGCACCGGGTTTTCAGCAGAGGCGTTCATCTCGCTGTGGGAAACGCCTGTACCTGCGGTCATTCGCTGCAAGTCGCCCGGACGAATCACTGAGCCTGTGCCCATGCTGTCTTTGTGCGCTAGCTCGCCTTCGAGCACGTATGAAATTATTTCCATGTCCCGGTGGCTGTGCGTACCAAAGCCCGCACCTGGCACAACTCGGTCTTCATTGATGACGCGTAGATCGCTAAAGCCCATTTGGGCCGCGTCCATATAGCTACCAAACGAGAAGGAGTGCTGGCTATGCAACCAGCCAAATTTTGAGAGACCTCTTTCGTCTGCCTGGCGAATCATTAGCATTGTTCACCTCCATGAGTGAATGTCGTGAATGAATGTCGTGAGTGAATGTCGGTTGAAGCATTTATCTGCTTGTTTCTATTATGGATTGGATCTATTAAAATAACAATAGTCTGTTTTATATACACATTGTCGCTAAATTAAAGACAATAGAGGAAGCCAATGGATAAGCTAGAAAGTATGAGAGCTTTTGTAGAGGTGGTGAACCATAGCGGGTTTGCCGCTGCTGGCCGACAGCTTGACCTCTCTCGTTCGGTGGTCAATAAGCTAGTTGCCCAGCTAGAGGCCGACTTAGATGTGCAGCTTTTGCAGCGCACGACTCGCCGCGTGAGTCCGACGGATACGGGCCGGGCCTACTACGAGCGGTGCGTGGATATTTTGGCAGAGGTTTCTGCGGCGGAACGCTCGGTGGCTCAGCTTCAGGTAGAGCCTAAAGGAACGCTACGAGTGAATGCGCCCATGTCTTTTGGGACGATGCATTTGGCTAAGGCGATCGCGCACTTTATGCGGCGCTACCCCGACATTCAGCTACAGCTCACCCTGAATGACCGTTTTATAGACCTGCTCGAAGAAGGGTTTGACGTTACTTTGCGCATTGCCACGCTAAAAGACGACGATCCGCTGACGACTCATGCGATCGCCCCTATTCGCCGAGTTATTTGCGCGGCACCTGGCTATTTAAAGGCTCACGGCATACCCAAAACGCCTGCCGATCTGCTTAATCACGATTGCCTAAAGTACGGCCATTTAGCGACCAATAACCACTGGCAGCTGATTGATAGAGACGGCAAACAGTCGAACGTTCGGCTGCGATGCAAGGGATATTCTAATAATGGAGAAGTGCTTAGAGAAGAGGCGATCGCCGGTGTTGGCATCGCGCTGCTGCCTACCTTCATTGTGGGGCAAGCGATACAGTCTAGGCAACTCGTTCAGGTTTTGACGGACTACTGCCCGCCTCCGATTACGGCTTACTTAGGCTATGCCGCTAACCGTCATCTCTCTACTAAAATTCAGCTGCTAACCGCCTTTTTGCAAGACTGGTTTAAGACGCCGGGCTGGGAGCAAAAATAGAGACTTCAGCGCTCAGTAGATACTGAAACAGACGGAGCGTCGGGCTGTTTGCTTTTTGTCTTGGCTAGCTGCTCGGAAACCGCCGCAACCTCTTTTAGCCGGGCAGCGTCTTTTACTAAAAGATCTTCTGCTTCTACTACTTCTACGTCTTCTACATCTGCAACGCTTACTTTTGCCGTTTCTATCTCGCTCGCTTCCACAGACTGCTGACTCGCCAAGGCAACTGCGTCAGCCTCGATATCTTCTTGGATTCGCCGCGAGACAAACGAAATAAATTCGAAGCCGATGAAGCCCACGCTGAAGAGCATCCAGCCATCGGTCACGTAAGTCATTAACTGGTTAAGTTCGCCAATAGACATAAGAATCGAAGCCTCATCGCACAGCTTGCGCTTTCGCATTTGTGGAAAATACTCAGCGCTCTCAAGGCTTATTATGCTCGCTCTACGCTCAAGATTCAAATGGCTCTGAATCGAGTATGTGCCTATTAGCTGCTCAAGATCGTAAAATGAGTCAACTTAAACATCCCAAAATCATCTAAATAGCTATGGTTTCTAGTATCTCTCGATCTGCCGATCGCCTTTCTGAGGAGATGGCCCAATCGCAGACAGCTCAGCCTGACGGTCGTTTTGCTTCTGTTAGCCGTACCACTAAAGAAACTGACGTACAGGTGACGCTAAACGTAGATGGTACGGGCAAGTGTACTGCCGATACGGGGGTGCCGTTTTTAGACCATATGCTGCACCAGATTGCCTCGCATGGCCTGTTCGATTTAGAAGTGCGAGCGACCGGCGATATTGAAATTGACGATCATCATACTAATGAGGATGTTGGTATTACGCTGGGGATGGCGCTGCATCAGGCGTTGGGCGATCGCAAAGGCATTACTCGATTTGGCCACTTCATTGCGCCGCTAGACGAAGCGCTGGTTCAAATTTCTTTAGACTTTTCGGGTCGGCCCCATCTTAGCTACGGCTTAGAGATTCCTACTCAGCGTGTGGGCACTTACGATACGCAGCTCGTTCGCGAGTTTTTTGTGGCTATTGTTAACCACTCGCAGATGACGCTGCATGTCCGCCAGCTAGACGGCCTCAACTCGCACCATATTATAGAGGCGACCTTTAAAGCCTTTGCCCGCGCGATGCGGATGGCAACCGAGATTGATCCGAGACGCGCGGGCAAAATTCCTAGTTCTAAAGGCGTTATTTAGCGGCGTTGCTAAGAAGGGGGAGGCGTCGTTGACGCGGTATTAACCTAAATGCGTCGATAATGTGACAGCATGACTTCTCTTTCTGGCTGCGCTTTTGCCGGAGTCTGGGCTGGCGTTGCAAAAGGCGTTGCTCTTGCATAGTTGCGAACAAATACTTCGATAGCGGCGATCGCCTGGGCCACCGATTTGTCAGCAGGCACCGACTGAACATACTGAGCGCGAACTTCGGTAGTCGGCAGCTGTAGCAGCCAGGATTGCGGTGTTCGGCCATGGCGCTTCAGGGCGCTGGTCATCATATCAACGGAAGACTTTTCGCCAACGGATTCAGATTTTCTTTCTGGGAGCTGCAAAATGTTGAGCGGCTGTACTTTTGCCTGGGAGGCGGGTTGGTTGTCTGGGGTGACGAAGATGACGTAGCTCGTATCGGTGATGGTATCGACAGTAGAAAGCAGCGCTTGACGATCGCCAATGAGCGATCGCACCCCGGCTAGCTGCCAGCTATCTACCGTGCGAGCAATCTCTTGGGTAACTTCGGTTTCTTCGCAGCAGATGACCCAAAACTGAATTGGATTAGCAGCAGATATTGGCATAATTTCCTATTTATAACGATTTTCAAGGGGGGCACAGAACAAATAAGGCACAGACAATGCGGCTAAGAAGCTCGCAAAAGGTCAAGACGATTCAGTGATGTAGCGCTGCGATTGTCCAGATTTTGTCTTTCCAGTTCTATGCGTTTATTTTGCCCGTAAGACCTAACTCATCAACTGTTTTTGATGAAATATTAAGTTCAAAAGTTACATAAACACTCGACTTTCTATGAATTCCTCAGACTCTCCTTCAGCACCGATTTTTGACCGCTCTCTTGCCGTGATGACACCTAAGTTTTTAGAAGCTTTGAGTTTTGCTGCGTACAAACACCGCAACCAGTGCCGCAAGGATGTTGCAAAAACGCCTTATATAAATCACCCGATTACCGTCGCTAACATTCTGCTGAATGAAGCTGGTGTTATTGACGAGACTGTTTTGATTGCGGCATTACTCCACGACACTGTAGAAGATACTGAGACTTCTTTCGAAGAGATAGAACAGCAATTTGGCGCTCAGGTGCGTGCAGTTGTTGCAGAAGTTACCGACGATAAGTCTTTGCCGAAAGCTCAAAGAAAGCAGAAGCAGATTGAACATGCGAGCGGATTGAGCGATCGCGCGGGTTTGCTGAAGATGGCCGACAAAACTGCCAACCTTCGAGATATGGTGACGGGCGCCCCTGAAGGCTGGCCCGCTGAACGGATTGATGACTATTTAGAATGGGGGAGAGCGGTTGTTGGCCCCCTTCGAGGTCGTCATGCAAAGCTGGAGTCTTTGTTTGATCGTGCCTATGCGCAGGGAAAGGCTAGCCACGGACTCAATTAATCAAAATGAACAATGGGAACGCTGGACATATCCTAAACGAGCCGAGCGCGACCTATGCCTATGGAGTTCTTTTTGCTGACTGCAACGCTATTGGTCGCTGCATTTGCGATCTCTAGATACTTGGACTATCGGCGCACTCAGGCCGTTAAAGCAGTTGCCGGCCAGATAGGATTTACCTATCAAGAAACCTCAACCAATTTTGTTGACCATCGCATTAGTCAGTCAACGCTATGCTCTAAAGGTCGCAACCGCAGGCTTAAGAACGTAATTAAAGGGCACTCCCAGGATATTCAAGTATCTGTTGGAGATTACAATTACACAACAGGCTCGGGAAAAAATAAGTCAACGCACCGCCAAACAATTGTCATCCTCGACTGTAGCCAAATGTACCTGCCTAGGTTTTCTTTATCGCCTGAAAATATATTCCACAAAATTGGCAATTTCTTGGGCTACCCCGACATCAATTTTGACAGCCACCCTACATTCTCTAAACGCTATCGACTCACCGGGCCGGACGAATACGCTATCCGCAGCTGCTTTGACTCTAGCATTCTGACCTTTTTTGAAACGCACAGCAGCTTTTGCGTAGAGGGGATGGGATCGGTGCTTTTGTACTACAAGCGTAATTATTCTTGCCAGCCCCAGGAGTGGCAAAAGCTGATAAATACCGCCTTTCGAGTTTATAAACAGTTTTACGTTAGCTAGGCAGTATCGTACCGATAGGCACAGGTTCCGTTTGATCTATAGCCTTTGAAAGAGTCGTCTCAGATGAAAGAGTCGTCTGAGGCATCTTTCTAATTTTCTACTGGGTATTTATCGCGCCCGCAGGGTACGATAAACAGCTAGCTGCGCATGGTTTGCTCCTTCTAACGCGATCGCATAAATCGCTGGCTCACTAGCTAGCTCACTTAGCTGGTTTAATTAACTGGCTCACCTATACTATTTCTAGAATACGGACAATAAGGGGTTGCACCCCTCATCCCCTTGATGCCATACTGTGCACATGTAGATGCACCCTGATGGTAGGGAGAGTTCACCGAATTAATCGGGGGCTCTCCTTTTTTTTTGCTTTTGGCTGAGAGTTAGTGCGATACTGTTTTACTTCACCAGGCTAAGGGCGACTGCTTCGGCTACTTTGATACCATCGACGGCGGCGGATAGAATGCCGCCCGCGTAGCCTGCGCCTTCTCCGGCGGGATAGAGTCCGGGTGTGTTTAGACTCTGGTATTGCTCGTCGCGCTTGATGCGGATGGGCGATGAGGTGCGAGTTTCTACGCCAGTGAGTACGGCGTCGGGCATGGCAAAGCCGGGGATCTTTTTGTCGAAGGCGGGGATGGCTTCGCGGATGGCGGCGATCGCATAATCTGGCAAACTTTCCGCTAGGTCGCACAGATGAACGCCTGGTTTGTAAGAAGGCTCTACGGTGCCTAGTTGGGTAGAAGGACGACCCGCCAAAAAATCTCCTACAAGCTGCCCAGGGGCTTCGTAGGTTTTGCCGCCTAGCTCATAGGCTTTTTCTTCTAGCTTTCGCTGAAAGGGAATGCCTGCTAGCGGACTACCGGGATAGTCTTCTGGGGTGATGCCGACGACGATGCCGCTGTTGGCATTCTTGCCGCTGCGCTCGTACTGGCTCATGCCGTTGGTAACCACGCGGCCCGTTTCGGAGGTGGCTGCTACGACTTTTCCGCCGGGGCACATGCAAAAGCTGTAGACGCTGCGCCCTTTAGCGATGCCGTCTTCGCAGTGGTGAACTAGCTTGTAGTCGGCAGCCCCTAAAACGGGATGGCTGGCGTTTTTGCCAAAGCGGCGCTCGTTGATTAGCGGCTGAGGGTGTTCGATGCGAAAGCCAATGGAGAAGGGTTTTGGCTCGATGTAAACGCCCTGGTCGAGCAGCATTTCAAAGGTATCTCTGGCGCTGTGACCCACGGCTAGAACGACGCGATCGCTCTCAATAAATTCGCCGCTTTCTAACGTAACGCCCTGAACCCTTCTATTGTCCTTGGTGCCTTCTATCTCAATGCGCTCGACTCGACTTTGAAAGCGAATTTCGCCGCCTAGTTCAATCACCTGTTTGCGAATATTTTCAACAATCTTGACTAGACGATAGGTGCCGATGTGAGGCTTGCTAATGTACAAAATCTCTGGCACAGCTCCGGCAGCGACTAGCTCTGTGAGTACTTTGCGCCCGTGGTGATCGTTGTCTTTAATGCGGCTGTAGAGTTTGCCATCCGAGAATGTGCCTGCGCCGCCTTCGCCAAACTGCGCGTTTGACTCTGGGTTGAATTTGCGCTTACTCCAGAAGCCAAAGGTGTCTTGCGATCGCTCATGGACGGCCTTGCCGCGCTCTAGAACGATTGGCTTGAAGCCCATTTGAGCAAGCGTTAAGGCGGCGAACATGCCGCAAGGGCCAACGCCGATGACGATGGGCCGAGTTGCCAGCGGATTGGGAGCTTGGGCGACGGGCCGATAGGTCATATCGGGCGTGGGAATGATGCGCTGATTCTTTTTAGCGGTTTTAAGGATTTGCTTTTGCTTGGGAGTGTCTACATCGATGGCGTAGACCAGTGAGATATTGTCGCGCTTTCTCGCGTCGTAGCTGCGCTTGAAAATGGTGTATTTTTTGAGGTCGGCGGTGGAGATGTTGAGCCTTTGCAAGATGGCGCTTTGAAGGTCTGCTTCGGTATGATCTAAAGGGAGTTTTACTTCGGTAACGCGCAGCATGAGAGAGTTTTTTGAGGGCGGTGGGTGTGCTTATCTTCGCACAAACGTCCCTGTCTATGTGCATCAGTTCAGGGTGTGGCAGCGCAGGCTTATACGCCGATGTCTTATTCTTTTGAATCTATTCTTTCGAATCTATTCTTTTCATCTATTGTTTTTCCCTTGCCTTTTGCGTTAGCTGGCCAACGACCGTAACGAGCGTCTCTAAGTCTATGGGTTTGGGTATGTGCATTTGAAAACCAGCCAAGAGGGCGCGGGTCCGATAGGGCGTTTCGGCATAGGCGCTAATGGCGACAGCCGGTGTTCGACTGCCTTCTTCTTCGGGAAGTGCGCGAATTTCTCGAATCAGATCGTAGCCGGTTTCTTCTGGAAAGCCAATATCGCTGACGATGACATCGGGGCGAAACCAGCGAAACTTTTTGAGGGCTTCTGGAACGGAGGTGGCAACAACAACAGTCGCCTTGTGGGCCTCCATCATTAGCCTAAAGACATCGAGCGCGTCTGATTGATCTTCTACAATCAGTACGCGAACATTTTCTAGAGAGTCTCCTAGGCTGAGTTCGGAGATAGAAATGTCTTGAGGCTGGCCTACATCTGATGGTGCGGCGTACGGTGGCGGCTCTGTTTTAAGGGGCTGTGTGGCAGCTTCTATCGGCGGATCTGTCGGCTCTAGTAACTCTGTCGGCTCTGGTAGCTCTGTCGGCGGATCGGTCGGCTTTCGAGTAGAGATATCTGATAGGGCTTTGCGCGGCAAAGAGACCGTGAACAGGCTCCCACGACCTATCCCTTCGCTTTGGGCTTTGATGGTGCCGCCGTGAGCTTCGGTGACGTACTGAACGATGGAAAGCCCTATGCCTACGCCGCTAGATGACTTGCTGGTGTTTTTGTCTGCCTGCTGAAAACGGTCGAAAATGTGCGGTAAAAAGGCCGGGTCGATACCGCTACCGGTGTCTCGCACCGAAAGTACAACAGACTCTTTTTGTTCTTGCACGACTACAGAAATCGTTTCTCCTGAAGGCGTGAATTTGATAGCGTTGGACAGTAGATTCCAGATGATTTGCTGAAGCCTAGCGGCATCGCCAGCGATAAATTCTCTTTCGCCTGTTTGAGGGCTATGCTGTTCGTTGGATTGCTGTTCTAATAGATGTCCTGATTGGAGCGGTGGTTCGAATAAGGATATGAGTTCGATGCCTTTTTCTACGGCGGTCGGATTCATGGCTTCTACTGTGTCTGCGATGAGGCGAGCGAAATCCGCGATCGCAATTGGTTGAAGATCAATCGTGAGCTTTCCTTGATTAATCCGTGAGATATCTAAAAGATCGCTGATAGTTCGCTCTAACATCGCGGTGTTGCGGCGAATTACCTCAAAAGCTTTAAAGATGACAGCGGGCTTCGCCTGCTTCTGGGAGGCTAGCTGTATCCAGCCGTCTATGGCATTCAAGGGCGTTCTTAGCTCGTGAGAGAGCGTAGCAATAAAATCATCTTTAAACTGATTGGCTAGCTCTGCCTGGTTACGGGCCTCTTTGGTAGATTTGAGCAGATGAATGCGCTGTTGTTCTACTTGTTTTTGTAGCGTAATGTCTCGCCAGGTGATGACAATGCCATCGCCGAGTTTGCTTGCCTTCATTTCTAAAGCGACAAACTGCGGCTCTAAGCTTTCCATCAGAGCCGCTTGGTCGGCGTCTAAATTAGATATATCGTTTCCAAACTGGCTGTTGTTTTGAGGATTTAGAAACATTTCCTCTTGAAACGAATTGCCGCTGTCTACTGTAAAGCAAAAGGCGTAGAAGAGGCTGTTGCGGATGGCCGATCTAAAGCCGGGGATGACGTCGTACAGGGGCTTTCCTATCTGACTTTTAGCAGAAACAGAAAGATACTCGCAGGCGGCGGTGTTGAGGTACTTAACCACGAAGTCTTCAATCTCGCCATCGGGCCTGCGCTTTGCGCTCAAGATGCTTAAACAGTCCACCATGGCTTCTACAGACGTGCGAAAGCGCTCTTCGCTAGCTTTTAGGGCGGCAGCCGTCTCGCTGAGCCGCAGGCGTTCTTGACGCTCTCGAATGGCACGATTAAAGGCCGGTTCTAGGCGCTCTAGTCGGTCTTTTAAGACGTAGTCGGTGGCACCGCTTTTGAGGGCTTCGATGGCGCGTTCTTCGCCTAATACGCCAGATACTAAGATGCAGGGAATAGCAGAATCGTAAGACTGAACTAGGGCGATCGCACTAATGCCATCAAAGTTTGGCAGTGAATAATCTGCTAGCACCAGATCAACATGCTGGCTTTCCATCGCTGCTATAAAAGCCGTTCGGTCGCTAACGACGCTAAAGCTAAAGCTGGCCTGAGCGTTTCGCAGCGTGGCCATTATCAGCTCAGCGTCTGCTGGATCGTCTTCAAGCATCAAAACGTGAAATTGAGGCATGAGAGTTGTAAGAGGTACAGAGAAGAAGTTACCTAGCTATCCAAACGGACGCATACAGATGAGCTAAATCCGTCGCTAATGGTTCCACTAGTAACTAGCGCTTGTAATTGGTTTTATAACGTTGTTTAAACAGAAGCTGCTCTTACCGCAACCCAATATATGCTATCACCTTGCACTGATCAACTTTAGTATATCTAGTCTCAAATTTAGGTATCTCAGATCCAGGTATTTTGTGATTCAGGCAGAGGTTTTCGGTAGCGAAAAATAAAACGTTGCGCCTTTTCCTTCTTCTCCTTCGGCCCAAGCCCTGCCCTCGTGGCGACTAACGATCCGCATTACATTGGCAAGGCCAATTCCAGTTCCACCAAAATCCTGCTCGCTATGAGCTCGCTGAAATACGCCAAATATCTTTTCTGCTTGATTGGCCGCAAACCCAACGCCATTATCTTGAATGAAGAAAATAGTTTCTTCGGCTTCTTTAGAGTGTTTAGCCTTGTTTTCGGTAAAATTAGGTGAAAATTGGCTAGGCGGCTTCTCTGTAGCTGTGATCTGGCTAGAAGCGGTATGGCTAGAAGAGGCGGTATGGCTAGAAGAGATAGTACCGATGATAATTTGAGGGTTAGGCTGGTTTTGAGTAAATTTGAGAGCGTTGTGGATTAGGTTTTGCCATACGGTTTGCATAAGGATGCGATCGCAATTTACAACTGGCAGCGGCTGTACTGTAAAAGATGCTAGCTGTTTGGTTTCTAGTAAGTCAGGTCGTTCAGGCTGCTTGGTCAACGTATCTTGATGCGAGCGATTTATCTGGGCAATCTCCTGCTCTACAAGCGCAGACATATCAACCGGGACAATCGTCATTTTAGCCCTGCCGACTCTTGATAAGTTCAGCAACGATCTAATCATGGACTCTGAGCGAATGGCTAAATCTGAGATAAGGGTGAGGTAGTGAATAATGGTCTTATCTGCCTGTTTATTCGTCTGCTTACCCTGTGCTGCTGAAGCGTCTTGAAGGCCATCTTCTTCGGGGATTGTGGGCGGTTCTTCTAAGTGGGCTCTTATTAAGCCAGCAAAACTCACGATTTGACGAATAGGTGCTCTTAAATCGTGAGAGACAGAGTAGGCAAAAGATTCTAGCTCTTTGTTGCTTCTCTCTAGCTGTTGAGTACGAGTTTTAACTTTTGTTTCTAAAATTCTGTTCATGTTTTGAAGAGACTGCTGCGCCTGTTTGCGAGCGGTAACGTCTTCTACGAGTCCGTCGATAACGGGCCTTTTAGTGGTTTTGTTGAGCGTCGCGCTGATTCTTAGCCAGCGGGTTGGCGTTGCCGCTTCCTCGGCAAGTTCCGGTGAGATTTCAATTTGAATTTCTTGCGTTAGGGCGGTGGATGCCAGCGATGCTGAAGGCCGTTTAGCGTTTTCAGTTTGCGCGGGTAATTGCTCGGAAATAGATTTGGAGAGTTGCTCGGACCAGACAGCTTGAGCCGTCTCTATTGAGTCGACGCCGATCATCTGAAACAGCGCTGGATTAGCATCGAGCAGTTCGCCATCGATCGCGGCGCGAAAAATGCCGACTCTTAGCTGGTTGATCAGGGCCTGAAGTCGTCCGTCTAGTTCGTTGGCTCGAAGCTCGGTCTGAAATCGCTGCCAGACCGCAGTAACCGCTTGCGTAAGGCGACCAAAACGTCGGGGCATTTTGATTACGTAGTCGTCTAGTCCTAGCTTCATCGCCACAACGGCGATCTCTTCGGTGCCAGTGTTGGTGAACATCACGATGGGACATTCTGGCCGGACTTGCTTGACGGCCTTTAATATTTCAATGCCCGTAGACCAGCCGAGCTGATAGTCGGTAATGACTAGCTCGTAGCTGTCTTCAGCAAGTGCCCGATTGAACTGCTCCTGGTTGCAGACCTCTTGAACTGATGTATTTTTGAATGCCTTGCTCAGCTGACGACGCGCTAGCAGCCGGTCGTTGGGGTTATCGTCGATGAGCAGTATGGACTTAAGCTCAGGAGTTGGCATAGCCCTTAGGCAGGAGTATAGATAGAAGGGTATTGATTAATATTTAACCAGTAACTTTCTATGGATTGGGCCATGGCTGAAAGCTCATTGAAAGTGACGGGCTTGACCAAATAGGAGTTGACGCCTACTTCGTATGCTTTATCAACATCAATGCTCTCTTGCGAGGAGGTTAGTATAATAACTGGAATTCTGCGGAGTACAGGCTGCGCTCTTAGCCACTCCAAAACTTCTAATCCGGAGCGGCGCGGTAGCTTTAGATCGAGCATGATGAGTGAGGGAATTGGATGCTGAGCGCGATCGCCATATGCATCTATCCCTTGAAGATAGCCGATGGCTTCATCTCCGTCGCTAACGACGCTGACGGGCACTTTGAAATTGGCGCGCTTAAACGCTCTTTTAATCAAAAAGACGTCGTTAGCGTCATCTTCGACTAAGAGCAGGCTATTACTTTTATAAGGGGGCATAGATGGTTCTGCCTGCGAGGGGGCTGCTCAAAGATATCTGAGTGATAGCGTTTTCTGACAGTGCAGGATTGTTAATGATTACTATCACCTTATGCTACTAGTACTAGTTATGACAATGAATAAAGGTCGTAAAGTTAAGCTGTATGACGGGCACATCCGGCAGCTATATCCGGCAATAATTGTCGGTGTCAAGTTCGATCCAAAACTGGCTGCCCTGCCCTATTTGAGAGGTCAAACCAACGGTGCCTCCCATTCTCGCAGCTCCTTTTTTCACAATGGCTAGTCCAATTCCAGTGCCGCTATAGGTCTCTACGCCGTGCAGCCGTTCGAATACGTTAAAGATACGCTGCTGGTGCTCGGGGGCGATGCCCAACCCGTTATCTTTGACCCAAATTCGCACTCTTCCAGGGCGATTTCCGTCAGGGCAGGGCTGGCCGATGATCTGAACGCTGGGCTGAGTGCCTAGGGGTACAAATTTAATTGCGTTGCTAAGCAAATTTGTAAAGATCTGAACCAAGATACTGTGATTGCCGTAGACCATAGGAATATCACTTACAGATATAGCTGCCTGGCGTTCTTCGCTCATTGGCGTTAGCGCTGCGATCGCCTCTTCTATCGCTTGTGTCGCTGAGATATGGCTAACGCTAATATTGCTGCGGCTGAGCTGACTGTAGGAAAGCAGGTCTAAGATCAAGCTGTCCATTTGATGGGCGGCGGCAACGATTCTACTGGCGTACTCCTTGCCTAAGTCGTCTAGCACCGGGCCGTAGTCTTCTCGCAGCGCCTGCGCAAAGCCTTCCATAGCCCTAAGGGGAGCGCGCAGGTCGTGCGAAACCGTATAGGTAAAGGCTTTTAGCTCTTCATTAGAGTCTTCTAGCTGAGCCGTCCGCTCGATCACTCTCTCTTCTAGCTCTTGGTTGAGTTTTCGGATGTTTTGCTCGGCCTGGTAGCGCTCGATGCTATTGCTTAAGATGTTGGCGATCGCCTGAACAAAGTCCACGTCGGCTTGCACGAACCGCCGAGACTGAGTGGTATGGACCCCCAAGATGCCGAAAATAGCGCCTTCTTTTTGATAGATAGGCGTTGTAATACCGCTAACCACTTGATGCTCTATGAGCAATGGGGGCGGGGTAAAGCGCGATTCCGTGCGCAAATCTTCGACAACGACAGGCTGTCGGCTGCGGAGCGTATAGCCACCTTGAGAGAGAGCATTGCTGACAGTTACGTGACCCACCGTGCCCGGACGCCAGCCCACTCCTGAAACTAGCTTGAGCTGAGTGCGGTCGGGCGAACGTTCTAAAATTTTGCAGTACTCAACTTCTAGTACCTGGGCCACTTTTTGAGTCGTTAGGTCGAACAGGGCTTGCAAATCGTGGCTGGAGATAGAAAGCTGGCCCATCTCGGCGATCATAGCCTGCTGCTGCAGCTTTTGAGCGAGTTCAGTCTGCGCGGTCTGCAATTCGGTGATGTCGGCGGCCATGCCCATGGCTAATTTTTGGCCGTTTTCACCTATACCTAGCGGAATGGAGTGAAACTGCCAGGTGCGCTTGCCGGTTTTAGTCTGAATCGTACTTTCTGTTCTATCCGCAGTGCCTTCTGTTTGGTCAAAAACCTGATAGATTCTGTCCGCAAAGATGTCTTTGTCTTTTCCGTATGCTTTTTCGGCCCAGTCTTCTATGGTTGCAATCTCCTCAGCGCCGTAGCCTGTAATGCCTGTCCAGCCTTTGCTAAGATGCAGCATCTCACCGCTCTCCGCACAGATGACAATCGGCAAAGGCGCGTTGATGATGGCTCGACGAAAGCGCTGCTCGCTCGCTTTGAATTTGGCTTCTGCCTGTTTGCGGCTGTCGATGTCTCGAATGACGGCGATAAAATACTTGGGGTCTCCCGCCGGAGATCTTACTAAGGAAACGGTAAGTTCGACCCAAATCACTTTTCCACTTTTTCGAAAGTAGCGTTTGTCTAGGCTGTAGCTCTCAATCTCGCCGTTCAATACCTGATTGACGTAAGCCAAGTCACCGGCTAAATCGTCTGGATAGGTGATGTCTTGAAAGGTTTTAAGCTTTAGTTCTGAGGCTGTGTAGCCTAAGATATCGCACAGCTTCTGGTTGATGCGCAGCCAGCTACCATCGATGGCAACGTGGGCGATGCCGACGGCTGCTTGTTCGAAGGTCGCCTTAAATCGCTCGTTGCTCTCCTCTAGCGCCTGACGCAGCTTGTTTTCATATGAATCTAAGGGCGAACCATGATCTAAGGGCGAACTATGGTCGGACGCTGACTGCGAGGTCGGATGGCGGGACGGCATAGGCAGAAGGGCGATCGCAATAGGCTTTATTCTTCATGGTAAGAGCTAAAGCCATTTTGGGACTATCACGATGAGCATTTTGCTTTAGCAATCTACAGGTTAATCTACAGGGCTAAAATAAGGTTTATCGTTCAAGGTTAGGCGACTGTGTTGAATAAAACTACGGCATGAGCAGCGTTCGCAGAACTGGTAAGCTGAGGCTCTAACTAATCCGTACTAGGCAATCGCGAGCGTGAAAAGCGCTGATGAAGGCAGCTGAGTGCACAGTTTCTACAGAGTCGGTTATATGAGCAATCAGCTTCCTACTCAGTCTGATGCTAACGATGGCAGCATTCTTATCGTTGATGACCAATCCGAGAATCTTCGTTCACTATTTGAGGCGCTAAGTTGTGAGGGCTATAAGCTACGAGTTCTTGGCAGCGAGCAGGCTCTTCAGGTGGCACCGCTCGATCCTCCCGATCTAATTCTGCTGAGCATTCAGATGTCAGAAATAGATGGATACGAGGTTTGCCGCCGACTGAAGGCTGATTCTAAAACCCAGCGTATTCCAGTCATTTTTCTCGGTGCGTTAGCGGGATCTATCGATAAAGAGAAAGTGTTTGGCGGGGGCGGGGCGGACTATATTGCTCAGCCTTTTCAAGTTTTGGAGGTGCTCGCTAGAGTAGATCATCAAATTAGGCTGCGGCGGTTGCAGCAAAAGGATGCCCAGCAGCGGCGGCAGCTTCAGGTGCGATCGCAGCTGCTACAAGATACTAACGAAGAGCTAAAGCTGTTTACCTCTTCGGTTTCTCACGATTTGCGATCGCCCCTGCGCGGATTACAAGGACTTTCTCAGGCGCTGCTAGAAGACTACGGCGACCAGCTAGACGAGCTAGGGACTACCTATCTACAGCGTATTAGTGCTACTGCCACTAACATGAACCAGCTACTAGACGATCTGATTGCCTACAGCCGCGTAGATCGCATTTCAATTTCGCTAGAACCTGTTTCGTTAGAGGCTGTTGTTAATACGGCTATTCGAGCGCTACAGGCTGAGATAGATGAAAAGCAAGCGGTTATTAAGGTGCAGCCTAATTTGCCGGAGGTGATTGGCTATTCACCTGTTTTAGATCAAGTGGCTAACAACTTGCTGGATAACGCGCTGAAATATATTGCTTTAGGCGATCGCCCAGCGATTCTTATTGGCGCTGACCTAGTGGCTCCAGAGTCAGCCGATTCAGAACCGGCTAAACCGGCTCAAGTCTGTTGGTTTTTTCAAGATGATGGTATCGGAATTGCACCGGCTGATCAAGCCAAGATCTTTCAGCCTTTTAGTCGGCTGCACGGCTCCGAGGCGTATCTTGGCTCCGGCTTTGGCCTAGCGATTGTCCAGCGCGGCATTGCCAGATTAGGCGGCACCTGTGGCGTAGAGTCTGTTGCTCAGCAGGGCAGCCGCTTTTGGGTAAAGCTACCGGCCCATTTGTAGCGCCGTGGCTCAACGGGCTGCTTCTCTTTCTCGCTCTAGAAGCGATTTTATGCTGTGGGTGCTAGTCTCTATACTTAAACAAATTCAAAAATATGTAGGTACGGCTCAGTGGCCAATCTAACGCTAGTGATCAGCGAGCTGCGAAACCAGAAGGGCGAGGTTTGCGTCGCTTTGTTTGAAAGTAAAGCTGGGTTTCCTGAAGACGACACGCAGGCCATTTGTAACGACTGTTTTACGGTGAGCGAGCTGCCATTGTCTATTAGCTTTGAGGTGCCTTACGGTAGCTATGCGGTGAGCGTGCTACATGACGAAAATAAGGACGGTGAGCTGAATACAAACCTTTTGGGTATTCCCAAAGAAGGGATTGGGTTTTCTAATGATCCGCGCATTATTAAGGGAACGCCTAGTTTTGAAAAGACCCGCTTCGAGTTCAACGCAGAGAATTCAGAAATAGAGATTGTGGTTAAGTATTTTTAAACTGCAACGCTAGTTGATTGCAAGCTGCGACTTAGACGGCCTTGGGCCGGCTACTTGGGCTGATTGTTTAGGCTGATTGCTTGAACTGATCGTTTGGGCTAATTACTTACCGATGCAAAAGCGGCTGAAAATCTCGTCGAGCATCGATTCTGTTATCTCTTCGCCGGTGACTTCTCCTAAGGCTTGAATAGCGATTCTTAGATCTATCGTCCAAAAGTCTAGCGGTAGCTGTGCGGCGATGGTGGCCTGTACTTGAGCGATCGCGCTTTCTGCTCTTACCAAGGCTGCCGCCTGCCGCTGATTAATGGCAATATCGGTATCTGCTGCTGCCAAATCCTCAGTTTGCACCGCCTTGAGGATGGCTTGCTCTAAGTCTTCTATTCCCTGAGACTTGGCCGCTGAGGTATAAACAACTGCAGCGGCTGGGAGCTGAAGAGAAAGAGCGTCTTTAAGATCTGTTTTGTTGACAACCAAGATGTGAGGCTTGTTGTTTATTCTCTCGTAGAGAACTTGCTCAGCGTTTCCCCAGCCTAAGGTTGCATCTAGCGTTAGCAGCACTAAGTCGGCAGACTGCGCGGCAGATTGAGAGCGGGCGATGCCAATTTTTTCTACTTCATCTGCCGACTCCCGGATGCCTGCGGTGTCTAGCACCTGAACAGGAATGCCCCCTACGATTAGCTGAGATTCGACTACGTCGCGAGTGGTGCCCGGTAGATTGGTGACAATGGCTCTATCGCTGCGGCTCCAGGCGTTTAGCAGGCTAGACTTGCCGACGTTGGGCTGGCCAATAATGGCGACTTTTAGCCCGGAGCGAAGCAGTTCGCCCTGCTGGGCGGTGGCTAGGATTTGACTGATTTGCTGGTGAAGGGCAGTTAGCTGCGATCGCACTTTATCTTCATCTAAAGGTGGCAAATCGTCCTCAAAGTCCACGCGAGCTTCTACTTCGGCTAGCACGTCTAGGCAGCGGCTGCGAATTTGACGAATGATGCCTGCGAGCTTGCCGCGAATTCCCATCAGGGCCGTTTGTGCGGCTTGGGGAGACTGCGCACCGACTAAATCTGAAACGCCTTCTGCCTGCGTTAGATCGAGTCTTCCGTTGAGAAAGGCGCGAAGGGTAAATTCGCCAGGTTGGGCGAGCCTAGCGCCTTGCTGAAGGCAGAGCTGAAGCACCTGCTGAACGGCCATGATGCCGCCGTGACAGTGAAACTCAACCACGTCTTCGCGGGTGTAGGAGCGGGGCGATTGCATGAGCAGCAGCAGCGCTTCGTCGATAGGCTGCGAGCTGCTAGGAGATTGGATGTGGCCGTAGAGAATGCGGTGGCTCTCCCAGAGCTGATTGCCGGGCGCGTGAAAGATTTGCCGGGCGAGGGCGATCGCATTAATGCCGGAGAGTCTGACAATGCCGACGCTGCCCTGCTGCGGCACGATGGCGGTGGCGATCGCAGCGATGGTTTCGGCTTGGTGAATGGTAGGAGAGACGCGCAAGATGGGTTTAGGAGTAGGTTTTTGGGGGCTTTTGTTAAGTTGCCTGGGGTTCCGGGAGGGCCGCTAAGTATTGTTATAGGATAAGGATGTAGACGTTTTCTAAAAGCGTTTTTTGATGGAAGTCTGTTTTCTCCTTGAAACGCTGTCAAAGTCACGATCTAAATGCAACACTATTAGGAGAGTGCTGCGTAAAGAAATTCTTTTTGCGATGCGTGTCCCTATGCTAGATTCCGCTTCAGATCCGCCAAATATGTTGGCTGCTAATACTTTGGATCGTAGCGCAAGCGCGACTGATTCTAATGACAGAGAGGGCAACGCTGCGGCTGGTCAACTACGGTCTAGTCAGCGTGAACCTAAGCAGACGATTGCTAGCAAGGTTAAAAAAACGCTGGCTCGGCGGCGATCGCTGCCGGAAAATGCTTTCTTAAAAAGGCTGGATGCGCTTTACTGGAAGCGGCTTTTTCGATATTTTCACGTTCGCTTTTTGCGGATGAGAAGCAGCCCGGAGGCGGTTGCTAAAGGGGCGGCAGCGGGTATGTTTGCGGGTTCTTTTCCACTGATGGGACTGCAAATTATTATTGGCGTGGCAATCGCCGCATCGGTTCGAGGCAATAAGGCGATCGCCGCGGCGACCACCTGGATTAGCAATCCGCTCACCTATGTGCCTTTGTTCCTTTTGAATTTTCACGTTGGACGCTGGCTGCTACGACAGCCCACAACCACGGAACTGCCTATTTCCTCGTCAAACTGGAACTGGGATGTGCTGATGTCTATGGGCCTATCGGTCGTGGGTTCGCTGATGGTGGGTTCTTTGGTCGTGGGGCTAGTGGCTGCTTTTTTGGGCTACTTTATGGGATTAGCGATCGCTCGGCGCGTTCAGTATGCGAGGCGCCGTAAAAGAGCAGGCAATCTCGTCAAGTGAGCTTTTACCGTCACTTTCTATCCTCGCTTTCTACCGTTGCTAGCGTGAGTTAAGAAGAAGGCCGGATAGGAAAAACGCTTAGAAAAAACGCTTTGGTTGGTTTCAGAAACTGAAACCTGAACGAACTTTGGCCGATATTTTTATAGCCTGTAGGAAGCTGCTGCATTTAGAAAGCGGCGATCCAGATGATTTCTTGAGGGGCTCCATGAAGGTTAGTTTAGATTGGTTTAGCAGTGGGTTGGCGCTAGCGGCGTTGGCGATCGCACCGCTTACAGTGGCATATATATTACCGGCGGCGGCTCAGGCTCAGTCTGTCTACGTACAGCCAGAGAATACTTTGAGCGTGACTGGAGAAGGCATTGAGCTAATTCCAACGACGCTAGCGGAAGTGAGGCTGGGCGTGCGCGTAGAAGCTGAGACGGCGGAAGAAGCTCAGCAGGAGGCGGCGAATCGGTCTAGCGCGGTGGTGAATTTTTTGCGATCGCAGAATGTAGAAAAGCTGCAAACAACGGGTATTTCCCTCAATCCTCGCTACGACTACGTGGACGATAGGCAGGTGCTAAGGGGCTACGAGGCGACGAATACGGTGAGCTTTAGAGCTGCGAATGAGGTGGCTGGTGAAGTGATTGATGGGGCTGTGAAGGCAGGGGCGACTACCATCGACGGCATTAGCTTTACGGCAGACGACGCGGCGATATCAGCCGCGCGGCAGCGGGCTTTAACCGCGGCGGTGGCCGACGCCGAAGCGCAGGGCAGCACCGTACTGTCAGCTTTGGGGCTTACCCGTCAATCTATTGCGAACGTGACGATTGGCTCGGTGAGTTCACCCCCACCGCAACCAGTCGCGCAGCCCCAAAAAAGGCTGCTGTCGGCAGATGCGGCTGAGTCAACGCCAATTGTGGGCCAGGAGCAGTCGATTAACGCTCAAGTAACGCTGCAAATTCGGTATTAGCGATCGCCTGTGGATGGGCGAGTTGACTAACGCCAGATTAAAACGCCCGGTGAATTGAAACAGCCAAGCCTCGGCGCTGATCGCATTTGGGTAAAATGTGGCCAGGGTGATCTGAGAACATATGCTGGGACAAAAGCTCGCTGGGCGCTACGAGTTAACGCAAATATTGGGAGCCGGTGGGTTTGGCCAGACGTATTTAGCGGTGGATACGCTTGGCGAGCTGCCAGCGGATCAGACTGCTATACCCACCTACTGTGTAGTAAAGCAGCTAAAGCCAGCGAGCCAGGATCAGAGCTTTTTGTCGGTGGCTCGGCGGCTGTTCGAGACAGAGGTGAGCACGCTGAAGCGGCTGGGGTCGCACCCGCAGATTCCTAGACTGCTGGATTCTTTTGAAGAAGACAATGAGTTTTATCTGGTTCAAGAATTTGTCGATGGTCTTTCTTTAGAAGATGAGATTGCGCAGATTGGACCGTTTGATGAGGAGAAGGCGATCGCACTGCTAGAGAGCGTTTTACCCGTTCTTAGCTTTATTCACGACAACCATGTTATTCATCGAGATCTCAAGCCGGATAATTTGATTCGCCGTCGAGATACTGGCGAAATTGTGCTGATTGATTTTGGCGCAGTCAAAGAGATTCGGACGCGGCTTATTACCGGCGAGCAGACGGCGCTGACGATTGGGATTGGGACACAGGGCTATACGCCAAGCGAGCAGCTGTCGGGAAAGCCGCGCTACAGCAGCGATATTTTTGCGCTAGGTATGACCGTCATTCAGGCGCTAACGGGCACATCTCCAGTAGATTTGCCAGAAGACCAGAATCGGTTGGAAGCTTGTTGGGAAGGCTGCGCGGAGGCGAGTCCGGGCTTAATTATCTTGTTGAATAAGATGACCCGGCACTATATCTATCAGCGCTACGATAGCGTAGCGGCGGTGCAGCAAGATCTGGCTCGCTTAGACGCGCTGCCAGCGGAAATGGCGGAGGCAGATACCTATGTGGAAACGTCGATACCGCACGATCGCCTAGGGGTTGAGGGCCGTTCTTCTCTGCTGCGATGGCGGATGGGGCGGCGAGCTAAAGGACTAACGGTGGCTATTTCTACGCTGCTGACGAGTGCGCTGGTACTGGGACTGCGGCAGGTGGGAGCGTTTGGCCCGGCAGAGCTAGTGGTGTACGACGCCTGGGTAGGGGTGGGGGCAAAGGATACGATCGATCCGCGTTTGCTGCTGGTGGAGATTACCGAGCAAGATGTGCGATCGCTCGGGCAGGCAGCGCCTTCTGACGAAATGCTAGCGAAGGTGATCGAAACCATTCAGCAGCACCAACCGGCGAGTATTGGGTTAGATTTGCTACGTAATTCGCCTCAGCTTCCTGGCACCGAACAGCTTGCAAAAAGCCTGCAATCTGCCAATGTGGTGACAGTGGCCAGGCTAAGCGATCCGGATGAAGACAACTCGATTCTGCCACCGCCTAACGTTGACTTTAGTCAGGTTAGCTTTAGCAATATCTTGCAAGATTCAGATTTGCGAGTGCGTCGTGCTTTGCTAGCAGACTATGCCGATGCGGCTATTTTGCAAAGCGTAAATTTAAAGAGCACCGCTGGAGAGCGCCAGAACGAGCCGACTAGCCATTATAGCGAAGAGGCCATTTATTCTTTGGGCACTGAGCTAGCGATGCGCTACCTGGAGCAGTACGAAGGCATTGAGTCTGCGGACGATACGACTTTGACTTTGGGAAACACTCGTTTTGAGCGGCTGTCTGCTTCTTTTGGCGGCTACCAGCACGTCGATAACGGCGGCTATCAGATGTTTATACGTTACCGCTCGCTTCAAGATTTGGCGGCGCGGGTGAGCTTTTCGGACGTGATGAACAATAAATTCGATCCTGCGCTGGTCAAAGACAAGATTGTTTTAATTGGCTCAGTTGATCGGAGCAGTCAAGATCTATTTTCGACGCCCTTTAATCGCGGTGATATGACTCAGACGCCGGGAGTTGTGCTACATGCGCAGGTTGCGAGCCAGATTTTATCGGCTGTGCTAGACGGTGAGACCTTGCCCTGGGCTTGGGCCGACTGGGCAGAAATTGGCTGGATTGTACTGCTGACGGGCACGGGCAGTGGGCTGATGGTGCTGACGCAGCGCGGATTGGTTCTTATCGCGTTTGGCGTAGGTGGATTAGTAACAGTAGTGGTGGTGAGCGCGGTGTGCTTCGCCCTAGGAGGCTGGGTGCCAGTGGTGGCTCCGGTAAGTGCCTTTTTCCTCTCGGCAGCGGGCGCTCGAATTAGCAAGAGCTATCAGCGGCGGTACTGGGAATCAAAACAGGTGTAGCGGGTTCGGGAGCTTCAGTTTTATGGGCTTTTTCATGGGCCTTTTCATGGGTATTTTCTAGCCCTTTCACCGGGCCTTGCTGGCGCGGCCATATCCTTACGGATAAATAGGCCATAACGTAGAACAGCCAGTTGATATTATCTGTAATTAGCGTACTCTCTGTGGTGTTATACAAGGTCACGATTACCATGACGGCAAGCGGCCAAGCGTCTCCTGGTGATTGGGGCTTGTAGGCGTACTTTAGCGCCAGCACCCAGGTAGAAATGAACCCTATCATGAAGATGGCTAAGCCCAAATAGCCAACGTTGAGCAGAATATCTAAGAATCCGTTGTGAGCGTGAAAGGTGTAGAAGCCGGGAAAGAGGGCGTCGCCGATGTGGCGAGCAGCAGGATTGTCGGGCGTCCAGAAGGCGAAGAACCCGTAGCCTAGAAGGGGCCTTAGATGAATTTGAGCGATCGCACCTGCCCAGATAACGGTTCTCCCCGATATGGTGGGATCTTTGCCTAGCCCCGTTACGAGGGCGACCCACTCGGTGATGATGCCGCCAACAATAATGATGGTGGAAAATAGAGCGAGGTCAATAGCGAGAATGGTTTTGCGGCCTTTCCAGAGATATTTGCTCCAAATAGTGAGGCTAATAACAAGCAGAATAAAGAGAACTAGCGCCGTTTTGGACGTGGATAGAATAACAAGAATAGGAGAAACGAAGAGTCCTATACGCGCTAGCTTGGTCGTGAGGCGATTGCTGTCTCTAAAGCTGAGCAGATAGAAGACTGCTAGCGACCAAAGCATCATGCCAGAAAACGCGTTTTTGTTAGCGTAAAATCCCTTCCAAGCGCCCTTGAATTTTTCGTCTGTGTGAATGCCAATAGAGGGAAGGGCAAACACATAGAACAGGTTTACGAGGATGGTAATAGCTAGCGCACTGCCTAGTATGTATAGCTGATGCTTGGGATTGAACCGGGAGACAAAATATAGCCCAAAGATGGAGACTTGCAAAAGTACTTGCAGAACGCCCAGAGAGGTTAGCCCAAAATCAATAGACCAGGCCGCAGAAAGGATACATACTAGGCAGTAAATCCAAAGCCATTTCCCTTTGGGTAATATCCGAACGAGTGTCTTTGCTCTAAAGGAGAGCAAGATCATCGAGATGCCCAAAATAGAGTATCGAATGATCAGAATGACGGGGCCTAATGTGCTGGTAAATGCCCACCAAAGCTCTGTATAAAAGAGAATGGCGTAAATAGAAAACAGAACCTCGAAGTGAGTAAAAGGGCTGTCTATTTTAGCGCTGCGGCTAGTGGCGTTGAGGGGGATGCTGCGGTCTGTAATCTCGCGGCTAGCGACGCTGGGTTGAGACATCTCTTATACAGTTGTTTGGCAACTGCTCGAAAAAGGTAGTGCTTGCTCAACCCATCATATCGGCTTGTATCCGCGATATTACGGGTCTTTCCTTTATGCTTATAGATAAAATATACTTGCCGAGCGGGTATTGACTTATGGTGAAGCGGCCTATGAGTAAAGCTTTAGACAGATAGCTTTAGACAGATAGTACGTCTGGCTCGAATACGCTACGATCTGGGTAAGTAGTAACCCAGGAGTTAACTTTTATAAATGGTTAATAAGGTTGAAAAAACAGAAGAGCAGTGGAAAGAGCAGCTCAGCGAAGAGGCGTTTAAGGTGGCTCGCAAGGCGGGTACTGAGCGGGCGTTTACGAGCGAGCTGAATAAGAATAAGACGGAGGGCGTGTATAGCTGCGTGTGCTGCGGTTCTGAGCTGTTTACGTCTGAAACTAAGTTTGATTCGGGGACAGGCTGGCCGAGTTTTTATGCGCCAAGCAAGTCTGAGAACGTGAAGGATAAGCGGGACTTTAGCCACTTTATGGTTCGCACGGAAACGGTGTGCGCGGTGTGCGATGCTCATTTGGGCCATGTGTTTAACGATGGGCCAAAGCCGACGGGTAAGCGCTATTGCATGAACGGCGTGGCGCTGTCTTTTGAGCCTGCAGATGTGAACGGCGATGGCAAGGTTGATAACAGCCAGAATGACAACAGCCAGAATGAAGCAGCGACAGCGACTAGCTAATGCGGCTGTTTACTCAGGTTGACGGGCCGTCTGATGGGCCATTGAGCGCTTTGCCGGTGCTGTGCTTGCATGGGCATCCGGGCAGTGGGGCAGCGATGGACGTGTTTACCGGGCCACTGACGGCAATGGGATTTAGAACCTATGCGCCGGATCTGCGGGGCTATGGGCAAAGCCGCACGTCTTACCCGTTTTCAATGACGAGCCATCTAGACGATTTGGATGAGCTGCTGAACCGGTATCAGATTGAAAATTGTCTGGTGCTGGGCTGGTCTTTGGGTGGGATTTTGGCGATGGAGCTAGCTTTGCGACGGCCTAAGGTCGTGCGTGGTTTGATGCTAGTGGGTACGGCGGCGCGGCCTGTGGGGTCTCATCCGCCGATTACGCTAAAGGACAATGTGCTAACGGGGGTAGCCGGGGCGATGAACTGGGTGCTGCCTGGGTTTGGGCCTGCGATCGCCCTTGGAAAACAGTCCCTTTTTCGCCATCTGATTCGTCAGCACACGCCCGATGCCTATCGCTATTTGGCAAAGCGGGGCGCTCCGGCCTATCTACAAACGAGTCGTTATGCGGAGTCGGCTTTGTTTACGGCGATTCGCGCGGGCTACAACCGGGTGATGGATGTAAAAGCGCTAGAGATACCGAGTTTGATGCTGTGTGGAGAGTGCGATCGCCACATCACCGCAGCGGCCAGCTTAGAAACCGCTAGGGCCTTACCCAATTGCGAAGTGCATTGCTACCCTGATACGGCGCATTTGTTCCCTTGGGAGATCCCTGAGCGGGTGAACGTGGATATTCGCGACTGGCTAATCTCTCATAGTTTTGCTCAAACGTAGATTTAAACATACGCAGACTCAAATAAAACTCAAAGATAAAACAACTTTAATATTTGACAATCATAATATCTGACAATTTTGACAAAAATACTTTAACGCCTAGCTAGTAACTTCTTCTCTAAGACTATTTCTATGACTATTCATACGCCTGATTGGGTTAAGCACGCTGTTTTTTACCAAATCTTTCCCGATCGATTTGCCCGGACGACGCGCACTGATCTGCCGCCTGAAATGCAGGTGCCCGTAGAGTCTTGGGATAGTCCGCCTACGCCTGAAGGATACAAAGGGGGCGATTTGTGGGGCGTGACGGAGCGATTGGATTACATTCAGTCGCTGGGGATTAACGCTGTTTACTTCACGCCTATCTTTCGCTCGGCGAGTAATCATCGCTATCATACTCACGATTATTATGAGGTTGATCCGCTGCTGGGCGGTGATGCCGCTTTTTTTGATTTGCTAGAAGCGGCTCACGAGCGCGAGATGAAAGTTGTTCTAGATGGCGTGTTTAATCATGCGAGCCGAGGTTTTCACTACTTTAACGATATTTTGGAGAACGGGCCACATTCTCCCTGGCTAGATTGGTTTAAAATTGAGGGCTGGCCGCTGTCTGCCTACGATGGCGATAAGCCTGCAAACTACAAGGGCTGGTGGAATAACCGGGCGCTGCCGGAGTTTAATCACCACAACGCGCAGGCGAGAGAGTTTATTATGCGCGTGGGTGAGTATTGGATTGAGCAGGGAATCGATGGCTGGCGGCTGGATGTGCCGTTTGAGATTAAGGTGGATGGATTTTGGGCGGAGTTTCGCGATCGCATTAAAGCCATCAACCCCGAAGCTTACATCGTGGGTGAGGTCTGGGACGACGCGCGTGAGTGGCTAGACGGTACGCAGTTTGACGGAGTAATGAACTATCTGTTTACGGGGCCTGCGATCGCGTTTACGGCGCAAGACAAGGTGGTGATGCCGCTGGTAGAAAGCGTGGGCTATCATCCTTATCCGGCGTTAGATGCTAAGGGCTACGCCGAGAAGATTGATGCGCTGCTGGCACTCTATCCCTGGGAGATCCAGCAGACTCAGCTAAATCTGTTGTCTAGCCACGATATTGCCAGAATGTTTAGCGTGGTGGGCGAAGATATTTCGAGTATCCAGCTAGCGACATTATTGTTGTTTACGTTCCCAGGTGCGCCAAGCCTTTACTATGGCGATGAGGTTGGTTTGCCTGGAAAGTTAGATCCGGACTGTCGGCGGACGTTTCCAGATGAAAAAGACTGGAACACCGATCTGTTGGAGATGCACAAAGCGCTAATTGCCCTGCGGCACGCTCAGCCTGCTTTGCGAACAGGAGACTATCAGACGCTAGCGGCTGAGGGCAAGTGCTATGTATTTGCTAGAACGCTGGATTCGCAGATGGTGATTGTGGCCATAAATGCGGGAGATACGGCGATTCAGGTGCGCTTAGCTGATATGGCGATGGAGAGCGGCACCGTTTTGTACGGTGAGGGGAAAGTGGATTGGCTGGGCGATCGCACGGCCATGCTAGAGATTCCGGCTCGAATGGGTATGGTGCTGGGGAACATCTGATAGGTGGCGATGCATAAAGGGTCGGCTGGTCTGCCGGTGATTGGGCAACTTATCTATGTGCGCTTCAAATCTACTGCGTGATCAAGAGGGTTGCTCCGCATTCTTTTTGGTCGATTTAACAACTTCTGAGAGTCCGATCGTTCCTACAAAAAACGTGTACAGACCGGCTTTGATGATTGCTAGCGGCGTATTTTCTGGAAGATGGTCAATTAATAGAGAACTGGCCTGAGAGATTGACGTATCTCTTATGCGCATTCTGTACAGGCCGATGAGGAAAGCTGCGATGATGCCTTCAACTGCGTGAATGATAAGCACTATTTGAGTGAAGGCCGCAATCGGCTGAAGAAATAGAGGCAGTGGGAGGATTAGCTGCCATATTTGAAGAACGACAGCGCCGAATATGAGCCCTGTTGAGACAATTTTCACTTGTTTGCTAGTTTTTGCGTCTGGCATGGCTAAGCGTTTTACAAAAGGGTTTCTTCGCTATGCTAAATCAAAAGCTGTCGATTCTACTCTTTCTGTATTATCTCTCTCTACACTATGACCGTTTCTTTCGACGCCACTTCTCCTGGTGCTACTTCTCTTGATTCTACTCCTCCAAAACAGCCTAGCTCGCCTGACCGCGTGGCCTGGGGGAAATGCGATGAAGGTGTCGCTTTTAAGCAAGCTCAGAAAGACGCTTGGGCGGGTGCATTTCGCTCTCAGCTACAGGAGTTTGATTACGAAATTACCGAGATTGAAGGGTCTATTCCTAACGGGCTTAAGGGATCGACTTTGTTTCGCAATGGGCCAGGACGGTTTGAGCGCGGGCAGCAGCGGGTGGCTCATTATTTGGATGGGGACGGGTATTTGGCGAAGATTGCGATTGCGCCCGATGGCAAAGCTTACTTTAGCTCCCGGTTTGTCCGAACGGCGGAACATGAGCAGGAAGCGGCGGCGGATGGCTTTCAGTTTCGAACGACGTTTGGCAATGCAAAGGCCGGTGGGCCGCTGGCGAGTTTGCTAGAGCTTTACCTAAAGAATCCGGCGAATACGCATGTTGTTCCCTGGGGTGGCAAGCTGCTGGCGCTTTACGAAGCAGGATTTCCCTATCGGATAGATCCGCAGACTTTGGAAACTTTGGGAATGGAGGACTTAGACGGAAATTTGAGCGAGTCTCCTTTGCCCGCTTCTCGTTTAGACGGTTTGAAGCGCCGCAGTCGCGGTCAGCAGGCGATGACGGCCCACCCACATGTGGACGAGCTGCGCAATCGTTTGGTGAGCTGGACATGGGGAATGCAGGCAAACGCGAGTAAGCCGAATACGCTTTTGATTGAGCTGTGCGAGTACGATAATCGCTGGACTTTGGTGAGCCAGCGTTCGTATCAGATGCCGGGGGCGGCGGTAAATCCTCACGATTTTGCCTTAACTCAAAACTACTATGTGTTTTTTGAGAATGCGCTGCGCTTTGATGTTACGCCTTTTCTGTTGGGTATAAAATCGCCTGCCGATTGCCTAAAACTTATGGCTAAGCCTACTAAAGTGCATCTAATTCCTCGACCTGATGGCGAAAAGTCGAATGAGCCGCCTTTGGTGCTAGAAACGTCTCAGTGGTTTTCGATTCATCAAGCCTGTGCATACGAGCGAGAAGATGGCTGTGTGGTGGTTTATAGCTCGGGGTGGCCTGCTACGGAAGGGGGATTTTTGACGAGCTGGGGTGGGTATGCGCCGGACTTTGATGCGATCGCGCCCACTTTTCTCTGGCAAACAATCGTAGATCCCACTCAGAGAACGGCCTCTCATCACATTGCACCGGGCATGGAGGATTGTTGTATTTCGCATCCGCATACGAATCCAAACCGAGAGAGCTTGCCGGTTCGCTACCTTTATATGCCTTATTGCAACCGCATAGGAGAGTCTTCTCCGCCGGTCGGCTATCTAAAGCTGGATACCTATACTCAGGAAAAGACAATTTGGATGGGACACGCGCAGTGCTTTGCGGAAGAGCCGGTGTTTGTCCCTAACCCTGAAGTCGAAGCAGAAGATAGCGGCTGGCTGTTGGGATTGATGTATGACCATCAGCAGGCGCGTTCTTGCTTGGCCGTTTTAGACGCCGCTGATATTGCGGCAGGCCCTATCTGTCGCTTGTGGTTTACCCATCACTTGGCGCATGGGCTTCATGGGTCTTGGGTGTCGGAGTATTTTGGTCCGAGGTGATAGGGGTCCGAGGTGATAGGGGCCCGAGGTGATAGGCAAAGTGCGCTTATTTGTTCTGCAACTGACGTTATTTTGCTCATTGAGTCAATCTTGCGCCGTTTCTAAAAGTGAAACCAGCTATAAAGCAGCTTTGTAGCCGATTACTTTAGATCTATCGTGATTTGGTGATGAGAAATCTTATGGACAAGCAATCGGTACAGGTTAGCGACCAGCAGGGTTCACTCAGAAAGAAGGCGACGAGCGGCCTATTGCTGTTGTCTATTTTGTCAGGCGTAGCCGTCGCGATTAACCAAACCGCATTGGCTCAGTCATGGGGTATCAACTCGCAGTCTGAAGATATTGTTGAAGAGACCGCTGAAGAGGGCGCTGTAGATACTTCTGACGCTAGCGCACCGAAAGTCACCGTTGACCCTGATTCTAGAGCAATGCCTCCATTGATCACGAGTATTGAAGACTACAACCAGTATGGCTCGGTGATTGAGCGAACTAAGTCGATGATTCGAAATCCGGAGGCGATCGCCCTAGCCGCTGAGCACGACCTCCAGATTCTAGATGTTACCTGGGAAGATACGGGCCGCTACGACAATTCTTCTGTGGGGCCAAACATCAGCGATATGACCATTCAAGTAGAGCATCGCGATCCGCGTTCTGGCGATGCTCAGCTTCACCTGATGCCGGTCATCCGCTATCCTAACTATTCCGATTTGACGGCTGATGTGCCGATGCAACAGCTTTCTGTTTTGACTGGAAATGAGAAAGGTGAAGAGACTGAGCCAGTTTTACTCGCTGAAATGCTAGAGGATTTGCGCAGCTATCTGTCTGAACCTGACTCCTGGAAGGGTCGTGAGCAGTCACTTTTAGCTGAGCGCGATTCGCATGTTTTAGTCAGCGCTCAGGCTGCCTTTCTCCCTATCCCTGAGAATGGCGAAGCTACGTTCAATCCGGTTTTGTTTAACTATCAGTCTTACCCTGGCGACCCGGCGGTGCTGACGATACTCGCCACTCGCGAAGGCACAAGCGCAACCGTAATTGACAATCAGCGCGATGGTTTTGATGCGGGCCGTACTTGGGGACAGCGTTTGTTCTTTAATAAAAACGGTGAGCGGGCAAGCCTAACGGGTAAGCGTATTAGCGACTTTAAATCTGAACAAGCTGATGGTAATACAACAACTTTGCCACCCGTCGAAGTTTCTGAAGAGGACGGGCTGAATATGGTGATGTTGATTCAGGTGCCGCTGAAGCAAAAAGAGCCTTTTGGCAAATTTGGGGGTGCTCAGAGCGATATGTTGATGGAGGCGGCTCCGATGCCGACGGCTGCGCCATCTCGTGCTAGTAGTGATGTAGAAGCCGCTGTGATTGGCCATGGCCCGGTAGAAGGCCCTTTTACTGAAATTGATGATTTAGCGATCGCGCGTGATCCTAATTTTCCAATTCGCGTAACGGTGCAATTTTATAAAGCAACTAGCAATGGCGTTGTCTCTGACGCCGATTTAGCTGAGATTGATGAGCAGATTAAGCGCATTTACGACGATGCAGACTATGTTGGCAGCCTGGTAACGGATGGCCGTACGCGCCGCCCGACGGAGTACGACGGCGAGCATCAGCAGCCTGAAGATTGGTGGGAACAGTTCTGGCAGCATAGTAAGAACCGTCAGGGGCTTGGCCTTGAGGCGGCTAGAGATATTCTTAGACGGCTGCGAGGAGAGTAGAGCAGTAGAGACTGGATAGTTGGCTAGAGACCTCACATCACCTGGTTGGTAGCCAACTTTCATCTAAAGCATCAATTAAGCTGTAGGGACAGCTTGCAGGAGAAGCAGAAGTCTTCATTCCTGTTTGCTGAGCTGCTTGGCGGCAGACCCGCGTATAGCTAGTCTCTACTTGTTCTATCGTATTCGCGAAGCTGTGCGCAGTATTTGACCTGCTAAAATAGCCGCGCCAAATCCGTTGTCGATATTGACTACGCCGATTCCGGTCGCGCAGGAGTTCAGCATGGTTAGCAGTGGTGCAAGTCCTTGAAAGCTGGCACCGTAGCCGATGCTGGTCGGGACTGCAACGACCGGGCAGCGTGCTAGCCCGGCTACTACGCTAGGTAGCGCACCTTCCATGCCTGCGGCGACAATCAGGACGTCGGATTCTTCAATCACGTGGCGGTTATCGAGGAGGCGATGAATGCCTGCTACGCCTACGTCCCACAGACGAGTGACTTGAAATCCGCAGAGTTCGGCGGTGACAGCGGCTTCTTCGGCAACGGGTAAGTCGGCAGTGCCTGCGGTAAGAATGCTGAGTCTGCCGGGCTGGGTGACGATGCCTGTTTTCTCGACGGCGCAAATTCTGGCTGTTTCAAAGTAGGTAACCTGCGGCATCACTGACCGAATCTCCCTGCCTTTTTGCGCATTGACGCGAGTAGCCATCACAACTGGGTGCAGCGGCTCCATGGAGCGCATGATTTGAATAATTTGTCCGGCGGTTTTGTCTTGGCCCCAAATGACTTCTGGAAAGCCCGTGCGCTCTGTTCTTTGGTGGTCGATTTTGGCAAAGTCATCGACGCTTTCGTAGCCTGAGCGTTGCTGTAGCTGGTCGAAGGCGGCTTCTGGGCTGAGGGTTCCGGTGGCAACGGATTGGAGCAGTTCGCGAATGGCGTCGGGCTGATTCACAGTAATCGTTGATAAGGTGATGGAATCAACTTTAGGCTAATTTGTCTGGGGTGTGTTTGTTTTTGCGGTAGGTGAGTGCGAGATGGCTGCGAATGATCTGGTGAGCGCGGATGTAGAGCCGATTGATGTGGTGATTTTGTCGAACGGGCCGGGCGAGGTGGCGACCTGGGTGAAGCCGGTGGTGCGATCGCTGCGAAATTCAGCGCCTAGTCATAAAACGCTCAGAATCTCTGTTCTGCTCTCTCCCTGCCCGAATGCTTCTGGGCAAGAGCACATTATCCTGGCTCGCTATCTAGAAGTGGATCGCGTTCAAGGCGCTGAGCATTTTTTTAGATTTTTGCTGACGGGTAAGACGGTCGATGGCTGGGATTGGCACGATAAAGGAATTGTGGTTTTTTTGGGGGGCGATCAGCTTTATACCTTACTGGTGGCTAAGCGGCTGGGCTATCGCACGGCTGTATATGCCGAATGGGATGCTCGCTGGACGAGGCAGATGGATCGCTTTGGGGTGATGCAGTCTGGGGTGATGGAAAAGGTATCTGAGCAGCGGCGAGAGAAATTTTCGGTGGTGGGCGATCTGATGGCTGATGTGCAGACGATGGCCGATCGAGGAGAGATTTTGGCGGCTATGAATTTGGAGGAAGATGCCGAGCTGGTTGGTTTTTTGCCGGGGTCGAAGCCTGCGAAGTTGAGTATTGGGGTGCCTTTGTCGCTGGCGATCGCACAATACATCCACAAGCAGCGGCCTCAATCGCATTTTGTGTTTGGCGTTGCCCCTAATTTAAGTTTGGATGATTTGGCTAGGTACGCTGACCCGGCTATAAATCCGGCTGTTTCTGATTTTTTGGGGCCAGAGGTTAGTTTAGTCAGGCCAGCGTCGGGCCTTTCTTATTTTCAGATAAAAAATGGGCCAAAAATATATCTATGGCAGCAGTTTCCGGCGCTAGATCTGTTCTCTCAATGTGCGCTTTGCTTCACGACGGTTGGGGCCAATACGGCGCAGCTTGGGGCGCTGGCGACGCCAATGATTGTGATGATTCCGACGCAGGGGCTGGAGAACTTCAAAATGTGGGATGGTTTGGCGGGGTTAATTGTGCGGCTGCCGGGTGTGGGTGCGATCGCTCGTAAAGTCATCAATCCTCTGATTATTCGCACGGCGAAGAAGTCTGGAAAGCTGTTTGCTTGGCCTAATATCTGGGCGAAAAAGGAAGTTGTTCCAGAGCTGTTCGAACAGGTTACGGCCCAGAGCGCAAGCAAATTAGCGCTCGACTATCTGGCACATCCTGAAAAACTGAGCAATATGCGTCAAACGCTGCGCGGACTGCGAGGGCCTGCGAATGCTGCGGATAAAATGGCAGACCTGATTCTAGAAACTGTAAACTACGTTAAATAAAGCTTCACCTAATTTTCTATGGCTCTTACCTACCCTTCTACTCGTAAAACCGATCAGGTTGATACTTACCACGGCGTAGAAGTCGCCGATCCTTATCGCTGGTTAGAAGATCCAAATGCTGAGGAAACCCAGCAATGGGTAAAAGCGCAGAACAAAGTGACGTTTGGCTACTTGAACCAGCTGCCGGGCCGAGAGCAGCTAAATGCTAGGCTAACTGAGCTATGGAATTACGAGCGATATGGTACGCCCTTTAAACGAGGAAGCCGTTATTTCTACTATAAAAATGACGGTTTGCAGAATCAGTCGGTGCTCTACACCTTGCCGACTCTAGAAGCTGAGCCGGTTGTCCTGCTCGATCCGAACACGCTCTCTGAAGATGGAACCGTGGCTTTGGGCGGGACGTCTATTAGTGAGAATGCTCAGTACTTGGCCTATGGCCTTGCTACGGCCGGGTCGGACTGGACGGAGTGGAAAGTAAGAGATATTGAGACGGGTGAGGATACTGAAGACCATATTAGATGGGTGAAGTTCTCGGGTGCGGCCTGGACTCACGACCATAAGGGCTTTTTCTACAGCCGGTACGATGAGCCGAAAGAAGAGAGTAAGCTAGAAGATGTCAATCGCTTTCAGAAGCTTTATTATCATCAGCTAGGCACTGACCAGTCAGAAGATGTGCTGATTTACGAGCGTTCTGATCAGCCTGATTGGGGCTTTAGCGGTGGCGTAACGGATGATGGCCGGTATTTAATTATCTCTGTATGGCTGGGTACGTCTCCTCAAAATCTGTTGTTTTACAAAGATCTGCAAGATGCTGACGGTGAAGTTGTTGAGCTAATCTCGGCATTTGAGGCTCACTATAGCGTGATTGATAACGATGGCTCGATCTTTTGGATTCAAACCGATTTAGAAGCTTCTAGAGGAAAAGTGATTGCGGTTGATATTGCTAGTCCTGAAAGAGAGAACTGGCAGACGCTGATTCCAGAAGCGGAAGAGACTTTAGAATCGGTGGGGACGCTGAATAACCAGTTTGTGGCTGATTATTTGAAAGATGCCTACACGCAGATCAAGATATTTGAGCTGAATGGTGATTTTGTAAAAGATGTGGCGCTGCCGGGAATCGGATCGGCGGGTGGCTTTGGCGGCGATCGCACCGATACCGAAACCTTTTACAGCTTCACTAGCTTCACCGTGCCTAGCCGCATCTATCGCTATAGCTTTGAGACGGGTAAGAGCACACTTTTTCGTGAGCCGACGGTTCCTTTTGACCTAGAGGCTTATGAGACTCGTCAGGTCTTTTACCCTAGCAAAGACGGCACGAAGATTCCGATGTTTATCACGGCCAAAAAGGGGCTAGAACTCAACGGTGAGAATCCCGTTTTGCTATATGGCTACGGTGGGTTCAATATCTCGCTGTCGCCTAGCTTTTCGGTGAGCAATGTTGTTTGGCTAGAGCTAGGCGGCGTGTATGCGGTGGCGAATCTGCGCGGGGGCGGCGAGTATGGCGAAAGCTGGCATCAAGCTGGAATTAAGACGGCTAAACAAACGGTGTTTGATGACTTTATTAGCGCGGGAGAGTGGTTGATTGCGCAAGGCTATACGAAGTCTGAGAAGCTGGCGATCGCCGGGGGTAGCAACGGCGGCTTACTGGTGGGCGCCTGCATTACTCAACGTCCCGATCTTTTTGGCGCAGCTCTTCCTGCCGTTGGCGTTTTAGACATGCTGCGCTTCAACCAGTTCACGATTGGCTGGGCCTGGGAGTCTGACTATGGCTCTCCGCAGAATGAAGATGAGTTTGAGGCGCTGTATGCTTATTCGCCGCTGCATAACCTTAAGGCGGGTATAGAATATCCGCCGACGATGATTACCACTGCCGACCATGACGATCGCGTTGTTCCTGCCCATAGCTTTAAGTTTGCGGCGGCGCTGCAGGTGGCTCATCAGGGAGATAATCCTGTGTTGATTCGGATTGAAACAAAAGCAGGGCACGGCGCGGGCAAGCCGACGACTAAGCAAATTGAAGAAGCGACTGATAAGTGGGCCTTTGTTGCCCGTAATTTGGGAGTTAGTTTGGACTAGGGCTTGACCAGCTGATCTAGATATAGTCTGACTTTGTTTTGCGTCTTGCTGTTAATGTCATAGATATTACACAATTAGTTATTACGCAAACAGGAGCTATGAAAATAGCAACTGCTTACTCATGACGAATGCCCCTCAATCTCTAGTCGAAACTGACGTTGAAACGTTGGCTCAGCGCTTAGCGACCGATGATCTAGAGTCGCTTCAGCTCATTGATGTGCGCGAGCCGCACGAGTTAGAGCTAGCTAGCGTCGCGCAGTTTGTGAATTTGCCGCTGAGTCAGTTTCCTACCTGGTCGCCTACTATCGGCGCTCAGTTTGATCCGGCGGCCGAGACGATTGTGATGTGCCACTTGGGTATGCGCTCGGCGCAAATGTGCCAGTGGCTGATGAGTCAGGGTTTTACAAATGTCAAAAATCTGGCGGGTGGAATCGATGCCTATAGCCGTCAGATTGATCCTTCTGTGCCGCTTTACTAATAGCTACTAGATAGCTACTAGTTACGTTTGGATAGCTCGTTTGGGCAGAGTGGCTAGTCGATAAGGGTTGATGACTATGACGTTGGAGCTGCCAGAAAACGGTCGAGAAAAGGGGCCGTCTCCAAGGGTAAGGCTGGTGCGGAGCGATCGCGCCATGCCGTTTTCTGACTATCGAATACTGGGACTAGTTGGGCAAGGGCAGTTTGCTCAAGTTTATGGGGCTGCTCATCGGCAGACAGGGCAGTTGGTGGCGATTAAGCAGATGCGCCACGTGTCAGAGCAGGTGTCGCAAGAGCCGTTTGTGCTAAACGAGCTATGCCATCCGCATATTGTGTGCTGTCAGGCGATCGCTCAAACCCAAGCTGGGTATCAGTTTGTTTTGGACTACTGCGAGGCCGGGACGCTGCGATCGCAGATGGATTTCATCGTAACCTCTACTATTTGGGCGAGTGCGCGATCGCTCTTAAGCTGCATTGCGGTCGATATCCTTGAGGGGATTGGCTACATTCACGCTCAGCAGGTTATTCATGGCGATCTAAAGCCAGAAAATATCTTACTTACCTATCAGGCTCAATCGGCTGAAGATAAAAAACCTCGACTAACGGCAAAAATTAGCGACTTTGGCAGCGCTCGGTTCGTTGCCATGCCGAGCCAGTCTAGGAAGGAAATTGGTTCGCCGACTTATGCGGCCCCTGAACGGTTTTACGGTCAGTCGTCGTATGCTTCGGATCTTTACTCTGCAGGCGTCATTTTGTACGAGATGCTGCTGGGCGATCGCCCCTTTTCCGGCAGCCCCGATTCTCTGCGTCAGGCTCACCAAACTCAATCTGTTCCTTTCCCAAAGTCTCTTTCTACTCAAGTTAAACAGTTTTTAGCGCGTTCGCTTCACAAGGATCCTAATCAGCGGTTTAGCAGCGCTAGTGAGATGCTTTCTGCGTTTCAAGCGCTGCTTTACGCCGATGTTACTGGGACTTTAAAGGCACATGCGACTACGCGTAGTATGCCTGTTCAATCGGCTCACGATAATTCTTTGAAGCCTGCGATTGAGACGTTTTCTACCACTATAAATGAGACTATGGCTGAGAAGCCTAGTGGAAAGATTCGTGGATTGTTAGCTGCGCCGCAGGGATGCTTGATTGTTACTGACAGGGCGGTTTATCAGTTGAACAAACAAGGAGATTTGAGTTCTGCTGTCCAGTTAAGCTGGCCGAGTTGGATAGCGATCGCGCCTACTGGCGATTGGCTGATTGCGCTGCCTAAGCGGCTACAGCAGTCTGCTCAAAATAGAGGTGATCTAGATAGAGGTGATCTGGTTGCTCTGCAGAATTGGGCTGGGCTAGCGTTAGGACACCGCCGCTCTGTTGAGCTTGAAGGGAGCTGGTTGAAATCATCTCAGGCTAGCGTTGTTCAAGTATTGGCTGTTGATTGCCGCTATGTGGTTAGGGTGCTAACTTCTCCTCACAGGGCTAAATCTTGTTTGGAATGTTTCACTCGTAAAGGAAAGTTAGTTGGCAACTTGCCGCTACAAGTCTCTCTTTCTTGTGCGATGCTCGCTTTAGATCCTTATCAAATTGTGGCCTTGTCAGCATCTGATATTGAGGAAGCTAAGCTGTTTATCATTTCGCTGCGCCCTTTTCAAGTGCATTCTGTTGCGCTTTCAGCATCAGATCTGCGCTCAAGTCCGCGAGGCATTGGCGTGTTTTCTTGGGGATATGCCGTTATAGACGATGGCGGCTGCCTGTTTTTAGACCGGTCGGCTCATTCGGTGGGTCGGCTGAATTTGGAAGGCGTGAGAGCGATCGCGCCTTTATCCGATGGCAAAGCTTTGGTTGCGATCGCGGCTCCGCAGGCTGCTCAACTCAAAAATAGCTCGTTAGAGACGTTTTCTAGCGAGTCTTCTCTGCTCTTAGTTGATCTGCGATCGCTTAATTTGGATTTGGTTTTTTAATGCGATCGCTTTCCCCTTTTTTTGTGCAGATTTGAGGATAAGAACGACTTAACGAATGTACTCTACTCGCGCATCGAAGTTATTCCGCTCTAGTAGCTGCTTTCTCTCTTCAGCTTCTTCTTCGGTGGGAAATGCGCCTACTTGCATCATCGTTTTTCCTTCAAAGCTCGTTCGAAAAGAATCGGGCACGACTTCTTTAACGTCGTCTTGGACAAAGGGATCGGAGGCTTCGACAAAGACTCGATAGTATAACCCTAATGCCTGTGCTCTTGAAGGCGGTGCTGGCGGCGATCCTGCGCCCCCTCCGCTAGGCGGCGAGAAGACGGTGCTGCTGCTACCGCTGCCGATTGGAATACTGCTGCTAGGCACCGCTAGCCGATTGCTGTTAACGGGCGGCCTTCTAATCTCGGGACTAGCCTGTTCAGCTTCTTCTCGAACGGGCTGCTCGCTTTCGTTGCGATCGTTGCGATTTCTGCGAGGTAGCACAGGCGAATCAGGATTTCCACCGGTTACCGCGCGAGGACCAAGTGCCACCACAATCGGCGGGGCTTCTCGCCCAGATAATCCGGCTTGCAGTGCGGCCAGCGCAGATCCAGGCGCTCCCGCCAGTATGGTTTCAGAAATCGCATCGGCTTCTAACTCGGCTGGAGAATTAGATTTGAGCCTCGCAATGGCTTCAGCTGTTTCAGTAGGCTCACCGGGTCGCTCGCTACTAAACTGACTAGCAGATTGAATGGCCGGTTCACTGGCAACCTCTACAGACACGGCTTCCTCCTGTCTTCGAGTTGCTGCGGCCTCTGCCTGCGCAATTAGCCGCGATCGAATGGCCGGTGGGGGTGCTGTGACCACAGGAGAACGGACTTCGGCTGTGAGTCTAGGGCGATCGCCGGGTACAACATCGGCATTATTTTCTACTCGCGTGGGCAGTGAGGCTAAACCACTTTGAGCACTCGCTGCAATTTCAACGATATCGTTGCGGCGGTTGCCCTCCATCCGATTGTCTCTTAGCACCGGGTGGGCGTTTCCGATTAGCACCAGTCCTGCGTTGTTATTGGTCATTCGGTTGCCAATAATTTCGGGCGTTGCCCCCTCGACTACTCTAATGGCATCGCCTGTTTCTTCAAAGATGTTGCTTTCGATGTTAGCGTTGGACGCACCAAACACCACTAGCCCGGCTACGCGATTGCCCGAAAAGTAGCTGCCTTGAACCCGAGGCGATCCGCCTGTGACATAAATGCCGGTTTGACGGCTGCCCACAAAGGCGCTTTCTAAAATCGTAGGACTAGCTGATTCTATCCAGACGCCGTAGCCGTCCGGGTTAGAGATAGCAACTTGGGCAATGCCTGCTCGATCGGCGGCGACGACCGTCGCATTTTGCTGAGAGCGGCTAGGGCTGTTAAAGTTGCCGCCGCCTTCAATAATGGCGGTTCGGCTGTTTTCTCCGGGGGTTCCTTGAATAGTGACCCCCGACTTGAGCTGTAGCGGAAAGACTTCGCCGCTAGCCTGGGTATATTTTCCAGGTGCTAGCACAATGACCGTGTTAGGCGTTGCAATTTCTAGCGCGTGGGTTACCGTCTGCATGGGCTTCTCTGCAATCCCTTCGGCCTGGTCGCTGCCGACGTTTGGATTAACGTAGAGCGTTTGGTAACTGCCTTCTGGAGTGGCTCCTGCGGCTAGTAACTGGCCGCTGCTGGAATGGTTTAGGGTGGTTTGCGATCGCGCCGGCTCTACCGCAGCACCTAGTAGCAAAACGCTGGCGGCGGCAATAGCCGCTATCCGAGAATAGTAATCCAACATTAATAGGTAGCCTCTTCGTAGCGAACAAACCCTGGGAAATACCCGCACAGCGAGTCATTTGGCCCAGATGAACAAAAGGAGTAGGCATTTGTACCTGCCTTTGAAATATGAGGTTTAGAGCCTGTAATTGTCAAGCTTGACATCTTTGTCATGACAATTTTGATACCTCTGTAACGATTAAGATGCGTACAGATAGGATGAGTACAAACTTTTCCTATTTTCTAGCTGTCTTGTTTTCTAGCTGTCTTGCAGCTTTGCCGATGTCTCACTCGCTCCCACCGTCCGATCCTACAGCGCCTAGTGCTACAAACGCCGACGCTGAACCGCGTTTGTCCCAAAGCAAAGACATCACACCGCGCTTGTCCCAAATCAAGTTTTCCCGTTTGGTCGAACAGAACGATAGTTTATCGACGCCTTCTTCGGTATCTGCTTTAGAGGCTCCGCTTTTAAGCTGTCAACCATTCGAGCGCTTAGCCGTACTGCGTATCCTAGATGCTAATTTAGATCGGGCTAGAGAAGGCATTCGAACCATTGAGGAATGGTGCCGGTTTGGTCTAAATGATGAGGCGTCCACGGCGCAGCTTAAGCATTTACGTCAGGTGCTGGCGAGTTGGCACAGCTCGCAGATTCGGGCTTCAAGAGATACGCCGGGCGATTTAGGTACCGGCCTAACGCACGCCAAGGAGGCTGTTCGCACTAGTTTATTAGCTCTTTTACAAGCTAATTTTGCGCGGGTTCAAGAGGCGCTTAGAGTGCTCGAAGAATATGGCAAACTCTATAATCTGGAGATGTCTGCCGCTTGCAAGCAGATGCGATATCAGCTTTATACAATCGATAGTCAAGTTTTGGATGCCCAAGTTTTAGATGCTCAAATGTCAGATGCTCAAATATTAGATCCCATGGTGAATTCAGAGTTTACGCCCGCCCATTTAGACGAGAGTTCAGCGCAGCGTTGGCAGCAGTTAGCGAGAGCGCATACTTACCTGGTTACTTTGCCAGTTCCTAACTTTTTAGAGGTCATTGAGTCTGCGCTAAAAGGTGGCGTTGCCATCGTGCAATATCGAGAAAAGACGGCTGCTGACGATGAGCGACTGGCAATGGCTAAGCAAATGCGATCGCTTTGTCATCGCTATGGCGCTTTGTTTATCGTTAACGATCGAATAGATATTGCGGCGGCATCGGACGCAGATGGTGTCCATTTGGGTCAGCACGATCTGCCGATGGAGGTCGCCCGTCGCATTCTAGGCCCAGATAAAATCGTGGGCCGCTCTACTACGAATCCTCAAGAGCTTCAGCGGGCTTTAGCTGAGAAGGCAGACTATATCGGCGTGGGGCCAGTGCACGAAACGCCGACTAAGCCAGGTAAAGCGGCTTCGGGTAACGATTACGTGCGCTATGCCGCTGAACATGCCACGATGCCCTGGTTTACGATTGGTGGTCTTAATGCTGATAATTTGGAGCCAACGTTAGCAGCTGGTGCTACTCGAGTGGCAGTAGTCCGAGCGCTTATGGAGGCTGACGATCCGGCTGAAGTGGCGCGATCGCTCGTTCGACAAACCCAACAGCACGCATCGTCCCACTAGGTGGGCGTAGCAAAATCAGCAATAATAGATAGACAGTGCCTTTGAATGAATAACCCGCTCGACACGATTGAACTCCAAGTGAATGGAGAGTCTAAGCTATGCCCTTTAGGTGCAAATTTGCCTGATTTTTTGACCCAGATTGGACTTAATCCCAAACTGGTTGCGGTGGAATATAACGGCGAGATATTAACGAGAGGACTGTGGGATGAGACGGTGCTTCAATCGGGCGACCAACTGGAGATAGTTACGATTGTTGGCGGCGGATTAGATGCGGTTAATAAGGCGTAAGTGCGCCTAAAGTCTGCCTGAAGTCCGCCTAAAGTGCGCCTAAAGTTTAGCGGCCAAACTGGCTGCGAAGTACGGCAATCCCTTCCTTTTGATGGGTTGAAGGACTCTCTTTCACCTAGAGAAAAGCGTTACAGTAACAGCATATAAAACACATCTCACAAACCGTTCAAAAGTTGATCATGGTTGAAAGAATGAAAACCTGGGCGCGTCTCTCTATGAGACCCCTACTAAAGTCTGTTCTCAAGTCCTGCTTTATCTTCGGCCTTGCCGCCGTGCTGATATTTTCTCAGGCAGATGGTGCGATGGCCGCACGTGGCGGCGGACGTATCGGTGGCGGCAGCTTCCGTGCGCCTAGTCGCTCTATGCCGAGATCGGCTCCACGGGGGCCTTCTGCTGGATACGGTGGCGGTGGCTACTATCCAGGCGGTGGATTCGGCTTGCCGTTCATCGTTCCGTTCTTGGGTTTTGGCGGCGGTGGCGGCATCTTTGGCATTATCATTGCGATCGCCCTGGCCAACTTTATTCTCAATGCCTTTCGCAATTCGGGAGTCAACGCCGACACGGTTGAAGCCTACAGCAGCAACCCAACGGTTTCTGTTGCCCGTTTACAGGTGGGTTTGCTAGCAGAAGCTCGGAGTCTGCAAGCGGATCTCAATCAGATTGCTCAAAGCGCGGATACGGGCACCTCTGATGGTTTGACCAAAGTCCTGCAAGAGACAACGCTGTCTTTGATGCGTAACCCTGAATACTGGGCCTACGCCGACGTTGAGTCAGACCAAACCAAGCTCTCATCTGCTGAGCAGGCGTTTAATCAGCTCGCGATCGCCGAACGCAGTAAGTTTACGGGCGAGACGCTCTCTAACGTGAATGCGCAGCTTACCCAAGCCGCGCCTAAAGCGGCCCTGCCAACTAGTGGAGACTTAGCAAACTCAGCGCCGGGTGAATATATTGTTGCGACTGTGCTGGTAGCGACTCAAGGCAAACTGAACTTGCCTAAAGTGAGCACTCAAGAGGATGTTCGCGATGCTATTAGCAAAATTGGGTCGGTCTCTAGCGAACAGCTGATGGCGGTAGAAGTGCTTTGGACGCCACAGGCTTCTGGAGAGACGCTTACCGCTGACGAAATGATTGCTGAGTACCCAAATCTTAAGCTCATTTAGGTTCGCTATTCTGCCGTTGAAGGCAGGCGAGGATACTCGCTAAAAGCACATTAAGACGGAGGCACTGATAAAAGAGCTTCCGTTTTTTTGTGGCTGAAATGAGCTGAATATGCTTAACTTTTCACACAAGTGGTTAAATGTACTGGCTGACTGCTATCGTTCAGCGGTGCTAGTCACCGACTCCGCTAACTTCTAAAGAGAAAAAATGCTGGTATTGCTCACTCGTATACTGTTATGGGCCTCGGTCGGGCTTTTAATTTGGTATGCGCTCGCTCGAATCATTCCCAGAAAGTATCTCACCTGGTTTGGCGGGGTGATTCTACTGCTGCTGCTGGCGCTCTCTTTTCTCAAGCCCGACGATGGCACGGTGCAGGTTATTTGGCGGATTGTATCTTTTCCGCTCACGCCGCTGGGTGCGTCTTTGGTGCTGATGGGCTCGGCGCTCAGTGAGGGGACGAAGAAGGCAAGAGGATTGCCGGTGGCGATCGCGCTGGGTATTTTGCTTTTCTCGAGTATTCCAATTTTTGCTCAGCTTCTAGTTCGCGACGCTGAGCAGTCCGTTCGCCTTGCCTACGAAGAGCGCGCTCGCGTCTGCGGTGAGGTTTGCCCGGTTGATATCCCACTTCAAGGCAACTTGGGAGAAGCCGCTGCGATTGTGGTGCTAGGCGATAGCTCCGATTTGAATACGCTAGATGCTGCTCGCTCTACTTCGGATGCTTCGGTTAACGCGACGCTAACGCCTCAGTTGATTTACGCTGCTGATTTGTATGGGCGAGCTAGAGATAGAGGCGCGACGCCCTTTGTCTTTGTCACTGCCGATACGGACCGCGACGATACCACTACTTCTAACGCAGAAACGGTGATCCGCAATGTGCTAACCCGCAGCGGTGTCTTTGGTGAAGACATCATCACGACGAATACGGGGTTAAATGTTCACGAAGCGGCCCGTAGAGTGGAAGGATTGCTAGAGGACAGAGGGCTGATTGTAGAAGGCCAAGCGGCTCGCAGAGAGGCGAATACGAATGACGATCCGCGCGTGGTTTTAATCGCCCCTGCCATCGTGATGTCTAGAGCTGCGCTAAGCTTTGAAAAGATTGAGCTAGAGGTCATTGCTAAACCGACAGACTTTTATGTAAGCGCTATCGGTACGGGCAGTAATGATTTGCTAGATCAGTTGCCCGCTATATTGCCTAATGTCGATGCGCTACAGCTAACAACCCGCTATTGGAATGAAGTGCTCACTTCGCTCTATTACTTTCTTCGGGGCTGGCTGCCTGACTTCAACTTTGGGTGGGATCCCAACATAGAACTCTAGCTGCGGGCAAGCTGCGAGCATGGGCGTTTTATAGCGTGATTGTTGAGGCGATCGCCCCAAGCTTTGGCCGATAGATAGGCACGATACCGTAAATTTCACAGTATCCTGGTTAACCGAGCGTCAAAGCTAACATCAGCGACGACTGCTGCGGGCGACTCATTTATCTGCGTTTTTTCATAGGCTTGCCTGGTATGGCTCAATCGAGACTGATGCGGTTTGCTGCTTATTTGAAGCCGCATCGAAAGGATGTAATTTTGGGCCTATTGGCCTTGCTAGTGGTTAACGCGGTCGGCGTTTCTATTCCGCTAATTATTGGCTATATCGTTGATGAGCTGACCGTTACTTTTAGCTTTGGTCGGCTGTTGCGCTACGTTTTGCTGGTCTTTGTACTAGCGAGCGTTATGTGGTTTATCCGTATGGCCTCGCGTATTTTGATATTTGGCGTTGGCCGGCAAGTAGAGTTCGATCTAAAGCAGCGCATTTTTGAGCATTTGCTAACGTTAGAGCCTGCTTACTTTGCGCGTAATACGATTGGCGATCTGATTAATAGAGCGACAAGCGATGTCGATAATATTCGCCGTCTGTTAGGATTTGCCGTGCTGAGTATGGCAAACACGTTTTTTGCCTACATTATGATTGTGCCTGCAATGGCCGATCTCAATGGCCGCGTCACGCTCTTTTCGCTTGCAGTTTACCCGGTGATGTTTAGCGTAGTGGCTGTTTTTGGCAACCGTCTGCGACGGCAGCAGCTAGAGGTTCAAGAAGAAATCTCTAACATCAGCGACCTGATTCAAGAGGATATGGGCGGTATCTCTCTGGTGAAAATTTATGCTCAAGAGGAAAATGAGCGGCTGGCATTTTCTCGGCGCAACAGCAGCTTGTTAGAAGCAAACCTGGCACTTGCGAAGACTCGAAATACGCTTTTCCCTTTGCTCGGTGGCTTTGCTAGCTTGAGTCTGGTAATTGCGCTGGCGATTGGTTCTCAGGCTATTCGTAATGGTCAGATGTCGGCGGGCGATTTTGTCGCTATTTTCTTGTTTATTCAGCAGCTCGTTTTTCCAACGGCGCTCTTAGGCTTTACGATTACGGCCTATCAAAGGGGCGAAGTTAGTTTGGATCGGGTGGAGGCTATTTTTGAGGCCAAGCCGGAAATTCGCGATACTTCGAGTGCGATCGCGCTTTCTAACCCAGTTGGCCGACTAGAAGCTCGCGATCTCACCTTTACTTTCCCAGGTTCCACGCGCCCAGCGTTAGATCGCGTTAATTTTACGATTGAGCCTGGACAGACTGTGGCCGTGGTGGGGCCAATTGGCTCAGGCAAATCGACGCTGGCAATGGCCCTGCCTCGGCTGCTAGAGATTGATGCGAACGAGCTGTTTATAGACGGGCTAGACGTGACGAAGGTGGAGCTGTCGGATCTTAGAGGTGCGATCGCCTTTGTTCCTCAAAATAGCTTTTTGTTTAGTACGACCGTCAAAAATAACGTCAGATACGGCGATCCAGTGGCTGAGCAGCGCGAAGTAGAATACGCGGCTAAAGAAGCGCAGCTTCACGGCGAGATTTTGAATTTTCCCAACCAATACAAGACGCTGGTGGGTGAGCGCGGTATCACGCTTTCTGGCGGTCAGCGGCAGCGGTCGGCGCTGTCTCGGGCGCTGTTAGTCGATGCGCCTATTCTGGTACTAGATGACGCGCTCTCTAGCGTAGATAACCAGACCGCGACTCAGATTTTAGATAACCTTTCTGGCGAGACGCAGCGCAAAACGGTGATTTTTGTCTCGCACCAGATGTCGGCGGCGGCTTCGTGCGATCGCATCCTAGTGATGGATCGAGGCCGGATCGTCCAGTCGGGCACCCATGTAGAACTTGTCGAGCAGAAAGGTCTTTATCAAGATTTGTGGAACCAGCACAAGCTCAAAGAAGTACTGCAGTGAGTAGGCTTAGGCGGCTCTAGAGATTGAAGTATTGGGCTGGGTAGTGCGATCGCCCGTGATGCTTCAATACAACCAAACAAAATCAAATACAACCAAAAGCCCTGACCTTCGGTGTGAAAGTCAGGGCTTTTAGATTCAGCTATAAAAACCAGTTTGTTTTTATCCCAGGTGATCCATTACAGAGAACATCGGCAGGTACATGGCCACTAGAATCGAACCCACCATACCGCCAAGAACCACAATCATAATCGGCTCCATAATGCTGGTTAGTGCCTTCACGGCCTGCTCCACTTCATCCTCATAAAAGTCTGCGACCTTCATCAGCATCTGATCCAGTTCGCCCGTCTCCTCACCAATGCTAATCATCTGAATTGCCATCACCGGAAATACACCATGCTCTTGCAGCGCCAGACTAATCATGCCACCCGACTGAATCTCCGCCTGCGCAGAGTCAATCGCGTTTGCAATCACCTGGTTTCCGGAGGTGTCCCGTACAATCTCCAATGCGGTTAGAATAGGCACCCCCGAACGCGAGAGAGAGCCGAAAGTACGACAAAATCTTGCCGTTGCAGACTTTTGTGCCAGATCGCCAAACAGCGGCATCTTCAAGAAGAACCCGTCCATCGTCACGCGGCCTATAGGCGTTTTGTAATACTGCTTGTACACAAACACCAGCACTGAGATAACGGCAATTAGTCCCAGCGTTAAGTACCAGGTTCTCAGCATTTTACTAATGGCCATCAACGCCCGAGTAAAGAGCGGCAGCGGCGCACCTAAGTCTTCAAAAATCTCGGCGAAAATCGGCAGCAGAAAGACGGTCATTCCGACGAAGATGGTGACTGCTAAAAAGCCAACCGTGACCGGATAAGCCATCGCCGACTTAATCTGGTTCTGCAAGCGGTTGAGATCTTCTAGCAGCTTGGCTAAGCGATTGAGGACTTCATCTAGTACACCGCCGACTTCTCCAGCTTGCACCATACTTACGTAAAGGTTGTCGAAGCACTTAGGATGCTTGCGCATAGAGTCAGAGAGGTTCGTTCCCTGCTGCACATCGGCGTTGATTCCCATCAGCGCCTGCTTCATTTTGGGATTAGGGCACTGGTCGGCCAGGATACCAATACCGCGCACTAAAGCCACACCCGAAGAAACTAGCGCCGCAAACTGACGAGAGAAGACCGCTTTGTCTTTAACGGTCACCTTCGTCATCGAGGTTTGAATACCTGCAAGGCTAAAGCTGCTGCCTTTACTCTCCGTAATGTTCTGAATATGAATGCCCTGATCTTTGGCAATCATTCTGGCAGATGCGGGTGTGTCCGCCTCCACCTTTCTGCGGACGGATTTACCCGTCACATCCCGGCCAGTGGCTACGTAGGTAGGCATAAGTTTTTCTTACTCGAATAGCTGAATTTGAAATAGCTGAATTTGCATCTCATTAAAAACATTGATCGAGGTGCGATTATCGACGCCCAGCCTTAGCTGCTTGAGCTTTAGCTGCACCCGGCGCACCCCCAATCAACCGCTGTAGCTCCTCCGGTCTAGATGTTTTAGACATTGCCGACTCAAAGCTGATGATTTCTTTCTTGTAAAGATCGGCTAGTGCCATCTCTAATGTCTGCATCGCGAGCCGGCCACCGGTTTGAATCGCACCATAGATTTGCGCAGTCTTTCCTTCTCGAATCATGTTGGAAATACCTGGGGTTATCACCATAATTTCCTGTGCCATCACTCGGCCAAACTCGCCTGGCTTAACGTTTTGCTTAGTGACTAGCGTTTGGCTTAGCACCGCAACTAGTGAGTTAGAAAGCTGTACCCTAATCTGCTGGTGCTGTTCTGGCGGAAACACGTCCACAATTCTGTCTACGGTCTGCGCTGCCGAGCTGGTGTGTAAAGTTCCAAATACCAAGTGGCCTGTTTCTGCGGCAGAGATAGCGAGAGAGATAGTTTCTAGGTCACGCATCTCACCGACTAGAATCACGTCTGGATCTTCACGCAAAGCGCCACGCAGCGCATTCGAGAAGCTTTTAGTGTCTTCACCTACCTGACGCTGGTGAATTAGGCTCTTAATCGGTTCGTATACGAACTCAATGGGGTCTTCTACGGTCAAAATATGCTCGGCGCGAGTCAGATTGATGTTGTTAATCATCGACGCCAGCGTTGTCGTCTTACCTGAACCCGTAGGGCCGGTAACTAGAACTAGACCTCTGGGTTTCTCAGAGAGTTCAGTGACAATGGGCGGCAGGCACAGCATGTCCATGCTCGGAATCTTTGAGCTGAGCGCGCGCAAGCAAGCGGCATAGGTGCCTCGGTCTTTATAGACGTTGACTCTAAAACGAGCTAGCCCGCGTACGCCATAGGAGCAGTCCAGTTCCCAGGTCTGCTCTAAAATCTTCCGCTGAGAGTTATTCAGCATACTGAAGATTAGGCGCTGGCACATGTCAGCCGTCATGGGCGGGTGATCGGTCGCGGTAAGATGGCCGCTGATTCTGATATAAGGTGGGAGTCCAGTCGATAGGTGAAGGTCAGAGCCACCGCGCTCTACCACTTCTTCCATCAAGTCTTCAATCATCAATTCCATTAGTTTTTCCTCTTTAGTAAATGATTAGAGTAAATGATTAGCTTTAGCGTTTTCGGATATAGCGTTTTCGGATATAGCAATCGATACAGGGAATCGTGCTGAGCAACAAGCTAGCTGTCAAAGTTAGTTCTTATAAAGCTAGTCCTTATATCGAGGCGTGAGACAATAGGGGCAGTCGAGCCACTCGTGGTGCAACTCAGCCGCGCAGGTGGTACAGGAGAGCACGCTCTTGCGCTTGGCTTTGAGTTCGGCTTCAAGACCTTTGTCTGTAAAGGTGACTCGCTCAACTTCTTCTAAGGTGGTATGTCCTCCTCTTACTAAGTTCAAGCTGTAGGCCAACAGGGTATGCATGCCCTCTTCTACAGCAGCCTCTTTTATCTGATCGGTCGGCGCATGATCAGAAATCAACTGCTGAACTCTTTCGGTAACGCGCATTACCTCGTACACGCCAACTCTGCCCTTATATCCGCCGCCTTGGCACTTCTCACAAAGCTTTCCAGCCTCGCGCTGTTCGCTGATTTTCTCGCTAGGCACTTTGTTTGCTTTGTAGAGTGTTATCTCATGATCGCTAGAAGCCGTCAGGCCGAATCTTGCTAGCTCTTCTGAGGTGGGCTGGTAATCGACTTTACAGTTCTCGCATACCCGGCGAACCAGTCGCTGGGCAAGTACGCCAATGAGCGAACTCGCTACCTGAAAAGGCTCAACGCCCATCTCGCCCAGTCGTGAGACCGCGCCCGCCGCGTCGTTGGTGTGCAGTGTGGTCAGTACTAGGTGTCCGGTCAGGGCTGCTTCAATCGCTGTCTTTGCCGTTTCGGGATCACGCGTTTCGCCAACTAGAATTACGTCAGGGTCTTGCCTTAAGAAGGCGCGCAAAATAGAGGCAAAATTCATGCCCTTTTCTCGAATGACCTGTACTTGAGTAATGCCAGGCAGCGCATACTCAATTGGGTCTTCAGCGGTGCTGATGTTGACGCCTGGATCGTTACGCTCGGAAAGTACGGAGTAGAGCGTGGTGGTTTTACCTGAACCTGTAGGGCCAGTGACTAGAATCAGGCCAAAGGGTTTTTTGGCCATATCTTGAACGATATGGAGGGTTTCGTCGTCGGTGATGAGTTTGTCTAGCCCTAGCTGAGTGGCCGAGTTATCTAGAATTCGGAGAACGATTTTCTCTCCGTATCGGCTAGGCAGCGTGCTGACTCGGAAGTCTACTTTGCGTTCTTGAAATATTCGGCGAATTCTTCCGTCTTGCGGCATTCTGCGCTCAGCAATATCCAGTTCCGAAATAATTTTGAACCGAGCGCAGACGGCTGGAATGATCTTTTTAGGAAGATGCGGGAAAGCCTCCATAAGAACGCCGTCTTTACGGAATCGAATGCGCAAGGACTCCTCTTGCGGTTCGATGTGGATGTCGGAAACGTCTTCTTGTAAGGCTTTCACTAAGACTTTATTGACTAAGGCAATGACAGGGGCTGCTCCTGCATCTTGTAGAGCGGCTCCTAAATCAGCGTCATCTTCAACAACGTTTTCTAAACCACTGCCGTCAAGATCGAGATCTGCTAAATCTGTCTGAACATCTACAGCCTTGTCAGAATCGCGCTTCTTTTCTTTGGCAACTTGCTCATCTAAGTACTTCGCCATCAAGCGCTGATAGTCTTCAACGGTGATGACCATGCGCCGCAGCTTCATCTTCAACGGTCGCAAGATGCGGTTGAGGTCGTCTTGAGCTTCCAGATTTTCTGGATCAACCATTGCGACTAGCAATGACTGCTCGCCTTCTTCGCCCATTTTAGAAAGGGGTACTAGGCGATGCCGACGGCAAATATCTATAGAGATCAGTTTGCCAATGAGCTGTGTGACTTGTGTATCAGATATGCTTCCTACTTCAGGATCGAGGGACTCGACGCCGTAGAGAATCTTAAGTTCGAAGAGCTGCTGTTTTTTGTATTGGCGTAGGAGTTCGGGCGATAGCTGCTGACCCGTCATCGACTCTAAAACGTCGGTGAGTGTTCGGCCTGTTTTGCGACTTTCGACCAGTGCCTGCTGCATTTGGCCGCCGTCTACAAAACCAGCTTGAATGAGCTTGTTGCTAAAGGGCGAGAAGCTCTTTTGAAGAACAAGTGCCTTCCGCGTAGATGAAGAATTTGTCATGGCCGATGCGAAAAAATCTCACACCATTGTGCCCACTCTGCTCAAATGGCCTCACAGTCTAGTGTCTGTGCTAGTACCTAAGTTTGAGTGTTTTCCGAGCTTTTGTGATGATTAGATAAATCGCCAGATGAATTATCTTAAATCTGACCTGAATCTGCCTTAGTTTTCAAAGCTATGACAATCTATCTGCGGAAAACCGTTCCTCAATTGTGCATTCAGATTCTAATATGGACAGGGTAACGGAGAGTTTTATAGGGATGATGGACGCAGATAACACGGAAAATCAACAACCTGCTGGCGAAAACCCAGAGAACGCGAGTTCGGATAACATCGAAGAGCTGCGAGCTGAAGATGCTGCTGCTGATATTGATTTTGAACAGGCGTTTGACTCCGCTGAGTCTGATGCTGAAGTAGGCGAAGCCTCGGCAGATGATTCAATGCCTGACGATATCTCGGCCGAGGATGCGTTTGCGGCTGAGGCGGGCGCTAGAGTGGCGCTGCAAGAGCAAGTGTCCGGTCTTCAAGCTCAGTTGGAAGATCGCACTGGGCAGTTTACTCGGCTCAATGCTGACTTTGACAACTTCCGTAAACGTACGGCTAAGCAGCAAGAAGAATTAGAAGACAAGGTGAAGTGCAATACGATCAGCGCTTTATTAGAAGTGGTCGATAATTTTGAGCGGGCGAGATCTCAAATTAAGCCGCAAGATGAAGGCGAGATGGCAATTCACAAGAGCTATCAGGGCGTTTATAAGCAGTTGGTGGATGCGTTTAAGAAGCTAGGTGTTTCTCCTATGCGCTCCGAAGGACAGGAGTTTGATCCTAATTTGCATGAAGCGGTAATGCGTGAGCCTACCGATCAGTATCCTGAAGGAACTGTTATTGAGGAGTTCGTGCGTGGGTATGTTTTAGGAGAGCGGGTTTTACGCCACGCTATGGTCAAAGTGGCCACGCCTTTGGATGTTTCATCTGAATCAGATGAGGCTTCTTAATCGCTAAGAGATGAACTGTTTAGGGACGAGCGAAGGCGAGTAGAGATGCTCGTTAATTCTGCTTGCTATACAGTTTGCTTATAACATGCGTTAAGAATGATCGGATGAAGGTTTGGTGCAGATACTGATGACTCATGGATTGATGGCGTTAACCACAACCGACCTTCATTGAACTGTTCAAGCGGATTATGGGAAAAGTTATCGGCATTGACCTAGGGACTACCAACAGCTGTGTAGCTGTATTGGAGGGCGGCAAGCCTGTGGTGATTCCTAATACAGAAGGTGGTCGGACAACGCCGAGCATCGTGGGATTTGCGAAGGGTGGCGAGCGTTTGGTGGGCCAGTTAGCAAAGCGACAGGCTGTAACCAATGCTGAAAATACGGTTTATAGCATTAAGCGATTTATTGGACGACGTTGGGATGATACGGAGACGGAGCGATCGCGCGTTCCTTACAAATGCGTCAAGGGCAAGGACGATACGGTTGACGTTATGATCCGAGCCAAGAGCTTCACGCCGCAAGAAATTTCGGCTATGACGCTGCAAAAGCTCAAGAATGACGCTGAGGCTTATCTGGGCGAGACGGTTGAGCAGGCTGTGATTACGGTGCCTGCTTACTTTACTGATGCGCAGCGACAGGCTACGAAGGATGCGGGTACGATCGCGGGTTTGGAAGTTCTGCGAATTATTAACGAGCCAACGGCTGCAGCGCTTTCCTATGGGTTGGACAAGCAAGACCAAGATCAAACGGTCTTAGTTTTTGACTTGGGCGGCGGTACGTTTGATGTTTCGATTTTGCAGCTGGGTGACGGTGTTTTTGAGGTGAAGGCTACTTCTGGTAATAATCACCTGGGCGGCGATGACTTTGATAACTGCATCGTTACCTGGATGACCAGCGCCTTTAAATCTTCTGACGATATGGATTTGACGGCGGATCGGATGGCGCTTCAGCGGATTCGTGAAGCGGCTGAGAAGGCGAAAGTAGAGCTTTCGACGATGTCAAAAACGTCAATTAACCTGCCGTTTATTGCGGCGGATGAGACAGGGCCAAAGCATTTGGAGATGGATTTAACGCGATCGCAGTTCGAAGAACTGGCCGCAGAGTTGGTTCAAAATACCCTTGAGCCGGTAAAGCAGGCGTTAAAAGATGCCGATTTGAATGCAGAAGATATCGATCGAATTTTACTAGTAGGCGGCTCTACTCGGATTCCTGCTGTGCAGACAGCGATTACAGATTTCTTTAATGGGCAGACGCCCGATCGCTCTGTGAATCCAGATGAAGCGGTTGCTTTAGGTGCGTCTATTCAAGCAGGCGTTTTGGGCGGCGAGGTGAAGAACCTGCTGCTGCTCGATGTCACTCCGCTCTCTTTAGGCATTGAGACGTTGGGCGAAGTATTTACTAAGGTAATTGAGCGCAATACGACTATTCCAACGAGTAAGAGTCAGGTCTTTTCGACGGCTACGGATGGACAAACTTCTGTAGAAGTCCATGCCTTGCAGGGCGAGCGGGCTATGGCTAGAGATAATAAGAGTCTGGGCCGGTTTGAGCTGACGGGGATTCCGCCTGCGCCTCGGGGGGTGCCTCAAATTGAGGTGTCTTTTGAAATTAATGCGGATGGTATTTTGCAGGTGGCGGCGAAAGATCGAGGCACTAATCGCGAGCAAAGCATCAAGATTACGAACCGGGGTGGACTGAGTTCGGCTGAGATTGCTCGGATGAAAGAAGAAGCTGAGATGTTTGCGGGTGAAGATGAACAGCGTATGGTTTTGGCGGAGCTGCAAAACCGAGCGGATTCGCTGTTTTATAGCTACGAATCTGCGCTGCGCGATGGCGGCAGCTCTGTGTCTGAGGAGTTGAGAATACAGGCTGAGGAAGACGCTGAGGCTTTGAGAAAGGCGATCGCAAACAAAAGTGCGCAGCCTGCTGATATCAATCAATTGTTAGAAGCTCTACAGCAAAGTATCTTTAATATTGGCGCAGGACTTTACAGCCAAGTTAGTAAAGACGATAGCCGAGCAGATAGAACTGACGATATGCCGGGCGCGCCTCGAGTGGATGCAGATTCTGTTGAGATGCCGGGTGCTTACGTGCCCTCTCAACCGGTAGAAGAACCGTCGGGTCCAGTCGAATCTGATGCGCAGACGATGGTTGCTGATGTTTCGGCAGTTAAATCTGGAGGTGCGGCTTCTAATTCTGCTCAGGCCCCTTCTGAAACACCCGTTTCGTCGGCTTCTGAACCCGTTACCCCAACAGCTACCTCAACAACTACCTACGTTACCTGTGACGAGGAGTTTGATTTGGATTCTACGGTAGCTGCTAACTACGAAGCAATTGAATAGCGGCCTAGCATTGATTGGCTTAATGGCTCAATCCCGCTTTTTATCTATATATGCTGACCGATTTGGCGAACAGCTGGCTATTTAATGGTTTACATACATAAGGGGATGCGAATTTTTTAGATTTTCGTTCCCTTTTTTTTGATGCTCTGAAGTTTGTGCAGCTGGTGTATTGCTACTGATGCACTGCTACTCGATGGCTGCTGTGTTTGCCCGCTATTTGTCCGATAAAACAGGCGCTTATTCTATAAATAAGATGACAAGTTTTGCCTGCTGGCGAATATATCGTGCAAACTAGCGAGTTGCGAACCGATGCATTCTGAGGTTTGCTATACAATGGTTCAATGCTTGTTGATTTGTAACCTGCTAGTTCTCTTTCTTTGACTGACGTTTTATGGCCCGTGATTACTACGAAACCTTGGGGGTTTCGCGCAACGCCGAGCAAGACGAGATTAAACGTGCTTATCGTAAGCTTGCGCGGAAATACCACCCGGACGTCAATAAGGAGGCAGGGGCTGAAGAAACTTTCAAGGAAGTGAGCCGTGCCTACGAAGTACTGTCCGAGCCGGAGGTGCGATCGCGGTATGACAGATTTGGCGAGGCAGGCGTTGGCGGCGCGGCGGCCGGGGCTGGGGCCGGTGGATTTCAAGATTTTCAGGATATGGGTGGATTTGCCGATATTTTTGAGAGTTTCTTTAACGGATTTTCGGGGCCGCAGGGTCAGCAGCGCCGACGTGGGCCGATGCAGGGCGATGACCTGAGGCTAAACCTGAAGCTCGACTTTAAGGAAGCGGTGTTCGGTGGTGAGAAGGAAATAAAAATTAGCCACCTAGAGACCTGCACCACTTGCGATGGCTCGGGTGCAAAGCCGGGAACACGCCCTAGGACTTGCTCTACTTGCAGCGGCGCAGGACAGGTTAGACGGGCGACTCGAACGCCGTTTGGCATCTTTAATCAGGTTTCGGCCTGCCCTACCTGCGATGGTTCTGGTGAGGTGGTTGAAGAACGCTGCGAAACCTGTGGCGGCAATGGCCAAAAGCAAACAAACAAGAAGCTGAAGATTACGGTGCCAGCGGGCGTCGAGAATGGAACTCGACTGCGAGTGTCGGGCGAGGGCGATGCGGGCAAGCGCAACGGTAAGCCTGGCGATCTGTATGTGTACTTAGTCGTTAACGAAGATTCTAAGTTTAGGCGCGATGGCATCAATATTTTGTCGGAGCTGAAGGTGAGCTATTTGCAGGCTATTTTGGGCTGCGAGCTAGATGTTGATACGGTGGACGGGCCGGTGAGTTTGCAAGTGCCTGCGGGAACTCAGCCGAATACGGTGCTGTCTCTAGACAATCGCGGGGTGCCTCGTCTGGGCAATCCGGTAAGCCGGGGTAATCATTTGATTACGGTGAAGGTGGATATTCCTACCCGCTTGAAGAGCGATGAGCGAGAGCTGTTGGTGAAGCTGGCAGAGACGCGTGGCGAGGCTGTGGGAAAGGGAAAAAAGGAAGGGTTTCTAGGGGGGCTGTTTAATGGCTGACGAACAGTTAGATTTGAGAGGAACGCCTTGCCCTTTGAACTTTGTCCGCACGAAGCTGAAGCTGGAAAAAATGGCTCCGGGCGCATTGCTAGAGGTTTGGCTAGATCCGGGTGAGCCGATTGAGCAGGTGCCGGATAGCTTGAAGATGGATGGCTACGGCGTAGAGGCGGTGGAAGATCGCGGTGAGCATTTTGCGGTGCAGGTTCGCACTCCGGCGGCACTGTGAGTTTAGCGGCTCAGCGCTGGCCGGGTACGGTGGTTGCAATTCAGGCTAACTATTATTCTGTGCAGCTAGATGAGTCTAGCGTTTTGCGTGAGGTGGCCCGGCAGCAAGCTGAGCGTTTGGGTGAGGGAGCCGGTAGGTCTATAGATGAACCACTGATTTTTTTGTGTATTCGTCGGAGTTTGCTGAAGAAGTTGGGTCAGCAGATTATGGTGGGCGATCGCGTTACGGTAGAGGAATTGGACTGGCAGGGTCTGCGGGGGGCGATTTCGTCTGTTCAGCCCAGAGGCAAGTTTTTAGACCGACCGCCGATTGCCAACGTAGAGCAAATTCTGCTGGTGTTTGCGCTAGCAGAACCGTCGCTAGATGCTAATCAACTCAGTCGCTTTTTGGTTAAGGCGGAATCGACTGGGCTAGCGACGACGCTGTGCTTGAACAAGCGGGATTTAATTAGCGAGAAACAGGCAGATGCTTGGTGCGATCGCTTATCAACTTGGGGCTATCATCCTTTACTTGCCAGCATTCAGTCAGATAGCGCTTTGCCTGCCGACTTGGTGGCCGCACTGAGCGAAAAGATTACGGTGGTCGCGGGGCCTTCGGGCGTCGGTAAGTCAAGCTTGACGAACCGTTTAATTCCTCGGCAAAACTTGCGAGTGAGTGCGGTTTCGGGAAAGTTAGGCCGAGGCCGACATACGACACGTCATGTAGAGCTATTTGAGCTGCCTGCGGGCGGCTTTTTGGCAGATACGCCAGGATTTAATCAGCCGGATGTGGTTTGTACTCCTCAGCGCTTGGGCGAGTATTTTCCTGAGATTCGAGCGCGGCGGGCGATCGCGTCCTGCCAGTTTAGTAATTGCCTGCACAGAGATGAGCCTGGTTGCGCTGTGCGTGGAGATTGGGAGCGCTACGAGCACTATTTGGCCTTGTTGGCGGAAGTGACTATTCAGCGGCAGCATGTTCTGCATCAGGGAGAAGCAGAGGCCACTGAGAAAGTGAAGATGCTAGAGGATGGCAAGGTGCTAAACGAGCCTCGGCTAGAAGCTAAGAAGTATCGCCGAATCTCACGAAAGAGCCGGAATCAGGTGTTTCAAGAGCTGTGCTTAGATCTCTCTGCCGTGGAGGATCTCGAAGATTTAGAAGATCTAGAAGATTTGGGCTTGTAGGTAGACGAAGGTTCACTCACCACAGTAGACAATGAGATCGATCTCAACGTCGCCAAAACCGGCTAGTGCGGTTACGCCCACGGTGGTACGTCCTGGATAGCGACCGGCCGTAAAATGACTGGCGTAGATACGGTTAACTATTTCGTAATAGCGAAAGTCGGTGACGAAGATGCGGGACATGACAACTTTCTCAAACCCTGTGTTGGCGTGGCTAAGGACAAGCTTGAGATTGGCCATTACTCGCTCTGTCTGTTCTTCTATAGAGCCTTTCTCGACTTCTCCAGTGCCTGGATTTTCGGCTAACTGCCCGGTGACAAACAGAAAATCTCCTGCTCTAACGGCGTGGGAGTAGGGCGCAACGGGAGGCAGCTGGCCGTTAGGAAGATTGATAAATTCAAGCATGTGGTTTTAGTGCGATCGCAATGAAATTCAATTCTGATCTATATAGTGACTTGTACCGAGCGCCCTGGCCGCTGAACAATGGCCTTTTGATGACGCTTTACGCTGGTTTGCGAGCTAGTAAAAACTGGGAGGTGTCTATTGTAGAGCCGGAACCTGTCTGGCAGGAACAGATTTTTACGGGCGCTCAGGAGGTGCCTATTTTTGGCTTGGTGGCGATTCCTGAGAATCCTATTGGCACGATTATTGGGACTTACGGAATTACTGGAGATCTAGACGACCAGTGGTTTTTGCGGATTATGGCTCGTAAAGCCTATGCGAAGGGCTATGCCGTAGTTATTTTCGACTGGCGAGCGCATGGACGAACGGCTAAGCTTTCGCCGACGCTGACCTCAGATGGCCTGTATGAAGGCGAGGATTTTGTGCGGATTGCAGCGGCGGCAAAGGCTCTAGGCTGTCCGGCTCCCTTTTGGTTTACGGCGTTTTCTTTGGGAGGGCTACTGGCAATTTGGGCCGTTAAGGCGGCGCAGACATTGCCGGAGTGGGGCGCGGATTTAGATTTGGACGAGGCGGAGGTGGGGGGAAGTGCGGTGATTTGTCCGGCGCTGGAGTCGATGCGATCGCTTACCTATCTTACGCAAGCGCCATTGGGCAAATATTTGGAAAAGGCGATCGCCCGCAAGCTAAAGTCCTTGCTGCATCAGCTTCAGCAAGATCATCCTGGCCAATTCGACTCAGAGGCGATGTCTCGGGTCAACAGTATCTGGAGTTTTGATCGCGAGATAGTCATTCCTCGCCTTGGGTTTGATTCTGTAGAAGCCTATTACAAAGCGACGAGTGGGCTTTATGTGCTACCTACTCTAACCAAGCCAACGCTAATCATGTACGCCGCAGATGATCCTCTTTTTTCGCCTGATTTAGTAGGAGAAATTCAATCGGTCTGTGAGCAGAACTCGGCTATCGATTTGATGATGACGGCTCAAGGTGGGCATGTCGGCTATGTCAGCAGCCCAGCTTGCCAGCAGCAGTTTGGAGATCCTGATAGGTGGTGGGCCTGGAATCGAATGTTCGATTGGCTCGATCATTTTTAGCCTGGCTATACTGCCAATAAGCCTGTTGCTTTAAGCACTTCATCCGTCGCTATCTAGCTTACGGGTCGCTTGGAATTGGGTTCTCGACATGCGCTAAGATGTCTGCACTACTGAATGAAGTAATGTTTAGATGACAGGGTGCTTGAGCTGTTTAAATTGTTGGATATGAGTATTTAATAATACAAAGTGTTTTGAAGTTAGGTCTACTTCTATCCTATAAGTCATGGATATAGAGAGACCGTAGGTATAGAGAAAGCACTTGCTCTTAGCGTATACTCAATCTAATTTATTTATTTATAAAATTACCTACAAAAGCTATTGCTCGAAGTTGATTGAGGCTATTCGATTCTAGACTTGTTTGTTTTCGAAGCCCTCTGTCAGTGAAACTTTCGCATTGCCGAGCTAGGTTGGCTTAAAAACTTTAATTGTGCCGTTGTTTTGATCTGATTATCTCGATTAAGCAGGCACTCTTTTCCTGTTAAAAGTGTTGCGCTCCCAATCTTTTGAAACCAAGATGCTCTGGGCAGATACTTAGTTAGTAAAGATTATGATATCTGCTTCATCAGCCCAAGAAACGCTTCGCCTGGCAAAGCTCCAGGACTACAACCTATTAGATACTCCGCCTGAGCTGGCCTACGATGATATTGCAAAGCTAGCGGCTTATGTTTGTCATACGCCGGTGGCGCTGGTCAGCCTAGTTGATTCTAAACGACAGTGGTTTAAGTCTGCGGTAGGGTTAGATGTTGCCGATACGCCTCGTAGCATCGCTTTTTGCTCGCACACTATTCAAAGAAAAGGCTTGATGGTGATAGAAGACACCCTTAAAAGTCAGCTTTTTCGAGATAACCCCATGGTTGTAGGCCCGCCCAACATTCGCTTTTATGCGGGTGCCCCGCTGATCACGCCTGATGGCTACGCGCTGGGTTCTTTGTGCGTGGTTGACTATTCTCCTCGCGTTCTTTCAGCCGATCAGCTACAGGCTTTAGAGCGTTTGAGTCGACAGGTGGTCGCCCAGATGGAGCTATCTCGTCAGGCGACTCAGCTGCACTCGTATACTGAACATTTAGAAAGTCGGGTGAAAGAGCGTACCGCAAAGCTGACGGTGGCACTGCAACGATTGCTGAAGGCGCAGTCGATGTTGGTAAAGCGAGAGGCTGCTTTGCGCCATAGCTCCTTGCACGATCCTTTAACGGGGCTACCTAATCGCAGCTATTTTTTGCAGCGGCTGAGTCAGGCAGTGCAGCTTAGCAATCGTCGGCCTAGTCATCTGTATGCTGTGCTGTTTATTAATTTAGATAATTTTAAGCTGGTTAACGATGCATTCGGTCATGAGGTGGGTGATTTACTGCTTCAGTATGTGGCTCAGCAGATTAAGCATTTGTTTCGAAGCAGCGATTTGGTGGCACGGTTAAGCAGTGACGAGTTTGCAGTGCTGCTAGATGGTATTCCAGATAAAACCCACGCGATTGTGACGGTCGAAAGGCTTCAGAAGCGATTAGAAGCACCTTTTGTGTTTGAGGATCGTGAGGTATTTGTTGGGGCTAGTATTGGCGTTACGTTTAGTACGGCCGGCTACCGCGAGCCTGAAACTGCGCTTAGAGATGCCCATGCCGTCATGCATTCTGCTAAAGCTCAAACGAAGTTAATGCTCCAAGCGCGGCTAAAAGCACAGCAGCAGGCATCTGGGGTGTCTCCCATTCTTTTTCAAGATCAAGGGCCGCTGGCAAGCCAGAAGTTTGCTGTATTTGATGCGGATATTCAAGGCCAGGCGCAGGCTAGAGTCACGCTAGCAGACCAGCTCCGGCAGGCTCTTAGCCAAAATCAGTTTCATCTTTATTATCAGCCTATTTTTAATCTGCGTACGCAGACTATTTCTGGGTTTGAGGTGCTTTTGCGCTGGCATCATCCGATTCAGGGCCAGCTGAGTGCGGATGCTTTTATTGAAGTGGCCGAAGAAATGGGCGTTGTTCGTCAGCTATGCGCTCAGGTTGTTCAAATGGCCTGTAAGCAGCTGAAAGAGTGGCGATCGCACAGAGCCTACAAAACGCTTTCTCTACATGTGAATTTGTCCTTAATACAGCTGCGTTGCCCACAGTTAGTTGCGCTTTGGCAAAGTGGTTTGCAGGCACATCAGCTTCCGTCATCGGCTTTCCATCTAGAGATTAGCGAAGGGATTTTGTTGAGCAGCGACCCTGGCATTACAGCTGTTTTGCAGCAGCTTAAATCTGAAGGATTTGGCCTTTGTGTAGACGATTTTGGCCGGGGACATTCTTCTTTCCGCCGACTGCCTCAGCTAGAGGTAAGCATGCTGAAAATAGATAGCGCTTTGATCCAAAAGATAGACGCGCCAGGTAGGCAAGATATGATCAAAACGATTATTGATTTAGGCCAAAGCGCTAATACCACGGTGATTGCGAAAGGTATAGGAACGTCTGAGCAGCTGCAATTTATGATTGCTTTAGGCTGTCCATTCGGTCAGGGATTTTGGCTATCGGAAGCGCTTTGCGCCGATGATATTAACCGCGTAATGACTTCATCGCTTTAACCTTTTTGCTTGTTCAAATTAGATTGCTTGCTGTTGGGTGAGCGCCGATTAGTTCTCTGCTTTGCTGTTTGGTGAATTGCTAGCTAGCGTAGATTTAGGAAAATACAGTCGCCCGAAGACAACTGCGCTGATTCCTAGCAGCAGCGGCATTAGCCAATCTCCCCACTGTACATACAGCGTTTGGGTTTGCCTTGGATAAAGCTGGGCTAGGTGGATTACTCGGGTGTTGGTTGTAGAGAGCCATTGCGATCGCCCTTTAGGATCGACAATGCCAGAGATGCCCGTATTCGTAACGCGCACTGCCCAGCGATCGGTTTCAATAGCTCGCATAACATCTTGAGCGTGGTGCTGCTCCATTTGCTTAGACGGATAAGGATCGTTATTAGAGGCAGTGAGGATAATTTCGCCGCCCTCGCGCACATGCTGACGAAATATCTCCGGGAAGGCCGATTCGTAGCAGATACTAGCTGCGAAGGGGCCAACGGGGGTTTCTAGCCGTTGGTTGAACGTGCCGGGCACCATACTGCTGCCAAAAGGCGACCCGCCAATAATGGGCGCTAGGAATGACTCAAGGGGTAGATATTCACCTAGGGGCGCTAGCTTAGATTTTTTGTATCGTCCAAAGACTTTGCCATCTGCTGTGAGCGTCAGCAGGCTTTGGGTCAAAGGGGTTGTTCTGTCGTTGATATCTTCATGGACGAAGGTGCCTAGTACTAGCGGTATCCCGTTGCGAATGACTGCTCTTTGCAGTAGATCTTGCGACTGTAAGAAGGCGTTCCACCTTTGAGGAATAGCGCCTTCTGGCGTTACCACTATCTCTGCGCCTGCCTCAACCAAGGATTCATAGCCCTCTAAGTAAACATCTCGGGCCTCTTGAATGCCCGCTGCTGTGAGCTTCCGATTGGTTGGGATGTTGCCTTGAATAAGGCCTACTTCGATAGCCGCCTCAGGATTGTCTGCGAGGGGCTGGAGATAGAGACCTAGGCCAATGAGATGGAGGCTAGTGAAAAGGGCGATCGCACTGTAAAAAAGTGATTGTCCTATCCGATTGCCGATTCGACTATCCGCCCGGTGTAGCCAAGCTTCTGCTAGCAAACCGTTGACGGCCACAATAGCTGCGGTGGTGACAGTTGGCCCTGAGAGCTGACCTAGCTGCAGCAGCCATAAGTTACCGGGGCTTTGCGTATAGCTTAAAGACGACCAGTACAGCGGCCCTAGACTCCACACCCATTCAATCGCACACCATAGCGCTGTCCCGATTAGAATCTGACTGAATATGGACAGGCTGCTCCCGGTGGCCGTTCTTTTGGCCAGCCGATTGAGTCCGGTGATGAGCGTTATCCAGGTGATGACAATTGCTGTCGCCCAAATAGAAACGAAGAGCCAGGCAAAGACCACGATGGCTAAAAAACTTTGCAGCCAAGTAACGCCCAGCCAAGTGATGGGATGAGTTCCGGTTACCCAGGAAAGCGCGGAGCCGTGATAGGCCAGTCCCCACAGCGTAGCGCCAGCGATCGCACTGCGCAGTGGCTGCCCTTCTAAGCTCCGGCGTGCTGCCCACCACAGAGGAATCATGGCTATCCAGGCTAGCCACCAAGCATTGACAGGAGCCATCCCCATCAGCAATCCACCGCCGACAAGGCCAATAGCCTGTTTATTTTTTAGCAAATGGCCGTATATCTGCTTTGACGTTTGCCCAGCCGACCGCGCTTTTAGTTTTGGCTTTAGCATTCTCAATTTTGGCCTGTGCTTGACCAAACGATGGTGACGCATGTTGATATAATCCCTGCTGACGGCGGTTAGTGCATCTTCATATAGGCAAAAACACGCTGCCATTACTACTGGTTTCCATAGCGGGCGAAGAATTCATCATGGCAGACTGGCAGATGGTTGAAGGCGGCGTTACTGCGCCAAAAGGATTTCGAGCGGCTGGAATTACGGCTGGACTAAAGCCTTCTGGTGCGCCAGATTTAGCCCTGATATGGTCGGATAGTGATGCGATCGCAGCTGGCGTTTTTACCACTAGTCAAGTCCGGGCCGCCTGCGTGGACTATTGCCAGGATTTATTGGAGGAAAAGCCTGCGGCTCGCGCTATTTTGTGCAACGCGGGGCAGGCCAATGCCTGTACGGGCAAGCAGGGAGAGCAGGATACGCTAGACAGTGCTGCTGCTCTAGCAAAAGCGTTAAACTGTGCGCCTGAAGCTATCTTGATTGCCTCTACTGGCGTCATCGGTCAGCCGATTAAAATGGATGCGCTGAAATCGGGCATTCCAGATTTGGTTTCAGCGCTTTCTTCAGAGGGGTCGGATGCGGCGGCTCGGGCGATTGTGACGACTGATTTGGTGCTGAAGTCGATTGCGCTGGAAACGCAGATAGGCGATCGTCCGGTTCGCATTGGCGGGATTGCCAAAGGCTCCGGGATGATTCATCCCAACATGGCGACGATGCTGTCTTTTGTGACCTGCGATGCGGCCGTGTCTCCGCCGCTGTGGCAAAAAATGCTGCGCCGCGCTGCGGACAAAAGCTTTAACCAAATTACGGTCGATGGCGATACCAGTACCAACGACTGTTTGATCGCTTTGGCTAACGGCGAGTCTCGAACGCCAGCGATTACGGAAGACGGACCAGAAGCTGAAAAGCTAGAAGCCATGTTGACTGAGGTCTGTGCTTATCTGGCGAAGGCGATCGCTCGCGATGGGGAAGGGGCGACTTGTCTGATGGAGATTGTGGTGACTGGTGCAATGAGCGATCGCGCAGCTAGTCAGATCGCACGGACGGTTGCCGGATCTTCTTTGGTAAAATCGGCTGTTTTTGGCCGCGATCCTAACTGGGGCAGAATTGCCGGTGCTGCTGGCCGAGCCGGTATTCCCTTTAACCAGGCTGAACTCAGTATTAATCTAGGGGATTTTGTCTTAATGAATGAAGGCGCACCGCAAGAGTTTGATCGCGCTGCGGCGAGTCAGTATCTGAAGCAGCAGGCAGAACGCAGCACCTCAGCGATGTCTCAAATTCTACTTAAGAGCACTCAGCAAGCTAACGATCTGCTAGCGGGCGAATCACAGCAGGCGTTTGAGCGGCAGGCTCAGAGTGCTGAATCGCTAGCTCATCCCGTCAAGATTACGCTGAGCGTTGGCGGCGGCCCTGGTGAAGGCATTGCTTGGGGCTGCGACTTAAGCTACGACTACGTGAAGATCAACGCCGAATATACAACTTAAGTTCTTAGCCTGATTGGTTTCTAGACAGTTGTCTCTAAACTTATTTTTGCGTGAGCTGCGCATTTTAAACATCGCTGAGCAGAAGGTTTCTACAGATTGAAACCTTCTGCTTACCGATACGTCTATCTGTTCATAGGGATTACTAATCAAGCGAAGTTATTTCAAGAAGTGTTGGGCATAACCGCCAGCGCTTCGAGAAATGAGTATGTGATATTTAAAGAGTCTATGTAATTTCTCGCAATTAGGCGTGATGTCTTTGTATAAATGATACTTTGTGCGTAGAGAGCCTCTGGCAAGTACTTGAGAGTTTCTCTATACAGATGCAAGTTACAGAAAATAGGTGCGCCCGAACCTAGCAGTACTCGCCTAGAAGTGCGATCGCAGCTTAGGGAATAGATCAGGCAATTAAAACGGAGAGTTGAGAATCAATGCGTAAAGTTACTGCCTCAGCCGTCATTCTTACGGCTCTGACCGGCTGCGGTCAGAACGGCGGCGTTCCCAGCACACAGTGGAGCTTTGAGATTCCTACCGAGGACGAAATTAGCAGTCTGGTGCTGAACCATGATTCGAGCGATATGACTGACGGGGCGCTTGTTTCGTCGGTAGGCGACCAGGCGTTTACTAGCCGTGCTGGTGGGTTAGATGCTACGTCTAACGGCGCGTACGCCGAAGGCATGATGGGGCCAGCCTTCAAACAGCCGTCTGCCAATATGAAGACGACTGGATTATCTACTGCAAGTAGTCCAGGCCGTTTAAAAGCCGGTAGCTCGATCTCTGATCTGCTTAGTAGCTATCGGCCAGTGGCGGCTCGCCCTGACCCAGTTGCTCAAGTCAAAGCTTTTTTGAGTGCCAACGGAAGCCCTAACGATCTGATCAGCCGCGAGCCTTATCGTTCAGATATTCTGACGTCTTCGCTGCCAACTGTGTACCTACCGAGCGCCGCTAGCGTTACCTCAACCTCCGGTGAGCCGACCAACATGGAGTCGCGGTCTGCATATGCAGACGACACTAGTTTCACCAGCACAGGCCTGCCGACAATCGAACCTTCCGTCGGAGGGCTCTATGCCCTATCTGGTATTTCTTCTTCTGGCAGTTCTGCTTTAGCCCCTGCTACGGTTGCCTTAAATCCAGGTTTGCCAACCTACCAGCAGGGAGATTACCCGGTCGTATCCTCAGCAGCCTCTATTCCAGCGTCTATCCCCGTGACCGAAGGACTACCGGCGGCGGCTGGTTCTTCTGGGTTTGCTGAGTCTTTAGCGATGTCTAGAGACGGGCTGCCTGTGATTGAAGCTAACGGCTCTAGAGAGACTCCAATTGGCACAGCTATTTTGCAGGATCTTCAGCGCACAGCGCCGATTCAGGCTATGCAAAGCTTGCCTGCCGAGGATAACGTAAGCGGTAGTATTGATATAGATATCACGCCCGCCAAGGCCGGTGTCGCGGAGGTTTTGGCTGATGAGCCAGTAGCCAGCGAGCAAGCGTCTAGCGACCAAACCATTGATGTTTCTACGAGTGGCCCGACGCTAGAAAGTCTGCAGCGCTCTATGGTGCTTCGAGAGGTGTCGCCTTTAGTAGTCGCCTACGCGTCGCAGCCCGCTAAAGCTGATTTAGCGGTGGAGCCAAATTTGACGGTAGAGGCGATCGCAGTTTCTAATCCTGACTCTAGTTTTCCTACATTAGAAAGTCTGCTAGAAACTATGCCCGAGACGGCGACTCAGCCTAACTTCACAGTAGACTTATCCGATAACAACGCAGCTTCTCCTCTTTTAGAAGGTCTCAACAGCACTCAGCCGCTTTCTACTCTGTATCTGCCGATTCCAGAATCTGCCTCAGAAAGTAGTGCTGCCGCTGGCCTATTAACTAACGTTAGTGTAGTTAGCGGTTCATTAGCATCGCTAGCTGATTCTGTACCTGTTGACAGAATGCCTCAGGCTTTCTCTGCTGATGTTGTCGGTTCGAACATACGGCAAGTGACCAGTCTTCGCAGCGGCTCTCCTTACGAGATGCTGAGTCAACGAGCTACTTTAAGCTTGGTAGATAAGCTAGCAACGAAGGGACGTCAGCTAGTGACCTATTAGTTAGTGACCTATTAGTTAATGACCAATTAAAAACATCGTTCTAAGATTGCCATAGAAGTGAACTGTCAGCGATCGCGCTTGCTAAGAGCGCACTAACTCGACGACGTTCTCTCGGCCCCGAATGGTGATGTCATAACCGTTGAGGAAGTCGTTGCCTAGGAGTCCTACGCTTACGGAGTCGCCAATGCTGACGCGGGCGTTGCTTAGGGTGATGCCTCCCATTGAGATGGACTCTACTTTACCGAGTTCAAAGATAACTTCAGACTCGCTTGCCGTTGCTGCTACCATGCGCTCTGTGGCAACGATGTCTAGCTCGTTGGCCATTGCTCGGGTAATCAGAGTGCGGCTAGCTCCGGTATCTAAGATCATGTCGTAGGTTTTGGTTCCGTTAAAAGTAACTTGAACAACCGGGGTTCCGTGCAATCGGCGAATGACCGGAACGCTCGTCTTGTTAGATGCCGCTGAGCTGGAGGCGACTGGTGCGGTCGCGCTTGAAGCTGGAGGGCGTAGGTTTAGTGGCAGAGTTGAGGCTGTGGGTGTCGTCGGTAATTTTCCGATCGGTAATTTTCCGGCTGTGACGGTAGTTCTGGCTGTGGTCTTTAGGGTCTCTACCTTTTGGGCTGCGTACTCGGCGTTGCGGCTGTATTCTTTTGCCTTTGCCTGGGCGGCTTCGTAACTGCTGCTGTCGCTGCTGACTTGCTTGAGCTGCTCGATTGATCGTTGCCATCTACTCGTAACGAGTCCCCAGTCGTCAGGCGAGATTGCGGATTGGCTAAGCTGGTAAGCGCTAGACGCTAGATTTACGCCTGCTTGATAGGCTGGAGAAACGCCTGATTGGCTAAGCTTTTGAGATTCCGCCAGTGGTGAAAGTGCTGCTGAATCGCCTATAGATGAGTTTGCTGTGGCAAGTTGAGGTGTCGGGACTGGTTCAGATAGCCTGGTGGATGGCTGCTCGGCCATGACGATTGCCTGATCGCGATCGCTCACTTCTGGCGTTTGAATAGCATCTGGTTTTTGGCTACAGGCGTAACAAACTAACCCGACCAAACTAGGCAATAATATGAAGCGGTAAGAAGAGGCAGGCTGGCCCATAGTGTCCAATTTGTCGGCAATGTGCGATGGCTGCTCTTAATTTTCCCTGGGTGGTTGGGTGCTGTACTCGCGCCTTATACGGAACCTAGCGCCTTAAAGCTGCGAAAGCTTTCGTAAACATAGGTGTTTATGGCCCAGTCTTTACTCTTCTTGGCTGTCTTTTCTTTTTGAACATCCTTAACTGAACTCGTATGTTTGATCCTGCTGCTAAACCTGCTCTGCTCGTTCTTGAAGATGGTTCCGTCTATAGAGGCTGGTCCTTTGGTGCAACTGGCACAACGATGGGCGAGGCGGTTTTTAATACGGGAATGACAGGCTATCAGGAAGTGATGACCGACCCTAGCTACTGCGGCCAGATGGTTGCCTTTACGTATCCTGAGTTGGGTAATACCGGGGTTAATTCGGAAGATGAAGAGTCTAGTCGGCCTTATATCAGCGGCGCGATCGCTAAAAACGTGTGCGATCGCCCTAGCAACTGGCGCTCTACTCAATCGCTAGGCGACTATCTAAAATCACACGGCATTCCAGGTATTTATGGGATAGACACTCGGGCGCTGACCCGCAAGCTGCGCAGTGCTGGCGCGATGAACGGCGCTATTTCTAGCGAGGTGCTAGATCCTGAAGAACTGATTCGCCAGATGCAGACACTGCCCAGCATGGAAGGTCTTAACTTAGTTAAAGAAGTTTCGACGGATAAGACCTACGAATGGACGGAATCAACCGGCGACGATTGGGCCTTTAGCAGTGGGGTCGATCAGCCTTCTAGTGATAACGGACAAGCTGCTGAACCGCTTACAGTCGTTGCGCTTGACTTTGGTATTAAGCGTAATATTTTGCGACGGCTCGCTAGCTACGGCTGCCGGGTGATTGTTGTACCTGCGGATACGCCCGCAGCAGAAATACTAGAGCACAAGCCTGACGGTATTTTTCTTTCGAACGGCCCTGGCGATCCGGCGGCGGTTACGAATGCACCGGAAACCACCCGAGCGCTATTAGAGAGTGAGCTACCCACGTTTGGCATTTGTATGGGACACCAGATTTTGGGTCTTTCGCTAGGGGCCGAAACCTTCAAGCTAAAGTTTGGACATAGAGGACTTAACCAGCCCTGTGGTTTAAGCGAGCAGATTGAAATTACCAGTCAAAATCATGGATTTGCGCTGACGGCTGATTCCATTGACGAACAGCAGGTAGAAATTACTCATCTCAATTTGAACGATCAAACGGTTGCGGGGATTCGCCACAAGCAACTGCCGGTTTTCTCTGTGCAGTATCATCCGGAAGCTAGCCCTGGGCCTCACGACGCCGACTATTTGTTTGCTAACTTTGTAGCGGCAATGCGCGATCACAAAACCCAGAAGGCCTAGATTAAAAGGCATAACCTTTAGCCTATGTAGGCCGCAAAAATTTGGAAAAATAGGCCAAATGATCTTGATTTGGCTGCGATCTTCAAACCCATTGCAGGGCATGATAGTCGAGGTTTAGGTTACGGGTTTCATCGGCTCGGCTGTAAGCGTTCTGAAATAGTCTGGTTATATCTTTTAGCTCTCTTGCGGTCGATGGTGTCTTGCTCTATACTTAAGCGTCATATTGTCGTTCGATGCTAGGCATACCAGGAGGATCCCATCGCTGAGTCGCTCACCCTAACGGTTAGCCTAAGAGGCACCCGAGAAGTTAGGGGCAAATGTCAAATTTTTCGCTTGACTGGTCTTCTAGATGCATTCTCGGAGCCTACTTTTTTGAAGGTTCTTAATAAATACATTGAAGATGGACCTGCCCACATCATCTTAGATTTGTCCACGATCGATTTTGTTGATAGCTCAGGGCTAGGCGCGCTCGTTCGGCTCGTTAAAAAGGCTAAAGGCGAGAGCGGCAGCGTCCAAGTTGTCAGTAATCCTAGGGTGACCCAAACAGTTAAGCTGGTTCGCCTGGAGCAGTTTCTGTCGTTGCAGTCTAGCGTAGATGCTGCTGTCGAAAACTTGAAGAACATGTAGAGCTAGATGTGGAGCAGACCTCTCAGTCAGATGAAGCGTCTGTTCCGGTCGACTTGGCGGCAAGTTCGACTAGCCCAGTTTCACCAGATAGACCTGTTCAAACGGGACTTGATGATACTTTTTTGCAGTTAGCAGAAGGTTTGTCAGGTGAGTCTTTAGCCGCTGGCTACTCCAAAACCCAGCTCGGCGCACTCTCGCCAATTTCTTTGGCTTATATCGGAGATGCTGTTTTTGAGCTGTATGTGCGATCGCGCCTACTCATTCCGGCTAAGCGCATTCGCGATTACCACAAACAGGTTGTGGCCCAAGTAAAAGCCGAGCAGCAGTCTGAGTATGTTGATGTGCTGATGCCGCATCTTACTCCAGAAGAACTGGACATGCTGCGTAGAGGCCGTAATGCAACTACTGGTCGCAGTCGTAGAGCAGCGGCGAAGCATTACCAAAAGGCGACTGGTTTTGAAGCACTGATAGGACTTTTGTATTTAAGCGATCGCCATCGAATGCTGAGCCTGCTGGCTTTGCTGTCGATATAGGCTAGGTAGGGCAAAAATGCGTTTATCAGAATTCGGCTGACTGCCTGTCATCGTTCTTGGACTGTCATTCTTGAAAACTAATTTCCTACGAACTAAATGCATCGGGCTGTTGGCAGTATCTGCATTAAAATGGATCTCTGCTAAGCGTATCTAGAGGAATTCAGCGTGAGCGGCCCCGAAAACTCCGAGAACTCAGATCAGTCTTTTAGCCAACCGTCCCGTAAGTCCGGATCGAAGCCGGGTAGTCCTAGGCTCAGCGGACGTGGTAGTAGCAGACCTAGCAGCCGGCCTAAAAGCGGAAAGCCAAAAGGTAAATTTAGTGCTAAACCTAGGCCCAACAGCGTAAATTCTGCTGGAAAGCCCAAGCCTAGACTGGATTCTGATGGCAAGCGATCGGATCGCCCTAGTCCTGCTAAAGATGGAAAGCCGTTTCGCAGCGAGTCTCGCTCGGGTAAGTACGGTGCGGGCGGTTCTTCTACAGAGAGAGCTCACCAACGCAAGGGTAGAGGCTCTGACGATCGGCGCAGCGACTATGGAGAAGCGCGTTGGGAAAGTGAGGGCGCTTCTGAGAGTGACTCGGATCAGGTAAAGTCGGACTTGATATATGGCCGTCATTCGGTAGAATCCGCGCTGGAATCTCAACGGACGTTAAATCGGCTGTGGGTAAATTCTAAGCTGCGCTACGACTCGCGGTTTCGTCCGCTGATTGTGGCGGCTAAGGCAAACGGCACCGTTATTGACGAGGTTGAAAATGCTCGTTTGTCTCAGATGACACAGGGTGCAAACCACCAAGGCATTGTTGCTCAGGTTTCACCTTACGAATACGTGGCGTTGGAAAGTTTAGTTGAGCAAGCAAAAGCAGGTGCACGTCGCCCGGTGATTATTGCGGCTGATGGGATTACCGATCCTCACAATTTGGGCGCGATTGTTCGCTCGGCAGAAGCGATCGGGGCGCAAGGGATCGTGATCCCACAGCGAAGAGCGGTAGGGATCACCTCTACGGTTTCTAAAGTAGCTGCCGGTGCGCTAGAGAATATTCCAATTGCTAGAGTGGTTAATTTGGGGCGATCGCTAGAGTATTTGAAAACGGCAGGATTTTGGATCTACGGGCTAGCTGCAGAAGCGGCAAAGCCTATTCATACGGCGGATTTTTCTGCGCCTGTAGTGCTGGTTGTAGGCGCTGAAGGATCGGGTCTAAGTTTGTCGGTGCAGAACCTGTGCGATGTGCTCGTATCAATTGAGCTGAAGGGCAAAACGCCTAGTCTGAATGCGTCGGTTGCGGCAGGAATGGCACTCTACGAGATATATCGACAAACCTGGATAAACAAGCTGCCTGCTTTGACAATAGAGAGTGAACTACCGGGAAAAGTATAAAGATTAAAGGTGATAGAACAGAATCTCTTGAGCAAAACTGCTACGCTCAAGCATCAACCCTGAAAAAGTGTTCTAAAATGAAGCCACTAATGCGCTTTGTTCACGGCCGGGCAGCAAGATTGAATCAAATAGGTTCAATGCTCTTAGCGTCGGAGAATACAAGGTGTTCAATCTTTTTAAGCCTCGTTCTTTGAGACCTGCATCCCTATAGTTTTAGCCATAGAGAATTGCTTTTTCAAAGCTTGCGCTGGAATGGTTTGCCATCTTGCCTTTTTCTTGACCTCATTCGAGATACCTTTTATTTAGCCTGCTCAAAGTGGTCTAAAGCCTTACGCGGCGGACTTTCTAACTTGGGTTGAACGGCTAGCAACTTGTCCTTTCCCACAAGCCATCCCTATTACTGTGATGAAAAATTTTTTTAGTAACCTGTTCGATTTTTTCTCTACGTCCTGGTGGATCAAGATCACCACGGCAGAACCCAACTGCGTCTACTATTTTGGTCCTTTTGAAAGTGAGAAAGAGGCGATTCAGTACCAGCCTGGATTTATTGAGGACTTGCAGCAAGAGAATGCTCAGCAAATCGCCGCTAGCATTCAGCGCTGCGCTGCGCCTAGTGAACTCACGGTAGAGTTTGAGCTTTCAAAGCCACCAGCAGCGATGATGTCTGTCTAGATGCCTAAAACCTTATGAAGGCAGGTCTTTTGAACGCGAACTGATGGGATAAATTGGCCCTATCGCCGTTTTCCTATCGCCTGATGATTGACTAGAATAGATACGTTTTCATTGTTTGAGTAAACAGCGCTCCTGTAGCAATTAGAGGAGCGCTGTTTTGTCGTATTGCTAGCGCGGTCTGTTGACGTATCACGCTGTTATTGCTAAATGGCCATTCGCGATCCCCTATTTATGATCCCCCTGTTTGCGATCTTCCTGTTTGCGGTCTATAAGCGCTTGGTCGAGTAGCGTAAAGTCTGGTTTCCAACGGTACTGCGTCAGGTCTAGCTTCCCTTTTATAAAAGCAATGCCTTCTTCTTGTAGCAGCAGTTGCTGTAGGTCGTCGGTGCCGTCTCTTAGTGAGGAGCGAGAGACTTCTCCTTTAGCGTTGACGACCCTATGCCAGGGGATATCGGCAGCGGCGGTCACCTTATAGAGTGCGTATCCAACAACTCGGGGCTTGCCGATAAGTCCTGCTAAGTCAGCAACTTGACCATAGGTCGCAACCTGACCATAGGGGATCAGCTTAACGACGTCGTATATTTTGGGATAGCAAGACATGGGTTGTATCCAAACGTACCTATTGACCCCTGTAATTCTAACGATTAGTCGCTGTTTGCGCTGTTGAATTCAACCATGCTAAAGCAGTGGGGACATTCTAAAACTAGAAGCGATCGCCCACCTGCTTTGACTGGACGCTCGTGGTCGTAGATTTCTCCGGAGTCTATAAAGCCTTCTGTTGTTTGCGTGTCAATGATGACCTGCCAATGCTGGTTCTTGATGGCTTTGGGGATCGTAAAAGAGAGATCTGATTTTGAAGGGTTAAATAGGAGTAGAAAGCTGTCGTCAAAAATTCGCTCGCCCTTGCGATTTAGATTGGGGATCTCCGCTCCGTTGAGAAAGATGCTGATGGCGTTGGTGGAGCCGCTGTGCCACTCGCGGTCGTCGATGGGCCTGCCGTCTGGATGGAACCAGCCAATATCTTCAACGCCAGAGCCGTGAATTTCACGCCCAAAAAACCACTGGTGGCGGCTGAAAATAGGGTGATCTCGCCGGAATTTGATGAGCTGCTGAGTGAATTGCAGCAGCTTTTGGTCGGGGGGCTGCAGGTTCCAGTCGAACCAGGACAGCTCGCTATCCTGACAATAGGTGTTGTTGTTGCCTTTGGTCGTTCGACCCATTTCGTCGCCCCCTAGGATCATAGGTACTCCCTGAGAGAGCATCAAGGTAGCGAGGAAGTTGCGGCGTTGCTGCGATCGCAGATTGAGAATTTCGGCATCGTCTGTTTCGCCTTCCGCGCCACAGTTCCAGGAGCGGTTGTAGCTTTCTCCGTCTCGATTGCCTTCTCCATTGGCCTCATTATGCTTTTCGTTGTAGCTGACTAAATCGTTGATAGTGAAGCCGTCGTGTGCGGTGATGAAGTTAACGCTAGCGTGCGGTAAACGGCCATCGTCTTTGTATAGATCAGAGCTGCCAGTAAAGCGAAAGGCAAAGTCGCCAAGGCTGTAGTGCTCTCCTCGCCAAAAGTCTCGAATCGTGTCTCTATATTTGCCGTTCCACTCGGACCACAGCAGCGGAAAGTTGCCGACCTGATAGCCGCCTTCGCCTAGATCCCAGGGTTCGGCGATGAGTTTGGTCGTGGAGAGGATGGGATCTTGGTGAATGATGTCGAAGAAGGAGGAGAGGCGATCGACTTCGTATAGCTCGCGGGCTAGCGCTGAGGCTAAGTCGAAACGGAAGCCGTCTACGTGCATCTCCTGCACCCAGTAGCGCAGGCTATCCATGATTAGCTTTAGAACTTGGGGATGGCGAACGTTGAGCGAGTTGCCGCATCCCGTAAAGTCCATGTAGTAACGCGGTGAGGTCTCAATCAGCCGGTAGTAGGCGGCGTTGTCGATGCCTCTTAGAGAGAATGTAGGACCTAGATGGTTGCCTTCGCCAGTGTGATTGTAAACAACGTCTAAGATGACCTCAATGCCCGCTGCGTGAAGCGCTTTGACCATCTCTTTAAATTCGCGCACTTGTTGACCGCTTTGTATTCCTTTAGGGCCGGAGGCACTGTAGCCTGCGTGTGGCGCAAAATAGCCTAGAGAGTCGTAGCCCCAGTAGTTGTGGAGTCCCGTTGTGACGAGGTGCCCTGGGTGGACGTTGTAATGGTGGACGGGGAGCAGTTCGACAGCGGTGATGCCGAGGTCTTTAAGATGGGCGATTGCCTCTGGATGCCCCATGCCTGCATAGCTGCCTCTAAGTGCTGTTGGAATATTGGGATGCTCGTGGGTAAAGCCGCGAACGTGCACTTCGTAGATAACCGTGCTATCCCAGGGAATATCTGGAGCTTGGTCTCCTTCCCAGTCGAAGGTGGGATCGATGACGACTGCCTTGGGCATGAAGTCGCTGCTGTCTTTTTCGGAGAAGTCTAAGTCGCGATCGCGATCGCCAAAGTGATCCATCGGAAAGCTAAACAGCTCTGGGGCAAAGCGAATATCTCCGTCGATAGCTTTAGCGTAGGGATCGATCAGGAGCTTATTGGGGTTGAAGCGATGCCCTTCTTGCGGCTTGTAAGGCCCTTCCACGCGATAGCCATAGCGCTGATTGGGCTTTATGCCGGGTAAGTAACCGTGCCAGACGTAGTTGGTCATTTTGAGGAGGCGTACCTGGGTCTCTTTGCCTGCCTCGTCGAACAAGCATAAGAGAACGCCTGTTGCATTTTCAGAAAAAAGCGCAAAGTTGGTGCCGTCGCCATCCCAAGTTGCGCCGAGTGGATGCGCTCGCCCTGGCCAAACTTCTACCGTCATAATTTGTGTCTGATCTAAAGTTTTAGATCGCAGTGTGGAGTTTTTCATAGTTGTCTATCTTTGCAACCGTACCAAATGCTGCGTCTCTATAACCTTTCTATTGGAACTTAGTCCAGGTGATGACCGTCACGCTATTCGAATGGGCTAGTCACAGTGTTCTTTTTTATACAAGGATAAGATATGCAAGTACTTGTACAACTATTTTGAGATGCCGAAGCCGAGCCGCCTGCCGCTAAAGCCTAATCCTTTTGTTTCTTGGCGCGATCCGATGACGGGTAAGTGGAAAGTCGTGATCACGTTTCCGCTAGATTGCTTTCAGCAGTCGCTCTCTGGCAGCCCGTCTGGTCAGCAGTCGGGTACTTAGTGCATTTTTATAGAGCGCTCAGCGAGTCGCTTGGATAGTTGTGTTCGTCTGCTGTCAGAATGGTTGAACCGTCTGTTAGTGCAGGTACTTACTTTAGCTATGCGATCGCTATATCCGCCCATAGAACCTTATCGTCGAGCAACGCTGCCTGTTAGCGACCTTCACACGCTTTATTTTGAAGAATCGGGCAATCCAAAGGGGCGTCCCGTTGTTTTTTTGCACGGCGGCCCTGGCGGTGGCAGTATGCCGCTTTATCGCCAGTTTTTTGATCCTAAGAAGTGGCGTATCGTTGTGTTTGACCAGCGGGGCTGCGGGCAGAGTACGCCCCATGCAGAGCTAGCTGAGAATACCACCTGGGATTTGGTGGCTGATATTGAGAAATTGCGATCGCACCTAGATATTTCAACCTGGACGGTGTTTGGTGGCAGTTGGGGAAGCACCCTAGCGCTCACCTACGGGCAGACGCACCCCGACCGTTGTAATGGCTTCATTTTACGGGGCATTTTTATGCTGCGCTCTAAGGAGATCCGCTGGTTCTATCAGTCGGGCGCTAGCTATATCTTTCCAGATGCTTGGGAGGGCTACCTTGCGCCTATTCCCGAAAGTGAGCGAGCCGATTTGGTGAGTGCCTACTACCGTCGATTGACCAGTTCTAACCCCACCACTCGGCAGATAGCAGCTAGAGCCTGGTCTACTTGGGAAGCAAGCACTAGCAAACTGGTGCCTGATGAGACCTTAATTCAGCGATTTGGTAGCGATAGCTTCGCAGACGCCTTTGCCCGCATTGAGTGCCACTACTTTATGAACGGTGGCTTCTTTGAAAACGAGAATCAGCTTTTAGACAACATAGGAAGCATTCGAGATATTCCTGCTGTGATTGTTCAAGGTAGATATGATGTGGTTTGCCCAATGGCCTCAGCTTGGGAGCTACACAGAGCCTGGCCTGAAGCTAAGCTAAGGGTAATTGCAGAAGCTGGCCACTCAGCGACAGAGCCTGGAATTGTTAGTGCCCTAGTTGCGGCAACCGATCGCTTTGCTCAAAACTAGATGACTTAGCTAGAACGCTTCGACGAAGTCCTATAGACCTAAAGCAAATAGACCTAAAGCAAATAGACCTATAGCAAAAATAGACCCAAAGTAAAGAACAAAAAAGCGCAGAGATTCAATAACGGCCTCTGCGCTTTTTTGTTTTTAAGAGAGGTTTGCCTTTAAGCGATACGTCTTATCTCTGCCAAAACCGTTTTTTACTTTCGTCGGGCACCGGCAGACCTAGGGACGTGTGAAACTCCTTTTGCACCTTTTTTGTGAGCTGTTTGGAAACCTGACGCACAATTTGGTTGAGCAGCTTGTCGCCAGAAGCCTTGACAAGATTATCGGGCAGTACCTGAATGAACTTAGGCACCTCTACCCATGTAGAAAGCCGTAGCTCCCACTCTACGTGAGTCGATTTTTCTACAGATAGCTCAGAAGGAATATCTTCTCCGTCATTCTCACACAGAGTCATAGAGGCGTTGAAGTCTACATCGTAGCCAGCCGGTTCGTAGCCCGGCACTGGAATGGTCTCTATGCGATAGACGCCTTCTTCTTGAGGGAGTAGGTGCAGTCCAATTTTGGGTTCTACTTCGTGATTCAGGCTCCTGAACTTACCAACGGTTAACCCATAGCCATTTTCTCCAATTGGCTCTACAGCCATTGGATGTGCGCAGCGGTGAAACCAGTCCTGGTGAGCATCTAGATACTGCGCAACGGTAGCCGCATCTGCATACATCTCCATTTGGCCAACGTAGTTACCTTGAAAGTGCAAAGTCTCTTTTCGGTTAATTTCTACAGGCGATTGTGAAGTTTTTTGACCCTCAATCAGACTAGCACCCACGTTGAGAAAATGGGGACCACCTTGAGGAGAGGATGCGCTAGATAAAATTTGCATAGCAGCTATAAAATATCGGTTTGAGTAGGAGAGCCTAGAGGATGGAGGGGGCTCAATAGTCCTGGCTACGGGCATTTATCGCTATTGCTTAACCCACATATCCCAGTATTCGACTGGGCGATCTGTCTTGGTAGATACCAAAACCTGGATTAGCGCGCTCGATAAGTACTCAGGTGTTAGCGCGACGCTGAGGTTGTTTTAACTCAATGAGTCCCGTAAAACCATTCTTAATAGGCCACAAAATATACTTCTGACTTACTGTGCCTACTGAGATGGATTGAATAACTTCGTTGTTATACGGATATCTCTATCTGCAGACGTAAGTGCGATCGCTCAGTATGGCAGCGACTGCTCAGCCGATATTGAGAAAATCAGCAAAGAGAAGGTATCGATACGCTTAGATCTTCTTCTATGCTGGCCAAACGATAGTTTTTAGCAGGATAGTTAAATGAGAGCACTCGTAGCAGGCGCCACCGGGCAGACGGGAAGCCGCATTGTGAAGCAGCTACTTGCACAGGGAACGACTGTGAGGGCGCTGGTTCGAGACCGGCAGAAAGCGGAAGGTGAATTGCCCGCTGATATCGAGATAGTGGTGGGCGATGTGCTGAAGCCTGCTACTTTGGATGCGGCTTTAGTAGGGATGGATGTGGTACTCAGTGCGACAGGCGCTGCGCCTAGCTTCGATCCGACCGGGCCTTATAAGGTGGACTATGAGGGAAATAGAAACTTGGTAGATGCGGCAAAGCGAGCGAACGTGAAACAGTTCGTGATGGTCTCTTCGCTATGCGTTTCAAAGATATTTCATCCGCTGAATCTCTTTTGGGGGATTCTTTATTGGAAGCAGCAGGCTGAGGATTATTTAAAAAGTAGCGGCGTACCCTATACGATTGTGCGTCCGGGTGGGCTGAAGAATGAAGGCAATAGTGAGGCCGTGGTGATGTCTTCGGCGGATACGCTGTTTGAGGGGAGTATTCCGAGAGAGAAGGTGGCACAGGTGTGCGTGGAGGCGCTGAGTCAGGCTGCGGCTATGAATAAGGTGGTGGAGATTGTGACGAGCGAGGATGCGATCGCGCAGCCTTTAGCGACGCTGTTTGCGAATGTGGGTTAGAAAAACCAGCCGTAGCTGTGAAGACCTTTGCCAAGAAGATTGACGCCAAGGTAGCAGATCCAGACGACGACGAAGCCAGTGGCGGCGAGCAGGGCGGGCTTTCTGCCTTGCCATCCCTTTGTGATGCGGGCGTGCAAGGTAGGCGGCAAAGACTAACCAGGTGATGAGCGCCCAGGTTTCTTTGGGATCCCAGCTCCAGTAGGAACCCCAGGCTTCGTTGGCCCACACCGCTCCGGCGATGATGCCGATGGTGAGGAGGGGAAAGCCAAGACCGATGATGCGGTAGCTGATATTGTCTAGGGTGTCTGCGAGGGTGAGGCGCTGAGGGGAGAGGGTCGCTACTGCTGTAGCCGGTTTGACTGCTTCGAGAACAGCGGTTTCGAGAACAGCGGTGCCGCCACCAGACATTCTTAGCTGCTCTGAAGTGCCTTCGATTGCGAGGGCGGAGTCGGCTCGTTTGAGGGCGTATTTGCGATTCTCCACAGGAGGGGCTTTAGAGCCAACGCGGAAGCCGCCGGTGCCGACAGAACTGCCTTTGAGTTCTATGGCCTGGCCTCGGGTGACAATGAGAAAGGCGATCGCAATTAGAGCGCCAACCATCAAGGCTGAATAGCTAAGCAGCATGACGCTGACGTGCATCATCAGCCAATTAGATTTGAGAGCAGGGACTAATGGCTCGGAGACCTGCATGGTGTCGGGCAAGGTGAGTGCGGCGAAGGCGGTAATTCCCATCGCGACGGGAGCGGTCATCGCGCCGACCCAGTGGCTGCCGCTCATGCGTTCGGCGGCGAAATGTACGGCGGTAATGCCCCAGGCGATAAAAAATAAGGACTCGTATAGGTTGCTAAGCGGGAAGTAGCCGCCTTCTATCCAGCGGGCTGTGAGGAGGGCCGCTAGCGAGAGGTTCGCGATCGCCATGCCGGCGTTGCCGATGACCGGGAGTAGCTTAACTTCTGAGAAGGCTAAGCCTGCCCAATAGGCCAGCATGGTGGCGAATAGGACAGCGAAGGCGGCGTTGTCTAGCCATCCCTCTAGGTCAGCGAGATTTAAGTTGGAGAAATCCATATTGCGAGGCTTAATTACTGTAATCTTTCTTATTTGCCGGGGACTGGCCCTATGTCTATCTTACCTATAGGGCTTCCCAACTGTAGTACTCATCGCTGTGAATACGCGGGATGTTAAGGTCATTTGAATCATTCGTTCGGCATTGGTTAATGTTTTGCCCTGGTTTGCTGCGTAAGATACGGCGGCTAGGTCTGATGTTTAGTAGACCGGATGTTGATTAAACGAACGCCTTTTGTCAACGACGAAGATCAATAACGAAGAGAAGACTTATGGATACAGTTGCACTCTGGAAACGCTATCAAGACTGGCTCTATTATCACAAAGGGCTAGAGGTGTACGTCGATATCAGCCGGATGAGCTTCGATGATGCGTTTGTGCAACAGCTTGCTCCCCGATTTGAGCAGGCGTTTAAGGATATGGATGAGCTGGAGTCTGGGGCGATCGCGAACCCTGATGAAGGCAGAATGGTGGGCCATTACTGGCTACGCGCGCCGGAGCTAGCTCCCACTGAAGCGCTGAAGAAAGATGTAACCGAGACATTGGATGCCGTTGAGGCGTTTGCTAAAAAAGTTCGTAGCGGCGAAATTACGCCGCCTGGCGCTGAGCGCTTTACCGATGTGCTTTCTGTGGGGATCGGCGGGTCGGCGCTAGGGCCGCAATTTGTGTCCAAGGCACTGGCCTCTGCAACGCCTGATATCGATATTCATTTTATTGACAATACCGATCCTACGGGGATCGATCATACGTTTGAAGAGATTGGCGATCGCCTAAAAAGTACGCTGGTGCTGGTAATCTCCAAGTCGGGTGGAACGCCCGAAGCTCGCAATGGCATGGTTGAGGCGAAGGCGGCGTTTGCGGCGGCGGGACTAGATTTTGCGAAGCAAGCGGTTGCGGTTACCGGAGAAGGCAGCAAGCTAGATACCATCGCTAAGTCTGAGAACTGGATCTCTACGTTCCCCATGTTCGATTGGATTGGCGGACGGACTTCTGAGCTTTCGGCAGTAGGGCTTTTGCCTGCCGCGCTACAGGGTGTGGATATTCGCGCAATGCTGGCGGGCGCAAAGGAAATGGATGAGGCGACGCGCGTACATAACGTGAAGACGAATCCGGCGGCTTTGTTGGCTCTGGCCTGGTATTTTGCGGGCAACGGCAAGGGCGAGAAGGATATGGTGGTGCTGCCCTATAAGGATAGTCTTCTGCTCTTTAGCCGCTATTTGCAGCAACTGGTGATGGAGTCTTTGGGTAAGGAGAAAGACCTGGACGGCAATACGGTTTACCAGGGGATCGCGGTTTATGGCAATAAGGGATCAACCGATCAACATGCTTACGTTCAGCAGCTTCGAGAAGGCGTGCCTAATTTCTTTGCGACGCTGATTGAAGTGCTAAAGGATCGCGATGGAAGTTCTATTGAGGTGGAGCCGGGGGTGACTTCGGGCGATTATCTTTCAGGGCTATTGCAGGGGACGCGGCGGGCGCTGTCTGAGAACAATCGCGATTCTATTACGATTACGGTGCCGGAAGTGACGCCGAAGATGGTGGGCGCATTGATTGCGCTGTACGAGCGGGCAGTGAGTTTGTATGCGTTTTTAGTGAATATCAATGCTTACCATCAGCCAGGTGTGGAGGCAGGTAAGAAGGCGGCGGCGGATGTGCTGGAGCTGCAGAATCAGGTGAAGGCGGCTTTGAGTGAGGCGGGAACGGCGCTTTCGTTGGTTGAGATTGCGGAAAAAATGGACGCAATGGATAAGGTTGAGAATATTTATAAGATTGTGCGTCACTTGGATGCGAATGGGCGCGGGGTGAAGATTGAGGGAAGTGCGAGTGAGCCGGGTGAGTTGAAGGTGACGGCGATTTGATAACTCATTGATAGCTCTAATGCGATACAAATCGAAGGTTTATGGAAAAGGGCAAGCAAAAAAGTTCTGTCCGACAACGGGCGGATGAGATCAAAGAGTACCGGTGCAAAAACTTGATCGCTGTGATTGAAGATCCACGCGACATCAAGAACATCGGCACCATCATCAGAAACGTAAATGCTCTAGGCGTGGAGAAGGCTTATGTGATAGATCCAAGGAAAGCTTTGCCTGATGATTGGCAAGACATGCGAGAGAAGAAATCGCTTTCAAAAACCTCTGTATCGGCGATCAAATGGAGTTTTGTTAAGAGATTTGATAGTACCGAAGCTTGTATCGAACATCTGGAACAGAACCGGTTTGTGTCTATTGTTACGTCCCCACACATAAAGGGGGCTAACAACGCTGTTCTAGATGAGGCTGATTACACTACCTACACTAAGCTGGCTGTATGGTTCGGTAACGAATCTATAGGTATCAGTGACCTTGCTGTAGAACATAGCGAGATGTGCGTGAGTATTCCGATGTTTGGCATGATTGAAAGTCTGAATCTGGGTACTACGTCGGGAATCGTTTTGTACGAAGTGACGAAGCAGCGCCGCGAGTATCAGCGAAAGTATAAATGGAGAAACAATCGGGGCTTTAAGGAGGAGGAGTAGAATTCGATGCTTTAGATGGACATCGATAAGTAGCAATGCCTTTTGCAACGGTGGCTCTGTTGTTTTGGGCGGTGCTTTTTAGTTCTATGGCGTTTGCTTCAATTCCTTGTAGTGGTTTTATTGCGTCTTACTGCGTTTGAAGTAGAGCAGCGATCGCAGCCTCAGAAATCTATTCTGCCTGGAACTCATTATCTATCAGCTCTTTAAGCAGCGGCAAAATTATGGGGAGTTCGAGTTCTACGACATCCTGGATAATGTCTAGGTTGATATCGTCATATTCATGAACGACGACATCTCTTAACCCGGCCATTTTTTTCCAAGGTATATGAGAATAGCGATTGCGCAAGTCGTTTGACAATCGCTTGGTTGCTTCGCCCACGATGATGAACCGTAGAACAATAGCGTCTTGGTCTCTTACTCTGAGGTCGTTCCAATCAACGTTTTGGCTGTACTCAAGAATTAGATTGATAGACGTAACGATGTCAAGAACCGATTGCTGCTCTCTTTGCATAGATTACTTGAGCAGACTTGAGGATAGTTTTACGGCGAAGCGGATTAAGGCTGTTTTGAACGCCTCGCTTACTTACAAGATCAATCTCCCGACCTAATAGCTGTGCTAGTTCGGTTTGCATATCGAAGAACCGAAACCCATAGCGGGCTTCTGGCTCGCTAACGTACAGAAAGTCAATGTCGCTAGGGTTGTCGCCTGCTGTACGGAAGTCTTTTCTTAAAACTGAACCGAACACGGCTAGCTCGGCTATTTGCCACCGCTCACAGAAATCAGCTAAAGCCTTCGGCGTCAGGTTTAAGCGTTGGTAGACTGTTTGGATATTAGCTTTTGATTGAGTTAGCGATTGGGATGATGAGTTCATAACGCTATGCCCGCTGGTGCTTGTATCATAGCGCGGAGAGAATTTACGCTCCTGCGCTTGCACTGGTTGAAGCCTCTATCATCTATTGTTGTCACACTGGGCAGCGAGCTTTCTAGGCGAGCATACAGGCGAAAGGACGCGCACGAAAAGTGATCGCATAGGTAAGTTTTTTCTTTCCAACGCTGCTGAGCTAGATCCGACATCCGGTTAAAGCGGTCTTCAGTACAATGAAACAGTGCACCTCTCTTAATAAGTGAGTTATATGATTTCCTCAGATATTGATGTGAAGAGCATGGCACCTGAGCTAACTGAGCTGATTGATCGCGCGACTGACAGCCGGGAGATCATCACTTTCGGGAAAAGCTAATTGCTTTGTTTCAGCTAACCATAAGCTCATTCGGGCGCTAGTTCGCGAAACCAAAGAATTTGAATGCTTCATTCCAGAATCCTTTGTAAGTAGATGTGTACGATGATCTTGCGTCATTGCTGTTCACTGATTGCGTATGGCTCTGCTAAAAAAATGTAGTTAAAGGCGATCGCTGATATTTAATGCTCTAGGTGGTCACTCGTTAGTAGCAATGCCTTTTACAATGAGTGCCTCTGTTGTGTTTGGCGTTGCTTTTTATTTACTATGGCGTTTTCTTCGATTACTCGTGCGATCGCACGTACAGCCTTAGGTAAAGAGCTAGTTACTAAGTTAGAGAAGCAGCAATCAATACAGCTTAGTGGATTGCCTAGATTCCCGAAGGGACTAGTGGTTTCGGCGTTGGCTCAGCAGCAGAAAAAGCCGATGTTGGCGATCGCGGCCACGTTAGAAGAGGCAGGACGCTGGGCGGCGCAGCTAGAGGCGATGGGCTGGGCGACGGTTTCTTTTTATCCGACTTCAGAGTCGTCGCCTTACGATGTTTTTGATCAAGAGTCTGAACTGACCTGGGGACAGCTTCAGGTGCTGTCTGATTTGATCAACGGGAAGGCGGACTTTGAGAATTTGCCGCCGGGATCGAAGCATTTGGGGTCGATGGCGATTGTGGCGACTGAGCGGGCTTTGCAGCCGCACTTGCCGCCCGTTGAGATTTTTCGACCTTATTGCCTGGAAATTAATTTGGGCATGGAGCTGAATCTGAAGGATTTGGCGATTAGTTTGGCAAAGCTGGGCTATGAGAAGGTTTCGACGGTTGAGACTGAGGGGCAGTGGAGCCAGCGGGGGGACATTGTGGATGTGTTTCCGGTGGCGGCTGAGCTGCCGGTGCGGCTGGAATTGTTTGGGGATGAGCTGGAGCGGCTGAGAGAGTTTGATCCGGCGAATCAGCGATCGCTCGACAAAATAGACACGCTGCTGCTGACAACGACCGATTACAACCCGATTATTTCGGAAGTGCTGGCTAAAAAAGGACTGCTAGAAGATCTATTGCCGCCGGAAGGTCAGGAAAGTTTTGCTACGAACAATCAGGTTGAGGGCGTTCGCCGGTTCATGGGACTCGCGTTCGATCAGCCTGCGTCTTTGCTAGATTATTTGCCCGAAGATACGGTGGTTGTGCTGGACGAACCGGCGCAGTGTTTGGCTCATGCGGGGCGCTGGTTGGAGAATGTAGAGGACCATTGGAAAGAAACTAGCGAGCTGCTGGCGCAGTCTGATGAGGTCACCTTGCCTTCTTCTGGGCCTTTGCAAGGACTGCCTAAGATTCACAGACCGTTTTCGGAAGCGCTCGAAGAACTGAGCGTTTTTCAAAAGATTGAGCTGTCTGAGATTGCGGAAGACGGCGTGGGGCTGAATTTGTCGAGCCGTCCGGTGCCGACTTTGCCGCATCAGTTTGGGAAGCTGGCTGAGATTTTGCAGGAAGAACGCGATCGCAAGTTCTACCCCTGGCTGATATCTGCTCAGCCTTCTCGCTCGGTCTCTCTTCTGCAAGAGCACGACTGTCCGGCTCAGTTTATTCCTAACCCCAAGGATTATCCGGCAATAGACAAGCTTCAGAATCAGCGCATTCCGATTGCCGTTAAATATTCCGGTTTGGCTGAGTTAGAAGGATTTATTCTGCCGACTTTTCGCATCGTGGTGGTCACCGATCGCGAGTTTTTTGGTCAGCATACGCTCGCGACACCTAGCTATGTTCGCAAGCGTCGTCGCGCAGCTTCTAAACAAGTCGATCCCAATAAGCTACGGCCTAATGACTATGTTGTTCATCGCAATCACGGCGTGGGTCAGTTCCTGCGGTTAGACAGTCTGACGGTAGATAACGAGACCCGTGAGTATCTGGTGATTCAGTACGCTGATGGACTGCTGCGCGTAGCCGTTGACCAAATGGGGGCGCTGTCTCGCTATCGAACTTCGGTGGAGCAGAAGCCGCAGCTCAATAAAATGACGGGCAAAACTTGGGAGAAAACCAAGGGCAAGGCTCGTAAAGCGATTCAGAAAGTGGCGGTCGATTTGCTGAAGCTGTATGCAAAGCGGGCGCAGATGCAGGGATTTGTCTATCCGTTGGATATGCCGTGGCAGCAGGAGCTAGAGGACTCGTTCCCGTATGACCCGACGCCGGATCAGCTGAAGGCGACGCAGGATGTGAAGCGGGATATGGAGAGCGATCGCCCGATGGATCGCTTGGTCTGTGGCGACGTGGGCTTTGGTAAGACGGAAGTGGCGCTGCGGGCTATTTTTAAGGCGGTGACGGCAGGAAAGCAGGTGGCGCTGCTCGCACCGACGACGATTTTGACTCAGCAGCACTATCACACGCTGAAAGAACGCTTTGCGCCTTATCCTATTCAGATCGGTTTGCTCAATCGCTTCCGCTCGGCAAAGGAACGCAAGGACATTATGCAGCGTTTGCTCTCCGGCGAACTAGATGTGGTGGTCGGAACACACCAGTTGCTTGGCAAAACAGTGAAGTTTAAAGACCTAGGTCTACTGGTCGTAGATGAAGAGCAGCGTTTTGGCGTCAATCAGAAAGAAAAGATTAAGGCGATGAAGGCTCAAGTAGACGTTTTGACGCTAAGTGCAACGCCGATTCCACGAACGCTTTACATGGCGCTCTCTGGCGTACGAGAGATGAGCCTGATTACAACGCCGCCGCCGTCTCGTCGCCCAATTAAGACGCATCTGTCGCCCTTCGATCTGGAGAAGGTGCGTTCGGCGATTCGGCAGGAGCTAGATCGGGGCGGGCAGATTTTTTATGTGGTGCCTCGAGTCGATGGGATCGAAGAGATTGCAGGACGGATTCGGGAGGCGGTGCCGGGGATTAGATTGGCGATCGCGCATGGACAAATGCCCGAAGGCGAACTCGAAGCGACGATGCTTACGTTTGGTAGCGGCGAGGCCGACTTGATGGTTTGTACGACCATCATTGAATCTGGGCTAGACATTCCGCGGGTGAACACGATCATTATTGAAGACGCCCATAAGTTTGGTCTTTCTCAGCTCTATCAGCTTCGGGGTCGGGTGGGGCGATCGGGCATTCAGGCCCATGCGTGGCTGCTATTTCCCAATCAGAATAAGCTGTCGGACAAAGCTCGAAAGCGGCTGCGGGCCATTCAAGAATTTACTCAGCTCGGTTCTGGCTATCAGTTGGCGATGCGCGATATGGAGATTCGCGGCATTGGTAATTTGCTAGGCGCTCAGCAGTCTGGACAGATGGAAGTGATTGGCTTCGATTTATATATGGACATGCTGGAGGAGTCGATTGCAGAAATTCGCGGGCAAGAGATTCCGCAGGTGGACGAAACGCAGGTGGATCTGAAGGTGACGGCGTTTATTCCGGCGGATTATATTCCGGATATTGACCAGAAGATGACGGTTTATCGCAGCTTAGTTTCGTCTGATAGCCGGCGCGAGCTAATGGAAATTGTGGCCGACTTAAACGATCGCTACGGAACGCTGCCGACAGCGGTAGGCCAGTTAGTGAAAGTGCTAGAGCTGAAGCAGATTGCGAAGCCGCTGGGGTTTTCGCGGATTAAGCTAGAAGGCCAGCAGCATATATTGCTGGAGACGCCGATGGAGAAACCGGCATGGAACTTACTGAAGGAGAAGCTGCCGAGTCATTTGCAGTCGCGGTTTGTATATGCGCCGGGGAAGGTGACGGTGCGAGGGCTAGGGGTGATGAAGCCGGATAAGCAGGTGGAGAACTTAATTGATTGGCTAGGACAGATGCAGAGCGCGCTGAACGAGCCTGCGTTGGCGGGAAGCTTGGTTTAGAGGTTTTTCTGCTTCTAAGATGTCTTTGGCTAGCAGAGCTTGTGCTGCTGACCAACAGAAGACTCATTGCAATGAGTCGGTGATGCTTGGCTCATTGCAATGAATCTACAGGCAGTAAAGGGATACGCTGCCTAAAATTCGTCGTTGCCGTAGGCCATTGGGGCATCGTTGTCTCGCTTGGAGCCGAGCAGGTCTAGCTTGTCTACTTTGATGACGGGGCTGGTTCGCATTGCGCCAGTGGCCCGGTCTTGCCAGCTATTGAGGTAGACGGAGCCGGTGATGCCGATGAGGCTGCCCTTGCGGACATAGTTAGCGGCGACTTCGGCGGTTTTGCCCCAAATTTCTAGATTGAACCAGTCGGGCTGGTCGCTGTTTTTAGTACGTCGGTTGACGGCTAGGCCGCATTTGGCTAGCACGTTGCCAGATTCAAAATAACGGACTTCGGGGTCTCTACCGACCCGACCTACTAAGGTGACGATGTTCACGCTCATATCAATACAGATTCCTTGATTTAATTCGTTGCCCGATCCGCCTTTGGCCGTTTTATCTAGCCGTTTCTGTAGATAACTAAGAAGCCACCATACTTCACGGAAAAGCAACCCCTGTCTCTGTACAATCTAATAAGTACAGACATTTCAATATAGTAGCGAATCTTACCTGATTACGAGTACAAAGGTTCTGCTGATGACCGGCGGCTTTTCGGATTGAATAGCCGGTAGCAGGCACTAAATTCGGCTCGGGTGGTCATAGATTATTCGACTATTGTGGAACAGCTGACTAGACGGCTTGATGGGAAACGTAATAAAATCCATTCGAATCGTCAAACTGCTCGTTATAATTACGCTCGCCTTACCTAATACGGACTCCTAGCTTGTGGCTTTCTTCAACCGCTTATCTCTTTCGCGCGACATGGGTATCGATTTGGGTACTGCCAATACCTTAGTTTACGTTTCTGGTCGGGGCGTGGTGCTGCAAGAGCCTTCGGTCGTGGCGATTGATGAGACGACGGGCGAGGCGGTGGCAGTAGGCGAGGAGGCGAAGAAGATGCTGGGGCGAACGCCTGGCAATATTAAGGCAATTCGCCCGCTGAGAGATGGCGTGATTGCTGACTTTGACATCGCTGAAATTATGCTGAAGCATTTTATTCGGCGGGTGCATGAGAATAAATCGCTGGTGTCGCCGAAGGTGGTGATCGGGATCCCGAGTGGGGTGACGGGCGTGGAGCGCCGGGCGGTGATGGACGCGGCGATTCAGGCGGGGGCGCGGATGGTGTATCTGATTGATGAGCCGGTGGCGGCGGCGATTGGGGCGGGTTTGCCGGTGGATGAGCCGACGGGCAATATGATTGTGGATATTGGCGGCGGGACGACTGAGGTGGCGGTGCTGAGCTTGCAAGGTACGGTGCTGAGCGAGTCGGTGCGGGTGGCGGGCGATGAGCTAACGGACGCGATTAAGAGCTATATGAAGAAGGTGAATAACCTGGAGATTGGCGATCGCACCGCCGAAGAAATTAAGGTCAAAATCAGCTCTGCTTATCCTAGCCCTGACGATGATGAGATTTCGCTAGAAGTGCGCGGTGTGCATATGCTTTCGGGTTTGCCTAGAACCGTGACGGTGAAGAGTCCTGAGATTCGAGAGAGCATGGCTGAGCCGCTGTCGGTGATTGTAGAAGCTGTTAAAAGAACGTTGGAAAATACGCCGCCTGAGCTAGCGGCTGATATTATCGACCGAGGCATTATGCTAGCGGGCGGTGGCGCGTTGCTAAAAGGACTAGATACGCTGATTTCTCACGAAACCGGTATCGTGGTTCATGTGGCCGCTGACCCGCTAAGCTGCGTGGTTTTGGGCACTGGACGAGTGCTGGAGAACTTCGCGCAAATGGAGCGAGTATTTAGCGCTCAGTCTCGCGGTTTATAGCCTTAAACGATGCCTAGCTATGTTTAGCTATCTGAGGCACAAGACCTTCCCCTACGGTGGGTCTGTGCCTCAGAGGTGTCTACCCTTGATGTACGCAGAATATTGAATGTTTGCTCTAAGACGATGGTGGGATAGGAATGCGCTTAAAGCCGGGTTAGTTTTTCTAGCCGTCGGGACAGCTTTGGGCATTCGTCAGACCAATGGAGCATTGGTTTTAGAAGCTTATCAGCTGGTGTCGCGGCCTTTCCAGCCGTCGGAAGTGACTGAGCAGCGGTTGGAGACAGCCTATGTGCTAGAGCTACAAGAGCGCGTGATTGAGCTAGAGAATCAAAACCAGAAGCTGCGTGAGCTAATCGATTATGACAAGAACAGCAAGCTGGAGACAACGACGCTGGCCGCTGTAATTGGCCGTAGCGCTGACCATTGGTGGCAGCATATTACGGTTAATAAGGGCACTTCAAACAATGTGAAGAAGGGAGATGTTGCGACTGGCCCAGGTGGGTTAGTAGGCCGGGTGATTGAAGTAACGCCGAATACCGCTCGCATTTTGTTAGTGACCGATCCGACCAGTCAGATTGGCGTTAAGGTGAGTAGCAGTCGCTCTACTGGCTATATTCAGGGCGAAACGGACAGTCAGGCGTCCATGCAGTTTTTTGAGAAAGCGCCGGTTGTAAAAGCCGGTGATGTGGTAGTGACCTCTTCTTTTAGCCGTTTATTTCCTCAAGATATTCCGGTGGGTCGGGTGGCGTCGGTAGATATGAGCAATAGCCCTGCGCCCAAGGCGATTGTTCAGCTTTCGGTGCCGATGAGTAACTTAGAGTGGGTGACTATTCACCCTTATACGCCAAAGTTAGATGTGGACGCAGCGCCTGCAAAAATTGTCACCGATGATAATCCATAAGCTGACGTTTTTCTATTTGCTGATTTCTAATTGCTTATTGACTGGCCTAATGGCCTGATAGCTTCGATCCTATGGCTTCTTTTAGATCTCGGCGCTCCAAGAAAGGCAACAAGCTTCAGGTATGGAACTGGGTTGTGATTGTGGTATCTGTGCTGTTTTGTTTGCTGATTCTGCCGACGCGACTGCCCGGTATGGATATTTTGGGCGTGGGGCCAAACTGGCTGCTGATTTGGGTGGTGGCCTGGAGCATTAGCCGTTCGCCTTTTGAGGGGGCGATGGCGGGTGTGGTGCTGGGCTTTTTGCAAGATGGGCTGACTGCGCCTTTTCCGAGTCACGCATTTGGGCTGGCGATCGCAGGTTTTATCACCGCTCGTCTGCATCAACGCCGTTTCCTACAAGAGGATCTAATCTCAGTGGCGCTGGTGGTTTTTGGGTTAGCGATTGTTACTGAAACAGCGATGGCGGCTCAGCTAACGGCCCATCATCTATTCGCTGATGATTCGCTGTACGTTAGCTTAGGGGCTATCTGGCAGTACCATCAGCGCGTGTCTCTGAGCTCGGCAATTCTAAGCAGTTTGTGGGCACCTGTGCTGTACTATCCGCTCAAGCGCTGGTGGGAAAAGTTGAGAGTCAGCGAGAGCTGAGCTTATACTATGCAGCCTGAAGGGCTGTTGTGCTGGCGATCTTATGGGCTGCGGCGAGTAGCGAGCTGTAGAGTTTATCGGGAGAGAGGCTGTGCAGGTAGTCTTGGCTGCGGATACCGCATGATAGAGCGGCGGTGGAGATGCCGAAGGTTTTGCCTGCTGTGATGTCTGCTTCGGTATCGCCAATCATCCAGCTGTTGGTAGTGCGATGCCCCTGATCTTTTTGTTGGGCGATCGCGCGCTCTAAAAGCTCGCATTTTTGCTCGGCCCGGTTTGCCTGGGCTGCATTTACATCTTCGGCTCCGTATACCTCAGCGATGAGATGAGAGAGTGCTTGTGCTTGCAAAAAGTCGTTGACTTGTCTGGGATGGCGTAGCGTAACTAAAACAACGCGCAGATTGTACTGCTGAAGATATTCTAGGGCTGTGCGGGCTGATGGCTGAATGCTGTCCCACTGAAGCAGACTTGGATGATTAACGAGTCGCTCTACCTGATGCATGAAGGCTGGAAAGTGCGCTTCTGGTAAACCCGAGCGAGTGGCAATTTCAATGTCGGCAACTCGGTTCTGCTTCATATCCCAAAACCGCTGCTTGGAAAGGGGTTGAAGATTTAGCTCCGCTCCAGACTCGTACTGGACTTGCTGGCTTATCGTCGTCAGGCCCTGGCGGTAGGTTTGATAGTAGCGCTCGGAAACATTCACGATGGGGCCGTCGAAGTCGCAGAATACGACCTGCTGAGCTGCCATACCGTGGTCGGTTGGGATAAGTCTCATAGGGAGCGGCTGTCCCAAGGTTTTAAGAGAATGCTTTTTGAGTGACATATAAAGGAACACGAGTTTCGCAAAAACGGCTTAACGTTTCTTCAACTTACAGGAGTAATTTCTATTAGTCCTTTCGGTTTTCTCGCAACCTAACAAGATTAATAAATAATAAGGATATAGTAACACTTAGTGACATTGCGTGGCCTATGCTTGACGCCAACAAAATATCGTGCAATAGAACTTTCGCGCAGGAGCCACTGTTAGCGACTAGCACCATGTGCATCGCCTTCTCGTTCAGCTATTTGGCGTGCTGACCCGCAGTTGGTAAGTTATGAAAATAGAGGAGGCCGCTACCTTTTGGAGTGTGAACCGCAGGTAGCGGCAGCCTGCTGACGTTTATTTGCCGAAGCCTATTTGCCGAAGCCTATTTGCCGAAGCCTTTGCCTCGCGCTTTGGACTCAACGCAAAAGCAGCTTTCAATCTGCTGGCGCAACGTGTCTTCGTCTAAGTTTTGACCGATGAGTACTAGCTGGCTCTTTTTAGGGCGATCGCCCCATTCTTCATCTTCTAACGAGAATCGCTTGCCGCTAAGGTGAAAGATATGGCGCTTGGGGCTTTCGTCAAACCACAGAATGCCCTTTGCTCTAAATACAGAGGCCGGTAGCTGGTTGTCTAGAAAATGCTGAAACTTGCGAATGGCCATGGGTTGAACGCGGTCGAAGGATATAGAGGTGAAGCCGTCTATATCTAGATGGGAATGAGTGCTGTGGTCGTGATCGTGCTCGCACTGGCCGTGATCGTGGTCGCAGTTGGCGTGATCCTCATGGCTCTCTTGTTTTGCGTGGCTGCTATGGTCGTGCTCTGAGTGGTTATGAGCGTCGTGATCGTGAGCGTCGTGATCGTGCTCTGCATGATCGTGAGCGCCGTGGTCGTGCCCTGCATGATCGTGATGATCGTGCGGTTTGGCCTCCTTTTCGCTACTGAAGTATTTATCTGACTCGAATAGGCCTACGCTCAGGATTAGCGGCAGCGGTACGTTGGAGTGATCGGTGCGGAGGATGCGAGCATCTGCTTTGATGTCGCGTAGTTTTACCTCTAGCAAATCGGCGTCGGCTTCATCGACAACATCCATCTTGTTGAGCAGGATGATGTCGCCGTAAGCGATCTGGTTGTAGGCGGCTTGAGAGTTGAACAGATCGAGGCTGTAGTTTTCGGCGTCTACGACGGTCACGATCGAGTCGAGTCGGGTTAAGTCTCGTAGTTCGGTGCCTAAGAAGGTCAGCGCGACTGGAAGGGGATCGGCAAGTCCTGTGGTTTCGACGACTAAGTAGTCGATTTTGTCTGAACGCTCTAGGACTTTGTAGACGGCCTCTAACAGATCGTTGTTGATGGTGCAGCAGATGCAGCCGTTGCTGAGCTCCACCATGTTGTCGTCGCCGGTGGTGATAAGTAGATCGTTGTCGATACCGACTTCGCCAAACTCGTTGACGAGGACTGCCGTTTTTAGTCCTTCTTGATTAGTCAGGATGTGGTTGAGCAGGGTGGTTTTGCCGCTGCCCAAAAAGCCCGTAATGATGGTGACGGGAAGACCCCGTTTGGAGGCGTCCATTTTTTCGGTGGGGGCAATGCTGGTAGCAGTCATAGAATTTGCAGCAGGGTTGCGAACATTTCCCTCTACTATAAAACGGATAGATGATAATTTTCGGATACCCCGCCCTGCTATGAGCGTAGCCCTTTACAACACGCTTTCTCGACAGAAGGAAGCTTTTGAGACTCTAACGCCGGATCAAGTCAAAATGTACTGCTGTGGGGTGACCGTTTATGACTACTGCCATCTAGGTCATGCTCGTTCATATATCGTTTGGGATACCATCCGGCGCTATCTTGGCTGGCGCGGGTACGACGTGCGCTATGTTCAGAACTTTACGGATATTGATGACAAGATTCTGAACCGGGCAAGGAAGGAAAAGTCTTCGATGGGGGCGATCGCAGAACAATACACGGCGGCTTACTTCGAAGACATGGCGCGGCTAAATGTACTAGAAGCAGATGAGTACACCTACGCAACGCACACGATTGACGGGATTAAGCGGCTGATTCATGAGCTGGAGCAGAAGGGCTATGCCTATCCGGCCGAGGGCGATGTGTATTACTCGGTGCGCAAGTTTGAGGGGTATGGAAAGCTCTCGGGGCGCAAGCTAGATGACATGCAGGCGGGGGCGAGCGGGCGAGTGGATGCGGCGAAGGAGCAGCAGATTAAGCAAGATCCGTTTGACTTTGCGCTGTGGAAGTCGGCTAAGCCAGATGAGCCTAGCTGGGAGTCGCCTTGGGGGGCGGGGCGTCCGGGTTGGCACATTGAGTGTAGTGCGATGGTGCGCGATCGCCTGGGCGAAACCATAGACATTCACGTGGGCGGGGCAGACCTTCAGTTTCCGCACCACGAAAATGAAATTGCTCAGTCTGAAGCGGCGACGGGCCAACCGCTGGCAACTTACTGGATGCACAACGGGATGGTGAACGTAGACGGCGAGAAGATGTCCAAGTCTTTGGGAAATTTCACCACGATTCGCGGCCTGTTAGATGCGCCGGATGGCCCAAGTCCGATGGCGATTCGGATGTTTGTGTTGCAGTCGCAGTATCGAATGCCGCTGGACTTTACGCCGGAGACGATTGAGGCGGCTAAGAATGGCTGGGCGACTTTGAATGAAGGGCTTAATTTTGGCGCGCAGTTTGGAGAGAAGCTAGCCTGGGCTGACTCGGAAGTGGATCTAGAGCCGGGAGCGGCGGGGAAGTTTCAGGCTTCGATGGATGATGACTTTAATACGCCGGGTGCTGTGGCCGTTTTATTCGGTTTGGCTAAGGAGCTTCAGCGGCAAGGTAATTTGATTGTGCATGAGGGCAAGCCGGATGCTGATGGGATGGCGTTGCAGCGGCAGTGGCAAACTTTAGTGAGTTTGGCGCAGGTGTTGGGGATAGAGGCGCAGGTTGAGGCGATCGCTGAAATAGAAGGTGGCTTGAGCGATGCCGATATAGACAGCTTAATTGCACAGCGCACTGAAGCTAAGCAAGGCAAGAACTACGCTGAGGCCGATCGCATTCGCGATGAGCTGAGTGCGGCTGGGATTACCTTAATCGATAAACCGGGCGGCGTGGTTGTTTGGCATCGTTAGTGAAAGTAACGATCGGCGCTTGCTCGATCGCCTAAACCACCATTGGATTCTGAACCTTCTCTAGCAAGTTGTAAAAGGGCTGCCAGTTATCTTCTTCTGCGATGGGTGACCAAACGGATTCGATGACTGGGCGCAGTAGGACTGTTTTAGGATTTGTGCTTTGCAGACAGTTTTGAACGGTTGCCATCTGATCGTTTGGCAGTTTGCTCAGCGCATGGTGGTAGATCTGACGCCATTCTTCGAGTAAATGAGTGGCGTCGGGATCTGAGTTTTGGGCGGTGGTGGAGAGAATTTGTTCGAGGTTTGTTTGCCACTGGGGGTCGAACTGTTGGGCAAGGGTGAGGAAGAAGTCGTGGTAGCCGACGTGGGTTTCTTCTAGGAGGGTGAGGGTTTTGGCGATGAGGTCTTGGGGGAGAGACTGCGGGAGTTTGGCTGCGAGGGTTGAGGGGAAGCCGAGCTTTTTTAGAAGGCGATCGCAGTAAACCTCAGCGTAAGTTGGCTGAAACTGCGTTAACCCCGCTTCCATATTGGCCAGGTCAACTACACCATCTAGCGCCATGGCGAGCTTTTCTAAGTTCCAATAGCAAGCGCCGGGTTGATTGCCATAGCAGTAAAGCCCCGAGTAGTCGAAATAGGCGGCGGTGAATTTGGGATCGTATTCGTCTAGGAAGGCGAAGGGGCCGTAGTCGAAGCTTTCTCCGGTGATGGACATGTTGTCGGTGTTGAGGACGGCGTGACAAAAGCCAACGCTCATCCATTGGGCGGCTAAGGTGGCTAAACGCTCTGAGATTTCGGTGAAAAATTGGGCGTAGCGATCTTGCTCGGATGCGGCTGTGATGTGCGGGTAGTAGATCTTAAGGACGTGATCTAGCAGTTTTTGGGTCAGGTCTGGCCGCTTGATGTACTTGAGCCGTTCGAAGGTGCCGAAGCGGATGTGCGAGTGGCTGAAGCGCACCATGACGGATGAGCGGGTGGGGGAGGGTTCGTCGCCACGCTGAAGGGCTTCGCCGGTTTCGATCAGGCTGAGGGTGCGGGACGTGTTGACGCCTAGCGCGTGAAGGGCTTCGGAGGCGAGGACTTCGCGGATGCCGCCTTTAAGGGTGAGCCGTCCGTCGCCGCCTCGGGAGTAGGGGGTGGGGCCGGATCCCTTTGTGCCGAAGTCGTAGAGTTTACCGTTGGCGGCGCGAACTTGGCCGTAGAGGAAGCCGCGTCCGTCTCCTAAAAAGGGGTTGTAGCTGCGGAACTGGTAGCCGTGGTAGCGCAGGGCAAGGAAGGGATCGTGGCCTAAGAATTGGCCGAAAGCTTCGGTGAAGTCGCGATCGCTTACTTCATCTGGCGATAGCCCAATTTGCTTTAGCACGTGGTTATTGCGAAAGCGCAGAATGTGCTTTGGAAATTTTGCGCTTTCAACTGCGTCGAAGTAGTCCTCCCCTAAGCTTGCTAATGCGGACTCGTAAGGCAGCGTTAAGAGAGGATTTGACATGCAAGGGTGAGTTCGGTGTGCGTTTAGTCTACAGCGGTGACTCGCTTGATATCTAGCACGTCGGACATTTTGCGGATTTGCGTGAAGGTTTTGTTGAGGTGCTCGTGGTCGCGGATATCGATGCCTAGCTCGATTTCGGCAATGGAGTCGGGGTAGGTGGTAACGCCTGCTTTGTGGACGTTGATTTTAAGATCTGAGAGGCGAGTAAGAATGTCTCTAAGGACGCCTACTCGGTCGATGACTTCGATTTTGAGCTGGATGGGATAGGTGCTTTGCTGGCTTTCAGTCTCGGGCTGGTTCCACTGCAGGGGGAGGAGGCGATCGCCGGGAATGTTTTCTACGTTAGGACAGGTTTGGCGATGGACGCCAATGCCTCTGCCGCCAGCGGAAACGGTGCCAATGATAGATTCTCCAGGAATGGGATGGCAGCAGCCTGCAATGTAGTGCAAAAGCCCTTCGAGTCCGGCGATAGGAGCATGGCCGTGTCCGCTTTGCTTGTTGGTTAGCGGCTTGATCGGAATTTCGTCGGCTAGGGTGGCAGGCCCGGCTGGCTCTAGGGGCTGCGCTTCTTTAAAGGCTTCCTGTAGCCGGTTGACGACGGCATTTAGGGTGACTTCGCCGTAGCCTAATCCAGCGAGCAAATCGCTGACTGATGAATAATTGCAGCGTTCTGCGACGGCCTGAGCGGGGACTGATTTTAACAGCGTGTCTAGGCCGCTTTTACCCATGACTTTTTCGAGCATTTCGTGGCCGCGATCGCGATTTTCGTCATAGTGGAAGTGTTTGTACCACTGGCGAATCCGGTTGCGCGCGCCGGTGCTGACGACAAAATTGATCCAATCTAGGCTGGGGTGAGCGTTCTTTTGCGTCAGGATTTCAACGATGTCGCCGTTTTCTAGCTCGGTGTTGAGCGGAAAGATCCGACCGTTAATTTTGGCTCCGGCGCAGTGATTGCCAACTTCGGTATGAATGCGATAGGCGAAGTCTACGGGCGTTGCGCCTCGGCTTAGGGGAACCACGTCGCCGCCGGGCGTGAAGACGTAAACTTCTTCTTCGAAGAGATTGTTTTTAACGTCGGATAGATATTCTTGAGCGTCTTTGAGTTCGCTTTGCCAGTCTAGAAGTTGACGCAGCCAGGTGAACTTTTCTTCGTTAGTGCTGATAGTGGAGTGGCTGTTGCCAGATTCTTTGTACTTCCAGTGGGCGGCGATTCCGTATTCAGCAATGTGGTGCATTTCTACGGTGCGAATCTGAATTTCGATGGGGCGACCGTGATTGCCAATAACGACGGTGTGTAAAGACTGGTAGCGGTTGGGCTTGGGTAAGCCAATGTAGTCTTTGAAGCGGCCTGGGATCGGGCGGAACAGATCGTGGGCAACGGCTAAGGCTCGATAGCACTCGTCTTTGCTATCTACAATTAGGCGAATAGCGGCAATGTCGTAAATCTCATCGATGCCTTTTTGCTGCCGCTGCATCTTGCTGTAAATGCTGTAGAGATGCTTGGGCCGACTGCTCACGTCTTTGCACTCAATGCCCAGTTCACTAATGCCTGACTTGAGCGTCTTGCTAGCTTCTTCGAGCCGGGATTCTCGGTCGGCCCGTTTTTCGACGATCAGGCTTTTGAGTTCGCTGTAGGCGACCGGCTTTAAATACTTAAAAGAGAGATCTTCAAGTTCCCATTTGAAGCGGCCAATTCCAAGGCGGTTGGCTAAGGGGGCAAAGATTTCGAGGGTTTCGCGGGCAATTCTTTTTTGTTTTTCGGGCTTGAGATGCTCTAGGGTTCGCATGTTGTGCAAGCGATCGGCCAGCTTGACAACAATGACGCGGATGTCTTTGGCCATGGCCAGAAACATGCGGCGAAAGTTCTCGGCCTGCTGGTCTTTTTTACTGTCGAAGTTGAACTTTGATAGCTTGGTGACGCCTTCTACTAAGTGGCGAACTTCTGCTCCAAAGATGGCTTCTATTTCGTCGGCGGTGACTTCGGTGTCTTCGACCACATCGTGCAAAAAGCCTGCGGCGATCATGGCGCTGTCTCCCCCAAGGCCGCGAAGCAGTCCGGCGACGGCAACTGGATGCGCGATGTAGGGTTCGCCAGATGCCCGCTTTTGGCCTTTGTGTAGCTGATAGGCGAATTCGAAGGCGCGGCAAACGAGCTGCTCTCCGGTGAGGGGCGAGCTGCTGATAGCCGCGCGGCTTGGGGAATCGTTAGCGGGATCGCTGTCGTCTGAGCGGGTGGTAAGCGCAGCGTTTTCTGCAGCATCTTCTATCGCTGCGATCGCTTTAGGTGTTTCGACTTCAGCGCTATGCGCTATTAGACAGGAGGAAAGCCAGTCGGGTAGCGAACAATCTTCTGGAAGCGCAAGGGCTGTTGCAGTCATGGCTGACGGTCTCTTTGTAACGGACGGTTTACAGGCGTAAGTGCGTGGAGCGGGCGGCGTTTCTAGAAGTCGTTCTGAAGAGGTAGCTTGGAAAGAGCGGCGAATTAAGAAGTTAGATTAAGTTGAAATTACCTTTTCTAGAATAAAAATAAAACTAGAACGACAACACCCTTTTTTTGTTGTCAAACAAAAGCAGGCTTTTGAGATCAGCACATATTGCCTTTAATAGAATTTAGACCTTTACCTAAACTTTTGGCCTAGACTTTTAACTAAAGCTTAAAGACGGTTTTAGGTAGGTGCTGTATCTTATTGAGATCATCATAGACAAATCTGTCACACTTAATCACATCTTCTTAAGCAGGCGGGCTGAACCACGCTGACCTCAAGGGTTGTGTTCGTTTCACGGCTGAGTATAACTACTTAGCAATGTCTTGCTTGGTAATGTCTTACTTGGCAATGTCTATAGCCTTGCTGACTTTCATGATGCGCAAATGATAGTAGTGTGCAAATGATAGGAATGCGCAAATGTATAGTGAGTGCGCAGATGACGCTTATTTTTCAGATGCTTTATGGTTCTACCGCTATGTACGGCAGTGCGATCGCTCTCAAAAGACATTTGCGATTTGCAGCGAGATGTCGCTTCTAGTAGCGCTGTTAAAAGTGAAGGTAATGCTGCTGAAACCGTGCCTCAGCGAATAGCTCGGCTTCAGCTCGAATTTCAGGACATTATAACGAGCCTGAATCAGGCCAACCTTGCGCCTGAGATAGAGCAGCGGCTGCGGCCTTGCCAAACAGAGGGCCACCGGCGACTGCAACTGCTGGGCGTTGGGGCGATGCGGCTGCGAACGGCAAAGCAGGCGGAGACGATTGAGAAGGTGCGATCGCAAATTGAAGGTAATTTGACGCAGCTACAGAAATTCGTTGAGGCGATGGCGAGCGATCTTTGCGACTGATTTTTGCGTTCTGATTTTTGCATTCTGATTAGGCAGGCTGAATTTGCAAGTTTGGTGTAGGGTTCTAGGAACGCAATCTTGAGCCGCCATCTTGTTCTGTGGCAAGGAACCCTCGATGCCCTTTATGCACTGTCCTAAAGAACCTAATGAAGATCTAAACCCAACCGAGCTGATTAAAGATTTGATCGTGCATCGCTGCGGGCACTGCGATGGAAACTGGCTGCCGTCTGCGCACTATCAGCGGTGGCAGGCGATGAATGCCGGGCTGAATGCGGTGCCTGAAGAGGCTTTGCCGCTGGCGCTAGAGACGGATTATCAGCCAGCGCTATTAGATGGGCAGGCGGGACTGTGTCCGGAATGTGGGACGTATTTGAAGCGATCGCGCATTGATCTAAGAAAGTCTTCTTTTTATATAGAGCGCTGCCCCATATGCGAAGGGCTATGGTGCGATCGCGGTGAATGGGAGATTCTTGAAGCTTTGGGACTGCACGTACAGATCCCGGTGGTGTTTGCTCCGGACTGGCAGGCGCGGATTCGCGTATTAGAGAAAGTAGAGCGGCAGCGGATGGCCGTCGTCGATAAGCTGGGGCCGGAGATTGCAGCGCGGATTTTTGAGCTGGCCGATATGCTGAAGGGCCATCGGCATGGCGACTTTGCGGTGGGCTATTTGATGCGAAAATTTAATGAGTAAGGTTTAGACGGCTTTTACACTATTTTTACACCCACGCCCTATGGTTCATCCTCCTATTTCCCCCGATCAACCTATCGAGCCACCGTCGGATATTGCGCCGCTGCTGGCTGTCGAGAATTTTCGGGTGTCTTACCCAGGGCAGTCTACTTGGGCCGTGGATGATGTTTCGCTAGCTTTAAAACCGGGCGATCGGTTGGGCCTAGTGGGCGAGTCGGGCTGCGGGAAAAGCACCTTGGGCCGGGCGGCGATGCGACTGTTGCCAGATGCGACGCGAATTGAGGGCGTTGCTAAGTTTGAGGGCCGCTCGATTTTAGGTTTTTCGCAAGATGAGCTGCGCCGGTTTCGAGGGGAAGCGGTTTCGCTGGTGTTTCAAGATCCGATGACGCGGCTCGATCCGCTGATGACGATTGGGGATCACTGCGTGGAGACGCTGCTGGCGCATCGGCCTGATTTGGATAAGCGGTCGGCAAAAGAGATTGCGATCGCCACTTTAGAAACGGTAAAGATTCCTTCGGAGCGCTGGGGGCAGTACCCGCATGAGTTTAGCGGCGGGATGCGGCAGCGGGTGGCGATCGCGCTGGCTTTGGTGTTGAACCCAAAGCTAATCGTGGCGGATGAACCGACGACGAGTTTGGACGTGACCGTATCGGCGCAAATTTTGGATCAGCTCACTGAGCTGTGCGCTGAGCGGAATATGGGCCTGGTGATGATCTCTCACGATTTGGCGTTGGTGAGCGAGTATTGCGATCGCATTGCCGTCATGTACGAGGGCAAGCTGGTGGAGATTGGCCCAACGCAGGCCGTCTTTTATAATCCGCAGGCTGAGTATACGCAGATGCTGCTAAAGGCGGCGAATCAGCTACAGTCGGCGGGCGCGCAAAACTCAGCGGTAGATGAGAGCGCTGAAGCGCCGATCTTGAGCTTGCGGAATGTTGTGAAGCATTACACGTTGGAGCAGGGTTTGATTAGCAAGCTGTTGCGGCAGGCGCCACCGGAGCCGATTCGAGCCGTGGATGGGGTCAGCTTGGATCTTTATCCAGGCGAAATTTTAGGGTTGGTTGGAGAGTCGGGCTGCGGAAAAAGCACGCTTTCTCGCACGCTGCTGCGCATTGTAGAGCCAACTTCAGGCGAGATTCGCTTTCAGGGGACGGACTTTACGGGCTTGTCGCGTTCGGAGCTGCAGTCGCGGCGGCGCGATATTCAAATGATCTTTCAAGATCCTCATGCCTGCTTGAATCCGATGATGACGATCGGGCGCGGCATTGCCGATCCGCTTTTGATTCATGGATTGGCGGATCGCGCGGGGGCAAAGGAGAAGGTGAAGGTGATGATGGAGCGCGTGGGTTTGATGCCGGTAGAAGAGTACATTGACCGGTATCCGGGGGATATTTCTGGTGGGCAGCAGCAAAGAGTAGCGATCGCCCGCGCCCTGATTACTAAACCGAAGCTGGTGATCTGCGATGAGCCGGTGAGTATGTTGGATGCGAGTGTGCAAGCTCAGGTGCTGGAGCTGATGCTAGATCTTAAAGATGAGCTGGATTTGACCTATCTATTTATTACGCACGATCTTTGGGTGGCGAAATATTTGTGCGATCGCATTGCCGTGATGAACGGTGGCAAAATTGTAGAAATGGGGCCGACGGAGAAGATTTTTGCGGCTCCGGCTCATCCTTATACCAAGACGTTGCTGAAGGCCGCGCCGCTATTGGCAAAGTCCAAAGCTAGTTAAAAGCATCTTTAACGATTAAGAGGAAGTGATATCGTGACCAGACCTAAACGCGACGCGGATCGAGAAGAGCGCATCTCTATGGAGATAGTGGTAGATGCCTATGGCCCAGAAGAACAGGCAATGGGCTGGTATTACTATCTAGCGGACACAATGCAGTTTCCATTCACCGCAACCTGCATTCAAAAACGCAGTACATCTCCTATAAAGATCAATGACACTGTGGAAGTTGTTGGTATGGCTGATGAGGGCGATTGCGAGCACGATATGTTTGCAGAGATTGACTGGGGCGAGGGCGATCGCTTGGCTATTCCGCTTACTCAGATATCTGCCGTGCCTGATACTGATGAGGATACTCAGCAGGCGATCGCAGATTGGCACTACTGGATCGACAGCGGTTACCAATTTGGATAATTTCGCATAGCTAAAGCAGCCAGTAAATTATGCTTCGCGGCCCGAAGCAGGTTCTAAACATGGTTCTTGAACAGTCCCGAAAGCCGTTGATAACTAAACCAATTTTACTTAACGAGATGATAGAAGTCATTGTCGAAGTCGCTGCACCTGAAAGGATTATTCTGTTCGGTTCACAGGCAAGAGGAACCGCTAGTCCTCATTCTGATTACGATTTTTTGATCGTTGACTCTCAGCTCTTTGGGAAAAACCACAGCCGCCGTCAGTTGGCCGGTAGAATCTGGCGATCGCTTAGACCTTTCGACGTGTCGGTCGATCTTTTGCTGTACAACAAGGAAGAAGTAGATTACCTCAGTCAAAGCCTGAACCATGTTGTCTCTTGTGCTCTTAGAGAAGGGAAAGTGATGTATGAGCGATCCTATTCAAGCTAGAAACTTGCTCAATGCGTCTCAACGGGATCTGAAAGCTTTGACTGGAATGCTTGATCCTCAGATATTCTCAGACGAGATATTTGGCCTTCATGCGCAGCAGAGCGTAGAAAAAAGCCTAAAAGCTTGGCTTGCAGCTTTAGGCGAAATCTACCCTTACACGCATGATATAAGCCGTCTACTTGGAAGGATAGAACGGTTGGATTGCGACGTGTCGGCTTATGAATATTTGGTTCCGTACACTGAATTTGCTGCTCAAGTACGATATGTCGGTATGTCTGATGACGCAGAGCCGATTGATCGAAAAGGCGTAATAGCTCAGGTCAAGAGTCTGTATGACCGCGTAAACGGGATTCTAAAATCCGTAATAGAAAACGAAGCCTCAGAAGAGCAAGCCTAGCTCGATGCTTTGTTGATTGAATTACTGGTTGCTGACTGTTTACGGCGATCGCACCATTCGACAGAGATCCCTGATGCTTTAGCCTCGTTAGAATGTAGCTATCTAAAGAAACCAAGGGCCTATAGGAATTGCTATGCCAATTAAGGATAAAAAGCCGCAGCAGCGTAAAGCGGCAAACTGGGTGTTTTTGCTTTTAAGTGCGCTGCTAATTGGCAGTACGCTGGTGCCGCCTTCTTTTGGGCAAGCGGCTGAGCGCGTTCCTTACAGTACGTTCATTTCGCAGGTGAATGAGCATAAGGTGGCGATCGCCTCGGTGGGCGATAAGCAAATTACCTATCAGCTCGCGACAGATGGGCCGACTTATACGACTGCGCCGGTTTTTGACTTAAATTTGCCGACGGTTCTCCAGGAAAACGGCGTGGAGTTTTCGGCAACGCCGCCTTCGGGGACGGCCTGGATTGGCAGTTTGCTGAGTTGGGTGGTGCCACCGCTGATTTTTGTGGGGGTGTGGCTATTTTTTATGCGGCGTGGCCAGGGCGGTGGCGGCGGTGGCTTGTTCTCGATTGGCAAAAGCAAGGCCAAGATTTATGTAGAGGACGACGATACTAAGACGACGTTTGCTGACGTGGCAGGCGTGGATGAGGCTAAGACTGAGCTGGTCGAAATCGTTGACTTTTTGAAGGATTCTAAGCGCTTCACAGATTTAGGGGCGCGGATTCCGAAGGGCGTTTTGCTGGTGGGGCCTCCGGGAACGGGTAAGACTTTACTGGCGAAGGCGGTTGCGGGTGAGGCTGGGGTGCCCTTCTTTAGCATTTCGGGTTCGGAGTTTATTGAAATGTTTGTGGGCGTAGGATCTTCGCGGGTGCGCGACTTGTTCGAGCAGGCGAAGAAGCAGGCTCCCTGCATTATTTTTATTGATGAACTAGATGCGATTGGTAAGTCTCGCTCTAGCGGCGGATTTTATGGTGGTAACGATGAGCGGGAGCAAACGCTGAATCAGCTGCTGGCGGAGATGGATGGCTTTGGCGTGGAAGGCGACACGATTATTGTGTTGGCGGCGACGAACCGGCCCGAGATTCTAGATCCGGCTTTGCTGCGTCCGGGACGGTTTGACCGACAGGTGCTGGTGGATCGGCCCGATTTGAAAGGGCGCGATGCGATTTTGCAGATTCATGCGAGTGGGGTGAAGCTGGCAGAAGGGGTGGATTTGAAGGCGATCGCCACTAGAACCCCAGGATTTGCCGGCGCAGATTTGGCTAACTTAGTCAACGAAGCTGCCCTGCTAGCGGCTAGAAATCATCGCGAAGCGGTAGAACAGCAGGACTTTGCAGAAGCGATTGAGCGCGTTGTTGCTGGTTTGGAGAAGCGCAGCCGTGTATTGAACGACAGGGAAAAAGAGATTGTGGCCTATCACGAAGTAGGACATGCTCTGGTGGGCGCGGCGATGCCGGGTTCGGACGAGGTGGAGAAAATCTCGATTGTGCCTCGGGGGATGGCGGCACTGGGCTATACGCTGCAGCTACCGACAGAGGATCGCTTTTTGCGGGATGAGGCGGAGCTGAAGGGACAAATTGCCACGATGCTGGGCGGACGTTCGGCGGAAGAAGTGGTGTTTGGCTCGATTACGACCGGGGCGGCGAACGACTTGCAGCGGGCGACGGATGTGGCTGAGCAGATGGTAACGAGCTATGGCATGAGCAAGGTGCTAGGGCCGTTGGCTTATGACCGCAGTAAGCAAAATAATTTTCTGGGGGATGGCGGTGCGCCGAATGCTCGCCGATTGGTAAGCGATGAAACGGCAAAGGCGATTGATGACGAAGTGAAGAGCATTGTGGAAAATGCGCATCAGCGAGCGCTGGCTATTTTGAGCAGCAATCGCGAGCTGCTGGCGGAGATCTCTCAGCTGCTGCTTCAAGAGGAAGTGATTGAAGGGCCTAGCCTGCGCGAGATGCTAGCGAAGGTGCAGGAGCCTAGTGAGGAAAACGGCGCAGGTAAGCTGCTGAGCGATCTGAACAGCCAGGTTGTTGAGGTCTGAGTTGATCAGGTTTTGAGCTGGCTAGGTTTTGATCTGGCTAAGGGCGTAAATGAGGTCTTTTCTCAACGGAATTCTCGACGGAATTAGGTGATCCCGAGAAAATACCAATTTTACTTGATAGATACGTGCCATTAGCGGGTAGTCTTTACGGGTGCTCGCTGCTTTTTTATTTCGTTGGGTGCTTACAAATCTGTACGATTTGTGGCGCGAGCAATCTAAAGGGCACTCAGCGAACCAGATACATGAACGAACATTTTGAGAGGCTTTTACAGCCTCTTTTTCTTTGGCTATAGATTGAAATACTTGTTTATTGCCGGTCAATTGAGCTACTTTCAAAGACTGACTGCAAAAGAGCGCCTTTGGGAAAAATACGTCTAGTTGAGAGACCCCTTAATTTGATCATCGAGCAGCGCTTGAGATGTTCTGCTTGGACTTTTGCGGCGTTTCGAAATGGCTATCTTGAATGCCAGATCTAAATGAGAGAACGCGCAAACGCTGATTGTAAAAATGCTGTTGCGACGATTAAAAATATGACTTCTGCTACTCAAACCCATGCCTACACTTCTGAACAAATTCGTGTCTGGCTGCGAGGGTTACTCACTATTGCTTGGGCAGACGGTCAGTTCGACGAGTCTGAAAGAGCGATGATTCGATCGATGGTCGAGTCTGAATTTGCGCCTAATATTGAATTTGACGCGCTAGCGCCGATTGAGCCTGATGAAGTCGCCGCCATTGGTCTGAGCGACGCGGCAGCTCAGAACTTTTTGCGGATGGCTGTGATGGTAGCTCTAGCCGATGGGGTCTATTCGCAGGCTGAGAACGATCGGGTAATGGCTTTTTCTGAGGCTTTGAATATAGAGCCAGTAGCTTTAGCTGCACTGCAAACAACGCTGAAGAATTTAAGCGCACTGGATGAAGCGCAGCCTGTCGTTAAGGCTAAGGCCGCCTCAAAAACAGGTATGCCTAAGCCCGTTGAGCCGCTGAAGCCGGTACGCCAGTGGCTCGATGGCCTTACCGTAGACGATCCTCGTCTGGCTAGATTTGTCTGTAAGCTGGTTCCGTCTCAATGTCCGTTCGAGCGAGACGTGACGCTGTTTGGGCGCAAGACCGTTCATATTCCACCTATGTGCAAAATTAATCCGCTTTACGAGCAGTTAGTTGGCCTGCGGTTTCGAGCGATGACCTATTTATCTGACGATTTGGGCGAAGATATTACGCCTTATCTGTAGATATTATCTGTAGATATTGTTTATCTGTAGATATTGTTACTTGAGTCTAGATGTAGTGGCCAAAGCTGCGCTTGAGTTATGAGTTCAGAGATTATTTCGGCGGAAGTTTTGGTGGTCGGTGGCGGCGCGGGTGGTACGGCGGCGGCAATTCAGGCGGCAAGGCGTGGGGTGAGCGTAGTGCTGGTTTCGGAACTGCCTTGGCTGGGTGGAATGTTGACAGCAGCAGGCGTTTCTGCGCCGGATGGCAATGAGCTGGCGGCGTTTCAGACTGGGATTTGGGGCGAGTTTTTGCGAGAGCTACGGCGGCGGCATCCTGGTGGCTTGGGCAATGGTTGGGTGAGCTTTTTTACCTATAGTCCGGCGGTAGGGGCGCAGATTTTTGCAGATTGGGTGAAGGCTTTGCCTAATTTGCAGTGGATTGCGGGGCAGACGCCTCAGGCAGTGCTGCGGCAGGGTGATTATGTGGCGGGCGTGCAGTTTGAATCGGTAACGGTTTGCGCCACGATTACGATTGATGGAACTGAGCTGGGGGATCTGCTGCCACTGGCCGAAGTGCCTTTTCGCTGGGGCTGGGAGACGCAGCGCGAGTGGGCCGAGCCAAGCGCACCCGTTTCGCTGAGCGATCCGAAGGATGCTTTGTATGAGATTACGCAGCGGTATCCGGTACAGTCGCCTACTTGGGTGGTGGTGATGGAGGACTATGGTGAGCAGTCTGCGCCAATAATTCCATCGCCCCTTCAGGCGACGCCAGATGAAGCGTTTGACCAGGCTTGGGCGAGCTATCTTCCGGAATCGGGCAATGACTTGGCTATTGCGCAGGCTTCGGCGGGCGAAGTATTTTTGAACTACGGGCGGCTGCCGGACGATCAGTTCATGATCAACTGGCCGCACTGCGGTAATGACTATGGCGTAGGGCTAAATCGGTTGGTTGAGTCTGCGGCGGCGCGGGCGGAATATGGGCGCGAGGCGCAGTGGCACAGCCAGGCTTTTGCAAACTATATTCAGCGGCGGTTGGGTGATGCTTACGGCCTAGCAATGAATGCTTTTCCCTTTTCGAAGCATTCGCCGGGCGGCGGGTTTGCGATGATGCCTTACTACCGGGAGAGTCGCCGGGTGAAGGGCTTGGCGACGGTGAGTGAACGAGACATTTTGCCAATGACTAATGCCGGGAATGCCGGTAATGCCGGAGGCCAGACGGAAGCGGCTTGGGTGGCGGCGCTACCGGTGAATGACTATGGGGAGATGAGCGCGATCGCATTGGGAAACTATCCTAACGACCATCACTATCCTGGCTTTGAGATGCCGCTTGCGCCAAAGGCAATTCGCTGGGGCGGTCGGTGGACGGGTACGCCGTTTACGATTCCCTACGAGGCGCTGGTGCCGGAGGCGGTGGATGGTCTGCTGGTGTGTGAGAAGAATATTTCGGTGTCGCATATTGCGAATGGGGCGACGCGATTGCAGCCAGTAGTACTCGGGATTGGGCAGGCGGCGGGGATGGCGGCAGCGCTGTGCGTGGAGCAGGGGCGCTGGCCGAGGGAGCTAAGTCAAGGTGGGGTGCGATCGCTCCAAATGGCCTTGATTACCGATCCGATTGCACCGGCTGCGGTAGTGCCTCTTTTCAATCTGCCACCTGATCATTCCGATTGGGCAGAAATACAGCAGCATTATCTAACCTATATAGAGCAATATCCTCGCAGTGGCTATCACGACTTTAATGCGACTGCTAAGAGGGCCGTTGAAAAAGCAGCGGGTCAAAGTGCGATCGCCAAATCTAATCAGACTGAATCTAATCAGACTGAATCTGCTCAAATAGATGAATCAGACAGTTCTCAATCAGAAACTGTAGAAAATGCGCTCCCATTTCAGCAAATTTCTATCGTTGGTAAGTTCTCTGTTGACGACAGTAATCAATACAAACTTCATCAAAACTCAGTAGAAAATTTGCCAGATTACCTCTTGTTAGTAACCGTTAGATCGGAGATTGCGGATGCTTTTTTGCATCTTACAAATAATCAGCTAATCGAAGCGAAAGGAACTTGGAATTCGGCTGGAAAATGGCTGTTATGTACGTCAGTGGCCTTGCGGTAACTATGTCAAGTCTTCATATATATCGTCCTGACTCGATAGCAAGGTTGACGTATCACTGGATAACGACTTGGAAATCACTTAGCAACCATGCTGACTTACTATCACTACCTGCTTAGCGGCCTCTTTGCAGCGACCTGTACGGCCAATGCGCTGATCGGAATAATGAGACCGACCTCGCCTGTGCTTACTTTATTAACGCCTACCGGAGCAGATTCTGCTGAAGCGGTAGACGTCTCCTATCGGGGTAGCGGTCGCATAGACGACGTGCCCAAAGATCAGCAAAGCACTCGAAAAAAGCTCGTTGCCCACCGGGGCAGTGGCAGAGTGGAACCTGCTTCTATGTAGCCGTTATTAAATCGTCATCCTCTAAACCGTCACTTGCTAGATCGTCACAGATTTAGTTCCTATCAAGTCTGGTTGTCACTAAGATTCGGTAATCCTTTGTATTCTACGGAGTGTTAATAATAATACTGATTCGTGCTTGCGTACGCTGGATGTTTGCCAGCAAACCTTTAGCGTACCGGTGTAGAATATGGGCTAATGAAGGCTTTTTCAAGCAAGTTCATAATGCTCGTAGCTGTTTATACCGGGTCTCGCAGGCGAAGTGAGTGAGGCTGTCTCCCCGTTCGTTTTCTGTGCATTCTATATATTAAGCATTTTCGCTTGATCGAGTTTTGATGACTAGCAATACCGATTTAGTTAAGAAACTAGACCCCAGTGCAATTGATGAGATCATGATGTACCTAGCCTTTAGCGCTATGTGCACGGGTGGACATCGCCACGGGGCCTTTTTGGACGCAGCCGCTACGGCGGCAAAGTGCGCTATCTATACGACTTACGTAGAGCAGAAGAACAATCTGCGCATGACTGGCCATTTGCACCACATTGAACCCAAGCGGGTGAAGGTGATTGTAGAAGAGATGCAGGCGGCGCTGACTGAAGGCAAGCTGCTAAAGATGCTGGGTTCTCAAGAGCCGGGCTATCTCATTCAGCTGCCGCACCTTTGGATGCAGAAGTATCCCTGGACGCTAGGTGACTACCGGGTGCCTGGCTCTAGCCTTACCTCTGAGGAAAAGCGACAGGTAGAGGCCAAGCTGAAGGTGGCGGATATTCCTGAGCCTTTGCCCGATGCCGAAATTTTGACGGGCGTTCAGTTTATGGAGCTTGTTGACTTGCTGCATACGCGATCGCAGTCTAACCTGCCTGAAGATCGGCGCATGGTGCTTAGCGACGCGCTAGCCGAGCATATTCGTCGGCGTTTGATGTATGCGGGCACCGTAGCGCGGATTGATTCTCCGATTGGCGGTATTCCGTTTTATGCGCTCACTCGGGCATCGTACTCACCGGTGGGTGAGGAAGAGCGAACCTTTACGATGATGGAAGATACCGCTCGCTACTTTCGCCTGATGCGGGAGTGGGCAGATTCTCAGTCGGGAACGCGCCGAATCTTGGAGGAGCTGAATATTCCTAGTGAGAACCGCGAGGCCGCTTTTGATGAGTTAGATCAGATCATTAGCAAGTGGGCGAACAAGTACCATACCGAGGGCGGTCAGCCAACGGTGGTGCAGATGGCGATGGGAGACAGCGACTCGCCGCATTAGGTTCGGCGCATTAGGGTTGGCGCATCAGGTTTGGCTCGGCTGGCACTGCAATCAGAACGGTTCCCGGTGGTTTTTCCTACCGGGAACTTGCGTTTTAAGAGTGCGCTTTTTTAGGCCGCTTGCCGAATCTCATCTAACTTGGCTTTTACCGCTTGAATGTCTTGCCACATCAGCCACTTTGGCTTGCCTGGATCGCGGGAGGGATTTCGCAGCAGGTAGGCGGGATGAAGAATAGGCATACACTGACGGCCTTCCCACTCAATCCAGGTGCCGCGAATTTTGGTAATGCCGCGTTTTTCGCTGGGGATAATTCCCTTTACGGCGGTGGCGCCTGTGAGAAGAATAATTTTAGGATCGACCAGGCGAATCTGTTCGAGAATGTAAGGGCGACAGGCGCTGACTTCGGCGGCTAGCGGGTTGCGGTTGCCGGGCGGACGGCATTTCACAATGTTGCAAATGTAGGTGTCTTTTTCGCTGTCTAGACGAACTGAGGTCAGGATTTTTTCTAATAGCTGACCGGATCGGCCGACAAAGGGCAGGCCCTGTTCGTCCTCTTGCTGCCCTGGGCCTTCGCCAATAATCATGATGGGCGCTGTGCGACTGCCGCGACTGACAACGACGTTGGTGCGTGTTTCGGCGAGTTCGCAGCGCTGACAGCTTTTGCAGTGAGCGGCTAGTGGATCTAGCGATTCGTAAGTGCCAGGTGGAATGGGAACTTTGGCACTAGTCGGAATTTTGGCGGGGTCGAAGTCTGCCGGGGGCGGGGTGGCTTCGACGCCTGCGGCGCTAAAAAGGTCGATCTGGTCGGCCATGGGGCTTTTGTGCTGAGGAATAGAATTGACTTCTCTTCAGTTTAAGGGCAAAGCCGTCAGACGATAGGGCGATCTGCGCTAGGAGCGAGCGGGTTTACTTCTAAAGGCATAATTGTTACGGCGTAATTGTTATAGCGTGCTGGCGACTCCGTTGCTTGTCTTTTTGTGGGCTGTTTAGCCTATGGCTTGGCAGAACCGAGAATGGCCTGATAGCTATGGGTGATTTGTTGGGCGATCGCCTGCCAGCTATAGTTTTCTATTGCGCACTGACGCGCATTTTCTCCTCGCTGCTGACGTTCTTTGCGATCGCTGAGGGCCGTTTTGAGCGCATTCGTCAGTGCGACCGTTTCTGTCGGTACGACCCAACCGGCCCGGCTAGATTGAATTTCTGGCCAGATATGCACTTGGTCGGAAATGACAACCGGAATCTGCGCCGCCATCGCCTCGGCTACGGCAATGCCGAAGTTCTCGTAATAAGAGGGCAGCACAAAAACGTCAGCGGCGCTGAGGATTTGCGCCTTAAGCTCGCCCGAGACAAAACCGTTTAGCGTAGCCTGATCTGCCCAGCTAGAGGCGGCTATCTGGGCTCGAATACTGGTTTCGTAAGCGCGATCTTGAGGGTTTGTGCCACAGAGCAGCAGGTGAAAAGGACATTGCTGCTGGTGAAGCTGTTCGAGCGCGGGGAGCAGGAGATCGAAGCCTTTTTTGGGATCGATGCGCGACATGAATAGCACAATCGGACGCTCAGGCGGGATGTTGAACTGCTGATGAATGGCGGCCTTGGCAAGCGATCGCTCGGGCAGGGCCGGTGGTGTTACCCCTAGTGGAATGATGAGGCTGGGCGTATGTGTGCCAAACCGCTCTGAGACTTTGGACTCTTGGCGACTGGTGAAATGGATGGCAGCAGCTCCCGCTAGATTTGGCTTTTCTAGGAGCGCCGCATAGAGCTGCTTGACTCGTTTTTTCTTTTGTAGATCGGCCGGGTCTAGCGTGCCGAGGGGGCGCATGATGTAAGGGAGCTGCTGCTGGCGGCAGACGGCGGCGGCAGCGGTGCTAACGGGTGAGAAAAGGGCGTGAATGTGGGCGATATCGTAGTGTTTGGCATTTTGCCAGAGCCAGCTTAGCAGGGTGGGCGAAAATTTATAGCGGCGAAAGGGCGAGCAGCGGAAGTAGATGATTTCGTAGCCGTCTTGAGGGACTGGTTTGCCGAGTGGAACGGCGAGCGGAGATTCGTCGATATCGCCGTTGGCGTCGGTGGTGAGAACGGTGACTTGGGCGATGCAATCTTGCTGAGCGAGGGCCGCGCTGAGTCCTTTGACCATTTGGCTAGGGCCGCCGTATACCAACGAGATAGATGGAACGATTTGAAGAATCTTTAGCGGTTTCATAAGGAGATGGCTACAGGCTAGAAGAATCGTGAGGCCCGATAGCGCCGGTTACTAGATCGATGGCGAGGAGAGTGCCGCCAGTGGAGACGGTTGCGCAATTTTTTAGCTTGATGAGCGTTGGTGCGGCTGAAATCCACCAGCCTGTGGTTGCTTGCTTGATCAGATCGGCGGCGGACAGATGCAGCTTTGTTTGGATGGCTGTGAAGCTGTGCTGCGCAATAGTTTGACCTTTGGTATCAATTAGCGTAATGGCATGAGGGCTAGCGACATTAATGAATTCGTCTAGCAGCAGCACGTTGCCGTGGGTGCTAATGAGAACAAACCGGGGGCCGTATTGGTGAGGCAGCGCTTTTTGCCACAGGGCGGTGCCGTCTTTGAAGAGTTCGGCTTGGGTAAGCGGTGTTTCCCAGTTGTCTTCGGCTAAGATGACGAGCTGGTAGTCCCCGGCAGTAAAGGTTTGACGGCTGGGCGGAAGCTTCAGGCGATCGCTCTTGCTGCTGCTATCATCCTCTACTGTGACGATAGTGCTAGGCTGAGCCGCTAAAGAATGCGTCTGTAAGATTATTTGCCTTTGGTTAATGAAGCTGATGATGAAGCTGACAATTGCTCCGATAATGGGTAATCCAACTAACCAAAGAAATCTATTCATGGCGATGCTGCTGCTGAGGATGTTTGCGGGCTGCTATGAGTATGGCAAACAGCGACAGGGCTGCCCAATTATCTGGCTCGGGAACGGATTTGGGCGCAGCGGCAGCGTTTGTAGCGCTTGTAATTGCTGCGCTTACTAAGGTGGCTCTTGTGGGGGCGCTGATAGGATCTGTGGTGCTGGTAAGCGATCGCATCGCTAGGTTGGTTGCTTGTACAGGCATCGTTTGGGTGATGTCAGCATGCGGGTGGTCATGCGGGTGGTCGTGCGAGTGGCCATCTAAGACTAGGTCTGTTCCGGATGAGGTGCTGCTGCCAGTTAGAAAGCCGCTGCGCTTGATTTCGGCAATTTGAGCGGCGGTTAGGCTACTAACGTTGCCAATATCCTCAACTGAGGTAGGAATGTTGCGAAAACTGCCGTCGGTGAGCAGATTATCGGCACTGCCCGCGCCTAATGTTCCGTGGCGTAAACCCAAATTATGTCCAATTTCGTGGGCCAACGTGTCTACACGACCTGTGCCATTAAAAGTTCCGGATTCTTCACTAATCAGGACGCCGTTAGCGTTTACCCAGCCTGATCCAAACTGAGTAAAGCCTTCAGCGCTTTCAATCTCTTCAACAAACCAGACGTTGATCGGGCCGGTGGTACGGGTAGAGTTGGGGTTTCGCCCGAATGCGCCCGCACCACCCGTGCGAGATAGTTCGTAGAATTCGGAGTCGACAATGCTACGATTTTCACCACTGTCAATTTTTAAGAAGCGAGAGTTTCGAATTTGATTAATCGGTAAGAAAGAGACTTTGAGCTGGGCCTGTTCTAAAATCTTGCGCGTGATATCTTCAAACATGTTGACGCTAGCGCAGTGACTGCCACTATCGTTACAGACTTGAATGGGCTGAATGGAGAGTATTCTGTCGGCTTCTCCAAAATCAATTGTTTGCCCGGAAGGCGTTGCAACTTCTGAGCAGCCCACTAGCGAAAGGGTGATAATGGCGATCGCTCGGAAGGGTCTATGGATGAATCTATGTACTATCTTTTTCACTGTAGTTCCGCGTTAACGAAGACTCGTTAAGCTGTATGGTTCTGACGATTGAAGGGAGGTCAGCAAAAGGGGCTACAACTGACGGAAATTAAATCTGAAAAGGCTTAAAGATAGATGCGAAGTAAGTCTATGGAAAAGAATTGACCACGATCTTCGACTCAACGATTCAGTGGGTCGAAGCTTAAGTATGGAAGCGTATACAGGTTGTTCTTTTGGTCGCGATTAGCTGTGTAAAATCACGAGTGGAACAGCAAAGATAAGCGTTTAGCTGAAGATATTAATGAAACTTGTTCTAACTAAAACAACGTTTTATAGAAGCTCATCAGCTGGTTTGCTAAAGCTGTATTCGTGTAGTTTTTTAGGGCGCGGTTATGCCCTCTTTTTGCCAGCTGCTGCTGTTGTTCAGGCTGGTTGATTAAGTCGGCTATTTTTTCGGCAAGGCTATGAGCATCGCCTTCTGGAAAGACCAAGCCATCTTCTTTAATGACGTGTGGAATTTCGCCCGAATCGGAGCCGATAACGGGAACTTGGCAAGCCATTGCTTCAATAATGACGTGGCCAAACTGCTCTTTCCAGCCGCTGGCAGACAAGGTTTTGAAGGCGTGAGTGGTTTCGGAAGGAAGTACGAGGGTGTCCATTAGGTTGATATATTTAGGAACGTCTGCATGGGGAACACTTTCTATCCAGGTGATGCGATCGCCTACATCTATCGCATCGGCCTGTGCTCTTAATTGTTCCTTTAATGGCCCTCTTCCTAACAACAGTAATTTCCAAGGGCGCTGAAGCTTGGATTTTTGTAGCTTCTCGAGCGCTGAAAATAGCGTGAGCAACCCTTTTTCTTCCACAAACCGGCCCACAAAGCCAATGACAAAGTCTTCTGCTGTGATGCCTTGCGATGCTGCTAATTCTGGCTGTTGTTCTGGGTAAAAAAGCCTTTCGTCTACGCCTAGCTGCGGCATTACGCAGGTGGGTCCATGGTAGCCGTGTTCGCGTAAAACTTCAGCGCCATCCCGATTACCAACAACGAGTCCGTCGGTATGACGAAGATTGTAGTTTTCTAGTAGGGACAGGGGAAACTTGACTCTATAGGGGAGATTCCACCAAGTGAAAAAGACATTTTTAGCCTTTAGGCCCAATAAGCGATTGAGCGTAATTAGCTGGGCGTAGCCTAATGATTTGGCGCCTTGTTCTACCTGGATAACGTCGGGTTTGAACTCTTGTAGCAGTGAGATAATCTCTACGCCAAAGCTGAGCAACCCTTGATTGTTTTGACTAAAGTTAGAGATTGGAACAACGTTAAAACGACCCTCTTTTTTCGGCTGTGATTCGATTTTTTGGCTTTGAACGCCGCCTGGATTCCATCGTTTGGGGACGACAACTGTGACTTCTACGTTGGGATCTATTTGAGTGAGCGATCGCAGCTTTTCGCAGTTGAGATCGACGATATAAGTATGGCTAACGGTCAAAATTTTCATATTGATGCGCAAATAGAAGTCGTAGGAGAGATCTGTTGCTCTTAGATAGACCTCTTCTATATAAGTTTGTTGATCGAAGAATTAGCTAGATAATTAGCCGGGTGGCGAGCTGAACGGCTGGCTAAAGCGACGACCGCTGCGTTCTAAAGGGTTTAGCAGGGTAAATCCTGCTTTAAGAAAGCCGAAGCAGTAGAAGCCGAAGCGAGAAACAATTCTGACAGGAGAGGTGCTTTTGTTGCAGGGGGGATGCCCGAGAATATGACAGTTGAATAGCCGATGCGAAAACCTTAAAAGCTGGCGGGGCGTAAGGTTTTTTAGGGCCATGAGGAAATGGTTGTAGTAAAAGGTGTTTTGGTATGCGAGCGATCGCGTTCCGATGTCGTGGCAGCCACCCGTTTCTTCTCCTAAATGCACCAGATGCGCGGCTGGTTCATACCAAATTATCAGGCCGGTTTTGCGAAAACGTAGGCAAAAATCCGACTCTTCGCGGACCGCGCTGCCTTCAAAGCGTTCGTCAAATCGCAGCTTGTGTTCTTCGAAAACGCTGCGCCGAAAGGACATGTTGCAGCCTCTAGCGGTGAGGACTTGCTGGGGCTGCGTGGTATGTACAAGGTCAATGTGATACCAGGCGATACCAGGATCCATCGCTTCGGGGGGAAGCTTTTCGATGGGGGGCGAACTGGATTCTGAGAGCTTCATGCGATCGAATACTCTGCCTGCGATCGCGCCTACTTTAGGTCTGTTCTCAAATCCGGCGGCATGGGCTGCTAAAAAGCCTGGGGGTAGCTCTACATCATCATCTAAAAAGAGCAAGATACTGCCGTTTGCTCGCTCTATCGCATAGTTTCGAGCGGCTGGAAGATTGGCCCAAGGCACGGTGTGTAGCCTAATTTTATGCGCTGAGACTAGCTGCGTTAAAAACCGCTGAGTCTCTAGCTCGTGATTCTGCGTCTGATCGATCACAATTACTTCGTAGGCAGAATAGGTTTGTGCGAGCAAACTTTTAAGGGTGTCGCACAAAACAGCCTCGCGTCCGTAGGTTGGAACAATAACTGAAATAAGCGGTTCGGGAGCGTATGAAGAGAGTGTCATGCTTTTGACGCTTGAAGCGAGAAGGGGAACTGAGCGATCGCGCAGATAAAAGAGCCGAGGCAAGAGCCGATAAAAAGCCCGATGAAAAGCCCGATGAAAAGCAGGCAGGCTGTTACGAGAGATTTAGCTACGAGAGATTCAGCCAGGAATCTATTCGAAAGTGGCCTGCGCTTTTTGACTGCGGCGGCCTCGCTTGGACTTTGAAGGGGCTTCAATGCCTTGGGCTAATAGGGCCTTTTCACGCTCTTGCCGCTCTAATTCTGGAATTTTTAGGATGATACCTGCCGCGAGCCAGTAGTAAACGCCGACTGGATCGACATCTAGTGGATAGTAGTAGGGGCAATAGCTAATGAATAAAATGTATACCCACATTGCAGCAGCATAGCTACGCAGACCCTTATCTTGGGTGCGGCGATATACCTTGAAGGTAACTACGGTGAGCGTGGTATATAGCGCTAGAACTGCGACTAAGCCAACTAGACCAATCTCGTGCATGACCTTGGCGTGATAGGTCTCAATGAGCGTGGTAGATGCAAAAGTACGCGCGGAATTGGTTGCTCTGCCAACGCCTTCACCAAAGATACCCTCTTGCTGCGACCAAGCTTGCGAAAACTGTTCTTCAATAAATCGCTGCGGCGGCGCTGCTTCCCATCTAGAGACAAAGCTATCTAGTCTGGCTTCTATAACGGCTGGATTGCTAGCAACGAGATAGAACAGAATTAAGCCCAGCACAACGACAATAGGGAGAAAGCGCTTAAGGTTTTTGACTTGGCCTGTCAGTATCGTGAGCAACCCGATAGAAACGGGAACTATGGCCAGCGCAATACGCTGGCCAGAGATAACGGCCATAACCATTAGTACGACTAGCGAAACGCCGCCTATGGTTCGCCAAATCAGTGATTTGTCGCTGAAGGTAGAGCCAAAGCTAAAGAAGACGCCCGAGATTAAAAACCAGCCCCACTGCCAGGGGGCAACGAAGGTGCCGGGCAGCCGAATTTGATTAACTGAAGGCGCGTATAGCAAGGAGCCACCGACAAAGCAGCGAGAGTCTAACGAGGCTCGAAACAACTCCTCGCCTACGCCAACCGTGCCTGCGCATATGCCTGTTTTGAGCATGAAGTACTGTACGAGTCCTAGCGAGCAGGCAACTAGCACTAGAACCGTTTGAAGCCGCAAAATAAAGACGAGATCTTCTAGGTTGCGAATGAGGTAATAGATACAGGCGATAATTGGAATGTAGCCAAAAATGACCTTGGCTCCCCAAATGGCCATGATCATCGGAAACCGCCCTTCTACCTGCATAATTTGGTCGGGCAAGTTGGTGACTAGCACGGTGATGCTAACTACGATGACCAGTAGAGTAAGCGGCGGTTTAATTGCTTGGGGCAGAATAATAGGCAGCCGATTCTTGCGACAGAACTGATAGACGCCAATGAGCGCTGGAATATAGAAGATATCTTTAGCGATTTGCAGCAGTGGGTTTCCGCCTAGCGCGTAGGTAACCGTGCCTGCAAAGGGGATATAGATAATAAATGCGTACAGCGCGAGCCGCTGATATTTAGAAGAGATAACTAAACAGGCGAGTGCGCCACCAGCGGCAATGCCCGCTTTGGGTTCGATAATTAGACCTATGAGCAGCCCTACAAAAGCGCAGCCTAAGATGACTGAGGTTAGGTAGGAGATAGTTGCTTTGCGGCGGGCGGTAGCGGCACGCGCCTGTAATAGCTTTTGCCGAGGCGAGAGCGACGCTGCTACGGACTTATTTTCTCTAACGCTGGCGGCCCCTTTTTTGGATTCCTTACGTAATTTTGCCGACGATTTTGAAGCGTTTTTCTTCGCCATTGTCAATCCGCTAGACAGAGCAGTCAGCATAAGAGGATCAGATTCAATCTACCCAATATTGCCTGTGAATCCACGGGGGAAACGCGGCGCTGTCCAATTCTCTGTGCTAAATCTTCTTCAAGTGAAGGCGGCGATTGTCAGGATCTTTACGGAGTAATAGCTACCGGCCTAGCCGATTGGGTATGCCTTCGCAGCCGCTTGGAATAGTGCCCCTAGTTTTGCTGCCTCCCCATTCGCAGCAGTAGCGACGCTGAGTGTCTGAGAGGCGCTGAACGTTGCTAAGGTCAGCGCCTTCGATGACTGCACCGGTAAATTCGCCGGTGTGAAAGTTGGGCTGGTCTTGGCGGGTGCGGGGGGATGCCGTTTCTGGGTTGCCGTAAAAAAGCTGTGCGCCCATAATATCGGCGTTGGTGAGGTTGGCGTCGCAGAGAATGGCGCGAGCTAGGTTGGTGCGCACTAGGTCGCAGTCTGTAAGGTCGGCGCGGATGAGGTTGGCGTCGCTAAGATCTAGCCAGCGAAGGTCGGTGTTGATCAGGTTGCTGGCGGCTAGCATTACGCCTAGGTCGATGACGCGGGTGCCACCTTGGCGATCTTCTGCGTAGCCGCCAAGGCCGTCGAGAATGGGACGACCCAGCCTTTGGTCGCGAGCAAGTGGGGTAAGTAGCTTAGAGCGAGAGAGGAAACGGAGGACTTTGGCTTTGCCGCCTTCGTCTACGCTGCTGAGAATGGCGGCGGTACGCGCTTCGGCAATGACGCGTTCTTGGGGCCAGTCTTCGAGCAGACCTTCGTCGTCTAATACTAGTTCGGAGATGCCTTGAAAGTAGGAGTCGATGGTTTGCTGCTGGGTGATCAGGTTTTGCTGAACGGTGAGATCTCGCGAGATGATGTACTGCCGCCAGGCGACGTAGACAGCGAGTACGGCAATAAAGATTTGGCCGATGGCGCCGAGGAAGTCGCCGAGGGCGCTGATGATGTCCCAGCGGAGGCCGCTGCCCCAACGGGCAATGGGTTTGGCGATGCCGCTGGTGTAGATGAGGCCGATAATGCCAAGGAGGAGTCCGGGGATGGCGATGAAGAGGGCTTTTTGCTGCTGGCTGAGGTCGCCGATGGCTTCTTCTAGGGTGGGGGCGATGAGCCTGAGGGAGACGACGAAGGTGACGATGGAGCCAGCGAGAGTGAGCCAGAGACTGCCTAGGGTGAAGCCGACTATGACGACGATAGAACCGGCGATCGCAATGACGCTAACCGGTGCTTGAGCGACTTTGATGGGGTTGATGGCGGGCTGTCTCTTGTAGCGCTCTTGCAGTCCGTTTTCGTCGTCCTCTGCTGGTGGGTTGCTGTCGCTGGTTGCTGGAAGATCGATTAGCCGAGGGCTGCGATCGCTTAATGCGCTTGGGCGATCGCTATCGTCATGCACGGAGGGATAGTCTGGATCGGGGTTGTAGTCTACGGTGAATGAATCGTTGTAGCTAGAGGTTGCGTTGCGCTGGTTAGGGTTTTGGCCATTTTGATATAGCTCGAAGCTTTGAGCGCTGCGCTGAGGAGAGGGCGCATTTTCGTTGGGCGAGTAGGGCGGGACTCTGCGGCGTCTTGCAGCGGCTTCTTCCGAGAGGCGATCGCTAGGTAGCTCATTCTCGAAAGCGTCGCTATTCGTAGAGGAATCGGGAGAATTGGCCATGAGTCTGGGGTTGCTTAGAGGCTAGTTTACCGGAAAGTCGTAGCGGTACTTCTGGCTGCTGGAATTGCTGGATACCTAGCAGATGATTGCTAATGGAGTTCATGGGTGAGGGGCCGCCATCCTCCACTAAAATGGTAAGGAATCTTTTATACCCGCATTTTAGTGCCGCCGATGGCTGCTGCATAGGCAGAATTCGTCTGGTTGGTTCTGTCATTATGGTCATAGTTTTACTTTTACTTGCAGCAGTCGGTATTTTGGCCTGGGGCTATTCGCAAGCGAAGCCTCTGGGCACGCCAGGAATCTTAGCCTGGCTGCAAACGGTTGTGCTGATGGGGCCTTGGCTGCTGTTCTTTGGGCTGACGGCAGTTGGGGTCTATCTCAACCTAGCTGGAATATTGCTGCTGGTGGTGTCTTCGGCAGGGCTATATATCTACTTAGGGCGACGGCTTAGAGACTTGAATAAGGAGTCTTTGGCGGCTGGGCGAGCGACGAGCGTGGCGAAAGAACAGGGGGCTGCTTTCTCGGATTCTGCTGTGGGCAATTCTGCGGATAGTTCGTCTCAGTCGACTGAGGCGGGTGCGGCTGAGGGCAATCGCCTATCAACCGATTCTGCTCAGTCTGGTGTGGACGCTTCGACGCCAAGTCAGCTCGGTCAAGGCGGGCCTGATCGGGAAGCGGAGGATAAGCTACCGCCTATTCCGCCGGAAGATATGTCTGTAATAGAAGGCATCTTTGGGATTGATACGTTCTTTAGAACGGAGACGGTGCCTTATCAAGAGGGCGCAATTTTTAAGGGGAATTTGCGTGGGAAGCCGGATGAGACGGCGCAAGTTTTGAGCGAGAAGCTGTCTGAGAAATTGGGCGATCGCTATCTTTCGTTTTTGCTGAGCAACCCGGAAGGTAAGCCAGTGGTGGTGGTACTGCCAAAGGAAAACGGGCCTAAGCTAACAACGGTTGGGCAAAAGGTGCTGGCGGTTGGACTGGTGCTGGCGACTCTGGGCACCTGCCTGGAGACAGCGGGAATTTTACAGGGGTTTGACTTTTTTCAGTCGCCTGAGCGCTGGGCGCAGACGCTGCCGGTGGGCCTAGGGATTGCGACGGTGCTGGGCGTGCATGAGCTAGGCCATATTGGCGTAGCAAGGCGGCTGAACGTAAAGCTCAGCCCGCCGTTTTTCCTACCTGCCTGGCAGTTGGGGTCTTTTGGCTCTTTGATGCGGTTTGAGTCTATCTTGCCAAATCGGTCTGTGCTGTTTGATGTGGCTTTTGCCGGGCCAGCGGCGGGCGGCATCTTATCGTTTGCCTTTCTGTTTTTAGGCATGGTGCTTTCTCATCCGGGCAGCCTGTTTCAGCTACCGGCTGAGTATTTTCAAGGTTCGGTTTTGGTCGGTACGCTGGCGCGTACGGTGTTAGGCGATGCCTTGCAGAATGATTTGGTGGACGTGCATCCGCTGATGATTGTGGGTTGGATTGGACTGATTATTACGGCTATTAATGTGATGCCAGCAGGGCAGCTAGACGGCGGGCGAATGCTACAGGCTATTTACGGGCGTAAAACGCTGGTGCGGGCGACCGCTGTGACGCTGGTACTGCTGGCGCTGGTAGGGATATTTAACCCTATTGCGCTGTACTGGGCTGTGCTGATTGTATTTTTGCAGCGGCAGCCAGAGCGGCCTTGTACCGATGATTTAACGGAGCCGGATGATGCGCGAGCTGGGTTGGCTTTACTGGCGTTATTTTTGATGCTGCTGATACTGCTACCGCTGACGCCGAGTTTGGCGGCGCGGCTAGGGGTAGGTGGTTAAGCGGTAGGCGGTTAGGCGGTAGGCGGTTAGGCGGTGAGTGGCTAATCGGTGAGTGGTGGTGAGCGGCTGTGCCGGTATAAGAAAGCTAGCTAGGGCTGCCAGTGGTGCTGCTCAATTTGCGCTACGACTATAGACCTGGCAATCGTTACTGGTGAGATACACACTGTGAAAAAGTGGACAGAGATTTTGAGATTGGGGCGCTGGGTTAAATCGGCCGGATTAGCGGGCGGCGTAGGCTTCGCTGCGTCTGTCGGCTTTTGGATTTCTTCGGAGGCGATCGCCCCAGCGGTAGTTTCTGCCAAGGATAATTCAGCCACGTTGACCGCGCAGGGCGTTCAGTTTGAAGGGACGACTGGCGGCGACTATAACCTGATGAGGCTAGCAGGACGCGATCGCCGCAGGCGGCTGTGTTTGGGCTATGGCGATGAGGCTCCCGATCACGTTTTGGTTTTGCCTGAAGCGGTTGAGCGGTTGAGCGTGTCGGTTATGAGCGATGGGGATACGACGCTGCTGATAGATGGGCCTAAAGGGATTGACTGCGACGATAACGCCCGGCGAGGTAGTCGAGATGCGGCCGTAAAAGATGCGAATTGGCCAGCGGGAACTTACCGCATTTGGGTAGGGGCTTTCGAACGGGGCGATCGCATTGATTACAAGCTATCGGTTTCTGAATCGGATAGCGATCGCTAGAAAAGCCGGGCTTTTGCGCTGGCTAAATGCTGCTGTATGGCCTGTTATTGTGCGCCTTTTGAGCTGAGAAGATCTGTCGAAAGTTTGGTGAACCGAATAGACCAGGGGTGTTGGAGCCAAATTAAGCAAGCGCTAATATTATTTTGTTTGGTTCGCTCTAAACTGTGATTGTCTTACCTTTACTGAGATAATTGTAAGGACTGCACTGTTAACTTGTTCGTTCAACTCATTCGTTTACTTTCTTTTTAGGAGGAAACTTTCACCGTGTTAAAAGCCCTCGTCAAAGACTTTCGCGTCATTTTCGAGCGAGATCCGGCCGCGCGCAACTGGCTAGAAGTGATTTTTCTCTATCCTGGCTTCCAGGCTTTGGTGATTCACCGACTGGCTCACTGGCTTTGGACGCTGGGTATTCCGTTTGTGCCTCGGCTGATGTCTCACGTCGCTAGAGCCATCACAGGAATAGAAATTCATCCGGGCGCGACAATCGGCAGCAGCGTCTTTATCGACCATGGCATGGGTGTGGTGATTGGCGAAACTGCGATCGTGGGCGATTCGGCGCTGATTTACCAAGGGGTGACGCTGGGCGGTACGGGTAAGGAGAATGGTAAGCGCCATCCAACGCTAGGCTCGGGCGTCATTGTGGGCGCTGGAGCCAAGGTGCTAGGTAATATTCAAATTGGGAACAACGTCAGGATTGGGGCGGGTTCTGTGGTGCTGCGCGAGGTGCCTTCGGACTGTACGGTGGTGGGCGTGCCGGGGCGCGTGGTGTATCGCTCTGGTGAGCGAGTAGAGCCGTTAGAGCACGGCAGATTGCCGGACTCTGAAGCAATGGCGATTCGCGCGTTGGTAGATCGGATTGATTCGCTAGAGAATGAGCTAGAGGAGATGCGATCGCCGGTGGATGCGACGGCGGCTAAAGCGGCTGAGCTAGAGCGGTTGATGCTAGTTAGCTCGATGTCTAATGCGGACTGCAACGGTTCGGAATGCTGCTTGATAGAAGATCGGGCGATTCAAGAGTTTTTAGGCGGCGCTGGGATTTAGAGCGCTCGGCGACGGCTGCTGGATTTTTACGGATTGACGGTAAGGCTCTCCCAGCTTGACGATGGGGCTGATTCCGTTGAGTCGTTCGTTTTGGGCTGCTGGGTATACAGCATTCGAGTTTGGGGGTCGCCGCGTAGCGATAAGTAATCGACGCTGTGGGGGACGAGCAGAAGCAGGCAAAAGGTGTCTAATGGCGCTGTAGAATCGGGTGGCGGTGGGCTAAAAATGTCTGCATTGTCGTTTGGTTCTCTAGGCGCTTTGGGCTGTGGCCAAGCGAACTGAGTGCGGGCGTTGTCTGAAATGTTTTGCCATAGCTGCTGCCGAGCTTTACAAAAATCGGGTTCGATTGTGTCGGCGGTGATGAGCGTTAGCTGGCCAGCGAGCCTGAACTGCTCTCTGGTTTTGGTGAAGTACCAGCAGGCTTCGGCGTTTGAATTTTGATGAATTTGGTCTGTTTTTTGGCTGCGGCGATCGCAAATCGTCATCAGGTGGTTGGTATTGTTCATGAATCCGCGAAAGACGACGGTGCGGTTGGCAGGGGTAAGATCGGGCTTTACGGTGGCTAGCTGGAAGTAGCGGGCGAAGGGCTGAGAACGGTTGCGATGCAAGGCTCTAGACAGTGAAGATCGCCAAGGCGCTAAAGATTCTGACTGGGCGGATGGGGCATCGGGTGCGGCTGAACTTGGGTGGGTCACTGGCGTTTGTTTTGTGTGTCTTAATAAGGGCTGCGCTATCATCCTACGAATTTATGGCGAATGACGAGCCGCGTGGGCGTGGTGATATGGGCGATCGCGCGAGTCTATCGGTAGAAATTTTCTGCCTTATGAAGGGCTTATATCTGGGTAGTTTGATATAAGTGAGAAGGCCTTGGCCTATTTCTACTTTATTTCGAACTTTTAACTGAGATCTTCAAGCACCGCGCCTATGACCATTTCGACGTTTGTTTTTCTGGCGCTGGGGCTAGTCTTATTGGTGGCTGGCGCAGAGTTTTTGGTTAAGGGCGCGTCTAAACTCGCGGCTACGTTTGGCGTTTCGCCGTTAATTATTGGCCTGACGGTGGTGGCTTTTGGAACGAGCGCACCCGAGCTGGCGGTGAGTTTGACAGCCAGTTTTCAGGGGGATGCGGATATTGCTTTAGGCAACGTGGTTGGGAGCAATATTTGCAACGTGCTGTTGATTTTGGGGGTAGCGTCGTTGATTACGCCGCTGAAGGTGGCTCAGCAGCTAGTGCGGCTGGATGTTCCGATTATGATTGGGGTATCGGTGCTGGTGCTGCTGTTTGGGCTAGACGGCGAGATTAGCCGTTCGGATGGCGTCATTTTGTTTGTGGGCGGATTGGCCTATACGGCGTTTCTGCTTTATCAGAGTCAGCAGGAAAAGGATCAGAACGTACAGAATGAGTACGCGAAGTTTGGCGATCGCTCTTTGTCGGTAACCGATACGGCTATCAATGCCGGACTTTTTATCGTCGGCACAACGATGCTCGTTTCAGGCTCGCAGATGCTGGTTAAGAGCGCAGTAGATATTGCTGAGTTCTTTGGTGCGAGTCCGCTGATTATTGGTCTGACGGTAATTGCGTTTGGTACGTCTTTGCCAGAGCTAGCAACGTCTGTAATGGCGAGTATTCGCGGCGAGCGCGATATTGCCGTGGGCAACGTGATCGGCAGCAATATCTTCAATATTTTGGTTGTGCTGGGGCTGACGAGCGCGGTTTCTCGGGCGGGCGTGAGGGTAACGACTTCGGCGATCGTCTTTGACATTCCGGTTATGGTGGCGGTGGCGATTATGTGTCTGCCGATTTTCTTTACCGATAACGAGGTCTCTCGTAGAGAAGGCATCCTGCTGCTGAGCTATTACGTGCTTTACATTGGCTATTTGGTGGCGAATGCAACGAATCCGGATGCTGTGTGGGTGGGCTGGATTGGCCCAGTGATTATTCCGCTAACGCTGCTGATGGTGGGGTTGCTAGGTTGGCGTACCTGGTCGGCGGTGAGACGGCGAAAGTCTCTGAAGCCGTAGTTTTTAGCGGTTGGTTTCTAGCGGTTAGTTTTTTAAGGATTGTTTTTTTAAGGACTGGTTTAGACGCTGGTTTTAGAGAGCTTGTCCTGTAGGGCGACGTTGAGCGATCGCGCTAAATGCAGTGGGTCGACGCCGAGGATCGTTCGCTGGTTGCTAGCGTAGAGAGCTGCTTGCGAATGCCACCAAACTGCGCCGAGTACGGCAAAGACCAGCGAGTTTGGATCGTGCTTCCATTCGCCTGACTGGGCAAGGCTTGCGAGTAATCCGCCCATCAGTCCGGTGAGTACGTCGCCGCTGCCGCCTCGGGCTAGAGCCGGGGTGCTATGAGGGTTGAACCAAAGTTTTTGGGAGGTTGCGATCGCACTACGAGGCCCTTTTAATAGCACGATTGCACTGCTCGTCTTAGCCGCTTTAAGCGCTGTTTCGCCAGGAAGTTGGTCTACTCGACTTTCAATCTCTGGAAAAAGTCTTTTGAATTCTCCTAGGTGAGGCGTCAGCACGGTGGGGCTGCTCCGATCTTTGAGCGTTTGAATAGGGTTGTTTTTAGCTAATAGATTGAGTCCATCGGCGTCTAGAAGCAGCGGGCACTTTGTGTCTAAGACGGTTTGGAGTAGCTGAGGGGATGCTGGGGTGAGTCCGGGGCCGAGGGCGATCGCATCGTATTTTTCTAGGTCGATGGCTTTGGGGAGGTGGGCGATCGCCCCCGATTCCGTTTCGGGGCAGCCAATGAGCAGGGCCGCCGGTAGCTGAGGCAGCAGCGATAGACGAATGGATTCTGGAACGGCGAGGGTGAGCATCCCAACGCCACTGGCGATCGCGCCGAGCCCAGTGAGTAAAGCTGCGCCTGCATATTGCCTGGAGCCTGCAATCAGTAATAGGTGACCGGCTTTGTATTTGTGGGCGGTGGGCGAGCGATGGAGCGGCAGGTGGGCGATCGCCTGTAGATCTGTCAATCGGTGAATGGCAGGCGATTCTCCTAGGACGGCGGTGATATCAGCGAGTGGAATATCGAAATCAATGAGGGTGCATTTGCCTAAGTGAGCGATCGCATTTTCTTGCATAAAGCCTCTTTTCCACAAGCCTAGACAAGCGGTATAAGAGGCTTTAATTGCGGTGCCCATGATCTGTCCGGTATCGGTGTGGATGCCGGAGGGCAAATCTATGCTGAAGATACTGGCGGTCTGTTGGTTGATTTTCTCAACGTCGGCAGCGAGTTCGCCGGTAATTGGACGCGTTAGCCCAAAGCCAAACCAGCCGTCGATAATCGCTTCGCAGTCTGCAAGGTCTGCGACTGATTGAACAAAAGGGATGCCTAAGCCTTTGGCGTATTTGGCATGTTGTTCTGTGAGCTTTTTGAGTTTGGAGAAGGGTTGATAAACGCTGACGCGATACCCGGCGTGGTGCAGCTCGCGGGCTACCACTAAGGCATCGCCGCCGTTGTGTCCGGGGCCAGCTAGAACGCCAATGTGGGATTTTGGCGGCCCATAGCAGCTGATAAACCATTTAGTAAGTCGCTCGGAGACTTTTTCCATCAGCGCCGCAACCGGCATTCCAGCCTCAAAAAGACGACCTTCTATCTGCTGCATCTGCTCGGCAGTGACTAGAACAGATTGAACAGCGGGTCTAGGGTTTTGTTCTGGCATATATTCTTAGATGGATCTTAATCCGACTCACGTCAAGCGATATATAAGCTGTTGTCCGGTTGTTGAAGGCTTAACTGCGATCGCTGATTACAATGGCTGATCTACAACGGCTCATCTTATATAGCGACGATCCGAGCCTTGATAAAAGTTGAGTCTTTCGATGCCCACTCGCTGGCCTAAGCCTTCGGTGTTGGGCGGGGTTGCAGCTACTTCGTAGATATAAATGCCGTCGCGAGGGTTGGTTGCGTTGAGGGCAACGGTGACTTGACGACCGGGTGGAATGGGCGGATCGAAGGTAACGGTGACGGTTCTGTTGTTCCAGTCGTCGTCGGTGGAGATGTTGAGTTTTTGGCTGCGATCGCCACCTTCGTAAGCGTAGGTGCGGCGATCGCTAAACCTGGGATAGTCCGCGCCCTCTACTTGAGAAAAGGTGATTTTTTGCACTGGTTTCTCAGCCGCTTCTGGGATGTCGAGCGTAAATCGGTAGTTAGAGCGCCGATACTCCCATTTGGTATCTACTCGAACGTCTGTAATATCGAGCGGATAGCTAAAGAGCGTAGGGCGGTTTTCTAGTTCGACTGAAGCGATTTGTGGCGCCAGTGATGTTTGGCCTATGGCGTCTGCAACTGGGACACTCAATAGAGTGAAGGCTGTGAGAAATAAGAGGGTACGGGTGGGTATTGGGCTTCGTCGCATGTCTCGAGGTTGCAGTTTTTAGGTTTACAGTTTTTAGGTTTGCTATTTTTAAAGGGCTTTACGGCTCGAACGCTACGAGCCGAGCATGAAGATGCTTTTGAGAGATGAATCGTTATTCTGGAGAGATTACGCCACAGAAACTTCGTCTGAGAGATAAACCTCTTGAATGAGGTGGAAGAGTTTTACGCCTTCTTCGAACTCTCTTTGAAAGGTCTTTCGACCCGAGATTAAGCCGCAGCCGCCTGCTCGTTTGTTGATAACTGCTGTGCGAATAGCCTGGGCAAAATCGTCTTTTCCTGACGAACCGCCAGAGTTAATTAGCCCGGCTCGTCCGGCATAGCAGTTCAGCACCTGATAGCGCGTTAAGTCGATAGGATGCTCGCTCGTTAGCTTTGAGTACACCAAATCGTCTGTTCTGCCGTAAGACTTACCAATAGCGTCAGCAACGGCTTTGTAGCCGCCGTTGTTTTCTGGCAGCTTTTGCTTGATGATGTCGGCTTCGATTGTGACGCCTAGATGGTTGGCCTGTCCGGTGAGATCTGCGGCTAGATGATAGTCTTTGTCTTGCTTGAAGACATCGTTACGCAAGTAGCACCAAAGAATAGTGGCCATGCCTAGCTCATGGGCGCGGGCAAAGGCTTTGCTGACTTCCTGAATTTGTCGGGTGGATTCAGGCGAGCCAAAGTAGATGGTTGCCCCGACTGCAACGGCACCTAGATTCCACGCCTGCTCGACAGAGGCAAACATGATTTGATCGTATTCTTTGGGTTGGCTCAGCAGTTCGTTGTGGTTGAGCTTGACTATAAACGGAATTCTGTGTGCGTACTTGCGAGACATCATGCCGAGGACGCCTAGCGTGGTGGCAACCGCGTTGCAGCCGCCGGACATAGCTAGCTTGATGATGTTTTCAGGATCGAAATAGATGGGATTGGGGGCGAAAGAGGCGGCGGCTGAATGCTCTATGCCCTGATCTACTGGCAGAATAGAGAGATAGCCGGTGTTGGCTAGGCGTCCGTGACTGTAGAGTTGCTGGAGGCTGCGCAGGACTTGAGGCGATCGGTCGCTCTGTGAGAAAATTCGATTTACCCAGTCTGCTCCTGGCAAATGGAGCTGGCTTTTGTCTACTTTGGCCTGATAGCTCAATAGGCTATCTGCTTCATCCCCCAACCAATCGACAATGGATTTGCTCGAACTAGGTTTTGATACCGTTGCAACCACGCTTATTCCCTCAAAAGTATTCTCAAACCTGCCTGTGCCAGGATCTACTACAGCGTAGCGCGACAGTTTGAGAAGATCTTTCCCCCTAAGGAAGGTTTGGAATGGATGATTTTACACAGCTAAGCTGCGGAGAAGTGTTTGTGGCGATCGCCAGCCAACAGGTAGATCGGCAGGTGGCTTTTTACAGCCAGTTTTTATCAGTTTCTCCCAAGCCGAATACTGCTGCTTATGCGGAGTTTCGGCTGTCGGCTTTGCGGCTCGCTATTTTTACTCCAAATGAACAGAACGCAGCTGAATTTTCGGCGTTTTCTAGCGGGCCGATGAGCTTGTGTTTAGAAGTAGATGATTTGGACGGTGCGATCGCCCGCCTCAAAAGCATCGGCCATGCCCCGCCGGGCGATATTATGCACACCTCTCACGGCCAAGAAATCTACGCTTACGATCTAGACGGCAATCGACTCATTTTGCATCAGTCGCCGCGTTAGCTTTTCTTTGCTGCACGACGGCTTGCCGAAAGCCCAGCACCACCAAAATATTAGAAAAGGTAAGAAAGAACTCGGCGCTGCCATGCAGCCAGTCTACGTTGGCTAGTTCGGTGCCGTAGGCCTGCTTAGCGTAAATGCCTGCGGGAATGGTCACGGCTACAAACACCAGCAGCACATAGAACCCAATGAGAGCTAGCCGAGGCGTCTGGTTGCTTTTGGTGAGAAACCACAGGAAGCCCAGATAAGGAAATAGCGATAGCGCAAATAAAGACTCTTTGTTCATGATTTGGCTTCCTCCTGGAGGAGACTTGTCTGAGTGGCTGCTGTTTGCTTGGACTGTCGCCAAATCCACCAGGCGGCTAAGCAAACGGTGCAGTTACCTACGACCGTCGTGGCTGCTTGCACAATCACTAGCCAGCTTAGGGCGGTGGAATTATCGAAGAAGTGCCAGGTGCAGGCGCACATAGCGCTAACTAGCGCCGGTAACATGCCAAAGGAAAGCCAGCGCCAGGCCGTGTAGCCGCTGGCTTCGGCGTACTGCCAGATAAACCAGATGGCGGCGATCCATTCCAGTACGCTAGAGACATGAACCATCCAGGTCGGAATTGAGAGAGCGTGCATAGGCTGGCTGTTGCTTAGGGTGATTTACGTTTCTTTTGTATTCTAGAGATCGATGCAAAGCTGCTGATCTAAAACGGACTAGAAATTAGGTAAAAGTTATGAAGGCGGTGCTCTGCGGCTACTACGGGATGGGAAATGGCGGCGATGAGGCGCTGCTGGCTTCGCTATTGCAGATGCTGCCAGCGTCGGTAGAGCCAATTGTGCTATCGGGAGATCCGGCGCAAACCCAGAGCCGATATCAGGTGGAGGCGGTGCCGCGTAAGTCTATTCTGGCGGTTTTTTCGGCGCTGCGCCGGGCCGATGCTTTTATTTGGGGCGGCGGTAGCCTGATGCAGGATGCTAGCAGTGTGCTTAACCCGGTTTACTATGGCGGCTTAATGCTGTTGGCCCAGATGATGGGGCTAAAAACGGTTGCTTGGGCGCAGGGAATTGGCCCATTGGATCGATCGTTTAGCCGCTGGCTAACTCGTAGGGCGCTGGCGGGTTGTCGGGAGGTGAGCGTGCGCGATCGCAATTCGGCAGCTCTTTTGCAGCAGTGGAACTGCAAGTATTTACTGGCGCCCGATCCGGTTTGGGGTTTGGATAGAGAGCCGGTGAAAGGGCTCTGGGATTTACCGGCTCCTCGGGTGGCGGTGGCGCTGCGTCCGCATCGGCATCTGACGGAAGCGCGGCTCGCGGTGTTGGCAACTGCGCTAGATAGTTTTCAAAAGGCGACAGGTGCCTGTTTGGTGCTGGTGCCGTTTCAGCCGGTTAAAGATGCGGCGATCGCTCAGTATATTGCGAGCCAGCTATCTGGCCCGCACCATATTTATGCGCTGACGCAGCCTACGCAAATAAAGGGACTGTTTCGCGGGGTGGAAATGACGATTGGCATGCGGTTTCACTCGCTGATTATGTCCGCTGCGGAAGGGGGGCGAAGTTTTGCGATAAGCTACGACCCCAAGGTGGATGCACTGGCTGGGGATCTGTCGCTACCTGGCTACGATCTTTCGCCTAATCCCGATGTTCTCCCCCCGTTGCCTGACGATCCGAACGCTATTTGTAAAGCCTGGCTAGACTGTTACGCCAACGGCGAGGCGCTCACGCTCGACCAAATTCAATCTCAAGTAGACCGCGCTTTTATGCACAAAGACCTGTTAGCAGATGCTCTGTACCCTTCAGCGCGATCGCCAACAGGGCTGCTGATTGATAAAGATAAAACAGCTCGGTAGTACTATTACAGCCCGTAACAAATCTCCGGACAGCAGGTGCGTGTTCGAGAAGGCGACATCAGGGATCTTACGTAAATCATCCTAAAATGGCTCTGTTTTCGGCTCAAACCTACTGTTATTTAAGTTTCTGTGCTACTACTTTAGGAAGCTAATTTATAAGGGTTCCCAAACGGGTTTGTAAAGCTTGGTTGGTGCCTTGGGTCTTTTAGTACTTGTTTAGGTGTTTGTTTGGCGTTTGCTTAGAGACCGCTAAGAACGTTTGAAGCCTCAAAAATTTCTTTCTTAAAGATCGTCGTCTGTACTCTATTGATATGAGCGAAAATCAGTCCTTACCTCCTTCGTCCGACTCTCCGTTGGTAAATTCCACAGATAATACGAATCGCGCTCAGGAATCTAGCTGGTCTGATGCAGATTCGTCGGCAGATTCTCAGGTGAATGATTGGGAACCGGTTGCTATTCCTGGCACCATAGACGGCGTTTCAACGGCATCAGAACGCGAAGGTGAACTGCTAACGCTCATTCACGATCTTAATCAGTGTAATGACGTTCTGCTTTCTCGGGTGGCGCGGCTAGAAGGGGCGCTGGAGAAGTCTCAGGTTGCGCTTGAGAGTGAAGTGGCTAGCGCACAGGCTACGAAGGGGAAAATGGCGCAGCAAGTTTCGGTAGAGCAGGCGTCGGCGCAGCAGATCTCTCACAGTGCGCAGCAGCAAATCGCCAAGTTAGTGGGCAAGTTGGACAATACGGAGCAAGCGCTGAGCCGCCAGTTGCTCATTAGCGAGAATTTGCAAACGGAAGTTAACAACTATCAAGAGCGCATTGCTCAGCTAGAAAAAGAATGCACGATTGCTGCTCAGCAGCATTCAGAAGAAGTTCAAGCGCGAGCCAAAGCAGAGGCGAACAGTAAAGACTTGCGATCGCGTCTCCAACGCCAGCAGCGTTACACGATGCAGTTCAAGGCGGCGCTAGAGAAGTCTTTGACCGTTACTTCTAGGACTAGCGATGGGGCCGCTCAGCCGATTGCCTTTCAAGATTCTACTGCGGTGGTCATGCCTAAAGCTCAGCGGATAATGCCTTGGGTCTCTGATAATTCGTCTTTGTTTGGGGGCATCGACCCTCATTTAGAGTCGCTAATTCGCAGGGTGGGTAAGCCGGATGCTAGGGCTGAAGACTTGAGTGCGATCGCTCAGAAAGAGGCGTCGGCTCAAGATGAGCACAGCCGTCAGGATAGCGCTATGCAGAATCTGGCCTTGAGTTCAGTGTCTGCTAGCTTAGAGCCTGCTACGAACCTAGAAGCTGAAGCTAAGCTTTGGCAGGATATAGAGCGGGTAATGAACCACGCTGAACGTCAGGATGGTGGTAAAAATTCGACTGAAGAAACGATAGACATCGTTTCAGACAGCCTATCGGATGATTTTATTGACGATGCGCCTGTAACCATCAGCGAGCAGATAGAAGGCCCCATACAGGAAATCGCCGCGCTAGAAATTGCGGATCAAGCTGACGGTGAAGAAGTAGAGATAGACAGTACGTCTCCAAAAAATGCCTTACAAAATGCTTCAGAAGAAACCGATTTGATACATCAGATTGAAAGCACTTTTGTGGCGGCAAATCGTAGCGCACCGGAGGAAGTGATTACTTTTACAGAACCTTCTCCCTGGGGAAAGCCGCTGGCGCAGCCGTTGGAAACGCAGTTGGATAAGAAGATAGAAAAGCTGGCTAGTGGGTCTAAGGCTCAGCAGGTCAGCGGCAGCGCGGAAGATAGCTATCTACCTGTCCTAGAGAGAGCCGTCGTAGAAAGATCTGCTGTAGAAAGATCTGCTGTAGAGAGATCTGCTGTAGAGAGCAGAGTAGATGATGCTGCGTCTTTGGTGGAGGCGCTGCGATCGCAAAAGCAACCCGGTTCACGCTCTAATATCGAGCTACCTACTTTTCGCAATGCAAAGGTTGCTAGCTTTAGACGATAGCTACGGATGTTGATACTGGTTTACTAACGCAGTTTATCTGTTTTATCGCTGAAGTTTATTGTTCGAGTGGATAAATCGCACCTGCTCTACAGTCTTTGAGCCATAGCTGTACGGCTTTGCCCACGCTGCCTTCACTGCTTTCCCTAGGAGGAAGGGCGGCTTTAGTATTCTGCGCGTCGTCAATCGCTGAAAACATAAAGGCTAGTCGCCAGCCGTCTGTTGCCTGGGTTAAAAACAGCCAGTGGTATTCTTGCACCTGGCGAGTCTCCAGAGGAGAGGCTCCGCCAACGCGCAGTCCTGTGTACTGTCTAGAGAGCGTGGTGAAAAATACTTGAGTGAGAGGGCCACCGGCGTCGGATTCGGTGGTGAGCGTATAGTCGTCTAAATCGATAGGCTCAAATTCTGCTCGCCCGGCGATTAGCACATACGAAGGTCGGTAGGGCGCTCTTCCATCTGCGTCGTTGTTGGGTAGGGCGGCTACCGTTCGCTGGAGCACTCTGTTGGTGTAGCCGGGTAAATCTCGAATGAGAATGGCGATCAGGGATTCTACGTCTTGTGGGCAAGCGGTCTCCGGACGTAGCGGGGCATAAGGGCGCTGAATAGGCTCTTCTGCGTCCAGTTCTTCTACTTCTTCTAAGATGTCTATCTCTGGGACTTCTGTGTCTAGAACTTCTATCTCTAGAACTTGTGTGTCTAAAACTTTTACTTCTGGGCTGTTGATAGCGGCGTGAACTGGCTGCGGCCAGAGGAATAAGCCTAGTAGTGCGATCGCGAAGCCGCTCCTATGAAGTATCGATCCACTCCAATCTCTCACGCCGCAATCTCCTGACAAATGCGCTCAAAGGCGGCGGCTGGATCGGCTGCCTGCGTAATGGGTCTGCCGATGACCAGATAACTAGCGCCTGATGCCATGGCCTGCTTTGGCGTCATGGCTCGCTGCTGATCGCCTTGGTGTGCCCAGGTTGGACGAACGCCTGGGCACACCAATAGGAAAGCGTCACCGCAGCTTTGTCTAAGCTGTTCGGCTTCTTGGGGAGAGCAGACCGCACCGGACAGCCCGCTGGCGTTAGCGAGCTGAGCCATGTGCTGAGCGTAGTCTGCTACGGAGGTAGATACCTGCAATTCGTTAGAGAGTGTGTCGCTGCTAATGCTGGTTAGCAGGGTTACGGCAATAACCTGCGGTGCTGTTTTTTCGGCTGCCTGTGCGCCTGCTTGCGCGGCTGCTTGGGTCGCAACAAGGGCAGCTTTTCCGGCGGCGGCATGAACGGTTAATAAGTCTACGCCGTAGCGTCCGACGGCTTTAGCAGCGCCTGCCATGGTGTTAGGAATATCATGTAGCTTCAGGTCTAGAAATATCTTTTTGTTTCTAGATTTTAGGGCGTCTATGACGGATGGCCCGCTGCTGACGAATAGTTCTAGGCCGACTTTCCAAAAGGTGACTTGAGGAAGAGATTGGATAAGTGCGATCGCCTCCGCTTCTGTCGGTACGTCCAAAGGCACAATAATCCGCTCAGCAATCTGTTCTAGTGTCTGTTTGGTCATACTTGTTCTAAGCTGCGCATGTTTAAGTTGCGTATTTCTGCTCACTAGTTATTTAGATAGCCAGTTATTTAGATAGCCGCACAAACTTCTTTTTACCAATCTGAAGCACTTTTCCCACTAACTCATCAGCCGACTCGAAGGTCTGAGTGGGATCGATCACTTTCTCTCCGTCTAGCTTCACTGCGCCCCCCTTGATGTGTCGCCTGGCTTCGCTACTGCTTTCACACAGCGGGGTGGCGCCTAGAAGATAGAACAGCTTAGCGGGAAACCCTACCTCAGCTAGTGAGAACTCAGCGACGGCTTCAGCGGCTTGAGCTTGCCCAGATATCAGCGTGAGGGCGTCTTGCTGCGCTTGTTCTGCGGCCTGTTCTCCGTGAAATTGGCCTGTCACTAGCTTGGCCAGCAGCTTTTGCTGATCGCGAGGGTTTTCGGGTAGCTGATCTAAGGGCTGCTTAGTTAAGTAAGTAAAGTAGTCTTGAATGACGGCATCGGGCGTTTTCTCTAGCTTGGAATACATCGAAAGCGGATCTTCTTGTAGGCCAACGTAGTTGCCTAACGACTTCGACATCTTTTGTACGCCATCCGTGCCTAAAAGGAGCGGCAATAGCATCCCAAACTGTGGTGAAACGCCGAAGTGTCGCTGTAGGTCTCGCCCAACGGCTACGTTGAACTTTTGGTCGGTGCCGCCTAGCTCTACGTCGGACTTTAGCGCTACAGAGTCGTAGCCTTGCAGCAGCGGATAGAGAAACTCGTGCATGTAAACAGGTGTACCCTGTTCGTAACGATTCGAAAAGCCTTCTTTCGCTAGCATTTGGCCTAGCGTCATGGTGCTTAGCAGCGCCAGCATTTTGCTCAGGTCAATGCCTGAGAGCCATTCAGAGTTATAGCGAATCTCTAGTCGGCCTGGGGTTTCAAAGTCTAGGATGGGCCGCACTTGCTCTATGTAGGTCTCGGCATTGGCTCTTACGTCTGCTTCGCTAAGCTGCTTGCGAACTTCCGCTCTGTCTGTGGGGTCGCCAATGCGGGCGGTAAAATCGCCGATCAGCAAGATTGCTGTGTGGCCTGCGTCTTGGAAGTCTCGCAGCTTGCGTACTAAGGTGCTATGCCCTAAGTGAATCTCTGAGCCGGTGGGGTCGATACCTAGTTTTACTCTCAGCGGTTGGCCGCTTTGCAGCTTAGCTATCAGATTTTCGTTGCCATCTTGAGAGATTGGCTGGTTTGGGAAAACATCGCTTACGCCCCGGTAAATGTTGGCGATTTTGTCGGAGACGTCTTCAGGGAGGGCGAGATCGGAACCTAGGGCAGGGCTAGCAGTCATGGAGGCGAATGGACAATAGCGTTGTTAGTTTTGTCAGTGTAGCGCTACGCGTGAATGGTCGGATAGGCGATTGGCAAAACTCAAGAAGGCTAGAAAAATCGGTTCAAGCCGATCTTTTGCCGATTTTTTAAGTGCCGATCGCTCCTTGATCTTGACCAATGCCCAAAATAAAAACTGGACATTAGCCAGATATCCTCTATATTGACGGGATAACTCGGCAAAAACTGACCTTTGGCCAGACTCAACCTGACATAGAAGATATACACTAGCCAGAATTCTGCTCTTAGACTGTTAATTATCTACGCCGATTTGGTCACACTCGTTCGTATTAACTTTCCTTAATTTGTGTAGAGTCCCTATGCAGCGGAGAGTTCGCCGTTTAGCTCGATTTTAATTTCCCCTTAAGCTAGGAACGCCCGCCTGCCCGTGTCTTCTAATACCTACCGCAAAGTTCAGCGCCGCCGTAGAATCAACGCACCCAGGCGATCGCCCGAAGTCCTTCGATACATTCAAGAAGTTGGCCAAATTGGCGCTACGACGCTGCTAACCGTAACGATGCTGGGTAGCTCCGTAGTTGCTGGTGGCCTGGTAGGACTCGCGATTAGCTTTCGAAATTTGCCCGATGTTCGCGTCTTGCGTAACTATATCCCTTCAGAAACTAGCTACGTCTACGACATCAAAGGCACCCTGCTAGATAGCGTCCACGATGAGGCCAACCGCGAAGTTGTAGACTTCGACGAAATTAATCCGACGCTTAAGCGAGCCGTGCTGGCTATCGAGGACAGCTACTTCTATACTCACAACGGCATTAATCCTAGCGGTATTGGCCGAGCCTTTCTCGCGAACTTTAGCGCCGGAGAGACGGTGCAGGGCGGCTCTACTATCACCATGCAGCTGGTGAAAAACCTTTTTCTCTCTCCAGAGCGCACCGTCAGCCGGAAGCTGGTAGAGGTAGTGCTCGCCATGCGCATTGAGCAAATCTTCGACAAAGACGAGATTTTGCAGCTGTATCTCAACCAGGTTTACTGGGGGCACAACACCTACGGCGTTCAAACGGCGGCCCAAAGCTACTTTAATAAGTCGGCTAAAGACCTGACGCTGGCCGAGTCGGCGATGATGGCGGGCCTGATTCAGGCTCCCGAGGGGTTCAGCCCTTTTGTTGACTACGAGACGGCAAAAGGTCGCCAAGCGCTGGTGCTTAACCGAATGCGTCAGCTCGACTGGATTACGCCCGAAGATCTAGAACAGGCGAAGGCGCAGCCAATTCGTCTGGGCGAAATTACGTCTTTTCGCTCTAGTCAGGCTCCCTACATAACCGATGCGGTGATGAAGGAGCTAACCGATCAGTTTGGTGCGGAGGCGATGGCTAAAGGCGGGATGCGGATTCAGACTACGGTTGATCTGAACATGCAGAAGATTGCAGAAGATACCGTTATCGATAGCTACTACCGTTTCTTTGGCGGGGGTGCCTATGCCGATCAAATTGCTCTAGTGGCGGTCGATCCCCGGACTCACTTCGTAAAGGCGCTGGTTGGCGGCGTAGACTACAAAGCTAGTCAGTACAACCGAGCCGTGCAGTCTAGACGCCAGCCTGGCTCTGCTTTTAAGCCTTTTGTTTACTATGCGGCGTTTGCCTCTGGCAAATACACGCCTAATAGCATCATTAACGATTCGGCGGTTACCTATCCAGATGGCTATAACTACTACACGCCCGGAAACTACGATAAGTCCTTTATGGGCAATATTACGCTGCGCAAAGCGTTAGAGACTTCTCGCAACATTCCAGCCGTCAAGTTAGGCCAGGCGGTTGGCATTAATCGAATCGTAGAGATTGCTCGTACGCTAGGCATCAAGAGTCCAATCGACCCTGTGATTTCACTGCCCTTGGGCTCAGGGGGGCTGACCCCGCTAGAGCTAGCAGGTGCCTATGCTACTTTTGCTAACTATGGCTGGCATTCGGAGCCAACGCTGATTATGCAGGTTACCGATAGTAACGGCAATATCATTTTGGATAACACACCTAAGCCCCAGCTAGTGCTCGATCCTTGGGCTAGCGCTGCGCTTACAGACGTGCTGCAAGGTGTGATTACACAGGGAACCGCAACCAACGCTGCTATCGGTCGTCCGGCTGCGGGTAAAACGGGCACTACTGACGACCAAAAAGATGTTTGGTTTGTGGGCTATGTGCCTCAGCTCGCGACGGCTGTGTGGGTTGGAAATGATGACAACCGGCCTCTGGGTAGAGGGGCAACGGGCGGCGGCTATGCGGCTCCTATCTGGCAAAGCTTTATGGTTCAGGCGCTGCGCGACGAGCCAGTGGAGAATTTCCGTTCGCCGGGTGAGTTCATTCGTCCGTACTTCGTAGCTTACGCTCGTAATTTGTTTAGCTACCTGATTAGCTGAAAGCTTACTCTTTCAGCTCGGACTTCATTCGCTCTAGCGTCTGGTTCATCTGCTCGAACATCTGCTGTGGATTGGTGCCAAACTGACTGAGCTGTGTCTTTAGCTGCTCCATGGTCATTTTGGCCATAAAGTCTTCAGAGAGTTCGAATCGCTTCATAAAAATGCGGTAGCGATCCATCACAGATTCCATCTGTTCGATGAATATTTTTTTCCCTTTTAGGTCAAATTTGCCATAGTTGCCGCCGAGCTTCATCAGGTTTTGGTAGTCCTGAAATAGCTGCGTTGCTTCCTGCTGCACTAGGTCTGAATCAAACATTCCCATGAGTTCTACTACTCCCAAACACCGGCCTAACGCCAGCTCACAGTGAATACTACTTTCAACTTACTGCTACAGCGTAAAATTTTGCCAGGGCGATCGCAAAGGTGAGATATCCTCACCCGACTTTGATGACCAGCTTTAATGGCGCTAAATTCTATAGCTTGCCTGAGATATTTAGCCCTGAGATATTTAGCGATGTAGCAGTCTGCCCAGCCACGGCTTTTTGGTCGATTCAGCTGGGTCTGTTCCTTTCAATTTATCTTTAGCGATGCTGGCAGTAGGTACTGCTAAACCCAGCATCTGACCGTACTTTCTAGCTACTTTGTGCGTTGGTTTTAGCTTTAGGGCTTGCCTAAAGTGGGCTTTTGCCATGCCTGAGAGCTTTTGTTTGTAGTATGCCTGGCCGATCATAGAGTGGATTTCTGGACTCTGTGGCGCAATTTTTAAGGCTTCTCTTAATTCTTGCACGGCCATTTCGTACTTTTCTTGGTTTAGGTACGCTTTTGCTCTGGCTGTGTGTTTCCGCGCGTAGTCAACTTCGGGCGCTTCTGCGTTTTTGTCTGGTGCTGCGGGCGAGGTGCTGTTATCGCTCTCTGGGTTGAGTTTGGGCTGTGCAATAGGTTTGGTGTGGGCGACCGCTGCTGTTGGGGTTACCACGTTAGTCATTAGCCCAGCTCGCTTGGGTCTGATAACGCTAGTTTCTAGCTTGCGATGGAGAAAAACCAGGTTTAGCTGACAGATCTCTAGTGCGGTTGTGTGCATTCCAGCTAAAGACTGAAACTGAGCTTCAGCTAAACGCGAGAGCGCTTGTTCGTAGAAGATATCCACCTGGTTATCTTCTACTTCTGAGAGCTGCCGAGCATATTCGAAGGTGGGTACTAGCTTTTCGGTGCGAGCTAGTCGCCTAACTCGAAATCGCAGCGTGGACAAGGCTGCTTGCCGACCTTTTTCTTGTTTGAGCTTTTGGTAAGACGGGTTTACAATACGGGCGATGACTGCTGCTGCTACTTTGGGCTCTAGCTCTTGCTCAGACGGTAGCGGCGCAAATTCTGCACCGTGCAACGAGGCCATTGCATCTGGATGTAAAAATTTAGCAACCTGCCGGTAGCGCTTCGCAATCCGCTTTTCGTCAGCGCTGACCGAAACACCCAATAGCGCAAACGGATCAACATCGACTAAATTGGTCAATTCAGCAAAAAGTTCAGCTTTTGACATGCAGAAAAGTAGCGCTACGAAGGGAAGTCATTGAACCGTTGATACCACTAAATTTACCGATGTGGCGTTTGGATAAGCCTACGGTCTGTTCAGATCGTTACTCCCTAAAATGCCCATTCCTATGGCTCGAATGTCAATTTCACCTCTGTAAGCTCTGGCTTTTGTAGGGCCAAATAGTTTGATGTCAACCGCTCATAAAACGATAGAAGGTTCTCCTGACGTGGATGCTAACAGAAGTCGTAAAGTAGCGATCGCGCTAGCTTTCGCCGGTGCGTTGCCTGTTCCCTTACCGGTTGCCTGGATACACAAGTTTTATTTGGGTCAGTATCTGTGGGGGATTGTTTACTTGGTTTTGGCCCCGACCGGCCTGCCTAAAGTTGCTTGCTGCCTCGAAGGGCTTTGGTATATCAGTCAAAATGATGAAGACTTCAGTGCTAAGTTTCCAGCTGCTAGTAAAACCTTGAGCGCAGTAGCCGGGCTAGCTCAATCTTCTAACGCTCGGGCGCAGACTATTCAGAAAGCGCTTAAAATACAGCCTTTAGAGCGTGATTCAACAGAGCGTGATTCAACAGATTCTGCCGGTGCGAATCCGGCTGCGGTGATTAGAGAGTTGGATCAGCTGCGGAAAGAAGGGTTGATTACGGAGTATGAGTTTGAGCAAAAGCGCCGTAAGCTGCTGGATCAAATTAGGTGATAGAGAAGTTAGGTGATAGAGAAGGCTGCATATGCTGAAGAAGTGGCTTGCCCAAGCTAAAATTCATCCGCTGCGCCGCCGCTTGCAGCAGGAGCCCTACTATCGCTTTCAGTCTTTTGATGAACTGGCTTTGGCTGCGGAGTGGGGCGTTTGTATAGATGCCAATACTGCTTCTGTAGACGATTGGCTGAGACTACCGGGTATTTCTATTCATCAGGCGCGCAGTCTGGTTGGGCTAACGCAGTCTGGGCTGTCTTTTAGCTGTATTGAAGAGGTAGCGGCGGCGCTGGCTGTACGACCTCAGCAAATTCAGGCATGGACGGCCATTCTTCAGTTTTGCTACTACGCGCCCGAACGGCTAGAGCCAATGGCGATTGATGTAAATGCGGCTAGCGCTGCGCAATTAGCAACGGTTCCTACTATCGACCCTTTTTTGAGCCGGGCGATTATTCACTATCGAAGAAACGGGCCTTACAAAGACCTAGCCGATTTACAGCAGCGCCTTCGGCTTACTCCTGAAGTGACTGCGGAGCTGCTGCACTATCTAAAGTTTGTGGCTTAAAGGAGCCTGCTCGCGACCAGGGCCAAAAGCGAAAGGCGGCTTTTCCAATGACGTTATCGGTGGGTAAAAAGCCCCATACATGGGAGTCGTTGCTGTCGTTGCGGTTGTCTCCCATGACAAACAAGCTGTTGGGGGGCGTTTGTACAGCAGGCATTTCGTACTGAGGAGATTCTAGGATGTAGGGTTCTGTGAGCGGCTCTCCGTCTACTAATACTCTGCCTTGGCTGACCTGTACGGTTTGACCCGGTAGGCCGATGACTCTTTTGATGAAGGCTTGACTGGCGGAGTAACCGTATTCTTGAAGCTGTGGCGGTGGCTCGAAGACAACGATGTCGCCAGGTTCTGGCGTGTGGATATGGTACGAGATTTTGTCGACTAGCAGGCGATCGCCTACGGACAGGGTTGGCACCATTGAAGGTGAAGGGATGTAGCGGGGTTCGGCGATAAAGATTCTGACGACGGCTGCGATGATAAGTGCGATCGCAATTAGCCTAATGTTTTCAACTAACCCTGCCCATTTACCTTTGGATAAGTCTTTATCAGGACTCTTCTCGACTGCCATTGCTATAGCCCTGTATGTTCGACGGGCGTTTTATGAGAAAAACAAAACCCATCTGTGACCATATCATTCTTCACTGCCGGGTGTCTTGAATGGGCTAGCTTGCATGGCCGCTTTGGCATTGCGCCGCAGCATCTCTGGTTTTATCCGCCGCAGCGCTGAGGCTGGAAAACGTTGATTCCAATCCTCTTCAGTAATTTGAGAGAGAGATTCTAGCGTGGGCGCTATGTTCTGAGGGTAGGGTTGAAAGGACGGTTCGTCTGTTGCTTGTGAAAATCGCTGATTCCAGGGGCAAACGTCCTGGCAGATATCGCATCCGGCGACCCAGTTTTCAAGGTTTTGGGCGATCGCATCTGGCAGTTTTTCCGCTCTATTTTCGATTGTATGGTAAGCAATGCAGCGGTTTGCATCAACCACGCCTGGCGATCGAATGGCTTGGGTTGGGCAGGCCGACAGACATCTCGTACAGCTACCACAGTGCGCACTGTGCGGCTGATCTGCGGTGAGCGCTAGGTTAGTGATGATCTCTCCTAAGAAGACCCAGGAACCGTATTTGCGGGTGATGACATTGCCGTTTTTAGCCAGCCAGCCTATCCCAGCCTGCTGCGCCCAAAACTTGTCTTGAACTGGGCCGGTGTCAGCGTATAGCCGCGCTTCTATGCCCGCTTCGCTCGCCTGCATCCAGTGGGCTAGCTGCTTTAGTTTTTTGGTTAGTACGCGGTGATAGTCTCGCCCCCAGCCATAGCGCGAGATTTTGGCATACTGTGGGCCTGCGGGCCGCTGATGGGGGGTGTAATAGTTGAGTGCTACGCAAACCACTGACGCTGCGCTCGGCATGATCTGGCGAATGTCTTGACGTTTGGGGCTGCTCATCCAGTCCATATCGGCCTGGTAGCCCGCTGCTAGCCAGGACTGCAAATGCTGTTTGGCCGTTTGCTCTGCGGTTGAGGGGGGGCGACTGATGCTGACAATCCCGGCTTGATGGAATCCTAGGGCGATCGCTTTTTGCTTGATGGCTTCGCTGTTTAGCTGGCTGTCTAAATGGCCGTCTAACTGGCCATTTAACTGGTCGTCTAGCTGGCTGTTTGGTAGAGGCTTGGCGGTGTTACTCATTAGGCATGTCCTTCGCTCGTATGTCCTTGAGCGATCGCGCCATCACGGCCCGCTTTTCCATTGCAAATCCGTATCTAGCTTCATGGCGGACAATTGCCTGAACTTCCTGCGGCCAATCTTCTGCAGCCAACAGCGCGAAGCCTATCTCTTGATAAAACGGAATATTCCAGGGCACTTTTCGGAAGGTTGTTAGCGTCATTTGGCTAAAGCCATGGTTTTTTGCACTCGCGCAGCAAGCTTCAACTAGCGCTGAGCCAATACCTTTTCTCCAGTGCTCTGGGCAGACATCTAGCTCAACGATAAAACAACTCTCTATCAAAAATTTGATTACAACAAAGCCTACTACCTGGCGATCTCGCACAGCTACCCACAGCCGGCGTTCAGTTTGGGCCTGCTGTAAAAAACTGAGCGGCACCAAGCCTTCTAGCAGCTTAGGCTCGACGTTCAGCCAGTCTACGTAGGGTAAGAATTCTCTTGCGGCTGCTCGCTCTATCTCAGGTAAAACAGCCAGATCTTCTACTTCAGCCGGGCGGATTGCTGCGTATGGCATGTCGTTTGCGGCGTGAAAGTCTTCTATAAACGGTTGATTTCGTTAGACAGGGATGCGGTGGACTGCTTGATTTGCTCAAACTTTGTGAGGAGCGGCGCGATTGTTCTGCGCTCTTGTTCGACATGGGCGTAGAGTTCGCCAAAGCTACGATCGATCTCTTCATAGATAACGCTGAGCTTGGCATTGAGCTGGTTGGATACGGTGTATTCGAAGCGATCGCGGTTGCGCTCTAGCTCGCTGTCTAGCTTTTGAATGAGCTTGCGCCGTTTAGCGAACAACGCACCTCCCGCGAAGAGGACGCCTGCACCTAAAAAGACACCGGCTACTACATCGATAAAGACGACGCTCGTGACCCGCATAATAATGCCGCCTACGACGGCAACAATACTACCGCTGGCAACGCTAGGGCCTACGCTGTCAGCGGTATTGGCTAGGCAGTTAATGAAAGTTTTGTCGTTGAGTAGGTTAGTAATTTTACTTTTGACACCTTCTATCACTTCGTCTCGGTATTCAACGACCGGTAGCGCGATATCTGTTCTTTTAAGACGTGTATTTTGCAAAGCGTCTAGCTCTGCTACTAGCTGCTTAATCAGAAGCTGGATGCCGTTGAGAAAGCGCTTGGCGCCTTCTTTTGAGGTTTCGTCTAGCGTTTCTTCTAGCTCGGCCTGGGCGCGATCATTAAGTTCTCCAATCCAGGCATCGACTCTTTGTCTGCGATTGAACATAGATAGGACAGATCGCTTGGCAAGCATGGGCACCGAGAGTTCGTCTCTAAATTCGCTTTTGATTTGGTAGATGACTCGCTCGTACTGCGTCATTAATCGTTCTACTAGAGCGTCAACTTCGGTTCGAGATTGAGACTGGCCTTGTCCTAGACGGCGCTGAACTTTTTCGACGACGGCTTCGTCAGTCTGTAGCTGTCTTTGTAAAAGCTGCATATCGCTGCTGAAGCGATCTACGATTTGCTCTGCGGCTCCGATGTTAGAGGTGAGCTTAAGTTTGTAGCCTTTGCCGCCCGTGACGCTGCTACGAATAAAGTCCTGAAGGGGTGTAAAGCCGCCGTCTTGGCCATTGATCGCTTGTTTGGCTGAGGTGGCAAAGACCTGGGGCGAGGCAATCTGTCGCTGCTGGGCCTCTTGCTGAATGTAGTCGAGAGAGGTTTGAAGTTCTCTATCGTCGGCCAGATCTGCCTGCTGAAGGACAAAGACGACGGGCTTTTTCCAGTCTTTGTGAGCAAAATCTACCAAGGCCCAGGCGGTGTTGGTGTAGGGGTTTTTGGAGAAGAAGACAAAGACAACTAGATCGCTGTTGGGGATGAATTCTTTGGTGATGTCTTCGTGCTGCTGAAAGGGGCTGTTGGTGCCGGGGGTATCGACAATGGCGATTTTTTCGAGGATGGGAACGGGGCGACCAATTTCTCTGAGTTCGCCGGGTTTGAGCTCGCGGCTGTAACCTTCGCCTTTGGCGTAGACAATTTTGGAGACTCGGTTAGTGCGGGGATCTGCGCCCACTTCGCAGATCTCGCCGCTGCCAAGTAGCGCATTAATAAAGCTGCTTTTGCCTGCTTTGACTTCGCCGATGACAACAAATAAGAAGGGCTGGTTGAGGTTTTCCTGAAGGCTTTTAACCGTTTTGTGGAGAGCGCTATTGTCAATGCTTTGGGCGAAAGTTTCTAACTCTATGAGGAGCTGGGCGATCGCAGCCTTATACCGCTGTAAAGTCGGATCGATAATTGCGCTGTTCATGGCCTCGCCTCAGGCAGAGAAGTAGTGAATCAGTGCCTATAGACACTCTCAACAGTGCAATCATACAGAATCGTGCCGATTCGCGAGTAATCCAGAGGGCTAGACTTCTCGCTAAGCGGGCAGCGGCTACAGCAGATTAGCGGCTCTAGCGGCTAGATCGGAACGCTCTCCTTGATATAGCGTGATGTGGCCTGCTAGCGGCTCGTTGCGAAATCGCTCAATGACGTAGGTCAGCCCGTTGCTAGCGGCGTCTACGTAAGGATTGTCAATTTGAGCGGTGTCGCCAGTGAGGACAATTTTGGTGCCTTCGCCCGCTCTAGTCAGAATTGTTTTGACTTCGTGAGGGGTTAAGTTTTGGGCTTCGTCGATGACGAAGAATTGTTTGGGAATGGTGCGGCCACGAATGTAGGTGAGCGCTTCAATTTGTAAGAGTCCTAGATCCATCAGCTCTTCGTGGCCTCGTCGCCAGTGCTCTGGCTTGCCGCTGACGTCTTGGGTGTTGAAGATGAGGTCGAAGTTGTCGTAGAGCGGCTGCATCCAGGGGGTGAGCTTTTCGTTCATATCTCCGGGAAGGTAGCCAATATCTTTGCCCATAGGGACGACGGGGCGGGAGATAAGCAGGCGGGTGTAGCGCTTTTCTTCGGTGACTTTGAGCAGGCCAGCGGCGATCGCCAATAGGGTTTTGCCGGTGCCTGCTTTGCCGACTAGCGTCACTAGGGGCACGGCGTCGTTGAGTAAGAGATCGAGAGCAAACCGCTGTTCTCTGTTGCGAGATTGGATGTGAGAGACGCCGTTGTAAGGCAGTTTGGCCAGCGGCTTTAGGCGGCTGTCTGCGCCGAGCGTGACTAAGGCTGTATGACTAGGATTGGTGACATCTATGAGCGTGAGCGCCTGGTTGGGAAAAACTTGACCGCTCGCTTGAGCGACGTCGTCTATGTGAATGCTTTTGGTTTGAAAGAGATCGTCGATAACGTCGCTGTTGACTAGCAGTTCGCCGATGCCGGTGTAGAGATCGTCAACGTCTATTTTGTCCGTTTCGTAGTCTTCTGCGGTGAGGCCTAACGTGTCGGCTTTAATCCGCATGTTGGTATCTTTGCTGACCATCACTACCGGACAATCGCACTGCTGCTGAACGTCTAGCGCGACGGCTAAAATGGCGTTGTCGCCACCGTCTCCGCCACCGCCGCTATATAGCTCGGGGGGTAGGTTCTCTAGCGTTTCTCGGTAGCACAGGGCAACTCTAAGAACGCCGCCATTTTTGAGCTGGATGCCTTCGACTAGACTGCCTTGTGTTCGAAGCTGGTCAAGCATTCGAGAGGTTTGTCTGGCGTTGCGGCCCGTTTCTTCGGGTCTTTTTTTAAAGCGGTCTAGTTCTTCTATAACCGTGATGGGCAGAACGACATCGTTGTCCTCAAACCGGATTAGGGCGCTAGGGTCGTGCAGCAGCACGTTGGTATCGAGGACGTACGATTTTTTCATAGATGCTTTTTGGATAGGGGACTATGAGGGTTCGTTGGCTCGGGAACCGGGTCGTAGCCGCCTGGATGGAACGGATGACAGCGAGTGACGCGGCGAATGGCTAAGCCACTCCCTTTGAGGGGGCCAAAGCGTTCGATGGCTTCTAGGGCATAGCAGGAGCAAGTGGGTTCGAATCGGCAGACTGGCGGCGTCAAAGGCGAGATAAACAGGCGATAGCTTTTGATTAGCAGGAGTAGAGCGGCTTTCATCTTGAATCGCGGATCGCGGTCTATTAAATTTAGCAGGTTCGATGGGAGTTGGTTGGATGAAAGCACAGCGCCTAAAGGCATAAAGCATTGGACTCTATCGGTAGAGAGTTATCGGATGATGGGTGAGGTTGCTATGCTAAAAGATAGTTTAAATGATGAAAATGAAAGTTATACAAGGCTGCTATGCCGGCAAAATTGAGTCGAAGAAAGGCAAGCTAAAGGGGTTGCGAATTGCGACTGAGAAAGGCGATACAAAGGTTTATTTGCCTAAGTCTTTGAGGGCGATCGCACAGGCCGAATTAACGCTGAATGAGCCGGTTCGCGTTTGGTTGGATGGCGATCGCACTTCGAAGAAAAAGCTTTATGCGCTTCAGCTAGTGCCGCTGGCTCCTAAGTCTACTTTGTTGCCTACAGAACGCTCTGAGGCTACTGACGCCGAGGCGGCTGATGCTGAGGTGGTTTCTGATTTAGCGATCGCTCAAGCTGTAGAGGCGGAAGCTGAAGAGGCAGAAGCTGAAAAGGCAAAAGCTGAAAAGGCAGAAGCTGAAAAGGCAAAAGCTGAAAAGGCAAAAACTAGAAAGACAAAAGCAGAAAAGACAAAAGCAAATAAATCGCTCGACAAACAGAAAACGAAGAAGAAAGGCAGTCAGAAGTCCGGTAAGTCTACGGGTAAGCAGTCAAAAAAAAAGACATCTCAAGTGACTGTGCAGATTTGCCAGAAGAAAAACTGCTGTAAAAAGGGCGGCGACGATCTGTGGGAAGCTTTTGAATCTGCTAGCGCTGAGCATCCGTTTAAGCTAGAGCCGATTGGCTGCTTGGGCGGCTGTAAGCGCGGGCCTAATATCCGGCTGTTGCCTGATAACGTTAAGTATCGGCATGTGCAGCTGGCTGAAATTGACGGTATTTTACAGACTCATCGCGCGTGATATCTGGATTTAATTGCTGTTGCAAGAATTAGCGTTTGTGCGATCGCCCGGTTGGTAACCTATTGACAACCAAAATGCTCAGCGTGCGCATAAAGCTTTTATGCAGATATCGCAATCGGTAGCTGTATAGCTAGATATATCTCAGTGGGTATGTAACTATCTATCTTGATAGGTAGAAGTGCTATTTCGGGATTATTAATAGTTCAATAGCGCTGAGATAGTTTTGGCTATGAGACATCAGGGGTATGACAGTAATTCTTCAAATTGGCCAAGAGAGGCTTGAGGCATCTGCTCTGATTGATAAGCTGCGGCAGTATCAGTTAATGCCTAAGCTGGTGCAGGAAATGGTGATCGATCGGGCCATTGAGGCGATTGAGTGCGACTCGCAGACGGCGATGCAGGCCTATTGTGCTACTCGAGGCATCTTTTCGCAGGAGCAGCAGCAGGCTTGGTGTCAGCAACAGCAAATGGAGCCTGGGCAAATGGTGGCGGCGGCGGTTCGAGAGTTTCGGCTGGCTAAGTTTCAAGAGAAGACTTGGGGTGGTTCTCAGCTCGATTCGTATTTTTTGCAGCGGAAGACTCAGTTAGATAGGGTTCGATATTCGCTGATTCGCACGAAGGACGCGAGTTTAGCTCAAGAGATTTACTTTCGGCTAAATGACGATGGCGCTTCTTTTGCCGATTTGGCCCGCGAGTATTCCGAGGGACAAGAGTCGAAGACGGGCGGTTTGATTGGGCCGGTGGAATTGAGCGTGCCGCATCCGGTGCTCGCTAGAATGCTGATGGTGAGCAAGCCAGGACAGCTCTGGGCACCGACTCAGATTGGTGAATGGATGGTGATTGCCCGACTCGATCAGTTTTTGCCAGCGCAGCTAGACGATGCAATGCGCCAACGGCTGATGTCTGAAAAGTTTCAAGAGTGGGTGCAGCAGCAGATTCAGGATACGCCCGTAAGCGGGCCTGATGAGGAACTGACCGTACCTGTTTGATTGCTGATATGCGATTGCTGACATGCAATTGCTGATAGAAGACACTGCTATATAAAAATTCAAGCCCTGATTTACTTTTATGACTTACGCTGGCGTTTCTATAGAGCAAAGACTGGGGAGCATGTTTCCCTTCGACCAGCTGCCGCCCTCGGTGTTGGCGTCCTTGGCGCAAAACTGTCAGACGCTTCGCTACAAGATTGGTCAGCCAATTTTGCGCCGTGAGCTGATGCCTCACCAATTGGTGATTATTACTGAAGGCAGGGGACGGCTGCTGGGCTATGACCCCTACCAAAAAACGCCAATGACGCTGGAGCTGCTGCAGCCTGGGTCGGTGCTGGGTTTGGCTGGATTAGTCCGGCGGGTGCCCTGTGAGAGTGCGATCGCGTCTTCTGAAGTGATTGCGATCGCCGTTCCGATTAATCTAGTTGAGCAGTTGATTACGCAGCACAATGCTTTTGCCCAAGCCGTTTACAATCGCTGCTATTTAGCGGAGGTCTTCGACTTAGCGAGCCAGTACTTTAAGATGCAGGCTCGCAGCGTGAGCGATTTAACCGCGACTGTCCGGCAGCTTCAGACGGATGCGATGGTGGCTAATTTGAATGCCGGAAAAGTATCTATTGATAACCCGGCCAAAGATCGCCTGTGGTTTGTGAGTACCGAAAGTATTTATGCTCACCAGCCTGGCAGCTGGCTGACGGGCGATATGTTGGATGGCCGCATTCAGAGCCACAGAGCAACCCGTCTAGTCGGTATTGATATGCGACAACTGGCGGGTCAGAGTATTCCTGATACACCGGCTGCGCTAATCGCTGCGAATGACAGCTATGCAAACGGGAATGGTCGGTCGGCGGCGAACGGTACGGCCAGTCCGGCAAACGGTATGGCCAGTCCGGCTAGCAACATTCCCTATGCACCCGATCTTGAGTTTGACTCGAATATTGTAGAAGCCGGATCGGCCGAGGCGAAGGCGCTTAAGTATCCAATTTTGCGCGGAAGGGGCGAGGTTGGCTCATCACTGGCCTGCTTTGCGATGGCGGCCCAGTATTTGAACATGCCGTTTAAGCGCGATGTGGTGGAGCGGGTGCTGAGTAATCAGAGCCAGCGGCTGGGCCATTTATCTTTGACAGCCTGCGGGGCAGTGGCCGATTTGGTAGGGCTAAGGCCGCAGTTGGCCAAGGTGCCCGCTAGTGCGATCGCTCGTTTACCTAAGCTTGGACTCATTCAGTGGCGAGATGGGTTTGCGCTGCTGTACGAGGCGTCTGCTCGCGAGTATGTGCTAGGCGTACCGGCGGAAAATAAGATTGTGCGCCATTCGCCGGAGGCGTTTGAGGAGATTTGGGGGCCAGAAGGCGAGATTCTGCTGGTCGAGACGACCGCTCAAACGCCGCAGCAAAAGTTTGGCTTGGGTTGGTTTATTCCCTCGCTGAAGAAGTATCGCGGCGTGCTGTCGATGGTGCTCGTGGCTTCGCTGTTTGTGCAGATTTTTGGCCTGGCTAATCCGCTGATGGTGCAGGTAATTATCGACCGGGTGATTATGCAAAACAGCACCGATACGCTACAGGTGCTGGGCATTTTCCTAATTGTCGTGGCTATTTTTGAGGCGATATTGACCAGTTTGCGTACCTACTTATTTGTAGATACGACCAACCGGATTGATATGGCGCTGGGCGCGGAGATTATTGACCATTTGCTGCGCCTGCCGCTGCGCTACTTCGATCGTCGGCCCGTGGGCGAACTGTCTAGCCGGGTGAATGAGCTAGAGAATATTCGTCAGTTTTTGACGGGAACCGCGCTGACGGTCGTGCTAGACGCTTTGTTCTCGGTGGTGTACATCCTGGTGATGTTCATCTACAGCGTGAAGCTGACTTTTGTATCGTTAGCGACGATTCCGGCGTTTATGATTTTGACCTTTTTTGTCTCACCGATTGTGCGCCGTCAGCTTAGGGCAAAGGCTGAGCGTAACGCTGAGACGCAGTCTTTTTTGGTGGAGGCACTTTCGGGTGTGCAGACGGTAAAGGCCCAGAATATGGAGCTGAAAACGCGCTGGAAGTGGCAGCAGAAGTACGCCCGCTACGTAAGCGATGGCTTTAAGACCGTTTTAACTTCGACGACGGCCGGGTCTGCTAGCGGATTTTTAAACAAAATCTCTGGGCTGCTGGTGCTGTGGGTTGGGGCGACGCTGGTGCTAGACGGTACGCTGACGCTAGGCGGACTGATTGCTTTTAGGATTATTTCTGGCTACGTGACTCAGCCGCTGCTGCGCCTAACTCAGCTCTGGCAAAATTTTCAGGAGACGGCGCTGTCGCTTGAGCGGCTGAGCGACATTATTGACCATCCGCAGGAGCAGGCTGAAGAAGATAGAGGGCAGATTCCGATGCCGGAGATCGTCGGTAATGTGACTTACGAGAATTTGTCTTTTCGGTTTGCGCCTTCTGGGCCTTTGCAGCTAGTAAACGTCAACCTGGAGTTTTATGCGGGCGAGTTTATTGGCGTGGTGGGGCAAAGTGGTTCGGGTAAGAGCACGCTGATGAAGCTGCTGCCGCGCCTGTATAACGCGGAGTCGGGCAGAATTTTAATCGATGGCTACGACATCGCTAAGGTAGAGCTTTACTCGCTGCGCCAGCAGGTGGGAATTGTGCCGCAAGACAGCCTGCTTTTTGAGGGCAGCATTCAAGAAAATATCGCGCTGACGAATCCACAGGCTGATACGGAGAGTATTATTAGAGCCGCAACAATTGCGGGCGCTCACGACTTCATTATGGATTTGTCGGGGGGGTACAACTCGCGGGTGGGCGAACGAGGCTCTTCGCTATCGGGGGGCCAAAGGCAGCGAATTGCGATCGCCCGTACCGTACTTCAAAATCCACGTCTGCTAATTTTGGACGAGGCGACTAGTGCGCTGGACTACGATACCGAGGCTCAAGTTTGCCGAAACCTAAAGGGATGGGCTAATGAGCGCACGGTTTTCTTTATTACTCACCGGCTGAGTACGATTCGCCAGGCCGATCGAATTTTGGTGATGGACAAAGGCTCGGTTGTAGAACTGGGAACACATGAAGAACTTATGGCTTTAAAGGGCCGCTATTACTGCCTATACGAGCAGCAGGGGGAATAAGGATATGACCAGTACTTTCAACAAAAGAGGCCCCAAAGGGCCTAATGTCGTCGCCCCTGGCAGTAATGGCAACGGCGCAGAGATTAACCATGGGGGCGCGAATGTGCCTCCTAACGATGGTGGCTCTGAGTTTGGCGCTCAAGTTCCTCAGTCTTTCGATCAGCCCGTCATTTTGCGGCAGTCGCCGGTGTGGACTAAGCTGATCATTTTGGCGATTATGGGCGTGACAGTGGGATCGGTGCTGTGGGCCTGCTTAGCTAAGGTAGATGAGACGATTGGTGCACCTGGCAAGCTAGAGCCTAAAGGCATTGTGCAGGTGGTGCAGGCGCCGGTGGGCGGCGTGGTTAAAGAGATTTTGGTATCGGAGGGCGAGCAGGTTGAGAAGGATCAGGTGGTCGCAACTTTGGATGAGGCTGCTAGCGATGCTCAGATTAAGTCGAATGAGGATATTGTTAAACGGCTACAGGCTGAGACGGCCTTTTATGAGGCTCAGATTTCGGGGGCGGTGAATGCACCTGCACCCGATGGGGTGACGGCAGATTTAATTCAAAGAGGACGCGATCGCGCTGAGCTGATAGATAACAATCGTTTGTACAGAGCGCAGATTAGCGGCAACACCAGTGGGCTAAGCGCCGATCAGCTAGTGCGATTGAAAACGGCCCAGTCTAGGCTGGGTTCGCAGCAAACCATCAACCAGTTTCAGACTCAGCAACTGAGCAAGCAGCTCGCTCAGACCCGAGAGCAGCTAAGCAATGCTAGAAGCGATTTGGCTACTAATCGAGAGATTTTGAGCCGTCTGAAGGTGTTGAATGACGCGGGTGCTGTGGCCGAGCTTCAGTACCTTCAGCAGGAGCAAGAGGTCAATAACAAACAGACAGAAGTCGATACGCTTCAGCAGGAAATTGACCGCCTAGCCTTTCAAATCTCCCAGGCTCAAGAAGAAGTTTCTCGCACTTCTTTTGAATCGGTTGAAACGCTGCAAGATCGAATTTCGGTCAACGACCAGCGGATCGCAGAGATAGACAGCCAAATTGAGCAGCGAATTGCGGCTAATAAAAGGCAGCTAGATGAGCTGAGCAGTGAACGAGCGCAGCTAGATCAAAGCATTAAGTATCAGGCGCTAAAAGCGCCAGTGAGCGGTACTGTTTTCAACTTGAAGGCTAATCGGGCGGGCTATGTGGCCAACTCAACTGAGCCCATGATGGAAATTGTGCCGCAAGATGCACTGGTGGCTCGCGTATTTATTCCCAGTAAAGACTTTGGCTTTGCTCAGGTAGGGCAAAAAGTGGATTTGCGGATCGATGCGTTTTCGTTTAGCGAATTTGGCGATATGGAAGGAACGCTCGTTAGCCTTGCCGCCGATGCGCTGCCGCCCGATGAGCAATATCCGTATTACCGCTACCCGGCTGAAATTGAGCTAGATACTCAGCAGTTTATTTCTAATGGCGTACCGCTTGACTTGCGCTCGGGGATGTCGCTTAATGCCAATATTAAGCTGCGAAAGCGGCGCGTGATTACTTTTGTGACCGACCTGTTTATCCGCAAGGTTGATTCTGTTAGCTCGGGCAGTTAAGGTGCGCGTTGCTATATCAGGACGTAACTTATGCGATATTTACATCAAATTTTATCTTTTCATGTCAAACCGTAAATCTGACTACAAATAGCCTTCCGATATGCTGGGAACGTTATATATGTCGCTAGATAGATGTTTCCATGAACCGATTAGCTGCTTTCGTTCTTCCTGCTGCGCTTGGTTTGATTGCTGGTATTAGCCAAGGCGTAGTCGCCCACTCAATGGATTTGCCTATGTCGCTAGGCGAACAGCTCTTACAGCCTTTAGAATCTAGCGGGACTCTGCGCAACTAGCTGCGACTTATTAAGGTCGCCGGTTTTAGATTACCTAATGTTGCGTCTCGTAATGTTACGTCTCACAACGTTCTATGAGAGAAACCTTAAGTAAATATAAACGGTATACGTTGTTACAGAATAATCTGAGAAGATTTAGAAACAACGTTACTAATAAGGTTACCGAATTATGAACTACAACGCTTCTAATCGGACTGGTGAACAGTCTGCTGCGGGCAATGCGATCGCCAGTCTTTTTGTTGCGAGCGTGATGTTCGTTTTAGGCTACACCGTGGTTCGAGCAGTTTTGGCCGAGACAACGCCTGTGCCTACGGCAGATGCTAACGTCGAGGTGATTGTGCCGCACGAAGGGACTTTGTGGGCTGGGTTCGGCACTGAGTTTTAGTGCCAGAAACTGCGCTTTCACTGCTGATTTAGATTTGATTGATGTACTGCGATTTGCGTACGAAGAAGCGGGGCCTTTCTCTAACTGAGAAAGGCTCTTTTTTTGTCTGCACTGACTTTTTTTATCTGCACTGACTTTTTTTTCTGTGCTTAGTCAATATCTAGGTCAAGGGTTTGCTGTTTGACTTTGGCAATTTTCTTTGAAACCGATGACGAATTCTCTAGATACCATCGCCAGGGAATGTCTGTGCCCTTGGAGAGACCGATGCGAGTGGTCTGCCTGATAGCAGCGGAATCGGCTGTGATTTGCCGATCGACTTCTGGCGAACGAGGTTCTACCCATATCCCTGAGTCTGGATGGACGGGCATGCCTTTGAGCGATTCGTCGAGTTGATAGGCAATGCAAAACTTGCCAGGGCCAGCGCCTAGTCTTTCTAGCTTTTCTTTTTTGGGAGGCACGTAGCTAGGCCATTTTTCTAGGTCGATGGCTCTGATCAAGATAGTACTCGCTAGCCCATCGCGGTCTGTGACGATGTTGAAACAGTGGTACTGCCGGTAGATGCGGTAGATATAGACGATACCGGCTGGCCCAAAGACGACTTCGTTGTGAGGTGTTTTACGCTGGTAGGCATACATAGCCGGATCGCCCGCCTCATAGGCTTCAGTTTCTACGATTTGCCCACGTATAGTCTCGAGGCCGGTGTCGGTCGGTACTTGCCTGACGAATGTACAGCCTAGTAGCTCTACGGCTACTTTTTGTGAAGATCGATTGAACCAGTCTGCGGGTAGATGAGAGGGCGTTGTCACTAAAAGCGTATGCGTTAAGGGCTAGTGTTTTTTTGAGCTGCTTTTTTATTCTACGACTATTCTACGGTCCTCCTTCTGCAATGCTTATCCGCCTAGAGAGCCATTAGAATGCTCTGCCTTACGGCTGTAGCGTTTTCAGTCTTTGTGAGGGTGTTGAATAGCAAACTGTAGTTACGGTTATTAATAAACGCTAATTCGACGTGGGACACTAAGAGTAATGACTCTCCGTTGGAGGGTCACGCTGACGCAATGAAAGCTGCTCTACGCTATGCAAAGACTTTATAAATTTACGAATCGAATTAACTTCAACAATGTGCGGGGTGATCTATTTGGGGGACTGACGGCGGCTGTAATTGCGCTGCCGATGGCGCTGGCCTTTGGGGTCGCTTCGGGCGCGGGCCCTGAGGCCGGGCTGTATGGAGCGATTTTAGTTGGCTTTTTTGCAGCGCTGTTTGGCGGTACGCCGACGCTGATTTCAGAACCGACTGGCCCGATGACGGTGGTGATCACGGGTGTAATTACCGCGATGGTTGCGAGTTTTGATGGGGACAAGGCGCAGGCGATGCCGTTTGTCTTTACGGTGGTGATGCTGGCGGGCATTTTTCAAATTGTTATTGGCTTGCTGAAGATGGGCAAGTACGTAACGCTGATGCCCTATAACGTGGTGTCGGGCTTTATGTCGGGCATCGGCATTATCTTAATTATTTTGCAGATTGGGCCAGCGCTAGGTCAGGCGGCTCCGGCGGGCGGGGTTTTGGGGACGCTGCAGAATTTGCCGGAGTTGGTGACTAACGCCGACCCGGCGGCGGCATTTTTAGCAACGCTGACGGTGCTGATGATTTTGTTTTTTCCGAAGGGCTTGAGAAAATTCGCGCCGCCGCAGCTGGTGGCGATGATTGTGGGAACGGTGCTGGCGCTAACGCTGCTAGCTGGCACCGATCTAAAGCCGATTGGCGATATTCCTTTTTCTGTTCCTAGCCTGAACTTTCCTGTGTTCGAGGGTTCTTTGGCGCGCAATATGCTGATTGACGGCGTTGTGCTAGGGATGCTGGGCAGCATTGATGCGCTGCTGACCTCAGTGGTTGCAGATAGTTTGACGCGAACTGAGCATGATTCTAATAAGGAGCTGGTGGGCCAGGGTATTGGCAATATTATGTCTGGGTTGCTAGGTGGTCTGCCCGGTGCGGGTGCCACGATGGGAACGGTGGTGAACATTCAAGCAGGCGGGCGGACGGCGCTTTCGGGTTTGTCGAGAGCGGTAATTTTGCTGGTAGTCGTGTTAGGAGCCAGCGGGCTGACGAAGCATATTCCGCTGGCTGTGCTGGCCGGAATTATCATCAAGGTGGGCATTGACATTATTGACTGGGGCTTCTTGAGGCGGGCGCACTATATTTCGCGGAAGTCTGCGGCGATTATGTATGGCGTGATTTTTCTGACGGTGTTTGTGGATTTGGTGGTAGCGGTTGGCGTGGGCGTGTTTGTGGCGAACATGCTGACGATTGATAAGCTAAGCCAGCTGCGCTCTGATAAGGGCGTGACGGCGATTACAGATAGTGATGATGTGATTAAGCTGACGGCGGAGGAGAAGGCGCTGTTGCATCAAGGGCGCGACCACATTCTCTTATTTAGCCTAAGTGGGCCGATGATTTTTGGGGTGGCTAAGGCGATCGCGCGTCAGCATAAGGCGGTGCAAAATTGCCAGGCGATGGTGCTAGATCTTAGTGAAGTACCGCACCTAGGCGTGACCACTTCGCTGTCGATTGAGAATGCGATTCAGAGCGCTGTAGACGGTGGCCGGGAAGTGTTTGTCGTGGGCGCGACGGGGCAGACGTATAAGCGACTGGCTAAGCTGGGCTTGCTGAAGGTGGTTCCGGCTGAGCACTTTTTGGAGGATCGAACGGACGCGCTGCGGCAGGCGTTGGCGACGATTAAGGTTGAAGACGAGGCTATCAATGTCGGCTCGACGGTGGAGCCGCAGCCAATTTAGAGGGCTTTATGACTGCGCTTTTACAAAGCCACTGAGCCTTTCCATGCCGCGCTCGATGGTGTCCATGTCGGTGGCGTAGGAGATGCGGATAGTGCCTTCTGCGCCGAAGGCTGCGCCGGGGATGATGGCGACGTGCTTTTCGGTGAGGAGGCGATCGCAAAATTCAATGGAGCCGAGCCCTAGCTGGTTGATGTCTATAAATAGATAGAACGCGCCTTTAGGCTCTACGTAGCTCAGGCCGTCGATGTCGTCAACCATGCTCATGATGGCTTTGCGGCGCTTGGTAAAGGCGGAGAGCATGATGCCAAATTCGTCTGAGGGGCCGGAGAGAGCTGCGATCGCGCCATATTGGGCAAAGGTGCAGACGTTCGAAGTTGCGTGGCTCTGTAGCGTGCTGGCACCTTGAATGATTTCCACTGGCCCAGCTAAGTAGCCGAGCCGCCAGCCGGTCATGGCGTAGCCCTTAGCAAATCCGTTGCTGATGATGGTGCGCTTAAAGATCTCGGGGTTGAGCGAGCCGATGCTGACGTGTTCTGCGCCGTCGTAGAGAATCTTTTCGTAGATTTCGTCTGAAACAACCCAGATATCTGCTTCGACAATAACGTCGGCGAGGGCCTGAAGCTCTGCTCGGGTGTAGACCATTCCCGTCGGATTAGACGGTGAGTTGAGCACCAGCAGCTTAGTTTTGGGCGTAATGGCTGCTTTTAGCTGCTCGGGCGTAATTTTGTAGTCTGTCTGCGCGGTGGCTGGGACAATAACGGGCGTTCCCCCGGCTAGCTTGACCATTTCTGGATAGCTCACCCAGTAAGGCGCGGGAATGATGACTTCATCACCCGCTTCGATAAACGTCTCCATCAGGTTGTACAGCGAGTGCTTGCCGCCGTTGGTGACCATGACGTTTTCGGAGCCGTAGAGCAGGCCATTTTCTTGCTGAAGCTTGCGGGCAATGTGCTCTCTTAGAGCGGGCTCGCCAGCGGCTGGGCCATAGCGTGTTTTGCCCTGATCGATGGCGGCTTTAGCGGCTTCGCAGATATGCTTGGGAGTATCAAAATCTGGTTCGCCGGTGCTGAATCCGCATACGTCTAGCCCGTCCTTTTTCATGGCTTTAGCCTTTGCGGCGATGGCTAGGGTCATAGACGGGGAGACTTGACGAATGCGGGAGGCGAGCTTCATGGGCGATCGCAGGAACCTATTGCCTGCTCAACGGGGAATGAGTGGGTAATACAATACCGTAGATCGATTTTGATGTTTCAGGGTTGCTAAATTAGCTAATTGGTCAAATTTTTCAGATATTGCTCGATGTGAGCGATGCTATGAGGCTAGTAAAGTCCTCTGACTGGCTGAGTTGGTTGTACGGGCGAGCCAACGACAGGCGTGCCGTTGAGCAGAATGACAGGCGGGCGATTCTCTCCTGAAGAGGCTCTGCGATCGCACAGACTAACTTGAGCCTGCCAGCGGGAAGGAAAGTCTGCATCAAGGAACTCAACTTCAAATCCTCCCCAGTGATACGTGGGTTCGCCGTTTGCGCCTTCTCGATAGGTGTCGCAGCGCAAGGAAGAAGAGTCTTGCACCCAATAGCCGCTATATGATTCTCTCCCTTCGTAAACGCCTGCTAGCCCATCAATAAATATGGTGCCGCCGTTGTCGCCGTAGCTCCAGACGGCCGTTCTGTTGCGGTCTTCTTCATAGACAACATCATATTCTTCGGTTGTCCATACCTCGTCTGCGAATGCTTTTTCAACAGGAAGAGAGAGGGTTAGAAGCGTGAAGGTGAGTAATGCAGCGTTCTTTTTCATATCTTTTGTTGTGAAGTAATGGCAGTGTCGAACCGTTCGCGGTTTTGCAAGCTAGCAAGTTCACTTTAAAGCTAGATCGGCATGTGCGGATGTTAGCTGGTTATACGTAAACTGATTGCGGATTTCCGCTAGGCTATGGATGACAATTACGCAATTCTTTTGTGCCGATTCTTTTGTGCCGATACTTACGCCTATACGCGACTGGTTTTCTAAGCAGGGCTGGGAGCCAATCGCCTTCCAGAAAGAGACTTGGGATGCTTACCTAGCGGGAAAGAGCGGGCTTATTCAGGTGCCGACAGGTTCGGGGAAAACCTACGCAGCGGTGATGGGGCCGCTGGCGCAGATGCTGGCGGAGAGCGAGGAGACGGGGAAACCGCTAAACGGGCTGAGGCTGCTGTACATTACGCCTTTGCGGGCGCTGTCTCGGGATATTGAAAGCTCAATTCGGCGACCGATTGAGGAAATGGGCTGGCCGATTCGGGTGGAGTCGCGGACGGGAGATACCAAGTCTTCGGTGAAGAGTCGGCAAATTAAGAAGATGCCGGAGGTGCTGATTACGACGCCGGAGTCGCTAGCGGTGCTGCTGAGCTATAAGAATTCGGCGCAGCGGTTTGGGCGCTTGCGCTGCGTGATTTTGGATGAGTGGCATGAGCTGATGGCGTCTAAGCGGGGGACGCAGGCGGAGCTGTGCATGTCTCGGCTGCGAGAGCTGAATCCGAGCATGCAGACCTGGGCAATTTCGGCAACGCTGGGGAATTTGCAGGAGGCGGCTGAGGCAGCTACTGGAATAGCGAGTAAACCGGTTGTTGTTCAGTCGAATATTCAGCGGGATACGGTGATTACGAGCATTTTGCCGGAGGAGGTGGATTCGTTTCCCTGGGCGGGGCATTTGGGTTTGCGAATGTTTGAGTCGCTGGTGGCGGCGCTGGATATTGAGAAGTCTACGCTGATTTTTGTGAATACCAGGTCGCAGGCTGAGCGGTGGTTTCAGGCGCTAAACTTCTCCATGCCTGACCATGAAAAACAGATTGCGCTGCACCACGGCTCGATTGATTTTGATACGCGGATGGCGATTGAGGCGGGGCTGAAGTCGGGCGAGGTGAAGTGGGTGGTCTGTACGTCTTCTTTAGATTTGGGCGTGGACTTTCAGCCGGTGGAGCGGGTGGTGCAAATTGGCAGCGCGAAGAATTTGGCGCGACTGTTGCAGCGGGCGGGGCGCTCGGCACATTTGCCAGGAGGAACTTCGGATGTTTTCTTTTTGCCAACAAACGCGTTGGAACTGTTGGAGATTTCTGCTTTCCGGCGGGGGCTGGCGGCGGGGCAAATAGAGTCTCGGCATACGCTGGATAAGCCTTACGATGTGTTGATTCAGCACTTGGTGACGCTGGCCTGTGGGGACGGATTCTCGGCAGAGGAGACTTTCGCGGCGGTGCGTAAGACGTTCTCTTATCGAGAGCTGACGGCGGCTGAGTTTGATTGGATTTTGGACTTTTTGCAGAATGGCGGAAAGTGTTTGAAGGCGTATCCGCGCTATCAGAAGCTGGTTTTAGAGGCGGGTAAGTATGTTGTTTCTACGCCGCAGATTTCGCGGATGCATAAGCTGAGCATCGGCACAATTACGGGGAATCAACAGATTAAGATTGCCTATGCGAAAGGGAGCCGGATTGGAACGGTGGAAGAGAATTTTGTGTCTCGGTTGAAGAAGGGAGATGTGTTCTTTTTTGCGGGGCGGCAGCTGGAGTATTTTCAGATGAAGGATATGACGCTGTATGTGAAGAACGCGAAGAAGAAGTCGAATGTGGTGCCGGTGTGGAGCGGAGGCTATTTGGCAATTTCGGACTGTTTGAGCCGGTATATAAGAGAGGAAATTACGCAGGTAAAGGAGGGGAATGTGAGCGCTGAGGTGGCCTGCATTATGCCGATACTCGCGACGCAGGATCGGATTTCGCATTTGCCGGGGGCGGATCAGTTTTTGATTGAGTGCTGCCGGACGAGGGAGGGACAGCATCTGTATGTGTATCCGTTTGAGGGGCGCAACGTGCATGAGGGGCTAGGCTTTTTGTGGGCGTATCGGTTTTCGCAGTTGGCGAAGGCGACGTTTACGGTGTCGGTGAATGACTATGGGTTTGAGATTTTAGCGCCGAAGGATTATCCGTTTGCGAAGCTGTTTGATGAGGGCTTTTTTGCAACGCGAAATTTGTACGAGGAAATAAAGGAGAGTTTGAATATTTCGGAGCTGACGCAGCGGCGGTTTAGAGGGATTGCGCAGGTGGCGGGGCTGGTGTTTAAGGGCTATCCGAGTTCTAAAAAGACGGCGAGCCAGGTGCAGATTAGCGCTTCTTTAATCTACGAGGTGTTTGCGAAGTACGAGCCGGAGAATTTGCTGTTGGTGCAGGCAGAGCGGGAGGTGATTGACTCGCAGATGGAGGCTCCGAGGCTGTCGGCGGCGCTAAAGCGAATGCGGGATTTGGAGCTGGTTTGGCAAGATATTCGACGGCCTTCGCCTTTGGGATTTCCGCTGTTGGTGGAGCGGCTGAGTTCGCGGCTGACGAATGAGAGCCTGCGCGATCGCATTGCTCGACTCAAGCAACAGTGGGACAAGTAGCCTGATGCTATGATAGAGCTGCGTTTTGAACCGATAGTCAGCGCTTAAACAAGCTTTTGGGAGAGAGCGTTGTGATAGCAACTTCAAAAACAACAGCTAAGTCGTCTACTCAGGTTAAGACGGTGCGGGGCGATGTCCTGACTATTCATCGTGACAAAACCTGGGAGCAGTTTAAGCATTTGCAGGAGGGCTTTGAAAATAGCCACGGTGTGAGGCTATTTTACTTTGGTGGAACGGTAGAAATTCTTATGCCGGGTAAGGCTCATGAGCTGTTTAAAAGCGTTATCGGCTTCCTAATTGAAGCGTTTTTATTTCATAGAGAGACAGAGTTTGAGCCGACTGGCTCGATGACTCAAGAGAAAACAGAAGTTGCTTCTGTTGAGGCGGATGAGTCGTATGAGATTGAAGGACTTAAGCTGTCAGTGGAAGTGAACTTTACTAGCGGTGACGTTGGCAAGCTGAAGCGTTATCAGGCACTGGCCGTGGATGAAGTCTGGATTTGGGAGGATGGCGTTCTGAGGGCCTATCACTTGCAAGCAGATGGCTATAAGCAGGTTAGTCGTAGTTCAATTCCCGCGCTATCGGTAATAGACCTCGATCTGTTGTCTAACTGCATTATTGTCGGAGAAACGTCTAGAATTCAGGCGACTAAGACGCTTTTAGCCGCTTATCCAAATTAGCAACCCATTCAGCTCGAGCTACGTAGCCTAGCTCAAACCGCTGATGCGTAAAACGGCTGTTTTTCTCTTTTGTGAAATGGTTGCTGTATGAGTTTGGGGGTGAGTTCTACTTTAGGCTGGCTATACCGGTAAAATAGAGAGGCGAATTGATAAGGGTTACATGGCAGACGTATTGGTGATTGGGTCGGGGCCTGCGGGATTGTCTTTGGCGACGGCGTTGGCGCAGCGCGGGCTGACGGTGGAAGGGTTGAGTGCGATCGCGCCTCAAACTCCCTGGCCTAATACGTATGGCATCTGGACAGATGAGCTAGAAACATTAGGAATGAGCGGGTTTTTGAAACATCGCTGGCAAGATACGGTGGCTTATATGGGCGATGGGCCAATTCGTTTGAACCGGGAGTATGGGCTGTTTGATCGGGAAATGCTGCAAGGGCATTGGCTGGCAGCAGAGCGATCGCTATGGCATTAAGTGGCATACGGGTAAGGCTGCTAAAGTGACGCATGGCTCTCATTGGTCGGAGGTGACGACTGAGGGCGGAGAGAAGCTGAGCGCTAGGCTAGTTGTAGATGCGAGCGGACATAATCCGGCGCTGATTCGGCGAGTGCCGCAGGAGAAGCCGGTTGCGTTTCAGGCGGCTTATGGGATTGTAGGGCGGTTTTCTGCGCCGCCGATTGAGCCGGGGCAGATGGTGCTGATGGATTATCGCGATGACCATTTGTCGGAGACGGAGAAGCGGCTGCCGCCGACGTTTTCGTATGAGATGGATTTGGGCGATGGGGTGTATTTTGTGGAGGAGACTTCGCTAGCACATGCGCCTGCGATTCGGTTTGATACGTTGGAGCGCCGCTTGGAACAGCGGTTGGCAGCTCGTGGGGTGAAGGTGGTGGAGGCGCAGCATATAGAGCGCTGTTTGTTTCCGATGAATATGCCGCTGCCGGATAGGACGCAGGCGGTGGTGGGGTTTGGCGGAGCGGCGAGTATGGTGCATCCGGCAACGGGATATATGCAGGGGGCGCTGCTGCGGCGAGGGCCGGATTTGGCAAGAGCGATCGCACAGTCGCTGCAATCGGCTAATACATCCCCCGCGGAAGCGGCAAAAGCTGGCTGGCAAGCGCTTTGGCCAGATGAGCGGCTGCGTAAGCACTATCTCTATACGTTTGGGCTAGAGAACCTGATGGCGTTTAAGACCGAAGATCTGCAACAGTTTTTTACGACTTTCTTTGGGCTAGAGCAGAGTCAGTGGGCGGGTTTTTTGGCGGATACTTCGTCGCTGCCGGAAATTGTGCAGGCAATGCTGGTGCTGTTTGGGCGAACGTCTAATCCGGTGCGCTGGGGGTTGATGAGTTCGGTGTTTACGCATGGGAACTTGCTGCGACGGACGCTGACGGCGTAGGCTTCGACTGCGCTCAGCCTACGATGTATGGGTGTTTTTTAGTTCTGATCTGTTTTGATGCTTGCTTCTGCGAAGAACGAAATTCGGCTGTTTGGTAACCGGCTGCGGCTGTTGGATGATCGGGCGCTGTATTTGCCGGATGAGGATGCTTTACTGGTGTCGGACGTGCATTTAGGCAAGGCTGAGACGTTTCAGGCTTTGGGAATTCCGATTTCGAACCAGATGAATGAGGAGAATTTGGATCGGCTGCGATCGCTCTGTCAACAAACCAATCCTAAAAAGCTGTTCATTCTAGGAGACTTGTTTCATTCTAGAAAGTCTCTTGTTCCAGAAGTATTGATTGCTTGGGATAGCTTTTTAAAAGAGATCGCGGCTGAGACTTGTTTGATTGTGGGTAATCACGATCGGCGGTTGGTGTCGGAACTGCCGCCTTTTGCAATGGATTGCTCTGTGGATGCGGTAGAGCTAGATGCGTTTTTGCTGAGTCATGAGCCGGAGAGGGCGCGGGGAGCGAGACTGAATATTTGCGGGCATATTCATCCGGTTGTGAGACTGCGATCGCGTACAGATAGCCTGCGTTTGCCCTGCTTTTTTGTGGAATACGACCACAGGCGATTAACCTTGCCTTCTTTCGGTGAGTTTACCGGCGGGTATGAGGTGGCGCTAGTTGAGAATACCTGTGCCTATGTTGCTTGTGAAGGTGAGGCGATCGCGTTCGACGCGCATTAGTCATTGATAGCGAATGCGCGGATCGAGAACTCCGTAGAGCACATCGGCAACCAGATTAAACAGCACAATTAGAATGGCGTAGATGAACGTGATGGACATGACGACGGGCGTGTCACTGCGGTTGATGGCGTCGATGAGCAGCGAGCCAATGCCCGGAATGCGGAAGACCTGTTCGGTGATGAGTGCGCCGGTAAAGACGGCGGGAATGTCTAGCGCGATGAGGGTAACGACGGGAATGAGGGCGTTGCGCAGAACGTGGCGGAAAATGACCTGTGAACTGCTAAGACCTTTAGCATAGGCCGTTCGCACATAGTCGGCGCTGAGCTGTTCGATAACGGCGGCGCGAATATAGCGCATGAGGACAGCCGTTTGAAAGAGGGTGAGTACGGCGATAGGCATGATGGACTGCTTGGCCTGGGCGATCAGGCTCGGGACGCTGTTGACGACGAGCGTGCTGTTGTAGATAGAAGGAAACCAGCTGAGCTTGACGCTAAAGAGAATAATGAACAGTAAGCCGGTAAAGAAGGGCGGAATGGAGAACCCTGCGAAGGCAAGGGTCGTGGCGATTTGGTCGGTGAGGGTATAGCGCTTGAGGGCGGAGAGAATGCCGAGGGGAAAGGCGATGAGAATAGAGAAGATGTAGGCAAGGCCGACGACCCAAAGCGTGGTGGGCAGGCGCTGCCAGATAAGCTGGCTGACGGGAACGGCACTGGCGAAAGAGTAGCCCATATTGCCGGTAAAGAAGGCGATCGCCCACTTTACATACCGGGTGTGGATAGGCTGATTGAGTCCTAGCGATTGGCGGATGCTCTCTCTGATTTCTGGTGGAATAGAGGGATTGCTGGCTAGTCCGCTGAGGGGGTCGCCGGGTGCTAATGCAAGGACAAGATAAATCACCATGCTAATGGCGATTAGCGTGGGAATTGCGATGAGTAACCTTTTGAGTAGATACCGGCCCATAAGCGCTTATTGCCGCCCCCAGCTATTGAGTTTCCAGGTGCTAGCTGCCCAAGGCGTAAATTCTAAGTTGTTGAGCGAGTCTGAGATTGCGTAGGCATCACTGCGACGAACTAGGGGAATAAGGGCAACATCATCAATTAATAGATTGTTCATCTGAATGAACAGATCCTTGCGTTTCTCTGCGCTGGTCTCTTGTTTTAGCTGAGTTAATAGGACGTCATATTCAGGATTGCAATAGCGAGAAGAATTTTCTTTCGACCATTGATTCTCTTTTTGGGCAATTTGATCGCAGGCGTAGAGTTCCATGTATGAGTCGGGTTCGGGCGTTTCGCTATCGAAAGCGAATAGCTGTAGGTCTGACTTGAACTGATAGACGGAATCAGGATTGGTGGGATCGCCAAAGTAAACGCCGGGTTCTACGCTTTGTAGCTCGACCGACATGCCAATATCTTCTAGATTCTGTTTAATAATTTCCTGGGTTTTCTGTCGAACCGGATTCACGGAGCTAGAAAAGAGAATGTTCATCTCTACGCCGTCTTTGTCTCTAACGCCGTTGTTGTTGGTGTCTTTCCAACCAGCGTCTTCTAATAGTGCGGCTGCTTTTTCAAGATTAAACTCGTAGCTAGTGCTCCTAGAGGCGTATTTTTCGGGTGCTACTAAAAAGTTCGTCGCGACCGTTCCGGCTTTGCCATATAGCAGCTCAACAATTGTTTCTCTATCTATGGCCAGGCCAATGGCTCTTCGCACTGGTTTTTCGGAGAGGAAGGGGTGCGGCGTATCTTTTTGCGAGATCTGCCCATCCACTTCTTTATTTGGATCGGAGAAGTTGATATAAATGCGCTCCATCATTGGCTTGAAAACGTATTCCATTCTGCCACTGCTGCTCGCTTCTAGCTCTTGGATTACGGAAGGCTCGGCCTGGATGTTCCAGGCGTAGTCGGCCTCTTGGGTTTGTAAAACGGCGCGAGCGGCTGAGACGGCATCGCCGCCCCCTTTAAGTTCTACGGTGGTGAATGTGGAGGGATCGCCGCGAAAGTAAGGATTGGGTTCGTAGATGATGGTGTCGCCAGGGCGGAACTCTCTGATTTGAAAAGCGTTGGTGCCGACAGGCTTTGTATTACCAGGTGCAGATCGGGCATTAGCGCCGATATAGTCTTTAAAAATATGGGCTGGGATAATCATGCCGCTACCGCCAATGAAGGGTGAGAGCGTGGCGCCTGTGGGTTGCTTGAAGCTGACTTTAACGGTGAGGTCATCGACGGCTTCGACGCTGGCAATTTCGCCGTAGAACTCGCTGGAGGTTGCGCCTGTAGCGGGATCGGTAATGAAGTCGTAGGTGGCTACCACGTCTTGTGCCGTGAAGGGTTCGCCGTCTGACCAGACGATGCCGTCTCTTAGCTTCCAGGTAACGCTGGTGCTGTCTTTGCTGATGCCGCCGTTAGATTTGGAAGGAATTTCGGCGGCGAGAATGGGGATGAGGTTTTCTTCGGCGTCGTAGGCTGCGAGGGGCTCGTAGACGATGCTGGCGGCTTCTTGGTCTTTGATGCCGTTAGAAAGGTGGGGGTTTAGCGTCGTTGGAGACTGCCAGTAGAGGAGTTTTAGCTCGCTGCTAGTTGATGAATCGGCGCTCTCTGTCGTCGTTGCTGTGTCTGGATTGCAGGCAGCGAAAAGAGTAGTGCTGAGGAGGGCAGTGGCGAGGAAGGAGAGGGCTTTTGGGGGCAGTCGCATTAATCTAAAATTTCCCTGGCTTAATCTATGTTGTGAATCTGTGTTGTGCGGGACACAAAGGCTGAGGAAACTATAGCGCGATCCGAGTGGGGGTTCGGATCGCGAGTGCACAAAAGCAAATAGAAGCTTTATTTCGACAAGCGAACAAGACGCCTGAAACGAGGCTCCTTCTGCTTGACGCTGATTGGCTGCTGCTAATGGATTGTCGTTTTGTGAAGATAGAATTCGGTTGAGTGCGATCGCTTAGCTGAGTACTTCTTGCTCTGAAATACCCCTTATGACTGGAACTGTTGCGTTTAGCGCTAGGGTTCTTTGCCGGTGATGAATGGGGTGTTCCAGTAGCGCCAGTTTTCTTTGTTGAAGGGCGATCGCCATTTGTAAATGAGCTGCGACTCTAGCTTTTGTCTGGCCTGACGGTCGGTGGGGGCTTGGGGCCAAAATGCGATCGCAAGTTCACTTTTCAGCGTGGCGTCGTAATGGGCCTGCTGATAGTTGGTGAGATAGCGCTTGCAGTCGTGGACGCCTTTCCACCGTTGGTTGGATTTTATGGTTTCTCCTATATATAGAAGCAGCGGGTCGTTTTGCTCTGTAGCCGCGTAGTCGATGACAAAGTACATTGCCGGGACGCCAACATCGTCGAACTGCCAGCGCCAAAATTCGGTGTTTTGACGACGTAGCTCGAAGGGCTTGATGCTGTTGAGCGGCTGATCAGTTGGCTCAACGTCAGCGGTGCTGAATAGGCTGCCTTGGGTGGGCTGCGGGGCGGCCTGAAGCTGCGTTTGAAAGTTGACAAGGCGCTGCTTCCAGCTTTGAAGTTCAGACGCGCAGAGCGTGAGGGGAGACTGAAAGTTTTGATAGGTAGAGTAGCTAGCTGCCCGCATAGCAGAGTCTGAAAGGAGGAAGGACTGGCTGTCTTTAGGCATGGTGGCGCTAGGCTCTAAGGGTCAAATTGAATGATGCGGAGGGGCGTGCCCCACTGCAGGATTGGGCCCGGACGTAATTAAGACTGGACGTAGCGTAATCTATCAACATTTTTTGCGCTCAGCCGCTGTCTGTCAGCGTTTCTCAACTTTTCTTGATGCAGAGCCTGCTACTCAAGTCTAGTTAGCAAGTCTAGTCAGCAAATCTGATGGTGCGAGCGCCAGCCTATCAATTTTTTTTGTTCTGTAGCTCCGGTTATCGTTGGTCTGAGCTGTATATGGATTAGAGCGTTATAAAGTTCTATTTTTACGGACTCAAAAATAAATTAACAACGTCTGTACAAATACGCAGTCGGCAAAGGGTGTTTATATTTTTTGTCAATGATTTTGGCCCTGAAAAATTATATAGGTGTATTTATTGCAAAGTTCTAAAAAGTGGTGTGGTTATACCACTTTGTTTGGGACTCTTGCGGTAGGTTATTCGTGAGATGAAGTCTTTGCAGGCGCGATCGCTTTCTTAACGAACCCAGGAAGGCAAGCTGCTTGCCCGATCTCCGATGACCAAATTAATCCGAACTGATCCGACTGAGTAAAAAGCCTTTGGCTTCACTTATGCTGGTGTGGCTTTATAGAGCGTTTTTTGTGAAGGCTCTGTGAAGACACAGCGGTCTGAGAATGCTTAATCGGCTGGGCCTGTGAACCGTTACTGATTTTTTGATATGACTAGTCGCCACAATAGCTTAATTAGTTCGCCCAGCCCAGCCAGCTTCAAAGCATCGGTTTCGGAGTCAATGGGCACGATTCACCTCACGCAGTCTTTTACGGTTACGGAGGCTGAGTCCTTCAGACGTAGCTGTCAGCAAGCGTTCAAGCACCATGAAAATCTTGAAGAGGTGGTGCTCGACTTTACCCAGACCCGGTTTATAGATAGCAGCGGCATCGGCTCTCTGGTAATTTGCCACAAGCTCTGCGAATCTAACCAGGCGAAGCTGAGGCTGGTAAACGTGCCTGATCAGGTGATGATGGCGCTCTCGCTAACGGAGCTAGACAAAGTTTTTCACATTGAGCGGCTGCCAGCGCTACCTGCGCAGAGGGGGCGAAGTAAGCGCGGCTGGTCGAATCGCGGTCGCTACCAGCGGGCGTTAGGCAATTTGCCAGGAACGCACCCTTCGGTTCGATCTAAGGCGAAGCGAGCATTGGATATTGTGGGTGCGCTAGTAGGCCTGGCGTTGACGGCTCTTTTGTGGGTGGTGGTTGGCACTATTATCAAGCTAGATGACGGTGGCCCTATTTTCTTTGCGCAAACGCGCTGTTCGTTTTTGGGCAAACGCTTTAAAATCTGGAAGTTTCGCTCGATGGTGGTGGACGCAGAGGCCCGCAAGAGCGAGGTGGTTAATAAGCTAGAGGGGCCGCTGTTTAAGAATGACAACGATCATAGGATTACTAAGATCGGTAAGTTTTTGCGGCGCACGAGTCTAGATGAGTTTCCGCAGTTTTGGAACGTGCTTAAGGGCGACATGAGCCTGGTTGGAACGCGTCCGCCAACGCCAAATGAGATTGAAGAATACGAGATTTCTCAATGGCAGCGACTCAACGTGAAGCCGGGAATGACGGGTGAGTGGCAGGTAAATGGACGATCTAAGGTGACTTCGTTTGAAGATGTGATTCGGCTGGATTTGCAGTATCAGCGAAAGTGGAGCCTGATGTATGACATTCATCTGCTCTTTAAGACGGTGATGGTGCTGTTTAGCAAGAATTCTGGGGCGATGTAGCGCCTGCTCTCGAATTTACGAACACAATTGCCCCTTAATCCGACACAATGATGAGGATTGTAAGCGGTTGGTGAATGTTCGCGCATGTTTTGGCTGTGCTGCTGGGGTCGGGCAGCTTGGGATTTTATCTGGCGGCCTTCCTTTATCCGGAAGTGCATCGGCGCTCCGATTTTTTGTGGGCCGGGCTAGGTCTGCTGTATGCGGCAGTGCTGTGGTTTAGCGCTGGGCAGATGACGGGGCTAGTGCTGCTAGGCCAAGTGGTTGCTGTGGCTTTGCTGCTGGGTTTGGGCTGGCAAACGCTGACGGTGCGCCGAGAGAAAACGCCGGTTTATCAGCAGACGCCGATTGTACTGACGCCGGAGGTGGTAGGCGGTTGGGCTAAGAGCAAGCTAAACGAGCTGCGGATTGCGCCGGATGAGAGCGTGCGATCGGTGCGGCTAGAGCGTAGAGCCATTGAGGGACCGGCTGTGCTGAGCGCTCGGTTAGATCCGCGTCGGCGACCTGCTTACGACTATGAGTTTGTAGAAGATGGGGTGGAGCTGGCTGAGGCTCAGCAAGGGGAGCTGTTTTCTACCGCTTTTGCAGGAGAGACGGCAGCGCTTTCTGAGGATTTGGATGAGGCGGTGGCTGAGATAGCTTATGCTGCGCCGCCTGCTGCTGAGGCTGAAGTTGTGGCTGTTGAGGAGCCTGTGATTGAGGAGGCAGTAGCTGAGGAGAATGTGGTCGAGGAGGCAGTAGCTGAGGAGAACGTGGTTGAGGAGGTAGTCGCTGAGGCGGACGTGGCTGAAGAAGCTGTCTCTGAGGAAATTATTCCTGAAGATGCTGTTTTAGAAGATGCCGTTTTAGAAGATGCGATCGCTGAAGCATAGAACCCGAGACGATTCGACTTGAAGGGCGCGAATCTCAGCCTGCTGAGTGGACCGATGCAGAAGAAACGCTGGCTGAAAGCCTTGCTGATGAGGCTATTGATGCTCAGTGGATAGAGCCGGTTTCCGCAGCGGCGAGCAAACCGAAACCTTTATCTACGCCGGTTGACAAGAAGCCTAGCTTACTGGCGATGCCTGTCATTTTAGTGGGATGGGTTAAGGATGTTGTGGTTTCGATGACTAAGCCGAAGCCTTCTAAGCCCATGATTGAAATTCCGCGCCGAGAGGCTAGCGTTAGCCGTTCACCGGTTCAAGCGCCTGTTGAAAATGAGCCTATCGTTCAAGCGCCTGTTGTTAGCCGATCGTCTGAGGGCGATAGTCGATACAATGATGAACTTGAAGATGATGATTGGGAAGATAGCAACTGGGCCGACTAGCTTGAATAGGGCGAGGCTTCAAGGCAGAATGACCTAATCTGCGCTTTTGATTTTTTGCGTACACCTCTTATATAGAACCTGCGACTGTGAGTAATTCTAAAAACGCCTCCGCTTCAGAAGCCTCCTTGGAAACAGCGAAGAGCTATAAGGAGACGGTGCTGCTGCCCCAAACTAATTTCAGCATGAGGGCGAATGCGGTGAAGCGCGAGCCTGAGCTGCAAAAATATTGGGCTGAAAAAGCGATTTACCAAAATCAGGCGGAGAATAATTCGGGGGAGCCGTTTACGCTGCACGATGGGCCTCCCTATGCGAATGGCGACCTGCACATGGGCCATGCGCTGAACAAGATTTTGAAGGACATTATCAATAAGTACCAGATTTTGCAGGGGCGTAAAGTGCGCTATGTGCCGGGTTGGGACTGCCACGGACTGCCGATTGAGCTGAAGGTGCTGCAGAAAATGAAGTCTTCAGAGCGGCGAGATCTGACGCCTTTGAAGCTGCGGCAGCGGGCGAAGGGATTTGCGCTGGATACTGTTCAAAAGCAGAGCGAGGGCTTTCAGCGCTATGGCGTTTGGGGCGACTGGGATAAACCCTATTTGACGCTGACGCCGGAGTACGAGGCGGCGCAGCTGGGCGTGTTTGGGAAGATGGTTGAGAATGGCTACATCTATAGAGGGCTGAGGACGGTTCACTGGAGTCCTTCTTCGCAGACGGCGCTGGCTGAGGCTGAGCTGGAGTATCCGGAGGATCACGTTTCGCCGAGTATTTACGTGGCGTTTCCGATGGAGAGTGCTTCGGAGAGCGCGCAAGAGACGCTGGCTCCCTATATAGGCAGTTTGGGCGTGGCGATTTGGACGACAACGCCCTGGACGATTCCGGCGAACGTGGCGGTTTCGGTGAATCCGGAGCTGACTTACGCGGTGGTGGAAAGTGAGTCTGGGGATCCTTTTCAGTATCTGATTGTGGCTAAGGAGCTGGCCGAAAAGCTGTCGGGGACGTTTGGCAGTGGGTTGAGCGTGGTAGCGGAGCTAAGCGGAAGGGCGATCGCAGGATCGACTTATCGCCATCCGCTCGCGAAAAAAGATAGCGCTTTCGATCGAGTGAGTCCGATTGTGATTGGCGGCGACTATGTGACAACTGAGTCGGGTACGGGGCTGGTGCATACTGCGCCGGGCCACGGTCAGGAAGACTTTTTGGTGGGCCAGCGGGAAAATTTGCCGATTTTGTGTCCGGTGGATGCGCGGGGAAACTTTACGGCTGAAGCGGGTGACTTTGAAGGGCTAAATGTACTGAAGACGGCGAATGACGCCATTATTGAGGCGCTGGGTGCGGAAAAGGTTTTGCTGAAGCATGAGCCTTACGCGCATAAGTATCCGTATGACTGGCGGACGAAGAAGCCGGTGATTTATCGGGCGACGGAGCAGTGGTTTGCTTCGGTGAAGGGATTTGTAGATGAGGCGATCGCGGCGATTGATACGGTGAAGTGGATTCCGGCGCAGGGGAAAAACCGGATTACCTCAATGGTTTCTGAGCGATCGGACTGGTGCATTTCGCGGCAGCGGAGCTGGGGTGTGCCGATTCCGGTATTTTACGAGGCGGAAACGGGCGAGCCGCTGATGACGCAGGAAACGATCGCTCATATTCGGGCGATCGTCGCGGAGAAAGGCGGTGACGCTTGGTGGGAGATGAGCGTGGAGGAACTGCTGCCGGAGGCTTATCGGAATGATGGGAAGACCTACGTGAAAGGCACAGACACGATGGACGTGTGGTTTGACTCAGGGTCTTCTTGGGCGTCGGTGGTGCAGCAGCGAACGGGGCTAGATTACCCGGCTGAGATCTATCTAGAAGGATCTGATCAGCATCGCGGCTGGTTTCAGTCGAGCTTGCTGACTAGCGTGGCGACGAATGGCTGTGCGCCTTATAAGCAGGTGCTGACGCATGGCTATGTGCTCGATGAGAATGGGCGCAAAATGAGCAAATCGCTGGGGAATGGCGTTGATCCTCGGGTGATTATTGAGGGCGGTAATAATCAGAAGCAGGAGCCGCCTTATGGGGCGGATGTGCTGCGGCTTTGGGTGTCTTCGGTGGATTACTCGGGCGATATGCGGCTGGGAATGCGCAATGTGAAGCAGATGTCGGATGTGTATCGGAAGATTCGCAATACGGCGCGGTTTTTGCTGGGGAATTTGGCTGATTTTAATCCGGCGAAGGATGCGATCGCCTATGAAGATCTCCCCGAGCTAGATCAATACATGCTGCACCGCATGAGCGAGGTGTTTGCTGAGGTGAAGGAAGCGTTTGAGTCCTATCAGTTCTTTCAGTTTTTCCAGACGGTGCAGAATTTTTGCGTGGTAGATCTGTCGAACTTTTATTTGGATATTGCGAAAGATCGGCTGTACATTAGCGCGGCGGATTCGGCTCGGCGCCGAAGCTGTCAGACGGTGCTGGCGGCGGCGATTGAGAATTTGGCTAAGGCGATCGCGCCGGTACTGTCGCACATGGCTGAGGATATTTGGCAGTTTTTGCCTTACGATGCGGGCGTGGAGTCGGTGTTTGAAGCCGGATGGGTGCAGACGCCGGATGCCTGGGTGCGGCCCGATTTGGTGGAGAAGTGGCAGCGGCTGCGGACGATTCGCGATGAGGCAAATACCGTGCTGGAGCAGAGTCGAGCTGACAAAGCGATCGGATCTTCTTTGGAGGCGAAGCTGTTGTTGAGTACCGATGACGCGGGTTTGCTGGAGACGTTGAAGGGAATGAACCCGGCTGATAGCTTAACTTCTGGCCGTAATAGCGTGGATGAGCTGCGGTATTTGTTTTTGGTGTCTCAAGTGGAGCTGTCGGATAGCCTGGCGCAGTCGGCGGTGAAGTATCGAGCGGAGGTGGCTGGCCTGACCATTGGGATGGCTGAAGCTGACGGACAGAAGTGCGATCGCTGCTGGAACTACTCTACTCACGTGGGGGAGTCGAGCGAGCATCCGACAATTTGCGATCGCTGTGTGGCGGCGCTTTCCGATCGGTTTTAGTAGAGTTGACGGGGTGCGATCGCGAGGGTGTTGGTTGCGCCTTTCTTAGTACGCCTGCGCGTTTTTTGGATGCTTATTTTTCTGCTTTTACCAACATTTTTTTATAGCTTTACCTTAACTTGCTAAAGCTGCCGGTAGTAATAAGCTGTCTGTAAAAGCATCTAGGAAAAAACACCCAGATTTTGTTGCTTTGCTATGCTGAAACTGGTAGTTATACTTACTTAACAAGTTAACCTTAACAAGCTAACTTCAGCTTGTTTTTAAGTTATATCAAGCATTTCTACGTCTCTATGCTACGGATATTTCAGCGCTTTGCTGTTTGGGTTTTCCTACAGCGGCTCGGTGTATGCCTATACGGTGGTTCGCTATCGGCTGCGTCCTGGATGAGGCGCACTATCCGAGGGGCTAATCCATGTTTCTGGTTATAACGGCGCTGACAATCTCTCTTCTAATGGATTGTTTTGGCAGGTTTAAGTACCTAATGCTGTCTGCTGACTATCACCTTGTTGACTATCACTCTGCTGACCATCACTTATAAAAATCAAGAGTTCTTCTATACATGGTTTCTCGTACTGTAGTAATTGGGGCAGGCCCGGCCGGTTTGGTCACTGCTTATGACTTGGTTAGAAATGGTCAAAAGGCAATTGTGCTAGAACAGGCCGATAAAGTCGGCGGCATCTCTCGCACCGAGACTTACAAGGGCTACCGCTTCGATATTGGCGGCCATCGCTTTTTTACTAAAGTAGGAGAGGTTCAGGCGCTTTGGAAAGAGATTTTGGGCGATGATTTTATTCAAGTCCCTCGAATGTCTCGCATTTACTATCGCAATCGCTTTTTTGACTATCCGCTTTCTATTTCGAGCACGTTGAAGAACATTGGCCCAATTGATAGCACGCTGATTGTGCTGAGCTATTTGAAGGCAAAGGCAAAGGCCAAGCTAGATCCGGATCGCGAGGCTGAAAACTTTGAAGAGTGGGTAACAGAGCGATTTGGCGGTCGGCTGTATCGGACCTTTTTTAAGTCTTATACAGAAAAGGTGTGGGGAATTCCTTGCGATAAGATTCAGGCGGAGTGGGCGGCGCAGCGGATTAAGGGGCTCTCGCTTTCTAAGGCGGTGCTCAATGCGATGTTTGGTAGTAACGATACCAAGACGCTAATTAAGGAGTTCGATTACCCTATCTTGGGCCCTGGCATGATGTGGGAGAGATGCCGCGATTTGATTGAAGAGGGCGGCTCTGAGGTGTCGATGGAGACGCAGGTACTGCGGGTGGAGCGAACGGGAATGCGGATTGACCGGGTGGTGGTGCAAAAGGGCGATCAGGTCTCGACGGTAACGGGCGATCACTATGTTTCTAGTATGCCGGTGAGCGCGCTGGTGAAACGGCTAGATCCGCCTGCGCCTAAAGCGGTGCTAGATGCGGCGGCTGGGCTGAAGTATCGAGACTTTCTAATCGTGCCGATTGTGGTTAACTTAAAGTCTGTTTTTCCAGATAATTGGATTTATATTCATAGCCCTGAGTTTAGAGTCGGTCGCATTCAGAATTTTAAGAACTGGAGTGCGGCGATGGTGCCCGATCTGGAGAAGACCTGTTTGGGGATGGAGTACTTTTGCAGCGAGGGGGACGATATTTGGGAGAAAAGCGATGATGAGCTGATTCGGCTAGCGACTGAGGAGATCGTGGGGCTAGCTTTGGTGCCCGATGCCTCTTTTGTCGAAGACGGGACGGTGATTCGGCAGAAGAAGGCCTATCCGGTTTATGACGGCGATTATCGGAAACATTTGGCGGTGCTGCAGGAATTTATGCTGGGGTTTGAGAACTTGCAGACGGTGGGGCGCAATGGAATGCACCGATACAACAATCAGGATCATTCGATGCTAAGTGGACTGCTGGCGGCGAAGAATATTTTGGGTGAGAAGCACGATTTGTGGAATATCAACGTTGAGCGCTCTTACCACGAGGACTTTACGAAGGAGCAGTGGGCGGATATTGAGGCGAAAAGAGAGAAAGAGAGAGAGTTGTCGGCTGTGGGATAGAGTTTTTGTAGAGATTTTTTAGAGATATAGATCGCAGAGGGTGCAAGATGGGGTCAGTAACTGTAGACGAACAGACAGCAGACGAACAGACAGCAGACGAACAGACAGCAGACGAACAGACAGCAGACGAACAGACCGCTAGCGTTGAATCGGTTGAAGGGTTTTTGAAGAGTCCGGTTGATTTCTCGATTATTATTGAGACCGAAAATTTGGCGAGCGCCGATCTGCCGGGGTTGTTTCGCAGCCTGAATGCTTTGCAAAGGCAGACGCTTTCGCCGCTGCTGGCAAATGAGGTGTTGATGGTAGAGACGGGAGATGTGCCGGAGAAAGTGCTGGCGACGATTCGCGATCGCTACCCCTGGATAAAGACGCAGCGAATTGATGCAGATTTGGAGTACTATCAGGCGAAAATGCAGGGAATTGCGCTGACCTCTGGTGAGGTGGTTGTGCTGTGCGACTCGGACTGCGTATATAACGATGGGTGGCTAGCGGCAATGCTACAGCCTTACGCAGAGGAAAAGGTGCAGTTTTTGGCGGGGGAAACGTCGCTGGCGGTAGACGGGCCATACGGGCTGGCGATGGCGCTGGTCTATATTTTTCCGCGCTATACCGGGCGCGATTCGCTGGCGGCGACGGGCGGTTATTTTTGCAACAATGTCTCTTTTCGGCGATCGCTAATCGATCGGTTTCCCATTCCTGGGACGCTGCCGATGTATCGCGGCAACTGCGTTATTCATGCGCATCAGCTCGCGGCGAATTCCAAGCAGATTTGGCAGCAGCCCGAGGCGAGGGCTTTGCACGCGCCGCCAAACGGACTGTCCCATTTTGTTTCGCGGTTTTTGATGTTGGGCTACGACGGGCTTTGCGTTTCTCGCTTTGCGGCAAATCCGACTGAGCTGAGCATGGAAGCGCCGATGCGTCCGCTAAGAGATTTGGCTGTGGCCGGGATGCTGCTGGCGAACAAGCTGAAGACGGCGGCGGTGCGGTTGGCACAGGTACTGCGCGAGGATATTCGCTACGGGCTTTATTTGCCGCTGGCGCTGCCGATTTGTGCAGCGGCGCTGGCGCTTTATACGGTGGGGCTGGCATTGGCCTATGCGCGACCTGCCTATTGGTTGAATAATCGCGATCGCCTTGAAGCGCTGTTGGAGCATTCATGAGCCGATTAGAGTCAAAGGATTCTGTTGATTCGGCGGCTGATAAGCCTAGCAAGACGGCGGCTCAAAACTTTGCGAGCGGCACTTTTTGGGTGTTTCTGTCGGAGGCTCTGATGTTTCCGACGGGGCTAGTAACAGCGGGAATTTTGACCCGGAATTTGGGTCAAGATGGCTATGGCACATTGACGCTGGTGTCGGTGCTGGTGAGCTGGGTGGAATGGACGATTACGTCTATTTTTGCGCGGACGGCGGTGAAGTTTGTGAGCGATGCGGATGATTGGGAGCCGGTGGGAGGCGCGATCGCGCAGCTCCATTTGGTGATTGGGGCGGCGGCGGCTTTGGCGCTTTGGGTATTTGCCGAGCCGATTGCAGCGCTGCTAGATGTGCCTAATTTTGCTAGCTATCTGCGGCTGCTTGCGCTGGATATTCCAATTTTTTGCCTGGCGTATGCGCATCGACAAATTTTGGTAGGGCGAGAGCTGTTTCGGGTGCGGGCGGTGGCGAGCGCGGTGCGGTGGCTGGTGCGGCTGGTGATTATTGCGGTGCTAGTAGAGTATGCAAACTGGAGCATTGAAGGCGCGATTCTTGGCAGCTTGGGGGCGTCGGTAGTAGAGCTGATTATCGCTCGGTGGTTTGTGCGTCCGCCGCTGCTACGCCCTTCAGGCTATGCGCCTCAACAGCTATTTGGCTACGCGCTGCCGCTGTTTTTGTTTGCGATGAGTTTGCGATTGTTCGACAAACTCGATCTGTTTATGCTGAAGATTTTGGGCGGAACGATTGAGCAGGCCGGGGTGTACGGGGCGGCGCAGAATTTGGCCTTTGTTCCGGGCGTGTTTGCGCTGTCTTTTTCGCCGCTGCTGCTGTCTACTTTGAACAGCGCTCTACGCCGAGAGGAGCTAGTCAGTGCGAAGCAGATAAGCTTTAATTCGGTGCGAGTAGTCGTGGCGCTGCTGCCTTTTTCGGCGCTAGCGGCGGCGGCGGCGGTGCCGATTGTGAGCGTGGTGTATGGGGGGGAATTTAGCGTGGCGGGGCCGGTGCTGTCGGTGCTGATTTTTGGGGCGATGGCGATGGTGATGATTTCGGTGGTGACGGCAGTTTTGACCGCGGCGGGCAGACCGAATTTAACGGCGGCTTTAGTGGCTCCTATGCTGCCGGTTTCGGCGGTAGGCTATGCATTGTTTGTGCCGGACTACGGGGCGATGGGCGCTTGCTGGGTGAATGCGGGAACGTCTGGATTGGGGGCGATCGCCTGTTTGGTCGCGCTCGATCGAATTTGGCAAATTGCTATACCCGTTGGGACATTTGTGCGCAGCGGGGCGGTCAGCGCGGTGGTCTATCTGCTGGGTATTGAGTGGATTACGCCCGACCCGTCGCTGGTGCTAAAGCTGCTGGCGCTTAGCGGGCTAATTCCTCTGCTGCTGGTGTGTTTGGGCGAGCTAAATCGTAGCGAGCGGCAGTTTGCGGGGGCTTTTATCAACCAGCATATAAACCAGCAGTGAGTGAAATCGCTGCGAAGGAAGTAGCCTAAGCTGATGAATCTTTTGGTTTCTGTGATTATCCCGGTTTATAACGATGACAGACGGCTAAGGGTTTGTCTGGACTGTTTGCAGGCTCAGCCCTATTCGCCGTTTGAAGTCATTGTGGTGGATAACGGTTCTGATGATTTGGCGGCGGTAACAGCGGCGGTAGAAGCTTGCCCAGCTGCAAGGCTAGTTTGCGAGTCGATGCCGGGTTCTTATGCGGCGCGAAATCGAGGAATCTTGGAGGCTAAAGGCGAAGTGCTGGCGTTTACCGATGCTGACTGTGTGCCATCGGTGGGTTGGATTGCGGCGGGGGTAGCGGCATTGCGATCGCAGCCTAACTGCGGACTCGCTGCTGGAGCGATCGACGTTGTGATGGCTAATCCTCAGCATCCGGTGGAGCTGTTTGAAAGTGTGGTGGCGCTGACGCAGCAGAAGTTTGTGATGCAAGATCACTATGGGGCGACGGCTAATATGTTTACCTGGGCGGCGGTATTTGAGCGGGTGGGGTGGTTTGACGCGAGCTTGAAGTCTAGCGGCGACGTGGAGTGGGGGCAGCGCGTATTTGCGGCTCGGTACGCTCAAGTGTATGCGGAGCAGGCGAGGGTGCAGCATCCTGCGCGATCTTCGTTTGCTCAACTGGCTAGGCAGGCTAGTCGCCACGCGGGTGGGTTTTACGATTTGCGCTGTCGGCAGGCTGGGTCTGTGTGGGCGAGCAACCTGGCTTTTTTTAAGCTCCTGGGGTTTCATCTAATGCCGCCGGTAAGGTTTGCTTTAAAGGTCTCGGAGCATCCCGATTTGAAAGGGCTTTGGGAGAAAATGAAGGTGGTGATGACGCTGGCCTTTGTGCGATGGGTGACGGTGAAGACGCTGATTGGGCTGCGGCTCGGTAGCGTTTCGGAGCGGGTGTGAGCGGGAGACTATTTAAGAGAACAGTATGCCGACGTTTCAGATATCTCAACAGATGGCTCAAGCGGCGATCGCCCAACGAGTAGCTGTAAAAGTTGCCCATAAAGAGGCTCAGCTGATTTACTTTGCTGATGCGCAAGGAGGGGTATTTAGCTGGGCGCAGCTAGCTCGCGCTTTAGCTGAAGATGCTGGTTTTTGCGATCGCTGGAATCAGACCTGGGCCGATTTGCCGTTTGACTTTGAATGGAAGCCGGTGCCGATTCATCCCTATACGGCGCAGACGCATCCGTTTTTTGCGATCGCCTTTCCCGCTCAGTTTAGACCCGCTAACCCCCAAGATTTTGATCAGTACTTAACGGCGTTAGCGCCCGATGCGTTAACCGCAGCTTTCAACAACTTTTCTGGAGATGCTCGGCTAATAGCGCCTAAAGCGGTAGGAGAGTTTGGTCATATTGGCGCGTTTTGTCGGACAGCATCGGTGGAGATGGTGCGATCGCTTTGGCGGCAGGTAGGAGAGATTTGCCTGGCGGCAATTTTGCAGGAGGAAGCGCTGTGGTGCAATACGCACGGACATGGCGTACCCTGGCTGCACGTTCGCTTCGACAGTCGGCTAAAGTATTCGGCTTTTCCCCCTCGGGGCAACATTACGGCAAACGCTCAGGCCATTTGGTATCAGATCTATGAAGATGCTGAAGTGGTTTTACCCGTTATTAAGGACTCATAGGCAGGGAACGCCCCAGTCGAGATCTGTGGTTGAAAGCTCTGGCTGCGGTTGAACTGAATAGTTTATATAAAGCGAGATGACTGGATAAAGCGAGATGACTGGGCTTAAATAGCCAGCGCGATTGCGAACATTTGCTGATAAGGCTTGAACCGGGGTAGCTCTACTCAGTACGGTAGGCAGATGACTCTTTGGTAATCATCCAAACTATGAAACTAGCTGCAATTGATATAGGCACCAACTCTATTCATATGATTGTGGTGAAGGTGCTGCAACAGCGAAATTTTGAGGTGATAGATCGCGAGAAGGAGATGGTGAAGCTGGGCGTGGGCGTATTTGCCACTAATCGGCTGAGCGATCGCGCTTTCAAACTCGGCATTGAAACGATTGAGCGCTATGTGCAGCTAGCAAATCAGCTTGGGGTGGATGAGATTATTACGGCGGCGACCAGTGCGATCCGCGAGGCCCAGAATGGGGAGGCGTTTTTGAAGGAGGTGGTGCGCCGGACGAAGATTCGACCTCGGATGATTTCGGGGAAGGAAGAGGCGCGGCTGATTTTTTTGGCGGTGAGAAATGCGATTCCGCTGGCAGACGAGAACGCGCTGGTGCTGGATATTGGCGGCGGCAGTACGGAGGCGGTGGTGGGTAACCGGGAGACAGTGCTGTTGGGCAAGAGTATGAAGCTAGGCGTGCTGCGCCTGTTTGATATGTTTGAGAGCGAGCAGAAGATGAGCAAGGAAGCGCGAGGCGTCTTGGAGGCCCATATTCGCTTTGTGGCGCAGCCGGTGCTAGATGAGGTCAAGGAGATTGGGTTTACTCGGGTTATTGGCACCTCGGGTACTATTCGGACGATGGGGGAGGCGGCCTATGTGAAGCGGCACAAGCAGTCTTTAAACTCGGTGAATGCAGAAACAGTCGCGCTCAAAGATTTGCAGAAGATGGCCGATAAGCTAGTTGAGCTAAAGCCTGAGAAGCGAGCGAATGTGGAAGGCGTTAGCGAGAAGCGGACGGACGCGATTCATTTGGGCGGCGTTTTGCTGTGTCAGCTCCTAGCGCTAGCGGGGGTAGAGGAACTGACGCTCTGCGATGCTTCTTTGCGAGAGGGGCTCATTCTCGACTACTTGGAGCGACAGGCTGAGGAGGTAGATGCGCTGAACGGCGATAAGGATTTGCGGCATAGAAAAGCGGCTCAGCTCGTGAGCAAGTATGAGACGGACTGGGAGAAAAATTGCCATATTGCTAGCCTGGCGAAGCAGCTATTCGAACAGACTCAAGAGCTGCACGGCTTTGGCGAGTTGGAGAAAGGCATTCTAGAGTACGCGGCGCTATTGCATGATATTGGGCTGTATATCTCTCATAGCGGCTATCACAAAACTTCTCGCTATATTTTAGAGAAGACCGATCCGCGCGGCTTTACCGATGAAGAGATGCTGCTGATTGGCCATGTGGTGCGCTACCATCGGCGGTCTAAGCCGAAGACTAAACACGGTAAGTTTAAGCGGCTGAGCGATCGCCAGCAGCAGGTGGTACGGCTGCTGGCTGGTTTGTTGAGAATTGCGGTTGGGTTAGATCGTTCTCAAAGTCAGCTAGTTGCAAAAGTCTCTTGCAAGATGAGTGAAGATACTTTGGAGATTGTTGCCGTAGGGCAGGGCAATTTGGCGGTGGAAGTTTGGGCGGCTCAAGGCGATCGCGCGGTTTTAGAAGACGCGATAGATCGTGACGTTACTATTCGAGCCGGCTCGGCTAATTTACAGATAGATGCTTCGCCGCTGGTTAAGGCAGATGCGTCTACCGTTTGCTGAATGTGAATGCGGATATGGATGAATGAATGAGCGAATTGATTAGAAGGGTTGTTCGGTGCGATCGCGAAAAAACTTCCCGGTTTGCGCCATGGTGCCGCTAGTAGCTAGCCAAACGGCGGTATCTGCGCCTTCTTCGGGCGATCGCGGCGCGGCATCTCCACCCATGTTTGTTCTGACCCATCCTGGCCCCATCGCATACACCGCAATATTTTTTGGCTTTAAGGCTCTAGATAAAAGGATCGTGGCTCCGTTGAGCGCCATTTTAGAGAGCGAGTAGCTAGGGACGTCGGCAGAAATGCCTTCTAGCTGCCCGTTGCCGCTAGAGATGTTGATCACTCTGGGGCTGTTCGACTTTTCTAAGAGGGGAATAAATGCTTGAGTCAGCCCGATGGGGCTGAAGGTGTTTGTGTTCATCGCGTGGTTTAGCCGCTCTCTTGAGACCGTTAAAATGTCTACGTCTGCGTCGGGATAGATGCCTGCATTGTTAATCAAAACGTCTAGGCTGTCTGCCTTTTGGCCGACTTGTTTTACCGCCGATTGAATGCTGCTATCGTCGGTGATATCTAGCTGCACAAGTTCTATAGCGCCCTGGTCGGAGAGACTGGCGACGGCGGCTTGGCCTTTGTCTGCAGATCTAGCGGCTAAGAAGACTTTGAACCCTGACTTGAGGAGTCCTTGGCAGATGGCTGTGCCGATGCCGCCGTTTCCGCCGGTGACTAGGGCTGTTTTGGGAGTAGATGAAGTCATGATCTGCGATCGCTGCCTTTAAAGCAACTTCTTAAAGTAACTGAGAGAACTATTCGTAGTCGTTAAACCCCATTTCAACGCCGAGCTGAATCATATGGGCCACTAGACCTGTCCAGCCGGTTTGATGAGATGCGCCTAAGCCCGCACCGTCGTCGCCGTTGAAGTATTCGTAGAAGAGAATGTAATCTTGCCAGTGCGGATCGCTTTGAAATTTCTCAATGCCGCCGAATACCGGTCTTCTGCCGTTTTTGTCTTTTAAGAAGATCGTAATCATTCGTTTGGCAATAAAGATGGCAACTTCGTCTAGCGTCTTTTGGTTACCGGAGCCGGTGGGACAGTCTATTTTAAAGTCTTCTCCAAGATAGCCGTGAAATCTTTGCAGGGCCTCTAGCAGAATGTAGTTGATGGGGAACCACACCGGGCCGCGCCAGTTGGAGTTACCGCCAAAAAGACCGTTGCTGGACTCGGCGGGCTGATAGCGAACGCAGTTCTCGCTGCCGTTGACGCTAAGGACAAAGGGATGGTCTTGATGATACTTGGAGACGGAGCGGATACCGTGAGGCCCCATGAATTCGCTTTCGTCGAGCATGTATTCGAGCAGTCGGCGCAGCTTGTTCTTGTGGCCATTGGAGTGATGGGTGGCGTAGCAAAGCGCGAGCAGCCTTTTTGCCCCAACGCCTTTGGTTTCCATGCAGGCGACGTTTTGCTTCAGGTCGGGGCGGTTGTCGATAAACCACTGCAAGCGCCGCTCAAAGCCGGGAAGCTTGTCGATGGTTTCGGGGCCGATGGCGACTACGGCGAGTAAAGGGATGAGTCCGACGAGCGATCGCACTTCCATCTTCTGGCGGCTACCGTCTGAGAATGCGATGGCGTCGTAGTAAAAGCCGTCTTCTTCGTCCCATAAAGAAATACCGCCGACGTCATTCATCGCATCGGCAATGTACAGAAAATGCTCGAAGAACTTGCTGGCCGTATCTTCGTAGGGCGAGCGGTCGATGGCGAGTTCCAAGGCGATGTTGAGCATACCCAGACAGTACATACCCATCCAGGAAGTCGCGTCTGCTTGTTCTAATATGCCACCGGTGGGTAGCGTAGCAGAGCGGTCGAATACGCCGATGTTGTCCATGCCTAAGAAACCGCCTTCGAAGACGTTTCTGCCTTCGATGTCTTCGCGGTTTACCCACCAGGTGAAGTTTAGCAGCAGCTTTTGAAAGATGGTTTCTAGAAAAATTTTGTCCTGTCTGCCCCAGTATTTCTGTTCTAGTTGGTAAATTTGCCAGGCTCCCCAGGCTTGTACCGGCGGCGTGACATCGTTAAAGTCCCACTCGTAGGCCGGAATTTGGCCGTTGGGATGCATGTACCATTCGCGGGTGAGGCGAGAGAGCTGAAGTTTGGCAAAGTCTGGGTCGATAACGGCTAGGGGCACCAGGTGAAAGGCCAAGTCCCAGGAGGCGTACCAGGGATACTCCCATTTGTCTGGCATGGAGATGATGTCGTCGTTAAAAAGATGCGTCCAGTTGGTGTTTCTAACGTGCTTGTGGCCCTCGGGGGGAGCGGGCTGAGCCGGGTCGCCTTCTAGCCAGTCTTTGATTACGTAGTAGTAAAACTGTTTGTTCCACAGCATGCCGGCAAAGGCTTGGCGCTGCACGTTGCGCTCATCTTCAGAGATTTTGCCTTGGATAAAGCTCTGGTAGAAGTCGTCGGCTTCTTGCTGGCGCTGGTCGAATAGCGCAGAGAATTCGCTGCCAAAAGGGTCTTGAAGCTGGTTTGAGTCGCAGAGCCTGAGCGAGAGAGTGCGGCTTTCTCCGGCTGGAATAGAGAGCTGATATTGGGCGGCAAACTTGGTGCCAGTCTGCTCTGGATTAATGTCGTTTTTGGCCCCTTCAACGACGTAGTTGTTGATGCCGTCTTTGGCATAGCCTGCTGTTTTTTGGCCGCTGAGCTTTTGCTCGTTGGTTTCGTTGTCTACAAATAGAGGGGTATGCTCGCCCTGGCAGTAGAGCCAGCGATCGCCTAAGCTCTCGTGGTTAGATTCAATAACGCTGTAGCTGTCTTTTTGAGCGTAGGCTTTTAGCTGAGGCTTGGGCGCGTTTTCCTCCCACGACCAGGTATTGCGAAACCACAGGGTTGGCAGTATATGCAGGGGGCTTTCCTGGTCGCCTCGGTTGTGAGCGGTGATTTTAATTGAGATGTCTTCATCGCTGGTCTTGGCGTATTCGATAAAGATATCGAAGTAGCGATCGCGCTCAAAAATCCCGGTGTCTAGCAGCTCAAACTCAGCGTCTTCGTAGCCTCTTCTTTGGTTTTCTTCTACGAGCTGCTGGTAGGGGTAGGCTGCCTGCGGGTACTTGTACAAATACTTCATGTACGAGTGCGTCGGCGTGTTGTCTAAATAAAAGTAGTACTCTTTCACGTCTTCGCCGTGGTTGCCTTGCGTACTGCTTAGGCCAAACATTTTCTCTTTAAGAATCGGATCTTGTTCGTTCCAAAAGGCGAGGCCAAAGCACAGGCGTTGATGGTTGTCGCAAATGCCTGCAATGCCGTCTTCGCCCCAGCGGTAGGCGCGATAAAGCGACTGCGCGTGGCTGAAGTAGTCCCAGGCAGATCCATCTGCGCTGTAGTCTTCGCGGACGGTGCCCCACTGCCGCTCGCTTACATAAGGCCCCCAGCGGGTCCAATATGCGGTGCGATCGCGATTCTCTTTGAGTCTTCTTTTCTCAGCGTTTTCAGCGTTCCTAGCGTTTTCGGCGATCATTATAAATATCCTTTTCTATTTTGAACAGCTCAAGCGATAGGGTGGACAACAGAAAACGTTTTGATCCTTTTATATGAAACCAAAAACAGAAAGAGAGAAAATGCTGGCAGGAGAATTGTATTTAGCTTCAGATTTAGAACTTAGCGAAATGCACGCCCAGGCGCTCGATTTACTCCATGCGTTTAATCATTCGCCGCCTAGAAACACCGCCGAGCAGCAACAGATAGTTCGAAAACTGTTTGGAAAAATTGGTCAAAAGTTTGCCATTACCCCTCCTTTCTACTGCGACTATGGATGCCATATTTTTGCCGGTGAAAACCTATATATCAACGCCGACTGCACAATTTTAGACTGCGCGGAGGTGCATATTGGCAGCGACGTTTTAATCGCAACGAAGGTGCAAATCTACGCAGCCTATCATCCGATTGAGCCGGCTGTCCGGCTAACCGGGAAAGAGCTGGCTGCACCTGTGCGAATTGGCGATAATGCGTGGATTGGCGGCGGGGCTATCATTTGCCCAGGCGTGTCGATTGGGAAAAATACAACGATTGGCGCAGGCAGCGTGGTGACTAAAGACATCCCGGATAATGTCGTCGCCGTGGGTAACCCCTGCCGAGTGATTAGGGCTGTATAGGCGTTGGCGCCGTGTCGTAGGAGTAGGGCGCAAGCAGAATGCAAGAGAAGCGTTCGGGCCTGCCTTTTACGTCTGATTTCATATGAAAAATATCGCCTGCGGCGTTGCTATATCTAGATTCTTCTGGTGTTGGGTCGTCTCCTCTGGCCGTAGAGATGAAAATGGAATCGTAATTGTCGCCGCCAAAGGTGATGCAGCTTACTTTTTTGACGGGAAGCTCTATTTTCGAGTGGTGTTTGCCGGTGGGATGGTAGTGATGTATGCCGCTGCCGTTCCATCTGGCCGACCAGAGGTGACCTGCTGCGTCGATGGTCATGCCGTCGGGGATGCCGTCGTTTTCGGGCGTGGTGAGGTGAGTGGTTTGGTTGCTTAGCTCGCCGGTTTCTTCGTCGTAGTCGAAGCGGTAAATGATGCGTTTTTCGGAGTCTGTGAGGTAGAAGTGCGTGTAGTCTAGGTCGAAGGCCATGCCGTTGGGTACGAGCAGATCTTCTACGACTGCGTGATAGGAGCCGTCTAAATCGATTCGATAGAGCCTGCCGGGGGTGTCTTCGGTGGCCATAATGCCAGAATACACTCGGCCTTTGCGGTCGGCGATCGCATCGTTAAACCGCGTTCCTTTCGCCTCTGGAATGCTGGGAATAACGGGAGTAATGTCGCCTTCTTTCCAAATTTCTACGGTGCCTTCGGTTTTGAATAGCAGCAACGCTCCATCGGCTTGAATGGTAAAGCCACCGACGGGTTCGCCGCTGTATATCTGTTCGTATTCCTGGTCTTTGGGGTCGTAGCGAAAGAGTCTGCCCTCTGGGATGTCGCTCCAGTAGAGGCATCTGTGCTGTGGATGCCAAATTGGGTTTTCGGCATTATGGTCGTTGCAGCCTATGAGGACTGACGGCGTATTCAAAGGGAAAACTCCTAAACTTTGGCTGGCTTTGAGTAGTTGAGAATGGCCCGGTCGCTGTGACTTACTCCGCTCGGAAGAAAGCTCAGTAATTGTGAACTTTAACTTTTCTTATAGCGAGCGGTTGATAAACCTTTCCTGTACCTTTTGACTGAATCATGGCGATGCGTCATTAATAAAGCGTAGGGTCAACATAGGTGAAGCGCTTTAGGATAAAGGCGGCTTCGCCTTGCTGGCGCTTTGCTGGATTCGTATTTTTATTTTTACAGTGTCTATTTAATAGTGCCTATCTAAATTATGGTGTCCGTTCCTTTTTTCTCTGTAGTGGTGCCCACCTATAATCGGCCTGAACGGCTCGCGAGCTGCTTAACGGCGCTTGCTGAGCAGGACTATCCGCGCGATCGCATTGAGGTCGTAGTTGTAGATGACGGCAGCGCGATGCCGATGGATGAGGTGGTGCGGCCTTTTGAGTCGCGGCTTGAGGTGACTCTGCTGCGGCAGCAAAATGCGGGGCCAGCGGCGGCTAGAAATGCGGGCGCGCAGCGATCTAAAGGGCCGTTATTGGCGTTTACTGATGACGACTGTATGCCTAGTGCCGATTGGCTGAGCGGATTTGCGACTAGGCTGGCCGTGGCCCCAAATGCAATGGTTGGGGGCCGCAGCTTGAATGCGCTGCCGAATAATGTGTACTCCACGGCTTCTCAGGCGCTGATTGACTATTTGTATAGCTACTACGGTGGGGCAGCCACCGCGTCGCCAGAGAATTTGGCTGGTGACCGCCTAGAAGAGGCCCAGCAGAGCGTCTTTTTTGCGAGCAACAACATTGCGATGACTCGGGAAAACTATCTGCGTTTGGGTGGATTTGATACGTCTTTTCCGCTGGCGGCGGCGGAGGATCGCGAGCTGTGCGATCGCTGGCAGCATGAAGGGCTGCCGATGGTCTACGCGCCGGAGGCTACGATTCGCCACGCCCACCACCTATCGCTAGGGTCTTTTTGGCGGCAGCATTTTGGCTATGGGCGCGGGGCGTTTTGCTTTCATCAGGTGCGATCGCAGCGTAACGAACAGCCTATTCGCGTCGAGCCGGTGAAGTTTTACACCGACCTGCTAACCTATCCGCTTAGCCGAAAGGACGTTAAGTCTCCTCTATTTATATCGGGGCTGTTTTTTCTGTCTCAGGTAGCGACGACGACGGGATTTTTCTGGGAGCGGACGGCGCGGCATAATCCGCTGAAAAAGGCGGCGGCTTAGTTGAACTGGCGCAGCGAGCCATGCATTCGCAGCCTGTTTAAGAAGCTGCTGAACTATACTCTTTCGATAACATGTCTTTGAAAAATGAATGTGCCTATCTCAGCAGCAGACTGTTTCTACTGTCGCACTATCTGATAAGAACCTAAGCACAACTGAAAGTCAGCGGCTGTGGCGGCAGTTTGGACGCGATCGCACGGCTGTTTTAGGCGCTCTAGTTTTATTGCTTATTGTCCTAAGCGTCGTTGTTGGCCCCTTCTTTTATGCGGTGAGCTATAGCGAGCTTAGGCTTGACCAATCGATGGCTTCTCCTAGCTGGACGCATCCGCTAGGAACCAATAATTTGGGTCAAGATCAGCTGGCTAGAATTTTGTGGGGTGGCCGGGTTAGCCTGGCGGTCGGCGTTGCGGCAATGCTGATGTCTATTTCTGTGGGGACAGTTGTGGGCATGGTCTCGGGGTTCTGCGGCGGTTTGGTCGATAATGCTCTGATGCGGCTAACCGACTTATTCTTGTCTTTGCCCAGGCTGCCGCTGCTCCTGCTGATTCTCTATTTATTTCGAGATCCGGCTCGTCGTTTGGCTGGGCCTGAGCTGGGGATTTTCTTGCTGATTGTGTTTGTGATTGGTGGGTTGGCCTGGATGCCAACGGCTAGACTCGTGCGAGCCGGATTTTTGAGCGTGAAGGAGCAGGTGTTTGTGCAGGCGGCGCGATCGCTAGGGGCGAAGCCTTTACGCATTGTGTGGCGACATATTTTGCCCAATACTATTGGCCCGGTTTTGGTGGCGGCAACGCTAGGCGTGGGCGATGCCATTATCACCGAGTCAACGCTGAGCTTTTTGGGCATTAGCTTTCCGCCGGATGTTCCTACCTGGGGGCGCATGCTGCTCGATGCTCAAAATTACATCAGCGCTGCGCCTCATCTGGTTATTTTTCCGGGGCTAGCAATTTTTCTGACCGTGCTCAGCGTGAACTATATCGGCGATGGGCTGCGAGATGCATTTGACGTACGCGCTAGCTGAGACGCTGGGCGCTCGTAGGTGGGTTGCTCGCAGGCTTGGCGTTTGCCTTATTCGAGCAGATTTAGCACCTGATCGTACAAGTCGTAGAAGGTGCTGCAGTTTGCACCGCCCTGGCAGCTTTCGTAGCTGGCTTTAAGATCTTTGGCGAGTTCGTCTAGATCAGTTCGGTTGGAGATTGTTCTACGGCTGCTTTGAGGGTGCGCTTCATCTTCGTCCGAGTCGGTTGAGTTAGAGGTACTGGTTCCAGTGATGTCTGAGACATTGGGGCCAGTGATGTCTGAAACATTGGGGCCGGTAATGTCTGAGACATTGGGGCCGGTGATGTCTGAGAGGTTGGCGCTAGCCGCCGTAGGAACTGCGCTAACGATGAGGCCCATGACAAGGCCAAAGATTAGGCGAGTGGCCGGTTGGCTGTGGGGTCGAGATACGTTCATAGGTGAGAAAATTTGTTGTAGAACTGGACTGGGTAGATGCCCCATAGCTGGTGTGCGATCGCGGATTACTTAAACGCGGCGATCGCATCGCTAACGGACATCCCAATGCCGAGGACAAAGCGCGGCGTCCCGTCGCTCTCGCCCGCGATATCTCTAATAGCTGGGGTTACAACTAGCGGAAAGTTGGAAAAAGGGGCAAAAGATGCGCCTACGGCCAGGTCTTGGCCTGTCCATTCGGTAATGAGGGTAGTAGACGGTAAAACCTGCAGTGCGGCGGAGCCAAACACGCCGACTGCAAACTCTCCGTTGGCAATGTCATCGACCGTGCGGAATCGCCCTGAGCCTGCGCCTCCGGTTAGCGTGAGTCGGCTAAAGGCGTCGTTAAAGTCTTCTCTGAGCGGAATGGTGTAGCTTGCTGCGCCGTAGTAAGTGCCTTCGAAGTCGTTGTAGTCGATTTGGTCGTTGTCTTCTGGTAGGCGACCAAAGTTGATAATGCCTTCTCCGCCGATAGCAGCAGCCCAACCATGACCAAACTGCTTGTGAACTTTGGCATTGAAGCCGCCGCTCAGCGGGGCGCGGCTGCCGCCAAAGCTAGCCGCCGTATAAGATATTTGGAGCCCTACTGATTCTCTCGCATCGCCTATGCCAAACCCGACGCCCGCTACGCCGTCTCGCTTGCCGCCGCTAAATACGCCTAGCGTCTCGCGCGGGCCACTGTATCGGCTTCTAGACTGAATGCCTGCTCCAATATAAATCTGTCCTCGGTGGGCACCGTAGCCGGATGGGTTGGAGATAGTAATACTAGGATACGCCCGCCGCCGTCGCTGAGACTCCGGCACGTTCAGGTTTCTAAGATCTTCTTGAAGCAGCTGAATTTCTTCGACCGAGGGCAAAGCTGGGTAGCCGACAGACTCTTGGGACGTTTCTCCAGGTTCTACTGCTTGGGCGGTTTCTGTCTGGGCAGTAGCTGTTTGGGTGAGCAGCAGCGTTTGTGCCGTTGGCGAGGGGGGTAAATCTGTGATGGTAAGATCTGACGCTGACTGATTCACTGAGGATCTGCCCGTTAGGAGATCGTCTATGTTGAGACTTTCTGCTCGGGCGCTAGCGGGTAATAACATCCCTGCACAGAGTAAGGCGCTAGCAAGTTTGATTAGGTTGAGGCGCATATTAAAAAGGCTTCTGTAAGGAAGAATAAAATTGACTAGGCAATAGGGGACGGTAATTTCAACCCCATTGCCAAGTGAATGTACGGAGCTAGATTTGCGATTGCTCTGTAAATACTCGTAAGAACTCGGGGCATAGCAGCGAAGGAGGCGATCGCTGCTATGCACCCAAACTAAAAACTGTCACAAATGAATCGCAACCGAGAGAGCATTTCCGTACAAACGCTTAGTCTGTGCGTAAAGTTTTAGACAACGCAAAAAAAATAAAAAATTGATGAAAAGAAAAATACTGAGGTGGGAAGCCTATTGCTTGTGCTACAGCTATTTCTCTTTTGAGGTGCTCTACGTGATTGACAGATGTTTGCTGAAAAAAGTACTTTCTACTGGAATCCCGCGTTTTAAGTGGCGATCACTTGCGATCTAACGCCGATTGGATGCTGAGACCTGTAGCGATATAGCCATTTCGAATCAAGTTACTTTTGTATGTTGCCGGGTACATTAGATTGTCTTGATATGAGGATGGAGAAAGTTGGCTTTCTTTTCCTTAGGCTGTGCGTGTTTATCGCGATCGCGCCAGCTGGTTTCCGTCAATTCTTGATGGCAGATTCCTGATGGCAGATTCCTAATGGCTGTAGAAGAAACCGGTTGAAAAAAACTGTTGAGAGTCTTAATAAAGTATTTGTGCTGCTCTTTTTCTCTTGCTATCTCTCCTAAATATATTTGTTCCTTTATGCGCAATTTCTCTGGTAAGGCGAGCGAGGTGGCTACTGATGAAAACTAAGCTGAAGATGCAGCAACTGTTGCCTGCGAGTCTGTTTTCGCTGGTAGGGATTGGGGTTATTGGCTGTTTGCCCGCGGCGGCTGTAGCTGAACGGTCTGTAGAGAGTGAATGGTCTAACCGGGCGGGCTTGAGTGATGGCGCGATTGTTGCGCAGGCAAATGCTGCTTTGGGAGGGCTTAACGACTCCTATGTGTTGGGCGCAGGTGATTTAGTCTCGGTCAGTATTTTTAACGTGCCAGAATACAGCGGACAGCAGAAAGTGTTGGCTAACGGCACTTTGAATTTGCCGGTTGTGGGGATGGTGTCTGTTGCGGGTTTGACGCTGCAATCGGCTGGGGCGGCGATCGCTTCTGCCTACCAATCGGAGCTGCGCTACCCGGCGGTGACGGTTGTTTTGGAAGATGCGCGGCCTTTACGAGTGGCGATCGCGGGTGAGGTGAGCCAGCCAGGGCTTTATACGCTGATGGCTGAAGGCGATGCTCAGTTTCCGACGGTGGCTCAGGCGCTGCAAACGGCAGGTGGTGTTACGCAGGCGGCCGATCTTCATCGGGTCGCGCTACGCCGCTCAAATGGCGGTCAGTCTCAGACGATTACGCTGGATTTGTGGGCGCTGTTGAACAATGGCGATGTTAATCAGGATTTGGCGCTGCGAGATGGCGATGCAATTGTGATTGGCGCGACGCGTAATGTAGATGTTGCTGAGAGTAATCGGCTGTCGGCCTCTAATTTGGCCGCTAGCGTAGAGCAAGACATTGTCGTGGCTGTGGTCGGTGAGGTGTTTCGCCCAGGGGCGTACGAGTTTGGCGGTGCAGGCGAGCAGGTGAGCCGAGGCCGAACGACTGTGACCCAGGTGGTGCAGACGGCGGGTGGGGTAAAGCCTTCGGCAGATATTCGAAATATTCAGGTGCGGCGCGCTACGCGCAGCGGCGAAGAACAGTTAATTAATATTGATTTGTGGGCGCTGCTACAGCAGGGAGACATTAGCCAGGATTTGGTTTTGCAACAGGGCGATACGGTTTTGATTCCGGTGGCTACTAGTGCAACCCCGAATGAGATTGCCCAATTAACGGCGGCTAATTTTTCACCCGATGAGGTAAGCGTTAACGTGGTGGGCGAGGTAGAGCGCCCTGGGCTGCTTCAGGTGTCGCCGAATACCACGCTCAATCAGGCGGTGCTGGCGGCGGGCGGCTTTAACCGGCGATCGAGCGAGACGGTGGAGCTGATTCGGTTAAACCCGAATGGCACGGTGACGCAGCGCCAGGTGGAGGTGAATTTGTCGGAGGGATTGGACGATGAGGCGAATCCGCTGGTGCTAAACGACGACGTGATTGTGGTGGGCCGCAACGGACGAGCGCGATTTAACGACGGTGTGGAAGGCTTGCTTTCTCCGGTTTTACGTCTGCTCTCGCCGCTGAGACTGCTCTTTTAATGGGTTTTTTTAAGTTCTCTTTTTAAGTTTTTTAGACAGCCTCTAGAAACCGCTTTTACAACGCTTACTCTCTACTGCTCTTTTCACCTATTTTTCACCTATCGTGCGATCGCATGGAAACTTTTCAACCGACCTTTCCGAACAGTCTGCCCGCTGAGAACGACCGCTCACGGGTGCCCGCTTCGATGGCGGGAGAACCGGCCTCAATGCTGGCGGCCTGGCAGCTTCAGGCTGAACAAGCAGAAGATCTTGACCTGCGCAACTTACTCAATATTGTTCGTCGCAGGGTCTGGGCGATCGCGGGCGTGGCCGCTGTGGTGATGGGCATAACGACGATCAAAACGCTGCACCAGGACCCTATTTATGAAAGTAACTTTCGCGTTTTGGTAGAGCCGGTAAACGCTGAAGACGGCTTTTCTGATTTGAGTTCACTGCTTAGCGAGCAGACCGCTCGGCAGCCTGGTTTAGACTATGAGACGCAAGTTCAGGTGCTGCGTAGCCCCGAGCTGCTACAGCCGGTTGCGCAAAGCCTTCAACAGAACTATCCAGACATTAGCTACTTAAACCTGCTGGAGAATTTGCGCATTAGCCGCCTGGGTGAAACCAAAATTTTAGAGGTGAGCTATGCAGGCACCGATCCGGTGCAAATTCAGATGGTGCTCGACGCGCTCTCTCAGGCGTATTTGAAGTATTCTTTGGACGAGAGACAAACTAACTTGAGGCAGGGCATCAATTTTGTTGAAGCTCAGCTCCCTAATCTGCAGGCCCAAGTAGATAGTGTTCAAGATCGGATGGAGCTGTTTCGCCGCCAGTACAATTTTATTACGCCAGATGTGCAGGCAGCGCAATTCTCTCAGGAGGCGTCTGGGTTGAGCGAGCAGCGACTGTCGTTAGATCGTCAGCTCTCGGAAGCTCAGCAGAATTTTTTGAACTTGCAGGGTCAAAGCGGTACGCTGGCGGCGCTAGAGGGCGCTCCGGTTTATCAGCAGCTATTGACGGAGCTGCGATCGGTTGAAACTAAGATGGCGGAAGAGCTGACCCGGTTCGAGCCGGAAAGTTTGGCGATTCGGGTTTTGGAGGAGCGCCGAGCAAATATTTTGCCGCTGCTGCAGCAGGAGGCGCAGCGCGTGTTGGGGACTCAGCAGGCGATCGCTTCGAACAGTTTGCAAACGCTGGCCGCTCAAAGCAACACTTTGGGCCAGGCAGAACAGAAAACCGCGCAAAGTTTGGGCGCATTGCCGACGCTGATTCGACAATATACCGACTTGGAGCGAGATCTGGCGGTTGCAACGGATGCGCTAACCCGTTTCCGCACGACTCAGGAGAATTTGGCGATTGAAGTTGCGCAAACCGAAATTCCCTGGCAGATCATTGAAGTGCCTACGCAGCCCACTACGCCGATTTCGCCCAATTTACATCGCAGCTTGCTGATGGGATTTGTGGCCAGTATTTTGCTAGGGCTAGGCGCGGCGCTGCTGCTAGAGAAGCTAGATAATGTTTACCATACGGTGGATGAGTTGAAGGCAGGCACTAAGCTGCCTCTGTTAGGAACACTGCCTTACAACCACAAGCTACAAGATACTTATAGCAAGGGTGCGATCGCCCGTATGACGACTGGCCTGGCGTCTGTTCAACAGTCGAAAAGCAATGCCTATGGCTATGGTTCAGACAGCGAGGCGACCTTTTTAGAAGCTATGCGAGTACTGCATACCAACATTCGTATGCTGAGCTCCGATCGGCCTATTCGCTCTATCTTAGTGAGTTCTGCGCTGCCGGGAGACGGTAAGTCAACGGTTAGCGCTAGCTTAGCGAAAGTGGCGACGGCCATGGGGCAAAGGGTGCTGGTTGTTGACGTGGATCTGCGCAAGCCGCAGGTGCATTCGCGCCTAGAAATCTCTAACGACTGCGGGCTGTCTAATCTGATTGCTGGCGACTTACCGCTAAAGTCGGCTGTTCAACAGGTGGGAACATCGAGGCAGCTATTTGCGCTAACGGCAGGGCAACTTCCGCCCGATCCGACTAAGCTGCTGGCTTCTAAAAAAATGCAGCAGCTAATGGAGACGTTTGAGCGCTGCTTTGACCTGGTGATTTACGACTCGCCGCCGACTACCGGATTGGCCGACGTGAGCCTGATTGGTCGACAGACGGATGGGCTGGTTTTGGTGACGCGCGTTGGGAAGACCGATCGCACCGTGCTCTTGCAGACGATTGAGACGCTAAAGCTGGCTCAGATTCCGACTTTGGGAATTGTCGCTAATGGCGTTAGAGTCGAGTGCGATGAGCGGCTATCGCTATTACGATTACGGCCAGCCGGAACCAGATTCCCAATTTTCTGCGCAGGCGTTTAATGCCGTAGATGATAGCATCGACCTGACGGCTATCCAGACGCCTGAAAACTCTTTTAGCCGTAACGATATTAATTTCTAGAGTTGGCTAACTCTGTTAGCTAGCTTTATTCGCTAACGCTGCCTCTGCCGAGTCTCCTTTTGTGAGCTTATGTTCAAACCCGATTCTGCTAAAGCCGTGGGTCGATCTGCTGCTTCAACGCTCTCTACTCAGGTGCAGTGGCAGCACCCAACCGTCGTTCAAGCGGGAATTGATCAGACCTGGTTAGCGATCGCCGATGGGGTTAGCGACTGGCAGGCAGATATTCCTTTTTCGTTTACGGTTATTGGCGATACGGACGCGGGCGATCTCGACTCTGCGCTGGGCGATAATTTTGCGGCTATGTTTGCTCAGCAGATGATGCCCGAGATGGCGAAGAGTCGCTTTTTGCTGCATACGGGCGATGTTACTTATCCGCTGGGCACTTACCAAAACTATCTGTCGGGGTTTTTGCATCCTTACTACGCGCTGCTGACTGCTTTGCCCGCGCGGGCGGACTATGGCTGCAAGTCGCGCGCGTCTAAGCGATCGCCTGCTATTGTTTTCGACTGGCCGGTCTTGCCGGTGCCGGGCAATCACGACTATGCCCGGCTGCCGTTTTGGTCGAATTGTCGGCAGCGGCTGCTGCGGTTTGTGTGCGATCGCCTGCGTCAGCTTGCGGGTATTGATTGGGGTCACTACGGCGGCCAGGGCGGCGAAGCTTACGGTCAGACGTTTTTAGATGATTTGTCTCAGCTTTCTCCCAGTCAGCTCAAGCAGCATTTGATGCGCCACTATGACTCTTTGTTAGAGGTTTCTGAGCGCGATACTTCAGATCAGCCGGACAATACAGAACCTGCCTACTGTTTGACCTACCGTCCGGGGCAGTTTACGCGGCTGCCCAACCGCTATTACCGCTATCACTATGGCGGCATCGACTTTTTTGCCCTCGACTCGAACACCTGGAAGGAATCTGCCGAGGCCCCCGGTTTTGACCGCGCTCAGCTAGATTGGCTAGAAAAAGAACTGGTTAGCTCCTGGCGGTCTGCTCGCAGTATCGGCCGGGTGATTTATCTTCATCATTCTCCCTATACGACAGAAACGCGGCGCTGGCGACAGTCCGAAACCTTGCGCGTTCGTCGCCATCTGCGCGGCGTGCTCGATCGGGTAAAGGCTACTTTGAACGCGGAACTCGAAGACGGCTTTTTAAGCGACTCGCCGCTGGTCGATCTAGTAATTAGTGGCCATGCGCACTGCCTGGAGCATCTTAAAACGGAGCAAACCGGACATGGGGATGCTCACATCGATTGGCTAGTTTGCGGGGGCAGCGGTACTAGCTTGCGAAGGCAGCGGTCGTCGGGGCGAGACATTTTGGAAGAGATGACCGTTGAGGGCCTACCTTTAGCCCAAGTGGTGGCGCGATCGCAGACTTATGTAGGCGTCCATGGGCATGGAGAAAAAACGCAGCATTTCCACAGCTTTGTGACAATTGACGTGCAGCCCGATGCTCAAAGCCTGTTAACGGTACGCCCGTTTGTGGTGGTGAAAGGGCACAGCGGTTGGCAAACTAAAGGGCTAGCAGAGATTCGCGTAGGGCGGCGGCGGCCATCAAAACACCGTTCGCTACAGCCTCAGCGCGTACCTAGACCGGTGGCGTTGCCGCAGGGCGTTTAGACAATCTAGTCGGCCAGCGGCAAACTAGATTGTCTAATCTGTCTGTTTACTCAAGCTTAATTTCTTGCAGGTTCGTCTTCTAGATTTGAGAACTTTTAGATTTAAGGGCTTTCCGTGCGTAAGCGTGCACTCTGATAACCCAAAAGTTCTCTAAACAATTTCTCTAAACAATTTCTCTAAACAAGAGATAAAGCTACTGTAGACGCACTGAATTTGTAGCAGAACTTAGATTAAAAAATATAGCTATATTTACGCAAGCTTTTTTCATATTTCTGCATAGGCTCTTTTGGGGCTATGAGGATTTGGGCGTTATTTGCCAAAAACGTTTGCCAAGCTAGACCGTTTTACCTTGCTGAGGTTGAGCGAGGCTACTAAAAGAGAAAGTGCGATCGCTTGAACGTTGTAATTGAGCTTTAAATCTACTGAAGAATTACTGAACTCTTGAGATAAATAAGCGACCTGGATCGGATAACTACTGGTAACTGCGAAAGTGTTCATTGTTGGGCTAAACATTAACCTGTTTAGCTGGATTTGGCTTGTAAGGGTGAGTAGTTCTTATGAGCTTGTCTGTGGATTCTTCTAGAACCTGTATTTTGGTAGCTTAGCTTACTTGTAAAAGTCTCGTAGTCGTGTAATGGGCTACGAGACTTTTGCTGACCGAAGTTGTTGAAGATGACTTATTATTCGCGTTTTCTCTAACTCTAAATTTCTATAAAAGACCTTTACTGATAATGAAGCTAAAACCGCAAACCTTTTTACTTGCTGCAACCTGGGCTGTTTTAACGGCGGCTAATTTTTCGCCGAATACGACGCTGAATCAGGCGGTGCTGGCGGCGGGCGGCTTTAACCGGCGATCGAGCGAGACGGTGGAGTTGGTAAGGCTCAATCCGAATGGTACGGTGACGCAGCGCCAGGTGGAGGTGGATCTGCGAGAGGGGCTAGACGCTGAGCGGAATCCGCTGATTTTGAATAATGACGTGGTGGTGGTGGGCCGTAACGGGCGGGCGCGCTTTAGCGACACGTTGGAGTCTGTGCTGGGGCCGGTTTTTCAGCTTTTGGGGCCGCTGCGACTGCTGTTTTGATTGGGTTGGTAAGCTCTGCTGTTTAGGCCGCTTTGTTATTTATTTTATTAATGCGATCGCATGAAAACTTCTCGATTTTCTTCTCAAGATTCTTCCCAAGTGCTTTCTGTGCCCAGCGTAGATAATTCTGCAAATGCGGCGCTTGAGCGGGCGATGGCTAGCTCTGCCGAACCGGCTTCTATGCTAGCGGCCTGGCAGATGAATGCTCAGCAAACCGAAGATGGCGATCTGCGTAATTTGCTATTGGTGGTGCGGCGACGCGCCTGGGTGATTGCGGGCGTGGCGGCGGTGGTGATGTCGCTCATAACGGCTAAGGCGCTCCGAGAAGAAGAGGTTTTTCGGGGGCAGTTTCGAATGCTGGTGGAGCCGGTGAATGAGGACAATAACCTCTCGGATTTGACCTCGGTGCTGGGTGAGCAGGCGATGACTAAATCTGGGCTGGACTATGAGACGCAGGTGCAGGTGCTGCGCAGCCCGGAACTGATTGAGCCGGTGGCCGCCGTTTTGCAGCAGCAGTATCCGGCGCTGGACTATTTGGCGCTACTAAGCGGGCTGACAATTGCTCGACTAGGTGAGACGAAGATTTTAGAGGTGAGCTATACGGGGGAAGATCCGACGCAGATTCAGCGGGTGCTCGACGTGCTTTCGCAGGCGTATTTGACGTACTCACTGGCCGAGCGGCAGACGAATCTGCGGCAGGGGATTAACTTTGTTGAAACGCAGGTGCCTACTTTGCAGACGCAGGTAGATAGCATTCAAGACCAGCTGGAGGCTTTTCGGCGCGAGTACGATTTTATTACGCCCGAAGTCCAATCTTCTATGCTGTCTGCCCAAACGTCTGGTCTGAATGAGCAGCGGCTGGCGCTCGACCGAGAGCTGTCTGAGGCGAATCAGCAGTTTGATAATCTGCAAGATCAGTCGGGGGCGCTAGCGGCGCTAGACGACGCGCCGATTTATCAGCAGCTGCTAGGCGAGCTGCGCTCTGTAGAGACGAAAATTGCTAGAGAGTTGACCCGGTTTGAGCCGGATAGTTTGGCGATTCGGGTGCTGAGGGAGGAGCGCGAGAATATTTTGCCGCTGCTGCAGCAGGAGGCGCAGCGGGTGGTGGGAACTAAGCAGGCGATCGCGGCGGGCAATTTGGAGGTGATGAGCGCGCAAAGCTCGACTTTATCCGGGGCGGAGCAGGCGGCTACGACGCAGATGGAAACGCTGCCGACGCTGATTCGTCAGTACACCGATTTGCAGCGAGAGCTAGAGGTTTCGACCGCAGCGCTCACCCGGTTTAGAGTGACGCTAGAGTCTTTGGAGATTGAGGCGGCGCAGACGGAAATTCCCTGGCAGCTGATTGAGGTGCCGGTGCAGCCGACGGTGCCGATTTCGCCGAATCTTAAGCGCAGCCTGCTGATGGGATTTGTGGCCAGTATTTTGCTGGGCTTAGGGGCGGCGCTGCTGTTAGAAAAACTGGACAATGTTTATCATTCTGTAGATGAGCTGAAGGCGGGAACTAAGCTGCCGCTGCTGGGCACGTTGCCCTACAACAAGGAGATTCAGGCTGGCTCGAAGGCGGGAAGAGGCGGGCTGGCGGCGCTGGTTGATAAAATTTCGGCGGTTCGACCGGGCGCTTCGAAGTCTAATTACTATGGCTATGGCGGCAACAGCGAGTCGAGCTTTTTGGAAGCGCTGCGCGTGCTGCATACGAATATTCGCATGCTGAGTTCGGATCGACCCATTCGCTCGATTGTGATTAGCTCGGCGCTGCCGGGAGACGGTAAGTCTACGGTGGCGGCTAATTTGGCTCAGGTGGCTACGGCGATGGGGCAAAAGGTGCTGTTGGTGGATGTGGACTTGCGCAAGCCGCAGGTGCATGAGCGGCTAGCGGTGGATAATAGCTGCGGGCTGTCGAATTTGATTGCGGATAATTTGCCGCTTAGAGCCGCGATTCAGCAGCCTAATCCGGATCAGACCCTGTTTGTGCTGACGGCCGGGCAGATTCCGCCCGATCCGACTAAGCTGCTGGCGTCTCAGAAGATGCAGGCGCTGATGAGGACGTTTGAGAGCTGCTTTGATTTGGTGATTTATGATGCGCCGCCGGCGACGGGTTTGGCGGATGTGAGCCTGATTGGTCAGCAGACGGACGGGCTGGTGCTGATTACGCGGATGGGTAAGACCGATCGCACCGTTTTGTCGCAGACCGTGGAGACGCTGAAGCTAGCGCAAATTTCGGTGCTGGGAATTGTGGCGAATGGCGTGAAGGCGAACGGGCTAGGGGGGTATCGTTACTACGCCTATGGCTATGGTGCGACTGCCGACTCGAAGGCCGACTCGAAGGCCGACTCGAAGGCCGGGGCGAGCGAGCCAGCCGCGATTACAGCGCTGCCCGTGCCGCCAGATGCTGACTATCGCCGCGATTTGTACAAGAACAGCCCCTACGGAAAAGATGAACTCTTCTAGCGTGCGAAATGCCTCTAGGCTACCGGCGGCGGGTTTGTTGGCGGATCAGGTGCGATGGCGTTCTGCTGAGATGGTGAATGGGGGAATTGATCAGAGCCAGCTGGCGATCGCCGATGCGCCTGAGGGGGCGCTGCCGTTTTCTTTTTTGGTGATGGGCGATACGGACGCTGGGCTGGCGGGCGGACTGGTGGCGCAGCAGTTTGCCGATGGGTTTGCCCAGCAGGTGATGCAGCAGGTGCAAGACAGTCGCTTTTTGCTGCATACGGGCGATGTGACTTACCCAACGGGTAGCTATGAGAACTATTTGCGGGGATTTTTGCAGCCGTATCGGGCGCTGTTGAAGCAGTTGCCTGGCGATCCTGGTGGCATTAAGGAGAAGGTTGTTTTTAAGCGGCCACTGCTGCCGGTGCCGGGTAATCATGACTATGCGCAGCTGCCGCCGACGGCTCGCAGATGGCAGGGACTGCTGCGATTTGTGTGCGATCGCCTGCGGACAGTGGGCGTGGATTGGGGTCACTATGGCGGCGAGGGCGGCGAGGCTTACGCTCAGGCTTTTTTGGATGAGCTACAGAGATTAACCCCGGCGCAAATGGCGGCTCACTTGGCGACTCATTACGATGCCTGCGGCGGGTTCTCTGAGGGCGCCTCTGAGGGCGCCTCTGAGGGCGCGGGATCTCAGGCGGCTTCGCGTTTGTCGGCGATGCGATGCTTGAACTATCGACCGGGAACGTTCACCCGGTTGCCCAATCGGTACTATCGCTTTAGCTATGGCGGCGTGGACTTTTTTGCGCTGGATTCTAATACCTGGGCTATGAACTCGGCTGAGAAAGGGTTCGACGCTGAGCAGTTGGATTGGCTGGTGCGATCGCTCGTAGCGTCTTGGCGATCGCCTAAGACGGTGGGCCGAATTATCTATTTGCATCATTCGCCTTATACGACTGAGCAAAGCCGCTGGCAGCAGCCTGAGACGCTGTGGGTGCGAAGGCATTTGCGCGTTGCTCTAGATAGCGCGATGGCTGAGATTAGGCAATGTAGTCCGGCAGTTGCCGTTAGAAACCGACCGATTGTAGACCTGGTTTTGAGTGGACATGCTCACTGTTTGGAACATGTGAAAACGATGCAAACTCATCATGCCGATGCGAATATGGATTGGGTGGTATGCGGTGGGAGCGGCGTGGATTTGCGACGGCAGCGGTCGGCGGGTGGGGATATTTTGGAGCAGCTCTCGCAGGGGGGGCGAAGCTATACGGATGTGGTGGCGAAGTCGCAGCGATATGTGGGAGCGCAGGGATTGGGGGCGCAAGGATCGAACGGGCGGGGCCGCAAGCAGTCACCGGCTTATAGCTTCTTGCGCGTAGCGGTAGATCCGGCTAAGCGTCAGCCTTTTTGCGTGATGCCTTTTGCCGTGAGCCGACAGGAAGACGGATGGCGAACTTCGGCGCTGGAGCCTCTGACGGTTGGCAGGCAGGCAGCTCGCATTTGAATAACCTGGCTTTGAGGGCTTGAGGAGTTGGTGGGCGATCGCTTAAACAAGCGCTTTACACATTGAATATGTATGATGAGTAGACTCTTACAAAAGCTTAGACTCAGCGCTTTTTCATCGTGGAATAACACTAAAATCGCGATCAAAGAGTGATTTTATTTTAGCCAGATTTTTGTTTTTTACGAGTTTCTACTGCCTTGCCTATGTTGTTGGTAATACTCAGTGGCTTGAGTAGACACACGGTGGCAATTAGCAATTTATACGGGAAATACCAGTCAGTGATACGGACAGTCATGATTAAGGCTTGATGTATCAATTTTTTTAGTTTTATTTGTATTTGGCTGTTCGTATTAGCTCTTACACCGGGAATAATAGTCCGGGTGTACAGATAGGGGAAAGAACCTTGCGGATAGAAATACTCTCTTTCTCTAAGCCTTTATGAGGATTCTTATACAGGTTTTGTAACCGGTTGGAAGGTAGCCTTCTGCTTTTAATATTTCTCTTTTTGGGACTGTGTACGCCGGATAAATCAGTAATTTTCCTGATCGAGAATCTACCTAAATTCAAGTGTTTCCGGGAGATGCCGCTCAAAAATCCTGAGTTAAAAAATTGAGTAGTACGGATAGAAGTTGTCTACTCTTTGATCTTTTCTCGGGTGTTCTCAGACTTGCTAACGTTTTTCGAGCCTGAAAATTAATATGACCATTTATTGGATCTACTCAGTTGTTTTTATACTTTCGATGAGTTTGGTATTAACAACAACTCCTTTTGTAAGACACCTGGCCTTAACGTTTAATCGCTTAGATGCGCCCTCTGCTCGAAAGGTTCATCAGCAACCGGTGGCTCGTTTGGGTGGCGTTGCTATTTTTGGAGCCACTCTGGCTTCTGTTGTTGGTTTGTGGTCTGTGGGGGCGCTGTCTTTGTTGCCCCAAGAATCGTTAGGAACTTCGCTGCTGTTGCTGTGGGGCGGCGTCGGCTTTTTCCTAGTTGGCTTTGCAGACGATCTGTTGGATTTATCGGCGTTTAGCCGATTGGGAATGCAGAGTGCAATTTCGGGGGGGCTGTGGTGCTACGGGGTGCGCATAGAGTCTTTAGCGCTGCCGGGGTTTAGCCCGGTGGATTTGGGCTGGCTGAGCCTGCCGATTACGGTGCTGTGGCTGGCGGGCGTGGTGAATGCCATCAACTGGATGGATGGGTTGGATGGATTGGCCTCTGGGATTTCGGCGATCGCGGCGGCGGTGCTGTTTGGCCTGAGCGTGGCGGCCCATCAGCCGGAGACTGCTTTGCTGGGCGTGGCGCTGCTGGGTAGCCTGATCGGTTTTTTGTATTACAACTACAGTCCGGCCAGCATTTTTATGGGCGATGGCGGCTCTTATTTTATTGGGTTTATGCTGGCTAGCCTTTGCCTGGTGGGGCCGCAGCGTTTGGATAGTTCTGTGGCGACGCTGCTGCCGCTGGCGATTTTGGCGGTGCCGCTGGGCGATATGGTCTGCGTTATTTTGGCGAGGCTTTACCATCAGCAGTCTCCTTTTTCGGCGGATAATCGACATTTTCATCACCGGCTGCTGCAGTGGGGGCTTTCTCATAAGTCTGCTGTGTGGGTGATGTATGCGCTAACGCTGATGACTAGCAGCCTGACGTTTGTGTGGCTGGACTTTGTGAGCGGCTGGTTTGTGGTGGGCGAGCTGCTGTTGCTGCTGAGCGGTTTGACCGGGTGGCTGCTGCGCACTGCCTTTTTGATGAGTGGGCCAGATGTTGTTGGAGATAAAGTGATATGGTTTTCGGGAAATCGATAGATAGAAGCTACTGGGGCGCTTGTGAGAGTGCCGATACGGCTAAGACTTCGGATGCGCTGCGGCTGCTGGTGCTGACGCAGTTTTTTCCGCCTGATTTTGCGGCGACGGGGCAGCTGATTGAGGAGCTAGCGATTCAGCTTGGCCAGCAGAATGTGGACGTGAGCGTGTTTACGGGGCAGCCGGGGTATGCGTTTGCTAAGGGCGACGCGCCTGAGGTGGAGCAGCGGGGCAATGTTTGGATTAAGCGATCGCGGATGGCGCAGCTTTTTAAGGGGCGGATACGCGGTAAGGCGGTAAACGGGCTAATGTATTCGCTGCGATCGGTGCTGCATCTGGTTCGGTGGGCGACTCGCTATCAGGTTTTGCTGGTGACGACGGCGCCGCCGTTTTTGCCGGTGATTGGCTACTTGGCGAATTTGTTTTTTGGGCTGCGCTATGTGTGCCTGCTGTACGATCTTTATCCGGATATTGCGGTAGAGCTGGAGGTGGTGGCGGTAAACCATCCGGTGGCTCGGCTTTGGCGCTGGATGAATCGTCAGGTTTGGCGGCGAGCGGACAGCATTGTGGTGCTGAGTGCTTCGATGAAGGCGCGTATTGTCTCGCACTGCCCGGAGGTGGAGGGCAAGATAGCGGTGATTCATAGCTGGTCGAATGCGGAGCAGATTGTGCCGATAGAGAAGGAAGAGAACTGGTTTGCCCGTGAGCATGGGCTAACGGATGAGTTTGTGGTGCTGTATTCGGGGAATATGGGGCGCTGCCACGATATTGATACGCTGTTTGAGGCGGCCCGGCTGCTGCGAGATGATCCGATTTTGTTTGTGTGTATTGGGGGTGGGGCAAAGCGAGAGCCGCTGATGGCGAGGGTGGAGGCTGAGGGGCTGAGTAACTTCCGGTTTTTGCCTTATCAGGAGAAGTCTGTGCTGCCTTATTCGCTGACGGCGAGCGATTTGTCTTTGGTGAGCGTGGCGGTGGGGATGGAGAGTTTGGTTGCGCCGAGTAAGCTGTATCCGGCGATGGCGGCGGGTAGGCCAATTAGTGCGATTTGTCCGCCGAGTTCTTATTTGGGCGAGCTGCTAGCGGCGGCTGGCTGCGGGGAGACGTTTGAGAATGGGGCGGCGGCGGCGCTGGCTGAGTTTATTCGGGGGCTATCGCAAGATAAGGCGCGGACTCAGCTTTTGGGGCGATCGGGGCGGGCTTATTTGGAGTCTCATTTTACGCCGAAGATTATTGCTAAAGAGTATTTGAAGGTGATTGAGCCGGTGGGCTAGAAGCTGCATCCGTGTATCTACGCAATTGAGAGCGGGGCGGCTGCCTGATAGTTTAAAGCGTGCTTGAATGTGCAAACACTATCTGTAATTTCCCTGATGACAGTAATATAGAATACTGCGAGCATAAGCTTGATGTTTATACAAACATTACTTGATATTAGGGGGTGAATCCTTCCGGTTGAGAGTTCTTGTATGAGAATGTTGTTGTAAGAAAAGAAACAGTTGTTTGTTGCAATTGTTTTGAATTATTTTGAACTGGGTTTCTGGTTTGTTAGGAGGTATTTTGCAAACGCCAAAGCGTCGGAATCGAAAGCGGTCTAAGCGAAGAGCCATCTACTGTCCGGTTCACGGTTGTTATATAGATAGCGTAAGCCAGAAGCATCGGCTGTATGCGGATAAGGCAGAGCATTTGCGCGATCGGGGGATGGGGCGAAGGGCTTCTATACGAGTGATGGCTAGCTATACGACCGTTCCTTTGGAAGGTGAGTGGCTAGAGTCTTTTTGGTGCGAGGAGTGCCAGCAGGCTGAGTGGTATTGGGTGACGCAGGATGAAGAGCGAAGCTACACCATTTCTAAGATTCCGGAGGATTTGTGGCAGCAGGCGCAGGGCGTGATATTGTCTACAGGAAATCCGACGGTAAGTGAGTTTACTCGGCGGCAGTCGAAGCGAATGAAT
>CAWBJY010000012.1:0-234488 GCA_963789215.1 uncultured cyanobacterium | reverse complement strand
TTTGTACTTTCGACGGTTAACCAATACTCCGGACAAACTGGTTGAGAAACTACAGTGGAGTCACAGAGGTAGAGTGAATATCCTCGGTCAGATTTAATCAAAGTATCATCTAGACTAAGTTGTGAATAAAGCGTTCGAGCAGATGCTGGTTGAGTTTGCGGCGTTTGGAGGAAGCGTTGGAAAAGACAAACGGCTCATCGGTGTGATGTTGCTGATAGGCATCCCACTTGCCAAATTCAAGGCGGTCAGCGAAGCGTTGAAATGAAAGTCAAGTTTCTGCTCATTTCTAGCTTGGCAATCAGTTAAGCCAGTGAACTGTTTTGCCTCTCTAAAAATAAATTCAATTTGGAACCTCGCTCGGTAAGCTTTATAAAGTTGAATCAAATAAGCTCGATATCGGTTGAGAACAAAAGGGCGCTGCAGCTTCGCTCAGCACTGTGTTGATTAATCAAATAAACGACTCGAATCTTGCGCTTCAGTTTGATCGACCGCACGACTAGGGTGTAGAGACTGACGTTGGGCTTTACTTCCCCGAGGAAGTGCCAACGGCTAAGGGCGAATAAAAAAGACCTTGCCATCGTACTTGCGGCGAGCGCCGCGTGGCTTCTGCGGCCCCTCATAGCAGTAACGCAAGTTCGCATCGTGACGTAGCTTCCCGATGATCTCTAACTGTAGAGCCGTCACTCCTTTAACCCACTTGTAGCTGCTGTAGTCGCCATCGCCGACTAAGTGGCGAACGCTTTCGGGTAGAGCGCTCCGAGTGGTTTGTAGATGCGTAAGATAGTGGTCGACGCGCGTCACTGCTGGCAGCCTGATTGACTTGTATGTTCAGTTTGTGGGATGCAAGGACTGTTTGAACAGCCTTCATTCTGCGGTAGAAAGAAAGCAGACTACAGAGAGACTGGTGATTGACTTCGGCCTTTGAGCCCGGTTGTCAGATAAGCCTCTGTGGTCTGCTAACAAGCGAGTTCAAAGAAACTGGACAGCATCACGCGCTAACTGTAGCCCGGATTCACAAGAGTAGTTGAGAACTCACTTGGTTCTGTAGTTCTATATTCTAAAGAGGGTTTCAATATGTCAATTATGGCGTTAGGAATCGATGTCGGGAAAGCCACCCTTCATGTCTGTCTGATGTCGGGAAAGCAATCCCAAGGGTCAGAGACCTTCGAGAACACGTCGGTGGGCCATCAGTTACTTTTGGATTGGCTCATCGAGCAAGGAGGTCAGTCAGCCCACATTTGTTTAGAAGCGACCGGTCAATATGGCTACTGTGTTGCGCTCACCTTAAGTCAGCAGGGCTACCGTGTCAGCATTGTTAATCCGACGCGGATTAAAGGCTTTGCAGCCAGTCTGATGCAGCGCAGTAAAAGTGATCACATTGACGCCCGAGTGATTGCTCAATTTTGCATTGCCTTGGAACCAGAGCTGTGGCAGCCACCAGCAGCAGAACAGCAATTGTTACAAGAGCTGATGAGACGTCTGAGTGCGGTCGAATCGATGTTACGCCAGGAGCAGAATCGAGAAGATTGGGCCAAACACCCCGCCGTTATTCAATCGACCACTACACACATCAGTCAACTGCAAGCTGACGTTGAGCGCTTAAATAAAGCGATTGAGGCCCATTTCGTTGAGCACACTAGCTTGCAGCAACAGCGAAAGCTACTGATTTCAATTCCTGGCATTGCTGAAAAGACCGCCGCTCACTTGCTGGCTGAATTAGGCGACATCAGCCGTTTCAGCAAGGCTCGGCAACTCGCTGCTTATTGTGGATTAACCCCTCGGGAAAAGCAATCAGGGACATCGGTGAGGAAACGGCCCTGCTTATCTAAAGTCGGCAATGCGCGTCTTCGCAAAGCGCTGTTTATGCCAGCGATGTGTGCCACTCGATATAATCCTCTTTTGCATGATTTTTTTGAGCGGCTACGTCAAAGGGGAAAAAGTAAAATGTCGGCAGTAGGCGCGGTCATGCGCAAGCTGATTCACATTGTCTATGGTGTTCTCAAACATCAGAAACCCTTTGACCCCGACTATGGTCGTCCAGCCAGTGGAGAAGCCCAGGGCACAGTTTAGGGCCTTCCCTTAGCGATGCATAGCGTCAACGATTTGCCTTGTACTTGTGACTACCCCACAACGATGACAACTTTGTTCTTGACTACTATCACGACTGATAGCAACAACTTGATGGCTTATTCTTGTGGTTAGGAAAGCCAAACGTCATTGTCTTTGAATACAGGTTTGTTTGAGTCGAGAAGCTGTCTACGTATATTCAGCTTTTCAGATTTTTGCTGCCTTAAGCTAATTGAGCGTATTTCGAAAACAGTAGATTTGCGCCTTATTTTTATTGGTCCATCTTGACAAAAAAACACAGCATCTGACAAAAGTTTAGTCAGGGAGAAATTTGACGGTGATTACGTTGAAGTCCAATCGACCCGCCTTCTTATTATGTTGCCGTCTCGAAGCCATAGCGGGTTCAGGGTCTAGGTAGGCGGTAAAGCAAACCTGTTGGATCAACTGCCAGCCGTTGACTAGAGCAGCTTTCGTCCACTCTAGTCCAATACGGAAATAGCTATTGCCGCGAAACCAATGGGTGTCAATCCATCGTCTGCGACCTGATTGAACGACTTCTAGTCCTTGAGCGGTGACATAGAGGGTGGCCACTGCAAGAATAAACCATAGCCGTGAGAGGTCGGTGACGGCACGAATCTCAGAGCGTTGCAGATTCCAACCGCTCGATTGGTCATCTAAAAATCCTTCCTCGATATCGAACCTCAGACCATATTCGGCAAAGGTTTCAGGGCTGGTAGGCTGATCACTGACCACGGCCCAGAACTCACCATTGATGTTGTTGCGACCTAAGATGACATGCACCGGGCCGTACTTTTCTTGAAGATGTAATCTAACGTTGTGGAAACAGAGTGCTCTGCCACGGGCTAAGTGGAACGATGTCGGCTGACACCAGCCAGAACCCGGTCGCCAAAGCCAAGTGTCACTTTTGAGACGAATCCGATAGTGCCAGCCGAGTAGTTGCATTGCTTTCATAGCACGGGTATGCACAAAGCCTCGGTCAGCTAGCAAAATGACTCTGACCCCTGTGGGTAAGTATTGAGCGGACTGCATGAGCAGCGCTTGGTACGCCTCAAACGAAACCGAGGCACTGGCGTGTTCTAAGACCCGCCAAGCTAGCGGAATAGAGCGGCCTCGATACACTACAGCCAGCCGAATCAGGCAGTACTCCTCCCAAAACAACGAGGTATCTAAGCAAAGATAAAGACTTTCTGCTTCCCAAGTCGCTAAGGCGGCTTGAATGAGCGGTTTGTATAACCGATGAATGTTGATGCGGCTATTGCCTAGCCATCGCCGTACCCGCCTTTGTTTGCTCTGGGCGTAAAGACCCCGGCAGGGCAAGTAGGTCGTCCATTTTGTCAGGCTGACGCTGCCGGTCTGGATCAGCGCAAACACCATCCAGCAACCGGTGGTCAGATGGCCCAGATGCGCCCAGGGGCAATCTTGACCCAGCCATATTTTCAAGGCATCGTAAAGGGGGGAGTTCTTTTGCACAGCGTTCCGATGATTTTGAGTAGGATCTAAATCTTAGAACGCTGGCTCCCTCTATCGGCTCTGCCCTCCTACAACTGCCTACGGGAAAGCGATTCACTCGCTTCATTACATCTTTTGTCAGATGCTGTGTTTTTTTGTCAAGATGGACCAATAAAAATAAGGCGCAAATCTACTGTTTTCGAAATACGCTCAATTAGCTTAAGGCAGCAAAAATCTGAAAAGCTGAATATACGTAGACAGCTTCTCGACTCAAACAAACCTGTATTCAAAGACAATGACGTTTGGCTTTCCTAACCACAAGAATAAGCCATCAAGTTGTTGCTATCAGTCGTGATAGTAGTCAAGAACAAAGTTGTCATCGTTGTGGGGTAGTCACAAGTACAAGGCAAATCGTTGACGCTATGCATCGCTAAGGGAAGGCCCTAAACTGTGCCCTGGGCTTCTCCACTGGCTGGACGACCATAGTCGGGGTCAAAGGGTTTCTGATGTTTGAGAACACCATAGACAATGTGAATCAGCTTGCGCATGACCGCGCCTACTGCCGACATTTTACTTTTTCCCCTTTGACGTAGCCGCTCAAAAAAATCATGCAAAAGAGGATTATATCGAGTGGCACACATCGCTGGCATAAACAGCGCTTTGCGAAGACGCGCATTGCCGACTTTAGATAAGCAGGGCCGTTTCCTCACCGATGTCCCTGATTGCTTTTCCCGAGGGGTTAATCCACAATAAGCAGCGAGTTGCCGAGCCTTGCTGAAACGGCTGATGTCGCCTAATTCAGCCAGCAAGTGAGCGGCGGTCTTTTCAGCAATGCCAGGAATTGAAATCAGTAGCTTTCGCTGTTGCTGCAAGCTAGTGTGCTCAACGAAATGGGCCTCAATCGCTTTATTTAAGCGCTCAACGTCAGCTTGCAGTTGACTGATGTGTGTAGTGGTCGATTGAATAACGGCGGGGTGTTTGGCCCAATCTTCTCGATTCTGCTCCTGGCGTAACATCGATTCGACCGCACTCAGACGTCTCATCAGCTCTTGTAACAATTGCTGTTCTGCTGCTGGTGGCTGCCACAGCTCTGGTTCCAAGGCAATGCAAAATTGAGCAATCACTCGGGCGTCAATGTGATCACTTTTACTGCGCTGCATCAGACTGGCTGCAAAGCCTTTAATCCGCGTCGGATTAACAATGCTGACACGGTAGCCCTGCTGACTTAAGGTGAGCGCAACACAGTAGCCATATTGACCGGTCGCTTCTAAACAAATGTGGGCTGACTGACCTCCTTGCTCGATGAGCCAATCCAAAAGTAACTGATGGCCCACCGACGTGTTCTCGAAGGTCTCTGACCCTTGGGATTGCTTTCCCGACATCAGACAGACATGAAGGGTGGCTTTCCCGACATCGATTCCTAACGCCATAATTGACATATTGAAACCCTCTTTAGAATATAGAACTACAGAACCAAGTGAGTTCTCAACTACTCTTGTGAATCCGGGCTACAGTTAGCGCGTGATGCTGTCCAGTTTCTTTGAACTCGCTTGTTAGCAGACCACAGAGGCTTATCTGACAACCGGGCTCAAAGGCCGAAGTCAATCACCAGTCTCTCTGTAGTCTGCTTTCTTTCTACCGCAGAATGAAGGCTGTTCAAACAGTCCTTGCATCCCACAAACTGAACATACAAGTCAATCAGGTTCATGACAGTCCATAATCTCGGCGATTGCTGGGGCACTTCGGCCTGACGTATTTAGCAGCAGCATATGAGCCCGGTCGCGAACTCGATATGGCACTGAACTCGCGATGCGCAGCTCCTGGAGCGTTCTTTTCTCCTCGGTCGTTAGCGTGACACGTAGCGGGGCTACCATGGTGGTTGCAAGGGATGAATGGGGGAATCTCTATTCTATAAAATTACCTCACAAAATATCAACCTGACCTACTTAACTTTCGTGTCACGCCATCACTACCAAAAGTCGTTGATCCGCAAACACCTCCTCTAACGCCGCGAAGAGCCGCCTACTTAGCCGTGTTAAAGCCAGAGAATAGAGAACCAGACGATGTTGCATTGCTGGAGAAACTTCGGCACCAACATCCCAATATCGAACGGCTTTTTGAGCTTGCCGATGAGTTCTTACAGATGTTGAGAGAGCGGACGGCCAGTACCTTCGATACATGGATGATGGCAACCTTGACTTGTTCGATTAAACCGCTTCAGTCCTTTGCCAGGGGGGTGCTAGATGACTATGCAGCGGTCAAAGCGGCTTTGACGACGACAGTGAGCAATGGCCCTGTCGAAGGCTTGAATAACAAGCTAAAGATGCTCAAGCGACAGATGTACGGTAGGGCTGGCTTAAACCTTTTGACTAAGCGGTTCATCTTGGGCAGTGAATGAAAGAGTCCTGGCCCTTTCTCCGGCTTCACCAAAAGCTGCGAAGAGCCACCTGGGGTTGTCATTTGCTAGATTCGAGAGATCGAGGACTCGCCCCGACGCGAACCATTGCCAATGCGGGCAGCGGACTGCGGGCGGGCCATCAGGCGGCGTTTGGGGAAGAAGTCCCCTGCCATGGCGATGTCTTCCATATTCAGCATCAATGCCAGGGCGTTGCCAACAGTCTGACACGTCAGGCCATGGGAGCCACCACCCATCGCCAGGAACTGGAGCAGAAGATGGTGATCGCTAAACAGAAGGGCCAAGGCAATCGCCTCTCTAAAAAACTGATCCAAGCCCGGCAACGAGAGACGACTGCGCTCGCCTTGGCTCGAGATGTCAAAACCCTTATTCAGTGGTTAAATCATGATGTTTTGGAACTGGCTGGCCCGGCACTCGCAGAGCGTCAGGAACTGTATGATTTCGTCGTGGCCGAACTCCAGCTCAGAGAAGGGATTGGTGGCAAGAAGGTGCGCGTCCTACGTAAGGCACTACAGAATCAGCGGGACGACATTCTGGGGTTTGCTCAGGTCCTAGACGACAAGCTCGCTGATATTGCTCAACAACTGAAAACACCGCTCAATTTAGTACGGGAGATGTGTCTGCTGTTCCGTAAACAGCCTACTTCCAACGCTTACTGGAAATCTTGGAATCAGCTTCACCAAAAACTATCGGGACAATTCCATCAGCTCTATGAAGCGGTTCAGGCAGCGATGAAGCAGACGCCTAGAGCCAGCTCCATGGTCGAGAATCTGAACTCTCGGCTGCGGAATTACTTCTTCCTCAGGAAGCAACTCGGGCCTGCCTATCTCAATCTCCTACAGTTCTTTCTAAATTCCCGCCAGTTCATGCGCAGTGAGTGTGAGGAACGCGTTGGGAAAAGTCCAACAGAACTGATGACGGGAGAAAGCCATTCCCATTGGTTGAAACTCCTCGGATTTCAGCGTTTCCAACAGGCCTAATCAGAAACGCTAAAGGGTGACAGGTCATCATCGTCATGATGGCCTAATTTGTCGCGCGAGTGTTACCCGAAAACAGCCATTTTTGCACCAAGCCGACCTTTCCGGCATTGAGGTGGTCAATGGTCTCAGGGCAAACGCATACTCCCTGATTTTCTCAATAATAGCTATTAAAACAGGTCTTATTGAGAAAGATAGCATCATTTTTTAGCTGCTAAAACGCTAGAAGCTTGCTTCTTTCGTTGGCACGAATTTAGTATGCGTTTACCCTGTCAATGGTCTGGTTCGTCGCGTGCAAGGTAAGAAACACGATAGTATAGGCGCTGTAGCAATCAAACGGCCAACCAACCATAAGCTGTCTAAGAGCGCGCCATGCAGATTCTTCACGGTACCTGGATTCCTGACCCTGACGCTGAGTTTGTCCAAGCAGGGCGTTTTTACCTGTGGATAGAGACGACAGCGCGGCAGCCTGAGCTAGAAGAGCAGGGGTGCTATCCGCTTCAGCTCACTGGTGATGAGCTGGCCCGCACTTTAACGGGCGAATTTAAGCTTCAGTCTCCAGATAACACACCGCTAGCAAACAGGATTGAACCCTGCTATTTTTTGCTGCCCACCGTTGACTGCGCTCCCCTGCCGTCTCTGGAGCTATCCCGCTACCTGGAGATAGCGCTCCCCGAAACGTTTGAGTTTGAATATTGGGAAGTAGATGGCTACCCGGTTGACTGCGCTCCGCCTACGAACAGCAGCTCGAAGGCAATGGGTATTGTCCCGCTGCTAAATGAACTGCATTTTTTGACGCTGCACAGCCCTAGCGAGCTACAGCTGGGTAGCGACCTGCTCTTTTGGTTTCACTTCACCCAAGCCCTGAAGCGGATTATTCTCAAAGATCACTACATTCCGGCCCTGAAGTATCGCCCCCTGGCATCGCACAAATCGACCGCGAAAAAAGCCTCCACTAAGAAAAACGCCTCAAAGCGCTCATCTAGTCGCAAAAAAGCAACAGATTCCCAATCCTCAGAACAGTTCAAGCTCCATTCAGGTTGGGAATTTATCGGCGAAGAATATGAAACTCTCCTAGAACAATACGTTGAGTATATGCCGCTGCTATGCGCAGCCGGGTTTGCGGTGCCCCACGAAGACCCTCAGCTTTACGACCCGCTGACGCTGCTGCGTCACTTTTCTGAATGCTTACTGACTGAGGTGGTAGCGCATACCCGTTTCACCAAAGCGTTTGAAAAGACGGTTTCAGACTCGGTTCTAGATAGCTGTTTGAATTTACACATTTGGGTGCAACAGACAGGCCTAGAACAGTATCAGCAGTGGCAGATTTGGCGCGATCGCATTGTGCGCACCCAAACCGATCAGCCCTTCTACTTGTACTTTCATCTTCTAGACCCGGTTAATCCAGATGGCCCCTGGCAGCTCCAGTTTGAAGTTGCCCCCAAAGATGACCCCTCTCTAAAGCTCTCTTTAGACGACTATTGGAACATGGGCAAGCCGCAGCAGAAAAAGCTCAAAAGCCGTCTCGGCTCAGACTTTGAGCAGTCCCTCCTGCTTAACTTGGGCTACGCCTCCCGCATTTATCCAGCGCTGTGGCAGGGGCTAGAGACCGATCAGCCCGTAGGCATTCAGATGGCGCTAGACGAGGCTTTTTCCTTCCTCAAAGAATCCGCCTGGGTTTTGGAAGATGCAGGCTATAAGGTGCTGGTTCCGGCTTGGTGGACGCCCCAGGGACGGCGACGGGCTAAGGTTCGGCTCAAGGCTAAGGGAAAATCTTTGTCGGGCGGCGAAGACAAATCCAAAAGCTATTTTTCGCTAGATCGTCTGGTGGAATACCAATACGAACTAGCCATCGGAGATGAACCGGTCAGCGAACAAGAGTGGCACCAGCTAGTCAATGCCAAAACCCCGCTGGTGCAGTTTCGCGGTCAGTGGATTGAGCTAGACCAGGACAAAATGCAGCAAATGCTGGAATTTTGGAAAACCCACCAGGCCGAAAATCCAGAGCTGTCTCTGCTGGACTTTTTGAAGCTGACGGCTAAAGGCGATGACGGCGAGCTGGAGGTGATGTGCGATCGCCAGGACAGGCTCGCCGAAATGATAGGGAAACTCAGCGACAAAACCCAGCTTCAGCCCGTAGACGACCCCGAGCACTTTGCCGGTCAGCTGCGAGAGTACCAAAAGCGCGGCGTGTCCTGGCTGCAATATTTAGAAGAGCTGGGGCTTAATGGCTGCCTAGCCGATGATATGGGCCTGGGCAAAACCATTCAGGTAATTGCTAGGCTAGTGCAGGAGCGAGAGCCTGAAGATCCCGACATCTAGTCGGGCCCCTGACCGGCTGCCCCCAACCCTGCTAATCGCTCCCACTTCTGTCGTGGGCAACTGGCGACGAGAGATTCACAAGTTTGCCCCGCATATTACGGTCGCTGTTCATCATGGGAGCGATCGCATCAAAGAGGCCAAAGCCTTCAAACGGGCCTGCCGCAACCACGACATTATCATCACCTCCTTTGCCCTAGCCCGCAGAGATGCCAAACTGTTTAACGCGGTTGAGTGGCACCGCATTGTGCTAGACGAAGCGCAAAATATCAAGAATCCCAAAGCCGCGCTGACGAAAGCCATCTGCAAATTTTCCGCGCCCCATCGCCTCGCCCTAACGGGGACTCCCATCGAAAATCGGCTGCTAGATCTGTGGTCTATTTTTCACTTTTTGAATCCGGGATATCTGGGCAATCAAACCCAATTCCGTAAGAATTTTGAAGTCCCGATTCAAAAAAACAACAATCCCCGCCAGTCAGCCACCCTTAAAAAGCTGGTCGAACCCTTTATCCTCCGGCGGGTCAAAACCGACCAGTCAATCATCAAAGATCTGCCTGATAAAGTCGAACAAAAGCTGTTCTGTAATCTGACCAAAGAGCAGGCATCTTTGTACGAAGCGGTGGTCAAAGACGTTGAGCAGAAGCTAGAAAATGCAGAAGAAGGTATTCAGCGAAAGGGCCTAATTTTAGCTACGCTTACCAAACTCAAGCAGGTTTGCAATCATCCCCGGCAGTTTTTGCAGGACGACAGCGAGTTTACAGCCGCCAGATCCCACAAGCTCACACGCCTCACCGAAATGATTGAAGAAGCCACAGCAGAACAAGACAGCCTGCTAGTCTTTACCCAGTTCACCGAACTTGGCCACGCTCTAGAAAAATACATCCGCCAAACCCTCCACTGCAATACCTATTACCTGCATGGCGGCACCGCCCAAAAAAAGCGCGAGGCCATGATTGCCGAGTTCCAACACCCTGAAACAGAACCGTCGGTCTTCGTGCTCTCTCTCAAGGCGGGCGGCGTTGGTATTACCCTCACCAAGGCCAACCACGTCTTTCACTTCGATCGCTGGTGGAATCCGTCAGTCGAGAATCAGGCCACCGATCGCGCCTTTCGCATTGGCCAAAAAAAGAATGTGTTTGTTCACAAGTTTGTTGCCATTGGCACCTTAGAAGAGCGCATCGACGAAATGATTGAAGACAAGAAGAAACTGGCAGGCGCTATTGTCGGTGCTGACGAGTCTTGGCTAACGGAGCTAGATGATAACGCCTTCAGGCAGCTCATTTCACTTAACAAGAGCGCAATCATAGAATAGGAGAGTAGCACCGTGAGCCAATTTAGCCGCAGCTGGTGGGGGCAAAAATTTATCACCGCCATCGAGAATCTGACTGATTCGGGTCGCCTCAGCCGAGGGCGCTCCTACGCTCGAGGTAGCAAGGTCAAAGGATTTGAGATTGACGGCAATCTGGTGACTGCCCAAGTGCGCGGCTCGATCAATCCCTACTTTGGCGTCCACAAAGAGCCGCTTTACCACATCACTATCGAATTTCAGCCCTTGAGTGCGGCCAAATGGTCAGCAGCTGTGGCTGAAATGGCTTCAAAGGCTAGCGTCATTTCTCGGCTGTTGCTCAACGAAATTCCAGACGATATCGAGAAGACTTTTCAGTCGTTGAACTTGGACCTGCTGCCGGGCAGCCAAAAAGATTTTGAGACGAGCTGTTCTTGCCCAGACTGGAGCAATCCCTGCAAACACATTGCCGGGGTGTACTACCTCGTCGCCGCCGAACTCGACCAAGACCCGTTTTTACTGTTTGAGCTGCGAGGTCTATCCCGAGAAAACCTGATTAAAGAATTGTCAAAGTCTCCCCTGGGGCAGGCACTTTCAGCGGAGCTACAGTCAGCGCAGAGCACGCCACAGCACGCTGCCGCCTTCTACACGCCGCCAGAAACATTGCCTGCACAAGGAGAAACTAAAGAGGGCGAAACTAAAGAGAGCGAAACTAACCTACGAGAATTTTGGCAGGGCAAAAAGCAGCTCCCGCAGACGATGGAAGCCCTCCCCGAAAATTCGGTATCGGCGATTCAAATCAAAAAGCAGGGCGATTTCCCTGCCTTCTGGCATCGAGATAATTCGTTTATCGAAGCGATGGAAACGCTCTATGAACAGGTGAAATCAAAGGGAGAATTATAGTCCTAGGTCACATCTATAGGGAGAACAAAAAGTATGGGGTGTGATTCGTTTATTTTTGATACTCAAGGCGTTCGTGATGGGTGCGCCAGAGGCGTTCGATGTTTTTTGCTGGAATGGTGAGATGGAGAACGTCTCCCGGTTTGAGCGTCACCTTGAGTAAGTCCCAGCCGTGAAGGTTTTTAGAGCTGCTTTGCAGATAGAGCGGGACTAAGTCTGCCTCAATCGCAATATCTTGAACGGTTCGATGAGAAAAGGAATGAGTAGGGGTAATCAGCAGCGAGAGGGCAATCCAGAGAATTTCGCCAGTAATGCCGCTGCCCAGTATGCGTCCGCCTAGGGCGGCGGCGGCGAAGGCCGGGGCTGCTATTTCATAGGGATTTAGGGCAGTGGTGAAGTCGAAGACTTGAGCGATTTGATGGGTCAGCTTTGGATGGTTGCTGCGAACGACAATCGAGAGATGAGGCGCTAGTTCTTTAGCTGTAAGCGCGATCTCCAGGTTGGTCATATCGTCGTTCGTGACCGCTATTAGCGCGGTGGCTCGATCAATATTTGCGGTTTCTAAGGTTAGGGGGAGACTAGCATCCGCTAGGACAACCGGGATTTGCTGCGAACGGGCCATACTGAGAAATCGGCTATTGTCGTCGCGTTCTATCACCACAACTTGGTGTCCCTGTGCGATTAGCTGCTGCGCCGTTTTAATACCAACCCCGCCCATCCCGCAGATAACGTAATGACCTTTAGTGGGCACGCGTGATACATCCCAGAAGGCTCGCAGTCGGCTGCCTAAGACTAGGTCGTTGAGTAACGCATAGAAGACGCCAATGACGCCTGCGCCAATGAGCATCATGATGGCGGTGAAGACTTTTAAGAAAGCGGGTGATTTTTCAGCGATGTCTTCATTACCGCCAGCCCCAGTAATCATGCCGACAGAGAAGTATAGAGCATCGACAACTGTGCTTTGCCGCCAGCCAAAGGCAATATAGGCGCAGGTTGCGATCGCAATGGTCAACAATAGCAAACCAGTGATTATCAAACCAGGCCGCAGATAGCGCCGAAACTGCTCTAGCCAAAGCAAGCTTTTCTTCAGCTTCTCAAAGAATGAAGTGTAGTTGGCTGCCACTCTAGGGCGAGTTCCAATAATCAGGCGATCGCCCAGCTGTATCTCTCGATTTGAATCCATCGCTTCGACCAGACTAATTTCGCTATCCTCTGTGAGATAGTAAATCAGCATTCGCGTCCGGTCTTCCCAGAGCTCGCGAAGGGTACGGTCACGCCAGGGATGAGTGGCATGAATACGTTCTTCGTAGATCGGCCATATTTCTTGAAATAGCTGAAGATGACCGATAGCCATCTGATTCATAGCGGCAAAGGCAAAAATGGGAGCCGATAGCTCTGCCACGCTCATCGTGGTGTGAGCCGGCAGCGTACGATCTAGGCGATCGCCTAAACTTTGATTGAACAGGCGATTGATAATCCGAATATGAGGATTGAGCAGACGCGCCTGAATTAGAATCTCTAAATTAGTGGCATCGTCGTTATTAGCGATAACAAGCGTTTGTGCGGTCTTGATACCCGCCTTGCACAGGGTTTCTGCCATCAACAAATCGCCAACGACAATGTCATCCTCACCAGGAATAGGATATCTATTAACCCCCACAACCTCCGCCTGCTGCTGACGCAGAAGAGACAAAATGCGGTATCCAATAGAGTCCAATCCACAGACAATGATTTGAGGATTCACGAACGACGATACCTACGGGTGCATTACATTCTTTCTTTACCCTAATGAGATAACGGGTTAGCGCTGTGTATTCAAAATGACGGTTTTCTGTAAACTTTTTTTGCACCACGCCATATTCATTATCGTTACAACTCTACTTTCTTGGCGCTTTAAGTGCTCTTGCAGCCGCCTCTAACTCCATTTGTAATTGCCCAGCGCTTGGGAAGCTACCTCACAGTGCTTTCGGCAAATCCTCTCGTAATGTATGGCACGACATAGCAGTACAACCGTGCGTGATAGATGGGAAGAGCCCAGGGCAGACGCATACTAAATTTGCGTTAACGCTAGAATAAGGCTTCTAGCGTTTTGGGTGCCGAAAATCGGTTCTCATTTTCTCAATAGAACGGACTATTTAACGCCAGCTGTTTGTTTGAATAAAGCAGCTGTTGCTTCTGGTTTGCCATTAGAGGGGAAGAGAAAAACGCTTTTTATATTAGGATTATTCGCTAACTCTGTTAGCCGCTCAAATTGCGCATCTGATACTGCGATACCATCAGATTTTTCTACATAGCCCATTTCTACGGCAAAGTTGTCGTCATTGTATACCTGAATAAAAGCTCTATCTACGTTCCAGTCTTGCCAGTCGGCATCGAAGTAGCGCTTGCTCCAGTAAGGATTGTGGTGGCAAATATCGAAGCTAACGTTGGGGTTGGTCTGCTTTACCGCATTGCGCAGCCCCTTTACAAAACGAGTGAGTGCCTTAGTGCGATCTACACCACCGGAAATCTCTTCGTGGTAGCCCAGGTAGTCGTCCCACTGAACAGCATCGACTGATGGATACTTGCGAACAAACTCCGCCTGAATTTCGTGAAAGTACTGGGCGATTTCTGGATTCTCTACGTCTAGCAAATAGTGATCGACGCCCACATAGGTTCTATCTACACCAGGTACAAACCATTTTTTCTGCACAGCTAGATCGAAGATAGGACTGTTCTCATCAAGCTTGATACCTTTCTCAAAGTAAGCGTGAACCTGCATTCCCTGTTTGTGCGCTTCGTCGATTAGCCAGTCGATCCAGTCGTCTTGAAACAGGTTGGGGCAGCTTGAATAGCCCAGCGTTTGCATCATTACTTCGCTCTTATACATGGTGCAGCCATTACCCCAGACGCCATGGATAATAGTGTTAATACCTTGAGCTTTGTAGTAGCGGACACGCTCTCGTATCATTTGCTCGCTGGCTCGATTGGTTGCTTGATAGCGACTGAGATAGATGCCGCGCATCTGCTTTTCTGCCCAAGCTGCGGGCAGCGTCGGCCAAGCCATAGGGACAGTATCAGCCTCACTAGATTTTACTAATTGCGTCTGAGTATCTCGAAAGGGCTCTGTTGATGCGGCAGGTTCCGAGTAAGAGGCTCCAGGTCCGCGACTGAGCTCACGGGTCGGTGTCTGAGCTCTCTTGAGGTGCTCTTTTTTAACGACGGCCTCAATATTGGCATATACGTCAACGATTGTGATGTTATCGAGATCGCTGATGTAAACATATTGCAATCTTGGCCATAGCCAAACCAGAAACCCAGCGCTCAATAGCAAAGTTATAAAGCATCCGCATCCACTATTTTTGTCTTTTTGAGATTTTTTAGAAGACATGGCGACAAGAAATATCCTTGCTATATAACAATCCGTTTGTGCCCAGTCTTCCCGACTCTTTATGGAGAAAGCGGTTTGCAGCTGTGCGCTAGTGGCGATCGCTAGTCATTCTATCTTGCATCAGCTTCCGTATATTCCGCCGTCTCCTGCAAAGAGAAGGTGGGAAACTTTGAAAAGAGAGTGAATTCTAGAGCAAGGGATTTACGTCTACCCGTGAGATTTACTGAGAGAGTCGCTATGAGAACTCCGTTTCCTGTTGGGCTACGGCGAAGAAGGCCCCCCCTGCTACTTATGGTCATCGGGCTGGCTTTAGGCTGCTTGCTAGCACTAGCTCCTCTGCGGCCTAGTCTGGCGATTTCGGTTGCTAGCGTCACGAATCCACAGCAGGCGAACGGCACCTGGGTCACCGATATGGCCAATATGCTCAGTTTAGAGAGCGAGGCTGAGCTAAATCGGATGATTGCGGATTTGGAAGCGACGAATGGCACCGAGCTAGCGGTGGTGACGGTGCCCGATACACAGCCGTCTGCTTCGCCTAAAGCATTTGCAACTGAGCTGTTTGAAACCTGGGGAATTGGCAAAGAAGGTGTGGATAACGGCGTGTTGTTCCTGGTTTCTAAGGGCGATCGCCGCACAGAAGTAGAGACAGGTTATGGCGTTGAAGGTGTCTTGAGTGATGCCAAAGTTGGCAGCATTCTAGCAAGTCGCGTCACGCCACAGTTTAAGTCCGGCAATTTTGATGCAGGCATTTTGGCAGGCACGGAGGCAATCGTTAGCAGTCTGAAGGGTGAAGCTTTCGAGGGAGCGTCGTCGAGTAGAGGCCAAAGAGTAGTTAATAACTCAATAGCGGTAGAAAGCGCAGACGGTGTAGTAACCACTGGGCTTCAAGTCATTTTTGGAATGACCAGTGTAGTGTGCTTGGCAATTTTGTCTTTGCGATTGACAAAGTTAGTCAGTGGGCGCTTCATTGCCGTTGAGCTTGAGCCGATGGGGCGATCGCACGTATCTGCTCGAAGCGCTGATGCTAATCTCGATGTGAAAATTATGTCCCTGCTGATTGGCAAGCAAATGGCTGAGCAGAAGGGGCTAATTTACAAACGCTCAGCGATGCTCAGCCATTATGATGATCCGGTTGTTGAGGAAAGTTGGCTAGTGACTTCTCATCAGCGATCGCAGCTAGCGGGCAAAAGCTGGATGATATTAGGTTGGTTTCTAGCATTGGCTGGAACAGCGGGGCTGCTATTGAGAGATGGCATTGTTATTGCGCCTATATTTACCTTTGTTTGGCTGTGCTGCGAGCTGTGGTTCTACAAGCAAGATCTCTGTTCTAGAGAATCTTTGAGCATCAATGCGACAACGGCCGCTGCTATCCGGCTAGCTATCATCAGCACAGTAGGTGCGGTTGGTGCTCTAATCGTTAATGATTTTCTGGGCGGTTGGATTGCTTGGCCTATGCTGGCGGCGTTCTTTGGATTCTGCGCCGTGATGCTGCGCTTGGCGCGATCGCTCCCCGACCAGCCCAAAGCCATCTGCGAAGTCTGCCACAATCCAATGCAGCGCTTATCAACCGAAGAACTCAGCCATCACACTAGCAAACCTGAGAAAACAGAAATCCAGCTACAGAGCAAGCTATACGAAGGCTGGCGCTGCAATATCTGCGCGGTGCAGGCCGAAGATGACGATCTTAAAATTCATCTCGCTTCTCACATCCTGAACCAGAAAAGCTACTCTCTCTGCACCGCCTGCGACGCATTAACGCTCGAAATTGCCTCCAAGACGCATCAAAAGCCAACGCTAACCAAAAGAGGAAAGCGAACCGTCATGAGACTGTGCCATTGCTGCAATGGACATAGCAAAAAGAAATTTACAATTCCAAAGATTGAGCCAAAACCAATCGCTTCTAGCAGCCACAGCCATTCTAGTCATCGTTCGTCTAGCAGCTCTAGCACCTCATCTAGTAGTTCTTATAGCAGCCCATCTGCCTCTAGCAGTAGCAGCTCATCTAGCAGTTCGAGCGGTAGCTTCGGCGGCGGTTCGAGCGGCGGTGGCGGCGCTGGTAGCAGCTGGTAGGTGAAAAGAAAAGATATGACTAATAGAACTATTCCTGAGACTTGGATGCCGATCGTTTTAGAGAAAGCCAGTCGTCTCTATCAAGAACAACAGAAAGAGAAAGCCTACTCGCTCGAAGAACTAACGGCAGCGGGTTCGGAGGTGCAGATTCCGCCAGAGCTAATGCAACAGGCGTACGAGCAGCTCCAGCAGGAGCAAGCAGACATCGTGCTGAAGAAGGCGCAGGTTCAAAGAAATTTGAAATTGGGTGGGGCGCTAGCGATCGCGCTTTCTCTAGTGACCGCGCTGTGGATAGGCAGGGTCTATAACTCGCTGAGTGTGGCGGAAACGGTTGTGGAGGGCAAATGGGCGCAGGTGGAAAACCAGATGCAGCGCCGGGCCGATTTGATTCCGCAGCTGACTCAGGTTACAGAGTCTTTTGTCAGCAGAGAAGAGAACATCATCGACGCGTTGAGTGCAGCTCGGGCTGATTTTTTGACGGCGACAACGGTAGCGGAGCGAAGTGCGGCAAATGAAGAGATGAAAGGGGCGATCGCACAGTTTCAAACCTTTGCCGCTAGCAATCAGCAGCTTCAGTCTAGCCAGCTATTTATCAATTTGCAGTATGAGATAGCGGGCACTGAAAACCGAATTGCCACTGAGCGAATGCGTTATAACCAGGCTGTGGGTGCTTACAATCAATCAGTTAAGGAATTTCCAAGGGCGATCGCTGCAAGCATTCTAGGATTTGAGCAACAGCCATTTTTAGGTGACTAAAGCGAATCTTCTCAAGCCCTTAGAAATGCGATCGCCTCGTGCTTAGGTCATTTTGAGGATAGATCTATTTTTTATCTTCTATCTATTATCGAGAAAGGAAAGGCCCAGTGCTAAATAAGACTGGTTTGCGATCGCACTGATCTCATAGGACTTCGCTTCAACCGTACTGGCGACAATCAGCATTTTCTCATTGAAGGTTGTTCCATTAATGTTACAGCTACCCTTAAGCACGAGTAAATAGTTCCCCTGGTACTGATAGCCCTCAGTAGAGGTGCTTTTGATTAGCTGAGAACTCATTCCTCCGATTGGGTCTAAGGGGACATCGTATAGCCAGAGGTTGTCTCTTACATGCTCGAAGGGATAGCGCGTCTCAATATCAGCAGCAGCGGTATTGATTTGAACCGGTGTATATTCTTCGATTAGATCCGTGTTGGCAAAATCTGGCGGCAATGCATAGGCGAGAAGGCAAAAGCCGGTGCTGTCTGAAATTTCATGACCACTGCCGGGCGGGTTGAAGTACAAAGAGCCGGTGGGATAAAGGCCTTTGGCGTCAGTCTGTGTACCGTCAATCACGTAGACCGATTCTGTCATCGAATGGTAGTGCTCACCGACGCTGCCATCAGGAATGGTGTACCACAAAATGCTGATATGCTCGGTGTCTTCGGCTCCTGAAAGAAACAGTTTTTCTAAGTTTGGCCGGAAGGTAAAAAAGTCGTAGTTGCTCGGATTTGCGGCCAAATCAGTCAAGTCAACTATCGTCGAGCTAGCTAGGCTGTTCGATAGATCAACAGTCTCTTCTGGCGTCAATTCCTCTGTCACGGGTTTTAAGGGTTCTGGCATGTCCGCAGGCCTTAAGCTGGCTGTTTGCTATTGACGAGCTAGTGCCCGTCAAAAAAATAATAGCTAGAAAAGTCATTAAATGCGACTGTCTCAAAAGTTTCATTAGTTGTGGTTCTCCATTTCAAGCAAACCTGAAGCAAAGCTTAAAGCAAAGCCTCTAGCACGGCTGTTGAGTCTGCTGTCCAACCAACAATGCCGCTTTGGGCTCTAACCATTTCGAGCGTAGACTGCTTGAAGGCTGGAAAATAGCTTTCGGTGCAGTCTTCAACTAGCAGACATTCATAGCCCCTGTCGTTGGCTTCTCTCATCGTGGTCTGTACGCAGACTTCAGTCGTTACGCCGGTAAACAAGAGATGGGTAATTCCTTTTTCGGTCAGTATTTGTTGCAAAGGGGTATGGTAGAAAGCCCCTTTGCCGGGCTTGGTGATAATGGTTTCTCCAGGAATAGGAGAAAGTTCGGCAATGATGCTGTTTCCCGGCTCTCCTTTTACCAAAATGCGACCCATTGGCCCCTTGTCACCAATTTTGAGGCTGCCTTCTCCGCCGCGTCTGAGTTTTGCGGGCGGACAGTCGGAGAGATCTGACTCGTGGCATTCTTGAGTGTGGATGACGGGCAGGTTTAGCTCGCGAAAGCCTGCTAGCAGAGTTTGAAGGCCGGGGACGATGGCCTGAAGCTTTGATACGTCGTTGCCGAGGGCATCGCCAAAGCCGCCGGGCTCTAGAAAGTCTCGCTGCATGTCGATGATGACTAGGGCGAGCGATCGCAGATCACCTGGCAAAGGATAAGCGTAGGGTAAGGCCGAAGGGATTTCCATGTTTTGGTTCTCTATTGGTGATGGCGTGATGGCCCTTTCAATGGCCTGCCATGCGCTGACCAATCAGGGTGTAGTCAGCGGTGCTAATCTCGCTTTCGTAGACAAATTTGCCTTCACTGATGACGATGACGCGATCGCTTAGCTTCAGCAGTTCGTCCAAATCTTCACTGACTAAAAGCACCGCCACGCCCCGATTGCGCGCTTCGACAATTTCGGTATGGATAAAATCAACCGCGTTAAAATCCAGACCAAAGCAGGGATTGGCTGCAATCAGCAAATTGATCTGATTGGGCGACAGTTCTCTAGCTAGGACAGCACGCTGAACGTTGCCGCCAGAGAGGTTGTGGATTGGGGTTTCGGGTGAGGGCGTCTTCACCGAGAACTGCTGAATCAGCCCAACCGCCATTTGGCGAATGGCTTTGAGCCGCAGCAAAAATCCTTTGGACTGAGGTGGGCGATCAAACGTCCGCAGCGCCATATTCTCGGCCACAGACATATTGGGAACACAGGCATTGCGCATGGGTTCTTCTGGCAGGACGTAGACGCGGTGCTTTGCCATCTCGGAGCGGACGGCGCTGTAGGGTTCACCGTTTACTCGAATCTTGCCCTGCGTGAGTTCGCGCTGACCTGCCAGGGCTTCTACCAATTCGCGCTGACCGTTGCCAGAGACCCCAGCAATGCCGACGATTTCTCCTTTTTGCACCGTTAGGCTAACGCCCTGCACGGCTTCCAGTCCGCTGTCTCTATTGGCGTGGAGGTCAACGACTTCCAATACAGGAACCGGGTTTTCTACCGAATTTTCTAGAACGGATTTGTTGACGGGCGTCGGCTCTTTGCGCTCGCCCATCATCATTTCTGACATATCCGCCACGCTCAAATCTTTGACAGCGCCCTGCCCGGCCAAACGGCCTTTGCGCAGCACCGTGATTTCGTCTGCGAAGGCCATTACTTCGCGAAATTTGTGAGAGATCATCAGAACGCTTAGCTCGTTCGCGGTGACCTGTTCTCGCAATAGTCCTAGCACCTCGTCGGCCTCGTCGGGCGTGAGTACAGAAGTCGGCTCATCCAGGATCAGAATGCGGCTGTTGAGATAGAGCTGTTTGAGGATTTCTAGCTTTTGCTTTTGCCCGGCTGCTAGCTGAGCAATGGGCACGTCTAGCGGCACTTGAAAAGGAGAGGTTGCCATAAAGGTTTGCAAGCGCTCCGTCTCTTTTGGCCAGTTGATCAAGACGGTGTTGTCTACTCGCGACAGGACCAAATTTTCGGCGACGGTCATCGCGGGCACTGAGGTGAAGTGCTGGTACACCATGCCCAGCGCATACTTGTGCGCATCGCGAGGACTGTGAATCTGCACGGGCTGCTCGTCGATTTGCAGACTGCCCGCAGTGGGCTGATAGAAGCCCATGATGCATTTTACTAGGGTGCTTTTTCCGGCTCCATTTTCGCCTAGCAGCGCGTGGAAAGAGCCCGGCTTTAGATGCAGACTCACGTCTTCTAAGGCAACGAGGCTGCCGAAATGTTTGGTCATGCCGATGGCCTTCAATTCTGGCGGCTTGACGAGCGTTTCGAGACGAGTAGTAGGCGGAACAACGATAGTCATGTTTGGGGTGCCTGGCTGAGGTGTCTTTATAGTGGACCTATGTTGGTGGCGTTAAGCGATCGCGTCAAGTAATGCCTGAGAAGTGGCGACAGCACCAAAGACACCGCCCTGCATTTTGATCATTTTCAGGGCGGCGAGATAGTTGCCATAGTCGGTAGCGCCGGTACAGTCGGAGAGCATCAGGCATTCATAGCCGCGATCGTTGGCGTCGCGCATGGTGGTATGGACGCACACGTCGGTGGTAATGCCGGTCAGAATGATGTTTTGAATCTTTTTGCCACGCAGAATCAGATCGAGATCGGTGGCGTAGAAAGAGCCTTTGCCCGGTTTATCAATAATCACCTCGCCCTCGATCGGGGCTAGTTCGGGAATGATCTCCCAGCCGGGTTCGCCGCGCACCAGGATTTTACCGCAGGGGCCAGGATCGCCGATACCCGCGCCGATTTGCTGCGATCGCCACCGCTTGTTCTCTGGTAGATCCGCCAAGTCAGGCCGATGCCCTTCGCGAGTATGAAAAATCGCATAGCCCGCTGCTCTCATCGCCTCCAGCACGCGGCTAATCGGCTCAATGGGCGCACGGGTGAGCGACAGGTCATAGCCCATCTTGTCAACGTATCCGCCTTCTCCGCAGAAATCCGTCTGCATATCAATGATGATCAGCGCCGTATTATCCGGGCTCAAATCGCCATTAAACGGATAGGGATAGGGCTCGGCTTCTACAAAACGTCCCATAGCTTGACCTCGCTAGCAGCAATTTTAGGATGTAACAACATTCGACCTATAGCCAATATCTCACAGTCAATCTCACGGTTATGTGTACAAGGTAACCCCCTCACTGCAGTCAGAAATCATTCAGTCACGCTCGAGAAGCTTTTAGCCTTAGCCTGGAATCATTCAATCATCAACGGGACTTGTTCAGTCGCACTCTACATCAATTTCGCTTTATACCATTGCCTTCGCTAAGCGCTTGCGGCTCGAATGCCAACGCTGACAGTTTCGGTGCGACTAAAGACGCTGAGCTTGGCCGTTGCTGTTGTAGTTGTAATCTAAGAAGTTACGATCTAAAAAATAAGATCTAAAAAATGAGATCCAAGAGAAAGCAAGAATCTATTTTGCTGTTGTAGGATAGAACTTTACTAGCATTAGCCGGCAGACCATAACCCATTTAGAAACCATTAAAAGAACATATTAGCAAGACATTTTAAGTAAACGTCATAAAAGGTTTGGGCATCGCAAAAAGTCCGAGCATTGTAAAAAGCCCAAGCATTGTAAAAAGTCCGAGCATAGATATCGATCACAAATATCTACTGCACAAAATTTCCCAACGCGATCTTTAAAGAGAAGAATTGATGCACATCAAGATAAAGCGCCGTCGCTTTGGTCAGCTTGCTTTGCTGACTACTTTACTGACTTTTATCAGCAGCCGATTTAAGGCCGCTGTAGGTCAAACGTCCCCCTCCCAACCCGTCAAAATGAGCGCACAGGGAGCCAGCGTTTCGCTCAATATTAACGGCGTTGAACAGACTGTCGATATCGAGCCTCGCGTTACCCTGCTTGACGTTCTGCGAGAGCGCCTTGGGTTAACGGGTGCAAAAAAAGGCTGTAACCACGGCCAGTGTGGAGCCTGTACGGTACTCGCAGACGGCAGGCGAATTAACGCTTGTTTGGCGCTAGCCGCACAGTATGAAGGGGTGGCAATCACAACGATTGAAGGGATTGCAGATGGCGAAGAGCTGCATCCTATGCAGACCGCCTTTATCAACCACGATGGCTTTCAATGTGGCTTTTGCACCTCTGGGCAAATCTGCTCTGCGGTGGCGCTGCTCGATGAGGTGGCCGCAGGCGAGGCGAGCGCAGTCACCGACAACATTATGGAAATAGAGGGGCCACTGGTTATTAACGACGCCGAAATCCGCGAGCGTATGAGCGGCAACCTCTGCCGCTGTGGGGCTTATCCAGGAATTTTAGCGGCTGTTAAGGAAGTTCAAGGAGCCTAGACGTTATGAAATCTTTTGACTATATTCGTGCGGCTGCCCCTAATGAGGCTGTCTCTTTGGCAAGTACGCTCCCGGCGGCTAAATATTTGGGCGGTGGCACCAATCTACTTGATCTGATGAAAGAAGGCGTTGAGCAGCCAGATAATCTGGTGGATGTGACGCGGCTGGCGCTTTCAGAGATAACAGAACTCCCCAACGGGGGCGTTCGCATAGGGGCAATGGTCAGCAATACCGAAACGGCAAACCATCCGCTGATTCGGCAGCGCTATCCTCTGCTTTCTCAGGCTTTTTTAGCGGGCGCTACGCCGCAGCTTCGCAATATGGCGACCGTGGGCGGTAACCTGCTGCAGCGCACTCGCTGCTATTACTTTACAGATACCAATATGCCCTGCAATAAAAGAGATCCTGGCGCAGGCTGTAGCGCGCTCGAAGGCTTTAATCGCATTCACGCAATTTTGGGCGCAAGCGAGGACTGCATTGCCACCCATCCTTCTGATATGTGCGTTGCGCTCGCGGCCTTGGATGCAACGGTTAGAGTCCAAGGCGTTGACGGTGAAAGAGAGATTGCAATGGTCGATTTTCATCGTCTGCCGGGAAACACGCCGCAAATAGAGACAGCTTTACAGCCCAATGAGCTAATTACGGCGGTCGATTTGCCAGCTCAGAGCTTTGCTGGTCGCTCTTATTATTTGAAGGCGCGCGATCGCAATTCGTATGCTTTTGCGCTTGTCTCTGTAGCTGCCGCGCTAGAGGTCGACAACAACATCATCCGGCAGGCGCGGATCGCCCTAGGCGGGGTTGCTCACAAGCCCTGGCGTTCAGCAGAAGCCGAATCTGTTTTAGTTGGCAGTGCGCCGACTTTGGAAGCCTTTGAGCAGGCCGCTACGGCTGCTTTCGTTAACGCCAAAACTTACGAACACAACGCATTTAAAGTTGAACTGGGACAGCGGGCAATCGTTCGCGCCCTCTCTACAGCCGCGCAGGAGGCATAGTTATGAGTCAGATTGGTCAGGCTAAAAGACGAGTCACAGGTCGGCTCAAAGTCACAGGAGGAGCGCGCTATGCTGCTGATTTTGATATTTCAAACGTCGCTCATGCCGTATTGACAACCAGTACGATTGCAAAAGGTCAGATCACCGGATTTGATACAAAGCAGGCTGAGGCGATGCCCGGCGTGCTGGCAGTTATTACGTCCCAAAATGCCCCTCCGCTCTCCTCGAAAGAGGGCGATCAGCAAGGCCAGATGAGCGCTGCGCCATCAGCGGGCGAGTATCCAGAGATGCTGTATAGCGATCGCGTTTATTTCTACGGTCAGCCTGTTGCGGTTACCGTCGCGGAGACGCTAGAGCAAGCCGAACAGGCTGCCAGATTAATTGGGGTGAGCTACGCCCCTGAAGCGCACCAGGTCACGGTAGAAACTGCAACAGACATCATCCCGCTGCCAGAATCTTCTGGTAACTCAGACGAAGTGATTCGCGGTAATCCGATCGAGGCCCTCTCGCAGGCGGCTGTAAGCATCGACGCTAGCTACACCGTACCAACCGAACATCACAACCCGATTGAGCCACATGCAACGACAGCGGTTTGGAAGGGCGATCGCCTGACCGTATATGACAAAACTCAGTGGGTCAAAAGCGTTCAGCAAAGGCTCAGCCTAGCTTTTGACCTGCCGTTAGAAAATGTAGAAGTCATTTCGCCTTTTGTAGGCGGTGCCTTTGGCTGTGCCGGACGCATTTGGCAGCAAACAATCATTGCTCCGATTGCCGCAAAGGTCGTCAATCGCCCCGTTAAGCTGGTACTCTCTCGTCAGCAAATGTTCACCCTTACGGGCCACCGCCCCTACACCACTCAGCGCATTGCGCTTGGGGCCGATTCAGACGGCAAGCTCACCTCCATCATTCACGAATGCACGGGAGAAGTCGCCTCATTTGAAACCTACACCGAAAACGTCCTCAACGCATCCCGATTTCTGTACGCTTGTCCCAATGTGCAAACCCGCTACCGGCTAGCTCGTCTAGATGTTTCGGCGCCTACATTTATGCGAGGCCCCGGCGAAGCTCAGGGCGTCTATGCATTAGAATCCGCGCTAGATGAACTCTCTTATAAATTGGGTATCGATCCGGTCGAGCTACGGCTGATTAACTATGCCGAGCGCAATCCAGAATCTGATTTGCCTTGGTCAGAAAAAGCGCTGAGGGCTTGCTACGAGCAGGGCGCTGAACGCTTTGGCTGGGCAAATCGCAGTCCAGAGCCGCGATCTATGAGTGAAAACGGCATTTTGATTGGCTACGGCGTTGCAACCGCGACATACCCCATGATTCGCTCTCGGGCGGTGGTGTCGGTTCGCCTTCAGGCAGACGGCTCGGCCATCGTGCAAAGCGCGTCGTGCGATATGGGGCCAGGCACCTATACCACCATGACGATGATTGCCTCAGAAACACTGGGCATTCCAGATGAACAAATTACCTTTGAGCTAGGCGATTCTAAACTGCCGTTTGCGCCAGTGCAGGGCGGATCTATGACCGTTGCCTCAGTGGGTTCGGCAGTACAAGCCGCTTGCAAAAAAGCGCGAACTCAGGCATTAGCACTCGCCAAAACGCTTAACTCGCCGGTAGCTTACGCCAACGATAGCGATATCGCCGCTCAAGATGGCAAGCTGTTTCTCAAGCAAAATCCTTCTCAGAGCATCAGCTATCAGGAGATTTTGGCGCAGAGCAATCAAGACGCGCTTGAAGTTGAAGCTTCTTCTGCACCAGGCGATGAGAAAGAAAAGTTCTCCATGCATTCTTTTGGCGCGCAGTTTGTTGAAGTGCGCGTTGATGAAGCGATTGGGGACGTTAACATCTCACGAGTGGTCAGCGCAATCGATGTGGGGCGAATTATTAATCCGCATACTTCTAGGTCGCAGGTCGTTGGCGGTGTCGTTGGCGGCATTGGCATGGCGCTGCATGAGCATTCTCATATGGACGCTCGGTTTGGCAAGTACATGAACGCAAACTTAGGAGAGTATCTGGTGCCGGTTAACGCTGATATTCCAGATATTGAGGAGATTTTCTGCGGAGAGCCTGACTATCGGGCAAATCCGCTGGGTGCTAGAGGCATTGGGGAAATTGCGTTGGTCGGCATCGCTGGGGCCGTTGCAAACGCGGTATACCATGCGACCGGCAAGCGCATTCGCGATCTGCCGATTACACCTGATAAGGTCTTCGCTTAAAGATCTTTGCTTGAAGATCTAGGCTAGAGATCTAGGCCAGATCTCTAGCCTAGCGTAGAAGGCTTGACGACTTTTGTAGCTTGATATCCTTGTCTCTTCTCGTCCCTTCTCTTTTTACCAACGAATTACCAGCAAACAGCCACAGGCAATATGAAAGAGTTACAGGATATCCTTCAAAGATATCAACAGCATTCATCCGACGATTGCCCCTTTGCGCTAGCAACCGTTGTCAATACACAGGGGTCGGTCTACCGACGAGCGGGCGCTAAAATGTTGGTTCAGCCCAATGGAGCGCGAACTGGCACAATTAGCGGCGGCTGCTTAGAGAATGATATCTGCTCTCAAGCTCAGCTTGTTTTAGAAACGGGCCAGCCATTGCTAGCATCTTATGATGCGATCGCAAATGAAGACATTCTTTGGGGACTGGGCATCGGCTGCAATGGCAAAGTAGACGTACTGATTGAGCCGCTAGTCTCAGGCGATTTGTTTAATCCGCTTGACTTTGTTAAAACCTGTTTGAGTCAGCGCCGCTCTGGGCTGCTCGCCACCGTTTTCCAATCCGAAGACGAAACAATAGCGCCGGTTGGCGCTCATCTCTTGTATTATCCCAGCGGCAAAGTAGTCGATAATTTACCGGACAGCAGGCTGAGAGAACAGATCTTGCAGGACGCTCAAACAGCGCAGCGGCTCGGCCAATCCGTTGTCAAAGAGTATTCTTTCTCACCTGGAGGCGAGCTAAACGCAAACGCTTTAACTGTGAAAGACTTGACTGTGAAAGATTTGACTGTGAAAGATTTGACAGTAAAGGTTTTGATAGAAGTTATTTTGCTGCCAACGCCGCTGGTGATTTTTGGCGCTGGTCAAGATGCAATGCCGGTGGCTAGCTTTGCAAAAGCCCTGGGCTGGGAGGTGACCGTAGTCGATCGCCGCGCGGCCTACGCCACCGCCGACCGATTTCCGACGGTAGATAGAATAATTGTTGCAGATGCCGAGACGAGCATAAATCAGCTAGGGCTAAGCCGTAATACAGTCGCGATTGTGATGACTCACGACTACTTTGACGATCGCGATTTATTAAAGATGCTTTTGCCCTCTGCGGTTGGCTATATAGGCCAGCTCGGCCCATATCATCGCACTCAAAGGCTGTTGCAAGATTTATCTGAAACCGGCGTGACCTTTAGCGAGACTCAGCTTCAGCGGCTACATGCACCCGTTGGTCTAGATATTGGTGCAGATACTCCAGAAGAAATTGCGCTATCGATACTAGCTGAAATTCGAGCCGTGCTAGCGAGTCGTACAGGTGGTTTTTTGCGCGATCGCCCTGGCAGCATTCACCCTCGCGATCGAGAACTTAAGGCTGACGAAAAACGAGACAAAAAGCGAGAGCTTGCCTCTACGCCTGAACCTAAATTCGAACCTAACCCTACACCTCAATCCAAACGCTTATGGGCAGCACGGGTCTAATCGTATTAGCCGCTGGTGCCTCAACGCGACTAGGACAGCCAAAGCAGCTGCTGCCTTATCGGGGAAGCAACCTGCTACAGATAACGGTAGAGAGTGCGATCGCCTCAGTCTGCCAGCCAATTGTTGTTGTTTTAGGTGCATACGCCGAGAAAATTCAGCCTGCGATCGCTCAGCTTCCGGTGCAGTTCGTTCAAAACGAGCGCTGGGCAGTCGGGATGGGAACCTCTATCCAATGCGGGCTGCGCTGGATAGAAACTGAACTACCAGCCTATCGACGCAGTTGTTCTACTCGTGTGCGACCAGCCTTTTATCACGCCTCATCTCATTAATCGGCTAGTAGAAACCTATCGGACGACAGGCAATTCTATTGTGGCCTCAGCCTACGCCAACACCGTGGGGGTTCCGGTATTGTTTAGCAGCAAGCTGTTTCCAACGCTAAACACGTTAGCCAAAGAAGGTGCTAAGCCCATCATCAAGCGTCATAAAAACGAAGTGGCAACCGTTTCTTTTCCAGCCGGTAAGATTGATATTGATACGCCAACCGAGGCCCAAAAGTGGCTGGGGCACTAAAGCTGGGGCACTAAAATAGCGATCGCAGATGAGTATGCCGTGGCTTATTGGGTTTTGTCAGCTTTCGAGGTGTTTACGGCATGAACCTGGCTATCAGAAGGGCGAATTGCGCTATCACCTTTAAAGATTGGCGTGCGCGTATTAAGATCAAAACCATAGCCGTCTGGCAATACATGCAGATTAATGCCGCATAGGGCTAAATCCTCATCTCTCAAAATTTCGGATAGGTTACTGTGAGACAGGTTTGCCATATCCACGACAGTCACAGCCCCGTCTCCTACGACTTTAACCAGATTGCCATTAAAAATCGCAGCCGTATTCTCGTCAATACCAAACCCTAGATCGGTCGAGTCTTGAGCCATTGCTGAGAGCAACCGCCCGATTCGACCGCGCTGAGAGAAATGCTGATCGATGGCGATATCGCTCAAGAAACCCATACCAGGGCCGAGATCAACTGCATCGACTCTGGGATTTGTTTCAGAATCGCCCTCTACGATCATCGTCTCTGGCATCATTGCGGCGCCTGCGCTAGTGCCCGCGATAACCAGTCCCTTGTCAAACTGTTGATGTAAAAGCTTGTCTATTTCGGTCTGTTTTAGGGTGTCTACAATTCGAGCCTGATCGCCACCTGTAAAAAAGACGCCCGTTGCCTTCCGAATAGCTTCTAGAGACCTTTCGGAGCTAGTATCATCGTGGTAGATAGTGTCTAGGATGCGGACATCTTCAACACCCAAGCCTTCAAAGGCGCGAATGTAATCATCGCCCACTTCTTGAGGCAGATCAGTCGCGACTGTCATTACAACGATTTTGGCCTCTAGCCCCCCTGCACGACGAATAAACTCTCGCAAAATTTTACAGTCTTCACTGCGATCCTCCGCGCCGCCGATGATAACTAACTGTCCGTCACGATTGTTTGAAGCCATGTATATATCCTTGATATTTTAGCAATTGGCTGGAAACGAGCCGGAACGCGATTGAACAAAATGCCACGGTTCTTCGAAGGAAAATAGCGCGTCATTTCAACAATCGGGCAGTTTAAAGAGGAATCGTCCAGGTACTGAATTTAGCGTTATTTTTTAGAATAATAGAGCTAGACACTCATTCATCTCTCTCATAAGACGGAATGTATTATTCGCTACAGTTTCATAACGTTTTGTGATCGCGCTGAAGCAATGTTTGATGACGCAACCTATATATTCGTGTTACTTATCAAAAAATACCAAAAAGTAACACGAATAAAGCAGATGCCCCCACTTAGAATAGGGCAGTATAAAAGTGTCTCATCTAAACCCATATTAAAAAAGGCTTGAAACTTTTTCCGGCAGGCATTATGTACTTTTTCAGCAAGCCCTATGTACACTGAGTATCAGTAGATACCGCTATTGAATATTTTGGAACAAGATAATGATGACTCATTGGTGGTGGCACTGACGCTAGTTCGTCGGGCAGTATGGCCTGAACGGTTAAATACGATTCAAGAATCGGTATTTTCCCAGTGCTGGAAAGGGGAGTCCTATCAGGAAATAGCTGATTCTCTAGACTACGATGCAATTTATATTCGCAGCATTGGGGCACAGCTTTGGAAGCGGCTCTCCAAAACGTTTGGTGAAAAGGTCGCGAAAAGCAATTTTCAGGCCATAATCAAGCACCACCTGGCTGAGCAGAGCGTCTTTGGTGCGTCTGCTCAGCCAGTGGGCAGTCTGCCTCTGCAGGTTCCCGAAATATGTGCAGCCGCGATCGCACCAGACGAGACTAGCCAAGAGGACTACTACATTGAGCGGCCTCCTATTGAAGAACGCTGCTATGAAGCCATTATGCAGCAGGGAGCATTGCTCCGGATTAAAGCGCCCAAGCAGATGGGTAAAACGTCTTTGATGACCAAGATTTTACTCTGTGTCAAAGAGCATCAGCACCATACAGTCGTCGTCAACCTACGCCTAGCAGATGGGCCTATTCTTTCTGATCTAGATCGGTTTCTTCAGTGGTTTTGTGCCGTCATCTGCGATCAGCTCAACATCGCGATCGATTTAGAACAACATTGGAAACCTATTTTTGGCAGCAGCTACAACTGCACGCAGTTTTTCAGTCGCATCTTACTGCCGCAGCTGGGTAAGCCAGTGGTCATAGCACTTGATGATGTCGATGTGCTGTTTGATCACCCCATGATTGCCACTGACTTTTTGGGTCTTGTTCGAGCCTGGTGTGAAAAAGCCAAGCAAAGCAGTAAGAGCGACGCATGGCACTTGCTTAAGCTACTGGTTATACATTCGACCGAGGTCTATATTCCCCTGCACCACCATCAGTCACCGTTTAACGTAGGCTTATCGGTTGAGCTACCCTACTTTACAACCGAACAGGTAACGGAATTGGCCGATCGCTACGGAGTTGTATGGACTGATGATGAGGTGGCATTGCTAATGGCGTTAGTAGGGGGAAAGCCCGACTTAGTGCGCTCTACCCTAGGCTGGGTTGTAGGGAGATCGATATCACTCTTTGAAGTGATTGAAAGTGCAACAACCCCCACAGGCATATACTACGAACACCTTCGCCAACAGTTTCGGCTGATTCAAAAATATCCGAAGCTAATTCCGCTTTTGCAGCAGGTTATGACGAGCGAACAGGCGGTTGTTCTTCCCGCGTTGCAGGGCTTTCAGCTAGAGAGCCTGGGAATGGTGAAATTGAACGGGCAAGATGCAACGCCCAGCTGCGCCCTGTATCGTCAATATTTCAGCTCGTTATTGGGCAGTCTCTAAGCCTACTCCTCAGTTCACGGTTTCGGTTCACGGTTTCGGTTCATGGTTGATTTTCCCGCCAGCTCTCAGTCGTTTGGCTCTGCCTATCAGCCGCCTGGAGCTGCTTACCAAGTAGGCGGCAGCCTGCCCCCAGATGCCGCGAGCTACGTCCGACGCCAGGCTGATGAAGATCTTTACCAAGCCGTTGTTCAAAGGGAGTTTTGCTACGTTTTAAACTCCCGACAAATGGGCAAGTCAAGCTTGCAGATCCACACCATGGCTCGTCTGCGCCAGGATGGTATTCGATGTATTGCGGTTGATCTGACCACGCTAGGAAACCAGCACATTACGCCTGAGCAGTGGTATGCCAGCATCCTACATGATTTTGCTGAAGGCTTTCATTTGGACATAGACTTTATGGCCTGGTGGGAGACAGTCAGCCAGGTTTCTTTAACAAAACGCATGGAGCTGTTTTTAGAACAGATTCTGCTAACGCAGATACAGCAACCTATTGTTATTTTTATTGACGAAATTGACAGTACGCTTAGTCTTTCTTTTTCGTGCGACGATTTTTTCACTTTACTACGTGCGTATTACAACCGCCGTGCAATTAACGCGGAGTACAACCGTCTGACGTTTGTACTATTAGGCGTAGCGACACCTTCTGATTTTATCCTCGATAAGCAGCGCACCACTCTCAACATCGGACGCTCTATCGATTTGGCTGGATTTGACAGTAGCAATATTAGCCCTCTGTTAGGGGGATTAGTGGGCTATGTAGAAAACCCGACTGAGACTATCCATCAAATTTTGGGCTGGACAGGGGGGCAACCGTTTTTGACTCAAAAACTATGCCAGATTGTTGTTGATCAGGTTCAGGGTAAAGAAAAACGATATAACCCTCATATCGCTAACCTCGTCAAAAAACATATTTTAGAGCGCTGGGAGTCCCAAGACGAGCCGGAACATCTGCGCACCATTCGCAATCGGTTATTGCACGATAATTTGCGCGCCGCTCAGCTGCTAGGTCTGTATCAGCGAATATTAATGGGTGAGGCCGTAGCTGTCGACGGCAGCCGCGACCAGCTAGAGCTGAGACTATCAGGACTGGTGATTGAGCATCAGGGGCATTTAAGCATCAAAAATCTAATCTATCAGAAGATTTTTGACGATGTTTGGTTAGAAAAACAGCTCACGCTACTGCGCCCCTATGCCTCTGCTATCAATAGTTGGGTGGCCTCAAGCTGTCGCGACACCGCCTGCTTATTGACCGGGCTGACGCTGAAAGAAGCGCTTGCCTGGGCTAATCAAAAATATCTTAGCGATGTAGATTATCGGTTCTTAAATGCCAGTCAAGAGCAGGCGCAGCGCTCTGTAGAAGAAAATTTAGCCACTGAGATAGTTCAGCGGGAACAGGCTCAAATTGCGCTTGGAGTAGTAGAAAAAGCCAGGCAGCTCTTGGGGAAAGCTCGCTATCGGGCCAGGCAGAAACAGCCGCCTTCTCTCTTTTCTTTGTGGCGAAAGCGTTCTGTAATGGCGATCATGCTGGGTTTATTGCTGTTGCTATCAGGATTGAGATGGACCGGCTGGCTACAGCCGTTGGAATGGACGATCTTTGATACCTTTGTTCAGGCGAAGGCAGTCGCTTCTGCGGCTTCTAGGATAGTAGTGGTGACCATAGACGATGCCGATATTCAATCTATCGGTCAATATCCTTTTTCTGATGCGGTGCTAGGGAATGTGTTGAATAAAGTAAAACAGCAGCGGCCCCGGCTAATCGGTGTAGATATTTTTCGAGATTTGCCAGTACCGCCAGGATCTGAGGCGCTGATGAAGCTGTATCAAACAACGCCCAACTTAATTGGTATTAATCAGCTCGTTGGCAGCGTTGTTCCGGCTCCCCCGGTGCTGGCTGCCGCCGGACAGTACGGTTTTGCCGACCAGGTTTTGGACGGCGATGGGGTCGTCCGACGGGGATTGCTGACGCTCAGTTCTAAAGGCGAGCTGTATTCTAGTTTTTCTCTGGAGCTAGCGCTAAGATATTTGGCACAAGAGGGAATTGAACCCCAGCCGCAAAACGATCGCATCCGGCTTGGGCAGTCGGTGATTGTGCCGCTCACGCGGAATTCGGAAGGATATAGACATGCCGATACGGGAGGATATCAAATTTTATTGAACTACCACGGTGATGCCTCTAGTTTTGAGGTCTATAGTCTTCGCTCGGTGCTCAGCGATCGCCTGCCTGCTAATGCCCTTAAAGACAAAATTGTGCTGCTGGGTTTTAATGCGCTGACCGTAAAAGATCTGTTGCTGACGCCTTATAGTCGTCGGCTGTACAATATGGCAAACCCAACGTCAGGGGTATTTGTTCATGCTAATATCATCAACCAGCTGCTAAGTTCGGCGCTAGACAATCGGCCCATGATGGCAGTGTGGCCGTCTGCTATCAACTATGGATGGATCGTGGTTTGGGTGCTGTTGGGGGGCTGGCTGGGCAGCAATAGCTGGCGGCGAGTCTGGATCGGCGCGATCGCGCTACTCTTAGCCTGTCTTAGCCTTGTCTTTATCAGCTATCTTTCATTCTTAAACGGGCTGTGGATTCTGGTTGTTCCAGCCGGGTTGGGCTTGATTTTAAGCAGCGTCATTTTCGCGATTATTGCTCATCGTCAAGCTGAGCGCTTCTTACTGCAGCGTACGATCGGTGCCCTGGTGAAGCATTACGCTGACTACCCCGCTGCGACAAAAATCGCCATAGAATATTTAAAGCAGGGAGAGGGATTACGTCAACAGCAGCTGATTACCACGATGGAAACTAAGCTACTCCAGGCGGCTAATCAAAGGTCTAAAGAGTCTGAAGGATCTGAAGAATAAGCAGGTTCGAGCGACAGCGCATCCGCCTTGCTAAAAGCCTGCTGATTTTGCAACAGTAAGGGCACCATGTCGTACCAGTAACCAGCTCTTTGCAGAATGGCCACCTGATTTACGACCGAATTATTGGCGAGGGTTTGGGCGATCGCATCTGAAGGGGCCACTCGTTTAATCCAGCCGCTAAACAAGGGGTCACTAGGGTTCAAATAGCCTTCACATAAAATGCTGAGAGTCCAGCGATAATTTTCTTTTGGGGCCAATTCCTTGGCTGTCTCGGGCAGCTGAAATTGGACAAAGCCTTGATCATTAGCCTGTGGTATGGAGATTTGAGCGCGAGCGTAGTCGCCTCCGTCTTCTGTTTGAAACACCAACAGAGCCGCTTGAGCATGAGTATCAGGCATTTCCATCCAGAGGGCCGGATGTCCTGAAGCAGTTAACCCGTAGTTAGCCTCAGGCATCAACGGACGCATAGAGGCACTATCGCCGCCGCAGCGAGCGCCATCACGAGACCCGGCGGATACGGTTTGCTGGGGAGCACCGTCTTCAGGCGGCTGAAAGGTTGATGCAAGCACACTCAAAAGTGTTTGCACAGGAAACTGACTAGCCGCCTGGCCAGCTACCTGGATAGACTGCTCGGCATCAACAGGAAGCGCTGAAGCAGTGATAGAAAAAGTAACGGTGAGCAGACATAGTTGGGTGAATGAGGGCATAGTTTTATGATTTTTCAGGTGTTATTTAAAGCTGCTGGGCGTTGTTCTTAAGCTGGTGACGTTACTAGACGATTTAGGACTGGAAATCTATTAATAGAAACATTCGGACTGAAAACCTAGGATTGAAAACCTAGGATTGAAAACCTATTGCCAGTTGCCAATCATGACAAATGGAGCCCAGTAGTAGGGATGCTGATAGGTAGGATTTTGCATGAGCATGAGCTGAGCATCTCGCAGCGTTTTGGCTCTAGGCTGTTGAGTGTCGATCAGCAGGCGATAGAATTCACCCATGAGCATAGAGGTAGAGGTATCTTGCACTCTCCATAGGGTAGCTACCGTGCTGCGGGCTCCAGATTCGACGGCAACGCCAGCCATGCCCAAGGTAGCTCGGCGATCGCCTTGAGCAGTTTGACAAGCGCTAAGCACCAATAGCTCAATAGGAGCCTCCCGGTCTTGAGAGGTTTGAAACAGATCGCTCAAATCTTTAACGTTGATGCGGCCATCCCAGGTTAACAAAAAGGTACTGTCGGCAGACGCACTAAACTGGCCGTGGGTAGCTAAATGAACAACAGAAAATTTATTGTTCTCAAATTCTTTTGCAACGTTGTTTTTGGTAAAGCGATCGTTGATTAGCGTATCGGTCGACACTAGCTGATTGATTTGACTAATTTCTTGATCAACACCTGGCAACGCGCTAAAGCCTTGCCTCGGCAAAGTTAGCCCCGCGGCTAATAACTTCGAGGATCTGATATCCAAAGGCCGAGAATTGAACAACTTCAGGCTGGGGGTTAGGGCCAGGCTGTAGCGCTCTAATAAATAGCCGCTGCCGTCGTGCAAGATAGCCATCGGAATATCGCGTAGGAAACCGTCGGGAACAAACACTAGTGTTTCAATAGCCTGCTGTTCTAGTTGGGTCGCAATAGGTGCGATTAGCCAATCGTAGAGCTGTTGACCCAAAGGCACTACTGCATCAATTGGGCTGAGCGGATGTAAGCTGGTGAGCACGTCTCGTAGCAGTGCATCTTGATCAATAGCCTCAAGATTTACACTGTGGTAAGTGAGAGGCTGATAGGGCAGGGAGGTAATAACCTCTAGACGGTTGTTTATCACGATTGAATAAACAACGGCGGCGTGGGGATCAATGGCCTCAATTTCACGGGCTTGATAGGTGAGACAGGTCTCTCTAAAGTAGTTTTGCAGCTCGGCTAGCTGGAGTGCTTCCATCGTGTCTCTAGCCTGCTGCAGTCTCTGCTGTCGAACGGCGGCGTCGGGCTGCTGCTCGATACCAGTTAGCAACGATTCCACGTAAGCTCGATAAACTGGCTCAATGCGATCGCGAAATGAAAATTTGGCATCGGGATTGAGCGCTACTATATCGTTCTGCAATAAGTCTAGCTGGCCAACCGCATCGCCATAGGCAGATCTAGACTGGTCTAATAAACCTTGAGCTTTGAGGATGCGGCCTAGCTGCCACTGCTGCTGAGCACTGGTATAGCTGGTACTAGAGCTATACGTCAGATTTAGAGCCTGCTGAGTCAGATCGAGGGCTGTTTCCCACTGCTGAGTTTTTTCGTAGAGGTGCCCTAGCTCTTTCAAGGCAGCGGCTTCTGCCTGACGATCTTGCAGGCTGCGGGCCTGGCTTATGGCCTGAGCCAACTGCTGGCCAATGGCTTCAGCAGAAAGGTTTAAGTCTTCCAACCGTTGAACGCCGACATTATCAATCAGCAAATTGGCCAGATAAACCTGAGCATTTATTCCCCAACGGCTAGGCGGCAGTACAGAGAGCTGAGGAAAAATCTGATCCAACGATTGGGCGATCGCAGACCAGGAAAAAGCAGGATCTTCGCTCGCTTCGAGCTGCAAAGCCAGCTGACTAAGCGATGCCTCCAGTTGGATGGCGGGTACGCCTTGACTTTGGGCGCGCTGGTAGAGGGATAAAGCCGCTTGAGTATCTCCAAGTGCAGCAGTCGTCTGAGCCAGATTGAGCTGCACGGCTGCCTGTTGCACAGGCGTACTCGCTAGGGCCAGGGCTTCGCTGAGCACCGCTTGGGCTTGGTTTAAATCACCCGTACGCAAGAGAATTTGACCGAGGCTTTGTAAAACGCTCAGCTTTGTCGCTGAAGTGGGAAAATTCGTGAGATCGGTGCGCACCGCGTTCAAAGTGGTTTGGGCTCGGCGGTAAAAGCCTAAGACCCGCAACGCTTGAGCCTGATTTAGGCGAGTACGAGCAAGGGGCAAGGCTCTCTCAACGGGGCTGAAGCGCTGATAAAGATCGATCGCCGCTTGCCAGGTGTCTAGCGCGGCGGCGGCTTGCCCTATCTGTAGCTGATTGCTGCCTTGAGTATTAAGCAGCTGAGCGGTTACAAAAGCTGAATCCTGTTCTGTTCTGGGATCTTTTTTAGGGTCTGCTCTGGGGAGATCTAGAAGCGTGAGTCCTGTTTGAATTTGCTCATCGGCGGCGGCCCACTGGCTGAGTCCCTGGTAGCCGATGGCCAGATAGTTGTGGACGATCGCCTGCTGCTGCGGTTGGTTTTTCGCTAGAATGAGCGCCTTTTCCCAGGTGGCGATCGCAGCCGTAAACTGGCCAGCATCATATAGCGCCTGCCCCTGATCGAGATAGTCATTCACGCCAAGAGCAGCCGTAAACAGATCAGCTTTTGAATCTACTGATTCATAGGCTGCTTCACCAGCGCTATAGGCTTCGCCAGCGCCATAGGCTCCAGCGGCATACTGTCCAAATATCAAAAGCAGGCACGTTATCAAGAGCAGCCACCCATAGCGCCACTTCCTCACCCACTTTTGCCTCATACGCCAGCGATTCATGCCGCGTCTCTCTCTAAACAGGCTACCTGGACACCGGGCTCTACATCAGCACCCGCGACCAGCGCTACCGTCCCATCTGGACTAACCGTCCAGCTCTGGGCCTCTACTGGAAATTCTGTCTGGGCTTCTGTCTGGGTTTCTGGCGGGGTTTCTGCCGGAACAGGCACCAAAACAGCGTCGTTGCCAGCAGTGGGTGTCCCCTCCGCGAACGGCCCCCCCGCTGTGCGCTCAAATGCAGGAAGCAAAGTTGGGCTCTGTATCTGCTGAGCCAAATCATCAGGCAGTCCGCCACGCCCCGTCGCCACAAAATTAGCGCCCTGGTTCGCCACGCATCCCGCTGTAATCTGGTCAGAACTATCTGCCACATCATTTGGCAGCGGCACTAAGTCCGTGCTTGGGTCAATGGCCAGCACATTAATCGCCACCTCGCCGTCAAGGCCCACGTCAGAACTCGCCGTAATGTCGCTGCTAGGCGTAAGCCGATCGTGAGCGGCCAGGCCGTAAATCGTTTGGGCTGTGATATTCACCTGCCCGCCTTGTCCTTGCTGGGCATCGGCTGTAATGTCACTGTTCTCGTCGGGAACCGCCAGGAGAAAGTCGCTTAAAATCCTGATATTGCCGCCTGTTGCCGATTGAGAGGCATTGGTTGTAATCGCGCTGTTGTTACGCAATAAAATCACATCGCTCTCTAGCCGAATATTGCCTTGGTCGCCGGTAAACGTGGAGGTGGTGATGGTGCCTTGGTTTCGTAGTCGAGTGATGTCGGCAGTAATATCAATACTGCCAGCAGCTCCTTGCCCAGGGGCGATCGCAACATCAAGGCTAGGAAAATTGCTGGCACTGATAGTCGCTCCATTTTGGATATCTAAGGCGTCTGTTTTGACAGTAATAGTGCCGCCGTTGCCGGTTCCTTCAAAGGCACTGGCAAATAAACCACTGCGCCCAGAATTATTGCGGCCATCGAGCGTAATCGCGCTAGCTACAACTTGCAAATTATTACCATTCCCTTGTCCCAGGGTGCCTGTAGCCATTTGCGCCCCGTTTCGTACGGTTAGGGTTTCAGTCTGCAAATCGATTTTTCCGCTGGCGCCCGCCGCGCCCGCTGCAACAGAAGAGAAAATTCCTGTAGAAAAGTCATCTACGCCCACTAGATCAACTGACCGTGCTTGAATCGTCACATTGCCAGCCGGTTGATCGCTAGCGGTTAAGCTGCTAATTTCGCCTCCGTCTGCGATCGCTAAATTTTGAGTAACCACGTTAATATCGCCGCCGTTCCCCTGGCTACCTGATTCTAGAGAAGACAAAATACCGCCCACAGACGAGGCTGCCTTCGAAGAATCGTCCTTTATGCTAATTTGATCGACCAGCACGTCGATATTACCGCCGTTCCCCTGGCCAAAAACAACGGTGGATAGGCTAGCACCCGCTGAAATATCGAGAACGTCTCCTCTGATGGTGATATTGCCACCGTTCCCTTCGCCTTCCACCTGCGACAAAATTCCGCTAGGCCCCAGAAAATCAGCGCTTCCGATCAGCTCAACCCTGTTGGCATCGACGGTCACTTGCCCACTATCGCCCAAGCCAAAGTTACTGCCATCAATGACGGCTCCATCACTAATGCGTAACCGATTAGCCTGAAGCGTAAAATCTCCTCCGTTACCCCTAGCAAACGGATCGGCAACGCTCAAGAAAAATCCGCTGGAACCAAACTCCGGGGTGCCTCCTTGCAGATCTACCGTCTCGCCGCGGACTGTAATGTTGCCCCCTTTGCCATCGCCAAACACGCTAGTTGAAACTTGCGCCCCGTCCCCAACCAAAATTGAGGGTGCCAATAGCTGTATGTCGCCACCATCGCCAGGGGCATCTATCGCAACTTCAGAAAAAATGCTGGTGGGAAAGAGTGCCTCACCTGTAACCAAATCCAATTCTGCGCCCAATACGTTAATAGCCTCTGTCGCGTTTAGAACAACGCCACGACCCGCCTGCATGTCATAGGTGTTGGCTAAAATAGTAGACCCATCCAACAGATCAATGCGTCGTCCTTCAATCTGCACCGCACCGCCGCCCCCGCCGCTGGTGAAAATAGATGATGCGTTGAGCAGTGCCACATCAGCCAATGACAAAGCATCCAATGAGGCTATATTAGAAGGTGCAGTATTAGATTGTTGTACATTCCAACCTAGCGGATCTCTCTCCAAGGTGAGCGTGTCTCCTTTCGCCGCCCCAAAAAGAACAACACGCCCTTCTGAGGCGGTTAAGCTGCCCCCATCGAGCCTGACTCCTCCGCCCAACAGAGCCAGGGTGTTACCAGCAGGCACAAGCAGCCCAGTCCTAGCGCGGGTAGGCAAAACCTCTAGCGTATACGGATCGATGGTAAATCCATGACCATCGCCCAACACATTGATTTCATTAGAACGGGAACCGTACTGCAACCCGATGGGTGAACTAACCGTCAACAGAGCCGCATTCTGAGGTGCAACAGCACTAAACTGCTGGCCATTGTTGAACAAAATACTATCGGCTGTACTGGCAATAAAAGACCCCCCAATATCGAGCTTAGATGTGGGCCCAAAAACAATGCCATTGGGATTGAGCAGAAACACATCTGCACTCCCTTGAGCTGCCAGCGTTCCATCAATGATAGATGGCTGCATCCCAGTCACTCGCGCGATCAGCGCGCTTAGATCTAAAGCATTATCAAACTGAGCCGTTTGCCCTAAATCAATAGAAAACTGGTCAAAGCTGTGAAACAAAATGTTTCTCGAACGAACGCCACCCGTGATGGTGACCAAGCTAGGGGTAGAGACGGCAGCAGAAGCAGCGGTCGCATCTGGGATAACTTGGCTAAACGCAGCCGGAGCCAAACCGATGACTAGCAGTGAGCCGAGCGTACTAGCTAGGCAGGCGGTGTGTGATGTCTGAAGAGAATGATCCATGTGCATAAAACTTATTGACATGGCCTTTAAACGGATTGAAGATCGGCTAGAACCAATGCTAGAACCACTGTCTAAAGCTTGAAAGAAAAGAGCGAGGCCGAGTAGAGAAAAGCGATGGGCTATCGGTTAGAGAATTATCGGCGTCGCTATCTTTTACCTCGCCGCTATTGCCGCTAGCAGTACTGGCAGCAGTGTTAGTAGCAGCGCCGTAGGAAAACAATCGGTTTCCTATAAGGGGAATATCACGAATGGAAACGCTATCGTTTCGTTTAGACTCTGTTGCAAAAGCCTTTTGAGAATTGTCCGATGAAAACAGATCGGTGGTGACCTGTTCCCACTCTGAGTTATCGTCACTTCCCACAGTGGCTTTTGTCGCATCTCCTCCTAGCAATTCATCTTCTATAAGGCTTTCAAATGCAACGCTTTCAAATGCAACGCTTTCAGATGCATCTGCGGCAGATTCTGCGCTTTGTATCAGGCCAGGAATAGCGGGAGGTTGAGGTTCGCTGATAGGCGCTGGCGGAGTGATAGGTACTGCTGTATCGGTATCTTGAAAGAATGTTTGCCGTCCAGTAGGTGAGCTGCTACGACGGCGTTCTAAAAGATCGTCGAGAACTGCCTGCTGATCTGTAATGAGTGAGCTTGTGGTGAGAGCCTCTAATAAGCTGTCGATATCTATGTCAAGCTCTTGAGCTAAAAACGTCTGGGTATCTTTTAGCAAGGTGGCGTAATCCAAGGACGGCGACGTACGCGTCGTTGATATCGTAGCCAATGACATCTAGAGCCTGTAGATCTAGTCGGGAGATATCAGAGCGAAACCCTGGAACAATTGCATTGTCCATGATGCCCAAGCTGTTGGGCTGCTGTGAAGGGTCTGAAGTAGGCGTGATGATTTGCTGGCCAAGCAAAGCTCCTGGAATTGAGAGGATGCCGGTGGCCAGGGAAACGGTGCTGGTGAGTGGGTTGGCGAGAAAATCAAAAACTGAAGGAAATTGTGATATCAGGCTGGTGTTGGCTGTAGGTGTTTGAGGAGCCCAGTGACTAGCCTGGTAGCTCTTGACGCCGTTAGGGCCTTCGGCTAGACCGGTTGACAAGGGTGCAATCGAAGTTTTGCCGCCATCAATTGAGAAATAGACGCTCTCACCGAGCGTTAGTTCTTGAGCGCTGAGATCCGCGCTGGGCTCGCTGTAGCGAAAAAGGTCGAGCAGTGAGGTTTGACTTAAATCGGGCTGGGTGGTGGGAGTGGTGCGATCGCCGAAACGGAAAAAATCGAAGGGAGAAAGCAGGCTCTGATTGGCTGAAGTATCAGCATCAATGAGATCTACGCTGCTAGTAAAGCCCATGACGTGGCCTAGTTCGTGAAGCGCCATACCCAAAAAGTCTAGCTGCTGAATAGAAGACTTTGACGCTCGAGAGAAATCGTAGTCCCAGCTAAAGTTACTGCCACTGAGGTTGTTAAATACAACATATCCATCGATTGCATCAGGCGTTGCCGAATCTTTCCAGCCCAGCGCCTTTGCATTGGCGCGAGTGATGCTGAGTTCGCTAGATTGATACTGTCTGTTGTTAACAACGGCGCTGTACTGAGCGACGCCGTTAGCATCTGAAGTGGTGTTCAAGTTTGCGATCGCGATCGTATCGTCAGCAGAGGTGACATCTTTATTTAGCGCTTCCTGTACGGTTGCAACGTCCGTTGTAACAAAGATTGGCAGCGATCCTCCAACCACCGAAGATGGCAGATCATCAGTCGCCATCACGTGAATGTTGAACACGGCATCGTCTTGAACATACTGGCTCCAAACACGGCCAGCCATCTCAAAGCCTACAATCTGCTCCGATGATACGCCAGGCTGAAACGTGAAATTAAAGGTTGCCATTTTCTCTAGCCATCTTGTTCTATAGGGTTAATACTTGGCTCTACTTATCTACTAATCTTGCCATCATAGATAGCTGGTAAATAGTCACTTGGTATGAAGTGACTGTAAATCCATGAGCAAATAGATTGTGGTCTCTTTACGTAGTTTCTCTACTAGCCATGCTTATATGTCATTTAACAAAATTTAGATTTGTCCAACAGAATTTAAATCGCCCCATGTCTTGGAATAAGACCTTAAAACGATGAATATAGTTCCGCTAAAATCACAAATGTAAGCCTGATTCGAGCCTGATCTAATTTGAAATTAGATCTAGACAAGTTGATGCGCCACAAATCAATTAAAAAGAAGATCAACTAAGAAAATCTTTACAGGTTGTAACTTAATAGCAGCATAAGACATCGCTTCTACTGCCAGTCGCGGCTGCCGATTGCAGCTGTTAGGTGCGGATCGGCAGAGGTAGAGAAAGTCGCAAGATATCGTAAAGAAACATCTACAGATGATCAGGTTCATAACTATTGAGAATTGATTTTCGATACCTCTTATCAAGCCCAGTTAGAAAACTAGTAATACAAACGTGATCCCAGGCACTGCGGCCATGGCCTAATTAGCCATAGATTAGAAAACAAGCAAGACTAGAAAATAAGCAAGATTAGAAAATAAGCAAGATTAGAAAGTAAGTAGTCTACTGTCGCTAGGTGATGCACAAGATAAAACCTACCGTATAGAGCCTCTTAATTCAAATCATAAATCGCAAGTCACAGTTTCAGTCCGTACGGTAAGGATTATAGCGATTATTGAAAAATCGCATAGGACTTAGAAACGAAACTATAGCGACAGAAGCTAACTACACTCAAAATCTAACAAAATCTTACTTTTGTGTAGCTAGAAACCGCGCAAATCAGAGAAGTTTGGCAGCGCTGCGATCGCGAGGCTTCCTTCGAATCCCCGCTCAAAGAGCCAGTTGATGGGAGGAGATATTTCATGCGGTATCCCGCGCAACGCTTCGATTTTTCACTCTTGGAATTAGCAGGCTATCGTTTTTTTGTTGCACTGCTGTATCAGACAAATCTCTTTTACGCAGCTAGCGATCGCTAAAGATGCCCCGATCTGTGCGGTGAGGTAACCATTCCATCACTCGAGCGCGAACTGTCTTACAAAATATGACTTCTTCTTATATAGAGGCCAGCTAATAACAGTCTAGTATTGGGGCCAGAAGAAGTCTTTCAGCTTAATTAGAGGTTCTTGCCGCATCAGAGTTTTCTTGATGGCTTCTTGTTTTGATGAAATCCTGCCGATTCAGCATGCCGATTCAGCGTCAGGTTAAGCTTCAGCCGCTTCATCTGAGGTGAGTCAGAGAAGTATTAGCGTGTTCTACCTCGTAATCAAAGATTATTAATATGTTCTCCAAGCACAAGCGTCCTAATAGCGAGAATCTCCATTGGCGCACACACAGTGCTCGACCAGAAAACAGTGCTCGGCCAGAAAACAGTGCTCGGCCAGAAAACAGTGCTCGGCCAGAAGGTAAACCCTTCAGGCGTAGCGCCACGATGAAAAGCGAAGGTTTGGAAACGGGGCAGAAGTACTTTGGCTACGCAGCTGTTATAGTGCCGACCCTATTCACATCTGTTGCTATTATTCAGGCTTTTTATCAGCCCGTTAGCTGGCTGGCTATCTCACTGTGCGTCGTCTTTTATGTTCTAACGACGCTGGGAATCAACGTTGGCTACCATCGCCTGTTCTCACACGCTGCATTTAAGGCCCGCCCAGCGCTAGAGATCGCGCTAATTATTTTAGGCTCTATGGCGGCCCAGGGTCATATGACCCATTGGGTTTGTAATCACCGCCGTCACCATCAGTACACAGATCAAGCTGATGATCCCCATTCGCCTTACCTCAACGCTAAGGGCGAAGCTTTGAGCGGCCCATCAGGTTTTTTTCGCGCTCATATAGGATGGCTGTTTGAGGGATCTTTTCCAAACATTCTTTACGCAAAAGATTTGCTGAAAAGGCCGCTGTTGATGAAGGTTAATCGGCTGTACCTGCTGTGGGTTGTGCTTGGAATATCAATACCAGCAGCGTTGGGTGGGTTAATTTCTTCGACTTGGCTAGGCGTTTGGCAAGGGCTTTTGTGGGGTGGTTTTGTACGGATGTTCTTAGTACACCATGCAATTTGGAGCATCAACTCTATCAATCACCTATACGGCACAAGGCCGTTTGAAACCGGAGAAAGAAGTACCAATAATTTTTGGCTCGCCATTGTTAATTTGGGCGACGGGTGGCACAACAATCACCATGCGTTTCCTAATTCTGCGCTGCATGGATTGGAGTGGTGGCAAATTGATGTCAGCGGCTGGGCGATTCGAACCCTAGAGAGCATTTCTTTAGCTTGGGATATCAAGCGCCCTACGCCCAAAGCAATTAAAGCAAAGGAGGTTCAGGCATGAAAAGTGTTTCTGATATGAGGACGACTGCGCGAGCTACTATCAACCATCCTAAGCTCAGCAAAATTCATAGACGAGTTAGCTTAGCGACCATCCTGTTGCCATCGCTAGGTGTTGTTTTCGCACTTGTGCTTTGGGCAATTAGAGGGCGGGTAGAGCCAGTGTCTGTAGCCTTGTTTTTTAGCTTTTTTGTTCTAAATCAGCTGGGCGTAGAAGTGGGCTTTCATCGCCTGTTTTCGCACTCGGCTTACAAGGCGCATCCCTGGGTGCGAGCCGGGCTTGCCATCTTGGGTTCTACCGCAGCCCAAGGCCCTGTGATCAATTGGAGTGCAACCCACAGGCGTCATCATCCTAGTAGCGACCAGCCGGGCGATCCTCATTCTCCTCATCGTAGAAAAAAGAGCGGTGGAGAAGAGGCTGCGCTCTCAGGATTTAAAGGCTTTTATCATGCTCATACGGGCTGGATGCTGACCGGAGAGATCACCAACTCCGCAGTATTTACCAAGGACTTACTGCGCGATCCGGTGCTTACAAAGATCAATCGCTGGTACTTTGGCTGGGTGGCACTAGGGCTAGTGATCCCTACGCTGATTGGCGGATGGGTTACTCACAGTTGGCTGGGTGGGTTAGAAGGATTTTTGTGGGGCGGCTTGGTTCGAATCTTTGTGGTTCATCACGTTACCTGGAGCTCTAACTCTTTTTGCCATCTATTCGGGCAGCGCCCGTTCGAAACGGATGACAACAGCACGAATAATATTTGGCTGGCAATTCCTACGATCGGAATAGCCTGGCACAACAACCACCATGCGTTTCCAAACTCAGCGCTTCACGGGCTGGAATGGTGGCAAATTGATCTGGGAGCCTGGTTTATTCGGGCGCTCGAAAAAGTTGGGCTGGTGTGGGATTTACGGGTGCCCAATGATCAAATGAAACAGTCAAAGCGGAGGCAAGCTAATGGTGTCTAAGCGAGCCTTAAACATACCCTTTGAGCCGACTAAGAGAGTTAGTCCTCGTATTACCATCGAAAATCCTCGGCTGCATCGGCTGCAGCAGCGTGTGGCGATCGCCAGTATTTTGTTGCCTATAGTCGGCACAGGCGTTGCGATCGCAAGCCTCTGGCTCATCGGCCTTCAGCCCAGCATCATTATGCTGACAGCGATTTGTTACACCTTTGTGTTTGCAGGGATGACGGTGGGCCTACATCGCTATCTTTCACACAAGGGATTTGCGACCAGTCGATGGATGCATGTTGTTTGGCTAATTTTGGGTTCGATGGCTGCTCAAGGCCCACCGATTAACTGGGTGGCTGTTCATCGTCGCCATCATCAGTACAGCGATCGCCCCGAAGATCCGCACTCTCCTCACATGAGCGAGCAAGGAGCATTAAAGGGCGTGCGCGGTCTTTGGCATTCTTATGTGGGCTGGATGGTAACTAGCAAAATCACTAATCCGACGCTTTTTGCAAAGGATATGATGCGCGATCCTTTAACGGTGAAAATCAACAAGCTGTACTTCTGGTGGGTCGGACTTTCTCTTGTCATTCCTACGGTTCTGGGCGGACTGATCACCTCAAGCTGGGTCGGTGCGCTTCAGGGATTTTTGTGGGCAGGGCTGGTGCGAATGTTTTTAGTGCAACATTTTACCTGGAGCATAGCCGCCGTTTGTCATTGTTTTGGCGCTCGATCTTTTAACAACCATGACGATAGCCGCAACAATATTTGGCTAGCAATTCCAAATTTTGGCGAGGGCTGGCATAACAACCACCACGCGTTTCCGCAGTCTCCAGTGATTGGACTAGAGTGGTGGCAAATTGACATCGGCGGCTGGATTGTCAGGAGCATGGAATTCTTTGGGATTGCCTGGGATCTGAAGGTGCCAAAGCGATCGCTCATCAAATCACGAGAATCAAGATCTGCTTAGAGATCTCCTCAAAGATCTCCTCAAAGATCTTCGCAATAGCGCTGATCTCATCAACGTTTCAAAGTGGCTGCATCTTTCCAATTTTTACTGTGAGCCTTAGCGCGAACACCTGTACAATGCCTGCCAATTTTTTCCAAAGCCCAGTTCCGTCCCACATCCAGACACTTGTTCAACTTTTAGCTTATCGGGCAGAGTCAACGCCCGATAAAATGGCCTATGCCTTTCTCTCTGAAGGGGATACGGTTGATGTTACGGTAAGCTACCGCCAGCTCTATGAACAGTCCTGCGCGATCGCGGCCTATCTTCAAGTCAACAATCTTTCTGGCGAGCGGGTTCTGCTGTTTTACCCACCAGGGCTTGACTATATCAGCGCATTTTTAGGCTGCCTGTGCGCTGGGGCCATTGCCGTACCGGCCTACCCACCTCGGCGCAATCAAAAAATGGAGCGGCTCAACTCAATTGTTGATAACTGTAAGGCAGCTGCCGTACTTACCTCAGCGGCCATTTGCAACATGTTGCAGGCAAACTTAGAGATTGACACCCCCCTTGCTAAGATCCGATGGCTAACAACAGATGCAGTTGTTGCCGGTAGTGCTTTTCAAGGGTCTACGTCTATATCTGGGTTAACAGTAGGCGCAGACAGCATCGCATTTTTGCAATACACATCAGGATCTACGGGCGATCCGAAGGGCGTGATCGTCAGCCACAGCAACATTTTAAGCAACTCGGCTTCTATTTATCGTTTCTTTGGCCATACGCCTGAAAGTCATGCGCTTGGGTGGCTACCGCCTTATCATGATATGGGCCTGATTGGCAGCATTTTGCAGCCTCTTTACGGCGGATTTTTGGGCACTTTGATGCCCCCGGTACATTTTTTGCAGCGGCCGATGCGCTGGCTCAAAGCCATTTCTCGCTATCAGGCGACCACCAGCGGTGGCCCTAATTTTGCTTTCGATCTGTGTGTAAAGAAGGTCAAACCCGAAGATTTAGAAACGTTGGATCTGAGCTGCTGGCGCGTTGCTTTTAATGGGGCTGAACCTATTCGGTGCGAATCACTCACCCGCTTTGCGGAAACGTTTTCCCCTTGCGGCTTTCGAATGTCTTCGTTTTATCCTTGCTACGGTATGGCCGAAGCGACCTTAATTATCACGGGCGGATCGGTGAGTGCGCCGCCGGTGCTGCTATCGGTAGAGGCTAATGCGCTAGAGCAAAAACAGGCTGTGGTGGTTGAAGATAGCTCAGCCGGTGGCGCTTATGAGAACTATCGGACTCTCGTTAGCTCGGGCAGGCGGCAGCAAGATGAGACGCTTTTAGTTGTTGATCCCGATACCTTAAGCGTTTGCGCTGAGGGCGTCGTTGGAGAGATCTGGGTTGCTGGGCCTAATATAGCCCAGGGCTATTGGGACAATTCTGAAAAAACACAGCAGTCTTTTGGCCTTGGATTAGATAGTCTTGTGGGCGATCAGCGATCGCAGCTATCGGCTCAGATAGTTCGGCAAGCGGGCGATCGCACCCCTGCTTTTATGCGCACTGGCGATCTGGGTTTTTTACAAGCCGAAGAACTGTTTGTAACAGGCCGCATCAAAGATCTCATTATTATTCGCGGACAAAATCACTACCCCCAGGATATTGAAATGACGGTAGCGGCCTGCCATCCCTCGCTGAGAGAGGACTGTGGCGTTGCCTGTTCGGTTGAGGTAGACGGCGAAGAGCGGCTGGTGGTGGTTCAAGAAGTGGAGCGATCGCACCTGCGTAAGCTCTCCGCGCCTGAAGTATTTCGGGCAATTAAGCACGCGGTTACCTCAGAACACAAGCTACAGCTCTATGCCATCGTGCTTATTAAAACCGGCAGCTTGCCAAAAACGTCTAGCGGGAAGAAGCGACGATCTGCCTGTCAGAGTGACTTTCGTAACGACCGGTTAACAGTTGTTGAAGATTGGTGTGAAAATCCTCGATTGCGGAACAAATATAAATCTTTGAAGACTGATATAGAGAGGGCCATTAGCAGTATGAACTTAACCCGTCAAAACGCAACCGTAAACTCATCTGAGCAGCTTCCTAAAAGCCTCCCTTAAAGCAAGCTTCGCTCCGATCAGAACATCTTGACGGTATAGGTTTACTAAACTTAAAGTCTCAGATTTCAAATTTTATTGATCCCTCGATTTGTATCTAATCTCGTCTGGTTTTAAGCACCTCTTATTGTCTGTCCCCGTCGCTTGTCGCTTTACTGTGAAATCTCTAACGATGAAATTTTCAACCGTGAGATCTTTAACCAGCCAAGAAACAGTGACATTCGATAAGTAACTCTGCGCTCAAAGTTGCCGGTCAAGATTGCCGGTTAAAGTTACCAGTCTGCTCAGGTTATTCAGCCCCTTAATTTGCCTTAAAGGTCACCATGTCTCACTCCATTGAAGTCTCTCCCTCACCCGCTACCCGCTTTGAAATTACGCTAGAAACGCTTCAAGAGTGGCTAGCCAACTACATTTGCGATCTATTAAATTTAACGCCAGACGAAATCGACCTAGAGCTTCCCTTTGAAAGCTACGGCCTAGACTCGGCAGCAGCCGTCGCCATGACCGGGGACTTAGAAGACTGGCTAGCTGTCGAACTCGACCCGACCCTAGTTTATGACTATCCAACAATTTCGGCGCTCTCTAGTCATTTGGCAGATACCCTGGCCATTTACACCAGCTAGATATCACCAGCCGCAACGATTCCCGTATCGTGTGCTGCCCTATATTCATTTTATTTATCCAGCGTTTATATAAATGAGCAGTGTTGTTAGTCGTTTAGAAAATCAAAGCAGCCATCCTATTGCCATTATCGGCATGGGATGCCGGTTTCCTGGCAGCAACAATCCAGATGAATTTTGGGCTGCGTTAAAGTCGGGGAAAAATGCGGTTACTGAGATTCCCGCAGATCGGTGGGACGTAGATGCGTTCTACGATCCTGAATCTTCTGTTATCGGTAAAATGAATACCCGCTGGGGTGGTTTTCTAGACGGGGTGGATCAGTTCGATCCGGTCTTTTTTGGGATTTCTGCTCGAGAAGCAGAGCACATGGATCCTCAACAGCGTTTGCTGCTAGAGGTAGCTTGGGAAGCTTTGGAGCGAGCCGGAATTTCAACAGCTCGGCTAGCGGGTTCAAGAACCGGGGTTTTTGTGGGTGTCGGTAGCTATGACTACCACAAAATAATAACCCGAGATGTCGCTGAAATTGGCCCGTACAGCGCATTAGGAACTGCTAACTGCATCACCGCCAGCCGCATTGCCTACCTGCTCGATCTCAAGGGACCAAATCTCTCAATTGATACGGGATGTTCTTCTAGTTTGGTGTCGGTTCACTATGCCTGCCAAAGCCTGCGCTCTGGTGAGTCGGACATGTGCTTGGTGGGTGGGGTCAATGTCATGCTCTCTCCAGAGATTACGGTGACCTTTTCTCAAGCTCACATGATGTCTACCGATGGCCAGTGCAAGGCGTTTGATGCTGATGCCAATGGCTATGTTAGAGGAGAAGGCTGTGGAGTTGTTGTTTTAAAGCGGCTGAGCGATGCCCAGCGAGATGGCGATCGCATTTTAGCGGTTGTAAAAGGCTCGGCCATTAATCACGACGGGCGCACCAACGGCATTACCGCGCCCAACAGCCTTTCTCAGCAGGCGCTGCTTAAGGAGGCGATCGCCAATGCGGGCTGTCAGCCTGCCGATCTGGACTATATTGAGGCTCATGGTACGGGCACCTCTCTAGGCGACCCGATTGAATTTAAGGCCATTAAATCTGTTCTTTTAAAAGATCGCCCTATCGATCAGCGCTGCTGGATTGGCTCGGTTAAAACCAATATTGGCCATTTGGAAGCGGGCGCGGGCATCGCATCGTTAATTAAAGTGGTGCTCTCTTTACAGCATGAAACCATTCCGCCGAGTCTTCACTTTAAACAAAACAACCGATACATTGCGCTAGAAAATACGCCGCTGGGCATTCCAACTACGCCCCAGCCTTGGCCGAGCAGTGACAAAGCGAGAGTTTCAGGCATTAACGGGTTTAGCTTTGGAGGAACGAACTGTCACTTAGTGATAGCAGAAGCGCCTTATGAGTCTTCTCTAACAGCCACGGCCAGCGAGCAGGCAAGTCCTACCGCTAGGCCCTTTTTACTCTCGGCAAAGCAGGCCGACGCGCTCACCGATTTAGCCAAGCGCTACGAGACTTTCTTGGCGGCGAATCCAGCTGCAACGCTGGCAGATATTTGTTCTACAGCGAATACGGGCCGGACTCATTTTAAGCACAGACTGGCGATCGCAACTGAGTCAACCGCGCAGTTGCAGCAGCAGCTTAGAGACTTTTTGCAAGGGCCGCAGATGCCTACGATTAAACATCGGGTGGTAACAGGCGGGCTGGCACCAAAGGTTGCCTTTTTGTTTACCGGGCAAGGGTCGCAGTATCTCGATATGGGCCGAGAGCTGTACGAAAGCTCACCGTCATTTCGAGCCTGTATGGATCGATGCGATCGCATTTTACAGCCTCATCTAGATCGCTCCATTATCGAGATTATCTACGCCTCTCCAACAACCTCAGCAGCGCCTGAATCCAGCGTTCTCTCTTCAAAAGATCTCGCTGAAAAAGATCGCTCTATCAATCTCTCTATGATTGATCAAACCCGCTATACCCAGCCCTGTCTTTTTGCTCTAGAATATGCGCTGGCTGAGCAGTGGCTATCTTGGGGCGTTCGGCCTAGCTTAGTGATGGGGCACAGCCTGGGTGAATATGTCGCGGCCTGCGTAGCGGGTGCTTTTACCCTTGAAGAGGCTTTGCCGCTGGTGGCCGAGCGGGCGCGGCTGATGGACGAGCTGCCTCAAAACGGAAAAATGGCGGCTGTTTTTGCCACAGAAGCTGTTGTTAAAGAAGTTATACAAGCTACCGATGTCGATGTTGCGATCGCGGCGATTAACGGCCCCCAGACCGTGGTTATCTCTGGCGCAGCGCCCGCAGTTGAACAGATGGTAGCGGCATTTACGCAGCAAGAGATTGAGGTGCGATCGCTCAACGTTTCGCAGGCGTTTCATTCGCCGCTAGTTGCGCCGATGATTGCCCCGCTCGGCGAAGCCCTCGGGCAAGTTTCAATGCAGCCGCTGCGTCTGCCGCTGGTATCTAGTCTCACTGGAGAAGTATTTCCCAAAGGTAGCGTCCTCACCGCTGACTACTGGCAGCGCCATACGCTAGAAGCCGTGCGGTTTGTAGATGGACTCAACAGCCTAGTCAAAAACAAATGCCGCATCGTCATTGAGATTGGTCCTCATCCCGTGCTCTCTCGCCAAGGGCAGCGCTGCAACCTCGATCCTGCGCCCGACTGGCTCCTCTCTTTGGTGAAGCATCAGGGAGACTGGAGCAACCTGTCGAAGAGTTTGGCAACGCTTTATACCCAAGGAATAGCGGTTGATTGGGACGCGTTTGAAGCGCAGTTGCCGGGTAAGCGCCAGTGCCTGCCAACCTACCCGTTTCAGCGAAAATCCTACTGGGCGAACAACGCCAACCTGCCCCACTATCCCTACTTGTCCAACACAGCGCCAATCTCCGCTGCGTCCATCTTTACAGCGCCTATCTCTACGGTGCCTATCTCTGTAGCATCCGCATCACACGCGGCGAATATCGCCTGCGCCAATGGTCTTATTCACGACAGTAACCATAACCATAGAAACAATAACGGCCATAGTAACGGCCAGCACGGCTCGAAGACACCCTTAGCCACTGGCTTAGAGCCGCTCGGCGCCGTTCCACTCTCAGATCAACTCTCAAATCAATCTTCAGTCGCCGTGAGCGAGGCGACCCCTGTTGGATCTGTTCGGCAAGCTCATATAGTGGCCCATTTGCAGGCTCAAGTAGCTCAAATGCTGCGATTAGATCCGTCAGATATTGACGTTAACGCTTCGCTGGTCGAAATGGGTGCAGATTCTATCAGCCTGCTAGAGATAGTGCATGAGCTAGAGCGCACCTACGGAATTAGCCTCTCGATCACCGAACTCTTTAGGTTCTCTCATTTAGCTGCGATCGCCCATCATCTAGATAAAACGCTTCCCGCTAATTGGCTGTTGGCTGATTGGCTACTGGCGGATATCGATGAAGTGGCCAGCCCTAAAGTAATTGATTCCGAAGTGGCCAATCAAAAGAGCGTCCTGAAAAAAGTGCTGTCAGAAACTTCTTTCGGACAGCAAGCCGCGATGGATTCGGGAGAAGGCAACAATCCATCTTCTGAGCTAGCCGCGACGGTCGACTTGCTAAAGCATCAGCTAGATACGCTGTCTCAGGTGATGACCGCTCAGCTAGAAACCATAGGCCGGATGGCGGGCAATGTGCAGTCAACGCCTGCTAGTGTGCTGCCAGAGATTCCCTTAAAAGCGACAGCATCATCTGCTAACAAAGCTGCTGATCAAGCAGCGGCGGCTGAAGTATTTGCCAAAAAACAGCTAGACGAAAAACCCCTGACCGTCACCTTTGCGGATCGGACTCAGCCGCTGCGACTTTCCCATGCTCAAGAGCGGCTGTGGTTTTTGAGCCAGCTAGAAGGAGAAAGCGCAACCTACAACATTCCGATTGTTCTAAAAATAGAAGGTCTGTTGAACCGCACCGCCTTTGAGCAAAGCATTCAATCAATCGTAGATCGTCATGAGAGCCTGCGAACCAGTTTTACAGTGCAGAACGATCAGCCGGTTCAACAGATTCATGCTGCGGTTGACTGGGCGATCGCAACCGTTAATTTGAGATCGGATAAAACACCCTTAGCGACCGCCGCGAAGCTGGCTCAGGCCGAAATAGAGCGCCCTTTCGACCTCACACAGCCACCTCTTTTCCGCGTCGTTCTGTTGGAAGTTGATGATCGCACCACTGTACTGGTGCTGACCATTCACCACATTGTTTCTGATGCCTGGTCGATGGGCCGAGTGTTTGTAGAAGAGCTGCGCCAGGGCTATCGCGATCGCGTCCATGCCGAGGGCAACCAGATAAGCGTTAACGGTCACAAGCCTTCGCCTCATTCTCTCCCAGAACTCAAGTCTCTCCCGGAACTCAAATCTCTCCCAGAACTCAGGGTTCAATACGCCGACTTTGCCGAGTGGCATCGCAACTGGCTTCAAGGCCCAGCAGGCGAGCGTCAGCTCAGCTATTGGAAAAAGCAGCTAGCGGATATGCCGAGCTGCCTAGAGCTGCCTACCGACTATCCTCGCCCCAAGGTCAAAACCTACCGGGGTGACACGGTGCGGCAGGTGCTGCCATCTCGCTTGGTTAGTCAGCTAACCCAAATCAGCCAAGCCTCGGGCGTAACGCTGTTTATGACGCTGCTATCGGCTTACGGCCTGCTGCTCTCTCGCTACAGCGGCCAGCGCGATATTGTCATCGGCTCACCCCTGGTCAATCGTCCTTACCCAGAGCTGACGCCGCTAATTGGGTTCTTTCTCAACACCCTCGCGCTTCGGCTAAATCTCTCACAGCAGCTTTCCTTTCAAGAGTTGCTAACCCACGTCAAGGATCAGGTGCTGATGGCCTACGACCACCCTGACGTGCCCTTTGAAGAGATTGTCAAAGCCCTTCAGCTTCCTAGAAACACCAGCCATACGCCGCTGTTTCAAACTATGTTTGTGTTTCAAAATGTGGCCGAAGAAACCGCTGACTTTCCCGGCCTAGACATGGTGCCGATGGCGGTCAATCTCAAGGTCTCGAAGTTCGATCTGACGCTGTGGCTCAACCAAACAGACGGGCAGCTAAGAGCAGAGTGGGAGTACAGCACCGATTTGTTCAAAGCCTCGACGATTGAACGCATGGCGATCCACTTTCAGCAGCTGTTAGAAAGTCTGGTCGCAGCGCCCGAAATGCCGATCGCGCAGCTATCTCTATTGCCTGAGTCCGAACAGCAGCAGCTCAGCCGCTGGGGCAATCACGGCTGGAATCGTCAGCGGCTATCTCAGCCCACTCAGCGGCCTGTTCATGATCAACCTGTTCATGATCAACCTGTTCATAATCGAATAGCAGCACAGGCGCAGCAGAATCCAAGTGCGATCGCGCTTGCCTGGAACAACCAAACCCTCACCTACGCTGAGCTAGACCAGCGTTCTAACCAGCTAGCTCACTATCTCAGAACACTCGGCATCACGTCAGGGCAGCGGATTGGCCTTTGCCTACCGCGTTCTTTTGATCTGATGGTTTCTATTCTCGGCATCTTGAAAGCGGGCGCTGCCTACGTTCCGCTCGATCCAAACTATCCGCAGGCTCGGCTGGACTACATTGTGAGCGACGCTCAGATACAGGCGCTCATTTCGCAGCAGAGCTACCTGAGTGAGAAGTTTTCCACTGCGGGCGATACAGGCTATCAGATCATTTGTTATGACCTGGATCGCGAGAAGATTTTGGCTCAGCCCGCAACGCTGTTAGCTGAAGATGTGATAGCCAATATCTCGGCGGACTCGGTTAACTCGACTAGCACTGATGCGCTGGCCTACTTGATTTACACATCAGGGTCTACCGGGCAGCCAAAGGGTGTGGCGGTGGGTCACGCCGCGCTCAGCAACTTTGTTCAAGGGGCGATTTCGCAGTATGGCTTTAAGGCGAGCGATCGCACGCTTCAGTTCGCCTCCATTAACTTTGACGCCGCCGCTGAAGAGATTTTCCCGACTCTGTGCGTGGGTGCAACGCTGGTACTGCGGCCCGAAGATATGGTTGCTAGCGTGGGCGATTTTCTGCGCACCTGTGACGCGTTGCAGCTCAGCATTCTCGACTTGCCCACGGCCTACTGGCAGCAGCTCGTCAGCGAACTTGATGCCAATCTCGATGCCAATTTTGGTGCCAAGGTGCAACAGCCCTTGCCCGAACAGCTCCGGCTAGTGATCATTGGCGGTGAAAAAGTCTCTCCTAAAAGCGTAAGGCTGTGGCAGCAGCGAGTGGGCGATCGCATCACCTTACTCAATACCTACGGCCCGACCGAAGCCACCGTCGTCACCACGGCCTACCGAATTCCTGGCAGCGCAAACGACGCCGAGCTAATCACCAACGTTCTGATCGGCACGCCTTTACCCAATGTAGAAATTCACGTTTTAGATGAGGCCCAGCAGCCCGTTCCTATCGGTGTCCCTGGAGAGCTATACATCGGCGGTGCAGGCTTAGCTCAAGGCTACTTTAACCGCCCCGATCTGAGCGCAAAAGCCTTTATTCCTCATCCTTTTAGTCAGCGGCCAGGGGCAAGACTGTACAAGAGTGGCGACCGGGTGCGCTATCGGGAAAATGGCCAGCTAGAGTACATCGATCGCATTGACAATCAGGTAAAGATTCGAGGATTTCGCATTGAGCTAGGCGAGATTGAGTCGGTGCTGGCAGCTTTGCCACAGGTCGAAGACGTACTGGTGATGACTCAGCCGAGCGAGCAGGGCGATCAGCGACTGGTGGCCTATGTGGTGATTCCTGCGGCGGCTTCTGATGAAACTACGCCTGCCGATTTGCGATCGCACGTAAAAGCGCATCTGCCTGCCTACATGGTGCCTGCGGTCTTTATCGTGCTAGAGGCGTTTCCACTCACGCCTAGCGGCAAGGTGGATCGGCGCAGTCTCCCGGCTCCCGACCAAGACGATCTTCGCCAGGGCCAGCAGTATGTTGCACCGCGCACCCCGGTAGAAGCCAAAGTGGTCGAGATGGTCAAAAATCTTCTATCGCTCGACCGGGTCGGCGTTGAAGACGACTTTTTTATGATTGGCGGTCATTCTCTTTTGGCGACTCAGCTCATGCTGAGGGTGCAAACTGAGTTTCAAGTAGAGATTCCGCTAACCGTTTTGTTTGAGTCCGCGACGCTGGCGAATTTGGCGCAGCAAATTGAATTGCAGATCGAACAGAAAATTGAATTGCAACAGGTTGATCGCGTTACTCGCGTTGCTGAGACTGATATCAGCACGGCCTCTGTCAGCATGACGCCTGTTAGCACGCGCCCGATTCCGGTTATTGCGCGCGATCGCACTTCCATCCCTCTCTCATTTGCCCAGCAGCGGCTGTGGTTTCTCCAAGCGCTAGAGCCACAGAGCACCGCCTACAATCTCCCCGGCGGCGTGCGGTTACAGGGTGTGCTGAACCGCACTGCTTTAGAACGGGCATTAGCAACTATTGTCGAACGTCATGAAGCCCTGCGCACCACCTTCGACTATCAAGACGGTGCGCCCGTACAGCGAATCGAGCCGAGCGGCCAGTGGAAACTGTCTACAACCGATCTATCCCACTTAGACTCAGACGCTCAAACCCTTGCGGTTACGCAGCTCACAGACGAAACGGTGCAGCAGCCGTTCGATTTAACCTGCGATCCGCTGCTGCGCTGCCATCTCGTTACCCTGTCAGAGCAAGCGCATGTGCTGCTATTTTGCACGCACCATATTTCTTCAGACGGCTGGTCTATCAATCTGTTGCTGCAAGAGCTAGTTGGGCTATATGAAGACTTTTGTGCGGGCCGGGCCGCTAGTTTGCAGCCACTTGCCGTTCAATACGCCGACTTTACCGTTTGGCATCGAGCGTGGCTTCAAGGTGAGGTGTTACAGCAGCAGCTAGACTACTGGCAAAAACAGCTCGAAGGTGCCCCGGCGCTGTTAGAGTTGCCGACCGATCGGCCTCGCCCAGCGATGCAAACGGTTAACGGTGCGCGTTTGTATCAGCCGCTTTCCCGCGAGCTGACCAAAAAGATAAACCAGCTAGGGCAGCAGGCCGGGGCCACTTTGTTTATGGTCTTGCTGACGGGCTTTAATCTGTTGCTTTCTCGCTATAGCGGCCAGCTAGATATTTCTGTAGGGTCTACGATTGCAAATCGCCCCCATCCCCAGCTAGAGAAACTGATAGGCGTATTTTTAAATACCTTAGTGCTGCGCTCAGATCTCTCAGGCGATCCGACGGTTATGGAGCTGCTAAAGCGGGTTAAAACAACAGCGCTAGAGGCCTATCAGTATCAAAATGTGCCCTTTGAACAAGTTGACGCGCTCAATCCAGCTCGCGATATGAGTCACTCGCGGCTGTTTCAAGTGATGTTTATTTTGCAAAACACACCGGGCGCAGCGGCTGATTCTACGACGACGCCATCGGGCTTGAGTATCAGTCAAATTGAGCTAGAGCGGGGCGTGTCACCGTTTGACATCACGCTGTCGATGGATACGGTGGATGGTCAGCTAGTGGGCAAGTGGGAATACAACCGCGATCTGTTTAACGAGTCGACGATTCAACAGATGACAACGCACTTCCAACAGCTTTTAGAGAGCATGGTCAGCGTGCCCCAGCAGCCGATTTCACGGCTTTCTATGCTGACAGTATTAGAGCGATCGCACTTACTGCCCTCAAAGCAAGATCGCTCCTCTACGCATATCAACCTGGACTGCATTCACACCCTTTTTGAGCAGCAGGTCAAAGAAACGCCAGAGGCAACTGCAGTTGAGCACCCATCGGGCGCGTTGACCTATGCCGAGCTAAACCAGCAGGCAAACCAGCTAGCCCATCACTTAATCAATTTGGGCGTGGGGCCAGATGTATTGGTGGGACTTTGCGCGGTGCGATCGCCCCAAATGCTCATCGGCGTGCTTGGCATCTTAAAAGCAGGTGGAGCCTACGTGCCGCTCGATCCAAGCTATCCCCCAGATCGCTTGAGTTACATGCTTGAGGATGCCAAAGTGACGGTTATGGTCACCACTGCGGCATCGGTGGCAACCCTGTCCGTGCCAGCCACCATTCAACAGGTTTGCCTCGATACCGACTGGCAGACGATTGCCCAGCAGCCCAGCACTAATCCCATTCGACCCGTCACGCCTAGCCATCTGGCCTACGTCATCTACACGTCGGGGTCTACGGGCCAGCCCAAGGGCGTCTTAATTGAACATCGCGCCCTGGTGAACTTTACCCAGGGCGCAATTCAAGCCTATGGCTTTAGCGCTGAAGACAAAGTGCTTCAGTTTGCTTCGATCAACTTTGATACGGCGGCTGAAGAGATTTACCCCTGCTTGCTCAGCGGCGGCACCCTGATGCTGCGTACGGAAGCGGCGGCGGGTGGCTTAGCGGCTCTGCGCAATGAGTGCCAAACGCGATCGCTAACAGTGCTTGACTTACCGACAGCTTACTGGCAGCAGCTGATGGCCGAAGCCAGCGCTCAATGTTCATCGCCACAATCACAGCCACAGCCGCCCGCATTTATCGAAGGTCTTCGGCTCGTCATTATTGGCGGAGAAAAGGTCGCGGTCGAAAGCGTGCAACAGTGGCAGCGACTGATGGCCAATCAGCCCCAGGCACCTAGGTTACTCAATACCTACGGGCCAACTGAGACGACGGTAGTGGCGACCCTATACGAGATTCCTAATCAGCTAGAAACAGAACGGCTCGGTCAGGAAATTGCGATTGGCAAACCGCTGCCCAACGTGGATATTTATGTGCTCGATGCCCAGCAGCGGCTGGTGCCTGTCGGTGTCCCTGGCGAGCTGTATATTGGTGGCCCTGGCGTGGCGCGTGGCTATCTGAATCAGCCAGCGCGAACCGCTCAGGCATTTGTGGCCTCGCCGTTTGACGATGATAGGCTCGCTCGGCTATACAAAACGGGCGATCGCGTTCGCTACTTGAGTGATGGCAACCTGGAGTATTTGGGCCGCTTCGACCATCAGGTAAAAATTCGCGGTTTCCGCATTGAGCTAGGTGAAATTGAAACGGCGCTAGCTCAGCAACCGGACGTACAGCAGAGCCTGGTTATGGTTCGTGAAGATCGGCTGCATGAAGATCGCCCTGGCAATCCGCAGCTGGTGGCCTACGTTGTGATCCAGGATCAGGAAACGGTCACAAGTGCCGATTTGCGATCGCAGCTTCAGCGCCGCCTGCCTGCCTACATGGTGCCGTCAGTTTTCGTCTGCCTAGAGAATTTTCCACTCACCGCCAATGGCAAAATCGACCGTCGCGCTCTGCCCGCTCCCAACTGGGCCGATATTCGCCAAGAGCAGACATACGTGGCCCCTCGCACAGACACCGAAACCGCGCTAGTCGAGCATCGTGGCAGACGTGCTGAACCTGGAAAAAGTCGGCGTCGAAGACAACTTTTTTGAAATTGGCGGCCATTCGCTGCTGGCTACCCAGGTAATCGTCAGGGTTCAGGACTATTTCCATATCGACATTGCGCTGCGCAGCGTCTTCGAGCGCCCCACTATTACCGTACTGGCCGAGCAAATTGAGCAGCAGCAGCTATCGCAGGTCGATGATCAGGAAATGAACCGGCTGCTGGCCGAACTAGACGGGCTATCAGAGGAGGAGATTGCCGCCTTGCTCACCTAACCCGGTCGCTTTAACACCTTCTATCCAGTTCCTCAAGAAGCTTTCTACCCAGACCCCGGCTATGAACCCTACGACGCAACCGTTTGAAAAACGCTTAGAGCAGCTATCGCCCGAAAAGCGATCGCTCTTACTCAAGCGCCTGCGAGAACAGGCAGCGGACAAAGCGACGAGCCAGACAGGGGGGCAGATAGGGAGCCAAAAAACGGCCCAGACAACGAGTCAGATAGGGAGCAAAATGCCAGCGATCGCACCCGCCGATCGCACTCAGCCTTTGCCACTGTCATTTGCTCAGCAGCGGCTGTGGTTTTTAGCCCAGTTTGAAGGGGCGAGTGCGGCCTACAACATCGCCAGTGCGGTGCGGCTAGAAGGTGCCCTCCGGTTCGATCTGCTAGAGCAGGCGATTCAAACCGTGGTGACACGCCACGAGGCGCTGCGTACGACTTTTCAGGTGAAAAACGGTACGCCCGTGCAGGTGATTGCCCCGGATTTGAGTCTTCCGCTAGAAGTTGTTGATCTTCGGGAGACAAATGGTCAGGCGCAGTGGCAGCAGTGCAAAGCCCACATTGCCGAGCGCACTCAGGCTTCCTTCGACTTGGCCAACGGGCCGCTGCTGCGCCTGACGGCTATTCGCCTAGAAGACGAGATCGCCGTGGTTGCCATCACCATGCACCACATCATTTCTGACGGCTGGTCTTTGGGGGTGCTGGTAAAAGAAGTGTTTGCTCTTTACCAGGCGCGATCGCACAACATTCCCTCACCCTTAGCACCGCTGACAATTCAATACGCCGACTTTGCCTCCTGGCAGCGCGAATGGCTACAGGGCGAAGTCCTCGACACTCAGCTTGCCTACTGGCAGCAGCAGCTCGCTGGCGCACCTCCATTATTAGAACTGCCATGCGATCGCCCCCGTCCGCCGGTTCATCGCTTCCGCGGTCAGTCCTGCCCCTTCGAGCTATCCGCCGAGCTGACCACTGGCATCAAAGCGCTTGCCCAAGCGACCAACACCACTTTGTTTATGGTGCTAGAAGGAGCCTTGGCCGTGCTGCTGTTCCGGCTAAGCCATCAAGAAGATGTGGTGATCGGCTCCCCCATTGCCAACCGAACGCGCAAGGCGCTAGAGCCGCTAATCGGCTTTTTTGTTAACACCCTGCTGCTGCGCAACGACTGCTCAGGCAATCCGTCTTTTACGACCTTCTTAGAGCGCGTTCAGCACACTGCACTCTCGGCCTACGAGCATCAAGACGTGCCGTTTGAGCAGCTAGTAGATGCGCTCAAAACAGAGCGAACGCTCAGCTACAGCCCTTTGTTCCAGGTGATGTTTGTACTGCAAAATGCGCCCATGGCTCAGACGGCGCTTGCCGATTTGACCCTGACGCCGCTGAGCCTGGACAATCCCACGGCCAAGTTCGACCTCACCGTGACGATGGCAGAAACCGGCGATACGCTCACTGGCCTCTGGGAATACAACCGAGATTTGTTTGATGCGGCCACCGCCGAGCGAATGATCGACCAGTTTCAAACGCTGCTCGCTGGCATCGTCAGCAATCCTCAGCAGCCGCTGTTGATGCTGCCACTGCTGAATGCGGCAGAGCGTCAAAAAATTGTCGTGGACTGGAACCAAACCGCCGCGCCCTACCCGGCTGACACCTGCATTCATCAGCTATTTGAAGCGCAAGCTGCGCAGACCCCTACCGCGATCGCAGCTATCTTTCAAGCACAGACGCTTACATACGGCGAGCTAAATGCCCGTGCTAATCAGCTCGCTCACGCTTTGGCTGCCAATGGCGTTGAGCCTGGAATGTTTGCGGGCATTTGTATGGAGCGATCGCTAGAAATGGTAGTGGCGCTGCTAGGCGTACTCAAAGCGGGCGGCGTATACGTGCCAATGGATCCGACCTATCCGGCAGAGCGGCTATCTCACATGCTCAGCGATGCCCAAGTGACGGTATTGCTCACCCAGTCTCATTTGCAGGAGCGGCTTTCTCAGCTCGGCGCGCAGGCTCGAATGGTCTACTTAGATGGTGAAGATGCGATCAGCTTGGCTCAATACCCGACTGAAGATTTGTTCTGTACGCGGCAGTCAACCGACCTAGCCTACGTCATCTATACCTCCGGCTCTACCGGTAAACCTAAAGGCGTCATGATCGACCATCGGGGTGCGGTCAATACGCTAGCAGATATCAATCGCCGCTATCAGGTGGGGCCAACCGACCGAGTGCTGGGTCTGTCTTCGCTCAGCTTTGATCTGTCGGTGTACGACATTTTTGGGCTGCTGGCGGTGGGTGGTGCCATCGTCATTCCAGAGCCTGAAGCCGCGCTCGATCCGGCGCGGTGGCTGGCACTGATGGCGCAGCATCAGGTCACGCTGTGGGATACGGCTCCAGCGGTGATGGAGCTGTTTGCCAACCATGTCCTGCTCAATCATCAGCGGATACCGGCGAGCCTGCGGGTGGTGATGATGAGCGGGGATGCGATTTCAGTTACCCTGCCCGAGCAGATTAAGCAGCTAGCCGACAACCCAGCCATTTCGGTGAACAGCTTGGGCGGAGCTACAGAAGGCTCTATTTGGTCAATTTGCTATCCCATTGACTCGGTTGATCCGGCGTGGACGAGCATTCCCTACGGTCAGCCGCTGGACAATCAAAAGTTTCATATTTTAGACGAGCAGCTTCAGCCGGTGCCGGTGGGCAGCCCTGGCGAGCTGCATATCGGCGGGCTAGGCGTGGCGCTGGGCTACCTCAATCGCCCGGAGCTAACGGCTCAGCGGTTTATCCCCGATCCATTTGAAACCAGATCTGACGCCAAGCTGTACAAAACCGGTGACATTGGCCGCTACCGGCCCGATGGCGTAATTGAGTTTTTGGGACGGATTGACACTCAAGTAAAGGTGCGCGGCTTTCGGGTAGAGCTAGGTGAAATTGAGGCTTTGCTGGTGCAGCAGAAGGGCGTTAGTGAAGCGGTGGTAGTGGTGTGGGAACCGCAGGCGGGCGATCGCAGACTTTGCGCCTACGTGGTGATGAACGCCGATGCCGATGCCGATGCCGCAACAGGCGCTGGGATACTGCGACGCGCCCTGCGAGAGCAGCTCCCGAGCTACATGGTGCCCGCTGTGTTTGTCACCCTCGATGAAATACCGCTAACGGCCAATGGCAAGGTAGACCGCAAGGCGCTGCCAGCCCCCACGGAGAGCGATATCTCGCAGCGAGAGGTCGCCTTTGTCACCCCCAAAACCCAAAACGAACGGGCGATCGCCAGCATTTGGCAGGAGGCGCTTCAGCAAACCGAAATCGGCGCTCAAGACAACTTCTTTGATTTGGGTGGCCATTCTCTGCTGATGGTGCAGGTTCATACCCAGCTCCAAACGCAGCTAGACAGCAGCCTAACCATTGTGGAGATGTTCCAGTACCCCACGATTGCCAGCCTGGCTCAATATCTGGATCAAAAGCAGTCCACCGCTTCGGCGGCGCAGCAGGGGCAGCAGCGTCAGGCCGCCCGCAGCCGTCAGCAGTCTACCGTGGCGCAGCGGCGACAGGCCCGGCAGCAGCACCGTCGCAGTTGACCTGGCTCCAAACCATCCCCCCTGTCGTCCTCCCTATTCCTGTTGAAGCGAGATCCTGAAATGAACAGCCAGCCTGACGCAATTCAATCACCGCCTGATCAGTCACTACCTGATATAGACACCGATCCGCAGGCAATCAGCGATACTGATATCGCCATTATTGGCATGGCCGGTCGGTTTCCTGACGCTGAATCGGTCGATGCGTTTTGGCAAAATCTTCGCGACGGTCACGAGTCGGTGCGGACCTTTTCAGACGATGAGCTGAAGGCCGCTGGCGTACCGTCGTTTGTGCTGCAAGAGCCTGGCTATGTAAAGGCCGGGGTGGTGCTAGACGGGATTGAAGAATTTGATGCGGCATTTTTTGGCTTTAGCCCCCGCGAGGCCGAAATGATCGATCCTCAGCATCGACTGTTCTTGGAGCAGGCTTGGACGGTGCTAGAGCAGGGCGGCTACACGGCGGATCAGTATGAGGGCGCGATCGCAGTTTATGCAGGCGTCGGCGTCAATACCTACCTGCTCTCTTGCCTATATCCCCATTTGCAACAGTCCGGCGGGGCTGTGGGCTACCAAGCAATCATCCGCAACGACAAAGACTTTTTGCCCACCTTAGTTTCCTACAAGCTCAACCTCAAAGGCCCCAGCGTCAGCGTTCAAACGGCCTGTTCTACCTCGCTGGTGGCCGTTCACATGGCCTGTCAGAGCTTGCTCAACGGAGAATGCGACATGGCCTTAGCCGGAGCCGCGTCTTTGCGCGTGGCCCAGAATCAGGGCTATCTGTACGAGCCGGGGATGATTCTCTCGCCTGATGGTCACTGCCGCGCTTTTGACGCTCAGGCTCAGGGCACCGTTGGCGGCAGCGGCGTGGCCACCGTTTTGCTCAAGCGGCTAAGCGATGCCATTGACGATGGCGACACCATTCAGGCGGTGATTAAAGGCTCAGCCGTGAATAATGACGGCAGTGACAAGGTGGGCTATACCGCCCCTAGCGTGAGCGGACAGGCGGCAGTAATTGCGGAGGCGCAGGCGATCGCAGGCGTCGATCCCACCACGATTAGCTACATCGAAGCCCACGGCACGGGCACCGTTTTGGGCGATCCGATTGAGCTAGCCGCGCTGACGCAGGCTTTTCAGAAGGGGGGAATGGACGACGAAACTTCAGAAGATCCTGACTCAGCCGCCAGCTTCCCCACGCAGTTTTGCGCGCTCGGCTCAGTCAAAACCAATATTGGCCACCTCGATACCGCCGCAGGCATGGCTGGACTGATCAAAACAGCGATGGCGCTGCGTCACAAGCAGATTCCCCCTAGTCTGCACTTCAAGTCGCCCAACCCGGCAATTGGCTTTAGCGAGAGTCCTTTTTACGTCAATACGGAGCTAAAAGACTGGCACTCTGACGGCGAACCTCGGCGGGCAGGCGTAAGTGCCTTTGGCATCGGTGGCACTAATGCCCATGTGGTGATGGAAGAAGCCCCAGTTATCCCGGCTAGCCCAGAAGCCAGTTCAGCACCCAGCCGCACGGCTCAGGTGATTGGACTATCGGCCAAAACGCCGACTGCTCTTACTACTTTGGCAGCCAATCTAGCGGCTCATCTAAAGGCAACCCCTAACTTAAATACGACCGCGAATTTTGCAGACGTAGCCTTTACCCTCAACCGGGGCCGCAAAGGGCTAGATCATCGTCGGGCGCTAGTGGCTTCAACGGCGAAAGATGCGATCGCAATTCTAGACTCGTGGGCAGCCGCCGAGATTGCGGCAACCCGCTGCAAAGAAGGCGCTTCAGTCTGCTTTATGTTTTCGGGGCAGGGCAGCCAATACGTAAATATGGGGCGAGATCTCTACAGCCAAGAGCCGATTTTTCAAGAGGTGATTGACCAGTGTGCGGCAATTTTGCAGCCGCTTTTGGGTGAAGACATTCGCGGCGTACTCTATCCAGCTGAGTTTCCGACGCAAGCGCCAGATGCCCAAAATTCTCATACCTCAAAACTTGTCTCAAAGCTTAACCAGACAGCCTTCACCCAGCCAGCGCTGTTCGTGGTGGAGTACGCCCTGGCTCAGTTATGGATGGCTTGGGGCATTCAGCCTCAGGCAATGGTCGGTCACAGTATCGGCGAGTATGTGGCAGCTTGCTTGGCCGGTGTGTTTTCGCTAGAAGACGGGCTAAGGCTCGTGGCGATGCGTGGGCAGCTTATGCAGTCGCTACCGGCGGGCAGCATGTTGGCGATCGCACTCCCACCCAGCGAGGTTCAAGATCTTCTCAAGTCATATCCAGCCCTATCTTTAGCCACCGTCAACGGCCCCTCGTGTGTAGTTTCTGGCCCGAGCGATCGCATCGAAGCGCTACAGCAAGATTTAGAGCGTCAAAGTGAAGCCGATACCTTAACGCCGAGCTGCCGTTTGCTGCGAACCTCCCACGCCTTCCATTCGGCCATGATGGACGCGATTCTGCCAGCCTTTACCCAGCAGGTTCAGTCGGTAACGCTAAATCCGCCCACGCTGCCATATTTATCCAACGTCAGCGGCACCTGGATTAGCGAAGCGCAGGCGACTGACCCTCATTACTGGGCGGCGCATCTGCGGCAAGCGGTGCAGTTTGCCCCGGCAGTGACCCAGCTACTGCAAGATGCCAACGCGATTTTGCTAGAAGTCGGCCCCGGACGCACCCTCACTCAGTTTGCCAAGCAGCACCCAGATCTCAAGCCCAGCCATCAGTGCCTCACCTCCTTGCGCCATCCCAAAGAAACGCGCTGCGATGTGGCCTTTGTGCTGCAAACCCTCGGCAGCCTCTGGTCAGCGGGCCTAGACGTGGACTGGCGCAGCTTTTACCAGGCAGAACAGCGCCGCCGCCTGCCGCTGCCGACCTATCCCTTCGAGCGTCAGCGCTACTGGATTGAGGCGGATACTGCCAGCGGTGGTCTCGACCTACAGCAGTTTAGGCCGGTATCGCGTCAGCTGAATGTGGCTGACTGGCTGTATGTGCCTTCTTGGAAGCGATCGCAGCTTCCCGACGCGCTAGCTGCCGAGCTGACTATCCGAGCCAATCCGCTCACCTGGCTAATCTTTTTAGACGGCTGCGGTGTGGGCGATCGGTTAGTAGAACGGCTTAGAGGCTTGGGCCAGTCGGTGTGGACGGTGGTGCCTGGAGATAGGTGGCAGGTAAAAGGTAATCAGGCAAGAGATCAGATGGGCGATCGCGCCTTGACGATCAACCCAGACAATCCTGCCGATTTCGACCGAATGATCGAGTACTTGCAGCAGCGCAATCAGCGCCCCACCAAAATTATCCACGGCTGGACGCTCACCGCCGCCACCCAGCCTGATTTTTCCTTAGCGAGCGTCCACCAAACCCAGCGCTTAGGACTGCACACGCTGCTATCGCTGGCACAAAGCTTGGGCAAACAGCCCCATTTCCCAGACACCGACCTGATTGCCATTGTCAACGGTGTTCACGAAGTCACAGGAGACGAACCCACGCTGCCAGCCCAATCCACCTTGCTAGCACCTATCAAGGTTTTGCCGCTGGAATATCCCCACCTCAAGTGCCGCAGCCTCGATATCGTTCTGCCAGCGGGCGATCGCACATATCCCGCTCAGGCCATCGATCTGCTGTTGGCCGAATGCCTGAGCGCGTCTCCAGATACCGATATCGCCTACCGAGGCCGCACCCGCTGGCTACCCACCTACATCCCAGCTCAGGGTTCAAAATTGGATAAGCCCAGCGAGACAGACGATACAGTCAATTCCACGTCTCCAGTTCCCCGGCTACGTCCTCAGGGGGTTTATCTCATTACCGGCGGAACGGGCGGCGTAGGCCTGAGCTTGGCGCAGTATCTCGCTAGCACCGTGCAGGCCCGGCTAGTGCTTGTCAAACGCTCTGAGTTTTTGCCACAAGACCAGTGGCAGACTTGGCTAGCTGCCCACGATGACGATGAGCCAACCGCTCAAATCATTCGCAGCCTGCAAGCGGTAGAAGCGGCTGGTGGCAAGGTGAAGGTTTTATCTGGCGATGTCGCTTGCGTAGAAGACATGGCTCGCGTTGTGGCCGAAGCCGAAGCCGAATTTGGCCCGATTAACGGGGTGATTCACTGTGCGGGGCTAGCCGATAAGGGCGGGATTGTTCAGGCGCGGAGCAGAGCAGATAGCGATCGCATTCTAGCGGCCAAAGTTCAAGGCACCCTGGTACTCCATCAGGTGCTGAGCCACCGCTCGCTCGACATTTTTGTTCTCAGCTCGTCGTTGAGCGCCACCCTGTACAAAACGCTCTTTGGCCAGGTGGCCTACTGCGCTGCCAACGACTTTCTCGATGCCTTTGCAATTCACCAAAGCACCCACAGAGATACCTTCACCCTCTCGATTGACTGGACTGAGTGGCTAGAAGTGGGGATGGCAGTCGCCGCCAAATCCGCCGCCCATGATAAAGAGAGCAGCCGAGCTAATGCGATGGCCGATCAGCTACCGATTGGAGATCTGATTTTAGGCATCAAGCCCACAGAAGGTCAGGCCGCTTTTGATCGGCTGTTGCGACAGTCTGCGCCTCGCGTAGTGGTTTCGACTCAAGATTTAGATGCCCTGTTGCAGCAGCAGGCGGCATTTGACCCGCACGAATTTTTGCAGCAGTTTTTGCTCCGTCAGACTCCTGATGCCAATGCCACCCAGTATCCCCGGCCACCGCTCAGCGTCGCTTATGTCGCCCCTCACTCGCCGCTAGAGTTCTTTTTGTCGCAGCTATGGCAAGACTTCCTGGGCATTCAGCCGGTGGGCATGAATGACAATTTCTTTGAGCTAGGCGGAGATTCGCTCAGCAGCTTGGGGCTGACTACCCAGCTACAGCAAAAACTAGGGGTAGAGCTAAGTAGCAACGTCTTACTCGATAACGCAACGATCGCTACTCTGACGACCTACCTGCAAGACACTTACGCTGAGGAACTAGCAGCCTTTGAAGGCCAAACTTTTGAAGCAGAAGCAGCGCCGCCAGAGCCAGAGCCAGAGCCGCCAGCAATCACTGCCGCTATAGCGCCCACGAACGGTTCATCCCTATCGCTTCTGCGAATGCGGCAGGGCAATCAGGATGTCTATTCACCCCTGTTTTTTGTGCATCCGATTGGTGGCGGGGTCGCTTGCTACACCACGCTGCTGCGATCGCTCGATCCTCAGCGCCCTTTTTACGGACTGCGGGCTGCGGGCCTAGACGATGGGCAAAAGCCCCATACGAATATTCAGGCGATGGCCCGCGACTATATCGCGGCTATCAAGACCGTCCAGCCCAACGGCCCCTATACTCTCGGCGGCTGGTCGATGGGCGGGGTCGTGGCCTACGAAATGGCTCAACAGCTCAATGCCCAAGGAACCACCCAGCAAACTACCCAGCAAACCACTGCGGTAATCATGCTCGATAGCCCTGCCCCGATTCAAAAGGAAGGTGCCGAACCGTCCTTGAGCCAGCTCCTCGTTTTTGCCCGCAGCTTAGAGATTCCAGATGCACAGACCCAGCCTTTAGCGCTATCAGAACGCTTTCGCGCCCTGGCCCTGGCCGATCAGCTTGAGGAAATACGGCGCAGGGCAGTGGCGGTAAAGGTGCTGCCTGAGTCGTTTGGGCGATCGCACATGCTCGCGCTTTACAACGTGTTTCAAAGCAACGACACCGCGCTTAAGCAATATGTCGCTACGCCTGATGTCACGGGCGCACCGATGTTCTGGGTACAAGCTCAAGAGACCAGTTCGATCACGAGCGATCGCGACGCTTTGGGCTGGCAGCAGCTAGTAGGGCATCGTCTGCGGGTCGTCCAAGCTCGCGGCGACCACTACAGCATGGTCAAAAGTCCCCATGTCCAAGCGCTCGGTGAACTGATCGAAACCTATCTCCAATCCGTTCAACAGCAATCGGTTCAACAGCCGTCCGTTCTACCGCTACTAAGATAGCGATCGCGCATTTCCCATCACCTTTTTACCGCTATACCCCCGTATTCAAAGCACCTCCTATGGCCTTCAACCAAGACAACTACTCCCGAGCTAATGATGCGATCGCAGCTATCAACCGGCAAGCGGGCAACGATAACAAATTCCGCCGGGCGATCGCCAGCTGGGGTGCCTGGGGCTGGCTCGTTGCCCTGGGCGCGGCTCTAGCAGTAGGCTTGCCTCTCACGGCCATTCGCACCATCAGCCAACCCCGCACCTATGCCCCACAAGAAGCGACCAAAGCCACCGCAGCTCAAACTCAAGTGGCAGCGCTAGGCCGCATAGAACCTGAGGGTGGCGTCACAGACGTGGGCATTCCCCTCGGCAGCATTGTGGCCGAGTTGCTGGTAGAAGAAGGCAGCACCGTGGAGCGCGGTGATATTATTGCCTACCTCAATGGCTACCGAGAAGAGCTAGCCAACTGGGACTTAATCGAAAGCCAGATAGCAGAGGCCAAGCAGCAGCTACAAACCAATACGCAGTCTGAACAGGTCAGAATTACGGCAGCCGCGACTCGGCTTAATACCACTAATGCCCCCCAAAACAGCACGGTCGCAGCTCAGGCCGCTTCGGTGCGACGCATTGAAGTCGAGTACGACCGAGCCGCCGCCGACCTGGAAAGGTTTTTGGCGCTCTACAACCAAGGTGCAATTTCCCAGCAAGACCTTGACCAGCGGCAGGGGGAGGTGCTTCAGCTTCAAGAACAGATTAACCAGGCCCGTGCGACCTTGAGCCAGCTACAGTCCACGCGAACGCAGGAACTAGCTGAGGCCGCTGCCGATCTTCAGGTGGCCCAGGCCGATTTGCAGCGCACCCGAGGGCAAAATCAATTGGCCTCACTCCAGCGCAGCCTCGATGTCGCCGAGGCTCAGCTAGAGAGCACCCTGGTGCGCGCCCCCCAAACCGGGCAAGTTCTGCGAATTTTGACCAGCAGTGGCGAAAGTGCCATCGATAGCGGACAGGGCGGCGGCACCCTGCTCAAAATGGGCAACACCCGTGATATGTACGTGGTGGCCGAAGTGTACGAGTCCGATGCCAGCTTAGTGAAACCGGGTCAGCCGGTTACCGTCATTAGCCGTAACCGGGCTTTTCAAGATGAACTAAAGGGCACGGTGACCTCTGTTGGCAACGAAATTTTCAAAAACAACATTTTGGACGACGATCCGGCGGCGCTAAACGATGCGCGGGTTGTGGAAGTCAAAATTCGCCTAGAAAACAGCGAGGCGGTCGCGTCTTTTACCAATTTGCAGGTCGATGTTCGCATTGATGTGGAGCCGGCTGCCGGATCTTCTGGTATCGAATCTTCTGATAACGAATTCTCTAGCAATGAATTCTCTAGCGATGAGTTCTCTAGCAATGAGTTCTCTGGTGATGGGTTCTCTAGCAATGCATTCGCCAGAGACAGAGAGACAAACGCTGTTCAGGATTCGGAGTAAGTGTTGAAATCTATGACTAAGCAGCCGGTTAAGCCACGCCCAAGCGGCAAATCCTCCTTCTTAAAGAATCTGGCACCCGTCGCCTGGTTCAATTTGACCTACGATCGCACTCGGCTGGTTGTCGGGGTGGCAGGGGTGGCCTTTGCCGTGCTGCTCAATTTTTTGAACCTGGGCGTTTTGGGCGCGTTGGCCGCCACCGCCCAAATAACCTACGCCCAGCTAGATGCTCAAATCTTTTTGATTTCACCGCTGTCGATCAATGGCACCGACACCCGTCCCTTTCCCCGCGAGCGGCTGTATCAGGCCGCAGGGGTAAACGGCGTCGCCAAAGCCATTCCGCTTTATGTGGGCTATCTTCCCTGGAAAAATCCTGAAACACTTCAGACCTACTTTGTCTTAACCTACGGCTTCAATCCGGCAGATCGGCCTTTTCTGATAGATGAAGTCAGCACCAGCGCCAGTATCAATGCCCTTTCGCAGCGAGATACGGTGCTCTTCGATCGCCTGTCGCGAATGGAATACGGCCCCCAATCGACGGGAACCGTCACAGAAGCTGCCGGACGGCGGGCGGTTATTGGCGGCCAGTATCAGCTCGGCGGCGGGCTTGCGGCCAATGGCACCGTCATGACGTCAGATCAAAACTTTATTCGCTTTTTTTCTGAGCGCTCCCTAGAGCGGATTGATTTGGGTCTGTTGCAAGTTGAACCCAATCAAGATATCGCAGCAGTGGTCGAATCGATTCGGCAAGCCTTGCCGCCAGATGTGGCAGTCTATTCCAAAGCGGACATGATTGATCGCGACCATACCTACTGGCTACAGGCGACGGCCATGGGGACAATTTTCACGCTTGGGGTTGGCGTTGCCCTAATCGTGGGCGCTTCTATTGTCTACCAAATCCTCTACACGGACATCGCTCGAAACTACAGCGAATACGCCACGCTCAAGGCGATGGGATATCGCAATCGCTTTTTGTTTCAGCTGATTTTGCAGCAGGCTATTTTGCTGTCGCTGATGGGATTTTTTCCGGGGCTGCTGGGCGCTGTGGGCATGAATCAATTGATTGCCGCCGCTACCGGAGGAGCCATTCCGGTGTATCTCACGGGTGAGCGCGTTGTCAAAGTCTTTTTTCTGACGATTGCCATGTGTAGCTTATCGGGGTTGCTGTCGGTGCGGCGAGTGCTCAAGGCTAAGCCTGCCGATTTGTTTTAAGGCCGATTTGTTTTAAGGCCGATTTTTGCCGCTGTTTTCAATTTTTGTTCGTTCAAGAGACCTTTTCCTATGGTTTGGCATCCCAAGTCCTCAGTGGCCTGGCTCAACTTAACTCACAACCCCAAAAAGCTGCTGACCTCTCTCAACGGGATTGTGTTTTCGGTGGTGCTGATGTTTATGTTTACCGGCTTCAAAAATGCGCTGTACGACAGCCAGCTAATCTTTCTCCAAAAGCTCAACGGCGAACTGTTCTTAAAAAGCTCAGGCCGATCGTCTTTTGCCAGGGGTGGGCCTTTTCCGCGCCGGGTGCTGTATCAGGTGCAGTCTACCCCAGCGGTGGAGCAAGCCTATCCGCTGTATTTGGACTATGCCTTTTGGAAAAATCCTGACACGCGCGAGCCTTTGCTAATTCAGGTGATTGCGTTTAATCCACTAGCACCCATTTTAGATTTTCCGGCGATTGAGGCTAACCAGGCCCTGCTGCAGTCGTCGGGAACCGCCCTGATTGACGTGCGCTCTTTGGCCTCTATAGGGCCTCGGGAGGCAGGGGTTGTAACAGAACTATCTGATCGAAAAATTGAGATTGTTGGCACCTTTAACTTGGGCACAAACTTTTCTTCGGGCAACGGCAATTTGATTATGAGCGATCAAAATCTGCTGCGCTTTTTTACGAATCGTGAGCCGAAGCAGGGCGATCGCAATTTAGAAGGCATTGACATCGGCATTGTTCAGCTCGCACCTGACACAGACGCGCAGCAGATGGCCCGCACGCTAGCTCAGCAGCTAGGCAGTGATATCGACGTCATGACCAAAGCCGAGCTGATGGAATGGGAGCGCCGATACTGGCAAGAAAGTACGAACATCGGCTTTATTTTCGACATCCTGACGTTTATGGGGCTGATCGTGGGAGTCGTGTTGGTCTATCAGGTGCTGTACGCCGATATCACAAACAACTGGTCAGAGTACGCCACGCTCAAGGCCATTGGCTACAAAAATGTCTATCTGCTGCGGATCATCTTAGAAGAAGCCATTTTACTCTCGCTGCTGGGCTTTTTCCCAGGCTTGATTATTAGCAGCGTGCTGTTCAATCTCACAGGCGGTGCGACCGGGCTAATTTTTAACATGACCCTCTCTCGCATCCTCCAGATGTACGGATCTACGCTCACAATGGCCGTCATTTCTGGCCTCATTGCAGTTATGCGCGTGCAGCAGACAGACCCGGCAGAAGTTTTTTAACGGCAAATACGAGAGCAGATACAGGAACAGACACAGAAATAAATACGAAAACAGAGGCAAGAACAGATGAAAGGACAGCTATGAAAACATTTATGATCGTTTGGATCGGGCAATCGCTATCCCTTATTGGCTCTGAGCTGACGGGGTTTGCCCTCGGCATTTGGGTGTATCAGCAAAATGGCTCAGCCACTGAGTTTGCCATCATTTCGCTCTGCACGCTGCTGCCTACTGTCCTCATTTCTCCGATTTCGGGGGTCTTTCTCGACCGGTGGAACCGGCGACGGGTGATGATCTTGAGCGATATTGGGGCGGGCGTGAGCACCTTAAGCATCGCTTTACTGTTTCTGACGGGTCACTTGAGCGTGACGCATATCTACTGGCTAACGGCGATCGCATCTATCTTCGGCGGCTTTCAAAAGCCTGCCCTAGTAGCGACTAGCAGCCTGCTATTGCCCAAAGACAAGCTCATTCAAGGCAGCGGATTGATGTCTATGAGCGTTGGGCTAGCTAGCCTTATAGCCCCTGTGCTCGGAGGCATTCTCCTTTCTTTGATTCAGCTTCAGGGGATCATGGCAATCGATTTTGCCACGTTTTTAGTTGCTGTAGCAACATTAAGTATCGTCCGCTTTCCGCCAGTTCCCAGGCAGCTTGCAGACTCAGAACCTTCTGGGAAAAAAGCCGCTTGGAAAACCTTTTGGGCAGAGCTTACCTGCGCTTGGATCTTTTTGCGGCAGCGCCCTGGGCTGCTGGGTCTGCTCGGCTTCTTCTGTGGCAAAAACGTCTTGCAGGGGATGATTCTGGTCTTGATGACGCCGCTGGCGCTCTCGTTCACCACGCCCAAGGTGCTGGGCATCGTGCTTTCTATTGGTGGCATTGGGATGATTGTCGGCAGCAGTCTTCTGCCCTTAGTCGGTCGTCAAAAGCGGCGAACGTCTTTGATCTTTGTGTTTACCCTGCTGCTGGGGCTATCTATTTTTGCGGCTGGGCTGAGGGTTTCTGTGCCTTTGTTTGCGATCGCAACTTTCCTCTATTCCCTAGCGCTTCCCTTTATTCACGGGCCAGGGCAGGTCATCTTTCAGCTCAAAACACCCGCCGATCTTCAAGGTCGCGTTTTTAGCTTTAATGAGGCCGTCTCAGGTCTGGCTGTTCCCTGCGGCTACATTATCGCTGGGCCACTCTCAGACCATGTCTTTGAGCCTTTAATGGCCGTTAACGGCCCGCTATCTGGCGTGATGGGGCCGCTGATTGGGGTAGGCCCAGGCCGAGGCATTGGGCTGTTGTTTATGGCGATAGGGGTTTTACACGGCCTTTTATCATGGGTCAGCTATCGCTACCGCCCCCTGCGCTATGTAGAAAGGCTCATTCCCGACGTGCTGCCCACAGAACAGCCTAAAGCAGAGTCTTTACCAACCTACTTGGAGGCGTAGCATAGCCCGTATCACGGCTCTTATCGCGGCCCCTATCATGATTGTAAAAAGCTATTTAAGCGCCGTACCACTTAAAGGTTTGTCCTAAAAGACTGAGCGAATCGACCGAGGCTCGCAAATGCAAAACTTTGTCATCATCAAACCAACCTTTCAAATGATAAGACTTGCCCTCTTCAGGATGATAGAGCTGGCCATTTTTCCACTCTTTTTTGCGATTGTGAAACACCAGCCCGGTGATGCATTGAAGGCCCACAATAGGCTGCTCTCGCAGGCTAGGATTCGGGTTAAGCACGTCAAAAGCTGGCGGCGGATCTTCTTCGTCAATCTCTACCCAGACAATTTTTCCACTAAGGCTATTCGAGGCTTCGTCTTTATAAATTTCTATTTTGACGGTTTCATCTTCACTTCGCCAAAGACCTAAAATCTCATCTTCTTTTAATTCTGCATGACTCACTGACAACAGTCTCCTAAATCACTGAATTTAGCTTATCAAAACAGGTCACAAATTCTATCTTGCTGGCCCTGCTATTTCGACCTAATCTACTCGAACTCGAAAAATCATCTGGAAAAACAAAATAATTTTTCTAGCTCATTTTGATACAATATAAACGTGGGTATCATGAACAACTTAAAAACAGAAAGTGACGTTCCGCAGAAATGCTTTACGAGGATCTAACCCGTTCTATGGAACCTGTCATTAGTATTCGCAACCTCAATCATTTTTACGGCACCGGCACTTTAGAAAAGCAGGTGCTTTTCGACATCAATCTCGATATCAACGCGGGCGAGATTGTCATCATGACAGGGCCTTCCGGATCGGGAAAAACAACTCTACTAACGCTCTTGGGCGGATTGCGAGCGGCCCAAAGCGGGGCTTTGAGCTGTTTAGGCCAGAGCCTAGCCGGTGCCTCCGAGGACGAGTTGGTCGCGGTACGCCGTCATATCGGATATATTTTTCAAGCGCACAACCTGCTGCCGTTTATGACGGCTCAGCAAAACGTGTGTATGTCTTTGGAGATGCATCCAGAAATTAGTCGTAGGGTTGCAAAGAGTCGAGCCGATGAGGTCTTGCAGCAGGTTGGACTCGGCGATCGCATCGACTATTACCCTAAAAATTTATCGGGCGGGCAAAAGCAGCGAGTTGCGATCGCCCGCGCCCTTGCCAGCCAACCAAAGCTTGTCCTTGCTGATGAACCCACCGCCTCTCTAGACAAAAAAACAGGGCGAGACGTTGTTGATCTGATGCACGATTTGGTCAAGCAGCAAGGCTGTACCATTTTGCTCGTCACTCACGACAACCGGATTTTAGACATCGCCGATCGCATCATTCATATGGAGGACGGCAGGCTAGTTACTGCCGCACCGCCAGCGATACCTAGTCGTATCCCTGGCCCTTCTAGCAGCAAATTCTCTCAAGCTTCAGCCTTCGAGCTAGCAGACGCTACGCCATCGAGCAACGGGTCGATGGTCAAAGTATTACCTGATGCGTCAAGCGTTGACATAGCGAATGTTGATATGTCGAGTATTGATACGTTTGATGCTGGTGTGAGAAGCGCTCCCCAGCCGCAGTCTCTACAGGCTAAACAGACTCTGGTGCCAGGCTCAGACTTAGCAGAACTGGCCGCATATTCTCCTCAGCCCCTCACCGCTGTTGGATTTAGTGAAGAGCCAGCAGCCGACACCGCCCTGCACTTTTCCACCCATACCCTCGCCCCTCAGCCAGCAAAATTTAAGGTAGTGTGCATCGACACAGATACTGAATTTTTGGATGCTGTTGGGCAGATGCTAGATCAAGAATATTTTGAAACCATTGCTATTGACGATCCGGCGAGTGCCTTAGTTGCGGTGTTGAAACACAGGCCCGATATGATTCTTTTAGAAGTCAAAATTTCGAACTTCAACGGCTATCAGCTCTGTAAGCTACTGCGTCAGAATCCTCTGCTTAAAAGAACGCCAATCATTATTACCACTAGGCAAAAGAGAAATATTGTGGGTCGCATAAAAGCTAAGTTATCTGGTGCATCTGGCTATTTGGTTAAGCCTCTAAGCCAGTTGAATCTCATCACAACTATCTTTCCACACGCCCTTTAGAGGGCTAGGTTCACACACAGGCTTGAGTTGGGTTTGGGCATACTTATCTGAGTCTTGACAAGAGATATTGAATAGGTATGCGATGGATTATTCACTGTTTGAGCCTGCTAGTCGGAATGACTGTGGCGGTTGAAAGTGCGATCGCCCAGATCACGACAGATGGCTCTCTTTCAACCCCGACCAGCGTGACCAGCGGCCCAAACTATAGCATCGCAGGCGGAAGCGAGGCAGGCAGTAATCTTTTTCATAGCTTTAGCCAGTTCTCTATTCCCACCGGCAGCTCTGCCGTCTTCGAAAATGCTGCAACCATTCAAAACATTTTTTCGCGGGTTACAGGCGGCGGAGTCTCTAACATTGACGGCACAATAGCAACGCAAAATCCAGCTAATCTGTTCTTGCTCAATCCATCAGGTATTGTGTTTGGCCCGAACGCTAGCTTAGATATTGGCGGATCTTTTGTAGCGACGACTGCCAACAGCATCCAGTTCAAAGACGGTGTGGCCTTTAGTACCGATGCCAGCACAGAGTCCTTGTTAACTGTGAGCACGCCAACAGGATTGCAAATGGGGCAAGCCTCGGGTGCTATTTCTGTACAAGGAACCGGACACCGAATTGACTCCTATCTCCCTGTCATTCGCAACGACACTCCTGTGGGGCTGCAGGTAGAGGCAGGCAAAACGCTCGCGCTAGTCGGCGGCGGAGTGAGCTTTTCGGGGGGAGTTGTGATGACTAATGGCGGCGGCTATCTAGAGTTAGGCAGCGTTAGCCAGGGTGAAGTCAGTTTCGACCTAACAGAGCCAGCGGCAATTTGGGACTATTCAAAAGTCTCTCAGTTTGATGATATCCGGCTGGCGCAACAGTCTCTGCTAGATACTAGCGGCGCTCAGGGGTCGATTCAGATACAGGGAGAAAACATCGATTTGACGGAAGGCTCTATACTGCTGCTCGAAAACTTGGGCGGGCGGTCAACAAACGGTATTACAGTTCGCGCAGTTGACGCCCTCAGTTTAACTGGCAATACGCTTGATGGGAAAATAGGCAGTCTCATAATAGTTGGGAACTTGGGCAGCGGCCAAACAGGAGATCTGAACGTTGCCGCTGCGCAGATGTTACTGCGAGATGGAGCTACACTCCGAGCACAGACCTTTAGCCCAGCGCGCGGTGGTGATCTATTGGTAAATATTCAGGGTTCAACAATCATTCGGGGGGCAGCTCCCGGTAGGCCAACAAATCTGACTTCCTTGGGAACTGTCACAAATGGAGGCACAGGTAGTGCAGGCAATATTGTGCTTTCGACAGGCAGTTTAGAAATTTTGGATGCGGGTACGCTGACTTCTGTAACGGTAGGCTTCGGCGATGCCGGAGAAATAAAGATCGAGGCTAGAGACTTTATAGAAGTTGCAGGCAATAGTCCAATTATATTTTCGCCTAGCGCAATCGGTTCGGTTACTATCGGCTCCGGTGATGCTAACGATATCATCATCAACACGCCTAAATTAATGCTGCGAGAGAGTGCATTTATCGGTTCTAGTACGTTGGCTACTGGTGCGGCTGGGAACGTGACTATCAATGCGTCAGATTCTATAGAGATTCGGGGTAGTGCAGCTAATTCTATTGTGCCTAGCCGGATTGCTTCAGCCGCTGTGATCCTTGATTTAGCCACTCAAACAGCCTTTGGCTTACCGGCAATTCCCGGCGGTAATTCCGGCTCGCTTACCCTCAACACTCCCTCACTGCGGGTTGCCGATGGCGCTTCTATAACCGTTAGAAACGACGGACCAGGAACAGCGGGAAATTTGCAAATTGCTGCGGGTACTGTCTTTTTGGATAATCAGGGCAAGTTGAGTGCGATCGCCCAATCGGGAGAAGGCGGCACTATATTTTTGCAAAGCGACGTTGTACTGCTACGCCACGGCAGTTTGATTAGCGCCACCGCAGGGGGCACAGGCAATGGGGGCAACATCAATATCGACACCCCGATACTGATTGGCTTAGAAAATAGCGACATTATTGCCAATGCCTCTCAGGGTAAAGGAGGCAACCTTAGCATCACAACCCAAGGCATTTTCGGTTTGCAGTTTCGCGATCAGCTCACCCCCGGAAATGACATTACGGCCAGTTCTGAATTTGGTGTGGATGGTACGGTCGAGATTAACGACTTTAGCGTCGATCCGGCTTCTGGCTTAGTGGAGCTTCCAGCTACGGCTTTTGATCCTAGCGGGCAGGTTGCTCAAGGCTGCGGGAGTAGCGATCGCAGTGCGTTTATTGCGACAGGACGAGGCGGACTCCCCCCAAACCCGGTCGAGCACTTAGCAGTAAATAAACCCTGGGTTGATATGCGGATGTCTTCTGAGTTTGCGAGCAGAGTCGTCTTACCGTCAGCAGAACTGACGGAGCAACCGGCTAACCTTGTTGAAGCCAGTAGCTGGGAAGTCGGCGACAGCGGGCAGATTGCATTGGTCGCAGCTAGCACCGACCAGCAGAAGTGGGATAGCCCTATCGCTAGCTGCTCAGATTTTTCCTTGCCCAGTGGCGATCGCTAAATGCGCCACATTCAGTTGCATGGTGTCTCGGTACTTGAAAATTCTAGAATTTTCAGCATATCAAAGACTAGATTCTAACTCGCTTTATTTCTGATTTTTCTGATCTTCTTTCAGTCGCTCTAAGGCAACGTCCATCTCTTTTTCCAATGCTTCTGGGCTTGGCATCTTATTTTTTAAAGGCGGCGGTAGCTTATGAGTTGCGATCGCCAGCGGCGCTTCTGTTTGACGAAGAGAGTATTCTGCGATCGCTTTATTTTTTGATTTACACAAAATAATCCCGATAGTAGGCTGATCGTCTGTATGGCGAAGTAGATCGTCTACTGCGTTAATGTAAAAGTTCATCTTGCCCGAGTATTCAGGTTTAAACGCGCCCATCTTTAGATCCACAACCACATAGCAACGCAACTGCAAATGGTAGAAGAGCATATCAATAAAAAACTCTTCGCCTCCTACTTCTAGCCGGTATTGACTACCCACAAAGGCAAATCCAACGCCTAGCTCTAGCAAAAACTCTTGAATGTGACTTACTAGCGCTTTTTCTAAGTCCCGCTCGACGGCTTTTTCCGGCAGGGTGAAAAATTCTAGATTGTAAGGATCTTTGACGAGCTGCTGTGCTAAATCTGACTGAGAAGGTGGCAAAGACTGCTCAAAGTTGCTCAAGGCACCTCCTTGCCTTTCGTATAGTTCGCTCTCGATTTGTAAAATCAAAACGTTCCGACTCCAGCCATTCTCAATGGTTTTTTGGATGTACCAGCGGCGAGCGTCTAGTCCTTTTATTTGTTGAAGAATGACCATGTTGTGGCTCCATGGAATTTGGTCAACCAGCTGTTGACCAATTGACCAATCTGGCCAAGATTCTGCAAAGGTCTTCATATATTTGAGATTCGTATGGGAAAATCCGCCAGTGCCTGGAAATTCCCGCTTCAGATCTACAGATAGCCGCTCAATAACCTTCGAACCCCACCCTTCTTCCTCTTGTTTTGCTAAAATTTCTTTGCCGATTTGCCAATAAAGTGAAATCAGCTCGGCGTTCACCGAAACAGCAGCGCGAACGTTTGCGGCTTTTATTCGCTTCTTTAGGCCAGACAAAAGGCGTTCGTAGCTGTCTGAAGAAAGAAAAGTCAAATTATCAGACATGGAACTTCTAAATACAGATCTTAAGGTTGATAGGAGGTTGCTAAATTCTCATAAAAGGCGACAAGGAAAGAGTATACAGAACTTCTGGCTGGTCTTTTGGACTACCATTATTTCACCATTATTTCTAAGCGGCCTGCGAACTGAATTCGGCTATAAGTAGTTTTTTTGTACTATCTTACTTTGTTGAAATCTAGTTGTTCGGTACCAGCTGATTAGGTAGAAGTAAGCCTATGAAAATTCTAGAATTTTCATAGGCCCATCTGCTCTATCTCTTCAAGGAGCCGATCAATTTGACCTAACTTCTTTTGAGCCTTACTAGAGCTCAACAGCGACTTCTTCCTCCGAATAGCCTTAATTCGAGCGAAAACTCGATCTGAAAGCGGCACTATAGGTGGAGCTGTTCCACCTGCATGTTCCTCTGCTATTTCTTTTACTAAAACCATGACATCCTGCTTCGTAAGTCCTTCTGCCTGTTCAACCAGTTCGCTGTGAAGCTCTGGCTTCTGACGGTTTAAAAGAACGGCGTTAGTAGGCGATATCCTTCCGGCTCGGACAGCTTCTAGAATTTCAGGCGCTAGGTTCAGCATGGGTAGGCGATTAGATACAAAGCTAGAAAGCTTCATTCCAAATTCGCCGAGTATATTGTTAACCGCAGAAAGCTCTTCTTCTGTGAAAATTCTAGAATTTTCATTGCCTCTAATATGCGAGTTATTGACCTTGTAGAGTGCGGATTTAATGTCAACAATAGCCGTATCTAGATGCAGAGAAATCAAGCTGAGTATGCTTTCTGTCTGCTCTATTGCGGTTATTTCTTCATTCAGTAAATGTGCAATCAGCGCCGCTTCTAGCGCTGTCTCGTCTGACATTTCTCTCACAATCCCAGGGACTGTTTCTTTTCCCAACTCGCAGCAGCTACGCCAGCGGCGCTCACCGCTAATCGTTTCATAGCCGCCTTCTTTTCGAGGCCGGACGAGGATTGGCTCTAGAACGCCGTGCTTCTGAATAGATTCTTTAAGTCGCTCCATTTTAATTGGATCAAAGTAGAGTCTGGGCTGCTTTAGATTTCCTGGCAGCTGTAGCGGCTGAATTTCCGAGACAGGAAGCAAAAGGGATTGCCCCGATCGTGACTTCAGATTCTCAATTTCCTCTTTGAGTTGAGCGATGGTTTCGCCTTCTTGTGCGGCGATCGCACCTCCAAACATAGTGTCAATCGAACGCTTGCTATTGCGAGCCATCGCTAAGTTATCTCCTGAGTAATTGCAGTGGCAATCTTTTCATACACCCGATTGCTAGGATCGTTAGGCCGATATAGCCCCAAGGGCAGTCCAGCCGCTGCTGCGTTAGCAATATAAGCGCCGTCTTTAATAGTCGGAAACATCTGGATTTGCATCTGGCGCATGATCTCGGGTAACCCTATCACACCTTCTATGCCAGAAAGTCCCAAATTGTCCCGATGCATGGCTCTTTTCTTGGCTCCATTGGGAACGACCCCCATAACGTGAGGGGCTGGCTTTAGTCGCAGCTCGCTGCGCGTTGCGCTAATCCATTCCAACAGCTTTGCCATTGCATCTAGATCTTTGTCCTCCGGCTTGAGTGTAATAAGAACACTAGTACTAGCAGACAGAGCGGCCACGTGCAGCTGCTCAATAGTGCCAGGGCAGTCAATCAAAATCACGTCGTGAGGAAGTGGGTAGTCCTCCAAGGCATCTGCGAGCAAATAAGCGCCTCGCTTATCAAGGACTAGACGCTGTGTTGTAGCCGTAAGTGGAAGCCCACCTAGACAGGCATCTACCCCGTCAATCTGATTGCGCCATACCGGCACCAGCGGATAGTCGCCCTTAAACTCAGATCGCAGTACGTAGTCGAGTGTCTTTTCAGGCGGTGGGTCATCTAGCCCACAAAATAAAGTTAGCGAGCCGTTAGGGTCGCACCCAAGCATCGCGACTGTTTTTCCCTGTAGAGCCAGTTGATATGCAAGGTTGACCGTTAGCGTGGTTTTTCCAACTCCACCGCTATTAGCCATGATTGAGATTACTTGTTGTGGCATCTTTGTTGTGGCGTAAAGATCAAAGCGTGCAGAGATATACTAGCGGACGCCGGGGTAAAAATCTTAAGAATTTTCACTATTTAGCACGTGAGCCTGAAAATTCTAGAATTTTCAGACCTTTTCTTTAAGCAATCTTGGTCGAAGAAAGTGGGTTCTACTGTTCTGATGACTTTGCTGTAGCTCCGGCGATCGCTGCTAAATCCTTTATTAGATTGTAGATAGCACGGTAGCTCATCCGTGCACCGTAGTTACGATTAGACTGGCTTCTAAACAAAGGCTTATTGGATGACATATCTAGACCCTCTTCCAAGCACCACTCCAAATAGCTTTCTACTGCACAGCAGGCGTTTGGTGAAAGGGGCACCAGGCCGTCGCTGGCCCCTTTCGTTCTCTCTACTTGAAGCGCCCGCTGCCTGTAATCGTCGATATTCAGCGTCCCCACCTCAGCAGCGCTCAGCCCATGCTTAAGCACCCAGACAATCGCGGCATCTCTGACACTGAGCTGACCGCGTAAGGAGAGACCTTCACCTAACTCGTGAACTATTGAGGCTCGTAGGTTCTTCAGTTTCGGTTCACTCAGTACGACCAGTCCAATCGTCAGAGCTGGATTGAAGGTGATGTAGCGCCGATGATAGAGCCACTCGTAGAAGCTGCGAATAGAAGCTAGCGCTTGGTTGATGCTCGCTGGCTTAAGTCCCTGCCCATGCTTCGTAGGCTTGGTCTCCAAGCAGTTCTTATAGCCATTTATGTCACTTTCTGTTACTTCCTGCCAAGGCTTGTGCTGAAGCCACCTCTGAAAGCGCCGTAGCTGCCACTCGTACATCCTTCTGGTGTTGGGTCTGATTTCGCGATCGCTCAAAAACTGATCTACCCAGTCCGACAGCGCAGACACCGCCCCAGCTACGGACTCAGCCACGGACGCAGCCACGAACGCAGCAGGTGCTATCGACGTTCCAGGTGGGCTAACTTCAACGAATCTGGGAATTGGATCGGGTTTAGCCATCGTAAAAAGCGGTGTTATCGGCCAGCAGCCACTAGAAAAACGTTTCTGATATTTGAATAAACACAAGCGGTGAACGCACTGACAGTCCGCTCTTGGTTGCCAATTATCATATCCTAATACATAGTTTATTATATGTATTAGACCAAAAATCAGACTAAAAATATAGTTTGGTAGATTGCGGTATGATGAAGCCTAATGTACAAGCGTTCTAGCACTTAAGCGGATTCAGTTATCGCCGCACGAGGATCTGTGCATACATAGCTCGTCGGTCTTTTTGTCCAGGCTATTCGAGCCTTATCCGTTGCCGACCTATAGTCTCTTTTATAAATATGGCCCGTCGAGTTTCTAAAAAATGCGTGGAGTGTGCGCAGCTGAGTGCTGCTGATGCACAGCAGCTGCATGGGGAAAAGAGAGACGGCTGTTGGAATGACAAGCGCTGTCCTAGCAAGCGCTCTTACTATCGCAATCGCCAGCGACTGAACGAACAGCGGCGGCTACAATATCAGCAGCAGGTTGCTGGCACAGCATCTAAAGACGGGCAGGTGGAGACAGTTTCGCTGTTGGTGGCTGAGGCACCGGTGCCTTATGCGAATTTGTATATCTGGAGAGAGAAGCGGAAGGATGCGCCGATTCATGCGATCGCAGCCTCGGTATTTCAAGCGGGTGCCAAAGTCCTAGAAGTCGCGCCGATCCACTGTGCGGGCTATCGCAAGCGGCAGCTAGAGAAGTACGTTCAAAAAGATGTGGTGGGCTATTTGAATGCTCGATTTGGGATTACCTTCTTTGCGGATGAGATTCGACTAGAGCCAATTGAGTGCCCGATTTCAGGCTGTCCGTGGAGCGATGGCGCAGCCTTTTCGAAAGAAAGCTGCTCGGATGAACCAGAGGTAGGCAATGGATAGCGTTCGCCAGCTAGAGCTGAATTTGGAGTTTGCTTTAGACGCTGCTGCTGAAGTGCCAGAAAATGCCGATGTGATTGGTCTATGGTCGCGGTTTGAAGATGAACTAGCTGGGCTATCGCAGCGCGATCACCTTAGAGTCGCAGGCGATATCTTAATGCGGTTAGCAGGACTGTGCGAAGCCAAGTCTAATATTCTTTGGGAGGACTGGCAGGATGCACATAACGCAGAGGGGCCAGTCATGGACGGTGACTGGCTGCAAGGGCTAACCCGTCAGACGCAAGAGCTAGATTTTTCTGATTTAGTACAGCGCTCGTATCATACGAGTGGCGATCGCCTGGACGAAGACGAAACGGGTGAGGATTCCATCGCAGGTGACGTTGAGAAAACATCTGTTTTGAATATGATTGACGCGCTAGAGGATACGGACTTGAAGAAGCAGGCGCTGGCGGTCTCCCATGCTGAAAACGTCTCGGATTGGGTGAAGGCGTTGGCTTCAGCTCAGATGCAGTCCTCGCAGCGACTAGTCGATCTTCAGCAACAGTTAAAGATGCCGCTGATAGAAGTGTGGATTGCGGCACTGCTTGGCAGTTTTCCGATGGAGCAACGCGGCAGTTTTTATCAGACTCAGGAAGTTTGGGTAGGCACCCGCGACGAAGAGAACTAGGTGCATGGATTGCGGGCTATATTGCGGGCTGCATCTCTGCCAACGCCACTGCCTCATAGCCCAGAAGCGCTGCTCTTAGAGCGATCAGTCATTCTGCTGTTTCAGGGTCGCTCAACTGCGCCACGAATGGAATCAAGTGTCTCATGATGCATAGATGCCTGCAAAATCAGCAAATCCTTTGATCTCAATTGGATTGCCTGAAGGATCGCGAAAAAACATAGTTCCTTGTTCTCCTGGCTCTCCGACATAGCGAATGTGGGGTTCAATCACAAAATCAATGGCGGTATCTGCGAGCTTTTCTGAAAGTGCTAGCCATGTTTCCATATCTAGCAGCACACCCAGATGCGGTATGGGTACTAATTGCTCGCATACAATACCTGTATTTTCGGTTGCTACAGGCTTGCCTAGATGAAGCGATATCTGGTGTCCAAAGAAATCAAAATCGACCCAGGTTTGAGTGCTGCGCCCTTCTTTGCAGCCTAGCAGTTCACCGTAAAACTGTCTGGCCGCTGCTAAATCTGTGACGTGATAAGCCAGATGAAAGCGCGATCGCATCCTAAACCTCCTCAGCGTACATAGCTAATCTACAGCTAATCTATAGCAGAGAACCCACGGCCTGAAGCTGAGAGATAGCCGATTCGGTAGAATAACCGGTTTATTTACGCTGAAGTGTCGAGCACCTCTTTTGCGTATGCGCTGTTTAATTCGTGTTGCAAAGTGGTTGCAAGCGCAGCGACATTTGGCTCTTGCATCAAACTCAGATGATGCCCCGGTACATCGTGAATGTTCAGACTGCCTTCAGCTAGATATTTCCAGCCTAAGTGAGCATCGTAGAATTGCTTTGGATCTTTCTCTCTAGCTCTAAATAGCGTTATTACACCAGAATAAGGCTGCGGCGAATAGCGCCTAAGAGCTGCGCGATCGATCTGGTCAATCCGCTGATAGATTTCGGGCAGTGGTTGTACAGGGGTGCTCTTTGAACGGCTAAAGATTTTTTTAAGCAAAGGGATAGCTCGCTCCGAGAGATATCGCCATTTTTGACCTAGGCCAGGTGCTTCAATCAAGTTGAGCGCGTGAATATACAGTTGATAGACAATAGGTGGGGTTTGACAGTAGCTAAGAGCCGGCGTGGCTGCATCAAACAAGCCTAATAGTCCAACGCTCTCGCCCTGCTGCTGAAGCTGCTGAGCCATTTCGAAAGCCATAATGCCGCCAAAAGAATGACCTGCCAAATAGTAGGGGCCATGAGGTTGAACAGCTTTAATATCTTGGATATACTGAGCTGCCATTTTATCCATGCGATCTAGCAACGGTTGGGTTTCATCTAATCCTTTTGCCTGCAGTGCGTATACCGGCTGGTTGCTATCTAGATAAGGTAGGAGGTTCTGATAGTTTAGGATGCTGGGGCCAACGGCATGGAGGAAAAATAGCGGCGGCTTTGTCCCCTCAGGCTGAAGCGGAACGAGTGAATCCCACAGCGAGGCGGTTTTAGCATTAGGGTTGGGATGAGCTAAAACTAAATTTTCTGAGTCAATAGGCTGGCTTGGCTCGTGCGGTTGGTCTATTAGGGCTGCTAAACGCGCTGGCGTTGGAGCTTGGAGCAGCGCTGCCAGCGGAATTTTTTGGTTAAGCTTATCTTCAATTAAAGAGAAAAGATGGACTGCCTTCAAAGAGTTTCCGCCTAGCTCGAAGAAGTTATCTTGCGCACTAACATACTTTATCGATAGAACTGTTTTCCACAGGTTTATCAACGTTTGTTCGATATCTGTTTTTGGCGCTGCATATCCATTTCTTTGAACCTGTGGGGCCGGCAACGCGTTTCTATCAATCTTGCCGTGAGTATTCGTTGGCAGATGATCTAGCAATACAAACGCAGAAGGCACCATGTAAATTGGCAGTTTTTCTTTGAGATATTCTTTGAGAATTTTTCCGGTTAGCTGAGGGCTTTTGGCAACGACGTAGGCAACTATCTGCTTGGTGCCAGGATTATCTTTTCTAACTACAACAATCTGTTGTTGAACCAGCGGATGCTTTTCCAGGCAGCTGGCAATTCCGCTTAGCTCGATGCGAAAGCCGCGAACTTTAACCTGAAAGTCAGCTCGATCGACATATTCTAAATTGCCATCGGCTAGCTGGCGAACAATATCACCCGTTTTGTAAAGCCGAGAGTCTGCTTCAAAAGGATTTTGAATAAAGGCGGCGGCTGTTTTAATCGGTCGATTAAGATATCCTCTTGCCAGACCAAGACCACCAATGAAAAGCTCTCCTTGGTTTCCAGGCTTTACTTGTTCTAGTGCTTCGTTTAAGACATAAGTAGTAACGTTATCGATGGGTCGTCCGATGGGTAGCTCTTTGCCAAATTCATAGTTTTCAGCAATTGGATCGTATAGGGTGGCGCTGACGGTTGCTTCGGTAGGGCCGTAGGCGTTAATCCAGCGGATAGATTGACCCACTAAGCCACACCACTGGGCATAGGCTAAGCGAGATGCTTTTTCACCGCCGACAACAACAAGACGAACGCATGACTTTAGTAAACTGTACTTGGAAGAACCCGCTTGTCGAGATAGGCCGCTCACCAGCTCGTGCCAAAAGGCTGTTGGTAAATTGAGTACCGTAATCTTCTGGTCGTCTAGAAACTGATAAAAGTCGGTTAGCGAAGTAGCGATCGCATCTGTTCGCAAAATTAGCGCCGCACCGCTAATAATTGTGGGGTATAGCTCTTCTACAATGATGTCGAAGCTGAGGCTAGAGAACTGTAAAACCCGATCGGCGGGTGTGAGTTCGAAGGCTGTGGCCATTGTGATTGCGTGGTTGGCTAGCCCTCGGTGAGGAATTGCAACGCCTTTGGGCTGGCCAGTGGTGCCAGAGGTGTAAATAATATAGGCGAGATCTTCTGGTCGAACCGTGATGTTTAGGTTGCTGCCGCTGCTATGTGCGATCGCGTTCCACTGAATATCTAGCTGAATGCAAATGCCGCTGTAGTTTGCATCTGCAATATGATTTATGTAGCTTGATTCAGTTAATAAAGCGGCTGCCTGTGAGTCTTGAAGAATATAATCGCACCGCTCGGCTGGATAATCGGGGTCAATAGGTACGTAGGCGGCTCCTAACTTGAGCACACTTAGAAAGGCAATGATGGCGTAGGGCGATCGCGCCAGCTGAACGGCCACTAACTGCTCTGGCCCTACGCCTTGATTCTGTAAGTAGCGGGCAAGCTGATTAGCCTCATGATTGAGCTGCTGATAGGTAAGTGTTCTAACTGTGCTAACGAGCGCTATAGCATCTGGCGACTGCCTCACTTGTTCTTCAAACATATGAAGAACAGAAATGAATGTCTTTGCTGCGAAGCTAGCTTTCTTTTCTTCAACAGGGAGCGTATTAAGCATTATAAGAATAGATTAGTCAGGAACGGAAGCTTACAAAAACACTAAATTTTCAACAGCATTAAATTCACAAGAGCATTGCTTTTCGATTTAACGAAGTGCTGAGAACCTTATTTAGGTGAGCCATGTTTCAAACTACCATACGTCTTAAACTACCAAGAATAGAAACTAGACGAGGCAATAAACATAAAGAGTTTAGAAAGAGCCTGAAAGAATACGCCAACAGGCTCAACTAACAAAAATAAAGCAGCTACACATGAGCTGTATTACTCAGCTAAAAAGCCTAGTTAATCTGAACGTTTAGCTATCGAGATAGTTCCCTAAGACAACCTTGTAAAGCAAGCTTATATCAGTATCAAAGAGAAACATGCAGCACCTATTTTGCACCATAGCATAATCTCAGAATGTAATATGCTGCACACTTACCGTATGCTTATAGACGTCAAAATGAACGTTTAGTTGCAAAGCGATTAGAGAGAGCTAATCGTTCAGATACTAGAAGCTCTAAGTCAGATACTAGAAGCTCTAAGAAAGATAGAAATTTTAGGAAAGACCTAGTTCTGCTGCGATCGCATTGAGTCGTTTTAATGTCTGCTGGCGCTTTTCAATCTTTCTCTCTATTTGTTTAATAGATTTACCTCGATAGCACATCGCCTGATACTTATCGATTTCGCGAACGGGGATGTACTTCGACTTTTTTCCATTATCTAATAGTTTCCCCTTGCCTGCTCTGAGCCTGGCATACTTGCATTCGCTCTGAGCATTCTGAGATGCAGTGCCACCCGCGGGCGTTCGCTCAACTCTAACTCCACTAAGAAAAGGCCCCCGTGCCTTAAGCTCAGCTAGCTGCTCCTGTAATTTTTCTAGCTCTGTCTTTACGCGGCCGCGAGCATCCATTACTTTATTCGTGTTACTTTTTACTAATCCTGAAACAGTAACACGAATAGCTACCCGTAGGTAGAAGGGTTCATTTAGCCCCAGCTACCTTTCTAATTTCAAGATATTGAACCTGTAAGTAATATAAGAGCGTTAGCGCTTCATCATCTGATAACTGCGCTCGTCGTCGTCCCTCAAATCTTTTTGAAATGAAGGCTCGAACTTGCTCAACAGACCAATCTAGCCTTTGAACAACAGACTGAGTAGCTGTGATAGTATCAGCGACGATCTGCGGAAGGCCATTGTTCCTAAAGCCATTGACAGTTTCTTTAGAAGTGACAATAGAAGGGCCAAGATTTGCTTTTCTAAGGTTAGGCTTCTTAAAAGATTTTTTTAATGCTGGGGTTTCTCCCTCTCCCAATTTTGAGGTTACTGCTTTATTGACCTTGACCGTTGGTGCGCTTAGTTTGCTCCCCTCTATTCTAGGCTGTGGAAAATCTAAGAAATCCCCCCGAACCCCCGGAGCAGAATTAAACTTCGTTTTAGAAAGAGCAGATGCGTCATTTTCATAGCTCTCACACTTCATTATTTCTTCTTCAGTCCGTAATTCCCTATATTCAGAAGGTTCTAGCTGTTCTCCCGTTGGTGGGCTATCTACCTCTCGATCGCCTGAAACATCGAGAACTGAAGGGATTACGGGCAGTTCCCCTGGCTCTTGAATGTAAAAGTCGGGATGCCAGAGCTTTTTGTTTTCAGCTTTGTAAAGCGTTTCCAGGCTGCTGGAAGCTGAACCTAGAGATGCCTGGGTCTTTCTGATAGCTTCTGCTCTGGCAGTTATTTTTTGCGGCAACGCTTCAGTCAGTTCAAGCCGTTGAATCGCGGCCCTAATGCTTTCCTGGGCGCTCTTAGCGCGTAAGTCGTTGAACGCTGCAGTCCCGTCTGCTTCAGTCTGGCGAGTTTTACCGTAGGAGCCTAGCGGCCAGTAGTATTTTTCTATGGCAGTAGCCCAAACGCGCGATCGCATCCTAATTTCGCGTTGATGCCGACACCACTTCTCGTACCCAGGGCTAGAAATAGCCTGCTGATAGATAAAGTCCACCAGCGCCTCACCTGAGTGACCTGAAAAGACATGGCCATAGCAGCCAAACTCTTTCAATAGCTGATTGGTCTGGCTATGCCCGCTCCAGCCTTCTGCCAAAATTGTTTCTAGATCCTGCTTCCAGCTTTCTATTTTGTTGAGGCGGTTGCGTACTTTTTTAAATCGATTCTTGCGGGCGAGCGGTAGCGCCTGCTGTAAGGTCTGAATATCTTGGCCTGCGGCGGCAATGTCCCACCGGTTTAGAAAGTCGCTTAGCTTACTGCTCTCTGGGCAAAAGGCTTCATCTAGCAGGCAAGACCCACTCGCTGGCTGCAGCGGCAGGCGATGGGCCAGATACTCGGTTTTGATGATATTGCCGTAGGCTTTGACATTAGGAAAGCACTCTAAATGCCCCTGCTTTAGCTTGAAGCCCTGAGGGACTAAGCAGTTTTTTAGCGCCACGGCTAAGTCGAACGTTTTGACGGGCTCAAGCAGCGGTAGATAAAGATGTATTCCTTCGCTCCAGCTGCTGCGGATGCGGATTGTTCGGGTAATGCCGATGGTTTCAAGGGCCGCTTCTATATGGGCGATCGCATCCGCATCTTGTTTTGGGTGGTAAGGACTGTTGATATCAATATCGAGTAATGCATAGGCGATAGTGTGACCGGGCCTAACCCCAACAAGTTTTTCAGCGTCTTGCCAGTCTCTATAAAGAACTCGGTTTTTTAGCCTGTAGCGTCGCTGCGTGTGCCACTGCGGCTTCTCTGCTGCACTCTGCGGCGCATCGGCATAAATAGAGCAGTACAAGTAGCGACCAAAGATCTCGCAAAGCCTTTGACCGTCGAGATCTGCTGGTAAAGGGTCTGCTGGTAAAGAATCTGCTGGCACAGCTGTTGACTGAGTAGTTTCAGGTAGTACAGCTGCAGGCTGCGCAGTCGCGCCTTGCTCTAGCATGGTTAGTGAGGACATCTGTCTCTATCGGGTAGGGATGATAGAGCCGTGAAAAATTGCAGCAAGTTATTTGCAGCAAACTAAGTTGCCACAGAACTTGTCGTACTGCTAAGATCAGTACGGCTCAAAGATTGAGGTCCTTGAGGCTATCTAGGAACGCCAGTTCATTGCTTGCAGGCTGATTTGGAGTTTCTAGGCACAAAGACCGAATTAGAAGAACCAAGCCCTAGCTGTTTTACACAGTTGGGGCTTTTAATTTAGGCCATTGAGCTAGCTAGATAACTTGAGTGGGTTTGTATCATTGTTCTGAATCAGGAAATCCTCACGCTTATAAAAATTTGGCAGCAAGCGTGTTTGTTTTGCCATAGAGACACTATCACCAGAATGCATACGCTTCAAGCGGTTGAAAACCTCGATACGCCAAACCGATAGGCCAGAAATACGCGAAAACGATAGGCAAAAACATACGCCAAACCGATAGGCGGCTGATTAAAAATACGCGAAAACGATAGGCAAAAACATACGCCAAACCGATAGGCGGCTGATTAAAAATACGCCAAAACGATAGGCAAAAACATACGCCAAACCGATAGGCGGCTGATTAAAAATACGCGAAAACGATAGGCAAAAACGTACGCCAAACCGATAGGCGACTTCGCTATAAGATTGCTATTTGGGAGAAGTACTAATTTTGAGCGATAGTTTTATACGCGAAAACGATAGGCAAAAACATACGCCAAACCGATAGGCGGCTGATTAGAAATACGCGAAAACGATAGGCAAAAACGTACGCCAAACCGATAGGCGGCTGATTAGAAATACGCGAAAACGATAGGCAAAAACGTACGCCAAACCGATAGGCGGCTGATTAGAAATACGCGAAAACGATAGGCAAAAACGTACGCGAAACCGATAGGTGAATGACTCAAAAACGTACGCCAAACCGATAGGTGAATAGTTCAAAAACGTACGCGAAAACGATAGGTGTTCTATTTTCGTAAGAACTCCTCTATATTGAGTCTACTCAGCAGTTTATATATTTAGATAAGTCAACCATCTCGCTATGAATGACGAGCCTTCTCAGATAGACATGTTTGAGGTTGACGGAGAGTTTGTTCGGATTCTTCCTCGCGCTAGTGCCTCGCTCCGTAACCCCGACGTTAAGCTGCCTATTTTGCGCTCTGATGCAGGGGGCTACTATTTTGAAATGCGCGTTGAAGCCGATGCTTCGGAGGCTAGTGAAGTTGCCCTAACGCGTCGCATTCCTTTAGATAATCTTTCTGGAGAAGAGTGGCAGGAGCTAAAGCAAGAGTACGATGTCTTAGATTTAGAAGCCTGCTTGAATCGAGGCATTAAGGGTCTAGAGCAGATAGAGGATCTCAGGCTTCGTCGGCTTACGGTTGCTCTGCTGACGTTTTTAAATCCGCGTCAGGTTCAGCTTGTGCTCTATCTCTATAAAGCCGCATCGGCAGAGAGAACGGGTTCCGTTGTAGAGTTTCGCTCTAACGATCTGTTAGAGGTCATGGGGTATCAGCGGACAAAGGACGGCGGATTCCACGCAGAGGCTAGATCTCATCTGCACTGCGATCTGATGGCTCTCCATAGAACTGAACTGGTCTACGCTGTGGAAACTCGAAAGGGCGATAAGGTAGAAGCAGAAGTTACTATCAAAAATGTCTTAAGAATTCAAAAGTTTTGGGCTGATGATGTACAGCGTGATTTTGATACTGAAAAAGCCGCTGACTACAGCTATGGTGCGGCTGATAGGTATAGGGTTAACTTAGAGTTTTTTCAAAACCCAGATCGTGCTGATAGCGACTATGTGCTCTTTGGCAACATTGATATGCAGCAGCAGGTTGGTAAGAGCACCAAGCATGACTATGGGATGCGGCTCTTGGTGTATCTTGCCAGCCGTTTGAAGTGGGATTCTCCAAAGGATGGGCAGTATCTAAATATTTCTAAGCGTCATTTGTACAAGAATCTCGATCTTTTAGGCAGCAATTCATCGCGCAACGGTCAAATTTTCTGGCGAACTGTTAACGAACTCAAAGAGAGCCAATTTTTGATTAACGCCCGCGAGCTGCCCGGAAAAAGAAAGCGTAACGTCATGATTGAATTTCAGATTAATGCTGATAAGATTCGCGCTTCGAGCGATCTTTAGGGGGCTGTCGGCGCGGTTTCTCCCATAGGCTGTAGAACTTTCACCAGCTCTGCAAGGTCATTTACCCGGTAGTCGGGCTTAGCAGCGTTGGCATAGAGAAACGCACCGGGCCGATCGACAAAAGCCGTCTGCAACCCGACATTTTTAGCTCCCGCCAAATCCCAGGCGTGGGCGGCCACCATCAGCCCTTCTGCTGGTTCAATACCCAGATCGCTTAGAACCATCTGATAGGTATCTGGATGCGGCTTGTACTTTTGGACGCTTTCGATGCTGTAGTGTTTTTCTAGCAGGTCGGTTAGTCCTGCGTGCTTAAGCTGAGCGTCTACCCCTGCGGTAGGCGAATTAGTCAGGCAGACAAGCCGAAAGCCGTCAGCGCTAAGGGCTTTTAATCCTGCTACAACGTCTGGATGCGGCGGCAGTGAACGAAGCTGGCTCGCGATCGCAGCTTTCGCCTCCTCGCGCTCTAGCTCAATACCTTGAGAGGCTGCCACCATGATCAGCGCCGCAATGCCAATATCTCCAAAGCTGTGGTAATTCTCGCTCAGCGTCTCTACTAGCGAGTAGTGCAACATCGTAGAAAACCACAGCGGCACTATCTCTTCTCGCCCGCCTAGGGCTTTCCCAACGGAGCTTTTCAGCGGAGCGAGATCGAGCAGCGTCTCGTTAACATCAAAGATAATAGCCTTGGGTCTATACATGAGCTTTTCTTCGTTTCAATCGGGTTTTCTCCTCACAAGCTGCTCTTCGAACTCCAAGTCTATATCCTCCAAGTCCATATCCTCCCAGTCTATATCTGCGTGACTCTCGCTGTTTTGATAGTAAAGAATCCGTAGCCAGCGACAACGAGAAAACAGAGGGCGGGTGTGATGTAGGAGAAGGCAGCGCCGAATGAATCTAGCAAAGCGCCCTGAACTAGTGGCAGTATTGCGCCACCCAAAATAGCCATTACTAGACCCGCCGCCCCAAACTTAGTATCTTCTCCTAGTCCGTATAGGGCAACGCCATAGATGGTTGGAAAGAGTAGCGACAGGCAAGCCGAGACAAAGACAACGGCCCAAATACCGGAGATACCGGGGCTGAGGACGGCATAGACGCATAGCAGATTTCCAAGCAGTGCTAGCACCGTTAGCAATGTTGTTGGTTTTATATATCCCATTACCCAGGTCATAATGAAGCGCGAAACTAGAAACACAAGCAGACTGTACTGAAGGTAAGCGCCTGCGTTCGCTTCATTTCCCCCAATGGCCTCTTGCACATACTGAATGGTGAATGTCCAGGTGCAGGTCTGTGCGGCTACATTAAAAAACTGAGCGATTACGCCCCAGCGATAGAGCGGATTGGCAAATAGTCTCTTAAGCGTGGCTCCAAAGTTGACTTGCCGTGAAGCCGATCCGGGCGATGTGTCAACCACCCCTACCTCTTCGGCATAGGGAGGCACTTTAATAGAAGCAATCAAAAACCAGATAACGATTAGCGCAAAGGCCATCCCAACATAGGGAATCATCACTGCTCTGAGTTCTGCGGACTGAATCGCTTGCAATGCATCAGCCGACAGCGCCGCCCTTTGCTCAGCCGTTGCGGGGTTGAGCTGCGGCAGAATTAAAGTTGCGGCTAGAAAGACGCCTATATTGGTGCCTACGGGGTTAAAGGCTTGGGCTAAGTTCAATCGGCGCGTCGCGCTTTTCTCTGGCCCCATCGCCATGACAAAAGGATTAGCCGATGTCTCTAAGATCGATAGGCCAGCCGCTAGGACAAACAAAGCGGCTAAGAAAGGGGCGTAGGTCATCATCAAGCTAGCTGGATAGAACGAAAGCGCACCGATGATGGCCAGTCCAAGTCCTACGAGCACGCCCACTTTATAAGAGAATCGCTCGTTGATAAAAGCAGCGGGAAGGGCCAAGCAAAAGTAAGCACCGTAATAGCAGAACTGAACCAGCGCTGCTTGAAGCGTACTCATCGTAAAAATTTTGCTAAAAACTTTGACGAGTGGGTCAGTCATGTTTGCAGCGACACCCCAGGCTGCAAAGCAAGTAATTAGCAAGATAAAGGCATTTCGCATGTTTGGATAAACAAACTTTGCTTTGAGCGTTCCTATCTGCTCAGATTCTATATTTCTCATTTCTTTTGTTGAACACCTTTTTAAGTGGAACGGTGACCGCTTGGTCTCTGCCGCGTTGTCTCTCAAGTGTCCCAAGAAACAGAGGTATGTGTGTTATGTAACAAGAATATCCAGACGATACTTAACACTCTTTACTTAACACGCTTAGAGTGGCTGCAAAGTTAATAGGAGTAGCTGCGAAATTAAGCGGCTATGGCCTGTAGTTTGGCAGGCTGTAACGTGGCGGGCTGTAGTTTGAGGAAGTCATCGACTTCTTTGGCAGTGGGCTGAGCGGCGATCGCACCCGGCTTCATCGTGGTTAAAGCGCCGACCGCGCTTGCATAAACAACCGCATCTCTAGCCGACTTCGCATTTGCTAGACACGTTTTCTCTCTGGCGGCAGAAATAGTGCAGAAAGCCTGCTACAAAGCTATCGCCAGCGCCGGTAGTATCAACAACCATAATTGGGAAGATATCAACTTCTCCTGTGTGCTCGCCCAAGCTATAAGCGCAGCCCTTCTCCCCTGCTGTGACCAGCACGCCCTCAGCCTGGGGGAAAAGTTTAGCGATCGCAGCTGGATCTTGCATTCCAAATAGCCACTGAGCTTCTTCGTCTGTGCATTTGATCAAATCGGCCTGCTCTAGAATCGTCATAATCGACGACTTAGCAACCTCTGAATCGTCCCAGAACACGGGTCGCCAGTTGACGTCAATAAATATTTTGACCTGGTTCTCTCTAGCTAGACGGATGGCTGCTAGGGTTGCTTGGCGGCTGTTGGGATAGGCGAGTTCTAATGTCCCAATCACTAAAAACTCGGCATCCGCAAATAGAGACTTTGGCATATCGGCGGCGGTAAGCTGAGTGTCAGCAAACTGACTGGAGTCGAACTCGCCAAATCCGGCGAAGCAGCGATCGCCCTTTAAAGACCGGGTAACGTACACCTTTCGAGTCGGTGCCTGGGAAGATCGTTGAATCCCCGACACATCGACGCTATCTCCTTTTAATACAGATACCAGGCGATCGCCCGGTTGGTCTTGCCCAACGCATCCAACGAATGCGGCGGCGTTACCTAGCTTCGACAGCGCGCAGGCTACGTTTGCCGGGGCACCCCCTGGATACTCAGTCCAAGAAGCGACCTCAAAGAGTTCTCTGCCCATCTGATCTGCAAGGCAGTCGAACAAGATTTCACCTAAGCAGATAATTCGGGTAGTAGTAGTACTCATGCGTCAATTGATATTCCATAGCGGGAGATAATTATTTATCGAAGCTATCACGAGTAATGAAAATAGATGTGCGATCGCACAAAAAACTTATGATAGATTGTTGCTTCCTGATACAAAAAGATACAAGTTGAAAAGATATTGGCCGTTGCTATTCAACAGCCAACCAGTTCGTGCATGCAAATACCTGGCAAATGTCTTCAGACAGAGAGGCGCTGAGCAATTATCTAATAGGATAATGTCAGCGAACAGAAGAGAACTGATAGGACTATGGCAAAAACAGTAATCGCAACCGTCAAGGCAGCGGCAGGGCAGGAAGAAAAGCTCGCATCTATGATACGTGAACTGGCACAGCTGGTTCGGAAGGATGCGGGAACCGCTCAGTTTGATGTTTACCGCGATCGCGACGATAAAGGGGCTTTTCAATTCTTAGAAGTCTATGACGATGAAGCTGCTTTTCAATTGCATATTACTGCCGACCATGTACAGAAGTTCAACGAGGCTTTAAAGGAGATTGCTGAAGGGGGTGCGTCTAAGGTTTATTTTGTTGACCCTTTTTGCTAGCGCAGCAGCTATTAGTCAGTTATTTTTTAGGAGACCTTATGAGCGCTACCACAACCTATAGCTTTACGGGCAAAACAATTCTCATCACGGGCGGCGCGGGTGACATTGGCAAAGCGACTGCTCGCCGGTTCGCCATGAACGGTGCAGGCGTTGTGCTGCTAGACATCAATAAAGACAAAATGGCTGAGGTCGCCGAAGAGCTAGAGGGCTATGGCGCATCTGTTCAGACTATTTACTGCGACGTTACCCAACCGAGTACGGTCACATCAGCTTTTGCCGACGCGGTGCGGCAGGTCGGCAAGGTGGACTACGTGTTCAACAATGCGGGCTATCAGGGCGCGTTTGCCACCACCGACGAATATCCGGCTGCCGACTTTCAAAAAGTGATTGACATCAACGTAATTGGCGTTTTTCATGTGCTTAAGGCCGCTGCACAGCACCTTCGAGATAGCGGCGGTGGGGCCATTGTAAATATGGCTAGTCATGCTGGGGTCGATGGCCCGGCTAATATGCTGGCCTACGCCGCCTCCAAATTTGCCGTGGTCGGTATGACCCAAACTGCCGCCAAAGATCTGGCTCCGCACAACATTCGAGTAAATGCCCTATCGCCTGCTCTCATTGGCCCTGGCATGATGTGGACGCGGCAAACTGAGCTGCAAGCAGGCGTTGGCTCTCAGTATTTTGATGCTAATCCTAAAGTAGTAGAACAACAAATGATCAATTCCGTGCCGATGCGTCGCCTGGGCAGTTTAGAAGAAGTCGCCAACGGCGTTGCCTTTCTTTTGAGCGACGAGGCTAGCTATATTACAGGGTTCAATCTAGACATTACGGGCGGGCTGTGATTTTAGCCCAATCGCACCGCTACCGTATATGAAGGGCGCTGAGACTTCTCGCGTTGAGTTTTGACTAGGCGAAATTCTTGGTCGATATACAGGTTGTCTAATCGCGGTCTAGCTTTGGATATTTGCTGGTACTGCTTCGCCGCAATGCGATTCTGTTGAGTTGGCGGGGCAGCCGGCGATCGAAGCTGAGGCGACTTCTGCTTAGCAACTGCTTTATTGAACCAAGCTTGAGCAGTTTCAGCACTAAAAGAGATAGATCCAAAGCGTAGAGCTTGCTGGATAGAAACATTTTGAATGTTCCAATAGTCTTGATTTGTTTGGTTTGGTTCGAGCAAATCGGCAGCTTCTCCAGCAGATTCCTCGGCAGCTTGAGTTTGAACAGAATAACTCTGCATAATCATCAAATCGTAGCTCAGTAACCAACGCGAAAACCAGCTTAGAATCGGGCTTTTCTGCCCAGGCTTATACCGGGCTAAATTCGCATAGTAGCCGTTATCGTCAAAGATTTGGTACGACTCATGGTGCACTCGTCCTGGCAGGATGTCCTGAAAAGGATTAGTAGACCAAACTGGAAACCAAACCCCTTTTAAGAGCGAAATCTGTTGTTCTAATTCAGGGGTGGGATTGCGTTTCTCTAGCTCGTCGAACAGTGGCATCAATGTCTCGTTCGCAAACCGGACTTTTTTGCCCATCGGCTCTGTGTCTTTCGCTTCCACCTGTTTCAACAAGCTAGACTTTAAGCTGGAGGTGTCTGCCTTTGCGATGACAGCCGGTTCAAACGGGATTTCTAGTAGCGCTGAGTCCATCTTAAGTCTAGCCTCCAAAAAACAATTTCCAAAAAACAGTCTCCAAAAAAAACAATTCAATAGGTTGCTAGGATCGTAACAGAATTACCGTGATGCTAGAGCTAGAAGGTGTATTTCGAGATAAAGATGGATAAGGGCTACTTGGGCTAGCTGTCGGTAGAATGTTGCCTCACCATAAACTGAAAGTAAGCAAGTTAAGTTTGCTTTGAGCGCACTTTGAACCGCATAGAAGCAGGCGGAGCCATCGTTAGTCCCCGGCGAGCGGGCCGCAGTGCGCGAGGCCGTACGAGCGCTAAATCGAAGTCCTGCAGCAGCGTAGCTACGCTGAGCTTAAGCTCCATCATTGCTAGCGCGGAGCCAATGCAGCGCCGATGACCACCGCCAAAGGGCAGAAATTCGTGAGGGGCAAACTGACGTTCTAGAAATCGCTCGGGGCGAAATTGTTTGGGTTCTGGGTAGATATCCGGACGCTGGTGAATGATATAGGTCGCAGGCATTAAGGCGGTTCCGGCTTTGAAGTGATGGCCAGCAATAGTGCGAGGCGATCGCAACACTCGCACAAACGTTGTCGGCGTAATTGGATAGATTCGCAGGGTCTCTAGGCACAGCGCATTCAAGTAGGGAAGCTGTAGGATAGCCGCTGGGTCAGGCTGAGGGCCAAGTTCTGCGAGTTCTGCGCGTAGCTTGCCATGAACCTCTGGCAAGTAATGAATCCAATACAGCGCCCAAACAATAGCAGAAGCCGTGGTTTCATGTCCGGCTAGCAATAGCGTAACCAGTTCGTCATGAAGTTCTTCGTCGCTCATCGCTTCACCATTTTCGTCTCTCGACTGCAGCAAAAGCGTGAGAATATCCGTCCTTTCTGTTTGAGCGCTTTCTGAGCCTTGAAGAGAGTTTTTAAGAGATTGACGCCGCTCTCGAATTTCGGCATAGATCAGCGATCGCACGTCTTCTCTTAAATGAGTAAACTTCGTCCAAGGACTCCAGAGTCCCCAATCCTTTTGCAAAGCTGGGAAGAACAAAAAGCTAGCGCTAATCGGATACGAAAAGAAGTCTAGCAAAGTGCCCATTTTCTGCTGTAGCTGAGAGAGCCTTGGCCCTTCTCTCAAGCCAAAAACAGCCTGCAAAATTACGCCTAAAGTCAACGCCTGGATCGGAGGCCGTGCCACAATCGACTGTCCTACCTGCCAGCTGGCGCTAACCTGGCGGGTAATATCGCAAATTAGCTCGCCATAAGACCGTAGGCGATCGCCATGAAAAGGAGGCATCAGCAGTTTACGCTGCCTGCGGTGAGGGTCGCCATCTAGCAGCAAAATAGAGCGATCGCCAACCATCGGCTGAAGCACCTGATTGCGACTTCCCGTTTCAGCGGTGCTAGCATCTAGCGTAAAAATCTCTCGCACCATCTCTGGATCGCCCACATACACTAGCGGCGATTCGCTCTGCGCGCCAATTTGGAACGTTGGGCCATAGCGCTGAACGTTGTCGTCCATGTAGTTGGTCGGCTGCAAAATTAGATAGAAGACTCGCAGCAGGCGGCGCAGCCCTTTGGCTTTAGGCCCGTCAATGGCAAGACCCGTCAGCTCTTCAGATAAATCGCCGCTATTTGGAGCAGATATCTCTATTGGTTTATCTGTAGGTGTATTGGCGGGTTTATCTGCGGGTTTATCTGCGGGTTTATCTGCGGGCTTAAGAGTCATCCTGATTTATCCTTGTAGGTCGGCTTATTTACCTATTCTGACGTTTACCTATTCTGGCGACAATCACTATAGAACGAGCCGAAGGAAAGAACATAACCCTTTCTAGCATTTGGTACAGGTGCCGCTACCTGATATAGCGCTAGCATCAACGCTACGAATTGTACTTTTAGAGTAAAGCTGATGTCATCTCAATCGAACCCAGAACTAACCGTAAAGCCAATCACCCTGTTCGACCGTATCTTTCGAGACAGTGAAGGCAATATTGTGATTGCTCAAGCGCCCAATTTGCCCGTTTTAGTAGGCGTTGCAGCCGCTTTTCTACAGTACGCGCTGCCGACCGGACAGCTTCAGAGGGGCGCGGAACTAATTGCGTTTGGCGCACTATTCACCTGGGCTTGGCAAGAACTTTTTGAGGGTGTCAACTACTTCCGTCGAGCGCTGGGCTTAGTTGGTTTGGCAGGTTTAATGGCATTGGGGCTGAGCATTCTGAGCGGCATTGTTAAGTTGGCCTGATTTGACCGTGAGCCGCTGATTTTGGGAAGCAGCATCCATATTACAGGTGCTAGTAGGATAGATGGGAAGAGTAGAGGTCACTGTAGAACTTACGGGTTAAACCACTGGCGCTTACTTCCCTAAAATATAGCGGAATATTTCGTAGCGAGTTTAGCCACGCCGATGCGGACAGGGTAATTTCCAGCTTTGGGTCAGTCTTGAGATAAGAGCTTGTCGAGAGCCAGACACTCGGTTAACAATGCTCCAGAGCTGAATAGCGTCCGCTGCCGTTTTCACATCAACGATTAGCGGTTGAAATCCGCCGCATCGGCATTCGATGTCTAATGATTGCAAACGGTGATAAACCTGCCAGCGATCCTCACAGCAAACGGTGACGCAGGTTGCTGCGGCACAAGGGCGATCAGCAGGCGAGCGAAATGACGGTACAAGGTTGGATGACGACATTTGAGAAAAATCTCCAAGGTATAGCTGACTGGTGTAAATAAATAGAACTCGTGAAAATAAATAGAAGCTATTTTCAGATAGCTGAAAGGTGACCGCCGCAATTCTTAAATTTCGTTGACGGTTGAGGCTGTACTGAAAGCTGTGTATGGCAATTCTTGAGTATTTTGAGATGTTTGATGAGAAGTGCTTTTATTAGGACAAATAAGAAAAACCATGAGATTATGTCAGACTGTTATCAATTACTGATATGAGTAAAATACAACTAGAAAGTAATCTCAATAAAGATTTTTTAGCCTTTATAAACAGCCATTCGGAGGGCTACAGTAGAATGCTTTATCGGTAGGAGATCGGCTGGTTTCATGCTCTGATTTCGCCGCTATCCCTATTGAGAATACCTGTCAAATTTTTCGGGATAACCCTTATTTTTCAAGGATTATTGGTTTCTCAACAAGCGCCTATACTAGTTGTTGTTAAAGCCCGACAACCAAAATTAAGAGGATTTAAGAACATGGCTGTTTCATCTGCTGTTATTACACCTTTCGGACAAGTCGCCAACAACGCCATTCTGTTAGAGAAATCTATTACCGAACCCGTTTGCGAGGGGCTAAATATTGCGCTTGCTAGCCTTCAAGGCGTTTATGTTCAGTACCAAAAGCATCATTTTGTAGTTGAAGGCGCTGAGTTTTATCAGCTACATCAGTTTTTTGAAGAAAGCTATGATGCGACCAAAGGGCACGTGCATGATATCGGTGAGCGCCTAGATGGACTCGGCGGCGTACCGGTTGCTAGCTTTAGAACCCTGGCTGAACTTTGCTGCTTTGAACAAGAGTCCGACGGCACTTATGGTTGTCGCCAAATGGTTGAAAACGACTTGCGGGCCGAGCAAGCAATTATTCAAGTTTTGCGGCGCAATGCGGCTCAGGCAGAAAGCTTGGGTGATAGAGCTACCCGCTACCTGTACGAAGGCATTTTGCTCAAGACCGAAGAACGTGCTTATCACTTAGATCATTTCCTCGTCTCCGATACGTTGGTACAACTTAACTAAACCCTGCATAAACTCTGACTAAACCCAGACATAAGCCGCCGGGCAGAAAGACCCGACAATAACTCTCTCAAAGCAGCAACCGTCACTGGTGAGCTGCTTTTTATTTTCTACTAATGAGAGTGTTTCCCATTGGCTTATTTATATCCTTAGTTGATAACCAGTGTCAAGAAAGTTTTGGCAAGTTCATTAAGCAAGCTTGATAACGTTCAAATTCCCTATAGGTCAGAGCCATCTGGTAGACGGATGCTTGGCAGCTAGAGGTGTACAAGAATATGGCTGACTCGTGCGTGAACCACTGACTTGAGGCGCCCTTGATGGGTGCTGAGGGTTTTATAGAATGGTTCTCAATAATAAGCTGTACATGACGCTAGAATCAGAGGCGTTCTGGTTATTTTCATCGGCATCTAGCCTACTGTTTAATTGATATGAGATCTCAGCAATGGCCGATATGAGTGCAACTCGTTTTTGTCTGATAGGACGTTTTACCGCATTTTTGCCAGGAGAAAAATCCCCTTATCAAATGATTTCTCTAGAAGCTGTGCAGGCTGAAGATCACTCGGATTCACGGCTGGTGCCTGAGCTGATTGCTCACCAAGTACTACTTGGTAAGGACTTACGGCGCATGATGTATCGCTACCTAGCGCCTCAAGATTGGGTGAGGGTGGTGGGCGAACAAACGCTCAATCGACGTGATGGCCAGATGGAGTGGAAGGCGGCTGAAATTTCTAAGCTATCTGCTTTCCAGGTAGACCGGTTAAAGCAGGAGATGGTTTCGCATAAAAGGATCAATGCGTCTGGTGCTGGCCTAGCGGCGCGAGTGCTGATTTGTCAGGAATCTAGCTGCCGCCAGCGGGGAAGTTTGGCAGTGAAAGAAGCTATGGCACACGCCCTGACCGAAACGGAGGGCTTATCCAAAGTAGTCATTCAAGCAACGGGCTGCCTGAAACGCTGCAAGCTTGGGCCTAATGTGGTGATGGTTCCAGGTGGTAGCTACTCTCGGATGACGGTTGAGGCGGGGCGATCGCTCATTCGAAAGCTGTTGGATTCTGAACCAAAATCTCTAAACTAGAGTCTATAAGCCACTCAGCATTCCTTTCATCAAATAGATGAGCTAACCAACAGAGAACGCTTCGTAGGGATGAGAATGACAGCAGCTTTAGCGCTGTTCTAGATTTGTTGTTCTATACAATGGCTACAAATGCCATAAAGGGTTAGCTGACAATCCAACACATGATAGCCAGCTGTCTTGGCTGTCTTCTCCCCGATTTCAGCTACGGAGTCTTCAATAAACTCCAGAGTTTTATTGCAATGTACGCACACGATGTGGTGATGGTCGCGCAGGGGACGATTGAGTTCGTAGTGCTTGTGTTCTTCAGCCAGTTCTAGCTCTCGCAATAATCCCATATAAACCATCAAATGAAGTGTTCTATAAACCGTAGACAGACTGATGCTCTCGCCATCTTCCTCCAGGGTTTTGTGGAGGTCTTCTGCGCTGAGATGCTCGCCTTGGGTCAGCGACATGAATATACTCAATACCTTCTGACGCTGAGGCGTTGAGCGGTATCCTTTAGCGTTTAGCGCATCTTTAAGAGCTGTATCCGACAGAAAAGCCACGGTATATCCTTTTTCAAGTTAGTAATCATTCTTATTTAGAAAGCCTAAAAAAGTCAAGTCATTGAGAAATTCAAAAATCTATAGTCATGTCTATTCCTTGCCATCGCAGTCTTTCAGGCCTATCTAGGAAGGCAGTCATCTTTTAATGGTTATGGGAATGTATTTTAATAGTGGTCTCGAGGCAGGGGGCAGGCAAGAGCCTTTGCGCAAACCGCACAAAAAATCCCTGCGTTCAGCTAGCACAGGGATTTTATGAGTGAAATTTTGCTAAGGAGCTGTAACTACCCAGCCAACGGCCAGCCATAGCTGATTAGATTGGCAGGATAGAACGCTGGCATGATGGGCAGACAGCATGGATTGACAGCTGACAATCTAGTAGCTGATAGCCAGACTTTTCAGCCGTTTTGGCACCCACTTTCAAGACAGAATCATTTTTGAACTCGATTGTCTTATTGCAACGCACGCAAATTAGGTGGTGATGGTGATGGGGTGAGGGCTGGTTAATTTCGTAGCGCTTCTGATCGTCTGCTAGCTCTAGCTCTCGCAGAATTCCCATTCGGGACATGAGCTTGAGATTTCGATAGATGGTAGAGAGGCCAATCGGTTCGTCGGTTTTTTTGAGCCTTTCGCACAGGTCTTCGGCGCTAAGATGCTCGCCTTCTGGCAGGCTCTGAAATGTCGTCAAGATGGTTTCGCGCTGGGGAGTCATGCGCCAACCGCGTTCATGTAGCTCTGCTTTTAGGGCCGATGGTGTATAAGCTGCCATGGCTTTCCCCCGCTGTGTCAATAGTGAGCTGTGATTCAGTCAGGTTGTAATCAATAAGATTCAACTAATGAGAATGATAGCGAACTTGTGGCCTACTTGCAATAGTCAGTGCTTATTGAGAAATATACCTAAGAGGCGTTCATAAAACTTTACCGAGACATCTTTTCAGCAGATTTTCTCGACATCAGGCCAGCTTAGAACAAGCTCCTATATGGCTAAGAACTGTAGCTGTAGCTGAAGTTTTTAGATAAGCTAATAAGAACCTATTTCAATTAGTCTTTTTATAAGGCTTCCTCAATGACAGGGGCCGCATAGGAACTTTCCTTTCGAAATAGGGTCTCAGGGTTGATGTCGGCGAATGCTCGCAGTACATTAGTGGGAGTCTTTCCCAACTAAGGATGGCATTTATTATGGATAGTGCAGGCTTTGACCCTACTCGTTGGAACCACTGGTTGCTCATCGGTTGCTTTATCAGCGTGTCGATGTGGGGCTTGTATCTTTGGTGGCAGTGGCGCCCAGAGGCTCGGCTGAAGAGAAAGCAAGATAGGTTAGCACGCCGTTTGGCGATCGCACTGCACGGTGCCCGTGATGCTTCAGCAGTCAATTCTATAAAACTGACAGCTAGTCGCTCGGTCAGAAAATAACTCTTTTCGCGGCCAGTGTTGCGCACTCTAAAGTCAACTTCAGCATTTTAGGGAATTGTTCTACTTTTCTGCTGTCCACACATACTAAAGCGATCGCAATATTAGCCGTAGTGCTATTCTGGCGGCCCAATGTCAGGAACTGGCGCAGGTTCTGGTGCTATATCGGGGACAGGTTCTGGTTCCGGCAGAGGGACAGGTTCTGGCGCGGGCGCTATATCAGGAACTGCCTCTGGCTCTGGTAGGGGTGCGGGTTCTGGTAATGGTTCAGGCTCTGGTAATGGTTCAGGCTCTGGCTCTGGTAATGGTGCAGGTTCAGCGGGAGGGCTGACTTCTGGCTGCGTGGGTTCTGCTGGTGATTCTCCTAGTGGTTCTGCTGGTGGCTCCTCTGACGGTGCAGGGATCTCAGCTTCTGGTGAGGGTGCTGTGCTTTCGCGAATGGGTTCTTGAACAACTTCTCTTTCAGGTGTAGGCGTGGTTACGAATTCTCTTTCGCCTCGCTGGCGGGCGGCGCGCGATCGCTCTGATCCTTCAATGCCAAAATCAACCTCTATTGAAACCGACCCGCTGCGGCCACCGCTATCTAGCTGGTAGTTTCGGGCCGCTTCCAAAGCCGCCTGATCTAGCGCAGCATTACCACTCGACTGTTCGAGCACCGCGCCAACAACATTGCCGTTTTCGTCATATTCCAGGCTTACAGAAGGAGACCCTTCAGCGCCTGATGCTAATGCCTCTTCGGGGTAGGCCGGGCGATCGCACTTCCGACAGCTTACTGTGCTAGACCCACTGCGATCGCCATCGCCAGCAGCAGATCCCGATCCTGATGCTGGTGACGGCCCCGTTCGCCGCGCCACATCAGTCTCTGTTCCGATCGGCGTAACCGGGGTTTCTCCAGCACCGTCACCGCCTGAATTTTCGGTATCTCCACGGCTTTCGCGAGCACGTCTAAGGCGATCGCGTAGGTCATCAAGATTGGCGTTAGCGGTATCGGCAGTATCGTTCGTAGCCGTCTCTGCCGAGTCAGGGTTGTCCTCATCTACTTCTAGATCTGAACTATCAGAACTGGGTTCGTCGGCTTCTTCAGTCTTGTCGGCTTCCACGTTCGAATTGGGTTCATCTGTTGTTTCGGCAAGTGTTTCAGCTTCAAGATCTGCTGCAACAGATTCGGATTCTGTTGGTGCGTCTGTCGATGCATCTGTTGGTGGGAAAGGAGGCTCAAAAGCCGGTTCGGGAGTGGCTTCTGGCGGCAAGGCGGGCTGAAAGGAAGCAATCGGCGGCGGTGCTGGGAATGAGCCTCCTGAAACTTGCGCTTCAGCCGCGAGTTCGGCTTGAGCGATCGCCTCAGTCAGCGCTTCAACCGTTTCCTCGGGCGGCACTTCTTCAATTACCGCTTCAGTCTCTTCCACTGGATCGGTCGGCCCGGTAACCACCAGCGCAATTCGCTCAGGCGAATCAATCACCTCGGGCGGGATAAAGGCCATCAAAGGAATCAGACCTATGTGTGCGCCTGCGGCAATAAGGAATCCGCGCAACAGCCACTTTTTGGCGATCGCATCCTCTTTAGCATATTGATTCAGGCAAGTTTTAGAAAGACTCATGACGATGTCCGTTACTGATAATAATCACTCTTAACGCTCACTTATTGAAGCTGGGCCCACGCCTCAGACAGCATATTCGCCTGAGGCGCAAAGCTACTGCTGCCGTCCGGTGTCAGTGTTTAAGTAAGCACACAGTCGCGCCAATCCCTTGAGCAGCGCCTGTTACTAAAATGAGCTGATTATCAAAGTTAAACATTATATTTCACGAGTCATCTGTCGCGGCCACCCAGCCTAGCTGTGCTCGGCTTTCTGTAATCAGGGTGCCAAGGCAACGTTTTAACGACAGTACGCCCTTAGCTGGCTCTGGAAAGTCAATTCGCAAAGACTGTCTTTGGCTAGATCCGGTAATCTCAAGCTCCATGCCCGCCGGATCTAACTTAGCAATACTTGCCTGCTCAATAAGATCCTCGGCCCACTCTTTTGGGGCACTGGTTTTAGCACAGGCTAATAGGTCTTCGAGATGATCTTGGTTTAAATGTCGGGCAATTGCTGTCAACAATTTATCCGTCAAAGGTGCGCCATCTCGCTTACGCATAGTCTCAGAATTCACGTAGCGTTATCTCCATAGTACTTGTACAAAAATCTGTCTATCGGTCGTCTATCTATTCATCTATCTATTGCACTGCCAGTGTGCAACGGCTTATTGCCTAGCGGTGGCGATGGATGCTGGTTTGAAGGCTATTTTTGTGGCTAGCCAAACGCTTGCTAAGCAGATGACAAACCCAATAAGGAAGACACCTGTATATCCCAACGCAGCGGCAATAAATCCACTAAATGCTGGCACTCCAACCTGATGGCCCATAACATACACTGACGATTGCAAGGTGTAGTCGCTGCCAGCCGTTTCCGGGCGGCTTTTGTCCATCATCACGGTGAATAGCGCTGTGCTCGCGACGCTGCGGGCAAAAACTTCGCCAGTGCTGACCGCATAGAGAACAACCGGATCGCGGATGCCTATCGCTGGCAGGGTGAGCGCGGCCACTGCGATCGCCTGCAACAGTCCAAACAAAATCAGTGCCCGTCTACGCCCCAAAGGTTGAATCAGCACGCCTGCCAATAGCGAACCCATAATCGCCGCAGCCGATCCTACAATGCCTGTCATCCAGCCAATGTCCGCCATCGACAGGCCCAGATCCACCAGCAAAGGACGAAACATGGTCGCAGCCATACTGCTACCGGTGGCATAGAGCAAAATAAAGAACAGCCAAACTAACGTATGCGATCGCCGCATAAAACTCAGTATCGTCTCGAAATAGGCAGAGGCTTTTGCCTTAAGAGTTCGCTTACGGCTGGCTGTTCCTACTGTTCTCTTTGCGGCCTGCTCTCTTTTTGCAACCTGCTCTCTCTTTGGCTCCTGATATCGGAGTAGCGGCAGCAGTGCGAGCAAAACACCCCCCGCCAAAATCCACAGGCTGACTTGCCAGCCAAGCTGATTCAGGGTGAGGAGCAAAACGCCTCCTCCCAAAATTCCACCCATCGCGCGGCCAGCACTCTGAATACCATTCCCCCAGCCCCGTTCATGGGGAGCCAGCAGCCCGATCGCCAAAGCGTCAGTAGCAATATCCTGAGTCGCTGCCAACGTCACGACTAAAAATACACCTTGAAACAACAGCGCCTCGTTGTTGTTTAGGGTACTAATGGAGGCGCAGGCGATCAGCGTGAGCGCAAGTAGAATTTGAGTGCCTATAATCCAGGACTTGTAGTGTCCCCATTTTTGAAAGCCGTAGCGGTCAATCAATGGAGCCCAGAGAAATTTTAGAATCCAGGGCAGGGTAAGTAATCCCATCAGACCAATGACTTGCAGCGAAGCACCCTGCTGTCGCAAAAAAATAGGCAGGGCCTGAAAGAAAAAGGCAGCGGGTAAAAACTGAGACGTGTAGAGACAGCTCAGCAACACAAATTTGGAGCGCGGGCGCAGGGACTTTTGAGCTTTTGCTTGAACATTATGCGTCATGATTTGAACTAGGGTTAAAGGTTTTCAAGAGTTTTCGGAGGTTTTCTGGGGGGATTCCAAACCCATCCTCAAAACTCATCGCGATTAGACTAATCACGGCTTAAAACGTGTAGCTAACAGAACTTAGCACCGTGAATGGATCGCCAGGCTCAACCCCACGCGTGCGAGTGCGCGGTGTGCCCTCAATAAAACTCACATCGAATAGATTCTGGAAATTAAGACCAAATTTCCAACTATCTCGTTTGTAGGAAATAGCAGCATTGGTCAGAAAGTAACTATCCAGATCAAAGCTGTTATTTAAGTCACCCTGGCGATCGCCGACCCAGTTCAGCCCAAGCCCAAAGCCCAGCCCTGCCAGATCACCCGACTGAATTTCATAATTTGTCCACAGACTGGCACTGTGTTCAGGCACGCCTGGCAGTTGGTTGCCCGTTTCAAATCGGTTGTCTTCTGTAATCTCTGCGTCAATATAGGCATAAGAAGCGATGACGTTCCATGCAGGTGAAATCCTGCCGATCACATCCAATTCGATCCCCTGACTTTGCTGCTCTCCTGTTGCCACTGAAAATCTAGGATCGCCAGGATCAGCGGTGGCAACATTTTGTTTAGTGAGGTTAAAGTAAGCCAGCGTCGCCAACAAGTTGCTGTCGAAAAGTTCTGTTTTAAGGCCAACTTCAAACCCCTCACCTTCTTCGGGATCTAGCGGATCGCCATCGACCGTCAGAGCTGCGCTCGGAAAGAACGAACGGGAATAGTTAGCGTAAACAGAGAGATTTTCAGCAGGTTGATAAACCAGCCCTACCCTTGGGCTAAAGGCGTCTTCGTTACGATTGGACTCAGTTGTCGTACCGGCGCGGGTTGACGCTGTTGTTTGGTTAACCGTTTCGTAGTTAAAGCCTGCCACTAAGATCAGATTATCTAACAGCGCGATTTGATCTTGCATGTAAATTTGAAGGCTGTCGGTGTCGATAGAGTCGCTACTAGTCGGCGTATCACCGCGAGCGGGCCTAGGCACTGCGCCGTAGACGGGATCAAAAATGTTGAGCGGTGTTCTTAGCGAAAAATCCGTAAATGATTCTGAATCTAGCGCGTAGCGGGCCAAATCAATGCCTAAAAGCAGAGTATGTTCAACTGAACCCGTAGAAAATTCACCAACAACATTAGTTTGCAGGGCCAGTGTTTCATTACTAACGTCTTGCTCAGCAAAGACCCGATTGAGATTGCCTGTGGCTTCATTGAGGCCACCGATGAATGGAAAGCTCAAGGCCGCGCTAATATCATCGGCCTGGTCAAGATAGCGAAACGCATTGCGGATTTTCCAGGTATCGCTAAAGCGATGCTCCAGGTCGTAGCCTACGCTAAAGAACTCACTGGAAATGCTGTCGTCAGGCTCACCCAGGATGCGATCGCGAGGGATATCTGCAACGCCAGTACCCAATGCCACTAAGCCGGGGTCGAAGGGGCGTTCATCGTTCAGATATTCGAGCTGAAGATTGAGGTCGGTGCGATCGCTAATTTGCCAGCTTAAGTTGGGAGCAACAAAGAATCGCTCGGCTGCTGTATCAAAATCTCGAAAGCCATCCTCACGTTGATATAAAGCATTGAGCCGATAAAGTACGCGATTGTCCTCACTTAGAGGACCTGAAATATCAATTTGTGGTCGAACCAGCCCAGAGCTGCCCACCTGTATACCCACGTTATAAAACGGTTTATCCAACGGGCGCTTAGAGACAATATTCACAGCCCCGCCTGGCTCGCTTTGCCCAAATAAAACAGAGGCAGGCCCTCTCAACACTTCAATGCGTTCAACATTGGCAATTTCTGGAAAGCCCTGTCCGGCGGCATCTCCATTGTCATTAGGGCTATAAAGCCGAAAGCCATCTCGATACAAAGCCGCCCCATCGAACCCTCGCAAGTTAATCTGAAAACCTCGGCCTTCAGTTGAATTAACCGATGCCCCGCTGACATTGGCTAGGGCATCTCCAAGATCAATCGCCTGCTGATCTTCTAACACCTGCCGGGGAATCACTTGAATGGAAGCAGGCGTTTCTAAAATAGGCGTATCGGTACGAGTTGCACTGCTAGCCTCTGGTACAAAGTAGTCGTCTTGGCTTTGCTCTCCTGTCACAACAATTTGAATTGAGTCATCACTAGGGATTTGAACAGTGCGATCGCTAGCAACCACACTAACTACTAGCCCTATTGCATCAGCCTCAACAGAAAGATTCGGTGGAGCATTAGTCCCCGTAATTGCAATCCGAATCTGGTTATCAGATCGGCTCGTAACATCGATAAAGGCAATGCCTTCAATCGGGGTGCTCGCAGAAAATCCTTCTCCGCTTGGCAGTTGCAACGTGGCATTGGAAATATCTGCGATCGCCGCATTCCCCGTAATAGAAGTTGTCGGTGCTGCTAATTCACCCGTTGTTTCTAGCCGAAGAACAAATCCTTCTGTAGTCTCCTCCAGACGAATATTTGTAATTTCGGCCAATTCGACCGGCAATTCAACGGGCAATTCAACCGGCACTTCAGCAGGCTCAGCCTGCGTTAGCCATTCACTTACCTCAGATACTGGCTCAGAAGCGGGTGCTGTCAAATTAACAGTCTCTGGCGCTGTCAGCGCCGCAGCTACCGGAGACTTCATCAGGACGCGTTCATTCTCATTTGCGATCGCGACCTGTCCCATCATCAACCACAGGCCCGCCATCAGCCGCACTGGCCAACTACCAAGTCTTATCCAATTCTCCATCATGCCTAAGTTCACGGTATTAAATGAGATTTATTCCCAATAATGTCAATGAACCGATGATATCGAGTTGGGTTGACTATTTTCTTTGTCAACCGGACTTTTTTCTGTCTCAACCGGACTTTTTTTGTTGTCTCTAGCTGGCTAACGTTCCGGCTAACGTTGTTGCATTTGGTAGGCTTTAGGACTCACTTTAAAGGTGCGGCGAAAGGCCACGCTAAACGCTTCAGGGTTTGCATAGCCGATGCTCTGGGCGACACTAGCAATCGTGGTTCTAGGCATCAACAACAGCTGCCGCGCCTGCTGCATTCGATAGCTGTGCAAATACCCAAACACCGTTGTTCCAAATACCTGACGAAATCCTTGTTTTAGCTTGCGATCGTTCAGTCCTACTTGATGGGCCAGCTCAATCAGCTTTGGCGGATTAGCAAGCTGATCGAGCAGAATATCTCTAGCCTGGCAAATCTGCTCCACTTCTTCCTCTTTCAAGCTAGAAGCCGAACCAGAAGGCATATCAGCCGAAACCGGCTCTGAACCTTGGGTTGACAATATTTGATCAAAGTACAGGCTCATTAGCTCAATGGCTTTGCTCTCTAGATACAAGCCTTGAGGCAGCCCACGGTACGGACAGTTCAATAACTGTTGGACTGTCGCAGTCATGACGGTGGTCATAGTATGCGCTTGAAAATAATCGGTTGGATTGCGCGTTGTCATCGCTATCCTCAAAGCGTCGGGTAGCCGATTAATCACCTTCTGATTATCAAGACCAACAGCATCAGGTCGGATATGCAAATGAACTAATATCAGCTGTTTAGCCGCGTATTCTATCGTCCAGCCCGCGCTATTCAATATCCCTAAACTCGCCTGCCCAGACTGAATCTGAACCGTTTTCTGATTATGAGCACTGCGACCTCGAACAGTTCCTTTAAGGCAAAAACTCATCCCTAGCGTGGGGTTTCCCTGCGATTCGCTCCGTTTAACAACAACCTTTTCTCGGAATGTTAAATTGCGAATCATCAGGCTTAGGCCAGGACGCAGCGGCCAATGTTTGCTAAACCCATCGCCGACTCGATTGGAAAGAGAAGAGGTTGCAGTAAAACCAGAATCTGGGGCTAATTGAATAGCCCCAGGACTTCGCCTGCGCTCTGCTTGGATTACCGCTTCTAGTGGCACGGCAGTAGGTCGGGCAACATTATTTAACGGCATAGGCCAACACAGGTACTTTTACTTTATCGAAAAAATTATTCTTGAGCCGGTTGTTGCGTTGCCATGCCCAAGCTTGCACCTTCCACCGTTCTCAATTTATCCATTACTGCAATCACTTGTCCGTAGTCAATCGTTTCATCTGCCTGTACGGTCACTAGGGCTGACGATCCATCTCCGATCTGTTGCTCTACCACTTGAGCTAGTTCACTCAGCTCAACGGGTTCTTTATCTATAGAGATGTTCCCGTTGCGCTCAATAGTGACCGTAACAAAGGTTTCCTGCTGAGACTGAGAAGTTTCAGCTTCTGGCAGGTCAACCGAAAATCCTTCTGCTCGGGTTAAGAACAACGTCGAAATAATGAAAAAGGCCAGGATTGCAAAGATGACATCAATCATCGGCAAAATATTAATAGTCAAAGGCGCGTCGGCTTCGTTATCAATTACCCGCATAAGCTATCTCCTGGTTGTTAATAGACTGATGGTGCCATTCGTATAGAATCTCAAGCTGACCGCCGTATTCCTGTAACAGCGCGATTTGCCTTTTGTAAAAGCCGCGAAACACATTGGCAAACAGCAGTGTGAAAATTGCCACAATCATACCCGCCGCTGTCGAAACCAACGCTTCGCTAATTCCGCCCGTTACTAGCCCAGTGTTGCCTCCACTCAAACCGCCCAAGTTGAGTGACGCAAACGAACGAATTAAGCCCAAAATCGTACCGAGCAATCCTAGGAGCGGAGAAACTGCAATTACGGTTTCAAAGACAGTGTTGAAGCGTTTTAGCAGCGGCAGTTCTGCTTGAGTCGCGCTCTCTAATGCCAGTCGAAACTGATTGGGAGAGGCACCTTCTAGCTCTAATGCTTCTAAAAAAATGCGAGAGATGGGCAAGTTGATGTTTTGCTTGAGCTTGGTAAAAACGGCGGGCGGGTTAGCCCGGTAGAGTTGCAAAACATCTTTGACGACTTTGCGCTCTTGCTGTTTGATGCGCAGCCAGAATAGGGAGCGCTCGATAGTAACTGCGATCGCGCACAAGGAAAAAAGTAATAGCGGCCACATGACAATGCCACCGGCTGCAAACGTTTCGGTTAAAGACATACGAACCAATTGGGAGGAGTAACTATATTTCTATCTAATCTTAAATGGGAATAAATATCAATAGACATCTAGAAAATATAGAAAAAATGACTTTCCTGTAAGCGCTTTATCTGATTTCTTGTGAGTTTAATGCAAATTTATCGATCAATTAAATAGCATTCATTCTTTATAAGGCAATTGTGCTGTAGCATAAAGCCCTTGCGATAGTCTGAAATAGACCCCTATACGTCGAGTAGAGAGGACTCCTTCAATACTGGGCTCTGCTTCAATACTTAGCTCTGCTTTTATTCCCTGGTGCTCTCGTCTTGATGAAGCGATCAGAGCTTGGGAATAAGTAATTTGACCTACTCACTCTGGATGTATACGTACTTGGGGTTTAAGTTACTCAAACCCCAAGGCTTGCTGGTTCTCCTAGATGAAGAAAGCCGCTGGCAAATCGCATTTTCGACGCAAACTAAAGTGCTGTTCAAGCCTGAACCTAGCGTTGAGCTTTTGCCTTAAGGAGGCATCCTGCTACTGCTCGCATAAAGAGCGCTGAAGAACAAATTAGATCAGTGAAATCGCATTGGGTCAACGTGCTGGCTACCGCTATCTTTCATCTAGGAGAAACGACAGCTTACTTACGGTTTACCACTTCACCACGATCGGGGTTAGGAATCGTTTTTGCCTCTTCATTCTTGATGGCTTTATGCTCTCGCAGGGTTTCCATGTTGATAACATGACGAAACTCGCTGTCGCCACCGCTTGCTAGCGTGTCAAACACATCGTTGATTTCGTCGATGCCAATCATTTTAATCTGAGGTGCAATGTCGTATTCGGCGCACAGATCCAGCACTTCTTGAGTTTCGCGAATGCCGCCAATAAGAGAACCGGCTACTGTGATTCGGTTAAATACTAGCGGAGCGGGCGAGAACTCTGGAAAGTCAATCATGTTTCCTACGACCACTAGAGCGGAGTTGGGCCGCATTAGGGCGATGTAGGGATCTAGCTCGTGAGATACCGGAATGGTATTAATCAGCAGATCTAGACTTTGTGCCATCGATGCCATCTGATCATCATCTGTCGAGATGACAACTTTGTCGGCACCTAGCTTGAGAATGGCGTCTTCTTTTTCTGGGCTACGGGTAAAGGCAACTACCTCAGCGCCTAGCGCCTTGCCTAACTGAATAGCCATGTGGCCTAATCCGCCAATGCCTGCGACACCCAGCGTCTGACCTTTTTTTAGGTTCCAATGCTTCATCGGCGAGTAAACGGTAATTCCCGCGCAGAGAATTGGACCGACCATCTCTGATTTAACCGCGTCGGGAACCTGTAGTACAAACTCTTCGCGCGCAACTAGATCGGTCGTGTAGCCGCCGTAAGTATTTGTTCCATCAGGATTGGCAGGCCCATTGTAGGTAAGCGTGAAGCTTTTGGGGCCGCTGCAATAGTTCTCTTCGCCGCGCTGGCAGGGGTCGCAAACCTGGCAGCTATTTACCATGCAACCAACGCCGACGCGATCGCCTTCCTTGAACTTTTTGACGCCCTCACCGACCGCCGTTACCACCCCTGAGACTTCATGTCCTGGGACACAAGGGTACTGAGTGTTTCCCCAGTCGTTGCGAACCTGGTGAAGATCCGAATGACAAATGCCGCAGTGAGTAATTTTAATGGCTACCTCGCCGGAGCGTGGGTCTTGCCGTTCAAACATGACGGGAGCTAGTTTGTCGTCAGCGTTTTGCACGCCAAAGCCGAAAATTTTCATATGGATTCAATTTTTTCTATCTACTCTTCTTTTTTAGCAGAATCCTAGCGCAAAGAAATCTAGCTGTAGTAAGGAATATGGCTACAGAATAAACTCAGCAAGCCGCCGGGCATTGCCTGTAACGGTGGCTGAAGCTGTTGCTGCGCATGGCTTTTTGTTTGAGTAGTGCAATCAGACTAAGTAATCGTGGATACCGCCTTGCTTTAGACGGAGGCGTTTGAGCGCACTTTGCTGAAGCTGACGGACGCGCTCGCGGCTGAGGCCAAGCTGTTCTCCGACGCTCGATAAGGAAAGCGCTTCTCCGCCATTGAGGCCATAGCGAAGATTGAGAACTTGCTGCTGCACGGGCGGAAGAGATTCTAGCAGGTGCAAAAGGTCTGCTTGCAGCTGGTTTTGGGTAACGGCTTCCTCGGGCAGTGCTTCAGGGTCTTCCAAGAGTTCTTGTAGTTCTGTTGTTTGATCGTCCCCTACCTTCATATCTAGTGATAGCGGATGGTGGGATGCTTGGAGGCACTGTTTTACATCTTGCAAGCTGATCTCTAGCTGCTCGGCGATTTCGGTGACTGTAGGCGTACGACCCAGCGACTGAGAGAGTTCCCTTTGGACGCGCTTGATTTTGTTGAGCTTCTCGGTGACATGGATAGGAAGGCGGATAGTGCGGGACTGCTGGGCGATCGCTCTCGTAATGGCCTGCCGAATCCACCAGTAAGCATAGGTCGAAAACTTAAACCCTCTAGAGGGATCGAATTTCTCCACGCCTCGCTCCAAACCGATAGAGCCTTCTTGAATTAGGTCTAGAAAATCCAGGTTTCGTCTCTGGTACTTCTTAGCGACAGATACTACTAGCCGCAGGTTTGCTTCTATCATCCGCCGCTTGGCTTTGTCACCTTGCTCGAGAGCAGCCTTTAGCGCTGCGGGCGTAAGGTTCGCCGCGCTGGCCCATTGGCTGTCACTAGGCGATCCTTCTAGTTTCGTCGTCAGGGCGCTCTTCTTTTCAAGCAGCATCACCATCGCCTGCACTTGGTGGCCTAGCGTGATTTCTTCTGCCGCTGTGAGCAGAGGAATGCGCCCAATCTCTTGGAGATAGCTTTTTACTGCGTCGCGATCGCTAGCAGAAGCGCGGATGCTCTGATGCTGCAATTTTTCTGAAAGAGTCACTTGCATAAGAAATTTGGGCGAAACTACGGGAGATGAGTCAACAGAACAGAAAAGTAGCTTACTTCTCTGCTATGTCCTGGCTGGGTGCTATCTGCGTCTGTTTTATAATAGCGACGGGTCTAGGCGTTGAGTCGATTGCAAAGCTCCAAACAATCCCAGCGATACCTAGCGTCAACAAAAGCGCGGTGATAGCTAACAAGGCTCTTTTTCTCATGGCAAAAGGCTCCTGTACTGAGTGAACAGACTCACCTTAGATACTAAAGGTCAAGAACTTAGCAAGGACAAAGAATGGCCAGAGTTGCATTCTGCCCTCACCGGATCAATACCAGCGTTCCAGCTAATATCAAAACTGTTCCAGCAACAGCCTTGATGTTCAGCGGCTCGCCTAAAAACGAAGCTGAAAGCAGCAGAATCAAGACCAAGCTAGACTTATCAACCGGTGCCACTAGGGACGCGGGGCCGAGCTGTAAGGCCCGAAAGTAGCATAGCCAAGATAGCCCAGTGGCTAGCCCAGACAGCAATAAAAACAGCATCGTCCTTTGAGAAATGTCCGATAGCGCCTGAGTCTCACCCCTTGCCCACACAATCCCCCAGGCCAAGATTAGGATAACCCCTGTCCGAATGGCTGTTGCCAAATTAGAACTTATAGATTCTACGCCAACTTTAGCAAAAACTGTTGTTAATGCTGCAAAAAAGGCAGAGAGCAGCGCAAAAATCCACCAGCTTTTTTCGTTAATCATTCAGCAGTCATTTTAACCCATGAGGACTATCAAAAACGTTTTGAGTGGGAAAGCCTTCTATAGGTTGCTTTTATGCTGCTTTGTTTGTTTGAGGTTGAGAGAAAAGCGACCAAACAATCCAGGGTGGGCCAGATCTTCAGCGGGAACTTCAAACAGTCGCATTATTCGCATTATTGACCTGACAGTACTGATCTTCGAGAGACTTAATCTCTTGCGCCGCTTGGCAGACGCGATCTAAAACCTGCACATGTCTGTAGCCAAGCCACCGGCCAGCGCCCATAAGTTTAAGCCGAGTCATGTTTAAGCTCCCGAATGAGTCACATTTTCAGGCGAGTAACTAGGATCTGCGAGATAGGCCAAGCGGCTGAGCGGCCAAAACCGAACGGTGGCCCGGCCAATAATGCGATCGCCCGGTAAAAATCCCCATACGTGGCCATCGTCGCTATTATTACGATTATCTCCAAAAACTAAATAGGAATCTGCGGGCACCGTCTCAGGGGCCAGATTATAGTTCGGCGGCGCTTCTATATAGCCTTCTGTTAGCGGCGAGCCGTTAATATAAACGCTGCCGTTTTTAACTTCGACGGTTTCTCCGGGTAGGCCAACAACTCGCTTAATAAAAGCTGTTTTAGCGAACTGCTCGCCAGCCGCTGCAGGTGGATGAAAAACAACGATGTCGCCTCGATTGGGGTCGTGAAAGTGATAGCTAATTTTTTCGATAATCAGGCGATCGTTGATTTCGAGCGTTGGCAGCATAGAGCCTGAAGGAATATATCGAGCTTCTGCTACAAGCGTGCGAACTCCCAATGCTAGAACGATACTGATTCCCACCGTTTGCAAAGCTTCTATCCACCATGACTGGCCGGAAGAGGATGGAGCAGAAGATTGATCAGAAGGGGATTGATCTGGGCGTGAGGGGACTGGCTCTATAGGATTAGACTCAGCGCGATCGGGATTAGACGCCATATGATTCTCTAAGAAGAACGGCTGACGAATAGCATTGTATCTCGATCAAAAACGCGCTGTCTACCGCCTTTTGGTCTATAGAGAAATCTGTCACAGAAATGACATTTAACGGCCACTTAGATGAAACAACACCTGCGATCGCCAGATTTATGATGAAGGCATGATCAGCAAGCAACAGCCTGGTCGGCGTGGATTAAGACGTTAGCCGCGCTTTGCTGTCGGTGCCGGGCGTTTCGCAAATTCAGCGGATTGGCGGCGTCGATAGAGAGATTAACGTGACGCTTAATCCGACCTCGCTCGACGCGCTAGGCATTACGGTTTCGCAGATGAACGAACAGCTTAGCGCCTTTAATATCAAACAAGAAGACACCGGCAACGCTAAGATTCTCGGTGAGATTTTTGGTAATTTTGCCTTGGATATGCTGGCCGCCGTTTTGTTTATCTACGTTGTTTTAACCCTGCTATTCAAAAACTTTCTTCATCCGCTAACGATTATGGCCGCGCTGCCGTTTTCGATTGGGGGAGCCTTGCTAGGGCTGCTAGTGACGCGCAAGGAGCTGGGATTATTCGCCATTATTGGCGTCGTGCTGCTGCTGAACCTGGTGTCTAAAGACGCTATTTTGCTGGTGGACTATGCCCTAATTCACCGCCACGAAGGGAAGCCAACCTACCGCGCCGTGGTGGAATCTGGCGTGGCCAGACTGCGCCCCATTTTGATGACCACGATTGCGCTGGAACTTGGTGCAGGTTCGGAAACTAGAAGCCCGATGGCGATCGCAGTGATTGGCGGGCTGATTACCTCCACGCTGCTCACGCTGGTAGTGGTTCCAGTTATTTTCAGCTATGTCGACCAGGCGTTGACGCGATGGCGACAGCCCAAATCTAAAAATACGTCTTCTCGGAAGTTCAAGTTTCCAAAGCTACCCGTTTAAATTCCGTAGCCATATTCCGTAGCCATATTCCGTAGCCATCATATATTGATGGAATACTGATGGAGCAAAGCAAAACGTTGGGAAGCAAAAGACCAATCGTGCCGAGTTCTTGACAGTTTGTGCCTATATTGGAAACGCTCGTTCCTAGTGTTTTTCCTACTATGCAAAAAGCTTTCTACCGACTTTTCGATATTTGGACACAGAAGGTAAACCCTCAAATTACGTCATTCGTTACTTTTTTGGGGCTTTTGTGGCTAGGGGTTTGTATCCTGACGCTTTACCTGTTGGCCGAGCTATCTGAAGAAGTCTTAGAAAAAGAAGCGTTTGCCTTTGATAAATCCATTCTGCTGCATATTCATCAGCTTGCAAATCCATTGCTAGATACCCTGATGACTAGCATCACGCGCATTGGCAATCCGATAACGGTGGTGCCGCTGACCCTGGTTTTCTTCGGATTTTTATGGTGGAAACGCTATCGTCTAGAAGCTGGTTTTTTTGCGCTGAACGCTGTAGGCGGTGCCGTTTTAAGCGATGTTTTGAAGCTAGCTTTTAGCAAGCCGCGCCCCGAACTATGGCCGCGCTTGATATCGGAAAAGACGTTTAGCTATCCTAGCGGCCACGCTTTAGGCTCTATGGTGCTGTATGGCTTTTTGTCTTATATTTTGGCGTCTATCTATCCCCAATATGCCAAGGCTTTTTACTGGATTGCTGCCGGATTGATTGTTGCGATTGGATTTAGTCGGCTATACTTGGGCGTTCATTGGCCTACCGATGTGATCGCTGGCTATGGAATTGGCTTTCTCTGGATTAGCGTTTGCATTGCGCTGCTGCGGCTACAGCAAGCGAAAACGGGTCGCGCCGTCAAAGCAGGCTCAAGCCGCTAGCTACGACCTTGACTGCTCGACCTTGACTGCTCGAACCTGTACCCCAAGCACTGCGCTATGTTTCAGCAGATCCGTACCCGCCTACTACTGAATAACTTGCTGGTGTTTGCTCTGGTATTATCTGGCGCGGCGATCGCTCTGCGACTGGTGTTTGTGCAAAATCTAAAACAACAGATGAGTGAGCGACTCATTGCCGGCGGGCAAGGCATCGTCGCAGAAGCTGAACTAGATGAGAGTGGCCGTCTTAAAGTAGAAGACGAATTCTTGGCTCGAACATTATTCAACGAGCATCAGTCCTTTGAGTGGTTTGATCTACAGGGAAACTCAGTAGGAAGAATGGGTGAATTTTTCCCAAAGACGCCGTTGGATAAACAAGCGACTGCCAGCTTTGTCGGGGAAGGAGAGTCCCGCATCCACTACATCACGTTGCCGATTATTGGTGAAGAAACAGGAGAGCAAATTGGCTACGTGAGAGTGGGCGAGCCGATGGAGGAGTTTGATGAAACGGTGCTTCAGCTTGACTTGGGTTTGGGCGTAGGTGCGATCGCTGCGACCGTTTTAGGCAGCGCCGGTATTTTTTGGCTCAACCGGCAGGCAATGCAGCCAATTGAAGAAAGCTTTTGGCGGCTAAAGCAGTTTACGGCGGATGCTTCTCACGAGCTGCGCAGCCCGCTGATGGCGATTTCTAGCAACGCGGAAGTGTCTTTGAAGTATTCAGAAGGAATGCGAGCGGACGACCGAGATGCGATGCTAGCAATGCTGAGCGCATCTGAGCAGATGAGAAGCTTAACCGAAGATCTGTTGTTGCTAGCGAGAACAGATAGGGTGTTACCCATGCAGCTAGCGCCGCTGAACCTGACAGCTTTACTCAAAGACTTGGTGCAGCTTTACTATACCCAAGCCGCAGAAAAAAGTATTGAGCTAGCGGCTGAAGTGACCCCCGAGCTGTGGGTACAGGGCGACTCGACTAGCCTGATGAGAGCTTTTACCAATCTGATTCAAAATGCGATTCGCTATACGCCACCCGGCGGCAAGATTAGCGTTGGAGCAAGGCAAATGAACCATCAGGTGCAGGTGATGGTGAAAGATACCGGGATAGGCATTGCTAAAGAAAACTTGGAGAACATTTTTGAGCGATTTTGGCGAGCGGATCGAGCGCGTAGTTACGACGATGAGGGCGCTGGGCTGGGTCTAGCAATTACGCGGGCAATTGTTCAAAGCCATGGCGGTCGTATTGAGGTAACGAGCACGCCAGATATTGGCAGCTGCTTTACTGTAACTTTGCCAATTTTTCTCCGGACGTAGCGATCGCACTACCGGCGACGGTTCTCTTGCCACAGGTGAAAAGCAGAAGGTAGGAGGGAAATAACAACTATTGCCAGCACAATAGGCAGCAGGTAACGATCTACATCAGGAATGACGCTGCCTAAGAAGTAGCCAAGCAGCGTTAGCCCTAGCGTCCAAGACAGGCCCCCGGCGACGTTGTAAGTAAAAAAGGTAGGGTAGTGCATTTTGCCCATGCCGGCGGTAATCGGTGCAAATGTTCGAATAATGGGCATAAACCGGGCTAGCACAACTGCCTTACCACCGTGAAGGTCGTAGAACTTTTGCGCCTTAACTAAATGGTCTTTGTGGAAGAAGCGAGAGTCTTGACGACGAAAGAGCCGCCGCCCAAAGCGATGCCCGGTGTAGTAACCGACGCTATCACCCGCGATCGCACATACCGCCGCGCCGGCAATTAGTAGCCAAACATTGAGCAAGTGCTGAGAGGCCAAAAAGCCAGCGGTAAACAACAGACTGTCTCCCGGCAAAAAGAAACCGATTAACAGTCCGGATTCTGCGAAAATGATGCCCCAAACGCCCAAGTAGCCAATCGACTGAATTAAAGTAGGCAGGTCAGTATTCATTCAAGTTTACGTTGATACGCTGTAAGGGATAAGAATTAAGGGATAGGAGCAGAGTAGTTAATGAATAGCTTGGAAGGCTTTGGTTCTTAAGGCGGATAAAGCAAAATTCCGCTTCTGAAAAATATTATATGAAAAATATTATAGTCACCGTTTGGCAGCTAAAACGCCAGCATTTTTGCAATCTTAAAATCTTGACGAGTTCTTGACGCTTTCTATCATAAAGAATATAGAACAAAATCTAGGCCAGCCGCAAAAATATCACCGGCACCAGCTTTGTCTCTTGCTGCCTAAAATTCTTAAGACTGCCCAAACACCCAACAAGCAGCCTATAGCATCTCTAGATACCGGCTTTCCTCAAATTTTCTAGCCTTGTCGAGTTCTTGACTATTAGTCTATATATTTGTCTCATTCACCAACGTCCCCCTATCTTATCGCTCTTGGAGAGATGCATGAACAAGGTCGCAGAAGTTACGATATTTTTCTGGATAATGAAGATTCTCGCCACTACGCTCGGCGAAACCGCAGGTGACTTTATTTCGCAAGGGCTTAACCTGGGTTACTACGTTGGGTTTGGCGTTACGATTGTGCTGTTAGCCATCATTTTATTCTCTCAAATTAGCGCCGACCGATACCGCGCGGTGCTTTATTGGACGGCTATCGTGGCGACAACTACAGCCGGAACCGAAGTCTCAGACTTAATGGATCGCTCGCTTGGACTGGGCTACGCGGTGGGTTCTCTCATTTTAGTGACCTGTTTGCTAGCAACGCTGACTTTTTGGTATTACCGCGATCGCGATCTCAGCGTTTACCCTATCGTCCGGCGGGATGCCGAAACCACCTACTGGATGGCCGTTGTCTTCTCCAATAGCTTGGGCACCGCCTTTGGCGACTTTTTAGTCGATAACGCCGGGCTGAGCTACATACAGGGCGCTATCGTCACCGCTAGCATTATCGGCGCGGTGGTCGCCCTTCACTATGCGACCAAAATCAACGAGGTTTTGCTGTTCTGGATTGCGTTTGTTTTCACCCGCCCCTTCGGTGCGACGTTTGGCGACTTCTTGACTAAATCTGTAGATAAGGGCGGTTTGGCGATATCTAGAGGGACTGCTTCTTTGATCACGCTAGCGCTCCTATCGGTCATTTTATTCTTCTCAATGAAACAAGAAGAGAAAAAACAGATGGCAGAACGTCATAAAGAACATGCTAGCAATAACATTGTTTAGCCCTAAAATCCAACGCTAATTTCAACCTCAACAGCACTTATCCACATCACTCCCTATAGGCGAACCCATGCAAAATATCTCGAGTCCCTTTGCTAACGATGGGGTCAAAAAGGCCCTAGTAAGAGTGCCTGCTGTGACGCTCTACTTCTGGATTATCAAAATGATGGCGACCACCGTAGGCGAAACGGGCGCAGACTTTCTAGCTTTTAACCTAAAGCTCGGGCTGTTGATGACCTCACTGATCATGAGCGTTTTCTTAGCTATGGCATTGGCCAATCAGTTTAGGCTTAAGCGCTACATTCCACTTAGCTACTGGACAGTTGTTGTACTGCTCAGCATTGTCGGAACGCTAGTAACCGATTTGATGGTAGATGACTGGGGCGTGACGCTGATATCTGCGACTGTTGGTTTTAGCATTTTGCTAGCTGTTGTGTTTGCTGCCTGGTATGCCAGTGAAAAATCGCTGGCCATGCACTCTATTCAAACGGCGAAGCGCGAGACTTTTTATTGGGCCGCTATTTTTGTCACGTTCGCGCTGGGTACGGCGGCAGGAGACTTTTTGGCAGAGGCTTCTGGATTGGGTTACTTTCAATCGGCGCTGGTGTTTGGCGGGGCGATCGCCCTCATCGCCGCTGCCCACTTCTACGCTGGCCTAAACGAAATCCTAGCCTTCTGGCTCGCCTATATCCTAACGCGGCCCCTGGGCGCTTCTTTTGGCGACTTGCTCTCACAGCCGACTAAAAACGGCGGTTTTGGCTTTGGAACAACCGGCACTAGCATCATCTTTCTCACCGTTATTGCGCTTTTGATTGGCTATTTAACGGTGACTCGCAAAGACCAAATTAGAGCAACAGAATCAGATCCAAGTCGTTAGTAGTTAAATCTCTTTTTCGGCCAATTGCTCTACTTCTATTCTGATCACATCGCTGCGGGTAATAATGCCAATGAGCTGTTGATCTTGTACGATGGGCAGCCGGTTGAGCTGATGTTGATCGAGTAGGGAAAGCACCTTAATTAGAGAAATATCGGGGCTGGCCGTAATCGGCGACGAATCGATGAGTTCTCCAATACTGCGATCGCTAGCAAGCTCTGCCTCACTGTGCTGAGTGGCCTGCATCCGCTGGGCTAGCTCACTGAGATCTCGCTGGTTAATCATGCCAACGACCTGCCCCTCGGCTACTACCGGAAAGCCCTGATGACTAGAGCGGTAAAACGTTTTGATAACGTCACCTAAACCCATGCTAGCCTCAATCACTTCGACCTGCTTTTGCATAATATCGCCCGCGCGAATGCCCGCTAAAGACCATTTAGAAGGCGCACTTTCTTCTAGACGGATACCGCGCCATTCGAGCAGCCGGTCGTAGAGCGAACCTGGCGAGATCAGTTCTCCGGTGAGATAGGCCGTGATAGAACCCACCATTAAAGGCAGTACCAAATTGAAGTCTGAGGTCATCTCGAAGATAATGACAATGCCGGTGATCGGGACGCGCACCACCGCGCTAAACAAAATGCCCATGCCCGAGAGCGCATAGGTAACCGGCGAACTAACGTGAAACAACAAATGGGCGGCGCTGCCCATGAGCGAGCCGAGCGCGGCGCCCATAATGAGCACGGGCGCAAATAGACCGCCGGGCGCACCCGATCCGTAGGCGATTAAGGTGAGAAAAAACTGGGCTACTAAGGCGATCGCCGCTAGCTGCCAGCTCGCCTGTCCGGTACTTACAATTTCTCGCAGGCCGCTGCCATCGCGAAAAGCAACTGGCAGCATCGCAACTATCAAGCCAGAAACTAATCCCGCTAAGCCCACGCGAAAAGGCAGTGGCCAGTTTAGGCGATCGCGATTGAAGCTTAAGCTCGCTAATATGCCTTGATTAAACACCGAGCCAATGACACCGGCTATGATTCCCAACAGAATATAAAGCGGGATCTCAGCGGCTGAAAAATCGGTAACCGGCGCATTGTCCAACAGGTTTACGTCCAGGCCGTGAGCACCCAACAACCGGGCCACCACCGCACCTACAAACGCTGCCAGCACTGCGGTGCCCAACGTCGCACTCGAAAAATCTTTTAGCAACTCTTCAATAATAAAAAAGACGCCCGCCATCGGCGCATTAAAAGACGCCGCCAAGCCTGCACCCGCACCGGCGGCAATGAGCTGTCGTCGCTGATTGGGCGCGGTCGGAAACCAGCGGCTAAACTGGGCGGCTAACGCGGCTCCTACCTGTACGGTTGGCCCTTCTCGTCCGAGTGCCATCCCCGAGCCAAGCGTTAGCACGCCGCTGACTAACTTAACCACCGCGACCCGCAAATTCAGCAGCATGGGGACTTTGGCCAGCACTGCCTTAACCTGCGGAATGCCGCTCCCAGTTGCTTCTGGCGCAAAAGCCGCCACCACCCAGCCCGAAAGCCCGCCGCCTACTAGGCCAATTAGGGGCAGCACTACCCAGGCCGGAAACGCCTCAGCCGCATGAACGCGCCAGGTGCCGATCCAGCCGACTCCCCACTTCAGCAGCACCGCCGATAGCCCCGAAAATAAGCCAATAATGGCCGCTTCAAAAACCGCGATGCGCTGGGGCTGACGGACTATCTTGAACCGTTTAAAAATTTGATTGATCAGTGGAGCCATGACTTGAGAATGACAATTGTTATTGAAGAATAATTGTTATTGAATAATTGCTGTCGAATGTGTTTATGCTCGTTGTTGTTGTTTTATGATGTTTATAGACTGGTGTTTACAGACGTTTTTGAGTGCGATCGCGCCAACAACCATCCAGCCAAAAGCCCGAACAAAACGTGATGATATGCAGCACATCTGAGGACAGATCGAACACTAAAACCAGATGGAGCACCAGGTATACCATGACGCCCGCAAAAGCCCAGCGCCGCACGGGTACAGCCAGCCGATGAACCCACCCACCGACACAGCCAAACCCACCGCCCGACATGCCCACATCATCGGCAAAAGCAAGTGCCTGCCCTAGCTCCGTATGAAGTAAATATAGCGGCAGCACAAAAGTAAAGGTGAGAATGAGCGTGCCGCCAATATCAGTTGTCCAGTACAGCGAGCCTGCTCGCTTCGTGCCGGCTCGCCATTCGTAAACGCCAATAGAGAAAACAACAAAGGTTAAAATGCCCCAAAACATAAAGGGCTGATGAGTAAACCACACTTCGGTAACTAGCGAATACCAGATGCCCTGCCACAAATCGTGCAGGGCAAACCCCCAGCGCTGTGCGATCGCAGGATCTAAATCTCCTTTATTGGTCCCCGTGATAAAGCCCGCACTGCCAATGCCTAGCAGCATAACCAGCGTGAAAGGAACGCGGCGAATGAGCTTAAGAACAGGCTTGACTAGGCTATCCACCGACGTATACTCCCGGACGCTGCTCGTGGTTGGGTTCGGCCTTGCGCAGCACTTCTCGGGTGGTAATGGGAATATCGCCTTCGCCAAACAGCAAAAACCGCATCACAAACTCTAGCGGGTTGCCTTCCATCCAGCCAAAGTAGATGTGTGGGAGCCGGTGGGTGGTGTCGCGCAAATGCAGGAGAATAGCCGCGATCGCATTTGGCACCGCCGCACTGCTCGCTCGCAAAATTCTATGCTCTCCTACCTGTATGCCCTTAACCTGTAGCGTATCGGTAAACGTCGAAGCATCCGATACCACAATCTCTAAAAACAGCACCGGCGTATTGAACGGGAGGTGGTTGTCTTCGCAAACTTCTTTAGCCTTGAGCGAATATTCCTGGTCATCGCCTCTAATAATATGGTGGGCAATAATCTCGAGCGTGTTTTTTTCAGTCCGAGAGATTTCGTCTATCACAAACTGTTTAGCCGTAGCGTCTAGCTCGACGGCTTCTACACGCAGCTCGGTTGAGCGCCAGATACGAGAGATTAAAGAGGTGATGATAATGGCGCCAATAAAACAGGCCGCAATTTTGATGCCGTCAGGCCGCTCGATAATGTTGGCAACGGTTGTATAGAAAAAGATCAGCGTAATTAGGCCGAAGGCAAAGGTGCTGAACGTCTCCCTTCGCTTGCGAGCGGCGAGCATCACAGCAAATGAGGCCGAACTCATAAGTACCAATACGCCGGTTGCATAGGCTCCGCCTTGAGCTTCTACATCTGCCTGGAATAGGAGAGTGACGATAAATGCGATCGCGCTAAATACCAGCACCAAAGGACGGGTCGCCCTCGCCCAGTCGGGAGCCATCCCATACCGGGGCAAATAGCGCGGCACAATATTCAACAATCCGGCCATCGCCGAGGCCCCAGCGAACCACAAAATTGCGATCGTACTCAGGTCGTACACCGTACCAAACGCGTTACCCAAATAGGTATGGGCCATATACGCCAGCGCTCTGCCGTTAGCCGCCCCGCCCGATTGAAAGGCCTTTGCAGGAATAAGAACAACCGTCTCAAAACTGGTGGCGAGTAAAAAGAAACTCATAATTACTGCCGAAGCTGTCAGCAGCCTATGGGTGTTGTAAATGCGGCCAAACGGCCTACCCGATGCATCCTGCGGCTTACCCTTGACCAAGGGCATTACTGCAACTCCGGTTTCAAAGCCAGATAGCCCCAGCGCCAGCTTAGGAAACAGCAACAAAGAGAGACCAACTGCGCCTAGCGGGCTGCTGTGCCCCGTCGTCAGCGCCTGCCGCCACTGCCCAATTAACGCAGGCTGCTGCCAAATTTCGTAGGCTCCCACCCCCACGACAACCAAATTCAAAGAGAGATACACAACCACCAGCACCACCGCGATGCCGATAGCCTCGTGAAATCCTTTGAGGAAAATAGCGCCTAGCAGCGCCACTAGAATCAGCGTAATCGGAATGAGCTGTCCTCGAAGAGCCTCCGGCATAAATGGATTTTGGACTAAGTGAGTAGTCGCATCTGCCGCTGAGAGCGTAATGGTAATAATAAAATCAGTAGAGACAAATCCCAGCAGTGCTAACACAAACAACTTACCCTGCCAGCCAGGGAGCAGCCGCTCCAACATGGCGAGTGAACCTTCTCCGTTCGGGCTAAGCTTAGCGACCTGTTTGTAAATGGGCAGCGCCCCAAACAGCGTCACCAGAACTAGAATGAGGGTGGCCAAGGGGGACAGTGCTCCGGCTGCCAAGGCTGCAATACCTGGCTGATAGCCTAACGTAGAAAAGTAATCGACTCCAGTTAAGCAAACAACTTTCCACCAGGGCTGTTGATGTGATTCTCCGCTGCTGCGTTCCTCATTCAGCAGCCATTCTGATAAACGGCGGTGCTTTCGCGGCGGAATAGTTGGCCCTACCATTAAAACGTTTCCTATGTGGCTGATTAGAGTATTTTAGGACAATACGCTATCAAAAAATTGCTTGAGAAGAGGTAATTTACGACAATAGAAAAAAGAGGGACTGCCGCGCGAGTTAAATAAAACGCTAAGCACACATAAGAGTTTTTTTTAAGCTACAATTTTACAGTGCGATTATAGTGCGATCGCCGAAGCTAAAGACATTTCGCGAGCGCACTCAATAAGTTCAAAGCTTTTAATTTTCTATTGAATAGTCTTGTTTAGCTTGGCCTAATTTAATTCGGCCTTGTTCAACTCAGTCTTGTTCGTATTCGCCTCAATCCCAAACATCATAAGGCTTAATCTATGACCACTGTACAGACCGCCAAACGGCAGCTCCAAAAGCTCAAGCGGCTCCATTCTTTCGTAGCGCCTATCGTCATTATTCCGATTGTTTTAACCCTAGTTACCGGCTCTATCTATCAGGCTTTCGACCTGATGGGCAAGGGCGACGGCGTAGACTGGCTGCTCGCTCTGCATAAAGGGCACTTTGGCCCTCTCAACTTAGAAGTTGTTTATCCATTTTTGAATGCGCTAGGTTTGTTGTTTATGGCAATTACGGGCGGTAGCATGTGGCTAGAGCTACGGCGTATTCGCAGCCGTAGTAACCAGGCCTCTTAATCAGGCTCCTTAATCAGGCACTGTAATCGCTGAAGGTTCCATTAGTCTTTCGATTGTGCTCAGTGCCTGTGGCGTCTCTCTCTCTAGAGAGTTGTCTGCAGGGTTGAGCGTAGTCGAAGTTCGAACTATAGATTTATAGTATTGAGATTTATAGTATTGAGATTTATAGTATTGCTTTTTTCAAGATGAGTGACTTTCTTAACCTGCCTCCAAATGGCTGATCTCAGCAGGCAGCCGTTGAGGATAGATAATCGCTCGCTGACCGTGAGAACAAGCTACAATTCTCCCTTCCAAATCGAGCGCATTGCCATTTTGAAAGCAAGATTGCTCGCGCACGATGCTGTTGTCTTGAGGTCTACGATCTGAGAGTTTGCGGTCTGAAATGCTGTCGTATTCACAATGTCACCTGATTAGCGCTCAAAATTTTCTGTTGCCATTAGCCGCCGGTCGCAAACCCTGGATATAGTGTCATACCCCCATCTACAAACAGCGTGGTGCCGGTTACATAATCCGACTCATCGCTGGCAAGCCAGGCCGCTGCTTTGGCAATATCACTGGGGTCGCCCACTCGGCCATAGGGAATTAGCTTGAGCAGGTCGGTTTCAGCCGCAGGTGTGTCCCAGGCCGCTTTATTGATAGGCGTTCTGATCGCACCTGGCGCAATGCTATTAACTCGAATTTTATGCGGCGCTAGCTCTTGCGCGATGCTTTGCATCATCATATTGACGCCGCCTTTGCTGGTGGCATAGTTAACGTGGCCTGCCCAGGCAATGACCTGATGCACCGAACTCATGCAGATAATTTTGCCTGCGGCCTGAGACACGTCTTGGCGGATGCCCTGTCGCAAAAAGATTTTCGCCGCTTCTCTGGCGCAGAGAAACTGGCCGGTCAAGTTCACGCTGATCACTGCGTTCCACTGGTCTAGCGTCATATCGACAAAGGCAGCGTCTTTTTGCAGGCCCGAGTTGTTGACTAAAATATCGACGGTGCCAAAGGTATCTAGCGTTTGCTTAAACAGCGCCTGTACATCTTCTTCTTTGGAGACATTAGCTCCAATAGCGATCGCATTTCCGCCTGCTTGCTCTATGTCGCTGGCGATTTTCTCACCGGCTGCCTGCTCGGAATGGTAGTTAACCACCACCTTAGCGCCAAGGGTTGCTAGGTAGCGAACAATGCCTTCGCCAATACCCGAACTAGAGCCTGTCACAATCGCGACCTGGCCTTTCAGCGAATCAGAAGCAAGCGTCATCAAAATACCCTCTAAAGCGGAACTGGCAGAACCGGCGATGCCACAGCAAGCTACAGTCCTGTTCATTCAACATAGTGACAAATTGCTATGTCCAATAAGTGTCAAAAAGATGTGAATCCAGTATCAGTTATTCCACTTTAGAAGGCTGACTGTTGCGAGCAGATGGCACGGGCGATCGCTGTGGGCCTAGCCCTAAAAACAGGCCAATGACAATGGAGGCTAGCAGCACCGCGCCGCTCATCCAAACGGCTACTCGCCCCGGCTGGAGAGGTTGTGCATGGGAGGCAGAAGTGCGATCGCGTCTAATCTTACCGACCTTCTGATGCCGCTCGAAAATATCATCTGTTAGCCATTCCGCCGTCGCCTTAAAGTTATGCATAGGCGTCGGCAACATCTCCAAATAGGTCGCATTGCGAATTAAGTCACCCGCTTCGCCCCCGATTTGAACTTTATCGAACAGGTTCGCGACGCCATTGCGAATGCCCAGCTTCATCAGCGTTCCGCGCATTTTAGGATGAACAGGCTTGAGCGATTCGCCCTTGAGCCAGCGCCAGCAGATTGTGCGCAATGCCAGCGCCCTGCTGATAGGCAATTTGTGCCACGGCGGGCTGCGGCTGAGCTTGCACAACGGCGCAGTCGCCAGCAGCGAATACGTCAGGATAGTTTAAGAGCTGTAGCGTAGGCATGACCAGAGGAGACTTGTGTTTATCGCGATCGCCCGGCTCCAAAGGCAGCGACTCTATCAGCGGATTCGTCCCTGTACCTGCCGTCCAAATCACGGTCGCAGCGGACAGTTGTTGCAGCGCATTTTGATCCTGCTGCTCCGGCTTCGAATCTTCTCCTTTCGGGCGATAGCTCAGCCCCTTGGCGCTAACTGCTTCTACCCCTACGCCCAGCAACAGCTCAACCGGCACCGTGCGTTTTTTCAGCGCCGCCAGCGCCGTTTCTTGCAAATGCTCATTCACATCTCCCGATAAAATGCTGTCACCGTGGTTTACCAGCACAACGCGGATATCCTGTGGCTTTCCGCCCAATCTCGCATACCAGCCTGGCAGCAAATCGGCCAGCGTTGCGGCCATTTCTACGCCAGAGGGCCCCGCGCCAACTATAGCGACCGTCGCAAGCTTTTTGCGTTCAACAGAATCGGCGGTTTGGCGGGCGGCTTGTCAAGCGATCGCGCAGCTGTTCTTTAAGCCTTTGTGCATCGGCCTGAGTGCGAAACGCAAAGGCATACTGCTGTGCGCCCTCGGTGCCAAAGTAGCCCTGAATGCTGCCCACCGCCAGCACCAAATACTGATAGCTATACTGTAATCCAGCCGCCAAGCGCACCTTTCGCTCGGTTAAATCAACCTCAGTGACCGAGCCTTGCACAAAGGTAATGTCGCTACCGCTCAGCAGTTCCTCATAGGTGGGCACCACTTCTGTTGCTTCCATTTCCCCGCTCAAATACTCGTACAGCAACGGCTTAAACACAAACTGCGTTTGCGAGTCGATCAGAATAATCGGGTTGGGGAAGTGACGATGGCGCAGGTGCAGCGCGGTAAAAAGACCGACAAAGCCACCGCCGATAATGACGACAGGTAGGGCGGTATCTGGGTTGGCGTTGGTTGAGTCAGAGGGTTTGGCGGCGAGTTGGGGAGATGACATAGCGGCAAACCTGATGAAGGAGGATAGAGCAGAGTTGAAGATTAAGAGGATTGAATGGTGTGATGGTTAGGTGCGTGGGGCGTTGACCCACCCCGTCACTGCGTGCCACCCCTCCAGAGGGGATTTCTACCATAAATAGAGCAACGAGAACAAAATCAGCCACAGCACATCGACAAAGTGCCAAAACAGCGAGGCCGCGCTGACGCCAAAGTGACCGTGCTCGTAGTTATTCGGCAAAAAAGAGCGGCCCAGCATAATAAACTGCAACAGAATGCCCGTGGCCACATGCAGCCCGTGAAAGCCCGTTAGCACATAAAAAGTGCCGCCGCCGATGCCGGTTGTCAGGCCAAAGTCTAGCCCCGCCCACTCCTGCACTTCACCGATTAAAAAGTAAATGCCCATCGCTGAGGTCGAGCAGCCACAGCAGCCGAAACCGGGTGAGCTGATGACGCTTGAGCGATCGCTCCGCAAAGTAAAGTACAAAGCTGCTAGAGACCAGCACCGCAGAGTGAAAAATGACGGTAGGTGAAGCCTCGGGGCCGCTGACGCCCGCCGGAAGCCAGTCGGTAGTGGTGAGCCGCAGCACTATATAAGAGGCAAAAAAGCTGACAAAAATCATGCTCTCGGAGAGCAGGAAAATGGTCATGCCAAACATGCCTTTGCCGTGGTGGTCTTCGTGCTGACCGCCGCCGCTAGGGATAAATCGCTGAAGCCAGCTCGGAAGATTACGCCGCAGCTGCTGAAGATTAAACGGGCTTTCGTCGTTCTGGTTTTGGTGGATGGGCTGGCCATCGCGGGAAGAGGCTTGAGTCATAGCGAGTACCTAGTACCGACTGGTAGGGTCTTGGACGCAGTAGCGAGCATCGCCGTAGCTGTAGGGCGGCTCTGTTACCGTTGGAATACTGTCAAAGTTCTCTTTGGGTGGGGGCGAGGAGGTTCGCCACTCTAGCCCGGTGGCGTGCCACGGATTGTCTTTGGCAATGGGCCCTTCAAAGCAGGAGACAATGACGTTAACTAAAAAAGGCAGCGTTGAGACGCCCAGTAAAAACGCACCCAGGCTAGATACCATGTTCCAGTCGGCATACTGCGGATCGTAAGAAGAAACGCGGCGCAGCATTCCTTGAAGCCCCAGCGGAAACATGGGGAAAAAGTTGAGCGTAGCACCCAAGAAGGTGAGGCCAAAGTGCAGCTTGCCCCAACCTTCGGAGCACATGCGCCCGGTAATTTTAGGAAACCAGTAGTAAATTGCGGCAAAGTAGGCCATCACAATGGTGTTGAACACCACATAGTGAAAGTGACCGACAATAAAATAGGTGTTGTTAACATGCAGATCGAACGGCAGCGCCCCGAGCATAACGCCGGTAATGCCCGCGAGTACAAACATGACAACGCCGCCCACGGCAAAGAGAAAAGCGCTGTCGAGATGGATTTTGCTTTTCCAAATAGTCGCTGTCCAGGCGAAGACTTTAATCCCGGTGGGCACTGCCACCAATTCTGTTGTAAACATAAACAATGTGCGCATCCAGCCGGGGGTTGCTCCGGCAAACATGTGATGCACCCACACAACGCCAGTAATGGGCACAAAGCTGAAGGTGGCGATCGCCACCGACCGATAGCCAAACAGCGGATTGCGGGTAAAAGCGGGAATCACCTCCGAGAATACGCCCCAGGCAGGCAGCGCCCAAATGTAGACCGCCGGGTGCGAGTAAAACCAGAACAAATGCTGGTACAGCACCGGGGTGCCGCCTTCAGCGGGTTGGAAAAAGTGCGTCCCAAAGTCTAGATCGAACAGCAGCAGCAGCAGCGCCCCGGTTAAAGAGGGTAGAAAAATGAGCTGCATTAGCTGAGCGCTGAGCGTTGTCCAGACAAAAATCGGCATCCTAAAAAGGGTCATGCCGGGCGATCGCATCCAAAAAATCGTCGTCACAAAATTCACAGCCGCCATAATCGACGAAATGCCGATCATCACCATGGCCAAAATCCAGAGAGACTGACCGTTCACCAAACCCTGCGTGGAAGAAAGCTGCGTACTCAGCGGCGGGTAAGACCACCAGCCCGACTTGGCCGATCCTTCCGGCAGGAAAAAGCTGGAGAGCAGCAGCGTGCCTGCGACCGGGAGAATCCAAAAGGCGATCGCATTGAGCACCGGAAACGCCATATCTTTCGCCCCAATCATCAGCGGCACCAGATAGTTTCCTAAGCCCACAAAGGTAGGAATCGTCCACAGAAAAATCATCACCGTGCCGTGCATCGTAAACAGGCCGTTGTACAGCTCGCGGCTAACCAAATTGAGCTGCGGCGTCAGCAGCTCCGCGCGAATTAGCATCGCCAGCAGCCCACCGATCAAAAAGAAGGTGAAGCTCGTCACCATGTACTGCACCCCGATCACCTTGTGGTCGGTGCTGAAGCTGAAATATTGTCGCCAGGACTGAGGCGGATGTAAAAGAGCAGAATCAGTCATGGTAATAAAGGTAAGGAGTGAGCAGTTTGAAGGTGATTAGGCGAATGATTTTCTCCCCAGCGCCGCCCCAATAGCTGAGGCGGCTGCGCGGCTTCAGCCACTGATAAATCTACCGGGGGCGTCGGGTTTTGCGCGGCATTATCAAGCCACTGCTGATAGGCTTGCGGTGACTCTACAAACACATCGGCCTGCATCAGCGAGAAATAGGTGCCGCTAAGCTGAGAGTCTTGCAGGCGATATTTGCCCTCCAGCGTGGGCGAAAAAACCAGGTCGAACTCAGTGCCCGGAACAATATCTTGCTTTAGCCGAAAAGCAGGAATGTAAAAGCCGTGCAGCACGTCTTTTGAGCGCATCGCCAGCCGCACCCGCTGATTCACCGGCAGATGCAGCTCGGCGCTAGTGACATCTTGCTCGGGGTAGTGAAAAATCCAGGCCCATTGCTGAACGGTTACCTCGACCGTTTTTACCGGCGGCGCGGGTGCTGCGGCATAGGCGGCCTTCATCCCCATGGCCGCATGAGCCACCTCCGGAACGCCTTGAATATCGAGCAGCGCATAAATATGAATACTCTGAACCGCAATCCACAGCACCAGCACCGTTGGAATTCCCGTCCATAGTATTTCGAGCAGCGTATCGCTACGAACCGGATGACCTTCCGAAAAGTCTCCTTTTTTTGCCCGACAAAAGATTAAAGAATGCAGAATCGTGCCCAGTACGCCCAAAAAGATAATGGAACCGAGCATCACCAAAAAGCTAAAGAGGCCATCGACCTTTTGCGCTTCGAGCGTGGCTTCGGGCGGCATCCAGCTATAGGACTGCTGACCCAGCCAGTAGCTAATAAAGATAATAGCCGCTGCGCCTATTGCGAGAACGATCGCTTCTCCTAGTTTTACAATCATGCTGTCCTTTATACTCTTACTTCAACAACAGATTAGGATCTTCTCCCTGACGCAGCAGATTTGCCGCTGCGTTGTGAATCCCAAAGTCTCCGCCTAAATGAGCGCCCAGCGTGCCGTGCAAATACAGCAGGCCCAGCATAAAAACGCCCACCGCCAAATAGCTCCACTGCACCTGCCGGGGCTTTTCCTGGCGCCAGCGATAGCGCTGAAAGCCGCGCCACACGCCCATGCCTACCATCGTCGCCAGCAGCAGCACACCGCCGACTCCGTGCAAAAGCATGGTGGTGCCTGCGCCTAGCCCCCAGTCGCTTTTAACATTGGTCGGCGGGTTGGCGAGCAGCAGCTCGAAAAAGCCTGCGGTGACGGTGAAAAAGGTAATGGCGATCGCAGCCACCAGGTTATACCAGCCCACGTCGTAAAAGCTGCCGCGCAAGGTCGGAATCGACAGCACTTTTAAGATGGGCTTTTCCAGTGGAAACAGCGTTCCAGCAATATCGAACAAAACGGCAATAATAAACAGCCCCAGCGTGAGATGCACCAAATTAGGATGAATCGGCACCGGATAGGGCAGACCGTTGGCATTGAGCTGAATGCCGAATTGATTGAGTAATTGAGCGAACTGTTGAACGAGCTGCTCGTTCATTTTACCTGCCCCTGCTCAATCGCCTGCACTACCGGCTTTACATGCAGGCCATACGTCCAAACAAGCTGCGAACCCAAATACACCTGAAAGCACACCATAACCACCAAAAACGTAGCCGCCCCAAGGTATGCAGGCGGCACTCTAAATAAGCTGCGAGAGCGAATGACAAACTTCCAGGCGGTGATTGCCACCACGATCGCAGAAAGCGACCAGCCCAGCAGCGTATGTCGCGTTAGCACGGCTTCTACAGCCGGGTAGGTAGGCGCTAAGCCCGCTTCAAACTGGCCGACAATAATCGCCATAAAAACGGCAATAGAGGCAACAACCATGTTCCAAAAGCTCACCTCAAACAGCTTGGGATTGCGAGTGAAATAGCCCACCGTATCGCAGCAAAAGGCAAACAGCACCATCGCAATCACAAAGTGAACGATGATCGGATGCATCGGGTCGGGGTAGGGCAGCGCGGAGCTGTTGAGCGGTAAGGCGGGCATGACTGGTACTGTTGAATGAATGCTGTTGAAGGAGTGTTGTTAAGTGGGTGTCGTTAAATGAATACTGTTGAAGAGGTTCTGTTGAGTAGGTATAAGGATTGAAACGTTACGAGCGGCTTTGCCTGTAATTTTACGGGTTATCTTGAACGCGGATTTGATTGTGACTTAATTGTGATTTTGAGCTGATTTTGAGAGCGATCGCAGCTCCTCCCACGAATAATGCGCCGGTAGCTCGTCCTCATCTGCCGCCTCACCGAGCACCTCTGCGGCCTGCTGCTCCAAGGCGATCAAATCATCACCTACGGCTTCTCCTAACAGGCCAACGGCGATCGCACCCGCCACCGCGCCCAGCATTCCACCTTTTTTACCGCCCACCGCGCCGCCCACGACAGCGCCTAGCAGCCCGCCAACACCGGCTCCTACGCCAGTTTCTAAAGCATGGCGGCGAGCGTCGATTGCTTCAGAATCCTGCTCGGTTTGGTTCTCTATTGGATTCTCTATTTGGTTCTCTATTTGATCTTCTAAAGGTTGTTTAGATTGTTCAGAGTTCATGAAAAGTCTCTCCTAAAAGCTGGCTAAAAAATAAAGGGTGCGATCGCTAAGCCTGTACAAGCTCTTTTTCCTGGCTAACGCCTAGCCGCTGCTTCAAATGCTCCGCCACTCGAATCGCATTGGCAATAATCGTCAGCGTTGGGTTCACGCCCGAATTAGACGGAAAGAAGCTGCCATCAACAACGTATAGATTATCCACCTCGTGAGCGCGACAGTTCAAATCCAGCACCGCCGTTTCCGCATCGGGGCCAAAGCGACAGGTGCCGCACTGATGGGCCACCGCTGCGAGCGGCATAATGTTGCGCGGGTATAAGCTAAAAGGAACCACATGCTTTGTGTGCCGGTCGGTGGCTTTTAGCACGGATGTCCAGCGGTGGATCAGGCGATCGCGCGCCTCTATATTATTCGGCGTATAGTCCAAATGAATCTGCCCGTTTACCACCCGCACTCTGTTGTTTGCCTCTGGTAAATCTTCCGTCTGTAGCCACCAGCCGGTAGAATGCGCCGCGAACACATCTAGCACCGTTTCGGGCGTAATTTTTACGTACGGAGCCAGCAGCGGCGGCGACTCAGCGGGCATCATTCCACCTTTTACATTGCCGGTGTTTTGCACCATGCCCATCGGGTAGGGAAAGTCGGGTTCGCCCCAGTAAAAATCATTGAGGCCAATGGTCTTTTGATGCACTGCCGGGTTGGGCTGAGCGCTGAGCGCAACAATAGCTGAAGAGAGATGCTTCATAAAGTTGCGGCCCACCTGATCGGAGCGGTTGGCCAGCCCATTAGGATGCGCGTCGTTCGCAGAGCGCAGCAGCAGCGCCGCCGAGTTAATCGCGCCGCAGGCGACCACCACAATATCTGCTGAAAATAGCTGTTCTTCGCCGTTCACTTCGGTGCGTACAGCGGTGAGGGTGCGCCCAGAGGCATCAGTCAGGAGCTGCTTAACGAATGCGCCCGTGAGCAGCGTAACGTTTTCGAGCGATCGCACCCCATTAATACAGTTCACCTCGCTATCGGCCTTGCCATCTACCAGGCAGGGAAAGCCGTCGCAGGTGTCGCAGCGAATGCACTGCGAGAGCGTCTTATCTACTTCGTTAATCTTTAGGCCCACCGGTAGATGAAACGGATAGTAGCCCGCCTGCTGAATGTTGTTATAAATCTGTTGCATCGCCGGTTCGTGGCTAACCGCCGGATAAGGATACTCGTGAGTTGTTGGCTCCGTGGGATCTCCGCTGCGCTCGCCATGCACGTCAAACAGCACTTCTGCCTGGTCGTAATAGGGCGCAAAGTCTGCATGCTTGAGCGGCCATGCCGGAGAAATACCATCCTTATGCTGCACCTCATCAAAGTCTCTTTCTCTTAGCCGTAGCAAGGCCGAGCCATACACCTTGGTATTGCCGCCCACCCAGTAACAGGTCGAAGGCGCAAACTCTTTGTCTTCTTTATTTACCCACTTTTCAGCATCGGTATAGTAGCGGCCTTTTTGATAAACCTCCACCGCATCCCAGTTCTCTTTTTCACGCGGCAAAAACTCGCCTCGCTCTAGAATAAGAATACGCTTTCCAGTCGGCGCGAGCTGATGAGCCAGCGTGCCGCCGCCGGCGCCCGTACCGATAATAATCATGTCGTAATGCATCAGAAGTCTCCTATTTTATGCAGGGTTTAATGTTTAAATGGTTGTCGGCGGAGCGGTCATCGGCGGAGCGGGCATAAGGTGGTGCGATCGCATAATCTCATCGAGGTTAACGTCTCGCTCGGCTAGGCAAGCGTGGCCGCTGTAAGGCAGGGTAACCATCTGAGCACTAGGGAAAATCTGGCTGAGCCGGTGAGCTTCTGCAACAGACGGAAGAATGCGATCGCCCGCGCTCCCAACTAGCAGCACCGGGCAGGTCACCCGGCTGAGCCGCGCCGCATCCAGTGAAAAATTACGCATTAAATTAAGCCTTTTCACCAGCGTCTCTTTAGGCGCATCGTGAGTAGACTTTGCCAGCGCCTGACGTGCCTCTGAAGAAATTCGATGGAGCGGGGCCAAAAAGAACACCAGCCAGTCGGCAGGCTGATTAAAAAATAGCGCTGGCACCAGCGGCATGAGCCACGCCCCTAAATTCAGCCAGGGAACGCGGTGAAAAGAAGACGCAGGATTAACTAAAACCACCCGATCGAACAAATCAGGCGCTTGCTCCAATACCCGCAGGCCCAAGCAGCCGCCAAAAGATTCTGCGCACAGGCAAACGGGCGTTCCGGCTGGCATTTTGGCAATTTCGTGGCGAGTCAGTGCGATCGCAGCCGCCGCCAGCTCATCCCAGTCGGCCAAATCATCCGCCGGAATAATCAGCCCGCGCACCTCAAAGTCTTGTTTAAAGTCGCTCATTTCCAGCGAAATTAAATCCTTACCGGTTTCGTCGAGTCCTGGCAGATAAATCAGCAGCGGCGCATTTTCCGTATCCGAGGCAAAATTTGTAAAATAAGTGTCGGTCGATGCGCCCGCAGTGCGAGCCGCTGTTACGCTGTGCGCCGTGTTTTTCATCGCTTTTTGAACCCCTTACATAGTCTTTTGTCTGCGCTTACTTGCATGCTGTTACTTGCCTGCGCTTAAGAGTGTTCCACTTGAGTTCTTTAACTAGATATCTTTAACCAAATATCAAAGCATCAAGCGAAAATGCGCCGGGGCCAAGAATAGAAATTGCGCTCAAAATTACCACGTACAAAAAGGCTTTTTCCCAGCTTGGCGGATCGCCCTGACCGTTTGGCCCCTGATACTCGTTGTCCGGAATCTGAAACGGATCTCGCGCCACAAAAGGCGATCCCTTGGACATCTCTAAAATCATCGCAAATAGCATAGATCCTAAAATAGCCAGGCTGTCGAAAGGCGTTAGCAGACCTATAATCATAAAGAATCCGCCCAAAAACATTGACAGCGCCGATAAAAAGCACAGAAAAATTGGCATATTGATAGCTTTTGACCAGGTGCGTAAGTGCGATATTTTGGGCCAGCCGTGCAGCACAAATAAAAGGCCAATGCAGACGCGCAGCGCCAGCAGCAGCAGGCCCAAAAGTCCTCCTGGTAAGCCCAGCGGATAGAGAAAGTTCAAAATATTAACCACAAACCCAGGTAGCCAAGTGGCCCAACTCACCGCTAAGGCAAGTCCACCGATCGCATAGGCCGAATAAGCTAAATTGATTCCCATGGGTCTAATTTTTCTTCGAATTTCCTTTGTTTCCCTACTACAGCTTTTGCGCATCTGCTACAAGTCTGAGGAAAGCACTTTTTACTTATCTACATCTTAATCTACGCGCTAACCTAAATCTGTGTCCAACAGATGTCAATGCTGTGACAGTTGGCAATCAACTTCTCATATCGGCAGCGTAACCAACAGCGTATTTACTCCAACAGGCTGGCTTTAACGAGCCTGCTGAAGTAGGAGAATTCTGTTAGGCAATCCCCGAGCCACCGGTGACACCGTAGACTTCTCCCGTAATGTAGCTGGCCTCCTGTGAGGCTAAAAGCACATACACCGGTGCGATCTCTGCGGGCTGTCCGGGTCGGCCTATCGGCACGGAACTGCCAAACTTCTCAATCTTGTCTTGAGGCTGACCGCCACTGGGCTGAAGCGGTGTCCAAAATGGGCCAGGCGCAACTGCATTGACGCGCACACCCCGCTCGATCACCTGCTTGGCAAGCGCTTTGCTAAAAGCAACAATGCCCGCTTTAGTAGTCGCGTAGTCAACCAAGGTAGCCGAAGAATCGTACGCCTGAATAGAGGTTGTATTGATGATGGCTGAGCCTGGTTTTAGATGAGGCATCGCCGCTTTCGTAATCCAAAAGAGCGCGTACAGATTGGTCTTAAGCACGCCATCGAAATGCTCGGTGCTAATGTCTTCAATGTAGGGAATGCTCGTTTGCATTCCGGCATTGTTAATCAAAATGTCGAGGCCGCCGAGTCCTTCTACGGCGTCGGCAACTAGCTGCTGGCAAAACTGCTCGTTAGTAATATCGCCCGGTAGTGCGATCGCCTTACGCCCAGTCTCTTCGACCAGTGCAACAACGTCTTGCGCATCTGATCGTTCGCTATCGAGATAGGAGATTGCTACATCTGCGCCTTCTCTAGCAAATGCGATCGCAACGGCCCGTCCTATTCCCGAATCGCCGCCTGTAATCAACGCTTTGCGTCCGGTCAGTCTGCCATGCCCAACGTAGCTTTTCTCACCGTGATCTGGTTTTGGCGTCATCTCTTCCACCAATCCGGGGGCCGACATAGGCTGACGAGGAAAAGGCGGCTCTGGATATTGATGACGAGGATCCTGCATTTTTAACTGACTATTTACCATTGAATGCTCCAATTGTTTGATACTGTTTAGCGTTTATTTAGCGCCTGTTTAGCACTAACTACTCTTGTGATGTTTGTTGTTAAAAGCTTCAGTTTTTTAGGCTTTCCCGCTAAGCATAGTTCTTGAAACTATTTTTGAAATACCCACTTAGAAGGAATTGAACAACCTATTCTCTTGCTAAAAGCACATTTTTATCGGCATGGCAGAACCTGTCGGCTGAATATAAGACGTCACACGATGTCCGGTGGCCAGTTTACGCTGACAAAACTGTCATCAAGACACCTGCTTTATTTGCTTTTGCCACAAGTCTGTCACATCTTTCTTTTATGATGCATCTGCAAAGCATAAAACAGAGGTTGATTCCACGTCGATATAGCTGAAGGTCAGAGCCTGCAAAAGATAGTGCTTTGAGTCAATTTTTCTATCCTAAATTTATAAAATAGCCGCAGGAGAAACCGGACTATATGAACATACGCCGACCGCCACGCTGGCTCCTGTGGGCGCTCATTCTCCCTCTGCTCGTGCTCAACGGCTGGGTAGCTCTGCTACTGTTTGAGTACTTTCGCTCTTTTTTTACGATCGCACTAGCAGCTACGCTAATCGCCTTTATTCTGGGCTATCCTGTCGGCTGGCTACAGCGATTTCGACTGTCTAAACCGGGTGCGCTAGCGGTTGTTCTTTTACTGCTCGTCGCGCTGCTGGGCCTGCTGGGGTTTCTCTTGCTGCCGCCGCTGGCCCGGCAAATTAGCGAACTTGCCAGCCAGCTACCCGCTTTGATCTCTTCTAGTAGCGATCGCCTGCAGGGACTAGAATCCTGGGCCAAACAGCGACAGCTCCCGTTTGATATGGAGGCGACTATCACTCAGGCTGAAGGTAAGCTCTCTACGCAGGTGCAGGCGCTCAGTAGCGGCATTGTCGGTGCCATTCCAGCGGCGGTCGCCAACCTGCTCGATATTTTTCTAACCGTTGTGCTGTCCATCTATCTGGTGCTTAGTGGCCCAGAGGTTTGGCGAAGCCTGCTGCGCTGGCTACCGGCCAGAACGGCTAGAAGAGTAAACCTTGCGATCGCGCGTAGTTTTCACAACTATTTTATTAGTCAAGCTGCTGTGGCTCTAACGCTGGGCGTTTCGATGACGATTGCCTATCTAATTTTGCAAGTTCCTTATGGTCTATTGTTTGGCTTTATGGTGGGTATCTGCGGCATGGTGCCTTACGGGGCCGCGCTGGCTATCGTTGCGGCAAGCATTATTTCTGCTTTCATTAGTCCCTGGCTAGGGCTTTGGGTGCTTGTCGTTTCTGCGGTGATCGATCAGGTGATTGAAAATGCGATCGCACCCAGGCTAGTGGGTGGCTTCATTGGCCTCAACCCGGTTTGGATTTTAGTCTCTCTCCTAATCGGCACTAAAGTCGGCGGTTTTTTGGGCTTAGTCATTGCGGTTCCGGTTGCTAGCTCGATCAAAATGCTGTTGATAGAACCCTCTTTACTTCCTTTAGATCGCGCCGCCTCGAAAGAAAAATTGCCGGTTCTATCTGACGGGTAGACAGAGGGAAATGCTAGAGGACGGTGTAACGCTTTGCGGCACTTTAGCGTGAATATCTATTCCAATATCGAGCATGTCCTATTTAATCTGCCGTGGTGAGCATCACGATACTAGCTAGATCTTGAGATTGTCACAGCTTTGATACCTATTTGATACCTGTACGTCACAAGATAAGCGTTGCTATTTTTTATACTTTAGTAGTGTTGAAATAGTAGTGTTGAAAAGGTAGTTGTGTTGGAAAGGCAGCTCGCTATCTCACGCGCTGTACAGCGACTGACTGCCGGGTCAGGGGCGTATATTTTTTGTAGGAACATGAAACAGTTATCCTCTGTGCGAGCGCCCTATGGACTAGGCTATCGCATTCGACTTCTCTCTTTAACCATGGGGCGATCGCTCCAACAAAAGCTAGAACCCTACGGCCTCACGCCTTTTCACTGGGTTGTGCTGTGCTGCCTGTGGGAGCAAGACGGTATGGCCACTAGCGAGGTTGCCAGTCGTTTGAAGCAGGTCGGCGGGACGCTAACCGGGGTGATTAGCCGCATGGAAGAGAGAAACCTGCTGCGCCGAGAACAGGATGAGTGCGATCGCCGCATCTGGCGCATCTGGCTAACCGACGCCGGACGACAGTTAGAAGACAAGCTGCCGCCTTTGGTTATCAGCACCCAAAGTAAAGTACTAGCGGGCTTCTCAGAAGATGAACAGCAACAATTTTCGGCGCTGGTGAACCGGGCGATCGCCAACTTGGAAAACACCGATCCAGATCGTGCCAGCCCATTCATCTCACCAGACAAAATCTTGGCCTCCTTGTAATCACTTTTTTTCTTCAAAAGCTACGCATACGAACTAAATTTAATCCCTCTTTCAAGTTACTAACCATGTCAGACAGTTTTAACTCAGACAGTTTTAGTCCAGACGATTCTAATTTAGACATCTCTAATTTGGACATCTCTAACTCAAACAGCTTCAGCTCAGGCAATTTTCAGCCAGCCAACGTTAGCTCCTCTTCTCGTGCTAAAGCAACAGCCGTTGCGACCAAGCTACCCGACCTATCCCCCCCCAAAGACCCCGTTGAATCCACCGATCCAACAGACTCAGAACCCCCCGCAGCGCCCCCCGTCGCCCCCAAAAAACGCCTGCCCCTGCCAGTTCTGATTGGCCTGCCCATCGTCCTGATTGTCGGCGGCTTCTTTGGCCTGCGCTGGTGGCACTATACCTCTACCCACGAAAGCACTGACGACGCCCAGCTTCAGGGCCACGTATATCAAGTGAGCAGCCGCATCAACGGCACCGTGCAAACCGTTGTCGCCACCGACAACCAGACCGTCACCGCCGGAGAAACGCTCGTTCAGCTCGACCCGCAAACCTTTCAGGCCCAGGTAGACCAGGCCCAGGCCGCCCTGAGCGCTGCTAAGCAAGCCGCCCAAACCGCCCAAATCGGCATCGAGCAAGCCAGCGCCAACGCCAGCGCTCAAAACACCAGCGCCCAGGGCGGTATCTCCGGCGCTAATGCTGGTATTACGACCGCCCAGTCAACCTTAACCGCTGCTAAACTTGCTGTTCCTACCGCTCAGTCTCAGCTCACCGCCGCCAACACCACGCTAGAAAACGCCCGCATAGAAGCAGGCCGCTATCAGGACTTGTTCGTTCGAGGCGCAGTTTCCGCCGAACAGCGCGACAGCTACCAGCAAGCCTACAAAACTGCCCAGGCCCAGCAAAAGACTGCCCAGGAGCAGTTACAGCAGGCTCAGGTGCAAATCGATCAGGCCCAAGCAGGCATCGACAAAGCCCAGTCCGAACTAGAGACCAGTCAGGGCACCTTGGCCACCGCCAACGCCGCCGGATTTCAAACCGAGATTAGCCGCAGCCAGTATACCGCCGCCCAAGATCAAATTAAGCAGGCCGAAGCCAGCCTAAAAACGGCCAAACTCCAGCTTAGCTACACCAAGATTGAGGCGCCTGCTGCGGGCACCATCGGCAACAAATCGGTCGAACCGGGCACCCAGGTGTCTATCGGTCAGCCCCTGATGGCCGTGGTCGGTCAAGACTTTTGGGTGATGGCCAACTTTAAAGAAACCCAGGTTGCCAACATTCAACCCGGCGATCCGGTCACCGTTACGGTAGATGCCCTCGGCTCACAAACCCTAACGGGCAAAGTCGATAGCCTATCGCCCGCCTCTGGCTCGCAGTTTTCGCTACTGCCGCCCGACAATGCCACCGGCAACTTTACCAAAGTCGTTCAGCGCATTCCCATCAAAATTGTGCTCGATCCTAGCAGCCTAAACGGAGAGCTTGCGCGGCTGAGTCCCGGCATGTCCGCTACTGTCGCGGTCGATATTGCAGACAACAATATTACAGACAAAAACATTGCAAATAACAACATTGCAGACAACAAAGCTCCTAGCAACGCTAATTCGACTAGCGACATCACCCCCCCAGCGCAGCCATGACAGCCACCGCAACACAACGCGCCGGTTCCCTGCGAGAACGCCTGCAACAGCGCGGCATTCTTAAATGGATTATTGCCTTTACCGCTTCTTTTGGCGCCCTGCTAGAAGTGCTAGACAGCAGCATCGTCAACGTAGCCCTAACCGAGATGCAGTCGAGCTTTGGCTCTACTATTAGCCAAATTGGGTGGATCGTGACAGGCTATGCGATCGCTAACGTCATCATGATTCCGCTGACGGCCTGGCTCGGCGATCGCTTTGGCAAAAAGCGCTACTTCGTCTTCTCGCTGGCAGGTTTTACCCTGGCCTCTATTGCCTGTGGCCTCTCTCCTAATCTCGGAACGCTAATCTTCGCTCGCATTATTCAAGGGCTGTTAGGCGGTGGCCTTTTAGCCAAAGGGCAGTCTATTTTGTTCGAGACTTTTCCGCCGGCTGAGCAAGGATTAGCCCAGGCCCTGTTTGGGGTCAGCATGATCTCTGGCCCGGCTATTGGCCCAACGCTAGGCGGCTATCTCACCGACACTTTAGGCTGGCGCTGGATCTTTTTTATCAACCTGCCGGTGGGCATTGCCGCAGTGATCATGGCTCTTTTGTTTTTGCATCCCGACGACCATATCTCACCAGTAAACGTGCCTAAAGTAGACTGGTGGGGCATTGGCCTTTTGACCCTGGCGCTAGGCAGCTTTCAGGTCTTTTTAGAAGAAGGTGAAAGCGAGGCCTGGTTCGACTCACCCTTTATTGTTCTAATGGCGATCGCCGCTGCTGCTGGCCTGGTTCTTTTCATCTGGCAAGAGCTGCGCATTCGCCACCCGGCGGTAGACTTGCGAGTACTGCGCTATCGCTCACTGGCCGCAGGCAGCGTTTTCTCAATGGTGGTTGGCGTTGGTCTATACGGCACCCTGTTTGTTATTCCTATTTACGCCCAAAGTGTTTTGCACTATACCGCTATGCAAACCGGGTTGTTGTTGTTACCCGGCGCATTAGCCTCCGCCATTACTATGCTCACCATGGGCCGATTTACCAGCAAAATAGATGCCCGACTGATGATCGTCATCGGCAGCGTGATGACGGCCCTGGTAATGTTCAACTTAGCCACTATCAATCCCGGCACTAGCGCAGAAACCATGTTTTACCCGCTAGTTGTTAGAGGCGCAGGTATTGTTCTGATGTTTCTACCGCTCACGCTAGCCACCATTAGCCCCTTACCCAAAGAAGACATTCCAGCGGGCACGGGTTTCTATAACCTCACCCGGCAGCTTGGCGGCAGCATCGGCATTGCCGCCCTCTCTACCATTCTCGATCGCCGCGAGACCTTTCACCGCGCCGTCCTCTCCGATGGCATCAGCCTGTACAACGCGCAAACTCAGCTCAGAATGCAAGAACTTACCGCAGCAATGCAGAGCAAAGGCGCGGATCCGGTCACGGCGAAGCAGCAGGCGCTGGCCCTGCTCGATCAAGCAATGCGCGGACAGGCCACGCTGCTCGCCTATGAGGATATGTTTCATATTGTCGGCTGGGTCTTTATCGTCACGCTGCCGCTGGTGCTGTTGCTCGGTAAAGGAAAGACAAAGCCCGCACCGGGAAGTCACTGATTGCCAATAAGTAAGTGCTAATAAGCGCTAAACGCTCGCTACAATCAGAAAAAGTACAGATACAGCTATCTCAGGCATCGCTTAAATGAAAAAATCGCTTGGAACTTACCTCGGCTTCGTCGTCGCAGCCTTTCTCCTAGCGATTTCTGTTGTCGTCCTACGCGATCAGATAAAAGACTATCGCTTAGCGGACATTCAGCAGAGCTTTAGCAACATTTCTATCGGCCAGATAGTTGCCTCGTTCGGCTTTACCCTGCTGGGCTACGCTGCTATGACCGGATACGACGCTCAGGCATTGCGGTATTTGCAACAACCTCTGAGCTACCGGCGCACGGCAACCGCTAACTTTATCAGCACCGCCTTGAGCAACACTATCGGCTTTGCCGTGCTCACTGGAGGAGCCGTGCGCTATCGCCTGTATTCAGCCTGGGGCATTTCTGCAATAACCACCGCAGAGGTCATTGCCTTTTCCAGCTTCACTTTCTGGCTAGGTCTGTTTACCCTGGGCAGCGTTGGCTTTCTGCTTTCACCTTTGGCTATTCCCCTCGATCTTCAGCTCTCGTTTGCTACGGCGCGTCCGCTGGGCGCTCTCTTTCTACTGCTTATGGTCACCTACTTGCTGTGCAGTGCCACTATCCGGCGCTCATTAAAACTGGGAAAATACACCTTTCAGTTTCCCGATCTCTCGGTGACCCTCGCGCAAACGGCGCTTTCTAGCTTGGACTGGGGACTGGCCGCAGCCGTGCTCTACATGCTGTTGCCCTCTCAGGACATTAGTTATTTCAGCTTCTTGAACATTTATTTGTTAGCGATGACTGCGGGCGTGCTAAGCAATGTGCCAGGAGGGGCGGGTGTTTTTGACACGGTGATTGTTCTATTACTCGTTGAGAAAGTTCCGGGTGAAGCGGTGCTGGCTTCGCTGCTAGCTTACCGGGTGATTTACTATTTAATTCCGTTTGGGCTGGCTGCTGGGCTGTTGTTGTATCGAGAAGGCACGCAAAAAATGAGAGCGCAAAAGCTCAGGCGGTTGGCCGAAGAAAGGGTGCTTCAAGAAGGAGACTAATGATAAAGCGACTAATTTTATAAGCGACTAGTTTTATAGTGGCCTCTCGATTAATGGGCTGCGCGATCGCACTTGGATATCATTCGCCGTCTTTCGTTGTTCTCCCTACTCTACTTTTACTGTTTGCCCTGCCTGATTTTCAGACTAGCGAATTCGTTAGGCCAAATGCTACAGCGTCGCAACAAAAGCCTCAATCGCCTGATTCACCACTTCTGGATACTCTGCAATCATCAGGTGTCCGGCCTCTGGCAGGTGCAAGTGCGAACTCTGTGGAAACAGCGCCGCCAAGTCTTCACCCATCTCTTTACTAAACATAGAATCTTGCCCGCCGCTAATCACCAGCACGGGTATATCTAACCGCTGGGGCCGACGGCGCGTAAAAAAGTTGTAGCTCCAAAAGATTCCTAGCGCCTCGTAGGGGTCAGCCTCTGTAGGCACCGGACTCTCGGATAAAAAGCGCTCAATGGTAGGATTCTCATGTTTAGAAGAGAGCGTTTTGGTTGTTCGCTGTAGCCAGTCCCAGTGGAACAAGTGGCGTCCGCCCCATTCCAACGCCTTCATTAGCGGAATCTCCCACCAGGGAGCCAAATTGTGTGTGCCGCCTGCGACAAGCACCAGCCCTCTAACCGGATGCCGCTGCGACCACTCCAATCCAATGGGCACCCCGTAGCTGTGGCAACAGAGCACGGGCGCAGTTATATGAAAGCGATTGAGTAGCCGCTCTAAATCTCGCCGATGACGACCAATGGAGTAGCGGCTGTAGCTAGACGACTCACCGTGTCCGGCTAAATCATAGTTAAGCGCTTCCCACCCCTGGGCCTGGGCAAATTCGTACTGAGTTCGCCAGTTGTATCGGTTGCCCAACCCGCCATGTAAGAAAACCAAAGGCGGTGCTGATGGTTTTTGGGAGGCCAGTGCTGGAGAGTAAGAAACGGCTAGGTCTACGCTTGGGCGTAGTTTTACAAGCTGGCTAGAGGGTGTTTTTGTAGTCATGTTGTTGCCTCTGGGACTGCTATGAAAATAAAAAAGAGAAACAGAAAAACCTGTTTCTCTTGTAATGGTATTCAGGAGCTGCGAGTCTTCAGTAATCTTGTTTTATACTATACCCGCAGAGTATGACAGGGATGTTGCTAACATGTGTGCATCTGATGTTCGTTTTAAGGGGTTATCGGTGCTGCAATTATCTTTAGGAAACTAAGCTCAGACTTCTTGCCGGGTAGCCTAGCGAAGGCGTAGGTTCTAGCAGACCAGTGTCCTGTTTGCCAGCTTACTAGTCTTTTATTTTAGAGCGATACGCTGTACTACTAATACGCTGTATAATCACCGGGCGCTCTTTCTCATACCTGTTTTTTCGTGTGTTTTAAGTGGCAACTATGAACGCTCAGACTTTATCTAATACTTCGGCCAATACTCCAGCCAACACTTCTTCTGGGCCAGTAGGCCAAATCACGCCTGAAGAACTTCAGCTATTACGGCAGCTTAGAGAACGCAGCCCTGCTCAGAACCCGCCTCAACTTAGGCCCAAGGTCGGTGAACGCATTGCTGATAAAGTAGCCGCCGTTATGGGTTCTTGGCGCTTCATTATCATTCAATCTGCCCTGCTGACTTGTTGGGTTTCTTTAAACGTTGTTGCCCTGATGAAACACTGGGATCCCTATCCTTTTATTTTATTAAATTTAATGCTCTCGTTTCAGGCGGCTTACGCCGCACCTATTATTATGATGAGTCAGAACCGTCAGTCCGATATTGACCGCAAAGATGCCAAGCATGACTATGAGATCAATCTAAAAGCTGAGCTGGAAATTGAACTATTACACGATAAGGTAAACGCGCTTAGACAAAAAGAGATCCCAGATTATATGAGCGCTTTGCAAATTCAGCTCCAGGTTCAAGCTCAGCAGCTCGAACGGCTTGAGAAGCTGCTTCAAGAGCGCAGTTAGGCGATCGCACAATAAAAAAATAACGTTACGGAACAGTCTGTTTAGCACAGCTCAAAAATATTATGAATCGCCGTACGTGGCTAGGCATCCAAAGCGCTTCACTGCTCACTGGGCTAGTAGGCATCGTCAATTTGCTCTCAGCGGTAACGCCCGGTACTCACAGCCGGATTGAGTGGCTCAGAGAAATCTTTCCGTTTGAAGCAAGAGCAGGCGGGCACCTATTTTCGGCGCTCTCTGGCTTTTTACTCCTAACGCTAGCGATGACGCTGCTTCGCCGTAAGCGGCTAGCGTGGATGCTGGTAATCGCTCTGCTGATAGTTTCGATGATCAGCCACCTGATTAAAGGGCTGGACTATGAAGAATGTCTTCTTTCTGGGGTGCTGCTCGTTCAACTGTTGCTGATGCGCAACGTGTTTACCGCCCAGTCCGATCGCCCTTCGATGGTTCAAGGGTTTCGCGTTCTTATCGGCGCACTGCTGTTTACTCTGGCCTACGGTACGCTGGGCTTTTTCCTGCTAGACCGGCAATATTCCACCCCCTTTAGTCTGCCGGGGGCGCTGGTGCAAACGCTGGCGATGTTCTTCACCGCTGATAATGCTGGGCTGCAACCGACCGGGCGCTTTGGACGTTTCTTCGCAAATTCTATTTACATTGTCGGGGCGAGCACGCTGCTGTATGCCCTGTGGATGCTGCTGCGTCCGGTTATTTTCCGGGGTGGCGCTGGCAGCGCAGAACGGCAGCAGGCGCAAGCGATTGTCGAGCAATATGGACGCTCTTCGCTGGCTCGTTTCACATTGCTCGATGATAAGTCTTACTACTTCAGCCCGTCGGGGCAAACGGTGATTGCCTATGTGCCGAAAGGTCGAGGGGCGATCGCACTTGGCGATCCCATTGGCCCCGTCGCAGATAGAGCCGAGGCGATTTTGGGCTTTCAACAGTTTTGCGATCGCAACGACTGGCAGCCTGCCTTCTACCAAACCCTAGCCGACGACCTAGAAATCTATCAGTCTCTGGGTTTCCAAACGCTCAAAATCGGTGAAGAAGCCGTTGTTGATCTGAGCAAATTTACGCTGGAGGGCAAGCCAGGTAAAAACCTGCGCACCGCTATGAACAAGCTCACCAAGCAGGGCTACCGGGTGGCCTTTTATCCGCCGCCGATTGCCGATTCGCTGTTGCAAGAGCTGCGGGCGATTAGCGACGAATGGCTAACGCATATGGAAGGGGCTGAAAAAAAGTTCTCTTTAGGCTGGTTTGACGACGACTATTTGCGTGAATGTGAAATCGCGGTTGTGCATGATAAAAGCGATCGCCCGGTTGCATTTGCCAATATTATCCCTGAGTATAAAATTCCTGAAGCTACGATTGACCTGATGCGTCATCAAGCCGATATTGAGCGCGGCACCATGGACTTTCTATTCGTCTCCATGTTTCAGCACTTTAAGGCGCTGAAGTACGAGGGCTTTAACCTAGGCCTGGTGGTGCTCGCTGGGGTCGGGGAAACGCCCGAATCGACCCGCGTAGAAAAAGGAATGAACTATCTATACGAGCATCTCAATCAGTTTTATAATTTTCAGGGCCTGCGCGCCTACAAAGACAAGTTCCACCCGGAGTGGGAGCCGCGCTACATGGTGTACCCCAAGCTAGCTGCTCTGCCAGATGTTGCGATCGCCCTCGTTAGAGCCGACTCAGACGATCAGCTTGGAGAGTATTTTGGCACTCAGTTTTTAAGTGCCACCTTTGCCAAAGGCTTCAAGCGGGTTTCAAAATACATTCCTATCGCGCTCAGTCTGTTGCTCTTTGGCCTGTCAATCTGGGCAATTAGCCAGGAGCTGCACAAGTACAACCCCGCGCAGATTTTAACGAGCCTACAGGAGATTCCCCCTCAGGGGCTGCTGTTTGCCTTAGGACTTACTGTCTTAAACTATGTGTTTCTTACGGGCTATGATTTTCTAGGAACGCGCTATGTGGGGCAGCCGCTACCCTACACAAACGTAGCGCTGGTTTCCGTGATTAGCTACGCCATTAGCAACAGTATTGGCTTCGCGCTCTTAAGCGGCAGCGCCATTCGCTATCGCTTCTACAAAAAGTGGGGCATCTCGGTGGGCAAAATCGCTCAGATCATCACCTTTTGCAATATCAGCTTTTGGATTGGTCTATTTGCGGTCGGCGGCGTCTCTTTTTCCATAGAACCGCTGGCCGTACCCAAACAGCTCAGGCTCCCGTTCAACTCGATCCATCCGGTGGGCTACTTCTTTTTAATTGCGATCGCAGCCTACTTAATCTGGAGTGCGATCGCCCGCCAACCCCTTCGACTCAAGCAGTGGACGCTGCCTCACCTACCCCTACCGCTCTCCTTAGCTCAAGTTGCGGTAACCTGCTGCGACTGGATTCTAGCGGCGGCTGTTCTCTATGTTCTGCTGCCACCTACGGCCTCCCTCTCCTTTTGGGGATTCTTTGGCATTTTCCTGTTGGCGCAGCTCACCGGCATCCTCAGCAACGTACCGGGCGGACTCGGCGTATTCGAAACGGTGCTGATTCTCTTGCTCTCACCGCCTATCGCCTCGGATAAGCTGCTGGGCGCGCTGCTGGCCTACCGCGCTATTTACTACTTTGTTCCTCTTTTGGTCGGTGTTATTCTGTTTGTGCTGCATGAGCTAAAGCAACGCAAGCAAGAGCGCAAACAGCTACCAGAACAAGTTTGAGCAATCGCCATGAGTTTACCGCTAGCAGCCCCTCTGGTCATTAGCGCCGGGGCCATTCCAGGCGCTTTAATCCGATACTACGTCACCCTGCTGTTGGTTCGTCGGCTAGGCGTTCGGTTTCCCTATGGGACGGTGGTGGTTAATTTGTCCGGTGCTTTGCTGATAGGGTTTGTGTCCACCTGGGCGCTGGGTCTGTCGCAGTCATCTTTGATAGGGCCAGATTTACAGCTTCTGCTAGTGACCGGATTTTTAGGCTCGTATACTACGTTCTCTACCTATGCGCTGGATACGGCTAACTTGGCTCGGCGGCACCGGCTGCTGGCTTTGGGGTACTGGGCTGGCAGCATCATAGGCGGCGCGATTAGCCTGGAAGCTGGGATTATGCTAGCGCAGCGGATGCTGTGAAGGTGAAAAGGTCTAGAACTGAGATATTTAGAACTGAAATGTCTAGAACTAAAATGTTTAGAACTAAAATGTTTAGAACTGAAAGATACAGAACGCCGCTGGCGATCAGTTTAGGCGCAGTTTCAGGCGCTTTATTGCGCTATTATCTCACGCTGGGTGCGGCCTACTGGCTCGGCCATGGCTTTCCGGTTGGCACCTGTTTAGTCAATCTCACCGGGGCGTTTGGATTAGGATTTTTCACAACCTGGATCTGCGAACAGGCGAGCCTGTCATCCGAAATCCAGCTCGGGGTTACGGTGGGTTTCTTCGGATCCTACACAACTTTTTCAAGCTACGAGCTAGATGCCGAAACGCTGCTCATTCATCGTCATTCGCTTGCTGCGCTGCTGTTTTGGCTGGGTACAGCGCTCTTGGGGGTGCTGTGTTTAGAAGCCGGTAGCGCCTTCGCTAAAAAACTGCGGTAGCGCCTTTGTCATATAGAAAACACAGGCCGGTCACGCAAGGATCATACGGCTCTTTTATCGTAAAGGACATATCGTAAAAGATATAGAAGCAACAGCTTAGTCTCCGCTAAAAGCTAGGCGCTGTTACTTACTCCGAGACCTTTTGCAAAAGGTATCTCTCTTAGCATTCGCAAGATACTTTTAGCGCGGGTTTCGGCCTCCTTTCACCTTTTCCATTATTAGGAGACGCTCTCATGAAACGTTTAGTTCTGGGTCTATTATCTGCTCTCGCTGTACTTGCTCCGCCGCGGTGGAATAATCTCGAAATAGTCAGCTTGGCTTTGCACGCAGCGATCGCCCACCTTCAAGCCTAGGAGCAGGCGATCGCTCTATCGCAAGGCAACAGATCGCAAGGCAACAGATCGCAAGGCAACAGATCGCAAGGCGATAGACAGCGCCTTCTTACGAAACTCTCAGCTTTACGCCAACTGGGTTTTGCTCTGTAAAGTCTAGCGCTTCACCATACGCTTCCTCACCGTGCTCAGCAATATCGAGACCCTGAAGCTCCACATCGGGTTTTACCCTTAGCGGTATTACCAACGCCAGCAGCTTCAAAATAGCAAACGTGCCCACCGCCGCAAACAGATAAGTTGCAGCAACCCCCGTAAACTGAGTTAGCACCAGCCCCGGATTGCCAAACAACAACCCATCGGCCCCCGCTGCATTCACCTGCTTAGTCGCAAATACGCCGGTCAGCAGCGCCCCAACAGTACCTCCCAACCCATGAATGGGAAAGGTGTCTAAAGAATCATCAAACTGTAGCCTGGCCCGCAGGCTCACCGCAAAAAAGCAACAGACTGAGGTGATAGAGCCGATCATAATGGCTCCCATGGGTAGCACAAACCCCGCCGCTGGCGTAATGCCCACGAGTCCGGCCAGAAAGCCGCTAGCGATCCCGATGGCAGTCGGCTTACCGCGCAGCATCCACTCTATAATCAACCAAGTTAGCCCGGCTGCTGAAGTCGCCACAAAAGTATTGACTAAAGCAGTTGCGGCCAAAGGGCCAGAAGCCAGTGCGCTACCGCCGTTAAAGCCAAACCAGCCAAACCAGAGCAGGCCAATGCCGAGCAGCACATAAGGTACGTTGTGCGGCGCATACGACTGAGTGGCAAAGTTACGCCTTGGCCCAATCACATAGGCGGCTACTACAGCAGCAACCCCGGAGCTAATATGTACAACAGTTCCGCCCGCAAAATCGAGTACACCTAGTGCCCCAATCCATCCCCTGCCCCATACCCAATGGGCCAGGGGTGAATAAATTAAAGTAGACCACAACAACAAAAACCAAAAGTAAGCCTTAAAGCTAATTCTTTCGACAATCGCGCCCGAAATTAAAGCCGGGGTGATAATGGCAAAAGTGAGCTGGTAGGCCATAAAGAGCTGATGCGGAATAGTTGGCGCATAGCCAATCGGGTCGGGTTCTGTTGCAGTAACGCCATTCAAAAACAGCCAATGCAAACCTCCAATATAAGCTTGCATTCCCTGCCCAAAAGGATGAACTGAATCTACGTTCACATCAAAGGCTAGGCTATAGCCCCACAAGCACCAAGTAGTCCCGATGAGCGCCATAGCAACCAGGCTCATCATCATGGTATTAAGAACGTTAGTAGAGCGGACGAGGCCACCATAAAAGAAGGCCAGCCCTGGGGTCATGAGTAACACTAAGCCGGTTGCTACTAGCATCCAGGCCGTGTCGCCCATATCAATAGGGCTAGCGGCAGGGCTGGCGGTAACATCGGCTGCGGACTGAGCTAAAAAGCTAGATACGTTGGCCAAAGCAAGCGCTGAGGTCATATTGGTTATTTACTCGGTAGGTTTATTTGTTAGACATGTTTTCGGGTAAGAACGGTTCATTCATGGATTTGCAGATGATCTTAAGACGCTTAAAAATGCTCATCGTCGACGTTGCCCCTTACTCATCGCCCGAACGCATCGTCTGCGCGAGGCCGCTCGAACAGATCGTGGCGATCTAAAAGAATAGGCAGAAGAGTGAGGAAACAAATAGGCAATGAGTTTAATCACGCCTAAGGTGAGAGCGCTCAATGTCAGCAGAATAAGTAGACTTTCTACAACCATCGAACGACTCTTAGCAGAAGTTGGACTGTGCGATTACTTTAAGCGACGGATGTTGTCAAAACGTGGCCAAACGGTGTCAAATCGACCTACAAACAGCCCGAGAATGTAACAATATCAAAAGACTTTCAGCAGTATTACAAGATTCCTTCGTCTCTATAGCCGCGGCTGTTATGCGTTCACAGCGCTCACGCTACCGGGCCAAACGCTGCGCCAATGGCTGTTGTTAGTGCCATTGCTAGCGCTCCTAGTAGCGCCAGAAATATCAAAGAACTGATCGCGACCGCCGGGACAATCCAAGCGGCGGGGCTGAAGGTAGCTAAAATTAAGGGCAAGGCGGCTCCCGATGAAAAGATGCGATCGCAGCTTGCACCGGCCTAGCCTGATGAATGTCCGAGAGTCCTAGCTCATCTCGAGCATGAGCCGACAGCGCATCGTGAGTCATGAGTTGAGTAGCCACCTGCTGGGCCAGTGAGGGCGTGAGTCCTCTATTTACGTATATGTTCATCAGCTCTTCGTGCTCAGAGTCGCGATCGGTTGCTAGCTCCTGCCGTTCGCGTTCCAAATCAGCTCGCTCGGTGTCAGCCTGGGAGCTAACGGATACATATTCTCCGGCTGCCATCGACATAGCTCCTGCCACCAGTCCCGAAACGCCCGCGATTAAAATACCGCTTCTAGGCGTATTTGCTGCCGCTACGCCGACGACTAAGCTTGCAGTCGAAACAATTCCGTCATTGGCTCCTAGCACAGCGGCTCGCAGCCAGCCGATTCGATCTGAATAGTGACGCTCTAAATGCTTGGCAGTTCGAGACATATTTTTTGCTTGCTCAGATACTTGAAAGCGCACTTCGAGGTAAAAGGGGTATAAGAATCTGCGCTGTTTGAAATACTATTTACTGTAGTCAGTATTCGTGTCAAAGCTGTTTCATCGGTGTGAATATACGCTGCTACAGCGGCTTTATTTATCTGACAAAGTTCTCAATGCCCTACCGATATCAGTTCTCTCTTTTAATTATCACTATGAACAGCCGCAGACAGTTTCGAGGACTATTCGGCTTGAGCCTGCTGGTATTACTTACCGTCACGGCCTGCCGAATCATGCCTAAGTCTACTATTTCTAAGCCTACTGAGATACGCGATCGCAGCGCAGATCCATCAGCTATTTCAGAAGCATCGCCGCCAGGAATTGATACAGAATCAGAAGAAACGATGTCCACCGATTTTGGGTCAACGTTGCTGGTATCGCTCGGCCAAGAGGGATTAGAAATCGTGGCCGATCAGCCTGAGAACTCTCGCATTGTGCCGTTTGGTACTGATATCGAAGAAGCTAGAGCAGAGATTACCGAAGCTTTAGGTGCGCCCAGAGAAACCGTTGAAAATGCTGAATGTGACGGTGGTGCGCTGGCGACGACTACCTGGGACAACGGCTTCTCGGTGCAGGCGAAAGATAACGATTTTGTCGGCTGGAGCGTACGCCTAAATACCCCGAGCGCTCAGCTTACGACTGCGGATGATATTGGGCTAGGCTCAACGCTGACCAGCTTAAAAGGGGCTGAGACCGCTGAAGATGGCACTACTGTTCGGGTATTTGAAAGCTCTTTGGGCACGGAGTTTACGGCCAACCAGCTAGGTGGCTTGCTAAGCTCGAATGCGCCAGAGGGCAAAATTGTTGCGCTCTGGGGGGGAAGCGTCTGTGCGGTTCGCTAAGTAGCCTAGGGAGAAGCAGTTTAATAAGTCCTCAAATCGTCCAAGCTGTGAGCAGCCATTAATATCCTGAGCTGAGCGATGTTAACCAAGCCAGTCAAAGCGACCTTCAAGGATGCAGCACGTAAGCTGACTGGAGCAAAGAAACGGGCCTTTACTGCCCCAGTAGCGCTAGATTGTTTTGACGGCCCAGCGCGGGCTGGACAGCCTAGAAACAGGGATTCCCTATGCCGATAATTACTCAGCTCGAGGTCGCAAAAGAACATCTCGGTGAGATCTTGAATCGTCTGGGTTACCTTTTGCGTAAACCCTAAAGACCAAACCGCAGAAGCAACTTCCAGAAACGGACGCTATTTTTGACCCTGTCAAAGTTGCCAATGCGAAAGCCAAGGTACAGGTCGGCAATCTCTCTCGTAGCGGATATGACTGTCGACTAGAGGCTCCCAAAGCTGATGACCACGATACCCAGTGGACGGATGTCTTAGTCCCCTTTGGCATCCTCAATCTACAAACTGATGAACTGACTATCTTGTTTGGAGAGTCGGCTGAGACCCCTGCCTTTGTCGTTGATTGTTTGGCCAACGGGTGGGCAGACAACAAACCCGACTATCCCAAAATTACCACCCTGGCAATTAATCTTGACAGCGGTGGAGCGACCCGGTCCAACCGCACACAATTTGCGCTTGAGCAGTTTTGGCATGGTGCCATTCTCGATTCGGTTGAACCCACGCTAGCCTGGGCGAGCCACATGATGTGGAAAGGCTTGGAGCCTGTTGTTTATCGCCTCAGCGTCATCTATGAAAAAGGGATTACGGTAGACTCACCGTCCTTAGCTGAGTTTCGTGTCGATTGGCATCCTTCGGAATTCTTGCCTCGGAATTCTTGCCGCAGTGGGCGATTACGATACAACCGATATAGCGGGGAAGTTATTTGTTTGCTTCTCCCCTAGCTTATGGGGAGAACTCTTCCCGACAGTGGAAGCAAGCCTACGTCGCACCGCTCCACATTTCCATAGAGAGCGGCTATTGAAATCTTCTTACGGTCTTACTGCTCAGGAGAAATCCGTCGATAGCGTGCCTGCACCATCAAATGAATACCGTAGGCCAGCATTCCAAACGCGACAATACCCATCAGCACAGCGCCAAAAGGCTGCTGTTGAATCGTCTGTAATGCGCCAGCGGTTGACTTTGCCTCGCTAGCGTCAGCAGAACGCGCGGCCTGAGCGAAGAAATATCCCACAATCGTGGAAACGATTCCTTTGCAGATCAGTCCAAATCGTCCAATTCGAATTGCCCAGGTTTGCTCTGTTTGGCTCATCTCGGCGAGCTTTAGCTTTTTGCGAAACTTAACCTTGACGCCGCGATAGATGCAGTAGAAGCCGTAGGCTACGGTGCAGGCTGCAACCAATCCGACGAGCCAGCGGCCAAAAGGCTGCGAGAGCAACGTCGCCGTCTGCTCATTGGAGCTACCGCTACTGCTGCTAGACGATGAGCCGTTGCTAAATACAATTCGAAATGCGGCGAAGGATAAGCTCCCGTACACCAGTCCGCTAACCGCGTAAGACAGGCGGCGAAAAATGTTCTTAGCGCCATCTTCGTTGTGCTCAGGGTCAAAAATGGCGGATACAAAACGCCAAAGCACGTATCCTAATAGGCCGAAAGCGACAAAGAACAGCATGACTTTGCCAAAAGGCTGGTTAGCAATCGACTCAAAGGCTCCTGTAGAGCCGGTGAGTCTGCCGCCCCAGTTAAAGGCAACCTGAATTGCTAAGGCACCCACTATGGCGTAGACAATTCCCTTAGCTGCATAGCCCAAACGGGCTAAAATCTCAATCCATTTAGCGGTATCGCTGCTGCTGGGTTTTCCTAATGATTGATTGCTCATAATTGCCTGTAGAGAGGTATTTTGTATAGTTGAACCGATGTAGCTTGTGTAACAGCTAATCCTCAATTTTCTCTCTACCTGTTGTTAGAAACCTGTCTAAAAACACATGTTGCAACAATCAGTGTCCCAATCTTTCCTCAGGTCGTAGCCGGCTTTGGGCTTGCCGCATCCGCCTACTCAACTTTTAGATCAACACAGCCGACTTAGAACGGAAATTCTCGCACGTCAGTCTCTAGCGCGTCGGCCATCGTACCGTTAGCTCTGAAGGTCGTTTGGTTTGCTCGAGTAGAGAACAGCTCTAACTTCCCAGTACATCATCCGCGCTATGACCGCAGCCGTAGGAGAATAGATAACAACTAAAGGAGCTGGAGTGCGAGAGCGTCGATGCGATTGGCAACATGGAATCTTGATCGCTGTCGCCCCAAGGCAACTGCAAGAGCCGACAGGCTACAAATGGGGATGAGTCAGGTGGATGCAGACGTTTGGGTATTAACTGAGACACATGCTGAGTTCTCACCTGGCCCTGACTTCTGTCTTCTTGCTTACTCCGCTGATGCGCCTGATCGAAACTCAAAGAGCGGTGAATGCTGGGTGGCGATCTGGTCGCGATTGGGCGGACATTCAGTTCAGCTGACGGCAGATCGTGAACGTGTAGCTGCGGCAAAGATTAACGGCTGCGTGGTAGTGGGAACAGTACTTCCGTGGTTATCTGACGGCCGGGATTCAACATTGACGGGCGAAGCCCTATTTCGGTCGCGGTTGAGCGAGCAAGCAGGCGACTGGCGGCGACTGCTTGCTGAAGGTGCACTTTGCGTTGTGGGCGACTTTAATCAAGATCTTCTGACGGCTGGTCATTATTACGGATCTAAGGGCGGTAGGGTTGCGCTCAAAGAGGCCCTGTCGTCATGCGGGTTAGACTGTCTGACCAGTAGCGAAGACGATCCGCTCGTTGGGGAATCAGGCTTGGCGACCATCGACCATATCTGTGTTCATAATATGGTGCCGTTGAGCTGGCCTCGAAGCTCAGCGTGGCCGCCGGTAGGTCAATTGAAGGGACTCACCGATCACTATTGCATCTACACGGACATTAAGCAGATATAACGGTGCTATGTGCCGAAGCCGCAAAACCCGGTAGATTTTAAATGACCCACAAGTTTTCCTGTTGATGAACGAACCTCGCGCTATCCCAAAAAAGCTTATCGCCGATTGAAAACAACTTTAAGTCAGCGCCGTTCGTCTTAGTGAGCCATTGATCCTAGTGGTGATGCTCACTCAAATGGGCTGACTCTGGATGGTGATGCTCGTCGAGATGCGCGCCTAATGCGTCGTAGTCCCAGTCATTAGTGAGGTCTCTAAACGAAGCATGAACATGGTTAGAAGCAACTTCGCTGATGACGCCAAAGGTGTTGGACTGTAGCAGCTCTACAAGATAACGATCGCTTTGCACCCGCATATAGAGATCGGCTTCTTCGTCCTCAATGTCGCCAAACCACCAAACCCGAGAGTTGATTAAATCGGCCTCAACCGCAGCCAAGTCAATATGATGATTAGCCTGCATGGACAAAAACTCTAGGGCGAACTCCCACAGCAGGCTTTGCTGCAGCTCGCTTAAGTCAGCCACTGCAATTCCAGCTTTCTCTCCTTCTAAGAAGCTCACTGCATCTAACGGCACTTCAGCGCCGCCAGCTAAAACCACATCTGGGAGTTCTGACCAAGTTCCACTCTCCAGGGTTTGCTGATCTAATGACTGCAGAAAAGAACGGCCCAACCATGCCTCGCGGTGTAGTATTTGCTGACCCTCCCTGGCTTGCCAGAGAGGATAGGGATTGCTTTCCCCTTCTGCGATCTCTGGGCTAGCGGGCACAATCGTTGGGCTAGAGCCAAAGAACATCGGCAACACCCCTACGGTTGGCTGCTCGCCCTCTCCGCCAAAGGTGAGGTTCAAGCTGAGGTGATGGCCTTCAAAGCGTAGACCCCAAGGCTCCATAGAGGCAGGCTCGCCAAAGAACGCAATGTAGAAATTAGGCGCGTTACGCTGTGGTGGTGGTGGCCAGTTAGGCACCAAAGGACTGCCAACGGTTGGATATTTTTCTGGATCGGCGCGGTGGGCATTCTCCATCTCTTCGATTAACCATTCATTGTTAATTGTCTCAATCGCTCTTGAATAGCCCGCACCGCTAAAGCTTTTCATCAACACATTGTTGAGCGCAATCTTCTGTTCTGCGTCGAGATCTGCAAGGCGCAACACGTAGTCTTCGTTGCAGCGAGCTAGCACGTAGCAAAAGTTACGAGTGCGATAGGGATTGTCAAAGGGTAACACAACAGTAGCGCGCTGTTCTTCGCTGAGTAAGCTTAAAAAGGCTTGAACAGATGCAGAAAGCTCTTGGTAGCGTACATCTTGAAGCGATTGCGTAATTGCAAGCTCAGAATCATCGAACGCATAGCGAGTAGGTGATTTATCAGGATAGCTGCGAGCCTCGTGAGGCTCAAGCTTGAGCAAGTTTGCCTCTGCAGGTTGGAGACTACTGGTAAGTAGCAAAGATGCGGTTGCACACAGAAAAGTAAGCGGTCTAGAGAAAGAATGTTGTTTCATCTTGACAGGTTCGCCTTGTTTATTTTGTCTCTCTTACTATTTCTCCCTGCTCATACAGGGAGCTTCACCGAGGAGTTAAGGTCGTTTTCCGACAGCCTCGCGGTTAACGCTAAGTCCAGGTTGAGTTAGCGTCCGGTTACTGATATTTATCACACGCAATCACGTGCTTTTATTAAATAATGTAATGCAACGTTGCAAGCGACAGACCTAAAGTTCAATTGAAAGGTGAATGATGCACGGCTGATTCGTTCAACAAAATCAACAGATCGAAACGTCTCTCCACAAGTAAACCCTAAGCCGTCGATGCGGGGAAGGGGCTGTGCGAACCGTCGTTGACACAGCAGCGCCGCCTGATGCGACTGGCTCATAACTCTTAGAGCGCCTATGCAAATATGGAGAGAGAATCAGTGTTGCTTAGATCTAAGCGACATGTTAACCGGTCGATACGACTAATGCCTCTAGTTTTAGATGCTCCACGTGACTACGGGCGAAACGAAAGACTTGATTGATAAGCTGCTGTTAGAGAAAATTCCCCTGGCTGGCATTGCTAGAGTCGCAGATGTCTCTGAACCCTGGCTACAGAGCTATGTGAATGAGAAATATGCATCCGTGCCGCGCGAAGTCACCGTGTCGGCCAAAAAAAGGGCGATTGACGATTCAGTGTGACGAAGCCTGGTCGTTTGTGGGCCACAAGCGCAATAAACAATGGATTTGGCTGGCAATAGACGAAGCAACCCGAGAGATTGTTGGGGTCTTCATCGGTCGGCGTAGCCGAGTTGGTGCCCAAGGACTGTGGCAGTCGATGCCCCCGGTTTATCGACAGTGCGCTGTTGCCTATACAGACTTTTGGGAGCGGTGCGGCCCCGCGTCGCTTTGCGGCGTTAGAGAACGCGCACTAAGACAGGCTTACGCGCAGGTCATCCCTAGCAAACGTCATCGGGCCATCGGCAAAGAGAGCGGACAAACCAATCGCATCGAACGATTCAACTGTACGCTCCGTCAACGCGTTTCGAGATTAGTTCGTAAAACCCTCTCGTTCTCCAACTTTTTGGAGAACCACGTTGGTGCGATTTGGCACTTTGTTCACCATTACTAATGAATCCTTACCTGTTCAGGACTGCCGGCGGCTTTAAGCTATAGCGAGGCAACGCGATGCAAATTCATCAGCTATCGGCTTGTGAGCTAGCTGCTGCTATTCGTAGTCATCAGCTCACCGCAACCGATGCCGTCAATGCTTGTCTTCAGCAAATTGATCGGCATAATGACTGGCTGAAAGCTCTAATTACGGTTTGTCGCGATCGCGCCTTGAGTGAAGCCCAACTTGCGGATCGAGCGCTCGATAGCGGTGAGCCGCTTGGCCCTCTCCACGGTGTTCCTTTCACTGCTAAAGATCTGACGCCAACGGCTGGGGTGCGCACAACCTATGGCTCTTCTATCTACGCAAATCACGTTCCAACTCAAGACGAACTTTGCATCGCTCGCTTGAAAGCGGCTGGGGCCATCCTTCTTGGTAAAACCAATACGCCCGAGTTTGGTTTGGGCGCTCACTGTACAAACGCACTTTACGGCCCTACGGCCAATCCCTTCAATGCTGACTATAGCTCTGGTGGATCTAGCGGGGGAGCGGCGGTTGCGGTCGCGACTGGCATGTGTTTTTTGGCCCAGGGCACTGACATGGGCGGATCGGTGCGGACGCCCGCTAGCTTTTGCAATGTGGTGGGTCTTCGTCCTGCCGCTGGGCGTATTCCGCGCCGCCGCAAAAAACTTCTGTGGGACTATCTGGAAACCGATGGCAGCTTGACTCGGACTGTAGAAGATGCCGCCCTAATGCTATCAGTCATGTCTGGCGAAGACTGGCGCGACCCTCTATCCGCTGGGCGTTCGGCCTGGCAAAAGCCCGACTCATCAGGCCAAAGCAGTAAATCTTTGCTAGCAAGTCTGAGAGTAGGGTTTAGTGCTGGGTTGGAGATTGCTGAAATTGATGCGGGCGTGGTTCAGGCATTTGAGCAAGCGATCGCTCACCTTACTCCTTGGTGTCACACCGTTGACGCTGCCCACCCTGATTGCACGATGGCTCAATCTTCCTTTGAGGTGCTGCGAGCTGCGCTGCTCTGGCACAAAATGCAGCCGCTCTACCAACAGCACCCCGATCGGCTTTCGAGCAGTGTCCGCTGGAACATAGAACAAGGGCGCGGTATCCTAGCGGAAACGCTGCTAGCAGCAGAGGCTCAACGCGACCAGCTTTATCTCAATTTTCTCAACTTCTTCGAGCAGTATGACGTGCTAGCTACGGTCAGCGCTAGCATTCCGCCTTTTCCTCACGACCAAACAGAGATTCTCGAAATCAACCACGTTCCTCAACGTAATATTATCGACTATCTAACCGTCACCTACACCGTTTCTCTAACCGGTTTGCCCGCTATTTCTATTCCTTGCGGTCAGCTACCTTCTGGATTTTCTATCGGTCTACAGCTAGTGGGAAAACCCTGGGGAGAGGCAGCGTTTTATGTATTGGTGCAACAACGCCTTTCCAAACACATTATGGTGATAGTCTTTCCATTGCTTTAGCATATCCCAAGCGCTCGGTAGCTCGTTATGCCTCGGCGCTTGTTCGTCTTTACATCAGTAGCTGAGCTTATTGAGGCGAAAGCACTTTCCTTGAACCTAATATCTAACAGGAGCTAAATGTCTATCATTCGCCTTGGCCTACAAAGCGGTCTTTGCCTATGCCTTCTCTTAGCGGGGTGTACGACAAATCAAGAGTCGATGCAGGACGCTACAGCTGAGTCTCCAGCTACAGTTGTAGCGCCAGCTTCTGAGTTGTCAGATACCGACTCTGCCCCGCCAGAAAGCACGGCAGTAGATACGACAACAGAAGAAGAGATGCTGTGGCAAAAGCTGGCGCAGGCTGAGGAGGAGACTTACGTTGTTTTACTTCGTCATGCGATCGCTCCCGGTACGGGTGACCCGACAAATTTTCAGCTGGATGACTGTTCTACCCAGCGCAATCTTTCGGAGGCTGGGCGACAGCAGGCCAAAGCCATTGGTGAGGCTTTTTGGAGCCGCAACATTCCGGTTGTTGAGGTACTCTCTAGCCAGTGGTGCCGATGCCTAGAGACTGCCGAGCTGATGGATGTTGGCCTAGTGAAGCCTTTTGCGCCGCTAAACTCCTTCTTTCGCGACCGGAGTACAGCAGATGCCCAGATAGCTCAGCTCAAAGATTACATCGCGACTAGTCAAGACCGCCCAGGTGTGATTGTCATGGTGACCCATCAAGTGAATATCACCGCGCTAAGCGACATCTTTCCTCAGTCTGGAAGTGCTGTTGTCATGCAACTAAATGAGGGACAGTTAGACGTTCTAGGACAACTTTCAGAACCTGGCTCCTAGAATAGCTTCTATCGCTCGGCAGGGCGCGAGCACGACTATGCAAGAAACTGAGTTCATACCGCATCCGTAGCTGGTCAGAGTATATCGATCTTTTGCTTTCGCTGCAAACTGAGCGCGGGTGACTGGTTCGTCGAGGCGAAAGCTGCCGTCACCAAAGCCGCTGACGATCTTGAGCTTGGCGAGACCTTCGATGTAGTCGTTGCCCAGTAGGTAGTTGGTACGTCGCCGAAGGCGGGGAGTTGAGGCGAAGCGGACTGAGGTGGGGGAGATTGGGTTTGAGCTTGAGCAGTCGTGAAGCTGTCGTCATGAGAGAGGGCAGGAATGATAAAAGGGGTACTTAGCGCTAGCAGTAGGGCAAACGTTATACTGCCGACGGCTGAGAAATGAACTAGCTAACCTTGATATTGCTAGGGCTCTAGCCTTTAAAAAGTCCAATCGTTAGCCGTCGAGAGTATGCACCGATGCTGAGTCGTAAAGTGAGAGACACTTCTAGTTTTGGGTTGATAAGAGAAGATGGATTTGAGGGGGCGATTCTCCGAAGGAGGGGCTATAGCCCTATCGGGCATGGCTTTGCTAGCACCAACGCAGAATAGTCGCGCAACAATCTAAGGAGCAGCTTTTGTGAATATGCGAATTTGGCGATCGCCCACAACTGCTACGGTATTTCCATCACCGCTAAAGACACCGCTCTCAAGGTTATTCGACAATCCATCCAGGTTTCTTTGAAACTCTCCCGTTTGAATGTTGCCGAAGCATTCTCCTAGGTTAGGGTAAGTACCAACGAAGTAAGAAGTTCCGTCTGAACCAGGAAGAATATCTCCTTCCTGAATACATTCCTCACTAGGTAACACATTGCTTTGAACTCGTTCGCCGGTTTGAGGGTTCCAAGTGTCGTAATTTTTGCTCGTAGTTATGGTCAATAAATTACTTTTGGTAAAAGCCATTGTACTACCAAAGAATCCGATTGGCAGCGCCGTTAAGGGATCGAATCGGTTGTTGTTTCGTCGCCATATAACTACACTCGACGAGGATGTAGCACGTCGGGGAAGAACGCTAGGCGTAGCTAAAAGATTGCCATCGGGACTCAAGATGGGCTTGATGTCTAGTCCGTCCATAAGCGGCATATCTATAGACTGTGTGACCTTCCCCGTTGCGATGTCCTGAAAGTCGAAACGATTATAAATGGTGTACTGGTTTATATCACCAGGCGTACTTAGCGAAACTTGAGTCACCAGCTGCTTGCCGTCGGGACTAAAAACAACGTTGAGCACACCGGGCGTTATCGGATAGTTTGTTTTAGGAATCTGATCTTTAGGCGGGTTCAAAGGCTTAGTTAGCAGCACTCTGTCATCTTCAATAGTCTGCACCGTTAGCTGTATCGCACCTGTTGATAACGTTGTTTTAATAAAGGCTATTTTAGTTCCGTCTTTGCTGATAGCGATCGCATTGAAGACACTATCTAGAGCCTCTGTGGTAACTGTTTTCAGCAACGAACCTGTTTGAGCATTCCATACCTGAATGTCTGGGCCGGGTTCACCAATGCTTTGACCGGTTATGGCCGCTAGTCGCTGACCATTCTCACTCAGGCTCACTCGATATGATTGAGCTGGAATCGTTATTGTCGGCGTTATTTGCCAGCCTCTTTCCAGCCTCGCAGCAATCGGAGCGACGCGACCCGCCTTGACTAACGCCTGATAAACAAAGGCCGCCACTTCAGCTCGGCTCGCCGCACGATTGGGCGAAATTTGACCGGGTGCAGGATAGCTGACGATCAGATTCGCTTGGGCGGCAGCGGCGATGCTAGGTCGGGCGTACGCCGGAACGGCGGCAGCATCCTTGTAATTGGACAAGGATTGTGAATTGCCAGCGGGATACTTCAAACCATTGGCGAGCGAGACGAGTGTCTGGACTCGAACAATGCGATCATTGGGTTTGAAGGTGTTATCGGGGTAGCCAGAGAGAAATCCAGCGGAGCGGGCTGAGGCGATCGCACCCGTTGCCCAGTAATTGGCTGGAACGTCTTTAAAGGGTTGAGCGGTGGCTGGCTGTGACTGTAAAAATGCTTGCCGCAAAATAGCCGCGAACTGAGCGCGGGTAACGGGGTCGTTGGGTTTGAAAGTGCCGTCTGAAAAACCGCTGATAACGTTGGACTTGGCGAGTCCTTCGATATAATCATGCGCCCAGTAGTCAGCAGGCACATCGGTAAAAGTTTGAGCAGTTTGAGCGTTGGCGTAGCCTAGCCTGTGCAAGGGTGTAGCACCTTTAGTTTGAAAAACAACAGGCGCAATAAACGAGAGGCTTAACCCGGTCATTAGGCTCAGAGCCAGTCCAATTCGTGAAATAAAAGACATTTAAAGCGTTCTCTGTCATTGACAGGATGATAGGTGTTGGGAGAACAAGGCTAGAGACTTTTAGAAAACATGCGAATTTTCCGGGGACTGGCAACGGCTAAATAGTCTCCATTGTGGCTAAACATAGCGGCTGTATCCTGATCTTCACCCCTAAATTTTGGATTTCTCCGGTCTGAACATTGACCAAACGACTCCCGGCCACATCACCGCGAACAAAGTAATAATCACCGTCTGGGCTGAGGCGAGTGAAGGCGTCTGTGCGATCCGAAGCTATGTTCATACTCCTAGCCTCCATGCCAATCTGAAGGTTTAGTGTGTTGAGCTGATTTGCTCCAAAAAGAGGATTGCCTGTAAGCAAGTTGAAGAAGCCGCTATTCGTAAATGTCATATCAGCAAATAACATATCGCTGCTGCTTCTAAATGGTGATACTAAGGCGCTGTAGACGTTGCTGTAGCCGCCATTGTTAGTGGCCTGCCATACGCTCACGAAGTCCTGAGAGGGTTCTGGCGTTGATAATGAAGAAGAAACATGAACAAGTGTTGCTAAAAATTGACCATCGGCGCTAAGCGTAAGATTGCTCAGCTTAATGTCGGTATTGGGGCCTTGCTTATAGTCGTCAAGGCTTAAAGACCGCAAAGTGTTGCCTGTATCTGAATTATAAACAGAGATCAGCGCCTTCTCCCGGCTTAGGTTAGCCTGAGTCACAATCTGGCTGTCGTTCGAGTTAAACGCTACTTGAACAGAAGGTTCTATGATTCTGTCGCTGTGAGGAGGCTGGCTTTCGGCGCTGCCGAGTGATTTTTGCCAGATGAGATTGCCTGTTTCAACAGACCATACCGATAGCTCAACAGTATTAGCCGGTGACTTTTGATCCACAGTAGCTACCTTTGTTCCATCTTGACTAATCGCCACACTATTGAAGCGGCCCGCATCGGCAGAAATCTCTTTGAGCAGCATACCCGTTTGAGTATTCCATATCTGAAGCTTGTTGCCACCTATCGGAATGGTTGCTATCTGCTGCCCGCTGCCACTGAGGCTCATTTGTTCAGCCGCTGTTGGAATCGTTACAACAGATTCAGTTTGCCAGCGCCGTTCTGCTTTTGCCGCCAAAGGCTCGGCTCTTCCTTCCTCGACCAAAGCCTGATAGACATAGGCTGCAACATCCGCACGGCTAGCGTTGCCAAAGGTAAAAAGCTGCTGAGGATAGGGATAGTTAACCGCAAGGTTCGCTTCAATCGCGGCTGCAATGCTAGGACGGGCATAGGGCGGAATATTCTCTGCGTCTTCGTAGGCGGATAAAACGGCTGTGTCACTTGCTGTGTAGCCTAATCCATTGGCTAGCGAGACAAGAGCTTGTGCTTTGGGGATATTGGCATCGGGTGCAAAGCTGTTGTCTGGATAGCCCGCTAAAAAGCCTGCTGCACGCGCCGCAGAGATGTCGTCAGCAGCCCAGTAGTCGGCAGGAACGTCCACAAATGCTTGAGCGGTGGCTGTCTGCGACTGGAAAAAAGCTTGGTGTAAAATAGCTGCAAATTCGGCGCGAGTGACCGGATCGTTCGGCTTGAAGGTGCCGTCATTAAAGCCGCTAATGACATTGAGCTGGGCGAGTCCTTCTATGTAGTCGGTGGCCCAGTAGTCGGCGGAAACATCAGAGAAGGTAGCGCTTTGAGCCTGGGCGTTGGCATAGCCTACCTTTGGGAGAATCTCTGGGAAAACGGTGGGCGCTGCGAAGGGAATGCTCAATCCGGCTAATAGAGCGCAGGTAAATTTAACGCTGAGTTTTGAAATGGGGGGCATCACTAGGTTTTCTTCCCGGTCGCTGAAGGTAGTTAAGTTGCGACTCGGCTACTCTAGTAAGCTTTGTCGAAGACTGCCTGTGTACGCTAGCCACATTCTGCGAGTGGTACAAAAAGATAAACGGTGATTTTAGCCATGCGTCCCTCTCCGCTTGCTTGTCTGAGGTGGCCTTGAGCCACGATAAATACTCAAAATCATCATCCAGTGGTTGAACCATGATGTTTTGAAAGTAGCTGGTACTCATACTTTTTCTGTATGCTTAAAGGTGATAGATTATCTCAAATAAGAAGGCGATGGTCATGAAAAAAGTTGTTGAAGTGAGTCCACAGCTGTTACACGATCTACTCGCAGCCGTTGAGGATCTAAAAAACGTCAATCCGTGGCACGGGCTACTGAGGTTTATGCTACTAGGCGGCGCTAGCTTAGGGCTGGCGGTGTTAACCTGGCAGATGCAACAGATGGGATGGTTTGTACTGGGCGCGATCGCAACGAGTGTGGTCTATACATTTTGGATTGTTTGCAATCACGATGCCATTCATCGCACCCTGACGGGCTGGCGCTGGTTCGACAAGCTCATGCCTCGCCTCAGCGCCTGGCCGCTGCTCATTCCGGTCAGTACCTATAGCTGCCTACATCGACTGCATCACGCTCAAAATGGCATTGACCTACACGACCCGGAGAGAGTTCAGCGGACAGTTGCAGACTATCAGAGGTCGTCTAGCTGGCAGCGCTGGTATGTGCGCCATCAATGGATGATTGATGTTTTTGTGTTTGGGAGCATAGGAATAATCGTCAAAATTGCCTTACAAGGATTCAGGCTAAAGAATACTGTGGCAGGACTACGCCAGCAGATGGTGATTGATGCTGTTGGCATGGTTAGCGTGCAGACTACAATCGTGAGTTTGCTTTATCTGAACTCAATCAACCTGTGGCGATATCTCCTATTTATGGTGATATTGGAGCGCGGCGTTGGCATCATTATGCAGGCAAGAGACCATATAGAACATTATGGGCTAGAGCCTGTAGCCTCAGAGCTAGAGGCACTTTGGCAGCCTACCAGTTGCTATACGCTGAGACAGCTCTATGCTTGTCGAAATGTGCGATCGCCCGCCTGGGTCAACTGGCTAATGGGCGGACTGCCCTACCACTCGGTTCATCACGCCTTTCCTGGAATGGTGAGCACTCATCTACCAGAGGCTTTTCAGAGAATTCAGGCGGTGTTGGAACGTCATCATCTGCCGCCCATGATTTTGGAGCCAGGCTATATTGCTAGCAGCTTTCGTCTGGGAACGCAGCGCTATCGTTTAATTGAACCCGTTTGATTGAACCACCGTTTTTCCATCACTTTTTTCATCACTATTACTTTTCCATCACTATCCGATGCAGCGCCGCTTCCTGCTGCTGAAAGAACAACCAGGCAACTGGGAAAAACGTCATGTAGCGATTGAAGGTTTCCAATCCCACCATCTCTAGCGCCGTTTTTTGATTTTTAACGAGCCGGTCATACCAGGCTTTTATCGTTGGCTTATAGTCGTGAACCGAGTCATGCGCAATGCTAAAGCCAGCGCTTTGAGCGGCCTTAGTATGCTCGCGGTGCAGTGAGAGCAAAGAACCTGGAAAAAATAGCTGCAATAGTAACATTGAGGCAGGAACAGCTTCTCGCTCTAAAGAAAAGAACTGGTGAACAGCTAAGCCCCCTGCCGCTAGCGCGTCATATATTTTCTGGTAAAGCTGCTTTAGCTCTGCCGGGCGAACATGCTCTAAAGAGCCAATTGAGAAAATGCGATCGTAACAGGAAGCTTTGAAGGGTGTCGTAATAAAATCAGTCAGTGAAACATCGAGGCTTAGCTGCTGCTGGTCGTAAGCAAGCTGTTCTTTCGATAGCGTAAACCCAGAGAGTTCACCCTGATGTCCCTGGTCTTGAAGATATCTCATCATCGATCCCCAGCCGCAGCCCAAATCTAGAATCTTCTCTTTTCCGGTTAGCTGCAAGAGCGATCTCAGATACGCTGCTTTATGCGTTTGAGCGGCTTCTAATGTTTCACCATCGTTCTCAAATTCTGCGCAGGTATAGAATCTGTATTGAGTATCTAGAAACAGCGCATAGAAGTCGTTAGACACATCATAATGAGCTTGGATTCCACTGGCATGATCTGGCGCTATCATTTTGTCTAGAGTCGCCTTTCGCATGAACTTAGGCGGATAAGCTCGCATGAGAGACACTAACCAGTCTGATTTTGTCTGAGTCCAAAAGTGCCAGTTCTCTAACGGCTCTAGAGGTTCTACAGAGTGAATTCTATTGTTTGCGATCGCATATAGCGGCCCATAACGCATCGTCTCCGATATAGTTTGCAAGAAATGTTTTATCTCATTCATGCTTTTATTCTCCATCTATAAAAGAATAGATCTACGAATATATTCAAGAATAAAATTATGAGGACTTTGTGAGCCTAGGCGAGAATCGATAGCAGAAAGCAACGGATATATTCCCTGAAACTATGCTCAGCTCCAAGGAATATGTCGAGATAGCTGTAAGCCTGTGCAGAATAGGGAGTAGCCAGAGTTGATACGGGGTGCGTCGGGTTTACTGCAATACAGTTGCCACTCCAAAAACGATAAACAGAGCGCCGCTCGTACCCACCAGCAGCCGTTCCGAAATGTGCCCGACTATGAGCCTGCCGCAGATCACCGCGATCGCGGAGCAAATCGCATGGCCTAGCATAACCCCAGTGATGACGCCTAACGGTGGATGGGCAGCGGCTAACGTGATGGTAGCGACCTGGGTGCGATCGCCCCACTCACTGATAAAAGTTAGCGCAAAAGCCTTTACCAGAACGGATTTAGCTGACCAAACAACGTTTTTTTCTTCTTGTTCAACCGCCTTACAAGCATCTGCCTGCTCGTGGGCCAAGCCTTTGCTATCCTGCATTCTTAGCGCATCGTATAGCAGCTTTAGCCCACAGCCAATAAATAGCGCAGCGGCCACCCCCTTCACGTACTGCTGAGGAAACATCGCGACGGCCTGACCAATCAGTACCGACAGGATCGTCATGACAAAAAGCGCCGCGATCGCACCTGCAAACACCCAGCGCCGAGGGTGTCGCATTGCCAAAATAGCTGCGATAAAAAAAGACTTATCCCCAATTTCTGAAAGCGTAATTAGTAAAAGTCCGGCTGTAAAACCTGTTAAAAAGCTCATGCACTGCTCCGGTAAGTATCGGTTGAGCAGGCAGGGCGCATGACTTTTAAAGACACTTCACCCTACCCACTTTAACCGTGAGTTGAGTGAAGGTCTTGCTTGCAAGCGGCAACATCTTCTAGAAAATTTCTATCAAATGCTGCTAACTTACCGTCTGAACCAGGCTTATCGCCAGTATGTTGACTCAGACAAGGGACTCTTTAGAAAAAAGTCTTAAGCTACTCCCCTTCATTACTCTTAATGCTAACACCCTTTAAGTCTCAAAAGAGATTTGAGATTGCTATCGACAACATTGAGCGATCGCTAAAGGTCTTTCATAATTCTCTCACTTTTAATAGCTCGTTTTCGTTACATGCGTAATGACAATCACACAGACACTTTACAATTCGTAAGCACTTTCTGATTTAATCTCAAAAGAGCTTGCTAATAATAAGGAAGATCTCAATCAATGGTTGCCACGCAAACTGCTCAAAAATTACAGCTTCCGCCCGATCTAAATTCAAAATCGTTTGTTGATAACAAATATGTCTACTACAAATGGCTGCGCGAAGAGTCACCTGTTTTTCAGGGTAAGGTCAGCATTATAGATACCTACGTTGTCTCTCGCTATGATGACTGCGTCAGCATCCTAAAAGATCCGCGCTTCGTTCGCGATCGCCGAACAGCCAGAGGAGGTAGCAAGCTGCCTATTCCGCTGCCCAAGTCGGCAAGACTAATGGAGCAAAATATGATCACCCAAGACGAACCCGATCACCGTCGCCTGCGCAATCTGGTACATCAAGCGTTTAACCGGCAGTCTCTCGGAAAAATGTCAGCCCGCATAGAAACGCTGACCAACGACTTGCTAGCGCGCGCTGAAGCTCAAAGTAAGACAGAAGGAGCGGTAGATCTCAAAGAGGTTTATGCTCTGCCCATTCCAGTTACGGTCATTCAGGAAATGGTTGGCGTAGATGACGCGGACATGGACAGATTCAAACAGGGTATCGACGTCTTAAGCGGCAATTTTTCAAAGTGGACATTGATTCGCAGCCTTCTTTGGGGCATGCCTCGTTTGGGCAGTTTCATTCGCAAGCTGGCTAAGCGCAAGCGCGCCAATCCTCAGGACGATATTCTTACAAAGCTAATTCAGGCCGAAGATGAGGGCGAAAAGCTGAGCGAGGACGAGCTAGTCGCTATGGTCTTTTTGCTAATGATTGCTGGATATGAAACAACGGTGAATCTGATTACCAATGGCGTGCGAGTACTGTTGCAGTATCCCGAGCAGCTAGAGAAACTGAGGGCCAGGCCAGACTTAATGGACTCTGCGGTTGAAGAGATTTTTCGCTACATCGGCCCAGTGCATGCGACGAAGCCTGGCTACGCTCTTGAAGAGGTGACGCTTCATGGCGTAACCATTCCTAAAGGCGCTGCGGTGATGCCTTTTTTGGGTGCGGCTAACTACGACCCGGCTGTCTTTAAAAATCCAGAAGTGTTTGATATTGAACGCTCTCCTAACAAACATCTTGCCCTTGGCAGTGGTATTCATTCCTGTTTGGGCGCTCCGCTCGCTCGCATGGAAACGAAGATCGCACTGACTAATCTACTGGAACGAAATCCTAATCTACGCTTAGCAGTGAATCCATCAGAGCTAAAATTGCAGCTAAGACCAGGCTGGCATACCTATGAGAGCCTACCGGTAGTGTTGGGATAAAATATCTCCTATAGCAATCGACGTAGCTTTGCCTTCTCGCAAGTATTCATCCGTCGATTGCTATAACCTCTCTTCAACCCGCTAAGTTAGGAAAACATCGCCTTATTATCGCTAGCCCATTGCTCAAACGTAATGGCCGGCTTGCCTAAAATCTGTTGAATATTATCATTTGTGCTGGCGTACTCGCCCGTTGCAAAAACACTATAGAGTTCGGCGAGCGCTTTTGCCGTCCATTCCGGCATTCCAGAGTCCACCATCCCTTGAAAGGCGGCTTCGTTAGAAATGGGAACGTAGGTAACTTCTTTCCCCACCACCGAACTAAGCTGACTCGCAATCTCGCGATATGAAAGTCCTTCAGGCCCAACCAACTCATAGGTTTGATTAGCAAAACCGTCATCAATCAGCGCTTTCGCTGCGACTGCAACCAAGTCTCGAACATCAACTAAAGACTGCTTAGCATCGCCAAACGGCAGATAGAACTGACCGGCAGCCTTAATCGACTCGGCCGACCAAAGCATATTCTGATAAAACGAATTAGGCCGCAGAATGGTGTACGGCAATCCTGATGCGATTAGCGCTTCGTCGCTGTCGGTATGCTGCTGTTGAACAACGGAATCGGCGTAGCCTGCCCCGAGCGCGGAAAACTTGACGACGTGAGCGCCCGTTGTTCGCATCGCCGCATCGAAAAAGTTTTGAAAAAGTTCAACCGTGTTTGGAACGATAGTTGTCAACACAAAGGCACGGTCTACTCCGTCGAATGCGCCATCTAGTGAACTCGGGCTAGCCAAGTCGCCTTTGTATAGCTGCACGTTTGGCTGAATGAGCGATTGGGCGCTGTCCAAATTACGCACTAGCGCACGGACCTGATAGCCTGCGCTAGCGAGTAGATTAGTTAACATTCGACCGTTTGTACCAGTGGCTCCAGCAATAAGAATCATAGGAATAACGCGAGTTCAGTGGATGTATTAGCAAGAGAAAAAGCTGAAACGCAAATCTTTGAAGATTTATGCTTCAGCTTACCGCAGCTATCCCGCTTCGGGGCGCTGGTTGCGTCAAAAAATAAAGGTACTGGCTCGGGTACTGTTGCTTCTGCCTGCATCTTAGATACATTAGATTCAACAAGTACAGGGAAGCCTCTATCAAGCCCTTGTCTTATTGTTGTTCCTTAATTATCACTACTATCACCATGACTAAAAAACTTTTCGTCAACTCTATTAAATGTAATGAAACTGAAGACTGGGGAAATGATGAATGTCGCCTCGAAATCAACGCTGATAGCCGCCGTAAAGGTACTCTTAAGAAGAGTATGGACGATGGCCAAACCTGGCGTATTGCTCGCAGCTACAACTTCGAGAACAGCGCAACGATTAAGCTATGGGATGAAGACAGTCCCGATGCCGACGACTTCCTCGGCAGTTTGCAGCTAGATACCCGCACACGCCCCAACTCCACCGCTCGATTTACCCGAGACGGCGCTGACTACACGCTCTCATATCGCGTAGAAAACGTGGCAACGCCTCCGCCTGTCCGCAAGCCGATTAAGCGAGTGTTTATCAAGCTGTTGGACGTACACTGCCGCGATACGGAAGACGTTACGGGTGCCGATGAATTTTATTTGATAGGCTCTGTGAGCGATAGCAAAAGCCAGCAGCCAAAGCCTATTTTGACGCCACCCGTTTCTGTCAACGACGGTCAAACTAAGTCTCTAAATGGGCGAGGAAGCCTCTTGTTTGACGCTGCGGTTGACTCGGATACGGTGATTAATCTAGAGGTCGGCGCGCTGGACGAAGACTACGCCAAAGATTGGGATCGCTATGACGAGTATGTGCTAAAGGTCGGTGCGGCACTCTCTGCGGCGGCAGCAGCAACCAAGCATCCTGTCGGAATTGGCATTGGTTTGGGTCTGGGCATCGCGCTCAAGGGGTTTGATGCGATCGCAAAATCCGACAAAGACGATGAATTGGGAAGTATGAGCGATCGCATCCACGTTAAATATCTAAAGCCAGGCACCGTCGTCCGCTCCTGGACGTTCAAAGGCGGCTCCTCCGCATGGTCTAACTGGGAGCACGTCGTCCGCTACCAGATTACAGCTGAAGTGTAAGGCTCACTGACTGTCAGGCTGATGGAGATTTCTGAAATTTCCCCATCAGCCTATCTTTTAGGTTCGATAGAGCAGCCTCGCTAACGACAGAGCTAAACGATCGCGATGTCTACTCACTTTCAGCAAACTGCGATCGCAAAAATCCCTGCATCATGTCCCACCCTCGCTCGGCGCTCAGCGGATTGAAGAACATACCGGCTTCCCTAGCTTGAGCTTGGGGATTCGTGAACGCATGAGCGGTCTGACCGAACATATGGATTTGCCAGTCTGCGCCATGCCGGGTTAGCTCATCAGCTAGGGCCATGGTTTGCTCCTGTGGGGCTAACGGATCTTCCCAGCCATGCAGTACCAATACTGCCGCCTGAATCTTTTCAGCATTGGCCAGCGGCGGCGGATCGTAAATGCCGTGAAAGCTAACCACCGCGCGGACATCTGCGCCTGAGCGAGCTAAATCGAGTACGCACTTACCGCCAAAGCAAAAGCCAATGGCCGCTACTCTCGTTTCATCTACTTGAGGCAGCTGGCAGATAGTCTCTGTGGCTAGCTGCATGTGTTTTAGCAACAAAGCGCGGTCGTCGTTTAGCACCGCCATCAGCGCCCCGGCCTCTGCTGGCGCAGTCGCTCGCTTCCCCTGCCCGTAAATATCAATGGCAAACCCAACGTAGCCTAATTCGGCCAGGAGTTCTGCCTTCTGCGTTTCAAAGCCAGACTGCCCCTTAAAGGTCGGTGCAACCATTACCCCAGGTCTTGGCCCGGTCTGCGAAGCATCCCAGCTCACAGTCCCTTCAAACTTGCCATCGGCTCCTTCGTAGACCAGTGGTTCAATTGTTATCACGATGGCTTTTCTCCAAAAGCGACTCGTCTAGAATACCAGAGCTGAGATAACTGGCCTCCTGGCTAAATTGCATTGCACCAGGCAAAGAAGACACCCCTACAAAAACCATAGAACCGGAACATCAGGTTGTTTCAACTTCTGCCAGGCGAGCTAAGCCTATTGTCTACGCCACATTTATCTTGAAAACACCGTAAGTTTAGTAGCCCTCGTGCGATCGCAAAAAATAGACATATCGCTGCCGCTGATTTTTTAGGATACATCTGAAGGTTTTACCATGGCATGTAGAGTGAGCAACATAACTGAGAGAGGAAAACTTGAACATGGATAATTCAAACGTACAAATTTTGTTGAAAAGTCGGCCCGAAGGCGCACCTACGAATAGCAATTTCGAAACTGCTAAAAGCGCTATTCCTACCCCAGGAGAGAGCGAACTGCTTATTCGTACGATCTATCTTTCTCTAGATCCTTACATGCGTGGACGGATGAGCGATCGCGACTCCTACGCCGACCCGGTCGAACTCGGTTCGGTGATGGTTGGCGCGACCGTAGGCCAAATAGAACAATCTAACCACGCTGACTTTGCTAAAGGTGACTTTGTGCTGAGCTATAGCGGCTGGCAGCAATATGCAGTAGCAAAGGCAAACGCCGTTCGTAAAATCAGCAAAACCGATTCCATTTCTCTCTCTTACTATCTAGGTGTTTTGGGTATGCCTGGGCAAACGGCCTACTGCGCCCTGCTAGATATTGGCCAGCCTAAAGCAGGCGAAACCGTTGTGGTTTCTGCGGCTTCGGGTGCGGTGGGTTCTGTTGTCGGGCAAATCGCTAAGATTAAGGGCTGTCGAACGGTTGGGATTGTCGGCAGCGATGAAAAATGCGATTACATTGTCAAAGAACTTGGCTACGACGAAGCAATCAATCGTAAAACTCAAGATCTGCCAACGGCGATAAAAGCGGCCTGCCCAGACGGCATTGATGTGTATTACGACAATACCGCAGGCCCAATATTAGAAGCCGTGCTACCGCTGCTTAACCTGGGCGCTCGAATTCCGCTCGTGGGGCTTATTTCTCAATACAATGCGACTGAAATGCCGCCTGGGCCAAATCTCATGCCGCTGCTAGTCAAGCGCGCATTAATTAAAGGCTTTTTAGTCGGCGACTATCAAGACCAGTACGATACGTTTATAGCAGAGGTGTCACAGTGGATTCAAGACGGCAAAATTCAATACAAAGAAGACATCGTAGAAGGGCTAGAAAACGCGCCTCAAGCCTTTATCGATCAGCTTCAGGGTAAGAACTTTGGGAAGCTAGCTGTTCGGGTAAGTGAACCTTGTTAGACGCTCAGTCCGCGATCGCCCCTCCTAGAGTAATTGTCCCATTCTCGTAGCAAGAGGCTATAGAGGGGCTATAGAGCGATCGCTACCAAACTAAGCTTGAGCAAATTTTTCTTATCTACCGGCTGGGGTTATCAAGTGCATTAAGATGTAGCTGCTCTACAATTGGCATAGACTGCTGCTGAATCTTCCCGTTAGGCGGGTGGTTTTGCTCGTAACGACGCTCCGGAGTAGACAGCGTTTCAGTCGTCACATCATTTATGGTTTACTAACAGATGCCTTGCTATCTATTTGCAAAGGGGCTGATGCGTAACCGGTCAGGAATTATGAGAAGAGACACTTCTAGGGATGGTTTTATCAACCGGCTAGAGCTTTTGGTGTTGACTAACTTCAGCTGGCTATGGAGGCTAGTGCAGCAAAGCCAACCGTTGACGCGCTGGGTGAATCGGTTCTTAACAAACTTCACAATCTATAAGGTCGCGACTAGGCCTTATCCGTTTAGCCTGATGACGCTAGATGAGAACATTCCTGACACGGAGAGGCCGAAGAAAACAGACGCTTACACTTCCTGGGATTCGTTGAGAGACCGCACTTATACCGGGCGACACCTCCCCCCCAATCTAGAGTTTAATCAGCAGCCTACCCTACCCACGCCAGAAGCGCTGTCCAGTCTTTTTCGTAAGGAGAAAGGAGAGACCATTTATTCGACTAAGTCAACGCTGCTGTTTCCGTACTGGGCGCAGTGGTTTACCGATGGTTTTTTGCGTACGGACCGCCGCAACCGACTGCGTAATACTTCTAACCATCATATAGATTTGGCTCCAGTATATGGGCTAAATCGGAGTACAACCCATCAGCTTAGAAGCTTTGAGGGTGGCAAGCTTAAAAGTCAGCAAATCAAAGATGAAGAATACCCGCTCTTTTTTTACGAAGATGCTGAAACTGGAACGATTAAAGAAGAGTTCAAGAATCTCTACGTTCCTTTAGCTGAGGAAGTCAGACAACCCTCTGAGCGTAAAGCAAAGCTATTCGCGATGGGGGTAGAGCGAGCTAATGGACAGATTGGATATGTGATGCTTAACGTAATCTGTTTGCGAGAGCACAATCGGATATGCGAACTATTAGCTAGAGCGTATCCTAACTGGGACGATGAGCGGCTGTTTCAGACAGCGCGAAATATTCTGATCGTGACAATTATGAAGATTGTCATTGAAGATTATGTGAATCATATTACGCCCTACCACTTTAACGTTGTGCTCGACCCACGGTCGTTCCCTGATGAGAAATGGTATCGAGAAAACTGGATGTCGATCGAGTTTAACTTTGTTTATCGGTGGCATAGCGCCCTACCCGAAACATTCTTGTATGCTGGAGAGCCTATTTCTATCATAGATTCGCTGTGGAACAATCAAATGATTTTGGATAGAGGTATTGGTGAGCTGCTGCAAGAAACATCTGCACAACCCACCAGTAAAATTGGCCTATTCAACACGCCTGACTTTTTGGTAGGCCCGGCTGAAATACCGACTATTGAGCTAGGGCGTAGCACCCAGTTGGCAAGCTATAACGATTATCGCGAAGCCTACAAGTTTCCTAGAGTGACCGGTTTTGGGCAGATTACGGGCGATGTTCGCACTCAAGAGATGCTGCGAGATCTGTACGGCAATGTCGATAACATAGAACTATATGTGGGCCTGTTCGCTGAAGAACCGCATGAAGATGGGCTGCTAGGCGCATTAGCTACTCGAATGATTGCGGTAGATGCGCTTTCGCATGTACTGACTAATCCATTGCTAGCCGAGAATGTGTATAACAAGGAAACTTTTTCAGCGGTTGGGTGGGAGATTATTCAGGAGACTAAAACGTTGTCAGACTTGGTTAATCGTAATGTCTTGATCAGTGACGAAAAGTTTCATATTAGTTTTTATCAAAGCAAACCATTCTAAATCTGCTTAGAGAATATTGACACAATCGAACTTTTATTTTTCGAGCATTTTCGACTGTAAGAAACGCTATACTCCAAAACGGGCTGTCCCTGCGGTTAGCGCTTAATCTCAATACCGAGCATAAATAGAATTAGATCGAACGGTTCGTTTTCGTATTTTTTACGACCGAACGAGTAGAGCAAGTCATCAACGGTCACCCCTGCCGATGCTTGAGACTTTTCGCAGCAACTTCTGCCTAATCATCCGGTAGGAGTTGAGGATTCCACACGACCTCCCATAAATGGCCGTCAGGGTCTTGGAAATAACCGGCATAACCGCCCCAAAATGTGTCGTGAGCCGGTTTAACAATAACAGCACCTGCGTCTCTAGCTTGCTCCATAACGCTATTGACCTCATCACGAGAAGAAACATTGTGACCTAGCGTAAACTCAGTGGGATTGGGCGTCCCACCCGTCAAGCCAGAATCGTGAGAAATGCTTTGGCGGGGCCAGATAGCGAGTCTTAATCCGGTCTGTAGGTCAAAGAAAGCGACTGCGCCATGTTCAAATTCCTGCCCAATAATGCCTTTAGTCGGCAGACCAAGACCGTCTCGATAGAACCGAACTGAATTCTCTAAATTCTTGACGCCAAGCGTGATGACGGTGATTCTTGGATGCATTTGCGATCGCAAATGTTGTGAGCTAAGTGGCCGAAGCTACAAAATCCGGACGGGGTAATGCGTCAAGGTGCTGCCAACAGACGGTGCAGGCCGGTAAATCGTGCTCTATAGCGTAGGGTTCGTGGACGGTATCTATCCAGTTGAGGAAGGTGGTGAAGTTTTGGGTAATGGTTTCGGGCGAGTCCTCAAGGGTGCCAAGCTGAAAGTGGGGGGCTTTATTTTCTACCGCAAAAGGGCAGGCGTGGAACTGACCGTCGGTTTTAAACACAGGGTAGCAGTGGGGGCAGCGATGGTTTACCTGAGGGCGGGTTTCTTCGCCCGTGAAGGGATCGATGCCGCGCCCGGAGTCTACAATGTCGGGATGGCCAATCGCGATCGCCCCTGGGTGCTCAGCTTCATAGGCTTCCAATTTGCGCAGCGAAGACATCGGCATTTGCGGTGCGCCATCGCCAGTGGCAATTGAGTAGTTTAGCGAGGCGGTGGTTTGACCGAGCGGATCAGATTCGAGCAGTTCTAATAGCTGATCGGCTTTGATGCCGTTGGAGTAAATGACGATGGCACCGGTGAATTTATGTTCTCTGAGGTAGGCGATCGCCCAGCGGGTATTCTCGGTATTTAGCGTCGGTTCGCCCCCGTAAAACTTTAGCGCGCCCTGCTCGTGCAGCATCACGCTTGCCAGCGTCGCATCCAAATGTGCCGGAGTATATTCTATCGCCCAGCCCTTTGGCGTACCAAATACCGTGCAAAAGTCGCAGTCGCGATTGCATTGGTTTCCTGGATACAAATGAAGCTCCATCAGGCGATTATCTTCTACAACGCCTCTGTCGCGAGATGCTCTTTCTTTAAAAACCATAGTTGTTTTATTTCCTTTGTTCTATTTCCTTTGTTCTATTTACTCTTTAGGGCTGATATTTCTTTAAGTCGCAATCTGTTCTGTCCAGGCTTGTTCTAGCCGGGTGGTGTATTCCGCGTTGACGACTGGGACGGTGGTTTGTGCGATCGCCTTTAGCGGCATGCCGTACTCAGCCTCTACCTGGTCAAATTCCTGTTGCAAAGCACCCGATAGCTTGGTGCGAGTTAGCAGCGGCGGATCGCCCCACACATCGGGCTTAAACTTCTGTAGCTGGCCCTCGGGGCTGCTGAGAATGTTGGCCAGCACCATGCCCCCAGCCGGATTGCTAGCATTCACAGGAATCGCCGTAAAAGAGGGATCGTTGAGCGAAATACCGGGCATCGCAAAAGCTTCGGTGGTTGCTGGAAACTGCCCGGTGGCAATTCCTTCGGCGATACCAGCAGTGAACGCAGGCATTAGCCAAATCTCGCCATTAGAAAAAAGTTCTTGCAGTCGGCTTTGGCTCGGCGGGTAAGTTTCACCTTTCTGCCACAAATAAGGCTCTAGCGTCTGTAAATACTCAAAGACCTGCGGCGATTTTTGATCCCATAGCGCAGCGTCAAACTCTGCGCCTGCATACTGTTCATAGCCGCCCGTCGCGCCATACAAGGCCGTCAGCAAAAAGCGACTGCCATCAAACTGCGGGGGCGCCACATAGGTAAATCGGCCCGGATTTGCCTTCGCCCAGGCCAGCAGTTCATCAAAATTCTGCGGCGTGGTTTGCGTTTTGGCCGTATCTACCGTCATGATGTAAAACGCGCCTGTGTAGGGCGCTTCGTAGCCGTCAATCGGCAAGCCAAAGTCGTTGAGCACTGCCGAATTACTCGTATCGTAATACTCGATGGCAGGTAGCTTGTCGGTAAAAGGGCCAAACAACAAATTGCCCTGCTTCATCGTACGAAAGTTCTCTCCATTGATCCAAATTAGGTCGATGCTGCCGTTTTCGGTGACGCCGACTCACCCGCCGCATTTTTAGCCCAAAAGCGACATTTTCACCGACGCTCAGGTGGGGAAACAGCAGCCCTTTTTGCAGCACTAGCGCCATATCTCGCCGCTCGGGTGGCACCGAGTTCAGCAGCCGCCCTTCTAGGAAAATTTTTCCAGCATCGGGCTGCAGCACACCGGCAATCATCTGCAAGATCGTCGATTTACCACAGCCAGAAGGGCCCAGCAGCGCTAGCCGTTCGCCTGCTTTTACCTCTAGCCACAAATCTTGCACCGCCGGTACACCCCGGAAGACTTTGGTCAGCTGCTGTACGCAAAAGTAAGCTTGCTCCGTCTGGCTCCGGGCGTTGTTAGACATTTCCAAGCCCTCCAATCGCCGTATTGTTGTCGAGTGCGCGACTAGAAAAGAGCAGAAAAATGAGGGCGGGTAGCAGTGAGGTAATGGCGATCGCTGCCGTCAGCCCCGTATTGCCGCTTTGTAGAGAGGTAAACAGCACCATGGGCAGCGTAAACACGCGACCGCTCCCGACAAAGAAAGAAAGCAAAAACTCATTCCAAGAGATTAAGAAGGCAAACAGCGCACCAACCACTACACCCGGCGCAATCAGCGGTAAGGTAATCTGTTGGAGAACTTGAACGGATGAAGCTCCGAGCGATCGCGCCTGAATCTCATAGTCTGAGATCAAAATTGGCATAGACGCTGCTAAGCACTATGTCCATTGAGACACGAGCTGCGGAAAATACCAGCCCTCGGCAAATGACCAAACCAGCAGCGGCAAAAAAGGCAGAAAAAGTACGCCGATAATCAGCAATAGCGCGATTTTACGAGTCATTTGGCGCTTCTATCCATATCACGACGAAAGGGTTTACCAGAGCCTAGCCAGAGATAAATGGCAATTAGCGAGAGGGAGGTGAAAGAGAGAATAAGGCCCAAGGCGATCGCGACTGTCCGCTGATTCAAGTCCACATCAGTAAACGCCTGATAAACCAGAACCGGCAGCGTTTTTGGCGCCGTTGCACCCAGCAAAAAGGGCACCTCAAACGATCCAAAGACGAAGCCAAACACAATCAAACTCGCCGATATAATCCCCGGCTTTAGCAGCGGCAGCGTCACATGCCAAAAGCACTGCCAGGGCTTTGCCCCCAACGCCCTAGCCTGCATACCTAGCTCTGGCCGAATACCCTTCAGCACCGCCAGCAAAATCAGCGTCATAAACGGCACTTCTTTCCATACAAAATGAATCAGTACGCCAACGCTGTGCCGGTCGTTCACCAGCAGCGGAAAATCTTGGTCGGATGCGATCGCGCCCAGACTCAATAGCACCCGTGAGATCAACCCACTGGGCGAAAGCAGCAGCAAAATGCCCGCAATTCCAACTAAATGCGGAATCGGCAAAGTGAGTTGACAGGCAAAACTAGCCCATCGACCGGCCCGCTGAAGCAGCATCGCTAGGCCAACACTCAGCACCGTAGAAAGCGTCGTTGCGACGATGGCAATGTATAAGCTGAGGTTCAGCGACTGCCAAAAAGACCGGCTGCTCAGCACCTGTCGATAAGCCGCTAGCGACAAGGCACCGTCGCTGGTAATGCCGATTAGCCCAATACTTTGGCCAAATGCTAGCAGTAACCCACCGCCAAACAGCACCGCCACAACTGCTACCGCCGGCAGCAGCCGCAAGTAAGTCGGCCAGTACCGGCTGAGGGCTGTTCGGTGCCAAGCGCGATGCCAAAAAGATCGATTAGTAGACGTTACGCTCATCATCAAGCCTCTTCTGGCTGTTCTGCTGGCTGCTCTTCTAGCAGCAACATCACTTCCGCCCATAGCTGAGGAAACTGCTGCTGGCTCTTACTTAATCGGGCTAATCGATCGGTGGCGCTAGGGCCGGTTTCTTCGGTATACCAGCGGTTTGCCGTTATCCAATAGCCCGCTGTCCAACAGAGCGATCGCACTGCTGGAAAAGCCCCAAAGGCGGCAAAATGAATCCGCATCTTTTCAGCCAGCTCAGCATTGTCCAAAGCATCATAGTACGCCGCTAAGAAAAACTGCCGATCCGCCGCCGTTAGTGAATAGTCCTGATAACGGCGCACCGTCACAGGCGATAAAAAATGACCCAAATCTCCAGCGGGTGAGCCAAGCTCAGCCCATTCCCAATCAATTAAAAAAGCCTGCCGATCGTCAATCACCCAATTCTCATAGGTATGATCGCTATGCACCAGGCAAATGTGAGGATGGGCCAATAGCTGTTGCTCAGCCGCTAGCTTTGTCTTGGCTTTTGCCAGCACCGCTTGCAGCATGTCAATAATCGCCGGATCGGCCTCGGGCGAATCCAAATAGGGTTGCGCATAGCGCTGCGATTCCTCAAAAAATAGGGTCAGCGGCTGCGAGATTTTTTGCACTGGCGGTGAGAGAGCCTCCACATTTTGATAACGCGCCTCTAACGGTAACCGATGCAGGCGAGCGAGCGTCTGTGCGCAGCGCTGAAGATGTGGATGACTGTAGTCTAATGGCTGGCCCTCAAGGTAGTTAGTCACCAGATAGGTATAAGGAAAATCATCTGGAGGTGTGGTCTGCGCCCATAGCAAATCGTGACCGATGCCCGTTCCTTTCAAATACTTTAGAACGGTTGCTTCTAGCTTAGTCAGACGGCCAAAATCTCCCCCAAATCGCTGATTAGGCGTATTGACAGCAACGCGCACTAACCGATTATCTCCCCAGCGAAAAATAGCATTAGCCTCTCCATGGGCCAAAAGGGTAAGTCTGCTGTTATTAGGTAGAATTGGCGCTGGTGAACGGGCTAACTCGTCAGCTAATCGGACTCGAAGCTGTTCGAGATCGAGTAAAACAGTAGGCGACAAAAAATTCACCGGCGTAACGCTATCGAACAATTGTATCGGTTTAGCTGAACCCTTTTCTAACCTTTTGAGTGCACGGTTAACTGGCTATCTTCCACTCAAATAGCAATCCGCATTTTGAGCAAGAGCTAGTCGGTGCCCACGTACTTTTCGTTCTCAAAGATTGCAGGCATTTCAATCTCAGAGCGAGATTGATTTAAAGTTTTCTACGCCAATTTCTGCGCCAAACCAATTTCTGCGCCAATAAGGAGTCGCAATCACAAATGTAGGGCACAAAAGAGCAGAAATTAAGTCTTAAAATTTTAGTCTGACTTGTCTTTGCGTATTCAAATAGGATATTGGCCATGCGATATCTCATTTGAATTAAGGTGCTAACCCCAACGAGCTTGCACCGACCCTACTAGCGTCGAAATAAACACATTGAGAGAAATTATCAAAATGGCAAGCCGTAATCCAACGATCGAGGCCCATTCTAAAACTGCATTGGTCACAGTCGGAATCGCTGCTTGGAATGAAGAGAAAAACATCCGAGAGACCATCGAATCGCTGCTCGAACAGACTCTCTTTGCTGACTTGAAAAGCCAAAATCAGTTTTGCCAGATCGTATGCGTATGCAACGGATGCACAGATAATACAGCCGCTGTTGCTAGAGAAGTTTTAGCTAGGGCAGCTCATAGCCATCCTGCTAGTGCCGCGATATCCTACGAAGTCGTCGAGCTTGAGCAAGCCGGTAAGCTGAACGCGCTCAATTACCTTTTCCAGACAGCGGCACCTTCTAAGACTGAGTTTCTGATCGTTCTAGATGCTGATATAACGATTGACTCAGCCTCGTCGCTCACAAACCTATACAAAACCTTACAGGCCCATCCAAAAGCGTGGTTTTCAATTCCAGTTGGAATCAAACGCGGACAGCTCGACGAGCAGCGAAATATCCAAACTAGCCTATCGGTTCAAGGATCGGCACTCCATGATGTCGGCACGCCCAAAAACCCAAACTGGGTTCCCGGTCAACTGTATTGTGTCCGCAGGCGCATTGCAAAAGCCATTTACTTTCCGCAGGAGCTAATAGTAGACGATATGTATCTCTCGCTGTTGGCTCATTCTCACTTTTTTAGTAAGCCGCTAGATCCCCCTGATAGAGACACTATTGTTAAGGTAGAAAGCGCAACGTACATATTCGACCCCTATATAGAATTTCGTGACATCCTGGCTAATCAAAAACGTCAAGCGATGGCCCATGTGCTCCAAGAATTGCTCACGAACTGGATATACGCTGAGCTTCCTGCTGCTCAAAGAGGCATCGCTGAACTATCTAACTCAGTTAGGGAAAAAGATGTTAAAGATAATGGATGGTTAGGTCAGCTTTTAGCCACCACGCTGCGCAAGCAAAAGCTGTTTTGGAAGCTGCTGCCCAACATGTACTACACGTGGCCTTTACGAGCCGCTTTTGAAGGGGTCGGGCGCGGTGGATTAGCACTATTGCCTGTCGCAGTGGTTCGCGCTTGCTTCCATCTTCTAGGACTTTATATGGCTAACAGCGCGTTCCGCAACGGCCAAACTTACTTTTGGGTGGATAAGGGCACGGGCTCCACTTCACGTAGCGAACCTGTCAATTAACGACCCCAAAGTAAGCGCCCTTGGCATCAACACTTTTCAGCAGGGCCACCTACCGGAGAAGGCATTGACGCCAACGGTTGCACTGGCCACTTTGAATGCAGCGTATCCTGTCTAACCGGTATGCTATCTGTTTTGAGTGTTGTTGTAGCATCTAAGCTGTCTTTTTTGTTCAGTCAGCATCTGTAGCCATCGCTTAGCAGGTTTGTTGAAAAAGGTGAAGATGTCACCAAATGCGATCGCGCCATTTTCGTGATGCCGCCAATGCTCCTCAGGCGTCACCACAAACAACGCCCGACATAGGCTCGCCGCCCACGTCGGGGTGCTCCAGCCCATTTTAGTCGTGTGCCGCCACACCACATGGAACTCTCCAAATAGCAGACCAATCACTGTGCCTGTTGGAGAGAGCGGCCATAGCACAACTGCAATCAGAATGTATGGGAGTGCCCCCAACAATCCATCTAACATCACCAACGGATGCTTAGAGAGCACAGCATAGTGCTGGAAAGTTTGCTTCTTTTCATGATGTATTCGGCAGTGAAGGCGGCCAAACGCATGTTCAGGCACATGATAGATAAAGGTGGATGCGAAATCTCCTAAAAAAAGCAACAGCCAAAATGCAGAGACGGCCTCTAAAATTCCAGTAATAAAAAACAAATCAGAGTTCCTTTTCTAACGACTCTGAAGAATAGTTACACTGTGCGCATTGCGAACATACTAAATTAGAGATAAGAAATAGTTAAAGTTTTTTAGAACGGATTCACAGGAAATCAAAAGCAGTGCCCTGCCCCGATTATCCGAGGATGCGATCGCATCACCCACAACGGACAGCCGGTAACAAGTGCTTTTGCTTAAAGAGACGATAGTATTCTCTTAACCTGCGGACGGGATTGTTCCTATTGGAAAGCTCAGAGAAATTATTTTTCATCTTAAATCCATTTGACTTTCTAGAAAAAGAGTGATGGCAGAGGTGAAAGCCCAGGGCAAAAGTAACAGCCTGCTGCCTGCCGCTTTTTGCGCATCGAAGCAAATTGAAGGAATTTTTATGACTTATGAAAAGTTTTGATACCAGTCAGCCCGCCCAAATCAAGGCTCAGCTAGACGGCTGCGCTTCTCTCCCCGCTGACATCTCTAAGGTTTTAGCGCCGTGCAATTTTCCCTAGGGGCAATGGCGATACCTATTGGTTCCTTCCCGACAACGGCTTCGGCTCCAAGATGAACAGCGCCGACTATCTGTTGTGGATCTACTATCTGTTGCGGATCTATATTGCTGGCTGTTTATGTATCTAGCTGTTCGTGTATCTAGCTGTTTGTGTATAGAGCTACTCAGCATTCAATCACATTTACAGCGAGCCCGCCTCTAGACGTTTCTTTGTACTTTTCATGCATGTCTGCGCCGGTCTCTCGCATGGTTTTGATCACAAGATCCAGGTGAACGCAATGCTGCCCGTCTCCGCGAAGCGCCATCCGCGCTGCGTTAATAGCTTTAATCGCCCCCATCGCGTTTCGCTCAATGCAGGGAACTTGGACTAGCCCACCAACCGGATCGCAGGTTAGTCCAAGATTATGTTCCATGCCAATTTCGGCGGCGTTTTCTACCTGAGCTGAGGTGCCGCCGAGAACTTCAGTGAGTGCGCCCGCTGCCATAGAGCAGGCGACGCCAACCTCTCCCTGGCAGCCTACATCCGCACCGGAAATAGAGGCGTTTTGTTTGTAGAGAATCGCGATCGCACCTGCGACGAGCAAAAACCGTACGACTCCCTCGTCATTTGCTTCCGGGCAAAACCGACTGTAATAGTGCAGCACTGCCGGAATAATGCCAGCAGCGCCGTTAGTAGGCGCGGTGACGATTCGCCCACCGGCTGCGTTCTCTTCATTCACCGCCAGCGCATAAAGATTTACCCAATCCAACGTATCGAGCGGATCAATAGAGGCAGCTTGCAGCCGCTGGTTAAGCGCGCGGCGAAGTTTTGCTGCGCGGCGATTTACCTTCAGCCCGCCAGGGAGAATGCCTTCAGTCATGCAGCCCCGCTCTACGCACGCCTGCATCACCTGCCACAACTGCAGCAAATCTGAGCGAATATCGGCTTCCGTTCGCCATACTTTCTCGTTTTCCATCATTAATTGACTGATAGAGAGACTCTCTTGCTGGCAAAACATCAGCAAATCGGCGCAGTCTTTAAAGGGATAAGGGATAGGAGACGTGTGTAGCTGAAGTTGGTCAATGCTGATGGCGGCTTCATCGACCACAAAGCCGCCGCCGACCGAATAGTAAGTCCGCGCCTGAAGGGATTCACCAGACTGGCTAAACGCATTGAACACCATCCCATTAGGATGAAAGGGTAGCGGCTTCCAGTGAAAGCGCAGATCGCGTTTTAGATCAAACGGAATTGCCTGCTGCCGCAGTAGCCAGAGCGCCTGGGTAGATTGAATCCGCTGTAGATGCCCTTCTATAAGATCGATATTCACCCGGTCGGGAGCGTCGCCTTCTAGACCGAGAAGAATTGCGCGATCGCTCCCATGCCCTCGTCCTGTCGCACCTAGCGATCCATACAGATCAATTTGGATACGACTAATCTGGCTTAAAAGATTTTGTGCAGCTAGCGACTGAATAAACTTCAGGGCCGCTTTCATAGGGCCAACGGTATGTGAGCTAGAAGGGCCGATACCAATTTTGAAGATGTCGAAGACGCTAGTAGTCATAGCAATTTATCGACGACTATAGCGCCGAGAGAATGACCAAAACATCCTACTGCCACCCGAGTGCTGAGTGTGGTATCGCTTGTTGCTCTACCGTCTCTAGCCAGCATCAGCCTGCAGGCTGCTCGCATTCAGGCTGATAAACGCATAGGGCACCACAAAGTGGCGGCGACAGGTAGATTTAGTTAGTTTGGTTGAATTTAACAACTCAATTTAACGACTAGTTGAGCTGAGCGATCGCGTTTTCTAGATCCTCTATCATGAGCGCCAACTGCCCCTGTAGCGTGGCATAATCTGTTGCTTGAGACTGCATTCGTTCACGCGTGATGAACGAGACTTCTTCATTCGGTAGCTGATTGAGCTTCTGCGTCATATACAGCGCAAATTCTCCCTGCGTAACCAACGTTTCTTCATTAGTAGCACTATCTACTTGAGCTAGCTGCAAAGTCTTGAATAAAGAGCTACCGGCTGCCGCTTTCCAGTCAGCTTTGAGCGACCCTTGGACAGAAGCGTTACCCGTCAAGCTCTGCAATCTGTACATGAGAGCTTTTACCTGAGCTATCTGATCTAAGACATTAGTGAGCCGGTCATTCGACGCTGAAATAGTTCTTGGCCCTTGAGACTGAGCCACATCAACGGTAACCATAGATTCAATGTCAGCAGATAAGCCGTAAGTCACTTCGATCAGAGTCACATCTAGCTGTCGTAGGTGGCGGAGGTAGTCGCCTTGGGTCAATAGCTGATCCGGTGCGAAGCTGCCATCGGGCTGTCTCAAGTCGATGCCAAAGCTGCTCAACTGATCTAGGGCCGAATCATAGTCTTCTACAGGAGCCGCAGGCGTCAGCTGTTTTGCCCTGAGCGCATAGGGCTTACTCAAGGATTCTTTGCTATGGGCTCGCAGCAGATGGCCACCGCGTCTGATGGAGTGAGCCTGTTGCGGCTGGGGGCGTTGGCCTCTGCGGGTTGCCTCAACAATAAGCCGATCTGTTTCTGTCTGTAGGCTGTCTACTTGAGCTCCAGAAATAAGGAATCGCGACACTGTGCATGGCCGTATTTGCTCCAACTGGGGGAGACTCTGCGGCGATCGCCCGACCGGTTTGGCTGAAAAAGGCATCGGCTGAGCGTAGAAAGTCGGCTTGGCTTATCGGCTTAGATTCGCTAATCCCATCGCCCTCTGACGATCTCCGCAGACCATAGACATCAGCGAGTTGCTGAGGCGTCATAGGGTCTGACCTGTCTGCGGCAAAGCTAGGGGATACCGGGGTATTGAAAAGACAGCTTAACAACAGCAGACTGGCAAGCTTTAGCAGACGGTTAGAGCAAGGCAAAATAGGTCTCCTTATACAGTCGTAAAATGATACAGTCGTAAAATGTGCATGAACAAGATTGAGATACATGAGATGTTGTTCGCGGCTCTGTCTTCAAAAATTCTCACAATAACTGCCTATGCTTTCGGTGTCCCATCAGGATCGCGCATGGGATAGAGGGTAAGTGAGATAGAGCAGCCTGCGATCGCAACAGCTTGAACAATGGAGGCCGGGAGTTCATGCGAGTAGGCCAAAGTATCCCCACAGTAAAAGCCCATATTGAAGTCGCGAAGATAACAGGTAGAAAGCTCAGCCTTGGCCACAGCTGAAAGAGAGCTAAGAACATTCACAATAGATCGGATATTGTGTTCAGCTGCCGTAAAAGTTTCCTCTTCTAATGATTCTAGCCTTAGAAACCACTCTCCTGGGTCATCATTCAAGTAATGAAGAATGCAGCACCTTTTCGCAAGCTCTAGGTGAAGCGTATCAAATGGAGTCTTTGACTTTAGGTCAAGGTCAGTATTGATGTATCTCGTTTCTTGTTTCATCTGTCTCTGTGCTTTACAGCACGATTATCTTTTAGATTTCAGGAATTGAAGGCGACCAATGCTATAAGAGTGCTGATTCTTAGCGTGGCCTACTGATGAAGCTAATCAATGCCTACAGTAAGCGTATAAGGACTTGTAGACCCTTGATTAGCCGCTGGCCCAGAATGGATAACGCGCACTCTGTATACGCCATCATGGGGGAGGGTGCCCTCCCAGAGCCATCCTTTCGATGTGCCCGTGCTATCGGTGATATTTTCTTGAATATTGGCTGGCAGACTTTGACCAGCATCAGATTGATAGCCATCGTTTTCAATGACAATTATCAACGCGGGGCCGTCGCTCTTTAGAGTTGCCCTTAAAGTTTGGTTGGCGGATGCCCGCACCAAATAGTCATGAAAGTCAAAACCACTAATGGTGTCCGAAACGGTCGCGCTGCTCGCACCGCTAGCAAATGCTAACTCGATGGTTTTGTCAGGTGTGATGGTATCGATGTATGCGCTACCATCTGGCGAGGGTTGGCTATCCGACTCTGTGCAGCGAACCATTGATGTTGGCTTACTGTCAGCCCAATCATTTTCAAATTGGATGCGATCGCCCTGCTCGCTTGGCTCAATTCTATAGGTGACTGCCTCGGGAACGACTTCTACCTGTCCTTCTTGTTGAAAGAGGGTTGCATCAATGTCGTACCCGCTGTCTCGCAACGCGACCGAATCGACGTTAGCGAACCCATAGTAGAAATTGAGCTGGTTATGTGCAATCGTTAACCGAGTCATCGAGGACGCCGAACACGCCTCCTGAGTGACATCAAATGTACCGAGTAGCTCAGCCGGTAGCTGATCTGTAGGCACCTCTTTAGACTGGGAAAATTGCAAGGTAGCGGAAGTTGCGGGTGATACCTTCGGCTCGCTAGGAATTTGTACAGTACTGCACGCACCGAGAACCAGGAGACAAGCGCCCACCCCAGCCCGAGCCGACCATGAAGCGAGCTGGTGCGACGAAAAGGAAGAAGACCGGTTACACATGGGTATTTGCAGAGAATGAAAAATCTACAGAAATATTTGTTCAAAATAATCTGTTTGTACTTATTACACTCCCTATCTCTGCTGAGCAGCTGAATGCGCGGACAGTATTAGTACTGGTATGTGTTGAGTAGGCTGTGTTGCAAAAATGAGGCCCATCAACGATTTATGGCGAGCAGATAGATGAAACCCGTTGCAAGATAAAAGGGACACGGGAGTACCTCTATCGAGCCGTTGACGTTGAGGAGGGAGTGATAATGGAGTTATTTATCTCTGCTCATCAACTGCAACAAAACCGGCTAAATAGCCTGCTCTATCTGCATTACAAAAATGTAATCTATTATACATCTTTGGGTATAGCGCGATCGCTCAATCGTTTCCGTAAGGTATAAAAACACTTACGGAGATAAGATCTCATGACAACTCAACTTTTGAGCAAAGTAACCAAAATTGGCGGCGCGATCGCCATTGCCCTTTCTTTCTCACTCGCAGCCTGCAACGCAGAACCTGATCTAAACAACGTTGATTCGCAAGCAGACACACCTAGCGAGCAGGCTGCTGTACCGGCCGATGCTGAAGTCGGTGGCGACAATGCAACTGATGACCTCGGCAGCCTAATGGGCGAAACCGTCACAATCAGCACAAAGGTCACGGAAGTCCTTTCACCTAACCTCTTTACTGCAATTGATGAAGAATCTATGCGCGGCGAAGAGATGTTAGTTGTTCATAACCTACCGTCTCCCCAAGTAGACGATAATGTTGAAGTCACTGGTGACGTTATGGAGCTAGACCCAGCGGCAGTAGATGAGGCCTACAGCATTACTCTAGATCAAGATGTTGTAGATGCTTACACTGGCAAACCTTACATCGCCGCAAAAGGCGTCGAAAAGGTTGACTAGTTTTTAGCCGAAATGCGTCTAGGCTACATTGTTGAATAGGTCATTCGCCCGGTTGGTTTAGCTAAGAATCTAGCTGAAATGCTGCCTGTTCGCTTTTCAACCGCGCGATTTCTATTTACTCTCAGTGGGCCTTTTGAACGGTGCACTCTGTGTGCTCGGATTTTCGCCTTTTAGACCCCTGGCTTAACCTAAGCTAGGGGTCTACTATATCTACCGAATGCAGCGCTTGGTAAGGCTGTCCATTTCAGAACCCAAGCTCTCCAAGCTCTATACCGACTAGGTCACAATATAGTTACGCTTAAGCTGTTGTGCTAACGCTTGCATAAACGCTAAGAACGCTTTGACTTTGGCTGACAGATAAGGCTTCTGCACATAGACCACTGCAATCAGGACGCCAGGTAATACATCAGGGCTGTTTCATTCTAAATGATAGCTTTTTTGAATTAACGAGAATACGTGACTTCAAGCTTTCAATCTACGAGTCTACGATAGCTACAAGCCTGTAAATTCGCTAACTGAATCTAGAATGAAATGCCCCTGGGGTATCAACGCTTTTGGTGCTTTTGGCTGAGCTAGTCACGTTGAGACTGGCAAATCCTAAAGCGGCTAATGCAATCACCTGGAAAGGAGACAGCTAACCAATAGCTAACGAACGCTCTCAAATACCTTGAAGACTGGTTTAAGCCTAGAAGGCAGACTTAAAATCTTTTTGAATTAGTCTCGTCTTCATAGTTCCTTAATCTGTTATATAAAGCTTCTTAATATCCGACTGTCACTGTATTTACGCAGGATGCATAAATACATGATTACGGGTTAAAGAACTAGGAGATAGCGTTATATCCATGGCTAAGAATGTTATTTTAATGGTCGGCGACGCACTGGGTTGGAATGCGGCTCGGGCTGCTGCGATCGCCAAACAGATAGAAGAGGGCAACACTGGAGACTCTCTTTCAGACTTCTATACCGAAGGCAAAGGCGAAGGGCTTAACTTTCAAACCCTAGAGAACTACACGCTCGCCACGAACTATGGCACTACTATTGCCAATCAAGAGGGCGTTTACAGTACGGGTAACAGCGCCCTACTAGACAGCAACGAACTCATTCAAGGGCCAATCCCAGCAGATTTAGCCGTCCCTGCTACCGGCGAAAACCCTGTTCGCCCCGGCTTTGAATTTGACCCTGCATTTAACCCCGGCACCAAAGCTTCGGGCGGGGCAACCACAGCAGATGCCAACGGCAACCTCGTCGGCTACGACCCCGAAAGAGGTGGCCCCACACCCTGGGAAGCCGGTAGCGACCCAGAATATATCAAGCATAGCTATCCAGACTCTGCCAATACCGCAACCACGCTTTATACCGGTGTAAAATCCTACAACAATGCGGTAGGCGTTGATATTTTTGAGCAATCGCTAGAGAGCATTTTAGCCACTGCTAACAAAAGCGGAAAATCGACCGGTCTAGTTACCTCCGTACCGATTGACCACGCCACGCCCGCCGCCGCCGCCGCCAACGTTAACCGCCGGGGCAAATACGACGGTGAGTTTCCTTCTATCGACAACATTTTGCAGCAAGAGCTGCGCGAATTTCAGCCCACCGTTCTACTAGGCGGCGGTCATCCCCTTTCGACCACCGATGAAGCGGCTCTACCAGACGGTGTAGAACCTGACTTTACCTATATTAAAGAATCGACCTACAGCGAACTAAGCAACAATCCCAACAGCAACATTTACGGCTACGACTTTCTAGAGCGCGGTACAGACGCAGCCTCAAGCCTAGCCGCTGCGGCTGCTAGCATAGATCCTAACAGCGGCCAGCGTTTGCTCGGGCTTTACGGCGCTCGCGGTCAAAACGGCAACCTGCCTGTGCCCAGTGCCAACGGCGACTATAGCCTAACTGGGTTTGACCAGTTCTCTCTTTTTAGCTCTACCTCTGGCGACGCGGCGGATCAAACGCCTAATCCCGATCTAGAGCGGCCATTAGCACCAGGCGAAACCGACGCTGAGTTTATTGCGAGAGAGCGCAACGAGAACCCTACGCTTAGTGATCTGTCACTGGCCGCGCTAGACGTGCTAGAAGACGATCCAGACGGCTTCTGGATGATGATTGAAGGTGGTGACATCGACTGGGGCTTTCATGACGACAACTTAGACAACATGATTGGCAACACCCTACAGTTTGATAACGCTGTGGGCGATGTAATCGGCTGGATTAACAACAACGGTGGGTTTGAAGAGAACCTGCTGATAGTAACCGCCGACCACGATCAGTACCTGACGCTAGATGAGAACTTTCCTCAGCTTTTGAGAGAGCAAGGGGCAGAAGCGCTTACCTACGAAGCCAATACGCCAGATGCGGCAGGCCATTACTTTGGCTCTGACCCTGAGATTAAATACGGCTGGGGATCTCACACGAACCGTCAGGTACCCGTGTACTATCAGGGCGCTGGTTCTGAAGTACTCACCGACTTGATTGGCTCTGGCTTTGAATCCTATGGTAATGAAATCGCTGGCGTTACCAACACAGTTGATCAATCGCACATTTATCAGGCTATGTATGCGGCTGTCACTGGAGGGGCTGCGCCACTGCCTCTACCCTCGGTGCCAACGGCTGCTGAGAGCGTTGATCCCATCACGGCTTCGATTGTGCCTCAGTTTAGCTTTGCCACCGCTGGCGGCGCGACGGTTACAGTTGACATGATGAACCAAATTTATTTTGGTGGCGATGGCGATGATTTTTTTGATGCGACGACGAGTAAGGGCGGCAACCGCATCTTTGGCCGAGATGGTGATGACCTGATTTTAGGGGGTTCTAATGACATGATCGCGGGTGGCGCTGGCGATGATGTTTTATTTGCCGGTGAGGGCGGTAATACGCTCACAGGTGGCGCGGGTGCCGATCAGTTTTGGGTTGCCTATGGCGGCATTCCTAGCACGGGTAACATCATCACCGACTTCACGGTGGGCACAGATGTGATTGGCTTTGGCGGCATTTCTGATGTCTCTAGCTTCTCGGATGTTGATCTAGTTCAAAGTGGCGCGGATACGCGGATTTTGTCACCGGCTGGGGGATTGGCGATCGCTGTCCTCAACAACGTAGCTATCTCCACACTTACCGAAAGCAGCTTTGCCTTCGGCTAATCACCTAACAAGATGTGGTTTAGAGGCGATCGCCTTCACAGGACGTGGTTTAGAAGCGATCGCCCTCATCAACCGCTCAACAACCGCTCAACAACCGCTCAGCAAAACCGTTAGATAATATGAAGCAAAACTTTCTCTTACTTTTAAGACGCAAATAGTTCTCTCTTGATATTCGCACGGCTTTAACAGCGCTTTAACAACCCAAAGTATCTACTCTCTTCTCAGCAGGGTGCTTTAGCAGCCGCTCTTAGCACAGATCATCTGTTGTTCGTAATTATTCACCACAAAAAATCAGGAGTTCATTATCGACATGGCAAATTCCAACAGCCAACTCGCGCAGGCTCAAGATACCGCTCAAAATGTTACTGAGCTAGAAGGCTACGCCTCCCTGCCCGCTGATACCTTTGCCGAAGGCCCACCGACAGGAGAGGGCATTGATGCCAACGGTCGCACTGGGCCTTTTGCAAGTCCGCCGGTACAGGGCTTTAGCGGCGTGCAGTTTGCGCCAGGCGGCAATGGTTCTGCCTACTGGTTTCTCTCTGACAATGGCTTTGGCTCTAAGGCCAACAGTGCCGATTACCTGTTGCGAATCTACCAAGTTGACCCTAACTTTACCGGATCTGAAGGTGGTGATGGCAGCGTTGACGTGCAGGGCTTTGTGCAGCTCAGCGACCCGGATAACCTGATCCCCTTTGATATTCAAAATGAAGGGTCTGCCGAGCGGAATTTAACGGGTTCTGACTTTGATGTTGAATCTTTTGTAATTGATAGCGAAGGAGACATTTGGATTGGTGAAGAGTTTGGCCCCTACGTGCTGCACTTTGACAGCACCGGCAAGCTGGTAGATACGCCCATCTCGACGCCCAATATCACTAATTTCAACACGCTTAACGGTCAAGATCCGCTGGTGATTGGGCACCGAGGCGCTAGCGGTAGCCGCCCTGAACATACGCTGGCTTCTTATGAACTAGCGATTGATCTAGGTGCGGACTTTATTGAACCTGATTTGGTGGTGACTAAAGACGGCGTGTTGGTGGCTCGTCATGAGAATGAGATTTCAGGCACAACCGATGTGAGCGATCGCCCCGAATTTGCCGACCGTGAGACTACCAAAACCGTCGATAGCACCGAGCTGACCGGCTGGTTTGTTGAAGACTTTACCCTCGCCGAACTCAAAACACTTAGAGCTAAAGAACGCATTCCAGGTGTGCGGCCTGAGAACGCTGAGTTTGACGGCCAGTTTGAAGTGCCCACTTTCACTGAAGTGATTGATCTAGTTAAACGCAAAGAAGCTGAGACCGGCAAAAAAATTGGCATTTATCCCGAGACGAAGCATCCTACCTTCTTAGCGAAAGAAGGAACTTATCTAGATGGTACGCCGATCAATCAAGACACTAGCCAGCTCCTAGTAGATGCTTTAATTGCCAACGATTTCACTGACCCTAACCGAATTTTTATTCAGTCTTTTGAAGTCCAAAACCTGATTGAGATTCAGGCTAGGCTGGACGCGGAAGGCTTAGGCGATATTCCCATTGTGCAGCTCTATGGTGATGCCACCACTGCCGCTGACCCTACCGATCCTTTCTCTTTTCCTTACGATATCCGCTACAACGTTGCTCAAGGTAATGACCTAGCCGCTATTTACGGCCAAGACTTTCTCGATGCTGTCGAGCAGCCGCTTTCAGAGAACACAGTTTACGCCGATCTCGACGCCGAGAAGATTCTGCAAGTTATTAGCGACCTATACGCTGAAGGCGCTGGCCCCTGGAAGAACAATTTCCTTTTGCGCGAGGCTCTAGAGACACCTGTAGACGGCAACGGCGACGGCAAGGCTGAAATTACCACCCAGCTCACGGGCGAGGTTACGTCTTTTGTAAATGATGCTCATGATGCAGGTTTGCAGGTTCATCCCTACACGCTGCGAGCTGAAGAGCCGTTTCTTACGCTTAACGCCGATGGGACGCCCCAAACGCTGCAAGATGAGATTGCCCAGATGATTCAAATTGGGGTAGACGGGTTTTTTACCGACTTTCCTGGCATCGGCGCAGAGGTAGTAAATACCGCTACCGCGCCCACCGTTTTCTCACCTGATAATCCGGCAGTACTTGCGGGTAGGGCAACGGCCAATCTCCCTAGCTCTCGTGGCTTCGAAGGTATGGCCTTTAGCCCCGATCGCCAAACCCTTTACCCCATGTTAGAGGGCACGGTACTGGGCGACCCTGCTGGTTCACTGCGCATTTACGAATTTGACGTTGCTAGCAGCAGCTTTGAAGGGCTAGCCGGTCTTTATCAGATGGACGCACCTGACCATGCGATTGGCGACTTTACTCCAATCAACGACAGCGAGTTTCTGGTCATTGAGCGGGATAGCGAGCAAGGCGACGCGGCTGAGTTCAAAAAGATCTTCAAAATCGATTTCTCTGATCTAAACGAAGATGGCTTTGTTGAGAAGGAGGCCGTGGTTGACTTGCTCAATATTGGCGATGCCGCTGACCTCAACGGCGATGGTAAAACGGCTTTCGACTTCCCTTTTGTCACCATTGAAGATGTTTTAGTGCTTGACGAAGATACGCTTTTGGTTGCCAACGATAACAACTACCCTTTCTCTGTAGGGCGCGACTCTACAGGTGCGGAGATTGACAACAATGAGATTATCCAAATTAAGCTGGCCGAGCCGCTAAACCTGGACGACAGACTGGGCGTAGCAGGTCTTATGCGCGATCCACTAGCGCCTATTCCAGATGGGCTAGTGGATGCCAATAACAATGGCTTCCTGTTTGATGACCTACTCCAAGGCGGATTAAGCAACGACACTACCTACGGAGCAATAAAGAACGTTATTAACAAAGACCTCTCTACGCTGGCAAGCAATATCACAAATATCATTGCGGACTTTGGAATCGGTAGAGACCTCTTTGCTCTAGCAGACGGTCTTTCCTTGGGTCAGCTCTCGTTCTCGCAAAGAGATGCAGATACGTTCATTAACCAGGCAGAGAAAACGCTAGCGCAGATTAGCAGTGTTCAAGATGTCTTTAGCGCATCTACTTCTACAGCCATTTAAGTCCCAACGCGATCGCACTTCTGATCGATAAGCGGTAAGATTTGCTCAGCTAGACAAAAAGCAGCCATGCAGACGATGAACGACCAAGTTGAGAGTTGGCGGCCTCAGGACTGGTGCAAAGATACCCGCCATTATTCCATTGAGCTGAAGCAGAACCTGTTCGGCCAGTGGGTCGTGATGCGGTGCTGGGGACGGAAGACGGCTTTACAAGGTCAGAGTCTGGAGCATCCTTGCCGAAGCTACGCCGAAGGGCTGGAGATACTGGGTGCGGTTGAGAGACGCAGAGCAAAGCGAGACTACAGCGGGCTATAGTCTCTAAAAGATAGATTTAACCTCATCACGATCAATTCAAACAGCACAAATGGCTTCTTCCATCACCTTCAAGCGATCACCTTCTAGAAATCAGCAGCGCGTCAGCCTGTCTGTGAGTAGTTGTGGGGTCGGGCCGAAGTAGATGACGGCCGTTCGATTTTGGTCTTCGCAAACAAGCTTAGGAAACTTCTACTTCCAGTACTTACAGACATGCTTGAGGTAATAGGCTTTGAAGTTACGGTAGTGACTTTGGTGAAAGCCGGTTAAAATCGTCATAATTTCGCTGAGGCAGAGCGTTGGCACAGCCTCTCTGCAAAAGAATCGCTTTCGCTGACGTGCTTTCAACCGATGACTCAGGATCTGACGATGCCAGACGGGTTCAAACGCTTGGCAAAAGTCATCGACGTGGCAGAAGAGCTCTTCTAATCTAGAAATAGTGGAGGATAGGGCTGACTTATTTTGGTAATCTCAGCTTAGCTATCCTCCTTTTTTGGTGCTGTTCTTATCCCGAACTGACGTTTTTTTAAGCTTGGGCAGGCTGGTGCAAGTTTGCGCGTCGTAGTCAACAGCAACTTCAAAAATGAATGCTTTTGAGGGCCTGTTTTCTAGCGAGTTTTCGGAGGCTTTGATGATTGCAACGATCTCGTCGTTTAGTGCGTCGTATCCTGTGCTGCGAATAATTTCTGGCTCGCCGATGATCTCTCCTTGAGAATCGAACAGGATACCGATTTCGGCTGGGCTAGGGGGTTGAGCCAGGCAAACTCTGAAGGCTTGTCCTCTTTTCTTTATCGAGGATTCGATGGGATAGCTGAGTTCTTGGAAGTTCTCTATTTGCTCGGGCTCTAGTCTGGCGATGCTTGAGCTACCAGCCTGAGCGTTGACGGTGTCTGTCCATTTTTCTTTGGCGGCTTCGGCACTGCGATCGCCCGTTCCTTTTGGGTCGTAGGTGAGCGCGATCGCCCATCGGTTCATCAGTGATTTCAGCGAGTCGGGTAGCTGGGTGATAGCAGAGGCAATCAGGCTTGTGTTCGGCTGTGGGGCGGTCGCTGAGTCAGCTGTATTCGAGAGTGGTTCTGTACTGGAGTTTGTAGCAACGTTAGTGCTTTTAGAATCCTCAGAATCCTGGTCGGATGTGCTATCTGAGGGCGATAAGACGGGCAGTATTGGGGCTAGCGTTTCGCTTTGAGCTGTAGAACTAGTTGGACTATCGGTAGCGGTGCTAGCTGAACTAGGCGTAGTTGACATAACCGTCGTCGCTGGAGGGGAAGAAGCCGTTGACGCAGCCGCTGCGGGCGATGTTGGCCCAACGGGTGCTGCCATCCGTCGTGGCTTTGCAGCGGCAGCCACGACGGATGGCCGAACGGGGACGCTTGGCTGAATGGCGGCTGGCTGGCTAGCGGGCAATACGCTGTTGAACGCGCCGATAGTAGCTGGAGCAGTCCCCACTAAGACATCGCTTTCGGCGGCTGCGTTTAGGTCGGGGACTACGGATAGCTGATTGGTAGGGTCTGTCTGTGGGCCTTCTGCGAGGGTGTCTTCTACTACTGCTAGCTTAGCCGTTTCGTCTGCACCACCGCCAGTAGGTAAAAAGAGCGCTAGGCCATGTAGACCTGACGCTACTAAAAACAAGGGGCAAACAAGTTTAGCAAACTTCATAGTAGTAATAGGCTGGCGGCAGTGGGCTGGCGGACTGGCAAGAGCTGATGGATGGAGGGGTGCGATCGCTTAATTCAACCATAGCGAATTCACATCAGAGATATTCAGCCATCAGAAAAACGGAATGCACCTTATGTACTCTAATGACGGCTGTTACTGTGGCAAATCAGACCAAAGCACCATGAAGGAAGACCCGATAAAGTCAACCAGGCTGACATAAGCAAAGGTTTCGCCGCTGGCCTCTTTCATTTCATACAGTCCTTCGTCGCCGTAGCCACCAGGGACAGGAACAAAGGTAATCCCAACGGACTCATAGCCAGTTTGCATTTTCTTTAGCGCATCTTTTTTGGAACCGTCTAGAACCTTGGCACTGACTGCACCAGGTGGCAGTGCGCCTGCATCGCCGACATTCACCTGCTGTAATTCTGGTGCTGAAAGAGCAGTAGCGCCGAGAAAAAATTGAGCGTTGCTATTGCGAAAACGGCTCGCTGTTGGCAGCCCTTGGGCGGTGAGATCTTTCACGCCTAAGCTGGATAAAGCGCCCTGGTCGAGTCCAGAGATGAATCCGTTGCGAGAGGCACTAGGGTCGTAACCTGGCGGCTGAGTATTGGTGGGGGGAGGGGTGGTTTGGGGGGTGGGTACGGGTGCGAGCTTATTGGCAACGGATGGCTGTGCTGCCGGTGCTGCGGTAGGCGTGGGTTGCTGAACAGGTGCTGGCTGAACAGGCTGCGGTGCAGGCATTGCTGCTGGTGGGGGCGCCTGCGTAGGGGCGGACACTGCGCTCTGAGGGGGCGGCGCTGCTGGCGGTGCAGAGGCGCAGCTAGCTCTGACAAGTTGAGAATGTCAACTGGCATCGCTTCTTCTGCTACCGATTCTGTTTCTTCTGCTGAGGGCTTAGCGGTCGAGAAAGGAACTAGCAGTAGCAGGGCGTGAAAGCCTATGGCTGCCCAGACGAGCGGCTGGTATAAACTCTTTTTGAACGAGCTTGGGCGGGATAGTAGGCCGTAGCGAGAGAGAAAAAATAGCGCTGCTATGGGCACGGCCAGAGCCAAGCAGACCTTTAGTATCCAAGGTATACTCGTCGATAGTGGTACGACTAGTAAGAAGGCATGGAGTCCTAGCGCTATTAGGGTCAGGGGATGATATAAGATTTTCTTGAGCGTTGGGCGGCGAGGCGCAACGTCGTTACGGAAAGGAACCATGGGCACGAGAGGGTGGGTTCGACGCTGGGCGCCGGAGAGAACCGCTTTGATAGTAGTTAGTAGGTGAGAAGACCTCGGAATTATCGGCTGCTAAGCAGATAACTCCGAGGTGATAGTAGATAGATGCACCGTCCAAAGAAGCCTTGGATTGGCGCTTCGGCGGGTTAAACCAAGCATTTAACCGTTGTTGGGTTAATTTGTTGTAGAAATTTAGCTCTAAACATGTCAAAAGGCCGTATTGCAATGTACTAAGAGAGCTGATGGTTTCTACAAAACTTGTTCTACAAAGAACCCATGGACTCTGAGTATTCTTCGGCTGATAGAGGCACATAGTTCACTTCAGGAACGATGGCTTCTGCGTTCTCTAAGTAGAACTCTACAAAGGATTTAACCTCTGGGCGGTTAGCCATTGCGTTGGTATCTACATAGATGAAGATAGGACGCGCTAAAGGATATTCTTTGATGGTTTCGGCGGAAGGTTTAACCGAAATGCCTTCCTCGTTGTAAATGCCGATTGCCTTGAGCTTGTCTGTGTTTTCTAAGTAGTAAGACATGCCGAAGTAGCCCATCGCGTTGGGGTCGCGAGCGACGCCCAAAACTAGAACGTTGTCGTCTTCGCTGGCTGTGTAGTCGCCACGGCTCGCGCCTTCTTCGCCGTTGACAGCATCGGTGAAGTAGTCGAATGTGCCGGAGTCAGTACCGGGGCCAAACAGGTTTAGCTTTTGGGCGGGATAGGCGCTGTTTACCTGTTTCCAGGTGGTTACTGAGCCTTCGGCGGTAGGTCCCCAAATCTTGCTTAGCTCTTCAATTGTTAGGTCGGTTGCCCAGTTGTTTTCTGGGTTTACGACTACGGTGATGGCATCGTAGGCTACTGGAATTTCGACGAAGTTGATGCCGTTGGCGGCGCAAAGCTCTTTCTCTGAGTCTTTGATAGGACGAGAGGCATCGGAGATGACGGTTTCGCCAGCGCAGAATTTTTTGAAGCCGCCTCCCGTACCCGAAACACCGACGCTGATGTTTACGTTGTTGCCCGCTGCGCGAAACTCTTCAGCCATTGCTTCAGTGATGGGGAAGACAGTGCTAGAGCCGTCGATTTCGATGGTACTGCTCTGCGCAGTGGCGATCGCGCCCATGCCTGCTGTGGCTGCAACTGCAATGGCTGCAGCTGCAAACTTAATTGACCTCAACCCAAACAACTTTTTACCGCTTGTTAGCATCTAAATAAAACTCCAAACTCAAAATTACGGCCAAGGATTAAATTAGAGGGCGAAGATTAAGGCAGTGAGATCGGCTGGTTATACGGACGTTAATAGTGGGTTAAGCGACGGTAAATCCGCAGGAAAGCAGTTCTGCTACAACATTTTTAACGGTGAATGATATTTTTCTTGCTTTAGTTCAGGTACACGTCAAAAAAATGGGTACTGTTCGCTCTGCAATCTGTCACGGCGATCGCGGCCCTATGAAGCTTGAGTGGACAGGTGAGACGCCTATCCTACAAGAGGTATCTTATATCTTGCCCCATTCTTGATAAGCCTTGTCCGGTCTTGATTTGATAAGAATATCGAAGCCACAATAAGCGGCGATATCAGCATCACGCTTGATTTGGTTGAGCAGCCTAGTCCAGAGCACATCAGGCAAAAGTTTTTCTAGCGTTAGCCTGGCGGTAGCTTTCCAATTCAAGACAGGAGGCCAAGCCCAGAGGTCAATCCAGTGGGCCAGCACGTAAGCAATGAGCGAGAGAATCAGATACTTTTGGAACAAAAAAACAGTTCAGATATTACAACGCTTCTCAAAATAAATAGCATATCAGTTAGATAAAAACAGTGGCCTCACGGCTGACAACAACCTATTGATAATGTTGCCATAACCTTCTCTTTACCTACTGGTAGAGAAATTCTGTTAGAAAAAAAAGGTTAGACAAATTTATTCAGATTAAGATCTGTGCAGCCTCAGAAGCAGTGGAGATATCCTTCTTGCCGCTTTTAATTGGATGCCAGGACTATTTTTACGGTGTGTATCTGTGCCTGTGGCTTTCTATTTCGCTTTCCATCCGGCACTAGCTGACTCAAGCCCTCTCTACTTCTCTTCATCTCTGCCTTTGAGCATTTTTATCGCGAGTACCTGCCAGAAATAGCCACCACGAACCTCTTTTCAAGCGATGTGTATTCGCTTGAAAGATGCTGCTGGGCTGGGAATACTTTCTGCTTACTCAAACGGTAGTGCTTCCAAAAGTGTTTGAAATGTAACTCACCACGCCAAGACTATAGGAAACATTATGGCCCCCTCTCTTACAAAAATCGGTAGCTTTAGTAGCGAAATTGGCGCTGAAATTACCGCTTACGACAGCTCCCGACAGTTTTTATACGTTGTCTCCGGCAGCACTCAAATTCAGGCGATTGACATCAGCGATCCAACCGTGCCTGTAGAAGCCATTCCGTCTATCGACCTAGCTGACTTTGGCGCACCGATTGGCGGCGCAAACAGCATTGCCTATAGCAACAACCTGCTCGCCGTTGCCCTCGCCGCCGATCCGGCTACCGATCCTGGCTTTGTAGCTATTGTGGACTTAGCTGCTGCTACTGCGATCAGCGCAGTAGGCGGAGATATTTTGGCAGCCGTAAAGGTTTTTGAGGTTGGCGCACTGCCTGACATGGTGACCTTTACACCTGATGGCAGCAAAATATTGATCGCTAACGAAGGCGAAGCTAGCGTGGATATTGGCGACGATGGTTCTGTTACCGTAACCGACCCTGAGGGCTCTGTCAGCATTGTTGATGTTTCAGGCGAGTTTAGCGTCCTAGATCAAAGCGCTGTTTCTACTGCCGACTTTAGTCGCTTTGTGGGTAAAGAAGCTGACCTAAGAGCTGACGGCGTGAGAATCTTTCCCGATGCGACGGCAGCGCAGGACTTTGAGCCTGAATATATTGCGGTGTCGCCGGATGGGACAAAGGCTTTTGTGACCTTGCAAGAAAATAATGCGATCGCAATCATCGACATCGAAACTGCCACCGTCGAAGCTATTAAGCCTTTGGGCCTAAAAGACTATAGTCTTAGCGGACTCGATGCAAGCGATAGAGACGGCGAAATCAACATCAGACCCGAGCCAGTATTTGGCCTCTACATGCCTGATTCTATTGCCTCGTTTGAGTCTGGCGGTGAAACGTTTTACATCATCGCCAACGAAGGTGACGATCGCGGTGACGCCGATGCCGATCCTAGAGGCGACGCTATTCGCTTAAAGGATCTAGCCGATGTGACCTCTTTGGGTCGCAGCGGACTGTCTTTAGACGAATCTTTTGACGAAAGCCTGCTAGAAGACGAAGCCCTCGGTCGCCTGACAATTTCTTCTATCGACGGCGACACGGACGGCGATGGCGATCTCGATCGAATTGTCTCCTACGGCGGTCGCTCTTTCTCCGTGCTCGATAGCAGCGGCAATATTGTGTTTGACAGCGGCGATCAAATTGAGCAAATTACGGCAGCGCAAACGCCTGAGTTTTTCAACGCTAACGACGGCAGCGCAGAAGAGTTTGATACCCGCTCGGATAATAAAGGGCCAGAACCCGAAGCGATCGCAACTGGCATCATCGACGGTATACCCTATGCCTTTGTAGGCCTAGAGCGTGCTGGCGGCGGCGTGCTGGTATATGACCTGTCCAATCCACGACAGCCCGAGTTCGTGCAGTACGCCCGCAGCGATGAAGATATCGCACCTGAGGGTTTGTCTTTTATCTCTGCTGAAGAGAGTCCTAACGGTGAAACTCTCCTAGCGGTTGCGAACGAAGTTTCTAACACCATCGCTATCTATCAGGCCAATTCTGCTGTGGCTCCAGAGTCACCCTTTACGTTCCAGCTTCTACACTTAGCCGACCAAGAAGCTGGCATTTCTGCAATCGACGATGCGCCTCGGGCTTCTGCGGTCATTAACGCGCTCAAAGGTGAGTATGAGAACACAGCTATTCTCTCTTCGGGTGATGCGTTTATTCCGGGTCTATTCTTTGGTGCAAGTGAAGAAGCCTATGGCGGCGTAGGTCGAGCAGATATCTTGATTCAAAATGAATTGGGTGTTCAGGCGATCGCCTTTGGCAACCACGAGTTCGACCAAGGCACCGCCGTTGTTCAAGACTTAGTCGCAGGCGCAGTAGACGATCCGGAAACGCCCGATGTAGACGAGTCCTTTATCGGGGCACAGTTCCCCTATCTCAGCAGCAACCTCGACTTTACAACAGACGAGAATCTGGCTGATCTTGTGGTTCCAGACGACCAGGCACCCCTGCCCAACAGCATTGCTGCTACCACTGTGATTAACGTAAACGGCGAGAAAATTGGCGTAGTGGGTGCCACAACACCGACTATCAGCTTTATCTCTAACCCTGGAGATATCACCGTTTCACCCGCAGATTTTGATGGCGTTCCTACAGAGGCACAGCTAGACGCCCTCGCTGCAGACATTCAGGCCGATGTCGATGAGTTGCTTGCTGCTAACCCTGACTTGAACAAAGTGGTGCTGCTCGCACACATGCAGCAAATCTCCATTGAGCAGGCACTGGCGACGCGCTTGAGCAACGTAGATATTATTGTCGCTGGCGGCTCCAATACTCGACTGCTTGACGATACCGACGTACTCCGCGCAGGCGATACGGCTCAAGGCCCTTACCCCATTTTTACAACGGGCGCAGATGGCAACCCCGTCGCTGTGGTAAACACCGACGGTAACTACAAGTACATCGGTCGGCTGGTTGTAGACTTCAATGAGCAAGGCATTCTCATTCCCGAGAGCTACGATGCTAGCGTCAGCGGAGCCTACGCGACCGATGAGGCAGGCGTTGCCAGACTGGGCGCAGAGGGCTTAGTTGACCCCGAAATTCAGGCTATTGTCGATACGATTGATGCGGTGATTGTTGCTAAAGAAAGCAATGTTTTTGGCGTGAGTGAAGTGTTTCTCAACGGCACTCGCGGCAGCGTTCGCATTCAGGAAACCAACCTGGGCAACCTTACGGCGGATGCAAATCTGGCGATCGCAAAAGAAATCGATCCTTCGGTTGTGATTTCGATTAAAAACGGCGGCGGCGTTCGCAACGATATTGGCCGCACCGTTGTTCCTACTGGTAGCACGGGAGAAGTTAATCTGCTACCCAACGAAGAGATTCCTGGCGTGAAGCCCGCAGGTGGTATCTCTGAGAGCGACATTGCTAACGCGCTCAGCTTCAATAACGGTCTGTCTCTGCTGACGGTCACTGCTCAAGAACTATTGGAGATTCTGGAGTATGGCGTTGCGGCAAGCACCCCTGACGACAGCAATACGCAGGGGCGCTTCCCACAGGTGGCAGGCGTTGAGTTTAGCTTTGACCTAACGGCTGAGGCGGGCGATCGCATCCAATCCCTCGCAGTTCTTAACGAAGACGGCAGCGACCTAGACGTTATTGTTCAAAACGGCGAACTCGTCGGCGACAGCACCCGCACCTTCCGCATGGTGACACTGGACTTTCTCGCAAATGGCGGTGATGGCTATCCTTTCCCACTGCGCGATGTGGTTAATCTGACCGCCGCTGATGATGCTCCCACCACGGGTGCTGCAACCTTTGCACCTGACAACTCCGAGCAAGATGCCTTAGCAGAGTACCTGATTGCTAACTTTGGTGAGAACAACCCCTTCAGTATGGCTGAGACCCCACGCGAAGAGGATATGCGGATTCAAAACCTAGCCTTCCGCGCTGATACCGTGATTGACGGTATAACCGGTGGCGGCAGTGGCGGCAACGGCTACATTGCTCAAGGCGTCAATGAAATTCTCGATCTAACCGGCTTGAGCGGTGAGACCACTCAGGTGAACATTGAAGTTGCCCGCGAGGCGCGCTTTAATAACGTTGTTGGTTTCTATGCCATTGAAAATGTAGAAGGCGGTGTGATTGATCCACTCACAGGCGGCATTATCAATCCAGGTGAGGCGGGGTATCAGCAAGCGGCACTAGCGAACCGCGTAGATGTTCTACTCACTGGTCAAAATGGTCGCATTAGCGAATTTACCGCTGAGCTAGCAACTAGCAAATTGCTCTCCAGCTTCTTAGTGGTGGATAGTACGATAGATGCGCTGTTTGATGCCAACACCTTCAATGATCCTGCTGTCTACTTTAACTACACCGGCGCTAATGCCGATGGCATCGATCATGTCAGACTATTAGGTGACAATACGTTTGGCTATGAAGATTTAGCAGGCGGCGGCGATAACGACTTTAACGATGTGGTTGTCAAAATGACGTTTGCCTAGACTGTTGTTGTGCAGACTGATTGACTTTAAAGGATCTATCGCCAAGGTGCTATTTGTATTGATATAGCAATCAACGGATATATCCGTTGATTGCTGGTCAGGTTAGCTGCTGTTCTACAACAGTTTCAGTCGATAACAATGTCCTAACTAACCTGACAGATGTAATAGTAAAGGTGGCAGATCTTTTTTGCATTAGTTCTGATCTAACATTAATGTTTCCTTAATTGAACGACTATGAGAGCTTAAATAAGAGTTCTTGGATCTGTGGTTCAATGCTGGCGTAGCGATAAAATCAACTTTTCGATTGTTTAGCCGGCAAGGAAAAGCATTAGCCTTGGCAGCGCTAGAGCGCGTTGGCACTGTTGAGCAGGCTTATAAGCAACGGGCTTTGCTCTCGGACCAGCAGCGAGTTGCAATCGCCGTCTTATATAAGGTGCTGTCGGTCTCACAGCGTGTAATTGCACCTCTGCTTGAAAAAAGTGGTTTTGTCTTTATTTGGCTTTCTCTAGCCAACCCTTATCTTCTATCCCCCCAAATCGGATAAGGGAACAACTGTTCGTTTGCTTTCAATACTAAATTTTAAGGTAGTTATGGCGTCTGTTTTTATCAATGAGTTCCACTATGACAATGCCGGTACAGATACTGGCGAATTTATTGAAATTGCTGGCCCTGCGGGCACTGACCTCAATGGCTATAGCCTAGTGCTCTATAACGGTGCTAATGGCAGCGCTTACAACACTATTGCCCTGAGTGGCACCATTATCGAGCAGAGCAATGGCTATGGCACGACTGTCGTGACCCTTCCTAGTAACGGTCTGCAAAATGGCGCTCCAGATGGGTTTGCTCTAGTAAACAACTTAGGTGAGGTCTTGCAATTTCTCAGTTACGAAGGTTTATTTACGGCGGTCGGTGGCCCCGCTAATGGGCTGCTCAGTACCGATATTGGCATCAGCCAAACAGGTAGCGAACCGATCGGTGCTTCTTTGCAGCTCACTGGCACCGGCTCGGTCTACGAAGACTTTACCTGGAGTGCGACCACGACCAATACCAGCGGTACGGTTAATGCAGGGCAGACCTTTAGCGGGGTAAATCCGCCTAGCCCCACCGTTTTTATTAGCGAAATTCACTACGACAACGCCGGAGCTGACATAGGCGAGTTTGTTGAAGTGACGGCGATCGCTGGCACCGATCTCACTGGCTATAGCTTGGTTCTCTACAATGGCAATGGCGGTGCACCTTACGGTACCACGGCCTTGAGTGGCATCGTTCCTGATGAGGTGAATGGACAAGGTGCGATCGCATTTGACATTGCAGGCATTCAGAACGGAGCGCCCGACGGAATAGCGCTTGTTGCACCCAATGGCAGCGTAATCGAATTTCTTAGCTACGAAGGCACATTTACTGCCGTCGGTGGCCCAGCCGATGGCCTTACCAGTACTGATATTGGCGTTGCTGAAGCTGGTAGCGAGCCGGCAGGTCAATCGCTTCAGCTAATCAACGGTACTTGGGCTGGTTCTACTACAGAAACAAAGGGCGTGGTTAATACCGGTGACGGCGATAATGGCGGCGGCGGCGATAATGGCGGTGGTGACACTATCACCTTGATTCACGACATTCAAGGTAGCAGTGAGGCTAGCCCCTTAGTTGGTTCAACTGTGACGCTTGAAGCCATCGTGGTCGGCGACTTTCAAGATGGCACCAGTGGTACCAACGGCGATCTTAACGGCTTCTTCGTTCAAGAAGAAGATGCTGATGCTGATACCGATGCCACCACCTCCGAAGGTCTGTTCATTTTTGATGGCAATGCGCCTGCGATAGATGTCAGCATCGGCGACAAAGTGCGAGTAACGGGCACGGTCACTGAGTTCAATGGCCTCACCGAACTAACAAACGTAAGCGTTAGCACAGTTAGCACAGATAATGCGCTGCCAACTGCTGCCACCGTTAACCTACCGGTGAACAGCGTGGCCGATCTTGAGGCGTTTGAAGGAATGCAAGTAACGATTCCAGATACGCTTTTTGTTACTGAGTACTTCAATTTGGATCGCTTCGGTGAAATTGTGCTTTCTTCTGACGGCGCGAGTAATGCACCAGGCACTGATGGCCGACTAGATCAATACACGCAGTTCAACGATCCAGATGCTGCTGGATTTGCCGCCTATCAGACAGAAATTGCTAAGCGGCGCATCCTAGTTGACGATGGCCAAACCATTCAGAACCCTAACCCAATCATTTTGGGCAGAGGCGGCGAACCGCTCAGCGCAACCAATACGCTGCGTGGCGGCGATACCATTGCCGGACTCACCGGTATCTTGAGCTACGGCTTTGACGAGTACCGCATTCAGCCAGTTGCCCCTATTGATTTTCGACCAACTAACCCTCGCCCTAGCGTGCCTGAGGAGGTAGGCGGCGATCTTAAAGTTGTTAGCCTCAACGTGCTCAACTTTTTTACCACGCTAGATCAACCCGGTAACACCAGTGGCCCTAGTGGCTTAGAGCCTCGCGGTGCCGACACTTTAGAAGAGTTTAATCGTCAGCTAGACAAGCTAATCACAACGCTAGAAACGGCTGACGCGGACATCTATGGTCTCATTGAGCTAGAAAATGAGTTCAATGGCGATCAAAACGGAGACGGGCAGTATGCCATCGATACCATTGTTAAAGCGCTAAATGATCGAGTTGGCGCAGGTACTTACGCTTTTGTCGATCCAGGTGTGCCTTTTGTCGATACAGGAGATGCAATTTCCGTTGGAGCAATTTATAAAACCTCAACAGTAAAGATTGCAGAGGGCACTTCTGTTGAAATTTTGTCGGATGCCGATCTGCCCGCGTTGGGCTTAAGTGGCCCCGTATTTGATGGAGAAAGCACGAATCGTGCTTCGCTAGCGGTGACGTTTGAAGAACTTGCCACAGGCGAAGCGCTCACCGTTGCAGTTAACCACTTCAAATCTAAAGGAGGAACAGGCACAGGCGATGACGCGGATGCAGGAGATGGACAAGGCAGCTTCAATGGTACTCGCTTGCGGGCAGCGGCAGCGCTCAATACCTGGTTAGAGGGCGATCCAACGGGCAGCGGCGATGCTGATTTCTTGATAATTGGCGATCTTAATTCGTATGCAAAAGAAGATCCCATTACCTATCTAGAAAGCCAAGGCTACGTCAATGTCATCGACAATCCTGAGTTGGCATACTCATACTTGTTCGATGGGCAGTTTGGCACGTTAGACTACGGCTTGGCAAACGAGACACTAATCTCTCAGGTAACAGGTGCAACAGAATGGCACATCAACGCCGACGAGCCAGACGCATTGGACTATAACCTAGATTTTGGCCGCGACCCAGCGCTGTTTGACGGGCAAACGCCTTTCCGCACGTCCGATCACGACCCGCTGATTATTGGGCTTGATTTATTGACGCCTGGCGTAGTGATTGACGGCGGTAACGGCAAAGATCTCATTACGGGCAGTAACGGCAACGATACGCTTATGGGCGGCAACGGTAAGGATACGATTTTAGGTGGAAATGGCCGTGATACTTTGAATGGCGGCAATGGCAACGATCTGTTAGTTGGCGGACGAGGTGACGACTTACTTACGGGAGGCAATGGCAATGATACGTTTGTGCTGGTTGTGAATGACGGTACAGATACCATTACAGATTTTGCTGTTGGCAAGGATTTAATCGGGTTGTCTAGTGGCCTCACGTTCGGCAGCCTATCAATTTCTACCCAAAGTGGAAACACGCTGATCTCGGTTGGAGATGAAACGTTGGCTCAATTGGTAGGGGTCAACGGCCTTGTTGAGAGTGCGTTTGTAATGATTTGAGGGTAGTGCATTAACGTAAAGGTGGGCTTTAAATAAAAGAGCCTCTGCCTGCAGCGTTTGGATATCCCTAGCTAAAGTGCCGATATTAAAGGAATTCGGCAAAGCCCTTAATAGTAGCATTAAATCTATTTTGCAAGAGGTCTACTAGAGAAATTATCGGGTGTCATGTAGGCGATCGCTCCCTGCCCCTTTATGCAATCGCTACAGTAACCGCGCTTATAGTCACTACGAGCGCACGCTGCAAGACTCTTCATTGGTACAGTTCAGTCCGATCATTTTGCTTGAGTATGTAAGTTTTTCTGTAGATTCGTCAGCCGTGTTTCGGCCCCTGAAACGCGATGAGCCAGACTATTATAGGACTTACGCATTGACAGATTAGGCTGATTATGGGTGGTAAAATAGATCATCTTCTCTTAGCCTTCTGGTCAGTATGCGCCAGCGATCAAAACCGTCTACAGCCCAGTGTAACAGCGCCCTCTACACCTTATTCCTGCTAGCTGAGCCAAAATACGTCAGTTGTGTACGGCTCTCAGAAATCCTGGCAGCGGTGAGCCACGATAGCATCAATCGGTTTTTAATTCGTGAGCAGTACACCCCCAAAGACCTATTTGAGGAGGTGAAGAATAACGTAGGTTCTTTGAAGTCTTCGACTAGCCGCATGATAAAGAGAGAGTTTTCCCAGCAATATGAAAAATACTATTGGGAGAAGACTGCTTTTTGGTCCAATTCTTACTACGTTTCTAGCGCTGGCAGTGCGCCGATTGAAACGCTGAAACGATACATACAACAGCAAGATAGACCGCAAGAGTGACAGCAAAGCTGTCCGCTATCCTTCCCTAGTCCGCTTAGCTGAAACTAGGGACTGCCGCGCTACTGTTCAAAAAGATTTTAAGTCTGCCTTCTAGCCTTAAACCAGTCTTCAAGGTATTTGAGAGCGTTCGTTAGCCATCGGTTAGCTGTCTCCTCTCCAAGTGATTGCATTAGCCGCTTTAGGATTTGGCAGTCTCAACGTGACTAGCTCAGCCAAAAGCACCAAAAGCGTTGATACCCATAAACAGCCCACCAGCCCATATAGCTGAAATATCAGGCCAGAGAGTACCGTACCTGCCAGTCGTCCGCCCGAGTTGGCCATGTAGTAAAAGCCCACGTTCAGCGCTACTTTATCGTCTTCGGTATAGGCCAGCACCAGATAGGAATGGACGGCTGAGTTGAAGGCAAACACAATGCCGAAAACCATCAGGCCAATAACGATGGTCTGCGCTGCCGGAAGCCCGGTTTGGAGGGCTAAGGCGATCGCTCCTGGAATCGCAATCAGAAACCCTGTCCAAAAGCGAATCGTCCCGGCCCCTGGCGCTTGCTCTGAGCCAAACCGCCTCAGCAGCGTTGGCGCGAGTGACTGTACTAGGCCGTAGCCGATTACCCAAACCGCGAGAAATCCGCCAACCTGTTCAAACGACCAGTTGAGTACGCTGTAGAGAAAGACAGGCAGGCCTACAACAAACCAAACATCTCGTGCGCCAAACAGAAAGAAACGCGCGGCTGAGAGAATATTGATCTCAGGGCTCTTGGAAAATAGCTGACGAAATTTTATCTTCGCTTTGATTTTTCCCATCCCTGAAGGTAGCCATCGGCTCGACAGCAGCACAATCAACAGTCCTGCGGCCATTATCACTAGCGCATTCGCATAGCCAAACACCGATAGCAGCAGACCGCCTAAGAAAAACCCTACGCCTTTGAGCGCATTCTTTGATCCAGTAAGAATTGCAACCCATTTAAACAAAGACGACTGCGCCTCTTTAGGAATCACTAAGCGAATCGCACTCTTAGAACTCATTTTGGTCAGGTCTTTAGCAATGCCTGAAAGAGCTTGGGCAAACATGACGTAAGGGACGGCAAGGGCGATCGCCCAAGACTCATTCACAGGCGTCAGCAGCAGCAGCGCTAAAATTTGCAGCGCAATCCCGCCATACAGCGTTAGCTTGACCCCGAAGCGAGTCCCAATCCAACCACCCAAAAAGTTAGTGACAATGCCAAAAATTTCATAGAACAAAAACAGCATTGCCACTTCTAAAGGGGTATAGCCTAAAGTGTGAAAGTACAGCAGCACCAGCATTCGCAGCGCCCCGTCGGTAATCGTAAAGCCCCAGTAAGCGGCAGTGACGAGCGCATAGTTGCGAATTCCGATCCGGTCAATAGCAGGTGAAGAGTCCATAAGATACAAGCATTTTTTAGTTGGGTTTAACCGTCGCAGTCAGATCTGAAATTAGGTCAAGAGATTAGGTCAGAGATCAAGTCAGAGATCGCGCTACTTTTTGCGCCAGTTCCGCCATGCGATTGGCATAGCCCCATTCGTTGTCGTACCAAGCCAGCACTTTCACCTGTGTGTCATCAACCACCATCGTAGAGAGCGCGTCAATAATGGCCGAGCGCGGATCGTCCTTGTAGTCCACTGAAACCAGCGGACGTTCTTCATATCCCAAAATGCCGCTAAGATCTCCCTGCGCTGCTGCTTTGAACAAACCGTTGACTTCTTCAACACTCGTTGGCGCGTCCACCTCAAACACGCAGTCTACAAGGGAGGCATTGAGCAAGGGGACTCGTACCGCTAAGCCATTGAGCTTGCCAGCCAGTTCAGGGAAGATTGCAGTAATCGCTGTTGCCGAACCTGTTGTTGTTGGAATCAGAGATAGGCTGTTTGCCCGCGCACGTCGCAAGTCTTTGTGAGGGGCATCGACAATCGTTTGAGTATTCGTGATGTCGTGAATCGTGGTGATTACGCCATGTCGAATGCCCAGTCCCGCGTGGATTACCTTCACAACCGGGGCTAAGCAGTTAGTTGTACAAGAAGCTGCTGTTAAAAGGTGATGCTCATCAGGATTGTACAAGTCGTCATTAATCCCCATGACCACATTGAGAGCGCCTTGCTTCACGGGCGCTGCCACAATCACCTTTTTCACGCCCCGCTTAAAATAAGCCGCCAACAGTTCTGGCGTCCGAAACTTGCCCGAACACTCCAGCACCAAATCAATCCCAAGATCTTCCCACGGCACCTCATCGGGCGTTTTGTATTCGCTGAAGCTCAGGGGTTGCTGGTCGATTAAGAACCGTTCCTGACCTGCTGCCTCTACTTCCTGCTGCCACCGCCCATGAACAGAGTCAAACTTCAAAAGGTGAGCCGCCGTCGCAGCGCCGCCCTTAAGCTCGTTGACGTGAACAAATTCCAGCTCAGGCCAGTGCCATGCCGCTCGCAAAACCAACCGCCCAATCCGACCAAATCCGTTAATTGCAACTCGCACCATGTGGTTCCTCACCATGACATCACATCCACGAAAGAATGGATTAATAGCTGCATTATTTCAAATTTAATTGAAATGTCAAGTCGCTAAGACTACATTTCAGGCAAATTTAGTTCAATTAAATTTGGTGGATCAAGTTTAGTCAGGACAAATTCGAGCCGGTAGAATTGGACTGTAGCGGCGAAATTCGGCAATGTACCGCTCTAGAACGATGAACTGCTGCAAGTTCAATCGGTAGTAAATCCAGCGTCCTTCCTGTCTACCTTCAATCAGATCGGCCTCTCGTAGTGTCTTGAGGTGAAAGGATAGCTTGGACTGGGTTATGCCCAAGTGCTTGGCGATATCGCAAGCACAGAGTTCCTGGTCGCGCAGCAGTTCAATAATCTGAACGCGATAGCCATCAGCAAAGGCTTGGAAAAGCGGCAAAATAGCAGGTTGTGTAGCAGTCTTCATAATCACTCACTAAGTCTACTTGAAATGATAGCCTTTCTTACCCACCCGTAAGGGTTTGACGTACGCAGATATGATGGCTCACCCCTTCTATCTTCGCGCTGCGGCCTTTTTAGTCGGGAGCCGTGAGGGTAAGCCCTATTCAGCATGGAAGGATACCGTGTTAGTGCGCGGCGGCGAAACCCTTCACATCCATATTTACTGTAAAGACTTTCCCTGCATCCCACAAACTGAACATACAAGTGAATCAGGACTGGAAGTGGCGCCATTTGAACGCTTCTGAAGCGGGCATGGGGCAGGTTGCGATTGGAGCGTACCAGCATACCAGGTTAGTGGGCTGCATTTTTTGTAACGGAACCTGCTAAACGCCTATGACGGCAAATCCCCTATGTCGTGCTCCTCAAAGCTCTCAAATAAGCATCTCGATTGTTGATATCTATTAATATTTCAGGCGTTGCAAATTCGACCTTGCTAATTTGAGAGCTGTTGTTTTTGTACAATCTCTCGCAATCCTAGATTTGAATCGCTGATTTGTTTGAGATCGGAAAATAGCCGGTGAGAAAATAGCAAAGGATGACCTAGCTTTCCCTGATAGCAAGGTGCTGTAATTAGGGCGAATTCTCGGCAATAGTTGTTTATCAGGGTTTTGTAGACGCTGGCCGGGCGAGGCTGGTCAATAGCAGAGATAGTAAGTGTTGAAAAGTCTTGAGGAAGACTCTCTAGACCGATTAGGATTGAGCTGGTTTTGGTGCGATCGCGCTCCGATTTAATTAAAACTCGACTGCCCGGCGGACAATCTACACGACGATGAGCATTGTGAGCACCTAAAACAACAATTGGCGTAATATTGGCCTGTAGAAATTGCTCGATCTGGTAGCGAAGCAGCGTTTGGTTGCCATGCCAGGGCAATGTTGTTTTACAAACGCCCATGCGAGTAGAAAATCCGGCGGCCAGAATTAGGGCAAAATCTCGATTATCTGACATGAGATCCAACATGAGATCTGGCGTGAGATTTTGCAGGAGACTTCTCAGAAGATTTTACAGAAGATGGCTTTTTGGTATGGCTTAGCGGTAATCCGGTTCCGCCACGATATACCTTGATTAGCTCTGCGCAGATGCTGACCGCAATTTCTGGGGGAGTTAACGCACCAATGTCTAGGCCGATAGGCGCGTGGAAGCAGGTTAGCTGCTCGATAGATATGCCTTGTTGTTCGAGCACCTGGCAGATTAGGCGAATGCGTTTTTGGCTACCAACGGCACCAATGTATTGATAGGTGAGCGATCGCCGTAAAACAGTCTGGAGGGCTTCAAGGTCTTGTGAATAGCCCCTAGTCACCAGAGCGATGTATCGCTGAGAATGATCCGTTAGATAATCTAGGGCTTTAGCTAGAGAGAGAGACAAAAGTGTCGCCTGCGGAAACCTATGAGCCGTCATAAATTCGGGGCGGTCGTCTTGTACGACTACCTGAAAACCTGAAAAGCTAGCAATTTGAGCTAGGGAAACCGCTATATGCCCGCCACCTACGATCAGTAAGACGGGAGGCGGTTGAATGATTTCGGTAAAAGCATGTAGGTTTGAATCGGAAAGGTGACGTTCGCTGGTCAAGTAAGGCTGGTAATTCTCAGAAGAGGCCACGCCGTCTAGCTCAAGGGGTGTGACCAACTTGCCCGATTTGCCCGACTCAAAAAGATCTAGAATTTGATCAACCAAGGCGATCGCATCTCGCCCTGCCCACCGCTCTAGCCATAGCTGCACCTTGCCACCGCACACGCCCTGACTGTCTTTTCCGGGCGTACCAGTGAGGTCAATCTCGACCAGACGTTTTTCACCATTGGCCATCGTCAGTGCTTGCTCAATCACCTTGCCTTCACCCGCGCCGCCGCCCACTGTCCCAATGATGCTGCCGTCTGCACATACCGCCATCTTTGCGCCTACTTCTCTCGGAGCAGACCCAACTGTCGCAATTACCGTAGCAACAACAACAGACTCTTGAGCTAACGTGCTTTTTAGCTGTTGATAAAAGTGTTGGCTGTTAGTCATTGAAAGTTGGGTGATGAACGCTGAGTAATGAACGCTGGGTGATGAACACTGGGTGGATGAGGTTGGGTGTAGTCATTACTTTGACAGGGCTTGCCATACCCGTTCTGGAATCATCGGTAGCTGCCTGAACCGAGCGCCTGTCGCTTGGGCAACGGCGTTGGCGATCGCAGGCGCAGTACAATTTGTGCCAATTTCACCAACGCCTTTGGCACCCAAAGGGCCATAGGGATCGTCGCGTTCTACTAAAAAGATATCCAGGGGCGGCACATCCGTCGTTGACGGAATCCGATAGGTCCGCAGGCTAGGATTGAGGATTTTACCCCGCTCGTCAAATCGCAATTCTTCGGTAAGCGCGTACCCCAAGCCCATCACGAGCCCACCTACGGCCTGCCCCTGACAGATTCGAGGATTAATTGCCTTGCCAATATCAATTGCTTCCGCGCAGCGCAGCACAGTGATACGGCCCGTTTCGGTGTCTACTTCTACCTCTACGCCTAAAAAGGCAAAGGTGAGAGAAGCGCGATCGCTGCTGTACTCCGTCGCTACCGATAGCGATTTTTGTTGTTGTTCGGCAGCCTCTGCGACCTGCTGTAAAGTCGCTCTCGCTGTGGGGCCAGCTATTCCGCTGTTGTCTATCACCAAATCTGCCGTAGACCCGCCTAACAATTGGGTGGCAGCTTCAAGCAGTTGCACACGTAGCTTTTGAGCGGCTAAATTGACCGCCTGGCCAGTGATAAAAATGGTGGAAGAAGCGTAGGAGCCCGCGTCGAAAGGCGTGTGGTGAGTATCGGCGGCTATTAGCGTGATGTTTTCTACCGTTGTCTCTAATATATGAGCCGCAATCTGGCGCAGAGAAGTATCTGAACCGGTGCCCACATCTACCGAGCCCGTCCGCAGTTCGTACAGGCCGCTGGGCAACAGAGATAGCTCAACCTTTGCTAAGTGAATTTTAGCCAGTCCGCTAGCTTGCATCGTAGCGGCAAAGCCGATCCCGCGCTTAATGTGATCTTCTGTCTTGGGCGGCTCTGCCGACGGATAGTTTAACGCCTGGGTCACTTTCTCGATGCACTCATCAAGGGCGTAGCTACCAATAACGTGAAAATGTTCTTCTTTGCCAATGAGAATTTCGTCTTTGGGCGTAATGAAATTATGCTGGCGTAGTTTGATCGGATCGAGGTGTAGTTTGCTCGCAATTTCATCTAGCTGAGACTCCACGGCAAATGTGCCTTGCGTGGCTCCATAGCCCCGAAATGCCCCGGCGGGCATCGTATTGGTATAGACAACGCTGCCTCTGTAAGACTGGTTGGCACAGCGATACAGGCCCAGCGGAAAACAGCCCGTCAAAAAAGTGGCGGTTTCACCATGATTGCCATAAGCGCCCGTGTTCGAAATCGCCTTCATGGATTGAGCGACAATCGTCCCGTCGTTTTTGACGCCCGTTTTTAGCCAGATGCTCATCGCATGGCGACTGTTGGTAGCTGTAAATTCTTCTTCTCTCGTAAACTGCCACTGAACTGGTTTGCCGGTTTTCAGCGTAGCCAGCACGCACAGATCTTCTGTGATAATTTCCTGCTTGTTGCCAAAGCCGCCCCCGACCTGAGGCTTATAAACTCGGACTTTCTCTTTGGGCAGATCGAACAGTTCGCACAGCAGCCTTTGACAGTGAAAGGGAACTTGCGTGCTAGAACGAACAACCAGAATGCCCGCTTCATCTAGCCAGCTAATGCAGGCATGTGGCTCCAAATGCACATGCTGGACGGCGGGCACGGTGTAGGTATTTTCAACAATTAAATCGGCGGCGGCAAACCCTGCGCTCAAGTCGCCTTTATCTAAAACGATCGCTCCGGCAATATTATGCGCGGCGTCGTGAATTCGGCCAGATTCTGACTCATCGTGAATGACGACATCTCCTCGCATCGCCTCAACAGGGCTGATGACATAGGGCAAAATCTCATAGTCGACCTCGATTAGCTCGCAGGCTTTGGTGGCGGTTGCTTCTGTATCCGCGACGACGGCGGCGACGCGATCGCCAATAAATCGCACCTTGTTATCCAACAGATAGTGATCCGCAGGATCGGGTGCGCCTACGCCATGTCCGGCGGTACTGTAGGCACGGCGCTCGACATCTTCGTGGGTAAAGACGGCCTCAACGCCTGCTAGGGCTGCGGCTTGACTGGTATCAATACTGCGGATGCGGGCATGGGGATGGGGCGATCGCAACACCTTCAAATGCAGCAGTCCTGGCGGCGACCAGTCGGCAGTATACACCGGCTTGCCAGTCACCAAATTGGGTCCATCTTGCTTGGGTACCGCTTTACCGACCTGTCCTTTTGAGTCAGCAGTCTGGTCGGAGTGCTCACCGCCAGATTCACCGCCAAATTCGCTACCAGATTCGCTGCCGCACTCAATCACGCTCTCAATAATCGCCTCATAGCCAGTGCAGCGACAGAGGTTACCTTCTAGCTCCAATCTCAGCTCTGCTTCTGTTTCACACGTCAGCTTACTAGCCGTCATAACCATTCCAGGCGTACAGTAACCGCACTGAAAGCCCTGCTTTGTGAGAAAAGCCTGCTGCATGGGCGATAGCTTTTCATTCTCTCCTAATGTCTCATTCCCTTCGCTCGCAATTCCCTCAATAGTGGTGATCTGATGACCATCGGCTCGCATCGCCGGGTAGATGCAGCTATGAATAGGCGTGTCATCTACCCACACCGTGCAGCCTCCACAGTCACCCGACTCACAAACGCGATGTACGCCTGCATAGCCCAAAGATCGAAGCAGACTCAGTAAGCTCGTCCCAGGGCGACAGCTCATATCGTGCTCTTGACTGTTGACCTGAAAGTTCAATGTAAGGGGGCCTCCTGCGAGTGATATCGGCTCGTTAGTATCGACGTTTTCCGTCTGTGCCTGCGCTCAATTCAGCGATGCCTCGCTTCATCAAGACCTGAGTGATGTGCTGGCGATAGGTCTTGCTTCCTCTCTCGTCATCTAAAAACAATGCTTCTAGAGGGGCTGCTAAAGAGGCTTCAGAGAAAGCTTCTGCGATTTGTTCATCTGTCGGAATGGCTGAAAATTCGATCAGGCGCGGTGCCTTGACGCTGCCGCCAATGCCGAACCTCACCCGCTGCGTAGGGGGATGATAGGCCGTGACCACAATCGCGATCGCAAGACCTGCCGTTCCGACCGCCATCCGCTTGAAGCAAGTGCGCCATTGCAACAGATTGTCGGGAGAAATTTGGACTCTGCGCAGAACTTCCCCCGCCTGCAAAATCGTTTGCTTCGGCGCGGTTTGAAAATTAATGGCCTCAACAAAGTAGGGATCGCCGTTCGGTCGCCAAATTTCGTACCGAGCCTGCAGCGCTACCATGGCCGGGGCAAAAGTACTCGCGCTTAGCGCCAAACAGATATTGCCGCCCACCGTTGCCGTATGCGACAGCTTGAAAGAGGCCAGTTCTTTCACAGCGCCTTTTAGCGCCTCTGTAGCTTTCCAGTCGTCGGGGAAAGAGAAGGCCAGCAAATCGTTTTGAATGCAGGTAGCCCCAATCGAGAGACCGGCTGAGGTGACTTCTATTTCTGACCAGTCAAGCTGCTGCATGTCCACCAGAGTTTTCACCTGGGGCTGCGCTTCGTTAAACAGCCAGGTGCCGCCAGCTAGCCAGTTCCAGTCGGCTTGCCAGTCGGAAACCGCTGAGAATGTCTGTGGTCGTAAATAGGTTTCAACGCTATGCAAATCCATCTGGTTAGCGGCCCTTTTCTGTACACACCTGTCCTACTATGCTGCGAAATTAATTTAGATACTGTACGCGCTGTTGCAGAACTAAACTCTCGCGGTAGGTACGTTGTCTTGATGCGATCGCCACACTTCCTCGACCACACCTCCTCGGCCAAAACCTACCAGCTAAGCAAACATGGAAAAATTCATTCAAGGTCTACCCAAAGCCGAACTCCATCTACATATAGAAGGAACGCTGGAGCCAGAAATGATGTTCGACTTGGCCAAACGCAACCGCATAGACCTCCCCTACAAATCAGTCTCGGAAATCAGAGCAGCCTACAGCTTCGACAATTTAAAATCTTTTCTAGATATCTACTACAAAGGAGCCGAAGTACTCCAGAACGAACAAGACTTTTATGACTTAACCTGGGCCTACCTGCAAAAAGCAGCCAGTCAGAATGTGCGTCACACAGAAATATTTTTTGATCCACAGACTCATACACAGCGAGGGATTGCCTTTGAAACCGTCTTGCAAGGTATTAACCGGGCTTTGCAAGACGGCGAAGCAAAGCTGAACGTTTCCAGTCAGCTCATTCTTTCTTTTTTGCGAGATCTAAGCGCTGAGCAAGCCTTGGAAGCTCTAGAACAAGCCCTTCCCTACAAAGATACGATGGTCGCTGTGGGCTTAGATTCTGCCGAGAAAGGGAATCCGCCTTCTAAGTTCAAAGCAGTGTTTGATCGCGCCAGGGCAGAGGGGTTTTTGACAGTTGCCCATGCGGGTGAAGAAGGCCCACCGGAGTACATTTGGGAAGCGATTAACTTGCTCAACGTCGCTCGTATTGATCACGGCGTTCGCGCTATGGAAGATCCAGACTTGCTCGACTACCTGACTACAAAACAAATCCCGCTTACCGTCTGCCCGCTCTCCAATATTGAGCTGAAAGTGTTTGACTCTATGGAACAACACAATCTCAATCGGCTGCTAGAGTTAGGTATCTGTGCAACGGTCAATTCAGACGATCCTTCCTACTTTGGCGGCTATATCGCTGAGAATTATCAGGCAGCTCAAGTCGCTTTGAACCTAACCAAACAAAACCTGTACCAGCTTGCCAAGAATTCCTTTCAGGCGTCTTTTCTGCCGACAGACGCTAAAGATCGATTGATTGCCGAATTGGATGATTACTGCAATGACTCTAGAATCTTTGAAAATCTTGGGTGCGCCCCCTAGCCGCCGACATTCACAAAGACGCTGCAACTCGATCTTTCCAAGGCAGTCACTCAATCTTAGACGCAACAGAGTAGTCATCGACTCGGGTGCGTTCTGCGGGCTGCTCGCGATTAGGCTCGCTCGCTGGAGTTTGTTGCACTGACAGGCTGTAACCCATGGCCTGTTCTACATCCACCACCGCTATCATCGATATCTCTAAGCCGCGTTCGGCCCGACTTGCTTTGCCGTTCCAGAAACGGTCTAGTCCATCGGTTGCTTTGCCACTTTTAGGCACAAACGACGCGTCAACCACAGCGACTTGAAAGTGCTTGGGGGTGATGGCTTCACCGATTAAGGCTGCATTCAGGCTGATAAACGCATAGGGCACCGCGAAGTGACGGCGATAGGTGCGCTCTGACAACTTGCTATAGCGGCTCAGGTTCGTGAAGTTGACCTTCCCACAGACCACATAGATAGTGGCAAACAGCGTTAAGAGAAACTGGCGGCGGGGTTTGCTAAATGGCCTACTTTTTGGAGTAGACCCGGTATGATAGTTGCCATAGCCATTTGAGTTGGTTTTTGTTGTGTTAACTAAACCTTATGCCTGAATGGCTTTTCTAGCTATTTCTCTCGCTTTTCTGTCCGGACTATTGTTAGGAAGAAGCTTGGCGGTGATCACAACAAAGTCGGGTGGCTCGACTTTGTTGTACTGTTTTCTAGAAGCCGTGGCGGGTTCAGGATCGACGTGAGTATCTCAACGATATTCAGGGCACGACGCCTCGAGGAGCCTATGGGCTATATCTTCACGCTCAGTTTTTGGCGCTCAAGGGGCACGTGTTTAAGGCTTATCCGTGTGATCGCTATGGTCAAAACTTACCGCCAAAAACCACCTGTGTCGGTGCTGGACCTGTCGGCATCGAAGCCGAGGGCGCATAAGACTAACTTGTTAGCAATGCCTGTTGAAACGTCAAGCCATAAATTAGCGCAACAGCTTAGCCTGTTTGCCTAGATTTAGAATCCTCGGACTTCTTGCCCGAGGAGCATGTCAATATCCCCTCCCCCCGGATTGCCTTGAGTGTCTGTGAACGTTACTGTATCTAGAAAAGTCATTAAGAAATTGAACTTGCCTCTCATCCTTTACCCCGCCTAGTCAGCGTTACTCAGTGAAGCCCTCCTCAAACCAGTCTACCGAAGCCCTTTATGCTGAGAACAGCCCCTTAAACGAAACGACACCCTCCAACAATCACTTGCATAGTCATGAACATAGTCACGTTCATAGCGCGGCGTCTCAAAAGCGAATTGTCAACCGCCTAGCGCGAATTGAAGGGCATATCCGCGGCATCAAAAGCATGGTGCAAGAAAATCGCCCTTGTCCAGATGTGCTTACTCAAATTGCAGCGGTTCGAGGAGCCCTAGACGGCGTTGCACGCCTCGTGTTAGACGAGCACTTAAGCGAGTGTATTACCAGAGCCGCTGATGAAGACAGTCTTGAGGCAGAAGTAGAAGCGCTCAAAGCCGCCCTCGCTCGGTTTATTTAGAATTGAGAAAGGAAGCTTAGAAAAGAACTATATTTCAGCTGACATCATGTTTTGCCCGTCGCTATCCCCTCCCCCCGGATTGTTTCAGACTATAGAAGACGATACGGTAGTTCACTGGATTCACGGCTTTGACTATTCAATATGCAGATAATTAAACGAGAGCGCCTGATCGGAGTATTGAGCCTGTTGGTAGCGGGTTGGGCGATCGCAAGCTGTTCCCCTACCTCAACAAACTCCACCACAAGCAACAATACGGCTGAAAGTCCATCCGCCCAGTCTGGCTCTGCCGAGCAAGTTGTGCTTGCCATTGGCGGCGAAAGTGAAGAGGGCTATGACCCAACCCTAGGCTGGGGCCGCTACGGCGCACCGCTGTTTCAAAGTACGCTGCTCAGGCGCGACGAAAACTTAAACATTGTCAACGACCTAGCCACCGACTACAGCATCAGTGAAGACGGCAAAACCTGGACGGTGACCATTCGAGAAGACGCGGTCTTTTCTGACGGCAAACCACTGACGGCTGCCGATGTGGCCTACACTTTCAACAAAGCCGCCGAAAGTGGCGGACTTACTGATGTCACGCAGCTAGAGAACGCAACGGCTGTAGATGCAAAGACCGTAGCGCTGACACTGAAGCAGCCTCAAAGCACCTTTGTAAATCGCTTAATCACGCTGGGAATCGTGCCAGAACATGCCCACGGAGAAGACTACGCTCGCAATCCAATCGGCTCTGGCCCCTATAAAATGGTGCAGTGGGATGAAGGCCAACAACTCATTGTAGAAGCTAATCCTGACTACTACGGTGATGCTCCGGCTATAGAGCGACTGGTGTTCTTGTTTCTTGAAGAAGATGGGGCTTTTGCAGCGGCTAAGTCGGGGCAGGTGCAGGTGGCAGCTGTGTCTCAGTCGCTGGCAGTGCAACAGATTGAAGGCATGGCGCTGCGCGATGTTGTCAGCGTTGATAACCGAGGGCTGATGTTTCCTTATTTGCCAGCCAATAGTAAGAAAACAGCGGACGGCGATCCGATTGGCAACGACGTAACTGCCGATCTCGCGATTCGGCAGGCGGTGAACTATGCGGTAGATCGTCAGGCTATGGTGGACGGCATTTTAGAAGGGTACGGTTCGCCCGCTTATGGGCCGGTGAGTAGTTTGGAGTGGGAAGAGACTAAAGCAAACATTGAAGATGCTCAGCCGGAGAAGGCCAAAGAGATTTTGGCAGAGGGTGGCTGGATCGACAGTGATAGCGATGGGATTGTTGAAAAAAATGGCATGAAAGCCGAGTTCACGATCTTGTATAAAGCGGATGACAGCATTCGGCAGGCACTGGCCCTTTCTACTGCTGAAATGCTTAAGCCCATCGGCATTCAAGCCAACGTAGAAGGAAAAAGCTGGGACAATATTGAGCCGCTGATGCATAGCAACGTAGTGGTGTTTGGCTGGGGCAGTCACGATCAAACAGAAATGTACAACCTGTATCATTCGCAGGCGGCGCAAGGAGATTATTACAACGCGGGTTACTATGCTGACTCGGCGATTGACAGCACGCTGGACTTGGCGATGGGCGCACCTTCTGAGGCTGAGGCCGTAACTTATTGGAAAGCGGCTCAGTGGAATGGCGACAAGGGGGTAACGGCTAAAGGCGATGCGGCCTGGGCTTGGCTGGTGAATCTAGACCATACCTACTTTGTCGATGAGTGCTTGGATGTTGGCCAGTTGCAGGTAGAGCCTCACGGTCATGGCTGGCCAATTACGGCAAATATCGCCGAATGGACATGGACATGCGAGTAAAATCTCTGTTAATAGCTGCGATGATATTTGCGGCAAAAAAATTGTTGCGGCTCGGACTGTTGTTGATGGCAGTTGCTGTTTTTACCTTCGTGCTGCTGAGCTTTTCGCCTATTGACCCGGTAAAGGCTTATATCGGTGCGGATATGATGCAAATTAGCCCCGAACAGCAGGCGCTGATTGCCGAGCGGTGGGGGCTCAATCAGCCGATGGGAGAGCGTTTTCTCGACTGGCTAGGACAGCTTTTACAGGGCAACTTAGGCACTTCGCTGGTGTTCAATCAGCCGGTAAGTGAGGTGATTGCTTCGCGGTTTCAGGCGTCTTTGCAAATGCTGGCGATCGCATGGCTCCTTTCCGGTCTACTCGGCCTAGCTTTAGGCATTATCGCAGGCGCACTGCAAGGCCGCTGGCCAGATCGACTGATCAAGCTCTATGCCTACACGCTAGCCTCTGCGCCAACGTTTTGGGTCGCGCTGCTGTTGTTGATTAGCTTCGCCGTGTCGTTCAAAGTCGCGCCTATTTGCTGCGCTGCCCCACCCGGTGTGCTCTCGCAAAATGTGACATTTTGGCAGCGTTTGCATCATCTGTTGCTACCGGCTGCCGCCCTCAGCATTATTGGCATTGCCAACATTGCCTTGCACACGCGCCAAAAGCTGATTGACATTCTCCACAGCGACTATGTTCTATTTGCTCGCGCTCAGGGTGAGAGTCTCTGGAACATCGTGCGCTACCACGGATTTCGCAACGTTCTTTTACCCGCGATTACCCTACAGTTTGCTTCTCTTAGCGAGCTATTCGGCGGATCGGTATTAGTAGAGCAGGTGTTTGCCTATCCAGGGCTAGGAGAAGCCACCGTACAAGCCGCGCTGCGTAGTGATATTCCTTTACTGGTGGGAATTGTCTTTTTTAGCGCACTGTTCGTTTATACCGGCAATACGCTGGCCGACCTGGCCTATCCGGTGATCGATCCGCGCATTCGTTTAGGAGGTTCCTCGGCATGACTTTGACGGCACCTACGCGGCCAACGTCGCTTTCATCCAAGCGACAAAACAACAGAAGACAACAGACTTTGATGGCGATCGCTGCGGTTAGCGTTTTTCTGTTAGGCATCATCGCGAGTCCTTGGATTTTAGGAGACTCAGGATTGGGAACTATGCTCACCGAGCGCAATCAGCCGCCTTCGTGGATGCATCCTTTTGGCACCGACTGGCTGGGCCGCGATATGTTGAGGCGATCGCTCCAAGGCCTTTCTTTAAGTCTGCGAGTGGGCCTACTCGCAGCTAGCGTCAGCGCCCTCATCGGCACAGGGCTGGGCTTAGTCGCGGGTACAGTTGGCGGCTGGGTAGATGCAGTCATCATCTGGATTATTGATGTCTTCTTTAGCCTGCCTCACCTCGTGCTATTAATCCTCATTGCCTTTGCAGTCGGTGGCGGCACTAAAGGCGTGATTATCGCCGTTGCCCTCACCCATTGGACGAGCTTAGCGCGGGTGATTCGAGCGGAAGCGTTGCAGGTGAGCAGTGCTGACTATGTGCAGCTATCTCGCCGTTTGGGAAAACCGTCACTTTGGATTGCCCGTCACCACATGGTGCCTCATATTATGCCGCAGCTATTGGTGGGGCTGATTCTGTTGTTTCCACACGCTATTTTGCACGAGGCGGCTTTGTCGTTTATTGGCATTGGCCTGTCGCCTCACTTACCCGCGATTGGGATTATTTTGGCCGAGTCCATGCGCCATCTATCTACCGGCTATTGGTGGCTAGGCGTAATGCCTGGGGTGCTGCTGTTGCTTTCGGTGAAAGCTTTTGACTGGCTTGGAGAAAATGTGCGATCGCTCCTCGATCCTAAAACGAGTCAAGGATAACCATGCTATCAATCTTAATTATACTTTAATCGAACTACCCCAACAGCTCATGTATCATATTTATATTATATATTAATTTATTATTAAAATTTTTTATTTTTAATATACATCTATTCTCTATTACGTTTATATTAATTATATAATTAACAATCCTATCATATTACTGTTTAGCTTGGCATCGCAACTGTTCCTACCTCAACAAACTCCACCACAAGCAACAATACCTGAAAGTCCATCGCCCAGTCTGCTCTGCCGAGCAAGTTGTGCTTGCCATTCGCGAAAGTGAAGAGCTATACCCAACCTCTGCCGCTACGCGCACCGCTGTTTCAAGTACACTGCTCAGGCGCGACGAAAACTTAAACATTGTCAACGACCTAGCCACCGACTACAGCATCAGTGAAGACTGCAAAACCTGACTGTGACCATTCGAGAAGACGCGGTCTTTTCTGACTGCAAACCACTGACGGCTGCCGATGTGGCCTACACTTTCAACAAAGCCGCCGAAAGTGGCGGACTTACTGATGTCACGCAGCTAGAGAACGCAACGGCTGTAGATGCAAAGACCGTAGCGCTGACACTGAAGCAGCCTCAAAGCACCTTTGTAAATCGCTTAATCACGCTGGGAATCGTGCCAGAACATGCCCACGGAGAAGACTACGCTCGCAATCCAATCGGCTCTGGCCCCTATAAAATGGTGCAGTGGGATGAAGGCCAACAACTCATTGTAGAAGCTAATCCTGACTACTACGGTGATGCTCCGGCTATAGAGCGACTGGTGTTCTTGTTTCTTGAAGAAGATGGGGCTTTTGCAGCGGCTAAGTCGGGGCAGGTGCAGGTGGCAGCTGTGTCTCAGTCGCTGGCAGTGCAACAGATTGAAGGCATGGCGCTGCGCGATGTTGTCAGCGTTGATAACCGAGGGCTGATGTTTCCCTATTTGCCAGCCAATAGTAAGAAAACAGCGGACGGCGATCCGATTGGCAACGACGTAACTGCCGATCTCGCGATTCGGCAGGCGGTGAACTATGCGGTAGATCGTCAGGCCATGGTGGACGGCATTTTAGAAGGGTACGGTTCGCCCGCTTATGGGCCGGTGAGTAGTTTGGAGTGGGAAGAGACTAAAGCAAACATTGAAGATGCTCAGCCGGAGAAGGCCAAAGAGATTTTGGCAGAGGGTGGCTGGATCGACAGTGATAGCGATGGGATTGTTGAAAAAAATGGCATGAAAGCCGAGTTCACGATCTTGTATAAAGCGGATGACAGCATTCGGCAGGCACTGGCCCTTTCTACTGCTGAAATGCTTAAGCCCATCGGCATTCAAGCCAACGTAGAAGGAAAAAGCTGGGACAATATTGAGCCGCTGATGCATAGCAACGTAGTGGTGTTTGGCTGGGGCAGTCACGATCAAACAGAAATGTACAACCTGTATCATTCGCAGGCGGCGCAAGGAGATTATTACAACGCGGGTTACTATGCTGACTCGGCGATTGACAGCACGCTGGACTTGGCGATGGGCGCACCTTCTGAGGCTGAGGCCGTAACTTATTGGAAAGCGGCTCAGTGGAATGGCGACAAGGGGGTAACGGCTAAAGGCGATGCGGCCTGGGCTTGGCTGGTGAATCTAGACCATACCTACTTTGTCGATGAGTGCTTGGATGTTGGCCAGTTGCAGGTAGAGCCTCACGGTCATGGCTGGCCAATTACGGCAAATATCGCCGAATGGACATGGACATGCGAGTAAAATCTCTGTTAATAGCTGCGATGATATTTACGGCAAAAAAATTGTTGCGGCTCGGACTGTTGTTGATGGCAGTTGCTGTTTTTACCTTCGTGCTGCTGAGCTTTTCGCCTATTGACCCGGTAAAGGCTTATATCGGTGCGGATATGATGCAAATTAGCCCCGAACAGCAGGCGCTGATTGCCGAGCGGTGGGGGCTCAATCAGCCGATGGGAGAGCGTTTTCTCGACTGGCTAGGACAGCTTTTACAGGGCAACTTAGGCACTTCGCTGGTGTTCAATCAGCCGGTAAGTGAGGTGATTGCTTCGCGGTTTCAGGCGTCTTTGCAAATGCTGGCGATCGCATGGCTCCTTTCCGGTCTACTCGGCCTAGCTTTAGGCATTATCGCAGGCGCACTGCGAGGCCGCTGGCCAGATCGACTGATCAAGCTCTATGCCTACACGCTAGCTTCTGCGCCAACGTTTTGGGTCGCGCTGCTGTTGTTGATTAGCTTCGCCGTGTCGTTCAAAGTCGCGCCTATTTGCTGCGCTGCCCCGCCCGGTGTGCTCTCGCAAAATGTGACATTTTGGCAGCGTTTGCATCATCTGTTGCTACCGGCTGCCGCCCTCAGCATTATTGGCATTGCCAACATTGCCTTGCACACGCGCCAAAAGCTGATTGACATTCTCCACAGCGACTATATTCTATTTGCTCGCGCTCAGGGTGAGAGTCTCTGGAACATCGTGCGCTACCACGGATTTCGCAACGTTCTTTTACCCGCGATTACCCTACAGTTTGCTTCTCTTAGCGAGCTATTCGGCGGATCGGTATTAGTAGAGCAGGTGTTTGCCTATCCAGGGCTAGGAGAAGCCACCGTACAAGCCGCGCTGCGTAGTGATATTCCTTTACTGGTGGGAATTGTCTTTTTTAGCGCACTGTTCGTTTATACCGGCAATACGCTGGCCGACCTGGCCTATCCGGTGATCGATCCGCGCATTCGTTTAGGAGATTCCTCGGCATGACTTTGACGGCACCTACGCGGCCAACGTCGCTTTCATCCAAGCGACAAAACAACAGAAGACAACAGACTTTGATGGCGATCGCTGCGGTTAGCGTTTTTCTGTTAGGCATCATCGCGAGTCCTTGGATTTTAGGAGACTCAGGATTGGGAACTATGCTCACCGAGCGCAATCAGCCGCCTTCGTGGATGCATCCTTTTGGCACCGACTGGCTGGGCCGCGATATGTTGAGGCGATCGCTCCAAGGACTTTCTTTAAGTCTGCGAGTGGGCCTACTCGCAGCTAGCGTCAGCGCCCTCATCGGCACAGGGCTGGGCTTAGTCGCGGGTACAGTTGGCGGCTGGGTAGATGCAGTCATCATCTGGATTATTGATGTCTTCTTTAGCCTGCCTCACCTCGTGCTATTAATCCTAATTGCCTTTGCGGTCGGTGGCGGCACTAAAGGCGTGATTATCGCCGTTGCCCTCACCCATTGGACGAGCTTAGCGCGGGTGATTCGAGCGGAAGCGTTGCAGGTGAGCAGTGCTGACTATGTGCAGCTATCTCGCCGTTTGGGAAAACCGTCACTTTGGATTGCCCGTCACCACATGGTGCCTCATATTATGCCGCAGCTATTGGTGGGGCTGATTCTGTTGTTTCCACACGCTATTTTGCACGAGGCGGCTTTGTCGTTTATTGGCATTGGCCTGTCGCCTCACTTACCCGCGATTGGGATTATTTTGGCCGAGTCCATGCGCCATCTATCTACCGGCTATTGGTGGCTAGGCGTAATGCCTGGGGTGCTGCTGTTGCTTTCGGTGAAAGCTTTTGACTGGCTTGGAGAAAATGTGCGATCGCTCCTCGATCCTAAAACGAGTCAAGGATAACCATGCTATCAATCTCTAATCTGGGCATCACCTTTACGCAATACGACCAGGGACTACGCCGCAAGCAGCTCACTGTCATCACTGATTTAGATCTAGACGTGCAAGCCGGTGAAGTGGTGGCGGTAGTCGGCGCGAGTGGCTCAGGTAAAAGTCTTTTAGCCCACGCGCTATTAGGGATTTTGCCAGAGAATGCGGCGATTAGTGGCACAATGAACTTTCAAGGAGAAACGCTCACGCTTGAGCGCTGCCGGTCATTACGCGGTAGAACGATTGCGCTCATTCCTCAGTCCATTGGCTACTTAGATCCGCTAATGAGAGTTGGCTCGCAGGTTCAGCGCGTTGCGCAGCTCGCAGGATGCTCTAAAGCAGAAGCTAAAGCTAGCGCGAACAGAACCTTTGCACGCTACGATTTGCCTGAAGACGTAGGCGATCGCTATCCCTTTCAGCTTTCGGGCGGTATGGCCAGACGGGTGCTGGTCTCTACCGCAGTGGTCACGCAAGCCCAGCTTGTCATTGCCGATGAACCTACCCCAGGGCTCCATCCTGACGTTGTAAAAGAAACGCTCAGCCATCTGCGAGAGTTAGCAACAGAAGGCCGTGGCGTCATATTGATTACGCACGATATTGAAGCTGCCTTGCAGATTGCCGACCGGGTAGCAGTCTTTTATGCTGGAACAACAGTAGAAATTGCGGCGGCGCAAGACTTTTCTAGCGACAACTTGCGCCATCCTTATACCCAAGCGCTGTGGCGATCGCTCCCGCAAAATGAATTTGTCCCAGTACCGGGCAATCAACCGAGTCCTGAGCAATTACCAACAGGCTGTTTGTTTAGCGATCGCTGCTCTTGGGTAAGTGAGATTTGCAACGCTGAACGGCCCCAACTGAGAAAGGTACGCGAAGGATGGGTGAGGTGTGTTCATGCTGAAGGGTAACAATCTGTGGTTTCGCTACGGCAACCGGCAGCCTTGGGTCGTCGAAAACAGAAGTTTAGTAGTAGCACCGGGCGA
>CAWBJY010000011.1:242500-1075144 GCA_963789215.1 uncultured cyanobacterium | reverse complement strand
TCGAAGTCTTCAAAAACAGTACCGGCAACATTAATTGTATCGAACGGGAAATCAACAACAACAGATGCACTAGCCACTGTAATCGGTCTGTTGTTAGGACTGCCAAGCAGATAGCCTGCCGAGACGGTTGCCGTATCCACTTGCACTGTATAGTTACCGTTAGCTATGTTTGGAAAACTATACTGACCATTGGCGTCTGTTGTTGCCGTTGCGATTTCGATGTTTGGGTCGTTTCCATTGAGCAGACGAACTACAGCGCCTGCTGGCAGCCTAGGTTCACCGCCAGTCAGCAAATCATCTCTATTTCTATCTTCAAACAGCGTACCGGAAACACTATTTGGCAGCGAAATTGCTACCTGATAATCTTCTACCTCACCATTAGAAGCCTGCCCGATCGGGCTGGTGATTTCGGCAGAAATACTAGATGTTCGAAAGCGAGCGTAGGTACTGCCTACCGTGTAGTCCGCTCAAACCAGTCCAGTTGAGGGTGACTGTACTGCCGTTACAATTGCCCAAGGCTTTTTCTGTTGTGTTCTCGAAGGCACCATTTTTATTAAAGTCTATCCAGCCCGTGACAGGCGCGTTAGTTCCCACACAAGTCAAATTAAGTGAATAGCTGGTGGAATTGGTCAAAAGGACTGGAAAACTGGCAACACCATCTTCATCATCGACACCAGTAATGTCATCGCCATTGGCGCTAGCTGTATAGTTTGGGCCATCGTCTCCGTCTACTAAAGCACCCAAAAAGACGGAGGGAGTAGGCGGCACAGGGTGATAGGCGTCACCATAACTAACAGGCGCATCGCCAAAATCTAGTCTCTGCACGTCCGCGACATTGAATGTCCAAGAGTTTTGGCGATCGCATCCAGCATTATTAAGAGTACAGCCCGTCGAACCTGTAATGTTTCCGCCAATAACAGAAAATTCGCTGACGGAACTTCCTAGAAAGCTATAGAATTCATATCTGTCATCGGTGCCAATTCCAGCTTGAACATTTTGGGAGTTGATCTGCTGGTAGCCAATACCGCCTGCAACAGGTGGCGTTGTCATTCGCTGCAAAAGTGTTGGGTTAGCAACATATGAGGTAGTCGCACCAATCGTTTCTACAAATTCGCGGATCGTGTTGGTTCCCGAATTGCCATCTACATCCTGTGCGCTGAAATACACATTGGTTGCTATTGCCGCTGGCGCAGCCGCGAACGAGGTTCCACCGGGAGTTGAAGAAGGTGTTAACTTAAAGTTAAATCTGACGTAAGATGTAGCGTTTGTTAGTGATACCGATGAAGGTGCAATCGTCGGCTGAAAGCGACTAGGAAAGGCTGTATTGTCATCGAGTATTTTCAACTGAGCGTTTTGTATAGTTGCCACCTGCACCATTGCATCGACACCAGGCACTACATTCGCAAAGCGGTAGACGGCCCCCTGCGTTTGAGCTGTCCCACTCACTAGGGTGGGAGTGTTGTTAAATGAAAGCGTTGTTGTAGCAGCCATGCTTGGCTTAGCACTGCCAAGCAAACTCAGTGAAAATGCCAGTCCTGCGAACGCTGTTTTGGTAGCAACTCTAGAAGATAGCCAGGAGCGTCGAGGCGATCGCCGGTGAACTGATTGAATACGTCGCAGAAAGGATGTCATGAATATTTTTTTGGATGTTGAGAAATAGAGATATTACAGATGAACGACCCTATGGCTCAATCTGTAGGTCGCTTTCTTGATTAACAAACGTGATCTCTGCACCTCGCACTTCGCTAAAGACAAATTCCACTCTGCGATTTTGTGCATAGTTCACCCGATCCGTTTCCTCCACTCGCAGCTGAGTTTCTCCAAAAGAGCGAATCGTCATCCGCTCCGGTGCTACACCTACTTGCATTAGATATCGCCGCGCATTTTCAGCTCGCCGCCGAGCCAAGTCCTGGTTGTAAGCCACACTTGCTCTCGAATCAGTATGCCCATGCAAATCAACAACTATTGATGGATATTGATTCATCACCGCAGCTATTCGATCTAATATCGCTGCGCTATCAGCGTTGATAAAGTCTTCATCGAGGCCGTAATGAACATTACGAGGAACTTCGAGCCGAACTTCTTCAGGTATTGGAGCTTCGATAGGTGGAGATGGCGGGGTTTCTACAGGCGGAATTTCGACAGGTGGCGCTGGTGGAGTAGTGCATTGGGGCATTGCTACGGAGCCAGTCTTTGCTGAGGCAGCTACGCCAGTCAGCGATCGCACCACAGTATTCATGCAGGTTCAGAAGTGCCGTAGCGCGGATCGGTTGCGATCGCACTCAAAACCTCACCACCCATCACATCTGCCAAAACAAACTCAAAGTTACCGCTATCATCTGCTGTCGCGATCGCCACAGGCTCCGACAAAGGCCCATACTCATCAACAGCTCCCGTAGAGCGATAAAGCTGAACTTCGCTCCCAGCATCGGACTGACCTTGAACAACCGCCTTACCGTCAATTACAAAAAACTCGGGGCTAACAAACTGCGGGGCGTTCACTGCGCCATTACCCGTATCCTGACGGCGGTTATGAGAATTACGCCGAGGATTAGGCCCATCCCCCTGCCGAAAGTTCTGAGGCTCGTGGTTTCGCCGAGCATTCAAATCAATGCTCAAACCCTCCAAATCGTTAAACCGATTACCCGTTACAACATTATTTCGGCTCTGCGTATTCGGCCCTTGCCCATAAGCCGTCACAACCACGCCGCTACCGCGCTGGTTTGTAATGTTGTTGTTCAAAATCTGATGGTTATCGCCCATCACATACACCGCCGCACGTCTTAGCCGCTGGCCATTAAAACGAATGTCATTATCGAGAATACTCACCGCACCCTCCGGCTTAAACAAGAAGATACCGCTGCCGTCGTTACCACAAATCAGATTGCTAGAAACCAATCCATTGTCTACTTGCCCATCCAAACGAATAGCATCCGGCATTCCCGCTAGGCCATTGCCCACAATAATGTTCTCGACTACTTTCAGGTTGCTTGCCTTGCGTCCGGTAATTACACCGCTGCCATTGTGATACTCAATGCGATTTCGCTGAATGGTCGTCCCAGCACTATCAAAAACAGAAACGCCAAAGCCAGAAGGCACAGCAGGCATCTTTCCATCCACCGTTAGCCCTAGCCAATTCTGTTCAATCACAATGCCGCTAGGCGGCTGACTATTATTGACCACGCGAGAAGAGGCCGTTTCTCTATTCAGCGGAATGATGTGATGAGAGATAAAAATATCTGCTGGCGGCGTAGACTGCGCTGCTAGGCTACTCGCGTTAAATCCATACAGGTTCAAACCCCGTACGACAACATCATTTGCGGCAATCGTCAGCCCCCGAAAGACCTCAGCGTTAGGTGCAGGGCGCAAAGTCACTGCGGGGACAGGAATATCAATTTCCGCAGTAGCAGAAAGACCCGAATAACCAGGTTGAGTTGTACCATCTATTATCACCGCAGGCTGAACGATCGCTGGCAAAACAGAAAGCAGCTCAATTGCCGTTTGATCCGATGGCAGATTAAATTTAATTGTTGTCGATTCACTTCTAGAGACAAGCTGTTGCTCTGTATCGCTCAGCATCGACATTGGCAGCGTACCATTGACAATCTCAATCGCTTCGCGCAGCGTCAGCACATCATCTGGCTGGGCAATGCCATCCCCAGCGCCGGTGACCGTCACTTGAAGAGCAGTAGATTCTAATGGCACCTGCGCCCAGCCAGCTACAGGAGACAAGATGGCACCGAGTAAGCCGCAGGCAATCAGTAAGCTTCCGCTATGTTTTTTAATATGTTTTTCAAAGGGAATATAGGCCATCTTTCGGTCAGTAAGGAGAATATAGACGAATAAAAAGATCTTGACTACGACAAACAGCCCTTGTTGCTACAGCTCTACAGATTTACAGCTCAGTGGCCTCAGAATAGTCAAGAGGCTCCTCTGTTCTTCTATTATCTGTTCTTCTATTAAAGGCGCATTCTCAGAGTCGGCAGCAGGCACAGCGTCTTCCTCTAAAACCTCAACGTTAGAAACTTCTATAGCCGATTCTCTCTGTTGAAGAGGCGCGTTCGGCTGAGTCCCAAACCCATCTAGCAGACCGCTCAACTTAGCCGTTACGCCTACATAAAATCCACCCGCGCTACGGTCTTCACCAAAATCGCGATCGCTAGCACCACGCGCTATAGCCCGCCGAAACTCGCAGATCTGGCAGTGGATAGTAGCCACCTTCTACCGCAAAACCCGTCTCGCTATAGTCTTTGCTACCCACCCAGCGAGCTTCGCCGACAACATCCCAGCGATAGCCCAATCGGTAAGTTGCTCTAGCTTGAGCTAACTGCACGGTGCTGCTGCTAGAGAAGTCACCACCCGCACCTCTAATAGCTGTACGACTGTTGCGCAAAGCATATTTGCCATACAGTTCCCAGCGCCAGTTTGGGGCATAAATCGCCTCAGCCGCCAGCAAATGCTCTTGAGTTTCTGTGCTTGAACCCAAGCTGCTACTCGTCGGGATTGAATTAGGATTCATCCGATGCTCGTAGCGCAATAGTGCATTAAAGCGATCGTCTTGAGGCTTTCGGTAGGCTAATCCCAGCTTCAGCAAGCTACTGGTGCCCAAGCCACTCACGCGTTGATTAGCCACGCCCGCCAGTCTATAGTCTCCTAGCACCGTCAAAGCAGGAGTCACACGACCCAGCGCAGACAGATCAAAGACCGTATTCGAACCGCTAGATGAACTGCGATGCTCGAACCTTGAGCTGGCCTGAAAATCAGCATTGTCTGTATAAGAGAGGCCAACGCTGTAGGTCTCACCACCCGCCAAGCCCAAAGCCGACGCGCCATTACCGGTTGCATAAGGTTGAGCAAATTCAGTACTCGCAGCAGTGCTATTGCCAAAGGTAGAAAAAACCTTCTCGTAAGCCAAGTCAAGATTTAATCCGGGTGCGAGCCTGATGCCTTGTTCTAACCCGATGCTGCCACCAATCTCACGGCCATCAATCGTAGAGAATCTGCCGCGTATTTTAGTATCAGAATCAAACGTGTGTTCTCCAGTCACATCGATACTGGTCGCGCTGCCTCGGCTATTGCCCCCGCCCCCGTAAAAGATTTGGTTGACGCCTACGTTGAGTCCTGGCATCGCTTCCCAGTTCAGCCCAAACAAAGTTCGACTAGGGTAAATAGGATCGGTACTAGAAGAAAGGTTTAGCTCGTTCTGAGCGATCAGCGTCAGGTTGTTGCCAACTGGCGTTGTCAGTCGGCTGCGAAGTTGATCAGAAGAGAGATTGCGATCATCGGTGAGGCGATCGGTGCGATCGCGATGAATCCAATCTACTTCCGCTGTACTGCGGCCCAGTCGCTGAGTTAAGCCAACCGAATAAGTCGTCAGCGAATTATCTAACTCGCTGCCCGGTAAATTAAGACCATTCAACAAATCTGAAACGTCTGTAAGCACTCGTGGCGCAGTGCCCACATTATCCTCGTGGTCGTAACGAGCGCGCAAAGCAGTAGTTTTACCGATACGACCGGTTAGCTGAGTTCCATAGCGCGTCTGCCCTGGCACAAAGCTCGTAGTTGCAGCATTGGTAAAACCAGCATCGGTAGAATGATAATAAGCACGGCCTTGGAGCCATGTTCCAAAGTCGCCCTCTGCCTCCAGTCGATAAGCCATCCCACTAACATCATCCGAAGCGTCGAAGTTACTAGAAGACTCGGCAATCTCAGCAGTAATGCGAGCATTCTCACCCAGCGAAATTTGAGCATCCGCCCCATAGAGCGTAAAGTCGCGAGTGTCTTGATCTTCGTTGAAATAAGTAGCACCCAGCCAGGACTCTTGTCCCTGCTTACGGTTCAAGCTGTACTGCAAACGACCCGCCACAATGTCAGTATCGCTACCATCCTCGTACTGATAGGTGGTCACAATCCGACGAACTAATAGCTGTCCAAAGCCATCGACCGCTGTGCGCATCACCGGGTCATTGAACAACAATGTGCCTCGGTCGTAGTCGATATCATAATCAGCGCCACGTACCAGAGGCTGACGATCCAATACAGTTCCAGGACGCTCTAGCTCTTCTACTTCTAAGTAAACATTCTCACTACCTGGCACCAGGTTTCTTTGAGAAGTGAAGTACAGACCACTCGTGCCGTCTGGAGCAATCGTATCTCGTTGAAAGCCTTCTACATGGTTGGCATACAAGCCAGTCAGCGCCAGATTGCCAAAGTTGTAGTTAGCTTTCAAGCCATGAAGCTGTCGATTAGTAGCTGTAAAGAGCTGAGACGATACCGAGAACTCTTCGGTATTAAAGTCTCCCCACATGGCATAGTCGATACCGGCAAAACTAGGCGAGTTACGCTCGAAGCGTAGATAGACGCTATCGAGAGAAGGGGCAACGACATCGGTGTAAGAATCATCGCCATAGGTAGGATAAACATTGCTACAGTCGCTATCGCTAGCTCTAAAAAGCGCTGATTCGCCTCTACAATTTTCGTTTAGCGCGCGATCGCTGTTATAAGCGCCGGTATACAACCACTCGCCGATATTACCCGTTGCAAACACGGCTGCATCTACGTCAAACTCAGCGCTGTTATCACCATCTACCGGCAAAAAATCGCGATAGCTGCTGTAAAAGTCTGTGCCCTTTGCACCCAAACGCAAATCGATCGAACCAGAGATCAGATTAGGTCTTTGAGGCGTGTCGAACTGAATTTGACTGAATGCTTCTAACCCGTTAGCACTCGCCTTAAGCTGCACCAAATGAGACTCTAGCGAAGACTGCAGCTCAGCAGAAAACTCGCCTCGCTGAATAGCCGCCTGAAATCCAGGCCGATCGGGGTCTTGATCCGCACCAACAAACTGACCGTCGCTCGTTTGTAAGGTAACGAGAGAATCCCAGCGCGAAACGTTGCCAATTTCATCTACTAGCTGACCGCGAATAGTAGCCGTTGAGCGACCGTCAGAAGGGATAGAATTGGGCGAGAGCAAAACGAGGCGATCCGGCTGACCTCGAACGGAAAGAAGAAGACTTTTGAGAACTTCTCCCGTATCTGTAGAGATGATTTCTAAGGTGTTTTGCCCAGAAATTAGCGAAATGCCGTACCAGGTTTGCGTTCGCAGCTGAGTCGTCGGATTTGTCTCGGTTCTACCAACCAAGCTAGCGTCCACAACCTTGCCATTTACAAGCAGCGCAATATTAGCGCCTACCGGAAAACGTAGCGCAACCGAAGTCGCTGGAATATCTAGAAAGGCACCCGCTTCAGGACTGAGAAACTCTACTTCACTAGCCTCTACGGAGACAGCAATCTCATCAGAGTTTGCTAAATTGGCAGGCGTAATGGCCAGCCGATTTAAACCGGTTACATCATAAGCATCCGCGCCTGAGGTATTAGCCGGATCGCTAATAGCAATGTTGGTAACGCTCGCATCTATCAGCTCATCCGGCGTAAGAGAAATCCAGGAGCCAGGGCGTTTTCTGTTTTCCTGCTGCGGTAGAGAGGCGGCTATGCGCGGCGACTCAGCAGCTTCTGAGGCTGTTGCCTCTTCATTCTCAGATCGCGCTAACCAGGGCGCTTTCTTCTTCGATTCCGCTTCGTCTTCATTGTGAATAAAGGCCAACCAGGGCTTATTCTGCTCTTCGTCCTCATCGGCTGACTGCAAAGCCAATAAAGGAGAAACAGCTGCCACGTCTTCCGGCTCTTCAATCAATCGCGAATCGGCTAGCCAGGGTGCTTGGGTTGTTGCAGCGCTTTGTGAGAATTCATTTTCTGCAAGAGCGGAAGTCTCGACAAGCTGAGGCGCTGCTACTACCGCAGCTAAAGGCGGCGTTGAGGCTAGCCGGGTACGAAGCGTCTCATAGTCCGCTTCCGGCTCCGTAGCGGGTTCAGGTTGTACTGCATCAGAAACTGCAATCAGCGGAATATCTAACTGCGTTGGCTCGCTGATCGCTAAGTCGGACGTCAGCGCTAATTGCGGCGCAGCAGGCAAAGGAGAGCTGATTGAAGAGGGAGAATCAGCAGTTAACCATGGAACGTCCCAGGAAGATGCCTTAGTTTTGATAGCTACGTTGGGCGCGATCGCCTTCAAACGGCGTAACATCGCTAAGCAGATCAGCAGCCGGATCTATCGCCTGATCTACGCTAAGAATGGCTTGAGCATTCGCAGCACTCAGAGCCAGGCCGATTCCAGTGACAGCACCAATAACGCCAGAGTGCAAAAATCTTCTCTTGACTTTCTTTGCCACGATTATTCTTGCTCCTCTTGGAAGGTAGGTGTCACCCCAAAGTTCATCCGCACTAGCCCGCCAGGCGCAAGATTGACCAACCGAGAATGGCTGTTGCGTTCGTTAAAGTAGAGGTTAGGCGCTAAGGTATAGCCCGGCAGACTAGCTAGCATCTAAGGTGCCAGTGCGTTGTCCAGGCAGCATTTTCTGTACCGAGAACAGTCCATCAGCATCGGTAACAACCCGGTTGCCATCATCCAAAAAGATGACTGCATTCGGAATACCTGCTTCGCCAGGCTGTTGTTCACCATCAAAGTTTTTATCTTCAAAAACGCGACCAATCAGCGTGCCACAATCAGACAAAATGCCAGGATCAAGCGTGATTCGATGAATACTAGGGCCATCTTGAATGCGATATCCACTGTCTGTTCTTTTTGCTGTGATAACAACGCTGTTCGTACCAGAGCCTCTAAGTGCATCTGGCGTCAGCCTAGTTGCGTAGGTAATATCGAGCGATTGGTTAGCAGAAATAGCTTCTTTAACGCTGAAGCTGACGTTGTTGCCAGAAAGCTGGGTGCCAATCTCGATCGGGGTTTCATCTATTCGCCCCGAAACAGACTCGGGTACAAACTCGAAGCCAATAGGCAATGTATCTAGTGCGACAATAGAATCAATCTCTGCTTTCGCTACGTTTTGAATATTTAGCCGATAAACAACAAGATCGCCGGGCTGTGCCGCAGAGCGATCTGCCGACTTGGTTATGTTTACTTGCTCCGCGTTGCAAATAGTTGCGTCTAAGCCAAACTCGAAGAAAGTGAGCGATTGAGTAGCTGCGTTGCGAACCTTTACCGTTTTGACTAACTCCGTCGCGCCGTCTATCGAAATCGGCTGACCGTCTAAAGAGGTTGCCTGGTAGCTAATAGAAGGAACATTAACGTTGGGGCCGTTGAGAAAATCAGTAATGACAACCTTGATACGGCGTTCTGTGAACGCAGAGTCTTCTGGCGGATTGATAACGAGAATATATTCAGCGCCTGGATCTGTTTGGGCTAGTCCGCTAGAGAGCATCTCGCTCGAGTCTAATAAAAAGTTGTAGCGTCCATCTTTTGCAGATAGAGAAAATGGGTTGACGTTGCGACTATTCGGTGGAGTGCTCTCACTGCCGTTAGTAGGTGTCAGCGCTAAGAGATTGCCCAGATCTAGACCAGAAGCATCTGGTTCGTAAAGGGCCATGGAGAACCCTGCGTAGCTATTTAAAGGCTTACCATCGCAACCCAAGATTCTACCACTGGGGTCGATTAGGGGGAGATCGATCGGAATAGAGACTTCGTTAGAGAGAATATTAACAGGCCCATTTTCAGTGGTGTAGCTAGCAGGTGCTCGGTTGTTGATAAATAGTTCATCAATTGCGAGATTTTGCGCGATCGCACTTGAGAAAGGATGGCCAAGCACTCCAATTAGACATAGGGTAAGCAGACAGCGCCAACGATTAGAGCCTTTCGACCACTTTGGAGGTAAGTTATTCGGCATTTCCTACGATCTGCAATTTTGTGGTCGAAACGTTCGCTCTGCTGTTTCTCTATGTTCTGTAACGGATAGAAAGCGGCAGATAGAGAGGTGAATTTGAGCTAACCAATATCTTTTTCTAAAGATATTTGAGATAGAAAGGGCGATCGCATCCCTTCGTAGAAAGATACGCAACCGCCCTAGAAGCTGTTACTTACTTAACAACGACTTCGTGAGAAACATCAACGGTTTCGGACTTGTCTAGAGAATCGTTAAAGTTCCACTTAACGTGGGTGTATGCCTCAGCCGGAGCGGGCTGCATTTCTACAGTGCCATCTGGCAAAGTGACTTCAACCATTGGCTCAGCCACAAAGGTCACGCCGTTGTCGATGCTGTAGATAGCTTTGGCAGCCGCATTGCCTTTAGCGGAACCCAGCACATAGGTCATCTGTGGAGGAATCGGCTGATTGACAACCAGCTTTTCAGCAGCAATATCGCTAGCGTTAGAAGAAACTACGTCATAGCGAAGCAAATCGCCGGGCTGAACAGCAACTTCACCCTCTAGCTTTTGCCACTCAGCTTTCTCCTCGCCGTTTTCGTCGATCACAGTTACCTGCTTTTCGACGCCCATTTCTAGCTTAACTTCGGGGCGAGTAAGAATTTGAGCAATTGCCGTGCCCGCTTCTTGCAAATTAGCGAATACAGGTGTGCTGCTAACAAAAGGAGCAGAAGCAACTAAAGCTGCAACACCCAAACCGAACATGAACTTACGTTTCATAATTTATTGAACCTTATGACTAGGAAAAACAACAGAACTTAAATAATTTTGAGAACCCGGTGCGGCTCAAGAAGGCTCGGAAGCAATTGCTTGCCCGCACCTAAATTCAGAGAATCAGCGGCAAAGATTAATCAACTACGCGGCGGAATTGGAATTCACCAGTTTCGCTAGGAGCTACAGACCCGACGTCATTGCGGTACTCATCAACAACGGTGCCACTAGCAGGGTCAGTCGTACCGATAGAAGCGCCACCATCGAAATACTCGACGCTGCCGTCAGTTGCGACCGTGTTTCTCTGGTGAGTTGTAGAATTAGCCCAGTTGTTAGTTGGCGCACCAGTCGCGGGGCCAACTACACTATCTCCGTTCTCAATTAGAAGGAAGCTATTGGCTGTCAGACCAACGCTACCTTGTGCATTAGCAACCGGTGTAGAGATGTTCTCGTAGGAAATGCGGTACTCAATAAACTCACCTGGAGCTGCCTGAAGTGGAGTCGCTGAGAAATCGACAGGAGTACCGGTAATACCATCAGGCCCATTGGACTTTAGGGAACCATCTGGCAACAGAACACGCGCTGTTTTGACTAGCTCCATAAAGCCTGTGTACAGACGGTCGATAGTGATATTGTTAGTATCTTCACCTGTAAAACCAGGTGCTCCAGTAGGGTCATCATCAGGAAATGCAATGATGGGAATAGAAACAGATATGAGCTGGTCAGTACCTGCAGGCAAATTAACAGCAACTGTATAGTCTACTTCAGCTCTCGCAATGACATCCCCAAAGTTAACTAGCGCACCAGAAGTGAGGTTAAATATACCCGTACCACCTGGGCCACCTGTAGCATTGTATGTATAAGTAGCAGTATCACCATTTGCTGGGTTTGTGATGATGACTTCAGTTAGGTTAGGAATCGCCGCATCTGTACCATACTGGCCTGAAACGCCCTCAGCATCGGCCACGCTAGGTGCAATAGGCTGAACAGTCACATTAGAAAGAAAACTTGCAGAGGCAGGATTGCTAAACGAGTTTTTGAAGGTAACAGGATCTGGATCGAACGGAGCTGTAGGATCTGTCCCCGCAGCAGGCGTTGGCGTAGATTTGTTCGTAAAGTCGTCGTTGTCGCTAGTAGGCCCGACAGCGCCGGGTGTATTCTCTGTGCCGTTAAGAATATCGTCAGAGAAGGCTAGTGTTACAACGTTGACTTCACCTTCTAGGCCAACACCTGTGTTGTTGTTGTTGGTGTCGATGCCTTCGTTGGCAGAATTAGCAATTCCTGTATCTGTACCCGGCGTGTACTGACTACCGGTTTGATCGATATCGGTCGGTGGCAGAGAGTTGTCGTCGTTAAAGTTGTTGGGATTGCTGTCACCCGACTCATCGTAGATAATCTGAGGAACAGTCGCAGGATCGTTGTCAGTACTATTAGGATCGCCAACCGTTTGACCAAACACCTGAGCGATGTTCTCAATAATGCCGCCTGTTGAATCAACACCGCTAGAAACAACCGTGAACCTAAGTCCAGTCGTTGTCGTACCGGTAGCACCAATCGTGCCACTGCGAACAAAACCAACGCGAGTAATGATACCCGTAGGTCTTACGGTGAACCATTCAAATGCCGGATCGAGGGGATCTAACCCTGTAGACGTTGAGTATACAGCCGTCCAACCAGCAGGCAGAGAAGTGCTAACAGAAGATAGTACTGTGCCAGCAGGAACAGCATCAGACACCAAGATACGCTTAGTATCAGCTACACCGTTGAGCGTGATGTTTGTGCCTTCTAAAGGAGCTGGTTGGAACAGTTGGCTAGGAGATACGTTTTCTACACGCAAACCTAAGTCGTAAGTGATCAGGTCGTCTCTTGAATCATTAGGCAGGGTTCCGGTCGTAACGCTGGAGGTTTTGAGAACGGTTGCAAGTGCCAAAGGCCGGACAGAAGAAGCGAAGGTAGCAGAGCCAGTCGCTTGAGCTTCACGTTCCCCATTTTGAGGCGCATCGGAATCCACTACGTTGACAGTACGCAGGTCGTTAGCGTTTGTGCCACCATCGGATGCATCTGGTTGGTTCTGCGTTGGGTCTACACCTTCAGGCGGTGCATTGTCGGCAGTATTACCAATCGTCACGCTAACAGGAGCACCAGCAATCGTACCAGCAGTAGGCGTACCGGTTACTTTAACAACAAAGCTTGCGTCAGGCTGAATGGGCGCACCGCTCAAACTGGTAATAGTGCTACCACCTGCCTGAACTGTGCCAGTGCCAATAAGCGTTGTTCCATCAGCCTCAAAGACTTGTACAGTATCAGTGGCAGCAGGCGTAAAGTTCTCAGTAGCAAAGCCCGTTATGTCGGGAATGAAGACGTCTGTTTCTGCGTTACCGACGTTGGTTACGGTGAAGACGTAAGTTAGGGTATCGCCCGCTTCAATTGCGCCGCCGTCTGCGTCTTGTACAGGGCTAGCGACTGCTGTCAAACCAGCAATTTCAGCTACTCTAATCTCAACGGTATTAGAGGTAGCATCAAAGCTGTTGCCGTTACCGTCGTCATAGGTGGCGGTGGCGGTGTTGCTAATGGTCGTTCCGGCTTCTGTGCCTTCAGCTAGTACCACGCCGACCATGTTAAAGACACCTGCAACTGCCAGGGCAGATGCGAGGAGAGGCTTATGAGCCTGCCGAGTAAGTTTGTTCTGTTTTGTTTTTACCATTGTTGCGATCGCTATGTTTTCAAATAGAGTAGGTTGCGCCCATTGAGTGGCACTGAAATTTCGCCACTAAGCGCAGTTGCTAGTAACAGGTAAGAAGATTGCTCTCTTTGCTTGTTTTGCAAGGCGTAAGCGTCAGAGGAAAGTAGGCTAGTTCAGCAAAAATTCATCTTTAAGCGTCTTTAGCAAAGGTCTTTACTTGCTCTAAAAATCGCCTTCTCAGGAAATTCAGAAAGAACTACAAAACCTCGACTGCATGTATCTTGCCCGATCTATTTTCATACGTACTCAGTTGAACTACGTAATCGTCAAAAACCGTTGTCTGTGGTTAATACGGACGGTAGTTTCACGCATCCTAAAACACTATTTATCAACGAGCAATAAGATACTTAGCTTCAGTAGAACCCGCAAAAACAAAAAGATCTAGCGACTAACCGAAAAAGCTAGATCTTCATAGAAGCTGGGTTTTCTAGAAGTCGTCCTTAAATTGAATACTAGCTAGCAGCAAAGAGCGTAATAGATATTGCCTATGGTTTACTTTTCTCTCACAGTCCGCTATTGCAAGCCACTACGAAACAGGCAAATTAATGATGTAGCGATAGCCACTTGCGGCAGAGCCTTGAACTGAGGCTTCTCCACCATGCATTTCCGTAAGATGACGACTCAGCAAGAGTCCTAATTCTTGGCGAGAAGCATCTACCCTTTTCGCAGTTGCGAGGGCAGCAAAAACTTCGCCCGACGCTAGCTGAGCTGATGCATCTTGGACTTCTGTTGCTTCGAAAGCTAGTGAGGAAGCAGCACTCAAATTATCTGCTGCAGATGCAGATGCGGGTGGAGAAAAGCTGTTCTTATCCCAGTTGATAACTGCTTGAGGCAAGTCTTCTCCTAACCAGGGGTTAGAAACCCACAGAGAGAGGTTTAGATTGTCGTCTTTACGAGAAACATGAATTCTGATTGTGCTGCCTGCTGTAGACATTTTAATGATGCTAAAGACGAGATGGTAAATCATCTGCTTAACCACTCTTTTGTCTAAATTCCAGATACGAGAGCTGGGTTCTACAGTAAGTCTCACCTCTAGCCCTTGCTGTTTAGTGATGCCCTCTAACGCAGAGAGTGCCTGCTGCCCAACCATCTCAATATCGACTTGTGCTAAATCGAGTTTGTAGTTGCCTTCTTTAAGGTCGCCCACTTCAACAATCTCGTCAACCATGTTTAATAGCTGTTGAGAACTGCTCAGAACAATATTGGCGTATTCCTGCTGCTTTGCACTCAGCGGACCGTAGATTTCTCGGCTGAGCATACTAGCCATTCCGGTAATAGAGGTCAGCGGATTACGCAGGTCTTGCGTGAGCTGAATAATGAGATCGAAGCGAATCTGATTTATTTTTGAAAGAATTGGGCTAGTAGAACTGATGCTATTAACAGAAGGCTGATGTATGGGCGGGCCTGATGAAACGGCCAAGAGTGCTCGCTGGCTTTCAAATTCACTCATAGCCCATCGAGTTGTCAGTTCTAAAAAGGCAACTTCCTGCTGAGTGAACGTGTGAGGGCGCAAACCCATAACGGCAAGCGTCCCAATGCAGCAGCCTTCTGAAGTGATGAGCGGAACGCCTAAATAGGATTGAATGCCGTACTGCTGAACTAGCAGGCTGTTAGAAAAAGCAGGATGAGCCGTTGCATCTTCTAGGGCAAAGGTTTTGCCGCTGTCAATAACATGCGTGCAAAAGGATTCTGCCCGCGACAGACACCGAGCGGCGGCTAGTTCGTTCATCAAGCCTAAATTAGATAGGCCAACAACTGATTTGAAGCGCTGGGTTTTGGACTCCATAACGCTGAGGATGCTGAGCGGCATAGCAAGCAGGCGGGCGGCCATTTGAACAGCTTCATCAAAAACCGGAATCGCTTCGAGGCTGAGTAAGTCGAGCGTAGCAATAACTTCACTGCGTTGTTGATCGCGCTCTGCTGAGGTAGGCCCTTCTACAAGACAAGCAAGCGGCGATTGCGTAGCAGCATCGTCGTCGGGTGTAGAAACAGGAGTTTTAGAAGGGATACCGTAGGTCATGCTTTTGGCATTAGTGATAGTCAGTGAAACCATGATTCCCGCTGGGATAGAGTGATAGCTTCGTAACTTCACAGAATCTTCGGCTTTATACGGTTGATTTTACGGATGGATGATTGAGTTAAGGACAGAAAGCCTATGCGCGATCGCAGATGATTCTGATCCTGCTAGTAAACCGTTCTGCTAAGGTAAGTTGCCTAACGCTAGTGAATATTTTTATGGGTGAGTGCTAGCGTAATGAAGCAAGCACACAGCACTAGCTACATTTGTTCGATTACGTCTTCGACCTATGCAATCTGCGATCTCGATAGGAACTTTGCTACAGAACCGCTACCGCGTTGTCAAACTGCTGGGGCAGGGCGGATTTGGTCGAACATATCTGGCCGAAGACACGGGCCGCTTTCAAGAGCGCTGCGCCATCAAAGAATTTGTGCCGACTCAGGAGGAAAAAGGCTTTTCGGATAAAGCTACTGAGCTTTTTCAAAGAGAAGCCTCGGTACTTTATCAGATTAGTCATCCACAGATTCCTAAGTTTCAGGCCACTTTCGAAGAAGAAGATCGGCTGTTTTTGGTGCAAGACTACGTAGAAGGCCCTACCTACCACGACGTACTCAACCGGCGACGTCAGCAGAATAGAGCATTTTCGGAAACGGAGGTGAGGCAATTTTTACAGCAGCTACTGCCAGTGCTAGCGCATATTCATGCCAAAGGCATTATTCATCGAGATATTAGCCCAGACAATATTATTTTGCGGCAAAGAGATCAGCTACCGGTGCTGATTGACTTTGGCGTAGTGAAAGAAGTCGTGACCCGAATGCAAATGGACGGGGTGGAGTCTTATGCAACCACAGTAGGCAAAGCAGGCTATGCGCCCAGCGAGCAAATGCAAACAGGACGGGCCTATCCGAGCAGCGATTTATATGCGCTGGCGGTAACAGCAGCAGTGATGCTAACTGGCAAAGAACCGCAGCTTTTGTTTGATGACGTGAACTTTAGCTGGCGGTGGGAAGAGGAAACGATGGTAAGCCCTGAGCTGGCAAGCGTACTCAATAAAGCGCTGAGCTATAGACCGGGCGATCGCTTTCAATCAGTCTCTCAGATGGCGCAGGCACTACAGTCCGATCAGAACGACTCTTCGCCTATTAAAGACAAGATGGGGAACAGCGGCGACCTATCTAGCGGCATGACCGGTGCAATACCCAGCCCTAACCAGCCATCCAACCAGCCACCTACCCGGCCAGTTGTCCCCTCTCCTTACTATCAGTCTGTCCCGCCCGTTTCGCAAATGAAAACGGTAGCCGTAGGCCGAGCGAATCCAGACCCTTCGACGAATGTAGGAACAGGCGAGCCAACAGTCAACCGACCTACAACCGTACGTCAACCAGGACAAATGCCCAGAACCAGCGTGGGCAGAAACGCCAATAGCCGAGTGCCGATGCCTTCTGAGCGCAACGACAGTCCATCGTTTTTAGAGAATCCTTTGGCAGTTGGAGGACTCGCCATTGGACTCGCGGCGCTAGCTGGCACATTGAGCTATGGCGTCGTCAAGGTCAGGGGCCCTCAAGGTGTGCCTGAACCTACCATTACGCAGCTGCCCCCATTGGGTAGCGAAGACCCTTCGCCAACACCCCAGCCCACCCAACAGGCTCCGAAGCCAGTGCAATACGATCAGCCGCCGCTGAGTTTAGTGCCAGGGGTTAAAAAGACCGTTGAAGGGAACATGCGCGGTGGCGATACCGTAGTGTATCCACTGACGGCTGAGGCTGGACAAACGTTGACCGTAGAACAGGCTGAAGAGAGCGTTTTGCTAACCGTAGTGGGGCCGAATGGTGAACCGGTTGGACGACGGGCCAATCGAGTTCGCAGCTGGCAGGGTGTGCTGAAAGAAAGCGGCGAATATAAGATTCAGATGAGTCCGGTGAAGGGAATACCGAGCAGTAACTACAGTCTAGATGTAACTCTGAGCATACCGCCTGAGGCAACAGAACCAGAAGAGTCGCAAGATCCGACAACAGGCAGTGGTGAAGATAACGGGCCTATAGAACCCGGTACTAATCAGCCTGGTACGCCAGAGCCAAGCACGCCTGTAACGCAGCCGAGCATACAGTCGGAGCGAGTGAACTTTCCGAGCGGCGCAGACCGCATTTTGTTGGCCAACGGGGTTGTACCCGGCGAGATACGGCGATATGTAGTGAACGCACGAGAAGGTCAAATTATGACCGTGCGGATTACAGATGCGCAAGGGCCCGTTGGATTTGACGTGCTAATGCCAGGTGGCGAGATGATGGCCGATGCCAGCGGCGTTGTGTTTTGGGAAAGCTACCTACCCGTAGGCGGTGATTACAGCATTGATGTGAGTGCGGCGCAGTCGGCGCAGTTCACGCTCGAAATTGGAGTGAGCGCGCAGATACCGACCGAGTAGTCGCATCTGGCCGTACGTTTGATCGAGCAAGCAATCTTACCGAGCAAATAATCTTACCGAGCAATCATAGGGAGAGACTCACTTGGCATCGTTATTGATCGCGGGTACAAATACAGATAGTGGAAAAACAATATTGACGGCAGCACTGATCGCTTACTGGCAGCAGTATTGCTGGGCCTATAAGCTGGGCGTGTGCAAGCCAGTGCAGTCGGGGATAGGCGATCGCGAGTTCTACCGCCGAGTCTTTGAACTAAAGCAAACCGACGAGCAGCTAAACCCGCTGTGGTATAAAGCGCCCATCGCACCGCCTTTGGCCGCGGCGCTAGAAGGTAAAAGGGTGGACTTAGCCAAAGCCTGGCAGGTATTTTCGCAGCTAGAATCGGAGCGAGATTGGGTGCTAGTAGAAGGCGCGGGCGGACTGGGTTCTCCCGTCACTATAGAAATGACGCTAGCAGATCTGGCCTATCAGTGGCGACTACCGACGGTACTTGCCGTGCCTGTAAAACTAGGCGCGATCGCCGATGCAGTCGCCAACGTTGCTCTAGCCGAAAAAACCAAGATAAAACTAAAAGGTATCGTACTCACTTGTACAAAGCCGGTGACGCAAGGGCAGCTAGACAACTGGGCACCCGTTGACCTGATTGAATCGTTAACCAGAGTGCCAGTATTAGGCGTACTGCCGCACCTAAAGCAGATTAAAGACGCTGAATCGCTTTCGGACGCAGCCGCTCAATTGGACTTAGAAAGACTGATGCCTCAGCCTTTTTGGGCTTAGCTCTCAGGCCTAGACCTCAGGCTTAGCTTTTAGTTAGCAGACATCTTCTTTTGGTAACGATTAAGCAGTCTATCTTGAGAAAAATCTGTCAAGATAAAAAAACTTGCTGACTGAAACTGCCATGCCAAAGCGTGCTCCTTCGATAACCGCTGAACCGTTGACAACTGACTTCTCGACCCTGCGACCAGGTATCCGCGCCTTGCAGGAGGAGCTAGTAGGTTGGCGGCGAGCCATTCATCAACGGCCTGAGCTGGGGTTTCAAGAAGAGATCACGGCTAAGTTTATTAGCGATCGCCTCAGTGAATGGAATATTACGCATCAGAGCAACGTTGCCACAACTGGCCTCGTCGCGGTAATTGAAGGCACGGGCCAAGGCACTGGAGAGAACTTGCCAGTGCTGGGCATTCGCGCCGATATGGATGGGCTGCCAGTGCAAGAGCTAAACGAGGTGGACTACTGCTCTGTCTATGATGGGAAGATGCACGCCTGCGGACACGACGGGCATGTGGCGATCGCACTAGGCACCGCTAAATACTTAAACGAACATCGCAATCGCTTTGCTGGCACGGTCAAAATCCTCTTCCAGCCCGCAGAAGAAGGCCCTGGCGGCGCTAAGCCAATGATTGAAGCGGGCGTACTCAAAAACCCTGACGTTGACGCCCTTGTGGGTCTTCACCTGTGGAACAATCTACCGCTAGGAACACTAGGCGTTCGCGGTGGCGCGTTTATGGCGGCAACCGAGTTCTTTACCTGTACCATTCAGGGCAAAGGCGGGCATGGTGCGATTCCACAGCAAACCGTTGACGCCGTCGTCGTCGGCGCTCAGATTGTAAATGCGCTGCAAACGGTTGTTTCTCGCAACGTAGACCCAATGAAATCAGCCGTTTTAACCGTCGGAGAATTTAAGGCGGGCACGGCGGTCAATGTCATTGCCGATAGCGCTTATCTCAGTGGAACAGTGCGATACTTTGACAGCGATTACGGGTCGCTGATTCCAGAAAGGTTAGAGCAAATTATCGCAGGCGTCTGTGCGGCTCATGGCGCTAGCTATGACCTGGACTATTGCAAGCTATATCCACCGGTTATCAACGACAGTGCGATCGCTGAGTTAGTGCGTTCAGTAGCACTATCGGTCGTAGAAACACCCGCTGGGGTTGTGCCCGAATGTCAGACGATGGGCGGTGAAGACGTTTCGTTCTTTTTGCAAGAAGTGCCTGGATGCTACTTCTTTTTAGGATCGGCAAATAGCGATAAGGGGTTGGCGTATCCACACCATCACCCACGCTTCGACTTCGACGAAACGGCCCTAAGCTTAGGCGTAGAGACATTTGTACGCATCGTAGAGAAGTTTTGTCCGGCTGAGCATTAACATAGGACTCACAGGACTGCGATTTGTTTATTCTAGCTTTAGCCTTATGAGTGCTTCTAAACCTGCTGGCAATTCGGCGGACGATTTACCCATAGATGCGCAAACTCGCACAGAGGTTTTAAGGGCGATCGCCGATCAGCTAGACGAATATGCCTTTCCAGAAGTGGCAAAAAAGCTTCAGACAGATTTGCGCGATCGCCTCTCAAAAAAAGGCTACAGAGATGTAAAAAGTGGCGTTCAGCTAGCCGAAACCCTCACCGCCCAACTGCAAACCCTCAGTAAAGACCGCCATCTGAAAGTCTATTTCAGCCCAGCGGTGCTGCCGCACCTAGCCCCTCAAACAGAAATTCCGCCCGAAGAGCTAGCTCAGCAGCAGCGCCTGAGCGAACTGAGAAATTTTGATATCAACCGAGTCGAAAGACTTAGAGGCAACGTTGGCTACCTAGAGCTATTTAGCTTCGAACCACCCGAGTTTGCGGGCGATACGCTAGCCGCGGCCATGCGTTTCTTAGCAAACACCAGCGCCCTAGTCATCGACCTGCGTTACAATCGCGGCGGTTCGGCCAGCATGGTTGCTCTGCTCACCAGCTATTTGCTCCCAGCTTATCCAGCCGTGCATCTCACCGATCTCTACTGGCATACAGAAGATCGCCGCCAGCAGTCTTGGACAGTGCCCCATCTACCTGCACCTAGGTATCTCAACAAACCTGTCTACGTCATTACTAGCCTCGAAACTTTCTCCGCCGCCGAAGAATTTGCCTACAATCTGCAGCAGCTAAAGCGAGTGGTCGTAGTAGGAGAAACCACAGCCGGCGGAGCAAATCCAGGTTCGGGCTTTCGACTACACGATCACTTCTGGATGTTTATTCCAACCGGGCAGGCTATCAGCCTAGCGACAGGCGAAAACTGGGAAGGCACAGGCGTCACCCCAGACTTTAAGGTGCCAGCAGAACTTTCACTCAAGACCGCTCAGCTACTGGCCTTTAGAAAGCTAATGCGCGACGCCGATGAAGGGAAAACAGAGCTAGACCCAAGCCTAAGACGCGAACTCGATGAGTCGCTGACGCGAGTAGAAGCCGATTTGGACAGGATGCAGCAGGATTTGGTCAGCAATATGAGCAAAGTTCGCTAGGAATAGGGTTTAGAGTAAGAGCTTCTTTTCTCGGTGATAGGGTTTACTGATAAAACCTGATGAATTTGATAGCTGATCTGTGAATATTTATACGGCACGAGCCTGATTGTACTGACGAGCACAATCGCTAGTGCTTAGTATTTATATCTGCGCTTTTGTAATCTCTGTTTGCAATTAGCGCATTAGCATTTCGATTTGAGGCAAATTTTCCATGAGTAAGCTATCGACATCCCCATTTTCTATCAGTCGGCGTTCTAGTCGATTGGCTGGAATTCGCATAGCCAAAACTTGTGGGGTATTAAGTGCGATCGCGCTGGGCTGGGGTGGTATAGAAGCAGCCCTGGCACAAACAGAAGCCGCACAGCCGATGACTGAAGCAGCCACCGAAGAGGCCGCCACCGAACAAACCGAGCCTGTAGCAGTAAGTGCGATCGCGCCGCCCGCAAATCCTGCACCCGCACCCACGCCCTTTACCCCCGTACGCGCTGGCATTTTAGATATCTCCAAAGACATGAGCGCCGTTGAAAGCGTTGGTCATCTTCGACCGAGTGGGATTGAAGAATCTGCTGACGGCGGCTTAGCCTGGATAGAATCTGTTAACTTGCCGCTATACGTTACGCCTGGCGGCGAGCACTGGGGCTGGATCTATAAGGGATGGCTCATTCCCAAAGGTAAAACCTACTTGGCTATTGGCCGCGATGCCAGCTTTGCGATGGTGCGCTCTTACCAAGACCTGTACACCTTTCCAGTGATAGAAACCCGCGCCGATGGCTGGTTTCGAGTACAGTACACGCCTGGCGGCAGCGCTTGGGCGCATACTTCGCAGCTAGCATTAGGCGATGTGCCGCTGACGGTAGAAATCTGGGAAAGTCGGTTGCAGGCGCAAAAGGCCGTTTACTTTTTAGATAATCGGAAGGCTCAGGCGTTGCGATCGCAGCCTCAGCAGTCTACGAATATGATCAGCCTAGTAGCCGCCGACAGCTTAATTGAGCCATTGGAATTTCAAGGAGACTGGATGCGCGTACGAGCCACCAGACCTATCGCCAACTGCGAGCCGCTTAATGGCGCAACCGTGAGCGAAGGTTGGATGCGCTGGCGTGGCGAGCGGAAAGAATCGCTGGTATGGTATCGACCCAGCGGCGGATGTGCCCAGTAGCACTGAAGCAGCCCTCCGAAGACTTGCAGGCAAGCGATTATAGTGCGTCTAACTCTATTTAGACAGAAACTTGCAGATCGTTTTAAGGATCCCCTCAGCGTCGAGTAGGCTTTTGCCGTACAATCACTTAAGCGCAGGGCGCTGATCAGCGGGTAGATAAAAGACACCTACAGCCATTGGAACCCTGCGCATAGCGTTTTGTTGTAGGTAGGCGTCTCTCATGTCGATCGGTTATGTTGCACTCGTTCTTCACGCTCATCTACCCTTTGTCCGACATCCCGAGAGCGACTTCGTACTAGAAGAAGAATGGCTGTTTGAAGGCATTATCGAAACCTACGTGCCGCTCTTGACCATGTTCAAGGGGCTAAAGCGCGATGGCATCGACTTTAAGCTAACCATGAGCATGACGCCGCCGCTGGTATCTATGCTACGCGATCCACTGCTGCAGGAGCGATTCGACGCGCACCTCACTCAGATGGAAAAGCTGCTAGAGATGGAAGTAGAGCGCAATGCTCAAAATGATCACATCCGGTATCTAGCCGAGTATTACGCCAAAGAGTGCAAGCACGTTCGTCAGGTTTGGGAGCACTTTGGTGGCGACCTTACCCGAGGGTTTAAGCAGTATTTAGACAGTGGCAACTTAGACATCATCACCTGCGGAGCCACGCATGGCTATCTGCCGCTGATGAAGATGTACCCAGAAGCCGTGTGGTCGCAGATAGAAGTAGCCTGCCAGAGTCACGAAGACAACTTCGGTCGTCGCCCATCTGGCATTTGGCTACCCGAATGCGCCTACTACGAAGGGCTAGAGCGAATGCTGGCCGACGCTGGTTTGCGCTACTTCTTAACAGATGGCCACGGCATCTTGTACGCGCGTCCGCGTCCACGCTACGGAGCATATGCGCCTATCTATACAGAGTCTGGCGTTGCTGCTTTTGGTCGCGACCAGGAATCTTCTCAACAGGTATGGTCTTCTGAGGTTGGCTATCCGGGTGCGTCTGAGTACCGAGAGTTCTACAGAGATTTGGGTTGGGACGCCGACTACGAGTACATCAAGCCCTACGTTATGCCAAACGGGCAGCGCAAGAACGTTGGCATTAAGTATCACAAAATTACGGGTAAGGGATTGGGCCTTTCTGAAAAGTCTTGGTACGACCCGTACTGGGCGAAAGAAAAAGCCGCAGAACATGCCGAAAACTTTATGCAGAACCGCATTCAGCAGACTGAGCGACTGCATGGCATGATGCAGCGCGAGCCAATTGTCGTTTCGCCTTACGATGCGGAGCTGTATGGCCACTGGTGGTATGAAGGCCCCTGGTTCTTAGATTACTTTTTCCGTAAGAGCTGGCACGACCAGAACACTTACAAAATGACTCACCTGGCCGACTATCTGCGCGACAACCCAACGCAGCAAGTTGCTAGACCATCACAATCGAGCTGGGGCTACAAGGGATTTCACGAGTATTGGCTCAACGAAACGAACACCTGGATCTATCCGCATCTACACAAAGCGGCTGAACGGATGATCGAGCTGGCTCGCCGAGAACCTGCGGATGAATTGCAGTGGCGAGCGCTCAATCAGGCGGCAAGAGAGCTGCTGCTGGCACAGTCTTCAGACTGGGCATTTATTATGAGAACTGGGACGATGGTGCCCTATGCAGTACGTCGAACTCGCGGGCATTTAATGCGCTTTAACAAGCTGTGGGAAGAGATTCGCGATGAGAAGATAGACGCTGGCTGGCTGGAAAAGGTAGAAGAGATTGACAATATCTTTCCAAATATCAACTATCGAACTTACCGCTCGCTGTAAAGCGTTCTGGACTGCTCAAAGGATCGGATTACCATTCTTTGAGCAGTTTGTCAGGCTCACCTGGATAAAATCTGCTCGCTGGTCGCTTCTTGCCGGGAATAAGGAGAGTGCGCTGGGAAGGTGGCTGAGGGCAGTTTCGCCAGTGGCAATATCTTTTGCATTGACGTACGCATCTGCGATCGCCTCATCTGAATAAGACTTAAAGCTAGGACTATCCTTCAGTAGTCTGCTCGCTATGGCCAGAGAAATTGCCTACCTTGACCGCAGCGGTCAGCAGCTTCAAGCGGCGAATGAGTTCGGCTACCCATCATCAATATCAAGGCTCGCTGCTTTCTAGACTTAAGCTTTGGATCGATCAGCTTGAAATAACTGTGGCCGCCATTCGATTGCTGCTTTAAAGGCAACTGCTGTTTCTTAAAGACAAAAGGGACAAATGCTTTTTCAGCACTTGCCCCCTTAATTTATTATTCAATTCGACTTTAGCTTTGCCACTAAATCATTAGAAGCTCATCTCAGCCGCTTGAACTCGCTCAACCTGCTTCTTCTTAAGAACCAGCAAAATCTGAGAAAGGCTAATCGCAGCCAAGAAAGCCATCAAGACCTTTAATGCGAGTAGGACTTTGAAGCACTAGCTCCTTCTCCGTCTGACCGAAGCCGCCTACGTTGGGGTTAGCCGTCAAAGGCTTACCCGCTTCAACTGCATCGCCCGCATTCACCAGCAGCTCTGGGCCAACTGGAATCTCATCGGTAACGGTTGAACCGTCTTCTTTGTTGATAGTTACGGTGTAGCCGCCTGCATCGTTCTTATCAATAGCTGCAACCGTACCCGTTGCCGTTGCATTATAAACGGCGTTGTTCGAAGCGTTGCCCGCTGGGTAGACCTGACCGCGACCCCGATTACCACCCACAAAAACTAAGTTTTTGCCAAAGTGAACGTTCTTATTGGTCTTAGGGTCGGGAGAAAGCACAGGAACGACAATTTCCTGATACTGCTCACCAGGGAGCGGACCTACGATTGCCCAGTTAGGGTGCTCTTCGCTGTACTCCTGAAAATAAGTACCGCCGACTTCTTCTGCTATATCTTCAGGAATGCGATCCGCAGGGGCGATCGTGAAGCCATCGGGCAGCATGATGACTGCACCAACGTTAAGACCACCTTTACTACCGTCGCCTAGCACTTGCTGAGAATCCAGGTCGTATGGAATTTCTACAACGGCTTTGAAGACAGTATCTGGCAAAACAGACTGAGGCACTTCGAGAATAGTTTTCTTTTCGCCCAGGTGGCAGTTGGCACAAACGATTTTGCCCGTAGCTTCACGAGGCGTCTCGTAGTTCTCTTGCGCCCAGAAAGGATAGGCCGCAGCAGACTGAGGCATTGCCCAACTGCTAGAAAGAAGAAGTAAAAAAGCAGCTAGGACAACGCCCGCGCTTTTGATCCAGCCTTGAAGCTTAGATTTAATAGGTTTTAGAGTTTTCATGCGCGCTAGCAAGTTAACAGTTCAGTTGACACAAATTGATTTAAAAGAAGGAGTCACAACCTAAAGTTGACTCCCAGAAAACTACCACCAAGGCTTGTCGCCCGTGCGGAAGTCTGTTTCTGTCCAGTTGGTGAGCACTACATTGTCATCTTCGGTGACATCGGCATGTGCTAGGGCCAAAGACAAAGGAGCCGGCCCGCGAACCACTTTACCCGTAGCATCGTACTGAGAGCCATGACAAGGACACATGAACTTGCCCGCATTGACGTTCCAAGGAACCACACAGCCTAAGTGCGTACAGATAGAGCTAATGCCATAGCTTTCTAGACCGCCTTCTTCCTTAACGACCAGGTAAGTAGGATCGCCCTTTAGGCCCTGAACCAGCTCACGGTCGCCCGGCTGATGCTCAGCTAAAAATGCAGTCGCCACAACGTTGTCGCCTAACGCATCTTTTGCGGTAACGCCGCCGCCGCCGCCGCCGCTACTCGGTGGAATAAAGTACTTAATAATCGGGTATGAAGCGCCTAAGACAGTCCCAGTGATGGTGCCAAAGGTTAGCAGGTTCATAAATTGGCGACGGCCTAAATCGGGGACATCGGGGTTTCCAGAAGCTTGGGTCATAGGTCAGCTGTCTAAACGCTACTATTGATATCTATTATTTAAAACTTCAAGACATTTCTGCTACTCAAAGCGCCACACCTATGCATGAATCTTTTCGTCACAGAAGTTCGTAGTTTCTTAGAATATTATTACATCGTTCAGAACCACCGCCGCCTTTTGCAACGCTTTTAGTTACTGTGTGTTTGATATTTCTAGAAGCTGAGCCCTAAATAAGGATAGTGCGATCGCCCATTAGCCAGCTCAAGGAAAATGTCTCTCGGCTAAGCCTGTAGAGGTTTTCAGGAGCCGCGTGCAAGATCGTAGGAATATTGCGATCGCGCCAAACCCATCAGCCGAGCCCCACTAAAAGAGTTTCGAATTAGCCATTCGTTAATGTAAACATATGTAAATGCACTCATATAATAGGGCAAATTAAACAAGACTTATGACTGGACAAGATCTGCACGGGCTAATCGTTGAGAAATGGGGATATTCCTACGATATTCAACTGAGAAAGCTGCCCCGAAAAATTTTCTTTCAGGTGATGTGGCGATATCTAGAGCAAGCGTCTTTTCCCATGAGCGAGACCGAATATATGGCCCACTTAGAGGAAGTTGCAGCTCACCTGAATGCATGGGGTGCTGTTGAGCAGGTTCAATCTTTTATGGCCCAAACCAACGAACGTCCGCGCCTAGGAAAAGCCGTGAGCATGCCGCTCAATTTAGGTTCAAGAGCATCTGAATGGCTAATAGACGACAAATAGTGCAGATACTCATGTAGAGGCAAATCTTACAACCGCGCTAGCGCATCCGACTTTAAGAGTTTCTTCTAACGCCGGCCATCGACATTAAGCTGACTATTGCTAAAATTTAAGGCGATATTTTTTTTGGTCGAAGAGAAAAGCAAAAAATGAATCTAGTAGCAACGGCTACTGAACTGCTGACCTTTGCGCTTTGAGAGTATTTTTGTAAAATACTAATCACATTAGTAGATATAAAAAGATGACTTAGTAATCTTAGATACCGTCAGCTTAAGATCGGATTAAGCCGGTAAAGTTTGCGAATATGCCGTTTTTACAAGGTGACAACTCCGTTCAAAATCATCCGCTCGAAGCTTTTACCTCCACGTCCGCCTGCGTTTTCATCACACTTCTCGATCATAAAAGCTCGATCATAAAAACCTCTATTACAAATTCTCTATTTCGCACAGCAACTAGATAGAGATTACTGATAGCCTCTGTTATTTGCGCTGTACCTTAACCCGGTTGCCCACCGTCTTAGCTCACTCTAGATCAGGTTCTGCCACCTAGCTCAACGGTTTACTCCACGGTAGCTGCAGCTTAAAACTTGCTTCTTCGAAGCCTTTTTAACTAACCAGTTGCTCAAAACTGAGAAGCTCGATTGAGAACTTTCATCGGGGATCGTACCCACGTTTGATCCCCGATGAAGAAAGACGTTAACAAGTGTTAAGGTTCTGTTGACCCATCCCACCCTAAGTTTTGAGGGACCACTGTGATCCGCTCTGCAACGCTGCCGCTGAAAACGGCGCTCTCACGCATCGAAACGAATAACCGACTCAAGGTTTTTTCGGGTTCATCTAATCGAGCCTTGTCCCGAGAAGTCGCTCGCTACTTAGGCACAGATTTGGGACCCATGGTGCGAAAGCACTTTGCCGATGGCGAACTTTACGTTCAAATTCAAGAGTCTATTCGCGGCTGCGATGTTTACCTTGTTCAGCCAACCTGCCATCCGGTAAACGATAACCTGATGGAACTGCTGATTATGATCGATGCTTGCCATCGGGCATCAGCCAGGCAAATTACGGCAGTAATGCCTTACTACGGCTACGCGAGAGCCGACCGAAAAACAGCCGGACGAGAATCAATTACGGCTAAGCTAGTTGCTAACTTAATTACTCAAGCGGGAGCCGACCGTGTACTAGCCCTAGACCTGCACTCAGCGCAGATCCAGGGCTATTTTGATATTCCCTGCGATCATGCGTATGGATCGCCTGTACTAGTAGAGTATCTAGCCAACAAAAACATTGAAGACCTAGTAGTCGTTTCGCCTGACGTGGGCGGTGTGGCTCGCGCTCGGGCTTTTGCCAAAATGCTGAACGACGCGCCGCTTGCCATTATCGACAAGCGACGGCAGGCTCACAACGTCGCAGAGGTAATGAACCTGATTGGAGACGTAGAAGGGATGACCGCTGTGCTAGTCGATGACATGATCGACACAGCCGGAACGATCTGCGAAGGCGCTAGAGTCCTCAGAGAAAATGGAGCACGCCACGTCTATGCTTGTGCGACTCATGCGGTATTCTCACCGCCTGCGGTAGAGCGACTTTCTAGCGGGCTATTTGAAGAAGTGATTGTGACCAATTCAATTCCAATTGCACCTGATAGGCAGTTTGATCAGCTGACGATGCTGTCTGTAGCCAATATGCTCGGAGAGACCATCTGGCGGATCCATGAAGAGAGTTCGGTCAGCAGCATGTTCAGAGGGTAGGGGTTAATTAAAAAGGGGCTGCGATCGCATGATCGCAGTCCCCTTTGTTTTGTATTATCTGTGCAGTTTTAGCTATCGCTATGTCAATGACGCCTAGAGGCATCGCTAACGTCTAAGCTAGAACAGTCAGACTTATCTATCGTCTAGAGCGGCGCTTGCGCTGGCGCTGTCTGGCGAGTGCTTTACGCTTGTGCTTCTCAGGAGGCGTCTCAAAGTAGCGGTTTTTCTTAATGTCTTGAAAAATGCCTGCTCGCACAACTTTACGCTTAAAACGTCTGAGGGCGGCTTCGAGATTTTCGTCTTGTCCAAGGACAACTTGAGCCATGTATGTTTCACCTCCTTAAAATATCTAGATTTAGCTCGAAGACCTAGCTTACCTTAAGGCTTGCCTAGGTGGCAATGAGGAAGTTAGCTCCAGCCACCGTTAGCCGGTTTGCTGCGCTGCTCGCGGGGCTTAGCTTTATTTACTCGCAGTTCGCGACCCATCCACTCAGCGCCGTCCAAAGCTTCAATTGCACCGTCTTCTTTAGACTCTTCTTCCATTTCTACGAACGCGAAGCCGCGAGGGCGTCCGGTTTCGCGATCGGTGGGTAGGGTAATGCGCTTGACCTTACCGTATTCGGAAAAAACCTGTTCGAGATCTTCTTCCTTAGCGCTGTAAGACAAGTTGCCTACGTAAATTGACATAGCCCGCTGGCTCTCCAAAAAATGCGATTTGATTAGAGCGTCGCTCTAAAAAGCTGTTTACTACAGATTCTATAGGCGACTGTCACTTGCCACTATCGACGAGCATCAGGGAGCTTAGAAGCGTAACTGGGCGTTCCTAGAACAACACTCAGGTTGTTATCGCTTAAACAATATCACAATAGTTTGAACAGTTGAGTTAGGCACAAACGGCCAACAGTTTACAGATAAACGCATATTAGCCAACAGCTGAGTGTGCCAGTCTAGAGCATGTTTTGTTTGGGAAAAAGCTACCTAAAAGTTTCGTAAGTCAATAAACACAAGTAATACAGGGATCGGCACGGTATTAAAACTATGCAAAGATCCTCGATATAATACGAGGCACGGCTAAGTCATTCTCAAACCGTTACGGCTCCTTAGGAGAAAGAAACGCGGGCTGAGGTTTTACCTTTCGCAAACAATATTTACCCGAAAGAAGGGGTAACCAAAGCAAAACCGACCATGAATATCAGGTTCATCGTCGGTTTTTGGCAGCTTTTGACAGCTTTTGTTTATACAGAGAGCCTAGCGATTTTTTTGAGACCAAACGCGCGTTGGCAGTCCCCAAACGTAAATAAATCCTTCGGCGGCCTTGTGGTCGAACTTGTCGTCGCTACCGTAGGTAGAGAGTTCGTCTGTATAGAGAGCATTGACAGATTTACGTCCGGCAATAATGGCATTGCCCTTAAACAGCTTGACTCTGACCGTGCCAGAAACCCGTTCCTGAGTTTGGGAAATAAAGGCATCTAGCGCCGACTTTAGCGGGCTATACCAGAGACCGTTGTAAATCATCTGGCCGTAGGACTGCTCGATATTACGCTTGTACTGAGTGACATCGCCCGTCAGCGTCAGGCTTTCCAAGTCTCGGTGAGCGTGAATTAGAACCAGTAGGGCCGGAGCTTCATAAATTTCGCGAGATTTGATGCCCACCAGCCGGTTTTCGATCATGTCAATTCGGCCAATGCCATGATTGCCAACCTTTTCGTTAAGCTGCGTAATGAGTTCAACGGGCGCAAGATTGTTGCCATTCAGGCTAGTTGGAATGCCTTTTTCGAATCCAATCTCGACATACTCAGGCTCATCGGGCGTATCCGCGATCGCCTTTGTCATCACATAGATCTCTTCGGGCGGCTCTATCCATGGATCTTCAAGCGGGCCTGCCTCAATCGAGCGGCCCAGCAAATTACGGTCGATGCTAAAGGGCGAGGACTTTTTCACTGGAAAGGTGAGGCCAAACTTTTCGCCATAAGACATCGCTTCTTCGCGGCTCATGCCCCATTCGCGAGCAGGCGCGAGCACTTTAAGGTCTGGGTTGAGAGCAGCGATCGCGACATCAAAGCGCACCTGGTCGTTACCTTTACCCGTACAGCCATGAGCGACAGCATCCGCCCCATACTTTTCAGCCGTATCCACTAGCAGCTTGGCAATGAGCGGACGTGCTAGCGCAGTAGACAAAGGATAGCGATTCTCGTAAAGCGCATTCGCTTGAATAGCCGGAAAGGCGTAGTCAACAACGAACGGCTCGGTAACGTCTGTAACAACAGACTCGGAAGCACCAGAATCTAACGCTTTTTGACGAATTGGATCGAGTTCATCGCCCTGGCCTAAATCGGCAGCTAGGGTAATGACTTCTTTAACACCGTACTCTTCTTTGAGATAGGGGATGCATACACTCGTATCCACGCCACCTGAGTATGCCAAAACAACTTTATCTGCACGGCCCATAGCTGTCTTTGTCCGAATATGAAGTGATCAGCTACATATTATTGCAGGCTATGTGAGCAGCGAGAAGTCCACAGATAGCTGAAAGAAATCTCGCGATATGGGCTGAGAATAGATAGCTCACTTTGCTGGCCTTCTGCGGGCTTGTTACAATAGTCTCTTTCTATGCGGGCTGCTATGTTTTTCAGCGTTGTCATTCCGACCTATAATCGCCAGCCAATTTTAGAGAAATGTCTGCGGGCAATGGAAAGCCAGGTGCTGCGAGCAGATAGCGGAGTAGCGGGCTACGAGATTGTGCTAGTAGACGATGGGTCTACCGATGGCACGGTGGAATGGCTACAGGCGAATGCCGACGAGTTTTCGCATGTGAAGCTATATGAGCAAAATCATGAAGGAGCCGCGATCGCTCGTAACTTGGGCGTGCAAAAGGCCGAAGGCGACACCATTATCTTTATCGACAGCGATCTGGTCGTGCTAGACGGCTTCTTGCAATACCACGCCGATGCCCTTAACAAAGCCTACAGGCAGGGCAACGAGCGCGTTTTCACCTATGGCCGAGTGGTTAACACCTGTAACTTTGACAAGCCCACGTCCGAACCGTTTAAGGTAACTGACTATTCGCGGGCGTTTTTTGCGACGGGAAATGTGGCGATCGCCAAAAAATGGCTGCTAGAAGCGGGCCTGTTCGACGCTCAGTTTACGCAGTATGGCTGGGAAGATCTAGAGCTGGGCGTTCGGCTAAAGAACAACGGTCTCTCGCTGATCAAATGCCCGGAGGCCGTTGGCTATCACTGGCATCCTGCTTTTTCGGTTGAGGAGCTGCCAGAGCTGATTGACAAAGAGATTCAGCGAGCGCGAATGGGCGTCGTATTTTATCAAAAGCATCCTACGCTAGACGTACGGCTGATGATTCAGATGACCTGGCTGCACAGAGTACTGTGGGGAGGGTTATCTTTAGGCGGACTGCTCAATGAGAAGACCCTAGGCCCAGCGCTAAAGTGGCTAATCGACAAAGGTTATCCGCAAATTTCGCAGGAGCTAAGCCGCGTATTTTTAAATTGGTATAACGTTAACGCCGTTTACGCAGCCCACCAGGAAACTAAACAGCTAGAGGCCAAATAGAAGACCGGTCAGTAGACTAAAACGCAGAGCCAGATGAGAAAGCCAGATGAGAAAGCCAGGTTAGAAAGCCAGTGTAGCGGGTAGAAAAGGGGCGATCGCATGACCGATAATCGCAGACTAGGAGAAGGGGACTTCGACCCGGAAGAGAGCGACAACAGTGGCATTGAACTCTTCAGAATGCTGGTAAAAGCAGGCGCAAAACCAGGTGATGATTTTTCGTATGATATGCAAACGGGGGCCGCTCAAATTAGCGATCGCGCCTTCGAAAAGCTTAGGGCCGCTTACCCCGAAGTAGACTGGGCCGCCATCAGCGAGCGAGTAGAAGTCGCCCCAGAGCTAGCGGCTGAGCATATCAACAATTATCTGGGCGTAGACTTTGTTACTCGCATTTTAGACCGCATCACTCGGCGATTAGACGAGCTGCCCGCAGAGCAGACCACCTGGTATCTACAGCAAATTTTAGAAGGCGTAGAGCAGCGCACCTATGTACCGATATACGTACTGTTGCAAAGGCAACTACCGCTATCCAAGCAAATCCGACTTGAAACGCTATTAAGAGGACGAGCGGCGCCTTGTCACCTGTGGATGCAAGACCTCATCGAAGCAGCAGGCGGCGAAATTGATGACGTTAGCTTTGTAGGTGAAGATGCCGAGCTAACGCAAACTGGACTTGCCTTACTAACTGCCGTTTGGGCGGGTGAGTACGAAGTTATAGAAGACGAAGACGGCGAGGAAGACGAAAGCGAAGAGGACAAAAGCGAAGAAAACTAGCGGCTTTCGGAGACTACTAGCATAGAGCCTTGAATCGTCGAACTGCGCGAAGCCAGATACAGCACAGCCGTAGCCGCATCCGCAAAATCAGATGAGATCACGGGTAGCGCTGGACTCGTTGCCTCAGTGCTCACGGCGGCTGGGCGAATAGGTTCGGGCACGTGGGCTACTTTTCCAGCCAGCGGCTCGACGTTGAACTTCGGGGAATTAAACGGTTTGACCCAAATCATGTTGGCGGTGACTGACTGAACCGTATACTGCTGCGCGATCGCACTAGTCATAGCCGCTACGCCCCCCTGGCAAATCGTAGTAACAGCGCTAAAGCGTAGCGCCGAAGACTGCCTCACCACGTTGATAATAGTGCCACTCGACTGTTGTAAAAAAGGCAGTGCATACTGGCAGCAAAAAAACGTTCCCTTGAGCGCCGACTCTACAATGCGCTCCCATGTTGATTCGGAAACATCTGCTAGCTCACTGTCTTGAGCATAGTCACCGCTAATATGATTCAGTAAGATATCCAAACGACCATAGGTTGCAATCGTTTCATCGATCGCCGCTTGAACATCAACCAAAACACCGACATCAGCTAGGACAAAGCTGGCCCGTCCGCCACACCGCTGAATCTGTCGCACCGTCTCGCGCCCTTGAGGCGCACTGCGTCCGCAGATCATGACTTTGGCCCCAGCCGCTGCTAGCCGCTGCGCTATCTCAACGCAAAGACTAGACCGGCAACTGGTCACCAGTGCAACCTTATTTTCTAAACGCATACGCTAAAGAAAGACAGTGACAACGGGCAGAACTGATAAGCGGCGATCGCGCCAGGAATCGCCGCTCAAAACCTACAGAAAAAGGAATACAGATAAATCAATAACTTTGCGAAGCTTCGACAACTGTCAATAAAAAAGACGTAAAAAGAAACGTAGCTAAACTAGCTTTTATAAAATTAAGAAGTAGAAAAATTGCCGTAGTAAAAACTTATACCCTGTTTAGCGGCGGGTCAATGACCCAAGCAGTGACATAAATTGAGCGCGCCGCCAAGTCACCTATGAAATTACGCCCTACCCAACTTGCCGATCTGCCTTTTGTACTTGCCGCTGAAAGCCATGCGGACAATGCACCTTACGTTACGCAGTGCGATCGCTCTTGGCATGAGCAGGCGATCGCCTCAGCCGACTACGCCCACTTTGTAGTAAAGCTAGACCAACGCACAATTGGCTACACCATTCTTGCAGGCGTAACCAGTCCGCATCGCTCGCTAGAAATTCGTCGGATAGTCGTCGTAGAGAAAGACCAGGGTTACGGGAGACAGGTTCTGCGCCAGATCAAAGCCTTCACCTTTGAGCAGCTAGGGCACCACCGTCTATGGCTAGATGTGCTAGAGCGCAACCACAGAGCAAAAGGACTATACGCAAGCGAAGGCTTCGTAGTAGAAGGCATTATCCGCGACGGATTTAGGACGCCTACAGGCTACGAGTCGATGATTCTAATGTCTATGCTAGAAGACGAATATTAAAGACCGACATCTGTTTTCTAGCAGACGAGATACCTCACCTCTAAGCCATCACGAGCGCAGGCATTTTAGTCAGCACCTCTACGCCTGATTTTGTGACCGCTAAAGTATGTTCAAACTGAGCCGAAAGCTGTCCGTCTTGAGTAACCGCCGTCCACTGATCGTCTAGCAGCTCCACCTCATACGTCCCCTCATTCAACATAGGTTCGATAGTGAAAACCATCCCTGGGCGAATTTTTTTGCCTTTGCCTGAAACGCCATAGTGAGGGATTTGAGGCTCCGCATGGAACGTACGATGAACGCCATGGCCGACAAAATCTCGCACGACCGAAAAGCCCTCACCTTCAGCATATTCTTGAATAGCCGCGCCAATATCGCCTACGCGTCCGCCCACTTTAACCGCTTCAATTCCGACCCACAGCGCCCGTTCAGTCACCTCTACCAATCGCCGCGCTTCTGGTGCAACCTCACCCACTAAGAAGGTACGGGAACTATCGCCGTGGTAGCCCTGATAAAACGGTGTAACGTCAATATTGATGATGTCGCCTTCTTGCAATATTTCTTTTTTGCTCGGAATGCCGTGACACACCACATCATTCACGCTAGTGCAGATAGACTTCGGAAAGTCCATCGCGCCTTGCGCACCCGGATAGCCCAAAGGCGCACTAATCGCCCCGTGCTGCTGAGTCCATTCTTCAGCCGCGTCGTTTAGCTCTAATGTACTGATTCCCGGCTTCACCATCGGCGCGAGGTAATCTAGTAGTTCGAAACTTAGACGACAGGCTGGTCGCATGGCCTCTATTTCGCGACTAGAAAGCAGTGTAAGACCTTTGAAATTGTCAGATTTAAACTTCACAGCGGCTGGGTTTGTGCAGGATAAGGTATCTTCTTACTTTAGCGCTCAGCTCGCCTTTTTTGGGGAATCCACTTGGGTTATTGCCGTATAGATAATCGGAATACTCGCTTGCAAGGTGTTAAATTACCAGGACTCCGCTAGCATCTTTAGTCAGCAGTTTTGGGTAGGTGTTTTCGGGCGAACAGCTAAGGCAGGCAGCTTTTGACGATACGAGTTTGGCTAGTTGGATTTGGGCTGCTATTTGTAAGTGTAGAGCTGCTGGATTGGGCCTTACAAATAGGGAGTTCGCAGCCAGTTGGATATTGGACGGTACTCGGTGGACTTGGATTAGCAGCCGCGAGTAATGCCCGGCACTTACCGAAGCGACAAGAGGCTAAGAGCAATTTGGAAAATGCACTAGAAGAATCTGTAGATTCGTTAAATACATTGCAAACAAGAGCTAATCCGCCAAAAGCCGGACAGTCAGATGCTAAGAGCTTAGATAGAACCTTAGATAAGAGCTTAAACACTAGTTCAAAAGGAACGGACCGCTCGGACGACTCGATCTCTTTTCGGGTGCGGTTACCCTGGCGTTAAGTTCGTCTTTAATTTAATTTGTCTTTAGATTTAGTCAGACGACATAAACTGCTTGACGCCCTTACGAATGAGCGATCGCGGGGCAAGGCGAGTAGAAAAGGTCATCAGTTTATTGGCTAACCCATGTACAGCAACGACCTGTCCCGATTGAAGCGCGTCGTAGCCAAACTGAGCAACCTCAGCAGCGGTCGGCAGCTTGTCTTCTGTAGCTTTATTAGCAAACGCTGCCTGATTCATATTGGCAGTCTCAATAAAGTCCGACTGGGTAGGGCCAGGACAAAGCACCGTCACGTTAATACCTTGATCTTCGGTTTCGGCTGCGATCGCCTCACTAAACGAAAGCACATAAGCCTTAGTCGCAAAGTAAACCGCCATCATTGGCCCTGGTTGAAAAGCCGCCGTAGACGAGACGTTAAGAACTTTACCTGAGCCGCGCTGAACCATGCCAGGCAAAAACAGCTTAGTCAAGTGAGTAAGCGCCAGCACGTTTAATAGAATCATGCCTTCAAGCTTGTCCCAGTCGGCTTTAGCAAACTCACCATAGTCGCCATAGCCCGCGTTGTTCACCAGCACATCAACCGTTAGTCCATTCTGCTGCACCTGGTCGAACAAAGACTGGGGTGCAGATCGCTCAGTCAGATCATAGCTAAACACCGTAGATTGAATGCCGTGCGCCTTCGATAATTCGTCGCTGAGGGCTTGCAGCTTATCCTCGCTACGCGCAACCAAAATAACGTCGTGGCCAGTTTTGGCAAATACTTTAGCCAGCTCTAAGCCAATACCGCTAGACGCCCCTGTAATTAACGCTGTTGCCATAGCTAGAAAAGATAAACAAAGATTGGCTTTATTATCGCGAGCTAAAAATGCTGTGCACTCCTTCTTTTGAGTGAGCCGTCCCCAAAAAGAGCAGCCATTTAAGTCGCATCGAAAGGTCGCGTTCAATCCTGTTCAAAATCGCTGTAAGGCCCTGAAAACCGAACCCTACCGAATATCGGCATCCTCTACCAGCGGGTGAGGTTTGCGCCACTGTCTACGACCTCCTCCAGTTGGCATGATAAGGACATCGTGATTCGGAGATACTCCATGATTGTTCGTCGTTATTGGCAACCTTTCCAAGAAATGAACACCGTTAAACAACAGCTCGATCAGCTCTTTGAAGAGTTTTCGGGTGTAGAAACCGCTAACACTCCCTGGACACCAGCGGCCACGCTAATCGAAACCGAAGAAGCGCTAACGCTACAGGTACAGCTCCCTGGCGTGAACGCCGAAGAGATCGACATCCAGGCTAGCCGCGAAGTAGTGGCGATCGCTGGCAATCGCTTAGCGCCCACGTTGGCAGAAGGCGAAACCCTACGTCGCAATGAGTTCCGCTACGGTTCTTTCCGCCGCGTTGTCTCCTTACCCGTCGCTATCGACCCTAAAGGCGTAAGCGCTGACTACGAAGCAGGCATTTTGGTCGTTACTTTGCCCAAAGCTGAAGATGAGCGCAACAAAGTTGTGAAAGTGAACGTAGCGGGTACGCAGCCGGCGATCGCCGAAACAACTGAAGCAACAGCTTCTAACGAAGGCAACACTGATGCCAAAGCTGATGCCAAACAAAGCTGAGGTCAAATAAGCTCACTGGCGACGCTCAGCTCATCTGCGATTTTCACTAGAGATCTTCTAGACAGAGATCTGTTAAGACAACGATTTTAGGTACATAGCTAGCGGACGATCCTTTGTGGTCGTCCGTTTTTTTGGGTTAATTTTCCAGGTGACTTGTGCGATCGCCATATTTTTTGGGTCACGCTTGTACAATCCCCTATGCTATTACCAGCCGTAGACAGTAGAGAACATCGCCCATGGCAAGCAGCAACATCCCTGCCATATCAAACCCCTCAGATATCCCTCAAATTGGCCTACTGACCATGTTTCGTCTAGGCGTATTCAATATGGGCCTGGGCATTATGTCTTTGCTGACGCTGGGCGTGCTGAATCGAGTCATGATCACCGAGCTAAAGGTGCCTGCGCTAGCGGCAGCAGGGGCGATCGCCGTTCATCAATTTATGGCACCTGCTCGCGTGTGGTTCGGCCAAATGTCTGATGCTAAACCGCTGCTAGGCCATCATCGCAGCGGCTATATATGGCTCGGCATTTTGGGCATGTGGGCCTCTGCGTTTGTCGCGGTACAAATTATCTGGCGCATTGGAGAGTCGATTGAGCAGTCGGGCTGGGGGATTGAAGCCTACCCTTGGGTGGGGCTACTCGCCGCTGTTTTTGCCTGCTACGGGCTGGCACTCTCGGCAGCATCTACGCCGTTTACCGCGCTGCTAGTCGATGTCTCAGACGATAAAACTCAGCCCAAGATAGTGGGTATTGGCTGGGGCATGTTGATGGTCGGAATTTTAGTAGGCGTGGGGCTGCTAGTGGCCACTACCGGTTCGATAGAAGGTGCAACCTCTGTAGCAGAGCTGCGCGGGCCAATTAATCGACTGTTTGTGATAGCACCGGCTTTGGTCTGTGCGATCGCAGTCGGCAGCACGTACGGCATTGAAAGCCGCTACTCCCTGCTAGAGCAACGCTCGATAGCCAGCGGAAGAGAAGACAGTCTAACGCTCAAAGAGGCCGTCAAAATTCTAGGTGCGAGCCGTCAAACTGGCTTTTTCTTCTGCTTTTTACTCGTTCTGAGCCTGAGCATCTTCACCCAGGACGCCATTTTAGAACCCTACGGTAGCCAGCTATTTGGCATGTCAATTTCGGCTAGCGCTCAGCTCAACGGCTACTTTGCAGGCGGAACGCTGTTGGGCATTGTTTGCACGGCATTTCTTTTGGTGCCGCTGCTCGGCAAAAAACGCACCATCAAAGTGGGCTGTCTAGCGGCTGCGATCTGTCTGCTGTTGCTAGCAGCAGTTGGCCTTACCGCAAATCCGCTGTTACTTAGCGCCTCCGTTGGCCTGTTTGGCCTCGCTGCGGGGCTGCTCACCACCGGATCTATCCTGCTGATGATTGATCTAACGGCTGCTGAAACCGCAGGAACGTTCATTGGCGCATGGGGACTCGCACAGGCAATGGCCCGAGGAAGCGCTACGCTACTAGGCGGCGGGTTGCTGTCGCTAGGCAAAAATCTGACCGGCGCAGCCACTATGACAACCCCTACACCAGATAAACTTTTGCCTGCTTACGCGTTAGTGTTCATTGTGCAAGCCGTCGGGATGTTAGTTGCGATCGCCTTTGTCAGTAAAGTAGACATTCAAGAGTTCAAGCTCGATGCCAAAAGAGCTATCACCGCCGCACTAGAGAGCGAAATGGATTAGTCCAACGCGCTCTTTCAAATTCATTACTCATTACACACTACTCAATGACCTCTCCTGATTTTTGGGCCAAGGTAACCGACTTCACCCAAACAATGACCCACGAAATCGGCGAGCATCTGCTCAAAGCATTCGGCTCGGCAACGGCAGAACAAAAAGCAGACGGTAGCCTAGTTACTCAATACGATAAATGGTCTGACCAAGAACTGCGCGATCGCATCCATCAAACCTTTCCCAACCACGGCGTCCTCAGCGAAGAAGCCGAACACACCTTTCCTAATACCGACTGGTGCTGGGTCATCGATCCAATCGACGGCACCACCAACTTTACGCGCGGCATCCCGCTATGGGGCATCTCATTGGGCCTGCTCTACAAAGGCACCCCCGTCTTCGGCCATGTCTATATTCCATCTATCGGCGAACACTTTCACGGATTCTGGCCCGGCGAATCGGGATTAGAAATGCCATCAGGCGCTTTCGTCAATAGCAAAGCCATCCATACCGCACCAGATGTCCCTTCCGGCTCGCACTTCTTTAGTCTGTGCGCTCGCAGCATGAAGGTTTTACAGAAGCCCTTTCCCTGCAAAATTAGAATGATGGGTGTCGCCACCTACAACTTACTCACGGTGGCCTCGGGCGTCAGTTTAGGTGCGGTAGAAGCGACGCCGAAAATTTGGGATATTGCCGCTGTTTGGGCGATTACACAGGCGGCGGGTGCAAGCTGGGTCAATCTCAATGGCAAAGCATCCTTTCCCTTAACCGTTGGAAAAGACTACAGCACATTCCCTTTTCCTACCTTGGTTACACGGCCAGATTTAGTAGAGAAGTTCGAGCCGCTGGTAAAAGTAATTCTATAAAAGATTACAAGCTCTCTGCTAAAAATGCCTTTCTACTAAAAATGCCTTTGTACCTGGAAAAGCAGTCGCCCCCAAAAACAGCAGTAGCTGAGCCACAACAATGCTGGGGCCAGATGGCAAGTTAAACGCGGCGGAGGCCAGCATACCGACAGCAGCGCTCAGCGCACCTAAGCCCGCAGATAGTAGAACGTAGCTAGTAAAATCGCGGCTGAGCGCCCTAGCAGCGCAGGCCGGAATGACGATAAACGCGCCTACCAATAGAACGCCAATGGCTTTAATAGAAGTCGCCACCACTAGAGAAAGCAAGACCATAAAAGCGTTGCGATGCGCTTTAATATTGACGCCACGGGCGATCGCCAAAGGTTCATGCAGCGTCATCAGCATCTGAGTCCGCAGCGTTAACCCCATAAATAGAGCGCAGGCGACCAGAAGCGCCCCGTCAACTATTAGATCCGACGGTTGCAGCGCTAAAATATCGCCAAATAGCAAGCTGTTGAGGTTGCCCTGATAGGTGCCAGACAGACTGAGCACAATCACAGAAATTGCCAGCGAAGAAGAATAGATCAAGTTCAGCAAAGCGTCTGTCCACAAATCCGTCTTTTCGATGAGATAGTTAAAGCCCAGCGCAAACAGCAGCGCAAAGGGCAGCACCACCACAGAGGGGCTAAGGCCGCAGACGATGCCAATACTAATGCCTAACATCGTGGAATGGCCTAGCGCATCGCTGAAAAAAGAAAGCTGACGAACAACCGTTAGGCTCCCCAGTAATCCGCCCGTAAGCCCGGTGACAATACCGCCAATAAGCGCTCTTTGCATAAACGGATATTGGAAAAGCGCGATCATATTTTCAAAATCTACAGCAGGCATATTCAGTGATGATGGCGATAGCGAACAAACTCTGAGCCGTAGGTAGCGCTCAAGTTCTCGGGCGCTAGCGTTGTCTCAGGAACGCCCTGACAGAGCAAACGGCGGTTGAGGCAAATCACGCGATCGCAATGCCTTCTCACCATGTCCAAATCGTGCGAAATTTGCAAAATCGTCCAGCCCTGCTCCGCCTTAAGCTCGTACAAAAGCTGATAGAAATCGGCCTCGCCCCGGACGTCTAGCCCAGCCGGCGCTTCATCTAGAATCAAGAGTTGACGCGATCGCACCAAACAATACGCCAGCAATACCCGCTTCGTTTGCCCGCCCGACAAATCGCTAATAAAGCGACTAGCCAGCTCGCCTGCGCCCACTCTTTCTAATGCTGAGCGCACCGCCAGCCGCCTAGCCTTTGCCCTAGCCCAAGGAAACTGAAGCCCCAGCTTATCCCACCCCAGCGACACCAACTCGCTCACCGTCAGCGGAATGCGCCGATCCACCAAAAAGTTCTGCGGTAAATAAGCCACCTGATCGCGAATCGCCGATGGGATTTGACCATTTGCCAGCGTTTGGCCCAGCAGCTTTACCTGTCCTTCTTCGCAAGGTAAAATCCCTAAAATCGCCTGCACCAGCGTACTTTTGCCCGCACCGTTAGGGCCGACAATCGCGACATCAGTACCTGCCGATAAAGAGAAAGAGACATCTTGCAAAACCGGGCGGCGATCGCGACGAACAGAAAGACGATCAATCTCTAAAACAGAATTAGCAGATGGCAACGGCAAAGATTGAGGAGACATCACAGACATAAGCTAGGGTGGTTTTCTCTATGAAACTAGCGATCAGATTGAGCGAAGGCGGCTTCTAGATTCTCTGAATTTTGTTCCATCGTAGCGATGTAGTAGTCAGGAGAAAGCCCCTCAGGGCCGCTGCTTTCCATCGGGTTAAACTCACTGACCTGCGCATTCATCTCTTTTGCTAAAGCCGATAGCGAACTACCTGGCTGGGCCGGTTCTTGCAGCAGGGTTTTCAGATCAGAGCCTTCAACTGCTTGAATCACCCGCTGCATATCACTAGGCGTAGCACTCTCTTCGGGCACATCCACTAAGTACTCCACATCAATGCCATAGCTTCGAGCAAAATGTTCGGCAAAGTCGTGATGAGAAACAAACGTCTGACCGGCGTAAGGCGCTAGTGCCACGCTAATCTCTTTATCTAGCTGCTGAAGCTGCTGAATATAAGCATCGGCGTTAGCCGCATAAATTGCTTCACCCGCAGGGTCAACGGCAACCAGTGCATCTCGAATGTTGCCTACTTGCTGTATCGCCTTTTTAGGATCGAGCCAAATGTGAGGGTCAAACTCGCTGTGCTGATGTTCAGAACCTTCATGAGCGTCAGCGTCAGAATGGCCGTCATCGGCTGCCGGGAGCGTAGCAATGCCTTCGCTAGAGTCCACCACAACCATATCGGGATTGTTCGCGTTATCAATTAGCCCAGTCAAAAAATCTTCGAGGCCCAGTCCATTTTCTACCAGTACATCAGCTTCAGCCAAGCTCTGCACGTCTTGAGGCTTAGCCTGATAGTCGTGCGGGCCAACGCCCGGCGGCAGTAGCTGAGTGACTTCGGCGCGATCGCCCGCCACTGCCAGCGTAAAGTCAGTAATTGGCAAAAAAGTCGTGACCACCCGCAATTTCTCCGCCTCGCCCGCCTTCAAACCCACTGAATTTGCAGAAGTACAGCTAGCCAAAGGAAGCAAAGTAGCCACAAATAGCCCAGCCCAGCCTGCTCGCCTTTTGTAGGCCGGGGCAAGCTGGTGAAGATTGCGAGTCATAGAAGTCCAAAGCATATGAATCACGGAAGCTGTGCTAGCGGGTATTTTTCTAAGCTCAATCAAACTAACACAGAATGATAATCATTATCAATTTTTACATTTAGGGTGCGTGGAGATAGAGATTGGCGGTCAATTCTTGCGCAATAGCATCGCCGCCGAACGATAGGTAATAAATCAAGGATAATTAAATCTCCTCAGCCCCCGTTCTGTTATGCCGAAGACTTCTTTCCTAAGTCGCCGCCTACGCCCGGTTCGTACGCTTTTAGGACTATTACTTCGTCGCCCGCTACTGGGCACCAGCGTTGTTCCACTGCTAAGCGATGGCCGGATAGTGCTCATTCTTCGCCGGGACGATGGGCTGTGGGGATTGCCTGGCGGGTTAGTCGATTGGGGCGAAGACATTCATACATCGGCTAAGCGGGAACTGCTAGAGGAAACTGGGTTAACGCTAACGCGCATAGACCAACTCGTTGGCGTTTACTCTCAGTCCGATAGAGACCCCAGATTTCATTCCGTTTGCGTCACGTTAGCAGCGCAAGTAGAAGGCACCTTTCAAATAGGCGACCCGGATGAGGTGCTAGAGGTAAAAGCATTTCGCCCAGACGAGCTGCCCTACGGGCAGTTAACGCACGATCATGCCCGACAGCTAAAAGATTTCTTTGCTGGAAAAACGATTTTGGACTAAGCAGCACAAACCTAGGCGACCGCTTGCTTTCTCTTTCTAGGTCTTACCGAGGCAGGTTCTACATCTACGACCACCTGTTCAAGCGCCGTCATCCGCCCGGCCTGCGTTATCGTATTCACCTGATACACCAGCGCGTTGTCTACATCAACAGCCGTAAGCCAGCCGCTTTTAGGATGATAAGCGCCCGTATCAATATCTAGCCAACCAGCCCCTCGGGCCACTTCTCCAGGCTCAACCCCCGGCAAGGTAAAGGTAATGGTATGGCCCGTAATCACTAGCTTGTCTTTAAAAAATGGGTCAGGACTGCGGTGAAAAACATCGCGAATCCAGCAAAGATCCATCTGGGTTTGATCGCCTAGGCTTTTGCCAGGATCTAAACCAGCGTGAACCAAAAAGATGTCGCCCAAATCAAGGTAAAGCGGCAGTTGCTTTAGCCATTCCACATGATCTAACAATAATTCTGTATCGGGATAGCTTGTGAGCGTAGGCTGTCCGCCGCTGTGTAGCCACCCTTGAAAAGCGCCTAGGTTTGGATTGTCGTCTGGAAACGCGTTGAGCAGCAGATGCTCGTGGTTGCCCAACACACAGGGGTAGTTATGCTCGCGCACATACTCCACTACTTGAAAACTTTTAGGCCCCCGGTCAATCAGGTCGCCCACAAAGTAAAGGGTGTCATCATCGGTTAGCGAAATCATAGCCACTAGCTGCATTAGGCCATCATAGTGGCCGTGAATATCTCCGATAAATAGGCGGCGGCTCATGCAACGGCTCAAAAAGCTTATATCTCTATTATGCCTAACTAATCGCTTGGGCCATCATAAGTAAAACAATTGATATCTATATAGTCCCGTTGAGGCAGTCCCCTTACATCTGGCAAAAAGACCTGATCCCCACTAATCCTCAACGGTTTCCAGCACGAATCCTGCATCCTCAATCATCGCAAAGTCTTGCTGCGCAGACTGACCTGGCGTTGTGAGATAGTCGCCCACGAAGATGGAGTTGGCTGCGTATAGGCCTAGGGGTTGAAGCGATCGCAAATGCACCTCTCGTCCGCCCGCTATCCGAATCTCCTGCGAAGGCAATAGCAGCCGAAACAGACACAAAATTCGCAAACAGCGCTGCGGCGTCAGCTCGTTTCTATGAGCAAACGGCGTACCTTCAATCGGAATCAAAAAGTTCAGCGGCACGCTAGTTACCTTTAGCTCGCGCAGCGAAAGAGCCAGATCGACAATATCTTCATCCGATTCGCCCATCCCAAAAATGCCGCCAGAACAGGTTGTAAGTCCAGCTGATTGAACCGCTTTTACAGTAGACAACCGATCTTGAAAGGTATGAGTCGTACAAATATCTTCGTGATGCGCTTCGCCCGTGTTCAGGTTGTGGTTGATGCGATCTACGCCTGCGGCCTTAAGCTGACGCGCTTGCGCTTCGTCTAGCAGGCCAAGCGTTGTGCAAACGCGCATAGGATACTGAGCTTTTACGCTGCGCACGGCCTCTAGCACGCCTTCAAATACTTTCTCAGAGGGCGATCGCCCAGAAATCGCCATGCAAAACGTACCTGCCTTCATATCGTGCGCCCGCTGCGCTGCTGCCACAATTCGATCTTTTGCCATCAGCGGATACTTCTCTATTTCCGCATCTGATATTTTAGACTGGGAACAATAGTGGCAGTCTTCCGGACACAGACCGCTCTGCGCATTCAGCAAAAAATGCAGTCGAACGCGATTGCCCCAATACTGACGGCGTACCCGATAGGCCGCCGCGAGCTGATCGAGAATCATCTCATCTGGAGCCGTCAAAACAGACAGTGCCTGGGCGCGAGTCAGCGGTTCGTTCATCAAGGCCTGATCGGCAAACTGTTGCCAGGAGAAAACAGCTCCCAAGACACCATCCAAGACGCCGTCAGAGGCAGTCTCAGTAGAAGACTGAGAGGGAGAGTAAGCCGCATTTACCATAAATTCTGTTGCCATTTGGCCTGTTACTGTTGAAAATTCTACCAAGATCTAGGGACTTACTCAGCCAAGAAACCATTACCCTTATCCGTCACGGCCCGCCAGCGGTGTCGATTCTTCAGCGCGTCCAAGGCCACCAATTTCGGCAATTTATAGAACGCTACGATGCGGCCAAAATTTGTCGCCGTGCGCGGCCTCCGCGACTTGTGCAGCAGGTAGTCGCGGGGGCCGATGTGGTACTCACTAGCCATCGACCTAGAGCGATGCATACCGCCGAGCTATTAGGAGCCTCAACGCTCGTCACCATCGATCCGCGCTTTCGCGAAATAGAATTTCCCGTCGATTTTCCTACCCGGTTTCCAAAGCGCTTTCAGTTCTCAGCGCTAACCTGGACGGTCATGGCATTAGCGCTATGGCGGCTCGGCTATGGCACTCGCTGCGAATCATTTGCGATCGCCCAGCAAAGAGCCTACGCCGCCGTCGATTTGCTAGAGCACCAGCTAAAACAACCTTCAACAGAGCGGCCTCTAGTAGAAGGGCCACCCGGCCATTGGGCACAAGAGCCTGATTTGAGCGGTGAGATATTTATAGAGCCGGTCAAGCCTCGCTCAATTGTTCTGGTTGCTCACGGTGGCATCAATAAGCTCATTGCTAAAGAGCTGCGTCTTCGAGGATGGCGAGGCCCTAGACTGCCCCGGAGTCGGCATTGGGGCTGTACAACCTACTGCCGATAACTACTGCCGATCAGCAGCTCGTAGGTAATATCATTTAAAGATATCTATCTGAATGGCCCCCGCATAGCCACAATCTCCTAGCTTTTTCTGCATTTATGTAGAGGCAATCGCGCCTCAAAATCACCAACTATATAAACACCGCCGCACCGTTACGACGATTGTTTCAACTGAGCGGCACGCTGTTTTCATCTAGGGCCAAACCATAGTGCGGCCTGTTTATTTTATGTCTGAATCATCCAACAACCCTCAACCAGCCAGCGCTCAGTCCGAGTTAGGAAATGAAAGGAGCCTGATAGAAGTGAGCTTAGCGGGTGCGATCGCCCTTGCCAAAGACGGCAAAAACCTTCCATCCGCCACTGAGCAGTTCGAGGCCATTTTAGAGCAGGTGCAGGCCGAAAGCGCCACGGGTGCAACGCTACTCCGTCAGCTCTGGCAAGAATATGTTTCTATCCAACGCTCTGCCACCTTCTGGGAAAACATGAGCGACGCCGAGAAAGAGCTTTCTGAAAAAATGGCCGAAAGCAACGTACAGCTACAGCGTAACTACATGCGTCTAGTTCAAGAGCAGTAGGCGTTCTACGATCTCAAGTGCAGCGCCTTAGAAGCCTTTGCTTTAAGAGCCTTACTGAGATCATTCCGAAATCACGAGCTGACCATCGACAATCTGTACAGCCTCTGGCGCAATTCCCTGCTGCTGTAGCAACGCGCCAAGCTGTGCTTCTATTTCCGCTTGAGAAATACCTAGCTGGTTGGCAATGCTGCCAACAGGCAACTTCATTTGTCCAATTTTAAGATGCGTATCATCTAGGCTGAGTGCACCGTCCACAACTTCTGGGCGGCCTTCTAGGCCAATGTAGACATCACGGTCTGCCAGCATTGGAAACTTCTGAGTCAGCTGGGCTACCGCCTGCCGACCTTCTGCGGGCAAAGCTTCCAATGGAATCTCTGAAAAATTCATCACTAGGCCGCTCTCAATCCGGCCTTTCTCAATCGAAGTATTAACGCCTTTTGCCACGTCTAGCAGCGGTGCATAGGGCTGGCTCGCAATGGCATCTGTCACCATTTGGTTCAGCTCGCCCGAAGAAATAACCACATCTCCCGGCGCTGGATCACTAACCGTTGAACCACTGACCGGCTCAATAACAACCGCATCAGAACTATCCGCCTGATTTCCCGAGTACCAGTCGGGTAAAGAAGTGGTCTGCATTGCCGTGTAGCCAACGCCCCCGCCAATAGCAGCAGCAGCGATCGCAAGTCCGACAAACAACATTTTCATAGCGAGAAGGCCTTAGTGAAATCGAGAGAGTAGATATCGCTACCAGACGGCTCAGCCATAGAGTAGCTATTTCTATCTTCAAGGTACAGATTGCTCATTCCGGCAATAGCGATCGCTGTGACACTTGATCTTCCCGTTCGTACATACGCGCTCAGGATACTTTTAAGGGCAATTTTTCGGCTGCTATTTCAGAGGCAATTTGCTTTGCGATTCTTAGACATGCCGCTATCGGCGCATTAGTCTTGATCGCCTGGCTATTGATATGTGTCCAGCTAGCCTGAAATCCCTGCTGCTGTAGTCTTTCGATGAGCGTCTCCACAGGGGGAATATCTATTTTTGCGCGTCGCCCAATCTCTGCGAGGGGATAAAAGTAAGGCGGTAATTCAATCTCAGCTTGCATTCGCGCTAGAGGTTCTAAGGGCAGCGATCGCCCGATCGCCAACGCCTGCATCCCAGCTAGCCAGCTAGCATCGTGCAGCGGCCCCAACCACATTGGCCCACTCATCGCAGGCGTAGACTCAGGCTGACATTCGCAGACAACTCGCCCTAGCTTTTTCCAGGCCACCGTCTGAAACTGCCCGCAGTCGTGACAATAAGCTAAAAATCCATAGCGCTCTGTCTGCCAAGCGCGCCGGGTAATTCTCACCATCACCCGATTCACCTCACCGCTGTAAAACGAAAAGATGGGCTCAGCGCAAAGCCCCTTCGCCGCCGCCTGCTGCATAACTGTCCCTAACAGTAGCCTTAACCCCTGCTCGTGCACCGCAGGGTGAGAACGCGCATACGCCCCATAGCTCTGCAAAGATCTGTCCGTCGCTCGGCCGCTGGTCGCTCGGCCATCCGTGCTCGTAAGATAGAGCAAGCCGCCAATTTTCACTGCCCACAGCGCCGTACTGAGCGTCGGTGTCGGGCTACCGAAACTATCAACATCGATCAGATCGTAAAAGTCTTGGCGAACGTGGCAGTCAAAGAAGACTGCGTTAGCGTCTTGATGCGTAATTTTGTAACGCTCAGCAGATAGGCTGTGGCTCAGGTTGGATTGAATGAGCGATCGCAAATCTCCATTTCCCTCATTCGCCCATACGTAGTCTGCACCGGACTCCAACACGTAGCGCAAAGACCGAACGCCACAGCCACTCATCGCATCCATTACACGTAGCTGACCTTGCTGCGCTCGGTAGAAAGCTGCCGCCAAAACCGCTAAATCTCGTCCGGTGCGGCTGCTAGCGCGAAAAAAAGCGTCACCAGTACAGAAATGCGCTTTGCCTTCTTGCTGCCAGCTTGTTTTAGAGAAATCTGAAGGCGTCATACCAATACAGCCAGGAGTACAGTCAGGAGATGATTTGTGCGATCGCCTGCTCTAGCTCCGCCTGACTCCAGTGCGTAATTACGAACACCTCTTGAGCCGACTTACTCTTACGCGCAATTAGCTTGTACCCACCTCGAATAGTCACCGATATCCTTAGCCGCAGCCGAGGCGAGTTAGACTTCACGCGTGAAATCACCGCTGGCGTAATCGTTTGAATCTCTGGGTACTTAGCCAACTTCTCTAAAAGCTTGATCAAGCCGGGAATATAGGTAGAGTGCGTAATCACCAGTCGAGCCTTATTAGCACCGCCAGCCGCAGCCTTCTTAGAAGCCACTATTTTGTCAGATTTGCCCTGAGGCTGAGCTGAACTCTCTGTAGAAGACGGTTGGCTAGTCGACTCATGATTAGGCTGAGCCGTTTCTTTATCTTTTTTGAGCTTAGCCTTCTTCTTAGAAACGCCCTTGCCAGTCCCTTTTCTGCCCACATTCCCAGCCACCCACTACGGTACTGATTGTAAGGTATCGCTTGCAGCGGACGAATCCCTAAGCTTTTTCCAACGGAGCCATCGTCAAACCCGCTCGAATGAGCTGCGAATGATAGAGCTCCGCCTGCTCCAAAGGCCCTGTCCACACAACGGCCTGCCCCTGATTATGAATTTCGTGAGCTAAGTCCCAAGCCGTGTCGCCATCCATACCAGGAATGTAAGTTGTCAACGTAGCAACCACATGCTGAAACGTATTGAAATCGTCGTTCAGCACGATAATTTTATAGTTTGGATACTTCTCTTTGACAACGCTTTTGGCTCGCTCTTTTACCGCCGTAGGCGAAGCGGCGGCAGCTCGAATGGTTTGTTTAGTCGCAGAATTCATGGCTTGCTTAAAGATGTTTTTGCCTTTTGTACTTAGTTTTGTACTTGAGTAGGATCTAATTTTAGGGGGCGATCGCAGAAATTGCGCAAGCCTAGAGGCCGATCTCTTCGGCAAACCCGAAAGAATTATCGTAGCAACCGTACACAAACAAGACAAAGCAGCGCGATCGCTCGAAAAACGGTGAGGTTATTACATCTTTTTTGGGCCAAACAACAACTGCATAATCAAGTTGTTGAGAAGTTTGATTGTGAACCGGACACCGGCTTCTTAACGTCCATATTAGCGAGTGCTAACCATGAAGACGCAAACCAGTTCACAGTCAACTTACAGCACATTTTTAAGCGATCTAAAAGATCAAAAAATACAACAAGTATCTATCAAGCATGACCGCCTGGAATATCGGCTAAAAATGGCGCTAGGCGGCAAGCGCTACTCCACGCAGCTACCCACAACACAGACTGTAGATGAGTTGAAAGCGCTGCTTAGCCACCACAAAGTACAGCTCACCGATCTCTCTGATCATGCCACGAATACGGCAGCCAACTTAGTGGGCCTGCTACTTTCTACCGGCGCACTAGTCGGTGCCTTCGCCTGGCTCAGCAAAAATGGCGGCATGAGTGGCATTAGCAATCCAATGGGCAGCACTGGCAAAACTAAAGCCCGCGTATACAACAACAACAACACTCAGTCGAAAGGCAAGGCAAAAGCGACGGTTACCTTCGCTGATGTCGCAGGCGTAGATGAAGCTAAACAAGAGCTGAAAGAAGTTGTTGATTTTCTCAAAGACGGAGACAAATATCGCAAGATTGGCGCAAAGATGCCAAAAGGCGTTTTGTTAGTAGGCCCACCAGGAACAGGTAAAACCTTGCTAGCCAAAGCGGTCGCTGGCGAGGCAAATGTTCCTTTTCTAAGCGTTGCGGCCTCCGAATTTGTAGAAATGTACGTTGGCGTAGGCGCGTCTAGAGTCCGCGACTTGTTCAGCAAAGCGAAAAAGCAGGCTCCTTGCATTGTCTTTATCGACGAGCTAGACGCCATCGGCAAGTCTCGCGGTGGCAATAATCCCAACGGCGGCAACGATGAGCGAGAGCAAACGCTCAATCAGCTCCTCACCGAAATGGACGGCTTCGATGGCAACGCTGGTGTCATCCTGATTGCAGCCACCAACCGGCCTGAAATTCTAGACCCCGCCCTGAAGCGAGCAGGTCGCTTTGACCGGCAGGTCTTAGTAGATCGTCCTGATAAAAGCGGACGGTTAGAGATTTTGAAAGTGCACTCTCGTCATGTTCTCATGAGTGAGGATGTAGATTTTGAGACGCTGGCTTCTCATACATCTGGTTTCGCAGGCGCAGATCTAGCAAACCTGATTAACGAAGCGGCTTTACTAGCAGCTAGAAACAACCGCCTAGCGGTCATCATGGCAGACTTCAAGGAGGCCATTGAGCGAGTAGTGGCTGGGTTAGAAAAGCGATCGCGCGTCCTCACGACTCAAGAGCGCAAAATCGTCGCCTACCACGAAGTCGGTCATGCCTTAGTGGGAGCGCTCATGCCAGGCAGCAGCCAAGTCTCTAAAATCTCCATCGTCCCGCGCGGCAAAGGAGCCTTGGGCTACACCATGCAAACCCCCGAAGAAGATCGCTTTTTGATGCTAGAAGACGAACTACGCGGCCAAATTGCCACACTTCTCGGCGGACGCTCGGCAGAAGAAGTCGTTTTTGGCAAAGTCTCTACTGGTGCTAGCGACGACATTCAAAAAGCAACCGATCTCGCCGAAAAAGCCATCACTCAATACGGCATGAGCGCAGATTTTGGTCCGATTGCCTTTGAAAAAACGCAGTCTCAGTTCTTAGACAGCGGCAGCACTCGCCGAGCCATAGGCGGAGAAGTCGCAGGCAAAATTGATGACCTTGTAAAACAGTCTATTCATCAGGCTCGCGACACATCCGTTGCCATCTTGAATCTAAATCGCGACTTGCTAGAGCGCATGACGCAGGTGCTGCTAGATGAAGAAGTGCTAGAAGACGAGCAGCTAAAAGAGATGCTCTCTCAGGCTCAAATGCCTGTCAATACGCAAATCTGGCTAGCGACTGGTCAGGTAGCATAGTGGTTATCTCTCAATTCTCTTGACTGAACCCTTCCTTACGTATTGCCTTGATGTAGACAGCATTTTTTGTCTACATCAAGGTTTTTCCTATTTTTTGAGTCTGGAATCATTGTAGAGCGAAGAAAGACCCTGACAGAAATGAGTGAATAGAGGCTACCTAATTGCAAGCTCTGATGGGTCTAAATCAACATGTCGATAAGCCAAGCACAAGGCGACTGATCCAAACATAGCTGATAACCATGATTGACAGCTAGATCGTCTATGAGTAATATTTAGTTCATGCTCGAAATTCGCCAAACAAAGATATTTTCCAAATGGCTGAAAACGCTGAAGGATCGTAGAGCTAGAGTTCGTATTCAAGCCCGTATTGATCGATTGAAGAGTGGGAATATAGGCGATGTCGAGCCGGTTGGTTTAGGCGTCAGCGAACTTAGAATCCACTATGGCCCTGGCTATAGAGTTTATTTCGTACGACAAGGTTTAGTCATTATCGTTCTCTTGCTCGGTGGTGATAAAAAATCGCAAAAATCTGATATCAAAAGAGCGCAAGAACTTGCAAAACAACTGGAGGATTAGAATGATGGCTCTTGAAACAACGCTTTGGGATTCCGCAGAGTACCTAGAGACGGAAGAAGATATTCAGCTATATATGGAAGCCTGTCTCGAAGAGGCTAGCGACAATCCCGCTTTTATTGTCCATGCGTTAGGTGTAGTCGCAAGGGCCAGAAACATGAGCCAGCTGTCTAGAGATACAGGGCTAAGTAGGGAAGGTCTATACAAAGCACTATCTCCTGAGGGTAATCCTACTTTTTCTACAGTAGCTAAGGTAGCAAAAGCTTTAGGATTCAAGTTAACAGTTCAACCTATGAATAGAATAGAATCGTGAAGGCACAGGATATTTTGTTGTTCTACCTAGTCTAAGTAGCTCAGGAAACTTATTGAAGATGGCAAACACCCAGCTAAGTTCAACCGAATTATGTCCGTGTGGAACCCAAAGATTTTACGGTGAATGCTGTTGGGACAAAAACTTCGAATGGGTAAGGGATGATTCAGGAGAAGTAATGCGAATAGTTCCGCTTGTAGAGGAAGCTATAGATGCTCTTGAAAGTGCTCAGGCAGATTTTTCTGATGTGTTTGGACGGCCTCCGCATGAAGATGATCCTGTCTTCTTAGTAAAGTATCTCTCCTCAGAGTCGGACTTTATCCGTGAAACGGCTGAGGTAATGGAGAGAAGTGAGATAAGACCCGAACTTATCTACCAGGGTCATTTCATTCTAGATTTAGTCAACGAATTTGCAGGATTTAAGCCATCGTAGGCTTGTAGCTTAAAAACCTAAAACCACGCATCCTCGTTAATTCATAAAATCCGTCATTTAGAATGAAACAGCCCTGCTCCACATACGCAAAACCTTGACTACTTTCGACTCTTCTATGACCTGATAAACCAGGCGATGCTTAACATCAATCCTTCGAGAATAGTATTCCTTTAGATCGCCCTTTAGCTTCTCGTATGGTGGCTCGTAAGGATCTCGCTGTAAAACACTTAGCAGATTTCTAGCTCTATTTTCCAACCCAGAATTTGTGATGTTCTTTACGTCTTTCTTAGCCTGTTTAGAAAGGACAATGGCCCCAACTCACCAGTCTATTTCCTCAATCGGCGTACATTCTTCAACAGGCTCTGCTGCTGCCGTTTTAATAGACTCAGTCATTCCAGGAATGCTAGTTAGGTAAAGCGTTTCCTGAATGGCTTCCCAGTCCTCTTTTGATACCACGTAGATCAAAATTTAGTGCCTAGTGACAGAAACCGTTTGAGGGCGTAAGCTTTGGGAATCTGAGACCCTGGTGAAAACCATGCCTAAAGCCCCCCGGAACCAAAATCGAACCGCGATCGTTTATTTCGGTTCGACCCAACAGGCGTATTTAGACCTAGTGGCGTCAGGCAAGCGTCACCAAGCGTATATCGAGTACATTCAAAAGCCCCTGCAAGCCCAACTGACCCCGGACAAGCATAAGTTAGTGTGCAGTGATCCGAGCCGCTACACGGTTCATAGTCAAATAGAGCGCCAGTTGCAGGGCTGGCAAGGGGAGAAACAAACCGTCCCCATCTGTCGGGTCAAATGCTGCTGTTGCCGGGCCGTGTTTACAGTTCTACCGAGCTTTATCGCGCGTTATCGTCGCCAGGATACCGACTGCCTGGGAAAGTTGCTGGAGATGAGTCTGGGGATGGGATTGAGTCAACGAGAAACTGCGAAGCTCTATGAATGGAGCCATCCCGGCGGCGGCTGGCATCCGGGCTGGGTGTGGTATTTAGTTCAATGGTTAGGCAATTTAATCCCCGTGTCGTTGATGCTGATGCGTCTGGGGCTTACCCCCCCGCCCATATTCTGACCGATGAGAAATTTGCCACCTTAAATGGAACTCGAATCTACCTATTTCTCTTGTCTCAAGAAGAGCTAATTTGGTATACCGAGTGGATGGAACGGACTGATGAAGCCGCGTTCGATGAAGTGATTGTCAATGCCTTAGGGACTATCGAAGCGGCCGGGAAAACCGAGGCATTATGGTCTCCCGAGGTTTTTTATACCCCTAAATCGGCGACGACTGATGGCTGGCAAGCGGTTCAAAATGCCTGGAAAACATTGGTCCCCGGCATTGATTTAATCGAATGCAACTTGCACGGTCGCAAGCGGGTGAGTGCCACTCTCACAGAGTTCTCACAGGCCCATCCCGAGTATCCTTACTCAGACCGTCAGCAGCTCAAAACCGACTTTGACCAGGTCTTTGCTTCCCCTTCCCTAGCCGCATTCTCTCAGCGAATTCGACGATTGAGAGAACAACATGTTGACGAACCCATCTTACTCAAGCGATTGGACATTCTCTTTCAAAAGCGAGTTATGTTCACCAATCATCTCAAGTTTGAGAGTGCCCCAGCCTTCTCCTCTGCGTTAGACCGCTCCATGCGATTCTTAGATGAGAAACTGCTCTCCTTCGGCCAATTTCGAGCCACCGATAGTATCGACCCCATGCTCAATGCTTGGGCTATCGTCAATAACCTCAGGCCCTTTCTCCCCGATGCTAAAAAAGCCGGACAGTCCTTGGCTGAGTTCTTTGGTGCCGAACTTCATAATATTCCTTGGATGGAGGCTTTGAATCTCTGTTCTGTGGCTGCTTTAGATAAACTGATACCCCTCTGACAATTCGCAGGCACTAATTTTAGATCTATCTGTTGATACTAATACTGCGCCATTTCGTTTACCCGAAATCTCAATCGGCTTGTGGTGTTCAGCGACCTCATCAATCAGTCGATACAAATTAGCTCTAGCTTCCTGTACAGATAAAGAATGCATAAAGTACCATTGCGTACCGCTTATCGTATCAGATTAGATTGCGTTCTGTTTAATCGCTGTCTCTTAGCCTATTCTAATCCGCAGAAACGCCTGATGCTGTCTAAGCTCTACGGCAGTACATTTGTCTCTCCTCTAATAATTCTAAAGACAGCAGTAACAATTTGATCGCGGCTCTGAACACTACTACCGCGCTCAGCTTTGCTTGACTGAAGCTTAGTCAGAAACTTCTCAACGTAGGACTCAAACTGAACGTAATGCTCTGCGAGATGGGCGTTATAACGGGTTTGACCGCAGGCTTCTGCTTTTGCAAAAGGAAACTGATCGTTCTCTTTTAGCTCTTTTATCAAACGACGGATCTTCGAGATTTTGCCTGTGATTTCTCTCTTCTTAGATTTTGCGACACCAGGCGGAATAGAAGACAATAAAATTAGCTCGCATACTACTACAAAAATTTTGCCTAAGTCTGTAAACTGCGTGAGTCGATGCGGATAGAGACATTGCAACAGGCGATCGCGCGACTGCAAATCTTCACCAGCAGATTCATCTGGAAAAGCTCTGTCTAAAACAATCGATCCGGGCGCAGTGTTCTTGGGCCAGGTAGCTGGATTCTCATTGCGAATAGTGCCATCAGACGCGATCGCACAGCAATAAGTAAACAGCCGCATCACCGTCTTCTCAATATCTTCAGAAAGCGCCTCGTCATTCTCGTGGTGTTTGCACAACATCAACATCCCCTGAGCAAACAGTAAAATACTAGACTGCATCCCAAACAGATAAATAGAGCTGTTCTCATCTTGCCGAGCTTCTTTCAGCAGAGAAACATCCAGACTCACCACATTACTCTCTTCCATATACTGCTGACCGCTCGTACCCTGTTCTGTCTGAAGCAGCTCTCTAATCAACGGCACCATTTCCACCATAGTGCTGCCATACTTGCCGTAATATTTCTCTCGAACTTTCCCATCAGAAGCAGTCTCTTTCACGGCCACGTACTGAGTGGTGCGGCCTCCCGCATCCTTCATCTGTTGATAGCAAATCTTGCCATTAGCCGAGTAGCACAGCTTAGCGTGATCTACCAGCCTTTCAGCCCAGTCCAGACAGCCATCGTGGCTGAAGCCGTCTAGCGCAGAGCTTTCAAAATCGCCCAGATAAGCCAGCATCAAATAACACCAACCTTGATAGGCAGACCACTGGGCATACATCGCCGGATCGCCGTCTTGGGCAGCATAAATCCGCGCCTTCTCTAGTTGTTCAATCGGCTTCAGCAGCGTCTCTTCTAGCGCTAACCGGGGCATATATTTAGAGAAGAAAATATGCAGCTTTGCTCTGTGTGCATAAACGCGAGAAAGCAGGTAAAACTGAGGATGCAAATTAACCTGAGGCAGCTCGTCCATCTTCTCGTAGACTTTCAATCGCCTTTGCAAATGGCTTTCTGCCTTTGCGATATAAGCTTCTGCCTGTCGGACAGCGACGTAGCGATCGGGCTGCGGATAAACGGCGTCGTCTAAGTCGCTCAGGTATTCGTAGCGAAACCAGCACAAATAATATTTTGCTAGCATCAAGTTACTTACTTTATCTGCAATATTGCCTTCAAAAAAAGGTTGGATTGCCTCTAAATATCTTCTGGCAATATGGGTCAGCCCTTCCTTGAGGTTGGCTTCGGCGATCGCAATCTGAGCCTCTAATGCAATCACACTCCAGCTATCGCCACTAGCTGGCACCTCAAAAACAAAGCCGGGCCGTCGCTGTCGGTATCGCTGGTTAAAAACAGTCTCTTCCAACCGTCCTTCCATCGCCCTAAGCGAGAACGGATAATGGCAAATAGCATCTTGCGCTTTATTGAGAGCGGTAGATTCTTCAATGCGAAAGCAAAGCTGAGAGATATATTCGCTAGCGCTGACGCCCGGCTGACTGGCCAACACTTGCTTTATCAGCTTTAGCCTAGCTAGCAAAGCAGCTTTAGCAGAAGTTTCAATTAAATCGAAGCCACAAAAATCGGCACTGGCAGTTTCTGCTCGGGTTGCTACTTCATCACAAGGAACATCGTGCGCGATCGCATCTTCCGCATCTTGAGTCTTGTATAGCCGAGCCACCGCATGAGACCAAACCGGACTGTTGGGCGTTCCACCCATCACCTCATCGTTGCAATAAACCCCATCCACAATGGGCGTATAGCCATCTAGTACCGGAATATCCCAAAACAGTACCCGATTAATCGCCGTAGTAATGTGCGAAGTTGGACAGCCAATCCCCACCACTTCCTCCGAAAACTCCAGTCGCCTACGCTCGGTCACCTTACTTTGGGCGGTCAGATCTTTAAAGCGAATATCGTAACCATCGGGAAGATTGATGTAGAAATGCACTCGCACTCGATAGGCGACCTGGCGCTCTAACCCTTCGACGCTTTTGCCTTCCTGCTCGTCGCCTAAGAGAAATGGATTGAGCAGTCCGTTGGGTTGGTGCGATCGCCAAATAAACAGCGGCAGCGGCTTAATCCGCCGAATCTCAAAATACTTCAGATGCACCGGAAACTCATCTGTAATCAGCTCATTATCGACCACTGAATGAATCAGCCGCCGGATAAAATCAGCCGTGAAATACTCAAACTGCTCGTGGCCTTGAATGTCATCTCGGCTGCGATACTGCTTAACCTGATCGAGTCCCGACTGCAACTCAATTCGATTAATCTCTCGTTCTACCTTATCTACAAGCTGCTTTTCCACCTCACCTTTGTCACGCGCTTCTAGCCCAGCTAGCCGCCAATCTACATACTCTGCCACCACTTTTTTAATAAAGTCTTGTGGGGTCACTTCACCCGCATCCCGCAGCACATCGGCGAAGCTTTTAGACGACTGCTCGCCCAACTGTTGCAAAAAGAACCGATAAAGGCGATGCACGTTTTCTTTGCTGTACGGCCCCGACGGATCAGCCACTTTTTCTATAATCTGATTTAGCAACACATTGCCTTTGGGCAGCTGAAGCGACAGTCGTTTTCTCTCTTCTGCCGATAGCTGAAAAAACAAACCAAGCGCTTTCAGCTTCTCTTCTGGCGTAATAATGTGCGAGGCTCTTGAATCTTCATCTAGAACCTGTTCTCGCTCTTGATAGTCTTGCAACGCCTCTAAAATGCCAACCAGTTTAGAGAGCGTGAGTCCTGGAACCGGCAGTTGTTCATCTTCTTTATCGCGATAAAACCGCTTGTATAGGACAGAGCGTAAAACTCTGCGGACAAAAATTCGATTTGCGGCAAAACCCCACTGCTCAGCTAGTCGAGTCTCATTCGGCATTTGCGGCACTTTGCTAGTCAGGGGAAGACCACTTAGCGTTAGCAAATACCGGTAAACCTGGCGATCGCGATTCTGATCGTCAAGATCGCGCTTTCGTCCTAGTGCGCCAGAAGAATTACTCATAAAATAGCCAACCTCAGCTCAACAGACCATCAAACCGTAAGCAAAAACGTCCGCCCTGAAAGGCATAACGTCAAAATGTACATTCTGTACATTTTGTTTGTAGCACACAAATTAGGGCTGTGATAGAGTCTAGTTTAGGACGGTAATAGGGGATTGACACGATGCCAAGACTGATTGGAATGGCTTTAACTGTCAAAAAATTCGTCCTCTCTAAGCAGCACTTTTTGAAAAATAGTATCACTTGATACAAACTTCTCCCGTTTCAAAGGGATACAGTTAAAATGTACAAAATGAAACTTTACAATCGTCTGCCTTCTATACGCACGTTTGCTTGTCCAGTCTATCGCTCACACAGCTTTCTAGCTGGGTCATAGGAGGATTCTCATGCACGAACATCTACACCGCTATGTCAACTACCCACAGTACGTCAAAGATCACCCTCACAGCTTCAGGCTCTTGCTGCTGCATAACCCAGATATGGAAACCGGTATGTTATCGCGATTCGAAGACATTATTGAAGCAATCCCAGGGATAGAAAAGCTTAATTGGACACTCTTACCGCCTGCTTTTACAACAATGGCTATCTGTCAAATACAGATCTTAGTAGCCAAAGAACCTGGCCGACTTTTAATCAACACCTCAAATCAAATGTCGCAAAGCCGCCGCATAAATATAGAAGCAGGGACTCACTATGAAGAAGAGATTCAGCCAGAAGATCTGGAGCTAATCAATCAATGGTGCCATCGAACTCTCTACACTTAGCAGCCGCTAGGCCAGCAGCGACTGAGTTTCATCAACCGCCCCGAGCGTCATCAGGCTGGCCTTTTGCAGGGTACTGAGTCCTTTAATATTGGCGATCTCTACATTTTCGTAGGGGCGATCGCGCTGAATCATCACGCCCAAAATGCCAGGCTTATCCGTCTTTATTTGTTCCATTGCCCCAATTCGAATAATCTCATCGAGGCCCCCACTGATGATGAATTTGCCATCTGGGCTAAAGGCGATCGCCCGAATGCCACCCGATAGATCAATGGGCTTTTGCGGTCGAAAAATGAAACAGCTTTCGGCTGGATTCTCTGCCCTCATATCCCACACATATACCACCTGATCCTCTCCACCCGCCGCCAAATACTGACCATCAGGACTGAAGGCAATAGTTTGAATGCTCATATCCGGGTCGTCAAACTTAAACCGAACGCATTCCCCGTCAAGATCCCATAGTATGACGGTAGCATCGGCGCTGCCACTGGCCACCCACCGACCGTCAGGACTATAGGCCACCGCGTAGATCCGCTGGTGGTGAATGGATAGCGGTTTGTACCAACCCTCTTTTCTATCCCACAGCTTAACAACTCGATCGTCACCACCGCTGATCAAATAGCGAGCATTTTGTGGATTGAACGCAACCGAGCGAATCCAGTAGCTCTTTTCTCCCGGTCTGCGCTCTAGCGTCTTCAAGCAGTATCCCGAAGCCGTGTTCCAAATCCTAATGGTACAGTCATCGCCGCTGCTGGCCAAGAACTGCCCATGCTGACTAAAGGCTACGGTACGTACCCAGTTTCGATGTCCGGGGAGCGCAATCAGGCACTGGCTCGTAGCCGCATCCCACAGCCGAACGGTATGGTCGTCACTGGCGCTGGCAATTCTGTTGTTCTCTCGATCTACAGCGATCGCCCAAATTCGCCCATGGTGTAGCGACAATCTGGCTTTACGTTCGCAGGACTGAGTATCCCAGACGGACAAGTCACGGCTATCGCCGCCGCTGATAATGCGGTTCTCTCCAATAAAGGCGATTGCCCGAATGCCGTTGGTATAGCCGCAATAGGTCTTCAACGGCTCAACTTTCGGGGTACTACCAGTAGACTTGCCAGAAGAACCGCTTAGACTATCCAGCTCGCCACAGCCACGGTCGGCATCAGTAATTTGCCAAAGCTTTAACATCTGGCGATCGCCGCCTGCCGCCAGCAGCAGTTTATCCTTCTGTCGCTGAAAGCTCACCGAAGACACGCGACTATTACCGGTCAAAATATCTTCAAGCAGACGGTAATGATGCAAGTCCCAAAGCGTTACCTGGCAGTCATCGCCAGCACTGGCTAGAAACTGTCCGTCATCGCTAATGGCCACAGACCGGATGCCATCGCCGGGCCGATAAAGCTCTTTTTTTAGCGTTTGACCAGCCACATCCCAAATGCAAATTCTCCGGTCTTCACTGCCGCTGATCAACTGTTGCCCATCTGGGCTAAACACGAGCGAGTGAATGGTTTCTGTGTGGCCCGACAGAATAGGCCAATTTGTACAGTCAGGTTCGTTGCTCAACAACGATTTTACGGGCCGCAAGCAAATCGCGTGGCTTTCTCCCTCAGCTGCTAGCCACCGACCGTCTGGGCTAAAGGCGATTGCTTGAATCCTCTTTTTCAATGCCGCCGAGCCGCACTTATCCGCCGCGTTATCAGAAGCTCCTATATCCTCAACAGCTAGGACGTTAGTCGTTTCACTATTAGAAATATCGCTCGGCTGAATAGGCGCTGACCCGCTCAGCAAACGTACCTCATCCGAATAAAGTTCTCTGCCGGTTTGAGTGTCGTAAAGCGTGAGCTTACTGTCACCGCCTGTGGCGATGATATTGCCTTTTGGATTGAGCGCGATCGCATAAATCCGTTCCTTTGCAGACTGCTGCCAAAGCTGTTCTGGCTGAATCGCTGGCTGCTCTGGCGTAGGCAATAGCCAGAGCTTAAGCCAGTTGTCATCACCGCCCGTCACCAGCAACGGCATTTTATGATAAGACGCCAGCACCACCGTTCTAATCCAGCCGCTGTGCGCCATCCACTCACAAAATTTCTGACCGCTCGACCGCGACAAATCGTGCGTATGCCACAAATGCACGACCCCTCGGGTATCTCCCGCTGCCAGCAAAGGGCGCGAGAACGAAGTGGCATCAGGATGGCTGAGCGAAACGGTCGTCACATCGCCTAGCGTCTCCGTAAAAATAGTTCGATCTAGCTGGCAGCGTCTAAAGTCCACCTCTCGGAGCTGTACCCCTTGCAAATACGCCTGCCAAATGGTCATTTGGGAAAAATCTTTGCGAATCAGCTCGCCTTTAGAGAGCTGCACTAACAAATTGATAAAGTTGCCACCGGCATATCCTTTGCGGGCCGCATGGTCTGCTCGAAACTGAGTGAGCAAACGGCTCAAATGCTCGTCCACCTGATGCAGACTGTGGTAGCTTCGCTTCAGCCGAGCCAGGATAGGTCGAACGATTTTCGCCTTCTGAAACTCTCGCAGGCTATCTTCCGCGTCGGCTTTCATCAAGGCATGTTGATTAAAAATTTGCAAATTCCCCCGCTTGAGTTCGCTAAAAATTTTGCGAACAAACCGGTCTAACACATACTCCGCCACAATCGGATGCAAACTAAATAGCGGACTGTCTGAAGCAGAGCGACCCAGACGCTTCACCTCAATCAGCGATCGCCTTTCCAAAGACTTCAAAACGTAAGGCAACTGCGATTTATGCGCTTCAGACAATATATCCGAACGCAAATCTTCCAAGGTACAGTCGCGATGATTAATCGCCAGCCAGTACATAGCTTCTTTTTCGATCGGAGAGAGTCGCTTAATTTGAGTGCGCAGGACACTTTCAAGATCGTAAAAAACAGAAATTGCCTGATCTAAAAAGTCCTGAATACTGCCAAAGAAAACATCTTTAATCGTATTAGCTGCGAATCTCAGCGCCATCGGATGGCCACAATAGCGCTCAATTAGCGTCTGACGCGCCGCCGGATCTTTTAAGTTAAAGCCGCTTAGCAGTTCTTCTGCCTCGGCGTCATCTAACCCACCCAGCTTATACAGTCTCACCGCATCGCTTTCGACCATCACCTCTGGGGGCTTCTCTCGACTAGTCACCATCACACAGCTAGAACTAGCACCGGGCCTCGACTTTATGGCCCTCAGCAGTTGCCCATAAACCTCAAATCCTGGCCCATACGCGACAGGCAACTGAAGATCCAAAGCTAGCTCCTCGCCCTCCTCAGACAAGTTTCTTTCAAACTCAGAAGGCATCGCCTCTATCATTTTGACAGTGTCTTGATGCAGCCATAGACCGTCTGAATGCTCAGACTCTCCCCTTATTTTCTCATCAGCCAGATAGCTGTCATGCTTTTGGCGATTGGCCTTCCCGCTCTCACCGTTCTGTCTGTCAGTCTGCTCAAGGCCAATATCCTTACTGTGACTAACAAAAAGCCGCTCGTATCCATCTAAAACAACTAGACAGCGACTAGCGCTGATTTGCGCCATAATTTGCTCAATCAACTGAGTAGACTGCGGTTGGGGATCGACATCTACGCTGGCAAGATGGTTACTCGCAATCGAGTCTGAGGTGGTGGATGACGGCGATTTAGCCGCTCTCAGGGCGCTTAAAAGTTTCGAAAGCTGATCTACAGGCGACCTGTCCGGATCGATGGGTAGCCACACAACTGCCTGGAAGTGACCGCCCACAGCTTCTACCAGCTTTCGAGCCAGCCAGGTTTTACCCATGCCACCAATGCCACAAATAGCTAGCAGCCTGTGACCTTTTATAGGCGACATGAGCCAGCGCTCTAGCTTAGCTAGCGGAGCTTTGCGCCCAACAAAACCAGCGATCGCAGGCGCTTCGTCCAAGCTGTCGCCAATCGCCACCTGATTCATTTGGCCCTGATTGCGATCGCGCTCATCCGCACTCATTAGCTTCGCCCTCAAAGCAGCCAGTTTTCCGGGGCCTCTACCTTGAATATCAAACTTCCGATAAACCTCTCCCAGTCGCTTGCGGGCCGCCGCCTCCGAGATATCTAGCGCCGCCGCGATCTCCCGACTCTTACTCTTCTTCAAAAGCGCCAGCTTCAGCGCGTCTAGCTCTCCTGCCGACACCTGCTTATCCGCTGCGAACCGAGTCAGCTTTTCTTCTGATAGATCCTTAGAAGGACTAGAATTATCCATATTTTTGGTTGCTATTGAGCCTGATGGCTAGGCAACAGCGCTGAAGTGGGCGAAGGAAACACTCAGCCAGACAGCATAGAGCCGTCAAGTGAGATAAATCGATAAAAAGGTTAGTACAACGTATAAATATGAGTTGTATTTTATCGGTATTTATTGAATTTAAACAGAGGCATCACAGAAATACATGCAGGCCATCGCATAGAACCTGAGCCAAGCCGATAGATGCGGCAAACAAGCCTGAAATAGAAGGTTTAGACATATAAGCACCCATCTCACAAACCAGGACAATAGCGTTTCATTTTGGACATAGCCGCCTCTCAACCGCAAGTTTACGTATAAATTACCTTGACAGGCGATTTTTTGCTCGCTACTTTATATATGTGAGGTTTGTGAGATTATGTATGTGATTTGTAGTCAAACTCGATAAAAACCTATCGATAGTCAGTCTGAGAGTCTCTGTCAAACTTTTCTTAACCCCAGGAGAAGCCATGTATAGAAAAGATTTCAGCAATCTACAGGATGCCAAAGTGAAAGCTACCGAAGTCGCTTTACTGTGGCCTCACTTCTCGATCAATCAGCCGTTTATTTCCCTCGACTATGAGCTATTTGATAGCCACTATATGAGCGGCGGTTATACAATCGACTACAATGTGAGGTGCCTCTTTGATAATAGTGTTACCGACGTAGAAGGCGATCGCCTTCGTGAGATGTGCCAGCCCGCTATCTGTCCCCATAATAGTCAGCCTGCCATAGCTGAGAAGGAACTGTTTCCCATGATTAACTCACTTGACCAGTCAAACAGTAACGGCCAGTTTAGAGACCGCCAATCTTCCACTAAAGTCATCGATGGCGCTCCCGACAGCCCAAATTTGGAGACGAACAGCCCAAACTATTACAAGACATCGCCTAACCAAGATCCAGACAGCGCATCAAACGACTGGCACGATAAAAAGACAGCCAACAGTCGAGCTAGGACTTCAAACCTCGAAAAACCGGTTCCTTTCAATGGCGGTCGGTCAAGTAGCCCAATTCCAAACACGAGCAGCAACGAGCTACAGTCCCAGCTCAACGAGACAGCCCGACAGCTAGGCGAAGTCACTAAGGCGTTTCAGTGGGGTCAAGTCGAGTTGCAGCAAGCCAAAGTCCAACTAGCCAAGCTACAAGGAGACAGTAAGGAAAATCGCGAAACGATTGAGGCGTTGCAGCGGCAGTTCTACCAAACCGAACAGCAGCGTCAGCGCGATCGCACAGACGACAGCAAACGTCAGCAGGCCAGAGAACTCCAAACAGAAGAACGGCTAAAGAATCACTTCTATGCGGCCGTAAGACCCGCCGTTGAAGAAATTATTCCTCAGCGCGATCGCAGCTGCATCCCCGAACCCGCCAGACAACCTATGAATCCACCAATGCCCAGTCAGCGCAAACCGGGCCGAGTAGAAGCGATCGCAGGCGGCGTCCCTCGTTTAGTGATGTACGGACTCATCGCCATTTTTAGCTGTCTCAGCGCTGTCTTCCTATTTAATCCTGATGTCTTCTACAACCTGCTGGTGCCCACTAAAACGACCCTTTCGATCCTTCTATCCACGATCATTGTGAGCGGTGGCGTTATTCTTTTGGCAAACTCATGGGAGTAAAGGAATGTTCTCTACTCATCGCTCATAATCTTCGGCACCTTAAAGAAGTCTTCTTCCCGATCGGGAGCACTGTCTAGAATAGCCTCGCGTTCAGGAAAAACTTCAAGCGTATCGGGGCGCGTGATATTACTCACTTCAATGGCTCGGGTCGTTGGGAGAACGTCTTTTGTGTCGAGCTCGTCGAGCTGCTGCACGTACTCTAAAATGCCGCTAAGCTGAGTTGTAAACTGCTCCTCTTCGGCTTCAGTAAGCGCCAAACGGGCCAGCGTAGCAACTTTGCGTACCTGTTCAGTGTCGATGATCATGGCAATAGGGAGAAAACAGCGTGGACAGTTGAGCAGACAGCGTATCCGAAGACAAGCTGAGTGCGGACATCAGCATACAGACATCAGCATACGGATAGTACAGCAGAGATCATCAAATCATGTCGAGCCGCAGACGACCCGTGATCTTCAGCCAGTTTTGCGCCTCAATGTAGTTATTAGGAGCCATCCGCACGGCTTCTAGCCAGTAGCGAGCGGCCTCATCATAAAGGTTATTTGCAGCACTCTTATCACCGCTGGCTTCGGCCTGATCGCCTCGATAGTGATAGATAACAGCCGTATTGTTCAGCGCCTGAATCAGCCGAGGGTTTAGCTCTAGCGCTTCTTTGTAAAGACCTAGCGCCCTATCGTGCTCGCCATTACTGGCGTGAATTAGCCCCATATTGTAGAGAATGTAGCTTTTATCGTAGGGGTCTTCTTCTAGCGTCAGCGCTTCTTCATAGTTGTCCATAGCTTCGGCATATTCGCCGTCCGCTTGGGCAGACATGCCGTCTCTGTAATAAGCAAAGGCTTCTTTAGCCTGCTGCTTAGCGGGTAGCATCTTCAAGATCATGTCGGCCATGACCGTAAAAGACTTATCGATAAAGTTGTCGTTCTTTTGAGTTCTTGGCATTGAGATCCTGCATTTTCTCTTGCTATCAAGATATCAAATTCTAGGGGAAGCGATCGCACTCTCGCAAAGGATTGTCATGCGCTCAGCGAAAGAATCTGGCTAAAAAACTAGGCGGCTAGCGCGATCGCTCGTTCAGACTGGGCCAACTGCAAGTAAGGGCGAGCCAATGCAGGCTGAGGTGCAGCGGGCGTAGCGGTTATTGCAACCACCTGAGCAACTAAAAACGCGACCATCTCACCGATGGTCAAAAAATCAGCTTCGTCAAAGCAGTCGCTCAAGTCCAAATCAAAATGAGCCAGAAAGTCATCGCAAAAGTTAAGCGTCCAGTCGAACCAGCAAACCAGCGGAAAGTGCAGGTCACGGTTGAGACTGTCATTGGGGCGCACCTGACTGAAGGCCAGCCCGGAGTAATTACCAAAGAACTCATAAACAAAGCCTAAGACCGACTTAGCTACGCGCTCTGTATTAGGCGCTTGGGTCGCTTTAGCAATATCAATCGACTCACCCGAGAAAACGTCGCACCATTCAGTCACGCTCAACGGCTGGCGATTGCGAGCCTGCATCCACACGTTTACCTGCTGGCGAATCTCCAGATCAGGGCTCATATCTGCATAAGCTTCCATGCTGTTGAGAAAATTGTTCATCGAAATCACCATGTTTAATATCGGTTCCGCAGAAACCGCCGTAACGCTGTGTGCTCAATATGCCCACCCTATTTGCGGAAATTACGGTGCTTTTGGCTACATCTGTACGGAACTTAGGATTTATCGCTCATACGTGCGCGACCACCTGCACCAAACAAGCCTTGTTCACAGGTTTAGAAAAGCGCTCAACGCCTTGATAGAAGGAGCGCGCATCACTTGAAGCAAAGGTTATCGCTCACCAAAAATACTTTCAAAAGATTTCCGCAATCTTACGAGTTGACAGCAGAAACCTCACGATCTGCGGCTCAATTTTCATCAGATATTCGCAAACTAAACTAGCGACGGCTGTAATTTAGCAGGAGGCGCCAGCTTTTCTTCAATACCTCTATGGTTCATCGGTTTGCCAACCCAATAGCCCTGCAGAACGTCGCACTGATATTGAGACAGCAGCAGCAGCTCTTCCTGGGTCTCAATTCCCTCGGCAACAACGCTCAAATTTAATCTGTGGGCCAGCTCGATTGTAGATTGTAAAATGGCCTGATTTTTAGGATCTTTAGTAGCCCCGCGGACGAAGCAATTATCTATCTTTAACGTGTCAATCGGTAGCTGCTTGAGGTAGCTCAGCGAAGAGTATCCTGTCCCAAAATCGTCGATAGCAATGCGAATACCCAGCGCCTTTAGCTCTGTAAGAATTGCGATCGCTGATTCGGCATCCTGCATCAGGGCAGTTTCCGTCACCTCTAGCTCTAGCTGCTGAGGCGCTAGCCCGCTAGAAGCCAACGTACTCTTGATCGAATCGATCAGATCAGGCTGGTTGAACTGCACGCTGGAAATATTCACCGAAATGTAGTGCATACCCAGATTTTGTCCTTGCCAGCGCTTCGCCTGTGCGCAAGCCGTTTCGAGTACCCACTGACCAATCGGCACAATCAAGCCCGTCTCTTCGGCAAGCGGCACAAACTTTACCGGCGAGATATAGCCCCGTTCAGGATGACACCAGCGAATCAGCGCCTCGCAGCCTTCTATTTTTCCGCTCGCCAAATTTAGCTGAGGCTGATAATACACCTCAAACTCACTGCGCTCTAGGCCGTAGCGCAGCCAGGTTTCCATTTGAATTTGATCGCTCTGTACCACCGGCATATCCGACCGATAAAACTGACAGTAGTTGCTCTTCTGCTTTTTGGCATATTCCAAAGCAGCATCAGCCTGCCGCAGCAGCGTCTTAATGTCTTCGCTCTGGTGCAGCAAAAAGGCAACGCCAATGCTAGTCGTCACAAATATTTCTTGACCGCCAGGCAAAGAGAAAGGGCGTTTTAGCGCGTCCATTAAGTCTTCAGCGGTTTCGTTTGCCTGCTGATGTCGCTTCAGATTAGGCAAGACAATCGCAAACTGATTAGCCGTTAGCCGGGCTAGCGTCGCCTCAGATGGCAGACAAGACTTCAGCCGGTGTGCGGCAGACCTGAGCAGATTGTCTCCGGAGGGATAGCCCATCACCGTATTAACGGTGCGCAGTCTGTCTAAACTTAGCGACATAAAAGCCAGCGTGCGATGGCTAGCATGAGAAGCTGCAATAAACTGCGTTAGCTTTTGGTGCAGCAGATGATAATTAGGCAAATCAGTCAGCCGATCGTAATGGGCCAGCCGGTTAATCTGCTCAGCGGTGTTGCGCAAGGTGGTGACGTATAGCTCGCTAGTCGCTATTTGCCGTTGCATTCGCGCGCTCAGCGTATCGCGAATTTCAAGATGGGTACAGGGCCGCACTAGGCAGTCATCGGCCCCCATCGACATTGCCAGACGACAGTGAGCGCGATCGCCATCATCCGTAATCATCACAAACGGCGTCAGGTTTAGCTCGCCATCTTGACGAACCGCCTCTAGTACCTGATGGCCGTTAAGACCTGTCACTTCCCAGCTACAGACAATAGCGTCTGGGCGATGCTCGCGGCCTGCGCTCACACCAGAGAGACCGTCATCTGCGGTTTCTACCAAGAAATCTTCTGATACCAAATAGCTGACTAAATCAGTCCGTTCTGGCCCCGGTTTCTCAATAACTAAAACTTTCTGCATGAACGGTTGTGGCCCTATGCTCAAAATGCCGATGACTTTAGACAGTAGCTAGTAACAGCTAGTAGCTAGATGCCAGCAGTACAAGGATTGCAGTCAAGAGGCAAAAATAAGGTGAGTAAATAAGAGTAGAAAGGCACACCAGAAATGTATCAACAAATACACTCAAATTAGTTTAACTGACCCCGATGCCCCTTGAGGTCAAAGCATTGACAGAAAATAGATCTGTCCTTACGTGCATCATCAAATGCTCAAGCAAGAAGTAGATGCAGAAGCAGGTGAACGCTTTCTGACTGTAGAATTCCCGGCTAGAACAATAGGAACGCAAGGGTACAGCCAGAATCCGTCAAAGCGGTGGTTATTACGCAGAAGCCTAGCGCTAGCATCTGCTCAATGTATCTAATGTATTTGTTGACGAGTCGTTCGCTGATGCATCCAACTCAGCAACTGGCCAGTAGCCGATCAGCACTGGAAAAATTACCTAGCCGCTAGCCATAGAGAGCGTTTCGAAAAAGCTAGGATACGACACGGCAGCGGCTTCTGCTCTTTCTATTTTTGTGATGCTGTTGGAGCGGGTGGCCGCGATCGCCAAACTCATAGCAATTCGGTGGTCGGTGTAGCTATCGAGCGTTGCCCCGGTAAGTACCGCATCCGCACCCATACCAATAATCTCTAGGCCCTCCGGATGCTCGGTAATGTGTCCGCCCATTTTAGCGAGTTCACTCGCCGTTACTGCCAGGCGATCGCTCTCTTTTACCCTGAGCTCAGCCGCATCGGTAATCAGCGTGGTTCCTTCTGCAAACAGCGCGGCCACTGCCAAAATCGGCACTTCGTCAATCAAACGAGGAATCAGCTCGCCGTCAATCGTACAGCCTCGAAGCTGGCTATGCCGCACCCGCAAGTCAGCAACGGGTTCGCCCGTTACGTCGCGCTGATTTTCTAACGTAATATCGGCATTCATCGCAGCTAGCGCGTCCAGCACCCCGGTGCGCGTTGGGTTAATGCCTACGTTCTCAATCAGTAAATTAGACCCAGGGGTAATTGCCGCTGCGACCAACCAAAACGCCGCCGAGCTGATATCGCCAGGGACAATCACCGTTTGCCCCTGAAGCTGAGCTGGGCCATGCAGCGTAACGCTATTAGTAGCCGAGTCGATAGAGAGGTTTGCGCCAAAAGCTTTGAGCATCCGCTCACTGTGATCGCGCGACAGACTCGGTTCGCTCACGGTAGTCTCGCCATTGATAGTAAGACCCGCCAGTAAAAGACAGGACTTTACCTGCGCGGAGGCAATAGGAGAGTGATAGTGAAAAGGGCTGAGCTGCTTACCTTGAACGCCGAGCGGAGCCAGCGTATTGTCGGCCTTACCAGAAATGGCCGCGCCCATGTGAGAAAGGGGGGCAATCACCCGCTTCATCGGTCGCGATCGCAGCGAATCATCGCCGGTCACCGCAAAAAACTTGCCAGGCTGAGCCGCTAGCAGTCCCAGCATCAGTCGCAGCGTCGTTCCCGAGTTTCCAGCATCTAGGACGTTATCGGGTTCTTGCAAGCTGCCGCCAGTACCTTCTACGGTCACCCATTCATCGTCTAGCGCCGATATTTTAGCCCCCATTGCGCTAAAGCAAGCAGCGGTACTGCGGGGATCTTCACCTAGCAACAGTCCTTTAATGCGGGTTGTGCCCTTCGCGATCGCGCCCAGCATCAGCGCTCTATGCGAGATCGATTTATCACCTGGAACGGTGATGCTGCCTGTAAACGCTCCACTTTTGCGGCCATCAATTTCTAGCGTTTTGTGAGGAGCCTGATCGATGAGCTGTAAAAAAGTCATAGGGCTACCCAAAGATGAAAAAGCAAGCGAGCCGAGGCACTGATGATTTTATCCTGTGGTGTGACCGAGTAAATATATAGATGCTAAGAGGATATAGATGCTAAGAGGCCGCTTCTTGGCTGCAATAAGCATTGACCTGCTCAATCAAATCTGACTCTTGGGCATTGAGCGATTGAATATCAGAAAAGGCGCTGTTAGCCTGAGACTGAAAATCATCAAAGATGCCTCTAAATTCATTTTCGTTTTTGGCATCGACAACGAGCTGCATAGCCTCGCTAGCGGATAAGAGCGCTTCTTTATACTGAGAGATGATAACGACGTGACTATCCCGGTATTCATCGAGCTGTTCGTCAGCAATATTCAGGCCAGACAAATCTTGAGCCATGCCGTCTATTTGGCTAGTTACCGTCTCGACAGCGGCGGTATATTCTTGAGCAGAGGTCTTTAGCTCTGCTAGATCTTTGGCGCCAGAGGCTTTGATCTTAGCGCTTTCAATTTCGCTTTCGAAGTCTCTTTTGATATCTTGAGACTGATTGATAACGTTGGCAAACTGGCCACACTGAGAAACCGTATTGCTACAGCTAGCGAGTCCAAACAGCAGGACGCTACCGAGTAAAAATCCTATTTTTTTAGGCGTACTTTTTTTAGTTTTTAGGATTTTGGGCCGATTTCCTTGCACCATCTGCTGTTGCCGGGGAGTATTGCCCGTCTATCATAGTTTGTTTCTAACAGGACGTTTACTTTGCCAGACCGCAGCCATTCAGACCGCAATATCGCAGAACACCGCCAGCAGTTCTCGTCGCTTTCTAACAAGCAGTACTTTAACTACGGCGGTCAGGGGCCAATGAGCGATCGCGCCCTCCAAACACTCACCCACGCCCAGCAAAGAATTCAGCAAGAAGGCCCCTTTGCAGGCACAGTAAATCAGTGGCTGCAAGCAGAAGGCCGCGAGACCAGAAGCGCGATCGCGCAAGCGCTAGGCGCGGCCCCCGAAACCATCACTCTCACCGAAAACGTTACCGTCGGCTGCAATATTCCGCTGTGGGGTCTGCCCTGGCAAAGCGGCGACCATATTCTCATCGGCGACTGCGAGCATCCTGGTGTCATAGCCGCAGTCCAAGAAATTGCCCGTCGATACGATCTTGTCGTCAGCACCTGCGCACTTTCTGAGCTGCTAAAAGGAGCCGATCCAGTCGCGGTCATTCAGCAAGCATTACGGCCAAATACACGGCTAGTCATTATTAGTCATATTCTGTGGAACACCGGGCAGCTGCTACCCCTCAAAGAAATTGTTGATGTTTGCCATGCCAATGCGCCCCAGACCCGAGTCCTCGTAGATGCTGCGCAGTCGGTTGGCTCGCTGCCGCTAGATCAGCCAGACTGGCAGCTGCCTGAGACGGGCGTAGACTTTTATGCCTTTACCGGACATAAGTGGTGGTGTGGCCCAGCCGGAGCCGGCGGACTCTATATTCGCCCAGAAGTCCTTGAAGAAACCGCACCCACTTTTATCGGCTGGCGCGGTATCAGCGTAGATGAAAACGGCAAGCCAACGGGGTGGACACCGGACGGACGACGGTTTGAAGTGGCTACCTCTGACTATGGACTGTGGGGAGCGCTGCGGCAGTCGATGGAACTGCAAGCAGAGTGGGGAAATAGCGCTGAGCGGTATGAGCGAATTTGCGCGTTGAGCAGGCGGCTGTGGGAAGGATTGCGATCGCTACCCAGCGTAAAATGCCTGCTCGAAACGGCACCGCCACCCTCAGGGCTAGTATCTTTCCAGCTCATAGACTCAAACAATCAGCCAAGAGCCGATCTACAAGTTGAAATAGTTAAGCAGTTAGAAACTGAAAAAATCTATCTGCGAACGCTAGAGTCGCCCAAATGCATCCGAGCCTGCGTTCACTATCTTTCTTTAGAGACTGAGGTAGATAGGTTAGTGGAAAGAATTAAAGAAATCGTGGAGAAAGCTTAGTTTAGTCGTTCCTGGAAAAACCTTAGTGCTTCAACTAAGAATGGGTAGGGATAGGTCATTGAATAAAAAACTAAGAATTAAAAGCACCTTAAGAAGACCTTTGAAAAGCGCTGTGAGCAAAGACTAGACAATCGGCTCAAATTCCTTACTCTCGTATTCCTGGCAGTCTTCACAGGGGCCAAAGGGATTAGCCGCACAGCGCACGTAAGGAGAGAGCGCATTGAGCTGACAGGTAATATCGCCCACTACAAACCCCATACCTTCAACAAAATGAGCCTCCGGGCTATAGCGAGTGCGAAATCGACTGAATCGGTCAGAAGCTACGCGGTTAGTCTCAACGTGAACGCTCTCCTGCATCCGCCTGCGAACGTAAAACCCGACTAAAACAGAAAAAACAGCCGGAGCTAAACCAACCGCAAGAATTAGCGCAATGTACATGAAAAAAGAAGCAACAAAAGGCTACGGACTTATCGTAGCCTAGGCGTTACTCAGGAGTCTTTGGAATCTTTCTCTTTGGGCTTAAAGGTAGATTTTACGCTTAGCTCTGCTAGCTGACGCTCGTCTACGCTAGAGGGCGCACTAGTGAGCAAATCGCGAGCCTGCTGCGTTTTGGGAAAGGCGATCGCCTCACGAATAGAATTCTCGCCAGCCAGCAGCATTACCAGCCGATCCAAACCATAGGCAATCCCCCCGTGGGGCGGCGTGCCATACTCAAACGCCTCTAGCAAGAACCCAAACTTATCGTTTGCTTCTTCCTCAGACAGGCCAATTGTCTCGAATACCTTAGCCTGCACGTCGGGCTGATAGATCCGCAAGCTGCCGCCGCCAATCTCATAGCCGTTGTACACGATGTCGTAAGCCACCGCTCGAGCCGTTGTAAGGTCGGCAACATCGTCTGGATGCGGCGCGGTAAATGGATGATGCAGCGCCTCATAGCGGTTTTCACCGGCGTTCCACTCAAACATGGGAAAGTCAGTCACCCAAAGCAGATTGGTTTTACTTTCGTCAATCAGATTTAGCTCTTGGGCGATCGCCTGCCGCAGCTTATCCAAAGTCGCATTCACGGTGCCAACATCACCCGCCCCAAACAACAACAGATGACCCGGCTTTGCGCCCGTGCGGGCCAACAGCTCCTGCTTTTGCGCATCGCTCAAGTTGTCTTTAATCGCGCCGATGGTGTCAATCTCGCCGTTCTCACGAACGCGCACATAGGCCACACCGCGCGCTCCAGCATCGGTAGCCACCTTAAACAAGTCGCCTTTAGGCTTAATACGCACATTAGAGATCGCATCATTTCCTCCTGGAATCGGCAGCACCTTTACCTGACCGCCGCCTTTTACCGCGCCCGAAAACACTTTGAAGCCGGAGTCTTTTACGATATCGGAAACATCCACTAGCTCCAGCTCATAGCGAGTATCCGGCTTATCGCTGCCGTAGCGGGCCATCGCATCCGCGTAGGTCAACCGAGGCAATGGCGTAGGAATATCGATTCCTTTAACCGTTTTGAATATATGCACCAGCAGCCGCTCGTTTAGCGCCAGGATTTCCTCTTCATCCATAAAGCTCATTTCCATATCGAGCTGAGTGAACTCGGGCTGGCGGTCCGCCCGCAAATCTTCGTCGCGAAAGCAGCGAGCGATCTGATAGTAGCGATCCATTCCTGCCACCATCAATATCTGCTTGAATAGCTGAGGCGACTGAGGCAGCGCAAACCACTCGCCTTCGTTAACCCGAGAAGGCAAAATGAAGTCTCTAGCGCCTTCTGGTGTAGAGCGGGTGAGAATCGGCGTTTCGATTTCGATAAACGCTTCGGTGTCTTCGAGGAAGCGGCGAATAGACTTGATGATTTCGTGACGCAGACGCATGTTTTTGGCCATGCGATCGCGCCGCAAATCCAAGTAGCGATACTTCAGCCGCAAATCTTCGCGCACGTTTTCTTCTTCCGCTGTCGAAACCTGAAACGGCATCTGTTTGCGCACCGCATTCAAAATCGTCAGCTCATCGGCATAGACTTCTACTTGCCCGGTCGGCAGCTTATCGTTCAGCGACTCTTCCGGTCGCTGCGTCACTCGGCCTACGACCTTGACCACATATTCGTTGCGAGCTTCTTCCGCCACCGCATAGGAGTCTGGAGTGCGTTCGGGGTCGCTGACGATTTGAACTGTACCGGTGCGATCGCGCAAATCTAAAAATACAACCCCGCCATGGTCGCGTCGGCGATCCACCCAACCATAGAGCGTGACCGTCTTTTCAATGTGCTCAGCTCGAAGTTGACCGCAATAAAGGCTACGCATATCGACACAGCAGGTAGGAATACCAAAACAAAACCTTTACATTATGCGGGACGAATGCCAAGTGTGGCGCATAATTGCCAAAACCTTCGCGCTATCGATGGTTCCAAAAGCTTCAGCGCCTAAGCAATGCGGCAAGCGGCAGCGCCAATGGCTTCTAGGGATTGAGAAAAGGAATTACGAAAAAAGCTCAGCGATCGTAAGCGATCGCCGAGCCTTTGAGATGCTTTACATTCAACTGTCCAAGCGGAGTCTAGATAGAGCCTAAGTCAGCTTCTTTTTAATAAAAGCCAGAATCTTATTGCTTTGAGCCTTTAGCGCAGCGACATCTCTAGTCAGGGCATCAACTTGTTTTTGCAAGCCTGCAATTTCAGCCGCAGAATCAGTCCCCGTAGCTGGCACAGCCGGTGCGCTCACGGCTACTTTTTGCGGACGAACCTTGCGAGCTTTTGCCATCGCCCCTTTAATCGCGCCAATCAGCTCCTTTTGCTCAAACGGCTTCTCAATAAACTCAAAAAACTCAAAAGGCTCTTGAATCTTCTCGGTTAGCTCTTCGCGGCGGCCCGACATCATGACGAGCGGAATATTTTGAAACGCCGGATCGCCCTGAATCTCCTCATAAACTTCGTAGCCACTCATCCGGGGCAGCAAGAAGTCCAGCATGATCAAATTTGGCTTCTCGGCGCGGATTGCCTCGATTCCCTCGATCCCGTCCGTCGCTTCAATAACTTCGAAGTTGCCCTTAGGAAGCATCTCTCTGACCCGAGCACGAATGACTCGGCTGTCGTCAATTACTAGAATTTTGTGACTGGCCACGACGGACTCCTTTGGCTGGCATGAAAAACTGAAGCCTAGCCGCCCTTCTTCAGTAGAGGTTGGTTCGGTAGACGTTGGTTTAAAGTTGCCCAGAATCTGAGGATAAAGAAACAAGAAAAATCCACAGATTGTTCGGCTAGGAGCCTTCTGATTAAGCGCGACACTGAGCGCGACTGTAGAATAGAAACACCTTTTCCTATCTTCGCCTTCTTACAATGCCTACTTCCTTTGAACCTCCTGTAGCTGCACGCCAGCGGCCTGAGATTTTGGCAATGCCTGACTGGCTACGTCGGCCCATCGGCAAGGCCAGCGAGCTATCGAAAGTACAAAAAATAATCAAGCAGCGGCAGATTCACACCATCTGCGAGGAAGGGCGCTGTCCTAATCGGGGCGAGTGCTACGCCAACCAAACGGCGACTTTTTTGCTAATGGGGCCAGTTTGTACGCGTAGCTGCGCGTTTTGTCAGGTAGATAAGGGGCATGCGCCCATGCCGCTAGACGAGGAAGAACCGCAAAAAGTAGCGGAGTCTGTAAAGCTGCTGGGGTTACGCTACGTGGTGCTAACAGCCGTTGCCAGAGATGATTTGCCTGATGGCGGTGCAAGCTGGTTTGTAAAAACGATGGAAGCCGTGCGTCAGCAAAACCCAGAAACCGAAATTGAGGTACTAACGCCTGATTTTTGGAGTGGGACAGCCGCCGCAGAACAGCAGAAAGCCAGGGTAGAAACCGTTGTAAAGGCTCAGCCTGCTTGCTTTAATCACAACGTAGAGACGGTAGAGAGGCTGCAAGGCCCCGTGCGTCGAGGGGCAAAGTATGCGCGATCGCTCGATGTGCTGCGCTATGTAAAAGCAGCCGATGCAGCCATTCCTACCAAATCCGGGCTGATGGTAGGCCATGGCGAAACGCAAGAAGAGCTCGTTGAGGCTATGCAAGATCTGCGGGCGGTAGCGTGCGATCGCCTCACCATTGGCCAATATATGCGCCCTTCTTTAGCTCATCTACCCGTGCAAAAATATTGGACGCCTGAAGCGTTCGACGAGCTAGGCAAGATTGCCCGCCAGATGGGGTTTTCCCACGTACGCTCTGGGCCTTTAGTGCGCAGTTCTTACCACGCAGGCGAACAGCCGTAGCGCTAGCAAAGGCTCATCAACCGGGTGACTGAGCGTTAAGATCGCGCCATTCGTGCACCGCAAAAGGCGGAACGACTAGCTGGGCAGCGGTGCCATCACCCAGCGGAATGTTTATCTGTAAAGGGATGTCGCCGGTAATTTCGGAAATTGCCTGGGCCACATTGTACTGCGCCGCATACTCTGGCAGTTCTGGCGTCTGTGGGTCTAGCTCGGCCTTGGCCTGCCACTGAGCGCTAGCACCGGTTGCAATCGTAATGGGCTGCTTTTGTTTCACCGAAACCATCCCTGGAAATCCAATTAAGCGGAGATAAAGCCCCTGAACATCTTGGGCCTGATAGCGCTTAAAAAGAATGACCTGCCAAGAGCGATCCGAGCGATCGCGCAGGCTTTGCTTGGAGCGAAACGTGGTTTGTCCTGGCTGTTCTTGATAGGTATGAATAGAAGCGAGTGGCTGCGGTATCGCGATCGCCCCAGGCGCAAACAGTAAGCCAGATCCCATCACAATAAGGAGCAAGCAGCAGCGAACTGCTAATAGCGAAAATCTGTTTGGCGATCGCTTAGAAACAGAAACTAAACATTGAACGGGCGATCGCTGCATCCAAAGTCGCCAAAACCGTATCCGCTGAAGCATTAATGAAAACTAAAAAGGACTGCACTTAGTGTACAGTCCCTTTTCTGCGAATGCTCAGTCTCTAAAACTTCGTAGATTTAGAGATCTTTTATCTGAGCGAGCACCGCGCGATAGCCATCGGCTTCACCGCTAGCCAGATAGCGTTCGGCAGCAGATTGCAAATCGCTATGAGCCGCAAAGCTATCGCCAAGTGCTACCAAAGCAAGACCTCGGTAGTAGTAAATATCTGCATTTGCCGTCGGACTGCGGCGAATAATTGTTGAGAAATCCTGGTATGCCCCGTTAGCATCACCCGATTCGTACAGCGCGCGGCCCCGAGCAGCTAGCGCCAAGTCGTTATTGTTGTCTAGTTCAATTGCGTAAGTGTAGTCGGAGATAGCCGCTGGCAAATTACCGTAGATCGCGTAAGCATCAGCGCGACCTTTGTAGATATCTTCATCCACCGGATTTAGGCCGATGGCACTGTCATAATCGGCGATCGCCTCAGGCAGATTGTCACTAGCCACATAAACAGCCGCTCGCTGTCGGTAGGCTTCACTAGAGTAAGCGTCTAGCTCAATCACCCGATCAAAGTCGGCAAGTGCGGCCAAATGTTCGCCTTGAGCGCTGTATAACGTTCCTCGCGCCATGTAAGCCTCAATTGAGTTGGGCTGACGAGCCAGTACAGTATTGATATCTTTGAGGGCGTCATTAGGTCGGCCTAGCGCCGAATAAACGTAGCTGCGGTTATAAAAGGCTTCGCTGCTGCTGTCGTCAATGGCGATCGATGCATTGAGATCCTTAAGGGCGGCGGGTAGCGTACCTAGGTTGTAGTAAGCGACGCCCCGGTTGAGATAGGCTTCGGCATAGTCACTGCTGTTTTCAATCGCAGCGGTCAGCGGCGCGATCGCACTATCGAACTCCTTCATCTCAATCAAAGCTGCCCCCCGGTGCATCAACGTTGGTGCATCGGTCGGGTCTAATCCTAGCGCCACATCGTAATCAGCTAGCGCCCCGGCAAAGTTGCGAGCCGCCGCCTTAGTCAATCCCAAATAATCATGAGCTTCGACATAGCCCGGCGCGATCGCGATCGCCTGATTGAACGCGCCCATTGCAGAAGATAGCTCGCCCATTTCATAGAACAGTGCGCCCTGTGCAAAATAGGCCAGCGCATAGTCCGAACGAACTGCGATCGCCGTTCTATAGTCCTCCATCGCCGCCGTTGTATTGTTCAACGCTCGATGAGTTGCGGCTCTAAACAGGTAAGCTTCGGCGTAGTCTGGGTTGATAGCAATTGCGGCGTTAAACTGCTCAAGCGCAGCGGCAAAGCTCTCTTTTTTATAGCTTTTCACACCTGCGCTATATGCCTTCATCGCATCTGCCAGCGTCGGAGCAACCGGCGTTTCTGCCTCTACGGTTGTCTCTAGATCCCTATCTAAATTAGGCAGAGCCTGCTGAGGCAGCGCTGGTTGCCAATCGCTTTCTGGCGCTACGTCTGCTGGTGCTACATCTGCTGGTTCTACATCTGCTGGCGCTACAGCTTCTGGAGTCTCTGAGCGAGGCTCAATAAAATCGGCGTCGATATCGACATTAAGCACTGGCAAAATAACTGCGTCGAAAGAGTTCTCAACGCTGAGGCTTTCCGCCTGGGCTGGCCAAGAGCCAACCAAGCTGCCGAAGAGGGTAGCAATGCTCAAAACCGTAAGGCCGCTGCGATTCATGACGTTTTGGGAGAAAAGGTGTGCTAGGCAAATTTGAGAAAAAGATTCGTTTATGAAGAAACTAAACTAAGTACATGTAGATTTCCCAATTCGGCTATTAAATTTGGCGACAGCAAAACATGGCCCATTCGCAAAAGCTCGCTCAGCGGCTAGTGCAGCAAACCGTCACAACAATCAGCCAGCCCTTTAGCGCTCAGCATTTACCCCCACCCATCATTGGCGATTGGCTGCTGCCTTTTAGCCAGCTAGCGATCGCCAACACGCTCTCAAACTTGATGGTGCCGCTAGCTGGACTTATCGACACCGCTTTTCTAGGTCACCTATCGGACATTCGATATCTCAACGGCGTAGCTTTAGCGACGGTCATTTTTAACGTCATTTACTGGAGCTTTAACTTTTTTCGGATGGGCACAACCGGGCCGACCGCCCAGGCATTGGGAAAAGGCGACTTAGATGAAGTGTGGCTGATTGTCGTTCGTAATTCGCTGCTAGCGCTTGGAACGGGCTTAGTGATCTGGCTGCTGCGATCGCCTATTTCTACAGCAGGGTTTGCCCTGTTGCAAACTGGGCCAGAGGCGCGGCTAGCCGCAATAGACTTTTACAACGGGCGTATCGTGGGCGCTCCGGCGGTGCTGCTAAATTTTGTGCTGCTCGGCTGGCTATTAGGGAGAAGTCAGGGCAAGCAGGTAGTGGTGTTGGCTATTATCGGCAACGGCAGCAATATCTTGCTCGACTACTGGTTTATTCAGCGGTTGGGGCTAGAAAGCTACGGCGCGGGGCTAGCCACTGCGCTGAGTCAATACATCATGCTAGTGACGGGCATTGGCTTGGTCATTTCAAACGGGATTCCCTGGCAGCGATGGGCCGCTATTCAAACTCGGCTGTGGCAACCGTCGGCGCTGATGTCTTTGTTCAATTTGAATCGAGATATTTTAGTTCGCACCTTTGCGCTAGTGATTTCGATGTCGCTATTCACTAACTTCAGCTCAGGGCTAGGCGACACTATTTTGGGCGTCAATGCGCTACTCATGCAGGTGTTTTTGATGTCTGCCTATTTTATGGACGGCATTGCGCTAGCAGTAGAGAGCTATGCGGGCAAATTTTATGGCAGTCAATCCAAAGGTAATCTGTATGGGCTATTGCTGTTGGGTATAGGTGGCAGCGTAGTTTTAGGAAGTGCGATCGCCCTTTTTCTCATCTTCGTCCCATCTGCCTTTTTTCCACTGCTCACCGATCACGCCATCTTGCTCAATGCCATTCCCACATATATTGCTTGGCTACTACCGGTACTCAGCTTCGGCGGCGTAGCCTTTACGTTAGACGGCTACTTTCTAGGGCTGACCGACGGGCGATCGCTGCGCAATTCGACCTTAATAGCGGCTCTCGTCGGATTTTTGCCTTTGGCTGCGATCGCTAGGTACCTAGCGCTACCCCATCTACTCTGGCTAGCCCTAACGGTCTTAATGATGACAAGAGCACTCACACTATTGAGGAAAGTACCGGCTACGGTCTTGATAGAAACGCCCTAGACCTACAAAAAAACGGCGATCGCATAAGCGATCGCCGTAAGTTGAAATATTAAGAAAAGTCTGCTTCTAACGTCCTTAGGTTGCAAACTTCTGCAAAAGCCTATTTACCAATCTTTTTAGCCATGTCTCGGAACATGTCCATGTCGCTAGAAGATGGCTTGCGGCGAGTCGTAGACGAACTGCTTTGGGCAGGAGACTTAGGAGCAGACTTATTCTCGAAAGAAGGCGTCGGCGCGTCGCTAAAGTTGGGCGTACTAGCTGTTGACTCAGATACGCCGTAGGAAGCCTGTCCTTTGACGGGGCTACCATCCAAATTAACTTTCTTCATTGCAGAGATCTGTCGAATGCTCTCCATATGCTCAGTTTGACCTTTCTTTTTGGCAAAGGTGCGTCTGACGGTTTTGTTAGAACGCATGTAGTCGATGTTGCCAAAGCTTTTAGCGTCATCGTCACTGAGATAGAAGGCTTGCTTTTGCGCCGTATCGTCTTTAGGTGCGCTCTTACCGAAAATTGCCTCGAAAAGACCCATTGTTCTCCTGAAAATAAATAATTAAGCAAATATGTATAACCATATTAACTTTTATTTTCTTTATTAGAAAGGAGATTTTGAAAGAAAGTCTAGCAGGGTCGAATTAGGGCTAGCCAACCCGCCTATAGCTTGCGCTGAAACTCTTCCAGCAGATCGAGCAAATTGACATGGCACTGCATCGGCATCAAATCGGCTAGGGGCAAGGTTTTCTTACCACCGCCTAGCTTAATCGGAATATCTTGCAGCACCTTAATCACGCTGTCCTCAGAGATATCGCCGCTAGCTACCATCGGCAACAGCTTTTCGGCCAGTGGCGTATGTAGCTTAGCGTCGCCTAAGTAAAGATGCCATTTAGCAATATCTATATAGATATTCTCGCTAATTTCAGCAGCTAAAGCTTCTACATTTTCGGTGGAGTTAGCTGTAGCCATGGTGTGTCCTCGTAGTGAATGGTTGAGCGAGCGGTATTCTACTTGCCCGAGCTGGCTGGGTTTGGAGAGTAGTCTGCGATCGCAAAGATATAGACCGCATGTACAATCAGTCCCCCTATCCAGACCAAAGACACCGTTTTAGCCAGCGGCAGCGAGCCGGGATTAATCGTGTTAAAAAACCACATGCCAGAATTGATACAGGCAAATAGCGCAACATGCACCGCAAAATTGAGACGGTCTTCTAGCTTGCGGTACTCAGGGTCATTAGCGCGATCGGGTTCGCGAGGCCAGCGAGGAGGCATAGTGTTCTCGTGTGTTGCAGGTACTTTGCTTATTGTAGAGGGTTTATTGTAGAGGGCTACTGAGCAGAAGCTTTCTGCCAATGGCCTGACTTGCCGCCGATTTTCTCAACTAATTGAATATCACTAATGCGCATAGACTTCTCCAGCGCCTTGGCCATGTCGTACAAAGTTAGCGCTGCCACCGAAACCGCCGTTAGCGCCTCCATTTCTACGCCCGTTTCGGACTTCGTCTTAACCGTTGCTTCAATGCGGTAACCCGGCAGCTCGCTATCCGGCTCAATCGTGACCTCTATCTTCTTTAGCGGCAGCGGATGGCACAGCGGAATCAGGTTCGATGTTTGCTTAGCGGCCATAATTCCGGCGAGCCGAGCCGTCCCGATAACATCGCCTTTGGGCGCATTGCCCGTTCGAATGGCGGCCAAAGTGGCAGATTGCATATAGACAATGCCGCTAGCAGTCGCTTGGCGAACGGTAGAACTTTTAGCAGAGACATCGACCATTTGGGCCTGGCCTTGAGCATCTAGATGAGTGAGACGGTCGCTCGAATTATTCATGCAGAGGTAAAGAACAACAATTGGAAATTTTGATGAGTTTGCGGCGCAATCGGTATGCTACTATTAAAACCCGGTGAGGGCCTGTAGCTCAGTGGACTAGAGCACGTGGCTACGGACTACGGTGTCGGGAGTTCGAATCTCTCCAGGCTCGCTTAAGGAATAAGGCGTTGGGTAGCAATACTCGACGCCTTATTTTTTTGGATCTTATTTTTTTGGTTTTTACTTCATCGCATAGACGTCTCTACCCCCGTTAAGAGCGAAACGGATGGAGTGGGTAAGATCTTTGCTAGAAGTTGTAATAAATATGACGAGGCCCAGTAGAGTCATGCAGCCTGAAAGGGCAAAGACTAGGCTGTAGCTGCCAGCATCAGCAATTTGTCCCATCACTGGCCCGGCTAAGGCGATACCTAAGTCGAATCCGGTCAGACAAAGGCCAAAGGTAAGGCCCCGTTCGCTAGGCTTGGAGCGATCGGCCATGAGCGCGGCAATGATGGGAATAAGTGTGCCGCTCCCTGCACCCTGAAATGCACCGGCAATCAGGAACATTTGTGGACTATCAGAAAGCCAGAGCGTGAACATAGCTAGGGTATAGCAAGCCAACCCCATACTGATAAAACGGCCTCGACCCAGCTGATCGCTGGCTTTACCCGAGAGGAAGCGGATGGAGAAGGAAGCGATCGCACTCACGGTGTAAATCAGCCCAATATTAATCGGAACGCCAAGCTGACGAGTATGCAGCGGCACAAAGGCCACCATAGAGCCAAAGGCAATGCCCACCATCAATAGAATCAGCGCCGGAACGCGAATAGGCGGTGTGAACAGCAGACTCCAAAAAGCGCCGTAGCTAGAAGACCGCTTCTTTTTAGGAATAGCTGCACCGCCTAAACTATCAGTCGGTGGACGATCAGGTTCTTGAGTGGCCAGTACGCAGAGGATGCCAACTGAGCCAAGGGCAGTCATCGCCAGAAAAGCCAGCGTGAAGTTGCCTTCTAGATATCCACCAATTGCGGGGCCGAAGGCTAAGCCTAGTGGGCTAGCCAAGCTCATATAGCCAATCAGTTCGCCTCTGTTTTTGAGGGGGGCCATGTCCGCAATCGCGGCGCTATAGGCCGTTGCGAAAGCCGCAATACTAATGCCGTGGAAGGCGCGAGTCATTGCCAGCAAAACCACAGACGATTTGACTTGCCAGCCTAAAATAGGAAGCGTGAATATGATCGAAGGAATGGCCTGAACAGATAGATAGATCAAAGGCGCGATCGCAATTACGACAATTCCAATCAGCATGGCAGGCTTACGGCCCAGATCGTCCGTCAGCTTAGCCATTTTTGGGCGCATCCCCAGCAGGCCAATCGCAAACGAAGCCATCACCCAGCCAATTTCTTGGTTCGTCGCATCAAAGCTTTGAATGTATAGAGACAGGTTGGGCAACATGCCCGACAGTCCGCCCCAAAAGCATAAAGACCCGCAAAAGAAAATAATGAGATTGCGCCGTAATGAGGGTTCTAGTTCATTAAAAACGCTGTCTCGAAAAAAGCTCAAAGATCAACCTCTAATAAGCGGTGAGTGCTAAGAATGTTAACAACTGTTAAGCCCGTTCGACAGCCATCCTCGGCTAGCAATACAGACAGAGACATAGAAAGAACAGCCGTATTCGACCCAACCGGGCAGTATCGCTATCGGCTAGGCAGACGCTGGCAAGCGGCAGGGCCAACCGTTACCTTCATTATGCTAAATCCGAGTACAGCCGATGCGGTACAAGACGATCCCACGCTGCGGGCTTGCCTTCAATTTGCGCAGCGATGGGAAGCAGCGGCCCTTTCCGTAGTGAATCTGTTTGGCTATCGAACGCCACATCCTAGCGTTTTGAAGACTGCGGTCGATCCGATTGGCGCAGAAAACGATGCGTATGTGATGCGGGCGGTAGATGAAGCCGAGAGAGTGATTTTGGCTTGGGGAAATTTTGGAGGATGGTTGGGACGCGATCGCGCCATCTTAAATTTACTCACCGCTCACAAAGACAAGCTTCACTACTTACAGCGCAACAAATCTGGGCAACCTCGCCACCCGCTTTACATTAAAAGAGAAGTTCCTTTGCAGCTGTTTACTTAAGCGCGGAGGCGATTGTTCACATCAAACAGCCGCTTTAAGTTGAGCCATCCATTTGTCAGTACCGTACCGACCCAACAAAAGGTTATCTATTCCAATAGAAGCTTCCAGTTGAGGCCAATGCAGAGAGCCACCGCCTGCTCTAATAACTACGTCGCTCAGCTGCTCAGCAGTCGGCTGTTCAGTTTCTAACGTAACTTCTTGAACATGCAAAGGATTAAATTGGTAGCAAGCGCCGTTTTCGAAAGCTAACGTCAGTAAACAATCGGTTGCACAATAGCTAATTGAGGTAGGAAAGACACGATATTTCTTTTCAATATTCCAGCGGGCGATCGCTGCGTCTATCGCATCATCAGTATGTGTATAAATGGGTGCTTGCATAGTTTGAACGTGGCGGACTATCTACTCACCATGATACTTGTTCCAGAGGTCCCATAAAGCCTTTTGATGTTTCCTGGCTGCCTTCAAAGCCTTCTTCACATCAGATTTATTGAGATTACCTGACACTGGTGATTTGCTCAACATTGGATAAACTATTGCACCGTCCTCTATTAACTTTATTTTTACCTCACCACCAGAGCAAACTGCATGACAATGCGCAGGCTCATGGTCGTCGAGGCGAATTTCAAGACGAAACTCTCCTTCGTCAATTTTGGGCATAGTGCTGTGTCATTCCTGGACTTAGTAATCTTACTACAAGACAAAGTGTTCCGCAGTTTTGGATATCAAAAGGAAAACTTGTGCTCCTGATGGTTAGCGAAAACCAAATCAAAATTCCTTTCTGTAGTGAAGCAACGCTGCGAGATCAAACTTGATTAAAGCTTTGCTGCGTCATCAGAATAGAGACTGGGACAGATCCCGCCCGATAACACTGAAACGGATGCAGGAGGCTGGCGCTGAACCGGACGCTTGCTTTTATATTCAAAGTTGGCAGGTGCTGCTATGAAAAGAGCATCTCGATTTGAGTCAATATCCTCCACCCGATTTAGCGAGTGAAGTCGATGTAACCGCTTTAACTAACTTAGGCATTTATCGAGTCTTAGCGGTGCTTAAGCTGTGGATATGCCGACAAGGTATTCCAAGTATCTATGCGCTCGCTTCAGATGGCTACAAAGACAGTCTAACCAGTCCCACCTTTCCAGACTTCGACGTTAAAAATATTTTGCCTAGCTATATAGAAAGAGCCCGGATTGCAGGCCTAGCATCGCACTACGAAAGTTCTCAACGTTTCTAGAATCGTGCTGAATCGGTGCTGGCGAGGTTTCTTTAGAAACTCCCCATATCAGCGCATGTCTACATAACCTGATAAGTCAATTAGCTCAAAGCGACCCACTGACTCGCTGATTCTCCGACGACCGTTTTCAGCACCCAGTTACGCAGCAGCGCGTCCACTTCTGCGGGCGCATCGTCGTGAGGGCAGTGGCCTGCGTTGATGTGATGTTCTTCTAAATTGCTGTAGTGCTGCTGAAACAGCTCGCCGCGAGCGTAAGTATTCATCCAAGGATCAGCATCGCCCCAAATAAGCAATAGCGGGCAGGTCATTTTATCTAGCAGCACGTCTACGTACTCGCCGCGCTCGGCTTTGAACAAAGCGGCAAAAGCAGCGGGCGCTTCGGGATCTGTAGCCGGACGGTAAACATCTTCGACGAGCTGATCGGTCACTTCGGCCTTATTGACGTAGACCTGCTCTAGCGTTTTGCGAATGTACGACTTTTGCCGGACGAATTGAAAGATGACCCAGCTGGGAAAAGGAGAAAGCACTACGGTTTTGACTAAATTACCGATGGTCTGCTGAAAGGGATTCGGCTCCTCAGTGGTTTGCTGCTCGCTGAAAGAACCGACGCCGTTGAGCATACAAACGCCGGCGATCGCATCGGGACGAGTAGCACCGGTAAAAAGGCTGCTGTAGCCGCCGATAGAGTTGCCCGCAACGACCGCAGGGCGACCAATGACGTTAGTGATAAACTCTGCAATTTGGTCGCGCCATAGCTCAGGGCTGTAGCCGCTGCTGGGCTTAGAAGAACGACCAAAGCCGATCAAATCTATTGCATAAACTTCAAAATCGGACTGGAGTTCGGCGATGTTTTTGCGCCAGTGGTCGGTAGATGCGCCAAAGCCGTGAATGAGAACGAGCGGGGGCCTTTCGGGATAGTCAGCAGCTTGGTTCGCGCCTGCTTTGGTGTAATGGATGCGATAGTCTCGCCATTGCCAATAGGCGCCGTCTTGAGCGGGCGGAATGGGGACAATTGGGGCAACGGCGATCATGAGCGTAAAGAAAGGTAAAGAGCTTTTTTCAGTCTAGCGCGGTCAAGATGGCGGCTGAGAACTTTCCTATCTTTAGGTGGATCAGACGATTTGGCGGTAGGTCTCTACGTACCTCAATGTGATGAGAGGATGGTGGAGAGAAGAAAGGATGCTGAGAGAATTTCAGTGAGAAGGAGCAGATTATTGTGTTATCTCGTTATCGGCAAAGCGTGAGAGCGAATCGCAGGGCGACCTGGTTTGAGCAGATTATGGCGGCGATCGCCCTTATAAACCTTGTCCTTGTCCTTTTCGATCTCAGCTACATTCCCTATCGCGATCTATATTTGCGAACCCTGCCTAACTTCACAAAGTGGTACGGCGAAACGCTCAAAGGCATTGAACCTGATCGGACGACAGCGGCCTATCTCAAGCTGGTAGATGCGCTAGAAAATCAAGATATTGCAGACAGTCAGACGCTGCTAGCGCAGCTAAGAGAACAAAGCGAGGTCATCGTCGATGAAAATCCGTTTGCGGTGGCCGGTAAATCTGGCACGCTAGAGCGGATTAAGAATTTGATGCGCGATCGCTTCCAGGAAGACTCCTCCAAAGCCGCCTTCAACCAGTTTTGGAGCGAAGACTATCTAGGGACAAACACCCCCGAAAAGCTAGCCTTTTTCGATCGCGAAATTCGCCCCTTGATGAACACTAACTACTTTCGAGGCATCAACGAACGGGGCAATCCAATTGATTTGTTCTGGCGAATAGACCTGTGGTTTATGGCTTTATTCGCCGCTGAGTTTTTGGTTCGCACCTATGTGCTGAGTCGGCGACATGCAGACGCCAGCTGGACAGACGCCATGCTCTGGAGAATCTACGATGTGCCCTTGTTCCTTGGCTTCTGGCGCTGGCTGCGAATTATTCCCGTCACACTGCGCCTACATCAAGCTGGCTGGGTCAATCTAGAACCCACGCGCAATCGCGTCAGCCGGGCAATCGTGAGTCAATTTGCGGTAGAGCTAACGGAGATTGTGCTGCTGCGCGCTATCGATCAGACTCAGCGGCTGATTCAAGATGGCGATATTACAAGATGGCTATTAGCGGCGAGCGATCGCAACCAATATGTCGATCTCAACGGCATAGATGAAGTGCAAACTTTAGCCAAACACTTATCTGACGTGATGGTGTACAAAGTTTTGCCCAAAGTAAAACCCGACTTAGACGCGCTCATAGAGCACAGCGTCATCGGCGCATTGCAGCAGGCACCCGCTTATCAAGGACTCAAATTCATGCCCGGATTTGACAATATCTCAGCGCAGATTTCTCACCAGGTCGTAGCAGAGCTGTCTAAAACGCTGACGCGGACTTTACAAGCGGCCTCTGCCGATCCAAAAACGGCTACTTTGACGGGTCGGTTGGTTGACCGACTCGGCGAAACGCTGCGCTACGAGCTACAAAACGCTGAGACGGCGGCAGAAATCCGTCAGCTGCTTAGCGACTTGCTAGAGGAATTGAAAATTAACTATGTAGAACGCATTGCCGAAGAAGACGTAGAGCAGATACAGGCTTCGCGCTATCGCATCTACGGCGTAGCCAATAGGACGAGATAAAAGATAGAGGTAATTTGAACGGGTTTGTGGGTTCATACGCTAGACTGATTAGCGCAGTTGGACTTAAGTAAACCTTTTTAAGGTTGCTTTTAGCAGCGCTAGGTCTGTTAGTTCGCTGTTCCAGATTCTATCTGGCCTAAATTCGTTTGGCTCAATAGGGCCGAAAGCGAAAAGTGGGAGCTTGTAAAAGGCCCGCTTTTTTTATTGGCCGGTTTAGGATGGCTAGTTCCTAACAGCCAGTTTTTGACAAACCCCGATATGACTCATCCTTTAGTCCCTCAAGTAATTGAACTCGCCTCTCCAATTGCCAGCAGTATCGGGCTGGAAATTGTCGACGCAGTGTTTCAAACCAATCAAAGTCCGCCGGTAATGCGGGTAGATGTTCGCAATCCCGACCAGGAGGACACCAGCCTAGATGACTGTGCTCGCCTTAGCGAAGCGCTGACCGAGGCGTTAGACGAGTCGAACTTGATCCCAGATGCATACGTACTAGAAATATCTAGCCCCGGCGTATCGGATGTGCTGACGCGCGATCGCGACTTCGAAGTATTCAAGGGCTTCCCGGTAGACGTGCAGCTGAGCGAACCGTACAAGAACAAACAAACCTGGCACGGGAGCTTGGTCGGGCGAGGAGATGGCAAACTGAGTCTGAACTTAAAAGGACGCCCGGTAAAAATTCCGCTAGATCTAGTGCAAACCGTTCAGCTCAGCACCGAAGAGGCTTAGCAACTATTTCAGCTTTCAACTATTCAAACCATTTCAATTATTTTTAGGAGAGAGTGCCCATGTCGATGGTGAACTTAAACGGGCTACAAAGCATGATTGATAGCATTAGCACGGAGCGCAATCTGCCAAAGTCTGCGGTTCAGCTAGCGCTACAAGAAGCATTGCTCAAAGGCTACGAACGCTACAGAAGAACCCAGCGCATAGACGCTAGCCAGTTTGACGAAGAGTATTTTGAGAACTTCTACGTCGAGCTAGACACCGAAGACGAAGGCTTTCGCGTACTCGCCGAAAAAACTATCGTCGAAACCGTCGAGAACTCAGACCATCAAATTGGCCTACAAGAAGTACAGCAAGTTGCCCCAGAAGCGCTCGCTGGAGACACAGTAGTCCTAGACGTAACCCCCGAGCAAAACGACTTTGGCCGCATGGCCGCAATTCAGACCAAGCAGGTCTTAGCTCAAAAGCTTCGCGACCAGCAGCGCCGACTCATTCAAGAAGAATTCCAAGATCTAGAAGGATCTATCTTGAATGCCAGAGTGCTCAGATTTGAGCGGCAGTCGGTCATTATGGCCGTGAGCAGCGGATTAGGCCAGCCCGATACCGAAGCAGAACTCCTCAAGCGCGACCAATTGCCCAACGATAATTACCGGGCAAATGCGACGTTCCGCGTAGCTCTCAAGCGCGTGTCTGAAGGATCACATCGCGGCCCTCAGCTCCTGGTTTCCAGATCGGATGCTAGCCTGGTTGTCGAGCTATTTTCTAACGAAGTTCCAGAAATTGAAGACGAAGTGGTGCGGATTGTAGCCGTTGCCCGCGAGGCCAATCCCCCCTCTCGTTCGGTTGGCCCACGCACCAAAATTGCCGTCGATACGACCGAGAGCGATGTTGATCCAGTAGGCGCCTGCATTGGTGCTAGAGGATCGAGAATTCAGGTCGTTGTTAACGAACTGCGCGGCGAGAAAATCGACGTCATTCGCTGGTCGCCCGATCCTTCTACTTACATCTCGAATGGCCTGAGTCCAGCAAGGGTAGACGAGGTGCGCCTGATGGATCCCGAGGGTCGCCAAGCCCACGTGCTAGTCCCCGAAGATCAGCTCAGCCTAGCCATTGGTAAAGAAGGCCAAAACGTTCGGTTGGCTGCGCGGCTAACAGGCTGGAAGATTGATATCAAAGACTCAGCGAAGTATGACTACGAAACTGAAAATGAGAAAGCCGCCGAAATTCTAGAAGCGCGTAGGCTCAAAGCTGAGGAAGCCGAACGGCTAGCCGCTGAGGAAGCCGCTGAGATTGCTGAGGCTGAAGAATGGAGAAGAAAGGCGCGAGTCGTCGCTGAAGAAAAAGCTAGAGCTGAGGCGATCGCCCGTGGAGAAACCTACCCAGAACCCGAAGACGACGTCAGCGAAGACGAACTATTCGAATCTGAAGCGCACAATCTAGGCGAAACACCCACAACAGACGACCACGTTGAGAGCAGCTACTTAGAACCCACCGACTTAGAAGAAGGCAGCGCAGAAGCCGCCGCTGAGAACGTGAGCACTGGGAACGAAACGGCTCAAAATGTGAACGAAGCCGCCATTAACGAAGAAATTGACGCGGAAGACGAGCTAAAGACGGTTGAGGGATCGACCGAAGAAGTGAGTACTGGCGTGATAGAAGTTGGCGAAGAGGAGTAGACAATAGAGCCTATGGCCGAGAAAAACCATCGTTTGTGCATTAGCTGTCGCCAAACAGCTCATCGCGATACGCTGTGGCGGATTGTTCGTACCTTTCCCGATCGCACAGTATCGCTAGCCGATGGCATGGGACGCTCGGCCTACCTCTGTCGCAATCAGCGGTGTTTAGAAAACGCGCAGAAAAAAAATCGGTTAGGAAAAGCATTGCGATCGCCCATTCCACCCGAGATTTACAAAGAACTACACAATCTTTTAAACCAGCACCTAGCCGAACAAGCACCGTCTACTCTGGTCAGTTCCCAGTAAGTTCGGCTTCGATTGTATTGGGAGATACCCTCACCTATAGGCACCGCCACAGACTGAGCTGTTTTGATTACAATATTTGAACTGCGGTTACTGGCAAATTCAGCTATGATTTTGCACCGTAGACTGGGCGATCGCAACGCCACTTTCCATCGCCTTATGCACAATAACTGTCACAGCGTCCCTATAGATTGGGCCTAGGACTAGAAAATAACCGCCAAATTACTCTATTGTTGAGAGTCAAGCGTGTTGATTCGATAAGGGCAAAACGTCTTATGTAACTACACATAGTCAAGTCAGGTTTAAGAGGAAAAGGATGAACAACGGCAAAGTAAGGATTTATGAGCTATCAAAGGAGCTGGAGCTAGAAAACAAAGACATTTTGACTATCTGCGAAGAGCTGAATATTGCGGTAAAGAGCCACAGCAGCACTATCTCAGGAGACGATGCGAAGCGGATTGAAGCCGTCGCAAAGTCTAGCGACTACAAACCTAGCAGCAAGACAGCTAGAAAACCTGAGCGGCCAAATCCCCCCGCTCGCAACAGTTCATCGGGAGCCGTTATCAAACCCAAACGTCCTCGCCAGCAGCAAATCCTAGAAATTCGCCGTTATCCGACCAAGCCCAAAGCCCCTGAAGCAGCCCCTGAAGCAACCGTTGCTAAAACTGCGCCGCCGACCGCAGCGCCCAGCACGGCTAGTCAGCCTGTCACTAAGCCTGTTTCTAGACCTAGCCTTTCTGGCCCTCCAAGCCGACCTGGTACGCCCGGTCGCAGCAGTGAGAGTCCCAGAGAGGGCGGTCCCAGAGAAGAAAGTCCCAGAGAAAGTGCCAGCAGCGCAGACCCCGATGTCGTTTTAAACGCGCCTCCAGCACCTGCCAAACCAGCACGGACGCCCGAAAAGATTGTAACGACCTCTACGGCCAGTCCCGACCAGCTACGGCCCAAACTCGTCGAGCCACCGTCTAGACCTTCTCGGTCTGCCCCTAGAGATAGTGGTAGTAGCGAAGCTAGCCGGGTCGCTAAGCCGGTGTTAAAGCGCGATCGCTCTGATGACGATGCCTCTTCTAACGTTCGACCTAGCAGACCGTCGCCCGGCGGTCGCTCCGGTGGTGGGCGCCCAGAACCCGCCGCCCCAGCGAAGCCAGCAACAGAGCTGCGCCGCCCGCCCGACAGAAGCGAAGCGCTAGAGAGCAACAGCAATGACGGCGACGGCGACGACGGGGATGATTTCCTCGATCCGACCCTAGAGCTGCGCCGTCCAACACCGCCTCGTCCACCCAAGCGACGCGATCGCCCAGACGAAGAAGACGACGAGCAGGAAATTAAGCCGAAGAAAGTCACCAAGACCAAACGTCAGCGCGTCATTATCGACGACGACGATGACTTCGAAGATGCTGATTCAAACAGCAGCGAAGTCACGCCTGCTCAGATGAATATGTCGCTGATGCGTCCGCCTAAACCCAAAGGCCAGCGTCAGTCGAAGCCCGCCCCTACAACGAAAAAGACTAAGCAAAGATCGCCCTCGCGCCGAGAACGCCGAGAACGTCGCCAAGAGGTCGCCCCAGAAAGACCTGAGATGATCGTCTTAACGGGCAGCATCAGCGTGCACGATCTAGCCGATCAGCTAGCCGTACCGCAGACCGAAGTGATCAAGCTGCTCTTCTTTAAGGGCATCGCGACCAACGTTAACCAAACGCTGGACGTACCCACTGCCGAAATGGTCGCCAGAGAGTTCGAAGTAGAAGCCGTTACCGCGGAAGAAGCGCCCGAAGCTCGTAAGGTCACTGAAATGGTGCGCGAGGAAGACGCTGGCAGCTTGAAGCAGCGTCCACCTGTTGTCACCATCATGGGCCACGTAGACCACGGGAAAACCAGCCTGCTCGACTACATTCGTCAGGCTAAAGTCACCGAGGGTGAGGCCGGAGGAATTACTCAGCACATCGGTGCCTACCACGTCGATCTCAAGTCGAACCCGAACAGCGAACGGAAGTCTGGTCAGATTGTCTTCCTAGACACACCTGGCCACGAAGCCTTTACCGCTATGCGAGCGCGAGGCACCAGAGTTACAGACATCGCGATTCTAGTCGTCGCGGCTGACGATGGCGTTAGACCGCAAACGATTGAGGCCATTAGCCATGCGAAAGCAGCAGGTGTGCCGATTGTGGTTGCGATTAACAAAATCGACAAAGAAGCGGCCAACCCCGACCGGGTGAAGCAAGAGCTGATGGAATACGAACTCGTCCCTGAAGAGTACGGCGGCGACACCATTATGGTGCCGGTAAGTGCGATTACAGGCGAGAACGTAGACACCATTTTAGAAATGCTGCTGCTAGTTTCTGAAGTAGAAGACCTGCAAGCGAACCCAGATCGCCTGGCTCGCGGCACTGTGATTGAGGCCCACTTGGACAAAGCAAGAGGCCCTGTGGCCACTTTGTTGGTTCAAAACGGGACGCTCAAAATCGGTGATGCGTTTGCGGCTGGCCCCGTGTTTGGTCGCGTCAAAGCAATGACCGACGACCGAGGCAATCGAGCTGAAAATGCTAAGCCTTCTTTTGCAGTAGAGGTGCTAGGTCTTAACGACGTGCCGCCCGCTGGTGAAGAGTTTGAGGTGTATGCCGAAGAGCGCGACGCTCGAGCCGCCGCCGACCAGAAAGCCATTGAGCGGCGTCAGTCTAGATTGGCGCAGACCATGGCCTCTCGCCGAGTAACGCTGAACTCCTTATCGGAGCAGGCGAAAGAAGGCGATCTCAAAGAGCTAAACCTGATTTTGAAAGCAGACGTTCAAGGGTCTCTAGAAGCGATTCTGGGTTCCTTGCAGCAGCTGCCTCAAGGTGAAGTGCAAATTCGAGTGCTGATGGCAGCACCGGGTGAGATTAGCGAAACCGACGTTGACCTTGCCGCAGCCAGCGGCGCGGTGATCATCGGCTTTAACACCACCGTATCGAACAGTGCCAGACTAGAAGCGGATAACTTAGGCGTAGACATTCAGGACTACGACATCATTTACCAGCTCTTAGAAGACATTGAAGCGGCGATGGAAGGTCTCTTGGAGCCAGAAATGGTCGAAGAGCCGCTAGGCAAGGTGGAAGTTCGCGCGGTCTTCCCGGTTCGCAAGGGCACCGTTGCGGGTTGTTACGTCCTATCGGGCAAGGTAACGCGCAACTGCAAGGTTCGCGTCACACGCGGCGAAGAAACCGTGTACGAGGGCAACCTCGATTCGCTCAAGCGGATGAAAGACGATGCCAAAGAGGTTGCGTCTGGCTTCGAGTGTGGTATCGCGGTCGGCGGTTTCAACAACTGGAAAGAGGGCGACATTATCAGCGCCTTCAAGCTAGTTTCGCAGCGCCGTACGCTTGCACCGGCGTAAATACGTTGGGTTAAAGACCATGTTAAAAGTGCAGCAGAATCGCTATTTATGGGTGCATCTCGTCGGACTGGCGACTGTACCCCTGCTGCTCGATATTTGCTTAGCAGGTCTGGCTTCGGCTAGACCTGCTTTCGATTATGCCGAGGCGTTTGGCATTCAGTTTTGGACAGTGGCGCTAGTTGGCGTTGCCCCGTCTTTATGGATGCAAATTCAAAAGCCGTTCTACATTTACAGTCTGCCGCCGCTAGCGGTAAAGCCTAGCTCTTTGAGTGAGGACGATCGCCGCTGCTTAACGGTGCTAAAGTCCTGGCAGATTAAGGCACTAGCGGGCGTTACGGCAGGATTCTTAGTTTGGCTGCTAGCTCAGCTATACGCAAAGCTGCCGCAGATTTCGCCAGTGATGAAGCCTGGCGTGGGATTAGTCTGTGCGATCGCAGCCTTCTTCTTCGTCTGTCTATTCCTACAAATTTCGGTGAGCGTAGTGCGATCGCTGCTCATCGGTCAAGACACCCTTCAGCGCGTGAAACCATTTGAGGCCAGCGAAATTTCATCTAGCTTCCTCATTCCGGGGCTGCGCGTTAGCAAAATACTGCCGAGGGAGCCTATCACTACCGCTCCTCCCATTGCTAAGAAGTCATCGAACTCACCAGAAAAATTAGAGGTTAAAGCGCCACCGCCTCTCGAGAAAACGCCTGAAAAGCCAACAGAAAGTGCGGTTGAGATAGAAATACCAGAAGAAATAGAAACATCAGAAAAGCTAGAAATACCCGAACCGGTGTCCGAAGAATCCACAGAGATAGAAGCCGAAATGCCTTCTGAAGACAAAGACCCACCGCTAGTCATTCCAGAGATGGTTGATGACAACGTCGAGTCCGATGACAATCATTAGCTCAGAAAAATGAAGAAAGGCGTCTGTTAAGAACGCAGACAAACTGTGGCGTTTCATACAGCTACTAGTCCAGGGCGGGACTATCATAATAGAAAGCCTGCGGTCATCATCCACGGGCTTTGTCCAATTGGAGGTTAACAATGGCTCATTCATCTACTGATCCTACAAGCGCCGCGCAAGATGCGGATCTTTGGGATAGCTTGAAGAGTGCGATCGCCAACAGTTCCGGCTTTCAAAGCTGGCAGTCTGAACGATCGTCCGTTACAAAAGGCAAATCTGTAGAGCAGCTAGTCCGTCTATATTTGCGTGAAACGCTAGAGACCCTAGCCTACTAATATCGAAAAGACGATGATAGCAACAAGAAAAGGCAGGCTTTCCAACTAAGGGAGGGCTTGCCTTTTCCAATCTAGATATAAGCTATAAAAGAACGAAGTTTCGCATAGATAGAAGTTCGAAAAGATATTCACAATTATACCAACGCTCTATTGTGCTCGACTATTCGCTACTCAAGATCAAATGCCTGCTTGCGAATGTAGTCTCTTCAATCACCCGAACCGTACTCAGAGCACTGATGAATCAGCTTAGCCACTAGCCCCGTCCAACCCGTCTGATGGCTTGCGCCAAGCCCTTCTCCCGTATCTCCATCGAAGTACTCATAAAAAAGAACATAGTCCTTCCAATGCGGGTCTTGCTGAAAGGTTTTGTTATTGCCGTAGACTGGGCGATGTCCCTTCTCATCCTGCAAAAAAGTCCCGATCATCCGCTGCTCTAGCTTCGTTGCCACCTCCCACAGATTCATCTCCTCCCCTTCTCCATAAGGACACTGAATCTTGAACTCGTCGCCAAAGAAATGGTGATAACGCTGTAAAGATTCAATCAGCAGATAGTTTGTGGGAAACCACACCGGGCCGCGCCAGTTAGAGTTACCGCCAAAGAGGCCAATACTCGACTCTGCCGGTTCATAATCTACGCGGTATTCTTTGCCCTCCACGTCAAATACGTAGGGATTGTCTTTGTGAAAGCGAGAGAGCGCTCGAATGCCTGTTGGCGCTAAAAACTCGTGAGGCTTTAGCATCTTCGCCAGAATGCGCCAGAGTTTATCAGGGCGCACAACCGAAAGCATTCGCCGCTTTTTGCCGTTTTTAGAATTCACCGAAGTCATATTACGCGCTAGCTTAGGCCGATTGGCCTCAAACCATTCCAGGCGCTCTTTGAAGCCTGGGAGCCGATCCATCAGCTCTGGCTCTAGCGTAGTCACTGCGTACAGCGGCATCAGACCCACTAAAGAGCGAATTTTGATCGGAAAGCGCGTTGTGTCGGGGAAGTGCAGCACGTCGTAAAAGAAGCCGTCTTCTTCGTCCCAAAGCTGAGTCGCATTCTCTCCGGTGGCATTCATCGCTTCGGAGATATAAATAAAATGCTCGAAGAACTTAGTAGCCATATCTTCGTAAACCGGATTTTCCAGGGCTAGCTCTAGCGCAATCGAAAGCATGTCCAGACAGTACATCGCCATCCAACTAGTGCCGTCTGCCTGCTCTAGCCTGCCGCCAGTGGGCAACGGACGGCTGCGGTCAAACACTCCAATATTGTCTAATCCTAAGAAGCCACCTTCAAAGACGTTGTTGCCTTGAGTGTCTTTTCGGTTCACCCACCAGGTAAAGTTCAACAACAGCTTTTGGAAGAGTCTTTCGAGGAAAAGGCGATCGCCCTTTCCGGTCATCTTTTCCTCAATTTTATACACGCGCCAGGTAGCCCAAGCGTGAACCGGCGGGTTTACATCGCCAAAAGCCCACTCGTAAGCAGGCAGTTGCCCATTCGGATGCATGTACCACTCACGAGTCATCACGTCGAGCTGCTGCTTTGCAAAAGCCGGATCAATCAAGGCTAAAGGCAGGCAGTGGAAGGCCGTATCCCAGGCGGCAAACCAAGGATACTCCCAGTTGTCCGGCATCGAAAGAATGTCTTGGCTATCTAGGTGATGCCAATGCGAGTTTCGCCCGCGCTGGCGACTCGTCGGTGGATTTATAGTGTAGGGATCGCCCTTCAACCAGGTACTGACATCGTAGAGATAGTACTGCTTTGTCCACATCATGCCAGCAAAAGCCTGACGCTGCACGTTGCGCAAATCTTCCGTTTGAACAAAGGGCGTTAGCTCGTGGTAGAACTTATCGGCCTCTTCTTCGCGCAGAGCAAATATCTTTTCAAAAGTACTGCCTAGCGGATCGCTGAGCGCGCTATCTTCGCTTAGCCGCAGCTTAACGATTTGAGTTTCACCCGCAGCAATATGCAGCGGATAGTGAACGGCTGATTTAGTCCCAAACTGCTGCGGATTAATGGCTGATTCTTCGCCCTCAATCAGGTAGCGATGAAAGGCATCTTTAACATAAGGAGACTTGTTCTTTACCTTAAAAAGTTTCTCTTTATTAGTCTCGTTTTCTGTAAACAACAACCCACCCGCACTAGCCTGATTGTTCTCTTCGAGAGATATCCATCGGCCACCAGAACCCTCTTCACTTTGCTGTATCGGCGTAGGCATCTGACAATAGCACCACTGCTGCCCTAGTTCAGGATGACTGGTTTTAATCACAGAAACCTTGCCATTGGTCGCACCCGCCGAAAGGCTAGGCTTAAGCGAAGGTTTCTCCCAGTTCCAGGTGTTGCGAAACCAGAGCGTCGGCAGCAAATGCATATCGGCTGCATCGGGGCCTCTGTTGGTCACTGAGATCTGAATCAGAATGTCGTTGGCATCCGCCTTGGCATACTCCACCTGTACATCGAAGTAGCGATCGCCCTCAAAGATCCCCGTATCAATCAGCTCATACTCAGGCTGCGTGCGATCGCGCTCCATACTCTCCTGCTTTAGCCGGTCGTAGGGAAACTCAGCCTGCGGATACTTATACAGCGCCTTCATGTACGAATGCGTCGGCGTACTATCTAAATAGAAATAGTATTCCTTAACATCCTCACCGTGATTGCCCTCGTTGCCCGTCAGCCCAAAAAATCTCTCTTTTATAATCGGGTCTTGGCCATTCCACATCGACAGCCCAAAGCAAAGCAGTTGGCGGTCGTCGCAAATGCCAAAAATACCATCTTCGCCCCACCGATAAACTCTAGAGCGAGCGTGATCGTGCGGAAAAAAGTCCCAGGCGTCGCCGTGCGCGCTGTAATCCTCTCGAACCGTGCCCCACTGCCGTTCGCTTAAGTAAGGCCCCCATCGCTTCCAGTCTGTCTGCTTGCTGTCATGTTCTTGCAGACGAATGTGCTCGGGCGTTTGTAGCAGGCGCGTCATAGAAGATGCTGTTTAAAGGAATAAGATGCCTAACTATAAAGCCAAACCTAGAAGCTTGCTACGGCGCTCAAGCATGATTTATGGGTGGCTTGGCAATCAGTGTTCTCTATAAACTGTCTCTATAAACTGTTTTGCTCAAGCGCAGCCCGTAGTTCACCAGTTCTTTCCTCACTCAGGCGAGCTTTGCACTGGGAAACTTGAATATCGATCTGGGCGTAGCTAGCTTCGTACTCACATTGGCGATCGCGATACTCAATCCAAGCTAGCTGAGCATCAGTAAGTTCGCTGCGGCGAGAGTCCGAGAGAACGCCCTGAAGTGTCTGATAGTCGGCGTTAAGAACGCCATCTGCATATTCGTATGAGTTTTGCGCTAGCTCGGGTTCGTACAGCTCATCAGTACGGGCGATGGTTCGTTCTATTAGGCAGCTGCTATAGATAAAAGGGGCAATCGATCCGCCCGTAAACTGATCGCGCTCGAAGCCACAGGTGCGATCGCGAAACTGACGCCAGGCGTTCTCCGCAGCCTCTAAAGCCGTTTTGCCCTCTTCAGGCAGCGCGCCCTGCCAAGCTTGATAGATGAAATCGCGTTCGTCCTCAACCCTGACGTAATTTTTTTGAGCGCACTCATTCATTGCCAGCTGAGTTGCTAGCGTCCCACAGTCTTGTAGGGGTGGATTTCTATCTACTCTAGGGCCAATTGCTAGCCCTTTTGAGCGATCGCGCTGAGGCTCAAAGTAGGCTGATGATGGATTTTGCGTTTGCTCAGCTTCTGTTTCGACGCTTTGCTCTACCCGCGTAGCAGCAGGGTTTGCATTGCCTAAATCTACTGCTTTTTCAGCCGTAGGCGCACAGGCTACGAGTCCGGCAAAGCCAATGGCAAAGCCAATTAAAGACTGACAGTTCAACTGCTGAAGTGGCAAAGGCATCTTAGGGCACTCCTAACCGGCTGACCCAAAAATAGCAGCTTCTAGCTGGGCGATCGCCCGTTCAAAATCGTCGTTCACAATTTTTAGATCAAACTCATCAGCCGCCGCCAGTTCGACCTTAGCCTGCGCCAGTCGCTTCTCAATCGCCGCCTCTGAATCCTGGCCTCTGCTTCGAATTCTCGTTTCTAGCGCCGCCTCGTTAGGCGGCATCACGAAAATTTGCTTAGCCGATGGAAAGCTTTCTCTCACCTGGCGAGCGCCCAACAGCTCAATCTCTAAAACAATAGACTGACCTTTTGCCAGCGCCGCTTTGATTGGGGCCTTTGGCGTTCCGTAGCAGTTTCCCGCAAACTCAGCCCACTCTAGCAGCTCATCGTCTTCGACCATCTCACTAAAGCGATCGCGGCTCACAAAATAATACTGCTCGCCATCAACCTCTCCTGCTCGTGGTTGCCGAGTCGTCACCGAAACAGACACCCCTAGCTGCGGATGCGCTTGTAATAGCCGCGCTAACAGCGTGCCTTTGCCCACGCCGCTAGGGCCAGCTAGCACAATAAGCTGAGCCTTCTTCAGCATCGACAAACCGGCGGGATGAAGGTCTTGGGTCGCCGATGGGTGCCCTGATCGAAAGTCTGAGCGAAAGATAGTAACCATAGTTCTACAAAGGTTAGTTCTATGACAGTCGGTTTAATGTCAGCTTACGCTCACAAAAACATAAAAATATAGGCTCCTAGCATACCAGTTTGAGCAGGGTCTCAAATAGTTCCTGAACAAGTTGCCGCGCCTAGAAAAGAGTCTATATAGCCCCCAAATGCAGGTTCTAGCACCGCGCTAGAAGAGTTTTGAAAACTCCATAGTCCTGATCGTCTCTACGGTCTCCAGCTTTAGTCTCCAGCTTTATTAAATCCTCGCTTTCGCTCTAGCATCTCCCATGATTGCAACTCAGCCAATATCTCGTCAGATCCTCGGCGTCAATCAACAGTCTTACCAGTCGCTCAAGTCCTCTATGGAGCTGAACTTGCGACGACAGCTACTCATTGCCGTATGCGACAGCGTGGTCATGCAAAATCAGCTAGCCACTCAGCTAGAAGCCGACCTCGCCCAGACCCGAACAGCGCCTAGTCAGTACCCCGAGTTCGAAGAAAACGAAGGATTTAGCGCGGACTATTTCGTTCAAAAAAAGTCGATAGAGCGGCTGACATTCGACCCAGAAGATGGAAATTTGCCTAAGCAGGTCGCTCAGTGGGTGCGCCAAACGGCCCTGGCAGAAGGCACTTTGCCGCAAATTCAGGTGCTGGGTATAGAGCAAATGACCCGCCAGCCAGCGATTACTCAAAATCATTTTTTGCGATCGCTCGAAAAAGTAGATGCTCTTCTGCCTCAACTCAACACCAGCCTGCTCATCTGGGTGCCCTGGCCCTGGCTAAGAACCATTCAGCAGTCGGCGCCTAACTTTTGGAACTGGCGAAACGGCGTCTTCGAATTTGTCAGCGATCCTACGCCGGTCGAGCCAGCTTTACAGCTTGGGCCTGCTCCAGCTAGCTCAGATCTAGACGAGCCGTCAGCGCCCGCAGTCCTAATGCCTTCGTCAGAAGTAACTTCATCTGAAGTACCCAGCGCCGCAGAAACTTCCCCAGACGTAGCGCGATCGCTTCTTACGCAGCAGCTATCGGACGAAGAGGATCTCTCCAGCCTGTTTGATGAGGAATCCGCACCGGTAGAAATAACCGCCCAGAGCATCGCATCCGATAAATCAGTAGAACTCTACGGTGAGAGAGGACAGCCCAGAACCATTGACGTAGAAAGCATATCGGTGCCGCCAGAATCAGTGCCGCAAAAGGCTCAGCGCTCAGCTGGTCGCCGTTCGTTAGCGACATTGGGGGGGCTAACCTCTATCGTCAGCAAAGGCGTTAACGCCGATATAGAAAATACATCTGCGAACATCAATCGGTCTGCCGAGAGCACAGACGACGTTAGAAAAGAGCACCCCACTTCACCAGCATCAAACGCTTTAACCGAAAGCTCCCAGGCATCATCGCCCGCCGCACTCACCAGAGATAAAACTTACCCAGGAAACAATCAGCCAGCAGGCGAGCAGCCAGCAGACCTTCGGCCAATGGATGGCTCAGCGGGAGGCAGCCCCTGGCGATCGCAGTCCGCAGATGAACCGTTTAGCGAAGACCTATCCAACGTAGAAACGCAGATCGCAGAGGAAGGCTATCTAGCAGAGGGACGAAACTATAGAGCGCAAATTGAAGCAGGCGAGCGAGATTTAGCCGTCATTGAGTCAGCGATCGCAGCTTACGAAGGCGGATTGATCCAGCTAGACGAAACAAGTCCAGACCAGAGCATCGGACTCAACGATTTAGGCACCCTTTACTGGTTAAAAGCACAGCAAATTACAGATTCGCAGCAAAGCGTCCAAAGCATGACGCACAGCATCGGACTCTATCAAGATGCATTGGCCCGGCTTCAGCCCAATCAGTCAGAACTAGTCGGGCAGCTCTACAGCAACCTGGGAGCGGTCTACAGCGTGCTCGCCATCCATCAAAATTCTGTAGACTACCTCAACAAAGCTGTAAACGCCTATCTTCAGGCCGTACCCGCAGTCTCGCTCGACACAGACCCAGCAGAATACGCCACCTTGCACAACAGCCTCGGCTCTGTGTACTGGAAACTGTCTCACTACGAGCAGGGACAAAGCCATTTGCAAAAAGCGATCGCAGCTTACAGCAACGCCCTCTCCGGCTACCGACCCGACGCCCAGCCGCTAGAGTACGCCGCCGCTCAAAATAATTTGGGCATCACCTACTGGAGTCTAGCCAAATACGAAGACCCAGCAGCTTATCTAAAACAGGCGATCGCAGCCTACAGCGACTCGCTCAACTACCGCACGCCCGACACAGATCCAGCAGCCTGCGCCATCACTTATAACAACCTCGCGCTGGCCTACTGGGATCTCTCCAAAGTCAACGCGTTAGAAAAGCCCAGAAGAGCGCAGGCTCAAAAGAATTCGGTGACCGCCTTCGAAGCTGCCCTAAACGTTAGCCGTACATCAGGCGTATCAGGCGCATTAGACAGCATGGACAGCACGGCTATTTATCACTGCTTAGGCGATGTGCATGGCCAAATGGCAGAGACCGCAGCCTCAACGGCTGAAGTCAAGCAGAGCTTGGGCAAGTCGCTCTACAGCTACATTCAGGCGCTTCAGGGCGTTGGCCCCACCTCACCCGCATATGCCAGCAGAATCGGCGCAATCGTCAGTAATTTGCGATCGCACTACACGCATCTAGGGCTAGAGGGCCAGCAAGCCGCGCTCAACAAAGTCCCCTCAGACTTAATTGCGCCAGTACTCGCGGCGCTATAGCCAATCGCGGTAGGCTAGAGAACTCACGCTCGCGCTGTCCTTATACCGCTGCTATCAGCCGTCACCATGCCCATATTTATTATTGCTGCGATTGTCATTGCCTTTATTGCGATCGCCTTTGCGCTGCTCAACAATCAATCTATTCTCGTCAATCTCCTATTCTCCAGACTGGAGGGATCGCTAGCCGTCATCTTGCTTTCGACGCTAGCGATTGGCGTCCTCATTGGCATCTTGGTATTAATTCCCACGCTCATCAAGCGCGGCTGGCGGATTTCTCGGCTCACCCGGCAGACAGCAGATCTAGAACAGGAATTGACGACGCGCGATCGCAGTCTTACCGACCAAACCCGCAACACCGACCAGCTTCGCCAGAGCCACGAAAACTTGCTGTTGGCCATGGGCCTGATTGATGTCAACACAGGATTGCTCAACGCCGAAACATTGCCTCAGGCGCTGACTGCCCTGATTAAGCAAATGAAGCTACAGCCGGGCAATCCTCAGTTCGACTCCATTGGGCTGCTGATTGTCGATGCTAAGCGGCAGACAACGCTAGGCGAAATACAGACAACTGAACGGCAAAATGCGCTGCTCGATAATGCGATCGCTCATACCATTCGACAAAGCGTCACGCTCGACACCTGGCTCTACTGCGATAGCCGCGACGCCAACGGCGCACAGTTCATGTGTGTACTCACCGGTATGGGCAAAGCCGACCTAAAACAGTACGGCGAAGCCATGCGAGCAGCTCTTACCGACGAACCGCTTAAGCTATCAGATGATTCTGTAGTCGCTGTAGAAACTAAGGTAGGCGGCGCAGTTGCCGATCGAAACCATCCGACGAATCAGGCACAAATTATCATCGACAAAGCCTATCAAGCGCTAGCAGATACCGGCAAGCGATCGATGAATCCTATGGCAGGAAGCCAATCTGTCAAAGTTATGCAGGTTACCGATAGCTAGACCAGTTCTGCCACTATCGCAAACGACGCCCTTTCGTCTTAATCGGCAAATGCTGACAAGTCGCAGGAATTATCTGCCAAGCACGGACTGAAGCGTCGATAAATGCGAACTGTCTGCTGAGTCTTAAACGCGCTCAAATTTCCGCTTACTCTACGATTCCGTCTAACCAGCCACCGCTGATCACTACCGTTAGCGACATAAACACAATCGTCAGTAGCCAAGTCGCTCTATTCAGCGTTTCTTCCGCGCTCTTAGTACTGGTAAATAGCTGCGCCTGACCGCCCAAAGCACCCAAGCCATCGCCTTTAGGACTATGTAGCAACACCAGTACGCAAACGCCTACTGCTGCGATCGCCCAAATGACCTTAACAACCGTAACTACCATGACAAATTCCTTACTCGGCTCAGCGCCAGCCCTAATACTGAGTACATCTTAGCCTATCCAAAGCCGCTTACCTATTCGCCTTCAATCCAGCAAGATTCTGGCTTAGCGCTGCAAAGACACCTTTACCGGCGAGCGACTAGGCTTATAATCAGCTTCTTCTTCAAGAATCATCGGCTGTCCGGTCATTTCCTCGGGAATCGGCAGCCTCATAATCTGCAAAAGCGTCGGCGCAATATCAGCTAGGCATCCGCCTTCACGCAGCTGCACTTCGCAACCATGCCCCGGTATCTTTAGCCCCTCTCCCTCAATCAAGATAAAGGGCACCGGGTTGGTTGTATGCGCCGTCCAAGGTCTCCCCTCTTCGTCATGCATATACTCCGCGTTGCCATGATCCGCAATAATTAGCGTCGTCCCGCCCACTCGGCCGACTGCGCTTACCAGCTTTCCAACTTCGTGATCCACCACTTCTAAAGCATTGATAGTCGCTTCCATATTGCCGGTATGGCCCACCATATCCGGATTGGCATAGTTCACCACAATCAGCGCATACTCCCGCTGGTTGCAAGCCGCCACTACCGATTGAGTCACCTGCCGGGCCGACATCTTAGGGTCTTTATCGTAGGTAGCCACCATCGGACTCGATATCAGCTCGCGCACCTCACCCGGATAGGGATCTTCCAAGCCGCCATTAAAGAAGTACGTCACATGGGCATATTTCTCGGTTTCAGCAGTGCGAAACTGCTTTAGCCCGTTCTCAGCCACCACTTGTCCCAAAATCTTATCCAAGCTCTGCGGCTTAAAGACCACCAGTACAGACAGGCTCGGATCGTACTGCGTCATCGTGGCAAAGGTCAGCGGCAAAATAGGATCGCGTTCGAAGCCCTCAAAATCGCGCTTAACAAAAGCCTGCGTTAGCTCACGAGCGCGATCTGGCCGAAAGTTGAAAAAGACAACGCCATCGCCCGCTGTCACCGCACCAGGGGCCAATCTAACAGGTTCGACGAATTCATCATTCACGCCAATATCATAAGAAGCGAGCAGCGCATCTAAAGCAGAAGTGCCCGTTCCCTCACCGTCCTCAGTCATCACCCGATAGGCTTTCTCTACGCGATCCCAGCGATTGTCTCTGTCCATTGCGTAATAGCGACCGCTGATCGTCACCAGCCGACCGATGCCCAATTCATCCACGGCATCTTGCAGCTTTTTCACCGCAAACTCACCGTCTGTGGGCTTTGTATCGCGCCCATCGGTCACAACATGAATGCAAACCTCAGAAAGGTCTTGGGCCTTAGCCATCTCCAGTAGGCCAATTAAGTGGTCGAGATGCGAATGCACCCCCCCGTCAGAACAAAGCCCGACTAAGTGCAGCTTAGTCCCGGCGTAGCGAACTTTCTGACAAACCTCTAGCAAGTCAGGATTTTCTTGGATGGTTTTGCTTTCAACGGCATCCGAAATTCGTACTAGCTCTTGAGGCACCACTCGGCCCGCGCCAATGTTAAGATGGCCTACCTCGGAGTTGCCCATTTGCCCATCGGGCAGACCAACTGCCTTACCCGACGTGTTTATCTTCGTGTGGGGATAGGTCTTCCATAGGCTATCCATTACAGGCGTTTTGGCATGGCTAATGGCGTTGCCGTGGCTATTATCACGACAGCCCCAACCGTCGAGGATCACAAGCACCATGGGAGAAATAGACGAGTCTGCCATACCAAAAGATCCTCTAGAGTTTGCAACAATTGGAAAGGCGCTTTGGCCCAAAAGAATGCTTTAAAGACGAGTGCCTAAAGATCCTAGCGGCACAGTCGTATCTATAGTGTGAGATAGCAGGAGATGCTGGACGTTTCACGGGTCAGGAGTTGTCTGCTAAAAGAATTTATTAAAGAAGATCGCCGATCTTTACGCAGCAGTACGTTAAAAAGACCGATGGAACAACTAGTAATTATTTAACATGAGTTCTTCATAAAATAAAGGGCTAGCCGCGATAACAAGCAAAAAATGACCCCGGCAAAGCATCTCAAGCGCCCTTCACTACTGCCTTAGTTTTACGCTTTTCCGCCTGCTTTTCGCGATCCTTAGCGCGTCTAGCGGCTGTTTTTGCTGCTTTTTCGGCCTCTATCTTTTCCAGACGAGCGCGTTCTTTCTCTTCCTCTATTTTATCTAGATAGTAGCGATAGTCACCGCGATACAGTCGCAGCTCGCCATCGCGAATTTCCACAATCTTGTTGGCTACTTGAGAAACGAAATAGCGGTCGTGAGACACAATCAGGGCAGTGCCGTCATAGTTTTTCAGCGCGTTTTCTAGCATCTCCTTGGCAGGGATATCGAGGTGATTGGTCGGCTCATCTAGAATCAGCAGGTTTGCAGGCTGCAAAAGCATCTTAGCCAGCGCTAGTCGAGCTTTCTCGCCCCCACTCAAAGACTCCACCTTCTTAAAAGCAGAATCCCCGCTAAATAGGAATCGGCCTAGCAGCGTGCGTACCTCTTCGTTCTTCCAGTCGGGCACTTCGTCGTGGATGGTTCCCAGTACCGTTTTAGACAGATCAAGAGCTTCTGCCTGGTTTTGCTCAAAGTAGCCAGGTAAAACGTTGTGATCGCCCATTTTTACGGTGCCTTCGTCTGGCGCTTCGCTGCCCGTAATCAGGCGCAGCAATGTGGACTTGCCCGCACCGTTGGGGCCGACAAAAGCAATGCGATCGCCCCGCTCAATCTCTAAGTCCGCACCCAAGAACAGAATCTTGTCGCCGTAGGTCAGCGTCATATCCGAAACGGTTACCACCTCTCGACCGCTGCGAGGGGCAGGCTGAAACTGAAACTGCAGTCCGCGCAGGTCGTTAATCGGCGCTTCTACGCGCTCTACTTTAGCTAGCTGCTTTTCTCTACTCTTTGCCTGGGTACTGCGCGTTGCACTCGCGCGAAACTTGTCTACAAACGTCTGCTGCTTAGCCAGCTCTTTCTGCTGCCGCTCGAAGGTGCTGAGCTGAGACGCTTTGCTTTCTGCCTTTTGCGCCAAGTAGGTGCTGTAGTTACCCAAGTAAGTGGTCGAAACGCCGTGTTCGGTTTCGACGATAGAAGTACAAAGCCGGTCTAGAAACTCCCGGTCATGAGAGACAATCACCATCGGAATGGTCAAACCTTTCAGGTAGGTTTCTAACCATTCAATGGTTTCCAAATCGAGGTGGTTCGTTGGCTCGTCCAGCAGGAGAATATCGGGCGATTGCAGCAGCACTTTACCTAGGCCCATGCGCATCTGCCAGCCGCCGCTGTAAGAACTAACCAGGCGATCGCCCGCATCGCTCTCAAAGCCCATCTCCGGTAAAATCTTCTCAATTCTAGCCTCTAGTCCGTAACCATCTAGCGCCTCAAACTGCCGCTGCTTCTTGTCCAGCTTATGAATCAGCTTCTCAAGCTGCTTAGCATCTGCCCCTTCCATCTGCATCGGGATCTCATTCAGCTCGTGCTGAATTTTGTTGGCCTCATGAAACACCGTCCAAAATTCTTCTCGCACCGTTCGCCGGGGATCAACCTCAAATTCTTGATTTAGCGCCGAAATATGCAGCTCATTCGGACGAATAATCTTGCCCGTAGTCGGCTCCACCTTGCCCTGAATAATCTTGAGCTGAGTAGATTTGCCCGCACCATTTACACCAACAAGACCAATGCGATCGCCCGTTTTCACCTCCCAGTTCACATCTTTGAGCACTTCTCCAGTGGGGTATATTTTGCTGATGTTTTCTAGGCGCAGCATAGACTAAAGCTCCGAAAGTAAAGGGTCTAGGGGAAATTATTTGTGTAGCTAAGTTTGTATAGCTAATTCGTATAGCCAGAAAATTTGTCAAACGCTTAATTAGGATGGCTAGCGTCTCAAAAAGACGAATTATTCCTGAGAAGGTCTCGGCTTCATCGCCTGCGTCGAAGGAATTTCTACGCCCGGTGAAAATTGACCTAGCCGATTCGCTTGGATAGCCGTTTCAAAAGTCGCTGTCAGCATGAAAGCCTTCTGGTTCGATGATGGGTTTTAGAACTAGAGGCAGCTATCAAGTGAACCTGCACACATAAGACTTATAGCATTTTAACAAACTTGTAACGAATTCGATACATAAAGGGTACACCTGTACGCTTTTATAGATATTCAAATAGGTATTCAAACCTAGAAGTCGCAACATGCGGATGCACTCGGGCGCTGTAGGCCAGGTTAACTGCGGCGCTATAAACCTCTTAGCAGATGCAACTGTCCCCAGCAACCTGACAGACGTAATATTCAGGCGCAATAATTAGTTCTGCTGCTATCCCTCAACGCAATAAGGCTCACTATGACCTCTTTAAAAGCATTTTCTACTCGTTGCTCGCTAGTGGCGGCGTTAATTCTCGCTAGCAGTTCATGGCCATCCGCATCGGCCCAGCCTATTTCGCAGAGAACGGCTCAGCTAGCGCCTTCTCTAGAAACACCCGCTCCGCTGGAATCCTCAGAAGCAGATCTCTCAGAAGCAGATCTCTTAGAATCGCCCGTCCAAACGCCCTCTACTGAAACCGATGACCTTACCGAAACCGATGAGATCGCAATCGACACGGTTAACTACGCCGATGAGAAAATTTCTGTAAACTACCCCGCCGCCTGGCAGCTAAAAATGCTGGACGATGGCATTTTGCTCTCTAGCATTGCCACGACTCCTGCCGACTTAGTAGCCACTCAAATTGTCAGAATAGCCGCCTCTCCAGGCGCGGTGGTCAATGCCAACATCGAAAGCTTTACAGCAGAAGGCTCAGCTGTTTCTCGCTACACCCGCGCTAATATAGACGGCCACGATGCGCTGGTCATGTGGCTAACCGATCGGCCTGATGAGCTGGGATCTGCGATCGCCACTTTCATCGGCTACGGCAACGAAACCGTTCTCCTCTTCAGCCGCTATGCCCCCGAAAACACCGCCGCCGAAGCGGACATCTTGCAAATCCACACCTCTTTCACCGATCCAGTCGCCGCTGCCGCATTCACAGAAGACGCCACAGCGCCTAACACAGCAGACACACTCTTAGAAGCTACTCCCGCAGAAGTCAACGCCGCAGAGACTAGCAATATAGGAGAAGTCATCGTTCCGGCTAACAGTTCACCCAGCGAGTAAATATCCCTTAGCCCTTCCTGTCGCCGCCCATCAAATAGAGCAGCGCCATCCGCACGGCCACGCCACTAGCTACCTGTTTACCCACCAAACTGAGCTGCGGATCGTCCATTAAATCGGACGTAATTTCGACACCTCGATTCGTCGGGCCGGGGTGCAACACTTTCACCTGGGGCTTGCAGGCTTTTAGGCGATCGCGCGTCAGCCCAAACTGCCGATGATACTCCCGCAAGCTCGGCAGTAGATGCCCCGTCATCCGCTCTTTTTGCAGTCTCAGCGTCATCACAAAATCAGCGTCCGCCAGGGCCGGAGCAAGCTGCCAGTGCACAAATACCTGCCGCTCCACCTTGCCCTCAGCAGTCTTCAGAGGCGTCGAAAAAGCTTCGGCAAAAGCTTTGGGCAGCAGCGTAGGTGGGGCAGCTAAATGAACCTCTGCGCCGCAAGCCGTCAGGCTCCACAGGTTAGAACGCGCCACCCGCGAATGCAAAATATCGCCCACAATAGCGATCTTCTTACCGCTTAAGTCCTCAATCGATGGCTTGTCCCGGTCGATCGAATTACAGATTGTCAGCAGATCTAGCAGCGCCTGGGAGGGATGCTCGTGCTGACCATCACCCGCATTAAGAACCCCTACGCCTGCGCCTAACCTGTCCATTTCTTGAGCAATCGTAGCCGGGACGCCCGCAGCTTTGTGTCGGATCACCATCAAATCGGTGCCCATGGCCAGATAGGTTTTCGCCGTGTCCAAAATGGTTTCGCCCTTCGTTAGCGACGAGCTACCCGGTGAAAAATTGAGCGTATCTGCCGACAGTCGCTTAGCGGCTAGCTCAAAGCTGCTGCGCGTTCGAGTTGAGGGTTCGAAAAACAAATTGGCGACCACTTGCCCCTGTAGTGTGGGAACCTTTTTGGTACGCCGCGACAGAACGCCCTGAAAGCTCAGCGCCGTTTGCAAAACGCTCTCGTATTCAGCCGGGCTAAAGTCCGCTAAAGAAATAATGTGGCGTCGGGTCCAGGGAGGGTTAGTCATAAAGAAAGGCGTAGTTAGCTGATTTGAGGCCGCATTGCTTTGCAAATTGGCACATAAAGTGCACCGGCGGGCCTCCTGTTTTGTAGGATAAGGATATCTTTTATATAGTGCTGTACTCAGTATTTCGTCAGATGGTTCGCTTGCCAGGTTTCACCCCAACCCAGATCAATCGCCAAGCTGTGAATACGACAGCGGTCAAACCGACTGGTGTCAAAATGATGCGTACCCGCGCGGGACTAAAGGGGCTAGCACTGGCGCTGACGCTGGTCATGGCGAGCTGTGCAACCTCACCAGACACCGTAGTTGTAGAGCCAGATCCGAAAGAAGTCCCAGAAGTTGTTCCCGAAAAGGCCAATCCGCCTATCGTTGAAGAACCGCCTGCAAAAAATCCTGTTCCAGCACAGGCCGATGGCACTCAAAATACTAAGCCGCCCGCTGAGAGCGAGATGGTCACCGTCGAGGTATATACCATTGACGACCAGTGCAACGACTTTATTGCACAGCCGATGCAGGTTTCTAGCGCCAAAGCCATTGACGAGGCTGTAGGCAAAGCGATGACCGCAGAAGAGTACAACGCGTTTAAGCTAGCGGGCTACCAAGTTAATATCACTGGCAGTACAGCCGTTGTTGATATGCAGCTAGCACCTGGCTCAGAGCGAAAGTTTGTTTCACTCTCTAGCTGTGAGCAGCGATCGCTCTTTGGCAGCATCAGAGAAACGCTGTTAAATAATACCGACTGGGGCGTGACCTCAGTGAAGTTCACCAGCTCTGGCAAAGAGATCATCATCTAAGCCCTGATAAGCCAATCTACGCTTTAGAAACGGCTGGGTGGCCTTTCCAGTACCATCGCCAGGACCATTCAGCGGCTTTTGTAATGCCGATGCGCGTCGTCTGTACCAAATCAGGCTGACTGACCGAAGGCTTTGAGTGCTCTAGCCAAAGTCCATTATCCGGATGGTAAAGCACCCCGTCTAGCGAGCGATCAATTTCTAGTGCTCTGCACAGCTTTCCTGGCCCTGCCGCTACGCGGTGGGGCTTTTTGGCTTGCTCAGGCGTTAACTGCGGTGGCAACAGATCGAGCGATAAGGCCCGAATTAGCACGGCGCTGCCGATCCCTTCTGGCTCGGTGACGACGTTCAAGCAGTGGTACATGCCGTAAATAAGGTAGACATAGCTGTGTCCAGGAGGCCCAAACATGGCGGCGTTGCGCTTGCTTTTTCCACGGTAGGCGTGGCAGGCCGGATCGCCGGGCGAGTAAGCTTCAGTTTCTACTATCAAAGATCGAATCAGCGGCCCGTTTGGCATTTGTCGAAGCAGCGTGCAGCCAATGAGCGCAGGCGCAACTTCTATAGAAGGGCGATCGCACCAGTCAGGATTAATTCGTTGCGCCACATCAGGGCTTTCGATATCAGGGCTTTCGATATCAGAGCCTTCGATTATTCTTTCGGCAGAGTTTTCGCCAGAAACCATTAAGAATCGTCTCATTTACAAAGTAAAGTTGTTACTATTTCTAATGACATAGCTATGTCGCAATCCTTTACGGGTCGCTAGTCTATAGCTCATTAGCCAATCGGAAATTATGGACATCAAACTCGTTATCTTTGCCCTGGTGGGCCTGTTCTCAGCCGCCTGCCTGTTTTTTGGCACCCGCAACGGCTTTTACGATTCAGAGAACTATCATGGAAATGGGTCTGCACACTAGGCATACAGGCAATTAAGCTAAAAGTCTGATCAGAGTATGATAAAAGCCTGACAAAAGCCGCCATGAAGATCTAACCACCCGGTTTTTACTGTTACATCGAGCGATCATTGTCCGTGACTGAGCTTGCTTGCCTTCCTTATGGCGTCGGATATCAACAGGAGGGGGTCTGTCTGCGCATTCAGATAGGCCCCTATTCTATTTTGCTCGACTGTGGCCTGGCTAATATCGAACCGCTTAAGGAAAATGCCGCCGACTTCGTGCTGTGCAGCCATGCTCACACAGACCACATTCGCGGACTGCTCCCGCTACACCGGGCCTTTCCTCATCTACCTATTTTCAGCAGCGATATCACCGCTCGCCTTCTGCCGCTCAACTGGCCGGGCCAAGAGGATGCCAACTTTTGTCGCACGCTACCCTGGCGATCGCGCGTCGAAATCGCGCCCGGTCTGACGGTACAGCTTTGGCCCGCCGGACATTTGCCGGGAGCCGCCTGCTTTCTCATCACCTACGAAACGCGCGATCGCACCTTTAGCGTTTTTTACAGCGGCGACTGCTTTCTATCCAACGGGCGACTCGTAGAGGGCATGCCGCTAACCGAGCTGCGAAACCTAAAACCAGACGTGATGATCGTAGAAGGCAGCTACGGCACCGAGCGCCACCCGCACCGCAAACAGCAGGAGAACTACCTGCTCGATCGCCTAAGCGAAGCCCTCAAGGAAAAGAATGGACATCCAGGGAGAGCCGTTTTTCCCTGTCCGCTGCTGGGGCTAGGGCAAGAGCTGCTGATGTTGCTGCGATCGCACCATCGCTTCACCGGTCAGCCGGTAGACATTTGGGTAGACCCGCTCATCGCCATGGGCTGCGACGCCTACTTAGGCTGTCTCTCTGCGCTGCCCGCCACCGTTAGAAACTTTGCTCAGCATCAGCCCTTATTCTGGGACGAGCGCGTCCTACCTAGAATCCGCCGATTGGAAACGAGCACGTCCCCAGAAGAACTAGCGATCAGCATCGATCCCGCTATCTTTATCGTGCATCCGGCCACATTGCCCAGTACCTACTGCCAGGGCGATCAAAGCAACTGGACGGTCTTTTCACCCGATCCGTCTGATATTCCCCTATGGCAAGGCCAAATAGCGGATCAGTCGCCAGAACGCCGTTTCGACTGGCTTAGCGCGCTAGAAGCTCAGACCGCCTCCGGCAACGTGGGCGTAGAACATTACATGCTAACTAGCCACTGCGACGGCGGCGGCACCAAGCAGCTCATTCATAACTTGCGCCCGCAGCATGTCGTATTCGTCCACGGCGAGTCTCAGCAGCTCACAAACCTAGCCAGTTTAGACGACCTGCAAAGCCGCTATCAGCTGCATTTACCCACTACCGCTCAGCTCATGCCGCTACCGTTAGCCGAAGCGTTTTGGCAACCCGCACCGCCCAGTAGCAATCAGTACGAAGGCGAGGTTGAGTCCACCTCAGCAGGCATTGCAATGCTGCTGCCCAAAAGCCTTGAGAACGACGTGAGGTGGGCGCAGCTCGCAGATACCGGGATTGTAGAAGCTACCTGGCAGGGCGACCAGTTAGTAATTCGCGGCATCAATCAGAAAGAGCTGATGAAAGTCAGGCCTCGCCTAAAAAGCGTTTCTACCGCGACCGATCAAACCTGCTATCACTGTCGTCATCTGCGCGGACAGCGCTGCCGTAATCCGGAGTCGCCGCTGGTGGGATTACAGGTCACTTCTGACGGGTCTTGCGAGGCATTTGAACGATCTGGGCAAGGATGGGGATAGCAAAAAGATGGGGATAGCAAAAGTAATGGGTCATGAGTGATGAGTCTTACTGGTACGACGGCAGATGGATAGACGGCAAGACAGCAACCAGCGCTCATTTGCCTTTGGATAATGCGGGCTTGCGATTCGGCGCGACGGTGTTTACAACGCTGCGAGTTTATGAGAATGATCTATCGCATCCGTTGACTCAGTGGCAGGGGCATTGCGATCGCCTCCAAACCTCTCTTCTCCAGTTCGGCTGGACAATTCCAGACTGGCAAGCCGTACGCACAGGCGCTCAGCAGTTGCTAGCCCAATACGCTATCTTGCGGATTACGCTGTTTCCTAACGGGTGCGAATGGATTACAGGTCGAGCCTTACCTTTAGATCTAGCCAACCAGCAGCAAACGGGAATCGCCGCCTGGATCGCACCGTCTACTTACCAGCGCAGTTTGCCAACTCATAAAACAGGAAACTACTTAGCCTGTTGGCTTTCCAAGTCACGAGCGCAGGCAGCGGGCGCATCCGAAGCCATCTTGACAGGCTTGCAAAAAGAGTGGCTAGAAACCAGTACCGGCAACCTCTGGGGCTGGAAAGACGGCTGCTGGTGGACACCTAAAACAGAACGCTGCCTGCCAGGGTTGATGAGGAACTGGCTAATAGATTGTCTAACGGCAGCGGGCCAGTCGGTAAACTGTGAACCTTGGAGTGCAAAAATAGTCTTGGAGTTTGAGGCGATCGCCTACAGCAACTGCGTTGTACAGCTTCTGCCCATACACACGATTGTAGAGGGACAGACTAAACTGAACTATAACGCTCAACATGAGCACATTCGGGCATTGCACAACACGAATCGCCACTGCGGCCAGCAATTTAGCCTGGCGAGGTAACGATTCCTGAAATGCGTTAACATAAGTTCATAACAAAGGAAAACGCTCACAGTATTCAAGCTGACCCAAGACCCCTTTCTAGAACGGTCTTAATGTCCTTCTAGAGAACTGGCCTTAGGGCTTGGGAGCTTCAAGACTAGGCATCCACATCTAAGTCAACATAGGAGGCTTCCCCCCGGTGAATAAACGCTGGAGAAACGCAGGTCTTTACGGACTACTCGTCGTAGTTGTCATTGCATTGGCAACTATGTTCTTCGATCAATCCCCCACTGAGATCAAATCTCAAAAGTACAGTCAATTCATTGACGATGTTCAGCAAGGCAAAATCGAGAGCGTCGTCATTAGCTCCGATAAGAGCATTGCTCGCTTCGCCTCTCCCGACGGCTCCGGTCGCGTCGAGGTAAACCTACCTCAAGACCCTGGCCTAGTAAAAATTCTCACTGACAAGAACGTCGATATTACCGTACAGCCCACGCAGGACGAAAGCGCTCTAGTACGGTTGTTCAGCGCTCTGGTGATTCCAGTTCTGCTACTAGTTGCTCTGTTCTTCCTCTTCCGCCGGGCCCAAAACGGCCCTGGATCGCAGGCAATGAACTTCGGTAAGTCCAAAGCTCGCGTTCAAATGGAGCCGCAGACTCAGGTCACATTTGGCGATGTCGCCGGTATCGACCAGGCCAAGCTAGAGCTAACCGAAGTCGTAGACTTCTTGAAAAACGCAGATCGCTTCACGGCCATCGGCGCAAAAATTCCTAAAGGCGTCCTGTTAGTAGGCCCTCCAGGTACAGGTAAAACGCTTCTCGCAAAAGCTGTTGCAGGTGAAGCGGGCGTTCCCTTCTTCTCCATCTCCGGCTCTGAGTTTGTTGAAATGTTCGTGGGTGTCGGCGCGTCTCGCGTTCGCGACCTGTTCGAGCAGGCCAAATCAAACGCCCCTTGTATCGTCTTTATTGACGAGATTGACGCAGTAGGTCGCCAGCGAGGCGCAGGTCTTGGCGGCGGTAACGACGAGCGTGAGCAAACGCTCAACCAGCTGCTGACCGAGATGGACGGCTTCGAAGGCAACACGGGCATCATCATCATCGCGGCCACTAACCGCCCCGACGTTTTGGACGCTGCTCTCCTGCGCCCCGGTCGCTTCGACCGACAGGTGGTTGTCGATCGCCCCGACTACGCCGGTCGCCTAGAAATTCTCAACGTGCACTCTCGCGGTAAGAGCTTCTCTCAAGACGTTGATCTAGAGAAAATTGCGCGTCGGACACCCGGATTTACGGGCGCAGACCTATCCAACTTGCTCAACGAAGCCGCTATCTTAGCCGCTCGTCGTAACCTCACTGAGATTGCGATGGACGAAGTTAACGATGCCATCGACAGAGTACTCGCTGGCCCCGAGAAGAAAGACCGCGTGATGAGCGAGAAGCGCAAGACGCTAGTGGCTTACCACGAGGCCGGACATGCCTTAGTCGGCGCACTCATGCCTGACTACGACCCCGTGCAGAAAATCAGCATCATTCCTCGCGGACGAGCCGGTGGTTTGACCTGGTTTACGCCTAGCGAAGAGCGTTTAGAATCGGGTCTGTATTCCCGCTCTTACCTGCAAAACCAGATGGCCGTTGCCCTCGGTGGTCGCTTGGCTGAAGAGATTATCTTTGGTGATGAAGAAGTCACCACAGGCGCTTCTAACGACCTGCAGCAGGTTGCTCGAGTAGCGCGCCAGATGGTGACGCAGTTCGGCATGAGCGACAAGCTAGGCCCTGTGGCCTTGGGTCGCCAACAAGGCAATCCCTTCCTAGGTCGCGATATTGCTAGCGAGCGCGACTTCTCCGAGAAGACAGCCGCCTCTATCGACTCCGAAGTGCGGATTCTGGTAGACCAAGCCTACGATCGCTGCAAGCAGGTTCTCGTTGAAAATCGCCACATCTTAGACAAGCTAGCTGACATGCTAGTAGACAAAGAGACGGTGGATTCTGAAGAGCTACAGCACCTGTTAGCAACGAACGACGTGAAAATGGCTAGCGTTGTCTAGATTTAGCGTTGCTTAGACCAAAACGTAGTTGATTTGAATACTGGCGTTATAGAGCCGCCCCATCGCTAGACGATGGGGCGGCTTTTTTAATGATTGGTTAGATCAGTCTTGGTCGATGATTTAGACAGCTGCTAGCGCCTGAGTCTGAATTTTCAACAGCGCATCGTCAGCGCAGCTTTGAGCAAACACTTCTGCGGAATTGTTTGGACTTTCGCTAATTTTCACTTTATATAAGGTGGCTCCTATTTCTTTAACCGGGTCACGCAGCAGATTACAAACGCGAACAACGATATTTTCAGCAGTCGGCACAACCTGAGAAAAGTAAGGAACGTCTTTGTTTAAGAAGGTGTGGTCGAAAGGTTCAATCACGTGGTCGTCAATGGCTTTATTCAGCGCAGCCAAATCGACAATCATGCCCGTTCGCGCATCGACCTCTCCCTTCACGGTGACCTCAACTTGATAATTATGGCCGTGCCCGTTTGTTCGCGCGCATTTGCCATAGATTTCGCTATTTTCCTCATCGCTAAGGTGGCTCAGCGCTAGCCTATGCGCAGCGCTAAAGTGAGCCGAGACGGTTAGATAAGCTTCCATTCCATTTCCTTTGTAGTCAGCCCAAAGCTCAGGCGTTTCGAATAGCTGAATGTTGACAAGCGGCAGATAGGGCGTCAGCTTCTGCCAGATAACTTGAGCAATGTGCTCCGTGGTTGGCAATGTCTGCTGAAATTCTGGCCAGACATCGTTGAGATAGGAAAAGTCGAGGGGATCTATAATTTGCTGCTGGATAATCCGTTTGGCTTCGGTGAGATTGAGCACCATGCCGTAAGGGTCTAGCTCACTAGCCATAGAAACGTTCAACACATAGTTGTGGCCATGCCCAGGGCTGCGGGTACATTTACCAAAGCGTCGTCGATTCTCTAGTTCGCTAAGCTCGTCTAGCCAGTAGCGGTGACTAGCACTAAATTGCGATCGCCGATTAATGACACAGGTTGAAAGTGAGCGGGGCATAGGCAAACAGACTGGATAGAAAAGTGAGGTTTCAGCTATAGCATTTTCCTCAGATTTGAAAAGTGATAAAAGCACCAGGGTTATTTAAAGGCTATGAGTTATTTCTGTTCGCAGCAAGCCAGTAAATACCCCTTGATGCGATCGCACGAGTCTGATCGCATACCGAACAAACACATATTTTTGATCCGTTTCAATAGACGCCTTACAAATCTTTGTCATGTTGCCCTGACAATGCCTATGTAAATAAATGTAGGGGTGTTTTTCACAAAAACCGCTAGGATCCATTGCCTACGTTGTTTATAGAAAAATGAGAGGATAACCGAATATTAAGTAGCCTTGTCATTCAAATATCAAACTGTAAAACTGTATACAGAAAACGAATTGAGTCCGTTCATCTCGTCCGTTTATCTGAACGCTTGCTTTCTGGACAGTAGTCCATCTAATCGGCACTCAGCTAAACAGGAGACGGAAGTAAAAAGTTGCTATCTCAACAGTCAATAAAGACACGAGTCGATAAGGACAGTTAGCTGGCTCCCCTTTTGAAGGAACGCGTTGCCTCACAAATGTTTCTGAATACTCTCTAACATTTCCACCTTTGGGGAACGAAAAAAATGAAACTTACCTATCGCGGCGTCGATTACGACTACAACCCTCCTATGTTGGAGGTCACTGAAAGTGAAGTAGCCTGCCAGTACAGAGGCCAAGCGACTACTGTCCGCTATGTCCAGCATGTGCCCATTCCTCAGCCCGCTGAGCAGCTTACCTATCGCGGCGTTGCTTATCAAACCACTCGTCAGGGGCAGTTGATTCAGCTATCGGGTCAGCCTGAAGACGTTAAAGCGACCGTTCGCAAAGCTCATGTCTTACAAGGGCTGCGTAAGCTATCAGGCAACAGTACTGCTGCTAAGGCTCGCCGGGAGCTGTTGAACGAAGCTAGCCAAACTCATAAGCAAAGCATCTCTCGCAGTTTACAGCATCGCATTGAGGTGGCTAAAGCAGAAGGAAATGACGGCCTGCTGCGTCAGCTCGAATCTGAAATGCGACAGACGGTCTAGCGATCGCCTTTGCGAGAAACTCAGGCAGCTAAGCGATTAATGAAAAAGGACTGAAGCGGGTAGCCCCTGATTCATCCGTAAAAGAGGGGAGGGATCAAGATCTCTTCCCTTTTTTGTTTACTAGGCAAAGACTGAGCTATCACTAGAGTCGCTGAAGCTTATGCAGTTGGTAGCTTATATGGTCGCCTTTGCTGGTAGAAAGCATTCGTACTTGCCAACAATACTCACAGCGCAAACGCAAGATCGATGTCTATTTTATAAACGTCTGCATCTCGCTAATATTTAGCGTTATCCAATGGATAAAACCGCTATTTACGCTGCATGTACTGGGCCTTTTAAAAGAAGGCTGATTGGCTAAGGGCTTAACGTATGGGTATTTTTAACAGGGTATTTGGGAAGGGCACAGCTGAGAGCATTGCGCTGAACTCAGCAGAGGCATTTGCCGCGATCGCCTTAGTCGCGATCGCCTCAGACGGCTACCTCTCTGAGTCAGAAGAAGCCGAAATGAAAATGAGGCTCGGTCGCATGAGGCTTTTTCAGCCATCTATGGACAGCTTCGAACGCATGAAGGACTATCTGGTCGATGCGCTTAAAAAGCACGGCCCAAATGAACTAATTCAATGCGCCAAGGCATCGCTTCCTCCGGCGCTTGCGCCCACCGCATTTACCATCGCTGTAGATTTAGTCTTCTCCGATGGCACTGTCTCTTCGGAGGAACAATCTTTTGTAGACGATTTACGACGAATTCTAGCGATTCCAGATGAAATGGCTTTGAAAATTGTTGAAGTTATGACGATTAAAAACCAGGGCTAACGTTCAGGTTCGCTAACTCGACTCGACGCTTATATATCAAGGCAGTCAATCAAAAAGCCGACCGAATTTACATCGGTCGGCTTTTTGATTAGGGTTTCTCCAAGTTGAGTCTTTCTACTAACTAATCCCAGTTCTCCCGGCGCAGCAGCGGATTAATAAACTCGTTGAGTCCTTCTCCGATTAGCGAAAGCCCGGTCACCATCAGGGTAATAGCCAGTCCTGGAAAGAGCGCCGTCCACCACACTTCACCCGTTGGCAGCACATCCAAAGCCTGACGCAGCGAATCGCCCCACTCCGGCGTTGCCTCCGGTAAGCCCAAACCCAAAAAGCCCAGCCCACCCAAAATTAACACCGCATCGGCGGCATTAAGCGTAAACAGAACCGGAACGCTTTGCACCACGTTCAAGAATAGATAGCGGGAGAGTACGGCCCAAGTAGACGCGCCCATTGACTGCGCCGCCTCAATAAAAAGCTCATTTTTGACGCTTACCGTGTGGTTGCGCACGACTCGATAATACTGAGGAACATAGGCAATAGAGAGGGCGATCGCAGCATTGACCACCCCTCGGCCCACCACAAACGCCAGCGTTACCGACAGCAAAAGCCCCGGCAGCGTGTAGATAGTATCCATCAAAAACAGCAGCGCCTTGTCAAGCTTGCCGCCCAAGTAGCCGCTCACCATTCCTAACGGCACGCCCACCACAACGCTCATAGCAGTAGCGACTAGCACCACCTGCCAGGCCGCTCTAGCACCAAAAACCGTTCGCGAAAAAACGTCATAGCCCTGGCGACTAGTTCCAAACCAGTGTTCTGCGGAAGGTGCTAAATGAGGCGCATTCGCAAGACCGTCGTTGGGGTTTTGCAGCCAGCCCCAGCCTTGAAACATAGGCGCAAAAATAGCGGCAATAACAAAAACCAAGGTGATAGCAATGCCGATGTACATCAGCGCTACAGAGGTAGTGAGTGGCCGCGAGCCAATAAGTCCGCCAGCAAAACTGCGCCGCGTTTCTGAAGCCATGACGGTAATTGCCCTGTAATTTAACTGTGATTTAATTTAACTGTGATTTAACTAGAGACGTTTCACAGCTTATCTTATTGCTCGAAGCGATCGCACCACAGACACCACAGCCGCACCCGCTCGATCAACCGCTTCATCGGTTGTGTCTTTGCCTAGGCCAAACCGCAGCGTTGCCTTCGCAAGGGCATCGCTCCGTCCTAGCGCTTTAATCACATGAGAAGGGGACGTTTTTTGAGCGCTACAGGCAGACCCCGATGACAAAGCGACCTGATGACGCAGTTTTGAGAGTAGATCTGTACCGCTGACCCCTTCTATGCTGACGCTGAGATTGTTGGCTAAACGCTGGGTAGGATGGCCATTGAGATAGATATCAGGCAGCGCTCGAATAGACTGCCAAAGGCGATCGCGGAGCACTTTTTGTCTATTCATTTCCTGGGGTTGTTGAGCGATCGCACGACTCACCGCCGTACCGAAGCCAACAATCTGCGGCGTATACAAAGTGCCCGAGCGCAGCCCTCTTTCCTGACCACCGCCGTGCATCTGAGGCGCAAGCCGTACCTGCGGATTTTTGCGACGAACGTACAGCGCACCAATCCCTTTTGGCCCGTATAGCTTGTGCGCGGTCACCGACAGTAGATCAATGTTCATTGCCTGCACGTCTAAGGCCGTTTTTCCCAATGCCTGGGCTGCATCTGTATGGAAAATGACGTTGCGATCGCGGCAAAGCGCACCTATTTCGGTAATTGGCTGCAAAACACCGATCTCGTTATTAGCCGCCATAATCGACACCAAAATAGTATCTGGTCGAAATGCCTGCGCCAAGTCTAAGAGATTCACCAGTCCGTCTGACTGCACGGGTAGATAGGTCACGCTAAAACCCAATCTTTCTAGATAGCGACAGGGTTCTAGTACGGCGCTGTGCTCGGTCTGGGCTGTAATAATATGCTTGCCGTCTGCCATGTACGATTCGGCAACGCCCTTAATCGCCAGATTATTAGCTTCTGTCGCGCCGCTCGTAAAGATAATCTCAATGGGTTCGGCATGAATGGCAATGGCCAATTGCTCTCTGGCTCTTTCAATAGCGGCCTCTGCCTGCCAACCCAGCGAATGATTAAGGCTGCTAGGATTGCCAAAATACTGACTAAAAAAAGGCAGCATCGAGTCCATAACCTTGGAATCTACAGGCGTTGTAGCGTTATGATCTAAATAGATTAGCGGCGGTTCTTGCATACTGCTACACGTCTTCTTTAATCTTCTGCTTCATCTCAATTCGCGCCGTCCCAATTCGCACCGTACGTGTAAAACCGATTGAACAGACCAACAGACTTATAAGTTTGTTCAGAAAAAGTTGTTTCATAAGTGCTGAAGAGAAACCTGTTCTTTCTCTCAGTATTCTCTAACAAGATATCTTGCGCCCGATCGCTAGAGAGCAGGCTACCGATCGTTCTCTCACAAAAACCGCTAATTGCCTGGTCTATCTTTTCTGAAAGCGGAGGAATACCCTTTGCTTCGCACAAAGATCCCTGCACTTCGTCAGTCAGCACCTGCGAAGCGTATTGAGCGTAGTCCGCTTTGGTGGGGTTAGTAAAAAATAGAGTGCCGCCAACGGCTGCGACAGAAACGGTAAGAACAAGCGGAATTATTTTCATAGGTGATACCTGAATGTAGATATCTTCAAGAAGGCTGTAGATTTACTGTAGCGCTCAGCTCCAATCTTCGTATGAACACACCTGCCCACGCTATTTTGAATCTGGCCCTACTTAATCAGAAGCAAAAGCCCGACTGGAACCCACTCATTATTTGGGGAGCGCTGATTCCAGATCTGGCCATGTTTGTCTTTTATATCGCACTCAAACTCACAACGGATATTCCAGAATCGCAGATTTGGGGTGAGGAATACTATCGCCCGGCCTGGCAAGCGACGTTCGACTTTTTCAACTCTATTCCACTGGCACTACTAGGGCTAGGCGTAATGTTCTACGCTCGCCGAACGGGGATTGCGCTGCTGTTTGCCAGCATTGTGCTGCACTGCCTGGAAGATTTGCCTTTGCATCACGACGACGGGCACCGCCACTTTTGGCCGTTCAGCAACTTTCGCTTTGAGAGTCCAGTTTCCTATTGGGATCCTAATCACTATGGGGCGATCGCCGGTCGAATAGAGATGGGTTTGGTGCTAATAGCGAGTGTTTATGTTTTTAGACGAGTGCGATCGCGCTGGACCAAAGGGCTGCTCATCGTCGCCAACGCCTTACCGCTATTATCACAGCTATATTTCTCGGCCAGTTGAGGAATTGCCTGTGGCGACAGTTGCTCTACAGTCTGCCAGGAAATTTGGGGCAGCTGCCACCAGGGAACGTTGGGGCAAGCATGATGCTCGCGGTGGTAGCCAAAGTGGTAGCAGGTCATCAGCGAGATGAGATAGGGCCAGTAGGTACTGTTAGCACACAGCGGTGTGCTGTAGGTATCCGGCATTTGGCGATGAACCAAGTAGGTGCCGAAATAAAATAGCTGTACAGAACTCAACAGAGATGGAATTGCCCAAAACACGAGTAAGTCTGCTTCGGGAACACCCAACAGCCGATGCAGCCCATTGTAGAGAATGGCGATGCCCATCCACTGGCGCAGCGTCCAATAGCGCCGCATGAATTGTAGATACCAAAGCATAGGGTGCATATCGCTGCCGTTATGGAAGTCAGGATCGCGGTGGCTCGCCGGAAATTGGTGATGATAGCCATGGGCCTGACGCAGATCCTCGTAAGAGATGAGGCCGTAGAGTAGCAGTGCCAGCTTGCCAAACGCGTCATTTAGACGAGAGTTAGCGGGTGCAATACTGCCATGCATCGCATCGTGGCCCGTCACAAAAAGGCCCGTGTAGAGGAAGGTGAACCAGCCGGTAAAGGCAACGCACTGTGCCGGACTCAGCGTTTTAGCGCCCAGCGTAAAGGCAGCGAAAATGCTAAGTATCCAGGTGAAGAAGATGAGAAGTGCGACGGTGCAGCCATTCCAACTAAAAGGTGCTACGCCAAGGGGCATCAGCCGAGAGAATTTTACGAACAAAGGAGTTTTGTCTAATGAGGTTTGTTTAGAGTTGAAGTCTGGGCTGAGGCGGTCGGTAGGACTAGGGAGTGAGATGACCAAGACCGAGACTGGGGCTAAGCCGAACAACTAGATAGGCCGAACGACTAGATAGGTCGAATGACTAGGCAGGCCAAACATCTGGAAACAGACATCTGAAACCAGAGAACAGCGGCTGTAAATTCTCAAGAATAAAATCTCTTGCCGCTCTGCGCCTTTTGAAGCTGACGATTAGATGAGGTGTCTACTATCCACAAGCAGCCTGCCGCCAGGATGTTATGCCTCTTATCCAAAGAATCTGACTATGACAGGTTAAGCGGCTCTACGTCGATAGTTAAGCTAACGCCTTGAGGACAGCGATCTTGCAAATGCTTTAGCGTTGGCAAAGCGGCATCCGGGCTGAGTTTGATTAAGATATGCCAACGGTAGCGCCGAGCTAGGCGAAAGATCGGCGCTGGCACAGGCCCCATAATTCGATAAGGCGAATGGTCTTCTAAAGATAAATCGGCCAAAGGCCCAGACAAATCAGATGCAGAATCAGACAGCTGTTGCTGCAATAATCCAGCCAGATTATCGGCGACACGTTCAGTAATTTTTGCATCTAGTCCGCTCAGCCTGAGTAGAACAAGTCGGCCATAGGGCGGGTATTGCTGATCGGCGCGATCGCGCATCTCCGCCTGCAAAAAAGCACTATAAGACTCGATCTGAGTCGTCTCTTGACCATTGGATCTATCGGAGGCTTTAACAGAACTATCAGAGGCTTTAACAGAACTATCAGAACCATAGGTCAGCGCCTTAATCGCCTCGTGCTCAGGGCTATAGGTCTGCACAATTACCCGCCCTTCTTGCTCCCCACGCCCGGCTCGACCTGCCACCTGCGTCAGCGTCTGAAAAGCCCGTTCGCTCGCTCGATAGTCCGGCATAAACAAAAGTCCGTCAGCCGCGATCGCCCCCACCAAAGTCACCTGCGGTAAATCTATCCCCTTGGTCAGCATTTGCGTTCCCACCAGCAAATCCGCCTCGCCCTGCGCAAAACGAGCCAACAGTGCCCGGTGCGCCCCCTTATTTCGAGTCGTGTCGCTATCGAAGCGAATACAGCGAGCTTGAGGCAGATACTTAGCGAGATCGTTCACCACCCGCTGCGTACCGCTACCAAAATTTTTGATATAGGGAGATGCGCAGGCAGGGCATTCCGTAGGATGCGCCTCACCGTGACCGCAGTAGTGACACTTCAACCTGGCCGTGGCCGCCTGATGCGTTTGGTGAAAAGACAGAGAAACATCGCAGTTCGGACATTCCATCACATGGCCACAGCTTCGACAAGACACAAAGCTGCTGTGTCCTCGCCGGTGAATAAACAAAATCCCCTGGTTGCCCTGCTCGATCATCGCTTCGAGCGCAAGCTGCAAAGGCCGACTAAATATAGTCCGATTGCCCTCCAGCAATTCTTTACGCATATCAACCACCTCAACCGGCGGCGCAGGCCGAGCGTGAACCCGTATGGGTAGAGCTAGATAATGACGCTTCACAGAAGAGGCTGATCCTTCACCTTTACCAAACCTCACCCAGGTCTCAATCGAAGGCGTAGCCGATCCCAGAATTAGCGGGCAGTTCTCTAGCTCTGCTCGCCACTGCGCCACCGTCCGAGCGTGATAGCAAGGCATGGGCTGATCCTGCTTAAAGCTGCCATCATGCTCCTCATCTAGAATAATCATCCCCAAATTTGGCAGCGGCGAAAAAACCGCAGAGCGCGTCCCAATGATGACCTGCGGCCCGCCCACCAGCATTTGCCGCCAAGTGTCGTAGCGCTCCCCTTCCGACAGTCCACTGTGGTAAATGCATACCCGATTACCAAAACGACTGCGGAAGCGATCGGTCAGTTGAGGCGTTAGACCAATTTCTGGCACCAGCACTAGCGCTGATTTTTGAGCGGCCAAAATAGGGGCGATCGCCTGCAGATAAACCTCCGTCTTCCCCGATCCAGTTACCCCGTGCAGCAACGCCTCCTCATAGCCCCGCATCTGCTGCAAAACTGCCAGCGCCGAAGCCTGATCAACCGTCAGCGCTTTAGGCCGATCGGGCAGCGCACTCGAATGACTCCCCGCCCGCAGCACCTCCTGCGGCTCAATGACGATATACCCACAGTCTGCAATCTTTTTCAGCGTTTTACTCGTCGTGTTTAGCACCTGGAGCGCATCGCTTAGCCATAGTTCGCCGCCCTCACGGGCCAGCCCTCTCACAATCTCCTGCTGCCGATTGGTCAACGTCTCGGCGCCTTCTAGAAGCTCGTTAGGAGCGGCATTTACCAGGAAAACTGCCTGACGCTTTTGAGGTTGGGGCGATCGCGGCGTCATCAAATAGCTCTCTACCACGCCCGCCTTAATCAAGCCTTGAAGCGTCTGACTAATCGCCTTGCGACTAGCCGCCTTACCGCCATTTTGACGACTAAGCTGCTGCATCTGGCGCTGCACATGCTGCCAGCTATAGTCTTTTGTGGGCGATCGCGCAATTACAGCAACTATCTGTTTAGACAGCAAAGAATAGGCCTGCCCAGCCATATTTCCATCTATTAACCAGTCGTCTTTTAGATCTATTTCTCCATTACAAAGCCGAACGCGGCGCTGCGACCTAGACAGCAAGCCCGGCGGCAGCGCCGTGCGAATGACTCGAACAAAAGGAGTCTGATAGTATCGTGCGACACGGACTAGTAGGCGCCAATATCCTTTAGTAAAAAAGGAAGAGTTAACGATACTTTCTATAGGTTTGATAGACGATGGGATCAACCCCTCAGACAGGGTGTCTACTTGTCGAACAGCAATACCTCCCACCTGCGATCGCCCAAACGGGACGCTAACAATATCGCCTGGGCAAACTTCGTCATCGTCCGGCATTCGGTAGGTATAGAGCGATTTAGCCCCTGGGCTATCAACTAAGACCTCTATCCACTTTGCCCGGCTAGCTAGAATCAGCTCATCCATACGTTCTATTCTTAAAGTTGGCCTAATTGGGTTCAAATAAAGAATGTTTTGTCAGCCTTTTCTTCAACGTCTTTTAAACGACAAAGCCATACCCATAACCTGAGCGCCTGTCTATTTAGACGCCTATGAGAACGCTAGCAATAGAATGTAACAGATGCGTAATAAACAGAGAAAAAGCCTCTATTAACCCGGAAATTAAGAGGTTTCAAGCAACAGTTAGGTCTTTTGGACTAATAGTTTCCTAATAATGAATTGCTATAGTGAAGCTGCCTGGAAGGCGGCAGCAAGCTATAGCGCTTGTTTAGGTTAGGAATTGACCCAACGAACTTTCAAATCACTTAAAAGTGAGCCTTAGTCAGACGTCTTCCATATAGAAACGTTCGACAGCCAAAGTCAAACCCTGAATGTCGTCATTGACGTGAACCTGATTCTATATATGACAGTCCCCCATAATTCTGATATCAGCATTCCATCTATGACACTCCACTCAGTGAATCAAAATTCGGTAAAGCAAACAAAGGCTTCTTATAGCGCTGCCACAGCGCTACCTGCAGTCGAACGGGTAGCCGAACAGATAGTCGAAGGGGCGACATCACAATCGGAGAACTCGAAAGCAAGCGCCGCAGAAAAGGCAGATCGCGGAGTGCTGATGGCTAGCCCCTCAAAGACGGCCTCATCAGTAGACCTCCTGGATGTTGACGAGGATAGCGCATTAGAAGACAGTTTAATTGAAGATGACCAGAGCGACGACAGCCAGTACGCCGTTCAGTATTCAGAGCAGGCGTCTGCCTCCTCTCGATATCGTAAGGCATCTAACGATGATGCGGTGGGCGCTTTTTTCAAGGAGATGGCTCGCTATCCCCTGCTTAAAGCAGACGAAGAAATTGAGCTAGCGCGGCAGGTACGAATTATTGTCGAGCTAGAAGAAAAATCTGAAGAGCTAGCTGAAACGCTAGGCCGGCAGCCTAACATTGCTGAAATAGCTGAGTCCCTCGGCTGCAGTGAGCAGCAGTTAAAGCTGCGACTAAGAAAGGCCCGCGCCGCCAAACGGCGCATGATCCGCTCGAACTTGCGGCTAGTTGTCTCTATTGCCAAGCGCTACCTCAACCGGGGCGTTCCCTTTTTAGATCTGATCCAAGAAGGGGCATTGGGCCTAAACCGGGCCGCCGAAAAGTTCGATCCCGACAAGGGCTACAAGTTTTCCACCTACGCTTACTGGTGGATTCGTCAGGGCATCACCCGCACGATTGCGAATGACGCGCGAACCATTCGGCTCCCTATTCACGTTGTAGAAAAGCTCAATAAGCTTAAAAAAGCCAGCCGCGAGCTGCGCAAAGAGCTTCAGCGATCGCCCACAGAAACTGAAATTGCAGCGGCACTCGACATTACGCCCGAGCAGCTTCGCGCTTTGCAGCAGGTACAGCGCAAGTCGCTATCGCTAAACCATCGGGTGGGCAAAGGCGAAGATACCGAGCTGATGGAGCTGTTAGAAGATAACAACGCCAGATCGCCCGAATCCAAGATCAGCGAGTCGATGATGCGTCAAGAAATTTCGGACGTTCTGACCGAAGTGCTCTCTGAGCGAGAAAAAGAAATCATCGCGCTCCGCTACGGACTCACAACTGGCGAAACTCATACGCTAGAAGAAGTTGGCCGGATATTTCAGCTATCGCGCGAGCGGGTTAGGCAAATTCAAACAAAGGCCATGCGAAAACTGCGTCGGCCTCAGGTTGCCTCGCGGCTAAAGAACTGGCTGAAGTAGCTAGCTAGAAAGTTTCGCTTCAAAAAACAAATATCTGTTTTAGCGCGAAGTTCGCGCATCTTGCTTCGTTCTAAACGTAACGTTCACGCCTTCGTTGGTCTGCTCTAGAATGAGCAGCGGCGTGGGCTTTGCTTTTTGATCCCACTTCATATTGGCAATGCGACCCTGCAAAGTAGGCTGCCAAAACCCTTCGATATCGGAAGGATTCAAAAATCCTTCAATACACTTCACCACTTCTTCTACAGTAGTAGAAGTGGCCTGGGCCGGAACTTTAGTCAGCCGAATTTGAATGCGAAAGAGGACACGCTTGCGCTTTTTCTCGTCGTTAGGAGCAACGTACTCTACGTCGAAGATCTGGTTGATCAGCCGAGGTTTGCTAGCAACGCCGACCATGCCCGTTTCAGCCTGATTAGGCCGGAGAGCTTCGCTTACCTGCTGTTTGATCTTAATCTTGAGCTGATTGACAATCGCAAAATTAAACTGCTTTTCTTCCATCCGCATCCGCAGATAGTCGAGGTTAAAATCGCGCGAGTGAATCAGGTCTGGGTTGCGCTCCATTTTAGCAATGGTGCTCAGCGCTAGCTTTACTCGCTTTTGCAGCTCCTTGTTTTTGTAGCTTTCAAACTTGAGCTGTTTTTGTAGCTTGCGGTTTTGCAAGTAAGAGTAAACGCCTAGCCCCACCAGTAGAACAGACATCCCACCCGTTGAGTACATCCAAAGATTGAGCGGCGCGGGTGGCGCAGGCGGCTCTACAGGTGTTTGAGCTAGCCATAGCGGCGGCGGCTGAAGTGAGGAAGGGCTACCCATAGACATGGAAAGACAACTCATGACGGATTCGGTCTAAGGATGCCCAAGCGAGTTGACGGACTGGCCAAAGTTGATGTTTGTATTAAAGGGCGATCGCCTGAGTTTGTACGTCTACCACGAGATAATGTAGTTGTGGCCGACTTCACGCTCAACGCTGGCCGAAAAACGCCTCTTTTCATTTCAGGAAGTGCTCAGAATGAAACAGCCGCAAATACTGGTGTCTAGCAGCAGTCGCTTAGCCTTCTCTAAAGTTCGGCTAGTAGCTACTGATATGGACGGCACGCTTACAACGAATGGAGAGTTCACGGCTGAGCTACTGCAAGCGTTCGGACGGCTTAAAGACAGCGGGCTAGCGGTGCTGATTGTAACCGGACGCTCGGCAGGTTGGGTAAGCGCCATTGTAAACTATCTGCCGGTGGTAGGTGCGATCGCCGAAAACGGTGGCCTCTACATCGACAAAGCCGATCTTGAGCCCATCATCTTGCCCGACATTCCTCGTATATCGCGTCACCGCGATCGCCTCGGCAGCCTCTTCAACCGCTTCAAAGATCGCTATCCCACGCTCGTCCCTTCAGTAGATAACCCCTACCGCATCACAGACTGGACATTTGACATCACCGGTCTATCCCCATCAGATCTAGCCTGGATGCAAAAAACTTGCGAAACGCAGTCAATGGGCTTTACCTATAGCACCGTACAGTGCCACATCAAAATTCTGCGCCAGAGCAAAGCGATGGGACTGGCCAAAGTCCTTCAGCAACGATTCCCCCAGCTCAGCGCAGCCGACATCGTTACAGTCGGCGATAGCCCTAACGATGAAAGCCTGTTCGCAGCGCAGTTTCCACAGTCGGTAGGCGTTGCCAACGTCGCCCACTACCTACCGACACTCGCTCACTCGCCAACCTACATCACCGCTGCCGCAGAAGGCGCAGGCTTCATTGAGCTAGCCAACTATCTGATCGCCAGCCGAGCTTAAAAATCTAAACGCTAGACACAAAAATCCGCTGTTTCCGGATCGGAGCGAACCGTGAGGAAACAGCGGACAGTCACACATCGCCGCTAAGAGCAGCTAGGTTTTATTATTAGGTCTACAGCGCCTAATCAGTATCTGGTTTCAGTTTTTGAAACGCCTGTAGCAGAAACGCCCGTAGCAGTACCCGTAGCAATAGAAGAGGTTGCGTAATCTCTTATACACACCCTTCGTGTCTCATTCGCCAATCGTTAATTAAAGAAGTGAGCCAGCGAATATCTCGGGGCGTGAGGTTGCCGTGGCGGGTCGTCAGCTTAAAGCTATCGGAAGGAACTTCGGTGCGGTTGCGGTGGGTGAGAATTCTCAGGGCGCTACAGTCGGGCAGAGCGCTGACGTTGTAAATATCTTTGCGGCGAGTATTAACGATATAGAAGGGCGATCGCAGCCAGTACTTATAAGAAATCAGCAGCACATGAGCATCTAGCTGAATATGAATCTCTCGCAGTAGCTGACTGTCTAGAAAACGCAGCCCGACCAGCAAAAACTTGCAGCCTTGAACGCTACCACACGCGCCCAAAGCTGCCGCTGCTAGTGAGGCAATGCCTCTCTTATGCGAAAGCATATCTATAGAAAAAGAGAGGAGGCTCAGCAGATATATCCCGAGCGTTAGTAGGGCGCATCCCATCAGCAAAGGTGGAAGCGCCCGCTGATAGTCGGCTCGCTTAAATCCCACCGGTGGGATCACCAAATTTAACCGACTGGCCCGCTCCCTCTGCTGGATCTTTGTGAAGTAAAGCTGACCTTGAGAGTAGGGCTTAGAAACAATGGGAATCGGCGCGATCGCGGCTTTAGCGGGCTGCTTGAGTCGTCGCTTAATCATAGAGAAAGGCAGGTAGTTCAAGGCTTGCAAGGCTTGCTGTGCAGTTTTCGGGCGATCGCTCATGTGGGGTTCAATTAGCCAGTTAATCCACTGCTGGAAGCTGGCGCTAAGGTGAGAAGAGTGACAGGCAAACGTAATTTTGCAGCCATCGCGGAGAAGATTTTGGGGCCGGCGGCCTGTCGCTAAAGCAATGAGCGTGGCGCCAAGGCTGTAGAGGTCGGAAGCAAAACGGGCCTGCCCGCCAACCTGCTCAATAGGCATGTAGCCATAGGTGCCAATAATGGCATCCTCTCGCTGAGACTCTACATACTGCACGCTTCCTAAGGTCAGCCAGGATACCTGGGCTAACTTGTTTTCAAAACCGGCGATCGCAACATTACCAGGCGTAATATCTCGATGCACAAGCCCCTTATTGTGCAGATAGATCAGACCTTGCAGTAGCTGCTTAGCAATAGATTTAATCTCTGCTTCGCAGTAGACTTTTCCCGCTGCCATCTGCTGATGAAGCGTTTGGCTAAAAGGGGAGTGAGCCTGCACCAGCACCAAGCCTTTTCCTTCTGGCGTATCAATGCCGAAAGAGTCAATGTACCGGGGAATCGTGGGGTGGCGCAGTGATTCGAGTAGGTGAATCTCTCGCTCGAAGCAGCAAATATCGCCAGCAGAAGTGCCTTTGCCAAGAGAGAGCGATTTAATCACAACGGACTGTCTGTGCTGAATATCTGTCGCTAAAAGCTGCTGATAGCCTAAAGGCTTGCCAATAGACTGCAGAAATTCGTAGCGATCGCTCAGCCGTTCAATAACAGCAGATGTGGAGAAGGGAGCCATCTTTACAGCGAGAAGAAACGTAGTTTGAGTATTCCCGATGTCTTTTTGATGGAAACTTCAAAATCAACGAAACTTGATGAACAAAATATATATCTGCTTCCGTTTGGCTGTAAAAGCTTTGGTACTGAACAAAAACGGACGATTAGAGGCGGCGATCGCCTAATTTGAGACAATTGCGTTTTCTAGTCAAAAAGACGGACGACCTGACGGCTTTAAATATCTGCTTCTCCTAGCTAACACCTAAAACGTGAGAACAGTTTATACGGTCTGCCTGAAAGAGATTACTGAGCGCGATTAGATAGAGCTGAGCTGCCGCGCATTCCTCATCGGCTTTTGAGCTTGTTTACAATCCGCTTAAGCGTAAGATAGGCCACCCGGCTGCGCGTAAGCTGAGGAATGTCCGTTTGGGTATTGGGCAGATAATCAAAAAAAGCATTGATATCTTGCAGAATTGTTTGCAGTCTAGGAACTAGCGACTCTGTTCTATAGGGTGCAAAAAACTCAGGCGGCATCTGAAAGCTTTGCTGAGCTTGCACCGTCTTTACTATTCGCTGAACATCGTAATCGGTCGAGTAGCCTGAGATTTTTTGACAGTTGAAGCCAGGATCGAGATAGTCGGCCAGGGCATGGTTAACGCTAGAAAACACCTGGCAGCCACAGGCCAAAGCTTCCATCGGAGGTAGCCCAAAGCCTTCGGTCAAGCGGTAGCGCCCCCAATATTCGGCAGAGTCGTACAGATAAACCTTAGACCGATTAAACAGACCGACCAAATCATCTACGTAGCTGTCGAGCAGCACCACGTTGCACTGCTTTTGCAAAGCGGGAACCAGCCGCTGCAGCAGATATTCAGAAGACTTTCGCGTCTGCACCAATACGTCAACATCTCGCGCTAGCTGACGGTTCTCAAAGTCTGGTGAAATTTCGTTAGGCAGATAGTAAATCAGCGAACTCAGCGCCTGCTCTCCCCAATAGCCCATCGAGTTTTTGCTAACGGTCATAATCGGAACGCGAGGGGGAACGCGAAATCCATAGCGAGTGCTGTGGGCGTGGTAAACCACAAACCGATTCCCTAACTGCTGGATTAGCTTGGGCACGTCGAAGCCCCAACTGCAAACAAAGATACAGTCTCGATATTGGTTATCAGTTAGAACGTCGTCTAGAAATAGCGTGTTGGGTTCTTTGCTGCGGTAGGTAACGACTTCGGCAGGGCAGATTTTTTGGGCGATCGCCATCGTCTTTAGCTCAGCAGTGAGCCCGCCAGCAAAAAACTGTTTAGTGGTGCCGGGTAGCAGAAATAGCAGTTTTCTCATCAAAATCTTGCGCTTCAAGCGGATGTTCACGTTCAACACCATACCGCCGAGTGTCCTCTAGGTCTCTATGGGGCTCTGCGTACAGATGCCGAAAAGCGTCTAAAAAAGCGTATGTAGCGGGCGTAAGCAGCGTTTTTCGCAGCCAGCTAAGACCTAATGGACGAGCCATGTCAAAGGGTAGCTGAGCGATCCGAACTCCTTTTGGAATAGGCTGGGCCGCAAGCCTAGGCAAAACCGCAATGCCTAACCCCTGGCGAGCCATGCTAACAGCGGTAGAGTCGTTCGCGATGAGATAGTCCACGCCAATAGGCGGTCTGGCTGCTTTCAGGCGGTTCGTAATCACCTTACAGCATTCGTTGGGCGAGGTGATTAGAGGATTTTGGCGTAAATCTTCCCACGTTAGCTGAGTCTGAATGTCTAGCCGGTTCGGCGGAATCAGCGCCACGAAGGGATCGTCCATAATCTTAAAAGTTTCAAATTCGTCCCCTTGAAGCAATAGATCGGCCATACATAAATCGGCCTTGCCCTCAACAACAGCGTCGATCAAAGACTGAGTATTATCAAATTCGATGATTACGATCTGAACCGTAGGGTGATGTTCGTGGAGATGGGCGATTGCCCCCGGCAATACTTCACTGGCCAAACTGCGAAAGGCTGCAATCCGAACTAGCCCGCCGTCCACGCCTCTGGCCCGACTGGCTTCTTGTCCCATGTCAGCGACTAGGCCGAGAATTTGTTGAGATTGGGTGAAAATGCGATCGCCCACCGGCGTCAAAGAAGCTCTTTGCCGCCCGCGATGAATTAACACAACGCCCAGCGCATCTTCTAAGGCCGCAATGCTGTGACTTACCGTAGACTGACTGACATTAAGCTGTAGAGCAGCCTCACTAAAGCTACCCGTCGTCGCAACCGCACCTAAGGCTCTCAGTTGAGAGAGCTTTACTTTTTCGCTGAGCGTTTTTGCTTGCTTTCCAGCCATGACGATAGGTTAGCTTGGTGGGCTTTGTATAAAGGCTATCTCGATTGCTACGCAGCGGCGCATCTATTTTTTGCATAGTGCCCATCTACGCAGTGCTTTGCCGCTTCTGGTCTAATTTCATACAGTGAATACATCAAGCGAACAAGCAGATTTGTTCCTTTACGCAAAGGGAGTTTCACAAATGAACAGCTTTACTCAATTCTCTTCAACCCAGCAGTCTCGCCATCAGCTAGAGCAGCTATGGCAAACTCCAACAACTCAACAATCTACAGAATTCAGCAACCGGCTCCAGCGCTTTGGCCAGTGGTTGTTGCAGTCTCTTACCGATAGCGACCAGGTTCGCCTTTGGACCAAAATCACGCCTACGGGCACCCAGTGGTATGCATACGATCCTAAAACTCAAGGTCGCTTTGCCGGTCATTCCGAATCGGAACTGCGCATCTGGTTAGAAAATCGCCATCGGTAGGCGCTCTGCAGATTCGTCATAATAGACAGGTAGCAAGCAAACGGTGTAGCCTCATGTTTTCCACGACGCAAACTATGGGCAAGGTACTGACTCACCTGACGGTCACGAATCGCGCTGACCAGATCTTGGCTAGAGAGGGATTTAGATCTGACGAGCAAATCCGCTCCATCACTATAGAGGATGCCTTGGTAGACACAGGGGCTACGACTTTGCGTCTACCTAGTGATGTTATTGCTCAGCTAGGTCTAACGCTGCTTAAGGAGGTCGAAGTCACTACTGCGAATGGCATCAGCAAAGCCAGAGTTTTTCAGGACGCAAAGATTTCCATCTGTGGGAGAGAAGGCACTTTCGAATGCCTAGAACTCCCCGGTGGCCAGGTTTCTTTAATAGGCGTTATTCCATTAGAAGCGCTAGGGCTAGAACCCGATTTACAAAATCAAAAACTAAAGGTGCTACCCACCGAGTCGTCTGATACTTACCTAACTATTCTGTAGTGCAAAGAAAGCCTTATGATAGGGCCAGTTACAGCATAAACAGGCTCACTGGAGAAGCGGCATCATGTTTGGTTTAGGCATCCCCGAAATCGTCATTATCGGTGTAGTGGCCGTTTTAGTGTTTGGCCCTAAGCGTATTCCTGAGCTAGGCAGTGCATTAGGCAAAAGCTTGCGAGGCTTTCAAGAGGGCAGAAACGCTCCCGATGATGATGACGATAACTACATCGAAGAAGCAGAAGATTAGCGTTTTCCCTAGAGCCAATCTGTCAATAGCAGATCGGGCACTCTTTGAAATTCCTGGGTGTTGTGAGTTACCAGAGTCAGGTTGTTTGCTAGGGCGATCGCCGCAATTTGCAAATCATAAGCGCCTATAGGAGTTCCCTTTGACTCTAAGTCTGCTCGAATTTTTCCGCATATTTCAGCAGCCTCTTCGTCAAAAAGAAGGCTGATAAACTCCTCAGACAGCACCTGTAAAATTTTGAGGTTTTTCTCCGTACGAGCACTTTTATAAGCCCCATAGTAAAGCTCATATCTAACAACATCACAGACGAAAACATCCTCGGGCGAGCTGTCTGCCAGATAATCGTAAATTGATTGACTGCTCCGATTGAGGTAAGCAATGCATGTGTTTGTGTCTAAGAGGTAAGGCATCTACCTATGCCAACTCAAAGCAGCAAATCGCGTTCTGGCTGAGTGCCTTGCTCACCCCTTACTAGAGGCTCACCTTGCCAGGCGCCATATAAATCGAGAAATCGTTGAGACCACTGTCGCTTCTTCACCGTTTGCAATGGTTTGTAAGTAAGCAAAATCTCGACATCTTCGTCATGATGTTCTGGCAAATGAATCTGAACTAGGCCATCGGCCCCAACACGAGATGTAACGCGAATCGGTTTCATGAGATTACCTAATTTATAGATTCAGCCCCATTGTAATGCGTTGAAACAGTCACCATATCCATGGTCGAAAGTAATCTGACTTCATTCCGATCTTTAACATCTGAGCAGTATCAGCTGATTAAAGTTGGCTTTGATAACAATTGCTTTCCCGCTTCTAAATCCGCTCTCTTTATACTTATACGAAGAACTTGCCTCTTGAAGTAACAACGTTCGATCCCGGAGAAATCCTCAAATATCTAGCCGCTGATAAACCTTTTGCAGGTTGCGTAACTGATAGTCAGGGTTGAAGCATTCCTGAATTTCTTCAGGGGTGAGCTTTTCGGTGACCTGCGGATCGGACTCTAGGGCTTTTTGAAAGTTGCCGCCAGGCGTATTCCAAGCTTGGTGCGCGTTGGTTTGCACAATTTTGTAGGCCTCTTCGCGGTTGATGCCTTTTTCGACGAGCGTGAGTAAGACGCGCTGGCTAAAAACAACGCCGCCATACAGGTTCATGTTGCGCTTCATGTTTTCGGGGTACACCAGCAGATTCTTGATCAGCTTGGTGGTTTCGACCAGCATGAAGTGGGTGAGAATGCAGCTATCGGGAAAGATGACGCGCTCGACAGAGCTGTGGGAAATATCTCGTTCGTGCCAGAGGGCGACGTTTTCCAGAGCAGCGACAGCGTTACCGCGTAAGATGCGAGCCATACCGGTGAGGCGCTCGGATTTAATGGGGTTGCGCTTGTGAGGCATGGCAGAAGAGCCTTTTTGCCCTTTAGAAAAGAATTCCTCAACTTCGAGAACATCGGTGCGCTGGAGGTTGCGAATTTCAACGGCAAAGCGTTCAATTGATGCGCCTAGTCCGGCTAGGCTCATGATGAATTCGGCATGGACATCTCGCGATATCACTTGAGTGGAGGCGGTGTCGGGCTTAAGACCCAAAATCTGGCAGGTGAGTTCTTCGACTTCGGGGTCGATGTTGGCGTAGGTGCCAACGGCTCCAGAGATTTGGCCGACAGCAATTTCATCTTGGATGCGGGTAAGGCGTTCGCGGTGGCGCTGCATTTCGGCTAGCCAGCCAGCCAGCTTAAAGCCGAAGGTCATGGGTTCGGCATGGATACCGTGCGATCGCCCAATCATCACCGTATCTCTATGCTCTTGCGCTTTATAGCGAATCGCCTGAATCAAATTCTCAACGTGAGTCAAAATTAGCCGATGGCTAGCCACAATCTGTAGCGACAAAGCGGTATCAAGCACGTCCGAACTCGTCATGCCTACATGAATGTAGCGGCCCGCATCGCCCACATACTCATTGACGTTAGTCAAAAAGGCGATTACGTCGTGGCGGACTTCGGCCTCAATTTCGAGAATGCGCGCAACGTCAAAATCAGCCTTTTCCTTAATAGTGTCTACGGCTTCTTGAGGGATTAGGCCAAGCTTAGCCTGCGCTTCGCAGACGGCTATTTCGACTTGAAGCCAGGTTTGAAACTTGTACTGATCTGTCCAAAGTTCTCCCATCTCGGGCAAGGTGTAGCGTTCTATCAAGGGGTGCGATCGCCTAAAGCAACCGGATCATTTTATCGGGTATAGGGCGCTATCTCACATTCAATTGACATTTTGACAGGCAAACGTTGACCTGTTCTCACAGACTTAGCCGGTAGGCTCGAAGGCAAAAGCAAAAAGCGAGCGCTCTCATGTATAGAGCGCTCGCCTGTTTTAGAGAAAGGCCAAAGGGCTATTCTATAAGCGGGTTAAGCGGGTTTAGTTAGTTGCGAACCGGCGCAGTACGGCGCTGCATCACCGGCTGAACATCCGGAGCAAACGACTGAACGACCGTCCAGCAAATTTTAATAGTCGCCATTGCTAGCGCGAGAATGACACCCAAGGTCATCACAACCACAGGAATGTGTAAAAAGGCCAGGACGGCGCCCGCAGCGATTAGCAAAATAATGCTCTTATCCATAGGAGACTCCTTGGCAGATACCGTGGGTGGATGTTCCAATACTAACGATTGAATCGCCAGCGATCCCTCGGGAGCGAGAAACCTTAGTAACGCTTAACCTCTCCGGCAGTTTCGTAACAATTAGACGCAATTCTATATAGCACTTTTAAGTTCTGCCTTCAGTCAATTTGCTGAGCGTATAGCCAGCTCAACTGAGGGAGTCTTACGACATGTCGCCTCAGGGATACCACTTCGTTTTGCCTTGCGAACTAGAGATGCCTTAATACCTAGAGCGCGATCACGGCTGGGAGCATCGTCTGGGCTGGCAAATAATGCGCTCTGATCGCTACCGCAGAGTGATGTCGCTAAGAGAGATTGGGGCGATGGCAAAATGGGGCGCATGGTATCGCTGCCAAAGCAAAGCCAAAACCGCTGGCGCGGACTCTCAAGCGAGCCTCATAAGCTTTGGGAGGAAGCTGCCTGCCGCAAAATGATGGCGCATTATCATCCAGCGATCGCAACCGAACGTCTGGCTCAAATTTATACAGAAGCCCTAGCGTAATCGCGCTAGATGTCTTCGGGCTGCATTCCAGAGACGACGGGCGCGGTATTGCTAAGCTTTAACCCAGGATGATCGCCTTCAATTTGGCGGCAGTTCCATTCATTTTTAAAGAGTAAAACAGGGCGGCCATAGCTGTCTTTTACAGTCGCGGTATTAAACAATCTGCCTGCTTTTTCTAGCGCCTCCCAGCCACCGACCACCCAGCGAGCAACGCTGTAGCCAATTGGCTCTAGTCTAGTTTCTACGTTGTACTCTCTCTCTAATCGAAACTGCACCACCTCAAACTGCAGCTGACCCACTGCGGCCAAGATAGGATCGCGCTTCGACTCATCGGCAGAGTACATAATTTGCACGGCCCCTTCTTCTCGCAGCTCCGAGACGCCTTTGCGAAACTGCTTGAACTTCGAAGGGTTGGGGTTCTTCAAATAGGCAAACATCTCCGGGGAGAAGAAAGGAATGCCCTCATATTCGAGCTTTTCGCCCTGATAAATGGTGTCGCCAATGGCAAAGACGCCAGGGTTATTGAGACCGATTACGTCGCCCGGATAGGCCGCTTCTAACGACTCTCTCCCCTGACCAAAAAGCTTTTGGGGGTGGGAGAGCCGGACGTTTTTGCCGGTGCGAGCATGGGTAACGACCATATCTTTTTCAAACTTGCCCGAGCAAACGCGGATAAAGGCAACGCGATCGCGATGTCGGGGATCCATATTGGCCTGAAGCTTGAAAATAAAGCCCGAAAAATCTTCCCGAGCCGGTTCTACGGGCCCAATCGTACTGTCGCGAGGCCCTGGCTCTAGCGCGTAGTCTAAAAACGCGTCTAAAAATAGCTCCACGCCAAAGTTGGTCATCGCACTCCCGAAGAACACTGGCGTCATCTGGCCCGCATGAACCATCTCTAGATCTAGCTCTGGCCCAATCTCATCGAGCATTTCCAGCTCTTCTATGAACTGGTCGTACAGCTCCTCACCAATGAGATCTTTAATCTGGGAATCACCCTCTTCAATGACGGTGTCTCTAGCCTCTTTACTGCCGTGAGCGGTACGCTCGAACAAATGAAACTGACGTTTGCGACGATCAAAAACGCCTTTAAAGCGATCGCCCGTTCCAATCGGCCAGTTCACCGCGTAGGTGGTCAGCCCTAGCTCTTGCTCAATCTCATCTAGCAGCTCTAGCGGCTCGCGCCCAGGGCGATCTAGCTTATTAAAAAAGGTAAAAATCGGCATATCGCGCATCCGACATACCTCAAACAGCTTGCGCGTTTGCGGCTCCAAGCCCTTTGCCGCATCTTCTAGCATCACCGCATTGTCTGCAGCCGCTAACGTGCGATAGGTATCTTCACTAAAGTCTTGGTGGCCTGGGGTATCGAGCAGATTGATCCAATAGTCGCTGTAGTTAAACTGCAGCACCGTAGACGTAATCGAAATCCCCCTTTGCTGCTCTAGCTCCATCCAGTCAGAAACCGCGTGCCGCTGCGCCCGCCTAGCCTTCACCGAACCCGCCTCGTGGATGGCACCCCCATAAAGCAGCAGCTTCTCGGTCAGCGTCGTTTTACCCGCGTCGGGGTGTGAGATGATCGCAAAATTGCGGCGATGCTCTACAGCTTCAGCAATTTCGTTTTTAGACAAGAGGGCGGAGGTCATAAAGTAGGTCGCAGGTAACCCAACAATTGTAGCTGACCACCTTACAGTACTGCGTACCTCCGGTGAGTCTTAAGAGGAGTGCCGGGTGCGATCGCCAAATTATGAACTTAAATGTGAACTTATCAAAGAGGGCTAGCGTCCTGTAATAAATTGACAGTTGTCAAAGTCATTAGGGACATCGAGATACGAATTTGAAGTACAGATTTCCCCAATAAGCATTTCACGTTCACCAACGGCGGTTACCGCGCTGTTGATCAGATTAATTTGTAGGGAGCTTTAAGACTATGAACATCATGAAAAAGTGCATGGCAGAGGCCGTTGGCACCTTTTGGCTAGTACTAGGCGGGTGTGGCAGTGCTGTGCTAGCCGCAGCTTTTGCGGGCGGCGAGCTAGGCGGAGACGTGGCTTTTCCGCTAGGGCTAGGTTTCTTGGGCGTTTCACTCGCCTTCGGATTAACGGTACTCACCATGGCATACGCCATCGGTCACATCTCAGGTTGCCATCTCAATCCGGCAGTATCTTTCGGCCTGTGGGCCGGTGGACGCTTCCCAAGTGGCGAGCTACTTCCGTATATTGTTTCTCAAGTAGTCGGTGCGATTGTAGCGATTGGCGCACTGTATCTCATCGCTTCTGGTCAGCCTGGATTCGATACCGCATCCGCAACCTGGGCGGCCAATGGATTCGGCGAGCTATCCCCTGGTAAGTTTGGCCTGGGCGCAGCCTTCCTCACCGAAGTCATCATGACCTTTATGTTCTTAGTCGTCATTTTAGGATCTACCGATGGCCGAGCACCTAAAGGATTTGCACCGATTTCGATTGGCATGGCACTTACGCTCATCCACCTAATTAGTATTCCGGTAACGAACACTTCCGTTAACCCTGCGCGGAGCCTAGCACCGGCTATCTTTGCAGGGCCAGAATACCTGGCTCAAGTTTGGCTATTTTGGGTAGCCCCGATTGCGGGCGCACTGCTAGCTGGCTGGTTCTACAACAGCGTGCTAGCAGAAGGCTACGAACCCGACATCATTGGTGAAACGGTATCCGAGCAGCCCGTGGTTACGACTGTTCGCCGATAGACTCGCCGATAGACCTATCGCCAGCAAAGCTAGGCCCAATGACTAAACTAAAAAGCGCACCTCGAAAATTTTCTAAGGTGCGCTTTTTTAATGGCAGACTCGTCTAGCTCATCTGCTACTAACTCATCTGCTACTAACTCATCTGCTAGCTATGCTCGCTAATCTTTTTAGCGGCGCGACATCATTTCAGGCTGGTCGCGGTTTTGCTTGGATTTATCGGTTATATAATCGCTGATGCCAAAAACAATGGTGGGGCCAACTAGCACGATGACAAAGCCCGTCATATAAACGAGGGCCTCGGCGGGGCTAGCCATATGGATGTAATCGGAGATGTTAGTGTATGCCAGCATATTTTTCCTTGGTGAGAGGGTTCTTATGTGGTGATAACACAGCTCTCTAGGGGCTATGTGTATAGAATTATCGAGCTAGGTATAGCTGGCGTTACAAAATAACAGGACGTAACGCGATCGCCCTGAGCGCTCTCATAATGCAATAATAACGCTCACCAAAATGAGAACACCGAGCGCAATCCAAACGGTATTTTCTTTCCACCAGGGTCTAGGCGGCGCAGAGTAAGGCGCTTGCTGCAGGTCGCTTTGAGTCGCTTCGACATTTTGATAGAGCGTACAGGTCATGGCCTCGGGTCTTTTGGGAAAGGTGCAGCTATTGTCCGCATCGTAAGTACAGGTAGCGCAAAGCGGCTCATCTTTAGCTCGATACAGCGTCATGCCTGGATGGCCGTGCGCTTTGAGCGTTAGGTGGCAGTTCGGGCAACTCAAAGCAGCCGCTGAAACTGGTTTTTCGCATCGGGGGCAGACGGGCATAGCGTGAGCCTCTTAAATCAGGTCTGGTTTTGTTAGCTTTAGCTGACTGAAGTATCTTTTTTATGCCAGCATTCTATCTTTGTAAAAGGGTCTCATTCGGTAAACCGCCCGCTGATATCTCAAATTGTTTGTCAAAATAAACGGGTAAATCGCGCCGGTTGCCGCTCAACTGAAGATAGCTATGGATTCCTCAAATTTGCTCAGACAGCTCATGATGCTCGGGATTGGCACCACATCTTTGGTGGCTGAACGGGTAAAGCAGATGAGTGAAGATTTAGTCCGAGATGGCAAGCTAGATCCTGACCAGGCCAAGGGCTTTGTTGACGACTTTATGTCTCAGTTCAACATCGATCAGGGGACGTTGGAGAAGCAGATGCAGCGGCAGGTGCGAAATATTATGCAAGATCTGGGCGTGCCGCGCCAGTCGGAGATGGACGAGCTGCGCGGACGAATGGATAGGCTAGAGCGGCAGCTGCGCGACTTAGAGAATAAGCAGTGGAAGTGATTGCGTTTTTGCGATTCATTTTGCTATTTGTGAGAAGGGCATGACGCCGTTCCGAAAGCGTCGTACACTTCGAATACGGTTTATTCGAATACCTATTGATTAGAACCATGAGAGAGATATTGATTAGCTTTGGGGTACTCGTAGCCTGCTGTGCGGTGCTGCTAGTGGCGCAGTTTTCGAATAACGAAGGTGCGATCGCTGGAAAAGCTTTAGACAATCCGGCGACCTCAGCAGCAATAGAGCAGAGTGAGACACTAGTAGCGCAGAGCGCTAGCGATTTAATGGACGATTCAGGAGAAGAAACAGTGGCAGAAGCAGCAGGTGCAGAGAATACGGTGACCACCGATTCTGGTTTGCAATACGTGGTAATTGAAGAAGGCGATGGCGCTTCGCCGCAGACGGGTCAGCGGGTGTTTGTGCATTATGTTGGCACGCTAGAAGATGGCACCAAGTTTGATAGCTCGCGCGATCGCGGACGTCCGTTTGACTTCACGATTGGCCAGGGTCAGGTAATCAAGGGCTGGGATGAAGGCGTAGGCGATATGAAAGTGGGCGACAGGCGTAAGCTGATTATTCCACCCGATTTAGGCTACGGCGCTCGCGGTGCGGGCGGGGTGATTCCGCCGAACGCGACGTTGATTTTTGACGTTGAGCTGCTGCGTATCGGTAGTTAAGCTTTAGTCAAATACGTTTCCAAGAGAGGCCCTCAGACATATTGGTGTTTGGGGGCTTTTTAGGACAGAATTTTCTTCATCTGTCACGCCACGCTTTTCACTGTAGTTGATACAGATAGCTTCGGCAGTCTTAAAGAGGTAAGGATTTGTTGTATTGGTGCATGAGGTACCAAATTTCACCCACGTGATTCTCTAGCTTTGCGGCACGGATGCATATTTCTCATTCACATATTCCTTCCGCTACGACTAATCTCTTAGGATACAAACCTAAGACAAATTTATTCACGGCTTAGAAGGTTGACCTTTCTAAGAAAATTAAGCTATGGGCGAGCCATTTTGTCAGGCTATATATAGCTCGCTCACAGTCTCTACAGTCTTCCTTTTTTCTCGCCCAGACTGTTGTTAATACGCACCTTGAGAATAGGTTAATTCATAACTATGTGAGTAGATTTCGAATATGAGACCGAATGGATCTTCTACGTAGACCATTTTGTAGGGCTTTTCACCAGGATAATACTCACGAATTGGCATTCTTTGCTTGCCACCATGAGCGACTATTTTTTCTGTCAGTCCTTCGATATCCGGGTCTTGCACGCAGAAATGGAATGTACTGGTTTTCCAATACGCAAATTCTTCGGGACTTTCGTTGTTTTTGAATTCGAACATTTCTATCCCAATTTTGTCACCAGTAGACATATGAGCGATCTTAAAAGACCCCCATCCTGAGCCAAAAACATCAATGCACATCTGTCCAATTGGCGTATTAGACTCCTCCGTAATGACGCTTGGCTCCATGATCGTGTACCAGCCCATAACACTGCTATAAAACTCTACGGCTTTCTCTACATCCGGTACAGAGATTCCAATATGAGAGAAGTTCCTTGGATAGTTACTCATGCGGTTTTCCTCGCTAAAGTTGGGGGTTAATAATATTAGGATTTCTATGAAGCTATCGGTCTTCGACTTCCTCTATCGATCGTGAAATACCGCTCCAGGTAAAGGAATTCAAATTTTGTATGTCGGTTGATAGAACGAGAATGACTTGAATTTATTAAAACGTATAGTGGTCACATATTTGTTTCTGAATGACTTTTAGCTTCGCTGACGATTAACAGCTCCACGATCTCGACGTGACCTTTCTTCATTGCAATCACTATAGAACTGATACTGAGCCTGCTGAGCTTGAATTTGAGCCTGACGAGCGGCTCAATGATAATTTTGGGTACTGTCTGCCTTCTTCCCAAACGACCCACGATTTTGGGGCCGCTTCTCGGTCTGCTTCATCAGAAAAAATCGGCCTTCTAAAATCACGATTGTTCTTTAAATCTTTGCTGTTGCCGGAATATTGCCGCTAGGTGGTGAAGGTGACTTAGAGTAATCCTGAAAGGTGAATGGTATGAGAAATCGCTTGTGGACGTTGGCAGAGCCAATCCTTGGGAGTATCGCACTAGTAGGACTCTGGGCAGGAGCCTGTAGTAGCGATGCGTTGTCTGCATCGGTCGGCAGGGTTGAGGACGTGTCGGCAAAGTCTTTAGTTGCGATCGCACCAGCGGCAAAGCCCAATCTTCAGTCGGCAACCATTACCGAGCTAACGATAGGATACGGTACGCCTAGCTTAAGTAATGTTCAGCTTACAAGAGGGCCAGTGAACGTAGAAGTCTCTTATACCGCTAGAGAAGATATTACGAGAGAGAACCGTCCGCTGTTGAGATACGAGATTTTTTATGAGGGTCAAAGTATTCTAAAAGACGAGATTTTAGCCGTCGGCTATGGCCGCGTCATTATTGGGGACTTCGATGTTGATGGCGCTGCTGAAGTGGCCGTGCAAGGCTTTACTGGCGGCGCAAATTGCTGCACCAGTAGCCTAGTGTATAGCTGGCGCGAAGGCGAGTTTGAAAAGATTTCGCTAGGTGAGATCGGAGGAGACTTTAAGGATGTTGATGGCGATGGCGCTTTTGAGTTAGTGACGGTTGATAAGGCGTTTCTATCCGCGTTCTCTAGCCATGCAGGCTCAGTTTTACCGCCTAAAATACTCAGGCTAGAAGGCGATCGCTTTGTTGAGGCAACTCGCGAATATCCGGAGTATATATCAGCAAAAATTGCAGAATTAGAAGCTCGATTTGGCGGTGATTCAACGGTTTCTTATAGCTTGCTAGCGGCTTATGTGGCGGATAAAGCGCTCATCGGTGAGTATGAATCGGCATGGGCGTTTATGCTGGAGCACTACTCGGGCGCTCCAGATTACGGATCTGCTATGTACAAAGATAAAGAGACTCAGTATGAGGACTTTCCCACGGCACTAGCAGCGCTTTTAGAACGAGAGGGGTATCGGTAGCGATCGCCATCTTGAGCTGTCGCGATTTTATGAGCGAGAACCTATTGCCTAATGAACTTATCGCCTAACGTTTTCTTTGAGCGCTAAAGCCGAGAGAAAATACTAGAGAGAAAACACTAGCAGCACTTACTCACGCCTGGCTTGCCTGCAGCTCAAGATCGTCTATTAAATCTTGGAGCTGCTCGCTGTTTGCCTGATACTTCTCATTGCAAAAGTGACAAACGGCTTCAGCGCCTTCGTCTACTTTAATCATGTCTTTTAGCTCATCAATTCCTAGCAGTCGGAGCGCGCCTAACATGCGATCGCGCGTACACTTGCAGCTAAACTGCACTAGCTGAGATCCTGGCAGCATCTCCAGCCCAAGATCGCCCACTAGCTCCTCAAAAATCTGCGGCAAGCTCTTCCCTGCTCGCAGCAAAGGCGTAAACCCTGTCAAAGACCCTAGCCGAGCCTCCAAGAGCGAAACTAACTCTTCATCTTGAGCCGCTTTTGGCAGCACCTGTAGCAGCAGCCCGCCCGCCGCTTCTACGCCATCTGCGCCGGTAAACACGCCCAAAACCAAGGCCGAAGGTGTCTGCTCCGAATTCGCTAAGTAGTGCGTCAAATCATCGCCAATTTCGCCTGAGACTAGCTCAGTCGTGCTGCTATACGGATAGCCTCGACCGATATCGCGCACGATATACAAGTAGCCATCCGTACCAATTGCGCCGCCGACATCGAGCTTGCCGTCTGCATTCGGCGGCAGTTCCACTTCCGGCTTTTCGACATACCCGCGCACGGTTCCGTCTAAACCTGCGTCTACGAGCAGTCCGCCTAGCGGCCCGTCGCCCTTCACGCGAATATTCACCCGAGACTGCGGCTCTTTCATACTAGAAACGAGCAGTAGACCGGCTGTCATTGCTCGGCCTAGCGCTGCTGTTGCGACGTAAGATAGCTCATGTCTTTTGCGAGCCACTTCTACTAAACGAGTGGTCGTCACGCCTACGACTCGAATACCGCCGTCTGCCGCCGTCGCGCGAATTAGCTGATCTGCCATACTAACCGTTGAATTCCTTTGTTTCTTACTCTTCTTATTGTAGGGCAACCGCTATAGAGCATCTGTCGTATAAACACTTCTACGCTCAATGCAGAAAAAAAGCAGAATAAAAAAAGCGCCTTCCACATCAGCGGAAAGCGCCCCAAAACAAAGAGAATAAACGTAGTTAAATCAGACTGAACCAACCAAACCAGATTAAGGTGCTAGCGCGTAGCCTCTTAGCAAGCTACCGACAGTTTTCGCCGTAATCTTCATCTGCGTGAGCGGATTAGCGGGTACAACAGTTTTGTACAGGTAGCTCTCAAAGGTTAGCTTTTGCACGTCAATGTCAGAGCACATTTCAACAAAGGCTTCGCGAGAGGCATCGCTGCGGTAGAACACGCGCTGCAAGATATCGAGCACTTTGTAAGTTAGGCCGTATTCCTTGTCCCACTGCTTGAGGTAGAGCTTCAGCTCATCTTCGGTCAGCGCTTTGGCTCCGTTCTCGGAGTACTTCACGATGGTTTCAGCGCACATGCGAGCCGACTTGGCCGCAAAGTAAATGCCTTCGCCCGAAGACTTGGTGACTGTACCAGCAGCATCGCCAACGAGGGCAACGCGGCCTACAACTCGGCGAGGTCTAGGATGCTCGGGAATAGGATGAGCTTCTACCTTGATGATTTCGCCGCCTTCTAGCCGCTTGGCTGCACGAGCACGGATGCCGCGCTGGAGTTCTTTGATGCGAGCTTGGTTAGGACGCATGGTGCCAGTCCCGACGGCAACGTGGTCGTACTTGGGGAAGACCCAGGCGTAGAAGTCGGGGGAAACATCGTCGCCCACGTACATCTCAGCGAGTTCTTCGTAGTAAGCCATTTTGTCTTCAGGAAGACGAATGCGCTCTTGGAAGGCGATCGCATAGTTATAGTCACCGGCGTCGATGGCTCTAGCCACCCGCGAGTTGGCACCATCTGCGCCAATCACCATATCTACTTTGAGAATTTTCGCTTCGCCCTGAAGCCCTTCTTTAGAGTGATCTGCATAGTGCAGCACGTAAGGGTCTTTGTCGTTGCCCGGAATTTCAAGCTTATGAACGGTGCCGTTGATCAGCTTAGCGCCTAGCTTTTCAGCTCTATCGCGCAAAAATCCGTCTAGTATTTCCCGGCGGCACATGCCGATGTACTCATGGTCATCAAGCGTTTCGCCAATGTTCACTTCCACATTAGACGGCGAAATCATCTTCATCTTGCGAACGCGACGATCGATGATGTGGGGGGGCAAATCGAACTCTTCTACCATACAAAGAGGAATCGCACCGCCGCAGGGCTTTGCATTATCTAGCTTGCGCTCAAAAAGGTAAGTCTCAATACCTGCTTTAACCAAGACTTCAGCGGCGGAAGAACCGGCTGGGCCTGCGCCTACAACTGCGACTCTAAGTACCAAGTGCTTATGCTCCACTCAAAAATTAATCTAGAGAAATCGTATCACCGCTCTCTGTCTAGGGGTTTAGGAGCGTTGGAATGTTACATACATTGCAACACTGTTTTACATTCCGAAAGGAAAATCAGGCGACTGACAAAAATCTGCGGATCGTATGGGTTTAAAACAAAAACAGCACTAAAGAAAATCTTAAATTTCTACAACAACTCACTGCGCATCATCTTCTTTTACGCTTTCCAAATCGAAGTAAAACGTACTGCCTTCGCCGACTACCGAACGTATGCCAATCTCGCCTTGGTGTTGTTCTACCACTCGCCGACACAGCGCTAGCCCAATGCCGCTGCCCTCAGCTCGGCTTCTTCCGGCCCGGTTAAACATGGCAAATATCTCTTCTTGGGCCTCTGGCACCACCCCTGGGCCGTTATCGCTTACTAAAAATAGCCATCTAGCTGCTCGCAAACCGGTCGCGGGCCGCGGCTCTGCGGAAATGGTTACTTTTGGCGAAGCGGCCTCGTTGTGCACGATGGCGTTTTTGACCAGATTGCTCATTAGCTGCACTAAAAGCTGGCGAGCGCCTTGTACAGCGGGCAACGGCGACCAGATCACTTCGGCGTTTCGAGTTTGAATTAGCTGCTGGAAGTTTGAGACTGATTCTTTTAAGACCGCGTTCATATCAACCGGTTTAAAGGACTCTACGTCTTGCGATCGCATTTTTCCATAATCTAGCAGCGCCCCCAGCATCTGATTCATGCTTCTCGCTGTCCGCTGGCCCATGTCCACAAGCTTTTGCTGCTTGGCCTCTAGCTTCATTCGCGCTAGCAAATCGAAGCTGCTCGTCATTACGCCCAAGGGATTTCGCAGCTCATGCGCCGCCGTATAGCTAAAGCTCTCTAACGTTCGGTTGCTCTCCTGCAGCTGGTAGAGCGTATCGCGCAGCTCGTATTGCCGCTGCCGGTTTTGCAAGCAGGAGCGCACCATGGCCGTTAGCACCCGGCGCTTAAGCGGCAGCTCTAACAGTAAAACGCTGCGATGATGCGCCGTCTGGTTAATTAGTTCTAGGCAGGCCGAGAAGCGCCGACATTCGTGCATCAAAATAATGACGGGAATATCCGACCAGCTGGGCTGGTTATCCAAGCATTCACCGAGATGTTCGGCCATCGTCTGGTTGGCCAGTATTTCCTCAGTCATCACCACTAGCGCCGCATTGTTCTCAATCGCTTCCGATACGGCCTCTACTTTGGATGCATACAGGCATACTCTCGACTCCACCTCTAGCACCTCTCGCAGCACCGTTGCATTTCGGCCTGGGCGGGTCGCCAGCACGATATGTCCATAGACGCTACGATTTGAGACGCTGCGATTTGAGACGCTGCGATTTGAAAGGCGATCGCCAGCAGGAACGGTATTGCTATTCATCGTCTCTTAGCAAATCCTTGCCCTCTCCGGTGTACTGCGGCGTTCCAGACAAAATACCAGAGAACTGGCTGAGCGACTCGCCAATTTGAATACTGCCCGGGCGCAGCCGCACCTCTCGAATCTGCTTTTCGTGAGCGCCATAGCGCTTTTTGTACACGCTTACCGCCTGACGAATGGCTCCTTTGGCTTCAAAGTGACGCAGCAGCAGCACCGTATCAGCTAGATAGCTAATGTCTACGGTTTCTTCTAACGACGGCCCAATCACACCGTGCTGAGCCACCACCAAAAAAGTCAGTACGCCTCGCCGATTGAGACTCATCATCAGCTCGTGCATTTGAGAGATTAACCGCGCGTTGGTCGGCATAGAGTTCAGATAACCGGTCAGCGTGTCGATAATTACAATGCCCGCGCCCCAGTCGTCTACGTCGCGGTCAACGAGGCTGGCAAACTTACCCGGTGTAACATCGCCAAAGCTTAGCTCGCGCAGGCGAATTTGGTCTTGCTTCACCAATTTTGTGACGTCCATGCCTAGCCCTCTAGAGCGCAGCTCGAAGGTCTCGGCTAGCTCATCGAACAAGAAAATGCTCACCTTCCCGCCCTGCTGCGCGAAGCTATGGGCGAACAAAGTCGTCATAGAGGTTTTCCCCGTTCCCGATGGCCCAATAAACAGGCAGGTCGTCCCTGTTTGTAATCCGCCGCCGACTAATTTATCGAGTGAGGGCAACCCGCTAGAAATAATCTGAGCCGCTTTTCCGATAGCGCCTTTAGCTAAGGTCTCAGCCGAAACGGCTTCTACTGAAGTATCGCGATGGGATCGGTAGACGCGCACCCCGCGATCGCTAATCTCCATATCGTGCTTGCCGGGTTCAAATCCGCTGCCTCGCATCTTGGCCACTCGTAGATACCGATGATCGCTGCCGTGCAAGGTTGTATTCATCGACAGATCGATCACGCCGTGCGCCATGGCATTGAGTTCGTTGTCGCCTGGCGCTAATTCCTGCGTATCTGTCAGCATGAGCGTAATCTCGCGCGGCGCAATATAGTCGCGCAGCTTAAACACCTGCTGCCGATAAATCAGCCGATCGTTCGCCAGCAGTCTCAAATAGGCAATGCCATCAAAGACGACGCGATCTGGCTGCTCTGCTTCCAACATTTCGATGATGGCCGCTAGCGTGTCTGCTAGCTCAATCTCGGAGGTATCAAAAATAGTCTGCTGCTCAGAAAGCGCCCGCAGTGAGTCAACCGTACTCAAATCTCGAAAGGTAATGCCAGAGGTATCGAGCGCTACCGACTTTGCCGATTCTTCTAGGCTCTGCACTCGCTGAGACAGCGCTAGGCAAAGCACTTTCTCTTTTTTGGCAGCGCCTGCGCACAAAAAGTGCAGGGCCAGCGTGGTCTTGCCCGTCCCTGGCGCGCCGTTAACAACATACATCTCTCCTTTTGGCAAACCGCCGCGCAAAATCTCATCGAGGGTGTCAATTCCGGTAGAGTCTCGAGGAAAAGGGCTGTTGCTGCCAATCATTAAATTACACACCTTTACGTTCGACGAATACAGTCTCAATATTTTTGCATAGAAGGACTCTACTACCGGTTACGGATGACCGTCAGTACAGTTGTAACATCGTATATAGTACGGTTGTTCCTCTAACCTAACCCTGGCGCGGCTGATGGCGATTAAACCTTCTCAGATTCAATGGGTACTCAACCAAAAACGAGCCGATTTTGCCAGCTTTAATGAGAGCACTTCGAGCTACTTAACACAGTATCAGGCGGCTTGGAATCGCTGGGTAAATCTGAAGCAGGCGGCTAGAGAGAACTGGGCGATCGCTCAATCAGGCGACATTGGCGCTAGGCCGTTAGAGCCTATCAGTTCTCAAAGTAAGGGGATTATTCGCAGCAATCTTGCCTGGGACAACCGCGAGCAAAGCCTTCAGTGGGTAAACGACCACCTGGCGAATGTGACGACGTTTGCGGTGGATGGCTCTCAGGTTTTTCCGCAAAAAGACTTTTCGATTCCGATTGCGCTGGTGCAAATTGGCTGGTTTGAAAATCATCACTGCAATGAGGGGCGCTATGAGAAAGACATTTTGCTCGATGTGATGACACCCAAGGATTTGGTGGCTGATAGATCGCAGCCGATGGACAGATGGATTAACATGCGCCGCTTTTCGATGGAAGTGCAGAGGCTGACTGATTATATAAAGACTGCAAAAGATCGGGCTTTGGCAGAGGGCCGAGATCCTGAAAAGTGCCTGGTGTTTTTTGACGGTTCGCTAGTGCTGACGTTTGCTTCTATGCTCGATGACAATTTGCGCGTGCCTTACGTGCAGCAGGTAATCGGGCTGCTACGAGCTAGTAAAAAGTACGAGGTGCCGCTCGTGGGCTATGTCGATACGGCTGAGTCGAACGACATTACGACGCTGCTACGAATGACGCAGGGGTTGGATACAACGCGCACGGTTTACGATGCCAAGCTGATGAGTGGGCTGATGGATTGGGGCGATCGCACCCCGCTGATGATTTGCGATCGCGGCGGCATTCTCGCCGAATATGGCAACCAATCCGATCAGGTCGCGTTTACGTACCTAAAGACCAACGCTAATTATCCCGCTCGCCTTGAACTGCCTAAGTGGCTTTGGGATACGGGCCGCGCTGAAACTGTAATCAATCAGGTTCGCGCTGAGGTGATCGTTGGCAACGGCTATCCTTACGCCATTGAGACCGCTGACCAAACTGCTGTTTTGCAAAGTCGCGATCGCCAAATTTTTTATCGCATCTTGCAAGACTGGGCCGCGCAGGAAAACCTTCAGCTACGCCTCTCTCAGAAAATGATGAGCAAAGCTAGACGTAGATGACGGTACAATCGCTATGGCATCTAGGCCATACGGCTTACGTGCATATACTTAATTTTCACCCTATCTACGTAGAATGAATAGAACCTTTACCGAGTCCGTATCCGTAATGAAAAAAAGTATGTGACGGTTAATGCACTCAGTCGTCAATCACTACCGTTGTAAGCCCTAGATCACGCCGCTAAATTTAGAAAGTCACCATAAGCGCTTTTAAAGCGGGGTTCCTTGTTTTAGTTACTTAGCTGCTTTTTTACGACCCTTGCTAAGTAGCTTTTATGCGTCTGTTACCCGCAAACCGCTCTTAATACTGAGGCAGGTTTCAACCGTCAGCAAGAAGACTGATGCGCGGGCTTGCTTGTTTAAATCGGACTTTTTAAATCGGACTTGTTTCAATTAGAAGCGCATCTCAAAAGGCACTACAGCAGAAGGCGCTACAGCTACTTCCTGATAAACCCGCTTTAACTATCGAGCCGTTTCAGCCCATTTTCGATGGGTCGGCTCCTAGCTACTAGTGACACTCAATCTTTGACGATGGCGAAAGGATGCTTCCAGATAGAAGACGACCCATTGACTGGCTAAAGCGCTCTTGCTTGAACCTGTGGATACAGATCTTTGCACGACGTCCACCTCACCGTCGCCGCGCGCTTGAGCCTCTGCGATCGCAGCCCGCGACCATTAGCGCTAGCAGCCGCAGATTTAGCCTTTGGTCTGGACTGGCCGTTGCCGCGCTGTCTGCCGGACTCTCGATTCTCGGCGGCTGGCAAATGCTAGAGCTTCAAAGCTACAACCTGCTTCACCAAACGCGGCGATCGCTAGTGAGCGCCCCCGATTGGGACGATCGCATTGTGGTCATTGCGATCGACGAGGCTAGCACCGCAGAACTAGGCCGGTTTCCCTGGCCCTGGCAAACCCATACTGAGCTATTAGAGCAGCTCCAAAGTACGCAGCCCGCCGTCGTCACCTTCGACGTTCTCTTTGCCGATGCGACTGAAGGAGACAGCGGGCTAGCCAAGGCGATTATCGACAGCGCCAATGTTGTTCTCGCGGTCGCCGATGATGTCAATACGCCGATTGCGGTAACGCCTACTGTTGCAGGCCCAGCTGCCGGGTTCTTTTTGTCGGGAGATATCGGTAACCAGCCCGATATAGATGGTATTAGTCGTCGTATTCAGCTTTACAGTAGCGCTAACCCGTCTTTAAGCGTTGCGGCCCTTCAGGTTTATGTAGAAACCATGGCTAGTACGACTCAAGCTACCGTAGGCGCTTCGGCTACCGCCGGTTCGTGGGTTCCTCAACGCAAGCCGACTAGTTCGAACCTGTTCGACCGGTGGACGAGATTTAATCGCAACGAAGCGCATCCTTTAGGCTCTATGAGTTCAGCTATCGGTTCAGATGAGTCCGCGAGTTCTTTTCGCTCGCCCGCTAGCAAGCTCTCCACCTATAAAGCGTACAGCGGTTCAAGAAGTCACTCTCCGTCTGCTTTTAGCCTCGGCAATTATGGACTGTCTCACCCCGCCGATGCTTCGAGCGCAAAAACGAACTCATTGAATCAGGATAATTCGGCTGCCACGCCGCCGCTGCCCCCGCCCCCGTTTAGCCGGATCACTTCTAGCCAGTCTTTTAAGTTTGGCGCTGGCCTAGTAGAGCGGCTTTCAGATCGTATTCCAGATGATAAAACGCTGTGGATTCGCTGGCCTGGAGAGATTGACCCATCGCCGAGAGAGCCTAGCACGACTCGTAAAATAGCCGCTCAGAACCCATCTAAAAAGCCTCAAGCTGGCTATCTACAAACTTACTCCTATGTAGATGTGCTCAAAGGCCGCATAGACAATAGCCGCTTCCAGAACAAAATTGTTTTGATTGGTGCTACCGCTCCTGGTATTGACACGCTCAGAACGCCTTTTCAGTCTCGTCTGCCGACTGGCGGCGTTTATCTTCACGCGGCGACTATCGACAACTTACTCAATAAATCCTTTCTTAAGCGCCCACCTAAGTGGCAAAGAACGCTGCTGCTGGTCGTTTTAGCGATTGCTAGCGCTCAGCTGCTGCAGCGGCAGGGTGTCTATCGGCGGCTCTCTGTTTTGTTGTGCTTCCCGGTGGCCTGGGGCAGCTTTGCCTACGGGAGCTTTCTGTTGGGCTGGTGGCTGCCGGTTGCGGCGCCTTTGGGTACGGTCGCCCTAGCCGGACTGGTAATTCAACTGCACGAACAGCAGGAAAAGCAGCAGCTCATGGACATCTTTTCTATGAGCGTTTCGCCAGGCACGGCGGATCTCATTTGGCAGCATAAAGACGCTATTTTGCACCGGGGAGAACTCGCGGCCCAAACGCTGACGGCAACGGTTTTGTTTATGGATATTCGCGGCTTTAGCGGCATTGCCGAAACGCTGCCTTCTCAGCAGCTATTGCCCTGGCTAAATCAGTATTTTGAAACGATGACCGACTGCATTATGGATCATGGTGGCATGGTGGATAAATATATTGGCGATGCCATTATGGCCGTGTTTGGTGCGCCGCTTCCTCGCAGCAGCGTCGCTGAGATTCAAGCAGATGCGATCGCTGCTCTAACGGCTGCGCTCGAAATGCACGACCGGCTAAAGGCGCTAAATCTCCATCTGGCTCGTCAAAATTTGCCCACTATCGAATTTGGCATTGGCATTCACACCGGCTCTCTGATTGGCGGCACCGTCGGCAGTCGCCACCGGCTTAGCTACTCTGTTTTTGGCGATAGCGTTAACATCGCAGCCAGACTAGAAAGCATGACCAAAAAACTGCCCAAGTCTGCCCCTTTCCATATGCTAATTAGCGCCGATACCTGCCAATATACGCAGGCTCAATTCCCGGTCGAGCTGTTTAAATCTGTCAATCTGCGCGGCAGGCGGAGCATTACGGATGTCTATACCCTAGTAGAAAACGCTCCGCCATCTGCGCCCACCGGCAAGGATCCCGCAGAGGCCACCGCGATCGCTCAGTTTCAGTCCGCGATCGACCCTCAGGCTGTTATTACTGAAACTAGCCGCTAGCTACCTCAACACGCTGCCCATATAGTCGCCCCAAATCTGCGCAGCCTGTCCGCTGCCCGCATCTGTGGGTTCGTTGTCGTCGTTTCCTAGCCAAATGCCCGTTACAACCGAGTAGGGCTGCGGCACAAAGCCAATAAACCACGAGTCTACGTTGTCGTTGGTGGTGCCGGTTTTGCCGCCTTCGCCCAGACCAATCGCCGCCGCTCGGCCCGTACCGCCTTGCACCACGCCTTGCATCATGCTTGCTACCGTATCGGCAACGCCAGGGTCTAATACCGGCTGGTTCGCATCTGCGCTCTGCGAAAAGTCGTAAATAACCCGGCAGGTGCTGATTTGGCTGAAGTCGGTACAGTCGCTGCTGTCTAACACTTTTTGAATCCCGTGAGGCCGATTCCAAACGCCGCCATTGGCGATCGCGCCAAAGGCTCCGGTAATCTCTAGCGGCGTCACCTCGCTCTGGCCTAAGATCAGCCCTGGCGCTGCTGTTAGATTGCTTTTAATGCCTAGCCGATGAGCCATTTCCACCACGTTGGCTAGCCCTGCCGCTTGAGCCACTCGCAGTGCAATCGGGTTCTCCGAACGGGCTAGCCCAGCGTACATATCCAAAGACCCGCCGCCCGAAGAGCAGCCAGGGTAATACAGGCCATCCCAGTTCAGCTCGGCGCAAGAGAACGTTTCTCCGGGTGAAATTCCCTGCTCGATGGCCGAGGCGTAGGCAAAGACTTTAAACGTCGATCCGGGCTGTCTGAGCGCTTGCGTTGCCCGGTTAAACTGGCTCTCGGCGTAGTCTGCGCCGCCGACCAGGGCCTCAATTTCGCCGTTGCTCGAGTTCAAGGTAACCACTGCACCCTGAGAGAAGCCTAGCTGCGCTCCATTCGATTCGATGGCTGATTTGAGCGATCGCTCTGCGGCCTGCTGAGTCTTGAAGTTCAAGCTCGTTTCTACGACAAAGTTACCTTCGCGGGCCAAGCTGCTGCCTAGCACTTCGTCGAGTTCGTCAAACACATAGCTGTAAAAATAGGGCGCTCGAACGCTCTGTAGCTGCTCGCGGGCGTTTGGGCTAATTTCGATGCGCGATCGCCGAGCTCTGCGTCCGTCCTCAGCGCTGATCATATTTAGCGACACCATGCGCTCAATGACGCGATCGCGATACTCCACCGCTGCCTGGTAGTCCTGCACCGGGTTAAACGCGTTCGGCGCGGGCAAAATTCCCACCAGCGTCGCCGCCTCTGCAATGTCTAGCGCATCGCCCGACTTGCCGAAGTAAAACTGCGCCGCGTCCTCGAAGCCGTACAGGTTATTGCCCAAATACACCCGGTTCATGTACAGCAGCATGAGCTGATCTTTGCTGTAAAAAGTCTCTAGCTTCAGTGCGACTACGGCCTCTCGAACTTTTCGCAAGGCGCTATCTTCTGTGCCTACAAAGTCTCGATAGGTATTGCGCGCTAGCTGCTGCGTTAGCGTACTGGCCCCTTCTCTAATTTCGCCCTCGGACACATTCGTGACTAAAGCTCGCGCTACGCCCAGCGGGTCAACGCCAATATGCCAGTAAAAACGCGTATCCTCAGAGGCCACAATCGCCTTAGGCAAAAACTTAGAATATTCCCCTAGCCGCTGCTTTTCCCGGTGAGAAATATTCGGCAGCTTACTCAGCGGCTCTCGTCCACCTTCGCCATTCCCGGTAATGAGTACCGGCCCTTGCACCGACTCCGGCAGAGGATTGATTGAGATTTTCGGCCACTGCAACGCCACAATCCAAAATACCAACAGCCCGGTGAATCCGGTCGCGCCATATAGCCCGTAGCGCAGCACGTTCAAATACATGGGTGGCGGATCGATGTAGCGCACCGTCACGGCGTCGGCTAGCTCTCTTGGCCCTAGTGTCAGCACGTCACCATGCCGCAGCGGTAAAGAGGAGATGCGTTTTTTGCTGCGGTAGATGCCGTTAGTCGATCCTTTATCTCGAATGACAAAGGGATTGCCAGGCCGCGAGCGATCGCGCGTTAGGGCTAAATGAGTTTGGCTGACGATGGGCGATCGCACCACAATGTCGCAGGCTTTAGACGATCGCCCCAGTAAATAATGCTCGCCGACTAGCGGATATTCGCTGTGTTTCCCGTCCGACTCTATTAGCAGCTTGGGCACTCGCGCATTCGGCTTTAGCGGAATCTTCGAAAAGTCCACGTTTGCCTGCACCGTCTGAAATGCCTGGGTAATCGAGCCTAGTACCGTTCTGGGCACAGACTGCCCCGGCTTTTGAGGCTCTCTACCCGGATCGGGCCGACCCGCATTCGGCTTGCCAGAACGATTAGGGGGTTTAGGCGGCGGAGAAGTCATAGCGTAGCGTCGTAGCGTAAGAAAGGAATGACAGCGCAGCTAGGCGAGTAAATGCCCAGTGAACGTAAAGCTAACTAGATAGACATGCTAACTAGATAGATATGCTAACTAGATAGATATTAGGCGATCTGCTAGCTGAACGGATGAGAAGCCTACTGGCAAATCCTCTCTTTATAAAGAACTGCTGCCCACATAAGGCACAACAGCCTGCCTAGCTTAAATTTCGGAAGCCCGTTTATTACCGTCTTCTACCGTCTTCTCGATCGCCCGCTGCTGCTATCTTCAAGGGCCTCGAAAATGAACGTCAAAATAAAGCAGGCGATTCCCACATTAATCCAGATATCGGCCAGGTTAAACACAGGAAACCGGGTGACCGGAAACACCTGTAAAAAATCCACCACTTCACCCGCTAGCAGCCGGTCTATCCCATTGCCAAACGCGCCGCTTAAGATAAAGCCGTAGCCTGCCTGCTCCCAGCGCGACGGGAGCCGTACTACCCAGCCGTAAATTGCCAGCACCAGACTCACTATCATTGATAGCCAGCGCAGCCAGTCTCCGTTCTCGCTAAACAGGCTCCAGGCAGCGCCGGGATTGGTCACATAGGTAAAGTTCAGCACGCCTGGAATAATTGTCGTACTCTCGCCTAGTCCAAATGTCTGCACCACCCACTGCTTCGTAAGCTGATCGAGCGCTACCCCTACAATTGCTATCAGCCAAAACAGACCGTTCTTAGGTTTCATCGCTTAATCGTTTCAGGTAGTGAACTGAGAGAGTCATTGCCAAAATAGGTGTTTAAAATTGGGTGCCTAAAATAATAAGCCGATAGCAGCCCTGCTTTCGCAAATTTGGCGGCTAAGTTCATAACCGCTTTAGCAGCCTGTCTATATACGTCTGTAGATGCTTTAGCCCAAGGGCGATAAGCGCGATCGCACAGGCCACCATCACCTGCCCCGGAATCTCTAGCACCGAATAGGTCATGATCGCCTCGCCTAGCGACCCTTCTAGCCGCACCCATCGCACCAAAGACCCCAGCAGCAAGTAGCTCAACCCACAGACATGTACCGCAGCAAGCCCTGCCAAACTGGCAAATGCCAACCGCTCTAACGTTGCCTTAGCGCGAAACGCCAGCGAGCCGCAAAGCCAGCCGCCGGGAATAAACCCGAGCAAATAGCCAAACCACGGCTCTCGCAGCGAAGCTACCCCGGCCCCTTGGGTAAAGACCTCGTACCCAAACCGATTAAATAGCAAAATTCCTAGCGCTACGTAGGCAATTTGCGACAGCGCTGCCGCCGTCTTTCCACCCATGCAGCCGGTAAACAAAGCGGCGCCTACTTGAAAGCTCACCTGCAAAGAAGAAATCCATATGCCCTGCTCTCCTCTAAGCAAATCGCCAAGCGGGACGCCCAAGCTAAACGCCTCTAGCCAGGTACTGCCAATGGTTAAAATTAGACCAATCAGTGCCCAAAGCAGCACAAACAGCGCACTCACGTAACTCTCTTACCTTCGCTTAACTCTATTTATCGCTCTTCTATTTATCGCTCTATGGCATTCTATCGCCTTGGCCTCACTCCGCTCCTACCAACTTGCTGCTGTCGTAGTTGTATCGGCTTGCCTATTTCTTACAGAAAATAACTTTTGCGCTACCAGTTTAAAGCGAATCTCAGTCCAAGCTTTACACTGAATTCAACAACGCTACATGCCCTAGATCGAATACAGACGCTTGAATCTTATGTTTCCTACTCATCGCCCCCGCAGACTGCGATCGCACCCAAACCTCCGCCGCATGGTGCAAGAAAACCTCGTCACCGTTAACGACCTGATCTACCCCCTCTTTGCAGCCCCTGGTGAGTCCTTCTCTCAAGAAGTTAAGTCGATGCCCGGCGTCTATCAGCTCTCTGTGGACAAAATTGTCGAAGAAGCTAAAGAGGTTTACGGGCTGGGCATTCCCGCTGTCATCCTTTTTGGTATTCCTAACGAAAAAGACGGCGAAGCCACCGGCGCATGGCATGACCACGGCATCGTCCAAAGGGCCTCCGAAGCCATCAAAAAAGCAGTCCCCGACCTGATTGTTATTGTCGATACCTGCCTTTGCGAGTACACCGACCATGGGCACTGCGGCTACTTAGAAGTCGGCGATCTCTCCGGTCGGGTGTTGAACGATCCGACGCTAGAGCTGCTGAAGAAAACGGCGGTTTCTCAAGCTAACGCAGGCGCAGACATCATTGCGCCTTCTGGCATGATGGATGGCTTTGTCCAAGCTATTCGCGCTGGACTCGATGCCGGTGGCTTTGAAGATCTGCCGATTCTTTCTTACGCCGCCAAGTATTCTTCTGCTTACTATGGCCCCTTTCGCGATGCCGCCGATTCGGCGCCTCAGTTTGGCGATCGCCGCACCTACCAAATGGATCCGGCTAACGGCACCGAAGCCATTAAAGAAATTGAGCTAGATATTGCTGAAGGCGCAGATATGCTCATGGTCAAACCGGCGCTTGCTTACATGGACATTATCTGGCGGGTGAAGCAGGCAACGAACCTTCCTGTAGCCGCTTACAACGTCTCAGGCGAATACTCTATGGTCAAGGCCGCTGCTCTTAACGGCTGGATAGACGAAGAGCGCGTTGTGATGGAAACCATGATGGGCTTCAAGCGCTCGGGTGCGGATCTGATTTTGACCTACCACGCTAAAGATGTGGCTCGCTGGTTGAAATAAAGCATAAGCGGGGGCTTAAAACGCCCCCGAATTCTTTGAGAGTACGATGCCGACCGTCCGTATCAAGATCACCAGATCATACCGTCGGCTCCAGCGCTGCTGATAGTACAAATCCAGCGCGACGACGGCCTCAAAGTCCTCGATTTTCGACCGACCGCTGACCTGCCACTGTCCGGTGAGTCCTGGTCTGACGTCCAGTCTTTGCCAATGGTAATCGCTGTAGCGAACGACTTCTTCCTCAATGGGTGGACGCGTTCCGACTAGGCTCATATCGCCTACGAGCACATTCCAGAACTGAGGAAACTCGTCTAGGCTCGTTTTGCGTAAAAACTGACCCACTCGAGTTATCCGAGGATCGTCCAAGCGCTTGAACATGAGCGGGCATCTGGCATTAGTGACTATGCTGGCTCGCAGATCGTCGGCGTTGCTGACCATAGAGCGAAATTTCCAGAGGCGAAAAGGCCGCCCCTGTAGCCCAAATCGCTGCTGAGAATAGAAGATTGGCCCGCGCGAGTCGAGGCGAATGGCGATCGCAATGGGCAGTAGCAAAACGCTCAAAATGCTGAGCCCTACGAGCGCACCCGCAATATCGACCGTTCGCTTAAACGCAGAGCGCGTAGAAATATGAGGCATTCGAGGATTATATACATTGCCTGGTAAGCGTCTAATCAAGGACGGAGAAGGAACGTCGCTGCGCATTAAGCTCTTCCAAACGAGGTGTTGATGTTCTTACAGACATCTCTTGACAGCGCTAGGTGCCCCAGATGTCTACGCTAATATGCGTAAATTTACTTAAGCGCTCAATCTAAGTGCAAGAACCGTGGCCGAAGTCTGTCTTCATCTATAGAAAGTATTTGCCTAACGACATGCCTGGTGAGAGCAATTCACGGTTTCGGCGATGGGTTAGAGTAGGCATTATCTTGGTGCATCTCGGTACTAGACCTGCACTATGAGCGACTCGTCCTATCCTTTTAGAGCAACCAGGACCCATGTCTTTAGATAGCCCAGTGACGCCAGAGAATATTCAGAGCTTGGCCGCGTTCTGGCAAAAGCAGCTCGCCAACGATTTACCCAAGCAGTCTGCAGAAACTCATGAGGCGATCGCCCAGTGGCTGATTGGCCGCCCCGAGCGCATAGAAGCGATGAGCCAGGCCGATCTAAAGCTGGCCAAAAAAGCGATGGACTATCGCTACCGGATTTTTATCACGCGCTATTGGGGCCTTTCTCCAGAACGAGCCTACAAAAGTATGCTGCAAAAGCTCGGCGGCCTTTTTCTTATTCGCAGCAAAATTCGCACCTGGATTGCGCTGAGTCGCGATCGCAAACGCGCAGTCAAAGACGTGCTGCAAGAAGTCATTCAAGAGATGCTGCAAAGCGATCGGCATATGCAGGCGCAAACCCGGTGGATTAAGCAGTGCACCGATAGAGCCAGCCTGCGAAATTTGCTAACGCTGGCCACGATTGAAGAGTATTGTCTGCGGCCTATTCGCAATCAGCCGCTGTTGGTTTACCGCTTTGTGAATTATTTGAGGCGATCGCAGCGCGGCGGCATGACTCAAGTTCCCAGCGCCGAAATTATCCAGCTCATCTCCGAAGAAATTGGCAAAGACGCCGCCGAAGGTAGCCTTAGCCTCCTAGACTTTGAGGCGCTAGATCGCTACGAAGTGGAAAAAGACCAGCGACAGCAGGAACTCAACCGCCAGCAGGTTAAACAGCAGTTTGCCGACTACCTGCAAGAAAAACTTGGCGATACCGCTGTCCAATGGCTAGAGCTGCATCTTCAAGGCTACGCCCAAGACAGCATCTCCCGTCAGCTGGGTCTAAATGTTCGAGACGCCTACCGCCTGCGCGAAAAGGTTAGCTACCACGCCATTCGTATCTTCACCCTAAAAGAACAGCCCGACCTAGTTTTTGGCTGGCTAAAAACCTCTCTTCAGCAGCATAATTTAGGTCTTACCCCTGCCGAATGGGACACCTATTGGAAAGCGCTCACGCCTGAGCAGCAAGCGCTCCTTAACGACTTCAAAGCCGGTAAAACTGTCGAAGAAATTGCCGAGGCCCGCGAACTCACTCAACGCCAAGTCACTGGCAAATGGGCCGATCTTTACTTATTAGCTCAAGAAACACGCTTAGCAAAAGTCTGAGTCAAAGTCTGAGTCAAAGTCTGAGCAGTTGGGGGACGCACGACAAGGCGCTTGGAAAAACGCATTCCTATCTCTTAAAAAGGCTTAACTCAAGGCTCAACTCTTGGCTTCTTTTCCAGCCCGCCAGCTTTCCACCGCCCGACCAAAATTCAGCTTAAATTCTTTTAATCCAATTAGCCCGCCCGGCTCTTCGTCCCAAGAGGCCGACAGCACTCCATAGGTCAATCCCAAGACGCCTAGCCCAAAGCAGCCCATCGTCACCAGGAGCACGGCTACCGGTGCAAATGCCACAATATCGTGGCTCAGCAAATAGTAAGACAAAAAGAAAATGCCTACGCCTAGCGCAATTGGCATCCCCGAAAAAAACGCCATCCGTCGCAGCATCCGCTGACTCACGTCTTTTGGAATCTCGCTATCGCTGCTACCGCTTTTGGGCCGCTGCTTATTCTGAAGAGTCTTTTGCGCCCTTCGCTGTCGCATCGCTCGAATTTCTTCCACCCGAGCTTGCGCCTTGGGAGAAACCGCAGCCTGCTCTTTTTCTGCCTTAGCTGCTTTGCTTTTCGACTTTTCTTTGGCTGGCTTTTCGGCTGACTTGGCGTTACGGCTTTCTTTGTCTTGCTCAGACTTCTCCGCCCGCTGCCGACCGCCTTTTGGTTCAAAAGGGAGTCCTGCGCGGCCGCCCGACGATTTCTTATTAGATTCGCGCTTATCAGAAGCCATAGCTAACCCAAATTTCAGCCAATCCAAATGTCTGCTAAATGTCTGCCAAATGTCTACTTAGAGCATTTAGCGTCCAATTACCGGCGAATGCCCAGCTTCTGAATCAGAGCTTTGTAGCGCTCAGGGTCTTGCTTTGTCAAATAAGCGAGCAAACGCTTGCGCTGACCAATCATCTTCATCAGGCCACGCCGAGAAGAATAGTCTTTCTTATTCTTTTGCAGATGCTGACTCAGCGTATTAATGCGGTCAGTCAACATTGCGATCTGCACGTCTACAGATCCTGTATCGGTTTCATGTACCTGATTGTCGGAGATGATCTCCTGTTTGCGTTCTTGTAGCAGAGCCATACGCCTAAGTTCGGATTGAATGTATTCACAGAGGTCTCTAATCCTATCACAGGCAAGTCCTAGTTCTGTAGGGCGGATTTTTAGGCCGATCTTTAAGACTGCGGGACCTTCGCTTTTCCTTGCGGAAGACGGCATGAAAGACGGTCGCTAGCGCGTCTACTTTTGCTGCTTACTCCGTTCTCAGAATAAAAAAGTCTTAAGTTTCTAAGAAATTATTCGGCGGTGACTCAGCTCACTACCCGATAGGAAAAGACCTTTTCAGACCGTGATGCAGCGGAAAAAGCACCAGGTTGCAGCAGGCTGCGCCTAAACACAAACGGGGGCCGGTGCGACCTGTCTGTCTGTGCGGACGTTTAAACAGGTTTGCTTGATAGCTCTTTGCTATGGCAGGGAATTCAAAGGGTAAGAATCGCCAGGTGCGTATTCCCAAACTGACTGCTTAGTCTCAGTGCCCCTCATTTCTTTGCCATCTCCTAATGATTCAGGTCACCCAGCCTCGCAACACCTTTATATCAGCTGCTACTTCAAAGCCAGCTAGCCACAAAGCGGCTTCTCCGCTTATGGCTGCTTTGCGTGCCACCTATAAAGGACTGCTTAGCGGCGCGATTGGCCTTAGCCTAAACTACGGGATGATGGCACCTGCTCTAGCGCAGCCATTGGAACCGCAGCGCTTCCCTTTGGCCTCTCAAGTTCCAGAGTCTATTCAAGATCATCCGATTGCGCAGGCTGCGATCGCAAAAGCCGGCCCCGTCCATCCTTCTCATAAATCCTTAGAATCTAAATCCTTAGAATCGAGCAAATTCTTAGAATCGAGCGTAGCAAATGCGCCTATCCAGCTTGCCGCTCGCCCCAATAACTCAGCCGAAGTCCGCTCCATCTGGCTAGACCGCGAAACCATCGTCAACGCCCGATCTAAAGAGGGCCTTGCCAAAGTCTTCGAACGTTTCCAAGCCGCAGGCATCAACACCGTCTTTGTGGAAACCGTTAATGCGGGCTACCCCATTTATCCCAGCGCCGTTGCGCCAGAACAGAATCCGCTGATTAAAGGATGGGATCCGCTCGCTGCTGCTGTCGATTTGGGCAAAGCTTACGATATTGAAGTTCATGCTTGGGTTTGGATATTTGCCGCTGGCAACCAGGCTCATAATCCTATCGTTGGTAAGCCCGCTAGCTACCCTGGCCCTATCCTGAGCGCCCACCCAAGCTGGGCCGGATACGATAACAAAGGCAACCTCATCATCCCTGGCCAAACCAAGCCTTTTCTAGATCCGGCAAACCCGGAAGTTCGCAGCTACCTGCACAGTCTCCTGTCTGAAATTGTCACCCGCTACGACGTAGACGGCATCCAGCTAGACTACATTCGCTACCCTTTTCAAGACCCCGGCGCTAACCGTCTGTTTGGCTACGGCACCGCCGCTCGAGCCCAGTTCAAAGATCTCACTGGCGTAGATCCTAGCGAGCTTTCTCCCAATTCCCAAGACCAAAGAATCCGCTACCTCTGGAATCAGTGGACGGCCTTTCGCACCCAGCAGGTTACCTCTTTTGTGGCTGAAACCGCTCAGCGCCTGCGCCGTCAAGATCCTACGCTCAAAATCTCTGCCGCTGTTTTTGCCGACGATACTTACAAACGTCAGCAAACCCTCCAGCAAGACTGGGAGGACTGGGCCGATCAGGGTCTTGTCGATTGGATTGTTTTGATGAGCTACGCCAGCAGCACGGATCGCTTCGCCCAGCTTATTCGCCCCTGGCTTGTAGAATCTAGCTACCGTCATACTCAGGTCATTCCCGGCATTCGTTTGCTTAATCTTCCACCGGCTGTGGCTGCGGGCCAGCTTCAAATGCTGCAAGATATGCCTACAAATGGCTACGCGCTTTTTGCGGCGGATAATCTTAATGGCGAAGTACAAACGATGCTTTCTCGGATACAGCGCGATCGCCAAACTGCGTTCTCTGCGCCTGAGCCTGCCTCTGATATTTCTGTTCGATCTCGGTAATGGTTGCGATCGCGCTTAGTCTTTAAGGCAGCGATCGCGATCGCCCCCGGTGAAGCAACGAGTTTGCTACGGCGACCTGTTTAGAAAGTGAAACGACTCTCTCAGGAGATTAAAGAGAAGACAACAAGTGTCTATATTCAGCATATCTATACTGTCTGTCTACGGCATATCTATACCCGTTGTTCAAACCGTCCTCAATACTGCTTCCTGCCCAGAGACAAATGATTTGTATACAGTTATATCTCTGACGCTATCTGTATTCATATTAGTCTTGAGTCTGTTAGAAGGATCAAATGACTACGCTGGAAAATCCGAGAAGATGCATACAAACGCAGTAAAGATATCTTCTTTGTATTCAGAACTAGAGGTTCTGGTAGCAACGAATGACGACCCCGATCTTCTAGGTTTAAAGATAAAAGATATACAGAGTCAATATTCTAAAATAATTGAAGAGTGTCCAGATAATCACGAACCTGAGGACTATTTAGAGTTCCAAGTTCAGCATAAGAATGATTTTCGATTAAGTCAGCTAAAATGTCTTTGGATAAAGACAAAGTCTTTCTTAGTAAACTATTGGCTTTACTCTTTGTTTGTTATCGTCATACCGCCTTTTATTGTCTCTCTCTACTTTACCTGCCAAAGGCTTTAGAGGACTGCGATCGCAATCGCGCCGAAGAAGAGCGCGACGGCCTCATCCGCTGGCTCCGCCCGGAATATCAAGCACCCGAAGAAACCCAAAGAACAGCTCGCCGCCATCCGTGACCTGCTGCGCACCACCCCCGGAGAATGGACAACCCAACAAATCGCCGCCCAGTTCAAAGGCAACATTACCAAAAAGAAATTGGATGCCATTAGTGAAAACTGCGATCGCCTAGAATGGTTCGGCCTGATCGTCTGCGAAACCAAAGGCGACATCCCCCACTGGCACTACGCCGAAGCGACGCAAGCTGCCTGACTCTTCTCAATACGTAAGCAAGATGCATAGCAGCCTGCCAGACACGGTAAAATCAATGGACAGGAAGACGAACCGTTACGGAAAAAATCGTGAGTGACATAGCGCTACTAAATAAGCAGTACGTCTTGGAAGTACTAGACGCCCATCGCGGTTCGCTCAACGAGTTTGCGGTAAAAGCCCTATTTTTGTTTGGTTCTGTAGCGCGCAACGAAGCAACGCCAGAAAGCGACGTGGACTTATTAGTAGAATTCAATCGTCCCGTAGGGCTGTTTACACTACTCGGGTTACAGTCCCATCTAGAAGAGGTGCTAGGGTGTTCGGTAGATCTGGGTACACCTACTTCGCTGCGCCCTCATCTACGAGAAACTGTATTGAAGGAAGCAGTCCGTGCCATCTAGAGAATTTGCGCTACGGGTGCAAGATATGTTGACAGAAATTGCAGTAGTAGAGGAAACTACCGCAGATTTGAACTACGAAGGTTTTGAACAAGATCCGCAGGCACTGCGAGTCGTGCTGTATAGCTTAGCGGTTATTGGTGAGGCAGTTACGAGTTCAATCAGCGATTTAGAAGCTGCTGAACCTAAAATGCCCTGGCACAAAATTAGAGGTATGAGGAACGCAGTCATCCATGAATACTTTCGCGTAGATCTAGAGATTGTATGGCAAACCACTCAGTCAGATTTGCCCGCTCTCAAGGCTATATTGGAGAAGATAATGACTAGACTATCTGGCAAAGATTTAGCGTAGTAGCGACTCTTGTTCTTCTGCACTTGCTTTAATGCGATCGCCGAAAACCTCGTTGGCGAAGCCTCCGCGCAGCAGATACGCCTAGAATGGTTCGGCCTGATCGTCTGCGAAACCAAAGGCGACATCCCCCACTGGCACTACGCCGAAGCGACGCAAGCTGCCTAATTACAATGACGTTCTTTTGCGGGCCAGCTTAGAAGATTGGTTGAGCTTCCAGAAAAACGATTTTGTCGATGCTGCCGATCGCGTCCTTGCAAAAAATGCTGAGCTGTATCGACGTTTGGCATAAATGCGTTACTTAACGCTCATTGAAGTATTAGATCTTCATCGCAGAATTCTCGATCAGTCTGGAGAATCGCTCGGCATTCGAGACTTTGGATTGTTAGAGAGCGCGATTGCCCAGCCCCAAATGTCATTTGTATCGTGGTTACAGCAAAACGTAACAGCTATTTAAGCAAAGCTCAAAGCCGTTTTAGAATCCTAAAAATACCGCGCTCAGTAGAAGATAAAAAAACGGATAGGCGCAATTATAGACCCGTAACCTCTATCGCCGCCGCCCCACCTCCAACCCTATGGATATCTATCGCCTCCCTGCCCGCACCGACAACTACATTTTTGTCCTACACAATCCAGCAGACAACACCGCTGCCGTCATTGACCCCGCCGACGCGCCCCCCGTCCTCCAAAAGCTCAAAGAACTCGGCGCTACCCTCGTCACTATTTTCAACACTCACCACCACAACGACCACGTAGGCGGCAACCAAGCGCTAATCGCGCAGTTTCCAGAGGCTGAAGTTTACGGCGGTGCGCAAGACCAGGGGCGCATTCCTGAGCAACAGCATTTTTTGGGAGAGGGCGATCGCGTCACCTTTGCAGGCCGCACGGCCGAAATTATCTTCGTTCCTGGCCATACCCGAGGCCACATCGCCTACTACTTCCCCCCCGCTCAAGACGATGAACCCGGCGAACTCTTTCCTGGCGATACGCTATTTGCAGGGGGCTGTGGCCGACTTTTCGAAGGCACCGCTGAGCAGATGGCGGTTTCTTTAGCCAAGCTGCGTAAGCTGCCGGACAATACGCGGGTTTGGTGCGGCCACGAATATACGCTGAGCAACTTGAAATTTGCGATGAGCGTCGATGGTGAGAATGAAGAACTGCGATCGCGCCTTACCCAAGTCACCGCTGCCCGCCAGCAAAACCAGCCCACCATTCCCTCAATGCTTTTTGAAGAAAAAGCTACCAATCCCTTCCTCCGCTGGAACGCGCCCGCGCTTCAATCCGTTGCTAATAGCGAAGATCCCATCACCGTTTTTGCCCATATCCGCAAGCTTAAAGACAACTTCTAAGGCTTATTGGCAACCCGTCTATAGAGAGGCAGTAACTTGCGGTTGCGGAGCTTCCCCAAATTCAGTACTCTAGTAAACTGCGCTGCGATATAAGCCGACCCTCAAGAGAACACAGATCAAGAGCCATGCCAAGAAAAAGAACCCAAGTTGTCCTTAGTCAGGACGTGCCCAAACTAGGTAACAGCGGTGACCTAGTAGAAGTAGCCCCTGGCTACGCCCGCAACTATCTATATCCTCGCAGCATGGCGTATCGGGTCACTCCCGGCGTGCTAAAGCAGGTAGAATTTCGCCGCGAGCAAGAGCGTCAGCGCTTAGAAGCCATTAAGCAAGAAGCTGAAGCCATTAAGACCGCGCTTAATACAATTGGCATGTTCACCGTGAAAAAAGCCGTCGGTGAAGACGAAGCTATTTTTGGTACGGTTACGGCTGCTGAAGTTGCCGAAGTCATTCAGCAAAACGCGGGCAAAGAAGTTGACCGCCGCGAAATCACGCTGCCAGATATTAATAAGCTGGGTGAGTACAAGGTAGACATCAAGCTACACAGCGAAGTGACGGCAACCATCAACCTTCGCGTTGCCCCCGACTAAGCGCAAGCAGATGCCAAGAATGGTGAATAGTACAAATGTTCGCTAATCTAAGAAGGGTAGAGGGTTTAAATAGCTCTCTACCCTTTACTATGCAGAGCAGATCGTTCCTATATATTCGATTTTGACTACGCTTGGTCAACGGGGGCTTGCATCCGCTGCGATCGCATCTGCGCTTGTGAATGTCCGGCGGACTAAGCGTAGCCGAAGTCTATCCTCATGGTTCAACAACCCAGCTTCAAACCCGCTGCCGTAGACCGGCTTCCGCCCCAAAACATTGAGGCCGAAGAAGCCATACTAGGCGGCATCTTGATTGATCCCGAGGCCCTTGGCCGAGTGACAGAAGTGCTCGTCTCGGAGGCGCTTTATATTGGTGCGCATCGCAGCATTTACCAGGCCGCGCTAGATTTACAGGCCCGTGGATTGCCGACCGATTTAATGGGGATTGCGACCTGGCTAAAGGACAAAGGCACGCTAGAGAAAGTGGGGGGCCAAAGTCGATTGGCCCAGCTCGTCGATCGCACCATTAGCGCAGCTAACATCGACCAGTACGCCAAGCTGGTGATGGATAAATACACTCGCCGCAAGCTCATTCAGTCTGGCGGTGAGATTATCCAGCTTGGCTATGAGACCGAAACCCCGCTAGAAGACGTTCTCGATCAGTCTGAGCAGGCGCTGTTTGGCATTACCCAGTCGCGTCCTACCCAAGGACTTACCGCGACTGCGGACATTCTTACCGACACCTTCTCAGATATTGAGCAGCGATCGCTCGGCATGGTACTCCCCGGCCTAGCCTGCGGCTTCTACGACCTAGACGCTATGACTCAAGGCTTTCAGCGCTCCGATCTCATAATAACAGCGGCTAGACCAGCGATGGGAAAGACAAGCTTCGTGCTTAATGTGGCCCGCAACATTGCCGACACTCATCGTCAGCCAGTCGCTGTTTTTAGTTTAGAGATGTCAAAAGCGCAGCTCATTTATCGTCTGCTCTCTTCAGAGGCAAAAATTGAGAGTGGCCGTCTGCGTACAGGGCGAATTGCTCAGCATGAGTGGGAGCCGATGGGTCATGCGATTAACACGCTTTCTCAGCTACCCATTTTTATTGACGATACGCCAGGTATTGGCGTAACCGAAATTCGCTCAAAGGCGCGGCGTTTACAGGCAGAGCAGGGCGGGACCCTGGGTTTGATTTTGATTGATTATTTGCAGTTGATGGAGGGTTCGGGTGATAACCGGGTGCAGGAGCTATCTAAGATTACGCGATCGCTCAAAGGACTCGCCCGAGAACTCAACGTCCCGGTTATTGCGCTCTCACAGCTCAGCAGGGGTGTAGAATCGCGCACCAACAAACGACCTATGATGTCCGACCTGAGGGAATCTGGGGCGATTGAACAGGATGCAGATTTGATTATGATGTTGTACCGAGAAGAGTATTACGATCCAGATACGCCAGATCGAGGCATCGCAGAGATTATTTTGACTAAGCATCGAAACGGGCCGACCGGCACGGTCAAGCTGTTGTTCCAACCAGAATTTACGCAGTTCCTAAATCGAGCTTCCGACCTTTCGAACCGCGATTAGATACCAGAAATAGTGAATCGCCTTCGATGATCGACGCGTAGTTACAGTGTCACTGTTGTAATCACCTGCTAGGATATAGTCATAGACGTCGCGATTAGGAGCCGTTATGTCAAAAGTTGTGAGTACTCGGCTACAGGACGAGACTTTTCAAAGGCTCAGCCGGATTGCGAGGATTCTAGATAAGACGCCTAGCGATACGGTAGCAACCCTGGTCGAAGAATCTATCAGGACGATCGAGTTTGCGCTAATAGAGTTTGATAGCTCTCCGCTGGGTCGCCAGGCTTTTATGAAGGGGTCTTCTCTAGCGGTCTGGGAAGTCATTGAGATCGCTCAAAACTACAGTATGCACGAGGAACAGGTCGCGAAGCATTTCAATCGTCCAGTTGAGTGGGTGAGAGCTGCTTTCAACTATGCAGAAGCCTATCCTGAAGAGATTAAACTTGCCATTCAAGACTCTCAAGCAATAACGGTTACAGACTTGAAAAGACTATTGCCTAATCTTGAGGTATTTATGATTCCTGAAGATGTCCTATAAACGCTGTCGTCGTATGCCTTCTCATTCATAAGACTCAAACAAAAGCAGATGCTCTCGTTTTTACTGGATGAACATGTTTCACCTCAAGTAGCGCTAAGACTTCGCGAAAGACATTTTTTCACCACAGCTTATGCTTTGCAAGACTGGCAACAAGGCCGGTATTTAAGTACGAGAGACGATTTAATCCTTGATGCGGCTAGTCAACACTCACTGACATTGGTTACATACGATGTTTCAACCATCCCTAACTGGATAAAAAAGCGTTCTCAGAAATGTCTCAGCCACTCAGGCGTTATTTTCATAGCCGACAAAACTATTCAATCTTCTGATATTGGCGGCTTAGTCAGAGCTTTATCATACATATGGACGCAGAAAAACCAGGAGGATTGGACGAACCGCATCGAGTTTCTGGGTAAAGCATAAAGATAGTTTTTACAGTCTGTTGTTTCAACAAAACTAAGAGAAAAGTGAAGTATGAATGAGATGATTAGTCTCAGACTAGACTTTGAACCCTGGCACCAACTGCTTACTAATTACGTTAATGAACAAGGGTTAGTGGATTATCGACGGTGGCAGGCTGATGAAAGTGCGATCGCCCAACTAAAAACTTGGCTTATCTCCCTCCAAACCGCAAACCTCGACGCTCTAGACCCCAATACTGGTTTAGCCCTACTCCTCAACCTCTACAACGCGCTTACCATCCGGCAAGTTCTAGAAAAATATCCCATCGAATCTATCCGCCCGACTATTCTGGGCGTTCCCAACTGGCTCGCCTTCAAGCTGTTCTTTTCTAGCAACCTCTACGAGCTAAACAATCAAAAGCTCAGCCTAGACGATATAGAACACAATCTCCTACGCAAAATATTCTCCGAGCCGCGCATTCACTTTGCCCTTGTCTGCGCCTCTTCCGGCTGCCCGCAGCTACGCAACGAAGCCTACTGGCCCGATAAAGTCCGCGAACAGCTAGAACAAGATGCCCAGCAGTTTATCCGCAATCCAGAAAAAGTCCGCTACGACGCGCAAAACAACACTCTCTATTGCAGCAAAATATTTAAATGGTATGGAGAAGATTTCGTCGCTGCCGCTCATTCTGTAACCGAATACATTCAGCAATACAGCGATCAACCAATGCTACCTTCTGCTCAGATAGAGTACTTGCCTTACAGTTGGCAGCTCAACGACAGGAGTTGATACAAGTATCAATCGCCAGGATTAACGGCCATTAAAACAGCGGCATCTTATATCCCAGACGGTATAGCCGATAGCAATGCTTGCCGTAGGCGATCGCGAAGACCTTTGAGGTTTTTCAGGGGCGACTAGCTAGCTTATAGCTGTTGTAGCTGTTGTGTCATCCCTCCGTGGGAACAGACTAGAATTACCGCCCGAGTAGCCGTCATCGGCTTCAACTCTTTTGCTGACTCACGACCAGCGATACTGACCTCAGAGATAGGAGAGTAGAAGAAGTAAGAGTGCCCCGACTTAATGTCTCAGCTCATGATTCTCAAAGAGCTGAAGAAGCTACGAGACAACCTCACTTAAAGACAGCCTACTAGTTAGTATCTAGTTTTTCAAAAAATCAAGTAGATCTTTGATAAATTGCTCCTTGCGAGTAGCGATTAGGGCATGGGGTGCACCCTCATACTCTATGTATTTAGATTGAGAAATTCCTGCCGCTGCAGCACGTCCAGCGGCTTCTATAGGAACAGTTTTATCCTTCGTACCGTGAATGATCAGCGTAGGCACATTAAAAGCTGAAAGGTCTGGACGAAAATCCGTAGTGGCGAAGGCTTCGGCACAGTCGAGCGTTGCTTTGAGACTCGCTTGCATAGAAACGGTACGACTCCATTCTAGAATCTCTTTATGCGGTGGGTTAAGCGCAAAATCCACACCATAGAAGTCTTGAAAAAAGCCAGCAAAGAAGTGAGCCCGATCGCGCTTCATGCCTTCAGCCATTCGATCAAACACTTCCTGCTCTGTACCTTCAGGATTATCTGGTGTTTTGAGCATGTAAGGAACAACAGATGAGATTAGCCCAGCCTGAACAACGTTATTACCATCGTGGCGAGACATATAGCGGGCAACTTCTCCTCCGCCCATAGAAAATCCAACAATCGTTGCATCTGTTGCCTTCGTTTCCTCGATCACGGCAGCTAAGTCATCTGACATATTGTCATAGTTGTAGCCCTCCCAAGGCTGTTCGGATCGACCAAAGCCTCGACGGTCGTAAGCAATTGCCCGATATCCGGCTTTAGCAACTGCCATTGCATGGTCATCCCAAGCATCGGCAGAAAGCGGCCAGCCGTGGAGAAAAATAACCGGACGACCTTCTCCCCAGTCTTTTACGTACAGCTTGACGTTATCTTTAGTTGTAATGTAAGGCATCTTCTCTCCTTGTAGTCATGGATCACGCGCTAACTCGTTATAGCTTTTAGTAGCTGATATAAACAAGTTTCTATTTGGTATTTTTATCCACAACCACTGTACAAGAGGTGTAAAAAATCATCACCCTATCTCTAGAAAGGGTAATTTACCAGCTGGTCTAATTCTGAAGAGAGATTCTGTAGCGCGTAGTATTTATAGCCTTGCTTGCTTCACACACACGTATCTTGTCCTATCTTCTTCGTGTTTGCTGCGCTCGGACACTACTCATACGATTCGCGCAAAAGATATTGATTAACCTAATCTGGAGAAAAGACACTAGAGCAGAACCCAAATGCGAAAAGGGAAAGCGTCTAGTGTCAGTCATCCAAAGTTATCAGAGACAGGTATATATGCATGCAAAAGAGACCGGCGTCACGCAGGTGGAAGCCGCTGCGTTGGCGCAAATATCGAGACGTAGCGGCCAACGCATAGAATCAGGAAAATGTCCTTATATAGCCATGGAGAAATTTTGACCTTTAAGGCTGAAACACCTTTCTGGCAAAGGTTTCGCTCATCAGCATTTGAACTTATTGCAAAGAGGAGATCATCAGCTTGTAACTCAAGTGCGATCGCTCTAGCACTTGAGTTACAAGCATCAAGTTCCCGTTCTTGTTGCAGTTGATTAGCTAGTTGAGACTAAGTAATTCTTGAGATATCTATTCAAAGCGCGACGCACACCTCTTCTACAGCAAAGCCGTACTCTAGCCTTGCTCAGGCAAAGGCTCAGGCCGCAAAGAAACCGTCTCCGACGCGCCGCTGCGCTCAACTTGCAGCTTCAAATCGCGCTGCAATCCGTTAGATTCCACCGCATCTTGCACTTCCTGTCCGGTCTTAATGCTCTTACCGTTTACCTGACGCACTACGTCACCAGAGCGCAGCCCGGCCTTAGCCGCAGGCGAACCCGGCACGACCTCAGCGACTAGCACACCATCGTCAGACTCCACCGTAAAGCCACGATTAGGATCTGCGTTTACAGACTCGCGTAGCGCAGGCGAAAGATCCACCATCTGGATGCCGATAAACGGATGCTCTACTTTGCCATCAGCGACTAGCTGACTCGAAATTCGCTGCACGGTTTCCACCGGAATCGCAAAGCCCAATCCCTGCGCACCGCTGATAATCGCGGTGTTCATGCCCACCACTTCGCCTCTTGCGTTTAGCAGTGGCCCGCCCGAATTACCCGGATTAATCGCTGCATCCGTCTGAATAAAGTTCACTCGCTTGTCTGCAATACCCACCTGGCCGCTTGTCCGACCGGTCGCGCTGATAATGCCAACTGTAACGGTGTTATCTAAGCCTAAAGGATTACCAATTGCGATCGCAGTTTCACCCGGCATCAGCTCAGCCTCATTCATCTTCACCGTCGGCAAATCATTCGCCTCAATATCAATCACCGCGACATCCGTCACCGGGTCTGCGCCTAGCACTTTACCCTCAAAGCTACGCCCATCTTTTAGCGTCACCTGCACCGTATCCGCGCCCTCAACCACATGGGCATTCGTCAGCACGCGGCCATCTTCACTCACAATAAAGCCCGATCCTACGCCGCTCTGCGTTCTTTCTGAAGGCCCACCCTGAGGCCCTTGAGCGCCCCCCGGAAAGGCATCGTCGCCAAAGAAACGGCGGAAGCTATCGGGAATACCAGAGGGCAAATTCGAGGGTTGACTAGAGACCGTACGAGAGGCGTTAATCCGCACAACAGCCGGGCCTACTGCCTGAACCACTTCAGCCACAGAGCTGCTTTCAGCGGGCAGTGCCAAACTTGTATTCACAGCGCTGTAAGCTGGCTGCGTCGCCGCGACCGGAGCAGATCCATTTTCTAGCGCACGGCTTTCTAGCGCATGGCTGTCTAGCGCATAGTGAACGCCCGTAGCCGTACCGGCCCCTAGCATCACCAGCGCCATCGAAGTCGCCAGCTTTCTGCCAAACAAATTTGTCCTTCCAGACGGATAACGAGAGGTCTCTACAGAGCGATTATCAGACATTAAACCTTACATATAAAGCGAACACCCTTACTGTATTCATCTCATTTGACAATGGTGTTGCAGCAATATGACTATCTTGTGAAGGATGGATCGAAAGGCTCTATGTGGTCTATTGGAAGAGTACTAAAGCACAAAAAGGAGTCCTTTTATGGATAGTAAATCAACCGTTGTTTGGCAAGGTAGCCTCAAGCAAGGCGAAGGTAAAATTACCACCGAAAGCAAAGCGCTCAATGAGTCTGTATATACCTTTGGCACTCGCTTTGAGAATAACCCCGGCACCAACCCTGAAGAACTGATTGCAGCAGCCCACGCGGCCTGCTTTACGATGGCAGTAGCCGATGGCCTAGGCGATGAGGACATCACACCCGAAAAACTAGAAACCGTAGCCACAGTCACGCTGAGCACAGAAGGCAATGAGCCTGAAGTTTCTCAGATTCAGCTAAAGATTACGGGCAAGCTGCCAGGCGCAGACGAAGCAACTTTCAAAAAAGTTGCGAACACAGCAAAAGAGAACTGTCCAATTTCTAGATTGTTTAATGCCGATATTTCTTTAGAGGTAGTGCTAGAGAAGTAAATAGAAAGACAATATAGCAGAACAAAACGAACGAAAAAGGAGAGATGACTGAATGTCCGACCAGCTTAATGGTAAAAAGATTGCATTTTTGGCGACCGATGGATTTGAACAGGTAGAGCTAACTCAGCCCTGGGAGGCCATCAAATCGGCTGGAGCCACGGTGGAGCTAGTCTCTTTAGAATCCGGCAAAATTCAAGGGTTCAACCATTTAGATAAAGCAGACGAGTTCGCAGTAGACAAAACTCTAACAGAAGCCAACCCGTCTGACTATGCGGCTTTGGTGCTTCCGGGCGGCGTTGCCAACCCAGATACTTTACGCACCCACTCTGCCGCCGTTAACTTCGTCAAAGCCTTTGTCGAACAGTCCAAACCGGTTGCAGCAATTTGCCACGGCCCCTGGACGCTTGTAGAGGCAGATGTGGTCAAAGGGCGCACGCTTACCTCTTTTCCTAGCATCCAAACCGATATTCGCAATGCGGGCGGCACCTGGGTTGATGAAACCGTGCATGTAGATCAAGGCTTAATTACCAGTCGAAATCCAGACGATTTAGACGCGTTTTGTAGCAAGGCGATTGAAGAATTCGCCAAAGCCTAGCGCGGTTCGCAGTAGGGCATGAAGCTTTGTGCCCTACTGTTGATTGGTCTAATGTTGGTTAGGTTCAAGAATACACAGCAAAGAAGTACGCAGTAAAAAAGTATACAGAGAAGCAGAGGCTTTGTAGATGGCTGAGATGATCGCGTTTCAACGACCCGATGGAAAAGACTGTTCTGGTTACTACAGCGAACCGAGTGAAGGTAAAACGGCTCCGGGCGTTGTGCTTATTCAAGAATGGTGGGGCCTGAACGATCAGATTAAGGGAATGGCCGACGATCTGGTTGAACAGGGCTTCCGCGTTTTAGTCCCCGATTTGTACAGAGGCGATGTGACCCTAGAGCAGGCCGAAGCCCAGCATAAAATGGAAGACCTGGACTTTAACGACGCGACCGACCAGGATATTCACGGTGCAGTGCAGTACCTGAAGAAAACGCATAGCTCGCAGGTGGCGGTAATGGGATTCTGCATGGGCGGCATTCTTACGATGCTCTCGGCCATCCACCTTTCTGAAGAGATTCAAGCCGCGATTAGCTGGTACGGCGTCCCGCCCGAAGAAGGTGGCGATCCTAGTACAATCAGTATTCCGGTGCAAGGGCATTTCGGCACTGCCGATAGCTTCTTTCCGCCAAAGGCCGTAGACGCGCTAGAAGAGAAGCTTAAAGCGGGTGACGTGGACTACGACTTTTATCGCTACGAAGGGGCGGAACATGCATTTGGGAATGAGACCGGCGACAGCTATGACGCAGCAGCAAAAGACAAGGCTTGGGCGCGATCGCTCGCTTTCCTAAACGAACACATTCAGCAGCTAAACCCTTAGGACAACAGGCAAACGATAAGCAAACGATAGGCGCTAGCGATATCGAATTTCAGTAACGTTAACGCCGACTTTCGCTCAGACTCTGCAAGGACTGGCACAATAGAGGAATTGTCCTTTACCCGACTGCCTGTGTTAGCGCCTGAAGCTCTTTTCCCCTTTCAGCTAGACGACTTTCAACTAGATGCGATCGCCGCGCTTAACAAAGGCGAATCCGTCATCGTCTGTGCGCCCACTGGCTCCGGTAAAACGCTAGTGGGTGAATATGCCATCCATCGCGCCTTAGAACTGGGTCGCCGGGTCTTCTACACCACTCCGCTCAAAGCCCTTTCTAACCAAAAACTCAGAGATTTTCAGCGCATTTTCGGCGAAGAAAACGTCGGTCTGCTCACAGGCGACACCTCCATCAACCGCGACGCGCCCATCGTGGTGATGACCACAGAGATTTTTCGCAACATGCTCTACGGCACCAGCATTGGGCAAGTAGGCACCTCCCTTATGGACGTACAGGCCGTCGTCCTAGACGAATGCCACTACATGAACGACCGGCAGCGCGGCACCGTCTGGGAAGAATCCGTTATCTATTGCCCGCCCGAAATTCAGCTGGTGGGCCTTTCTGCCACGGTCGCCAACGGCGGTCAGCTTACCGACTGGATTAGCGAAGTCCATGGCCCGACAAAGCTCATCTACTCCGACTACCGTCCCGTCCCGCTTAACTTTCACTTTGCAGTAGAAAAAGGCATCTTTCCGCTGCTAAACGAGTCGGATAATGCCATTCATTCGAAGCTAAAGGGCCGTCGCAAACCGCCCCGCCGCCAGCGCGGACAAAAGAAACAGGTTTCTGGCCCCACCCTTCCCGACATTGTGGGCAAGCTCCAACAAAAGGACATGCTGCCCGCTATTTACTTCATCTTTAGCCGCAAAGGATGCGACAAGTCGGTGCAGTCAGTGGCGCACTTAAACTTAGTGACTCAAGCAGAGGCCGAACTGCTCAAGCGGCGGATTGATGCGTTTATTTCTCGCAACCCGGACGCCATTCGAGCGAATCAGCTAGACCCGCTTTACAGAGGCATTGCCGCTCATCATGCGGGTATTTTGCCTGCGTGGAAGAGTTTGGTAGAAGAGCTTTTTCAGTCGGGACTGATCAAAGTTGTTTTTGCAACAGAAACGCTCGCTGCTGGAATCAACATGCCTGCTCGAACAACCGTAATTGCAAGCCTATCGAAGCGCACGGACGAAGGGCACCGCCTGCTTCACGCCTCTGAGTTTTTGCAGATGTCGGGCCGCGCGGGCCGCCGAGGCATGGACGCAGAGGGCCATGTTGTTACGGTGGAGTCTCCTTTTGAAGGCGCAAAAGAAGCTTCGAGGCTAGCATTATCACCCCCCGATCCGCTGGTGAGTCAGTTTACGCCGAGCTACGGCATGGTGCTAAACCTGTTGCAGATTCACACCGTAGAAGAAGCGCAAGAGCTAATTGAGCGGAGCTTTGGCCAGTATTTAGCAACGCTGCATTTAGCGCCCCAGCGACAGGGAATAGAGTCAGTAGAAACAGAGATTGCCATTTTGCAAGATCAGCTGGCTTATATAGATGATACGGCCCTAGCAGAATACGAGAAGCTGCGCGGCTGGCTTAGAGAAGAAGATAGGCTTTTGAACATTTTGGAGAAGCAGGCAGAAGAAACGTTAGGCGGCGGCGATCCGGTGGCGGCCTCCTTTGCCATGAGTGGAACGCTGTTAGCCCTAAAGGGAAAGAACGTAAAGGTGGCTGCTCCGCTAAAAGCAGTGTTAGTGAGTAAAGTCCCTGGGCCAGGACAGTTTCCTTTTTTGGTGTGCTTAGGAGAAGACAACCGTTGGTACGTGGTCACCGTAAAAGATGTAGCTATGCTGTACGGCGACCAGCAGCGCATTCGAGCAGCAGACGATCTGACGCCGCCCTCTGATTTGGTGGCAGCACCCGGCAAGTCTCGAAAAGGAGACGAGGCCACAGCGGCTGTTATTGCTCAGATGCCGCAGCTACCCGATTTAGAAGAACAAGCCCCTGAAGTCAAGGCGCAAAGAGATAAAGTGGAGGCAGTAAAGGCGAAGCTTAGTGAAAATCCGGTAGGTAAGCTGTCGAATCCGAAGGCGGTCGTAAAGCAGCAAAAGCGATTGAGAAGATTGCTAGAAGAGTTAAGCGATCGCACCCAAAAGTACGACAACCAAACCCACCGCTACTGGCTAGAGTTCGTTAGCCTCATGCAAATACTAGAAAACTTTGAGTGCTTAGAAGATGACGGCCCCACAGAGCTAGGCCAAATGTGCGCCGCTATTCGTGGCGATAACGAGCTGTGGCTAGGACTAGCGTTAGCCTCCGGCGAATTCGATGCGCTAGAACCTCAGCAGTTCGCCGCCGCCTGCGCCGGAATCCTCATGGAGAACAACCGCCCCGACACCTGGATTCGCTACGAGCCAACGGCTCCGGTCATCGAAGCGCTAGAAGGTTTACGCAATCTGCGCCGCCGCATCTTCCAAGAACAGCGCCGACAGGACATTCAAATTCCGGTCTGGCTAGACTACGACCTAATTGCCATCGTTGAGCAATGGGGACTAGAAGCTGAGTGGCAAGAGCTTTGCGACAACACCAGTCTAGACGAAGGCGATATCGTCAGAATCTTGAGACGTACGCTAGATTTACTCTCGCAAATTCCACATGTTCCGTACTTATCCGCAGAAGTAAGAACCACTGCAAGGCAAGCCGCATTTCTAATTAACCGATTTCCTGTTTCTAACGAATAAGGCTAAAGTCTCATTAGAATGCGCAGCCGCTCGGTTGCGGTTCAGCTTCCGCAAGATCTGCGGCAAAATCTTCGGGTAAAACTGTTGAGCTAAAACCTTCGTTGACGCTGCCTTTCATTGCTTGAGCGCTATAGCCATCGGGATTTGTGTGCGATCGCACCACAACCTCATTCTCACCTACGGCCACCGGCCCACCCGAGCGCGTAAACGGCTGCTCGTCCACGTGGCTATGGGCCAAAATGCGCCGGTATAGCAGCTCTCCTTCTGGGGTTATCACTTCCCACCAGTCTGTGTAGCGATCGCACCCGGTATCACTACTCTCTACAGTCACCGCAAAGCTATAGCCGTTATTTCCTGGCTTTGCCTCAATGGCCGTTACGCGGCTACTTTCAGTGGGCATCTCGCCTTCAAGAGATACTGACGCAGGCACAGAATCGTCAGTGCTAGAGCGATCGGTAGCATTGATAGAAGGTGCAGTTGGAGTACAACCCGCAGCGACGAAAAGCGTGATGATACTCCCAGCAAAAGCCTTTTTTACCCGCATCAACTCTGCTCCAACCGTAAAATACTAGTTTACGCGGTGCCAGTCCTTCGCTCGCTGGCGAATCTCTTTGAGTTCATCGTCGGACATTCTATCTAAGTTCTTCAAGATAAAGTTCATTCGCCCCTGACTGCTCAACTTCTCTCGATGGCGATCTAAAAAGTCCCAGTAGAAGAAATTAAACGGACAGGCATCGTCACCAATGCGAGCCTTGCGATCGTAAGCGCACCCTTTGCAATAATCACTCATCTTGTTCACGTAGTTAGCGCTAGAAGCGTAAGGCTTTGTCGCTAGCAGCCCACCATCCGCGAACAGTCCCATCCCAATGACGTTAGTCTGCATTACCCAGTCGTAGGCGTCAATAAAGGCTGCGTGAAACCAGTCTTCTACTTCTTGCGGAGAAAATCCAGCAATGAGAGAGAAGTTTGCCAATATCATCAACCGCTGAATGTGATGCGCGTAGCCCGTGCGCTTAACCGTGCCAATAGTTTGATGCAAACAGTTCATTTGCGTATCGCCATCCCAAAAGAAATCGGGGAGCGGGTGGTTGTGCTCAAAATAATTACGAGAAGGATAATCCTCATCAACTCGGCTATACACACCACGCATATACTCTCGCCAACCCATTACCTGGCGGATAAACCCTTCCACGCAGTTCAGCGGAATTTCGCCCTGCTCGTAGGCTTGCTCTACCGCTTCAATCACTTCCATCGGCTGCAATAACCCAATGTTGAGATAAGGAGAAAGTAGCGCGTGCCACATCGTGTCTTCGCCTGCAACCATTGCGTCTTGGTAGGGGCCAAAGGTATTGAGGCGATCGCGAACAAAGTTATCTAGCACCGCCAGAGCCTGCTCTCGAGTCACCGCCCAACCGAACCAATTGTCGTCGCCAAACGTCGGGAAATCGGCCTGTGCTACTAACTCAATGACGGCCCGCGTTATCTCATCCGCCTCAAACACCAACGGATGGGGCGGTGTGATCTCTCCTTTCGGCGGCTTCCGGTTCTCCTTATCAAAATTCCATCTCTCACCCACCGGCTTTTTGCCATTCATCAAAATGTTGAATCGCTTACGCCCCTCCCGGTAAAACGACTCCATCAAAAGGCTTTTTCGCGTAGCGGCCCAGTCTTCGAACGCTTGAGTAGACCAGAGGAAATGATTATTCGGCGTTTGGGTCAATTTGCAGTTTAGCTGTAGTCCATCCAGCAATGCTGCAAAGGGCCGATCCGCAGGCTCCATCACTCGCAGCTCATCAATTTTGTTTTTCTTCACCCATGCGGTTAAAGGGCCTTCAAATGAGTCAGCCGTTTCGTAAGTTACGGGCCAGCCATCTGCTCGCAGTTCTTCTGCAAAGTGACGCATCGCCGACCACACTAAAACCAGCTTCTGCTGATGATATCGCCGCTCTTTTACATGGTCTAAAGATTCTATGAGAATAACAGGAGTATTCGCTTTGTCTGCCGCGCTGCTCTCTATCGCCGACTGTCCTACCCAAAGCTGATCGCCTAATACCCAGATGCCAACCGTCATAGAATCTTATCTAAACTGCGCTCGGTACATTCTAGAGTAGCCAGCAATCGCCGACGTGATTCCAAAGGGAGATCTCCTACAGCCATCTTTTTGAAATCATCTTTTTGCAAAGAATGCTTTTCGAACGTCGAGCGATCGCACCGTTCGGCGAATAAAAACTCAGCTCTTGAGCCAGCGACCCACATGCACCCGCAGCCAGCGAATCTCTTCTTGACTGCCCAAAATCGCCACTTTCTCAGTGCGCTTAGGATCGTTTGTCGCCAGAATAAAACTGATTTTGGAAGAGAAGAAACCCGGCTTCGTACAGAGCAGTCGGACAGGGACATTGGCAAAGTGAATCCGGCTCTCTATAAAAGCAGTCTGCGCTCTATTGCGCCTCGTTGACTCGTGGTTGGGCAGCGGCGTTGTCGCTAGCGTTATAAACATCCGGCCAAAAGAATCCCGGCGAATGCGGATACTCGCCTGCCGATCTAGAGATTCGTCAGCAGCAGGCACGTAGGGAAACATCAGGAAATAGAAGCCCGGCAAGAGTAGCGCCACGACAAACCCTAGCAAAGCCGATCCGGTTAGAGCGACGGTACTGCCAATGAGAGTTACCGCCACTACTAGCAGCAATGCCGTCTTCAATTCTTCAGGGCTGACCATTCCAGCTGGGGCGGCTCGACCCTGCGTCTTGTCCCCGGCTATGCGGTCGTAGTTGAGGCGAATTTTAAGCTCTTGATGCGTCAAATTCACTTTAAAGTCGAGGTAGGCCGTTTGAGGCTGACGAGAGAGCTTGGCGCTCGGCACAGCCAAATTATAGTCGCCTTTTGCCAGTGGCTTGCCGAGTATCTGAATCAGTTCTAGCTCCTGAAGCGCATCGTTTGCGGAGGTCGTGCGTTTAGCCAAATCGGCATGCGTCAGTTGAGAAATCCATTCGACAAATGACCGAGAGAGCGCAATATTTTGTGGCTGAATCGCTAAGTCCGCGCCCATCCAGGTAGAGGGAGGCTTCCCAGAGGCCATATAAATTAGCGTTGCACCCAGACTGTACAGATCGGAAGCAGGCTGCGCCCGACCATAAAACTGCTCGGGCGCAGTATAGCCATAGGTGCCTTCTAAGGTGAGCGTACCGCTAGCACTTTCGACCGCCGCTCGCGCCAGGTTCACCAGGTACAGCCGACCGAAGCCACGACCGGCTTTAACTTTAGACCGGCGATCGCGAGTAGGCTCGTAATCGGCAAAGGGATCGGCCGTGCGCCGGTCTTCTAGCAAAATGTTACTCGGCTTAATCGCTCGATGGAGCTTACAACCGGCGGATTCTCCTGCTTGAGCGTGCAAATATTTCAGCGTATAAAGCACTCGTAGCGCAATCAGTCTTAGCTCAAATTCGTCAAAGCAGTAGCCATCGGCAATCCATTGTTGAATAGACTTAGCCTCAGCCACCGCCTGCACGATTGCAAACCCAGGCCCTAGCGGAGTTTCTAGCTCAAAGGCATCGACGTAGGTAGGAATGGCCGCAGAGTCGAGATCCTGAAGTGATCTAGCGTACTGCTGCAGCTGCGATCGCTCGCAGGAGTCGGTAGGATCGAATAAGTGCACATCGACCACAACTTTTTTCTGTGAATAGAGCTGCGTTAGCGTAAAGCGATTTCTTTCAGGGTCTTTCTCGCAGTCCGTTTCGCAAGCTGCCTCATAGCCATCCCCATTCTGTTCGTCCAGCGGCAATCCTATCCGCTGAGCCACTATAGTTTCAACGCAGTGGCGAGAGGCAATCGTGACATCGTTAGCATCCGCTAGCTTCCACTCTAGCGTTGGCGAAGCCTTTACAGAAGAAACTGGCCATCGACGGTCTGTGACGGTCGAGGCAATGGTGTCAGAAATTGAGCTTGCGTTGTCAGTAAGGTCCATCGAAATACTCTCAGGTCAGATTTTTGGAGGAAGCGGTGCCTGAGTGAATTAGATCAATTACTTAGGCCAGCGGCTCTGTCATTTCTAGGATAAGTAAAGCAATTTACTCAGTGCCTATACTTAGTGCTAAATAATACCGTTTCAAAGCAATATGTGAAGAGTAGGTATATTCATGCATAGCCACGAAAGCACATGCATAGCGCTAAGTGCTGCCATACAAGACAGCGCTCCTTATGGTAGAAAATTTACTGAGGCAATTGTAATAATACTTACTAAAATGATCTGAGACTGCACCCTGACACCTTCAGCAGTAGGTATCTAAATAGACAGTCTTATTTGCGCAGCCTTTTGTTCCTGCTCTATTACTAAAATAGGCAGGCCAACAGACCGATATATAGACCGATATACTTATCTCGCTGAAAAAAATGGGTATAGACGGGCCCCTATACAAGTTTCATCATGTGAGTTTTACTTAAGCCGAGTCTCCTAGTTTTGAAAGCTCTACTAAGGCATCTCCGCTCACTCGGCAACCTGTCCATTCATCCATTAAATCGGCACCGATACGTCTGTAAAAGGCGATCGCATCTTCATTCCAATCCAGCACGTTCCACTCCAGCCGACCGCAGTCTTTGCTCAGGGCAAACGCCGCCAAATGCTTCAGCAAAGCCGTCGCGATTCCCTGCCGTCTAAACGCTGGCAGCACAAAGAGATCTTCTAAGTGAATGCCCGGCTTCATCAAAAAAGTAGAAAAGTTGTAGAAATAAAGCGCCAGACCAGCCGCCTGACCGTCCACCTCGGCAATAATCACTTCCGCATAGGGAACAGGCCCAAACAATCCTGCATGCAAATCCGCTTCGCTACCCACCATTTCGTGCGCTAGCTTCTCGTACTCGCTTAGCGACTTAATTAAAGCAAAAATAGTCGAAACATCTTCAGGATAAGCAGGACGAATTTCAACAGACATAGCGTTACGTTCTCTCTTAAAATAGATAGCAGAAGCAGATAAATATATAGCCGACTATAGGCAGCTCTGTTACATCCGTCGAGGATACATCCGTCGAGATTACAACAGACGGCTCGTCACAAGTCCTACAATTTGCTCGCGGCCCAACACGCCAAACGACCGGCTATCATTGCCTTCAGCCGCATTATCGCTCAGCACGTAGCACCCCCCATCGTAAAAAGTCTCGCTGACGCGCTTGACCATGCGCAAGCCTGGCCTAAAAGGATGCACACAAAGAACAACATCTCCTGGAGAAAGGGTCATCATCCGAGTAACGGGCGCCACCAATATGTCATCGTTTGGCTGTAGCGTCGGCAGCATAGAGCGCCCTTCTACGCGCACCCGCCACCGCTTGCCCAGTACCCACTGCCAAACTTCTGTCCAGTCCCGGCTCAGCTTTGCCATTCACAAAAAAGCCCCATAATGCTGTCTCAACAGATTACAGGGTCTTTTGTCTAGCTGGCGAATTAACTAGCGAATGATTGACTAGCTAGCGGTGTACCAGGAAACATCGCGGCTCTTGGACTCCCAGAAAATGTTGTGAATCTTCTGTACGGCGTCCATCAGTTCCTGACAGTGCTGAGTGCTTACTTCTACTTTGCAAGCAGAGCAAGTCTTAGCGGCTTTCCAAAACGTGTCGTGCAGATCGGGATACTTCTCTAAGTGCACCGGCTTAAAGTAGTCAGTCCAAAGAATCAACAGCTCATCTTTAGTGATTTGCGCCTGCTCTTCTTTGATGGCAATGTAGCGAGACATGGTGTTTTGATAAGAGGCCATGGCCTGCGCGTCGCCGCCTTCAGGATGCTGCAAGTCGAGAATCTTTTTGGTCATAGAAACCACTGCTTCAGCCGCAATGCGAGCAGAAGACGGGTCGTATACACCACAGGGGCCGTCGCAGTGGGCCTGAACCACAGGGGCAGGGAAACAGGCTTTTAACGTTGAAACAACGGTACTAAACATAGGGTCTTGTCGTTTTTGTGAACAGCGCCGCTTTAAGAGATTGGATCGGCAAAGCCTAACTGACTCAGGCCAGTTATCGCCGATCGCTCAAAGCGGTTAGGGCTTTAGTATACCGCTCTAGCTTTTGAGCTGACACAACTATTAAGCAAAGCTGATGTAGCAAGTCCTGCAGATGATAGCCTTTAGAACAGGCGTATTAAGCCAACATCGCGCGATCGCCGTCAATCTACCGCCGTCATCCCAATGTTCAGGTCAATGCGCAGATTCTTGCCGTTTCGTTCGCCCTTTATCAGGCGGATCTCGCTGTTAGTGATTGCAGCTGCTATCGCTCTCAGTAGCTGTGATGGCCTTTCATCAGAAAACATCTACGCCAGCTTGCCACCCTGCGCCGATAGCGACTGCGACTGTAGCGACTTTACTAGCCAAAGGCAGGCTCAAGCAGTTTTACTCGCCTTTGACCAAGATATTTACAGCCTAGACAGCGACGGCAACGGGGCGGCTTGCGAAAGTCTACCTCCTGTAGAAACTAGCCTAGACCAGCCAACCTACTTTTCTAATAGCGAGCATCTGACCTTTGGCAATCCGAGCAATGCTGGCAAGAACAATCCTGATAATTGGCTAATTGAGCGATCGCAATACGCCCTGTCCTACAGCCAGAGCCGCAACGTGTTGAACTGGGCCAGTTGGCGCGTAGACGACCGCTGGCTAGGCCGTACAGACAGACAAGACGACTTCAGACCCGACGGCGGGCTGCCAAAAGGGTTCTACCAAGCAACGCCGGGAGAGTATCGGCGCAGTGGCTACGACCGGGGGCATATGGTTCCATCGGGCGATCGCACCGACACCGCTCAAGACAACTCAGCCACCTTTTTAATGACGAATATTTTCCCACAGGCGAGCGAGAACAACCGAGGGCCATGGAAGGAGCTAGAGCAGTATGGTCGCGATTTGATCTATCAAGAAGGCAAAGCGCTGTACGTTATCGGCGGTGCGTACGGCAGTCAGAAAAAGGTGGGTAGAGTTACGGTGCCAGGGCGCGTGTGGAAGGTCATTGTGGTGCTAGACGATGTAGATGATGATATTGATAGAGAGGCGGAAGTGATTGCGGTGGATATGCCCAATAGCGATCGCATTGAAGCCGACTGGCAAACCTATCGCACCACCGTAGATCGCATTGAAATCGCCACCGGCTACGACTTACTCTCCGAAGTGCCAGAGGGCATTCAATCGGCCATAGAAAGCCAGTAGCCAGAGAAAGGCACATCACGTCTCGACTAAAATTGTTTGCACACCTGAGAGTATGGTGCCATCCGAGCGGCCTGAATCCGAGTAGCCTAAAACATATACAGCGACCTCTACTTCACCGCAGCGATAGACCTGTAAGTGAGACAGCTCAGAAGTTAATAGGTCTTTAAGCTGCCTCAGCCGACTAATCTGGTCTTTATCTTCTTTCGTGTGCCAGCTCTTAACGGTAGTCGCTCGCTCAAAAAAATCATCAAGATCGACCTTCTCTATAGCATCCTCAGCATGAAACGAGGCGACCCATTGATCGATCTGATCAAGCGATTCATCCTTGGTTTCAACCTGCGGCTGCCAAACGACCTCAACCGGATAGTCCGACTCGCTGCTCCACCACAAATCCTTGCAAGCATCCTCTAGCCGTGCTTTCAAGCTATCTGTCGATTCGTCCTTGGCAGGCATTTTCTCTACCTCTGTGCAGTCGCGGCTATCTCCGCTGTCACCCTATCATTCAAATACTGACCTACTTTCATTTCCACGTTCATTTTTCATGCGCATTCTCCTCTGGCTCCGCAACGACCTTCGCCTCCACGATCACGAGCCGCTTCACCGCGCCATTCAAAAACAGGCAGACATCATTCCCCTCTACTGCTTCGATCCTAGGCAGTTTGGCGAAACCCCTTTTGGCTTTCCTAAAACCGGCGCTTACCGCGCTCAGTTCTTGCTAGAAACGGTTGCAGATCTAAGAGCGCAGCTGCAAAAAAAAGGCAGCGATTTGGTCATTCGCCAGGGCAAACCCGAAGAAGAAATTCCTGCACTCGTTAAGGCGCTTAATGTAGACGCTGTTTATTGGCATGAGGAAGTCACGCCAGAAGAAACAGATATAGAACGCGCCGTAGAGAAGGCGCTTGCGGAGCTAAAAGTGAGCTCTGAAGTCTACTGGGGCGCTACGCTATATCATCCTGACGACTTGCCTTTTGAGATCAAAAAGCTGCCCGAAGTCTTTACTCAGTTCCGTAAGGCCGTAGAGAAAGAGAGTCAGATTGCGCCCACGTTTCCAACGCCAGAGAAGCTGTCGGCGCTGCCCGAAGAAGTCGAGCTAGGCGATATTCCTGAAATTGCCCACTTTGGCCTAAAAAAGTCAGAAATAGATCCAAAAGGCGTTCTGCTATTTAAAGGCGGAGAAACAGAAGGCTTTGCCCGTTTGCAGCACTACTTCTGGGACGCCGACCGGCTGCAAGTATATAAAGAAACGCGCAATGAAATGCTAGGAGCCGACTACTCCTCCAAGTTCTCTCCTTGGCTAGCCAATGGGTCACTTTCTCCTCGAAAAATATATGAGGAAGTGCAAAAGTACGAGCAGGCGCGGAGAAAGAACAACTCTACTTACTGGATGGTATTTGAGCTGCTGTGGAGAGATTATTTTCGCTTTATCTGCCATAAGTATGGCCGCAAGATATTTCGCAAAGGCGGCATTCGCGGACTGCCGATAGAATGGCAAGAAGATTGGCAGCGGTTCGACAAGTGGCGCGATGGGGAGACGGGCTATCCGCTAGTAGATGCCAACATGAGAGAGATCGCGGCGACCGGCTATATGTCTAACCGGGGACGGCAAAACGTAGCAAGCTTCTTGACTAAGAATTTGGGCATCGATTGGCAGATGGGCGCAGAATGGTTCGAGTCGCTGCTGATTGACTACGACGTTTGCAGCAACTGGGGTAACTGGAACTATACGGCGGGCGTAGGAAACGACTCGCGAGGGTTTCGCTACTTTAATATTCCAAAGCAGTCTAAAGATTACGACCCAGAGGGCCTCTACGTGAAGCACTGGCTGCCCGAACTAGAACAGGTTCCGGCTAAGAAAGTACATGCGCCCTGGCGATTGCAGTCGGTAGAGCAAAAGCGCTTCGATGTGCGAATCGGCGTGGACTATCCGAATCCAGTCGTTGACTTGCAGAAGTCGGTAGAGGTGAATGAGCGGCGCTATCAGGCGGCTTGGGATAAGAAAAAGTCCCGGCGGAACTAGCCTCGCTCTAGACAATTTCGCTCTAGACAATTTCGATCTAGACAGTTTCGCTTTAGACAATGGCTAATATTCGCAGAGAATATGGGCGCAAAGGGTATGTTATTTAGACGCATACTCCTAATGCGATCTGTTGGGTAGTTTGCTATGCCAAGCTTCTTTATTTCGAAGTGAGGTGAGATACTAAATGTCGTTAATAAGCTAGGTATAAATCGTCAAATGCTGAAAGGTCATCATCTGCTGCTGGCATTGGGTTTAGCGACTTGTGGCGTTGGGTTTGGACAAGGGCTGGGGGAGATGACAGCAGACGCTTTGGCGCTAGAAGCTGCTGGTGAGGCGATCGCGCTAGAAACCCCCAGCGCCGATTCCCTCGAAAAAGAGGCTAGATTGACAACCCAGATTAAAGCGACCACCGAGCCGACCCAGACCAAGCCAATCCAGCTAGCCCAAGTCACCAGTGTCTCTGAGCTATCGGATGTGCAGCCAGGAGACTGGGCCTACACAGCGCTTCAGCGATTAGTAGAAGAATATGGCTGTTTGGAAGGCTACCCTGATAGGACTTATCGCGGCAGCCGGGCGCTGACTCGCTACGAGTTTGCGGCGGGTTTAAATGCCTGTTTGGACGTGGTGGTTCAGCTGATTGGTTCGAGTAGCCAGCTCGATGAGATTCGCCGCCTGCAAGCAGAGTTTGCCGATGAGCTAGCAGCAGTTCGCAGCGACGTGGATACGCTGCAAGTGGATGTCGCCGAGCTAGAAGCCAACCAATTTTCAACGACAACCAAGCTGCGCGGACTGTTGAATGCGCATTTGGTGGTGCCGTTTGGCGAGGCTAGCCTGAGTGCAGATCAGCCAAACGGTAGCCCAGACGCGACGCCTACGAGTAGCGACAGTACGGTGGGCGGACCAGAGGCAGACGCGACGTTTGAGTATCGCTCTATTCTAAATTTTGATACGAGCTTTACCGGCTCCGATAGGCTGCGGCTGAGCTTTCGAACCGGAGATTCGACCAGTACGCTAGCGAATACGGAAAACGGTCTAGCGAGCAGCGGCGGCGGCGGCACTGGCGATAGCGTCCAGCTAGACGATGTGTTTTACCGCTTTCCAATCGGCGATCGCATTAGCGCTACCGTTGCAGCCAACAGCATGGTAACCGATGACTTTGTCAGCAGTACGATTGTGCCATTTGACGGATCGAGCGTTGCCGATGCCGGCGGCCCAGAATTTTACGACTTGTACAACGGTGGGGGTTCCTTCGGAGCCGGGTTGAACTTCAATCTCTCTCGAAACTTGATACTTGATCTAGGCTATGCCAACGATACCGGTAACGTGAACGAGCCTGACGGCGGCCTATTTAATAACTACAGCTATATTGCGCAGCTAAATTTGCTTAGCGATGGAATTTTTAGCGGTGCGATCGCCTATATCAATGGTGACAGCAGCTCCAGCAGCCCGCAATATACAGTAGCGGGCCTGCTGAGCCTCGACTTCGGGCCGGTCATCGCATCAGGTCACTACGCCTATACACCCGCCGAAGGCGGCGGTGATCTTGACTCGTATATGGGGGGCTTTGCTTTCCCCAACCTGTTTGGCATTGGCAACGAACTAGGTCTATACGGCGGCGTTTCTCCAGCGATCAATCGCAATCCCCTGCTAGTAGAAGCCTACTATCAGATCTCCGTTAATGAGTTCTTTTCCCTAACGCCCTCGTTTATTTACGCCAATAGCGACGGCGATAACGACGATACAGAAAACACTTACGGCGCTGTTCGCGCTACGTTTGCGTTTTAGCACGGCGGCGTCTGTTGATCCTCAAGTATCGCAGTCGCATGTACAGGCCAGTAGTATCAAATAGCTAAGACATATTTTATAAGCCCTGTAGCCATTGTCTAAACTCACCAACCAGCTCTAGATAATCCTTCGTCATTGATTCTTGCAAAAACTGTTCAATGGCTTCGGACTTCACTTTTGGAAACGCTAAACTACTCTCAGTCACAGTATACTGACCGTCTACCAGCTCAAGCAGCGTTAGTACCTGCCCGTCGTACTGCCAAACTTCAGGAATTTTTAGAGCAGCGTACACCTGATCGCGGTATCTAGAACGGCTGGTAATATCCACCTCTACAACTAAATCAGGCGCTGGGTCTTGAGTAAGATCTATTCGTTTTTTCCCTTTAACCTGCTGAATTTTACTCACGGTAAGGTAAAAGCATTCATCAGGTTCCGATCCGCTTGCAAGATCCTGCCGATCTAATGTTGTTGATCCCAATGGATACAGACTGACAACAAACGTTTCAGCTAGCGTCTCTACAAAACGACCAATGACCTTTTTATAGTACTCATGCTCTGGGGAAGGAGCCATAATTTCGAGCATACCCTGGTAATAGGTCAAGCGAAGATTGCGATTGTCCGGGTCGGACTTAATCGTCTGATACATATCCCAGCTAATGCCCGAAAGCTTGATGGGCCTTTCGGTTTTTAAAGGCGTGCTAACCATGTAAAGGCGCCTGTAGAAGGACAGCTAACTAAAGGTATCGCATTGATCCACATCGCCCGACGAAAAGCCGCGATTGAACCACTCTTGCCGCTGAGCAGCGCTCCCATGCGTAAACGAATCCGGATTTACATAGCCTTGCTGACGCTTTTGCAACTTATCGTCGCCAATCTGACTCGCCGCGTTCAGCGCTTCCTCCACGTCGCCCGATTCCAACAGCCCCCGGCTCTGGGCGCTAGCACCCCACACCCCGGCAAAGCAATCAGCCTGAAGCTCTTGCTTCACCGATAGCTCATTAGCCTCAGTTTTACTCACTCTTCTTTGAGCCTGACGAACCTGGTCGGAAATGCCTAATAGATTTTGGACATGATGGCCCACCTCATGCGCAACCACATACGCCTGCGCAAAGTCGCCAGGGGCACCTAGCTGATTTCTTAAGTCCTGATAAAAACCTAGATCGATATAGAGCTGCTGGTCGGCAGGGCAGTAAAAAGGGCCAACTGCCGACTGAGCGGTGCCACAGGCCGACTCCACAACGTCCGTAAACAGAACGAGTCCGGGGTGCTGGTAGTTGCCGCCAAATTCTTTCGGGAAAAGACTGTCCCAGGTATCTTCAGTATCCGCTAAAACAACAGACGTAAAATCTGCCAGCTCGTTTTCTTCGGGAGAGCTAGCCTCATATTGACCGCGACTAGGCGTACGGCTCACAGGCGGAGCAGAGTCGAGCACAACGGTTGGATCGCCGCCTAAGAGCGCAATTATAATCGCAACAACAACCATCCCTATGCCGCCGCCACCGACGACCATCGGGCTACCGCCACCTCGCCGAGAGCCGCCGCTCATCCCTCGCCGATCTTGAACATTTGCGCTACGACGACCCTCTTTCCAACGCATAGAATTCAATGCTCCTGTGTGCCGAACTCTGTAGCAAGCAGACTGCGGCGAATAATCACGTATAGAGTATCATCTCTACAGGCTGCCAGTGCTCCCTCTATCAGTACAGCGCTACCAGTACAGCGCTACCAGTACAGCGCTATACGGCTAGCTTAGCTTGAGCCTTCAGCGGCTTTAGCCTTTCTACCTGCTCACGCGCATCTGCATTTTCAGGATTGAGCGCGATCGCCTGTTCAAAAGATGCGATCGCCTCGTCATACTGCTCCAAGTTAGTTAGCGCCAAACCCTGGTTGTAAAATATACCTTCATTAGGGTCTATCGCCAGCGACTGCGCATAAGAAGCCAACGCATCTTCGTACTGCGCTTGCAGCCAACGATTGAGCGCCAAACACTGGCGATAGAGCGCCCATCAGCATAATCAGCGCTGCAACTGTACCCACACGTACGAAACCGGAACGGACAGAGCTAAAACCAGTAGCGTTGTTCATGCGATGAATCTGTTGTAAAAGGAGTTGTTCTATTCATCAGAACAATTCAGTCCGTTTCCGGGAATTCACGCAGAAAAAGTAGTCGTATCTCTGACAGTTTGAGCGGCCAAAACTCGCGCTACCTGCTGAGGCGCACAAATATCAGAGAAAAGCGCGATCGCCCGCTCAAAACAATCCACCGCTTCAGCCTCATCCGCTAACCGTCGGCTTAGCCCCAGCTGAAAATACGCCTCAGCCAAATCGCACTTTGCGCCAATCTGCTCGCACAGCGTCACGGCCTCGCAGTGCAAACGAATGGCCTTGCCGTAGTCGGCCCGGTGCCGCGCCAAAACAGCTAGACCCGTCAGCGCCTTCGCCTGCACCTGAAGATAGTGGCCCGCCTGCGCAAAATTAATCACCTGCGCGTAGAGCGTCTGCGCCTTGTCAAACGCGCCCAAGCTATCGAAAGCCTGACCCAAAAGCTGCAGGAAATAGGCATGGCGACCATGACGATCGTTTGCGCCCATCGCAAACCGAGGATAAACCTCCAAAGCTAGCTCATTCGCCACTGCCGTTTGCCCCAAGTAGGCTCGTGCTAGCGCCAAGCCAACGGTCGCCTTATCCGCCCAAGCCTGATGATCGCTACCGGCGGCTAGCGCAATTACCTGCTCAAACCGCTCGGCAGCCGCTCTCAGTTCCCATAAATCCATCCGATAGAGGCCCACGCTTAAATGCGCGTCAACCGTCAGCATTTTGAGGTAGTAAATGCCTCTTTTGTAGGTAGAAGATTCTTGCTGTTGTTTTAGCAATTCATGAGGATTCGGCATAACCGATTGAGCATCTATTACCGACAGTTGACGCTCAGTATCGGTTAAGGTCTGCTGCTGACAGGCGATCGCATCGTGAATTCGCCCCGTAATCCAATAGACATCGCCTAAAATATTGTTTAGCTCGCTGCGGCCCGTTGTCGCATGGGGCAACACCTGCACAATTGCATTCACCACCGGCTGCAACAACCCAACGCGATACAAACTTGCCGCTAGGGGTAAAAACTGCTGCCACTGATTGTGCCGACTCTTCAGCAATACCGCGGCGGCCCCATCGTAATCTTCAGCCGCAATCAGATGGTAGTAGGCTTCTAACGCCTGCAATCCGTCCTCTACCGAAACCACGGTGCTAACGCTATTTGTCCAATAGTTAGCCGCCGCTCGGTTCGCCTGCTGCCAATCTTCAGCACCGTTTTGAGCAGCACCGTTTTGAACAGCACCTTGCCGCAGCCGTAAAATGGCCTCTGCCCGGCTCACCGGATGCAGCCAGTAGTCGCCCTTACGAAATTCTAGTAGCGAGCGATCGCGCAAAGAGTTCAGCGTCTGCCGCTGCTTGAGTGGATCAATATCCCACATTAAAGCCAGCACCGCCGCCGCTTTCAGCCTGGCCCGATCCTGATAGCGATAGCACCCCAACCGGCAGAACAAACGGTAAGCATCGGCATCTAGGGCTTGCAGCCGATTGACCTGGCTCACCACCAGGTTGCGCAAATCGCTTGCGCCTAGCAAATCAGCATTATTCTCCTGCCAGTAGGCACCGACATCGCCCTCAAAATCTTCTAGCGCCGCCGCGCACAAAATCTCCATCGCCTTGGCATTGCCGCCATACGCCCGATGCATTCGCGCTAAGCTCTCTAGCGCCACAGCCTGTCGATCTTGAAAAAACTGTTGCCAGCTCTCCAAGCTCAGCCCTGGCAGCCGGTAGTGATAGACCGCTACGCCCGGTTCGCAAAGGCGATCGCGGCTAGTCATCACCGTCGTTGCCCCCGAAATACAAAGCACCCGCAGCAGCTCGGCATAATGCCGATGCGCCGAAATAAACTGCCCATTACTATCTAATGCGGGTTCTAGATTATCAATCAGTACAGCCACCGAGCCCGAGCGCAAATGATGCTTCAAGCGGCTGAGCGTAACGCCAAACTCTCGCCCAGGTTCCTCATCAAAGTGCTGACGCAGCCACTCTTCCACGACGCTTTCAACTGGTGTAATGCTCGCCGATTCCTTCGCCATTAGCAGCTCTAGCGTTTGGTCAAACTGCTGACAATACTGCTGAGCCAGCGTTGTTTTACCAATACCGCCCTCACCGTGGATAACAATAGCCCGGTGGGTCAAAGAGAGAGTCTGTAGCGTCTGTAGCGCTTGCTTGCGGCCAATAAACGGCGTTGGCATAGCCACGACGGCTGGCGCGATTGGTTCAGCCACGCTGAACGATTCATTCGGATGAAGCGGAGAGGCTTTTTTGAGCGTGCGCTTGACCCGGTTGATCAGGCGCGATCGCAAATTTCCTTTCGTAATACGTTCGCCTAGCGCTTCCGACAGTAGCCGCCATAGCTGAGAAGCCACATCCTTAATATGGCCCTCGCTGTAGCCCGCAGTTGTCGCTACTTGTCCATAGGTTCGGCCCTGCCAACTCTGTTGAATAATACAGCTTTGCAAATCACTCAGATGTCGGCCTGTGCGCTCGTATAGTAGCTGGTCGGCATATTCGATGGCCGTATCAATTCCCATGATTTTTGACAATATCGAGATCTATCTTTGAGTACGGTTGCCTGCGCAGATACCCCGCTGCAAGCATAGACTACCAGCCGCTGGCCCAATGTTCCGAATAGACAGCCGGGTTCAGTATCACTTCATCAGCGCTTTAGGCAGGATACTCCCACGACCCACCGCTTGAAAGCTAAGAGCAGACTTCCACCGACTTTTTCCGACTGACGCTTGAGCGCCTACTGCCTAATCTAAGAGTGAGGCCCATTTGTTAACTGGCCTGCACCTGCGATCCCTGGTGGCGAACCCGCTTTTGCCGTGAAATTACCGTCTGGCTTCTCCGCTTCACCGGGAATTCTTAAACCAACCTACGGAAACCGCTGAGGCCATCTCTAGTTATCTCTGACCCATTTCCTAGCCACAGCAATCGTTCAATTTCTACGCGCTCACCTAGACCCAACTTTCACGCCAAACCATGAGCCTATACTCTGTTCTCCCCACCGATCTCAACCCTCAGTGCCTGCCAAACCATGTCGCTGTCATTATGGACGGCAACGGTCGCTGGGCCAATCAGCGAGGTCTGCCGCGCGTTGTTGGACATCGGCAGGGAGCAAAGATTCTTAAGGACTTGCTGCGCTGCTGCAAAGATTGGGGAATTGGGGCGCTAACGGCCTACGCCTTCTCTACCGAAAACTGGCGGCGGCCTACGTCCGAAGTAGACTTTCTCATGGTGCTGTTTGAAAAAATGCTGCGCAAAGAGCTAAAAGAGATGCATAGAGAAGGCGTTCGCATTCGCTTTATTGGCGAGCTAGGAACGCTCTCTGAGTCTTTGCAACAAGAAATTAAAAGAGCGATGGAAGAGACAGCTAATAACACTGGCATAGATTTTAATGTGGCGATCAACTACGGCAGTCGCAGTGAAATCGTTCAAGCTTGCCAGCAGGTCGCGCAGAAAGTCGAGCGGGGTGAGCTTTCTGCCGAGGCGATCAGCGAAGAGACGATTAGCCAACACCTTTATACAGCAGGGAGCGATCCCGATTTTCTCATTCGCACCAGCGGCGAGCAGCGGCTAAGTAACTTCTTACTTTGGCAGTTGGCCTACACCGAAATGTACTTTACCAACGCCTTCTGGCCCGACTTCGACCGAGGCGAGTTTCATCGGGCATTGCAGACTTACCAAAAGCGCGATCGCCGATTTGGCAATGCAAAAGATGGGGTAGCACAGAGCGATCAGGTAGCTGCCAGAGTAAAAGAAGCCGTTCTCACGGCATAGGCATCTAGCAGATGGCTTCATATTGTTTAGCGCAGCTAATCTGGATCGATCGCACTGTAAATTGACGAATAATCTTTATTAGCTAGCCCCTGCGAAATCGCTTTTTGCGCGATCGCACTCACCCCAGCCGCCACCGTCGCATCAATGCTTTGGTTCTCAGCCGCTTGCACAAATAAATTCATATCCTTTAGCAGGTGCTTAGTGGGAAAGTTCGGATCTTCAAAATCGCGATCGCACATTCGTTCTAGCTTCTTATCAAAGTGCGGCGCATACAGCGCACTCGCTCGCACCAGCGTCATAAACTTATCTAGGTCTAAGCCCTCTCGCTTCACTAGGCCCAAACTCATCGAAAAGGCCGAAGTCATCGTGCCAATGAGCTGATTCATCGCCAGCTTAGTAGCAGCTGCGGTGCCCACCACTCCCATCAGCTGAGGCTGCGGGCCAAAGCACTTCAGCACCGGCATCCACTGCTCAAACTGCTCCGGCGTTGCGCCCACCATCACAATAAGCGATCCGTCTTTAACTTCCGGCAGGCTGCCCAGCACCGGCGCTTCCAAATACGTGCCGCCCGCGGCTTCTACCTGCCGCTTTAGCTCCCGGCTCTCCTCCGGCGCAATCGTAGCCATTTGCAATATCGTACGGCCTGCTAACGCCGCGCGGTCGGCCAATATTGCCGACTCGGTTGCAGCCGCATCGCTCAGCATTGTAATCGTGACATCGCAGGCTGATATCGCCCCGGCAGCTACTTCTGTCGTCTTAATGCCCGCCTTTCGCAGCGGCGCTAACTTCGTCAAAGTTCGGTTCCACGCCAATACCTCAAACCCAGCGGCCTGAAGCTTCAGCGCCATTGGGCTACCCATCAAACCAGTGCCCAAGATCCCAACTTTCATACGCAATTACCCGCCAACTACCCACATATCATAGAAGCCTCTGCCAAATGTTGTTGCTCGCTCCTAACAGGTTAACGATTCGTTAACACCACCTAAAATTGTGATTGAGTTCTAAAAACCTGTTCTAGGCTAGTAGATAATTCAAGGTATCTAGAAGGTTCATGGCTAAAAAGAAAAAAGAAAAAGCAGCCACTGCAGACTCTGCTAGTGCCTCCGACAGCGCCCTGTCATCGACTTCTAATGGTGCCAGCCCAATAACAATAGAAAACTCAGTAGAGAGTAAAGATAAAGAGCGTTCAAGCCAGAAAGATAACGGCAAGAAGAGCAAACCCTCGAATCGCAAAGACAAGCAGTCAAGCAGATAAAAAGCGCAGCAGTAAAAAGAGCAGTGACAAAAAGCCCAAAAAGGCTAAAAAGCTAAGCAAGAAGGTCTACAAAAAGGAGCTAGAGAGACTACAAGGAGAGCTGGTAAAGCTTCAGTATTGGGTGAAAGCGAAAGGACTCAAAGTTGTTGTTCTTTTTGAAGGGCGAGATGCGGCTGGTAAAGGCGGCGCCATTAAGCGCATTACCGAATGCATGAACCCTCGCATTTGCCGGACGATTGCCCTAGCGGCTCCCAACGACAGAGAGAAAGGGCAGTGGTACTTTCAACGATACGTTGCGCAGTTGCCCACCGCTGGCGAAATTGTTCTATTCGATCGAAGCTGGTACAACCGAGCCGGGGTTGAAAAGGTCATGGGCTTTTGTACGCAGCAGGAGTACGTAGAGTTTTTGCGCTCCTGCCCAGAGTTTGAGCATATGCTGCAACGCGCTGGCATTGTGCTGGTAAAGTACTGGTTCTCGGTCAGCGACGAAGAACAAGAAAAGCGATTTCAAGATCGCCTGAACGATCCGACGAAGCGATGGAAGCTTAGCCCTATGGATTTGGAAGCTAGAGCACGATGGTTTGACTACTCTAAAGCTAAAGACGATATGTTTGCGGCGACCGATACCACGCGATCGCCCTGGAATGTTGTAGAAGCCGACAACAAAAGGCGAGCAAGACTTAACTGCATCAACCACCTGCTACATCAAATCGCCTACGAAGACTTGACCCCGCCCCCCATGACGCTACCGCCCAGACAAAAAAGCATCGACTATAAGCGTCCGCCAATGGAAATGCAAAATATCGTGGACGATGTAATTTAATCTGAAGTCGCGATCGCAAGGCAGAATGAGCACTTATGGCAAAGCAGTTCGACCAAATTCAAAACGTCCACCAGACTTTTATTGAGCAGCAAAAAGTGTTCTTTGTGGGGACGGCTGGCGCTGAAGGAAAGGTGAACGTATCGCCAAAAGGGATGGATAGCTTTCGAGTCGTTGGCCCCAATCGCGTTATTTGGCTGAGCGTTACGGGCAGCGGTAACGAATGCGCCGCCCACGTTGCCGAGAATGGCAGAATGACCGTTATGTTCTGTTCTTTTGAAGGCGCGCCGCAGATTCTAAGGCTGTATGGTAAGGCCGAGACCATTTACCCGCGTCACGAGAAGTGGAACGAGCTGAGCGCTGAATTTCCCGCCATTCCAGGCACTCGTCAAATCTTCGATCTAAGCGTTGATTTGGTGCAAACCTCTTGCGGAATGAGCGTGCCACAGTACGACTATAAGAGCGATCGCACCGCGCTCAACGAATGGGCAAAGAAAAAAGGCCCTGATGGCATCGCGGACTACTGGGATCAAAAAAATAGGGCGAGCATCGACGGAATGCCCACCCATATTCTTCAGTAGTTAAGCGTCAGTAATTAAGCGTCAGTCGTTAAAGCTAAAGCACGTGAAGCTAAAGCACCTAAACGTAAAACGCCAGGCTTAAACCTGCGCGTACTGCCCAGTCAGCTTACCGAGTTGTTGTACTAGCAGGCTCAAGAACAAGCCCACATCCGTAACAACGCCCGTCGATTCAACAGAACCGCGATCGCTCAGCTTAGTTACAACTGCCGGGTTAATATCCACACAAACCATCTTCACCCCGGCAGGCGTCATATTGCCCACACCAATAGAATGCAGCATGGTCGAGAGCATTAGAATCAAGTCCGCACCCTCAATCAATCGGGCGTAATCTGCCTGCGCTTCCAACAGATCCATCTTGGTATCGGGCAGTGGCCCATCGTCGCGAATAGAACCGGCCAGCGAGAACGGCACGTTGTTCTTTACGCACTCGTACATCACGCCGCTTTTGAGCACGCCAGCCTCAACGGTTTTAGCAATGCTGCCGTAACGACGCACCGTGTTGATAGCCTGCAAGTGATGCCGGTGGCCGCCATGCACCGAAACGCCGCGCTTCATGTCCATGCCCAAAGATGTGCCCTTCATCGACTGCTCAATGTCATGCACCGCGATCGCGTTTCCGCCCAGCAGCGCCTGCACATATCCGCCGCGAATCAGGTTCCTCAAATGCTCACTGCCGCCCGTATGAATTACCACTGGGCCAGCCGTGATCACGACCTTGCCACCGCGATCGCGAATTTGTCGCATATCCCAGGCAATTTGATCCACCACTAGCTCCACCCGGCGCTCGCTCGACACGCCTGCGCCCATAAAGCTAAAGTCGTCTGATTTTTTCTTCAGCGATGGCGCAGTGCGAATAGCGTGAATGCCCTTGCTACCTACGACCACTTCCTCGCCCTGAAGCAAGTCGCGCAGCAGCTTACATCTAGCAACGGGCTGACCCTTATCTTTAGTAATGGCGATCGCCCCATCCATCCGCTGGCCTTCTACCCGCAGCCACTGTTGATCCACACACACTTCAGTGGGATAAATCGTCGTTACGTAGAAGTCGTCTGGCGCAACGCCGTCTTGCACCACGCCCTCTAATTCCACAGAAATTGCGGTATCTTCGTCCGGCATCGCAAATGCGCCCAGATCAATGAGCTGCCCCATAATGTCGGCCATTACCGAGTCATCAGGCGCAGACACTTTCACCTCAGCTCTAGAGCTGTCCTGTCTTTGCTTACCCAGATCAAAGCTCAGCACCTGAAAGCTGCCGCCGCCCGCCACAATCGTATCGAGCGCCCGGTTCACCAATCCCGAATCTAGCAGATGTCCCTCCATGCGAATCGTTCGAGACTGAATCGTCGAAGTTTTGGGCGTAGCCTGCGGGGCCTCATTTACCTTGAGCGTCAGGCATTTCGCCGCACCGCCCGCCTTTAAGAACTCGGTCAAAGGCGTCTCAACAACTTCAAAACCGCAGTCGCCCAGTGCCTTAGTCAGCGACTCACTCGCCTTATTCATCACTACCACGCGATCTACGTTCACCGTATTGCAAGCAAAATTAATCGCGTCCACCTCTTCCACCACGATGCGCTTATCTTCGGGCACGCGCATCTCAATTAGCCGATTAGAATAATCGTCGAACGCGGGCGGATAGTACATCAAATACCCGTCTTTTAGCGGGCAAAAACAGGTGTCCAGATGGTAAAACCGGTTATCGACTAAGCGTAGCGAGACGACTTCTACATCTAGCCATTTTGCCAAATATGCGTGAGAGTCTAGCTCGGAGCGAAAGCCGTATCCCGCCCAAACCCAGTGCCCGGCGCGGTCTATCAGGGCATCGCCTGCGCCTTCAAAAGGCAGGCTCTCGGGCAGCGTATGCACCGTAAATCCGTTGTCTTCAAACCATTTTTGAAAATGCGGCTCCTCGCCCTGTCGCTCGGGATGAAAGAACCGGCTCAGCACGCACTGATCGCCTAAGACCAAACCCGCATTCGCCGCAAACACCATATCAGGCCAGCCCTTCTGCGGCTCCACCAGCACCACATCAGCGTGATCCTTTAGCACGTCATGGAGTTTGTTCCACTGCTCTTCAGCGCGATCGCGCGATGAGCGGTGAATGTTTCCCTCCATCCAGGGATTAATTACGTAGTCCACATCGTAGTGATGAGGGGCGCACATTAAGATTCGGTCGGTCATTGAAAATTTCCTATCAAACTACTCTTTGGGTTAGATGTCTAGCACGTCGGCCTTCTAGTCAATCAGCTTTTGGCATGTCATTTTTTGTAAACAGCTCACTATTATCGCCCGCATCCGGCACAGCGCAAGTCTTCATGACGGAGGTCCATAAAGGCATGTTTTTAGAATAGAACCATAGCGCGATCGCTAGCTCACCTAATGCGCACGAATTGTCAACGTTTCTTTCACAAATATTGAGCACATTAAATCTCTCTTAACCCTCTCAAATAGTTCAGCAAGAAGACAAACAGAAGTCTGTGGTTCACTCAATCTATTCGCCAGCGCGATCGCCCATAATACCGCCCACAATATCGGCAACTAAACTGATAGAAAGCCATTACCCGTCTTTTGGCTTACCGTATCACCCCGTGATAATCTGTCATCAGAAGGAATAGCTTTTATTTTCATCGCTACAATAGTTCGAGCCATAAGCTGTAGCGAGAGCAGGCTATACAGAGTTATTTAACTGCACGTAAACTCCGTATTATCAATCAGCTAATGTCATGAAGCCTTGACCAATCGTCTGAGGCAGCTATAAAACGGTGATATACAATACTGTTGTTGACGCAAACAACTTGCTGATAAAGGCATCCATCTTTAATAAGGATGGTAGTCTTCCAAAGTTCGTTTTTCCAGACCTTTTTACTCCAGTTTTCTTGATAGAAAGCGCTGTTGCAAACGGGTTGGAATAGCTGAGCACGGACGACTTAGCATAGAAAAAGTCAAACGCAGGAAGATTGAGTAGAAATATTCCCTGATAGAACAGATTTTTTTGCCAAGTGAGAGCGCTATTAGCTTTTTATCTTTTTCAATACTCTTATTCAAGTAGTCGCTAACTATCCGGCCTCTAATCTTTAGCAGGCCCGTCCACAGGCGATCTATGAGAATGTTGATTGAATAGATCGCATAGGTAGCCGTTAGACGGCACCACCCACCTGTTCCAAGCTTCCTGTTCTAATCTTTAAGAAAGCTCGACGACGCTAATTAGATAACTATAATAGAGCCATTGTTATACAGCCCTATCTAAGTTTCTACTCAACCGAGTCTCATCGACGCTACCGCCGCGGTTTAATTACTGACTCAATTACTATAGATTCAAATCTATAGCCGTTTTTGTCAGCAGTTTTTTCACATATATCGCGGTTAAAAAGCGACAACAGAATACACCGTTCTAGCTTATTCACCCAGGATACTACCATGCTTACAGAACGCCGCTACTCTATTAGCACTATTCAAGACGACGCAAAAGCCTTGGTCGAAAAAGGTAGACTTGCCAAACGGCATCAGATCTACGCACTATCTAGATATTACAGTACTTCTGAATGGAAGTCCGTAGAGCAAGTGTTAGAGAACAATGACTATTTGCTCAGAGATTCGGTATGCGACCTAATCGGTAGAGAATCCTGGATGAACGATTAATCCTCAGCCCTGATCGGCCAGGGAAGATGAATCGACAAACCAATGTAGCCAAAGAGCATGGCTAACGTAGACGCCTCGCGCCTACCGACAAAATTGAATAACTATGATCGAAAACGACAGACGAGCCGCCTGCTATAGACTTCCTTTAGCAGGCGGCTTATTTTCATTGCCTTTGCCAACTAAGTGGATCATTTCGTAGGGATCGTCTACTTTTTGCGAGGCTTTTCTAATCTCTAGCCCAATAACCCTGCCGTCTTCGTCGTAATCTAGAATGAGGCCGGGCGCAATCTGAGTGGTCTCCTCGACAACAGCTTTTGTCAAGGAAATCTGTAGAATGTCTTTGTCAGGATCGTAGGTTGATTTCATTGGAGTTTAGCAGTTGTTATAGGGTTGTAGCCTTGGCTTCGCTTTCTAGAACGCCAACTGTGGGCCTTGCTTTGCTCAAGTCTATTCTCCAGTCCACTGTGGGAAGGAGCGCTTAGCGTAGAATTCTCAAGGGGATAACGCTCAAACAAGCCTAACAGCGAATCGGACTACTGATCTACTATGTTTATTTAATACTGCGCTTCTAGAGGTTAGCCAGAGACTAACCAAAAAAGTTTCCATCTCAGCAAACGCACCGACTCAGACCAGCAGATTATGTCCTACAGCGTGATGTTCAAACATGTCTAACGATGCTCATGGGTCGTCAGTGGCTTCGCAGAACCCATCTAACGTCACCTCAGTTCGGTCCGATGTTCAGCCCAGCGCTCAGCCAGGCACAGTCAGACCCATAGGGCTTTACGCCATCTCAGGACTCGCCGCACTAGATCGCAAACTCATTGCGCTGGAATCTGTGCGAGGGTACTTAGCCCAGATCGATCCAAAAACCAACAATACAACTATTCTCAACGGCCTTCACGCAGCAGAATGGGTAGGTGCATCAGGGCTTGCCGCTACAAACGATGCCATCTGGTTTGCGAAAGGTCGATCTGTGTTTAAGTGCGATCGCGCCCACGGCACCGCCTCTTCTCACCCCAATCCGCTTCAGCTTTCAGCACCGGTCGAATTCACTCAGTTGCCCTACCCCGCCAACGGAATCGCCCTTGACGACACTAGAGTCTATGTCTCCTGCGAGAAGTCCGGCTATATTCACGTATTCGACCAAGCCAGCGGGAAACCAGTTAAAAAGATCGCGCAGCCAGGGGTTGGAACTGAAAACCTCGTTGTAGAAGAAGACGCCCTTTGGGTCTGCGATCGCGCTGAGCAAACCGTTTTCTGTCTAGATTTAGAAACGGGCAAAGTTCGCTTTAGCGCCCTCACCCCCTTTGGCTCGCCTACTGGGATCGCGTTCTACCCACAGGAGAGCGGAAAGTCTGTTTGCTACCTGTCCTACGCAGACGAAGAGGCCTATATCCGAGACGATCCTAATGCCGCCGACCCGCTCCAGTTGACTTTGCGCGATCGCACCTTTATCCATCCGCTCTTCATCCACCACATCCCAGAAACTAAGCAAACGCTCTCCAACGGTTACCTGATAGAGCTGTCTTATGTAGAAGAGATGCTGCCGCTAGAAGAGCTTTCGCTCAGCGGCGCAGAATGGCGCATTGCCCTGCCCGCCGATACGCCTCGCCAGAAAGTGCGCCTAGTAGAAGCCGTCGGTCATCCTTTCACCGAAGAAATCCAGGACGGTCAGCGCGTTGCCGTTTTCAAATTCGACCATATTGCACCTTACCAAGCTGGCCTAGTTGGCTGGAGAGCGCTCATTGAGATGTACAGCATCAAATACAATCTCAGCCCAGAAGACGTAGAAGAAAGCCCGCCGCTCTCAGAAGACTTTCAGGCTAAATACCTCATCGACGACGACGAGCTGTCAATGGATACGCCGATTATTCAGGCCGCAGCCAAAGCCGCCGCCGGGACAGAAACCAACATTCTGAGAAAAATGCTCAGAATTCGTAACTATGTTTACGATCAGCTCTCTTACAGCATTCAGCCTAGAATCGACACCCCAGATATTGCCTTAGCGAGAGGCACCGGTTCCTGCGGGGAATACGTCGGCGTTTTGTTAGCGCTAGCTCGGCTAAACGGCATCGCCTGCCGCACGATTGGTCGCTACAAATGCCCTCAGTTTCCCGAGAAGAAAAACCTGCCGCTAGAGCCAGACTTTAATCACGTCTGGCTAGAGTTTTATGTGCCGGGTATTGGCTGGCTACCGATGGAATCCAACGTAGATGACGTGATCGATCAGGGGCCATATCCCACCCGGTTCTTTATGGGCTTGTCCTGGTATCATACCGAGCTAGGCAAGGGCATCTCTTTTGCTAAGTTCAAAGCCAAAGGCTGGCCCGATCACGTCTCTTTAGGAGACTTTGCGATCAACCACATTCGCTTTACGATTTTAGAAGAACTCAACCCTGAAGAGTCATATTCTCAATCAACAACAAACTAAAATCCACGCTTTCTTACAACATCTCTTTTACAACATCTCTTAGAGAACCCTCCACAATGACTCAGCCTTATTCTTTGATGATCCACGGCGGCGCGGGTGCGCTCGAAGACCTGAAGTACGAAGCTAGCTCTGATGACTTTAAGCAGAGTATTGTCAAAATTTTAGAAGCAGGTAGAGCGCGTTTAGAGAAGGGCGATCGCGCCTTAGACGTAGTCGAGCACTGCGTCAACCTGCTAGAAAACGACCCCTTTTACAATGCGGGCAAAGGCTCCGTCCTCAACGAAAATGGGCAGGTAGAAATGGACGCCGCGCTGATGAACGGCAGCGACCTCAAAGCAGGCGCGGTAACCTGCGTAAAGAACATTAAAAACCCGATCTCTCTAGCTCGCCAGGTACTCGAACAGGGCGACCATGTCATGCTCGCAGGCGAAGGCGCGGGAGAATTTGCCAAGATCTACAAAGTTGAGACTTGCCCAGACGACTATTTCATTACCCCCGGTAGAATCAAACAGCTTAAAGAAGCCAAAGACGCCGGAAGAATTGTTTTAGACCACGAGAAAATTAAGCAAAAGCTAGGCACCGTCGGCGCAGTTGCTAGAGACATGCACGGCAATTTAGCAGCAGCCACCTCTACCGGCGGACTCGTAAACAAGCGCTGGGGACGCGTGGGCGATACGCCAGTAGTCGGAGCAGGCGTTTATGCCGATGACGAAACCTGTGCAGTTTCAGCGACGGGCTACGGAGAACAGTTTTTGCGCACGGTACTGGCTAAAACAGTTTCTGACTATGTTTATTTCAAAGACATGGATGCAACAGAAGCTGCAAAAGCCGGTATTGAGTATTTAGTCGCTAAAGTGAATGGCGAAGGCGGCGTGATTGTGATTGATCACGCAGGCAAATGCGCCGCTGCTCAATCAACATCCGGTCTAATTCACGGCTGGATTGAGCTAGGTGGAGCCTCTACTTGCAAGTTAGGGTAATCAAGCTAGGATAAGGCTTTTATTTAGCTCCAACTGCTTTTTGCGCAGCATTGCGAATATGCGAATATAGATAGTCTACGTTTCTACCAGCACATGTTCAAACTACGCAGCCATCTGACGGCATAGTTCCGCGCACTTACGGCAAGATTCCGCACAGCGATGGCAGTGGTCAGATTCGTGGCTACCGCATTCTTCGGCGCAGCGATCGCAAGCCTCAGCGCAAGCTCGACAAATAAAAGGGTGAATCTCTGACCGGCGCGACATAAACCGGACGCACATAGTACAGGTATCAGCACAGTCCCGACAGCGCTGAATGCATTCAGTCATCATCTTGACCATATCGCCGCTAAGGCAGGCCGTCATGCAATATTCGCAGTCCTTTAAACAGGTCATGCAAGCATCTATGCAGTCCTTCATCTTAGGGTCTGCTTGGGCGATAGACATAACCAGTGGCCTCCGGGCGGAAAAACTTAGCGTATGAAGAGATAGCGATTAAAGCATCTGCCAAAAGAGAGGGAGGAAAAGTTCCCGACCGAAAAAAAACCACCGCAGAAATTGTCATACCTTGACAGCACAAATACAGGAGAAACGGCTACAGCCCTTTGTAGATAAGCGATATAGGAGGCCAACGATAAAGCTAATGCAAACAATACATCAAGTTTGTTTCATCTTGCATCTTCTCCAGCCAGCATCCATAGAAGTTCGTGCCAGCATAGAACAGAAGACTTTGTGACGCTACAGACCATGACTGCATCTACAGACAACGCTCGATTTCGTTCTGCCACCGACTTTCCTAAAAATATCCAGGAACTCGATTCAATGCAGGCTAGCAGCACGTACGAGGAGATGCGCGACTGTTTAATCTTTACCAATCGCAGCCGCGCTCAGCTCCTGCGCAGAAATTCGGAGCATAAAGAGACCACCCTGCAGTTGCGCGATCGCCTCACGCATTTTCAAAACCTAATCGACCAGCTTAAGAACCAAAAGCAAGCCCAGCTCATAGAAAAAGAAGCCCTGATCAATCAGCTAGCAGAAGAGATGACCGAGATGAGTACGCAGCTAGGCGTATTATCCAACGCGTTTAACGAGGTGGGCGACGTAGAAGCAGAAGCGCAAACACATTGGGGACAGCTAGTTTTTCCCGCTCGGATTGTAAGACTGCTAAGAGCCGTCAGATCCGTTATGCTGTGGTGGAACCAGAGAGACGGCCAATCGCTCCCTGAAGACAGTGACGTTGTCGAAATTGTCCATGCAAACGCAACCGAAGCAGACAAACAAGACCAGCCTCAAATGCATAGCGATCAGGCTTCTACGGGTCGCTATCTGTTGGATCGATAGGAACAGGTGGATTGATAAAAACAGGAAGCTGAGCCACTAGGTTAAGACAGACCATTATGGGAAAGAACAGAATAGACCGGCTGCTAACCCAGCTAAAAGACAATCACACAGAAGATATTCAGAACGCGGCGAGTATTTTTACCGTCGCGCAAGGGGCTGTCAACCAGCTTAAAGAGGCGGTTTTACCAGCAGAAACAGCGCCCGCGCTTGAGTCAAAAAAGCCTCAGCAGCTAACTAAAGCCGATTTGATAGAGAAGTACAGCAGCTACAACGGTTGTCGCAGCGCGGCTAAAAAGTCGGGCATCCGGTTTAGCCGGACGCCTCGTTGGTCGCAGATGGTGGCCGCTTTCAACTATTTAGAAGCTTGCCAGTCGTGCGTTAGCGCCTATATGCAAGAGCATCCTTGCGAAGAGTTGAAAGGCGTAAGCGTTACGATGACATTAGGTAATTGAGCGATCGCACTCTCATTCTCAGCCGCATTCTCAGTCGCATTCTCATTCCACTCATCACCTCACATCAAGCTGCATCATCCAACTGAAAATCGACCACGATTGGCAGATGATCCGAGCCAACGTCAGGGCCAGTGTGCATGCCGACTACCTTTAGTGAAGAACTCGCCAAACACTGGTCGATAGGAATTTGAAAGAGTCTTGTTAGCGCGTTTAGTTGAGGAACGTTCGCGTAAGACAAACTAGAAGGCCAGGTGGGCAAAAGGCCAAAGCCTGCTCGCGAGTTCTGCAAGCCGGTTGTGCGAGCAAGCTGCCGGTAGTAAGGCGACCACATAGTGGTATTAAAGTCGCCCACCAAAATAACCGGATTTGGCTGCAATTGTACATAGTCGCTCACCGCTGCCAACACCTGGTTACGGCTGCCAAACAGCTCGGGGGTTGTCGGCGGAAACGGATGAATTCCCACGACTGATATTTGCTGTCCGTTAACTTCTACGCGGGCCGTTATATTCGAAGCGTTGCGGGTATTAAACTGCTGAAGCTGGACATCAGCTAGCGGTTTTTTGCTGTAAAGCACAGTGCCTAAACGGTAAGGCGTTAGCTGATTAGAGCTATAGGGCAAGATTGTTTTTAAAGCGGACGCTAGCTGCTCTCCCATCACGTCATTTACTTCCATAAACAGCGCCAAGTCAGGCTGTTCTTTTGCTACAAGTTCTAATACTCGTTTAGCATCGGTATTACGCACCCATACGTTTGCGCTCAAGACTTTGTAGTTAGCAGAAGACGCTGAAGCCGGTAGCCAGAGAGAATACCAGGAGACTAGCTGAACAGAAAGAATCGCGCTAAAGAAAATCATCGCTAGCGCAAAACGAGATTGTTGCAGACAGAGTATAAAGACGGCAAGGGCGATCGTCACCATAAAATACTGCGCTTGAAAGTGCGACAGTATCTCTAACTGAATGGGCCAGCCGTAGTAGCTGGTCACCAGAGCCAAAGCAGTAACGCCCATGCCTAATAGCAGGCAAATAAAAGCGACTGTAGAAAAGCGTTTCATAAAAGCGACCAGATAGTAGGACAAAGGTACCCTCACAAGGCCAATCCAGTTCTTACCTGTGGCAATATAGCCCTGCTATCGGCTTTTACAGCCTGCTATCCACTTTTTTCAGCCGGTACAAATATTCGACGCAGGCGCTAACCCGTCATAATCGCTAACCCATCAAAATAACGTTGTCGATAACGTGAATAATACCGTTGTCTGCTTCAATGTCAGTTGCGATCGCAGTAGCATTTTTCACCTCCAGCCCAGGCACCATCCGCACCGGAATCGGCGATCCCTCCAAAGAAGTTAGCGAATCCACCTTGGCAATATCCGCCTGACGCAGCGCCCCAGAAACCACGTGAAAGGTCAAAATTCTAGCGAGCTGCGGCGGATTATCCACCAGCGTCTGCACCGTTCCCGGCGGCAGCTTGGCAAACGCATCGTCGGTCGGGGCAAACACCGTAAAAGGCCCACCCGTCATCAAAACATCCAAAAGTCCGGCTGCCTTTACAGCCGCAACCAGCGTTGAAAACCCATCGGTCGTAGCGGCAATCTCTGCAATGCTCGGCATATTATCTTCTCTTTAATAGTTAGCGTTAACGATACCAGTCCATTCAGCACAACCCTCAGCCCTAGCGATAACTCTGCACCTGTATATCTTTCAGTCGAGCCTCAGGCCGCTTAAACCGATCAAGCTGCTGCTCGAAAAAGGCTCTATTCGCTTTCAGATGTTCAGGATTCTCATCATCCAACGGATACAGCAGCGCCGCTCGCAGCGCCTGAATAACCGCAGAAGTCACGTTGTACATCGAGCGCTGAAAGGTAATCCCTAGCTGCACCAAAATATCATCGTCCCCGCGTCCGTTCTCTTCGTATTCTTTCACCAAATAATCGGGTAAAAAATGCACCATATCTTGCATCAGCAGGGTTGGCGGAATACCCGCGCTGCCCACCGGATAAACATCCGCATAGAGAATGCCATAGTGAAAGTCTTTTTGCTCTGACGGCACCTGTCCGGCCTGGGCGTTATAAGACTGGGTGCCCCGGAAGGGCGCAGTCCGATAAAAAACAGCTTCTACATAAGGCAGCGCCGCCTCATATAGCCAGGTGAATCCTTGAGACTTAGGAATGATCTCAAAGCACTCGTCGCCAATATAAACGTGATGGTAGATAGGACGCCCCGCTACCGCGAAAATGCCATTCACCAAAAACTCCATCGCCTCTGGCACCGTGGTCATCTTACCCTCATCGTATAAGTCGCTCATCTCAAAAAACACCGGAGCCATGACTTCCCAAAACAAGCCCAAGTTAGCGTAATAAGAGAGCTGCTTAACCTGTTCTAAGAACATGTCAGGAAAGAGCTTATGCAAGGCCAGCATGGCTGGATTGCCTTTAAAGTAAGCGCGAATCGCGCGATCTGCTCGCTCCCGGTAGTCATCGCTATCTAAAAATTCGTTAAATCTGGGGTTAATGTCCTCATGCCAGAGCATCGCCCGCATACAGGCTTCGGCGAATTCCATATTGACCCGATCGTGCCAGAGATGGTGGAAAATTTTTGGCAGCTTGCGCTTAATCTCTCCTTTCTCCATAAAGGCTCGCAGCTCTGGATGCGCATCAGCCTCCCCGCGCCAAATTCGTAAATCAGCCGTCTCCCCCGCGTAGGCACTGGGCCGATCGAGATAGTCATCAGAGATAAAGTACTTGAAAGCAGGCAGCGGATTTAGGAAAACGCGCTCTGCAATATAGAGCAAGTCTCTCCAATAGAAATCCATGGGTACGGCATAGGCTTTGTAGATACCGATAATCTGTTTCAGATTCTCTGGGGTATCTGGCAGCATAGAGCCGCCCGCCTCTAGCCGATGAATCACATCCGCGAAGGCATGTTGGGACGGTGGCAGTTTAGTGGTCGTATCAGTCGTTGCAGCAGTCATTTTTCAACCCCTTCATGCAGTAAAAATTGCTCAGTCTTGAATTGCTCAGCTCTAAAATTTCTCAAGGTTAGGATTGTCTGGTTCTACCGCAACTTGTTCTACTTTTTGAGTTGGCAAGCCCGCTACTAGCGCCTGTGCGCTATCTGTGCTCCAATGCACTAGCCAGTTGGGCTGCAGCCCTAGCACAATCACAAGCGTTGCTAAGACCAAAGCGGGCGCCCGCTCTATAGAAGAGACTTCCTTGTAGCCTGCGTTTGCGGTCATCGTTCGGCCATCTAGCTTGCCAAAGCAAGTTCGGTTAATCAAAATAACAAAGTAAACAGCCGTTAAACCGGTGCCAACAACGCAAATAAGGGTCTGTATGGGAAATACACTGTAGCTGCCTTGAAAGACCAAAAACTCAGTAATAAATCCGACTAGGCCAGGAATACCCGCGCTCGCCATTCCGCTTAGCACCAGCAGCGCACTGACCATCGGCAGCCCCCGCAGCGGATTCATCAAACCGTTAAGTCCATCTAGCTGGCGGGTGCCCACTTTATCTTCTACCAGGCCAACCAGGTGAAACAGCAGCGCCAAAATTAGCCCGTGAGAAACCATTTGCGCGATCGCCCCAATTAAACTTAGCTCCGTCGCCGCCGCCCCGCCTAGCATCACGTAGCCCATGTGCCCAATCGAGCTGTAGGCCACCATGCGCTTAATGTCTTTTTGCGCGATCGCCGTAATCGATCCATACAGTACGCTAGCCGCCGCCCACACCGCCAGATAAGGAGAAAGCAAGGCCCAGGCATCGGGAAATAACCCCAAGCCAAACCGAAAAATGCCGTAGGTTCCCAGCTTTGCCAGTACGCCGCCCAGCAAAATTGCCACCGCTGGAGAAGCCGCCACATACGTATCCGGCAACCAGGTATGAAACGGAATCAGCGGGATTTTAATCCCAAAGCCCACCAGCAAAGCGCCTAGCAAAACCACCTGAGCAGACATCGGTAAATGATGCTGAATAGCCGCTGCGTAAGAAAAATCCAGGCTGCCCTCTAGCAAAACCAGGCCGATAAAGCTGGCAAAAATCAGCGCCCCAGCCGTCGCGGTGTATAGCAAAAACTTAGTCGCCGCGTAGTCTCGCTTTTCTCCACCCCAAATGGCAATTAAGAAATAAAGCGGCACCAGCTCAATCTCGAACAGCAGGAAAAACAGCAGCAGATTCTGAGCGAGAAACGCACCGGCCACAACGCCGTTGACCAGCAAAATAGATGAGTAAAAGAAGCGCGGTCTAGTCTTATCTTGAGCGCTACTTAAAACCACAATCCAGGTTAGCAAACTGCTAAGACCTACCATCATCAGCGATAGTCCATCTAGCCCCAGGTCGTAATTAAGACCCAGCGCCGGTAGCCAAGCCATAAACTCTCGCATCTGAAAGCCCATGTCCGTCAGATCGAACTGGATAAATAGCCAAATAGTCCATAGCAAAACGGCGCTAGCAACGGAAAGCGCCGCTGCCTTTGCCTGTCGAGAATCTAGTGGGGAAAGAGAGAGGACCAGCGCTCCAGCAATGGGGAGCCAAATGAGCGTACTTAGCATGGCGTTTTGAAAAAGGATTAAAAGACAATTTAAACCAGCGGAAAAAAGCGTGACTAAACTGAACCCATCGCGCCCTTACAAAATTTTGGGCACGAACATCATCGTGAGATAAAAACCTAGCAGCGCTAGAAAAAAGACAATCGTCAGCGCGTAGCTCTGGCTCTTGCCGCTGTTAAAGTACTTCATCGTCTCGCCGCTAAACAGCGACGTTATGCCGACCAAGTTCACAAAACCGTCCACCACGTTGCGATCTAACCAGTCCGCTAAATGAGACAGCTTTTCTACGGGCGAAATAACCACGAGTTGATAGATCTTCGGCGTGTAGAAGTCGTAGGCCAACAGCCGGTTGGCAACCGGATTCAAGAGCTTCTTAGGATCGTCTACACCTTCAAATATGTAGAAGAAGGCAGAAACGGCCATACCAGCCAAACTAGACGCGACAAGCAGCGCCGCAACTAGCCCGTTCATCTGCGGCAAAATCTCTAGCTTTTGCAAAATCAGCGGCAGGTGCAGCGTAAACCCGGCCATGGTTACCATCGGCAGCGTCATCAACCAAATAGGCTCTGGGGCGCGCGCGGTAAAAGGCGTAGATTGGCGGACGTACTCTGGTGTAGACTCACCGGCAAACATGCAGCCAAAGAGTCGGACGACGGCAAAAGCAGCGATCGCATTCGTCAACAGCACCACGCCCACCAAACCCCAGCGCTGCGAGGCCACCAGCCCCTCCATCATCGCTAGCAGCGCCCAAAACCCACCCAGCGGCGGCAGCGCGATCAACCCCGCAGCGCCCACCAAAGTAGATAGCCCAGTCACCGGGCGACGGCCCCACAGTCCGCCCATCTGAGTCAAATCTTGCGTCACCACGCCCAAAATGACCGACCCGACACCCATCAATAGCAGCGCCGTCGCCACCGCATGAGTTAACACCAGCAGCAGCGCCGCCTGAACCTGAGCCGTACCCACCGCAATAAAAATCAGACCCATATAGGCCGTAGCCAAATAGGACATCACTCGCTTAGCGTCAATTTGCGCCACCGCAATCGAAGTCCCGCCCAGCGCCGAAATCGTCCCAATTGCCACCATCAGCGACATGGCAAAAGGCGAAAGCGCAATCACCGGCTCCATCTTCACCATCACCCAAGCGCCCACGGCCACCACCACCGAATTACGCAAAATTGTCGTCGGGAGCGGCCCTTCCATCGCTTCGTCTAGCCACAGGTGCAGCGGAAACTGAGCGCATTTACTAATCGGCCCGGCGACTAGCGCCGCTCCAATTAGGCCCATTTGCCAGGTGTTTACGTCAGGCTGCGATCGCGCCCACACTGCCAGCTCGCTAAAGTTCCAGGTGCCCGCCAGCGGATACAGCGCCAGCACGCCCATCAGCAAAACCAGATCGCCCGTTCGCTTCGTCAAAAACGCATCTCGCGCCCCAGTTACCACCAAAGACTGATTAAACCAGTACCCCACAATCAAATAAGTACCCAGCGTCAAAATCTCTAGCAATATATAGCTAAAAAACAGCGAGTCGCACAGCACTAAGCCCGTCATCCCGGCTTCAAACAAAGCCAGCAGCGCAAACAGCCGGCTCCAGCCCCAGTCCATTTCCATGTAGCCAATGGCGTAAATCTGCACCAGCAAATTCAGCACCACAATCGCTAAACTTGCCCCTAGCGTCAGCTCCGACAGCTCCAGCGGCAAAGACAACGTTAAATCGGCCACTTGCAGCCACTGCAAGCTCAAATATTCGGCCGGTTGATGCCACACTGCCTTCAGCGCTAAGCCGCTGTGAACTAACGCAAACACCGTCGTCAGCAGATTGATGTACCCCGCCGGACGAGGCCCGGTTCGGCGAATCAGCGCCGGCGACCAAAGAATTGAAAAAGCGGCCCCTAGCAGCGGATAGCAAGGGATGAGCCAAATTGTCTGAATGAGAGCATCGCGATTGAGCATTGCAGTAAAACGGCGTAATAATGCGAGTTTTTAATGACCTGTTAATGACCTATTATCAGCGACTGCCAGCATTTTCTAGACAGATAAATTGCATAATAGGATAGATAAAGCTCTATGCAGGATAGATTAGCTCGCATAAAACTCTATAGATCAGAATAGCACTGCAGCTTCTCTATATATCGCCGAATATTCATTTAATAAACTCAATGGTGCTCTAACGGTTACTTATCGGTTGAGCAGAAGGTGTAAGGCAAAAAGGTGTTAAGCAAAGTGTTGGGCAAAAAGTTGCAGCTTGCGCCTAAGATTCGTAGAGTTCTAGCGGTAGCCCGTCCGGGTCTTGAAAGAACGCGAAGCGCCGCCCGGTTATTTCATCTGTTCGAATCGCTTCCGTTTTCACGCCGCAATCGTTCAGTCGAGAAATTTGATCTTCCAAATCGTCTGTAGCAAAGGCCAAGTGCCTGAGCCCTCTAGCTTCCGGATAGCTTGACCGCTCAGGCGGATTAGCAAACGAAAACAGCTCTATTTGACCGTAGTTGCCCACCTGCAAATCGAGCTTGTAAGAATCGCGCTTGGCCCGGTAGGTTTCATTGATTACTTTAAAGCCCAAAATCTCTGTATAAAAGTGCTTGGAACGCGCATAGTCAGCGCAGATAATGGCAACGTGATGAATCGCAGAAATCATGAGGGCGGCCAGGAAACGTCTTTCAAATAATATCTTTTAATATTTTGTGGGGAAAAGCACCGATGAAAACTGCCGTAATTGGCTGTGGCTACGTGGGCAAAACAGTCGCCCACCTTTGGAAAGCAAAAGGCTTCGAGGTTTTAGCTACCACCACTAGCCCAGAGCGCATTAATGAGTTGAGCGAAGTTGCCCAGCAGGTAGCCGTGCTCAAAGGAACAGAAGAAGAGAAATTATTGGCCGCCCTAGCAGACAAAGAAGTAGCCCTGCTGTGCGTCGGCTCAAAGCGAGGAGCCAACTACCGAGAGACTTACCTAAGCACGGCTAAAACTATCGCCCGCGTGCTGCCCAAAACAAAGGTGAGGCAGCTCATTTATACCAGCACCTGTTCTGTGTACGGACAAAATAGCGGTGCCTGGATAACCGAAATGATGCCGCCCGAGCCTTCTACCGAGAATGGAAAAATTGTGGAGGCCACCGAACAAACGCTGCTAGCCGCCCAATCTCCTAATTTGAAGGTTTGCATTCTTCGGCTAGGTGGTATCTATGGCCCAGGGCGCAAAGTAGAGGATATCTACAGCCGCGTAGCGGGAAAAACGCTGCCCGGAAAAGGAGAAGAAGCGGCAAACTGGGTGCACTTGCTAGATATTATTGGCGCGATTGACTGGGCGCAAGAGCAGCAGCTTTCGGGCATCTACAACGTAGTGCAAGATGAGATGATTACCAGAAGAGAATTGATTGGGCGAGTGTGCGATCGCCTAAATCTCCCCCCGGTAACATGGGACGGCGACGAAAACGCAGGCCGAGGCCGCAACGTCCGCCTCTCCAACCAAAAGCTCAAAAGCACCGGCTATCAATTTGAGCATCCAAGCTTCAATATCTGAAACACCACATCTAAAACACCACATCTGAAATACCGCAATAGAGTCCATCTCAGCCAAAAACGACTAAGCTCACGGAAGCATTCTTCACATAGAGCTGACTGTAGGCTGTGACAACCAAGCACTACAGTCAGTTTCTTCCCAGTAAATGCCACCGCCGCCCCAGAATGCGCGGCTACGAATCGACTCCCTCGATAGGCGCAAAGCCTTGACGCTGAATGTTCTCAGTTATCGTACGCGGATCGAGAAACTGGAGCAGGTAGTCGGGGCCACCGGCTTTGGAACCAACGCCTGAGAGCTTAAAGCCGCCAAAAGGCTGACGGGCAACAATAGCGCCGGTGATGGTGCGGTTGATGTACAAGTTGCCGACTTCGAATTCGGCTTTGGCCTGCTCAATGTGGGATGGGGTACGGGAGTAAAGGCCGCCGGTAAGGGCAAAGTTGGTGTTGTTTGCGATCGCAATTCCCTCTTCAAAGGTCTCGGCCTTCATTACCGAAAGCACTGGCCCAAAAATCTCTTCCTGTGCCAGCGTCCCTTCGGGATCGACATCGGTAAAGATGGTCGGGCCAACAAAGTAGCCCTCTTCTGGAGCCGGTAATGCCAGCGCCAAAGTCGCCTCTTCCTTACCCTTTTCTACATATCCCAAAATCTTCTTCTGCGCCGACGCGTCAATTACTGGGCCAACCTGCGTTCCTGGCTCTACAGCGTCCCCCACGTTAAGAGACTTTGTAGCTTCGACTAGCCGGGCGACAAACGCATCGTAAATAGGCGCATGAACAATTACGCGAGAGCAGGCCGAACACTTTTGTCCGCTGTAGCCAAAGGCAGAATAAACCACCCCTTGCACCGCCTGATCGAGATCGGCGCTTTCGTCTATGATGATTGCGTTTTTGCCGCCCATCTCAGCGACGACGCGCTTCAAATGCTTCTGGCCAGGACGCAAAATTGCCGCCTCTGAGTAGATCTGACAGCCTACTTCTTGCGAACCAGTGAACACAATCATATTTACATCAGGATGCTTCACTAGGTGGTTGCCCACCGTAGAGCCTCGGCCCGGAATGTACTGAAATACGCCTTTAGGAACGCCAGCGTCGGTTAAAATCTCGCTAATTTTGGCCGCGATAACAGAGGTCACTGCGGCGGGTTTTAACAACGCGCAGTTGCCCGTTACTAGCGCGGCGACCGTCATACCAACCGGAATAGCCAGCGGGAAGTTCCAGGGAGAGATAACCAGCACGATGCCTTTGGGGCGGTAGAAATAGCGATCGCACTCTCCGGCCACATCGTAATTAATTTCGCTGTCTAGCCGCTCCATTTCCGCCGCATAGTACCGACAGAAATCAGCCGCCTCCGAGACTTCCGCATCCGCCTGATGCAAAGGCTTACCGCCTTCAAACACCATCCAGGCATTCAGATCGTGGCGTCTCTCTTCTAAGAGATCGCCTGCCTTACTAATAATGGCCGCTCGCTCTCTAGCAGGCGTTTTCTTCCAGATTGCAAACGCCGCTTTAGCCGCCGCCATGGCCTGATCAGCCTGCTCAATATTAATTTGGCCAATCGTGCCCACCACTTCCGTAGGATGGCAAGGATTCACAGAATCAATAGTCTCTTCTGTCTGTACAGACTCACCGTTAATCAGCGGTAAATAGGTCTGGCCAAGCTGTTGCTTTACCTTTGCTAGCGCAGCATTCGCATCTTCTCTGTGATGCATCACAGCGTAATCTACGTCCGCTGCCGGGTTAATTCGAGTCACTTCAGACTCAGGCAAATCGATCGGAACGGGTAACACCTCATCGCCGTCTTGATCACCTTCACCCCAAGTCGGAATCGCCAAGAGTTCTTCAGCCGGTCGGTCTTCCAAACTCTGCTTTAGGAAAGAGCTGTTTGCCGTGTTCTCTAGCAGACGGCGAATCAGATACGCCATGCCCGGAATCAGATCACCGTAAGGACAGTACACGCGCACTCTATAGCCCTGCTTGACTAGGGCAGTCGCAATCGTGTCGGCCATACCGTAAAGGACTTGAAACTCAACTCGGCGAGCAGGAATGTTGAGTTCTTTGGTGATGGCCAGGGCTAGGGCTTGCGATCGCACATTGTGGCTACCGATCGCCGCATACAAATGCTCATTGTTCTCCAACAACAGCCGCGTTACTCTCTCAAAGTTCGCATCGGTCGAAGACTTGTGATTGTAGACCGGCGTTGGCCAATAGTTTTGTCTTGCAATAATTGTCTCTTGATCCCAGTAAGCCCCTTTCACCAAGCGAACCGTAATCGGATGCGCTCTCTGCTTAGCCCACTCAATCCACCCTTTAAGATCTTCGTAGCTATCGCGCAGATAAGCCTGTATCGTCACGCCAATATCTGTTCTGGCTCGAAACTCTTCTTCCATCAAAAGCAGCTTCAGCGTCTCTATCGTCGCATCTTTATAGCGATACTGTTCCATATCGAAGTGAACCGCCACACCCAGCTCTTCAGCTCGTCGCAGCAGCGTCCGAATATGGTGGCCCACCTTCTCTCTAGAGCCTTCTACATCTAGCGGATCGAACTGCGAGTAAAACGCCGTTAGCTTCACAGACACCTGAACTCTAGGCAACTTCTGGCCATCGGCCACGTCAATCTGCGGCACTTCGCGCCAGCTTTTAGCGGCATTCGCCAACTGTTCCATCAGCGTTAAATACTGATTGAGATAAGCCTCGGCCTCTACTTCAGTAATCACCGCCTCGCCTAACAAGTCAACGGTAAACGCCATCGACTGCTTGCGCATTTTCTCAATGCTCTTCAGCACCTGCTGCATATTCTCGCCAGCCACGTACTTTCGCGCTAGCGTCTCCACCGCACCCGAGAGCGTCGTTGCAGCGACCGTCCCCGGTATAGACTTTGGATCGCCATAGTTCAACAGATTTTTCAAAGCCTGAGGCACTTCAACGCTATCGTCGCCTAAGTACTCTTGCAAATGGCTGGCGATCTCTGGCTTCGTACCCAGCGCAGGCAGGCAGTCAATCAGCCGGAACATCTGCACTCGCAGCCCCGGATTATCCATTGTCCAGCTCAGCAGCTTATCGTCCCACTTCATCTGGTCTTTTAGCTTAGAGAAAATATTTTGCTTTCCCTTGCTATCGGCCAGAAGCTGCCGCGCGATCGCCTGCGTTTGCGATTCATAATCAGCGCTAGCATTTGCTTTACTACCACTTAGTGAGCTAGCCGGACGAGAAGCATTAACAACCATTCCAAGGTCTCCTACAGTCTTTGACTCTTTGACCAGCCAAATCGAACAACAAAACAGATTTAGATCTTAAGCAGCCAATTAAAATAATCGGCTAAAGCAATCGGCTAAAACAGTCGGCCAAAACAATCAGCAAGCGAAGTCCTCATCCATTCTAAAAGATGAGGAGGTCTTTGAAAGCCAGCAAACAGTCAGAAGCATAGACTAGAGCCTGACTGTTGGCATTAGCCAAGGAACCTTTAAGGCGCAGCTTTAACCGCAACAGCGCCTGTCATCACCAGCTCAGCAGACCCCGAAACCGGTTTGCTAGGATAGGCCATTCCCTTTGGCGCAGGTGTCTCCGCCGCTCCTACTGGGCCAAGTCCGTCCGGCAGCGGATTGCGAGCTTTAATCAGCTCAATGGCTATGCCAACGCTTTCTGGCAAAATTACCACTAGGCCGTTTTCAGGCGCGTTGTCCAAGGCCCACTCAATCGCCTTAATCTCGTCTAGTACAACTGAGTGGAAGGGTTTTTCAGCCGCTGATTCTGCCTGAGCGGTTGGCTCAGCGTCGGCTGCCGTAGCCAGCTTCGACTTCGACCCAGATTTCTTACCGCCAGCTGCCGCTCCAAATCCTTTACCAGCGGTCGTTTCAATTTCCGCCGAAGCATCGCTGCCTTGAGGGTCACTTTGAACATCCAATTCAACCTCAGCGTCAGCTTGTTCAGCCGCAGCAGCTAGCTGTGCAGCTTTACCTAGCTCAATCCCTTCGACCAGTAGCTCGGCCACTGCGCCAACATCTCGCCCACGCCGATCGCTATCTTCTTTAATCACCACCTGATCAAAAATATCAAAGGCTATCTGTCCTAGCTCCAAAATATCTTCATCGCGGCGATCGCCCGGTACGCCAATCACGCCCAAAGAAGGCCCCGGCCAGTTCTTCACAAAGCTGCCTACCGCCTCATAGCCAGCCGGATTGTGCGCATAGTCCACCAGCGCATGGCAATGACCTAAGTTAAATAGGTTCATTCGTCCGGGCACCTGCTGCGCCGACGCCTTGAAGGTTCGCAGCGCCGTGCGAATGTCCTCAATTTTTATCCCATGAACGAAGGCCGTCAGGCTAGCTGCTAGCGCGTTCGCAATCATAAACGGCGCAAGTCCGCCCATCGTCAGCGGCACCTGCTCGGCTTTCTCAATTCGCAGCAGCCAGTCGCGCTGCAAAATAGAGAGATAACCTTCTTCGTAAACGGCAGCGACACCGCCTTTCTTAACATGCGATCGCACTAGTTCATTCTCAGCGTCCATCGAGAAATACACTACCTGTGCGTCCACGCGATCTGCCATTTCAGCCACGCGCCAGTCGTCCGCGTTTAGCACCACATAGCCATCTGGCTTCACCGACTCCGGCACAACCGCTTTTAGCCGAGCTAGCTCTTCAATTGTATTAATATCACCAATGCCCAAGTGATCGGCAGCCACGTTAAGCACTACGCCAATATCGCACTGCTTAAAGGCTAATCCCGAGCGCAAGAGTCCACCGCGAGCCGTCTCCAGCACCGCCATATCCACAGTAGGATCTTCTAGAATCATCCGCGCACTCACCGGCCCAGTGGTATCGCCCTTTTCAACTAGGCGATCGCCCAGGTAGATCCCGTCAGTCGTCGTAAAGCCGACCGTCTCGTACATCTGCCGGAAAATATGCGCCGTCAGCCGAGTCGTCGTTGTTTTGCCATTTGTGCCTGTAATCGCCACGATAGGAATGCGCGTTGGCGCACCGGGTGGAAACAACATGTCAATAATTGGCCCGGCCACGTTTCGCGCTACGCCTTTGCTGGGGCAGACGTGCATCCGCAGTCCAGGGGCGGCATTCACTTCTACAATAACGCCCTCCACCTCTTTCATTGGCCGAGAGATGTCGTCCGTCACAATGTCGATCCCAGCGACATCTAGCCCAATCAAACGGGAGGCTCGCTCAGCTATCCAAACATTATCCGGGTGAATTTCATCCGTGCGATCGATCGCTACGCCGCCCGTGCTCAGGTTCGCCGTCTCACGCAGGTAGCAAATCTCATTTTTCTTCAGCACCGTATCCAGGTCAAAGCCCTGCGCATCGAGTAGCTTATCGGTTGTTCTATCGAGCGTTATCTGGGTTAAAACATTGTCGTGCCCTTCGCCGCGAGCCGGGTTACGATTCTCCTGCTCAACCAAAGTCTCAATCGTATCGACACCATTACCCACAACGTGCGCCGGAATGCGTTCAGCAACCGCCACAACCTTGTGGTTGATAACCAATACGCGGTGATCTCGGCCCTTGTAGTAGTGCTCAACAATCACACCGTCGCTGACACCGCGAGCGCGATCATAACCGGCTTCCGCCTGATCCCAGCTTCGAACGTCGAGCGTAATCCCCCGACCGTGATTGCCATCTAAAGGCTTAATCACAATGGGATATCCGCCCAACCAGTCTAAAGAATCCTCTAGTTCCGCCAAAGAATAAACCACGGCTCCTTTAGGCACCGGAATTCCAGCGTTGCCCAGCATCTGCTTAGTGCCTTCCTTATCGCAGGCTAGCTCCACGCCCAAAATGCCGCTTTGTCCAGTTAGCGAAGCCTGCATTCGCTTCTGCTGTTTGCCGTAGCCAAACTGTAAAAGATGGCGTACGCCCAGCTCCATCCAAGGAATATTGCGGGACTCAGCCTCGCGCACTACCGCCTCTGTACTAGGCCCTAGCGACGCCTCAGCCTTCAGCTCTCTCAGGTCGGCTAAGTCTTTTTGCAGTTCGTCGCCCAAATATCGACCGTCTTCAATCACGCTTTCGCACAGTCTTAGTGCGGCGCGCAGAGCGTAGCGGCCAGCCTTCTCGTTCTCGTATGAGAAAACGACCTGGTACACGCCTGGCGTTGCCGTCTCGCGAGTGCGCCCAAAGCCTACATCCATGCCTGCTAGCGTTTGCAGCTCCAAAGCCACATGCTCAATAATGTGGCCCATCATCGTGCCGTCTTGAAGTCGGCTTAAGAAGCCGCCCCTTACACCAGGTGAGCAAAAATGCTCTATTAAGCTTGGCAAAGATGTCACCAAGCCATCATAAAACCCAGGTATCGTGTTTGATGGGCGATCGCGCAGATCTTCTAAATCAAGCCGCGCGACGATGAGCTTGTCATATCGAATGCTCCAGTAGTTGGGGCCACGAAGCGTCTGGGTTTTGAGTATTTTCATAGGATATAAAGAGGGTCTTCCCTATTGCCAAGGAACTGGGGGACAACAGTCGGTCAATTGAGACGATTACAGAAAAAAACAGAATTGAAAGATAGGTTTGCGAGCGCTAGCCCGCAGAAGAATAATTTCTACGAAGCTATAGATAGTTAAAGAAGACAGTTAAAGATGCTAAGAAAAGCAAAATGACTATAGCTTCCCGCCTTTTACAGCCGTTTGGTAAGTTTATTGCCAATTATTATGGGGGATGATTGCCTAACTCATAAGTAAGGCCCGCTCAGGCAACAGGCGAGGTTTACTCGGCCCTGACGCGGTGCTTTTATTACCTACGATATTAGGATTAAAGATTAAGCCAGTAAAAAAGGGGCTTTTCAATATTATCTCTCATCTTGGCTGTTTTTATAGTCTTATCTTATTTCTCGAATCTAAGACACTAGCTGAGGGCTGAGAACATGTCTTTGCTTGTAGTCGTAGCAATCGCCCTGTTTTAGAATATGCACCTTCAAGTTATGCAGACTGATCGGCGCGCTCTCACCATCAGCCTCATAGCTGGTATGCGTCATATCGCCTGGATCGACAATCGTAATAGAGCCTTTGCCAATCACTTTAAAAGAGCCGTTGCCCGTTAGCGCAATGCTGGTGTCTTCGTCGATGCCGATGCCTAGTCTGTCTGGGTGAGCGGCGATCGCGCTTAGCAACCTAGCCATCCGATTACGATTATGAAAATGCTGATCAACCAAAAGCTCCGGCACAATACCCAACCCTTCGGTTAGATCTACTAGCGCCTGATTGGGAGATTCGCCGCTGCTGCCCCCCGAAATCATATCCTCGCCCATAATCGCCGCGCCCGCGCTCGTGCCCGCGACAACCAACTTGTTATCTTTAATGCCTGCTTTAATCGCTCTCATCAGCGGCGTTTTCCAGGTCAGCTCATGCAGCCGCAGCTGGTCGCCCCCGGTAATAAAAATGCCGGTGCACTCGCGCAGAACATCTAGCCAGCGTGGCTCCTCACATTCGCTGCGATAGCGAATATCCATCACCTGCACCTGCTGCGCACCCATCCGGGTGAATATCTCGTAATAGCGAGTACCTACCAACGTAGGTTCGCGAGAAGCCGAAGGAATAATGCCAATTATTGCGCCATTGCCGCCAGCACTTTCAAAAAAAGTTTTCAGGATGGTGCATTCGCCGGTCTTATCTTCCGCCCCGCCAATAATCATTACTGGATATCGGGTAGCGACTGCCATAGATGTTTGAGCCAAAAAAGGTCTGAGTTCCAGCATAAGCCTATACTACAAGCGGGGTGTAAAAACAGTAAACCAGAGAACAAACACCTACTTAGCAAAGCCTAAACAGTTCATGGCAGTGAACCCGATAAGCCCATAGCCAAGCGATGTCGATTGCCTAGAACAGTATCAAGATTCGTTGCGCTTGATTTGTATCGTAATTAACCAAAAATTCTCTCTGCTCAACGAATATAAGAGCATTTGGCTGTTTTTGAAAGTGGTTTTTCCTCAGCAATTCTTCCTAGGCGATTTTTCCAGGCGACCTCGCCAGTGCCCATTAGAATAGACGTACGCTGTTCCATTTAAAAAACCCTCTCTAGAGAAGTACTGCCATGAGCCAAGAAGAAGTCGGCAAGTCAATTCAAGCGCTGCAAGCCGAGATCAATCAGCTATCTAGTACCGACGTTGCGGTTAAAGAAAAGCTGCTAGCGCTTATCCACGATGTGGAAACGCAGATGGACAGATCCTCAGAACAAAGAGACTCGCGATAAAACTGTTCAAAATTTGCCAACTTTAATCGAACAGTTTGAGGTGGAACATCCTAAAGTAACGGCTAACCTCAGCCGCTTGCTTAATACGCTTAGCAGCATCGGTATTTAGCCGCTGCGTTAGCAGCCGCGTTAGTAGCAGAGGCTAGGCTTCGACTACGCTCAGCCCTCTAGCTACGGTGGATTGAGCATTGAGCGCAGTCGAAATACGTTTTACCAGTAATTTGATCTACCTACTTACAGGCGCTCTTGATTTCGCCTATCCATTTTATTCGAGCTTCTCGTGGCACTGCTTGAACTTTTTGCCGCTGCCACACCAGCATAGGTCGGTGCGCTTGGGCAAATAGTCTGGCAAAATGTCGCCTTCGGTATATAGCCACTGGCCGTTCTCCTTTACAAAGCGCGATCGCTCGTGCAGCTGCATAAGCGTCTCTGCATTCGCCAACTGAGTAGAGCTAGAAGCTAATAACTTGCGAGATTGGCAGGCAGCGACAAACTCTACTACGCCCGTTTTGTCATGGCTTTTACCCTTTTGGTGATTAAGCACCATCAGATTTTTCCACGCCGTATTGCGAATCGTTTTTTCTAAGGCTTCTCTATCATCCGGCTGTTGGGTCGAAGGATGGTGGGTCGCGATGAGATAGTCAGCCTGGCCTTTGCAAAATGCGGTGTAGCGCGATCGCATTAAAGCCTCTGCTGTAGGCGCAGCTTTTCGCCCTTGCAAATAGGGATCGCAGCAAACGGCAAACGGTTTTCGACTACCACACGGACATTTCTCACTCATCAACGTTTCTTCCTACCTGCTGCTATATTCTAGCGTCCGGCCTTCTGCCAGCAAATATCGCCCATTGCGGCTATCCACTCCGAAATCTGGCGTTGTGAAAGCAAATTCCCACAGCTATCCCCGTATGCTGAGCGGTAAGAATGGGAAATCATCATGCAGATCAGATTTCGACTGGATCTCAATTCGAACCGAGTCCGCAAAAACTTGTTGCAGGGATTAGACAACTGGGTTCAGCTCGGCCTGCTCTCAGATCAGCAGATTAAAGAAATTTCGGCAACGCTGAGCGATCGCCTGCCGAATCCACAGATAGCGCCAACATCAGAACCCGCAGCACAAGAGATCGCGAGTTGCCAGCGGCGAGCCGGTTTTCGATGACTTTATAACTTCGGCAAACGCCCCGACGCCCATCAGTAGCGAAACCTCCTCCATAGCAAACGCGAGGACTGAACCCACACCGGTTGAGGCCAATGCACTATCTACAGCGATTCAATCACTGCTGAGCGAGATTAGCGTTATCTGGCTCCTGTTTTTAGGCGTTTTCCTGGTAGTGGTTTCCTCTGGCGTCCTAGCCGCGAGCCAGTGGCAGTCGTTCTCGGCAGTTGGCCAGTATGCCATCTTGTTTGCCTACACGCTCGCGTTCTGGGGGGCCAGTCTTTGGACGGCTAGCCGAGCGCAGCTGCAAACCACCGCCAAAATGCTGTCGCTCGCCACTGCCCTACTCGTCCCTATCAACTTTTGGATGATCGACGCACTCAGCCTGTTTGGCAGCCTTGCCGGTATTGGCTTTGGACTGCTGGCGGCGGTTGTTCTTAGCCTCATTGCTTTCAGGCTGCTAGAGAGCCGCCTAAATAAACTCAATCTCATCGGCTTGAGCTGGCTGCATTTAGGCTGGCTAGCCGGCGGCATTAGCATTTGGCCCGTTGCAGCTACCTATCTGGGCACCGTTGGCAGCGCGGCAAACTTGTTCTATCAAGATCGTCATGCCTCCGAACCTGATGTCTTACCCGATGTTTTATCCAATGTCTTAGACGACTCTGAACCATCTGAAAATCAGCCTTCTACCGCTGCCCGGTTCTCTTTCGATACGATCACGGTGGCGATCGCCATTGCCATTCTGCTTTTCCGCAGTCTCTTCATCACCCAGGTTCCACCCCATCAGCTCGCTCTAGCCGCAGGCATTTGCGGTGGACTCGCCATCTGGCTAGCTAGAACTAAAGCCGCAGAACCCTTCTGGAACTTCACCGGATTTGGACTGCTGTTCCTTGGCTGGGCAGTCTCATACTCGCAAAGTCCGCCCTGGCAGGCCATCGGTGTTAGCGCGATCGCCCTCTATATCCTTGGGGACAAACTCAAGCAAACCTGGCAAACGTCTTACCTACTCGCGGTTATCGGCGTTGCCTGCCAAACCTACATACTCCTATGGTTTGCGCTACCCGCTACCGCAAAAGAGTCTCTCCTCTCAACCCTCTCTCGCATTCCTAACGGGCCTACCGACAATCTCACTTGGGCGAGCTTAGGACTCTTTCCAGTTTTGCTGGCACTGCTCCTATTGGCAAAGCAGCTTCGGCATCGGCAGCAAAGCAACCTTGCCAAGCAAACCGAGTTCATCGCGCTGGCATTCGGCGCGGGATTAACGGTACTGAGCATTCCTAGCAGCTTTACTGTCGCGCTCAGTTTGATCCTTTCGACCTTGACGCTCATTGCCGTTGGTCGCAACCGTCAGTCGCTAGAGTTGGCCACGCTTACTCACGGGGTAGGATTGCTGGCGATCGCCACATCTATCTATTACGTTGCGCCTGAGCTAACCGTTCAACGCTGGACTTACGTAGCGCTAGGCAGTGGGATCGTAGAGATTTTGACCCATCTGATTAGCCGCAGCGATCGCTGGCGCAAAAATCTTTGGTTCGGCGGCATCGGGCTACTGGCAGTCGCCTACTTTCTACTAGCCACTTATTATTACCAACAGCCAAACTGGGCCTGGTTCCCATTCCTATTCTCTTTTGTGCGATCGCCAACCACCGCCGCACGCTCTATCCCAAAACAGCCGCCGCCCTTTCAGCAGCAGCCTTCTTTCTACAAACGCCCTGGATATTTCTAAGCTGGACGGCTGCGATCGTCAACTTTGCGATCGCCACCCTTTGCGCCGGACTCAATAGCCGCATTTGGCGAACCCTGCCCGCAGCGCTGTTTACAGTCGGCGAAGCGATCGCCCTTACCAACACTCTGCTTCTATACCGCCTGATAAAACTACCCGAGCCAGATCCAGGATGGCTTCTGAGCCTGTGCGCAGTTGAGATTTGGGCGCTATGGCTTCTGCCTAGACTGATCTCTCGTCGCGCTGGGCCGCTAAGTGCGATCTACCAAAAAGCCTGTCTGCTATGGAGCTTTGCGCTGCTGGCGCTCTTTGCACTGACTGAAACAGTCGTTGCGATCGCATTTCTATCAGACTCAGCTAGCTCTAGCACCGGCTCCCTAGCCTATTCCATTCTCGCCGCAATTCTGCTCGCCGCCGCGCTCATCGAGAACATCCGTCACCGGCCCGCAGGCTGGAAATACTGGAGCTTAAGCTGGACGGTTGCAGCCGCAGTGACCCTGGGGCTGATAGAGATTGGCGCCAGCAGCCGCCTGTACGCGATCGCCTTTTTCGTGCTGGCCTTCATCGCCCAAATCGCAGGCGATCTCTGGGCTAAAAATCATCCGAGCTACCGCACTAGCTGGCACGGCGTTCCACTTATCTACGCAGCCATCGGCGGCTATCTAGGTCACCTCACGTTCTTTGCTGAAACCGGGCTTTACACCATTGCAGCAGCGGTTATCTTCGTTAACATCGGACGCCGAAGCCCCAGACTCAATCCGCTCAGCTACTTCGGCCTACTCGCTTTTACAGCAGGGGCTTACGAACTGCTGGTCTACCAACTATCGCAAGCCCCTGGTGGCAGCCCTGGCGATGGCGCTACGTTACTAGCAGCGCTGGCCTTAGTCATCGCCCTGCTAGAAAAATGGCTCAGCCCCTGGCTCCATCGCTATTTAAGACTCCCCATTGCAGCGGTTCAAAACACCGCCCATTTACATTGGGTCTTCGGCAGTCTTTTAAGCGCACTCGCGCTTACCGCCGGGCTTAGCCAACCCGCCGGCACCCGCCTTTGGATAATCATCTCGCTTGCACTCGCCGCCTACGCGCTAATCGTCGGCAACCGCCTTTGGACCCCGCAAACCCGCGTCACCAGCCACACCGTCTGGACAAGCGTTGGCCTGCTAGAAATACTTCTCTGCTTAGCCTTCAGCCGATTCGAGCTATTTTTCGACAGAGCCGCTTTGCTTACCTGGGCAGGCGTTATCGCCTGCGCCGTCAGTACCATCATCTACCGCCTTCCCTGGGATCGCTGGGGCTGGCCGCTTCGCCCTTTCCGGCTGCTCAGCATTTGGCTACCCATGCTAACCGTTGCCAGCACCGTATTTCAGGTGAAAATTCCAGGTCTACTGGCTGTCAGCGCCTTCTACGCCTGGATGGCAAAAGCCTGCGATCGCATTCGTCTTAGCTATCTCAGCATCTTTCTTCTAGACTGGGCCGTCCTCGACTATCTCGACAGTCAATCGCAGCTCACGGCGCTAGGCATTGCCATCATCGCCGGACTCTCCATTCTCTACGTCGCCCAGGTAGATCCCTATTTCAAAGCCGTTCAACAAAGGCAGCAGCGGCACATTCTAAGAATTCTCGCCAGCGTTGCGATCGCCCTCACCGCTCTTTACCAGGCAGAAACTTCCAGCCCCATGCTGCTATACGCGGCGCTCACGCTCGTCTTGGGTCTCGGCTTCATCTTCACGGGGCTTTTCCTCAAGGTTCGCGCATTCTTATACGTTGGTACGCTCGCTTTTGTTGTTCAAATTATTCGAGTTCTTTGGCTGTTTATCAGCACTTACTCTCTTCTTCTTTGGGCTGTCGGTATCGTACTAGGACTCATATTTATTTGGATTGCGGCCACGTTTGAATCCAGGCGATCGCAGGTCACTCAACGCTTAGACACCTGGACAGCCGCTTTAGATACCTGGGACTAATGCGCTGCAAAAAGATAGACTTAACGCACTCGCCTCCGACAAGTCTAAACTCGCCATGACCCATCTACTCGTCAGTAACGCAGCGGCTGAGCCACTCCATATAAACACCTCATCGTTTTTGCCTATATAGGCAGAATCTGGTAGTTTTCTTTCGCCTCACTTACCGCCATCTACGCTAATCAGCCCAGGCCCACTCGATATCAGGATCAGCAGCCCGCCTATAAGTCCCAAGTTCTTCAAAAATCCACTGAGATCACTGGGCAGTGGATGAAAAAGCAACGTTGTCGGAACTAAAAAGATAATCAACAAAATAGCGCCAATCTGCGTTTTGTAGCCCAGGATTACAGAGAGTGAGCCGAGCAGCAAAGCTGCGATCGCACCGACAGCTAACAAAGCAGGAGCCGGCAATCCTTTACTGGCAATTGTCGGAACAAATTCAGAAAATCCGAGCAAATGGTTTACACCTGCATTTAGAAAGATCAGCGCCAAACAAATTCGTCCAGCCAACGGTAAATAAGTCATAAGGGATTTTAGCAACGGGAATTCTAACAACGTCTTATAAAAGACAGGCTACTGCAAAGGTACAATTTTTGCATTAATACAAGCCGGGATGCGGGCAAAGCCTATCGCGCAAAGAATCGCTCTAGTCACAGTCCTAGCCGCATCAGTAGAACGGACATATTAGCCAAAACACGGTTAAAATAGTCGCAGACTATCGGGTTAACCATGTCTAACTCTGCTGCCACCACCGCTACCGCCGCCGATTCGCAAGCGGCTAATTCTCAGGTAGATATCCCAGAAGTCTTACCAGGCATATCGCTTAGCGAACAACAGTGGCAGGCACTGCAAGCTCTCGAAGACTTTATCAACAGCAAAGAAAAGATCTATCTGCTCACGGGCTACGCAGGCACCGGCAAAACGACCTTGCTGCAAGCGCTCATTGCTCGCCTACAGCAGCAGTACGATCCCCGTCCTATTGCCCTAACCGCGCTCAGCAATAAAGCCACCAAAGTATTGCAGTCTATGGCCTACCGCTGGAACTGCGAAGTAGACTGCATGACCTGCTGCCGCCTGCTCGGACTAAAGCCCGTTATCGACAAAGAAACCGGGGGCCAAAAGTTCGAACCCGATCGGGGCCGCAAAAACCTCACCACCGAGTACGATTTGGTCGTCGTGGACGAATGCTCCATGATCAACCAGGAAATGTGGGACTTGCTGGTAAACTCCGTCTCCCAATTTACGCAGCGAACGCAGCTTTTGTTCGTTGGCGACTCCGCTCAGCTTCCCCCCGTGGGCGAAACTGAAGCCCCCTGCTTCGAAGCGATTATCCACCGCAGCGACCTAACAGAAGTAATTCGCTATGGCGGCGCAATTGGACTACTCGCCGAAGATATTCGCACCAATCTAGAGCGACCTGCAATGCCAAGAGCGCAGAGCGATCGCAACGCCGAGAAAACAGAAGGTATTTTCACCATCCCACAGCCTCAGTGGGAGCAGCTCATGCTCCGCGCTTTCAAAAGCGACGCCTACGAAAACAATCCCAATCAGGTACGCGTTCTCGCCTACACAAACAAAAGAGTAAGCTACCTCAACAACAAAATTCGCGCCGCCATCTACGGCGATAAAGCCGCTCGATTCGTGGCCGGAGAAAGACTCGTTGCTCGTAACGCCTGCATGGGTAAAGACGGCATTTTGCTGCAGACCTCAGAAGAGTGCCAGGTATTAGCCGCCTATCTTACTCGTCACGAAGGCTGGCGAGTCTGGGAACTAGAAGTAGAAACCGAAGAAAACCAGGAGCGCACGCTTCGAGTTTTACATGAGGACGAAGGCCAGCGGTTCAAAGAAATTCTCTCCGACTACTCAGAGCAAAAGCAGTGGATGGCCTTCTGGGACTACAAAGAGCTTTTTCATGATGTTAGCTACGCCTATAGTCTCACCGTTCACAAAAGTCAGGGTTCCACCTTTCAAGACGTTTTTGTAGACGTGCCAAACCTTATGCTCAACCGTAAAGTTGTCGAGCGAAATCAGCTCTATTACGTTGCCTTTACCCGCGCAGCCAAAAGGCTGTTTTTATGTCAGTAATATATCGGTAGAGATTAATCGTAAAACTAACTAACAGAAGAATCAATGCAGCAGGCCAGCGATGCACCCAAGGGAATTGGCCGCTGAACGCTCAATTTCATCTAAACGCGGCGACCAGACACCAGTGAAACCACAAACAGCACTAAGAAAACAAAGAACAAGATTTTTGCGATACTAGCCGCACCGGCCGCTATCCCGCCAAATCCCAAAACACCGGCAATGACTGCAACTATCAAGAAAAGCAGCGTATAACCTAGCATGGAAGCTCCTTACCCAGCAGAGAACGGGCGCAACAACAAACAGACTTCACTCAATTAAACGCGAGCTGTATAAGAAAACGCTCTCTCTAAGGAATTACCCGTAGATCTAATGGTCTACTCCCAAAGGCACACATACCATATATCTTTTGCCGGGCAATGAGGTCTTCTAGAATGCTGTTTGTAGCAAGGTTAGAACAACTATTTTAGGCAGTCATTCCAGGCAGTCATTACAAACATTCATCGCAAACAGACAATCTCACAGCCAGGAACTTTCGCCGCCACCCCAAAGTCAGAAGATAGGGCCACATACACAATTCGATCTGTCCAAGCGTCGTTCTCGTACACAAAGTCCCGCCGAACGCATTCCTCTCTCATCCCCACGCTCTTTGCTAGAGCAACAGACGCCCAGTTATCTAAATTAATGTGCGCTTCAATACGCTGATACTTTAGCTGCTTGAATCCAGCAATAAGTCCAGCTCGAACGGCCTCTTTACCAAACCCCTGCCGCCAGGCATGATTATGAATGCCATAGCCCAGCACGCCCCACTGATTGTCCTGGCGGCAAATAGTTGAAATATCAACATTACCTAGATGTTCTTGTCCCTGCTTCGAGAAAACACCGAGCACGTAGGTCTTATCTTCTACCGCGATCTTTTGGTGATGCTCGCATAAGTTCACAAACCAGTCGCGAGTACAGTTTCTCAAATCTCGCCAGCCAGAGTCGTAAGCGCTCACCGCAGGCCAGCGCTTAGCAAAACCCTCATACCATCGCTCGTAGTCATCCGGTCTTTGGGGCCGCAGCACCAACCGCTTAGTCTCAAGCGTCAGCGCCCAAAGATCTCTTTTGTCGCTCATCGCCCATGCCTTTCAAAAGATAGCAGCCAAAGCAACCATAGCCTGACATCCCAGCGCCAAGACATGAGCTTTGCACTCACGCCTAGTCAGTCTGTAAAGCGGATCTATCTGCTGGGCTGTTGATCGGCGGTAGCTGTAGGCTTGATTCTGCTCGACGCAGGGCCTGCATCCGGTTCGCCAAAATATTTTCTGGCGGCAAGCGATTGAGTACTTTTAGCGCCGCTAGACGCTGACGCACTTTGCCTACAGCGCCAACGATGAAGACCGCTCTTTGCTGAGTAATGGCCTCCCGTACCATATTCTCAATCGCCAGTGAAGCCGTCACACCCAATAGGGGCACCTCACTTAAATCTAGAATCAGTACTTCAAAGTTATTCACAATCGTCATGCGCTGAGAAATCGTTTTCGCCGCGCCAAAGCTCATCGGCCCGCTGAGCCGGAACAGCAGTACCTTTCCCTCAACGGCTGCGAGCAGCTCTCGCTCATCTGCACTTAAAGACTCATCTGTCGGGGTCACAATGGTCTGCACCTTGTCCCGTTGCAAAGCCGTCAGGTGCTTTACCGTTAGCAAGTTAGCCACAAACGCACCGGCAGCGACTGCTGTAATTAGATCGACAAACACGGTCAAGAACAGTACGCCATACATCAGCGCTGTTGCCTTGATAGACACCTTATGCGCCCGCCTCAAAAAGCTCCAGTCGATAATATCAATGCCAACCTTAATCAAAATGCCTGATAGCACCGCTACCGGAATTTTCTCTGTAACCGGCCCAGCGCCTAATAGCACTCCGCCTAGCAGCACTGCATGAGTCATCCCCGACAGCGGCGTCTGCCCGCCGGACTTCACGTTAATGACCGTCCGCATCGTGGCTCCGGCCCCCGGCAAACCACCCATCAGCCCAGACACCATATTGCCAATGCCCTGACCAATTAGCTCCCGGTCGGAGTTGTGCTGCGATCGCGTAATATTATCGGCAACCAGCGAAGTCAACAGCGAGTCAATCGCGCCGAGCGTCGCCAAAACCAGACCGTAGCCCAGCATGTCTTTAGTGGCGCTTAGGCTAAACAACGGTAGGTGAGGCGTAGGTAAACTAGACGGGATCTCGCCAATGCGCGGCACCGCGTCGTTTCCCAAAAAGAGAGAAAGCACTGTACCCGCAACTAGCGCGACCAAAGGAGCAGGCAATACGCGGTTAATCCGTTTGGGCATGCCGAATACGATTACCAGCGTTAGCAGCCCTAGCGCTAGGGCTGCGGTATTGCGATCGCCCCAAAGGCTCCATAGCCGCCGAATAGAATCGACCACGCTAGCCGACCCCTCCACGCCAAACAAAGGCGCAATCTGTAGCGTAAAAATAATCACGCCCACCCCCGACATAAAGCCAGAGATCACCGTATAGGGCATCAGCGTAATGTATTCGCCAAGCCGCAGCAGACCAAACCCAATCTGAAACAGCCCGCCAAAAATCACCACGGTAAACGCCAGAGCCGTCCCCGCATCGACGCCATACTTAGCAATTAAGCCAGTAAACACAGTCGCCATTACTACCGTCATCGGCCCGGTAGGCCCGGAAATTTGAGACGGCGTACCACCAAACAAAGCGGCAAAAAAGCCGGTGAAAATCGCCCCGTAGAGTCCGGCACTTGCGCCCGCACCTGAAGATACGCCAAACGCTAGCGCTAACGGCAGCGCCACAATTGCCGCCGTAACTCCGCCTAAGATATCGCCCTTCACATTTCTAAGATGTAGCCCGTGAATGCTTGTTAGCCGAACCATGCTTTATTAATCACTCCATCGGCAGACTTCACGATGGTAAGGGCAAAAGTTAATTCATCCGGCAGTCTTAGCAATCGCTTTCGATCTCTAGCGAAATAGGCCTTGTTTCAGTCCTGGTTTAACCGGTTATTGACCGATTTATTCTGCTAGCTCATTTTATTTCCTGCGCGATCGCCTCAATCACCCGCTCAATCTGCTGCCGCTCCACCATCAAATTTGTCACCGCTCGAATCCGATGCGGCCCCGTTGCCAGCACTGCTACATCCCTATGCGCCATACCCTTCACGACTTCAGCCGCCGACTGCCCCGGCAAATCAAAGTTCACAATATTGGTTTGAACAGACGCCAGATCTATTTCAACGCCCGCCATATGCTGCAACCCCTGCGCTAGCGCCTGCGCATTATCGTGGTCTTCAGCTAGGCGATCGCGCTGCTTCTCCAAGGCATACAAAGCCCCCGCCGCGATAATCCCCGCCTGCCGCATCCCCCCGCCAAACAGCTTGCGAAACCGTCTTGCTTTGGCCATCATCTCCGCGCTCCCCACCAGCGCCGAGCCCACTGGTGCACCTAGTCCCTTAGAAAAGCAAACGCTCACCGTATCGAACGGCGCAGCATAATCCGCTTCGCTAATGCCCGTTGCCACACAAGCGTTCCAAAACCGAGCGCCGTCCAAATGCAGCCGTAAGTCTTGTTGAAGACACACCTCAGCAATCTCTTGGATAGTCTCCAACGGAAAAATACGACCGCCGCTGCGATTGTGCGTATTTTCTACACAAACCAGCCGAGTTCTAGGAAAGTGAGGGTCTTGAGGGCGCAAAGCCTGCTTAACCGCCGCCGCCGAAAAGACGCCGCCAATACCCGGTAAAAGGTTGCAGCTTACGCCAGAGAGCGCCGCCGGACCACCGCCTTCGTAGTAATAAATGTGGGCTTCAGCTTCCAGCATAATTTCATCGCTAGGCTGAGTATGCACTCGCAGCGCCACCTGATTCGTCATTGTGCCCGACGGCATATAAACCGCCGACTCTTTACCCAAAAGCTCTGCTACGTATGCCTCTAACGCGCTCACCGTAGGGTCGTCGCCCAGCACATCGTCACCCACTGGCGCAGCCATCATGGCCCTACGCATATCCTCCGTAGGCTGAGTAACGGTATCGCTTCTCAAATCAATCATTCTAGGTATGCGCTACGAAATAACGCCATGCAGAGTTGTTTTTTATACCGGGCACCTTAAATCAGCAGTCGCTTTATTTAGATCCGCAGATTTCAGCCAATATGTCTTACTACAAGTATCCTAACGCTCGCAGAATGCTGTTAAGAATGCCGGTGGCTCATCAAGAGCTGTTTACGCTGACTCAAGTAGAAGCGATCGAAGAGGCCCTTACTCCGCGCACCCACAAGCTCGACCTGCGAATGGGCTTACCTTTACTAGGAAAAGGCGCTTACTTCGTATTTATGGGCGGCCCCAACTACAGGAAAAAAAATAGACAGGAAAATAGGCAGGAAAATCGAAAATTGCCTCAAAGTTCGCCCGCAGAGATGCACTTTGCCTTATCAAGTTCAGTTGCAGTGGGCACAACCCTACAGCGCAGTCCTACGGTTTGCCGTCTACTAGAGCGATTGCCTAACCACATCATGGCAACGTTTCAACCGGTACAAATTCAGGCCATGGAAGCAGCCTTAGTGCCTCGCCGTCACCTCATTGATATGCGGCTATCGCTGCCGCTGTTTGGCCGAGACGCTTACTTAGTGTTTGCCGCTGGGCCAAACCGAAGGGGCCACTATAGAGACCTCCAAAACGGCAATCCTTTTATCATGCCAGCCGTCTTTGCTAGCGTCATCGTTGGCGCAGGCTCCATTTTAGGACTGGTTCAGCTTAAAACCAGCGAAGTCTTCGCCGAACCCGATCCGGTATTCGACCAGGGACCTGCGTTCTACGAGACGAAAGTGCCTTTCAAAAAGACCCAGCGAGAATGCTTAGAAAGCGGGCGAGAGTGGATAGAAAGTAAGTGCATCGACCAGATTCATGACCCGTCTTTCTAAGGTCAAACGGTGAAGACTCGCTAGCCGAATTCGGGAAAGGTAAAAGTAATTGCTATAGTGCCTAACGGCTCTGCCCATCCCATCATGAACACCCCTGTGCACCCTCAAATCCAACGAACTCTCGCCGCGATTGTGGTCACTGATGCGGTTGGCTTTAGCAAGCACATGTCACAAGACGAAGATAGGGCGCTATCGATTATCAACCGAGATCTAAAGCTCATCGGCGAGCTTTGCGAATTTTTTGAAGGCAAAATTCTTAAGACCGTTGGCGATGGAATGCTGATGTACTTTGTCAGTGCGGTACAAGCAGCGGCCTGCGCGGTAGAGATCCAAAAGACCTTTGGCGGCTTTATTCAATCTGGGCAGGCGGGTAACCACTTTGTGCACCGCGTCGGCGTCCATTTAGGCGATATTTTCTTCAACCAGGAAGACATGATGGGCACGGGCGTTAACGTTGCCGCCAGGTTGGAGTCGGAGGCTTACCCAGGGGCTATCTGCATGTCTCAGGTGGTATATGACGTCGTAAAATCGCGGCTAGATCTAGACGCAGACTACATTGGCGAACTCGCGCTAAAAAATATTGAAGGCGGCATTCCGGCTTACCATGTCTGGCCTAAAGGGATGCGCCCCGAGGGCACCCACGGCGGCGAAACGACAGAGGCTATTGCGCCGCTAGCGGTAACGCCATTGAGTGCAGCGCTCAAAGCCCTGACGAGTCACAAAAATCATCGCCGCATTAAGAAGCTGCTGTATGGGGTTTACTACGGCATGTGGGAAAACAATGCAGCCGTGCTAGAAGCCGTCTCGCTGAAGACGCTGATAGAGGTGCTCACAGAGCGCAGTGCAACGCTAGAAGACTGCCGCAGGAGTCTCTATCAAATTGTCGATACGCTTAACCGCAAAGCAGCTTACGCCAAAGTCGCTGATACCATTCTCGATAGCCTTCACGTTTTTTATTCAGAAGAGTCGTTAGGCATGGCAGAGGCCGAGACAGATGCCTCTCCGACAGAAACGGGTGGTGTACTGATTAATCCGATGATTGCTCTGTACAAAGACGTGGCCGACCGTATTGACCTGAGACCAGAGCGGGCGCGGATGAAGAAGCTGCTTTACTGCTTGTGCTACGAAAAGTGGGAGAACGATAATGATGCGATCGCTCAAATTCGCACCATCACGCTAGTAGAAACCCTTTATCAGCAAATCACGACTATTCAGGGTTTGCAAAACCGGCTGCGGGCCGTCCTGCTGCGGCTCAACCGCAAGGCCACATACGCCCCTATTGCCAACAAATTGTTCGAAGAGTGCCAGGCGCTATATCCAGAAGGGAACAGACAAGTTGCGCTGCCGGGCGCTGCCGATCTTGAAGACCCTGCGGAAGACCACACAGAGATAAAAGTGACTAAAAAGGCCGCAAATCACTGGGCCGGGACGCAGTCTGCCACGCAGCATATGCTTACCCGCTGAATTCTAAGCCAGGCTCAAAAGAGCCAGCCTAATACGGATAGCTAGCCTGATATTATTAGCTAGACATCATCAACCGGCAAAGCGGACACATGAGCATCCCCAAAGTTTTTATCGATGGTGAAGCAGGCACAACCGGACTACAAATTCATCAGCGCCTAGCAAACCGCACAGACCTAGAAGTCATCAGCATCGATCCAGCAAAGCGCAAGGATGCGGACGAGCGCGCCAAGATGATCAACGCGGCAGACGTAGCGATTCTGTGTTTACCCGACCAAGCCGCAGTGCAGGCGGTGGCTTTAGTCAATAATGAGACAACCAAAGTTCTCGATGCTAGCAGCGCCCATCGGACGCTTTCTGACTGGGCCTATGGATTTCCGGAGCTGATGGCAGGCCAGCGAGAGGCGATCGCACAGTCAAATCGGGTCGCCAATCCAGGCTGCTATCCGACTGGCTTTTTAGCCCTAGTTGCGCCGCTAGTAAAAGCGGGACTGTTGCCCGAGAGATTTCCAGCCACTATCAATGCCATTTCAGGATATTCTGGCGGCGGCAAGCAGCTCATTGCAAAACACGAGACGTTTAGAAAAGAAGAACAAGATAAAGGTCAGTTTGAGTCGAGAGAACCCTTTAGCCCCTACGGTCTAAAGTTTGGGCACAAGCATGTAAAAGAAATGCACAAGTTCTCTGGATTGAGCCATGCGCCTCTATTTGTTCCAGCCGTTGGAGACTTTGAACAGGGCATGGTTGTACAGGTGCCGCTGCCGCTGTGGTCGATAGCGCAGCCGCCCACCGGAGAGAAAATCCACGAGACTATTGCCAGACATTTTGAAGGCGAGCCGTTTGTGAAAGTAATGCCTTATGCGAGCGAAGAAGATTTGCGAGACGGCAGTTTCTTTGTGGCCAAAAGAGCGAATGGAACTAACGAGGTGCAGCTCTCGGTATTTGCTAACGATCAGACGCAGGAAGCTTTGCTAATCGCCCGATTAGACAACCTGGGTAAAGGCGCTTCGGGAGCGGCGGTGCAGAACTTGAATCTCATGCTGGGCTTACCTGAACAAGAAGGGCTAGTTTAAGCATCGGCAAAAGCCTCGACCGTCAGCTGCTTTGTACGCGAGTGGTTCATGATAAAAGAGTGAAAGGCGGGGACTTCTAAGGGGCGATCGCCCGCTCGCATCTTAGTCTCTTCAAACCCTATAATCATGTCGTTGGCCTCTCCGCCAAATGGGCTAATAGGGCCAACCATCCCAGCCGTCCCAGCGATGATGGTGTAGGGACAATCGAGCGCGGGCAAGCAGGTATAAAAGTCGAGGCTAGCCATGTTAGCGCCGCACTGTTTGGCAAACCACTGATAGGGCAGTAGCCGATTGGCCCAGCGGCCCAACCGAGGAGACTGATTAGGCGGCGCTAGCATAACAACATGGGCCGGTAGCGGAAAATCAGCCTTAGTAACATTAGCCTTAGATAAGGCCGCGCGAGTGAGCACGCCGCCTAGCGAATGAGTGACGATGCCATAAGGGCCAGCGGCGGCAAGTTCCCGGCAGCGATCGCGCAACCGGTCTGCAATCTCATCAAAAGGATGAAACAACGCCACATAGTCAAATAGCTCAGTAGTATGGCCTGCGCCCTGTAGCGAAGGCGCTAAGCCCGACATCGACCAAGAGGTGCGGCCTAGGCCGTGAACCAGTAAAATTTTCACAGGATTTAGACTCCTTTAACGAATGCGGTCGAGCGGCTTAAGCTATGGTTTCTTCGAATGGTCAATCTTTTTAGAGACAGCCCTCCTCATAGAGGATGCTTGGAAAGACAAATTCTCTCACAATAATTGTTGAAATCTTGTTGAAATTATAGTTCAGAAATTATGGTTCAAGTTAAAGTTACAGGCCTTGCGACTAAGCTCAATCCGATCAAGTCTCAGCTTTCAGACATTATTCATAGCTGCCTTCAAGAAGCTATCGGGACACCCGAGAACAAACGATTTCAGAGGTTTTTTTGCCTGCAGCCAGAAGACTTTTACTATCCAGCAGACCGCTCAGAGCAGTACACCATTATTGAGATTGTTATGTTTGAAGGGCGCTCGATAGCAGTCAAAAAGAAATTGACAGAGCTGCTATTTAAACGAATTCATCAACAGCTAGAGATTGCCTTTGACGACGTTGAAATTGCCATGTTTGAGCTGCCCAAACACAACTGGGGAATTCGAGGCGTTCCGGGCGACGAGCTAGCGCTATCTTACAAAGTAGATTTGTAGATATAGTTGGTGTATCGGGCCAGTTAGATGCCAAAAAGCAGATCGTTTGCATTTGAAAAGCAGCAGATGATGTCGCCGCGGCTGCGCTCGAAGCCAGCGTTAGAATCCGAGTTCTGTCCGCCGCTTTGCTTAGAAACAGAAATAACAGGCTCACTGTAGCTAGCAATAATCTCGCAAGAGGCATCTATGATCCATCTCACAATAATTTCAACATGGAAATGGGTCTGATTCAACCAACTATCAATTACTGGTTTAAAGGACGACCGTAATTGTGGTAATTGAGACACTCACTTTGAGGGAGAGGGCATATCTGCTTAGATTAAGATAAAAATTCGTGAAAAGTTAAGTAGTTTTAGGATCTACAGAACTAGTGGAAGCCAGTACTATACCGTTTGCAATCAGCGTAATTTTTTCCACTGCGGCCCATAAGAAGTAGGAAAGCCAAGCAAAAATAGCTATAAACTTTGAGCCATCTTCGAGCGCGTAAATATTGTTGTCAGGCAAATTAGCTAACACTGGCAACAAATCGCTACAGATAGAGAGCGCAAACAGAAGCAGGCTAAGCCCTAAAAGCGCAGGCTGCGTTTTTAGCAGAATTTTGCGAAAGCGAAGCAGTAGATAAAGCAGCAAAACCGCATACAAAACAAACAATACTTCTTCGGGAATGCCTAATTTATTGGGAAATATTTCCTCGTGTAGCATAAACAAGTCGTCTAAGCACAAAATCGTACTTAGCGCGCCAAACCCGGCAAAAAAGCCAACTGTCTCCCAGCGGTTAGATAACGTTTGGACAACGAGTCCGCCTAGCAAACAGGCCGTAGCGCTTGCGGCCCACAGCAAAATGCCCAGATTAGACAGCGCTCCGTAGTAAACAGGATGAGTTGCGATCGCAGCCGGATCGCGCGTGATGTATTCGACGGGAACAAAAGGCTGCTGCCAAACGAATAGAATAAGCACCAACAGAACTAGGCCCATACTGATTGTTAATTGATGGCACAATCGCTTTGTTGAAGAAAGTCGCTGTAAGAGAAAGGGCATTGTGAAGCGGGAAATGGTAGATCTGGCAGATTCGTAGCAATCGATGATGGGGATATATGCTTACTACTCTACTGCGCATTCAACGCTCTTGCGATCACGGCAATAGTTTTCTACCTATGCACCTCAAAGATACACCACGTTTTCCTTCTAGACAGAGCGGAAGTCATTCAGATTGATTGATCGGCCTTACACTTCACAATAAACATTGTTGTTCTAACGATTGCATCGTCGGCCATATGTCAAGAACAATTTTCTCAGAAATTTCAGCTTTTTGAAACGTCAAGCCTTACCTAAAGTGTGTTGCCATACGAGTAAAGAAGATACTGATATGCGTAGGTAAAATAAAACTCGCGGCTCAACTCACTCTTTAGGTAGAAACACTTATTTTCATACCGCTGGGTATACAGTCTATTGAGCTAACCGTGAGAGGATCTACACATATGCAGCTCAGTTTCTGGCTGCACCCGTAAGACAACACTTAGGAAATTCGAGTTTGTATATGATCAGCACACAGTTGAAAAAATGTTTGGTTGTTTCGGTCTCTGCACTATCTGCATTGGGACTAGTTACTCTAATGCCTCATGGCGCGATCGCTCAAACTAGCGGCCAAACCCAAACAGGCGTAGAAGGTAGCCAAACCAACCCTGGCTCTACCGAAGGAAGCGGGCAAGTTGTGCCACCTACTAATACGACAGAGGGTATGTCGGACACGATGACGCCTAGCACTACAGGGACTGGGTCTAGCAGTGACTCTAATATAGATACCATCGAAGACACTGGCGCAGCCAATACTCGCGACTCCAACACTGGGAGAGGAGAAGTCTTAGATCCTGCCATGGAAAATGGCTCTGGCACGATGACACCCGGCTCGATGGGAACGGGTACTCGCACGATGACACCCGCGAGCGGAGAGTCCAATATAGACGTGATTGAAGGCGATGGCGCTAGCGGCGCTCGTGACTCCGACACTGGCAGAGGAGAAGTCCTAAGCCCTGAGATGGAAAATGGCTCTGGCACCATGACACCTGGTTCGATGGGAACTGGCTCTAGTACCACACCCACCACCACGATGCCTGCCACAACAACACCCACCACGACACCCGCTAGAACGACCGCACCTACCCCTTCGAGCAGCCCTAGAGCGCTTTGGTAAATCAGCTCAGATTTTCAAATAACTGAGAAACTAGCGTATAGGTAACCTGTACAACAGGATGAAAAAGAAAGCCACGATCAATGATCGTGGCTTTCTTTTATTAAGCCTTTTATTTAGCCTAATAGCTAGGGTTCAACTAGAACAGGTGTGCCTAAGCTGACCATTTCAAAAAGTTCGCGTACGTCTTCGTTGTACATACGAATGCAGCCGTGGGAAGCGGCTTGCCCAACAGAATCTCGATTTGGCGTGCCGTGGAAGCCGATGGAGTTGAGGCCATCTGTCCAGAAAGCAATCCAGCGATCGCCCAAAGGATTATCTAAGCCAGGAGCCATCGACTCACCCGTAATGGGATTTGTCCAACCCGGCTCTACTACCTGAGAAAATACCTCAAACTCACCCGTAGGCGTTTCCCACCCCGGACGGCCAATGGCTACTGGATAGCTAGTTTCGAGCACCTCTCCGCGATAGACGTATACGGTGCGATCGCTCAGGCTCAGCAATAGCCTCAGAGTCTGCTCGGCGGCTGGCTGTACGGCACTAGGCGTTAAGACAGTAGAATCTGCTGGAACCTCAGACGCTGGAACTGGAACCTCAGATGCTGGAACCTCAGACGGATTAAGCAGAGTCCTAGCAGGCGTCGCTGACGCTCGACTATTGACCGCATTCAACAGCTCTGCGGGTGTCATCTGAGCTGAAGCACTCGCAGCATTCACGCTACCAACTAGCATCCCGCCTAAGCAGGCAGTCAGCGCTTTGACAGCGAGTTTACGATAGCGTAGCGATAGGTAAGGCATAGATAAAAGGTAGGCGTTTTAGCGAGAAGGCAATTCAGAAGGCGATTCAGATGTAGCGACAGCCGTTTAGCACCCGCCTATGGCTCTACGGTAACTGGAGTTCCCATCGCGACCATATCAAACATCTGGCGAATGTCTTCGTTATACATGCGAACGCAGCCGTGAGAGGCCGCTGTCCCTACAGACTCGCGGTTTGGGGTGCCATGAAAGCCAATGACGTCAGTACCGTCTGACCAAAAGCCAATCCAGCGATCGCCCAAAGGCCCACCAGGCCCAGGCGGCACAACCGCACCGTCGAAAGGACTTGTCCATCCTGGCTCAACGATTTGCTCAAAGACTGTGAACTCTCCAGTTGGCGTTTCCCAACCGGCTTTACCGATAGCAACCGGGAAGCTTGCCGCTACAGTTTCGCCCTGCTGGACATAGACTTTGCGATCGCTCAAGTCCAACCGCAAGCTCACAGCCTGCTCCACAGCCGCTTCAGTAGGAGCCGGTAGCGTCGAAGCCTCAGGCACCTGTAAATCAGGATCAGATAGGTCAGGATCAGCTAAGTCAGGATCAGATAAATCAGGATCAGCCGATGGCGCCGCAACGGGTTCTGTTACGGTCGGCGCTGCAACGGGCTCTACCGGACGATTATTCAGCCGCTCTAAAATCTCTCTTAGCGTTAGCGGAGGCAGCTCGCGATCGGGTGGAGAAATCTGAGCGATCGCGCCCGTAACGCCCAGGCTGCCAATAAGTAAGCTCCCGAAACCAGCCGTCAGGCCCTTCACAAGGCCGCGATAACGAGATGAGTTAAAAGACATAGGCGATGATAGGGGCAAGATGATTGGGGCAGTAGGAGTTAAGCGTTAAAACGGTGAAGACAGAGTAGTCATTACCTACACTATATTCCGTATAAATATTGACTTGCTCTATAGCTAGACAGTTCCGGCTACTGTCCTCATGTGCTCATTGCGAAGTACATACAGCATCTGGACAGCATCTGGCCATTTTACGCTGGCTGATTTTCGTCCTTATCTATTGAGTCAACTGGCTTTTGTACTGAGCGATCTTAAACCAGGAACCCGGCCCGACTTCTCTCTCAAACTCCTGAATTACCCAGTCGCCCATTTTGCCGCCGCTGCGCTTAGCGCTCTCGTACAGGTAGTCCACGATTTCTAGCTGCTGATCCCAGTTAGGACGCGCGCCAAACAGCGAGCCATAGCACCAGCTAGGATGCGGTTCGCGATCGCACTGCTCATAAAACGCCCGATCTGCCCAGGCTGGGCCGCGCCCTTTCTTAAACGCTCGCCGCCGATGGCCGTGGTAAATCTCAATGAGCGTTGGCACATCTCGAATTTGTCTAGCCTGCGCGTTGGAGTAAATCTCCACCATGTTTTCTGTATTGACTGGGCGATCGCTAATCCACTGGTGCGCACAGTCTGGGCACTTCACAATAAAAGAAAGCACAATGCGACCGCAGGCCGGACAGGGCTTAGTCGGAGCCATCCCGCCGCCGCCGGTAGAAGCATTTTTAGTCGGCAGCGAGTATTCTTCTACATCCTCTGGAAAGCCCAGCCGCTCCAAATTTCCAGCCTGGTCGAGAATAATGCCGTACGCTTTTCCGGTCTGAGGCGAAATTCTCATCACCCGCCCGAGCTGCTGAAAGTGCATCGCGCTCGACTTAGTAGGCCGCAGCATCAGCCCGACTTCTACGCTAGGCTCATCAAAGCCAATGCTAATCACATTGCAAGAGGTCAGCACTAGCAGTTCACCGGTCTTCAAATCGTGGTACAGCTTTTTGCGATCTTTAATTGAGGTATTGCCATCGACCGTATCGGCAGAAATGCCTGCGTTGCGAAAGGCTTTGGCCACATTATTAGCATGTTCAATATCGACGCAAAAGGCAATCGTGCGCTTTTTATGGCCGATGCGGAACCATTCTTCGACAATTTTCTCAACTAGTTCAATGCGATCGCAAGCATTCTTCAAATCCTGCTCGTCGTAGTCTCCTCGAGCCGTCTTCACCGCTTCTAAGTTCGCCATGCTATCTCTCGGCATGCTGTAGTACTTCATCGTAGAGAGATAGCCCATCTCTTGAAGCACATTGGGAACAGGAGAAGACACCAGCGTATCGAGATAGTCGCCTAGTTGTTCTTTACCTAGGCGCAGCGGCGTCGCCGTCATCACCAAGTGCACCGCCTGCGGATGCGTTTTGAGCATCACCTTTTTACCCACCTGGCTAAAGAGCGTAATGTGCCCTTCATCGTAAAACACCACGTCGGCAGGCCACTTTTGCCACCAGCGCCGCTTCGCCATCGTCTGAATACTGGCAATCTGAATCGGCGCATCGCGGTTCTCTTCCCAACCCGCCTTAATAAAGCCGCACTGCAAGCCAAACGCCTTCATTTTTTCGTAGGTTTGGCCTACCAGCACGTCTAAATGCACCAAAAACATCAGCCGCTTGCCCGCTTCTTCAGCGTGAGCACAAATCTGGCCGCTAATAATAGTTTTACCGGCACCTGTTCCCGCAATAATTGCAATTCGCTTGTGCCCTTCATTCAGCTCCTTATACAGATCGTTTACGAGCTGCACCTGATACGGACGGAGCTTTGGCACCTCTAGCCTAGGTTCTAAGGCAGGCGGGCGATCCAGGTCGGCTTCTTCTGAGATAGATTCTGAGATAGAGGGCGCAGGCAGTGAGGAGTCGGACATAAGGCTAGGCGCACAGTTACCCGACAGGTAAGGGATGTACTGATAACGGTATGGTACACAGGATAAACGCAGAGGGCGATCGCCTGTCAACCTCTATTCAACTTCTGTGCAGTCATCTCTATGCAGTCAATCTCTATACAATAATCTCCCTCACCGCTAGTCCTAAGGCATTAAATCATTCAGCCTCAGCGTTAGCGCTGGGAAAAACGACAGAAGAAACTTAGACAATGCAATAAGCAGCCCATACGGTTCCATGCATCTCGCCTGCGGCGATAGAATACGGAAGCTTTGACTAAAAAGGCTATGGCGAGCGAGCAAACGTTAGACATTATCACCTATAACAGAAACGCGCTGAACAATCTGCGGCGGGCCATCGTGCTGGGGCAGGGACAGTTTTCGCTAATTTTGGCACGGGCAAATTACCAGCAGCTCCGTGAGGTGATAATTGCAGAACTCAACGATCAGCTCCATGTCGATATCACCTATTTACCGGCTGATACGACGAGTCTTAGGGCCGCTATTCTCGTTGGGCAGTCTACGTTTGAATCTGCTGAGAACGCTCAGGCGCTGATGGTAACTGGGCTAGAAGAGATTAGCGAGATAGAGCGTCTGCTCAAATCTGCTAACTTAGGCCGTGATGAGCTGCCCAAGACGTTTGCCTATCCCGTGGTGCTGTGGGTAAACGACTCGGTACTTTCTCAGCTCAACCGCTACGCGCCCGATCTCAAGAGCTTTGCGGCGACGCCGGTAAGGTTCGAATATCCGCTGCGATCGCTCAATGCCGCGCTCACCGCGCAGGCCAACCATACGTTCACTCAAGTTCTTAACGCCAATCAGGGCACTGGCTTCGGCAGCCTTCTACCCAAAAGCAATGATATCGCAGAGCAAATAGCTAGCCAGGAGCTGTCTTTTGCCTTGGCGGAGCTAGAAACGCAGCGGATAGATGAAAGGCTGCTGGCTAACTTATTGTTTTTGCAAGGCCGCAATCTTCATCAACAAGAAGACCTAGAGCGCGCTCGCGGCTACTACGAAAAGAGCTTGCTTTACTGGCAGCAGCAGGCAGATGAAAATGAGTACGAGAGAGAAGAGAGAGAACGCCACGATACTAAGCTCACTCATCTAGAAAGGCAAACTGTTCTATGTTTTCATTTAGGGCTGCTGTGGGAACACCAGGCTGTGCTAATCGAGCTTGAAAAGAACTCGGCCGCTCATTCTCAGGACGCGTCTGAAATTAGCTTGGCCAACCGCGACGCGGCCCTGCAAAAAGCCAGAGGTTACTTTGAGCAAACGCTAGCGAGTTTTAGAGATCGCGGCAGGCACGATCGCACTGCGAGATTTTTGCTGCCCTTAGCGGAAGTGCTGCAAAAGCTAGAAGACTGGCCAGCGCTACAGCAGCTAGCACAAGAGGGCATTCGACTCCATCACAACGATCTTTTTCTGCTCGCTCGCGACTATGGTTACCTAGCTGAAGTGGCTCTAGCACAGCACAAAGACAAGTACAAAGACAAGCCTAAAGAGAAGCACCTTAGCGAAGCCCAAGGATTTGCGCAGCAGGCGCTAGATCTGGCTAAGCAGACGGCTCACTCGCTTCAAGGGCGCAGTACCAACATTATGCAGGCGACTGCGCTGCGCTACTATGCCGGGCGCTATCTATATTTATTAGCGATCGCACAGCAGCTACAGGGGCAGTCAGAAACCGCCATCCAAAACCTGGAAAAAGCTAGAATCTACGCCCATCCTAGCTACAATCTCTCGCTGCATCTCAACATTCTAAAGCGGCTCAGAGACCTCTACTTCAATCGCAAACAATACGCTCAAGCCTTCGAAGTCAAGCTGGCCCAGCGCCGAACCGAAAGTCTCTTTGGGCTTAGAGCCTTTATCGGAGCCGGTCAGATTCAGCCGCCCAAGGAAACCTCGCCATTTTTATCGCTACCTGAATCTACCCGCCTAGCGCAACCGCAGACAGAAACGGCTCAGCAGGTATTAGCGGCTGAAATTCGGGCCTCGGGCCGTGCCCAAGATATTGAAGCGATCGCCTCTCGGCTAAGTCAGCCTCGCTACCCGCTGGTAATAGTGCACGGACAGTCGGGCGTTGGCAAAAGCTCTACGCTACAGGCCGGGCTTGTTCCCAAGTTAAAAACGACGACCAGCGAAGGCCGCTCCATTTTACCGGTTTGGATCGATAGCTACAGCCATTGGGTAGAACAAGCCGACCAAAACTTAACCCAGCGCGTCCAGGAAAAATTCACGCTAGTAGAGTTCTCTATCGATTTGCCATTGCACGGAGACACCGACTCTATTGACGACACGGCTAAATCTCCGTCTAGGCAACAGTCAGCTAATTCGACCGCTAGTTCAGCAGACCTTCTCATTCGGCTCAAAGCGCTCACGGAGCAGACCCACCAGCAGGTTGTTCTAATTTTCGATCAGTTCGAAGACTTTTTTCACAAAAATCCAACGCTGGCTCAGCGTCAGACACTTTACGCATTTCTTCGCGACTGTCTCGAAGCGCCTTATATCAAAGTTGTACTCTCCCTGCGCGAAGATTTTCTTCACTATCTCTTAGAGTGGGACCGCAGCGCGGACTTAAGCATTATTAACAACGATGTTCTAGGCAAAGATATTCGCTACTACCTGGGCAACTTCCGGCCTGAGGCAGCCAAAATGCTGCTTCGCCAGCTAACAAGCGCTGCCGGATTTATATTAGAAGACGATCTGATTATCGCGCTGGTCGAAGATTTAGCGGCGACAACGGGAGAGGTTCGTCCGATTGAGCTACAGGTGGTGGGCGCGCAGCTACAGCGAGAGAACATTACCACATTAAGCCAGTACCAGAGGCTAGGGCAATTCTCTTTTGATGAGACGGCGCTAACGCCCAAGCAACAGCTGCTCGAAAACTTCATCAATCACGTTATTCAAGATTGCGGCGCCGAAAATGCGGAGGCGGCGAGTGCGATTCTCTATATCCTTAGCGATGGGCTAAACGAAAGCAGCGATCGCCCACTCAAAACTTACTCAGACATAGAAGAAGCCCTTTCTGCTGCCGACTTAACCCCTTCGCCCCAGCAAATTCAGCTGATCTTAGACATCCTCATCGGCTCAGGGCTGGTCTTCGAGCGGCTAGAAGTCTCAGGGATTCGCTACCAGCTTGTGCATGAATATCTCTCTGATTTAATTCAAAAGCAGCAGCAGCCAGGACTCATTGCCGCCCTAAAAGCAGAGCGCAGCCGCCGCCTGCTCACCGAAGCTCAGCTAGAAAAAGCGCTGTCGGCCCAAAGCGAAAACCTTGCCCAAACAATTATTGCCAAGCAGGCGGCAACTACCGCCGAGATTAAGGCGCTTGTTTCAGTGGCGCGATCGCTTCTACTGTCGGGCCAGAGCCTAGAAGCCCTAGCGCAAGCCACCCGAGCCGCCAAGCAAATTACAGGATCGGCGATTGGCAACAACCCGCTGCTCAAAATGCAGACGGCCCTCTGCTTAGACGCCGCCATTCGCAGCATTCGAGAGAAAAATGAACTGGTCGGCCATCGGAATTGGGTCGTCGCCGTAGACTGCAACCAAACGGACGCCGGAGAAATAATTGCTTCAGCTAGCGACGATAGCACCGTAAAGCTGTGGACGACTCGAGGAGAAGTTATTCGCTCGCTAAACCATCCGCTAGGGGTAGCCGACGTGCAGTTCAGCCCAGACGGCACCCTGCTTGCCAGCGCCTGCCTCGATCATACTATCCGGATTTATCGAGCCAACGGCGACTTTATTCGCGCCATTGAAACCCCGCTCGCCAGCGTCACCAGTTTAGCCTTTAGCCCCACTCAACCCTTACTAGCCGCTACTTACAGCGACACCTTCGTTCGCCTGTGGAACCTGGACGGCACGTTAGTCCGCACGCTAGAAGGGCACGAGGATTGGGCTAGAGCAGTGGCCTTTAGCCCCGACGGACAGACGATTGCAACGGGCGCAGAAGACAGAACGGTGCGGCTGTGGAAGGTAAGCGGTGAGCTAATTTGCGTGCTAAAAGGGCATCAAGGTTGGGTGCGCAGCGTGGCCTTTAGCCCCGACGGCAAAACGATTATCTCAGCGGGCGATGCCAACACGCTGAAAATGTGGAGCCGAGAGGGCCGCAAGCTCAAAACGCTGTACGGTCATGATGACTGGGTGCGCAGCGTGGCCTTTAGCCCCGACGGGAAGCGCATTGCTTCCGGCAGCGATGACCAGACGATTCGCATTTGGTCGGTAAACGGCACGGTTGAACAGGTCTTCAATCAGCGTAGCAGCGTTCACAGCGTTACCTGGCGCGCTGATAGTCAATCTGTTGTTTCAGGCGGAGACGACGATCAGGTTCATCTCTGGCAGCTAGAAGGCCCGCCAGAACCGGTTTGTCAGGCTCATTCGAGTATTGTGTGGAGCGCCCGGTGGCATCCTAACGCCGAGAAAATTCTTTCTTCTAGCGGCGACAATACGCTCAAGATTTGGGATGGAAAAGGGAATTTATTGAAGTCTATTGACGGCCACGAGAAGGGGACGCACAGCGCTGAGTGGAGCCCGGATGGACTGTTCTTTGCGTCGGCGAGCGCCGATTATTCGGTCAGAATTTGGAGTGCAGAAGGGGAGTTTGTGCGATCGCTCATCGGCCATGGCGATGCGGTATGGCAAGTTTGCTACAGCCCTAATGGCAGAACGTTAGCCTCGGTGAGCAGCGATCGCACGCTGCGCCTGTGGACGACAAAAGGAAACCTGATTAAAACCTACCGCGATCATACCGACACTATTTGGCACGTTGACTTTAGCCCCGATGGGCAGCATCTCATTACCGCGAGTGAAGATAATACGCTGCGGCTGTGGCATATAGAAAAAGGCTTGTTGCAGACGATTCCGGCCCACGAAGGCGGCGTTTGGTGCGCTATTTTTAGCCCGAAAGGAGACTTTATTGCGTCGGGAGGAGAAGATGGAGACGTGCGGCTGTGGGCCGTTTCGAGCCAAAATGAACAGCTTACAGTAGAGCTTGAGCCATCGGTTTTCAAAGGCCATCGAGATTGGATCAGGAGCCTGAGCTTTAGCCCTAACGGAAAGTTTATTGCCTCTGCGAGCGACGATGACACGGTGCGCCTGTGGTTTATCACGGCGGCCACGCTGACTCACAAAGCAGAAGAAAGCGGCGAAAGCCAGCTACTACCGCCGCTAACCGGGCATAGAGATGTTATTTGGGACGTAGACTTTGACGCTACCGGAGAGAGAATTGTCTCGGCAGGGGCAGACGGCACCATGAGAATTTGGGATCTGCGGCTAGAAACGCTAACTGACAAAGGCAGTCGGTGGTTAGAAGACTGGCTAGCAGCTCGGCCAGAGGTAGCGAAGCAGCTTCGTTAAATCATGCGGAATCTACACAATTTACTTTCCGTAAACGAACGCTAGAAAGCTGTAGGTTCCGTACAAGTACAGCTCTTCTCGACCGTAATCGTACACTCGCACAGTGGCCAAAAGGATGTGGGTAGGCTGGATCAAAGTGACAACCATACAAAGGGTCAACGGTGAAATACGACATTCGCTATAAGCCAGCTTTTGCCACTCTGTTTTTAACCTTGAAACCAGGGGAGCGCATTTTTGCAGAAGCCGGTGCGATGGCCAGCATGGCTGGAAAAATAGGCATGAAAACGGAGTTCTTTGGCGGCTTTATACCGGGTTTGCTAAAGTCTTTTTTCGGCGGCGAGTCGATGTTTGTCAACCACTTTTCAAACTCGACTAGTCAGCCGCTAGATTTAGTCCTTACGCAGTCTAGCATTGGCGATATTACAACGATTGAGCTAACGGGCAACGAATTATGCCTACAGCCGGGGGCCTATATTGCGCATACGCCCGGCGTTAAAGTTGAGTTGCAGTGGGCCGGATTCTCTAGCTGGTTTGCGGGAGAAGGGCTATTTAAGCTGAAGCTAAGCGGCAGGGGCATGGCCTTTTTTGGGGCTTACGGCGGCGTTTCTGAAGTGATGGTGAAAGATCAGTTTGTTGTAGACAACGGCCATTTGGTAGCCTACGAGCCGGGTATTAAGATGAACGTTCAGCTCTCTGGCGGACTGATGGGGTCGGTGACTTCGGGCGAAGGATTCGTGAACCGGCTAGAGGGCAGCGGCAAGATATATCTTCAGTCTCGAAGCGTTGACGGCCTGGTGCGATTCCTCAGACCCAAATTTCGGTAGGAGAACGCTTACAGGAGAACGCTTATAGGAGAAACTTACAGGAGAAAACGGATGAAACTCGATGTTTTACATCAGCCGGATAGTGCGATCGCTAAAATCACGATGGCCCCGCAGGAAGAACTCATTGCCGAAGCCGGGGCCATGGTCGCGATGAGCAGCGATATGAACGTCAGCACGACGCTGCGAAAAGGCAAAGGTGGTGGCGTTTTTGGCGGCATGAAGCGAATGCTCGCGGGCGAATCTCTATTTCTTAGCGTTTTTCGCTCGGGCAACAGCGACGCTGAGATCTATCTAGCGCCTAAGCTGCTCGGAGACATTCTGCCCTATCAAATGAAAGGAACAGAATTAGTCGTTCAGTCTACGGGCTATATGGCCAGCACTCCCGGCGTAGAAATAGACCTGGGCTTTACGGGATTCAAAAGCCTTTTTTCGGGCGAATCTCTGTTTTGGCTATCGGCCAGTGGCTCTGGGCTGGTGCTGCTAAGCGCCTTTGGCAGCATTTACGAAGTAGACATCGATGGCGACTACGTAGTAGATACGGGTCATATTGTCGCTTTTGAGCGCACGCTAGACTACAGCATTGCCAAGGCAAACAAGAGCTGGGCGGGCGCATTCTTTGGCGGCGAAGGGTTGGTTTGCCAGTTTAGAGGAAAAGGAAAAGTCTTTTGCCAGACGCATAATCCGGGTGCCTTTGGCCGATTGGTGGGCAGTAAGCTGCCGCCTCGAGGATAGAGAACTAGAACAAGTATATGCAAGATGATTTATTGAAAGGAGGCGATCGCACATGAGCACCGAAATCCGATACGAGATTGAGCACAACCCGGCCTACGGCTCGCTAAAGCTGCGGCTAAACCCCAACCAAACCGCACTGGTAGAACCGGGCGCAATGGCCGCGATGGATAGCTGCATTAAGATGAAGGCCAAAGCTAAAGGGGGACTGGGCAAAGGCATTGGCCGAATGCTAGGCGGTGAGTCTTTTTTTGTAAGCGAATTTACCGCTGAAGGAAAACCCGGCGATCTCTACGTTTCACCGGGCGTACCGGGCGATATTCAGTACTACCGGCTGGACGGCTCGAACGGAATCATGGTGCAGTCGTCCGGCTTTGTCGCCTCTAGCACTGGCGTCAATATCGACAGTAAGTTTCAAGGACTCAAAGGCTTCTTTAGCGGCGAGTCGCTGTTTTTGCTAAAGGCTACGGGGAACGGAGACTTATGGTTTAGCTCTTTTGGGGCGATTTTAGAGATTCCGATTGCAGGTAGCTACGTGGTTGATACGGGCTATATCGTGGCGTTTGAAGATACGCTTAACTACAGCGTTGAAGCGATTAACGGACTTTCTTTTAGAGGGCTTAAAACCGGCATCTTTGGCGGCGAAGGCTTAGTCGCTCGCTTTAGCGGCAGCGGTCGGCTGTGGGTACAGTCTCGCAACGTCTATTCTTTTGTAAACTTCTTGCATCCTTTCCGACCGGCTAAGAGCAACTAACGTGGGTTCAAGATAAGTAACATAACGCTTGTTGACTTAAGTAAATCCCTTCTGGAAGGGTGGCCCGTAGGGACGGGATGGGTCGGCGACCCGCGCTACACAACGAACCCACCCCACCCTATCGGGTACCCCTCCAGAGGGGATTTACTCTAGGCCGTGTGGCCAAAAGCTTTGACGGATGACCATTTCAGTCAATTGCTTAACCCGAACTCACGTTAACTAAGTGAGCGATCGCAAGCTCTGTTAAGACAGCCCCCCCCCAAACCCCCTATGTCTATCGAACTTCCTCCCGGTACTGCTGCCTATAGCAACAGCAACCCGCCGCCGCAGAATCGTCAGGTGCTGACGCTGACGCTAATGTTTCTTGGCTCGCTGGGGTTGGCAATCGGTGCGGCGATTTGGCTGGCGGGTGCTTTGGTGTGGGCTATTCCACCCTCGGTAGAAAGGCAGATGGGCCGAGCGATTGTGCCTATTTACGAGGCGCAGTCTCAGCCGTCGGCGACGCAAGATGAGCTGAACCGGCTGCTCGAGCGTATAGAGGTAAATCTTCCCGCTGAGCAAAGAGAGAACCGGGATTATCAGGTACTGTACATACCCGATGACACGGTGAACGCGGCGGCGATTCCGGGCGATCGCATTCTCATCTACCAGGGCTTACTCGACGAAGTGCAGTCTGAGAATGAGCTGGCGATGGTGCTAGGCCATGAGCTGGGGCATTTTGCAAATCGTGACCATCTGCGGGGATTGAGTCGGAGCGTGATGGTGCGGCTGGTGTTGGCGACGTTTTTGGGCGATGCGGGATCGGTGGGGGCGATCGCAACTAACAGCGTCTCTGTTCTTACCAATGCGCAGTTCTCTCAAAAGCAAGAACAACAGGCGGATGAAATTGGCTTAACGCTGCTAGAAGACACCTACGGCCACGTTGCGGGCGCTACCGATTTCTTTGAACGGTTGAGTAAAGAAGAGAATGCTAATTTAGCCTTTTTAGCGAGTCATCCCCCGTCTAAGCGGCGAGTACAAGCGATTGAACGTGAGATAGCAGAAGAGGGCTATGCAAAGAGAGATAAAGCGCCGCTGCCTTCAGTACTTACGTCTGCTGTCTCAGAGAAATGATAGAAAAGTCTGTAGGTAGAGATTATCGGTTGCCTCGGCGGAGTTTCCAGATGCGGTAGGTGAAGAAGGCGGCGAAGGCGAGAAGCGTGAGGGCGGCGATGAGCCAGTGGCCGCGCAGGAGATTGAAGACAATGAAAGCGAGGACGGTAAGCCGAGGAGGCCACCGATAGCGTAACCATTTGGCAGATGGGATAAGGCTGTTGGAGTTGTTGGGCAATTTGTTTGGCTTCGGGAGAGTCTGGGATGGAGTTTGGCTTTGGGCAGCTTGCCAGTATTCGATGGCTTTGGCGTATTGAGCGCGGGCTGAGGATAGATAGCCTAAGTTTCCTAAGCGTTAGGCCTTCGCCATGCCGATCGCCCAGACTGCGACTTATCTCTAAGCTTTGCTCGTACTGAGCGATCGCATCCTCCCAGCGGCCCTGCGATTGATAGACCATTCCTAAATTGCTCAAGGATTGGCCTTCGCCATGCCGATCGCCCAGACTGCGATTTATCTCTAAGCTTTGCTCGTACTGAGCGATCGCATCCTCCCAGCGGCCCTGCGATTGATAGACCTCTCCTAAATTGCTCAAGGTTTGGCCTTCGCCATGCCGATCGCCCAGACTGCGACATATCTCTAAGCTTTGCTCGTACTGAGCGATCGCATCCTCCCAGCGGCCCTGCGAGTCATAGACATTTCCTAAATTGTTCAAGGTTGCGCCTTCGCCATGCCGATCGCCCAGACTGCGTTTTATCGCTAAGCTTTGCTCGTACTGAGCGATCGCATCCTCCCAGCGGCCCTGCGAGTCATAGACCAGCTCCTAAATTGTTCAAGGTTTGGCCTTCGCCATGCCGATCGCCCAGACTGCGATTTATCTCTAAGCTTTGCTCGTACTGAGCGATCGCATCCTCCCACCGGCCCTGCGATCGATAGACCATTGCCAAATTGTTTAGTGTTTGGCTTTCTCCCTTGCCTGTTGTTACTCTTGCGTGCGCCTACCAGCGCTAGCTCATGCGTATGCACCCAGTCTTGCCAGTAGCTACGAGCTTGAAAGAATGGCGCTAAGTTTCCAGCAAAAGAGACTATCTCGCTGTGCCTTTTGTGCGCGTAGCCCCACTCAAATGCAGCCAGCAAATGCGGTCTTTCTACTTCAAACCAGCTCAGCGCTTCTTGATAAAACGTATCTTCTCTCTCTTTCTCAGCCATTTCGCTGTACCGCTCTGCTGCAACCTTCCGGCGACGCTGCGGGTCAAAGGCATTTTCAAAATAGTTAGCCCCTCCGCAATACCAGTCAAACGCATTCTCTGCCACGGTCTGCCGCTCGTCTGCCGACAGCCAATCTCTCGCATACAGCCGCATCAGGTCATGATATTGATATCGCCCCTGCTGCGTTACCTCTACAAGCTGCGCATCTATCAGCCGCTCTACACTCTCTTTCGCAGCGGCGACCTCCATCTCACTCACCGCCGCCGCTAACCACAGCCCAAAATTGCCCTCCAGCACTCCCAGCAGGCCAAACAGCCGCCGCTCCGCCTCATCAAGCTGCTGATAGCTCAAGTTAAAACTCGCCCGCACATCTTCGCCTTGCACTTGCTTTAGCTCATCTAGCCGCCCCCGCTCATCGGCCAGCCGAGGCAAATAGTCTGCGCCTAGTCCCCAGTGCTTTTTTCCCTTCAGCACACCGCCTGCAATTCGCACCGCTATCGGCAAATATCCACACAGCCGCACAATTTCCTCAGCCGCCTGCCGCTCTGCCTCCACCCGCGCCTCACCCGCCAGCTTAGCCAGCAGCTTCAGCGCATCCTCATCCTCTAGCGGATCGAGCGGGATTTGCTGCGTCCCTACCAGCTCCGATAGCAACCGGCGACTGGTCAACATTACTGCGCACTTCCCCGAACCGGGAAGCAAAGGCCGCACCTGCGCTGCATCATGCGCATTGTCTAGCAGTATCAAAACTCGCTTGTCCGCAAGCAGCGAGCGATAAGCATTTTTCGCGCTCCGCCTGCGCCATCGGAATCTCAGCGCCATCCATGCCCAAGTCCCGCAGCCAGTCGCCCAGCACATCGTTTGGGTCGGCTGGTTTGGCATCTGCGCCTTGCAAATTCACATATAGCTGCGCATCGGGAAAGCGCTCCGCCATTTGATGCGCTGCATAAACAGCTAACGCCGACTTGCCGACCCCGGCCATTCCCGACACTGCCAAATTGCCACAGTGCCCGACTGTCCCGACTTGTTTAATGCGGTGTAAATCTAGTCGAGTTCGTTTTGGCGTCCAGTAAAGTCATCAGACGCTGAGCGGTAGCTGAAACAGAGAAGTGGTGCGCTCTGTTACCGGATATATATGATTGCCTTGCTCAAAGATTAACGTCGCGACCGCCGACACCAGACTTGCTCTCGCCCGTCATCCTGGCTATAATCTGATTGCCATCGCCGTCAATGTCTTGCTGATTTGACCTGTCTGAATGCTTCAGGCCGCTCATTTAAAGATCAGATCAGAAAAAATCAGCCGTTACCCAGACATAACATCACTACAATCCTACCCTGCGGCTAGTTTGCAAATCCTGCAACGTTCCGCACCGCTCCGCAACGGATCTGTTCATCCCGGGAATGTTGCCACATCTGCGGCAACAATTCTGCCCCTTGCGAAGCAATCTGCACTGCAAAGCATCAATTATGTTCCAACTCGGGAGCCGAACTGCATACCCTGGAGCAATTCTTTGTTTATGCTCCTTCAGCGCTACATAGTCACGTCGCCCGTCACGGTGTTAATCGCCTTGGCATTGTCGCTCATCGTGCCAATCACCTGATTGCCATCGCCCATCACCGACTGCTGAATCCACGTACCCTGCGGATCGGCCTCGGCTTCCTTTAGCAGCGCCGCCACCTCAGCCGTCAACGCCGCATCGCCTTCTAACAGTCTTCTGAAGCTGTTTTCGCAAAGCAATACCGCACTCCTCATCAGTCGGATCTTTCGCCACGTCTTCCGCCGCCTCTTTCGCTGCTTCCTTAGCCTGCACCTTCGGCCACAGCCGCTGCCAAATCTTGCCAGCCTGCGCCGCCGACTGCTCGCCAATTTTCTCAGCCGCCTTTGTCGCGCCCGTTTCAGCCGCCTGCTTACCCAGCTTCATTAGCCCCGGCAAACAGGGCGCAAGCAAACTCACCAACAGCGTAAAATCCATTAATTCTGGCCTAGCACGTACTCTCTACAGCCTAAAGCTCGTTCCCTCACGACAACCTGAAAATATTCCAAAATTAATCAATATTTCATCAAATCTGTTCGACGCCTGCTTTAGCCATCGGTAGCGCCTCCTTCTTCGGAATTCGCGTAAATAGTGGAATACCTACTCTGTCGATATGTTCTATTAGTTTAGAATTAGAGATAGTTTCGTACTGAACAACATCGAAAAAGTAGGGCATAGGAGATTCTTCATTTAGCCAGTCCCATAGGTGGGCAACGGTATCCCAGGTGACGCGATCGCCCTTGATCACCAAATCCACATCAGACCCACGCTTGTAGTTACCCTTAGCCCGAGAGCCAAATAGAATGCACTCATCAATTTCTTCTATCTGACAAACTGCATCTGTAATACAAGTTAAGTCGCTATCCCTTAGTCCGTATCGCACTACGCTTCCTCTTTGCTATCCAGTAGAAGCTGCCATGATAGTTCAAAGGTCAAAGCGCTGAATCCAGCGAGTGTCTAGTTCTGCCATTGCAATTACTCAACCCAGTTGTTTATAGACTACTCAGCAGAGAAGCGATTAACAAGCATTTGTTCAATAAATGAATCTGACGCTTCACCTATCCACTGCGCATATCGCTGAGCAACAGGTGGTACTAGTGCAAAAGGGCCAGTAAATCCAGAGAACAGATACAGTCCGTGAACGCTCGGCACCGGGCCAAGTAGCGGCAGGCCGTCTTGAGTAAATGAAACTAAGCAGTGTCGCCAATCACCAGAAACATTCTTTAAGTTCGGGATTTTTTGCGCGATCGCCCCCAATATCTTCTTTTTACTCTCTTCTCCTTCTACCGGCGACTCAAACCCCGTATAAAACCGGCTAATCTGCCCAACTCGCGCCGTCTTATCCGCAAACTGAATTATCCCCGCTTCTAATACCGGCGGCATAATCTGAGCGTTGGGCTTATCCCAGTCAAACGCTCCCGCTTTAGATTCCATTTCAAAGCGAGCGTTTGCAGCGGGCATGATGAGCGATCGCACCTCAAAGTCCAGCGCCGCCGTCTCTACAATCTCCGCGTGAGTAAAGTACAGCGGCACCTTTACCCCAGCCGATTCGAGCAGTTTTAGACTGTACGCACCGGCTGAAACAATGGTTGTTCTTGCTGGATAAGCTTGGGCCTTTGTGGTAACGCCAGTGATGCGATCGCCCACCTTCACCAATCCCGTGACGGCAGAGAGATTGTGATGGCCGCCGAGCCGACGAAAAGCCTGGTTGTAGGCGGCAACGAGCGATCGCGGATCGACATGGGCGTGGCGCGTGGTGAAAGCACCCGCGATCGCATTCGCATCTAAGCAAGGCTCTAGCTCACTAGCTTCTGTCGCTGAAACAAAGCGCGGCGGCGTACTAAACGCACCGTAAGCGCGCGTGAGTTCATCCACATCCGCATCTTTTTCCACCGTCAACAACAGATCTAACTCTCGCAGTTGAGTGTCTGCGCCCAGCTCTTCTGAAAGTTCTTGATGCCGATTAAACCCCGCTTGAAACAACTGCGTGGTTAATTCTGTTGTTCCAGCCCAGTAGCCAATTCCGCCATAGCTGTAGCGCGTTCCGCTATCTGGGTTGCCATCGTCTATTAATAGAACAGATTGCCCGGCTTTGGCTAGCTCGTAGCTCAGAGCAGCGCCCGCTATACCATTGCCAATAACGATGGCATCGTAGGTTTGCATAAGAATTTAAAAACAAGACTAAGGATGAATTTGAGCGAGAATCATGCGCAGGCGATCGTAGTCGTCTTTGAGCAAAACGCTGACCATCCGCCCCGCCTGCACCAGCCAATCGCGATCAAGATCGCGCAGATTGTAAACTTCTCGAATGGCGGCAGCAGCTAAGCTCTCGGTAGGAACGCCAGTGACCTGCAATAAGGTGCGCAGCCAGTCGAGCTGATGGGTGAAGTTGACGACTTCTTCGCGTTCGCAGCGGTAAACGGCCTGGTGAACCTGCGGCGGACGCGGCGGGAGATGTTGGTAGGTGCGATCGCTCAAAACCATCCCGTTTCCATTTTGACCCTTCGCGCCCTTACGCCCTTTTTGCATCGGCACAAACCCCACAATCGCCACGCTAAACTCAGTTTTGAGCATGGCAAAAATCTGCGGCTGCTGCTCGCGCAGCTCATCTAACGACATCCCCAGCGCCCGCGCCCGATGCACCGAATCTAGCGGGCTAGTCGTCGCATGATAAACCACCCCATAAATCTGGTTAGCGGCCTCTTCGTCGTAAGCTTTCACCCAGCTACCAAACGGCGGCATCGCCGGAAAGCTCAAATCTTCAGGCTCCAGGCACTGCGCCAAAAACTCAGTCGTCGAGGTTTCAATTACCTCGGCAATGTGGCCCGGATGGCGCTTGGCAATTTCAAACTGGGGCAGCGGCAGACGCATTGCTTACTTCTTGCCTCGCTTCGGCTTCACAACTTCCAAATCGTTGGCCTTAAAGGTCACCAGCTTGTCCCAGTTTCCGCCTTCAAACAGTACGGCAACTTTGCCGTCGGTTACGCGCTGCACCTGGCCTTCAAACCCAAAATAGGTATCGTCAACATTAGTGATCCGAACGGGAGAACCTGGCAAAATCATCATGGTAGTCTTACTGGCAAAGCTATCTCTTACATAGCTTACAGCGCTAGTTCTAGAGTGCAAGTTAATTCAGACATATTTTCGGCTTTGTTCAGCGGAGATTCGGCCCTGAACCTAGAATAAATAGAATAACCCGGCCTCTATCTAACCCCCACGCTATAAACCCCCATAGGAAATCGCACATGGTCTACGAGTATCTATACAACGGAGCCAATTTGTTTGTGCTGCCTTTCTGGCTGCTGATGGTAATTTTTCCCGGCTGGTCGATAACGCGCCGCATTATGACCTCTACGCTGCCGTTTGTGCCAATTGCGATCGCCTATATCTATTGCTTCATTGGCAGCATTAATCCCAGTACGCTGGAATCTTTTGCAAATCCTACGCTTAGCCAGCTAGCGGCTTTGTTTGCACAAGAGCCAGTAATGGCAACCGGCTGGATTCACTTTATTGTGATGGACTTGTTTGTAGGACGCTGGATTTACTGGCAGGGCCAAGAAAAAGGTATCTGGACGCGGCATTCTTTAGCGCTGTGCCTGTTTGCTGGGCCGGTAGGGTTGCTCTCGCATTTGATTACGGCGCAGCTACAAGAACGGGTGTTTGGCCTGTCGGACGTGAAAGGACTAGAAGGCGTGGCCTAATTTCAACGCCTAGTCTAAATACGCCTAATCTAATACGCCTAATCTCAACGCTCGACCTAAACTGTCATGCCGCTTTCTGTTGAATTGGCCCGCAATCCTACATAATATCGACACTATACGTCAGCAAAATGCTCATGATGGTTTCTTTGACTCGTCTGTCTCGTCGCGGCTTCCTGGTTAGAATCGGGCAGTACGCCGGACTCTTTGCCCTTTGCCTTACGCTAGCCGTGAGCTGTCGCGGCGGGGGCGGCTCGCAGCCAGCGGCAGATTTGGGAACGGGCGATCGCGTCTCAATGGGCACCACCCTCAGCGCCGGTAGCCTCGATCCTGCCGACGCTTACGAAACCTTTCCCGGCATTTTGCTCTACAACCTGGGCGATCGCCTCTACACCTACACCCCCGGCACGACCGATCTCGTCCCTCAGCTTGCCACCGAATTGCCCACCATCTCAGCAGACGGCATTACCTACACCATTCCGCTGCGCGACGACGTTACCCTCCACGATGGCACCCCCTTTACCGCCGAAGTCATGGCTTTTTCCATGCAGCGCTTCATCGAAAATGGCGGTCGCCCTGCCGACTTACTCTCTAGCAAAGTAGCCGAAGTCAGCGCGGCTTCTCCGACCGAACTGGTCATCAAGCTCAAAGCGCCCGTCGCCTCTTTCACTTCGCTGCTTACCTTCTCCGGTATCACGCCGGTGTCCCCCGAAGCGTACGAAATTGGAGCGGGCAACTTCAAGCCCAGCGTCTTCATTGGCTCTGGCCCCTACAAGCTCAGCGAATACAGCAGCAGCGTTATCCGCCTCGATGCCAACGAAAACTACTGGGGCGAACAACCCGCCAACGACGGCATCGACATTCAAATTTTTACCAGCGCCGCCAACCTCTACAACTCGTTTGTCTCAGGCGGTTTAGACGTGGCCTACCAAACGCTCGACCCCGACCAAATTTCCAAGCTAGAAGCAGATGCTCCCGGCAATAACTGGACGGTCATTGAAGCTGGTGCAACCGTTGTAGATTATCTATCGTTAAACCAAAAAATTGCGCCTTTCGACAATCTCGACGCGCGTAAAGCCGTTGCGGCCATGGTCGATCGGCCTTTGATTGTAGAGCGCGCTTTCAAAGATCAAGCAGACCCTTCCTATAGCCTAATTCCAACTTCTTTCTCCGATGTGTCCGAACCCGTCTTCGAAGAAGCCTACGGCGATGGCAACTACGACGAAGCCAAAAAATATCTCACCGCAGCAGGCTTTAGCGAATCGAACCCCATGGCCTTTGAGGTTTGGTATCCTTCCTCATCGACGCCTCGCTCTATTGCGGCGCAGACCATCAAACAATCCATTGAGCAAAACCTACCGGGTCTGGTCAACGTCACGGTCAACACCGCTGAATCGGCGACTTTATTTGGCAACATCGCCGACGGCGTTTACCCAAGCGTAATGCTCAACTGGTACGCCGATTACTTCGATCCCGAAAACTTCGTGCAGCCTTTTCTCTCCTGCGAAAACGGCTCCGAAGCTACCTTGTGCGAAGCCGGCGAAAGCCAGAGCAGCGGCTCTTTTTACTACAGCGACAAAGCGAATCAGCTAGTAGCCGAGCAAAATGCCGAGTCCGACCCAGATAAGCGCAACGCCATTTTCAAGCAGCTACAAGAGCTGATGGCCGCAGACGTGCCTTACATTCCGCTCTGGCAAGTTAAGGACTATGTGTTTACAACCAGTGCAGTGAGCGCCGTTAATATTCAGCCCAATCAGCAGCTATTGCTATGGCAAATTGAAAAGGCCAGCTAGAAAAGGCCAGCTAGATAAGCCCGTCAAACTAGCTAGCTAGAACCCTTGTTCCAACTCCTTATCTACCCAAAACCATGTCTCGCGCCAGCTCTCTTCGGCTCTATATCACTTCCCGAATTCTGCTAGCCCCCATCATGGTTTGGCTAGCAACGACTATCGTCTTCCTTTTGATTCAGGCAGCGCCCGGCGATGTAGTAGACGTCAAGCTTGGCCCCAATGCGCCCGCTGCTCTCAAAGAAAGTATGCGCATCCAAATGGGACTCGACCAGCCGATGTACATTCAGTATTTTCGGTATATCAATCAGCTGCTTCACTTCGATTTAGGATCTTCTACCTTCACGCAGGGACAGCCCATTACTCAAGTCATCGGCGAATTTTTTCCGGCGACGGTAGAACTGACGGTATGCGGCATGATGATCGCTGCGCTCGTAGGGCTGACGGTAGGATCGCTGGCCGCCTCTAGGCCGAACACGCCAATAGATACGGGCAGCAGGCTATTCGGCATCGTGACTTACGCGCTGCCGATGTACTGGTTTGGCATGATTTTGCAGCTAGTCTTTGCGGTCAAGCTCGGCTGGTTTCCCCAGGGCACTCGCTTTCCTATTGACCAATTGGCCCCCACCGGCCCCACCGGGCTATACGTACTAGATAGCCTGCTACACCTCAACCTCGCTCAGTTCTTTACCTCTGTGTATTATTTAGCGCTCCCTAGCCTAACGCTGGGTTTGCTCATTAGCGGCGTATTCGAACGCATTGTTCGAGTCAATCTGCGCCAAACGCTCAAGTCTGACTATGTAGAAGCGGCCAGGGCCAGAGGCATCTCTGAGTTTCGCATTTTGACGGCTCACGCTCTTAAAAATGCCATGATTCCGGTGATTACCATTTTGGGCCTAACCTTTGCAGCCATGCTAGGCGGCGCAGTTCTCACTGAAGTAACGTTCGACTGGCCGGGGTTAGGCAACCGGCTGTATATCGCTATCTCTCAGCGCGATGCCGACATGGTGCAAGGGCTAATGGTTTTCTTTGCCACTATTGTGGTGGTCGTCAGCATTCTGATTGATGTCCTCAATGCCTACGTCGATCCGCGCATTCGCTACTAGCAGAAGATCTATTAGCAAAGCATCGACTAGCAAAACATCTGCGATAGCTAAACATTGAGAAAACAACAAATCCGGTCGAAAAAGTGGAAAGATCGCTAACCGACCCATCAGACTTTCTGATACTGTAAACGAATATTATTTACCTTTAAAGCATGAGCTAGCGGTTTCAGCTACGTTCGGCTAAGCCGGTTGATTGAGATATTCAATCGCAGACAAATATTGGTTTAGCGAGTCTTGCACAAACACTCAGTTCTAAACAATTGCCGTGTCTAATTACACTCTTTTCGAAATTGCCTCTGCTGATGAATATCGGTCTAAGGCAGGCTGCGCTGTACTGCTAGCATTTCGGCGCTTTTACGGGCGATCGCTCAAACAACTAGGCCAGGTAGGCGCAGGGTTGCTATCGCTGTTTTTGATAGTGAGCTTTGCCGCGCATAGCTCACCGCCCGCTAGCGCTATGCCCAATCAAACCTCGCCCGCTCAAACCCCACCTGCTCAGACCTCGCCTGCTCAAGCCTCGCCTGCTCAAAACATGTCAATGTCAATGTCCATGCCGCATCGCCTATCAACCCAGCGGCTAGGTCCAGCTTCGGGTTCTCTACTTAGCCCCGAGAGCCGCCGCGCTAGCCGCGAACCGTCCACCGCACTCTCTGATCAAGACAAGCCTTTTCAAATGCTAAGGCCCAAAATGACTCATCACCGCCTCACCACATCGCGGTTCTCCATTCCAGCCGATAGTTCTTCAGCGACGGACAACCCCTTTGAGAGCGAATAGGAACAGGCATTATTTGACTCAATCGGGTTTTTTGGCAAGTTTCTGGGCGATTATCGCAGTATTTTCTTGATTAAGTAAAAAAGGATCAGGTGACGTAAGTAAGAAGTGCAAAGCTATAGTGTTGCCAGCTCCTGTTTTCTGCGTATAGCTGCCAATAGTTTCTAATTACGCCCATTTCGCCAGATCAATTCTGTTCTATTGCACTGTTCCAATATTTTGATTAGCTAGTATGGCGATTTTTCTGCGAAAAGGCTGCGCCAACCTATCTCGAAGGTCACTGCTCCTGAGTGCGCTGATAGGGAGTTCGCTGTTAGCCACAGTCGGACGTAGCTGGGCGGTGACTGTTCGAGGCGATCGCTGGTTAGCCATTGCCGATTTGCTAGGTAACGTTCAGTTCATCACCGGCAAACAGCGGCGATCGGCGCAAAAAGGCGATCGCTTAGCCAGCGTCGGCGATACCCTCATCACCAGCGACAATGCCTCAGCTCGACTCGCCATAGACGAAGCCATCGGCTCAGTGACGATGGCTCAAAACAGCCATCTGCGTATTCAATCGCTCTCGATTACTCAAAACGGAGGCCGCGTAACCGAGCTAGCGGTGATTCGCGGCCAGGTGCGGCTCCGGGTCAGACCCTTTACCAACCCCGAAAGCCGCCTCGAAATTCATACTCCTGTGGGCATTAGCGGCGTTCGAGGCACCGACTTTGGCGTCACGGTTCAGCCCGATGGACAAACCGCAATTGTCACCGAAACGGGCAGCGTTGCCGCTAGCGCTCAAGGTGAAACTGTTCTAGTAGGCCCAGGGCTTCAGTCTATTATTCGCATTGGCCAGCCGCCGACGCCGGTCGAAGCATTCCGCGACGATCCCACGCTGCAAATAGAAGAACTCAAGGCAATTTCTAGATCGAGTGCCCAATTAATCGGCTATACAGACCCCGTTAACATCGTTAAAGTTAACGGCGAAACGCAGCTATTTGACGAGGAAGGCCGCTTTGACTGGGAGGTATCGATTCCGAGCGATCGCCTGATTCGAGCCGAGGTGATTACGCCGCTGGGCACGCAGCAAGACTATCAGCTGGTGGTGCCTTAATATGCGCCTAAGACGATTCAAACAACTGAATCGTCTTATTCCCGGAGTGCTAGTAAGCGCGCTAGTTATTCTGCTGATGCAGGTTCATGCCTGGACCTTGTTAGAGTACAAAATTAGCGATCAGTTCTTACGCTGGCATGGCCCTACGCCCTGGGACAAAGGTATCGTTGCCATCCAAATAGACGACAAATCCATCAGTCAGATGGGGCCGCTGCCGCTTTCGAACCGCGACTACGCAGCTTTAGTCGATATCTTACGACAAGAAAAAACCAGCGTCGTTGCCTTTAACCTGCTGGTTTTGGATGGGGCTGCTGCGGACGACAATTCCACTACCGTAGGTGAAGCCAACAACCCGTTTGCCGCCGCTATGCGCTCTCACGGTCGCGTCGTCATTGGCCAGGGTTTAACGCGTGAAGGCAAAGCGATCTCGCCTGTTTCTGCGCTGGCCGATACCGCAATTGCCACTGGCCACCTTAGGCTGCAATCCGACCTAGACAACATCACTCGCTGGGTTGATCTGACGCTCGATAATATTCCAACGCTAGGCGTCGCCGCCGTCCAGGCATATAGCCTCGAAGATCGGCTGGTGAGCATTCCCTCTGATATGGGCCGCATGAGGATTCACTGGCCTGGCCCCACACAAGAATTGCCCTTGTTCAGCTTTATAGATGTCCTCAGCGGCCAAGTTTCGCCCGATTATCTGCAAGACAAAATTGCCATCGTCGGCTACGACTTAGCGGCCGATCCAGCGGGGCTACGTACCCCGTTCGACGACCAAACGCCTGTGATGAGCAGCTACTTGCACGCGGCGGTCGTCCACGATCTGCTTCAGCAAAGCTGGCTGCGATCGCCCCCTACCGCCAGCGTGCTCTTATCGCTATTAATCGGTGGCGCAGCTCTCAGCGGACTGCTCTACCAGCGTCCGGCCTGGATAAAAGTCACGACCACGCTCGGACTCAGCCTCGGCTGGTTCGGCATTTGCTTTATCGCCCTTCGCGCTAATTATCTTTTGCCCGTAGTAGCACCTGTTGTTGCGATCGCATTAATAGGTGCCTCGGTCATGCTGCTGGGCCGATTGCAGTCTAGCGCCATGCTGCAAGCACGCTCCGCCTTTCTCAACACCATGAGCCACGAGATTCGAACGCCGCTCAACGCCATTGTGAATCTGTCCGAGATGCTGCAAGAAACCTCTTTGGACAGCCGCCAACACGAGTTTGTCGATAGCTTACGCAACAGCAGCCAAACCCTGCTAACGCTGATTAACGACATTCTAGACTTCTCTAAAATTGAGTCTGAGCGGCTAGTGCTAGAAGACTACCCTGTCAATTTGCACGAGATTATTGAGCGCAGCTTGGAGATGCTAGCGCCTCGCGCCGCCGAGAAAAACATTGAGCTGGTTTATGCGCTAACGCCGCAAACCCCGGCGGTCATTTTGAGCGATCCGACGCGGCTCCAGCAAATTCTCGTTAACTTGCTCAGCAACGCCGTTAAGTTCACAGACTCAGGCCAAATTTCGATTGAGGTTGAGGCCGCGCCGCGCGTTCCAGAAAACACCTGGCGATCGCGCCTGATAGACGCCCTCAAGCTGGACGCACTAAAACTCAACGCCTCCAAAAGACGCATCTTTTACCAAGTTAATCAGGCTTTTCGGCGGCAGAGCAAACAGCAAATTCGTATGGGTAGAGCAACGGTGCCACCCAATCGCCGCTTTTGCGATCGCACCAACAGCTTTTACGAAATCCGCTTTACCGTCAAAGATACCGGCATCGGCATCCCGGCCGAGCAAATCAGCGAGCTGTTCAAGCCGTTTAGTCAGGTGAGTCCTTCGACCACGCGCCAATATGGGGGCACTGGCTTAGGGCTAGCCATTAGCCAGCGTCTGAGCGAGCTGATGGGCGGCAGACTGTGGGTAAAAAGCCAGCTCGGCAAAGGCAGCACTTTTTACTTCTCCATCCGAAGCCACATTGCCCATCCTCAGCCCCAGCTACCAAAAGAACTGCTGAACCTTACCGGCACGCAAATCCTGCTGATCGATCAGAATGCGACGCGCAGCGCCCGACTCAAGTGGGAGCTAGCCCCATTAGGGATTCATCTCGAATCCACTCGCTCTTTGGCTCATGCCCTGGCCGAACTCCAGCGCCAGCCGCCCTTCGACGCCGTCATTTTAGACGATGCCATCACCTCGCCCGACAGCGCTAGTCGCACTATTAAGGCGCTGCGGCAGGCGGCTAACCACCGGCATCTGCCCATTATTCTACTCAGCAGGCTGCGAAGCGGTGTCCCTAATCTGGGTAACACCACCGTCTTGTGGAAGCCGGTCAAACAGTCATCGCTGTATCAGGCTCTCCAGTTCGTCTTAGTAGAGAGCCGCCTAACAGATGGCACAGGCCGCGGCGCTGCTGAGCGAAATAGGTATCGCCGCTCTACCGATACGCCACCGCCTAGCGAGCTGTCGTTAACGCAAATGCCGCTAAGCGCCGCGCCTAGAAGTTTTCCAGCAGCAGATCGGCTAGCGATATCCACCGCAGACCCAGAGAGTAAACTAATGCTGCCGCTGGGCCATCGACCGAGCGCTGACCTACGCATTTTAATTGCAGAAGACAATCACATCAATCAGCGCGTTGCCCTGAGAATGCTAGAGCTATTAGGCTACAAGGCCAGTATCGTGACCTCTGGCACAGCCGTTTTAGAGACGTTAAAGCATCAGCCGTACGACGTTATTTTGATGGATATGCGGATGCCCGAGCTTAACGGCATTGAAACGACTCGCCTGATTCGCCAAATGCCGCAGCACCAGAATATCTGGATTATCGCCATGACCGCTAACACAATGGCTCAAGATAGGGAGCGCTGCTTGAACGCGGGGATGAATGACTACCTCAGCAAGCCGATCGATCGAGAGGCGCTCAATCGAGCCTTGGAAAACTGTTTGACGCTTAAAGAGTTGGGCTAGGTAAAGAGTTAGGCTAGGGCAGCGCTTTAGGCGTCTCCTTTTTCTAAAGAGACATCTAGTAAAACTTGGACAATGCCAATCAGAGCGATCGCCCCCATTACCGTCACCGGCAGCAGTCCGCCGCCGAATGCTGCGATCGCCAACATCACCGCCGCCGCAAACAGCCGGTGCCGCGTTCTAGAGTTACAGGCATAGATCACCCCTGTTTTGTGCAGCGCCGCCAGCGCCAAATAGCAGAGCGCCACCGACCCGGCCATCAACCAGCGCTCATTGCCTGCTAGCGCAAAACGCTGATCGCTAAGGACGATATGCTCCACACCAATTCCAGCAGCCGCTAACCCGGTAACTAGCGGCAAGTGGCCGTACAGCCACACCTGAGCAATCAGAATCCGTCCGGTACTTCGAGCTTTTTCTAAAGCGCCTTCTAACGCGTTCTCAAAGTACAGCCACCACAGGCTAAACGCGGCGATAAAGCCCAAAACCGCCGTTGCCGCCGAATTCACGCCCCAGCTCATATCGGAGACGCCGTTGACGACCGCAATCACCGCCTCGCCCAGCACAATAATCGTAAATAGCCCAAACCGCTCCGGCAAATGCTCTGCGTGAGGCGGTAGCTGCCGCTGCTGATCGCCTACAGCAAACGGCGCGGCAAAATCGATCAGCAGTCCTAGCCCCCACAGCACAAACTTCCAGGGGGCCGGCACCCATAGCGAAACCACCCAGCAGGTAACGCCTAAGCCAAAGCCGACATTCATCGGATAGATCAGCGATCGCGCTTCTGGCACATGCTTCGCGGCCCGCAAATATTCCACAATCAGCAGAATTCGCGACACGATGTAGCCCAGCGCGAACCCGGTAGAAGAGTCGTCCCAAGCATGGTGGATATTGACGGCTAAAAATGCGATCGCCAGCATCTGAAAGCCCATCATCACCCGCCGAATCGGATCGTCCGAGTCAAACCGATTCGCGTAAAAAGTCGTTCCAATCCAAGTCCACCACAGCGGCGCAAACAGCCCAGCGTATTCTAAAAAGCCGCGCCAGGACACATCATCACTCAGCTCATGCGCAAGCTGCGCGACAGCCACCACAAACACCAAATCGTAAAACAGCTCTAGCCAGGTGGCATGGCGCGGCTTTCCTTCTTCAGCATCATAAATTCTGAGCTGGGGCGGGCGAAGGGAGAGGAGTTGAGAAAGCGGCGGCCTGGAAATAGGAGGTCTCATAGCAAATTAGAAACGCTACTGAGATTCTAAGCGATGACCTCTACAAAAAATGCTTGGCTAACGATGAGCGCTCCATAGCACTCAGCTCGTTAGGGCGTCTTTTCTGGCGGTGATGACCCGACCTGTTCAACTGGCTTGCAGAACTGGCTTACAGAACTCAATCAGTGCCGCCCCAGGCCCAGCGCGGATTGCCATCGCGGAGGGTTTGATCGACGATGCTTGAGGTGAAGCCGTTAGCATCTCCCATACCAGTCATATCTAAGATGACTTTGGCTTGCCCTTCGGCCATCTGGACTCGAATGTAAGAGTTTCCCTGGAAAGGATCGCCGTCTACCTCGGTGATACCGGCAGTGCCGACGCAGTTAGCGTACTCGGGCTTTAATGTGCCTGTCCAGGTGGCGCTGAAGTCGTTGGCTTCGGATAGGTTGATGTTGGTCGCGATCGCACTCAAATGAATCATGCCGTCGGTTACGTACCCACCTGGACACTGTTCATTCAAGTTTATGAATCAGGTTGAGGGTTTGGACTGAGCGATCGCAGACTTTAACACTTCGTAGCAATGCCGAATCGCACTTAGATGCGCAATCTCGAACCCGTGCGTGTTCTGTGTAGGAAAGGCCAAACAGGACGCTCTTGCCACATGGCCAAACTTCATCGCAATAGAGGCATCGCTGCCAAATCCATCAATCGTCGCTAGCTGCAAAGGAATGTCTATAGCCTGCGCTGCTGCGACAATCTCTCGGTTTAGCCCTTCGTCATAAACGCCGTAGCTATCTTGTGAAAACAGGGCAGGCCAAGGGCCATCTTGCAGCGGATACTCTCTCGAAAGCGGGCAAATCTCTAAGGCAATGAGCTGATCGATTCGGGTTCGCTGCGTGAAGTACAGCGCTCCAATTGCGCCCACTTCCTCCTTAGCAGAAGCCACTAAGTACAGGTCTATCGGCGGTGATTTTACCGTTTCAGCGAGGGCCAGCAAAATTGCGAGCGAGGCCTTGTTGTCTAGCGTGTAGCTCGCAATATGTGCGCCTAACCGAAAAGGCTGCTTGCGGTGTTTGCCCACGACCATTCGCGTTCCGGGTCGGATGCCTGCGGCTTCTAGCTGCGCCGCCGAAAGTTTAGTTTCAACCCAGGCACTCTCCCACCGAACGGCTTTGCCCTCTTGCTGCACTTTTTGCGGCGATTCGTGAGAGACATGGCGCGAGCCGAAGCTCAAAATGCCGCTGATTTGAGCATGATCTCCTAAAAGATCAACAACACCTTCGCCATAGACCCAAGGAAAAGCGCCGCCTAAAGCTCGAACAGAAAGCCGTCCTTCTGCCTCTACTCGCTTAACGATGCCGCCAATCTCGTCTTTGTGCGCGGTAATAGCCAGTGCGCCTGCGCCTGTGCCTCAATTTTTACAACAATATTATCTGCGTCATCTTGCCAGTGGTCTACGCCTAGCTCGCCTAAGCGCTTCAGCAAATAGTCGTTCACTTCTCCTTCTACGCCGCTAGGAGAATGGCACATTACAAGCTCGGCGATCGCTTCAAAAAAAAGGTCATCCGTCCAAGCTTGCAAATCGAGAGAGTTACTATCAGCCATGCCGCGCTCCAAGTAAGACTACCGCTGTTCTCTCGGCTCGCTCTGCTGGTTCGGCTGATCCGGCTGCGCCGCCTGCGGATTTCGCAGGTCTTCGGCGGTGATGCCTTCAGTCGAATTGCCATAGCGCCATAGCACCGCTGCCGCTTCGGCCCGAGTGGCGGCTTTATCTGGCTGAAATAGCGTCGTATAACCAAAGGCGCGGCGGATGTTGGAAAGATCGCCGTTTTGATAGTCGGCTAGCACGGCCTGCAGCGGTCTTGCGGGAATCTTAGCCGCATCTTGAAAACCCCAAGCCTCTTCTACGGCCGCTGCGGTAGCCTGTGGCAAAGGCGATCGCGTATCCAAAGGCACCTTCCACAAAAGCAAGTCCTTGCGAGTAAGCGGCGCGTCGGGGCGAAAGGTTAGCTCTGTGCTGCTACCCGTGAGTGGACTAGGGATAATTCCCGCTTCGGCTAACCCCTGAATAGCGCCAAAGTCTGCATCGCTAGTGGACACATCCTTAAAGACGGGCGAGCTACTGCTGACCCCGGCGCGAATTTTGCGACTGCGCTGGTCGGCGTAAAAGCGATTGTTCGTTGCGAGCAGCCACCGCGCATACTCCCGGCGGGTCACGGCCTGATTAGGCTGAAACTGATCGGGAGCAGCCTGCGTTTTGCCATCTGCTGACTTCGCAGGTGGGGTTAGTCTTTAAAAGATCCAGCTCAATGAGATCGACTAGATAGGGCTGAATTTCTTCGGGCGCTTTGTCTACGTCAACATAGTCTCCGGCGACGACAGCAGGATTTGCTTTCTTGGGTGCTGCCGCTGTAGCTTGCGACTTCTCTACCGGATCTTTGGCCGAGCTATCAGACGGGGCTTTCTCTGTTTCGTCTGAGCTATCAGGCGCTTTTGCGGCATCTTCCGCAGAGTCGGTGATCACAATTGACTTTGGCTCGCCCTCTACAAGCTGAGGATCGGCTTCTAGGCTTTGGCCAACGCGATCGCCCAATGAACTGCCCGCGCAGCCCGCCGACAACAGCAGGCTAGCTAGCACCGAAAGTCGTCCAAAACGAGTCAACCAGATCCGAGTCATCATTCGCGCCAAGTACCTACTATTCGCATTCTATTCGCATTGTCCAACACGGATATTAAGCTAGCGTACAATGGCCCCGTCATGAACACTAAGATGAACAGCCCCTTAATAATAGACTGTGATCCCGGCGTAGATGACGCGATCGCCCTTCTCCTCGCCCTGGCCCCCGCGCAGGCTCTCCCGCTTCTTGGCGTTACCACCGTTGCAGGCAACGTCCCGCTCGCCCTCACGCACCGCAACGCCCGCAAAATCTGCACCCTAGCGGGCAAACCCGAAACTCCAGTTTATGCAGGCTGTCCGCGTCCACTTTTGCGATCGCTCGCCACGGCCGAAGACGTCCACGGAGCCACCGGACTACAGGGCGCGGATCTCCCTGAGCCAACGGGCACCGCGCCCACCCAGCACGCCGTAGACTTTCTCACCGCTCAGCTACTGAGTGCCGCTGAGCCTGTGACCGTTGCTGTGCTTGGCCCGCTCACCAATATCGCGGTTGCCCTCATCCAGCGGCCACAAATTGCCAAAAACATTCGGCAGCTGGTCATCATGGGAGGCGCTAGAGGCCAGGGCAACATCACCCCATCCGCCGAATTCAATATCTACGTAGACCCTCACGCTGCTCACGTAGTCTTCGCTGCCGACATCCCCACCGTCTTATTCACGCTAGACACCACGCATCAGGTGCTGACCACCCCAGAGCGCCTAGCGCGTATTCGAGCCGTCGGCAACCCGGTAGCAGCCGCAGCAGCGGGAATGCTTTCTTTTTATGGACAGGGCGATCGCAACCTCTACGGCCTTCCCGGCGGCCCCCTTCACGATCCCTGCGTCATCGCCTACCTGCTTCAGCCCGACTTATTTACCACCCAGCAAGTCCCCGTTACAGTCGAAACCACCGGAGAGCAAACGATCGGGCGCACGGTCATCGACTGGTACAGCGACGCGCCTTCAACGGTTCAAGTGGCCGACACCGTAAACGCAGAGGGTCTGTACGAACTGCTGATCCAGGCGTTGGCTAGCTATTCCTAAGCTATTCCTAGGGAAAAGCGCAAAAATTAGCTCAACTCTGTCAAATCAGTAGCTAACCGCGTCAGTAATTCTTGATAAAATCAGTCAAAGTTACCGGCAACAAGCGCGATGGCCTATACCACTGCCCAGCTTTTAGATATCCTCGACGCTGAGATGAAGGCCGCCGTCCGGGGCGATCGCCTGCTTCTAAACGACGACCGCCGCCTAGACAATCCTGTCATTACCAAAGCCATTGGGCCGCAAAAACTTAGCCAAATCTACGCTTTTCGAGACTTTCGCGAGCAAATCCATCAGTATCAAATCGTCGAAGGCGTCTCTGGCATCGTCTGGCGCGAGTGCAAATTCAAAGGCCGCGCCGTCCGCTTTCCCGAGATCCATCCGCAGCTCACCGCCACCGCCGAAGACAAGCTCAGACTGGGGGCGGCGAAAGGAGCCGTTATCGCCTTCTGGCAAGCGTCGATAGCTGGGCTGCGGCTGTGGCGAGCCACCAATCCGCCCGAGCTGATTGAGCTAGCGCGGGTAGAGGCGCTCATTGAGAACGCAGAATGGGCCGATGTAGAAGCGACCAGAGACGAGCTGTATCTGCTGCTGTGCTGGGGAAATCCAAAGGAAAGCTATTACGCCTGGGCCTATCCTGACTCGGGGTGCGATCGCATCATCGCCACCCTACAAACGCCCAGCGGAATTAAGGTTTAGCCTCAAAACTTAGTTCTGGCGTGGCAGCGCATCGCGGTATAATTTGGGCGATCGCTAGCCCGCTAACCCTATGCCTATTGCCGTTGTCACCATCGAGACCCACGGATTTCCCGCTTCCCTTGCAGCCGCAGACGCCATGGTAAAAGCAGGCCGCGTTACCCTGATCAAAATTGCGCCTGCCGACAGCGGACATCAGTACGTCGTTGTGCGCGGCCCCAACGCCGAAGTCAAAGCCGCTCTAGAAGCCGGGCTCAAAGCCGCCAACGCCTGCTATGGCGACGGTGCCTACGCCCATACGCTCATCCCCAATCCCACCGCAAACGTCATCCACACGCTGGAGCTAGACTACACCGAAGACTCGCTGCCATTCGCCGAAGGTTGATAAGTAAACAACTGTTCGCACTCGCGCTGACCACGCCCTTTCTCCCGTACAATCGGTGATGGAGTTCTCCTAATCTTTCCTGGGTCTCCACATCAAATCTTGGAGAATTATAGATGCCACAGGCAGTTGGATCGCTCGAAACTAAAGGGTTTCCCCCCGTACTTGCAGCCGCAGACGCGATGGTAAAAGCCGGTCGAGTGACTCTAGTTACTTACATTCGAGCCGGAAGCGCCCGGTTCTGCATTAACATTCGCGGCAGCGTTTCGGAAGTAAAAGCTGCGATGGAAGCCGGTGTAGAAGCCGCTCAAAACGCACCGGGCGGCGTGCTAGAAACCTGGGTCATCATCCCTCGCCCGCACGAGAACGTCGTCAGCGTTTTGCCAATTCAGTTTGAAGAGAGTGTAGAAGAGTTCCGCGAAGCCGTAGAAGTCCCCATCATTCCTGGTAGCACCAGCGGTCGCCAACTGTCCTAATCAAATTGTCAGAATACATCTTGCCAGAATACATCTTGTCAGAATACACCTCGTAGGAGGGGCCTCTGGCCTGTCCGCGCTTAGCGCAACTGCACACAGCTCTTATCCCTTTGGACAGGAGCTGTTTTAATATTTGTCCTTTTTCCCCTTCCATCCCCCCTTTCCCTTTCCCATGCCAGTCCTTACGCCTAATTCTCTCCCCGCCTTTCCACTCATGGCCGTTGTTGGCCAAGACGCCATCAAGTTTGCGCTGCTGCTCTCAGCCGTAGATCCAGAGTTGGGCGGCGTGGTGATTGCAGGCAGAAGAGGCACTGCCAAATCTGTTCTAGCTAGAGCGCTTTTTCAGCTTTTGCCCCCGATTGAAATCATCGAAGGCTCTACCAACTGCGACCCCACTAAGCCTAGTGAATGGGATGACGAAACCGCTGCTAAGTTCGAGGCCGATACGCCGATAGACGATCTTCCCACCGCCGTCATTAAAGCGCCGTTTATTCAAATCCCGCTGGGTGTTACAGAAGATCGCTTACTCGGTTCTGTGGATGTAGCCCAGTCAATTAGCACCGGAGAAAGTGTTTTTCAGCCGGGCCTACTAGCAGAGGCGCATAGAGGCGTTCTTTACATTGATGAAGTCAATTTATTAGACGATCAGGTCAGCAATCTGTTGCTGTCTGCGCTGACGGAGGGCCGCAACCAGATAGAGCGAGAAGGCATTAGCTTTGCGCATCCTTGCAAGCCGCTGATGATTGCAACCTACAACCCAGAAGAAGGAAATCTACGAGAACATTTGTTGGATCGAATTGCGATCGCACTTTCCGCCGATACCGCCCTCACCCTAGAAGATCGCGTTCAGGCTGTAGAGCAAGTCAACAACTTTGCCAACAACCCCACCCCATTTCTGGCCGAATACGAAGAAGAAATCGACTCGCTCAAAACCCAAATCATCCTCGCCCGCGAATGGCTAAAAGACGTGACTATCACGTCCGAACAAATTAACTACCTCGTCACCGAAGCGATTCGAGGCGGCGTCATGGGCCACCGGGCCGAACTCTTTGCCGTGCGCGTGGCCAAAGCCTGCGCCGCCCTAGATGGCCGCACCACCGTCACCGCAGACGATTTGCGCAGCGCCGTAGAGCTGGTGATTGTGCCGCGATCGAGCGCTGTACCGCCGCAAGAAGACCAGCAGCCACCCCCACCTCCGCCACCGCAAGATCAGCAAGACGATTCTGACGACAACTCAGAAGAAGATTCTGACAACGAAGACGACGAGAATGAAGAACAAGAAGAACAGCCTGAAACGCCGCCTTCTATCCCCGAAGAGTTTGTTTTTGACGCCGAAGGAGTTGTACTCGACCCATCGCTGCTAGGCTTTGCCGAAACCACTGGCAAGCAAGGAACTTCCGGTAAAGAACAGCGTCATCTTCTCCGATGAGCGAGGCCGCTATATCAAACCCTTTATCCCGTCCGGGCAGGCTCGTCGTATTGCCGTAGACGCCACGCTGCGGGCCGCTGCCCCGTACCAAAAGGCTCGCAGAGAGCGTCAACCTGAGCGCAAGGTAATTGTAGAACAGGGAGACATTCGCGCTAAACGCCTTGCTCGCAAAGCCGGTTCGCTCATTATTTTTGTCGTCGATGCCTCTGGCTCGATGGCGCTAAACCGAATGCAAAATGCTAAAGGCGCGGTGCTTAGTCTACTCACCGACGCCTACCAAAATCGCGATCAGGTCGCGCTCATTCCCTTTAGAGGCGAGCAGGCAGAAGTGCTGCTGCCTCCAACTCGATCGATTACGGCGGCCAAGCGGCGGTTAGAAACGATGGCCTGCGGCGGCGGATCGCCTTTAGCTCATGGGCTGATGCAGGCAGCGCGGGTGGGTACGAATGCTCAAAAGTCTGGGGATGTGGGAAGCGTGGTAATTGTAGCGATTACGGACGGGCGCGGGAATGTGCCGCTTGCTCGCTCTTTGGGCGATGAGCCAGAAGAAGGCGCAGAAAAGCCGGATATTAAGGCAGAGCTGTTGGAGATTGCGGGCAATATCCGCTCGCTTGGTTACCAGATGTTGATTATTGACACGGAGCGGAAGTTTGTTTCGACCGGGTTTGGTAAGGAGCTAGCGAAGGTAGCAGGCGGTAAGTATTATCAGCTGCCAAAGGCGACTGATCGGGCGATCGCATCTATGGCCCGCACTGCCCTTTCAGACGCAAAGACATAGCATCGCTCGTAATCTATCCCTTGATTTGTGCCGAGATTATGGTTTTGACAATATGGCTCAAGCTCAGCGAAAAGCTGGGTAGGGACTTGATTTGCTCAAGCCACTCTTTAGAATGAAATAGCCCCAGATACGGCTGAGTGTGTTTCTTAGGAGTCAATACTTACGCTGCTGAATTGAAGTGCGGTTGCTTTCATTGAGCACCAATATGACATCGCTGGCAAAATCGAGCGCTGTTTGAACCAGTTCCTGTGTTTCGGCAAGCTTTTTTTCTAATTGCCTTCTGCTTTGCTTAGAACTTAGCTGAGATGCGATCACAGAAAAATTGACCATTAAGTGAGGATCTGCCTCATCAGCATTCTGTCTAAAGAACACTAGTACAGCTATCACTTGACCATCATCAACTAAGGGAATACCTAAGACCGTTTTAATGCCACATTCTAGTGCTATCGCCTTCCGTAAGTAAGTATCCTCAGCCAGGGTAGAAACATCTACATGCCATTCCGGATGCTGGGACTTATACACACGGCCCGGCAAACTAATACCAATTCGCAAAGTCATCAGCTCGCTTAGCTCTCGAAATTTTGCTAAAGGATCTAGGGCAGCGTCGCTAATATTTTCTTGAGCTAGGCTGTAATATGCAGGACTGCACTGCAATACATCTTTACTAGAGGATAATGTCCATGCCTCGCCATGCACCCAGCCATGTACCTTGCTAACCTTCTTTAGAACAAGGCTAAGGGCCGCTTCAAAATCCTCGGCTTTGTTAATTCCTTCTGTTATGCTTTTCAAGAGCTCTACATTTGCTTGAGATCTTTTCTCTGCTGTTATGTCTGTGTGAACTGCAACATAAACACTGCCCATTTCGGGATGCTCTAGCATTGAAACTGTTGCTCTGCACCAAAAGTCTTTGCCATCTTTCTTGACACTGTGAACTTCGCAAGTAAACTCACGTTGCTTATCAGCTTTCTTTAAAAGTTGTTCAGCAGCTGTCGCTCCACTTATCTTACTGTCGCTGTAGTTTAAGATCGCAGCATTTTCTCCAATCAGCTCGCAAGGCTCATATCCAAACATTGCCTCAAACTTAGGATTGTTATATACGATAGTGCCATCTGAAGCTCTAATTAGACAGATACCCTCAGCTATGGTTTTCGTGATTAGAGCATGTACGCTAAGCTGATTTTCAATTTTTTTAAGCTCAGTGATGTCATGCGTAACAGCAACAACGCTGTTGTCTGAAATCGGCGAAAAAACGGTTGAAAAGTTAACCAGCTTTCCCTCAACAACTAAGTCATACTCACCACGAACAGACTGCTGGCTATGAACAGCTTTTTGAATGTATCCGAGAATAATATCAGCCTGTGTTTTCGGTAGAGACTCATGTAACGTTTTGCCTACCATTTGGTCGGCTGGGCTGTATAGCTTATCTGTTAAACCAGATATAACCTTTAGACAGCGTCCTTCGATGTCCCGAACCAAAATAACGTCTGACAGGCTTCTTAGAATGGCCGAGGTTTCTGCCTGAGAGGACTGCTCTAACTGATGCACTTTGAGGCTCCTAATCTATAAGTTTACTTTGAGAGACATCTTGTAGCTGAGCAATCAAGCAGAGGAGTTTTCCCTTTTCATCTTTTTACTGCTGATATCTCTATGCGTATCTATGTCTCAAAGCGCCGAGCACTAGAATCCTATGCCGTCAAACAACTTGATAGAGCGCTTGGCAATCAACAACATTACATGAACTATTAAATCTCATATGGCTAAAATTTACCGCTGTCATTCTTGAATAATTGTTTTTTCTTCAACAGGGAAATTTGCTATACTTTATTGTTCAGGGTGCTTAAACGCTGTCTCATTAGAGTTGGCTTTTAGCCTAGCTTGAGATAAACGAAAAATTTCTTTTCTCTAATAACGACAGATTGTTAGAAAGCGACTAGCGCAGAGAAATAGTCAATAGGCACTCAAAGATAGCTCTTCGTCTGTATAGCTTGGCAGCTGTTCATGAGCTGTATCGTCAGCTTCTACATTGTCAGAATCTAATGCCTCTGGCAGATATTCAAAGTTAGGAATTCTGCTTAGTAGTTTAACTTCGGCAGCACAAACATTTTGGATGAGCAAGAGGCTCTGATCTCTCTGCTCCCCAACAGGTAGGCTTTTGAGCAAGCTATCGACGGTATTCAGCTTTTTGAGCGTATCTTTGAACTGCGATCGCACATCAGAAATCAGCGCTGCTTGCTTATCGCTAAGACTGCTTCTAAACTTCTGAACTTCTTGCTGAAGAATCATTATTTGAGCCTGCTCGGTCTCTCTCTGCTCTGCGAGTGCCGCTTGCTTTTTCATTCGGCTATTGATAGCGCTAATCACCTCTGAGCAAACAAATGGTTTGGTAATGTAATCATCAGCGCCAAGGGTCATTCCTTTTCGAATATCGTCTTTATCCGCTAAGGCCGTTAAGAATATGAACGGAGTCAACGCCGTTGCAGGCTCTTGCCGGAGCGCTGCTAACACGTCGTGCCCGTCTAGTTCTGGCATCATTACATCGCACAAAATAATATCTGGCTTATACTCTATTGCCCCAAGAAGACCAGTCGCGCCATTATCTGCTCCAATAACGCTGTATCCTTCTAGCTCTAAAAGCTCTAAGAGATTTGCCCGAATTTCAGTATCGTCTTCAATGACTAATGCTTTGACCATAACGTTTCTCCAGTTTAAGTAGTTTTGTTTAGACGTTGCTGTAGTTAGATAGAGGCCCGAAAATATGCAATATGGCAAAAAAACGATAGCAATTGCCAGGTTTGCAGACTGTTTCCACAATTTCCTGGCGTCGAAGTAGGCATAGTAGGTTGCGCCGCTGACTATGACAGTTCCACAATAGGTGACAGTTCCACAATAGGTTCTAGCAGCAGAGGCAAGTGAATTGTGAATGTAGTGCCCTTGCCGACTGAGCTAAGACAATCAATGCGACCTTGATGCAGATCGACTGACTTTTTCACAATGGCCAAACCAAGCCCTGTACCTGAAATAGTGCCCACATTAGCACCTCGAACAAACGACTCAAATAGGGTTGCTTTACTCTCTTCAGGGATGCCAATGCCTGAATCTCTCACCCGTAACTCAATTTCGTTGTTTTGCTGAGCGAGTGATACGATAATCTCGCCTCCACTAGGGGAGTAGTTAATCGCATTCGATATCAGATTGGTCAGGATGTGTCGCATCAGCTTTTGATCGATCGGAACAGATACATCAGGAATATGCGATTGCATTATTAACTCATGCTTGTCAGTCGTAATCTGTAGCTCTTCAATAATTTCCTGACAGAAGACGGTTAAGTCCAACGCCTCTGGCTTAAATTCTGATTTGCCAGCCTCTGCTTTATTGATAAGCAAAACATCGTTCAGCAGCGAGGTCATATGTTTAGCGGCTGTTTTAATCTTGTTTAAAAACTGTAGCTTCTTCGCATCACTACAGCGGTCTCCATAGTGCTCTATCAGCTCTGCTGACGATAAAATAGTGGTCAGCGGCGTTCGAAACTCGTGAGAAGTCATAGAGACAAACCGAGTTTTCATCTCATTGAGATCTCGCTCTCGGCTGAGGGCTATTTTGATTTTAGCCTCTCCCCTCTTTCGTTCAGTGATATCGCGTACGATTACCATCGTCTCATTGGGCGCACTCACTGCAATCCGAGCCTCAAAGTCAAGTATGGTTTCCTCAGTCATCAACTGAAACTCTAAAATTTGCATTTTCTCAGTTTTTAGGGCCTGGCTGATGCACATCTGCATATTTTGAGCTGCCTCGTCAGGAAGCACATCTGCTAACTGTTGGTTGAGGCAATGGCTCGGATTAAAAGGAAGCGTATGGTGCTTTGGAACTTTGAAATTAACAAAATTACCAGCGTGGTCAATTCGGAACATGGGATCTGGTATTGCATTTAATAATGCTCGGTTGGTTGCATAGCTAGCAACGAGTGCTTTCTCTTCTTGCCTGAGTCGATTGCTTGCTTCGTTGAACTGCAGCGTTCGCTTTTCGATGGTTACTTCTAGCTTGTTGTACAGCGCCTTCAAATCATTTTCTGCACGCCTGCGGTCGGTAATATCTACTAAATAGCTACGAACCAGCTCACCTTGTGGAATGTAGCTTAGCGACTGCTCGAAGATATATTCGTCAATACAAATTTCTCGAACAGCGTGTTCCTGTTCATTCTGGGTAACCGCCTCTATGGCTCCCTTTAGCAGCGGATGATTCGTTTTCTCTGTTTTTATTTTTGGAAACCGCCGAATAGCCGTAGGGTTACAATAGGTAATCTCACCTTCTAAAGAAAATTCCACGATAGGATGAATAAACAGTTCTGGGAAAGACGCTAAGTGAGCCAATATAGAGTAGCCTGGCCTGTTTGGTTCTTCTAAAGTAGGTTGGTCAACGAGGGTCAGGCTGTGGTCAACTGCTTCATCGTCTCCTGAGAGCAACCATTGAGCAGTAGGTTGTTCAACGAAGGTCAGGCTGTGGTCAACTGCTTCATCGCCTCCTGAGAGCAACCGCTGAGCATCGGCGGCGGCGCGAGCTGTAAAATAACGAGCCGTTACACCCGTTCCAAAAGCAATCTCGTCGCCATGAAGCAGGATCTGTGAATCGGCTCGTTTACCGTTTATAAATAGTCCATTAGTACTAGGTTTTCCCGACAAATCTCCATCAACAATGCAGAATGCGCGTTCCGCTTTGCCAGGACAAGTTACTCTTAGCAAAATGGCGTGCTGCCGGGAAATTTCGCAGGCATCTATGGCAATGGAGTTCCCTGGATCGCGGCCTATTGAGCTTGAAGCCTCAGTTAGCTCAACAGTCCGACTGCCTTTACTATCCATAATCAGTAAAAGATGGTGCATGGGGTAGCAGGCTCGATTTAACGCTAAAAATAGGTAAGAGAATGGTTCCTCTACTAAAGGTTCCCCTTTCACTGCTTACCAGGGTCATTTCAGCTGTCATTTAGAATGAAACAACCCTGGCCTTAACGTTTAAGCGATCGCACCCATTCCTCAACTGCTTGCCGCGATCGCTTAAACGTTTGTTGATGCGGCTCTAACATTTGCGACTTATCGTAAACAGCTTGTTACAAATGCTCGACCGTTTGCCGCTAATGCTAAAGCGTTTGTTGATGAGTGAGGAGCCGTAGCCGTAATTGCTAAAGGATTTGTTGATGCGGCTCTAGGATTTGTTGCAAATGCTAGAGGATTTGTTGCTACGGCTCTAGCGATCGCACTTCTGAGGGCTGCGTTTACTCGTATTGGGCGAGTAGGGATTGGAATTCGGGGCGATCGCGAATAGCATCAAAGTCAGAATCGGTTTTGGCCATCTCGATATACTTGTTTGTGTCGTCTAGCTCAAAGGCTTTTTGCAAGAAAGTAAGCGCGTCGTTTAGCTGAAGTGAAAGTGCGTAGACACAAGCTTTGTTGTAGTGCGTATTGGGGGCATTGGGTTCAATCGCTAAGGCGGCATCGTAGGCGGCGATCGCTTCCTCGTTGCGGCCTAAGGCTAAGAGCGCCACCCCTTTATTATAAAACGCTTGATGATCGTCAGGCTTGATGGCGGCAGCCACATCGTAGGCGGTGATCGCTTCCTCTTTGCGGCCCAAAGCTGAGAGCGCTACCCCTTTGTTATTAAACGTTTGATGATCGTCAGGCTTAATCGCTAAGGCAGCATCGTAGGCGGTGATCGCTTCCTCTTTGCGGCCCAGAGCTGAGAGCGCTACCCCTTTGTTGTAAAACGTTTGATGATCGTCAAGCTTAATCGCTAAGGCGGCATCGTAGGCGGTGATCGCTTCTTCGCTACGGCCTAGCCCGGCGAGGGCAACACCTTTGTTGTAGAACGCTTCGTGATAGTCAGGCTTGATAGCTAAGGCGGCATCGTAGGCAGCGATCGCTTCTTCGCTACGGCCTAGCGCGGCGAGGGCAACGCCTTTGTTAGAGAACGCTTCGTGATAGTCAGGCTTGATAGCTAAGGCGGCATCGTAGGCGGCGATCGCTTCTTCACTACGGCCCAAGGCGGCGAGGGCAATACCTTTGCCAGAGAACGCTTCGTGATCTTCGGCTTGTAGAGATAATGCGGTGTCGTAGGCTGTAACCGCCTCTAGATTCTTATCTAGAGCAGACAGAGCAACACCCTTTAAAGTAAACAGCCGAGCAAAAGAATCAAATCCTTGCTTCTGCTCTAAAACCCCCAAGATATCTATTATCAGTTTGTACTGCTTCCACTTATAAGCCGCGAACGCAAGACCCCACAAAGAAACACTGAACGCCTGTGGCGGGAGTTGGCTCGGTAATGACTGAGCCAGCAAAGACAAATAGCTACCGGCTTCAACCACCGATCCCTTTGCCTCTATTTGTCCATCTCGCGGCTCTAAAATTCTCTCTGACTGTATTAGCTCAGTTAACGCCGTACCAATCTGCCGCTGCTGCCATATCCACCGCCACCGCCCCGCCTTCGACAGTAGCCTTGTGGCGGCGATCACCGTTAGAGGATGCAATACAACTTCTGTTTGCCGCAGTAAGTCAATTGCATTATAAATAAGGCTGGCCGATGCTCCATACTGCTTCTGCGCATTTCGATATCGCTCTTCCCAAGTTCCTTTCATCGTTGGATTAAAGGTCTTAGCCGTTAGCACCTCTTTTCTATTTTTCGCGCCCTCCAAATTAGTGACTAAGTTTCTAAACGTGCGATCGTTCGTCCTTACAATTTGAGCCAAGTCTGTCTGCGCTATCTCTACACTTGCTCTATCAGCCGCTTCTACCAGCACATTCGCCATTGCCCTATCTTCTGGCGGCAGCAGCTCGTATTGCTCAAACCGTCGCCAGAAGTCGGGATACTTCTCTATCCCCAGTCTCTCCCACGGACTCATTTCCTCACCCTGTTGAGCCTCTCGCTCGTTTCGAGCCGTTGCAACTACTCTCACCTGGCCGGGGCAGACATTGATATAAAAATCTAGCGTCTCTAGTAGTCGGCTCTGTAGCGGCGACTTTACCGGCTCCGCTTCCTTGCCCTCAGCATCTACCATCGGCAAACGCTGACCCAAATACATCGCCTGATTTAGATTGTCTAGCACAAACAAAAGCTTCGGCTGCCGGTCTAGACGGTCTACAGGAAACTCATCGGGTACAGTCAGCAAGTCATAATTATTCAGCCTGAGGACTGTCCAACCCTCCTGGCTGTGAGTCTTCGCTAGCTCCGCGACTTCCCTGGTTTTCCCTAAGCCAGTTGGCCCCAGCACAATCAGCCAGCTAGCCCTCACTCGCTCCATCAGCTCTTGCTGCACATCTCTATCCGACAGCCGCCGCTGATACGGAATATTAAAATCGGCTAGCGGATCGTCCTTAGTTTGCTGAGCACTGCCATAAATTTTTTGTACGACATCTTCACAACGATGCGGCGGAATCACCTCAAACGGAAACGTATCAACATCTACTACGCGCAGTCGTTTGCGCCGAATCCGCTTCCAGCCCTTTTTACCAATCCACCATATACCGCCCCCCAAACCGCCAAGAACAGGAAGCACCAATATAGTGATAGCGCCGTCATTGTCTTGAACAAACTTCCACGCTTTTTGGATGAATTCGATGTCGGCCATTGCAATAGCCGTAGGCGGACGGCAAACCTTAAATTTTCAGTGCCATTCTACCGTTAAGTGCGTTTTTCTATAGCAGCTCGCAACCCATAACACTACGCTGGCGAAGCCTTCAGCTTTTGCCCATGCGGACACATCTCCAGCACCACACATCGGCTACACTGCGGACTGCGATAATGACAGCAGCGCTGACCGTGCAGCATCAGCACCTCGTGATTGTCGTACACCTGCTGCGCCGACCAATCCGCCGGAAGCTGCGCCTCTAGTATTTTGTGCGATGGCCCGACTGAAACCTTTGCCGGTATTAAGCCAGTGCGCACCGCAACGCGATGATGATGACTATCGACCGGTAGCGCCCGTCGCCGCAGCGTACTAAAAGAGAGAACGGCGGCGCTGGTTTTTGGCCCTACGCCCGTTAGCTGTTCTAGCCAAGCTCTCGCTTCTTTTACAGAGATATTCGCTAAAAAGTCTACCGAGAGTTCTCCTTTCTCTTGAGTAATCTGTTTAAGAATCGCTTGAATACGGGGAGCTTTTTGCTCCGGCCAAGTGCAAGGTGCGATCGCCTTTTGCACGTCTTCAGTCTTAGCATCACGCACGTCTTCCCAAGTAGAAAACGCCGCCCGAAGCTGCCTAAACGCCTGCCCAGAGTCCTTATTCTTTGTACGGTGAGACAACAGCGCCGAAACCAGCTCGCTCAGCGGATCTAAATTGTGGAAGTAGGCAATGGGACAACCGTATTCTTTGCAAAGCAGATCGTGAAGTGCGATCGCCTTCGTCTTAAGCTTTTCAGACGGATCTTCAGAATCGTTAGATAAAAGCGACTGCTGCACAAGGCTTTCCACTATGGATAGGGTTAGAAAGGTGGATAAATCAGGTAGATATATTCAAGCTACCTATTAAACTACTTAAACTAGGATGTGTAAGCTTCTGCCTAAGGGTTAGGGCTTAGGGAAGATGTCTTTACCGAGTCATTCCAGCATGATAGCTAGATTCATTCTTAGCTTTTACGCCTAGCTTTTACTTGTGAGCAAACTCTCCGTTCTAACGCTGACGCGAAACCGCACCGAGCATCTGCAAAATTTGCTAAAGGGACTCTCCCTTTCTAGCCGCTTGCCCGATGAGTGCATTGTCGTCCATATGAACGAGCCTGCTCAAGCCCTGGGAGACTGGCCCTTTCCCTGCCATCACTTAACTTACGAAAACGCCGAGATTCCGCTGCCGCTGCCAGGAGCGCGTAACGCCGCCGCCGAAAGAGCCAGCGGCGACCTTTTACTGTTTCTAGACGTGGACTGCATTCCAGCTAAAGAGATGGTTGCCGAGTATGAGAAAGCCTGCGAGCAGATGCCAAATGCGATCGCTATGGGAAACGTTCACTACCTGCCTGCGAAAATAGCCGCAGACTGGACAGAAGAGTCGCTCAAAGCGCAGAGCGATCCTCATCCAAACCGAGACATTACTGGCGTTACACCGCTGGCCAAAGAAGAAAACTACGGCCTCTTTTGGTCGCTATCTTTTGCCCTTTCTCGTTCTTTGTTCAATCAGCTCGGCGGTTTTAGCGAATGTTACCCCGGCTATGGCGCAGAAGATACTGATTTTGCCTGGAAAGCAAGAGCCAAAGGGATAGACCTGCGCTGGGTTCCTGAAGCGCTAGCCTTTCACCAATTCCATACCAGTCTGGTTCCACCCTGGCACAATTTCAAGAGCATTATCTACAACGCAAAGGTCTTTTATGAGCGGTGGGGAGAATGGCCCATGGGCGGCTGGCTAAAGATATTTGCCGATGAAGGCTATATAGACTGGGCTTTAGAGGGCGATCGCCTAGAAATAATTCGCCTCCCCGCACAAGTCTAATCCATACGCAAATCTAATTCATACGCAAGTCTAATCCATACATCTGTTGGCTATGTTAGTAAGATACTGCGCCGCCCTTTGTGGAGCTTCGGCATCCTGTAGCCCGGTCCATGCCTCTAATCTACGAGACTTCTCCCAAATCTCTAACCACTCGTCTGCCTGCGGCCAGCTATCGACTACCACGCTCAAGCCTAATTGCGCTAGCACCCGCGCTTTGCAACGCTGTTCGTCAAAATGTCGCCAGGCCGGAATGCATACCGAAGGGACACCCGCCGCCGCAATCTCCATTGTAGAATTGTGTCCTGCGTTGGCAATTACCAAATCTGCGCCGCATAGATAAGGCCAAACATCTTCAACAGTTCCGTGCGCAACGACTTCCTCGACTTTAGGCTCAGCTTTAAGATAGTCGCCCAGTAGATGCCAGCGCCACTGAGGGTTCTGTAAAGCTGAACGAGCGATCGCATCTCCGGTAATCTCTGTGCCTCCAAACCCAGTCATCACCAGCACATTCGGCTTATCTGGCGCATAGTCGAGTGGGGCTATTTGCGATCGCTCCCGCCCCGAAAACCGACAGAATCCACCGCTATAAAAAGTCTTCTGACGAACCCACTGCGGGCAGTCATCCTGCTCCATTTGCGCCGAGAAAGGAGCCAGTAATCCACAGGCCCATTCGTAAGCCAAGGTATGGCCTTTATCCCATCGTTTGCCGTGCTGACGAGAATACACCGTTGGAATGCCGCACATTCGCGCCAAAATAGAGGCTTCTAAGCCTACATCAACCACCAACAAGTCTGGTTGCCATTCGCTTAAAAAAGAGACCATCGCCAGCGCAAAGGCCGCATTGCCACCTCGATTTACGGCTAGGCCGTGATAGTCGTGCGAGGTCTGTTGCTGTAAGAACAGATTGTCACAGGTAGGAGAGAAGCCGGGTACGCTAACTTGCTTAATATCTCTGCCGATATTTAAAATCGGCGGTGGGCCATTCATGCCGATAACGGCTAGCTCGCAGACGCTCGGGAAATAGCGGGCGATCGCCTCAAAGCGACGACAGTGACCGGCTCCCTGCAAATTTAGATAAAACGCGATTCTCACGATGACCTAACTCTCGCAGGGATGCTTACGCTTTTAAGACGCTTTGGAATGGCCGCATAGCTAGCTAGCAATGGGCAACGCGGGCCGATCAGTTTGACCAGTCATACTTGAACCAGTCACAATTGCCGCTGCCTGAGCGCTAACACTGCGAGCATTCGACGTCGCTACAATCCGAGTCTCTTTTACTCTAGCGCGCTCTATTCTCTTTCTTTTCGCAATCAGATTAATGTACAAACGCTCGTAGCCCGCGATCATAGAATTAATATGACAGAACGATTCGGCCCGTTTACGACAGTCTGCCCGAGACTTTTTAGCCGCGATCGCAATCCCTTCAGCTAGCGCTTCCACCGTCTGGCCCAGTCACTACACCACAGCGCTCGGTCACAATCTCCGAAGCAGCACCTCGATCAAAAGTAGCAATTGGGGTTCCCGAAGCTAGCGCCTCAGCGTAAACAATTCCGTAAGGCTCTTCCCACATCGGCGTATTCACAAAAACACTCGCCTGAGAGAGCGCCCGCTTAATTTCAGCTTGAGAAAGATGACCTAAATAGCAAACGCGCTCATCGGCTAGCAGCGGTAAAACATGCGTCTCAAAGTATTCTTGGTTACCGATAGGGCCAGCAATATTGATTGAGTAGCCCGCGAGCAGCGCCGCCTGAATCGCTAAGATGCGGCGCTTTTTCAGGGACTAATCGGCCATACCAAAGTGCGCAGTTTGCCTGCGTTTGGGCGGTATAGGGCCAGCCGTCCACATCAATACCGTTATAAACAACATCGGCTGTCGTTAGCGGGCACCAGGCTTCTGCCAAACTATTAGAAACGGCCACAACGCCCAAATTACCAGACTCGTTGCGAGCATCCGCGTATTGGATAGCCGCCGCTAGCTCCTTATAGACTGGCGTGTGCAAAACCATCAGCATCGGTACGGGCAAATCCGCAGCGCTTAGCAACAGCAGCGGATGCAGCGCGTTGTTATGAACAATATCAAAATTGCCATCGCAAACCTGTTTAATGACGCTGGCATAGGCGTTCATGTTGCAAGCTTGTTTCCCCAACCAGGTTTCTGCCCTAGGGTTGACGCTAAGAGAGCGATCTAGGCAGGGAGAGAGTCCTATTTCAGCATCGGAGTCTCCACTGGCAAACAGCGTTACCTCATGGCCCTTCTCAATTAATTTTTTGGCCAGCCACCAAGTATGAGATTCCATGCCGCCCGCAAAGGGTTCAGCGATAGGATAATGTAGCAGTCCGACGATGGCGATCTTCATCTGGTTCTCTCAACGAAGGGCTAAATAAACTCCGCGAACATGTTGTCCTTCTGACATTTGCCAATCGTCAACCATCTAGTTAAAGACAGGTAGCTGGCGTAAGCAGAAGGATCAAGCTATTTATCTGAGCTATGTATATTACTGAGCACAAACAGCTGCGTAGAATTGCATTACACAACAGGCGCGGCCATCTGTAGAGAATATAAAGGAGTCTTCAAAAATAATTGTCTGCCTTTGGGAAAGCCTTTTACTTGTCTTTAGAGAGAGTCGACCAAATCAAGTCTGAAGCAACTGCTGACTTTCCGCTTCTGCACGCTGTTTTGTTCTGTTTTAAACAAATTGGGAAATGAATCAGGTTAGCTGCTATACAGTTTTCTTGCCACGCCATCGCAAGCTGTTGTTATTGAGCGGTTGGGCCAAGGCTGGCTGCTTTAGCATCGATCGCGCGATCGCAATTGCCTTTTTGAGCTGAGTCTCGTTCAGCTGTTTGTAAGCAGGCTGCTTTCTAGAAAGATGGTTGTACCAGCAGTCTTCAAACAAATTGTCTAGAACTATTCGAGCGAAGCAGTGATTGAACCGGATAGGCATAGGGGTTTGCTTAGCCAGCGCCGGCAGCTGATGGTTAATTAAGTCGGCGTACTGGCTTCTTAAAGCCGCTTCAATCTCCGAAGGGGCTGCTGTTTTGTCGTCTGCGTTCTTAAGGTCCAAGCTTTACCGTCCGAAAAGTGTTTGTCTTGTCTAAGTAGGCTTACTTCAAGCGATCGCACTCACCCAACAATCGCACTCACCCAACAAAAGAGGTTATTTTTCAATTCTGATCCAGTCTGTCTCTAACCTAAAAGTGCCTGGCTGTTTGTCTGCTAGCAAAAACCCAATCTGTTTCACCCTCTCAGGTACGAGCTCAGGCGCATCCGCAACCACTTCTCCTCTAAATACTGGCTCAAACTCAGCGATAGGCAAGCTTATTTCCATCCACTTATCTGCATTAGTCTCAAACTCAGCTCGATAAGAGAGGCTGTCGTTATCGGTTTTGGTTTGCAGCCGCAGCTGATACGGACGGCCATCGCCTTTTACTCGCAGCGCGATCGCCTTAGCCCTTGCAAAATCAACTTCGTCCACAGACCGCCGCACCGAAGCAAACCCACCGTTATTCTCTAAAGACAGCTCGCCTAAAAACACGCCTGTTTCTTCTGGCGTTACGGTGAAATCGCTATCAGAAACGCCGCCCATAACTACATCATCTACCGACCGCCACCGGTCAGCTTCTTGAGCGCTGTCAAATTCAGTAATCATAGAAATCTCTTCTGGTGAATTGTCAGGTTGTGCAACCAGCTGAGCCGAAGGAACATTTCCCTGCTTTCCTTTGGGCGCTCTTGCCGGATTGCTAAACCACCAAAAAAGCGCGATCGCAACAAAACCCAATCCTAATAAAACCTTCAGTCCTGTTTTCATAGTCCTCTTTCCATGCCTTTCTACTTTAACGCGAGCTCAAGATTGAAATACCGCGATTGAGATATCTCGCTAAGCCGATAGCGCCGAGACGTCTAGCAAATCAACCGTCTTAAAGAAATCGGCCAATCTGTTCTTAATCTGTTCTACGCCACCCTCATTGTCAGACTCAATGTTTAGCGGCAGCACCGGGTCGTGCAGAGAGAGCCGCAGCAAAAACCAGCCGCGATCGCAAGCCACTCGTATCCCCTCGTAGTTATCCGACACTAGCTTCCAATCGGGCTGTTGGTTTACAAAAGCCTCCAAGCTCTGAATCACCTTCTCTCCATGCGCTTTAAAGTCATCGGTCAAAATCTTTAGCCGATACTCCTCGCTCTCAGCCGGTTCTTTTAAGTCGGCAATCAAATCCGTCAGCACTTTCCCAGACTGCTTGGCCCGCGCCAGTTCTACCAGCAGCTTACTCACCAAATAAGCGCCATCGTCTAGAAAATAGTTCTCCTTCATCGCGCCGTGCCCAGAGGTCTCAATCGCTAGCCAAGACGCTTGCCCCTGCTCGTTTAGCCGCACCGCCTCATTAATCACGTTCTTATAGCCCCGCTTAAATCGGTGATGAACCCCGCCTAATCCAGTGATAAATTCCGCCAACCCGTCCGAAGTAATCGAGTCCGTCACAATCGTAGAGCCTGGATGCTCTCGCAATACCACCGCCGAGATTAGCGCAATCAGCTTGTTTCGATTGAGTTCCATACCCTGCGGATCGACCGCTGCCGAGCGATCTACATCCGTATCGAAGATAATCCCAAAGTCCGCTTTGTTCTCTAATACGGCACTGCAAATAGCCGCCATCGCTTCTGCGTTCTCCGGGTTAGGAATGTGGTTAGGAAAATTGCCATCTGGATCTAAGAACTGGCTGCCGCTAATATCTGCGCCTAGCGGTTCGAGCACCTTGCTAGCATAGAAGCCGCCTGCCCCATTGCCCGCATCTACCACAATATGTAAGCCAGCTAAAGGCGTATCGTACTGCTGCGTATCGTTTACGTCCTGTCGAATCTGTTGAACTAGCCCGTCTGCATAGACAGAAACAAAGTCTTTTTCTACAAACTCTCCTTTTTTTGAGGCATATTTAAAGACGTTCGCGCTGGCTAATTGCAAGAATCTCGGTAATATCTGGTTTGTTCAATCCACCTTTGGCCGTAAAGAATTTGAAGCCGTTACGATTGAACGGGAGATGGCTGGCGGTAAGCATGATGGCCCCGTCGCATTCGTAGCCTGCGGTGACGGTGCTCATAAACATTGCGGGGGTAGAGGCGATCGCAAAATCCAAAACATTCGCGCCCATTGCCCTCATCCCATTGGCCAATCCATCTCGCAGCGCTGGCCCCGAAAGCCGACTGTCTCGCCCGATTGAAACAACTAGCTCTGTAGGCACCTTATTAGTGCTAGTAGCCAACCAGCTAATAAAGGCGCGGCCTAGCCGGTAAGCCACTTCTGGCGTCAGATTCACGGCTTCATCTGGCACCCCTTCTAGCGCGATACCGCGAATGTCTGAGCCATTTTGTAACCGCTGCCAATCCTGAGACTCCGATGTCATGGGTTTCTCCTGTAAACGTCAGACCGACTGTAAGGGTTTGCTAGATTGGGTAAACCATAGCAAACGATGCGTCCTCACGACCCATTCGCTAGGGCGACTTTGGCAAAGCCTACCTCGCTCCAGACCAGGACAACCGCAACAAACGCTGCGTCGTCAAACGCTCTACCTACGTCAGCGCCAACCCTGCCAGCATCCAAAAATCCAAGTTCATTGAAGCCGAGCTAGCGGAAAGAAATAAACCATATCAAACAGATGACAACTCTAGCGACCACCGGCTCGCAATCGGCATTCGCCAGCCCATGCCAAAGGCTCTGTCAGTTACTTTCAATACGGGGGGAGCCTGTCTGCGTTTGAACTCTGCGCGAGTCAGCAGTCGCACCACCTGTTTTACGGTTTCGGCTGAATGCCCCGCCGCAACAATCTCATCGGCAGACTGTTGCTTTTCTGTAAGTCGCTCTAGAATGTCGTCTAACGTATCGTAGTCGGGCAGAGAGTCCTGATCCATTTGCCCAGGCTTTAGCTCGGCGCTCGGCGGCTTGGTAATGATATTCTCAGGCATCATTTCGCAGTCTCTATTTAACCAGCGACAAAGCGAATACACGCGGGTCTTAGGGACATCTGCAATCACGGCTAGTCCACCATTCATATCGCCGTATAGCGTACAGTAACCCACGGCCATTTCTGATTTGTTGCCAGTAGAGAGCAGTAAGTGGCCGAATTTATTGGCGATCGCCATCAGCACATTACCGCGAATGCGAGACTGCAAATTCTCTTCGGTCACATCGCTGTTAGTGCCGGTAAATAGCGCATTTAACGTTTGATCGTAGCCGTTCATCAGAGTGCCAATGGGAACGGTTTTGGTGCTGATGCCCAAGTTTTTCGCGAGCGCTTCGGCGTCGCTAATGGAGTGATCGGAGCTATAGGGAGAGGGCATGAGAACGCCCAAGACATTGCTAGGGCCAAGGGCTTCAGCTGCGATCGCACTGACCAAAGCCGAATCTACCCCGCCGCTCAGCCCAATTACCGCCTGCTTAAAGCCGCACTTTCGCGCATAGTCCTTTACGCCTAGCACGAGCGCTGCCCAAATTTCCGCGTCCTCCTGCTCAGGAGAAACTTTAATCTCTCCTATTTTCAAATCCTTCTTCTTCGTGTCAAACTCTACAATCTGCAAGTCTGTTTCAAACGCAGCAGCGCGGCTAACTAGCTCGCCTTTGGCGCTGTAGGCCACGCTCTGCCCATCAAAAATCAAATCGTCGTTGCCACCCACCTGATTGACATAGACAATTGCGCAGTGATCCTCTTTAGCGGCATGGGCGATCATGTTTTCTCGCAGCACCTGCTTCTTAGCGGTAAAAGGAGAAGCCGATAGATTAACCACTAAATCGACACCCGCCTTAATCAGCTCTTTAGTCGGGTCTACTGAGTAGGTGCGCTTCCCCCAAAAGGCTTCGTTATTCCAAAGATCTTCGCAGATCGTAACGCCGACTCGCACCGGCCCTGTGGATGACTCGTAGGTAAAACGATTGGCCGCTGTGCCCGACTCAAAGTAACGGTCTTCATCGAACACGTCGTAGGTGGGCAGCAGGCGCTTATGAAAAACCTCTTTTACTTTGCCGGCTTCTATCAGGGCCATACTGTTAAAAATTGGCTTTTCGCCCTGGCTCGCGGCGGCGCTGTTGTCTTCGGCAATGCCTATTAGCGCTACCATCTCAGGCGGCATCTTTTGGGCGAGTTCTTCTACTTGCCGCTTCATCTGCGCGATAAAGCTAGGTCGCATTAGCAAATCGCGAGGCGGATAGCCGCACAGAGAGAGTTCTGGTGTGAGCAAGAGATTCGCGCCTGCTGCTGCGGCTTGTTGGGCAACCAAAAGAATACGCTGAGCATTGCCCGAGAGGTCGCCGACGGTGGGATTAATTTGTGCGATCGCAATTTTCATAAGGTCTTTTGCTCTGTTTCTAACCGAGAATGATGGGATATAAAACGGTAAAATTAAAACAACAAAACTAAAACAACTTAAAAGCTAAAAAAGAAGCTAGAAAAGAAGTTAGAAAAACCTACAAAAAGACCATCGGCCTGTCTTTTAGCGGCTCAAACGCCTCCGCATCGAACCGATAAAGGCTAGCAGGTCGCCCTGCGCCGCGAGAGGTTTTAACCCCGGTATCTTTTAAAATTCCGAGCTTTAGCAGCCGCGTTCGAAAGTTCGAGTAATCCGAAAAATCTTCTCCTAATACGGTGGCATATAGCTGATAAACATCGCTTAGCGTAAAGGTTTCGGGCAGCACGTCGAAGGCAACCGGGCTATATTCCAGCTTGTTGCGCAGCCGCCGATAGCCATAGGCTAAAAGCTCGTTATGATCGAAGGCGAGTTCCGGTACGCGGCTCAGCGGATACCAGGCAATACCGCTGACGCCATCGGCAATGAGCGCGGTATCTTCGTACCGTACGAGCGCAAAGTAGCTTACCGAGAGGTAGCGGACGTTATAGGCAGCTTGAGATTCGCGGGGATCTCGGTGGGGGCCGCCAAAGGTAAAAAGTTGTTCTAAATAAAGGTTGTTAACGTGAATTTTCTCAGTCAGAACTCTATCGGCAGTGGCCTCTAAAGACTCTCCTTCTCTAACCAGCGCGCCCGGCAGGCTCCAGTAGTCGCTATAGGGATCTTCGTGACGCATCACGAGCAGTAGCAGCAGACGGTTTTGCTCGGTATCTACTGAAAAGATAACGGTGTCTACCCCTACTTTAAAGTCGGCCAGCTTGTGAGATAAAGATTGGCTAGCTGCTGTCATGGGTTGGGTGGCGGAAGGATGAGTGACCACTGGATTTTACCGGTTTGACGGAGTTTGGATAGGAGCAGTTTTGGCCGAGGTAGAGCAGGGGTAGAGGTTTCGCGCGGCCACGTAGTCGCGGATAACGGGCGGCAGATCGGTGGGGACTTCGTTGCAGCGGCTTTGGCGGTAGCGGCTAGAGGCAATGTCGTGCTGGTTGGGCGGATGGGCGATCGCCACGCTAGCAACCTGCTGCAAAGCGGAAAGAGCTGGCCCCGAAACGGTATAGCCAGGACGCGGAAACACCAAAATTTCCACCTGGCTAAATATCTCTTCAGCTTTGTACCATTTAGGCAGCTGAGCGATCAGATCTGCGCCTACAACAAGGCTAAACTGAGCGTTTGGCCAGATCTTCTGGGCGCGGGCAATCGAGTGGATGCTATAGCGATCGCTCAATTCCTGATGTACGCTCACCTTCTCCCTGTCTGCAAGGGTATCGATCATCAGCCGCAGCATTTGAGCGCGATCGCCCAGCGGAGATTGATCTAGCTTGTAAGGATTATCAGCCGCCCATACGGCGACGCCATCAAATTCGTGAGCTAGCCAGGTAAGAATGCCTTGATGACCCCGATGCGGCGGATCGGCGCTGGTGCCAAATAGGGCAATGCGAGGGGCAGGTCTCCAGGGATTGAACATAAGTCGTCGGTGAGTGAGATCGGTGAGTGAGGTGGTCGTAAGGATTACGAATGCTTTCGAGTGCTTTGGGTGAGATTTTCTAGGCCGTGAGAAAGGGTAACGCTCAGCGGAATCGGAGACTGTAGGGTGGTGACGGATGAGGGAAGCTGGCGAACGGTTTGAGCGGTGCGCTGAGCGATGGTCTCTAAGCTTTCGGCGGGAGAAAGACGCTCGCCCGCTCTCATGACGCGCTGAAGCAAAGGAATTTCGTCGGCGCTAGCGGCTTCAATATGCAAAGAGAGGCGATCGCTCACAATCCGATCGTCTTTGTACTGGCGGAAAATTTGCTTGCGTCCAGGATAGGTCAATTTGCCGCTCGATTCTTTCATCACCGGCTGGCTGTCGATCTCTACTAGTTTATAAACGCCGTTGACGGGATCGCCCGTTACGAGCTTGGTGCCCAGCCCATAGCCGTCTATGCAGGCGTTTTCACTGCGAAGCTGTTCGATGGCATATTCATCAAGATCGCCGCTGGCAAAAATTGGAACGTTGGGCAGGTGCGATCGCACAGCTTTAGCCCCCGCCGCCAAATCGCCCGAATCAATTCGAATGCCAGTTAGCGCCATTCCGGCCTTAACCTTTTCGCCCAGTCTCTTCGCTGCGGCTACGGTGTCGTAGGTATCTATGAGCAGCGGCGCCCCCGGAAAATAGCGGTGAAACGCGGCAAAGCTATCGTCTTCGCTACCTTCTAAAGCAGAAACGGCCATCACCAGCGCATGAGCCATCGTGCCAACCGGCTTGCGGCCTAGCTTCAGCGCGGCTAGTACGTTAGAAGTTGCATCAAGTCCGCCTGCGATCGCAGCTCTTGCCGCCCACAGCGCCCCTTGAGGGCTAAACGCTCGCCTTGTCCCAAACTCGTACAGCTTCGCCTCTGGCCCTGCCGCCTGCCGCAGTCTAGCTGCCCGCGTCCCAATCAGCGTTTGATAGTTCAGCGTATTGAGCAAGTAAGTTTCAACCAGCTGAGCCTGCCACAGAGGAGCCTCTACGCGCAGCATTGGCTCATTGGCAAAAACAGCGGTGCCTTCTAGTGCGGCCCACACATCGCCTTCAAACCGGAAGCTTTCTAGCAGTCCCCAAAAGCTGTCGGGCGCGTGGCCAAAGATCTCCGTCTGCTGCAGGCGCAAAATCTGCTTTGGGCTAAAACGGATGTTCTCCAAATATGCTAGCGCCTGCTCCAAACCCATCGCAATCAGATAGCCATAGCCTGCCGGGAGCTTGCGGGTAAATAGCTCGAAGCTGGCCGGTTTAGCGTGCAGTGCTTCGCCGGTATAGCAGGCCGACATCGTTAGCTGGTACAGATCCGTCAGCAGCCCATACTCGTCAGGGTTAACCGTCAAAGGGTCTGCAAACCAGGACTCGACTTTTGATTGAGAGATTGGTTCGGCGCGAGTCTCAGCGCTGAATGCGCCTTGAAAAGGGATTGTTTTAGCCATGAATTTTAGCCATAAGTTTTAGCCATGAAATTAGCAACGCATAGGTAGAACTTTGTAGATAGAGCCTTAATGAGTCAATCGAGTGAGTCAGTAGAGTGCAAAAATCTATTAGCCTTTGACCTTTGCCCAGCAACTTATGGTCATATTAACCATAATAAAATAATCTGACCACCCTTTTTCGAGGTTTATTTGGCGAAATAGAGAAAATAAATGCCGCACAGGGGGTATCTAGCCGTTTAAAAGCGTTATCTATTTGGTAAATAGAACCAAAAAGAAGCGATTTATACAGAAGCAGTTTCTGAGAATAAGCGGCACGAAAGAGCGCTAAAGTAAGGTTTTGGTCTCTAAGATTTTTAGTCTTTAAGCCTTGCAAGCGCGCAACGCAGCAGACGCTATCTTTTTTACAACCGTTTTTAACGTCCTAGCCAACGCTCGATCAAGCTTTGTCAAGCTCTGAACTTTATGAAACCTGTCTCTAACGACCTGTTAGAAACCAAGTCTGCTGAACCTACCTGGATGACCATCGTGCGTTTGCTGCGCTGGGACAAGCCCGCTGGCCGATTGATTTTAATGGTGCCAGCGCTGTGGGCCGTGGTTTTAGCGACGCTGTCGGCTAATCTGGCGGGCAAGATGCCTGGACGCTTTCCTGAATGGCCTTTGCTAGGGGTGATTGTGCTAGGAACGCTAGCCACTAGTGCGGGTGGATGCGTGGTAAACGACCTGTGGGATAGAGACATTGATACGCAAGTAGAGCGAACGCGCAATCGACCGTTGGCCGCCAAAGCGCTGTCGGTAAAAGTTGGCATTGGCGTGGCGCTGGTGTCTTTTTTCTGCGCCTGGGGGCTGTCCTTTTATCTCAATCCGCTGAGCTTTTGGCTCTGTGTAGCAGCGGTGCCGGTGATTGTGCTGTATCCGCTGGCAAAGCGGGTTTTTCCGGTGCCTCAGCTTGTGCTTTCGATTGCCTGGGGGTTTGCGGTGCTCATTAGCTGGAGCGCGGTAACGGCTTCGCTGACGTTTGCGACCTGGCTGCTGTGGGCGGCAACGGTGCTGTGGACGCTGGGGTTTGATACGGTGTACGCCATTCCCGATCAGGCGTTCGACCGGAAGCTAGGGATTAATTCTAGTGCGCTGTTTTTTGGGGTGCGATCGCCCCAGGCAGTCGGTCTTTTCTTTTTAGGCGCAGCGCTCATGCTGACCTGGATTGGCATCGTATTACCGCTAGGACTGTTCTACTGGCTTTCGGTGGCAGTCGCTGCGTTTTTCTGGATGCGGCAGTATCGTCAGCTTTCGCACCGGGTGCCCTCGCCCAAAGTCTACGGCAACATCTTTCGTCAAAACGTCACCATCGGCTTCGTCTTGCTAATAGGCATGACCCTCTCTAGCCTGATTGTGTCTCCTCTAATCTAGTATTCGATTCGATCGGCGATCGCCTCCCATTCCCCCGTTGCCTAATACCCATCACCTCATACCCATCACTTAATACATGTGGCTCTTTTACGCTTCGTTAACGGCTGTATTCGAGGCTTGCAAAGATGCGACGGGTAAGCAAAGCCTGAAAAGCTTAGATGAATATTCGGTGCTGTTTAGCTTCATGGCTGTAGGCGTGATGCTGCTGCTGCCAGTCCTTTTAATTACCGGCGTCCCGCCTATTCAGCCGGGCTATTGGCTAGCCGTTTTAATCGGCGGTGGGCTAAATATTCTGGCGTTTACGCTATACGTGCGAGCGCTTAAGCTAGCTGATTTATCGCTAACGGTGCCGCTGGTAATGCTGACGCCGCTTTTTTTGCTGGTAACCTCGCCGCTGATTGTGCAGGAGTGGCCGACGCGAGCAGATGCGGTGGGCGTGGTGCTTCTCGTCGTTGGCTCCTATGTGCTCAATACGCAGTCGTCGCAGGCGGGCACTAAAGCTAACTTCTGGTCGCCGCTGCGGGCGATGGCTCAAAATCCGGGCAGTCGGCTCATGCTTTGCGTCGCCTTTATCTGGAGCATTACCTCCAACTTCGACAAAATCGGCGTGGTCAATTCTTCGCCCTTGTGCTGGGCGGTCACGCTATTTACGGTCATTGCAGGTGGAATGCTCCCTTTTGTGCTGCGCCGAAAACGAGGATTAGCGCCCTTGCTCAAGCAGTGGAAGCTGTTGACGGTAACAGGCGGATTTAATGCATTTGCGATCGCCTTTCAAATGCTCGCACTCACGATGGCTCCAGTCGCGCAGGTCATTGCCGTAAAGCGGATGAGTACCTTGCTATCAGTCTTGTTTGGGCATTTCTTTTTTGGCGAGAAAGGAATGCGATCGCGCCTACTTGGCGCAGGCATTATGGTCACGGGCGTCGTGATTATGTCCTTGCACTAAAACGAGCAGCGGCTCAACCATAAATTTGTAGAGATTATCAATTTATAACGTTTAATTTTTGAAATTGCTCGATCCATCCTCGGATTCACTATAAGATGGAAAAGCAGAAATCGATATCGGTTACAGGTTTGCTTTTCAGTGTCAAAGGGTTTCCCTTGATTTTTACAGGCTTCCGTCCGACTTATCCTTCTCAATACCCTGTTTAATTTTGGAGACTACTTACATGGGCGTTTATATAGGAAACCTTTCCTATGACGTGACAGAAGCAGACCTTAACAACGTCTTTGCCGAATACGGCACTGTCAAGCGCGTCACCCTACCTACCGATCGTGAGACGGGCCGCGTGCGCGGTTTCGCTTTCGTAGACCTCGGTAGCGACGACGAAGAGCAAGCCGCCATTGACGCTTTGGACGGCGCTGAATGGATGGGCCGCGATCTTCGCGTTAACAAAGCTAAGCCGCGTGAAAACCGTCGCTAAGCTTCGGCCTGCAAGCCTTTAGCGTTTAGCTAGGCTGGCAACAATTGAATAAGCTAAAAGCCCCAGACTTCTAATAGTTTGGGGCTTTTTGGTAAGCTATAGCCTTATTAGCGCCAGCAGGCCAAAGGGCGCCGAAGGGCAAAGAGAGAAGCGACGAAGCTAGAATAGCGGTGCGCCTGCTATTTTCCACTGTGCCTGCTGTTTTCCACTGCTATTCACTGTGCCTGCTGTTTTCCATTACTATGTCCAAAAGCCTGCTCGGCACCTATCTGCGCTTTCTGCGATCGCCCAACCTCAGCGATCCGCCTATCAATATCGCCAAGCACAAAGCAGTCAAATCTATTTTGTGCCTCTACAGCGTGCATCTAATAGCGCTGCTGATTTTGCTCGTTATTATTGGTCAAATCCCGGCAGCGCAAGATAGCAACAACTTATTAGACGCGCTAGCAGACAGCCCCGTTTGGTATCTACCGGTGACGGCCATCATTGTCGCACCGCTGTTAGAAGAGTGTATTTTTCGGCTGCCGCTGCGAGCGTTTGCGCTAAATTTACTGCTGCCAGTTTCCTTAGTTATTTCGGTTAGTTTGGGCTGGGTGGCGCCAGGAGGATTGGGGTTTGTTGCGATCGCCCTGGTCAATGTATACCTGGGTATTAAAGGCACAAAGCTAACGAAACTCCAGGCTTTTTACAATAAGTTTCCCCACGTCATCTTCTACGGCATCGCGCTACTGTTTGGCGTTATACACATCACCAATTACGACTTTGACGTGTGGAAGTTTCTACCGGTGCTAGTTCTACCGCAGATTATAATTGGCTTGCTTTTAGGGTTTGTTCGTCTGCGCTACGGTTTTGTGTGGGGCTTTCTGCTTCACGCACTGCATAATGGTGCGCTGCTTTTGCCCGTCACGTTTGTTCAGCTATTTGGCTCTAAGCAGCTACAGGCCAACCTGACAGAATCTATCGACCTAGAAACGCTATCGCGCGCCGACCAAATCGTTGCGGGCGCTGTCGGCCTCTACTCAGTAGCGGGCATTTTGCTATGCGCGGTTATTGCGTGGAAAGTCGTCAGAGAATGGATCCACATAAGCGACTACGACACCAATACAGGTACGCGCTTGTAGGCAGGCGTATGAGACTTCGGATCGGTGACGCCTTTCATCAGCACGTTTGCTTCGGGGTAAAACATCAAGGCCGCGCCGCGTCTGACACCGCCGCTGATAATCTCGATATTATTCATCTGTCCGGCTTCGCCTTGAATAGTCACCCGCTGATGGTTGATAAACCCACCCGCATCAATATCTTCAGGATGCATCAGAATACACTGACGGTGCGGCATTCCTCGATACTTATCACCATCTTTGTAGACGACCGTATTGTGCTGCCGGTAGCTTCGCCCCGTAATTAGCGCCAGCACAGTGCCTTTATCCTGGCCAAAATCGGTAGGCGTCGGCAGCGTCAGATCGGGCAGCGGCGTAAGCTGCATTTTAGCTTTGCCAGAATCAGTCTCAAACTTAGGCGTTGTAAAAATTCTGCCGCTAATCGTAAACTCTTCTTTCGTTTGATCTATTTGTCCAATCTTTTCGTAGCCCGAAATAGTTTTAGCAATCAGTTCGCGCACGTAGTGAGGATCTCGCAGTTTGCGCCAATTAATAGGAGAGCTGCCGTGAATTCGATCGGCTAGCTCCGTGAGTAAATGCACCTCGGGAACGAGATCCGCCTCGGATAAGTGAGACTTGCCCTCATCGTTTAGCCTAACGAAGTTGTTGCCCGATTCAACCGTTGTTTTATGCGGATTCTCGAAGCGGTTAAACACTGGCAAAATCAGCGTGTTCTTTTGTCCTAAGCCGTGAAAATGCCCCAAGTTGGGCTTGGTCGCCACGTAAACCACCGTGTCGATTTTGCCGATAGCTCGTTTAGCTTGCGTCGAGTCAGGGTTCGCGGCGTACAGATTGCCGCCCAGGCAAAATAGCGTGTCTACTTTTCCCTCATCCGCCGCCTCTATCAAAGCGCGTGAGTGATAGCCTGCTTCGGGGTTGAGCGATCGCCCTACAATTTTCTCTAGCGCCTCTCGCAGCTTCGGCTTAATGTCATTCTTTACGCCCATAGAGCCAAAGCCCTGCACGTTAGAATGGCCGCGAATGGGCATCACGCCCGCCCCCATCTTGCCAACGTTGCCCGTCAGCAGCGCCGTATTCGCAATGCTACAAACGTTATCGGTGCCGTTCGCCTGATGCGTAATGCCCATGGCCCAAGCAAACACCGTTTTCTCAGACTGGCTAATGAGCGTAGCCGCTGCTTCAATCTCTGCTTGAGGAATACCGCAGGTTGTTGTTATCGTCTGCCAATCTGCATTTTGAGCCTGTTCTACGACAGCTTCCCAGCCTTCTGTATAGGCCGCCAAAAAGCCTCTATCAATTAGGTCTCTGTCAATTAGAGACTTTTGAATACCGACAAATAGCGCTAGGTCGCTACCCGGCAAAGGCTGAAGAAACAGATTGGCAATATCGCTACCCGGAACAAGAGATTTCACCGGAAAAGCAGGCGAGCCATATTTTACTAAGCCAATTTCTCGCACTGGGTTGATGACAATAACGGTGCCGCCGCGATCGCGCAGCTCAATCAGCTCATTCATCAATCGAGGATGATTCGCCGGCGCATGAGACCCGGCGAGCACGACGCAATCCGCCTGCTTTAAGCTTTCTAGGCTCACGGTAGACGTACCCGAGCCAAACATAGTGCTTAGCCCTGTCGTAGAAGGCCGATGGCACAAGTCCGAGCAGTCGGCCAGGTTATTCGATCCCAGCACCCGCATCATCAACTGCAACAGATAGGCCGCTTCGTTAGAAGATCGACCAGAGCTATAGGAAGCCACTCGCTCGGGCGGCTGACGAAAAGCGGTTTCTAGAAGATCGTAAGCCGCTTCCCAAGTAATCCGCTCGTAGTGAGAACTGCCCTCTCGCAGAATCGCCGGAAAGCTCAAACGGCCCAGCTTGTCCGCTTCCATCGAGCTAAGCTGCTGCAGCTCGGCAATACTGTGCTTTTCAAAAAAGTGCGGCTCCACCGCTGGCTGCAATTCAGCAATAATTGCCTCCATGCTTTTCATGCAGCGCTGCAGCTTCTCACCTTCTTCATTTGTAAAAGAGCCCTTTTGACCACCCGTGCCCCAAGCGCAAGACAGGCAGGCGCTTTTATGCAGCAGCGTTTTCCAAACCTCTGGCCCTTTAGGAGAGAGCGTGTTCTTCGCCCAGTATTCAATCACCGGCGGGCCACCGCCAATGTCCTTACCCTTATGCGCCTCAATCTGTTCTTGTTCGTGAGGCGTCTTTATTAACGGCTCATCAGAGGGAGTAGACGGTTCAGAAGAGCGAGACGCGACCATAGGGAACACCGCAGAAGCTTTAATATCCCCTACAGTACCGAAGCCATGTGCTGCCGCACTCTAGCTATAGAGAGAGCCAAGGCAACTTCAACTTACAGATTCTCAAAGTTCCACATCACCGGATTTTCGTCTAGCTGGTCGGTAACGGTGCGGCCAATCTCGTCTATTTTGTCCAAATCCGTCTGCGAGAGGTCGAGGTCAGCAGCTTTGGCATTTTCTTCGGCCTGCTGCGTGTTTCGCGCCCCAACAATCGCGCAGGTTTGAGGCTGGGCCGTTAGCCAGGCGATCGCCAAACACCCCAAGCTAGTCTCATACTTTTCGGCAATCGGTCGCAGCTGATCGAGCGCCGTCTGTGCCGCCTGATAAATCTCTCCTTTAAACAGCTTATTTTTACTGCGAACATCATCAGCCGAAAATTCATGATCTAAGCCAAACTTGCCGGTCAGCAAGCCTTGAGCCAGCGCCGAATAAGCGACAATAGAAATATTCTCCTGCTCGCAAAAGGGCATAATCTCTTGCTCTACCTGTCGCCAAAACAGCGAGTAAGGCGGCTGAATGCTGTCTATGCGCCCATACTGCAGCGCCTCCTCTAGCTGCGCCTTAGAGAAATTAGAAACCCCAATCGCTCGGATCTTTCCCTGCTCCTTCAGCTTCACCAACGCCTTCATCGTCTCCTCAATCGGCACCTTCTCGGTCTTAAACGATCCCGCGGGCCAATGAATTTGGTAAAGATCGATTCGATCAGTCTCTAGCCGCTGAAGAGAATTCTCGCAGGCTTCAGTCAACTTATCAGCGCTGAGGTGGTTCGCAAACGCTTTTGTGGCGTAGGTTGCGCCATCTCGAACATCGCCTAGGGCTTTAGCCACCAGCTTCTCCGAATAGCCGTCGCCGTATACCTCAGCCGTATCCACCGTAGTAATGCCCGCTTCGTAGGCCGCTCTAATCGCATCCACGACCGCATCGTCTTCGATACCGACCCAGCCTTTCTTACCAGCCTGCCAAGTTCCCATAATCACCGGGGAGACTTTCACATCTGAGCGGCCTAGCGTTCTCGAATTCACTTGTTTCATACCTCTAGAGATGCGTATTACTTTAGCGAGGTTTCTTAATTTTGGCATCTGGCCCCCAAAAGGGTAAAGAAGGTTAGAGAACGACTAGCGGCTACCTTTTGGGTCTAAAGCGTCTCGTAGGCCATCGCCTAGCAAGTTAAAGGCCAGCACAGTTAGGGTGATAAATAAGCCGGGAAACACAATAGTCCAGGGTGCAGACAAAGAGTAGCCGCCTTTGAAAGCATCCGAGAGCATTGTGCCCAGCTCAGGCGTTGGCGGCTGTGCGCCTAGTCCTAAAAAGCCCAGTCCGGCGGCTTCTAAGGTGGCGGTGCCGATAGCCAAAGTTGCTTGAACAACTAGCGGTGCGAGGCTAGCCGGTAAGATATGCAAAAACACAATGCGAGGCGGTTTAGCGCCAAAGGCGCGAACGGTTTGGACAAATTCTTGCTCGCGCAAAGAGAGCACCATGCTGCGAGTTAGCCGAATGAACTTAGGAATTTGAACAATGCCGACAGCGACCATAACGCTAAGGACGCTAGGGCCAGTAACGGTGACCACTGCGATCGCTAACAAAATAGACGGAAACGCCAGCATCACGTCCGTCAGCCAGCCCACGACAGTCTCTATCCAGCCGCGAAAATAGCCCGCCGCTAGCCCCAAGCCCACCCCAATCAGCAGGCCAATCAGCACCGAAACCAAACCAATGACCAGCGAGGTTCTTAACCCATACCAAACCAGCGTCAAAATATCTCGGCCTAGCCCATCTGCGCCAAACCAGTGGGCTAAGCTTGGGCCTTGCAGCCTAGCCGCATAGTCTCTAGCCGAAGCGGCGTCGTAGGGTTTTAGCACTGGCGCAAGTAGCGCTGCTAGCACAATAAATAGCGTCAGTCCCAGGCCAATCAGGCCAGAAGTAGATTCGAGAAACCTTTGAACCGCTCGGTTTTTTAACAGCTTGGACTCGCGCTTTGGGGTCGATGCGATCGCCATACCAGAAACCAAATAAAACAACAAAGCTCGTCAAGACATCATCTATCATCAATCGCATCAACTTCACCAACAGCTACTTGTACTGAATGCGCGGGTCTAACAGCGCATAAGACAAATCCACCAGCAGGTTAATTAGCACAAAGACAAAAGCAACAAACACCACGCCACCTTGCACCACCGGATAGTCTCTTTGCAAAATGCCGCCGTAGATCCAGCTCCCGATGCCCGGCCAAGAGAAAATGGTTTCGGTTAAAATGGCGCCGCCGAGCAGCGTCCCAAACTCTAACCCCACAATAGTGACCACCGGCAGCATGGCGTTCTTTAGCGCATGTTTGCCAATAACCACAAACTCCTTTAAACCCTTAGAGCGAGCCGTGCGAATGTAATCTTGCGAAAGCACTTCTAACATCGCACTGCGAGTAATTCGCGCAATAATAGCCAGCGGAATGGTACTCAGCGTTACCGCCGGCAGCACTAAATGAGCGATCACATCGCCGAGCGCCTTAAAGTCGCCCCGAAGAATCGTGTCAACTATTAAAAATCCGGTAATCGGCTCAAAGCTAACGCCGCTAATCGCCGTCCGCCCACTAGGCGGCAGCCACTGCAAATTAACTGCAAACAGATAAATCAGCAGCAGCCCTAGCCAGTAAACCGGCATTGAGACGCCCAGCAAAGAGCCGCTCATCGTTAGGTTATCGATCCAGCTATTCTTTTTTACAGCGGCAATCACACCGGCTGGAATACCTAGCAACAGGGCAATCAGCATAGAAACTACCGATAGCTCGAACGTAGCAGGCCAGCGTAGTCTGATTTCGTCCAAAATAGGCACACCCGTGAAGATACTCGTGCCCAAATCGAAGCTCAGCAAATTGCCCAGAAAAGAGAGATATTGCAGCGGCAGCGGCGCATTTAAGCCCATGCGTTCTCTGAGCTTAGCGACCGCATCTGGAGTGGCGCGATCGCCTAGCATCGTCACCGCCGGGTCGCCCGGAATCAAATGGAGAAAGGCGAAAACCAACAGCGAAATACCCAGCAAAACCGGAATCAGCTGAAATAATCGCCGGATAATATATCTACCCATGGTGAAAGTGCCAAACCGTTGGCGATAGCGTTAGCAGTCAGTAGGATTGATTCGAGATTGAACCAGCATTAGACCAGGACTAAACCAGGACTAAACCAGGACTAAACCCACTACCCTTTCTCCACCGACCCAAACGGCTCAGAGCTAAAGGGACTTGGATCCCAGCCCGTTACGCCAGTTCGCTTAGCCAGCAAAGGCTGAGAATGCACAATCGGAATCCGCAAAGCTTCTTCAAACGTCAGCTCGTCCACCTGTTTATACAGAGCTTCTCTTTCTGCTTCATCACTGTTCACCCTAGCTTGAGTCAGCAAGTCGAACAGCTCAGGATTTTGGTAATCGCCCAGATCTTGCGTTGCCCCTGGCCCAAAGTGAGCAAAGAGAAAGTTATCCGGGTCGCCATAGTCGCCCGTCCAACCCAACATAAAAGACTGAAATCCGGGAGCCACGTTGCGATCGGCTAAATAAGCGCCCCAGTCCTTGGTCTGCAAGTTCACCCGGATGCCAATTTGATTGAGTTCGGCGGCAAAGGCCTCGGCAATCGGCTTGGGGTTAGGAAAGTACGGGCGACTCACCGGCATATACCACATGTCTAAATCAAAGCCGTCAGGATAGCCCGCATCGGCTAGGGCGCTCTTGGCGTCGTCTATGCTGTACTCATAGTCGCCTACGTCCGCCCGGTATTCTTCTAGCGAGGGCGGAATAAAGCTGCCGTCCGTTTCGCCAAGTTCGCCCCAAAAAGCTTTGACGATTTCGGGTTTGTTAATGGCCTGCGCGATCGCCTGACGCACCTCTTTAGTCGCCAAAGGCTCATAGCTAGGATTTAGCCCCAGATAGCCCACGTTAAACGAAGGGCGATAGACCGCCTCTAAATTAGCGTCCGACTCAATTTCCGTCAGCTGGTCGGGCGTTAGATCAACGGTAAAATCTAACGTGCCGGCGCGAAGCTGAGCGAGTCTAGCCGCCGGATCTTCAACAAAGCTAAAGACAACCTGATCGACCTTAGGCTCGCCTTCTTCCCAATAGTCTTCGAATTTTGAAAGGGTGACGCGATCGCCACTTACCCAGGAGTCGAACACAAAAGGCCCCGTACCCACAGCTGCCCCCGAAGGCGTCCCGTAGCTATTCCCTAACTGAATAGCGGTAGGGCTAGCAATGCCAAAATAGCCCGAAGAAATCGCCGCCGGAAAAGCCGCAAACGGATCAACAATCTCAAACTCCACGGTCGAATCGTCCACCGCTCGCACATCTACTAGCGTCGAATTTTCATCGCCTTTGAACCCACCGAATAAATCGGTCCAAATTTCGTAAAGCGACCCGCTGTCTCGATAGCCAAACTCAAACTCCGGATCCCACCAGCGATTAACGTTGAATACAACAGCCTCCGCGTTAAAGTCGGTGCCATCGTGAAACTTCACGCCCTCGCGCAGCTTAAACGTCCAGGTCAACCCATCTTCAGAAGGCGTCCATTCTGTTGCCAGCTCTGGGGCCAAATCGGTTTTACCCGGTTCGTTACCCACCAAATAGTTGTAGATTTGCTGCTGAACGTAAATAGAGTTGCCGTCAGTAATATCGCCTGGCGTTAGGTTCACTGGCTGACCGACCGAGCCAAAAACCAGTGCGCCAGTCGGTGCAGGCGTACCCTCGCTAGTCGTCGCGTTTTCAGATGCGCCACCGCAGTTTGCCAAAACCACTGCCAGTGTCAATGCCATCAGCACTAGCATTATCCTTCGCAAACTTTGCCTTAAAAAACTGCGTGGGCGCATAACAATCTCTATCTCACGTAATTTATCTGTAACTTATTTATTTACGGCAGCCGAAGCCTCAGCCAAGCTAGCGGCAATGTAGCAGGTGCCGACAACACTCTACAGGACGCTAAACAAATCTTTCTGTACGAAATGAGTAAATTGATACATTTGAGACCATTTGAACGCAGCCGCAGCCGAAACCTGCCTTTTGGCATAAGCCGAAAGCACCAGCCTCTCTTATTCCTAGCGCTTTGTTACAAGTTGTTTTGGCCGAAACATTTTGGCGCTTTCGTTCTTCTAGCTACAGCGAATTCGAGTTTGTACGGTACTGTATTTTTATCGCTTTACTTTCATAGCCTTACTTTCATAGCGTCTCTTTCTTAGACCTCCTTACAATAGCTTTTCTTCTATAGATCCTATTCGCAGCGTTCAGGCTCTTACCATGGCTTCCCCGATTCTCGACGTTCGCAACCTCTCTATCGTATTTCCAACAAAGTCGGGAGATGTAGAAGCGGTCAAATCAGTCTCCTTTTCAATTGCCCCCGCCGAGACCCTAGGACTCGTTGGCGAATCAGGCTCAGGAAAGTCGGTAACGTCTTTGGCACTGATTGGCCTATTAGAAAAAACAACTCAGGTTTCTGGCGAAGTGTGGTTCTGCGATCCAAGCAACCCAGACGCTCAGCCTGTAGACCTACTAAAGCTGTCTTTAGACGAGCGGCGAAAGTATCGAGGCAATCTCATTTCTATGATCTTTCAAGAGCCGCTGACCTCACTTAATCCGGTATATACCTGTGGAGACCAGCTCATAGAGGCGCTAAAGCTGCACCATAACTTAGAAGGAACTACTGCGAAGGACAGCGCGATCGCACTATTTGAAGAAGTAAAGCTGCCTGAGCCTAAGCAAATTTTAGGTCGCTATCCTCATCAGCTTTCGGGCGGTCAGCAGCAGCGAGTGATGATTGCCATCGCCCTAGCTGGCAACCCCGCCCTCCTAATTGCCGACGAACCCACCACCGCGCTAGACGTCACCATTCAGTCCACTATTCTCGACTTACTCCGAGATCTTCAGGCCAGTCGAGGCACCGCTATTCTGTTCATTACGCACGATATGGGGGTCGTCTCGCAAATCGCCGATCGCGTTGCGGTGATGTACAAAGGCGACTTGGTAGAAATTGCGCCCGTTTACGACTTATTTGCCGACCCGCAGCATCCTTATACGCAAGGGCTTTTAAACTGTCGGCCTAGACCGACCAAGCAGCTAAGGCGATTGCCTACAGTAGGCGATTTTATGGCAGTTAGCGGTGAAGGGAGTGACAGCGAGATTGTCTCTAAAGTTCGAACAGCCGCAGAAAGAGCAGAGCTGTTTGCAGAAGTAAGCCCTGCAGAAGTAGAACAGCATCGCGTGGTGCTCATGCAACAGCCGCCGCTGCTTAGCGTGAAAAATCTAACCAAAGGGTTTCCAGTTAGCCACGGGTTTTTCGGCCAAAAAACAGAATTCAAAGCCGTAGATAGCGTCAGCTTCGACGTTTATCCTGGCGAAACGTTAGGACTTGTGGGCGAGTCTGGCTGTGGCAAATCTACGCTCAGCCGCTGCCTGCTCAGGCTGATAGAACCCACATCTGGCTCCGTCCATTTCAACGGGCAATCTGTTCTAGATTTGGGCAGCACGGACATGCGGCATCTGCGCAGAGAAATGCAGATTGTTTTTCAAAATCCATATGGTTCGCTCGATGCCCGGCAAACTATTGGGTCGGCCATTATGGAGCCAATGCGAATTCATGGGCTAGGCGGAGATGAAGCGCAAAGGCGATCGCGCACCGCTAGCCTACTAGAGCGCGTTGGGTTAGAGGCTTCTGCTATGGCCAAAATGCCCTTCGAATTCTCGGGCGGGCAAAGGCAGCGCGTTTGTATTGCTAGAACGCTAGCCTGCGAACCCAAATTTATCATCTGCGACGAATCGGTTTCTGCCCTAGATGTCTCGGTGCAAGCCCAGGTACTCAATCTGTTGAAAGACCTTCAGCAGGAGTTCAATTTAACCTACGTTTTTATCTCGCACGACTTGAGCGTAGTGAAGTTTGTAAGCGATCGCATTATGGTCATGAACCAGGGCCGCATTGAAGAAATTGGCCCCTCCGACGAGATTTATAACTCACCGAAAAAGCCTTACACACAGCAGCTCATTGCTGCCATTCCAGACGCCAAGCTAGAAGATATTCGTCAGCGACGAACAGATACCGTGCCGAGTTAACGCTAGACGGTACTGCAGTATTCAACGCTGACGCATAGCTATAATAGAGGCTTTTAGAGGCTTCTAAAATGCCTCTAAAAGGCAAATCTAATGGCAGCTCGTCAACGACGCTATAGCAAAGAAGAGCTAGCTCGACGCGGACAAGCGCTCTATGAATCTGGGATTTGTCAGCAAGTCGAAGCAGGCAATCATGGCAAATCGGAATGGCATTACTCTATGGCTATCGCTTGCAGGTTGATGCCATCGAAGGTGGCAGAGTCAAAATTGAAGCTCTGTAGGGCTTAAAGCAAGCCGTCTATTGTAATAGCGGTGACCGCTGCGATCGCAGTAACGCCCAAAGCCAAAATAGGATTTTGCCCTTGTCCAACGGCAAACGAAGTCATCACGCTAGCGCCTAGTCCGGCAACGATCAAAGAATTCAACCAGTCTTTGCGGGAGTTGTTGTACATAACTTTGGCCTACTACTTTCAGCCTACGACTAATGAGCGTTCAGTAGAGTATCGCGCCTTTCGTCGAGTTTATGACTTGGCAAGCGCCGTTCTGTTACGAACCGTTATGCCGGACAATTTTTCTTAACGTCTGAGCGAGCGGGGAAAATAGGCCCGCCCAGGCTCGACCTAGTTTCGGTCAACGTTACCGTCTTTAATCCAGCCCTTTTGACCGTTCCTGAGCTCTACGTTTAGCCAGCCGCTGTCTTCGGCAGTCACCGTCATGCTTTGCTGGTATTCGAGTCCACCAATCTGGGCGTAGTCTGTACCCGGCCCGTCGCGCAAAACCAAACCAACCGGCTGGTTGACGGTTACTCTATATTCGCCTGCTGCGAGCGTGTCTTCTGGTTGATCGTCAGGCGTTTCAGCCTCGCCCACCACGACTCTTGGCCCCTCATTTTCCTTTATCTCTGATTCATTTGCGGTTGAGTTTGGCCGGTCGGCCTCGGGCAATTCGTTTTCGTAAGTGGGACGCTCGGGTAGCTCAACCATGCGCGTCATAAAAAATCTCGCCATGGCTAGGCCCGCAATCGACATAATGAGCATGGCTAAAATAATGCCAAGCACGAACTTGCTAAGACCGAGCAAAAAGTTTTTCATCACCATGACAAGCGCTACCGATGCGGAAGTCCTATGGTTATAGCGTGAAGCGTGAAATAGGTAAAGGCCCTGACTGCCGCTTTGAGTTTGAGGCTAGCTTTCAGAGATCTTTCTTTGCTGACTAATGCGATCGCTCAAAGATCCGGCTCGCGATGCCATTCGCGCCTTGCCAGCCGCCGCCCAAGCCTGTAACGCCTCAATCTGCTGCTGCGCCGTCCTCGCTAGCGGAATAATCTGGCTTACGGCTTCTAAAACATCTTCATTGGTAAAGTCGCGGTTTTGGCTAAAGCCAATGTGCATCGCCTCAATCAAAGACTGCTCTATTTCCGCGCCCGAAAAGTCAGGCGTTTCGTAAGCCAGTCGGTTGAGGTCGTAAGCCGAGAGATTGTGAGGTCGTAGCCGAGAGAGATGCACCGAGAAAATAGCTTCTCTTTCTTCTTGAGACGGCAAACCCACAAAAAAGATCTCATCGAAGCGACCGCGACGCAGCATTTCGGGCGGCAAAGACTGAATGTTGTTAGCTGTTGCTACCACAAATACGGGCGAAGACTTTTCAGCCAGCCAGGTGATAAAGGTGCCAAAGACCCGGCTCGTCGTCCCCGAATCGCCGCGACCGTCAAATCCAGCAAAGGCTTTGTCAATCTCGTCAATCCATAGAATGCAGGGGGCCAGCGCTTCTGCCAGCTGAATCATCTGGCGCGTTCGAGACTCTGACTCGCCCACTAAGCCGCCAAAGAGTCGGCCCACGTCTAATCGAAGTAAAGGCAGATGCCAGTGATGGGCGATCGCCTTTGCCGTCAAAGACTTACCCGTCCCTTGGATGCCTACCAGCATCAGTCCGCGCGGATGCGGCAACCCATACTGACGCGCCTTCTGAGAAAAAGCACTGCCTCGCCTCAGCAGCCAATCTTTGAGATTATCTAGCCCGCCAATATCCGAGATCCTTTCGCTCGCCGGATAAAACTCTAGAATCTGCGTTTGGCGAATGGTCTGCTGCTTTTCTTCTAAAATCAGGTCAATATCGCTTGGCTCAAAGGTGCCGTGCGCCGCAATTCCTCTAGCGAGTACTCGGCGAATGCGCTCTATCGGCAGACCCTGGCAAGAGCGCACCAGCTCGTCTACCTCGGCAGGAGACAACACGCTGCCCGTCGCGCCCAGAATACTTTCTACCTCAGTGCGAATCTCGCCCACATCTGGTAAGGGAAACTCTAGTACGGTCACAATATTGCTCAGATCGTCTGGCACCGTTAGCTGAGTCGAGAGAATAATAATATTTTTAGGCTGAGACTTCAGCAGCTTGAGCAAGTTGCGCAGTTTGCGAGAGATGGCGATGTCTTCTAGAAAGCGGTGATAGTCTCGCAGCACGAATAGCGCGGCGGCACTCGCAGGCAGCTTCTCAATCATCTCTAGGGCTTGGAGCGGGTTGCGTCTGCCAAAGCCCTGATCGTTTGGGTTGCCCTGGTAGCCATCTACATAGTCCCAGGTATAAATAGCGCGATTGCCGCCCATCGCTTCGGCGCACTGGGCGATCGCACTTTCGGCCCGTTCTTCTTCGCGGGTGGAAATATAGATGAGCGGATAGCGCGATCGCACCAGCAAACTCAGCTCTTCACTAAAACGCATCTAAACCATCCGTCTGGCTACACCTGGACAGGGCAAACCCATCAACATCGCCTGCCCTATACAGATGATAAGCCCTTTACAGAATCTCCACGGGAGAGCAGCCCCTATAAGCAGCAGAACAGATTAGGGATTGAGGGGTGGCTTTATCTTATTCAGCGAGCTGCTGCTTTAAAGCAGACAGCGCCGCCCAGCGATGGTCTACCGGCTCATCCGCGCTTGGCTTAGGATTCTTAAAAGCAATTCCTTTGCAGTCTGCACTACAAATTTGCTTTTGCGGAATAGCCAAACACATTTGCTCGTAAAGCCACTCATCCGGCTTAAAATGTCCGCTAGGTGGAAGCGACTCAATCAAGTCTTCTAAATCGACCTCTTTTTCTACCACCTCGTCGGCAGATGCTTCTTCTAGCCACACCAGCTCCGAAGTATCTACCTGTACGCGGGTGTTATAGCTTTGCAAGCAGCGATCGCATTCCAAAGTCATAATCGCCCCCGCCTTACCCTTCACGTCCAAAAACGTCCCCTGATGGGTCACGCTCATCTCACCCTTAACCGCCGTCAGCGTTTCTAGACCGCTCAGATACTCATCAACATCTAGCGCAATCGTTTTGTTAGGCGCATTTAGCAGCTGCGGAATATGAATAGCTCTCATTATCTACAAAGATTATGGTCTACAAAGATTATGGTCTGTTATCAGGAGTGAACACTATCAAGCGCTCCAGCTCAGCCCTGCTTAAACTACGCGCATTTACTCGTCGTCGTCACTCGCGGCTTCTTCAGCGCTGCTATCGCCAGCTAGCTTAACCACCAAATGCCGATCGGGTTCTCTACCCCGGCTAAAAGTCTCTAGGCCCTCATGCTCGCCGAGCAGTCCGTGCATCTGCCGTCTTTCCGCCGAAGAGAGTCCCTTCATCTCGTACTCTTCGCCGCTAGACTTCACTTGCTCAGCCGCCTGGTCTGCCATCGTCTTTAGCTCACCCTGACGCTGCTGCCGATAGCCTGAAATCTCTAGCGTATAGGAGTGCTGCTCGTCTTCGGCTCTGCCCATATTGAGCGTTGCATTCGCCAAGTACTGCATAGAATCAAGCACCTGGCCGCGTTCTCCAATCAGCGCCTCAACCTGTTCCGCCGAGAGCGTATCCGTCACAATTGTCAGCCAATAGCTATCATCGCCTAGCTCCCCATTGCGCTCCTCGCTCTTCACTTCAGCGTTCATACCCTGAAGCGATAGCAGCTCACTTAGCCAGCTCACGCCTTCTTCTATAGGGTTGCTCATCTACTTATCTCTAGCTCCGGGCAAAGTAACTCGCAAACGTGCGTATGGCCCAAAAGGCATCACTACATTAGGAAGCAGCCTCTCCTTCAAAGATGTGCATCCGACGTTCGCTATACATAATATCAACCTAGCTGCATTCGTAGCGCGAGTATTAAGCCTTTTCTCGATATATGGCTCGAACCGGCGCAGATGACCTTAGAAACGAGTCAAAAACAAAAAGGCTCCTCTGTGCTAAACAACAAAGGAGCCAGACTCATGATCGAACGCCAACAGCGCAGTTAGCCGTTAGCCTTTTTTCTTAGAAACCTTCTTCGAGCCAGACTTAGTACCAGGCTTAGTAGCAGACTTATTGTTAGTTGCCTTGCTAGCACTCTTATTTTTTACCGTCGTAGCCTTTACGTCTACGGTCTTAGCCGCTTTCTTGCTGCCCGGCTCAAACGCTAGCGAACCGCGATCGCCCGACTTTACTTTGGCCTTTCTTTCCTGCTCATCAACCAGCTTTTGCAAGTTCTCTGGCATCGGCTCTCGGTAGAGAATAAAGGACTGCGCCGTCTGAAAGATGTTGGCAATGACCATGTACATCAACACACCGGCAGGCAGTGGAAAGAACAAAAACATACCGGAGAAAATAATCGGCGTGAATTTTGCGATCGCCTGCTGCTGGTCGTTGCTAGTATCGCCCGCCGTGCTGCCTCCATTGGTCACCTGCTGACTCACGTACAGGCTTAGGCCAAAGAACACAATCATACCGAGAATATCCCAGTGGATTTCTCCGTTCTCACCCGTTACGCCGATTCGGCCCAGCTTTTCAATAAACAAAAAGCCCTTATCAGCCGCTAAGCCAGGCACTTCTGCTTGAATCGTCACATCGCCAGGAGCCAACGCCTTAATCGTGCCATCTGCCTGCACTTCAACCAGCTCGCTGCCCTTCGTGACGTTCCAATGCGGCGTAATATCAACGCCTTCTTCGCGGTACTCTTCTCTTAGCTCATCCAAAGACTTATCGACAGAGCGCAGCTCAATTTTAGTCGTGTCGCCAACGCCAATCTTCGGGCCAGTCGGCACAACGGCCCCCACTTGAAAATGCTCGCCATCAGCGACAAAGACGTTAGCAGGCTTAGTGGTTAGAGGTGCTTGCTCCACCTGCTCAATCGCTGATTGGGGCACAATCTCCAAATTCACCGGCAGATTAGTATTTGCAAACGGCGATCCTCTTAGCGTCGCAAACAGCGCAAACAGAATTGGCATCTGCAAGACGACCGGAAAACAGCCCGCGAGCGGATTACCGAACTCAGAGTAAAGCCCTTTAATTTCTTCTTGCTGCTTAACCGGGTCGTCCTTATAGCGCTCTTTCACCTCGGCCATGCGCTTTTGCATGATGGGGTTTGCCACCTTCATCTTGCGCATGTTGCGAATAGAACCCGCGTTGAGCGGATAGAGCGCAAAGCGAATGACTAAGGTGAGGGCAATAATTGCCAACCCGTAGCTAGGCACAATCCCATAGAAAAAATCTAGGATTGGCAGCATTACATTATTCGAAAGAAAGCCGATACCGAAGTCCATGCGAGCGCTCTTGAAGTAGGTCTTTGTCTGGTGTGCTGTGGGTCTGTCTTGATTTTGGAGGCTTTTATATAGAGCCTTTGACTTTAATTTATCTGAATATTGACGGTGTTGGTGAGAGGTGGGCCGATTTGTTTACCCAATCCGCCGTTTGGCGCTGTGCAAAACAGCGGTGACGTTTCGGTTTACCCAACCTAAAACTATCCGCTAGCGCTCTTGCTTCGTCCGGACCGACAACCTCACTTTCAGGCAGACCCTGCTCGCTTAAACTGCGCCGACTGCGCCGCTTGCAACTTGAGCCTGCGGCGAAAGCTTATCCGTCACAAAGTCAAACAGCTCTCTAAACTTGGGCACCGCGCGCATCTCAATTCGGCTACCGTCTTTAAGCGTTAAGACCATATCGCCCCAAGCGCCTAGGCCACGGGGAACGGTCACCACTTTAGCAATTTCTGAATAGATAATGTCTGTGCGATCGCGTCCCATCCAGCCGCCGGTAATCGAAATGCGCCGGTCGGTAATGCGATAGCGTAGCCACAGCGCCCGTACAAACGCCCCAACCGCCAGCGGAATACCCACCAGCGTAAAGGCCAACACGATATTGAAAAGCAGCTCCCCAATGTGCGGGCCACCTTCGTAATACACGTCTTCTTTAATCGCCATGACCAACCTCTATCTCTTAAATCGTTTCTAAACCTGATGCTTCAACCAATGCTTCTAAAGCCTACGCTTTCAATCAGTAATCGCTAACAGCAGTCAGCTGACAACGTTTAGCTTTTTTAGCAAGTAATCTAATTCTCTCAAAAAGTCGGCAAAATCGCACTCTACCGCCGAGGCTCTAACGACAATTACAATTTGCCACCCTGGGCGGATGTCGGGTAGGCGATCGCGAATAATCGCTCTCAACTGCCGCTTAATTCGGTTGCGAACCACCGCCCGCTTGCTGACCTTTTTGCTAATAGAAATTCCAAAACACGACGAAGGCGCAGACAGCTTTTCGCCTGCGCCCTGATCGTCTATCAAAAGTCCGTCGGCTTTAGCAGTCTCTGCTACTCGCCCATCTGTCGCAGACTTATCTACGTTGAGTCGATTGGCTTTAAGCACCAGCTTTTGACTAGCACTTACCGGCTTTTGCAAAGTGCTTGCGGTCTGCTGTCTTTTGGCAGCCTGCTGTCTTAAGGACTTCTGTCTCGAAGACTTCTGGCTAGCATCTGCCAGCGCTCGGTCAAGGGTTGTCTGCTTCAGCACTCTCATAGATAGCGCATCGGTAGAAGCCCGTTTACCTTTGCGATGCACCCTGCCAAAGTCGCGAGAAGACCTGAGCCGATTTTGCTTGGGTAGCGCCATATCTAGGCCATATCACTTATGTCAGGTAGCTTAAGCCATACAGAAATTACGCTACGCAGCCAATCGTGCACGGCCTTTGCTACGACGCGCTTTAATTACATTGCGGCCGTTCTTAGTGCGCATTCTAGCGCGAAAGCCGGATACTCTTTTACGCTTGCGGGAGGTGCCGCCGAGGGTTCGCTTAGTCATGGAAAGGGATCTCCTGGTACAGTCTTGCTCAAATCTGAGGTGCTTGCTTCTAGTTTGGTGGCCTATCTTTTGGTGGCCTATTAAGCTGGCTGACTTAGCCGACCTATCCAATGTCCATTCTCAAAAGAATGTATTCTCAAGAAAATGTGAGAAGCAAGCACGGATCTAGCATTCTACCGGTTGCCCATGTCTTCTGCAACTAGCAATTCCCAAGTACCAATATAGCGAGCGCGAACATCGCCGCGCGATTCGGTTTGCAGATTCCAGCGCTGCATCCCAAAGCGATCGGGATTACGAATGTCGGTCATGGCAATGACAAAGCTAGTGTCGGCAGGAATATCTTCGCTCATGTAGATGTCGATTTGACCGCTCTCTTCGTTCCAAACCACTTCGTCGACCGGAATCTCGCGCCCCCGGCTGCCTCTGCCCCGTAGCACCTTGATACTCTCAGGATCGACAGAGCCATTGCGGTCGGAAAATGCGTCGGGATAGGTGATGCGCAAGTTAGAAACAGCGGCTTCGACACGAGTACCTGGAACGCGCAGGAAGTAAGCAGCGCGAGTATTGCGAGGGCTGTTATTGCGGAGCGTGTAGGGTAGGCGGAACTCAGAATCTACGCCGCCAAAAATGGTCAAGCCCTGGCCGGTTTGAGCCACGCTAGGCTGAATTGGCAACATCGTTAGGGTGGTGCCCACAGCTACACCCGATAGAAACAACCCCGACAACAAACGAGACACAGAACGCTTAGCAGACATGACGCTACAACTCCTCAAAACAGATATGACTAAATGATGTGCAGCGTCGAAGCGGTCGGGTTTTGATTGCCGGACGTTAACAACGCTTTACTTATATTACGTCTAACACTGAAGGTTAGACGTACACCCGATTCGGTGGACGGTTTCTTAAGTGAATAGGGCATCAGCGGGCGTAAATAGAGCTTCAAAAACTTTTAATACCGGAGGTCAACCTTTGTAAGTCTCCCTTTCGCTGCGCATTTGTTCTCTGCGAATATTTAGTAACCAAAAATAAACCAATCCCTTAGCCCTATCTACTCAGTTAGGAGAAGCCGATGACGCTTGCAATTCAAAAGGACACGTCCCAGGAGAATGCATCTCAGCACGCGTCGGAGCAGAAAGCAGCCGCCAAGAAAGTTGGCATCCCTAAAGAGATCGCCGAGGGGGAACAGCGGGTAGCGGCCACGCCTGAGACTGTGAAGCGGCTGCAAAAGCTAGGATTTGATGTCTTAATCGAGAGCACCGCAGGCGAGGCCGCCAGATTTAGTGATGAGGCTTACCAATCTGCCGGTTGCGAAATTGTCAGCAGCGCTACAGAACTGTGGGATCGCGCCGATATCGTGCTCAAGGTTCAGCCGCCTGCACCACATCCTAACGGCCAGCACGAAGCCGACATGCTAGATGCGCATCAGTCGCTCATCAGCTTTATTTGGCCTGCTCAAAACACAGATTTGGTCAATCACCTTTCTAGTCGGGGCGCAGCGGTGCTGGCGATGGATGCGATTCCGCGCATTAGCCGAGCGCAGAAGATGGATGCGCTTAGCTCAATGGCCAACATCGCGGGTTACAGGGCTGTTATTGAGGCAGCTAACCAGTTCGGACGGTTCTTTACCGGGCAGATTACGGCGGCAGGGAAAGTGCCGCCTTGCAAAGTGATGGTAATTGGCGCAGGGGTAGCGGGTCTTGCGGCGATTGGCGCGGCGAAAAGCCTGGGCGCGATTGTGCGAGCTTTTGACACGCGGCCCGTGGTGAAAGAACAGGTAGAGAGCATGGGCGCAGAGTTCTTGGAGCTGGTCTTTGAAGAAGACGGCACCGGCGAAGGCGGCTATGCCAAGACCATGAGCCCAGAATTTATTGCCGCTGAAATGGCGCTGTTTGCAGAGCAGGCAAAAGAAGTTGACATTATCATTACCACGGCGCTGATTCCGGGCAAGAGAGCGCCCGTGCTGATTACGCAGGACATGGTAGAGAGTATGAAGCCAGGATCGGTGGTGGTAGATATGGCCGCTGAGCAGGGCGGCAACTGTGCGGTTACGAAGCCAGGTGAAATCTACAGCTACAACAACGTGACGATTGTTGGCATTACCGATTTTCCGAGTCGAATGGCCAGCCAGTCTAGCCAGCTATACGGCAACAACCTGTACCATCTGCTCAGCGATATGGGCGGCTCGGATAAGTACAAAATTGACTTCGAAGACGAGGCCGTACGCGGCGCGCTAATCACTTACGACGGCAAGATCACCTGGCCTGCGCCGAAGCTAGAGCGGCCCGCAGCAAAACCCGTTGCCAAGCCTCAAAGCGAGCTAGACGCGCAGGTACAAGGGGTCGCCGTCAAAGCTAAGTCTCCGCTGACCCAGTGGATTGGCTACGGCGCATTGGGCGCAGCAGTTGTGACTTTGGGCCTCGTGGCACCGCCTTCTTTTCTCTCTCATTTTACGGTATTTATTTTGGCCTGTTTTGTAGGTTGGCAGGTGATTTGGAACGTGAGTCCTTCGCTGCATACGCCTCTTATGAGCGTGACCAATGCAATTAGCGGCATCATTATTATCGGTGGGTTGTTGCAATTATCTGGCGAGTGGACGACGACAACTGTTTTGGGTGCGATCGCAATCCTAGTCGGCACTATCAATATCTCAGGCGGCTTCCTGGTCACTCAGCGAATGCTCAAAATGTTTAGAAAATAATTGTTCTTCTTTAATCCATCTAGCAATCAATCCAGAAAGAAATAACAGGCTAAAAAAGGAAATATATTCTCCATGTCTAACCTAATCACGGTCGCGTACATCGCAGCCATTATTCTGTTTATCTTGAGCCTGAGCGGACTGTCCAATCAAGAAACCGCCAAGCGCGGGAACCTCTACGGCATCATCGGCATGGCGCTGGCCATTGGAGCAACTGCTTTGGGCGCAAGCATTAGCAACTACACGGCGCTGATCGCAGTCATCGTACCGGGCGTCGTCATCGGCGCATTCCTGGCATCGCGAGTAGAAATGACCGAGATGCCAGAGCTCGTTGCGGTGCTGCACAGCTTTGTTGGCCTTGCGGCGGTTCTCGTCGGCATTGGAAACTACTTACAGCCCGAGTCGGGCCTAGTGGGCGCAGAAGAAACCATCCACATGATTGAAATCTACGTGGGCGTGTTTATTGGCGCTGTGACCTTTACCGGCTCAGTTGTGGCGTTTGGTAAGCTCAAGGCCATTATTAGCAGTAAGCCTCTGATGCTTCCGGGCAAGCATCTGTTGAACATTAGCTTATTGGTTGGCACCGTCGCACTGGGCTTTGTATTTATGAGCGCAGAAGGCACAGCGGGTCTTCCTGCCTTGCTCGGCATGTGCGGCCTAGCCGGACTCCTCGGAATGCATCTGGTCGCAGCGATTGGCGGCGCAGATATGCCGGTGGTTATCTCCATGCTCAACAGCTATTCTGGCTGGGCAGCAGCGGCAGCAGGCTTCATGCTCTCAAACGATTTGCTCATTGTAACGGGCGCTTTGGTCGGCAGCAGCGGCGCGATCCTAAGCATCATTATGTGTCAGGCCATGAATCGCTCTTTTATCAGCGTGATTCTAGGGGGCTTTGGTCAGGGCAGCGTGGCTCAGAGTGCGGGCAGTTCTGCGCCCGGTGGCTCGGCGACGGCGACGACCGTTGAAGAGACGGTGGAGCTGTTGAATGAAGCGAGCAGCGTGATTATTACACCGGGCTATGGCATGGCAGTCGCTCAAGCGCAGCACGCAGTGGCAGATATTACAAAGATTTTGCGCGATCGCAAAGTAAACGTCCGCTTTGGCATTCATCCCGTCGCCGGTCGCCTACCGGGGCATATGAACGTCTTGCTCGCAGAGGCTAACGTCCCCTACGACATCGTGCTAGAAATGGACGAAATCAACGAAGACTTTACTAAAACAGATGTTGTTTTAGTAATTGGAGCCAACGACACGGTAAATCCGAGTGCTTTAGAAGACCCAACTAGTCCTATCGCTGGAATGCCCGTGCTAGAAGTATGGAACGCCGCCAATGTTGTTGTCATGAAGCGCAGCCTTTCGGTAGGGTATGCCGGTGTGGACAATCCATTGTTTTATAAAGACAATGCGCAAATGCTGTTCGGCGATGCCAAGGCCAACGTGTCGGCGATCCTAGCAGAGATGCAGAAGACTGCAAAAGTGCCTGCGATGGCGAGCGCTAAATAGAGCGCTAAACAACCTGTAGCGACGGGATGGGTCGGCCCTGTGCGCGACCCCTGCACTCATGCACTCATGCCCCTTTACGCAAAACGTAGCTGTTTCTTGCGGGCGCTGCAATCGTTTGATAGAGCTGTTCTAAAAGCGTGATGTTTTGGCTGAGCGTATAGCGTTCTAGAACACGCGATCGCGCTTTTTCGCCTAGCATCTGCATAATTTCAGGATGCTCTCTTAAAAGGGGAAACAGCGTTTGTAGCTGGCTCGACACCTTTTGCGTATTCAAAATGATGCCCGCGCCCTGGTCTAGCACTTCGCCATCAGCCCCTGCATCCGTTGCCATACAGGCCGCTCCACAGGCCATTGCCTCTAGCAGCGATAGCGATAACCCTTCCACTAAAGAGGGTAAAACAAAGCAGTCGGCACCCTGCAAAATTTCAATGCGGCGCTCCTCATTCGCCACAAAGCCTAGCCAAACGATATTATCCTCAGGATAAAACGCTTTTAGCGAGGCTTCTAGCGAGCCGCTGCCGACAATCGCCAGCTTGTTGTCTGGCCCCATTTCAGCCAGTTTCCAACCGCGCAGCAGCGATTCTACGTTTTTCTCTAGCGCGAGTCTGCCCTGATACACATATAGCTGACGGGCTTTTAGCTGGCGCTTAATTTTTGAAGGGCCAGGTGCATATCGCGAGACATCAACGCCGTTCGGAATGACCGCCACCCGATCGGCAGGAACGCCTAGCTTCACTAGCAAATTACGCTGAATTTTTGAAAAAACAATCACCTTGTCGTAGTTTGCCAGGCGCGGCGCATAGAGCTGATAGGTGAGGTGCTGAGTACTTGAAGAGAGATTTCGCCGCTTGCTATCAAACGCCGGATGAAAGGTGGCCACCAGCGGCATATCTAAGCTCTGACAAATTTCTGGCAGCTTAAAATCTAGCGGCGTCAGGGTTAAAGATGCGTGCACCAAGTCGGGCTTTAGCTTCTCTAAGACTTCGGTTAGTCGTCGGGCCGACCCCAACGCAGGAATCGTCAAAATTTGAGACTTGAAGATAAACGGCAGCGATACTTCTGCGTAGCTAGAAATATCGTCTGGGGTTTCATTTGGATCGGCGAAGTGTAGAAACGTCACCCGATGACCGCGATCTAGCAGCGCATTTGTAATTTCCTTTCCGTATGTAACGTTGCCGCAAAAAGGAGATTTTTTACCAAGCCAAGCAATATGCATCTACCTGCTAGAACACTTTTTATGAAGGAATGAAAAGGACACCTACAAAGCGTTTTAGCCTTTAAGCAAGGGGGGTTCTTACTGAAAAGCGAACGATTTTAGCTACCCAGTAGTAGTATATGCGCTCGTAGCCAGCAGCCCGGCCTTCTTCGGACTTTATGTAGCTAGCTACACCAAATAAGCAAGGCTATGCAAAGCGCATTTTCCGGTCATTTCACAGCAATTACTGCGCGGCAATGACTTCACGGTAAGTGCCCGAGCGCTTGAGTTGACCGTTGCTAAGTTCGTAAATGCGATCGCACTTTTCAATAGTCGAGTAGCGGTGCGCAATAATAATCAGGGTTTTAGACCCGGCCAAGGCGTTAATCGCCGAGCTAACTAGCGCTTCTGTTTCGGTATCTAGCGCTGAGGTGGCCTCGTCTAGCACCAAAATTTCTCGACCGTGATACAGCGCCCGCGCAATGCCAATGCGCTGTCTTTGCCCGCCCGAAACGCGCACGCCGCGCTCGCCCACCAGCGTCTTTACGCCTTCTGGCATCTGGCTAATCAAATCTTCTAGCTGCGCCGCCGCGATCGCCTTCTGCAAGCGATCGCTATCGATCTCATCAGGGGGCACCCCATAGGCAATATTTCGCTCAATCGTGCTGTCAGTCAGAAAAATAGACTGCGGAATATAGCCCAGTAAATCTTGCCAGCCGCGCAGATTCGGATAGATAGACTGACCGTCCACCTTAATATCACCCGCCTCCGGCGTTAGCAGGCCCAGCAAAACATCAACCAGCGTAGTCTTACCCGAGCCGGACTTGCCCACCAGCGCAATCGACTCGCCCTTGCGAAAGGTCAGCGAAACGTCTTTAATAGCCGGATTTTCAGAAACCGGGTAGCGATAGGTAACCCGCTCTAGCGTCACTTCAGAATCGAAGGCTAAACGGTGCGATGACACAGGCTCAACTGGCGCGGGTTCAATCAGCTGATGCGCCGCTCCGTTGTATTTGGGCGTTAGATTAGCAGCCGGTGCCGACTGGCTAACCGACTGGTTAAATTGCTCAATCTCTTTTAGATCGAGATAGAGCATGTCGAGCGCGTAGTGCGAAAATCGAATTTGGCTCAAGGCGCTGAGAATTTGGCTAACGGCCGGCACCAGGCGGATAGCGGCGACAGCAAACATCCCCATCACAGAGGTCAGATCGCTCAGGCTGCGACCCGTCACGAGCTGAGAAAACACAATAAACGCCAGCAGAAAAATCACCAGAACTGCTTCGATAGCCACCCGAGGCAGCACCCGAAAGCTATCGGCCTTTACGGCAGCTTGGGCATACGCTTTAGAGTGAACGTCTAGCGCTTGCTCGAAGTAGTCCTCGCAGCCCACGATTTTGGTTTCCTTAAGTCCACCCAGGCCGTGGTTGACCGCCGCAATCATCTTGTGATTCTCGGTAGACAAAATTTGCCCCCAAGCCTTAACGCGGCGACTCAGCCGAGCAAATATTACAATGGTTGGCAAAATGATCACCAGGGCCACCAACAGCAGCGAGAGCTCGCTGTAGGCCAGCAGCACCAGCAGCATCACCATCACAATGACGTTAGAGATAATCTCTAGAACTGGAATGAGACTGTTGGTCGTAAACTGATGGGCCTCTACCACGATGTTTTTAATCAGCACCGCGCTGTTTTTATTCAGGTGAAAAACATAGGGAATGCGTAGGTAAGTGCGCATTAAACGCGCTTCTAGCTGGTTCTTTTGCCAGTAGCTGTACTTTAAAATGTAGAACTTGCACAGGAAGTAGGCGAAGGTTTTAAAGCAAAACAGAAGGATGAGAATCAGCGCTAGCCCGGTGACAATCTGCGAATCAGTTTGCAAATTTATAGCCTGCAAAAAGCCGTTAATCACGCTGTTGCGAGCAATATCTGGATCTGCAGCGACCGACAGAAAAGGCGCAATGAGGCCCACCCCTAGCGCTTCTAGCAAAGAGGCAAAAATAAACGAACCCAGCAAACTTACTAGCTGTAGGCGACTGCCCGACAGCAAAGAGAGCATTCTAGAAAGATACTGAGACATCGTTAGTTAGCGCCCGAAGAAATCTGGATAAACAGCTGACTGAAAATTTGTTTAAGAATTTGACTAATTTAAGAATTTGACTACTCATATAGATAGTACGAACCCCCAAATTAGTTCCGTACGCCCGCAGAAGATTTGATCAATCGGGCAGAGGCAACCCCCGCTGAGCGCTGAGCAGCAGGCTGCTCATTCGTAGCCGTACTCATCAGGGCGTAAAGCTTTTTGGCCTCGTTGTGAACGTTAAACGCTTCGCTAACTCGGCGCTGACCCTGCTGACCAAACCGCTGACGCAAATCCTCGTCAGAGAGCAGCTGATGAATGCGATCGCTCAACCGCTCCACATCGCTCGGCGGCACCAAAAATCCGCTGACCCCATCCTCTACCAGTTCGCTAATGCCCGCAATCTGCGTAGCCACCACCGGACGCTGCGCCATCATCGCCTCCATCAGCACCACGGGCACTCCTTCTGCAAAGCTAGACATCACAAACACATCCGCAGCCCGCAGGTAGCGCCGCACCTCAGCAGGCGACTTAGAGCCAACAAAATCGACGTGGGCCGCAATCTCCAAATCCGCAGCCTGGCGCTCTAGCAGCTCGCGATCTGGCCCGTCACCGACTACCGTAAGGTGAACAGCAGCATGCTTCGAAGCTAGCACTTTCAGGCTTTTTAGCAGTATAGGCAACCCCTTTGCCGCCGCCAGCCGACCCACATACAGCAAGCTTTGGCCGCTGTTAATAGCCCTCGAAAAACAGTTGAGCGAATGCGTTACCGGCTCAGAGAACTGCTCCGCTAATGAGGGCAATTGATCTAATGCCAGAAACGAGTGCGGATCGACGCCACAGTGAACAATCTGGAGCTTAGGCCAAACTTCTACCGGCGCAAAAATCATCGCCTGGCTGCGGCAAAACTGACTGATGCAGCAAACAAACTTAGCCCGGCTAATTTTCTCGTCGATGCGCCAGCGCGTAGGTTCAAAGAAAATGCCGGGGCCGTGCAGCGTAAAGCTGTAGCCAAAGTTGCCTAGCGCCGAAGCCAGCATCGTTACGGTGCCGCTAGAGTCGCCAATGTGATTGTGCAAATGTGTGATGCTCTGCTGATGAAGCAGGTCGGCCAGCAAACCGGCTTCTAAAAAGTAAATAGCCTGGTAGAGCGTGCCGCGAATTCCGAGCTGTCGGGTTTTCCAGGCTAGCGCCAGGGCTAAAAGGTACTGCTTTGGGCGGCGAAGCAGGTTGATATGAGCCTTTAATAAGTGAACGGGATTAGCCGGCAGCAGGTAGTGAGTGCGATCGCGCTCTGCTTTTTGCTCTGGGCTAAGGGCCTCTCCATGGCGCGGGCGACGCACTGAGAAAGGCTGCACCGTTGCGCCTAGCCGCCGCAGCTCGGCCACTTCTAGCTGAATAAACGTGTCGGTTACCCGAGGGTACTCGCCCGTGAGGTAGGCAATGCGCATAAATCCAACATCCTTTTAATAGCCAGCAGCGGCTGGAATGCCTTTGGGTTCACTCGGTTCAGCCAATTTATCGATATTGATATCGGTCTCAACCGCCACCAAATCCAAATCGCTACAGCTGCGCTCAAATGCCTCTTCCAGCGAATAATCCGGCGTCCAGTGCAGCAGCGCCTTCGCCCTATCGTTGTTGTATTTCAAAGGCTTAAAGCGACCTTGAAGCTTAGCAGGCACTAAAATCCCCGGCAGTCTAGCCTGCTTATCTAGCAGCGCCGTATTCACCCACCAAGCCAAATTAGCGATAGAGCGCATCACAAACCAAGGAACCGGAATTATCTGCGGCGGCTCTAGCGTATGCAGCAAAAGCTGATCGAGATAGGTATTTTGCGTGGGCAAATGGTCGTCCACAATGTTGATGGTTTGGCCGACAGCAGCAGGTGCGTCTAGAGCGCAGGCGATCGCCGCCGCGCAGTTTTCCACGTAGGCCATCGGCAGCGTGGCCTTTCCCCCAATCTTTAGCCAGCGAGTTTCGCCCATTTCTGCGCCAATCAGCGCGTGCCAAAGGTTGTCGCGCCCGTAGATCATGCCGGGCCGCAGAATGGTCACATCGCCTTCGTACGCCCGGTATAGCTTCTCTTGAATGAGCTTGGTTTGAGCGTAGCCATCGCGGTCGGCAGGGTTCGCTTCAATCGGGCCAGTCTCATCGAGCAGATGATGCGGCTGCATGTGCAAAAAGTCGTATACCGAAAAGGTACTAATCGCAACGAGCTGCCGGATCTCTTGCGCCTTCATTGCCCAAAGCAAATTTTCGGTGGCGATGACGGTGCCCGCAAACTGATCGTAGAAGTCGCCGCCTTTAACTGCCGCTAGGTGAATTACAGCGTCAGCACCCGTTAATGCCTCTGTTAGCCCTCGGCGCGATCGCAAATCTTGCCGCACAATGGTCACATTTGGGCTGTTGTGCCAGCTCACCTGCTCCAGATTAGTTTTAGCGCGAACGTTCGCGAGCACCTGATGCCCCGCCCGCAGCACCGCAGCTACCACATACTGGCCGACGAAGCCCGCCGCACCCGTAATAAATACCTTTTTTTGAGCAGTCAAAGCGGGTTTTGGATCTACGTTCGAAGCATCGTTATTCGAAGCGTCGTTATTCGAAGCGTCGTTAAGCGTCGTCATTACAGTCTGTTCTCCTGTGCGAGTAAGGCTTCAACCAGTTGGCTCGTGCGGGCCATGTCGTTAAATTTGATGGGCGGCGCTTGGCCTACGCTTAAGGCGCTGTAAGTTTCATCGAGTAAGTAGTGCAGCCCTTCATAGGGCGTCTTTTGCATAATTTTGCGGCGGAAGTTGCGAGCGCTAGCACTCATCAGCTCCCAACCATTGGCGAAGTGGTTGACTAAAGGAGAAAGCTGCTTGCCGCCGCTGCGAGGCACCACGCAGCGCAAATAGGGCTGAAACAAATCGGTTTCTGCGTAGCCGCGATCGCCTCGAACCATAATCGAAAAGCAGTCGGGCGACGTATAGCTGCTAAAGCGAATGCGCCCATGCGCCTGACCGCCAATGACCAGCGCGTCTAAATCGTCGTACTTGAACAAATCGCCGCCGCCGTGGTTGCTCCAGGCTGCCGAAACGCGATCAAAATTGGCCTCTGGCAAAAAGGACAGCAGCAGATAGCTCAAGTGCGTCACAAAATCGTGAATGACCCCGGCTGGCATGTTGTGAATGGGGCTAGGTAAGTTCTCATCGGCATAGCGCCCGCCGCTGCGCAAATCTAGCGCCATGCGAATTTCGACTTCTTGAACGGTGCCTAAAGTGCCGTCATCAATCAGTGCTTGAATAGCGCGAACCGGGCCGTTGAAGCGATAGTTTTGGTCTTCGATTAGATAGCGATCGCACTCGCGAGAAATCTGCCACAAATCCGTAAAGTCTTGGTAGGTGGTCGCCACCGGTTTCTCACAGATGACGTGAGCGCCCGCTCGCAAACAGTCCGTGGCGATCGCCTGATGAGTTTGCGGCGGCGTCAGAATATGAACCACATCTGGCCGGGCAACTTCGAGCATTTTGGCATAGTCGGTATAGGCGATCGCTAAAGAGCCGCCCTCTAGCTGGCCGTCAGCTTGGCTAGGGCCGTAAGTTTCTACGGCGTAGTTCACCGCCGCCGGAGACAAGTCGCAAACGCCTACTAAGTCCGCCTTTGCGCATTTCTGCAAAAAGGAAAGGTGCTGCTTTGAGATAACTCCGGTGCCAATGACGGCTGATTTGAGCACTGCTGGCATAACGTTAAAGTACTTACTCCGGTGTGTTTGGAGCCTTTTATAGAGAGTTGACTATAGAAAGCAGCTAGCTTGATCGAGTAAATGGCTTAGCCCAACCAAACGTCTGCGTCTTCTCTACAAAAGAAGCCAATCGCAAAAAAATAGTTCCGGATGCGCGTTTTTTAAACCGCGATCGAACTTCAGATAGAACTTCATAGCGCTCTAGTGCGATCACTTAAAGCCCTCGTAACAATAGAGCCGTCACTGACTAAACTAAATAAATAGTTATACGGAAAAAGCAAGTAGCTAATGTAAAAAGATAGGTATAAAAGGACACTCTTTTGAAGGCTTAAATCCTATAAAAGCCGTCCCCCGTAAAACCTAGAACCAGCAGATGCCGTACAGATATCAGACCAGGCAAACTGCTGCTAAATAGATTGAAACACTGGTATTTTTCGTTAGCGTTTTGCCGTTAGCGCTTTGCCATGTAGCCTTGTTCGTTTAGACACTTTGATTACAAGCTATCGCGATAATGCCCGATTCAATTGACTTCGATTTTCGAGCAGCCATTGAGCGAAAAAATCGCTGGCCCCGCCCCTCTAATCAGCCGCACCAAGAAAGAGCGATAGACTTAGCCACAGCGGAGATGCTGAGTTATAAAAAGTCGCTCAAAGCCGTTCGGCTACTCATCATCGTTGAGGAAACCGACTACAGAGCCTACTTGTCTAGCCTGATTGTAGAGATGATGCCCAGTTGTCGGGCACAGCCCATTAGCCGCGCAGATGCGCATATCCTCAACTCCGCCTCCGCCTGGAAGCAGCAAGTGCAAGCAGTTGCTATTTTTTCTAGCTATTCTCAAACGGCCTACAGTGAAGTTTGTTCGTTAGGCATTCGGCTCATTGGCAGCGGCATTGCTAGTAAGGAAGCTTTTGTTGGGCTATCAACTCGCAGTGCCCGTCAGCGCAAAAAGAAAATGCAGCGGCTAATAGCAGACTTTTGCCCTACGCACATGGTTATGACGACGCCCAACGACGACCTGCTAGGCTGGGCCAATCGCAACCGCATCAGCAGCGTCGTGCTCCTTCGCGAATGGCCAATACCGCTAAATTCTCAGGAAGAGCAGCAGCACAATAGCTTGCTAAAGCAGATCAGCCGTCCACAGGTTAAATGGGTAGGGGCGCAGGGCGTCTTGGCCTGCGAGATGATGGCAGACCGCGTTGCTACCAATAAGCTCATTCCCTGGTCATGGCCTCAATCCCACGCCCTGACTCAATGTTCGCCTAAGCAGCTAAGCCTTGAGCGCGATCGCATTCATCTTCTCTACGCTGGCACCTTAGACCACTCATCAAACGTTAGCGATTTGCTAGCCGCCGCCAGCGATTTACAGCAAAAAGGTCACCAGGTGATGCTTCAAATTGTGGTTGAAGAAGCAACGCCGCCCGCCGAGCTAGAGGCCCTGTTCGAACAATCGCAACAGCTAGGAATCACCGAGGCAGTTACGATCTCTTTGGCAGAGTCTATTGGGCAACTGCTAACGCAGATTCGCGCGGCGGATGCGCTGATTATTCCAGGCGACCTACCGGGCCCTGAGTCTAAAACTGAAATGCCGATGCCGATGCAGGTGGCGATGGCGGCCTGTACGCCTATTGTGGCCTGCGATCGCGCATTTTTTAGCAGCCACCTCATTCACGGGGTCAACGCTCTAATCTTTCCAGAAGGCAATCAAAAGGCAATCGTGCGTTGCCTCGAACGGCTCATGGATCAGCCACAGCTATATGCGCAGCTTTCTGAAGCCGGTGTTGCCCAGCAGCCAGCGAACCGACCGGCCATTTGGAAAGACCTGATCGAGCGATGGATGATGGCTAACCCAGCCGATAGACAGTGGCTAAAAAACTACGCATTCTCGTCAGGTCGCTTTTCGCAGCTAGAAGCCTATTCGGCTTAAAGAAACTTTCTACCCGCAAAACCATTCATACCTAGCACAAAGTATCACCATTTTCTGGCAGCTATGGATAATCTGGGTGTAGTCGCAATTGGCAGAAATGAGGGCGATCGCCTCATTCAATGCCTAGACTCTCTAAAGCAACAGCTACCGCTAGGCACTCCCATTGTCTACGTCGATTCTGGCTCTACCGACAGCAGCGTTGCCGAAGCCAAAGCCAGAAACGCGCAGGTTGTTGCACTAGACATGTCCATTCCCTTTACGGGCGCAAGGGCTAGAAACGCAGGATTTGCCTATCTCCTTCAGCACTTTCCGCAAATCCAATATGTGCAGTTTATAGACGGCGACTGCGAGCTAATCGCTGGCTGGGGCGAAGCCTCAATCGCCACGCTAGAACAAAATCCGCAGCTAGCCGTAGTATTTGGTCAGCTACAGGAGCGCTTTCCAGAAGCCTCTGCTTACAACAGACTAGCGGCTATAGAGTGGGTCGTTCCAGCAGGCGAAGCAGAAGCCTGCGGGGGAATTTCAATGATGCGATCGCAAGCGATTAGCGAAGTCGGCGGCTTTAACGCAAAAATGATTTGCGGCGAGGAGCCAGAGCTGTGCATTCGCCTGCGGCAAAAGGGCTGGAAGATACGGTGCATCGAGCGAGAGATGGCCATTCACGATATGGATATGCACCGATTTGGGCAATGGTGGAAGCGCAGCGTTCGAGGTGGTTGGGCCGTAGCCGAAGGCGCTGCAATGTACGGCAACACCGCTGAGCGATATATGAAAAAAGAGAATATGAGCGGCTGGCTTTGGGGCGCGATTTTGCCCGGAGTGGCGTTGGGATGGGCGATCGCCAGTCACGGCATCACCATTCTGTTCTTACTAGGATGCTATTTGCTGCTGTTGTTTAAGATTTTTCGCTATCAGCGGCGGCTCGGTGAGCACGTTCAACATGCCTGGGTTTATGCTTTTTTCTGCAGTCTCTCAAAAGTACCGCAGGCCGTTGGCCAAGCCAAGTACTGGATTAACCGCTGGCAGGCAAAACCCGCAGTGCTAATTGAATATAAAAGCTGAGAATCCTAGCTGCTTTCTTCTGAGCTACTTTGCTCCAAACTACTTTGCTCCAAACTACTGGTTTCGCTGCTGATAGCTCCAGTAAATCGCTTCTAAAAACGTATCTGCCGTCATTTCAGCGGGCAAAGCGTCTAGCTGAGCGTTGGCTTTTAGCTGGCGGGCCATCTGCAAACTTACGTCCTGGCGGGCCGCTTCGGTAAGAAAGCTGCGGCGCTGGAGATACTCGCGCACCATCGCAAAGTCATCCGGGCTAATAAGGTCGTAATTTAGCCGAGCGAGCAGGTCGCTCCCGACGGTTTTAGCTATCTCTGAAACGGCCAGACCCTGCCCGGCCGTACGCGGATCGACTTGTACCACTAGCGTGCCAGCTAGCCAGTCGCCAACACGCTTTTCTCGCGGGTTAAAAAGGACGCAGAAAAAACCTACAAATAAAATGTCGTCTACCGGGCGCACCAGCGATCGCAGCGTCGCCTGAAACAATCGCACCGGCTGACCATCATCGCGAATTACCCGAATCTTGGCATAGCGCTTGCCCGGCGTTTGCCCGTACCAGGCGGTTTCAAACCCCACAAAGTAGCCCACATACAGACCAAAAGCCAACAGACTAGAAATGGCCGTTGCCCAAAGCTGAAGATTACCAGAATCAACCGAGAGAATTGCGTCCCACTGGCTGAGCTGCGAGAGCGCTAGTATCCACAGCCAAAAGGTCAGCAAAAGAGCAACGCCTAGAGCCGTATAGTCAATCACGAGCGCGATCGCCCGGCTCCCTATCCCAGCCAGGGTAAATTCTAATTCGACGCTCTCTGGGGTCTGAATCCTGACGCTATTGAATAGGTTCATCGCTTAAAGTATCTGGAGCAGTGTCTACGACCGAATCGGTAGCCAGTTTCAAATCTAGGCCCTCGCGACGGCTGCGCAAGTCGTAATAGAGTACCCCTTTCACCACCTGCCAGAAGGGTAGCGTCAGCACACCCGCCGCCAAGCTCAGCACCAGAATGAGCAGATTAAGCGCTGCTGACGAAGCCGACCCCGGCTCTACAAAAACCACCGCGATCTGCGGCGCAATCGTCATCAAGATGGTAATAGGCAAAGTAATAAGATAGGCCGCCATCACCACAAACTGGATGCGCCCAATCGACTTTTTAGAAAGCTGCCAGCTACGGCCAATGCTGGTACTCGGATCAACCTGCGGCTCCACCGCCATGGGCACCTCCGCGATGATCAGCCGTCCCACAATCCAGAGGAGCGCTAGCAGTATCACGGCCAGCGCCGCCAGCGTGGTGGCAACAATCGCAAACGTGCCGCCCCCCGGCCCAAAAATAGCCGTCAGCGCATAGCTTGCCAGCCCGCCCACCACAAAACCCGCTAACAGGCTCACTAAAACAATGGCTAAGTAAGCCCCAGCAAATATCAGCAGCAGCAAGCAGCCCAATCCTAAGAATGACCAGATTTTGGGACTGACTTGCCGATACGCTTCTCGCGGCGTTTCGGGCTGATTCATCAATTCCTGAAAGGCCAAGCGCGACATTAAGCCGGTGTACATGCAGTACTTTGCCCAGCCATATATCGGCACAATTAGCCAAAGATAGGCTTTTGCCGAGAGCGTCAGGTACATTTTGAAGCGATCGCGATACAGCCGAATTGAGGCGCTAACAACATTACCCGGATTGAGTGGCCCTAAATTTGAAGGGGAAGCCGAAGTCATCGCGATCGCTCCTTAGCGGTAAAGACAGGTGGCTTTGGTCACATTACTACAGCTTTGCCCGGATTAGCGCCAGAGGTATTCGCTTTAGGTGCGATCGCGGTAAATGTACGGAGTCTAGCTAGCTTGCACTCACAAATAGCTTCTAGCGCTCACAAGCAGCTTCTAGCGCTGCGCCCTGTCTCATCGCGATCGATCATCACAATTGCTCACCACGATCGCTCATCACAATCGAAGGTATTCTAAAAACTCTGGTCTCAAAGTGGCCCCACTCAACAGCAGCGAGTACAGCTAAATGAACGTGCAGCGATGGATAGCTCGAAGAGAAACTAGCTGGCGACAGCTTGAGCAGCTACTCAAGCAAGCCGAAACCAAAGGCATCAAGTCTCTCAAAAGCGAGCAGGTACGGCAAATGGCTAGCCTCTATCGATCCGTTTGCGCCGATCTAGCCCGTGCCACCAGCCACCAAGTCAGCCCAGCCGTTATCAAAGACCTACGCGGACTCACCACCCGAGGCTATAGCCAAATTTACCAGGGGTCTCGGCGGCAAGAGTGGCAGGCGCTCAAAGACTTTTACCGCTACGGCTTTCCAGCAGTGGTGCAGCAGTGCTGGGCCTACATTGCCACAGCCACGCTGCTGTTCATCATCGGCGGCGCCATTGGCTGGTGGTTTTCCTGGCAAGACGACAGCTTTATGACCCTAGTCCTCGGCAGCGACTTCGTAGAAAACGTCAGGTCTACCCAGGAACTCTGGACAGTCTCGATCCTCGGCGTAGAACCCGTCGCTTCTAGCAGCATCACCATCAACAACATCGCCGTCTCCCTTATCGCCATCATTGGCGGCGTCACCACCTACCGCCCAGAAATTTCCATCATCACGCCACCCGGCGCGTTCACCCTCTACCTACTCATCTTCAACGGCCTGATGATTGGCTGCGTCTCCGCTCTAGTGGCCCAGCTCAACCTGGCCTACGACCTGTGGGCGTTCATTTTTCCCCACGGCTCCCTAGAACTCCCCGCCATCTTCTTCGCTGGCGGCGCAGGACTCCTACTCGCCAAAGCCATCCTCATTCCCGGTCAATACCGTCGCATAGACGCCCTCAAAGTTCACGGACTTCAGGCCGCCAAACTGATCTACGGCATCATTCCGATGCTCGTCATTGCTGGTCTTATTGAAGGCTTTATCTCTCCTCAACCCTGGATCCCTAACGCACTCAAATATCTGCTTGGCACCACTCTTTTCATCGCCCTAGTCCAATACTGCCGCCGCCAGCCCCCAGCCCTTTCGAAGTTCGATCAACTGGGTTTGCTTGGTTAAACTATTCGTTTGCTACGCTTAAGAAAGAATAGGATCAAAGGTATAAGCTGACAGCAATGCCCCTAACGCACGGTCGCCGATTTGTGACAGATAGATACATCAATCCATTAACAGACTTCGGCTTTAAGCGCATCTTTGGTACGGAGCCGAACAAAGCGCTGCTGGTAGATTTTTTGAACGTTGTGCTCCCTGAAAAACATAGAATCAGCGAGCTAAGCTATCGGAATAGCGAAAACGTTGGCAATAGCGCGCTAGACAGGAAAGCAATCTTCGATTTGTACTGTCAGAGCAACAGCGGTGAACGTTTTATTGTTGAAATTCAAAAGGCAAAGCAAAACTTCTTTAAAGATAGAAGCGTCTATTATTCGACGTTTCCGATACAAGAGCAGGCGATAAAAGGAGACTTTTGGAACTATCATCTATCGCCAGTCTATACCGTAGGCATCCTAGACTTTATCTTTGACGATCATAAAGACGACGAAACGCTGCTGCATACCGTAGAGCTAAAAGACCAGCAGTGCAGAGTCTTTTACGACAAGCTAAAGTTTATTTATTTAGAGCTACCTAAGTTTCAAAAACCGCTAGAAGCATTAGAGACCCATTTTGATAAATGGCTTTATCTGCTGCGACATCTGCCTAGTTTGAACAATCCGCCTGAGCTACTGCAAGAAAGTACATTTATGCAGCTATTTGAGATTGCAGAGATTGCTAACTTTACGCCGGTAGAGCAGGTTGCCTACGAAGATAGTTTGAAGTATTACCGCGATCTAAATAACGTTGTGGATACGTCGAGGCAAGAAGGTTTAGATCAAGGCGCAATCCGCGTGATTATTCTTGTGTTAGCGCAACGGTTTGGCCAACTGCCGGACAGTGTGCTTAAGGCTATTCAATCGCTGGCTGTAGAGGATTCGGAAGCGCTCGTGAAAGCTCAAACAGGCTTTGATAGTCTCAGCGACCTGAGCGCGTGGCTTGAGCGTATGGCTTGAGCGTATGGATTGAGCGTCGCGATCGCAATTAGCCCTCAACGTGCCAGCCCTCAGCGTGCCCCCTGCTATCACAGCCGCGATCGCGCCTTAATTCTCAAATACGCTTCTACCAAAGCATCCGTCACCCCGTCTGCGGGTGCATCCAACACCAACACGCCGCTGCGCTTTAGCAACCCCAACGCCACCCGCCGCTGCGCTAGCAAATCAATCGCCACTGCCCGTTCGTAGCCACCCGCCACATCTACCGGCACCGTCTGCGATCGCTGCATCATCAGCGGATCTTGTAGCGTCACACAAAAGGGTAAATACCGCGATCGCAGCCGCATCAGCCCAGACAGCAGCTCAGCCGACGCCGTTCGATCCACCACATCTGTAATCACCACCACCAGCGCCCGCCGGTGCTGCGCTCGCACTACCTGCGTCACCGCGCCCAAATAATCAGACTCCAAAAAATCCGGCTGCACGGGCGTCAACCGCTCAATCATCTGCTGCAAATGGGCCTGACCCCGCTTTGGTGGCATCCAGGTATGCATCGTGCGATCAAATAGGCCCACGCCCACGCGATCGCCCCGGCTAATCCCCGCTAGCGCCAAAGACAGCGTTGCATTTAGCCCCCAGTCAAACCGCGCTAATCCCTGCACCTGAGCCGTCATCAACCGCCCTCGATCCAGCAAAATAATCAGCGTCTGCTCCCGCTCTGGCTCTAGCACCCGCACCAAAGGCTGGCTCCGCCGCGCCGTTGCCTTCCAGTCAATAAAACGCGGATCGTCCCCCACGTCATACTCTCGCAGCTCCGCAAACTCAGTCCCGACGCCCAGCCGCCGCTTCTGCTTTAGCGTCCCGGTTGCCTGCATCGCTAGCCGAATCGAAAGCTGCCGCAGCCCGATCAAATCTGGATACACCGCCACCTGCTGCGCTGCCGGAATGCGCCACTGCCCCCAGGCCAACTTCAGCGGTCCTCGCTGCCGCACTTCCATATCTCCCCAGGCATATTCCCCTCGCTGATGGGGCTTCACCGCATAGCTCAAGGTCGCTTCGGTTCCCGCCGATGCCACCGCCCGCAGCGGCATCTCATCCCCCTCAAACGCAGCCGGATAGCGATCGTAAATCAGTAGCTCAGCCCCCTTCTCAGCAGCCACCACCAGCTCTACTGGATTATCTCGACCAATCGACAGCCGCTGCAACGGCACGCGAGTAATACTGGCCCGCCGACCGCGCACCCGCCAGCCATCCCACAGCATCACCAGCAAAACCGCCCCGTCAAAGCAAAGCAGCGTTAGCAGCGCCAGCGAAAACCGATCTGATCCCTGCGCAAAATTAGACAGCAGCGTGGCTACCGCCCCACCGGCAACCAGCAGTCCGTACGTTCTTTGAGTTGGCAGCATAATGTTCTCTTTTAAGACGTCTTAGCGAGGCACCGGAACGCTCTCTAACAATCCTCGAATCACATCATCGGTCGAAAGGCCGTCGAGCTGTGCCTCTGCTCCCATTAGTAAGCGGTGCCTGAGCAACGGCATGGCCACTGCTTTGATATCGTCAGGCGAAACGTAATCTTGCCCGTGCAGCCAAGCGTAAGCCTGAGCCGCCCGCAGCCACTGCACCACCGCCCGAGGAGAGGTGCCCACCTCTAAATCAGGATGCGATCGCGTTTTCTGAGCCAGCGCCAGCAAATAATCCAGCACCGGCGACTGCACCGTTACCTTTTTCACCGCCGCTCTTACCTGAATAATCTCAGCCGCCGTCGTCACGGGCTGAATTTTAGCAAGCTGCGATCGCTTCGCCTCGAACCCTGCCTGCGCGTTCAGCAGCATCGTCTTCTCGGCCTCCGGCGATGGATAACCCACCACCAGCTTGAACAAAAAGCGGTCGAGCTGCGCCTCCGGCAGCGGATAAGTCCCCTCGTACTCCAGCGGATTTTGCGTCGCAATTACCCAGAACAGATCCGGCAGCGCGTAGCTCGTCCCATCTAGCGTTACCTGCTGCTCCTCCATTGCCTCTAGCAGCGCCGCCTGCGTCTTCGGCGGTGTCCGGTTAATCTCGTCTGCCAGCAGCACCTCTGTAAACACTGGCCCCTTCTTCAAGGTGAAGTCGCGCGTATTCAAGTCGAACACGTTGGTGCCCAAAATATCAGACGGCAAAATATCCGGCGTTAGCTGTACGCGGCAAAAATCAGCCTGCAGCAGCTGAGAAATTACTTTTACCAGCAGCGTTTTCCCCGTTCCAGGCACGCCTTCCAAAATCACATGCCCATCGGCGAGCAGCGCCACCAATAGCTGATTGACCAGCGCCTGCTGACCCACCACCACCTGGCTCACCGCCTTACTAATTCGAGTTAGACTCGCTTGCAGCTCATTCATAAAAAGACATCTTCCTAATAATCAGGCCATCAAAGAGGCTTTAACGGTTATTTGCTCGCTCTGTAGCAGGGGCATTGGCCCTTTGGCTTGCCTTCACCGACAAAGATTGAAGCTGCCGCAGCCAGGTTTGCAATGCCGAATCGCCTTTTGGCATCGCTCGCAAAACCGCCAGTTCCTCAACGCTGCGTCCGGTAGACTGATGCCAAGCCGCTTGCAGCGTCTCTAAAGAAACCGCCGCATCGCCCAGCCCTAGCGCCCGCTGAAGTGATTTTTGCTCTGCAAGAGCGAGCGTTTCTACCAAAAAATCTCGGTTATTCGCCTTGTGTAACACGCCCGCTAGCGCTTTGATATAGGCTTCGCTGTTGTTGACTAAAGGCGTAGAGAGCGATCGCCTCAACCCAATCCGCCGGTTCTGCGCCACCAGCGCCACCAGCAAAATAACGCCTACCTGCACCGCCACCACTATCAGCGGCGTTTTCGCCAAATAGCCTAGCCAAGTGCCTGCCACTTCCTCAACCACTACGTCGCGGTCTTTATAGCCATGCAAATATTCATCTATCCAAATAGGCCCGCTTGCTTCTCTCGCTAAATCAGCTAAAAATGCGAAGTTTCCAGACGCTTCTTGATAGGCATTAGCCGCGATGAACGGTGTCGTTGAAAGGATGACGTTTGGCTGTTCTACCGATCTCCAAACCACTGCGCCTTGCTCATCGGCTAGCAGGTTTGATTGAGCGGCCCTATCTTGAACAGCCCCATTCAGCGAATTTGGCTCGAAGCTAATCTCTTGGCCCGTTTGGCCATAGGGTGCCAGGTCGCGATCGCTCAGCTTATAGCGGCGACGCGTTTCAACGGTGACCTTTCCGAACGCCGAATCGAGCTGGGTTGAAAAGTTAGCGGCCGTTACTGGTCCTTGCTGTGTCAACACGATCAGGCGATCGCCGCGCTCTAGCCAGTCAGCGAGTTCCGCTTGCCAGGCGCTAGGCCCGCCAGATGCGATCGCTGGCGGAATCACTCGAATCACAGTCGCAGGTGCCTGATTATCTTCAGCCTGTTCAACCAGCTCGGAAATAGGCCGCTGCCATCGCTTAATCGGTGCGCCTTGGGCCTCCATGTACGCGTACCAAGCCCCGTAGCCATCTGGCGCTTTCCCCCAGGTAGATCCCGTATCGATTCGATTGCTAGCAGGTGCGCCCACTAGCAGAAAAAACCCCAGCAACAGCGCTGCCAAAATGCCGATAATCCAGTAGCGCCGATTAGCAGAGCCGCCACTCGTCGTAGAAGCGTTGTTAGCACCAGCACTCATTTCTTCTGAATCTCCTCATAGGCTTGGCGGCAGCGCTGAAACATTTCCGATGAGGCGATCGCCCTCCCAAACAAAAGCCGTTCGTGCGTTCCAATTAGCAGCTGGTAAGGACGCGGCAACGGTTGATCTTGACCTAGCTTCTCCAAATACTCACCGTCTGTCCGACTAGACTTGTGCAGCAAGCGCTGACTATCGTGCAGCTGCTGTAACGTCGCTTTATACAGCGCCCTGCAAGCCTCTTTGTACTGAGCCTGCTGAGCACAATCTTGAGCCTGCTGCCACCAATACTGAGCGCTATGCACCTCATCCACCGACTGAGCGCCATCTAACGTCACCCATTTTTGATCCCGCACCAGCCATCTTTTCACAGTCGGTTCTACCGCTCGAAATAACAGCCAGCCCAGCCACACAGAAACCGCCGCCGCGCCGCTCCAAAACAGTACCTGACCCACTTCCGGCGGCAAATTCCAGTTTGGCCAATTCCAATCTGGCAGGTCAACATCTGCCTGAGAAGCCCGATACTCAGACCATTCAAGAAACCGTTGTATTCCTTGGCGCAACTGCCAGCCCAAAGAACTCGAATTGTAGGCAGCGCTAGGCATAAAGCAGCCGTCAAGCAGCAACGAGATACTAACTTACAGCCTGAAGGAAAAGGCCGCTGCGATTAGTACTGACAAATTAACATCTTTCCAAAGCCTAGCTATCGTCACGCCCGCTCAGAAAATTTAGGTAAGAACTGCAGGTAAGGACTACACCCTGTAAAAAAGGGCACCTCTCAAACTGACCGCGCACTCAGCACATGTACTGAGCTAGAATCACCCATTATCAACCTTTATCTCTACGATGTTTTATCCACCTTCAGAGATGTCATGCAGAACTCTACTGAAATCAGATGTCTTCGCAAGAATAGAGGTATATATAAGGTATGCGAGGGTCATCATGTTTAATTCAACGCCAGATAGAGTTTGGGCCAGTTTGTTGTTTAAGGTTGCTTTTGTTCCTTTTGTAGGACTACTGCTAGTGCTCATCACCAGCCAAACCATGTCGCTACAAAACCACACTTCAGAAGAAGCTGGCCCAAATAACTCCGGCGCATTCGTAGAAGTCACCACGTTTTAGCCCCGAAAGCCAACTTAAGATTGAGACAGGTTATCTCGCGTCTTAAACAGATTTTCTAGTTAGGACGTTTCGCGGAGCGTTTTTTTTAGAGCTTCCTTAGAAATAACAACTTTGTATAAATCATTACAAACGCAAAGTTATCGATCTCTTAGGTTGTATACAATCGAAACTTGAAGTAGAAGCAAACGCATGGGCTATTCGTTCGACTTCTCTGTCATCCGGGATAACTTTGGTGTTTTATTAGCAGGTGCGTGGTTAACGCTGCGGCTCTCGCTGCTGGCGGTTGCCTTCGGTTTAGGCATTGGCATTATCGGCTCGCTTTGTCGAACGTCAGGAAATCGTTTGTTAAACGGTATTTCGCTGGCGTATGTAGAAGTTATTCGCAACACGCCTTACTTGATCCAGCTTTTCTTCATCTTCTTTGGGCTGCCCGCACTCGGACTAAAGTTATCCGCAGAGCAGGCTGCTGTCGTTTCTTTAGCGATTAACTTTGGAGCCTATTCAACAGAAATTGTCAGAGCGGGCGTCGAAAGCATACCCAAAGGCCAGGTTGAGGCTGGGCTAGCCATCGGATTCAAAAAGCTGGACGTGTTTCGCTACATTGTGATTCCACCGGCCTTGGCAAATATCTATTCATCGCTGGTCGGACAGGTCATTTTAGCGGTGCTCTTTACCAGCGTTGTCTCGCAAATTGCCGCTGAAGATTTGACCTATGCAGGCAATTATCTCGACTCTAGAACGTTTCGCAGCTTTGAAATCTATTTCACGCTAGCGGTTCTTTACCTAGCGATTGTTTGGATTGTTAAAGCGATCGCCTACTTGATTGAACTGCGATTTTTTGAGTTTGCCAAGTATAGACAGTGACACAGATAATAGGTCATAGCTATGGATGAGTTTACGCTATCTCGCATCTTTATCAATCTTTTAATTGCAACCAAGTGGACGCTGATTCTGTCGCTAATTGCGTTTGTTGGCGGTGGAATAATTGGGGCTTTAATTGCCCTTATGAGAATCTCCTCCAATCCATTTGCTCGCAGCATTAGCTGGATTTACGTTGAGTTTTTTCAGGGCACCCCGCTGTTGTTGCAGCTATTTCTGGCGTTCTTTGGATTCTCGGTTGTAACCGGTATCAATCTTTCTCCACTAGTCGCGGCCTCTATTGCGCTAACCGCTTATACCAGCGCTTTTTTAGGCGATATTTGGAGAGGTGCGATTCAGGCGGTGCCGAGGGGGCAGTGGCAGGCAGCTTCTGCCATTGGGTTCGGTTATTTTGACCAATTGCGACTGATTATTTTGCCACAGGCGGTGAGGTTAGCGATCGCACCTACCGTAGGCTTCTTAGTTCAGGTAATCAAAGGAACTTCTCTCGCCTCCATTATCGGCTTTACAGAGCTATCGCGAGCCGCGTCTTTAATCAACAACGTCACGCTTCAGTCGTTGTTAATCTTCGGAATGGCAGGGCTAATCTACTTTGCACTCTGCTATCCCCTTTCTAGCTGGAGCCAGAAACTAGAGAGAAAGCTCGCCTATAAATAAGCCGCTGTACAAACAACAAAGTCCTAAAAGAGTCCATTAAATAAAAGTCCTTAGATAAAAGTCCATTAGATAAAAGTCCATTAGATAAAAGCCGATCGCCGGGAGTATTTACGATGACGTTAGATTTCATTCGAGCCATGTTCCGCAAGCGGCAAAGATCGGTTGCCCTATTCACAGTCAGCTTATTCTTTATTGTCGCGGTAGCCGCCTGTGGAGGAGAACCGACCTCTGTGGGTTCCAAAGCTCAGATCAGCTCCGAAGATATTGCTAAAATTCCGGTGCCAAGAACGCTAGCGCAGATCCAGGAGTCGGGCACGGTAAAAGTTGCTGTTCCATCTGACTTTCCCCCTTTTGGCTATGTCAATACCAGAATGCAGCCGATTGGCTACGACATTGATATGGCCGCAGAAATTGCCAAGGGATTAGGCGCCGAGCTAGAAGTTATTCCGGTCGTAGGTGGCTACCGAATTCCATTTCTACAAACGGATCGGGTCGATATGATTATCTCTAGCTTGGGAAAGAACGACGAACGCGATTTAATTATTGACTTCTCTGAGCCTTACGCTCCTTTCTTTTCAGCGATTTATGGAGGGCCAGCCGCAGACATTTCAGTCATTGAAGATCTAGAAGGATACTCCATTGGGGTCGCGCAAGGTTCACTAGAAGATCTAGAGATTTCTAAGCTGACCGAGAAAGTTAGTAACGTTGATATTAAACGCTATGCCAATAACAGTTTGACGGCATCGGCTTTAGTGTCCGGGCAGGTAAATGCGATCGCCACCGGTAACGTCGTAGCGGCAAAACTCATCCGAGACAATCCCGCGCAAGAAGTCACCAGCAAATTTGTTCTCAAGGACTCGCCTTGCTACGTCGGCGTGCGAGAAGGCGACGCAGAATTTGTCACCAAAATCAATGAGATTATTACCAGCACAAAACAATCTGGGCGGCTCAATCAGATGTCCGAAGAGTGGTTTGGAGAGCCGCTGCCCGACGAGATCTCCAAGGTTTAAGAGATTTAAGAATTAGATATTAATGCCCTCGCGTCACGATTCCCCGATTAGCCCTAGCCCCGCGTCTAGCCTTTCACCATCCACAGCAGAGAGCTATAACAATGACCAATCTTCAACCCGGTACAGCCAGATCTTCTGTAGGCGTTCTAGACAAATCGCCCGTTATTGTTGCAAAAAACGTCAATAAAACCTACGACAACGGATTTAATGTTTTAAAGGGCGTCAGTTTAACCGTTAATAAAGGAGAAGTGGTTGTCTTGATGGGGCCTTCCGGCTCAGGCAAATCCACTTTTATCAGAACCTTTAACGGCCTAGAGCCTTACCAACAAGGCAGCATAGAAATCGACGGAACGGCTATCTCTCACAATAAAAAAGGAATTGAGCTAGTGCGCCGCGAAGTCGGCATGGTGTTTCAACAGTTCAACCTGTTTCCCCATCTCACCATTCTAAAAAATATTACCATTGGCCCTATTAAGCTTCGAGGCATGTCTAAGCAAGAGGCCAATCGGTTGGCAATGGATTTGTTGGAGCGGGTAGGCATTGCGCACCAAGCAGAAAAATATCCTGGTCAGCTTTCGGGCGGACAGCAGCAGCGAGTTGCGATCGCCCGCGCCCTTGCGATGAAGCCTAAAGTTATGCTGTTCGATGAACCAACTTCAGCCCTCGATCCGGAAATGGTTCGCGAAGTGTTAGACGTTATGCGAAATTTGGCAGAATCTGGCATGACCATGGTTTGCGTAACTCACGAAGTTGGTTTTGCCCGTGAAGTGGCTGACCGCATCATCTTTTTAGCAGAAGGACAGCTCATCGCTGACACCACACCCGACCAGTTTTTCAATAATCCGAAAGAAGAAAGGCTAAAGACATTCCTATCGCAGATATTGCATTAGCTTGACCACTAGAGAATATTTAGCCGCTAGAGAACAGGTTGTGGCTTCTGATACAGTCCAAGGAGATGCTCGTAGAGGCCCTCTTCTGATATGGAAATTCGATACAGCCACAGCACAGAAAACGTTAACTGGGATCAGGTTTCCAACCTCTTTCGCACCGTTAGCTGGAGCCATCGAGATCCCCAAGCGCTCTGTCGAGCGTTCAACCGCAGTACCTACGTAAGATTTGCGCTGTGCGAAGAGAAAGTCGTAGCCTGTGGCAGAACGCTAGACGATGGAGAATTTTACGCGATGGTGGTCGATTTAGTCGTCTCACCCGCCTTTCAGGGCAAAGGGATTGGCCGCAGAATTCTCTGCGAGCTAAAAGACGCGTCCGAAGGCTTTATCTTCACCACGCTAATCTCAGCTGTGGGCAAAGAACCCTTTTACCAAAAGCAAGGATGGCTCCAGCAAAAAACCGGTTTCATCTGGCCGCGCTCCGATCAGCAGAGCCTCGATCATGCAATCCGCGACTAACTAAAGCCCTTCCCTACAGCGTTTCTAAAAAGCACAGCAAATCGGCCATATCCTTCTCATTAGGCTGAAACTGAGGCATCGGCGGCGTCTGACCGCTAATCACCTGTTCAATCAAAGCCACTTTAGACTTGTGCTCAGAAACGCCGTTCAAACTTGGCCCCACTTCACCAGCAGCTTCCAATCCATGACAGGTCGCACAGTTCATGGTGAAGATGTCCTTACCTCTAGCCGAGTCGCCCGATAGCTGAAGCACGTTCTGTACGTAGGGATCGCTAGTTTGCAGAGAATGCAGTCCCCAAGAGGTGAGGATAAGGGCGGTGAGCATTGCCACTACAATCACTGAGGCCCGCAGCAGCGGATTCGTCGCACTAACTTGCAGAACCTGTGCTCGAACATTCTGACCTTCTAGAACCGGGTTCTGCGCCACTTCTTCTTTCACGCCGTTCTCTTGCACACCGTTTATTGACACAACCGAGCTTCTCGAAATAGTTCTTCTAGCTATACATATCTTAAGATTTTTTCGGAGAATTAAACAGACCAAGGCAACAGGTTGACGGCCTGTAGCGCTTACTCTACGCGCTGCCTAGCTGTAGCAAATACCACAGACTCTATGTACCAGTGGCCTTTTGGAGATCTCTTTGGTCATCTTAAGATTCTGCTAACTTCGCGGCATTGCTATCAAACCAGGCGATCGCACTCAAAGATATCTTTGTAGCCAGCCTCATTTCCCCTTAAGATTAAGTAAATAAGATTAAGCAAATTAGTTAAAGAAGGAGAATTACCGTGGTAGAGCCTCTACTATCTGGCATTGTTTTAGGGATGATTCCCGCTACGCTACTGGGCCTTTTCGTGGCAGCTTACATGCAGTATCGTCGTGGCGACCAGCTAGGCGGCTAAGCGCGGCAGTCACGCTTAATTTAAAAGCAAGCCCTCATCAGTCTAAAACTGTTTTGGTGAGGGTTTTGTTCTGTTTAAACGCGGTTAAGCCGTTCATTGCTAGCTGGGCAGTTCCATAAGCCGCTTCAGTTCGAGCCGCCGCCGTCACGGGTTTACCAATCTTTTGCTGACGCAGCGATCGCCACAGTTCATTTTGCGCCCCGCCGCCCGCCGTGTAGACCCGAGTCACCGCTGGCCCGCCTAGCTCATGCAGCTTCTGGTAGCCTTCAGCTTCTATGCGAGCAATAGAATCTAGCAGTCCGTGTAAAAAGGCTTTATCCTCAGCCGGTCGAGGCGCAAGCTGGGGTAAATAGTCTGGATCGTTGATGGGAAATCGCTCGCCGGGGCGGTTGAGCGGGTAATAGCGCAGCGAACAAGGCGCAGTCGGATCTATCTGTGCGCTGAGCGCGGCGATTTGCTCCGAGCTAAAAAATTGCTTCAGCACTGCGCCGCCCGTGTTAGAAGCGCCACCCGCTAGCCACAGGTCGCCTAGTTTATGGCTATAAACGCCAAAGGTCGAATCGTCTATAGACCGCCGACTCAGTAGCTTTAGCACCAGGGTAGAGCCTAAAGACGTGACCCCCTCGCCAGGTTGAGTTGCGCCGCTAGCTAAGAAGGCAGCGATGCTGTCTGTTGTACCGGCGCAAATTTGGCAGGTTTTGGGTAAGGAAAGGTCGGCGGCCATAGTTGAAGAAATCGGCGCGATCGCACTCCCCGGCTCCCATACCCTCGGCAACCAGGACGCAATCGGCAAAGCCAGCAGCCAATTGGGATAGGCACACTTATGCACGTCATATCCTAGCTTTAGCGCATTGTGATAATCGCTCTTAGCCGCCTGTCCATGTAGCTGAGCCGCTAGCCAATCAGCCTGATGCGCTAACTGCGAAACCTGAGATTTAACAGCTGGATCTAGGGTTTCAAACCACCACAGCGCCTTCGTCAAACTAGAAGTCGCGCTTAGCGTAGCGCTGCCGGCAGGCGCAGTCTGTTCTACTAGCGTAAGCGCAGAGCGAGCGCGAGTATCGTTGTATAGCAGCGCTGGCGTCAGCGGATTCTGTTTGGCATCGCACAGCAAAACCGTTGCAGACGTACCGTTAATAGCAATGCGGTGAAGGCGACTCCGCTGCGGAATAGCCTTGATTAGCTGGTAGAGAACGCTGCGCCAGGCGATTGGATTATCTACTTGCGACGGCGTAAAGACGTGGCGAGACTCGGCAACGATCTGATTGCTAGGATCGAGTGCGATCGCCCTTGCTCCCGAAGTGCCAAAGTCAATTCCCAGCGCCAGATCTGTCAACGCCACGCCTCCATTCACTAGCTAGACCAGCAGAACACGAAAAAGGGGCCTAACAAGAGACCCCTTTCTTAAACTCAATAAAACCAAAACCAATATTGAACCATGATTGAACCGAGCCTGACTAAACGCTCAGCTCGCTCACTTCACGGCAGATAAAGTCAAACGGCTGGTCAATAAACGACGCATCGGTCACGCCCATATCGGCAGCCATATTCTTCACCATCTGCTTCATAATCTGAATGCCCTGCACCGTCGGTGCAATCGGCACACCCAAAGAGTTGTAAGTCTCACGCAGACCCTGAAGCACACGCTCCATCAGCACGTCGTCATTGCCTGCAACCATGGCATAGCTGCTGTAGCGCAAGTAATAATCCATATCGCGCAGGCAGGCGGCATAGCGACGGGTAGTGTAGGCATTTCCACCGGGACGCAGCAGCTCAGGCACGTCTTCAAACAATTGCTTACCCGCTTCCCGCGAAATCTCAGCGGCATTAGCGCTGATCATGGCCGCTACTTTTACCCGGTCGGCTCCCGTTGTGAAATACGTTCGCAGCGAGTCGATGGCACTGCGATCCAGGTAACGGCCCGAGGTGTCGTAATTACTGATTAAACTGGTGACCGTATCTTGCATGAAATTCTCCCAAAGGCTAAAAAGACCTCTATGTCCACTACGTCCAAAAAGACTCCGAAAGACAGACAAATAAAAGGCTTCAGCAGTTCTAAGTAGGCTACTAATACTCTAAACAGAATACCACGGCGAATAATTGGCCGAGTCCGATTCCTTAGTAGAAGGCGCGTTATCGAAGGAAAAGTTTACAATCTAAATCCATTCGTAACGTAGCCAATTTCTAACTAACTTCACGCTGCCAAACTCTGCCAACTTCACGCTTTCTCTGCCAACTTCGCGCATTAGTCGTCTTCAAACCGACTAATGTATTGCCTATGTATTGCATCTATGAAGGCAGCTCAACAAAACTTGTTTGATATTTCAAGCAGTTGGCTAGCGATTTTGTATAAACGTATACAAAGTCCATCAATTTCTATTCATAGGATGAAAAACGATCTGTAGGAGAGGCCGAAAAGCAGCTAGGTCTCGATCAGGCGTCACAACTCTACAAGCATCAAAGCCGCACTGGAAACACTTAGGAAACGGATTATGACTGGAAACGAGTCGCGCGTTCAAGCAATTTACGAAATCACGAATCGGGAACCGATTGAAGTAAAAACCCCCGAGAAGCTAGAAGACCTCTGGGCATCGAACGTTTTTAGTCTGAGTAAGATGCAGGCTAGCTTGCCCAAAGATGTCTTTAAATCGCTCAAAAAGACCATTCAAACCGGCGAAAAGCTAGATCCTTCTGTCGCTGATATGGTGGCAGGGGCAATGCGCGATTGGGCTGTATCCAAAGGCGCAATGTACTACGCTCACGTCTTCTACCCACTAACAGGCGGCACAGCCGAAAAGCACGACGGTTTTATTGAGCCACAGAGCAATGGCGACGTAATTTCTGAGTTCGCCGGCAAGCTCCTAATTCAGGGCGAGCCAGACGGATCTTCTTTCCCCAACGGTGGCATCCGCGACACCTTCGAAGCCCGTGGCTATACCGGTTGGGATGTGACTAGCCCCGCCTACATCCTCGAAACTGAGCAGGGCGCAACCCTGTGCATTCCAACGGTCTTTGTCTCTTGGACGGGCGAAGCTCTCGATAAGAAAACGCCTTTGCTGCGCTCTATGTCGGTAGTCGATAAGGCCGCAAATCGGATGCTGAAGCTGCTGGGTAACACGGATGTTGCACCCGTTGGCTCTAGCTGTGGCGCAGAGCAGGAGTACTTCCTAGTTGACTCCAACTTTGCCAACATGCGCCCCGACATTCTGCTGGCAGGTCGCTCGCTCTTTGGCCGCTCGCCTGCTAAAGGTCAGCAGTTCGACGACCATTACTTTGGCGCAATTCCGTCTCGCGTTCAGGCATATATGCACGCTGTGGAAGAGAAGCTCTACAAGCTGGGCATTCCGGCGAAGACCAGCCACAACGAAGTTGCCCCCGGTCAGTTTGAAATTGCGCCCGTATACGAATCTGCCAACGTCGCTAGCGACCACCAGCAGATGATTATGACAACCCTGCGCGATACTGCTAAAGAGCACGGGTTTGTCTGTCTGCTGCACGAGAAGCCCTTTGCAGGCATCAACGGATCGGGTAAGCACGTCAACTGGTCAATCGGGAACTCCACGCAGGGCAACCTACTCGATCCAGGCGATACGCCTGAGGAAAACCTGCAGTTCTTGGCCTTCTGTGGCGCAGTGATTCGCGGTGTACATCTGTATGGCCCCCTCATGCGCGCGGTGATTGCCAGCGCGAGTAACGACCACCGTTTAGGTGCTAACGAAGCGCCGCCCGCAATTATGTCGGTTTACTTGGGGAGTCAGCTAGAAGACATCTTTAATCAGATTAAGGATGGCAAGCTAGAGGGCTCTAGCCACAAGGGGAAAATGCAGCTAGGGGTAGATACGCTGCCGCCGTTGACTAAAGATGCGGGCGATCGCAACCGCACCTCTCCGTTTGCCTTCACTGGCAACCGCTTCGAGTTCCGCGCAGTGGGCTCTAGTCAGTCTGTATCTGGCCCGTTGATTGCTCTCAATACCATGATGGCCGACTCGCTCAACTGGATGTCTGATCAAATTGAAAGCAAGTCTGGCGACGACATTGGCACTACGGTGCAGTCCGTGCTTAAAGACGTGATGGACAAGCATGGTGCGGCTGTGTTTGGCGGCAACGGCTACTCCGAAGAGTGGCACAAAGAAGCCGTTGAGCAGCGCGGTCTGAAGAATATTCCAACGACGGCTGATGCGCTCCCATTCCTGCAAAGCGATAGCGTTAAGCAGTTGTTCTCCAGCACCGGCGTGCTTTCTCCTACTGAGCTAGAAAGCCGCTACGAGGTCTACGCCGAGCAGTACATCCTCTCGATTGATGTCGAAGCGAAGCTGATGGTAGATATGGCAAAAACGCTGATTTATCCGGCTGCACTGCGATACTTGAATGAGACAGCAGGTGCGATCGCTAACCTAGGCGATGTTGGCATCAGCATGGACAAAGCGCAGCTCGAAAAAGTGGCAGGACTGACCAAAGAGCTAATCGACGCAGCCAACGAGCTAGATAGCTCTTCAGAAAGCCGCGACTTTAGCTCCAGCGAAGAGCATATGAAGTTCTGCGTAAGCACCATTCGCGGCCAGATGGACAAAGTTCGCGCCGCCGCCGATGCCCTAGAAGGTGAAGTTGCCGACGACCTATGGCCGCTGCCTACCTACGAAGAAATGCTCTTCATTAAGTAGATTTGGGTTTGGCATAGGCTATCCCAATCACGGATGGCCGCAAAGCTGATCAGAAGCCGCTCTAACCGGGCGGCTTTTTTACGTTTAAACGCGTTTTCTCACGCTCACTGCTCAATAAGTCATTTCAAAAGTCGTTTCAAAAATCATTGGTGTTTCTGCGTTTTTTGTAAAAAATCCTCCACATGGTTCGTAACATTCTTTTACAATGAGAAGACAACTTCATACAATCCCCAGCCCTCTTTCAAGCAGCTCTCATAACCGCTATGACACAAACGCTCACCCCCAACTCACTGACCCCAAACGGCCTCACTAAGCTTGCCTATCAAGGGTTTCAGCAAAGCAAACAGGTCTTCGGCTTTGCCCACAAAGTTCTCAGCACTCAGTTTCTCAACGCGCTTTCCCCCACCAAGCGCAACGAGCCAAACCCGCTTAACCCAGAGATGCTTCAGGCGATCCAGAGCCGCATTGATAAGCTACTAGCCGCCGACTGGCAGGACGCAGAAGACGGCGTTTATCCTAAAAGCGCGCTGTTTGACAACCGCTGGGACGACTTTTTTCGCTACTACCCCGAGCTGTGGGTAGACCTGCCTAAAATTTGGGATCGTGCCACCAACAAGCGTCACCAGGACTTCAGCGAAGGCATTAGTACCGACGGCTATCCTGCCTACTACGTTCAAAACTTCCACCACCAAACCGACGGCTACTTCAGCGACTACTCGGCCAACATGTACGACCTCCAAGTAGAGGTCTTGTTCAACGGGACGGCTGCTCCTATGCGCCGCCGCATCCTAGCACCGCTAAAGCAGCACCTGAGCCAAATGCCGGTTTCTGCCGATATTTCTCCCCAGTCGCTAAAAGTGCTGGATATCGCCTGCGGTACGGGCAATAGCCTCACCCTAATTAACCAATCCATGCCCGAAGTCTCGCTTTACGGCGTAGATCTTTCTCCCGCGTATTTGCGCAAAGCTAACGAGAATCTTGCGGACATCAAGAGCAGCGTTCCCGCTCAGCTTATTCAGGCAAACGGCGAAGCCCTCCCCTTTGTCGATGAATTTTTTGAAGCGACTACCAGCACGTTTCTCTTCCACGAACTGCCCGCCGAAGCTCGCCAAAACGTCATTAACGAAGCGGCTCGCGTCACTAAGCCCGGCGGTATTTTTGTCATCTGCGACTCTGTGCAAACGATTGACACACCTGAGTTTGCGCCGCTCATGGAAAATTTCCCTGCGATGTTCCACGAGCCTTACTACCGCAGCTATATTGGCGACGATTTGGTGGCTCGGCTCAAGGACGCTGGATTCGCAGAAGTAGAAACCTACAACCACTTTATGAGTAAGTATTGGGTCGCCAAGAAACCAGTCGGCTAAACCAGCGGCTTAATCTGCTCAAATAGCGATCGCACTTTCTCCAAGTCCTTATCCCCCGGCGACCTCTCTACCCCACTAGAGAGGTCGATTCCGTTTGGAGAGATTTGCGCTAGCGCCATCTGCACGTTCTCAGGCGTTAGCCCTCCCGCCAAAAACCAGGGACGACCCGGTGAGAATTTTTGAAGTGCCTGCCAGTCAAGCGTTTTACCTGTACCGCCTAACTGGTCAGGGTGATAGGCATCAAGCAGCAGCGCATCGACATAGGGCTCATAGCTGTGCACCGCTTCGAGATCTTCAGCCGACTGAATTCGAAAGGCTTTCACTAGCTTGACTTTGGGCAACCCCGACTCTTTAAGCGCATCGCGCAATAAGTGGCAGGTTGCGGTCGTCTCATCGCCGTGTAGCTGAACGGTGGTGAGTCCGACCTGTTTGACAATATCTAAAATGCTGAGCAGTGAGTCGTCGGCAAAAACGCCGAAATGCTGAACATCTGGCCATTCATCAGAAACTGCCATCACAATCGGAGCAATAGTTTGCGGGCTAATGTAGCGAGGTGACTTTTTTACGCAGATATAGCCCAGCGCCGTTGCGCCTAGCCCAGCGATCGCACACCCTTGTTCTACCGACGTAATCCCACAAATTTTCACCTGCATTTTTTCACCTGCATTTATAGTCTCTACGCCCTTATCTGTTTCGGTTATCTGTACAGAGGCTCATACCCTTACAAGGAGCCAAGTCAGTACAATGTAAGCATATCCGTAGAGAGAGCCTGGTTGCTTAGCTCTGCGATACTCTGCAAAAGTGGCTTCGGCCATCGCACCCTAAGGAAAGGCTTATGCAAACTGGTTGGCGAGTGGGTTCTCTGTTCAACATCCCACTATACATCGACAATTCTTGGTTCTTTATTGTCCTACTCATCACCTTTTTGCAGGGCACTAATCCCGATCTGCAGGGCGTTGCCGGCGGTACAGCCGCAGCTTGGATAGCCGGATTAGCCCTGGCACTCCTCTTGTTTGCTTCTGTACTTGCGCACGAGCTAGGGCATAGCCTAGTTGCTCGCTCGCAGGGCATCAACGTCAACTCCATTAAGCTGTTCCTCTTTGGCGGCATTGCCTCTATCGAGAGCGAATCTAAAACGCCTGGGCAGGCCTTTCAAGTGGCTGCAGCAGGCCCGGCGGTCAGCCTTATTCTTTACGTCGCACTTACGGTTATTGGCAACTCGGTTGCGCTACCAGTCATTGCCAAAAGCATCATCCTCAGCGTTGCTACGACAAACCTTGTTCTAGCCCTCTTTAATCTAATTCCTGGCTTACCGCTAGACGGTGGGCAAATTTTCAAAGCAGCCGTATGGAAAGCCACTAACAGTCGGGCAAAGGGCGTTCGTTGGGCGGCTAGATCGGGTCAGGTTGTTGGATTTGGCGGTATTGGTCTTGGCTTAGTCGCCTTCGCGAGTGGAGCGGGTTTCATCGGGCTATGGCCAGCGCTCATTGGCCTGTTTATCTTGCGCAATGCGAAAAACTACAACCGCATGAACGACCTACAAGAAGGTCTTTCTAAGCTGAAGGTATCCGATGCCACCATTCGCGACTTCCGCGTACTCGACGCCAACATGACGCTGCGCGAGTTCGCCGATGAGTATTTACTGCTCGATCAAAAAGTTGCGCCGGTTTACTTCGCCTCTTCAGACGGTCGCTATCGCGGGCTGGTTTCTATTGATGGGTTGCGTCAAGTAGAGCGCAGTGAGTGGGAGCACCGCGATCTACAAAGCATTGCAAAACCCTTGCTAGATATTCCCCACGTTAGCGAAAACATGCCGCTTACCGAAGCCATTGAGCTAATCGAACAGAAGCAGCTAGATCGTCTGACGGTACTAACGCCTGCTGATTCAGTAGCTGGCACTCTAGATCGCGGAGATGTGGTTCGCGCAGTCGCTAAGCAAATGAACTTTAAAGTGCCTGAAGCTTTGATTCAAAAGATTAAAGAAGAAAAGGCTTACCCGGCTGGCTTGCAGTTGGGCGCGATCGCTCAATCCATCAAGCAAGCCTAAAATAAAAGCAGTTACCCCAGGAACAAGCCGATGACAGTTGCTGTTCAAAAGCTAACCTTCGAGGAGTATCTGAAGTATGAAGATGGTACAGATACTCGCTATGAGCTGGTCAATGGACAGCTTGTGCCGATGAGCGTAGGAAAGGGAATTCATGCGTTTATTATTGACTTTCTAGCTAATCAATTCAGAGCTAGCCACGCCGCAATTGAATAGATCGGATATGGCTATGGCTGGGTCGGTAGGAGTGCATCGCCTAGAGGAGAAGGCAAGACACTTCTCGCATTCCAGATATTACAGTGTTGCCTGAAGAGCAAATGGAGTCAATGCTTGATAGAGAGGCTGTCATTAACTTGGATGAATCACCGCCACTACTGGTAGTTGAAGTGGTTAGCCCCTCTACTAGAAGTGAAGATTATCGCGACAAGCATGCGAATACGGCTTTCTAGAGATTCCTGAATACTGGATTGTTGATCCGTTAGAAAGCTAGTAACTGTTTCACAATTAATCAACAGAGTGTATGATTCCGCTGAGTTCGAGGTGATGACAAAATCCAATCGCCCACTTTCCCTAATCTCGAGTTGACGGCGACTCAAGTGTTATCAGGAAGCTGTAAGCGCTTCTGTTATTTCTATAGGAGAGAGCGATCGCACCTCAAACTCAACCTCAAAACAAGCCTTAGCCGCCTGAGTCAAAGCCTCTACAATCAAACTCATCCCTTTCTCCGACAGAACAGCTTCTGGTAAGTCAGGCGCAAAAATCTTCTCACCAAAAACAGTCTCAAACAGCTCACTATCGGGCCGAAGCCGCATAGAACCTTGCTGCAGCAAGCCCCCATCTCGATAAACCTGGGCGCTTCCAATCAGCTTATAGCCATCGTCCATCACCAAATCAGCCGCTGTTGCCGTGCCAAAGCAGTTAGGGTTATGAATGTAGCCCCGTCCGGCTACGCCAAAAGAAAGTGCAACGCCTAGACTTTGCCATCCTTGAATCAAGAACTGACAAAGCTGTTGATAAACCGCCCGGCGCGGTCCTTTTAGTCCCGATGCAATCAGCGCATAGGTTAGATCGCCCTGGTGTAAAACGGCTCTGCCGCCTGTGGGTCTGCGCACTAAATCTACAGGCCGATTGTTCCAGCGCAAATTGTTCCACGCTTCTGGAAACTGGCGCTGGTGATAGCCCAGAGAAAGCGTAGGCGTTTTCCAGGTATAAAACCGCAAGCAAGGTGGCTGAAGTCCTTTCGCATGTTGACTCAGCAGCCAGCTATCAATCGCCATTTGCTCTAGCCCAGTCCCCCTATAGATGGGGACTAAGCGCCAAGTATCAAGCTCCATTTATAGCCATGCAGCGTCATTGATAGGTTTCAAATAAAAGTCTGCAAGCCACCGATAGCTGCTTAGATGTCTGCCGCCGACATCTAAGCAGCCGGATAATCCTTTAGCAGTTCCTCGTCGTTCTCATCCGCAATCGACGCCACAATGGTCATTAGCCGCGAAATCTCGCTCGGATTAATATCCTTCAGCGTTCGCGAAGCAAACACCACTATGCTGTCATCTAGCAGCCCAAAACAAGCCTCAAACGTACTGCCGCAGTTCAGCTCTAGCAGCCGACGCATCATATCCGGCTCATTTGTCACGGGCAGCTTGTGCACCGGCGACCAGGTTGTCAACGTATCATCGTCCGTACTGCCCGTTAGCTGCACATACACCTCAACGGTGCCGTACTTAAACTTCCACAAATAGCCTTCATCCGAATGGTTCACCATCGCCGAGCCGTCTTGCTCCAGGCTAGAAATGACCGTCTCAATCACCTCTACATGATTTGCGGTAACCTCTTCAGCGCCATCGTCTTGGAAAGCCGGTAGCGTATCAATCGTGGCAGCGTTCGTCATAATGATTTCGCATAGCAATAAGCAAACTTTTTCAACTCTATCGCTGCTGCCCTCAAAAAGAAAGCATCCTAGGAGTAAATTGCCTTAATAGTTCGCAAATCCAGGCTGATGCCGAATCAGGCTCAAAAATTCTTCTCGCGTTTTGGCATCTTCGTCAAACACACCGACCATTGCGCTAGTTACCGTCCAAGAACCGGGCTTTTGCACACCGCGCATGGCCATGCACATATGGCTCGCCTCCATCACCACTGCCACCCCCCTAGGATCGAGCACTTCTTGCACCGCATCCGCAATCTGGCGATTCAGCCGCTCCTGTACCTGCAAGCGCCGGGCGTACATCTCCACAATCCGCGCCAGCTTGCTTAGCCCGACTACCCGCTGATTCGGAATGTAGGCGACGTGCGCTCGGCCCATAAAAGGCAGCATGTGATGCTCGCACAGGCTAAAAAAGCTAATGTCTCGAACGAGCACCATCTCGTTGTGGCCCTCGTCGAAAATAGCGCCGTTGACGATAGTCTCTAACGATTGAGAATAGCCCTGCGTCAGAAAGCGCATGGCCTCAGAGACTCGGTGCGGCGTCTTAAGTAAGCCTTCTCGCTCGGGATCTTCGCCCACAGAGAGCAGCATCGTGCGCACTGCGTCCATCATCGGGGCATTGTCCTGAGTCGGGTCTATCTCAGAGAGCTGACATTGAGGATGGCCATGTTTGGTTTCACGAGAGGGGCGTACCTCTGGCACCGGTTTGCCGTTGGTCGTTGCAATGCTGTCTGAGAGAGTCATAAAAGAAAATGTATCGCTTATCGCCAAAAATGAGAGGAATTAAGCCTGTCGTAAATAAATGTTAACCGCTAATGGCGATAGCTGCCTACTCACAAAGCCCATAAAGGCAGTGACTAAAAGTAAAGGCAGCAACTAAAAGCAGTGACAACCTCATCAAAACCCCATCAAAATCAGCTACTCAAGAGCGCTACGCTGGCTACCCCTCAGTAAACACGCCAATCTTCCTAAACTTCTCATAGCGCATCGATCGCCTCTCTTCTGGGTCAATCTCTAGCAAACTATTTAAATTTTGAGACAGCGCCTGCTGCAATGTATTAGCCGCCTCCACAGGCGCAGCATGGGCACCCCCAATCGGTTCTGGCAAAAGCTGATCCAAAATGCCTAGCGACTTCAAATCCCAGGCTGTCACTTTCAGGGCTTCCGCCGCCTGAGCCGAACGAGCCGCGTCTTTCCACAAAATAGACGCGCAGGCTTCCGGGCTAGCTACGTAGTAAACCGAATGCTCGAACATCAGCAGGCGATCGCCCACGCCAATCCCGAGCGCCCCACCCGAACCACCTTCGCCAATTACGGTACAAATAATCGGCACATCTAAGCTAAACATTTCTCGCAGGTTATAGGCGATCGCCTCTCCCTGACCCATCTCTTCCGCTTCAAACCCAGGCCAGGCTCCTGGCGTATCGATAAACGTCATAATCGGCATCCCAAACCGATTGGCGTGCTTCATCAGCCGCATGGCCTTGCGATAGCCCCCCGGCACCGGCATGCCAAAATTTCGCGCTACGTTGTCTTTCGTATCGCGTCCTTTTTGCTGGCCCAGCATCACCACCGGACGTCCCTCAAAGCGAGCAATGCCGCCAACTAGTGCTAAATCGTCCTTTCCAGAGCGGCGATCGCCATGCAGCTCTACCCATTCCTCGCTAATCGCCTGAATGTAGTCCAGCGTGCTAGGTCTGCGTGGATGACGCGCCACCTGAATCCGCTGAGAAGGCGACAGGCTTGTGAATATTTCCTGCCGCAGCTTTTGCGCCTTAGACTCTAGCTGATAGATTTGCTCATCAACGTCTACATCGGTATCTTCAGCTAGATCTCGAATCTGAGTGATTCGAGACTCTAATTCAGCTAAGGGCTTCTCAAAGTCCAGCAAGATTGGCTTACGTTCAGTCGTGGCCATGAGGAGGATCGGCTCGCAGAATCAATGTTATCTAGATTACCGTAATTACTGCATCCTCATGCTGGCCCTTACGTTAGCAGCGGCTTAAATCCATGCCGCCTCGACGCCTCACCAATGAGATCCATCTTCTCCAAAGTAATCTGGTTGCGACCCCAAGAGAAGTTGGTATGCAGCTTCTCAAACTCCAGCAGCATGGATTCTGCAAAGCAGGCAAATAGCTGACGCCCTGGCACGTCCATATTCACAATGTCCATGATGTGCCAGTCAATATCGAGCGAATGCTCCACAATGCCGCCCTTTAGTACAGTAATACCGGGATGCGAAAATGTGACATCCATATTTTTGGGATAGCCGCCATCTACCATCAAACAAGGCTGCTTAAGCGTTGACGGATCAACCTCTAATCCCTTTGGCAAACTGGCCACCCAAACGACGACATCGGCCATCGGCAGAGCGTCCGCCATGCTCACAATCTTGCCAAACTTTAGCTCTGTTTTCAGGTCGCTTAGCCGCTCTTGATTGCGGGCCACTAGCAGCAGTTCCTTTACGCCCGTACGGTTGGTTAGCCAGCGGCAGACGGCGCTGCCAATGTCGCCCGTCGCGCCGCACACAGCTACAGTCGCTTCTTTAAGCGCAATGCCCACTTTAGGCGCAGCATCTTCTACTTGCTTACAGATGACGTAAGCGGTGTGAGTGTTGCCGGTTGTAAACTTGCTAAAGTCCAAATCGAGGTTGCGCACCCGCTTAATTTGCTCTAGCTTAAAGTTCTCAAAGATGATGGACGAAAAGCCGCCAAGAGCCGTGATGTTGATGCCGTTCTTTTGCGCGTGGGCCATCGCATTCAAAATTTTGCGCGTGGCGGCTTTGATGCGACGGTTCGCTAGCATTTCGGGTAAGAAGCAGGACTCGACGTATTGCCCTTCGATTGTTTGGCCGGTAACGCTGGTAACTTTGAACTGATCGACGGTCTGAGGAGGGGCGCTACACCAAAAATCTAGGCCCTGATCCGCATATTCGGGATAGCCTAATTTTTCGGCAACGGACTTGGCGTGTTCTAGGCTGGTGAGATGACCAATTAAACCAAACATTCGGGGTGACTAAACGTCCTGTGCGTTGAAGGGAACTTAGATAGAGCAAAAGATAGAGCAAACAAGATAAAGCAAATACTAAAAAGCGACTCCGGCTGATATCAACCGGAGTCGCTCGCGATTGGCCTAGGCAGCGGCTGCTAAGCCTTGAGCGGATAGCTTCATCACTTCGCGACTCGTAAAGCCGATGTTCCCAAGGGCTTCGCCGTAGGTAATCATGAAGTCTTCAACTAGGGCGTCTTTCTCCATGCCCAGTACAGCGGCATCTTTTTCCACTTCGTTGAGCATCTTCCAAACCAGCGGCAAGTTGGCGCGATTGGCTTCTTCTAGCTCGGCTTTGGCAGTCTCAAAGTTAGCTTTTAGCCACTCTTCGCCAAAGTTCAGGTGCGTGTACTCGTCTTTCACAACGCCTTCAGTGATCTTTTTAGCGAAGTCGTCAGCGACGGGAATGTAGATATTGTAGGCTGCGATCGCAAAGGTCTCAATAATCAAAGACTGAATCAGCAGGCAAGTCACAATTTTATCTTCTGCAAGCGCCGTCTGAAAATTGCCGTGCAGCTGGGAGAAAAACTCCTTGGCGAATGGCATATCAGGATTAACGCTTAAATTCTTACTGCAGGCTTGGAAGCCTCTCATATGCTTCTTTTCCATCCGAGCCAGCTTAATTAGCTCGTCCTTATACCCACTCAAATGCTCAGATAGCAGCGTATAGTTGTCATTCGCTTCCTGTTCGCCCTCGATTACAATCGCGTTGATGCGGCTGTAAGCGTCTTTGTATGTTTCGCTCTGGAAGTCCATCACTGGGGTAGCTTCAAGGATTGGCATAGTTTGTTTTTTCCTGGGTTACGGTAAACTGGCTCGCGCCGCATAAGTCGCACTCGCGCCTGCTCCACGATCTTGCCAATTTGTCTTCTCTATAGACTATCAGAATCGCTCTGACAAAAGTACGACAAGCAGCTAAACCAATCATTGAATCATTAATTGATAAATCTTATTGAGTTCTTTTGAGCAAAGATCTAGTCAGTATTCGCTTCAAGCTGAACTGATTTTGAGCTAAACAGCAGCCCAGTCGTTGAAAGCGGCACAGGTAATCGCAGAATGAAGATACGCCTGCGCATTTATTGCAAAAGCTCGACTAGATCATGCATAGCGGCTACAGAGGTGACTATTTCTAGTGTTATTGAGTCAACTCATCGTTGTGTTTGGTAGGTAGACCAGTTGTGCCATTGGCCCTACTACTAAAGGATGATAGGTCTAATGGAGGATAAATGCGAAGTCGAGGATAGATGCGAATTCAGTAATTGTGTGCAGAGCGTCCAATCGCTAACGCTAATTTCTAGAAACGTCTATCTGCGTTCCGCCAGTCTGTATTGCTTTTACAGGTAGCGCTTCTGCAGAGAGCGGCTCACGCTCTGCTCCCTCATCGGGTAAAACTTTTAGCCGAATGCGTCTAGAAGAAGCGCTATTGGCATCGCCTAGCTGCACCTCAATTAGTTCGCTGCAGAGCGGGCCTAAAGCATTTAGGAGCGATCGCAAATGCGGCGTACTCTCTCCGCTATCTACATACACCCGCTCAGAAAGCTTATTCATCCGCTTCCAGGCGGTGTAGAGCTTAGTTGCGGCCTGCTCTAGCAAGGTTGCCTGGTTCACCAAATCAGCCGCCGAGTTCAAACATCCCACTCGCAGCGCCTCATCGAGTGCTAGCTCCAAATTCACCTGCTCAGAATCGAGCGTTTGTACCTGGCTAGCCGCCTCAATATAGCGAGATAGATATTTGGCCTCAGCGGTAACCTGCTTCAGCATATCCACATCTGGATTTTCGTCAATCTCATTCTTTAGCGTTTGCTGATGAGACGGCGGCAGCTTCTCCATTTCCTTTACTAGCGGCGTTAGGTATCGCGTTGGAATCGTGTTATCTGCCGCTTTAGAGCGCACCGACTCTGGAATCAAATCGGAATTCATCGCCGTCCAATCATCCGAGAGCTGCTTCACTTCTTTGCGCGTAATCTGATCGCCGCGCTTGGCCGCTTCGCTAATAATTTGCTGCACCTCAGAAGACGCCTGCGCGGTCTCCATAAACGCTCGCTTGCTAAAGCGGTTAACATCTACGGTTTCGATTAGGCCATCTTCAAGCATCTGGTCAGCGCTGTTGGCCAAGTCGATCAGGACATATGCCTGGCTTTTACTGATCTCCTTGTCCTTAAGCCAGTTTAAGAAGCCCGCGCCGCTCTTTTTCTCCTTTGCCACTTTGCCATTTTGCTCGCCGTCGTTCTTTGTACTGCCGTCTTGCTCGCTGCTTTTATTGGCCGCTCCTCGCTTTTCTCGATCGCGCACCGCCCGCAAAATTCGCCCGCGCCAGATGTCGGTTTGCAAGTCGAAGCGATCGCACACCTGCCAGGCTACTTCCACCCGCTGATGAAACTCAAAGTCCGTCAGGTCGCTATCTACCTCGGGCACGGCCACTTCTAGCTCCACCGTTTGATCGGGGCCTGAAATATCTACGGCGAACTGTTTGGCTGACATCAAAAAACCTGACGGAGGAGCCGAATTATTATGCCATTGTTATGGAAAGCAAGCAGACTAGAAAATCAAATTCCACAGGCTCGTAATCAGCCATACCGACAGCGCCGCCATCCCAATTACTAGGGCAATTAAGGCCACAATCACAACAGCCGCAAAGATCTTATCGCTAGCCTTACTCGGCGCCGGCGCAGCCACATGTTTCTCTAGCAGCGCCACGTTCAAACTATTAGCCTTAAACGCCACGTCAAACAGATCGCCCACCACGGGCACCGTCCCCGTCAGCAAGTCGAGCACAATGTTCGCGCCCATCCGCCCAATCGTTTCCGCAGGAACCCCCATCCGCATCGCCTCGAACACGATATAAACAGACATTAGCCCGCCTGCCATATCGCCACCGCCAGGGAGCAAGCCCAAAATCGGATCTAGTCCAAACCGATACTTCGTTCCCGGCACGGGAATCGCGTTGTCTAGCAAGTGGCTAATTTGTCTGAGTCGCTTGAGTGAGGCGCTAGAATGCGTCGGCAAATTGGACAGAGAGAGCGGGAGTGTCTTTTTAGCCATGTTGCAAGCCGTCGCTTTAGAAAAGAAGTACAAAGATCTTAAACGATTCCTGGCGGTCAGTTTGATAGTCTAATCTCAGCTTTGTGTTCCTCTATCTATCAAGACCTATGGCAGACCCAACGACTCAAACCTGTCCTATCTGCGGCGTTCAGATTGTTCCTGGTGGCCCAGCGGGCGATCGCGTTATCTTTTCCTCTGGCCCTCAAGGTACGCGCTCCAAGCTGTGGGCTAGAGTTTGCCAGTTTAACCAAAAGCCCGGATGCATCAACACGCAGGGAAAAAGTGAAAATATTAGCAGCGATGACTATTACAAAGATGCGCCTAGTCCAGCACCTGAGTAATCGGTTAGTGACGGCTATCACTCGGTAATGCATAATGTGGGCAATCACACCCGTTGCAACCTTTCCGTGAAAATCTCTCTAACTTTCGCTATGAAACTAACCCGCGCGCGCGCTCTTCTAGTTCCTACATGCTTGCTATCAATAGGATTCTCTGGGCTAAGCGCACGCCAAGCGACCGCCCAGCTATACAATCCCATTCCACTAGAAGCGACAGAGATTAGCGACACGCTCTCCAAGGCCGACATTCCGACTGGCGTGGGTGGATTTGCCAAAGACTACGTCATCAATCTCGAAGCGGGCGACCAAATCACCATAGATGCGACTTCCGAAGAGTTTGACACCCTAGTCACACTTATGGACGCCAATGGTCTAGTTGTCAATGAGAACGACGATGGCCCCGATGGCAGCACCAATTCGCTGCTGTTCGCCCGGATCAACGAGGCCGGGAAGTACACGGTGCGCGTTCGCTCGTATGCAGGCGATGGTGAAGGCCCCTTCTCGGTGAAGCTGGCCCGCTTGCGTCCGATTAACTAAGCGCTGGTGTTGGTTGATGAGCAAATTATTTTGGGATGGCGCGATCGCCCGCACCTGCTGTTGCACCATCCCCTTAAAAAACTTTCTTGCAGGCGTTACCCTATTTTGTTAACTTAGTTAGGCGCAAAACGCACGGCCCCAAACTTTCTAGCGAAAGACAGGGTAGCTCATCTGGACGACGTAACCAGTAGAGCAGTGGATTAAAGATCCGCGTGTCGGCGGTTGTAAGCAAGCCGGGATAGCTCAGCTGGTAGAGCAGTGGATTGAAAATCCTCGTGTCGGCGGTTCAAGTCCGCCTCCTGGCATATTAATAGGATCAAAGTAACCCTGAACCAATTGGTTTAGGGCTTTGTTTTAAGGCTGCTTAAAACGACAGATAGGCAAAGCTATTCAATCAAATTAGTATGGGGATATTGCTCGCGCAGCGAATGCTATGGCTTCTCCTTTTCCAGGCATGGATCCTTACTTAGAACAATCCGCTTTCTGGTCGCCTTTTCACAACCGGCTAATGCTCGCGATCGCAAACCGCATTGCCCCTCAACTTCGACCTCATTACTACGTCGAAGTTGAAACGCGATCCTACATGGACACGCCAGAGAGCGATCTGTTAATTGGAATTCCAGACGCTGTTGTTTTAAGAGATAGTCAGGCGAGTCAACCTTCAGAAGAGTTTTTAGCTTCTAAAACGAGCAGCGTTGCAGTAAGAAACACACCGCAAACAGTAACCCTACCAATTCCGATAGAAATTCGAGAACGCTATCTAGAAGTTCGTGAAGTAAATAGCGACCAGGTCATTACAGCAATCGAGATGCTATCTCCAACTAACAAGCGAAAAGGAAAGGGAAGAGATATTTACGAGACAAAAAGAGCAGCTATATTGAGTAGTGCTTCTCACTTTATAGAGGTTGATTTACTCAGAAGTCAGTCTCCTTTTGCCATAGTTGGTGCTAGTAGCATAAGTGACTATTACGTTTTGGTCAGTCGAGCAAGCAATCGTCCCAAAGCCCAACTTTACGCTTTCGCGCTCAGGGAAATACTTCCTGAGTTTTTACTACCGCTTAAAGACCCGGATGAGGCTATAGCGGTTGATTTACAAAGTGTTTTTCAAGAAGTATGCGAACAGGCAAGCTATGACTTGCGCATTGACTACAGTCGCGAGGTGCCGATGCCTTCATTGTCTTTAGAAGATCAGGCATGGGTACAAAACCTACTAAGCACTCATGGAAAGCTGAAGGAAAACTGATAATCCTTTAGGTTGAACGCAAAGATGAATAAAGAAAACGCATGAACCAAGTGTGAGAAAGTTCGAGAAGTGTGTTCTGAGAAAATGAGCACAGCCCACGCGGGCTACTGCATCAGGTCTTCGGTGTCCTCATCGCGTTAGCGAAAAAAGCAACAACTTTCTAATAAAATAGTTGTTGCTTTCTTAAACGACTCAAACTTAAAGCAGTTAGCAGCGATTAAGATGAGCGGCGTGGCTTACTTTTGTTAAGGGTTGGCTTACTGGGTCTAGCGCTTCCACTAGATGATCTAGGCGATCGCGACCGATCGCGACTTCCGCCGCCGCTACTGCTCCGACCGCGATTTCCCCCACTGTTACGACCGTTAGGAATTGGCTCAGGGGGAATAGACGGATCGGGCGCGTACCCCTCTATGGTCTCTTTAGGAATACTCTTTTTCAGCAGCCGCTCAATATCTCGTAGCAAGTCTCTCTCATCCACACAAACTAGCGAAACCGCCTGACCTTCGTTACCCGCTCGGCCTGTACGACCAATCCGGTGCACATAGTCCTCGGCAACGTTAGGCAGCTCGAAGTTAACGACGTGAGGAAGCAGATCGATATCCAAGCCTCGTGCCGCAATATCTGTCGCCACCAGAATGCGCACATCTCCCGTCTTAAACGAGGCCAGTGCTCGAGTACGAGCGCCCTGGCTTTTGTTACCGTGAATCGCCGCCGCAGTTAGGCCGCTTTTTTGAAGGTGCTTGGTGAGCCGATTAGCGCCGTGCTTGGTGCGAGTAAAGACCAGCACCTGCTGCCAGTTGCGCGAGCCAATGATAAAAGACAGCAGTTCGCTTTTGCGGATTCGATCGACCGGATAAACGAGCTGATCGACGGTTTCAGCGGCGGCATTGGAGCGGGCAACTTCGATCAGTTCGGGCGATCGCAAAAAGCTATCGGCCAACTTCTTAATCGGTCTCGAAAACGTCGCCGAAAACAGCAGCGTCTGACGATCCTCTGCAACCAGCGTCAAAATCTTGCGGATGTCATGGATAAAGCCCATGTCCAACATGCGGTCGGCTTCATCGAGAATGAGCACTTCCACCTGAGAAAGATCGATCGTCCGCTGATTAACATGATCGAGCAAGCGGCCCGGCGTTGCCACCAAAATATCTACGCCCTGACGCAGCTTAGAGATCTGGGGGTTGATCTTGACGCCGCCAAAAATAACCGTAGAGCGAATTGGCAAATATTTACTGTAGGTGTTCACACTCTCACCTACCTGCGCCGCTAGTTCGCGAGTCGGCGTCACAATCAGCGCTCTTAGCGGACGATGACCGGCTGAGCCAACTTCTTTTAGACCATTCGAGGCGCGATCTTTCTTCAGAATAGGCTTGCCCCCTGCGGCCTTAGCCGAGCTGCGGCCTTTAGCCGCCTTGCTAGCAGCCACTTGGGCTACTTCATCTTGCGGCGGAAGATCTTCGCACAGGCGCTGAAGTAGCGGCAGCGTAAAGCCTGCGGTCTTACCGGTTCCCGTTTGAGCGCTAGCCATTACGTCGCGCCCGGCAACGATAATGGGAATAGATTTACTTTGAATAGGCGTTGGCTCGGTGTAACCCTCTTCAGCAACGGCGCGCAGAATTTCGGCCCGCAGACCGAGTTTTTCAAAAGACATTAGATACCTATCAACAATGAGGTTTGAAGCGATAGCCCCTCAAGGCGATGGCACTTCTAGCAGGAATACTCATCAGAGCTGCTGCCAAGGCATCATACTAGCAGACTTTTTGTCTAAGACCCTTCCAAAGTCTGCTCTATCCAGGTGATGATATCCGCCGTGACAATGCCAACATCCAGGTCGTTGTGGGGTTCGTGGTAGCTGCCAGGGTAAATTCGTAGGGTTTTTTCGGGCACAGCGATATCTTCAAACAAAGCCGTACTGCCCGCCGGATCAATCAGCGGATCTGCGCCGCCGTGCGTGAGCATAATAGGGAGTTTTAACTCGCCAATATGCCTTTTCACCCACTCTATGGTGGAGATAGTTTCTGCGCCCCAGCGCAAGGTGACATAGGGATGAACTAAAGGGTCTTTCTGGGCCTGGGCTTCTATCTCGCGATCGCGCGAAAGCCCACCTTCGTCCAAACACATTTTGAGCGTAAACCTAGGCAGTAGCCCAGAAAGCAGCTTGGCAAGAATAGCCCTAGCCGAATGCGCTTTACCTCCCACCGGCTTCATCGGAGGGGCGCTAATTACAATCCCCTGCACCTGAAGCGCCTTAAAGCTATCCGCCTGCGCACTGTGTAAAGCATAGTCGAGCACAATCAGCCCACCCAAGCTATGGCCCATCACAAACAGCGGGGCCGCCGGTTCTTGAGCGCGAATAAGCTGCAAAAAAGCCTGAACGTTATCCCGGTAATCTTGCCAGCTTCTGATGTGGCCGCGCTGCCCTTCGGACTTACCGTGGCCCTGATTATCAAACCCAAACACGGCATACCCCGCGCCAGTAGCCGCCTTAACCACGCTGCAATAGCGCCCAGAATGTTCGCCTAGCCCATGCACAATCGCCAGTACGCCCTTAATCTTCGACGACTGCTTTTGCAATGGCTCCGCCGGCGATGTGATCGGTACCGGCAGAGCATCAGAAGTGTCTTCGGCGGCGGCTCTTTCTATCGCAGCAGGATACCAGCTCTGATAGAACAGCTTGATTTGGTTAGCACCAGTGAATGCACCTTGAGAATGGTTGAGCAAAGAGCCTTGAAGCGTTCCGGTTGAGTGGGTTTGAGTCGAGGTCATTGCAGCTACTAGCGGGGTGTCTGGGAGGCGATGTGTTTTTATCTATTGTGCACTCTATCTATCTGATCGCAACGATAGATTTTCTCTAGCGCTTCTCTAGGCAGGGTCTACCACCTCAATGGTGCCCTGCTGTCCATCGATGCGGACGCGCTGTCCTGTCACCAATCGGTGTGTGGCATCGGTCACGTCCATCACAGCGGGAATACCATATTCTCGCGCAACAATAGCCCCATGAGAGAGCTGACCGCCCACTTCAGAAATTAGCCCACCGATTCGAGCTAGCAGAGGCGACCAGCCAGCGTCGGTGTAAGGCACTACCAAAATTGTTTGCTTGTCTATGGTTATTGAGGTGTCCGAAAGATTTTCCAGAATGCGGATAGTGCCCTCTACTTGTCCAGCGCTAGCGCCAATGCCCTGAAGGGTTTTTGCAGCAGGCATCTTAATAGGCACCGTCGGCGCAGCGGTAGGCTGACCGTAGACCAAGTAGGGAGCGCGATGGTTGCCGGCTTCTTTCCAACGGCCCTTTTCTAGCTCTACTCTAAGCTTGAGCGGAGTATCTACTTTTACCAAAGCAGCACCAGCCGGGTCGACCGGTGGCTCAGCAACTCGATCCTGTATTTCTTGCCAGGTTAAAAAGAAGATATCGCCCTGCTTTTGCAGATCGCCTCGCGTTAGCCAGCGGCTTTCTAGCTCTACAAAACAGCCTCTAAGATTTGCTAGCAGCCGGTTGTACAGTTCAGCAACCTGCCCCTTTAAGTCTAAGCGAGCCTGAACCTGGCGCTGACGAAGCGCCGATAGCGGCAAGCCAGATCGAGCTTTGCTGCTGCGATTGGCGTTATCCCTGGCCTTATCGCCTGTTTTTGCCTTGTCTGTTTTTGCGGTTGGTGAGGCGTGAGGCTGTAGCAAAAATTGAGTCAGCAGCTCTTTTACGGGCTGAGGCGATTCGCGCCAGGTGGGCACGGCAATGTCAGTTGCGATCGCGCTGAGGTATCCGTATCTGTTGAGAAACTGGTCTAGCTGCTCAAAAATCGGGTGGCCATCGGGGTGGTCGGAGAGCGCGGCAAATAGGGACGAACTGCTGCCAGGAGACGTATTGCGATGAGTGCCGTCATCTAGATCTAGTTCGGGAATGAGCGATCGCATTCCTTCAGCCATTGCTCTTAGCTCAGTCAACGCTGCCACTTCAGGGCTTTTACTATTATCTAGCAGCGCCAGATCAACCCCAAACACAGTTTGCCTAAGCGCCAAGCTCAGCGGAGCTAGAATGTTGTAATAAGTCGCGGTTTCTAGCAAAGACATCACCGCTTTAATTCGCTCAATCAGCTCCGGCTCGTTCAGGCTTATTAATGGCCGCGCCTCCCACTGAGCCTGAACCGGTGCGAATTCAGCCCACTGAGCCTCTGCAAACTGCTTGGGCAGCGTCATCTCTTGGCGCAGCAGTCGCCACAAACCAGGGAGGTTGCGCGCAGTAGTCCCTAGCGGTGGCCGATTAAACTTTGCCCCTCTCGTTAAAAACTCCAGACTGTCGGGCGGAAGCCCCATACGCGAGAATAAATCGCCCAGCAGCGTCGCGTTGAAGTAGGCGCGAGAATAGTGCAGCGTCGCTGTTTTAGTAAAGTCTAGCCCGGCGGCGCGATCGCCCAAAACAGAAGTAAATAGCCGACCCCACACCCCGCAGGTCAGCGGTCGGTTAATCGACCAGGTAAGCGGCCGAATCACACCAGGAATGACCTCAGCGGCAATCTTTCGAGTCCAGATAGGAATGAGCGTGGTCACCGGACGACTTTGTAATACCCAAAGCTGCTCGCCGTCAAACGTCCATTCCACATCTTGAGGAATGCCGTGAAAGCTGCGCTCCAAATGCCGGGTTAAATAAGCGACCTGGGCGATTAATGCTTTGGGCGCTTTCCCCTGACCTTGCACGGTTAGATCGACATCTCTAGGAAGCTGCCAGCTAGGTTTGCCAGTGGAGTTTGGGCCAGCAGAGCTTGGGCCAGTAGAGTTTGAACCAGTAGAGTTGGACGCGATCGCCTCATCACTCACGCTCACCAGATAGCGCTCGGGCGTTACCTGCCCAGAAACCACCCGGCTCGCATCTCCAGGCAGCGCTTCGACCACCACCTCGTCGCCCATATGCGCCACCGGGTCGCGGCTAAAGGCCACCCCCGAGAAAGTACCAAAGATATGAGGCTGAACCAGCACCGTCATCTTGCCATCTGGTAGACCCCGGCTTTCTCGATATTGCACGGCGCTAGTGGCGCTGTAGGCATTCAGGCAAACGGTAATCGCCTGGTCGAGCGCAGCAGGACTGTCCACCTCGGTTACCGAAACATACTGGCCAGCCGCAGAAGAGGTGAGCGAGTCTTCGCCGACTGCCGACGAGCGCACAACCACCTGGGAAGTAGCGCTAGGCGAAACAACTCGGATCAGAGCGGTTGGATCGTCGCCTGCCGGGAGTACGTAGCCAGGAGCCACCGGATAGCCCCAAGCCTTGAGCTGCGAGAGAGTAGCGGCTTTGGCCCCCACCTCTGAAGGGTCTAAGACCGTGGTTAGAGATTTTAATGCGCGATCGCCTTGAAAAAAGCGAAACATCCGCCGTGATTCACCAGCACTCTTCATCGCAGGCAGCTCCAAGTCGTCAGGTATTTTTTGATAGATCCAAAAAACCAGGCCAGACAGACAGACCACCGCCAGCACCCGCGCACCGTCAGCAGGATGGAGCAAAGCCGTCAGCAGCGGCATTAGCACCAGCACAAACAGCCGGCCCTGCTCGCGCATTCTAAGCACGGTAAAGCCTACAAAGCTAATTAGAAACACTAGCCCCGCGACCAGCGGATCGTAGGCAAAAAAGCCCCAGGCCACGTTCGTAGTGCCCGCCCCTTGCGATCCCCAATATCGACCCATCACCAAAAAGATCAGCGAGAGCATGGGCCAAATAGAGTCGTTGCCAAAAAAGTAGCGAGCAATCAGCACCGCTGCAATACCTTTAATCGCTTCGGCCATCACGGCAAAAATGCCTGCAACCGTCCCACCGTGATAAAAGGCCGCAGAGACACCCACATTACCGGTGCCTACCTGCGAGAGTCGCTGGCCCGAAAAGAGATAAACAATCCATCCCGAGAGCGGTAACGCCCCCAGGCATGGAACTAGCGTAAATATAAGAAGAGCGCCGAAAACTTGATTCATCTATATATGGTGCAGATAAACGGTCGCTGAAAAAAGCAATTGCAAAGAAAAAACACCCGCTTTAAAGACGTTGGCCCTCGCAGCCGAGGGTGTTAAACGGGTATTTTAATGCGATTGTCGTTTGCTAAACGAGCAGAAAACAGCAGCTAGCGGATGCAGACGCGTCTTCTGCTTGAATGATATACAGCGGTGCTAAATGGTTCATTGTCATTAAGTAACAAAAATGCAGGCAAAAGATAGGGCCTTAAGAACAATTTCTAGGAGCAGTCAGGCCGCTTTTAAAAACGATGGAAGATTAAATGATGAAAGGTTAAAGAGTCATCGTAAAAGTGCAAGCGATCGCCATTCTTTTCGCATTCGGCTGCTGAAGGCCGGACTCGCTTTGACCGGCATTGCGAGTGGATGGCTAGGCAGCGCGGCAGTTTTACAACTGCCAGTTTCGCAGGTTTTAGCGAACGTGGCTTCAGCCGCAGCCTCTGATAGTGGGCTATTGAATGCAGCGGGCGAGCCGCATATTGCGCAGGGGCTACCCGCAAATACGCCCTATGCCATGTTCTTTTCAACTCAAGACGAAAGTTTGGCCGGACTCGCACAGTTTGAGCTATTTACTAAAATCGCTGACGCCATGGGCGGTTTAACCAATCCTTTAGGGGTGCCTTTTTTGCCAGCGGGCTTTGAACTAGAGTACGAGGGCGAAGAGTGGGCTGGCGCACAGTCGGCGATCGCACTGCTTCCAGAAATCGCCCCTAGACGAGTGTCGCCCACAGATTTGGATACCAAATTCTACAGCCTCTCTCGAATCGCCGATGCCGCCGAGTTTACCAATTTCGTATCAGCCGTCGAAACAGCTAGAGCCGAAGCCCCAGAGCAAAAGGTCTACCAAGGAGCCACACTTTGGGTTTGGCCGCCGCAGACTCAGTCCTTTTCAGACTACGACAGCGATGAAGGAGCCGAATTGGATGATTCTGAATTTGAGCCGCCCAAACTTGAGCCGCCCAAACTTGAGGAGTCAAATGCCGAGGCATTGAGCAAGCGATCGCCCAAATCAACCCAGCTAGCGATCGCGAATCAAAAGCCCTTACCCGAAATCTACAGCAATCCGCTCCCAGAGCCAGCCGATACTTACGTTGTGCCAGGGCTAACGATCGCTCAAATAGGCGATTACGCCGTGATAGCACCCAACGCCCAGACCGTAAAAGACGTGATTGAGTATCAGTTGCAGCCGTCTCGCCTGTCTGAAAACGAGGTATTTACGCGCTCACAGTACATTCAACAGGCAGACGCGCTGGTCCATATCTACGCCAACGTAGAAGAAACTTCTAAATTTGATTTGAGCGATCACCTGCCTGGTTTCGGTCAGTTCCCTATTCTCCCCGGACTGCCCGATCTCCCTGGATTGCCCAATCTACCCGCGATGCCCGAGCTGTTTTCAGTAGAGTCGCGGCTGCTAGCGTCTAGACTCACTCAGGGCATGACAGCCGAAGCCGTGGTGTATGCGCAGGCGGAAGGGCTGCGGCTTCAGGGCCGACTCTATGGCAATGAGCTATTTAAGCCAGTAGCAACGCCTGAATGGCCCTATGCAGACTCGGCCATTCAATATGTACCGGCACCGGCCTACTCGCTAGGCAGCGGGCGCAACCTCTACCAGTATTGGCAGCGGGTTGCCGGTTTTTTATCTAGAGAGGAGGCCACACAAAAACTGTTAGATCAGGCGCGATCGCTCGTTTTTAGCGCCACCGGACTCGATCTAGACACCGAACTGATTGGCTGGATGGATAGAGAAATCGCGTTTTTCTCTTTTCCGAGCGATCGGGGTTTGCTAAACAGCGTTTTTCCAGGGGCTGGGGTGGAATTTGGGTTAGCGGTGCAGACGAGCGATCGCGCCAAAGCCGAAACCGCGTTATCTGCTTTAGGCAACGTTGCCCAAGGCTTCTTAGCCACCGAAATCGCGGTCGATACGCTCGTTAACGATCAACCTGCTGTTGACTGGCGCGTCCCTGCTGATGGGGTTCAGCCAGACTTCAGCTTTCTTGGCCATAGCTGGGTATCCGACGATACGGTCATGTTCACCTCTGGCATCGGCGCTATGAATCGCGTTCTCAACGCCACCGCTTTCGAGCCGCTAGATGAGCATCCTACTTTTTTGAACGCAACGCGATCGCTCGCAAATCCTAACAACGGCTATTCATACGTCAATGCAGGATCTTCTCTATCGCTAATTTACGGCTTTGTTGAAGACTGGTTCGAACTCGATCCTAACGATCCATTTTTTGTATCTGCCAAAAGCTACTTGGGCACCGTTCGCAGCCTGAGCGGCACAACCTCTAGCACCACCGATTACTGGCAGCTAGACTCGCTAGTGAACTTGGCCCCTGCTGAAGCCGCCTCTAACGAAGCAATTCTCATCCCCTAAATAGCAGCAGCAGCAAATATTAGTCCAGATGAGAAAGCGATAGGCCGCAAGCTAAGCTAAAGCTACGTGATCTGGGAAGGGCATTAGTCCGCAAAAGCTTGTGAGTTCTAAATATGAGTTCTAAAAAGGTGAATTCTAAAGACACCCGTAGATCTGGTAGATCGGCTGGAGAGCCTCCTAGCTCCAAGCAGAAGTGGGGCAAGCGGAAGTGGGGACGAAATTTGCTGTGGATTGGCCTGCTTACCTTCGTTTGGCTAATGTGCAGTGGCCAAGTCGCCGCCGCCACCCTCACAGAACGGCAGCAGTCCTTTCCTAACTGGCAAAGCAAACCAGACGTGCAGCTTTCCGATGGCGATCTGGTCTATCCGAGCTGGATGAATGGCTCCTGGCGGATGTCTTCTACCCTAGTAGACATGCAGGCTCCGCTCGCGCCCGATATTGTAACGCCCGGCTTTGAGGGCAATCGTCAGTTCTTAGACAAACCCGTTCGAGCGGTGATTAAGTTCAAGCCGGTAAGAGTCCATTCCCGGCGCTTTTTAGACAAGCTTATTCCCGGCGATGACGATGAGATTCAAATTGTGAGCGATCGCGCCTTCAACGGATTAAGCCTAGCGCGAGCCTATTTAGGCGACGACTGGGTAAAAGCCGTCAAAGTGGATCCAGACGATCCCAACCGTCAGGTCACCTTCTTAAAAGACAATCAGCAGCTCGTGTCTACCGTCACCGGACGCATCGTAGAAAGTCCTAACCCAGCCGCGTTTGCCACGACCGAAATCTTTCAGCAGTTCTTTCGCAACGCCAAAGATGCAGACGATCAGCCAGTTGTTTATCTCAACGAAGTAGAAAATACAACCATCTATCGCAAGCATTCCGATCCCAACTTCCCCATCAGCGCCGATCAGATTACGGCCATCTATCTCTCACCCCAAGATCCCGATTACTTCAAGGCAAAGGATTCTCCCGTAGCGCTATATCGCTATCAGCTTTCGTTTAGCCCCATTCGAGATCCGTCGGGGACCAGATAAGCGACCGGCTAGCCCGCGCTATCGGCGAGGACGGTAGTTGCGATCGCGCGGATAATCTCTGTCGTCGTAGCCGCGATCATTTCTGCGATCGCCCGGTGGCCCGTAATAATCAGGATTGCCATCCTGCCTACCATTAGGCGGACGGCTCGGCGGCCCCTCGTAGCCTCTTGAACCTTGCTGATCGTAGCCTCGCTGGTCGTAGCCCTGCTGCCCATACCCTTGCCGCCCGTACCCCTGCTGTCCATAGCCGCGATCTGGCCGCTGGCCCAGCATGTCTTTTTCTACATGTATCTTTAGCTGCTGGGCCATCCGCCGCAGCCCCTGCCGCTCGTCTTGGCGAATAAACGGCAAAAAAACCTTGGAGAGAATCCCCGAGAACGTCTCGCGATGCAGATAGCGCGTTCGACCTGGCATCCGCTCTTGGAGTTCAAACGTATGCTCAGTTTTCAACCCCGGAATAGAAGATGTCCACATCATCAAACTCGGCGGACGCAGCATCGTAATCAAAGGCTGAAACTCAGTTTCCTCATCGCCTTCTAGCCGCTGCATCGCCAAAAAAAGCTCATTGCCCCTCGCGATGCGAATACCGGGTTCGCAGTCGTAAAAAAACGTATTCCAATAGCGCCACTGATCCTTGCGCATCAGCGCTTCCCAAACCACGCTTTGCGGCGCGTTGATGTCAATTTCGGCATACAAAGTTGGCATGGTGAGTGACAAATAGTGATTGACAGACGGTGAGCAACAGATGAGGAATTACGAACAATTCTTACAGCAAACTGAACGAACAAACTACGATCATTACGAATTATGAGGTATGAATTATAAGTGCTGAATGACGGTCTAAGTTTTTCACTCATCACTCACTACTCATCATTCATAGCTCCCTTCCTATGGTCAGTTTGACGCCGAATCCTAGCTACAGTTTAACCCTCCGTATCAAGCTGCCCAACCGGGTCAGCCGACTGTCTGCTGTGATTGACGCGATCGCCCAAGCAGAAGGCAACCTCGGCAACATCGACGTGGTTGAAAAAACCCGCGACTACATCGTCCGCGATATCTCAGTAGACGCCTCTAGCACTGAAGCTGCCGCCAACATCGAAGCCGCCGTTCGCGCCTTAGACACCGTAGAAGTTCAGTCCGTACAAGATCGTACCTTTGCGCTGCACCAGGGCGGCAAGCTGCGAGTAGAAGCAAAAGTACCGCTGCGCGAGCAGGACGATTTGGCCATGGCCTATACGCCAGGAGTAGGGCGAGTCTGCGTAGAGATTGCCAAGCATCCAGAACGCGTATACGACCTAACCATCAAAGGCAATACGGTAGCCATTGTCAGCGACGGCAGTGCGGTACTTGGCCTCGGCAACCTGGGCGCGGCAGGTTCAATGCCAGTCATGGAAGGCAAGGCCATGCTGTTCAAAGAATTTGCCGGGCTAGACGCTTTTCCCATTTGCCTGGACACGCAGGACACCGAAGAAATTATTGAGACGGTAAAGCGAATTGCGCCTGTTTTTGGCGCTGTAAACCTAGAAGATATCAGTGCGCCCCGCTGCTTTGAAATTGAGCGGCGATTGCAGGCAGACTTAGATATTCCCATCTTTCACGACGATCAGCACGGCACGGCGATTGTAAGTTTGGCGGCGCTCACCAACTCACTCAAAGTAGTGGGCAAGCAGATGGGCGAGATCAAGCTAGTGATTAACGGGGCAGGAGCCGCCGGTTTGGCCATGGCCAGACTGTTCAAAAAAGCGGGCGTAACTCAACTCATAATCTGCGATTCAAAAGGAATTATCAGCACAGATCGCACCAACCTCACCGAGGCTAAAAAAGAATTTGCGATCGCAGAATCTGGCGATTTAGCCGATGCGATGAAAGGCGCAGATGTCTTTATGGGCGTCAGCGCACCGGGCGTAGTCTCCGTAGACATGGTGAAAGCGATGGCCGATAAGCCCATCGTCTTTGCTATGGCTAACCCCATTCCCGAAATCCAGCCAGAGCTGTTGGAAGGCATCGCAGCAGTTATGGCGACCGGGCGCAGCGACTACCCCAACCAAATCAATAACGTGCTGGCTTTCCCCGGCGTGATTCGCGGTGCGGTCGATTGCCGGGCGCAAGAGATTACGGTAGATATGTTTTTAGCAGCCGGAAATGCGATCGCTTCCCTTATCCCAGACGCCGAACTCTCCGCCGATAACATCATGCCGTCCGTCTTCGACAAGCGCGTCGCCCCCGCCGTTTCTGCCGCTGTGCAAAACGTCGCTCGCAGCGCAGGCATCGCCAAAAAGTAACTGCGCCGAAGCCTAACTCAGGGGTGATTTGTGCGATCGCCCCATGCCATAAACTGTCTAACAACGATTACAGATTACAAAATTTTTAGAGACCCCATGCCAGACACACAGCTCAACGAACAAGCCAAAAAAACCATGCTCCGCAAGATTCCCCACGGACTCTATGTATGCGGCGTCAAAGATGGCGAAGACCTCAACGGCTTCACCGCTAGCTGGGTAATGCAGGCTTCTTTCACGCCGCCCATGGTAACCAACTGCGTTAAGACCGACTCAACCTCTCACACCATGATCGAGTCGAGCGGTGTATTTGCCCTCAGCATATTAGAAGCAGGCCAAAAAGAAATCGCGCAAAACTTCTTTAAGCCGCTGCGCCGCGTCGGCAACAAGTTCGAAGATATTGAGTTCTACCAAGGTGAAGCGACAGGTTGCCCCATTATCAAAGAAGCTTTGGGCTACGTGGAATGCAAAGTAGTTGGCTCCGTAAAGCATGGCGACCATACGGTGTTTGTAGCCGAAGTAATTGGCGCGGGCGAGCACAAAGAAGGTAAGCCGTTGTTGTTGGAAGATACCGGTTGGAACTACGGCGGATAAGAAATGGTGAGTGCGATCGCTTGACTGCGTAGCAAAATCCTTTTATCGTCAATAGCTAAGGTGTGTGGCATTTAACACATCTGTTCTTCAGAACTCAATCGGCTTCAGCGCTACTGGCAAGTGCTACCAACACCTACCAGCAGCTAACTTCACGAACTGAACAAGCAGTCCGAGGAGCTAAGGGCACTGTACCTTAGCACTTCCGAATTTGCACTACATTTGCGAAGGCTAGGGTCAGTTGGGTTCTGGTTTCCTGCTCGATTCTTTATTTGGAAATCAGATCTCATGTCTATTACGTTTGAAGGCGCAGTTGCGTCTACGGTTTCGTCTGCTTCAGCGTCTCATTTATCCCTCGAACCATCTGTTGCTTCTGGCGGTGCGCTTGATGGTTCGTCGGGAGCTGGGGCTTCGGGCGATCGCATTCGACATCTTTTGTTTGGGACGTTGGCTAGTGTGAATGGGGCGATCGCTCACCTGCACAGCCTCGGCTACGCAGAACCCAATGATTGGAGTCGTCCACTCTCTACCGGTAGACCCAACGAGGTAATGGTGATTTTGACGAAGCGAATGGCAGGAGGAATTAATTTCTTATCGGGCGATGCATTCTTCAGTAGGGCGCATCGCCGCCGCTTAGGTACTCGGTTCCATCGGCTTGTCTATGTTTTGCTGTCGATAATGCAAGCGTTCTGCAAACGTTTGAACTTCTTCAAGCAGCTCTGCTGGCATTTCATCCAAAAGTCGAAACAAGCCGACTTTAACGGTGTCAGAACGATTGAGAAGCGATATTTGATGCGATCGCACGACCTCAACGCCCAAGGTTTCTCGAAAAGCACCTTCGTCTTCAGCACTCGCTCGTTGAAGACCTTCAGCTTCTTTCAGTTTCACCCAATCGCCGAAAAGCTCGACGAGAAACGCTTGGCTTGGCTCCAAAACTTCCACAATGTGCCAACTGTTCCCTCAGCAGCCTCATTCCGATCTGCTATGGCATTACTAAAATCGCCCGTCAGCTCAATCGGCTCCAGCAATCGAACGCGGTCTAATAGATTGAACTGTTCCATAGTCACCTCTGTGATTTTTCTGGAATAGCGGTCACGAATCTAGCGGCGCTTTCACCGAAGCGCACAATCCACCCGGTTCTCACCCACCAGCTAGCGCCGGAAAGTCCTTGAACTAACTTTATCGCTTGATAGCGATCGCCATATTGATCCTGCCGCTGAAATTCTAAATCTGCAACCTCAACGCTGGTCAAAATAGCCTCTCTGACAGATTCGGGCGAATCGAAGCCTAGCAGCTCTCGCCAGAACTTCTGCTTGTCACCGCCTCGTCCAGGTTTTGTATCCCGTGTCAGCAAGTAAACTGCCTTCTCAATCGGAAAAAAGAGTTCTGATGGCTGCATCATTCTTTCACTGCCTTTATCAGATCTCTAGAAGCCCCTTGGCTTCGTGAAAATAGAGATTGCAATAGATATTTGCAAAGGGCTGAACCGCTTATAGGTTACAGTTCACAAGTCTGGATGCGAGAGAAGAGGATGAGCTGAGATACCAGTCTGACGTTGTCTCGGCATGCATGAACGGCAGGTGGCCGTTAGGAGAGGCTATGTCAAATTTTATACGCTGCATTCCATCCGTTCATCTTGCAAAATTTCTTCCAAGCTTCCTTCGTAGTAGCGGCCATCGGCAACGCCACCACACTCCAGATACATTTCTTTCTGCACGCTAAAGCCAAATCGTCCCTCGCTATGCTTCACCCATAGCCCGTCTATTTTCCTTAGTGGCTCGCAAGGAAACTGAAGCAGATCATCCGAACTCAAACCATCTGACCCTCTTCCTTGCCAACTTCAGTAATCATCAGCCGATAGGTTTCATTATCTGCCTCTTTCCACTGTCCGTTTTGGAGATAGTGCGCCAGGTCAGCGTAGCGCTCATCTGCCGCTTGCCCTACTCGCTGCCTGTAGTTCTGCTAGTTCTGCTTGCAGCGACTCGTCCACTCGTTTTCGCGTTTGCTTAGAGCACTCATAAGCTAGATCCGTAGCTCCCTGCCGCAGCGCTTCTCTAATTAATCTGGCGGATTTTCTAGTCTTTCCGGCATACAGTAGCACCGTTGCCTTCCACCAGTCTTTCGTCAAATGCTCAAACAGCAGCGGCTCTCTGGCTCTGCATCCGCAGCTACATACGCCGCTGCCAAATATTCCTGAAAGCTCAAATGCGCAAATTCATACTCATCCTCCTGCCGCACAATAATCTCGCTAATACGAACCACATCTTCTAAAAAATCCGTCGCGTCTACAGCCTCATCGTTTGCCTTTAGCGATCGCTCAATTTCTTCCAGCAGATCCGCTCGCTCTATGCGCTTCAAAACCTGTTGCATCATGCTCATGCGCCACCGCTCCCAACACTGGCTGCGATTCTATCTCCAACAGTACCGTTTCTAACCCTCTTGCTCTGGGGCTATCCTACAGTTGCAGCGTACAAATTTCCGCATACAGCTCGCTCTGTCGTTTCGGCAGCGGGGCGCGAGCATTTCGCCGATGAAACGTTGCAATCATATTCAACAACAGCGGATTCTTTGCCATTTTTTGCAGCTCTTCTTCCGCTTCTATCTGCGCCAACAATGCGCTGGCGCCCTCAGCCGCCACTTTATCACCTCAGGCGTTTCTCTTCTAGCCTTCAGCCGTTCTTGAGCCAAATACCAGTTTTCAACAAATCGTCGCCGCTGCCCTGCATCAAAAGGCTGCACCCACAGCGGCATAGACAGCACTAGTCGATCCGCTGCATCTTGTTCTTTATACGCCTTTGGTCGAGAGGTAACGATAAAAACAGATTTTGCATATTGCCGCATCTGTTCATTAATCCACTTTGCCACTGCCGGTCGCTCTGGCTTGGGCACTTCATCAAAGCCATCGAACATCACCAGCGCTTTGCCGCGCTGCAACATATCCTTTGCCCAGTTGGGCGGCACAGGCTGCAAGCGATTCGAGCCTGCGGCAAACTTGGGAATGTGGAACTGATTGATCAGCTCTGGCAGCGATGGCGGAGATGCCTGCCCTAGCTGCTTGCGATATTTGCGCAACGCCAGCAGCACGGGCACCTGCTTAGGCACTCCTGAAGGGACATCGCCAGTGCCATAGCGATAAGCCACATGCTTTAGCAGCGTCGTTTTGCCATAGCCGCCCCAAGCCAAAATAGCCATTTGTCGAAAAGCCTTTTGCCCGCTTGGCCGTCGTTAGCAAATCCCAAATGCTTTGATTCAGCCACTTGTCTATTCCTGCTTGTGTTGCAGACTGCAGCTGTGTCTCAAATCCAGCCAAACTAGCGCTGCTATCAATCTGTAGCTCTACAAATACATCCTTCAGCATCGGCTCAAAAATGCCCCTCCTGCTGCTTTACCCCTTCCGAACGCACCGACTTCGCAATCCCACGCCTGACAGGCCAGATACTTACCTTCAAAGCCGGTTGCCTTAGTAAAGGTTCGCTCTGTGGCTTCGTCAATCACATTGCCGACATGCCCGGCCCGTCGCTGATTCGCAGCGTGAAAAGGCTTCAGCATGAGCTGCTCCATAAGACAGGGCAAGGCCAATCCCAGCAGAGGCAATCTGCCGTCAGAACATCGCCATCGTTGCTGATAAACAGCTCCCAAAAAGCGCCGATGCCGCCCACCGTCGCCCCTCCTGGCACGATAGCCTTTCGGAGCAGCTCCGCTAGCTGGTCTGCAACGGGCGGTTTTGGCGTGAAAGGGTCGGCCATAGTCGTAAACGATAAATAGCAAGCGATCGCAAGAACGCCTTATCTTCTCAGATCCACAAAGTGCGATCGCCGCTTTTCTCAAGCAAAGACATCACCTTTCATACTTTCTGCACCTATCTGCATCCTCTCTGCACCAGTCAGGAAACCTTCTGCACCGCCCTGCATCAACTCTGCTCCAGCCAAACCGTTTTGCACTTCTTTGCATTGACCTGACCAGTCTAAAACCGGTTTGCACTGCTCTGCAACAGCTCTGCACCACTCTGCATCAATTTTGTTCCACACGGTAAGCGTTCTGCACCGCCCTGCATCAACTCTGCTCCATCTGTTGCCCATCTTCACCCCAGCGGGCAAACTACTGGCATCTCACAAGATGCATCTACCTTTCCTCCATGTCCAGGACTCAAAGTATCGACAGCCGCCTTCATCAGGCCCAAGTTGCCATCGACAACGCCCTCAACAATCCCGCCGTCCTTTCCGCTCTCAGCGACTACGGCTACACACCCGCCCGCATCCAACAAGGCAAAAAGCTCTACAACCAAGCCGCCGCCGCTCAGCTCGCCCAAACCGTCGAAGCCGGAGAGCAACTCTCTGCCTCTGCCGCCGTCAACGACACTTGGACAACTGCTCGAAAATCCTACATTCGCTTCATCAAAATCGCCCGCATCGCCTTCAAACAAGATGCCGGTGTCGTCACCCAGCTCGCCCTCTCCGGCCATCGCAAACGCACCCTTTCCGGCTGGATGGCCCAAGCCACTCAGTTTTATAAAAATGCACTGGCCAGCAAAGCCATCCTCACCGGCTTCAAAGAATTTGGCATCACCCAGCAAAAGCTTCAAGCCGGACTCGCTGAACTTAATGCATTAGAAGCAGCTAACTTATTACAAGAAAAAGAGAAAGGAAATGCTCAGAACGCAACTAAAAAGAGAGATGCTGCGCTCGATGAATTGCAAGCTTGGCTGAGCGACTTTTTGGCGATCGCCAAGATTGCCCTTGAAGAAAATCCACAGCTCCTAGAAGGCTTAGGCATATTAGTTCGATCTTAAGCTGCCTGCCTCATACAGCAGTGCTCTCAATTAACAGAACGCTCATTCTGTTGTGACAGTTCTCCCCGCTGCGTTTTTTCCCGCTGCGTTTCTTCGTGCTGTCCTCTTAGCTTTTTTGGCTGTCTTTTTAGCCGCCTTGAAAGCTTCTTTCTTCTCCAGCTGGCTGGCCTTTCTCTGCTCCTTGAGAGCAGCCTGTTTCTCCTTGTGCGTCACCTTCACTTTCTCTTTGTGCACGGCCTTAACTTCTTCTTTTGCAAACGCACCCTTAACATTTTTCGTTTTATATTTCAGCACAGGAGCGCGTGAGGGCTTGCCCTCATCTAAATCCGCTGCGGACGTCACAGCGTCTGGGGTCGATTCACTGCGCTTAGCTGCCTTTAACTTATGTGCCAACTTAGGTGCCGCAGCCGAACTCGGCTTACTCGTTAACTTAGGGGCTTGGATTCTAACCATACAGATTGTTGACACTACGCTGGTGCCGATAAAGAGTTGCGAAACGGTCATTCTTTTAGCATTCAGCAGACAGCCGAAACCAAATGGCTTTCTACTATACGGCCTAGCTATTCAGCAAACCTAAAAGTCAGACCGGTGTGATAGCGCTTAACCCACTATCTTGTTACTACCGATCCTACTAGTCGGGTTCTATATTTGGAACTTTTGCCAGCACAGCATCATATGTTTTGCGATCGCCCGCCTTGCCTTAGAAGACGAACCGCAGCGATTGGAAGGTAGCACGATTATCGTAAGCTCGTAAGAAACTTAGTCTTAAAACTCAGTCATATCGCTCGCTTCGCCTGGATAGAATTCTTCAGACAAGATAACTTCTAATGAATAAGCAGAAGCGCTAGGAAAAGTTTTTGAAGGCAATTCAGATTCTTTTACAGCGAGCATTACCCCTTTCTTGTAAGCCGCGTCTAAGGCTTCCGCCAGATAGGGTTTAAGACTAGGATTATCCAGAATAAGTTCGCTAATCTCTAGTCGCTGGACATTGATAGTTGCAAACCAACTGCGACTACGCTTTTCAGCTTGATATTCCCACTTCAGCAAGTGGCTGATAAGGATAGCCAAGCGATTTCGCAGCGCTTGCCTCTGCTGTCTGCCCAAAGACTCTATTTCCTCAATCACATTATCTAAATCTATCTGTTGCCACTGCCGATTGCGCAACAGCAAAGACTGACGCTGCGTCCAAGCGTAGAAATCGACCTCGTAGAGACTGTTAGAACGATCTATCGACACCTGCGAGTTAGAAGCTCTCATCGTTTAGTCTCCTAGAGATCTGAAGAGTGTGAGTATTAGGAGGCAAATTTGCAAATATCTTCACCCCCTAATATTTGCATCATTCTAGAGAAACATTAGCTACCTTGACGCAGTTTCTCTAAGACACTTTGATCTTCCATCGTAGTGGCATCACCCACCACTTCTTCACCGCTAGCTAGGTTGCGTAAAAAGCGGCGGATGATTTTGCCCGAGCGGGTTTTGGGTAAAGCATCAGTAAATTGGATTTCGCCGGGGCGGGCGATCGCGCCAATCTCCTTCACCACATGCTGCTTCAGCTCAGCTTTTAGCTCATCGCTCGCACTATACCGGCTCTCCAGCGTCACAAATGCATACACATCCTCGCCCTTCAGCTCATCCTTACGACCTACCACCGCAGCTTCCGCCACTGCCGGATGCGACACTAGCGCCGACTCAATCTCCATCGTCCCCAGCCGGTGCCCCGACACGTTTAGCACATCGTCCGTTCGGCCCATCACCCAAAAATAGCCGTCCGCATCCTTCCTAGCCCCATCGCCCGCAAAGTACAAATACTTGCCATCCTTAGGCGGAATATGCTCCCAGTAAGTCCGGCGAAAACGAGCGTCATCGCCATACACTGTACGCATCATGCTCGGCCAGGGATGCTTCACAACCAGATAGCCGCCTTCGTTTGCGCCCACTGGATTGCCTTCAGTATCCACAACATCAGCCAAGATTCCAGGAAAAGGCTTAGTTGCAGAACCCGGTTTAGTCGGCGTGGCACCCGGCAGCGGCGTCAGCATAAATCCACCCGTTTCCGTCTGCCACCAAGTATCCACAATCGGGCAGTTATCGCCGCCAATCACTTTGCGATACCACATCCAGGCTTCTGGGTTAATCGGCTCGCCCACCGTGCCTAAAATTCTCAGCGAAGACAAATCGCGAGCATTCGGTTCCTCATCTCCCATTTTCATAAACGCGCGAATCGCCGTTGGCGCAGTGTAGAAAATGGAGACTTTGTATTTTTCCACCACGTCCCAAAACGCACCTGGGTTGGAAGGACGAGGCGCACCTTCGTACATCAGCGTCGTAGCCCCGTTAGACAGCGGGCCATACACAATGTAGCTGTGTCCGGTAATCCAGCCCACGTCCGCAGTACACCAGTAAATGTCGTCGTCTTTGATGTCGAACGTCCACTGAAAGGTCATGTGGGTATAAAGATTGTAGCCAGCCGTCGTGTGGACGACGCCTTTGGGCTTTCCGGTGGTGCCGCTGGTGTAGAGAATAAACAGCAGATCTTCGCTGTCCATTGGCTCAGCCGGGCAGTCAGTCGAGGCGTTGGGCTTTACGTCGTGCCACCAAACGTCGCGGCCTTCTGTCCAATCCACCTCTTGTTTTGTCCGCTGGACAACCAGCACGTTAGTCACCGAAGGAACAGCATTATCTGCTAGCGCAGCGTCTACAGCGGGCTTCAGGCCCATGGGTTTGTCCTTACGAAAACCACCGTCTGCCGTGATCACGACCTTGGCTTCGGCGTCGTTAAGGCGATCGCGCAATGCTTCCGAACTAAATCCTCCAAACACCACCGTATGCGCCGCTCCGATCCGGGCACAGGCCAACATCGCCATTGCCGCCTCAGGCACCATCGGCATATACAGGCCAACGCGATCGCCCTTTTTCACGCCCATATCCTTCAGCACATTCGCCATCTGGCAAACTTCGGCATGGAGTTCGGCGTAAGTGAGCGACCTAGAATCTCCCGGCTCGCCCTCCCAAATCAAAGCCGTTTTGTCTTTCTTGTCCGTCTTCAAATGGCGATCCAAGCAGTTGTAAGAAATATTGATCTTGCCACCCACAAACCACTTCGCAAACGGCGGCTGCCAGTCCAGCACGGTATCCCACTTTTCAAACCAGTCCAGCTCCTGCTCAGCGAGCCTTGCCCAAAACGCTTCCGGGTCCGCCGCTGCCTCGTCATACAGCTTCTGATACGCCTCCATGCTAGGTATTCGCGCATTTTCAGAAAACGCTGCCGGGGGTTCAAATACCCGCTGCTCTTGCAATACCGATTCAATGGTGGAGTCTGACATGAGAAGTGATCCTACGTACTATGGAAGCCTTTCAAAACCATACTGCGTTTGCTCGCAGCTCGTTCACCAGCGCTGAGTTCCTTAATATTTTTGAGTCGTGAATATCTACCGCCACTTACAGACAAAAGAGTCTTCATCTAGTATGTCTATGTATGCATATTCTCGGTCACTAAAATGTCTCTTCCTTATGCAATTTTGGCCGCGCTCACCAATCAGTCTTGCAGCGGCTACGACCTGGTTAAGCGGTTCAACAAATCAGTCGAGAGCTTTTGGAGCGCTAGCCATCAACAAATTTACAAAGCGCTGGCGCAGCTAGAGAAGGCCGAACAGGTTTCGTTCGAGCGAGTTGAGCAGCGCAACCGACCCAATAAAAAAATCTATACCGTCACAGAAGAAGGGCGGCAGGCATTGCAAAGCTGGATTGGAGAAAGTGGCGCGATCGCCCCTACTAAGTCCGACTTACTCGTCAAGCTATCCGCAGGCCACATCGTACCAACAGAAACCTTACTAAAGACGCTAGACATTTACTATCAGCAGCACAAAGAAAAGCTCAAAAACTTCCAGACCATCTCCAAGCAATACGCTCAGGTACCTCAGCTTTCAAGAGAGAGCCAGTTCAACTATTTGGCACTGCGAGCAGGTATTCGCCAACAGCTTGCCTGGATTGCCTGGTGCGAGGAAGCCATGGGGTTTCTAGGCCAGCCCGTAGCCGTCCGAGAGCCATCTTCTGTCAGCTAACACTCTTTAAACTGGCACTCTTTAACTGGCATTCTTTAACTGGCACTCTTTAACTGGCACACTTCGCACAGACCAAAAAACTCCAGCGTATGATAGAAAATCTGGAACTGATGAGACTCGTTTAGGTGATGCTCTAGTCCATGTACCGGACATTCTGCAACTTCGATAGAGTTGCCACAGCGTAGACAGGTGAGATGGTGAGTGTCGGCCTGCGCCGGGCTATAGAGCGATTCACCGCTAGGCAATGTTCGCATCTGCACGACGCCTTCTAGCTTTAAAGACTCTAATGCCCGATACACCGTCGCTAGCCCAACGCTAATTTTTCGCTGCTTGAGCTGCGCGTAAAGTTCCTGCGCGGAGATAGCATTTTCTAGCTGCTTCAGCAGGTCTAAAACTTGAGTTTGGCTGCGGGTGCGACGGCTTTTCATTCGCGCTTAGAAAGATCAGCAAGGATCAAATGAGTGGGTGAATCTGAACGGACTTGTCAGCAAATAAACACTTAATACAGCTTAGGCCAAGCCGCTACGGACAGGTAAAGAATTACGGTAGGATCGCGATCGCTCTGTGCTTGCCCTTTAATCTCTTACCCATGACATCATCTTCAGCCCAAGCCCATTTGTATCAGGCCAAGATATACGTTACCTTACGGCCTTCAGTGCTCGATCCAGCAGGGACAGCAGTACGCTCCGGCCTAGCCCATATGGGGTACGACAATGTTTCCAAAGTACGAATTGGCAAGTACATTGAGCTAGAACTAACCGCAGAAAATGAGGCATCCGCTCAAACGCAGCTAGATAAAATTTGCGACCAGCTGCTAGCGAACCCAGTGATTGAGAACTATCGCATTGAAGTACTCGAAGCGATCGCTGCCTAGCGCATTAGAAAAGGTCTAAGTCTCAAGATATCGAAAGGAGTAAATCTGATGAAGTTTGGCGTGATTGTTTTTCCAGGGGCTAATTGCGATCGCGATGCCGCCTACGTCTTGCGCGATCTGCTAGGTCAGCCGACCAAAATGATTTGGCATGAGGACAGCGATTTATCCGATATAGATACCGTCATTGTTCCAGGCGGATTTAGCTACGGCGATTATTTGCGATGTGGTGCGATCGCCCAATTCTCCCCAGCGATGCAAGCAACCGCAGCCCATGCCAAGCAAGGCAAGCTAGTGATGGGAATCTGCAATGGCTTCCAGGTACTCACCGAAATGGGGCTGCTGCCGGGCGCGCTAGTGCGCAATCGAGACCTGCACTTTGTGTGCGATCGCCTACCCCTAAAAGTAGAGCGAACCGACTCACCCTGGACGCAAAATTACACCCCAGGGCAAGTTATTACCCTTCCCGTCGCGCATGGAGAAGGCTGCTACTACGCCGAGCCCGACACAATCAAAGCGCTAGAAGACAATGACCAGGTGCTTTTTCGCTACTGCGATGCCAAAGGCCAAAGCAACGAAGCCGCTAACCCAAACGGGTCTATCAACAACATTGCGGGCATTTGCAACCGAGCAGGAAATGTATTAGGTCTAATGCCCCATCCTGAGAGGGCCGCTGATGCAGCACTAGGCAATACTGACGGGCTAGCGCTATTCGAAGGATTACTCAAAGCCGTAGCCGTAGCCGCTGCGTAACTTGCGCAACGAAAAGACTACTCAATCCGCAGGCGGCGCGTAACAACCGTAATACCGTCATCGCGCACTAGCAGCGCCGAAACCCAGCGGCTGTCGTTGGTAGTCGGTGCTGATCCCACCTTAAATAGTCCGCCAGCCGCCAGCAGCTCTAGCTCTATCGGACGCCCAGCAAAAAAGTCAGTAGCGGTTGCACCTTCTTCAATCGCAGCCCCTAATAAATAGCGATTTCCCAACGGCTCCATTACAATCGCATCAAAGTCATAACCCTCTCCGGCAGCGACTTGCTCTGGCAAAATAACAGATACAGTTGGTGGCGTCTCGCCTGAGGTAAGCTGGTTTCGCTCCGAAAGCGTTTGCTGAGCCACAATCTTACCGCCTTCGTAAGTCTGCAGGGAGCGAATGACAGATTCTAGCTTGGCCGAGCGGCCTTCAACGGTCTGTGTGCCGTCTATATAAGTCACAGTTTCAGCTTCGTAGCCATTGCTCGTCGGCTCCCAAGACTGTAGCTCTACGCGATAGGTTAGCGTGTCGTAGCTTTCCCACAGGGTTTGCAAAGCACTTTTCAACCCGTCGTAAGTGAACCCGTCTTCGTTCGTAAAGGTCGGGCTGTAGTTTTGCATCACCGCATCAACATCGCTCGCAGAGGCCGCTGACTGAATTTGGCTCAGCGCCGTCGTCAGCTCTGCAGGTGCACTTTCAGGTGAAGCAGCCTGCGCCTTCGTAGAACCCATAGCCCCCAGTCCTAGCGAGATTGCCAGTCCGCAAAGTGCGGCAGCGGCTCTAGACTGAAAACGGCCAGAACGGCCAGAGAAATGGGTCATGGGTCTATGCGTCCTAGAATTTGAACAGCGGATCAAGACAGTATTAAGACAGTGCGATCGGCTTCGATAGCAGATATCACTTTAAACCACGGTAACCTGTAACTTGTATTATCGCGGTGATTTGGAGAAAGGAAGTCCCATGAGCAAAGCAGTGGATGAGGCAGTCGTCAGCGAAGCATCCAAGCCTGCGGTGTCCAGTCGCCGAAAGAAGCTGTTAATAGCAGCTAGCGGTACGGGGGGCCACCTATTTCCAGCGATCGCAACCGCTCAGCAGCTTACCCATTATGACATTGAGTGGCTAGGCGTCCCCGATCGGCTAGAAACCAAGCTAGTACCCAATCTCTATCCTCTTCATACGGTGCGGATGGGAGGTGCTCAGGGCAGTTTCGGCCTGAGTTCTATCAAGCTACTCGCCAAGTTCGCTAGAGCGACAGTGCAAGTCCGCCAACTGCTTAAGCAAGGTAATTTTTCAGGCGTTTTTACCACAGGCGGATACATCTCGGCTCCTGCCATTCTAGCGGCGCGATCGCTCGGCTTACCTGCTCTTATGCACGAGTCCAATGCACTACCAGGGAAAGTGACAAGGTTCTTGAGTCCTTACTGTACAAAAGTCGCGCTAGGGTTTGAAGAGACTGCTGATCGATTGCCCAAAGCAAAAACGGTCGTAGTCGGTACACCCGTGCGATCGCAATTTCTTCGCTCAGCCCAGTCCTCACTCACCGATATAGACATCCCACCCGACGCCCCTTTAATCGTTGTTGTCGGCGGCTCTCAAGGCGCAGTCGCTATCAACAAAATGATCCGCTTGGCAGCCCCTGCCTGGGTAGAAGCCGGAATCTGGATTGTTCATATCACCGGTGATAATGATGCCGAAGTCAGTAGCTTTAGCCACCCACACTACGTTCATCGAGATTTTTACAACAACATGGCAGCACTGTTTTCTAGAGCCAGTCTAGTCATTAGCAGAGCCGGATCTGGAACACTAATCGAACTAGCCATTACAGCAACACCTTCTATTCTAATTCCCTATCCATTTGCCGCCGAAGATCACCAAACTTACAACGCCAAAGCGTTTGCAAAGGCAGGCGCAGCACAAATGTATCAACAGCTAGATCTCGACGCGGCTCAGCTCCAAATCCTAGGATTAGACCTATTGAATAATTCAGAACAATTATCAGCTATGGCTAAAGCCGTCAAGCAACTATCTACTCTCGATAGCGCTAGTAAGATGGCCTCATTAATAGAAAGCTGTCTGTAATGACAACCTATCTCAACTATCTAAAATGCTCGTCAATCGTCCACCTTAATTTTCTATTATCAACATTATCTAATTGCACAAGTTGCCCGCCTACTGTCATAGCCCAAAGCAACCATCGTCTCTTCAAAGTAAGGCAATATAGCCGGATGTATATCCACATCTCGCTTGGGCGGAGCAGTCTTCAACCGCTGCGTAGCGTAGTCGAGAAATCGCTTGTCAGGTGGCAATTCGCAGAAAACAGCTAGCTTTGCCAAACTTTTCTTAGGATTAGCCACTAAATCTTCGTAGTGCATCATGTACGTATCGTGCGGCAATTGCTTCATCATCGACAAGCCTTCGCGCATAGACACAATCCACTCTAGCGCCGCCATATCTATTGGGTTTTCTAGATTCCGTCGATCTAAAGACGACCCTCGAATTGACTGATCCTCACTAATCACCTGATCCCAAAGCAAATTCCACTTACGGTTATCAGCGCCCCACCAGTCATGAGTCTCAGATTGAACCTCAACCCCCAGTCGCTGCGACCAGCCCTTGATCGATTGGCAAGTGTCCCACCCATTTCGCACTAGGAAAATAAACTTTGCGTCTGGGAACAGCGCCTTAACAAAGGGCACTCGAAACACTAGCTCCGGGTATTTATCTACAACTCGACGAGAGGAAGAGAGAGCTGAGTATGCACCGAATATCTTATGCGCAGCGCGACGAACCTTCGAGGAAGCATCTGTAGCATCTAATCGGTACTTAGCAGCCCCACGAGAGTAACTACCCACCAAATCTTCCGAAGGATAAATAGCGTGCCAAATTGCTTTAGGCTCGTTGAGAAACCCCACATGCCGATGCATAGACAAAATCGTACCTAGCACAGTAGTGCCAGTTCGCCCGGTGCCGACAATAAAGATAGGTTTATAGACCCTCTTCATCTGCGGCAATCGCTTCTGGAGAGCCAAAAAGGGGAAAACCAGCGAATTAATCCACTGCCCTTTAGTTGTCAGAGGACGGCCTTCGAAGCAGGCATAGCTCAAGAGCCGAGTCAGTGTTTTAGACAGACTCGTACGAATATAAAGCGAATCGAGTTGAGCGACCATAAATTTAGACAGTAGACGTAGCTATCTATGTAGAGAACTACACGATTAATACAGGAATTAAGGCTAAGGCTGCGTAGATTACCGGAGTAGTGGTTTTTTATACAATAAACACACTACATAGGATGTGCCATAAAAAACGCACTCACAGTACCTATTTTTGAAGTGTAAAACACGTAAGCGCTGATAGGAACTGTCCATAGTAGGTGAATCTAAAGATCAAAAACCGACCCATAGGGGTACTTCCCCTATAAATCGGTTTTTTAATACTAAGTATCAGTTCAGCCAAACAGACTAGAGAGTTTGCCTAGATTGCTTGATAGCGGCCATTTTGAGATGGCAAGCATTGACCACAAGCCCAGCTAGTAGCCAGAAGTAGAAGCTGAAGGCGCGAAGTCTGAAAATGCGTTCGACAAACGTATACAGAATTGTAATGATAATCAAGGTTGCAAACGTCGAGCCAAGCGTGCGGTATTCAGGCTCAGTAGACACCCGCGTGAGCCACTTTCCAGCATCGTATAAACGCTTCAGCATATAGACATAAATAGCGGTTCCAATAAAACCAAAGTAAGCAATAAACGCAAACCAGAAGCCGTCGTCAAACACCCCAGCATCTCGCCAGAGCTTATCCCTATCCTCCCCTCGGGTTATGGTTGTTTCAATGGCGTTCAGCGTATGCCAGGCGTCTGGGCCAAACCCGAACCAGCTACGAGTACTCAAAACAGCATGCAAAATAGTGCTGGTAAACCAACCTCTGGCCGTTTCGTTAGAGTTCTCCCAGTACTCTGGCGTAAAGACCTGAAGGAAATAATCACCTAAGTTAACAGACTGTTCTCGTTCATCAACGCCGGACATAGACGAGCTAGCAGCACCTACCGCAAGAATAGCAATTACGCCCACCAAGGCAACTACACCATAAAACCAACCCATATTAACGAGCCGTTTGCTTCTACCGTATACGTAAATAATCAAGGGTGGAATGAGCAGAGCTAGCGCTAACGCGGCTCTTTTCTTGGTAGCGAAGATTGCGAACATCAATGTTCCTATGCCGCCCCAATCTTTAAAGCTCGGCAGCAGCGTTCCACCACTGACATAAGCGGTACCAAAGAAAAGCGCAAGGCCAATCAGCATGAAGGCGGACAAAATAGCTGGGTCTGAGAAAGTTCCAGAGGTCGCGCCCACTTTTACCCCTCCCGCTTCAGCCGCATTAGAGCCGCCCTCATAGTTACCAATTGAGAAGCCCTTAGGTGCAAAGAAGGCGCGGTTGAAGCTATCTGGCAAAAAGTACTGGATAGATCCCAACAGACCTTGAGCGATCATCACGACTTTCAGGCCGCTTAAAAGACGCTTCAGATCTAGTCTGGAAACTTCTATATTCACGACCACATAGAAGACAGAAAGGTATCGCCAGATCGTCCTCATGTTGACGATGCTGCCTTTAATTGATGAGTCGTTGATGACCATCGAGACAGCGGTCGTAACAAAAAAGGCGAGAACTATCCAGTCAATTGGCGTTCTTTTGAGCGGCTGGCCGCGTAGCAATTTAAGTCCGCAAACTTGAAACAGCAGTATATACAGAATGAATTCTGGAACGAACCTAAGCGCGACTGCCGCTGGGTTTGGAAGCCACCTTAAGAAAAACTCTTCAAAAGGAATATAAAGAGCCATCCAAAAGATGGCCCTAAAAGGAAAATCCTGGGTAGATTCAGTCTGCTTCTTTTGAGGGAAATCGAGCGATAAGGCCATTCATCTACATTTGCTTGCTTTAACGCCAAGTTTACGCCACCCCTCCTGCAAAATAGGGAGGCTAGGAATATTTTTTCAGGTAAAATTACTCATGCTGCAAAGTTACTGTAAAGCTATCGTCTTCTGTTCTGTTTCAAAAGATGCTTTCGAAATAGTGTAAAAACTTTGAGAAAACAGCTTTTCGCCTATAGATGCGTGTATAGCTAATTATTTATCTAGGCAGAGAGACTAGCTCTAGGATGCACTGCCTAGAAAGAGCAGTTAGCCGAAAAGTGTGTCTGCTGCCTGTAAGGACTAGCGCAAAACGCCAGCGTAGACCCAAGCGCGTAAGCTACTGGGGAAGCCTTTTTTTGCACAGCAAACGCAGGAGGACTGCCGCAGATATGTAGCAGCCCTTGAGCCAGTAGCCTAATGCTGATTGCCAACTGGGGGCATGCCTAGTATAGAATTTGGGCACGAGGGGCTGCGCGAGCCTTAGCAGAAATTAGGTATAAAAGCGTACAGCAATTCCAAGTAAGACGAGGCTTTCAGTGACTTGAACCATTGCTTGTCAGCGGACAATAGCGTAGATTGTACGCCATACAAAGTCAATTGTCAGATAAAAAAACGGTTGATGAAGGAGATTTTTATAAAAGCCGCAAAAACCGTGAATAGTTCTTCATTTATGATGCATCCACTAGGCTTGAGACTGACCATAACTCTACTATCAGAAGTACGAATCAGTAACTATGCTGAATGTTCGAAACTAATCCTGACGGTATTATCACTAGCCAGAAGGTTTTAATTACTGAATCTGAGACGTTGCCAGCCTGAAGTTATCGCTTCAAAGACGATTGGCTCCTTCAAAGGTTAGAACAAGGTCTGAAATCGCGTAATCTCATAAGAACCGCGAGGGCAGACTTGTCAAAGATAACGTCAATACAGAAATCACAGAAATCACATATTAAGATGAGTAAAGCGGTGAAACAGTCAATCTCTTCAAAAGATAAAAGCGCAGGCAGACTGACGTACTTCTTGAAAGCGGCTGTAGGGTTAGCCTCTATTCCAGCTTTCTGGTTTCCGGCAAGCAGCGTTTCAGCACAGACGTTACCTAGCCTGCCGCAGCCTTCCTCAGAAGGCGTTATAGAGGCTGTACCACCAGCCTTTTTTCCAGCAGTACAGCGTAATGGCGTTCTTCCCAGCATCGAACGACAAAACATTCCTCTCTCCCCAGGTGACTTGCTTAGCCTCAAAATTCCCGGCATTGGGGGCGAAGAATTTACCGGCGAGTACGTTGTCAACTTCAGTGGAAATCTGGAAATTCCATTGATCGATCCGCTACCTGTACTAGGTTTGTCCCCCATGCAGGTTCAAGAACGGCTAACCAACGTGTTAGTTCAGCGAGGGTATTTCCGTCCGGGGATAGTCAACGCCAGTATTCAGGTACTCGACTACTCACCGATTCAGATTGCAGTAGCGGGAGAAGTATTTGAACCAGGCCGAATTTTACTCTCTAACATGACAGAAGATGGGACAGTAGGACCGGAAAATACAACGGGGAACACGCCCGGAGACTATCCGCTAGAGCGCTACTTAACCAGCGCGCTCAAAGCAATTGGAGGCGTTAAGCCAACGGCTGATGTCACACAAGTTCAGGTGATTAGAGGGACAGAATCGACGGTTGTCGATCTTTCTGGACTCTTTTTAGGCGCGACAGTTACTGACTTTCCGTTAATCTCAGGCGACCAAATCATCATCCCTGATTCTGGGACATTTCAACCAATACTGGTACAGCCTTCTCAAATTACACCTGATAGCGTGGAACTATACGTCTCAAACGTAACCGAAGGCTCTAGTAATAACCTAGATCGCAACCAGGGTATTAACTCAGCGAGCTTTAAGTACGGCACTAATCTGGCTCAGGCTTTGGTCGCAGCTCAGTGTGTCGGTGGAACCCGTACGACAAACGCTAATCGGCGGGCAGTGCTAATTCAAACGGATTCGCTCACAGGCTCTCTCAAAACTTCAGAGTACAGAGTCAATGACCTAGTAAGTGATGAGACTAAAACTGCGGCTGAAAATCCGTTTTTGATGCCAGAAGATGCGATCGCTTGCTACGATTCCCGCAATACCAACGTTCGCGGTATTCTCGGCACTGTTACCGATTTCCTCAGCCCTCTGAATTTACTGTTTAACGTCTTCGGCAACAACAACTGACGACTTGTCTTTCTTGGCTCATCTAGACCGCACTACAAGCTCTACTGTTTTCTCCAATACTTACTCAATTGACTTATGACTGACCTATCTTTTCCTCAATTTCCGCCCCAAGGAAGAACTGAAAAAGTTCATTCTCAGCGCTCTAAATGGAACTATTTAGGCTTGGGCTTACTCGCCAATACCCTCATTTGGGGATTGGCGCTAGCGTACATCACTTTATCTCCTAAGCAGTACAAGAGTGAGTGGGGCGCCAAGGTACTCACAACGGCTTCTAGCGTAGACGTCACGCTGCCCGACGGATTGAGAACTTCTCAATCTGCTAACAACTCAGGTTCGGCAGCAGACGATCCTAGATCGGACTATGTTTACCTGCTAGAGAGCCTAGCTTTAAAGAAAGAGGCAGCGGCTCAAGTCGGCATGACCGTCGAAGATTATGGAGACGTAGAAGTTACCACCGACACGCAAAGCTCTATCATCCAGCTGGTAGTCGAAGGCGAGACGCCCGAAATGGCGCAACAGAAGGCTAGAGCTATGTACGCTGTGCTCGATCAAACTGTGGAAAGCCTTAGAGAGTCAGAGGTCGCTCGTCGGGAAGATAAAACTAGACAGAATCTGGAGTCGGCTCGGCAGCAAGTGGAAAAGGCTCAAAAGTCACTAGCTGGCTATCAGGCTTCTTCGGGGTTAAGCTCCGACTCGCAGATAGAAAACTTGGCTTCTGGTATCGAGCAACTGCGTCAACAGTACGCGCAGGCGCTGGCTCAAGAAAGAGGCTTAGACGGGCGCGTCAGACAGTTAGCAACAGATATCAACGACTCGTCTGCTGGCGCTGGAGATGCCTATAAATTACAGGGAGACCCTGTCTATCAAAGCCAGTTCATAGAATACGGTACCGCAGCCGCCGAGTTTGCTGATATTTCATCGCAGCTAGGCGATCAGCATCCCCAAGTTGTCGCTAAGCGCGCTGAAGTTGAAGGGTTGCTCGCAGCGGTAGAAACTAGAGGCTCGTTCCTGCTAGATAGACAGGTTGACCAAAAGACTTTAACTCAGCTAGCGCCCCTCGGTCTTGACCCAAGAGTCGCAGCCTCAAGAGGTACGCTCTTTGAGTCCGCTGTAGCCGATCGGGCTAGCCAAAAAGGACTCCAATCTCAGACAACAGAGTTGGCCAACCAAATTAATGTGCTTGAGGCAAGACTGGGAACGCTCACGCAGAATAAATTTACGTCAGACCGATTGAGACAAGACTTGAACGCAGCGGAGACACTCTTTGCCTCTGCCGGAACGACTCTTGATCTAACTGAAGACGACATCTACAATATTTATCCGCCTATTCAGCTAGCAGCTGAGCCAACGCTGCCAGATGAAGACAAATACGTCTCGCCAAGCCCAGCAATTGCAGTAGTTGGGGCGTTAGCAGGTTCATTCCTAGCAACGACAGGACTGTTGCTGCTATGGACAAACAGGAAGAACGACGAAACGCTGGAATCAGTTGATTTCCCTTTTAGAGCATAAAAAGGATTTTACGGGTATAAGCCCTTTACAGCCACAATTCCTTTGCGCTCAAAGTCTTTGATTACAAAGACTTTGAGCGCAAAGTTCGTCTTCAAAAGAACTTCTTAAAGCCTCAGTCTCTTTAAAGAGTGAAACGGCAAGGCATTAAAGCAATGGCTCCCAAACTACAAGATTAAGACGGTAACTCAAATTAACGTTATACCTATATAAATTCGATTACATAAGATCCGCTTACATTGATTAGTGATCGCAAACCTTGCCATATAGCCAGTCGCCAAAACCTATATAGTATTCGGCAAACAATAGTATTTAAAGAATAGCGGCAAACACCTAAATGAAGTATTCAGGTGTTTGCCGCGCAACCTATGCACCTACAACGGACAGAATGAAAAGTAAAATTGCTGGCGTTTTTGGTCTAAGACTGATCTATTCAGCGTTGACATTCCTAACCAGCATTTTATTAGCGAGAGTGTTAGGCCAATCAGGCTTTGGTATCTATACCTACTCTATCGTCTGGGCTTACTTACTAAGCGTGCCCGCCACAATGGGCTTTGATAATTTTGTCGTTAAGCAAATAGCCGTTTATCAGACACAAGCTTCGTGGCCTCTGATGAACGGCCTTCTCAAATGGGCAAATAGAACTGTCATTATCTCTTCTATAAGTGTTGGTCTCTTGGCAATTCTAGTGGCCTCAGTTCTAAGAGGTGGAACACAGTCAGAAACCTTTCTAGGATTTTGTGTAGCTATGCTGCTGATGCCAGCTTTGTCTCTACGGAATGTTAGAAGAGGCGCTATGAGAGGTCTGAACAATATCACGCAAGGGTTACTACCCGAGCTACTGTTCGATCCACTTATTTTGATTATCCTTACGGTAGGAGCCTATTTTGTTTTAGGTGATGCCCTGACGCCACTATGGGTCATTATTTTCTATGGCATAGGCAGCGGCATTACGCTACTGATTGTCAGCAGGTTTCTGAAGCAAACACTGCCCAACGAAGTCGTTGAGGCTAAGCCAGCGTATGAAGGCCGATTTTGGCTCAGCGCAGCAATACCTTTCATGCTGCTAGAAAGCGTACCTATCATCAACTCACAGGTAGATGTGCTTATGCTAGGTTCCTTTAAGGGCGCAACAGCCGTGGGCCTTTATGTCCCTGTCAACCGAGGGGCGCAGCTAATTACCTTTATCTTAATGGCCGTTGGTAGCAGCTTGTCTCCCGTTATTGCAAGTAAGTATGCCAGCGGCAAAACGGCTGAACTGCAAAAAACAATTACCTCAAGCGTTAGAATCGTTGCGGGTATAGCCTTTCTTTTTGCCGCTACGCTAATTGTCTTCAGTTCCTTCTATCTAAGCCTGTTCGGGCCAGAGTTTCTAGAAGGTCAAAATGCACTCTACATATTCTGCACAGGAAATTTTATCGCCACGTCTATGGGACTATCTTACGGCGCTTTGAACATGACCGGGCACGAGAGAGAGGCCGCAACTATCGGGTGGGGAGCGACCATCTCGAATATTGTACTCAACGCTGTATTCATTCCCTTATGGGGTGTCAATGGTGCAGCCTTAGCTACGTCCTTGGGCAGTGCAGCAGGAGCGCTTATTAGTTTAATAACGGTCAAAAGAGCTTTAAATATAGATATGACTATTGTCGGTTCGCTCACTAAGATGTCTGCTCAAAGTGATTCCTGACAAACAAACCTCCCTTGTCATGCCTAGTTTCGAGTAGGCGCTTCTGCTGTGTCTACGGATTTAATCAGGGCTTTTTGTCTGTAAGGTTATCAGACTTAACAGGTAGTTTCGCTCCCCAATACCATTTGGCACTCTAGTTCGTACAGTCTTGCTAATTGCGAACCCGTTTGCTTATTTGATGCTGCGACAGGCTACGCGAGGATGACGAGAAGAATAGTTCGCCAGGCTTTGCTCGCTTAGGATATCGATCATCAACGATGGCTACGGCTACTACCAACGGGCGCAGCTTCAGGCTGAGCAGGAAGAACCCCTCGAGGCTGACTAAAATCAGAAAAGTTATTGCTTAGAGCTTGCTTTAACAAAGACTCATAAGCTTGGCATTCAATATCTGCGGAGAAACCTTCTCTAAACCGTTGCAGACTAGCTAGCTTCATTGAGTGACGAACTTGAGCGTCGTCTAGCAGACGGTCAAACTCACGAGCGCATTCGGACTCATCTTTGAAGTAGCAAGCATCTGGACCTGCAACCCATCGATTAAACCGATTATCGTGGGCTAGTACAGCTGCACCTGCGCCCATAGCCTCAACCAAAGAAGGATTAGTCCCACCCACGGAGTGGCCATGAAGGTACAGCGTTGCATAGTATCGCAGTGCGCCTACCGTATCCGCGTCGTAGATTCCTCCGGGGAAAATCACCTCATCACTAGCGGCCTCTTGAACCTGTAGGTGATAGTTATTTTTGTCTGGATAATAGTTTCCTAGCACGACTAGCTTGACGTTTCTTTTGCGACTGGAGAAAGCCGAGACAATCTCTAGAATATTGTTTTCGGGTTCTGGCCTGGCAATGACGATTGAATATCCGCCCGGATTAAGTCCGTAGGGGGATAATAGACTAACGTCTGCGGCCCCTACGCGCTCCGCGCCGTAGGGAATCATCGTAATTTTTTGGCGAGAGACCCGAGTTGCTAAGTGATCTGCGATCTCGGGATGATCCGCAACCAGATGATTACCTAGCAGACAGCCCAACCGCTCGTTTAAATATAGCCAGGCTTTCTCCGGAGCACTCCATTTTTGCCGTCGCCACTCTATACCATCCATATTGATAACGTTGGTCAATCCTTTCAATCGATACCAGCTACAAAAGATGGCTGTGTTGTAGCCTAGTGTCAGAATTAAATTGCCTTCTTTAGCGGCGTGCAGCGTAGACTTCCAATCGAAAAGGATAGTTGCTGAAGCAGTCGCGCTCGGCACGGGGATGTTAACTAGGCGAATACCGTTCCAGTACTCCTCCGAAATTTCTTTGCTTTTGTAGTCTTCGCAGTAGACGGTCACAGCCCATCCCTGTCCGACGAGATAGCGGGATAGTCGCTCTGCGAATGTTTCAAAGCCGCCATGGTTACCAGGGATTCCGCGACAGCCGAGTATCGATAATTTGTTCACAGTATAAATATGCTCGCTATAAGCGGACGTTGATGGATGACAGAAGACAAACCGAAGACTAGAGAGTATGCGTCTTGGCCAATAAAAGATGTAATAAGTACATTCAACTAGTCAGCTCTACGGAAAGGGGGTTTAATCGGAGCGTTTTACAATGTCTTCACCCGATCTCTTAAAAAAAGCAGCCGTTCTTTAAAGACCGAATCAGAAATATACAAAGGCTATTCGGAGTAGAGGCCGATGGCGGCAATTTGCACGATTTTCATACCCATCGGTGTTTTCACTTACAAACTGATGCAGTGCATATAGTTAGATACTGCTGTAGGGGCGCTATTGATATCGAGCAAGTGTCGATAGATACAGCCCTTAGACTAGTGTGAAAGGTTCTACTTCTCATATGAGGCAGGTCACTCAGCAACTACACAATACGTGCAGCGGTTTATACATATACATACATTATCCAAGTAAGAGAAGCGATTGTCTGTAGCAGGCATTTAAAGAAGCATGAATTTGTTCCAAAGCTTTTGCGGCGCGATCTGCGAATGACCGGCAACAACCGGGTCAACGACATCTTTGTTCGCTAGCGCTGAGCTTTTGGTTTAAATATGCCCAATCATCTTGACGAGTCGTCTGATAAAGTCTCTCAAATTCGCGGCTGAAGTGAGCTGCAACGGTCGGATTGTGAATTACCAGTAGCGTTTCGTCGTTAGCTGTGTTGGCTGCGTGGCTCCAGTTCTGAGATCCTACGATAACAGTAGTCTCATCTATAGTTGCAAACTTATGATGAAGTTTGTCGCCGGGGGGCATCTGAGGAGATTGCACGGAGTTAATTGGGTTGAGCCAGGGACGATTGTTGGGTTCTATCCGGCAGCGTTGATCGGGCATGGCTTTTCCGAGCAAATCGAGCGCTTCGCTATAGCTACGATAGATAAAGCTAGCGTCGATGAGCACACGCAGATCGCTGCCTAACGCTGACTGAATCTCTAGCTGATCGGCTAGCCGCTGCTCGGAGAAGACAAAAAGCGCTAGATCTATTTGCTGAGAAGATTGGGCAAGGGTACGAGCAATCAATCCGTTAACGCTGTTGTCCCATGGCTGGGTGGCCGATAAGGGAGAGAACTGAAGGGTCAGGTGGCTTCCTTGCGCTAGGTTTACTTGATAGGCAGGACGAATAGGCTTGTTTAGACCAAACCGGCTGTCGGGGCGGAGCGCTGGCCCGTCGCCCCACATTAGGTCGAACTCCGCTGTCAGTTGCTGAGCTAGCGAGGGACTATCTATTTTGAGCAGGCTGTTGGCATTACCGCGGCTGCTCGCCTCAGCAGCGTCGCCGTGGAGGCCCGAGAGCGTGAAGTTAGCCGAACCGGTCACAACCCAGCGGCGATCGGCAACCAGGAATTTATGGTGCATAAGACCGCTCCCTTTCGAGCCGTCCGCGGTGTCATCTATTTGAGGCACATCTGCGTTTTGCAGCAAGCGCAGAGCATCTGTACTAGCAAGTTCTGATGGGGTTATCTGTCCATCTTCGTTAGTATCAGCTAAAAGGCTCCAGTCAGCCAGCTGCTCCAGCGCTACTTTTGGAGGGGCCTTTCCAGATACGGCCTGGCTCCAAGGCTGCGAGTACTGGTTTTCTAGAATGAGCCGAACTTTGACGCCTCGACGATGGCTATCGATCAACGCTTGGGCTATCAAGGGCAGGTTTAGCGCTTGAACCGCTACGTCAACAGAGGTACTAGCCTGCTCAATAGCAGTGATGATAACGGCTTCTAGGTTGTCGCCATGACGGGTAATTTGACGATAGGGGTCGGTGTAAACACTTGCTTCAGAATGGTTGAAGAAGACCTGGATTTTGGCATCTTGAGTAAGTGGTGCGACTAGAGGGGTGATTGCATTAGGCTGTTTAGAGGCGCGATCGCTTCGAGTGTTACGCCACCAACTGCTGCTCGCTATGAGTAGAGCGATCGCGCAAGGGACAGCATATCGCCAACATCGCATCTGAGAAAAGGTCATAGTCGTCAATACCTGAGAAGATACACGATTTTATTTATCCCGCCGGCGCTGAGCTTGCGCTAAATGGATAAGACCGCGAGCTGAGGTCGTATAATCAGCTCACACATTCATTGGGTTGATATGTTCTCTCCCGAGCAGTTTTTGCAGGCAACCGGCTGGGTAGCGATCGCTACGTTGGCTTTGGGCGCACTGACCGCGATCGCATTCATTTTCAAATGGGGCCTGCGTTTTCGCATGGTGGGCGCAACCGGACTGATGGGCGTGCTAACGGTTGGACTGCTGGGATTGAGCTTTCAACCCTTCATTCGCACGGCCGTACCGGGCGCGGTGCCATATGAAACAGTGTTTGATTCTGGCTCCTCGCAAATTGTAATTAAGGTGCCCGACACCATTACGGCAACTGAGCTAGAGGCAACGCTTCAGCAGGCAGCTAGCAACTTGTTCAAAGCTAGTCGCATAGGGGGTAGTGGTAGCAACGTTCCAACAATTAGAGCTAGAGCTATTGTCCATAAGCCAGGTGTTTCTGAGCTGGTTTATGTGGGCCAGGTAACCTCGGACGCACCTAAGCTGGAGGACAGCGGATTGCCTACAGTAGAAATTTTTTCTGAGCAGCTAGCGAAAGCAAATCGTTCGACTTAATTTCAATCCTTAATTTCAATCGGGGTGGGTCTATCAAACCCGTCTCAGGACACAGCAAATGAATACGGGCATAGAATACAGAAAGTTATCTCAGATTGTCTTCGGCTAGGCCGCCCCAAAAAGGTATTCCTATGGCTTCATCAAGCTTTCCAGTTCTTAGCATTGCCCCAGCTCAGGTCATTCGCGGCAGCGGAGTGCTCGCAAGCAGCGCGGAGCTATTTGCCTACTTCGGTAAGCGGCCTTTGGTGGTTGGCGGTGAGTACTCGCTAGCGGTGGCGCTGCCGTTTCTCAACGAACCACTAGCTAAGCTGGCGGTTGCTCAGTCGATTTATCAGCAAGACTGTAGCGAACTGGCGATCGCAGCTTTACACCAGAGCGCAGAGGCGCACTCAGCGGACTTTATTATTGGTATTGGCGGTGGCAAAGCGCTAGACGCCGCTAAGCTACTAGCTCACCAGCGACAGCTAGCTATTGTCACGGTTCCTACTTCTGCGGCTACCTGTGCGGGCTGGACAGCGCTCTCCAACGTGTATTCTGAGGTCGGGGCGTTTTTGTACGACGTGAGTTTGCCTCGCTGCCCAGATGCGATTGTGCTCGATTATGAGTTGGTGCTCACTGCGCCTGAGCGTACGCTAGTAGCTGGAATTGGAGATGCGATCGCCAAATGGTACGAAGCCTCCGTTAGCAGCGGTCAATCTAGCCATACGCTGGTTATTGGGGCGGTACAGCAGGCTAGAGTTTTACGAGATATTCTCTTTCAAAAATCGGCTAGCGCGCTGAAGCACGCAGGCGGTGACGACTGGCGAGAAGTGGTTGATGCCACGGTTTTGATGGCAGGTGCGATTGGTGGGATGGGCGGTGCGGTATGCAGAACAGTCGCGGCCCATGCGGTTCACAATGGCTTGACTCATGTATCTAAAACTGGGCTAGAAGCTGTAGGCGGGACACTGCACGGAGAGAAAGTGGCCTATGGCATTCTGGTGCAGTTGCGGCTAGAAGAAATGGAAGCAGGCAGCGCACTAGCGGCAACGGCAAGGACGCAGCTTTTGCAGTTTTACCGTCAAATTGGACTGCCCACCAGCCTGGCTGATTTGGGTTTGGACTCGCTGAGCGTAGCGCAGCTTCAGCAGGCCGCAACGATCGCCTGCAGGCCTGGTTCAGATATTCATCATTTGCCTTTTAGTGTTCAGCCAGAGCAGGTCATGGCCGCAATGGTTTCGACAACTGCGCCGATGAGTCCTGGAAATTCTATGAAGAAATCGAGTTCCAAGAGTATAGCTGGAGAGATCGCCAAAGAGGCGATCGCAAACCAAGCGATCTGATCTGCTGCTAGCAACCATTTAGCAGTAGAGTGGCAGACCTGCCTAAAGCTAAGAAAAAAACGCTGGGAAAACCGATATGTATTCCTGATAATCTGGTGTTCTGCTCCTGAGTTAATGCCTAAAAGACGTGCTGCAAGAGGTTGCCTGAATGACGTTAGATTGGTTGAAGCCCGCTGAACGGCTAAGTTCGCTGCCGCCCTATGTATTTGCGCGGCTAGATGAGCTTAAAGCCAACGCTAGAGCGCAAGGGGTGGATCTAATCGACTTGGGTATGGGTAATCCGGGTGGGCCAACGCCAGCGCCCGTTATAGCAGCAGCGATCGCAGCGATTCACGACGAAAAGAATCACGGCTATCCGCCTTTTGAGGGAACTGCTAGCTTTCGCAAAACGATTACCGATTGGTATTACCGTCGCTATGGCGTCACGCTCGATCCAGACGGAGAAGCGCTGCCGCTAATGGGATCTAAAGAGGGCCTAGGCCACTTAGCAATGGCCTACATTAACCCAGGCGATGTCGTGCTAGTACCTACGCCTTCTTACCCGGCGCACTTTCGAGGACCGGCGATCGCCGGAGCCGACATCCACACCATTCCGCTCAAGGCAGAAAATAACTGGGTAATTGATTTTAGCGATATCCCTAAAGAATCAGCCGAGCGCGCCAAAGTGCTCTACTTCAACTATCCCAATAATCCAACGGGTGCGGTCGCTCCTCGCGAGTTCTTTGAGGAGATGGTAGCCTTCGGGCAGAAACATCAGATTCTGTTGATTCACGATCTTTGCTATGCAGAGCTAGCTTTCGACGGCTATCGGCCCACTAGCCTACTGGAAATTCCAGGCGCTAAAGACATCAGCGTCGAATTCCATACGCTTTCTAAGACCTATCACATGGCGGGATGGCGCGTGGGCTTTGTAGTGGGCAATCGCCATGTAATTCAAGGGTTGCGCACGCTGAAGACAAACCTGGACTACGGCATCTTTTCGGCCTTGCAGCAGGCGGCAGAGGCCGCACTTCAGCTTCCAGACCAATATCTAAGTGAAGTTCAAGCTCGCTACAGCACTCGTCGCGATTTCATGATTGAGGAGATGGCGACGCTAGGCTGGCAAATAGATAAGCCGCTAGCGGCAATGTACTTGTGGGTGCCCTGTCCGCCAGGTGTAACAGCCTCTGACTTTGCGCTGCTGCTGCTGCAAAAAACAGGCGTGGTTGTTACCCCTGGTACGGCATTTGGAGAGGGCGGAGAGGGCTATGTGCGCATCAGCTTGATAGAAGATTGCGATCGCCTAAAGGAAGCTGTAGACCGGCTGCGTCAGGCCAACATCCGCTACGACAATAGTTGAGCGCTGCCGTTTTTGGTAAACCTGCTAGTTGTAAGCCTGCTAGTTGTAAACCTGCTAGTTGTAAACCTGCTAGAAGAGCTGGCTGGGCAGACTGACTTCGGAACTGGTTGTGAACAGGAAAACCACAATAGCCGCTAGCGCCAGCAGGCCCTCTAGCAGCGTGCCAATCAGCGAACTCACCACCACCGCGACGCTAACTTTACTAGAAGCGGCGAGTCGCGCTTTAGGTTCTAGCTCTTTTCGATAGAGAAACTCGCCCACAAAGGCACCTAGCATCGTCCCAAATAAAATGCCAATCAGCGGCCCCCCAACCGGTAGCGCCGGCAGCAGGCCAAAAAAGCCGACAATCAGGCCGATAATAGCTCCGGTCTGACCCCAACTGCTGGCCCCAACCTTTTTCGCCCCTATGTAAGTAGCCAGGTAGTTGACTATCAAACTGAGTGCCAATGCCACAACCGCCGTTGCCAGCGCCCAGCTAGTACTGGCGAATCCAGTTATTAGTGACCAAATGAGAACGGCGATCGCAATTAGGCTAACGCCCGGCAGCGCAGGCAGAAACGCACCCACCAGACCTACGCCCATAAGCGCGACTAAAGCCCAGTAGAGAACAAACAGCGCAGTAGGAGACATAGGCAGTTAGAGCGATGGCAACACAGCGCAAGTGAGCAGGAGAAGAAAGGCTATTGTAGCTAATTTATTGCGGCTTTATTGCGGCCATTAACTACTGAGTTAGGGCGCGGATGAACTGCTGAAGTTCTGCAAAGAGGCCTCGCTTGCGTCCAGTCGATTTAGCTTTGCCCGCTACGCCCTCTTCCGGCTGATTGTTGGCTGAACCATCACCATAGAGAATGCGGTCAATATCTTCGCTAGAAGGTCTGTTGGGTAAGTCGCTGACCCACTCGTATTCTTCCGGGCTAGTTTCGCGCCAGAGCTGCCAGGGGCCAGGATAGCAGCGGTATACGGCTGCGCCATCGATAGGACGAAGATAGTAGCAGGTTTGAATTTTGCTGATAAATCGTTCGCGCAGTTGGCGACCAGCGTAGCCGATGCCGATAGTAGCGATGTCTTCTAGATTTGGATTGAGAAGTACCACGGGCTGATCGGTTACCTGATTGCAAAGCGATTCGACCTCTTTGACTTCGATAGAAGACGGATTGACCAATAAGTAGAGATCGTCGTCGGCATCTATTGGCTCAATCAGTTCGCCAAGTCCTCGGATGACAAAATCTGGGTTACCCCAATCTCTACGCGCTAGCGCAGCTGCACCTGCGTCGGGAAAGAACACTTTGAACTGCTGCGACTCAAAAATATCTAGAAACTGCTCGGCAATGGGTTGATGCTGAAGTTCTGGAATGGCCATTTCTACTTGCACCAGCATCTGACCGGCGGCTAGCGCAGCCTGGACAGCTAGTTTGGCTTGTTCGGTAGCATCTGGAATGGTGGCGGGAATAGAAGGGGCGGGAGAGGTCGAAGTCATAAGGCAGAGGTTGGGTTAGGGGTTGGTTCGAGTTCGCAAAAAAACGTAGCCTACACGCCGACAGGTGTTGCCGCTAAGGTGCGGGCTAATACCTGCTTTAGCACTAGCGCTACCCAGTCGATATCGGCTTCGGTGGTGTGTCGGCCTAGCGTTAGCCGGATGCCGCTTTTCGCAACCCGATCGCTGTAGCCCATCGCTTTCAAAATGGGACTTGGGCTAAGCTGACCGCTGTGGCAAGCAGAGCCAGCGCTGATGCCGATGCCAGCTAGGTTCATCTGCCGCACGAGGGTCTTACCGGTAATATCTGCGTAAGGCAGACAAAAACTCACGTGGTGAGGCAATCGGTGGCGTGGATGGCCAGTGACTTCTAGCGCGTCCACATTAGCGAGCAAAGAAAATAGGCGATCGCGCAAATGAATCAGCCTCACGGTCTCTGTAGGCATTTCTTGGGCTGCCAGCGCTGCGGCCACCCCAAATCCCACCAGATTCGGTAACGCTTGAGTGCCCGAGCGTAGCCCTCGCTCCTGTCCGCCCCCTGCAATAATCGGTGACGGCAGCGGCGAGCCAGGCTTAATATAGAGTGCACCGGCTCCTTGCGGGCCGTAGATTTTGTGGCTAGATAGCGAGAGTAAATCTACCGGCAGTTGCTGCACATCTAAAGGCAGTCGGCCTGCGGCCTGCACCGCGTCAGTATGAAAGAGGACGCCGTGCGATTGGGCGATCGCCCCCAACTCTGCAATCGACTGCAAAGTACCCACCTCACTTTGGCCGTAGATTACAGATACCAGCGCTGTATTGGGTTGGATTGCCGCCAGCAACTGCTCAGGGCTAACCGCTCCTTTAGCATCCACTGGCAGCTGCGTAACCTGCCATCCTTGGCCAGCTAACATCCGAGCGGGTTCTGCGATCGCAGAATGCTCCACATCAGAAATGATTAAATGCTGAGGGCTAGCGTAGGTTTGCGCTATGCCCACTAGCGCCAGATTATTAGCTTCGCTTCCACCAGCTGTAAACACAATTGAATCGGCACTCGATGCGTTGATCAAATCCGCCACCTGCTGACGCGATCGCTCCAATGCAGTCGCCGACCGGCTGCCCCAATGATGCAGGCTAGACGGATTTCCCCATTCTTGTGTCATCGCCGTTTGCATCGCGGCGATCGCTTCCGAGCGCGTTGGCGTAGAGGCACTGTAATCCAGATAAATTTGCATGAGGAAGACGTTAGAGCCAACAAGTAAAACCTTCCTACAGGATATCGCTCAGCGGGAGACGATAGCGACCCAACCTAATGGAGACCTTGGCTACAGTCATTCAAACGTATCGTCATCCAACAGAGCCTTACCAAAACTGTCTGCAATCTCGACAAAGTTCGACCAATCTATCCTACGTAGAGAATTACTCAGTAAGTGACTCAGTCTTCGTTCGAAGAACCCTATTTAGCCTTTCGCTAAAAAATCTAGACGGAAAAAGTAAAAGGAACCCAACACAATTTTTCTCTTGCCGTAGCTCAATATCCTTAACTTAGCCTATCGTTAGCTCTAAGCAGAACTATCTGCATAGGTTATAAATACGCTTTATAGGTAAGAGATACATTCGATCAATCTACGTTCTTCTCTATAACAGTCCATAACAGTTGGATCTAGCTATATCCAACTGTATTAATCAGTTCTAACTTTTATATAACGAGTTTACAAGAGAGATTTCCTCCAACGTCTCTCAGATGGTATCTATCCCTTTACTAAACTTTCACGCACTAGATAGCAAGGGTTCTTCTAATAGGCTCGATTAGCCAACAACAACCATGACATTCAACGTAGCCAACTCTTCTCGTTGCCCGACCGCTCGCTACCCTATTGTTCTAGCCGGTAGTCAACCGCCAAAACCCTGGCAAACCCATCTGACGATGACTCATCCAGACTGGGGATTTGGAATTATTACCGGTTTAATCAGCATCATGCTGGCGGTTTTGTGGCTGCGTCTCAATTGGCTTACGAGGCTACTTAAAAGGCGAAATCAGCAAATTGAGCGACTAAACACAATCGACGGACTCACCGGCTTAGCCAATCGCCAGGAGCTGTATCGAGTTGGCACTCAAAAGTTAGCGTCGCCTGCAGCAGGGCCTTTAGCGCTGCTACATCTAAACCTCGACCGGTTTCGGCTAGTCAACGACGCCTTGGGCAGTGAGGTAAGCGATCAAATCTTGTACCAAGTGGGTCATCGGCTTAGGGCAGAAGCAAAGTCGTATGAGACGATTGCTCGAATTGGGAGCGATACGTTTTCGCTGCTGCTGCGAGCCGATAGGGAACAGGCAAAGATGGTGGCTGAACGGCTACTAGTCACCTTAAATCAGCCCTTCTATATAAGCGGTCATACTATTAATGTCAGCGGCAGTTTAGGAATTGCCATCGTAGATCGGCCAGCAGAAGGGGCGATCGCTCAGAATGCATCAAAGGCAACCCTTGAATTTAGACATTTTTTGAATCAGGCAGATATCGCCATGTCTTGGGCAAAAAGCTCGTCAGCAATCTGGCCGACTGAGCTGCTGAACTTAGCGCCTAGAGCGCCTAGAGCGCCTGGAGAATGGCCCGACTACGGTGTTCAGGCGTCTGGAAGATTGAGACTGCAAGCGCAGTATGATCAGAGCCGCTGTCGGTTTTTTGAGCCGGAGATGCAGGTTGAAATGAAGACGCGATCGCAGCTTCAGCAGGCGCTAAAGCGAGCCGTCTCTAATCAGGAGCTGCGCGTTCATTACCAGCCAATTGTCGATCTAGAAACCGAACAAACGGTAGGATTTGAGACCTTGGTACGATGGCAGCATCCCAAGCGAGGGCTGCTGCTGCCGCATGATTTTTTACCGGTGGCGGAAAAGATAGGTCTGATAGTGGCGATCGACCGATGGGTTATAGAAACAGTTTGTCAGCAGCTCACGAGCTGGCGGCAGTCAGGCGTTCAAAGGCAGCCTTTGCTCAGCGTTAATCTCTCGGGCGCGCATATGAGCGAGCCAGGGTTAGTAGACTACTTAAGCGCACTTCTCACGCGCTTCGCAATTCCGGCCCGGCAGCTCAATCTAGAAATTACCGAAAGCGTGATGATTGCAGAGCCGCAGCAGGCAATCGAAACCATCCTAGCGCTGAAGGCACTAGGTTTGAGCATTAGCCTAGACGACTTTGGAACAGGCTATTCTTCTTTGGGCTATCTGCATCGGCTACCCGTTGATGCGCTAAAAATCGATCGATCCTTTTTGTACTCGTTAGGTAGAGATCCAGCAGAGTCTGCTTTAACCACACTGCCGACAGACGCTCAGCCTGAGCGTAAACGGATAGGGCAATACTCTATGGCGGCTATTAATACCGCTGAACCGCTCGTACAAATAAGCAATGCGGTGGCACAGCGACCTCTAAAGAGAATCGCGACAAGTCTTACTTCTGACGATATACCTCCCAGTTCGCGCAGCGATGAAGTAATCGTGAGAACTATCTTACTGATGGCAGAAGGCTTAAACATTCAAGTAGTCGCCGAGGGCATAGAGCGCTCAGACCAGCTTCAGCTACTCAAACAAATGCGCTGTCGTTACGGGCAGGGCTACCTTTTCTCTCAAGCAGTCAGTGCACAGTACGTTCCTGCACTCATGTCTTAGTTTTAACGTTCTAGCTTTTAATGCCCTAGCTTCTCCAACCAACTGCCTACGCTTTCCCAGACTCATCGGCTTGGGCCAAGGTTCTAGCAACATCAGAAACAGACATATCGGGAACAGATAAATCCGGTAGCTGAGGCGCAGGCTCACCCACCAGTTCGTCATCTGCTAAGTCGCCTTCTAAATCTAGCGTCAGCTCTTCATCAGCTTCGTCCGAGTCACCTAATCTAGATGGGTCAATATCTATCAGATTGTCTGTAACTTCAGAAGTCGTACCAGTTTCACCTTTTTCACGCTCACTACTATCGCTAAGCTCTTTCTGGGACGGGGTTCTTGAGCTATTGGCCTGGCTATTCTGCTCAAACTGGCGCAGCGCAGCCGCTGCGTTTTCCGCATCCATCGCCATAATTTCAGACTTAGAGGCTAGCTCAATCGTCTCAGCTTCAGATGCCGATTCGATTGGCTGATCGGGTTCTTTACCCAAGGGCCGGATACGTCGAATTGGTAAATTGGCAGTTAGCGCGGTCACCCGCTGATCGGTTGCTAAAGAGAACTCCAAATTCTCAAAATCCACTTCTACATAGCGAGAGACCACTGCAATGATTTCCTGACGCATCATTTCTAGCGTCTGCGGATCGAGCGCTAAGCGATCATGAGCCAGCACTATTTTCAGCCGACGCTTCACATCGTCGCGGCTGTGAGGATCATCGGCAGGGCCAAAAAGCTTTTCGAGCAGGTCGCTGATAATAGGAATGGTCATGTCGTTTAGTTACCTCGATGTCACCAGTGGGGAAAGTGCCGTTGAGCGGGTCTTGCATTCTTGCGGCAAAGACCTAAGACTAGCCAAAAAATCGGCCCTTTAGCCCCCAAACAGTCGCTTGAGCCTTATGAGAAAGCTTTCTTTCTTTATGCTCAAGTCCATGAGCGGCACCTTCTCTCCCTGTAGCCGTTGAGACACGTTGATAAAGGCAATTCCAGCTTGAGACAGATTTTCCTCTAGTACTAGCGGCTCACCTTTGTTCGTAGAGACGATCACCTGCTCGTCATCTGGAATGACACCCAATAACGGAATCGATAGAATACCTTGAACATCTTTTACAGACATCATCTGCTCAGCCGCGACCATGGCAGGTCTCAAGCGATTGATGACTAGCCGCACAGCTTTAATGTCATTAGCTTCTAACAATCCAATGACTCTATCAGCATCGCGAACGGCTGAGATCTCCGGCGTAGTCACAATAATTGCCTCACGAGCCGCTGCGATCGAGTTGCGAAATCCCATCTCAATCCCGGCGGGGCTGTCGATCAAAATAAAGTTGTAAACCTTGGTAAGCGCCTTAATTAACCGCTTCATTTGCTCTGGCTTAATCGATTCCTTAGAGCGATTTTGCGCAGCCGGCAGCAGCGCTAGATTGGGCTGGCGCTTATCTTTAACCAGTGCTTGGTCTAGCCGACATTCGCCTGCTAGTACGTCTAGCGCGGTGTAAACGATGCGATTTTCTAGCCCTAGCAGCAGGTCGAGGTTGCGCAGACCGAAGTCGGCATCGACCACGGCTACTCGCTGTCCTGCTTTGGCTAGCGCCATTCCTAAGTTTGCTGTGCAGGTCGTTTTACCAACGCCTCCCTTACCGGAGGTCATGACAATAATGCGGCTCATGGGGTTTCTTCTGTAGTCAGGTCGGCTAAAGCAAACTCGGAGGCGGTCGCAATGCGAATGCCGTCTGGGCCAATATAAGCCACTTCGGGATGATATTGAGCAGGGGGTTCTTCGGGCGATCGCGCAACTTGGTCGGCAATTCGCAGTTGAGTCGGCTGCATATGCAGGGCCATAATACGGCACTGACGGTTCCCTTCTGCGCCCGCATGGACCACACCGCGCAAATTACCCCATATCAGCACGTCACCTTCGGCCACAATTGAACTGCCGGGATTTGCGTCTCCTAGCACAATCACGGTGCCTCGATGGCGAACTTCTACCCCAGAGCGCAGCGTCGTCTGTAGGTATAAAGGCTCTTCCATAGCCTGCCGAGAGGCCTCTTGACCCTGACCTAAGTGACCTAGCGTGGTTTGCTGCTCGACGGAGTAACCCGCAGTCGCGGCGGCGACCGCCGTTTGGCGACGGCTCGTGTAGATTCGCTTCAGCGGGAGCTGAGCTTCGCAGAGTAGTGCGTCTATTTCTTGAACTTGCTGACTGTCTAGCAGGCGATCGCGACCAATCAAATGCACCGGTGTATGTGGCTGAAGAAATCGCTCGCCACCGCGAAGGCGACCCTTGAGCTGCTGGCGCAGATCTTCCCAGTAAACTGGATTGCGACTTTTCTCAGGCGCTGGGGGCAACAGTAATAGCAGCCGACCCTTCTCACTTTTGAATTGAACCTGCAAGTTTGGATTGCTCTCAGGCTTCACCTGATGACTACCCTCATCGGCATCAGCGTTAGGCTCTGGCTCAATTTCCAAAATAAAGTTATTAAAGTCAACTCCCTCAGGTGCCTGACTATTCTGCTTTGGAGAATCTGAAATCACTGCCGACACCCCCGATATCAACTAATTGGTAAGCACATCAGGCGTAGCACAGTCGATATCAGAATTCGAGAAAGAGCTGTCTACAACGCGCCGAAAGCCTTGGCTATCTTAGAACACTATTGCTTCATGGGAAAATATAGCTTGGGGTAATTGCTGAATTCATCAGCATTCGTTGATACACAAGCCCAGCTTAATTCTAAGCTTTGAGCGGCAGTTTTCTTAAAGAGGGCTTCGCCAACGTAGTCTAAAAGTAAATAGCGAACTTAGAGAGCAGATCGATGTAAAACGCTATAAAATCCGGTCTATCGAAAGAGAAAAAGCACTCAGTATTTGAAGAAAAGATAAACTCGCGTAAGAATCTGATAGAGCTAGCCTACCGTGAGGGTGAATAAGCATCATTACTCACGATTAGTTGAATTTATACGGCATTGCATTGAAAGAACGCTATACCGCTACATCTCTACAGTAAGTATTACATTTAGACAAAAAGTATTACATCTAGACAGCTCAGTAACCACGCGACGAGCTGAGCCTGTGCTATTTCCAGCGCTTTACCGTGACGCTTTCCCACTCAATCATCTCATCTACAGAGGTTTTACTACACAATGGTTCATCGCAAAACAGCTTCAGCCCTCAAGCTAGCGACTCTGCCCATAGCAGCTTTACTGGCCTGTTCTCTTTCCACCCAATCAATGGCCGCTTGGATGGCACCAGTCATCGCTCAAGCTTCTAGCTTTTCGGTACCCGATAGCGTAGCCAAAGGCACCAGCCTCGAAGTCAGCAGCGGATCTGACAATATGAACAGCATTACCGAAGCACTGAAGAGCGGCTTCGAATCTAAGTACTCAAACGCCGAAGTTTCGGTAGAAACTAAAGACGTTGATGCGGCCATTAAAGATGTTCTTAACGGCAATGCTGATCTAGCTGCTATTAGCCGTCCGCTTACGGATGCAGAGAAAGCGCAAAACTTGCTGGCTGTAGCTGCTCGCCGCGAAAAAATTGCCATTATCGTGGGTAAGAACAACCCTTTTACTGGAAGCCTCACTGGCAGTCAGTTCGCTCAGATATTTAGGGGTGAAATTACTAACTGGAGCGAAGTCGGTGGCCCCGACAAGTCTATTCGGTTAATCGATCTTCCTGAAACCAGCGAAACGCGGCAATCGCTTAGACCTTATCCTGTGTTCGTAAGTCAGCCTTTTGAAACTGGCAGTAACGCAACCCAGGCCAGCGATGGTTCCATAACGGCGATCGCCAAAGAACTCGGCGACGACGGCATTAGCTATGCGCTAGTAGGCCAGCTAGAAGGTGTGCCCAATGTCAAAGCTATCCCGTTGCACAAAACGCTGCCTACCGATCCTCGATATCCTTTCTCGCAGCCCTATTCCTTTGTTTATGCAGGTGCAGCTTCTCCAGCGGTAAAAGCTTTTCTAGGCTATGCCACTGGAGCACCTGGTCAGACTGCAATAGAGGGCGCTAGGCTTTCTGGCTACGCGGTAGCACCTACAGCGGGCGCTGCTGTTGAGTCATCGGGGATATCAGCGTCAACACCTGATGGAACGCAGGCGGCAGGGGCAGATGGGGCTGAGGGCAGTCCGCCGAGCAGTTCAAGCAGCACCATTGATCCGACTACGGGTAACTCCATCGCAGCCGATGGCACCATCACCGACGCCGATGGCAATGTAGTGACGACGCTAGAAGAAGCCGGGACTACCGCTGACGGCGAAGTCGATGGTGTGATTGTCGATGCTGATGCTAATACAGGCGAGCTATCGGATCGCGGCAGATGGTGGTGGCTACTCCTGCCAATAGCCGGTTTAGGTCTATTAATTTGGGCTGCTAGTAAACGCGGCAATGAAGAAGAAACTGGCTACATTGCAAACGCAGATAGAGACGATACCATTCGCACCAACTACCGAAACGATGCAGGCAAGGTAAATGATAAAGCGTACGCTACTAGCGAAGTCGGAGACCAGGCAAACGCAGGCGTGGGTCGAGCAGTTGCAGGAGGTACTGCGCTAGCGGGTGGTGCAGCGGTAGCAGGCGCAGGCTTGGCTAGCCGACCAGATGGACTCTCCGAAGATACAGGCAATGTCACGATGGATCTAGATGGCATCGGCGGAGGGACTTCAACGGGTATCGACAGCGTGAAAGGTATTAAACAGGAAGATACTACGCAAGGCGAACTTGGCCACTTGGGCGCTAACGTCCAAGGTGGCGGCATTGATAGCACGCATGGCAATGTTCAAAGTGGTATGGGAGATACGCGGGGCAGTCTCCAAGGCGGCATCGACAACGTAAAAGGCAACGTTCAAGGCGGCGGCGTTGATAGTACGAGAGGAAATCTCTCAAGCGGCGTTGAGGGTGTGAAAGGTCGCACTCAAGATGGCACAGGCGGTGCTAGAGGCAAATCGAGCGACTGGTTAGATCGCGCTAAGCAGCGTATTAACGAGGCCGCCGATCAGGTAAAAGACAAAGCCGGTGATATTAAAGATGATGTTACGGGCAAAGACTAATTAGCCATTTACGTCGAGGGTAGCAAAGGGAATGACAAAGATGGCCTGGTCTTTGGCCCACGCTCAACTGCATACCTTTTTGCGCAAGCGAATTTTGCTTCCTCACGATAGCCGCATCTTAATAGCCGTTTCCGGGGGGCAAGATTCTCTATGCATGGCGCGCTTACTGCTGGACATACAGCATAAGTGGCGGTGGTTCTTGGCGATCGCCCACTGCGACCATCGCTGGCGGACAGACTCTGCTGATAACGCTACCTATGTTTCGCAATTGGCCCATCAGTGGCAAACACCCTGCTGGGTTGAAGTTGCGCGATCGCCCGTAGAAAGTGAAGCGGCGGCTAGAGCTTGGCGCTACAAAATTTTTGCCAGGCTAGCTAAAGAGCATGGCTACACACATGTGGTAACTGGACATACCGCTAGCGATCGCGCCGAAACCGTTCTCTACAACCTGATTCGAGGCACCGGACTTGACGGGCTTGGCACTCTACGCTGGGAAAGACCTTTGAGCTATCAGTCGCCCGTTAGCCTGGTACGGCCACTTTTGGCGTTTAGTCGCGCAGAAACTGAAGAATTCTGTCAGCAGCAGGGCATTACGCCTTGGCAAGACAGCAGCAATCAAACCCTGGCCTTTCGCCGTAATCGCATTCGCCAAGAACTGCTGCCCTATCTAAAAGAGCACTTTAACCCGCAGGTAGAGCGGTCGCTCGCACAAATGGCGGAAACCACCGCAATGGACATCGAATATATAGAGGCACAGGCTAGGGCGCTCTATGCACAGGTCGTCACTGAGCGATCGCCCCGCATTTGGCAAGTTAGCCGCCCCGCACTCCAGAGCGCTCCCTTAGCCCTTCAGCATCGAGTGCTCCGACAGCTACTACAAACGGCCCTTGGCAGCCCCGCTAACTTTCAGCACATTGAAAAGCTAGTGGCGTTGCTACAGGCTCCCAACGGAACCAAAACCGACCCTTTTCCAGGAGGACTCGTCGCTCAGGTGCGTAAACCAGTCATTCTGCTATCGGCGCTCTCATAAACATCGCGACCTTCCTGAGAGGACTGCTAACTATTTCGAGTCAATATCCGTCCATAGCAAGAGTGCGGCGCAATATTTCCCGAAGGCTTTGACTCATGCAGGTTCTTAGCTTTTAGCCTGACCCACATAGGTTTCAGCTTTCAAAAAAGCAGTGAACTGAGTAGCCGCTCAATTTAAGATTTACTTTAGTTTACAAAAAGATGCAGTTCGACTAATATAGACACATAGGCAAAGAACATCTTTTAGTGCTCCGCGCCTCGTACCTAGAAAACATAAAGGATTCATAATAATGACTACTACTCTACAACAGCGCCAAAGCGCTACGTTGTGGGAGCAGTTCTGTCAGTGGGTTACTAGCACCGACAACCGCCTCTACGTAGGTTGGTTCGGCGTGCTGATGATCCCGACATTGCTTGCTGCTACAGCTTGTTTCGTGATTGCGTTCATCGCAGCCCCTCCCGTTGACATCGACGGCATCCGTGAGCCTGTTGCAGGTTCATTGATGTACGGCAACAACATCATCTCTGGTGCAGTTGTGCCTTCGTCCAACGCGATTGGTCTTCACTTCTACCCCATCTGGGAAGCTGCTTCACTCGATGAGTGGCTTTACAATGGCGGCCCTTACCAGTTGGTAATCTTCCACTTCCTCATCGGCGTTTTTTGCTACATGGGTCGTGAGTGGGAGCTTTCTTACCGCCTCGGTATGCGCCCTTGGATTTGCGTTGCCTACTCTGCACCAGTTGCAGCGGCAACGGCCGTGTTCTTGATCTACCCCCTCGGTCAGGGTTCATTCTCTGACGGGATGCCTCTAGGTATCTCGGGTACGTTCAACTTCATGTTGGTGTTCCAAGCAGAGCACAACATCTTGATGCACCCCTTCCACATGTTGGGTGTAGCCGGTGTGTTCGGTGGTTCTTTGTTCTCTGCGATGCACGGTTCACTCGTGACATCTAGCTTGGTTCGTGAAACAACTGAGACTGAGAGTCAGAACTACGGCTACAAGTTTGGCCAAGAGGAAGAGACTTACAACATCGTTGCAGCCCACGGCTACTTCGGTCGCTTGATCTTCCAGTACGCATCGTTCAACAACAGCCGCTCCTTGCACTTTTTGCTCGGCGCCTGGCCCGTTGTCGGCATCTGGTTTACCGCTTTAGGTATTTCCACGATGGCGTTCAACTTGAACGGGTTCAACTTCAACCAGTCAATCATCGACTCACAGGGTCGTGTGATTGGTAGCTGGGCAGACGTTTTGAACCGTGCCAACTTGGGTATGGAAGTAATGCACGAGCGCAACGCTCACAACTTCCCGCTTGACTTGGCTGCTGGCGAAGCTGCTCCTGTAGCGCTCACCGCTCCTGCAATCAACGCATAGTCGATTGGTTTCATCTCGTGAATCCTTACTTCAGACGCCTAGCGTTCTGATTTGAGTTTTCACATAGAAGAGCGTCTCCTCCGGGGGGCGCTTTTTTATTGGGAACTTTTATTTTTAGCTTATTTTTAGCTAAACAATCAACGGTATCAGCGGTTCAGAACGGCTTCTGGTAGCACCAGCATGGCATCACCGAAGGAATAGAAGCGATATTCATGGGCGATCGCATCTTGATAAATCCGCATCAGCCGCTCCCGACCAATTAATGCGCTTACCATCATCAGCAGACTCGATTCTGGCAGGTGAAAGTTTGTAATTAAACCGTCAATGACTCGCCATTGATAGCCCGGATAAATAAAGATATCGGTTCTGCCATTGAACGGCTGCAGCTCGCCACAGGCCGCCGCCGCGCCCTCCAAAGCCCGCGTAGAGGTGGTGCCTACTGCTATTACTCGGCCACCGCTAGCTTTCGTCTGGCGGATCTTTTCAACGGTTTCTAGCGGCACTTCAATTCGCTCTTCGTGCATCTGATGCGTCTTAATGTCTTTGACTTCTACCGGACGGAAGGTGCCGATGCCGACGTGCAGGGTTATTTCGGCTGTTTGAATGCCTTTGGCCGATAGCTCCAGCAGGAGCTCTTGGGTGAAATGCAGACCGGCGGTAGGCGCTGCGATCGCACCTTTTCGCTCAGCAAACACGGTTTGGTACTGGTCGGGCAAAGACTCAGATTGAGTGATGTAAGGTGGCAAAGGCACCTGACCTAAGCGATCGATCAGCTCTTCGATAGGTGTTTCTGCATGAGCACCCTGCGCCTCTAGTCGCACTATTCGTCCGTTGGTCGCCTCGTCACGAGTTTCAATATAAGCTCGCATGACCGGATCGTCAGAATCGCCAAATACAACGACGCTGCCTGGTTGAAGTCTTCGGCCTGGTTTAACTAAAGCAAGCCAGCGATCGCCTTCTCTCGGCTCAATTAATAAAACTTCAGCTACACCACCACTTTGTTTTTTCCCGAACAGTCTAGCCGGAATCACTCGCGTATTATTGAGAATGAGCAAATCATTTGGCCGTAGTAGCTCGCCTAGATTATGAAAACGCCGATGTTGATGCTGCTGGCGATTCACGACTAGCAGTCTGGCGCTATCCCTTGGAGTGACAGGATTCTGCGCAATCAGCGCGGTAGGTAGCTCATACCTGTAAGCGCTAAGCTGACTGTCCTTTTGCGGAGTCGAGGAGCTGTCTAGCACCCAGTCATCAGAAGTCGTCGCGCCGCTCTCTGGAATATTTGTATTCCCAGGTGAATTTAAAGATGAGGCTTCTGGTGGACAATGGGCCATAGCGCAATCGGGTATTCTTACAAAAGAGATTCAGACAGGGCTGCCAAATGTCAGCTAAGGTTGGTACGGTTCAGCTTAGATAGGTCTGCGAATAGAAGAGTTTTGAGCCAGTGGTTTCAAATTCATCAGCGCTGGGAAGACTGCAACACGGTCGAAAGACACTTCCCGAAGCGTCTTCTCACAAGATTACAAAGACTGTAGCCCCCCATGAAATCTAGAAAATGGAATATATTTACTATCTAACAAATGCCAGCTTAACGCTGCGCGTAGTGGAACGCTTGCTTTGTGTAACCGAACTGCCGCTAGAGTTTATGACCGTCGTCCACCAAATGAGCGGCTGGATCGTTAAGGTAAAGCTGCATGAGAGCGCCACGGCGACCGCGCAGCGAAATTTTTCAGCTTTTTTGGACGAAGTTGGCACCGTTTATGAACCCGGCGTGCGCGTCAGAATGGCGCTGTGGGGCCTGGAAATGGGCCAATCCGAACGGGACGTGATGCGGCGATACCAGGTAGCTGTGGTATCTCACGGCAAGCCTGATCGTCGAGAGATTGAAGAGTTTCGTGAACAGTTTGTAACGGGTCTGGGCTATTGTCCAGAAACTTTGGCTTAGGCATACTTAAAACGCGCCTTTCCGAGGCTTTTGGGCTTAAAAGGCATCTGCAAGGTAGGTTTGTAGCGCTAGGTATTTTGAGCTATTAGGAACAGACAGCACCAGCTTTTGCGATCGCTCACTTGGCTCACCCGTATGGCAGCTTACTAGCGCCACGTCGAAGCGGCAGGGCAAATTGCTTAGGTGAGGGTGGCGAACTAAAAAATAGCGAGCGGTCGTGCGAATTTTACGCTGCTTGCTGTGCGTGAGAGCGAGTAATCCGTTAGCGTCCCAGTTGCCTTGGCTGCGCGTTTTAACTTCAATAAAAGCCAGCATTTCGCAGCGCAGTTTACCGCGACCGCTCTGACCTTTGGCAATCAGGTCAATTTCGCCAAAGCGGCTGTGCCATTGCCGATGCAGCACCTGACAGTTCTGCCTGTGTAGCCAGTCGCAAACAAGCTGTTCGCCATAGTTGCCAAGCTCTTGATTGCCAAAAGCTTCAGTTTGCATCACGAGCAAAGCACTGTTGCCAATGCTAGGGAAAGGGAATAACGATAGGTTTCCCCTGCGGACTTATCGGTGCACTCTGTCTTACCGGTGTCTTATCGGTGAACGCTATAAGCCTTGAACCCAGGGAACGCTGGCCAAATCGGCAAAGTCTACGCTGCGCTCTTTTTCTAGCTCGGCAATGCGATGCTTTTCGGCAAAGATTTGCTTCTGGTACTGAGTGTGTTTGTCGGGCGTTGCTGAGAAGTCACCGCTTTCCCACAGCTTAAGCAGCAGGCGATATCGTTTTTCACACATGTTTTTTTCTAGGCAGGCGATCGCGGCTCGAATCACCAACGGCTCTCTAACCACATCTAGCTGAGTCTTATCATCTAGATACAGCAAGTGGTTGACCAAAGACAGCGGGCCAGTGGACTCGGAGGCAAAATTACGCAGGGTTTCTAACAGGCTCGGCGCCGGTTCACCGTTGGGCGCAGTCTGCTGCTCGGCCTGATTTAGCTCAAGTACCATGCGCCAGAGCGAACGATGGTGCGAGAAGCTAAAGCCCAAATCGCGCAGCTCTAGCCCGTCAACAATTTTCTGACGATGCTCTGAACTATGAATATAAATGCGCAGTAGAGCCGCTTCGGCTTCTTCTAAAAAGCTGCGGTTGAGAATTTGAACATCGTTGGAAGCGGGCTTTTGCTTATCGCCAGGGGTACGACGGGCGCGACGAACCTGAGCCAGCAAGTTCTCGGCCAGCAGTGGAACAATTCGGCTGTCGCCCTGGCTAAAGATTTCGGCGCAGTGACGAATGTAGTGCGTGCGGGTATCGGCGTTGGCGATGTTGCTGAGCAAACCCACCACTGCCTGCGCAGTTTTCTGGAACTGATCGGCCTGCTTGAGATCTTGACCTTCGATCAGGTTGGTGATTTGCCAGTCTAGCCAGAGAGGAGCCGATTCTACTAGCGCGGTGTAGTCCTCTACAGGGTGCGATCGCAAATAATCATCTGGGTCTTTCCCCTCTGGAATATTCAAGATACGAAGCTGCACATCGCCTCTATAGGCCATATCAGCGACTTCACCAATCGCTCGCTCGGCGGCTTTGACCCCGGCTGCATCAGCATCAAAGTTAAAAATAACCTGTTTGGATTCGGTGTAGCGCAGCAGCAGCTTAACCTGACTAGCGTTTAGCGCAGTGCCCAACGAAGCAACGGCGTTCGTGATACCGGCGGCGTGAAGAGCAATCACATCGAAGTAGCCTTCTACGATAATGGCGCGATCTTGTTTAGCGATCGCACTCTTCGCCTTGTCCAACCCGTAAAGCGTCTTACCCTTATCAAACAGCTCAGTCTCTGGCGAGTTTAGATACTTTGGCTTGGCATCAGCCGTTAGCCCTCTGCCGCCAAAGCCAATGAGCCGATTTTGGGCGTCGTGAATAGGAACGATAATGCGATCGCGAAACCGATCGTAATAGCCCCCGCCTCCCTGGCGCGGAATAACCAGCCCCGCCTGCTCAACTAGCGTCACCGGATAGCTCTTTTGCTCAACTAAATAGCCATACAGCGTCTGCCAGCCTTCTGGCGCATAGCCCATCTGAAACTGCTTAATCGTCTCATCGCTAAGCTGCCGTTCTGCGCGCAGGTACGCTAGCGCCCGCTCGCCGTCTGGCTGAAACAGCGCGTGCTCGTAAAACTTGGTGGCCACCGCCACAATTTCGTAGAGCTGCTCGCGCAGGGTGAGCTTACGCTGTAGCTCTTGCTGCTGCGCCGGTTCGGTCGTCTGCACCGGCACCTGATAGCGCTTGGCTAAATCTAGCACCACGTCCGCAAAGGAGCGCTGGTTTAGCTCCATCATGAACTTAAAAACGTTGCCCCCCGCCCCGCAGCTAAAGCAGTAATAAAACTGCTTGGACGGACTGACGCTAAAGCTAGGTGACTTGTCGTCGTGAAACGGGCACAGGCCCACAAAATCTTTTCCCTGCTTTTTGAGTACGACCTGCTCGGACACAATATCGACTAAATCAGCGCGATCGCGAACTGCTTCAATCGTATTGGGATGGAGGCGAGGGTTGCCCACAGTCGTACTCTCGTTGGCGCGATTTACTAGGTAATTTGTCAGATGACTTGTATTGTAGGCCGTTTTTGAATGCTGAGGAAAGACCAGACGCTAGGGTTAGCGGTTTTTATAAATATTGAGCCGACAATAGCGCTAGATGAGTCCTAATGAGTCCTAAGAGCAGTCCTCAGCGCTAGCCAGCTATCTGCCAGATGTCTGCCAAAATCTATTCATCTGGATCATTATCATCGTCTAATCGGCCCGGTAGCGCTTCCATCTCAGCCTTAACGGCTCTAGCCGCTGCTAAGATATCTTGCTCTGCTCCACCCAAATAGAGGCGGCCAAAACTGCCGACCGCTGAAATTTGCAGGATGTTGATAAAAGCCGCTTTCTCCGCTTCGTTGGCCGCTAACGCTGCATAGGCGGCAGGCTGACACTCCATCACATAGAGCGTTTGACCGGCCATAATCATTTGGCCGCGCCGGGTGCGATTAATCAGCTGTACGTGGTGCGCATCGAGATTGCGAATTACCTGATTGGACATCAGTTCTGGCTTGAGTGAGTCGCTTTGTCGCAGTCCTAAATAGCCTAAGATAGCGCGCCCAGCAGCTTTGACTTCGCCCTGACTGCCGTGAATTTCTAGCAGCCCGTACAGCCGCTCTACGACCTGCAGGCCAGGTCTAACCACCGCCGACTTAAGCGCCACATCGGTAATGCGGTTGATCTCAATACCGGGAGAGACCTCAATCCAAAGAGAGGCATCGCCAGGTAGGGGTAAGAATCCGATAGAAACGGTGCCGATGTAGGCCGCGTGCTGGGGCTGGAGGTTGTCTAGATAAACGTAGCTGCGAAGTTCTACACCCAAGAGTTTGTGCCGGAGGAATTGCCGGGGATTGAAAGTTTGTAAAAGCAGGGTGAAGCGGCATAAGCCAACACTCACACTAAGTTTATAGTATGCGTTGACCGGGTGGTTTGTATGGATTTGTCGTAAGAACGACATCGCTGTCTGTAGATGTACGGAACCGCGAATCGCTTCTATGAAGCGATGATGAATAAAATTGGCGAATTAGAAGGTCTATTTGAAGACTCTTTGAGGCGCTAACGAGACTTCGGCACCACATACAGAACTATATATGTTGATATATATAGGGTACGGACATTTTCTGACTGTTTCGCCTTTGGTGTTTGGTAACGCTCGAAAATTTGGCTACTTATACGCTCGTAAGCGGTCGCATAAGCATTGAGAATATTAGAAGAGTTCCTGAATTCCGTTCTTTATTTTTAGCTATCTATTATGCGAACACGTAAAAGTTCTCAGTCTGCGGATGCTGATATTGACCAACCAAACGATTTGGACGGGGATGATATAGACATGATGTGCTTGGTTTATCCCGATGGCAGCACTAAAAACGTTTCGACCCAACAGGGCCAGTCTACGGACTGAAACATCAAAATTAGATGGGTTTTTAGATGAGTTTTTAGATGAGATTACAGCAGATGAGATCTCAACTTACGATGCTAAAACAGCTCGGTAAAGCCGGATCGACTGACTTTCTAAATAGTTTTCTACATCGAGGCTGTCCGGTGTGCGATCGCCCCGCGCCCCAGTCTTTTTGTACCGACTGCCAGCGCCAGATACAAAATCAAATTCGCAGTCATCCTCAGACCAGCCCATCAGCTGAATCGCCATTTGTAGAATCGCTAGGCGCTTACGATGGCGTCCTTAAACAAGCCATCTTATCCCTCAAGTATAAGAACAGGCCCGACGTTGCTCAGTTTTTAGGCGCTGCACTCGGCCAGCAATGGGCAAAGGCGGCGCTACCCACGACCAGGCTGTGCTACGCAATTCCCATCCCGCTCCATCACCAGCGGCAGCGACAGCGAGGATACAACCAGGCGGCGTTGCTAGCGCGTTCGTTTTGTCGAGTTAGCGAACTGACGCTGTTGGAAAATGGATTAGTGCGATCGCAAGCCACCACCCCTCAGCATCAGCTAGGCATCGAAGCTCGCCAAAAAAACCTTGAGGGGGCTTTTGAGATGGGGAAGTCGTTACGGCAGCGGCAGGCAAAAGCAAGATCTCAAAACAAACCGCTAAGCGTTGTCCTAGTAGACGATATTTATACAACAGGCGTCACCATTCAAAGTGCTGCTGCTGTCTTGAAGAGCGCTGGCATAGCGGTTTTGGGCACTGTTGTCGTTGCAAAAGCCTAAAATTAATCTGGTTAATCTGGTTAATCTGGCGTGGTTCGAGTAGCCGATGGCGTGAGGCGATCTAGCGTAGAGAAGGCGATCTGAGCGTCTAAGCCGGTAATTTGAGAGAACTGACTGGGTGTTAGTTGGTTATGCAACGATGCGATGGACGCAGGTTCTAATTGCCACTGCTTGAGCCGTTCGTGAGCTTCTGCCAAAAAGGAAATGCCTTTGCGCATGGGCACTGTTAGCCAGTGTTTCACTAAGGTTTCAACCAAGACAAGTTCGATCAAGCTGTAGGGGTATTGCGCAAGCAGATCGTTGAGGTAGGTACTGAAAGTATCTGCGTCGTTTCCTACAAGTAGATAGCTATCGACAATATGTTTTACACGCTGCTGGCCGATGCGCTGTTGTACTTCCATAGTGCTGTGAAAAGATGCCTCAAAAAATCCTATCTTTTTTTACAGACGTTCTCTCAATTTGCTTTACATAGCGCAAGATGAACAAAACCTGTCGCGATGATTGAAGACTTAATTCAATGGATGTAACGCTGCTGCTTCGTCAATGCCAGTTGATAGACCACGAGCCAGAGAGCTGGGTAGATATTGCAATTAATCAAAATGAGATTGTGGCGATCGCACCCGATTTAGAAGTTTCTGCCCAGAAGACCCTAGAAGTGGGCGGCAAGCTGGTGAGTGCGCCGTTTGTAGAGTCGCATATTCATTTGGACTCGGCGCTAACAGCGGGAGAGCCCAGGTGGAATTTGAGCGGGACGCTGTTTGAAGGCATTGATATTTGGCGCGATCGCAAGCAAAGTTTGACGATTGACGATGTGAAAGCGCGGGCCATTAAGGCGTTGAAGCAGCAGGCGGAGCAGGGAGTGCTGTTTGTGCGCAGCCATGCGGATGTGAGCGAGGAAAAGCTAACGGCGCTAAAAGGATTGCTGGCGGTACGCGAAGAAGTAAAAGATTGGATGACGCTGCAGGTGGTGGCATTTCCGCAGGACGGGCTGTATGGCAACGAGCAAAATGAAGCGCTGATGGTAGAGGCGCTGGAATTGGGTGCTGATGCGGTGGGAGGAATTCCGCACTACGAGCTGACCAGGGAAGATGGGGTGCGCTCGGTGCATCGAATTTTTGAGCTGGCGCAAACGTATAACCGGCTCATTGATATTCACTGCGATGAGATTGACGATCCGCAGTCGCGGTTTTTGGAGGTGGTGGCAGCCTGTGCGATTCGCAGCGGGCTAGGGCCAAGGGTAACGGCTAGCCATACAACGGCGTTTGGATCCTATAACGATGCGTATGCGCTAAAGCTGATGGGGATTTTGAAGCGATCGCGCATCAACTTTATTGCGAACCCGTTGATTAACATCACGCTGCAAGGCCGAACAGATACTTACCCCAAGCGGCGAGGAGTAACGCGGGTGAAAGAGCTTTGGCAGAGCGGGCTAAACGTGAGCTTTGGCAACGATTGCATTCAAGATCCGTGGTACAGCCTGGGCACAGGAAATTTGCTAGCCGTGGCCGATATGGGAGTACATGTTTGCCAGATGACCGGGCGAAATGAGATTGAGGCTTGTTTTGAGATGGTGAGCGGGGGGGGAGCGAAGACTTTGAACTTGGGAGAGGAGTATGGGATTGCGGTCGGGAGACCGGGGAATTTGATTGTATTAGCGGCGCAGGATCGGTATGAGGCGATTTTGCGCCGTTCGACGGTGCGATATGTGATTTCTAAGGGGCGCGTTTTAGTAGAAACAGAACCTTCTCAGACGACGTGGCATCTTTAGCCGCTTACGGCAGGATAGGCGCTGCGAGGCTTTGCTCAGTGGTCTATCATGAAGGGATGTTTTTGCGCGTTTCTACGGTCTTAATTCTCACCTATGCCTTCTTCTAAAAAGAAATCTACTTCTGATAAGTCCGCAACAGAGGCGGCTGATACTTCGACAGCGAAAACTAAGAAGACAAAGGCTAAGGCTGCTAGTTCTAAAACGACCGAGAAGTCGACCGCGAAATCGACCGGAGAAACGACGAAAGCTACAGAAAAAACGCCGCGAAAATCGGCAAAGGCTAAACCGGCTGCACATCTAGAAGCGCCAGAAGATATTCGCGTCGGAAAAACGGGCGGCATTGACCTATCAGATACTAAAAACTTAATCCGTATCAGCGGAGCGCGACAGCACAATCTTAAAAACATTAGCCTCGATTTGCCGCGCGACAAAATGATCGTGTTTACCGGTGTATCGGGATCGGGAAAGTCTTCGCTGGCGTTCGATACGATTTTTGCAGAGGGGCAGCGGCGCTACGTAGAGTCGCTAAGCGCCTACGCAAGGCAGTTTTTGGGACAGGTAGATAAGCCAGATGTAGATGCCATCGAGGGCTTGAGTCCGGCCATTTCTATTGACCAGAAATCGACTTCGCATAACCCACGTTCGACAGTGGGAACAGTGACCGAAATCTACGACTATTTGCGTTTGCTCTACGGGCGAGCCGGGCAGCCCCATTGCCCGCAGTGCGATCGCTCAATTGCGCCTCAAAGCATCGACCAAATGGTGGATCAGGTGATGGAGCTGCCCGATAAAACGCGCTTTCAAATTCTGGCTCCGGTGGTGCGAGGCAAGAAGGGAACGCACCAGAAGCTGCTGTCTGCGCTGGCAGCAGAGGGCTTTGTGCGAGTTCGCATTAACTCGGAGGCTCGCGAGCTAGGCGATAATATTGAGCTAGATAAAAATAAAACCCACGATATTGAGGTTGTTGTTGATCGCCTGGTGAAGAAAGACGATTTGCAAGAGCGGTTAGTTGATTCGCTCTCTACTGCGCTAAAGCGTTCGGACGGCATCGCGGTTATTAACGTACTGCCGGCCAAACAAGAGGCTCCAGAAAGCGCCAAAGAAAACAACGCAGATCAGGCAGTGCCTGCGCCACCGGACGACATTATCTTCTCTGAGAACTTTGCTTGCCCTGAGCACGGGGCGGTGATGGATGAGCTTTCGCCGAGATTGTTTTCGTTTAACTCTCCCTATGGCGCTTGCCCGCATTGCCATGGACTGGGTAATTTGCGGCGGTTTTCGGCTGATTTGGTAGTGCCCGATCCGAAGTCGCCGGTTTATGCTGCGATCGCCCCCTGGTCAGAAAAAGACAACACCTATTACTTCTCTCTTCTCTATAGCGTCGGTCAGGCGTTTGGCTTCGAGCTTCAGTCCTCCTGGGACAGCCTCAGCAAAGATCAACAACAAACCATTCTCCACGGCTCCAAAGAAAAAATCTATATCGAAACAGATTCTCGCTACGGCAAAAACAAAGGTTATCACCGTCGCTACGAAGGTGTGCTACCGATGCTTCAGCGGCAGTATCAAGAATCTTCCTCAGATGCTTACAAACAGAAATTAGAAAAGTACCTAATCGATCAGCCCTGTGAAGTTTGCCAGGGCGCTAGGCTGAAGCCAGAGTCTTTAGCCGTCAAAATTGGGCCATACAACATTAAAGATTTCACCAGTGTCTCTATTCGAGACTGCCGCGATAGAGTTTACGAACTCGTCGGTGAAAACGGTGAAGCCCCTCAGCTTAGCGCCCGCCAGATTGCCATTGGCGAACTTGTTCTTAAAGAAATTAAAGCCCGTCTGACCTTTTTACTAGACGTAGGTCTCGACTATCTCACGCTAGATAGAACCGCTCGAACGCTCTCCGGCGGCGAAGCGCAGCGCATTCGACTCGCCACCCAAATTGGCGCAGGACTTAGCGGCGTTCTTTACGTGCTAGACGAGCCCAGCATTGGTCTGCACCAAAGAGACAACGATCGCCTGCTAAAAACGCTCGATCGATTGAAAGGACTCGGCAACACATTAGTGGTTGTAGAACATGATGAAGACACCATGCGAGCTGCTGATCACATTGTAGATATCGGGCCAGGTGCGGGGATTCACGGCGGACGCATTGTTGCACAAGGCCAATTAGAAGACATTCTAAACGCCGAAGAATCTCTTACTGGCGCGTACCTATCGGGCCGTAAAAAGATTGAGACGCCCACCGAACGTAGACCCGGCAATAGCCGCAGCATCCAAATTCGCAGCGCTCATCGCAACAACTTGCAAAATATTGACGTAGACATTCCTTTGGGCAAATTTGTCTGCATTACCGGCGTGTCGGGTTCTGGAAAGTCCACGCTGATTAACGATCTGCTGTATCCAGCTATTCGCCACTTCTTTGGCAGCAAAGTCCCTGAGCCAAAAGAGATGGAACCGATTAAAGGGCTTAAAGCGCTGGACAAAGCCATTGTGATTGACCAGTCTCCGATTGGCCGCACGCCTCGCTCGAACCCGGCTACCTACACCGGCATCTTCGACGTTGTTAGAGATCTCTATACCGAAACCATCGAAGCCAAAGCGAGAGGCTATAAGCGCGGCCAGTTCTCTTTCAACGTGAAAGGCGGACGCTGCGAAGCCTGCGGCGGACAGGGCGTAAACATCATTGAGATGAACTTTTTACCCGACGTGTATGTAGAGTGCGAAGTGTGTAAAGGCGCACGATACAACCGGGAGACGCTTCAGGTGAAGTACAAAGGAAAGAATATTTCTGACGTGCTGCATACCACCGCTGAAGAAGGGCTAGGATTCTTTGAGAATATTCCGAAGGCAGCCAGTCGATTGCAAACCATGGTAGACGTAGGACTAGGATACGTTCGATTGGGACAAACGGCCCCCACGCTCTCGGGCGGGGAAGCGCAGCGGATGAAGCTAGCTAGCGAACTCGCTAGACGATCTACGGGGAAAACGCTCTATTTAATTGATGAACCCACTACCGGCCTGTCTTTTTACGATGTGCACAAGCTGTTAGACGTGGTGCAGCGTCTGGTAGATAAGGGCAACTCTGTGATTATGATTGAGCACAACTTGGATATGATTCGCTGCTGTGATTGGGTGATTGATTTAGGGCCGGAAGGGGGCGATCGCGGAGGGCATATCATTGCCGAGGGTACGCCAGAAGAAGTCGCCGCTGTAGAAGGTTCTTATACGGGCCAGTATTTGAAGGAGGTGCTAGCTCAGCATCAACCGCAGGGTTAGCAAAGCACTTGATCTCAACCGGCCAGAAGCTCACCTTTCATCACCGTTACCGCCTGACCACTGATAAACACCCGATCTGATGGCTCGTTAGAGTTGTTGTACTTTACGCGAATGACGCCGCCTCGCGCAGAAATCTGCCGGGCCGTCATTTCAATTTTGTTTAGCTTCTCCTGCCAGTAGGGTGCTAAGGACGCATGGGCAGAACCCGTCACAGGATCTTCGTCGATACCCACGGCTGGGCCGAAGTAACGGCTGACAAAGTCGTAGTCTTCACCGTCGGCAGGCGCGGTTGCAATCACGCCTTGCACGGGCAGCTTTTTCATTTCGGCAAAGTCTGGCTGGAGTCCGGCCAGCGCAGATTCTGACAGGATTTCGACTAAGTAATTAACATCGTTTTTGCTGACGGCGCGAATGTTACCGCCGCAGCAGAGCGCTTTGATCAGCTGCGGTAGGACATGGCTAGCGGTTTGAACCGGCTGGGCTGGAAAGTCCATTTCGATCCAGTCATCGTTTTTGCGGGCGCTGAGCCAGCCGCTTTTAGTTTGAAACTTTGCGACTTCAGTGTCTGATAGATGACCTTCGCTCCAAAGAACGTGGGCACTCGCTAGCGTGGCGTGGCCGCACAAATTGACTTCTACAGCAGGCGTGAACCAGCGCAGGCTATAGCCACCTTCGATCGGGTGCAAGAAGGCGGTTTCTGAGAGGTTCATCTCTAGTGCGATCGCCCGCATCAAATCATCTGCTAACGGCTGGTCGGTCACGCAAACCGCCGCCGGATTTCCTGCAAAAGGCTGGTTCGTAAAAGCGTCTACTTGAATGACAGTTAGGCTCATGGGGTGGCTCCTGCAGGTGGGGTCTCGAATGTTCTAAATCTTACCGTTAGCGACGTTGCTCTAACCAAGCACTTACGGCTTGCTCGGAGTAAAACTGATGTAGGGTATCGGTTTGAGGGTCGTATACTATCCATCGCAAGGTGCCATCTATGTACTTGGGTCGAATCGCTATTTGATTTTGTCCCGTCAGAAAATCCAACAGCGCGATCGCCCATTGCTTGATCCCAGGCTGAACGTCTTGATGCTCGCTAGGAAGGAGTTTAGCTCGGGCGATCGCTTGAGAAAGCTCTGATTCTAAAGCGCCACTGCGTAAGAGAGCGTAATCACTGGGACGGTTGAAACCACCGCGAAAGCTAGAATTCATAAAAATGCCTGGCGCAACGTTTTTACTATCGCGGTTTTAACAGCGGCTGAGAAGGTACGCATTGGACGGGTTTGACTAGACCAGTTGGGAAATACTTAAGTGGTCTAGCTAAACTTAAGCGAACTGTACTAGAGCCGTCGTGAGGTAATGAATTAGGCTCAAAGCAGCCGCATTTTAAGAGTCGATGAAAATTCCGCTAGATCGTCAGGCTAAGCAGCCGATTTATTTGCAAATACGCGATCGCATTCAACAGCTCATTCACAGCGGCGGTCTGCCTTCGGGTGCGCAGCTCCCGTCTATTCGCAGCCTTGCCCAAACGGTTAAGGTCAATAAGCTTACGGTGCTAGAAGCCTATAGCATTCTCGAAGCGGAGGGCTTAGTGCAGGCCAAACGCGGCTCTGGATACTTCATCAATCCGCCCGAGCTGCGAGTGCCCGCGCCGCAAAATCCTCTGCCACCCGCTTCTTTTAATCCCACTCAAGAAGTGGTTATTCCTAGCAGCGGCGGCAACTCTTTTCCTGAAATCTACTACGCCACCCTTAATTCTCACAGCTGGCCCGACACCATTGACTTTAGCAGAGGCGAGCCACGACCCTTTGGCGTAGAAGATTTGCGACGGATTGCTCGCAGGGCAATGAAAGATTCAGATCTATTTTTTCAACGGACTCATCCCAAAGGAGATCTCTCTTTACGCGGACAAATCTCTCAGATTTTGATTCAACAGGGGCTAGAAACTAACGCAGACAACCTGATTGTGACCAGCGGTTCTATGCAGGCGCTGTCGCTACTGGCCGAATACTTTATCTCGCCGGGCGACTGGGTTGTGGTAGAAGCGCCGACTTATCACGGGTTTCTCTCCGTTTTGCAGCAGCGCGGCGCTCAGATTATTGGCATTCCGATGACGCCAGAGGGCATAAACTTAGCGCTGTTGGCCCAATACCTGCAAAGCCATCGGCCCAAAATTATCTACACCATCAGCACCTTACACAATCCAACTGGCATCACAACGTCTGCTGACCATCGCAGACAGTTGCTAGCACTAGCCGAGCAGTTCGACTGCATCATCATCGAAGACAATGCGTACGAACCGCTGAGCTTTGAAGCCACACCGCCGCCGATTAAAGCCTTTGATACTCAAGATCGGGTGATCTACGTTGGCACATTCTCTAAAACCCTGATGCTGGGGTTAAGAGTCGGCTATATGGCGATTACAGGAGAACAGAATAAGGCGTTAACAGAGCGCAAGCTACTGCACGATTTTCATATCTCGAATGCGTCTCAAGCGATTGTAAAAGAATATTTGTCTTCGGGGCACTATCGCCGGCGGTTAGAGAAACTCAAGTCTTTGCACCGCGATCGCCGCGACTATATGGTGAGCGCCCTGATCAGGCACTTACCTGAAGGCGTCACCTGGACAGTCCCCGAAGGCGGCACCTTTCTATGGATTCAGCTTCCTGACCAGCTTTTGGTAACCGATATATCGACTGCGCTAGCTGAGCAAAAAGTACTAGCTGCCTCGGGTGCGGCCTTTTTCCCCAACCAGCAGGGCTATCCCGCGCTGCGGCTAAATTTTTCGCTGCCGCCCGAAGAGACAGAAAAAGGCATAGGAATATTGAGCGATATTTTGCGATCGCACCTAAACTCCAATTCCTAGCCTAATAGCTCACATCAACTTCGATATAGCTTTGATCTCTCGGTAACCAAAGTGGTACTCAAGGCAAGCTATCTCAAACAAGAGTTTGCGACGTCAAAAGCTACTACCACCCTAAGTACAGGGAAAAAAGCGAACAACTAAGCAAAAGTCTTACTGTTGCTGACATTAAATAGCGTCGTTGGCGGCTCTTATCCATCGGCTAGTGACGCTACCGCTGTTTGATAAAACGTTCAGCCAGAAGTTGTTTCAGATCAGGCAAGCCAAATTGATAGCTCTCTTTTTCAGTCAGGAACGGTTTAGTCAAGAACGATTTAGTCGGGAACGGTTTCATCAGGAATGACTTCAGCTGGAGTGATCTCATCATTCGAGAGATTATTTCCTAACTCTTCAGCAGCTTTTCCGGGCGCTCCGTCCGGCGCAACGCCTTCTAGTACCACCAGCGAATCCAACACTTTTTTGACGAGCGGAGCGGCAACTGTCCCGCCGTAGGCATTTTCGCCCTGCGGCTCGTCTATCACCGCTAGCACTACGTAGCGCGGATCGCTGACGGGCGCAATGCTAACAAAGCTAGTAATGCGCTGATCGCCGTAGGTGCCGTATTCGGTTGCTTTTTGAGCGGTGCCGGTTTTACCTGCCACCTGATAGCCTTCAATCTTGGCTGCCGATCCGGTGCCGTCGTCTACCACTTCCTGCATCATTTTCAATACCTGGCGAGCCGTTTCAGGCGAAAAAATTTGCTCTGATTCAGCTCGCTTAGGTGTCCAGGTAAGTTCATTATCGGCGTTGGTCAGGCCGCGCACGACGTGAGGGGTAACCTTTTTGCCGCCGTTGGCCAGGATGCCATGTAGCTGTAAAAGCTGAAGTGGGGTAAGCGAAAAGCCTTGTCCAAAAGCGGTTGTGGCGGCTTCTACTTCGCTACCGACAAACTGCGATCGCGCCTTAATCTGTCCGTTTACCTCGCCCGGTAAATCCACACCCGTTTCACCGCCAATGCCTAGCTTCTCTAGCCACTCGTAGTAAAGCGCTCGCGGCAGGTGCTGCATCACATGAACCATGCCAACGTTGCTCGAATAGCGCAGCACGTCGGTCAGCGAGAGCGTACCGCGCCCACCGATATATTTGAAATCTACGTTGCGAATGGGCCAGTCTTCAACAAAGATCTCGCCCTCATCGTAGACCGTGCCAGTAGGAGCCATGCTGCCGGTTTCTAGCGCGATCGCAACGTTAATCGGCTTAAACGTCGAGCCAGGTTCGTACAAATCACTCACCGCCCAATTCTTAAACTGCGAGACATCTGCTTTGTAGTATTCGTTAGGATTGTAGGTAGGTGCGATCGCCATCACCAGCAGCTCGCCCGTATGGCTATCCATCACCATCAACGCGCCTCGCTTAGCATTGTTTTCGGTGACGGTCGCCGCCAAACCTTCCTGCGCAATTCGCTGTAACCGGCTGTCTATCGTCAGCTGAAGCTGCAAATCATCTCGGGCAACCTGTTGCAGCGTCGTTGCCTCACCCAGCTTCGGATTGGCATATCGTAGCTGCTCCTCGAAATCCATTTCGACGCCCGCTTTAGGCTCGCCCTCTAGATCGATGTAACCCGTTATCTGCGAAAACAAATCGCCCTGCGGGTACATCCGCTGCGGAGCAGGTAATAGCTCAAGGCCGTCTAGTCTTAAATCTCGTAGCCGCTTAGCCGTCTCCTCAGAGATATCGGTTTCCAACTGGATGCCGCTTTTCTGCTTGCCAAACTCGCGCAGCAGCTTTTGCTCGCTGCGACCTAATACTTCACCCACCGAGCGAGCGATGGCCTCACTAGGCTTTTTAAACAGCGTAGGATGCACGTACAGCGTATAGACCACCTGATCCATCGCCACTACATTGCCTTGAAGATCGACCATCTGCCGCCGAGAGGCGTGAGGCGCTTCTTGAATGAGCTGCTGCTCAGCCGCTTTAGCCTTTAGCTCACCGCTGATAAATAGCTGCAAATAGGCCAGCCGCAGCGTTAGCCCCACCATGCCAACTAACAGCACAAGCCACACGCTAATCAGCCGCAGCCGAGGCGAGTTTTCTCGAAATGCCTGAATTTGCTCTGGCGTAGAGCGAGGCAGACGCAGCTTAAGATTGCGTCGCCTAGCGCGCGGACGAGTAGAAGCCATTGGAGTAACCTAAGTAACTAGCAATAAGTGACGACTAGTAACCGAGCGGCCCTGGCATCTCAGTCGGTTCAAGAGCGGAGCTATCAAGATCGTCTGCTGGCGTTTCTTTAGCCAGCTTCTCTCTGGGCGGGGCGGGTTCTACAAATATTACATCGCCTGCTTCATAAGGTTCTAATCCAGAATCTGGACGAGTTGCCTGCTCCGCTAGACTTTGCTTAATAGATTCGTTCGCTGAGGTCAACTGCTGCGATTCGCCTTGCAGCGCATCTAGCTGAAGAATGGCCCTAGTTGCAGATTTATCGACATAGACCGTAGAGCCATAAACCACGAGAGCAGCCGTTACCAGTACGCCGGTAATCGCGGTTGACCCTTGCTGCAAACGGGTGAGCAGTCTTAGCCCTAGCGGCAATTTGGGCTGCTGAGGAAGCGATAGCGTCGAGTCGGCATCGAGCCGTACGCGCTTAGCCGGGCCACCCACTTGCAAAGGCACTATGTTGCTGCGTTTGGCCTGGTAGGTATTAGGGTTTGGAGCAAGGGACGTCTGAGAAACCGCCTGAATGCGAGGCGCTAGCGTAGAAGCGTCTTGCAGAGAAGTCGTACCCGTCTGCAAATCCGAGTTTGACCGCGATTTAGGGGAAGGGCGGCGTTGAGACTGTTCGCGAGGATCGAACTCGGTAGCGAAAACCATGCGGCTATAGGGGAAGGGTGATGAGGTTTTAGAAAATGAGCAGATTTAGAAGATGAGCAGAAGAATAAGCGAGAAACTACTTAGGGCAAGTGTGACTAGTGATGAAGGAGTGGCCGTAAATTTACGCAGTGGCTGCATTCCTTATTACTAGGTATTTATAGCTAACGTGCAGCGCTGCTATCAAGTTAATTTACGCGCATACTACCTTGCTAGCGGGAGAAGAACAAGGCCCTTTGTAAAATTCGCGGAAAACTGCTCTGCGCAAGGCATTATGTAGTTTTGATGTAGAAACTCTGCCACGCTTTTGTATCTGCGCGCTTTCTCATAGGAAAGCTGCTAAAAGTGCGATCGCTCCTGAGAAGATCAAGGAGAAAGGCTGAGTTTTCCAAAAGACGGCTTATAAGAACAGCTCAGACGATAGCAAAGGTAGTTGGTTTATGAGGTACAGATGAAGATGCAAAGCCCGTATCTCTACAATTCCCCTTCTACAACTCCCCTATACTTACTGAGAATTTCTGGCGCCTTACGCTAGAACTGACAATCCACATACTGACAATCCACATATTGAATCCATTCGCGAAAAAAAGCCCGGCCATAGCCGAGCTTTACAAATTATCTGCGTATCCCGCATCAGATATCCCGCAGGGTCGCGGCGGCTGGCAAAACAGCTATCTTGCCGGTCTGGGCTTGTCGGGTAGACCAATCATATCTGCGTTGCTCTTGCCTGATGGAATCATGGGGTAGCAGTTCTCATCTCTTTTCACCCGCACGTCTAGCAGCACTGGCCCATCAAACGCCATCATCTCAGCGATCGCACCTTCTAGCTCACTCGGGTCTGATATCGTCATCCCCTTAATGCCAAACGCCTGAGCCAACAGTGGAAAGTTCGGCATTCCCTTCTCCATATTCGAAGACGAGTAGCGCTCGCCAAAGAATGCCTCTTGCCACTGCCGCACCATGCCCTGCCAGCCGTTGTTCAAAATCACGGTTTTTACCGCTAGTCCGTACTGGTCTAACGTCGCTAGCTCCTGCAGGTTCATCTGGAAGCTGGCATCTCCGCTGATGCAAACAACCTGATGATCGGGCTTGGCGACTTTAACGCCTAGCGCAGCCGGTAGCCCGAAGCCCATCGTGCCGAGTCCAGCGCTAGAAATCCACTGACGCGGCCCGTTTTTCAAGAACTGCGCGGCCCACATTTGGTGCTGGCCGACGTCGGTCGTGCAGTAAGCGTGAGGTGCCTGCTTGGTGATTTCAACGATGACGGACTGCGGCGAAATTTCGTCGGGGTAAGTAGGCGCTGTGAGCGGAAAGTCAGTGCGCCAGCCGTCAATTTCGTCTAGCCAGCTTTTAGTGCGATCGCCATCGGGTTCTGCTTGCTTACCTAGCGCATCTAATAGCTGTACCAGTACTTTCTTCACATCACCTACTACCGCAACCTCAGGCGCTCTGTTTTTGCCCACCTCAGCCGGATCGATGTCGATGTGAATAACTTTGGCTCTAGATGCAAACTGATCGAGCTTGCCCGTAACGCGATCGTCAAATCTAGCGCCGATAGCGACAAGCAGGTCGCACTGGCTCACCGCAAAGTTGGCATAGGCCGTACCGTGCATTCCCAGCATGCCAACGGCCAGCGGATGATGCTCATCGACGGCACCTTTACCCATTAAGGTGTTGGTCATCGGAGCCGAAAAGGCTTCGGCTAGGGTTTGAATTTCCTTGTGAGCAGCAGAAGCGATCGCCCCTCCTCCCACGTACAGCAAGGGCTTTTCGGCTTCGCGCAAAAGGGCGATCGCCCCTTCTATTTGCTGCTCTTCAATCTTAATTTCTGGATGATAGCCCGGAATATTCACGTCCCCTGGCTCTACGGGAATATAGTCGATTTCATCGGTGCCCACGTCTTTAGGCACGTCAATCAAGACTGGGCCGGGTCTGCCGGTGCTAGCAATATGAAAGGCTTCAGCCACTATCTGCGCTATCTGGTTAGCATCGCGCACAACGTAGGAATGCTTCACAATCGGCAGGGTAACGCCGTGAATGTCAGTCTCCTGAAAAGCGTCGGTGCCAATCGCGCCCCGAGCCACCTGACCGGTGATCGCCACCATCGGAATCGAATCCATTTGAGCAGTGGCGATGCCCGTAACCAAGTTTGTCGCACCGGGGCCAGAGGTAGCAAAACAGACGCCAACCTGTCCAGTCGCTCTAGCGTAACCGTCCGCCGCGTGAGCCGCCGCCTGCTCATGTCGCACCAAAAAGTGCTTCACCTCTCCCTTTTCTTCCGCTTGGTACAGCGCGTCATAAATCGGCAAAATCGCGCCGCCTGGATAGCCAAAAATGTGCTTTACGCCGTGGCGCACCAGGCTGTCAATCAGTGCGTAAGCACCGCTAACTCGCTGGGTTGCCGTTGGAGATTTTAGGGTTGTAGGAGAAGCCATAGGGACTGCAAAAGGTAGGATCTGCCATGCCACATTTAGATGTCAAACAACGCATCTATCGTCGGGCATATGCATAAGTTCTTATTAGTGTAGGTTCTAGTTTAAAGAACAACAAGACGTATCAACTATTACAAAAAAGCTAAATGTCAGGTTGACTCAACATTTGTCTGATGAACTCAGAAGCCGTCACGGGCAGGTCGTTCTGTCTTTGCCAGCTCGATGCGGCCTGACCACTCACCCGATTGGGATCGCGCCACATTTGCAGGTGGTCTACAGGCGGATCGGCATAAAAATTTACTTTGCCTGCGCCCAGCGGCAACGAACTCCAGTGGGTGAAGTAATCGTGGCTCAAGCGGCAAACCGGCAGACCCACTATAGGCATTCCCCAACCGTCTATGGCAATTAGCTTTTTCACTTGGCCGCCCTGCTGTTGCCATAGCAGTAGCGCACCGGCAATGCCCACTACGCCGCCGCTAAAGCCAATGGCTACCACCGGCTGCGGGTTCTCTTCTGGCGATCCTAGCGTTTGAGTCATCCAGTCGAAAACGGCGAGTGGGTCAGCGCAAAAAGCCGCTACGACTAACGGACGAAGATGCTGCAGCAATAATTCTCTAGGCGGTAATTCTCCAGTCGGCAAAATAGAAGATGGAAAGACCGACTGTACAAACTGCTCGGTTAGCGACGCCTCATGGAAGCCCGGACAGATAATAACGGGCAGCTTGGCTATCGGCTTTTTCATAAGACGTTCGGTTCTACTTCGGTTCTACTCATAGCGACAGTAAAGCCGCTCACAGTAGGGTGATGTCAGGGTCATTTTGTTTAGATCGCAGTTGGCACAGCTATGAGCGTTACGCCTCAACTTCTTCCTACTATCAGCGCATTGGTTGCGCTGGGCGAATTTGCGCAAGACGATCATCTGGGCGACAACGTAGCGCTTGAGACGGTGTGCGATCGCCTACCGGTTGCCGCTGCGGAGCAAAGAGCCGAGCGCGAATGGCGTGGCGCGATCGCCGCGCTCACTCAGCTACTCATTCAGCAGACTAACCCAGACAATAACCAAAATCGAGGTAAAGGGAAAACGAGCAAAAAGCCGCCGCATTTTGCTCGTAGCCATCCGCCTCAGGCGCTAGCAATTTGTGGGCCGGTGCCGTTGTTCAACGATCCCGCACTTGAGAGCAAACTCTCAAACTGGGCGTTCGTGCCGCAGTCTTCCGAGCAGCTTGCCTCTGCGTTTAGTGCGCTTTCTCCCGTAGAGCGGCTAATTCATCAAACGTTCAAAAAGCAGCCTTTAGGCAATCGCCTGCTGCCGCTGCTAGAAGACGATCCGCTGGCGCAAGAGCAGTTTGCGCTGGTATTTACGCCTCAATTTTCAATCGTGCTGGTGCTAGGCAAAGATGCCGACGACGAGCTGCGCTTTCAGTTTTCGTTTATGCCGCAGGTAGTGATGTCGGTTTGGCGAATTTTGCGATCGCGCCTGCGCATCATTCGTTCTCAGCAGCTCGAATTTATCGATCCGCTCGTCGAAAAGTTTGCGCCGAAAGAACCCAACTATCGAGTCGTCAGCCAGTTTAACCGGTGGCTGCTGGCCTATTTGCCCCAGCCTGTCCCAACGTCAGAGCCGACCGCCGCTACGCAGAGAGATCTCAACGGCTCAGCGAGCGCTCAGCTATCCGATAGCGATCTGCTCAAGGCCATGGCCCACGAGATTCGCACGCCGCTAACGACGATTCGAACCTATACGCGATCGCTGCTCAAGCGTGACGATCTTGACGAGCGGGCCGTCAAACGCTTGAAAAGCATTGATCGGGAATGCACTCAGCAAATCGATCGCTTTAGCCTAATTTTTCGCGCAGTAGAGCTAGAGGCGGCGAGTCAGTCTCCCAAATCGCCTTTAAGTGCGATCGCGCTCCATCAGGTCTTTCAAGAAGCTATTCCCCAGTGGCAGCAAGCGGCCCAGCGTCGAAATCTATCATTAGAAGTGGGCCTACCGCCAGAGCTACCTATGGTGGCCAGCGATCCCACTATGCTTCAGCACGTCCTCACGGGCCTAGTAGAACTCTTTACCCACAGCGTATCGCCCGGTAGCCACATCGAGCTTTACGTCACAAACGCGGGCGAAAAGCTCAAGCTACAGTTCCAGTCTCAGGCCGATCCAAACCAGACAGACGATTCTCCCGCCTGCGCGCCCCCAACGCTCCAGTCTCTAGGGCATCTTTTGATGTTCCAGCCTGAAACGGGTGGGTTGAGCCTTAATTTGGCAGCGACTAAAAACCTGTTTAGCGCGTTGGGGGCAAAGCTGACGGTGCGCGAACGCTCCAACAAGGGCACAACCTGGACGGTTTATCTACCTTTGGAATCAAGCGGTTTAAGCTCTTATCCAATCGTTTAGCCTTGCTTTTTGGCTTTGCCCGAAAAAGAGTAATTGTGGCTAAGCGTAGCCCGAAGTTACTTCTTCTTGCTAGGTGGATTCAAAGCGTTGTCGAGCACTTCGCGCGCAGACTCTGCTTCGTCTTTAGCATCTCTGTAGCGCAAATTGCTTTGGGCAAAGGTCTTTAGCGTCTTAAAGCCGCTGTTCAGTTCTTCAATTTGCTCTTCTTCAATCACTTCATCCGTAAAAAGCAGATCGATCAGCTCACGCACCTTGAGCGCTTCTTCGCGTGAGCCTTGAACCTTCACCTTCAGCTTGGACAAGTTGCTCAGCGTTTGCACCGCCTCTACCACTTCATTTTCTTCGTCAGTGGGTTCTGATTTCTGGTCTTTCACTTCAATAAAATCCTTGGGGTTAAATCCATCGTCTAACTCGGTCGGCAGTTTGCCATCGTCCATTAGGGTCATAAGCTGATCCATCGCCTTTTCTCGGGCTTTATTAGAATCACGACCGGAAACATCAATCAAAACTTCTGGACTTTGAGCGAGCGTGTATTGAACCATAATCTTAGATAGTATTTTTGTACCATCATTTTAAGAGATGGTGCGTTGTTTGGATACGCTTTTTTCTACGTCTTTTTGGCATTTGATGCAACCTGTTGATGCAAATTGGTTTTTTTGACGAGGGAAATCAGTGGGTAGGTCTGTAAAATCGTGAGGGGATCGCGGAGTGGCTAAGTACCAAGTAATGAGCAACGTCCAAAAATATTCGGCACCTCTGTATAGTTGCCGCTGGCAAAGACGACCGAGGCAGCTTGAGTTTGCCTTGGTTTTAGCAGGCGTAGCGGCAGGCTGTACGGTTTTTCCTCAGCGAGCGATCGCCAACGGAACAACCAGCGCTAATACTAGATTTGAGCCTTCCGAAGTTCGGATAGTCGCCGAAGCAGATGAGTCTACCGTTGAGAGCAATACTGACAATATTGACGGTGCTGACGATATTGACAATGCCGACGATGCTAACGAAGTGGCTCCCGATGAGACTGAGGAAGGGACGGCGCGATCGCCAGAAGCTGAGACTTTACAGCAGGCAGAAGCATTAGCGAGCCAAGCGAAAGCGACTACTCGGACGGCGGCAACAGCGACCCAGTGGGATGTCGTTGTGACGCAGTGGATAGAGGCGATCGCCCTGCTTCAGTCTGTCCCACCCGAAAGTCCGGCTCGGATTATGGCGCAAAGGCAGCTGCGCGGCTATTTACAGCAGCTGCAAGACGCACAGCGCCGAGCCGAACAGTCTAGCTCTAGCTTGAGCGCAGCGAGTCTAGGCAGCGATCTGTTCGACGCGCAAATCGCTGGATACCTCTCCTATGTAGAAACAGTCGGGACGCCCGATGTGCTCATTGTTGGCAGCTCAAGAGCGCTACAGGGCATTGATCCGCACGAGCTGCAGCAGTCGCTAGCGGCGCAGGGATACCCCGATCTCAAGGTCTATAACTTCAGCGTAAATGGGGCAACCGCGCAGGTCGTAGAGTTTGTGATGGGAAGCCTATTACCCGAGCCGCTGCCGCCGATTGTGCTGTGGGGGGATGGGTCGAGGGCGTTCAATGAAGGGAGACGCGATCGCACCTGGGAGAACCTGTTTGCCTCGCCGGGCTATCCCGCTGCTCAAACCGCCGTGAGCATAGCGTCAAGTGATATGACTATTCGTGATATGACTATTCGTGATATGGCTATTCAGCCTAACCCAACGGCGCGGCGGGTAACGGCGACTTCTGCGCTAGCTGAAATACCCGATAATTTGGATGCGCTGGGATTTTCGGCAGTGCGCGATCGCTTCGATCCACAAACTTACTATCGGCAAGTCTCCAAAGTAGAGGGCCGTTACGACAGCGCTTACACCGGGTTCGCACTGAATGGAGCGCAGGCAGAGGCGCTAGGCCGACTAGCCGCGAATATGCAGAGCAAGCGCGTTCAGCTAACGTTCGTCAATCTGCCGCTAAGCGGGAGCTATTTAGACGAGTTCCGGCTGTATTACGAGCAGCAGTTTCAAAGGTTTTTGCAAACTCAGGGCAGTCAATACAAGTTTGCTGTTGTCGATTTACTCACTCAGTGGAAGACCCAGCCCGGTTTTTTTGCCGACCCTAGCCATATTAATCAAGATGGCGCTAGGGCGATCGCCCAGCAGTTGGCTCAACAACCCGCATTAATTAACGCCCTTCGCTCGATTCGAACCCCGGTGCCACCCTCTATCAGCCCTCTGGCCGAGCCATCTGCCCCAAGCCCTTTGGAGCAACTACGTCTAGAGCAGCTACCTCCTACACAAACAGAGCCAGCTCAAGGCGCACCCATTCGTCGCCCGCCCCCACCGATTCCGCCGCCGCCCTCTAAATTGCTCAATTAGCCTGCTGAATGCTGAGCGTTGTGTTGCACAGAACACAGTATGAACAAATCAGGCTGGCTATATTAGCGGCAACACTTCAGCGAAACGAGGGCTGCGTTAACCCAGCTCTGGCTTTAGGAGTTTTGCTCATTAGCAGTGCCTCACCAGCACTCAAAGGCAGTGAATCTAAAGGTTGCTGAAGTCTTTCGGGAGAATCTTCTCTAACCCTTAAATTACCCCCTTAAACTCTCTTTTACATACCTTTTATAACCATTCATGGAACCCTCTAGACCTGGTAGTACCAGGTCTTTTTTTGTCTTAATTTTTTGCCTTAGTTTTTTTGCCTTAGATTACTGCTTTCGGCGTTTTCGCTAAACCGCACCCAACACTTCAGCTAGCAGCGCCTGCTGAGCATGCATCCTATTTTCTACCTCGTCCCAAATGCGCGAGTGGCTACCCTCCATGACCGCCTCAGTAATTTCTTCTCCCCTGTGCGCAGGCAAACAGTGCAGCACAATGGCTTTTGGATCGGCAATATCTAACAGCTTTTGATTAATTTGATATGGCTCGAAGATAGGAATACGCTTGGCCGCATCGTCTTCTTGTCCCATACTGGCCCAAACGTCGGTATAAAGCACATGTGCGCCGTCTACCGCAGCATTAGCATCGTTAGTGATCACCACTTCGCTGTTGCCTCCGCTCAGCGCCCGCGCTTGCTCAACGATGGCACTATCAGGTTCGTAGCCTTTAGGCGTCGCCACGCGCACGTTCATACCCGCTAGCGCGCAGCCCAAAATCAGTGAATGGGCTACGTTATTGCCATCGCCTAAGTAGGTCATGGTTTGGCCCTTACAGCTCCCAAACTCCTCTTGTACCGTCAGCAAATCAGCCAGAATCTGGCAGGGATGCTCTAAGTCTGTCAGGGCGTTGAGAATAGGAATGCTGCTGTGCTTGGCAAATTCTTCGACTTCTGACTGGTCGTAGGTGCGAATGGCGAGCACGTCTAGGTAGCGGTCGAGCACGCGAGCGGTGTCGGCGGTGGGTTCGCCTCGGCCAATTTGGGTCAAGTTGGCGTTGAGGTCAATAACCTGGCCGCCTAGCTTGTACATAGCAGCGGTGAAGCTAACGCGGGTTCGAGTAGAGGCTTTTTTAAAGACGAGGCCCAAAATTTTGTGCGGACACTGGGGATTAATTTCGCCTGATTTTATTTTTGCGGCGGTTGTAATCAGGCGCATCATTTCGTCTGCGGTCAGATCCGCTAGGCTTAGAAGATTTCGTCCTTTGAGTGCTGCCATATTAGGTTCCTGGGAAGAAGGGGCTTTGCAAACCGAAGATAAAACGCTATCAGAAGTTACCAGAATAGGGAATAGGCATCTTACGATGCGAAAAATGACGTTAGCATTTAATCGAAGTTGCATCGGCCCGTCTTACCCAATGGGCATTCACAATGGGCCTTTATTCACAGCTAATATTTCCGCGCCTGCTAGAGCTGTCGATGTCGTCTGAGTCGATGACAAATTACCGACAGCGGCTGCTAAACGAAGTGAGTGGGGACGTGCTGGAGATTGGGTTTGGCACGGGGTTAAATTTGCCGCATTATTCAGAAGCTGTGACTTCGCTAACGACGGTCGATCCAAATGAGGGGATGAGTGCGATCGCGCAAAAACGCATCGACGCCAGCCCCATTCCTGTCAAAACTCGGGCCATCAGCGGCGAACAGCTTCCCATGCCAGAGGCTAGCTTTGACAACGTGGTTTGCACCTGGACACTGTGCAGCATCCCCAACGTAGAGCAGGCCCTACGAGAAGCCTACCGAGTGCTCAAGCCCGGTGGAAAATTCTTTTTTATCGAGCATGGACTCAGCAGCGAAGGCAACATCGCCCGCCTGCAAAACTGGGTTACCCCGGTTCAAAAAATCGTCGCGGACGGATGTCATTTAAACCGAAAGATCGATGCGCTAGTCAGTGAGGTTTTTGACCAGGTGGAGTCTGAAGAATTTTATGCAGACGACTTGCCTAAGCTGATGGGCTACTTTTACCGAGGAATTGCCACGAAGCAAAGTTGAGCAGAGTAGCGACCCTGCCACTTAGCATGGCTCATACAAAAACCCCCCAGAAGAGATCATCTTCTAGAGGGCTTGTCTTACTCAGTCAGGAGCTAACGCACCCGACTCAATAACTAAGAAGCTGCGGGCCTAAACGGCTGCGGCCTGCTTGATTTTTGCATCTAGTTCGCCAGCGGCGTACTTAGCGGCAAAGATGTCAACGTCAACCTGCTTGATCTTAGAAGCATTGCCAGCCGCGCCAAACTTCTCATAGCGATCGGTACAAACCTGCTGCATGTACTTAATCGAAGGCTTGAGGAAGTGACGAGGGTCAAAGTTCTTAGGATCGGCTTCAGCCGCTTCGCGAATAGCCGCTGTAATGGCCAAACGGTTATCGGTGTCGATGTTTACCTTGCGAACGCCGTTCTTGATGCCCTTTTGAATTTCTTCAACCGGTACGCCGTAAGTTTCAGGAATAGCACCGCCGTGAGCGTTGATAATATCTAGCCACTTTTGAGGCACAGAAGAAGATCCGTGCATAACCAGGTGCGTATTCGGCAGACGCTTATGAATTTCTGCAATTCTATCGATTGCTAGAATTTCGCCCGTAGGCTTGCGAGTGAACTTGTACGCGCCGTGGCTAGTACCAATGGCAACCGCCAAGGCATCTACCTGAGTCGCCTCAACAAACTGAGCGGCTTCTTCGGGATCTGTCAGCAGCTGATCTTTATCTAGCTTGCCTTCAAAACCGTGGCCGTCTTCCGCTTCGCCTTGGCCCGTTTCGAGCGAACCCAAGCAGCCTAGCTCGCCTTCTACGCTAGCGCCAACGGCGTGAGCGACTTTAACGACTTCGCGAGTAACGTTAACGTTGTACTCGAAGCTCGCAGGTGTTTTAGCGTCTTCTTCGAGCGAACCGTCCATCATTACGCTGGTAAAGCCATTGCGAATTGCCGAGTAGCAAGTTGCAGGGCCGTTACCGTGATCCTGGTGCATCACGATGGGGATGTGAGGATAGGTTTCTACCGCTGCCATCACCAGGTGACGCAAGAATTTTTCGCCAGCGTATTGGCGAGCGCCGCGTGAGGCTTGCAAGATCACTGGGCTGTCTGTTTCATCAGCAGCCTGCATGATCGAGATAATCTGCTCCATGTTGTTTACGTTAAACGCAGGAATCCCGTAGCCTTCTTCAGCCGCGTGATCCAGCATCAGCCGCATTGGTACAAGCGCCATTCCATATCCTCCTAATTGTTTGTTGCCGGGTGGCTGAACCTGAGCTAACTATTAGCTAATTAGCGTAGGTTCTTATCTTTTAATAGTAGGTCAAAACACCAACCCACGACGATTTGTTTTAAAGTATGCGATCGCCCAGGTCGCTTTTCTACCAGGAAAAGAGTAGACTGATCCGCTTTGCAAAAGGCTTCGGGGTGAAGCGATCGCAGTTTCACCTTTATTCCTTCTAGAAATTAAAAAGACCGCAAAAAACACCAGCTGCCATTAACCCCTCGGCAGTCGCTAATTGGCTGCCGAGGGGTTAAACAGGTAGGCGGGAAAAATGGGTCGCCTGGGATTCGAACCCAGGACCAGTCGGTTAAAAGCCGAATGCTCTACCACTGAGCTAGCGACCCGCTTATTTAGTCTCTAGACCGTTTTATACCGTTCTAGACCGTGGTGTTTAGACCATGTTCGTGCACTGGCGCTTTGGGTGCCCCGCACGGTTACTTAATTTAGCACATGGATTGAACGGTTTTGGCAGCAATATTTCTGACAGCGGAAAATAACGGTTGGAGCAGTGTGCCTAGCTTCTTTCTTGAGGCCAGATAATCGGCAATAAGTTGATTGTTGTTCAGCATTGAAGCAAAAACAGAAAGCAGGCGCAATATTCTCGAGCCTGCTTTCTAATGAGAATCTATAGCCGCAATCAGACTAGCCGCAATCAGGCTTTTCCGTTAGAACCTCTATTTGCTGCGCTGGCTGCTGCGCCGATTAAATTTCGCAGCTTTCAGCGCCGCCGCCGTTTACGCAGAAGGCAAACGCTAGAAAACGGCTTTCCTCTTGTGCCGCAGCCTCCGTAATGTTCTGTAGCTTGAAGAAGTTAGCGGCTGCTTTAGACTGCTGAGCCGGCGTTTTTTGTAAAAACCAGTCGCTGCTAGAAACTGTCTCAAACGAAATGTCCTGGTTCTGGGCCTTTTGCATGACTAACCAAGCAACCGTTTCCTGCTCAGCAGCCGGTAGATCTTCGTACCAAAGCTGGTAAATCTGCAAAACTTGGCCGGTTGAATCGTCTGCGCTAATGTCATCTTCGTCAACGTTCACCCCAAGCGTATTGCTCAAGCTGTTGACGGTGTACGCCGTGCCGTTAATGGTTCTATCGAGACGATTAACGTTGTAGTTCACCCGGTCAATGGTGTTAAGCAAATCGCCAAACCCAGCAGATGCAGGTACTTGCACTGCTGCTAGCAAGCAAGCCGCCGAGAGAGAGCCGGTTAAAATTCTGTTGATTTTCATACTGCAAAGAAGTGATTTGTACTGAAACGCTCAAAAGAGTTTTGAGCTGGCAAATGACGGTTATGTGTAGAGACACTACAGGCGTCCTTTAAGCGGATGCAAGGCAAACTGAGTAGAAAACAAACTCTTTATGTAATTGGCGGTATGCTTTGCAGAATTTGTAAGTAACGGCAGTATGAAGCTACAGAAAAATGCTGAACACTCGCTTGCACTTCATAAAGGTATCTGCAAAAGTTTTGTAGAGCTATCTCGATAAAAAGGACAAGACAAAATGGCACTGAGAATGTCTTCTAAGCTTTTGGGCTGTTTTGGGCTGAGTTGCTTTTTGGCGGTGGCTACGCCTGCTGAAGCGCAGTCGAATACCGTACATCAGCTAGGCGTATTGGGAGCTAGCGATACCCAGCTCAAAACAGGTAGCTACTTCGATAGCTACGAAATAGAAGGCAGTGAGGGGCAGCGCGTTTCCATTTCTTTGGACAGCTCAGACTTCGATACGTTCTTAGGATTGTTTGATAGCGACGGCAATTTGGTTGCTAGCAATAACGATGCGGCAGCAGACAACCCGAATTCGTACATTTCTACGACGCTGCCCCGCAACGATACCTACACCGTGGTAGCAACCTCAAATGCAGTGCAAGGCGGCGGCGATTATAGAATGGCACTTCGCAACTTTAGTCCGCCAAGAGTGGCGAATACTGCCGCCAGTGGGGGTAGCTGGAATGGACTAGCGGCCCTACTTTCTATTCCAGGCGTTCAGGATATGGCAATCGAGGCCTTCAGCTCTATGTTTTCGTTTGGCGGCTCTTCTGCCTCTACGACATCTGGTTACGACCACTACTACAGCCAGCCGTCTACCACTTCGCAACCCGCTTATGGGTCGTCTGTTCCGCCTATAGGTGGTAGTGGTGGTCTATATGGCAACGGTCCTCAGCAAGGCACTAGTACTGTTCGATAACCTTGTTTAGCTTTGTCTAATCAGCTTTATCTAATCAGCTTTGTCTGATTTGCTTTGTCTAACTTGCTTCTAAATACTGTCCGTCTATTAAAAAGGTGCCCTGGCTAAAGCGGATGCCCAGGTAGCCGCCGGGTTTACGGCTGAGAATGGTGCCTTCGTCGCCTAGCTTTACCAGGTCGGGTGGACGCAGCATAGGCATAGGGTCTGCGCTTTTTAGGAAGGGCGGTAGGCTAGCGATTTTTACGCGATCGCCCACCTTAAACCCATTTTCACTCTCATTCTCAGCCATAAAATCTAATCTGCTCACGCTTAGCGATTTCTAAATTATGGCACCTGCCAGATCCGCTCGTGATATTTCTCCGGCTGCGCATAGGGATCTGGCATTTCGGCATGGTCATGATCTCCGTGAGCGTGACCATGGCCATGACCGTGACCATGACCGTGGCCATGAGCTTGCGCTTGGTCTTCTGAGACTGCTGCAAGCCTGAACTTGCACATTTCGCAGTTCATTGCGACTTGGCCAAGCTGAGTTTCAATTTCGCGATCGCGCAGCACCTTAATAAGCTGCGGGTGCAATCCCATTTCTGGCAGCGTTATCACTTCGCTCGTCAGATTCGCAGCCTGCTGCTCATCGGCGATTCGCGCAATTTTTTCCATCAGTACGCCCGTGAACATAAAGTAGGGCAAAACGATAATGCGTTTGGGTTCGTACAGTCTGGCGCGGTCGAAGCCTTCTTCTAATCGCGGATGGGTGATGCCAATAAAGCAGGTTTCTACGGTGCGGTAGCCGCTGCCCTCCCACACCATGCGGGCCAGCTTCGATACATCGCCATTGGCATCCGGGTCGCTAGAGCCGCGCCCGACAAACAGCAGCACCGTATCTTTTCTAGCAATACCGTTGGGGTTGTGCTTTGGCTCATCAAGTAGGGCCAAGCGTTCCTTCCACAAATCGAGAATGCCGGGCGTAATACCGAAGTGACGGCCATAGTGAAAGTTGAGGCCAGGATGGCGCACTTTGGCGCGGTCTAGCTCATTCGTAACATCGAATTTATTATGGCGAGCGGCGAATAGCAGAATAGGCAGTACGGTCAAATCGGTGTGGCCCTGGGCGACACACTGGTCGATGCCGTCTTGAATGCTGGGTTCTGTTAGCTCTAAGAAGCAGGGAAGAACCGGACGAGAAGGGTCTAGCGCCTGATAGATACTGGCGAAGTCAATAAGCGTTTGGCGTCCTTGCGGGTTGCGCGTACCGTGACCAACCATTAGCAGCGGTCTTTTAAGAGGTAAAGGGGGGAGCTGAATAGACTGTTCTAGGACGGTATGTTCGGCTACAGCAGTGGCCACTGCCGATTGATCATGCTGATGAGGCGTGTAGACAAGCGTATCGGATGTTTGAATGAGAGTCATAGATTCGTTTTCCACCTGTGCGTGCGACGCGAACAGAGGAGATGAAAGGGTTTATAGAGCGAAAATAAAAGGTGTTCTGACTTTGACAGTTGCGGCACAGCGCCGGAGTTTCACCGGACTTTCCCTTTTGTTTAAGCGAACAGTACCCCTCGATCCTATCGGCTTCTTTTAAGAAGCGTCAGAGATTACAGGCGCTCTTAGGCATTCGTCTTATAACTTTATTTCCTACTCAGTTTTTATGGTTTCTCGAGAGCAGGTACGGCAGGCGTTTGATGAGACCGATACGCGGCTGAATTTTGCGGTTAATGGTGCGATCGCGCTTCTGATTCTTTCCTCAGCCGCCCTCTTCGCCATCCAAACCTACGAGCTACCCAGCACCGTCCACCTGATTCTAGGCATTGCCGATCAGGTCATTTTGACGCTGTTTACGCTGGAGTACCTGCTCAGACTATGGGCCGCAGAAAAGCGGCTGCAATTTGTATTTAGCCCCTATGGTCTAATCGATTTGGTCGCGATTCTGCCGTTTCTACTAGGGTTCGTCGATGCCAGATTCCTACGGTTAATCCGCTGGCTGCGAATTCTACGGCTCGCTCGCTTTTTCGAAAAAAAGACCTGGTTCAATCGCATCAGCGGCGCTGAAGGGCTAATCTTCGCCCGCATCCTATTCACGCTATTTTCCATCATCTTTATTTATGCAGGCGCAATCTATCAGGCCGAGCACAACGCCAACGGGGAAGACTTTGCCACTTTTCTAGACGCGGTTTATTTTGCCGTAGTTACCATGACGACCGTTGGCTATGGCGATATCACCCCCACCACAGAAGCCGGACGAGGACTCACGATTGCCATGATCTTGACGGGCATTGCGCTCATTCCTACGCAGGTCGGTAATCTGATCCAGCAGTTCACCAAAGTGCAAAACTCGGTGCGCGTAGCTTGCAAAGACTGCGGGCTGCTAGGGCATGAAGATGATGCGGAGTTTTGTCGGCGGTGTGGAGCGGAGCTGCCAAGCATAGCCCCGATCTCCGAAGCCCAAGTATCCAAAAGTAATTGAGAAACAAACAGGCTAATGTGCGTAAAGGCTCAAACGAGCAATCTGTCCTGACTCCCTCAGTCTCCATTATATAAGTTACAATTGATTAAGCTTTCTTGCAGGGTCTTTAGATATTTTTCCCTGCGCGATCGCGTTCAATCCAAACTCAGCCCGCTTCATAGCGCTCACTGAAACCCTCGGTGAGCTTTAGCAGTTGGCATTATTTCCCGGCCACAGCCACCTTCGAGACACCTCATGAGCCTTCCTATTCGCAACGTTGCTATCATCGCCCACGTAGACCACGGTAAGACCACATTAGTGGACGCCTTGCTAGAGCAATCTGGCATCTTCCGAGACAACGAGGCCGTCCCAACTTGTGTACTCGACTCCAACGATCTAGAGCGAGAGCGAGGCATCACGATTTTGTCTAAGAATACGGCGGTGTACTACAAAGACATCCTGATTAACATCGTAGACACGCCCGGACACGCAGACTTTGGCGGTGAAGTAGAGCGCGTACTCGGCATGGTAGACGGCTGCTTGCTGATCGTAGATGCCAACGAAGGCCCCATGCCTCAGACTCGCTTCGTGCTGAAAAAGGCGTTGGAAAAAGGCTTGCGCCCAATCGTCGTGGTCAACAAAATCGATCGTCCTCGGGCCGACCCCCACGTTGCGGTAGACAAGGTGCTCGACCTGTTTTTGGAGCTGGGCGCAGATGACGATCAGTGCGATTTTCCCTACCTCTTTGCCTCCGGCCTATCGGGCTTTGCAAAGAACAAAATGGAAGAAGAAAGTGACAACATGCAGCCGCTGTTTGAGGCCGTGCTGCACCACGTAGCGCCGCCCGTTGGCGACCCAAACAAGCCTTTGCAGCTACAGGTCACGACGCTCGACTATTCCGACTACTTGGGCCGCATCGTTATTGGTAAGGTGCACAACGGCACGATTCGTCAGGGCGAAATGACCGCGCTGGTAAAAGAAGACGGCAAGATTGTGAAGTCCAAAATCACCAAGCTGATGGGCTTCCAGGGGCTATCGCGCGTAGAGATTAAAGAAGCGACCGCTGGTAACCTAGTGGCCGTGGCTGGTTTTGCGGATGCGAACATTGGTGAAACCATTACCTGTGCAAATGATCCGCAGGCGCTGCCGCTGATTAAGGTAGACGAGCCTACGCTGCAGATGACCTTTGCGGTGAACGATTCACCGTTTGCCGGGCAAGAGGGTGATTTTGTGACCTCTCGTCAATTGCGCGATCGCCTATTCCGTGAGCTAGAAACCAACGTAGCTTTGCGCGTAGAACCGACCGACTCCCCCGACCGCTTTGCCGTATCGGGACGAGGCGAACTTCACCTTGGCATTTTGATTGAAACGATGCGCCGTGAAGGCTATGAGTTTCAGGTATCTCAGCCGCAGGTGATTTATCGCGAAGTGAACAGCAAGCCCTGCGAGCCGTTTGAGCAACTGGTGCTAGACGTGCCCGAAGATGCCGTTGGCGGCTGTATGGAGCGATTGGGTCAGCGTAAAGCCGAACTGCAAGACATGATGGTCGCAGGAGATGGCCGCGCTCAGCTTGAGTTTGTCGTGCCCGCTCGAGGTCTGATTGGCTTCCGGGGTGAGTTTATGCGGGCCACTCGCGGTGCTGGCATTATGAACCACAGCTTTTTGGAGTACCGTCCGATGTCGGGCGAGATTGATACCCGTCGTAACGGCGTGTTGATCTCCTTTGAAGAAGGGGTGGCCACGTTCTATGCGCTAAAGAACGCTGAAGATCGCGGTACGTTCTTTATTGAGCCGGGTGCAAAGGTTTATAAAGGCATGGTTGTGGGTGAAAACAATCGCCCGCAAGACCTAGAGCTGAACATCTGTAAGGCTAAGCAGTTGACGAACCACCGTGCCGCCTCGGGCGATGAGCTGGTGCAATTGCAGTCTCCGATGGAAATGGGACTAGAGCGAGCGCTAGAGTACATTGGCCCAGATGAGATGGTTGAGGTAACGCCCGAGTCTATCCGTTTGCGCAAGGTAAACAAAAAGAAGCTGGCTAATCGATAGAATCAGGTCAATGTAATGAGGTCAATGTTAGGTTGAGCTGGATAATCAGTAAGTGAGAAGGGGCGATCGCAAATTAACGCGATCGCCCTTTTGCTTTTTACTTCATGGGCTTTCAGGGCTGATTGGACTATGGATCTTTTTGAGCAGCGGCAGCAGCAGTTAATCGCTTCAGAAGCGCCGCTGGCCGCTCGAATGAGGCCCAGGTCGCTCTTAGAATTCATTGGCCAGTCAGCCATTATTGGGCCAGGTCGATTGTTGCGCCGAGCCATTGAGGCCGACCAGCTATCGTCACTCATTTTTTATGGGCCACCAGGAACGGGGAAGACCACGCTAGCTAGAGTGATTGCGAATACGACTAGAGCGCAGTTTGTAGCGATCAATGCCGTGCTAGGCGGGGTAAAAGATATTCGTGAGGCGATCGCCCAGGCCCAAGCTCACCGGGGTCAGTACGGCCAGCGCACGATTCTATTTATCGATGAAGTGCACCGCTTCAACAAGTCTCAGCAAGATGCGCTGCTGCCTTCGGTAGAAAATGGCATGGTCATTCTCATTGGCGCAACGACTGAGAATCCCTTTTTTGAAGTGAACAAAGCGCTGGTCAGCCGCTCGCGAATTTTTCAGCTAAAGCCGCTCGAAGCAGGCGATCTAGACGCAATTTTGGATCAAACCCTAGGAGATAGTCAGCGGGGCTATGGCGATAAAACTATTGAGATTGAGGTTGAGGCGCGATCGCACTTAATCAACGTCGCCAACGGAGACGCCCGCACGCTGCTCAACGCCTTCGAACTCGCCGTTGAAACCACGCCACCGACTGCTAACGGGACAATTCACATCACGCTGCCGGTCGCCGAAGACTCTATTCAGCAGCGAGCCGTCTTATACGACAAAGAAGGTGATGCCCACTTCGACACCATCAGCGCCTTTATCAAAAGCGTTCGCGGCTCCGACCCAGACGCAGCGCTCTACTGGCTAGCTCGCATGGTGTATGCCGGAGAAGATCCGCGCTACATTTTTCGGCGGCTGGTGATTTTAGCCGGTGAAGACGTGGGCATGGCGGATCCGAATGCGATCGTCATCGTAACCGGCTGCGCAGCCGCATTCGATCGAGTAGGTATGCCAGAAGGGAGATACCCGTTGGCTCAGGCCACGCTGTATTTAGCAACTGCACCGAAGTCGAACAGCGCAATGGCCTTTTTCGATGCGCTAGCGACGGTAAAAGCAGAGCGAGAGGGCGAGGTGCCTAACGCCATGCGCGATGCCACCCGAGACAAAAAGGGCTTTGGGCATGGCGCAGATTATCTTTATCCTCACGCTTACCGAGACCACTGGGTAGCGCAGCAGTATTTGCCAGGTAGCCTGCAGGGGCAGGTGTTCTATCAGCCTTCGAATCAGGGCTACGAGGCGAGTATTCAAACCCAGGTAGCAAGGCGAAGAGAGGCGCAGCTAGCGGCTTTGGTGGCGCGGGGTTCAGCCGATGAGGCGTTAACCTTTGGCCCAGAGAATCCACAGCAGGACAAGTGGCTAGAGCGGGCAACCGGAGCTTTAGGAGAGCAGTTGGGTAGCGTGCGCGATCGCCTTTTTCAAACCCTTAGCCCGCAGCGCCACCACGTTCTGCTAGATCTCAATGCCACAACGGGTTTGCTTACCTGGGAAGCCATTCGTCAGGTGCCTGAAGGCGGGGTGTATGCCTGTGCCCATCGCGATCAGGATTACGAAGCGCTGCTAGAGCAGTCGGCCATGCTAAGCGAACTGGCTCGACCTGTTGTTGTAAAAGTAAAAAACGCGAACTGGCCAGCAGCGCTCAAACCAGCTGACGGCTCGATTTTGTTTGATGGCGTGATCGGTCGAAACACGCTGATGAGATTAAAGGAGAAACTAGCGGCGATCAAGCGGCTCAAGCAGCTGCTAGCGCCAAAGGGCAAGATTGTTCTAGCTGAGTCAATTCCCTCCCGAGGGCAGCGGCTATCTCAGCTACTAGATCCGCAGCGAACGGATGTTAATCTGTTGCAGTTGCTTATTGAAGCAGAAGCGACACTATACAACAACCCGCAAGATCCTATGCTGAACTGGGATGTGGGAGATTTACAACAAGGCTTTGAGAGCGCAGGATTTGACTGCACGGCTGAGGTGATGAAGTTTGACAGTGAGATGATGATTACGCCTGTGCTATTGCAGCAATGGCTGGGGAAAGGGAGTAGGTACTGCGATCGCCTCACCCAGCAAGGATTAACGCCAGCCGACATAGACAATATTCGACGAGCCTTCAGCCAACAGCTCAGCCAGCAAAAAGTTGTTTGGACTCGCAGCATTGCCTTTATCGAAGCATGCTCACAGTCAAAATAGAACGGGAATCTAGAACGAGGAATATAGCTAGTATCTTTAATTTCAAAAAGGTACTAATTCTTTGATATGTCTGCACACAATGACATCTTTAAACATGGGGATCAGACGGTTTGTAAATGAAGTCTGAAGGAAAGCTGTAGATCCGCGCCTTTTGATTTTTATTCTTATACATATATATACGTGGAAGTAACCCCACCCGATTAAATGACTTGCTTAATCGCGGCCAGTTTTATCTTGTCCACGCGGAATTTTTAGTCCAAAATCACCTCTATCAAATTGCTTATGTCTGTATTAAAAGTTGGCATTAACGGATTCGGTCGGATTGGTCGCTTGGTGTTTAGAGCTGCCATTAACAACAGCAACATTCAGTTCGTTGGCATTAATGACCTTGTTCCCCCAGAAACCCTGGCCTACTTGCTCAAATACGACTCTACGCACGGTACGTTTGCAGGCGACGTAGAAACCCGCGATAACGGCATCGCTGTTAATGGCCATTTCATTCCCTGCACGTCTATTCGCAACCCAGAAGAACTACCCTGGGGCGAGCTAGGCGCAGATTACGTCATTGAATCGACGGGCCTATTTACGACGCACGATAAGGCCAAGGCTCACTTAGAAGCGGGTGCTAAGCGGGTCATTCTATCTGCGCCCACAAAGAGTCCTGAGTCTGTAAATACGTTCCTAGTGGGCGTGAACCATAAGACGTTCGATCCAGCGGGCGATCGCATTGTCTCTAACGCAAGCTGCACCACCAACTGCCTGGCTCCGGTTGCCAAAGTCATCAACGACAACTTTGGCCTGTCTGAGGGGCTAATGACCACTATTCATGCGACCACGGCTACCCAGTCCACCGTGGATAGTCCTTGTAAAGACTTTCGCAGCGGTAGAGGCGCAGGCCAGAACCTGATTCCTGCCTCTACGGGCGCAGCAAAGGCGGTGACGCTAGTGCTGCCAGAGCTTCAAGGCAAGCTCACCGGCATGGCAATGCGCGTACCTACGCCAAACGTCTCCATTGTAGATCTGACTTTTCGCACCGAGCAGGCAACTAGCTACGCAGAAATCTGCGAGAAAATGCGCGAAGCTTCTGAAACTTATCTACAGGGCGTATTGGGCTACACCGAAGCGCCGCTAGTCTCCTCAGATTTTGTGGGCGATCCTCGCTCTAGCATCTTCGATGCCACCGCTGGTATGGAGCTAAACGCCAACTTCTTCAAAATCTTGTCCTGGTATGACAACGAGTGGGGCTACTCCAACCGAGTCGTCGATTTGATGCTGTACATGGCACAGTCTGAAGGCATCTTGACCGGTGTCGCCACGCCTGAACTGGCAACGACTGCGGCTTAGCGTCACTGCCTGCCTCTACCTCAGACGCTAGATTAAGGCGCTAGCTAAAAAGACGGTTTGGTTTTTGCTTTAATGGCCTACGGCTACTCCCAACTTTGGGGATCAGCCGTAGGCTTTTTGTTTGATGACTTCGATTGCCGGTATAGAGATTGCCGATCTAGAGATTGCCGATATAGACCACATCGGCTTAGTCCTGCACGTACTCCGAACCGTCAATCAACGCCATTTCAGCGCGAACAAACTCTCTGCCCAGGTAGGCAGCATGATCTAAGTAGCTAATAGGACAAGGCGTTTCTGGGGTTTCAAAGATGGCAATGCAGAGTTCTTTGGCGGTGCGTCCGGTGAATATTCGATTCTCCTGTCGGACGTTTTTGCCCCGTACGGGAAGCGGCTTGCCTGTTTCTGGATCGCAGGCGAGTCCTTTTTCATTAATGGTATTGGTGAAGTGCTTGGCACAGATTAGGTTTGCCTCTCGGTCGAGGTAGATTAAGAAATAGCCCTCTGGGTCGAGTTCGATGTAGCGCTTGGAGAGCTGGTTATCGAGGGCGGCGAGGCTCTGCTGGAGCGGCTGCGCGATCGCCTTGTTTGCGTTGAAGGGAGTTGCAGTTGTCATAGCCTGATGTCGTACGCGCCAATTACCGGTTAGGTTAGTAACTACTTATCCTATCGTGATATTCGCGCTCACCCCTTCACATTGCTTTGTACTCTTCAATCAACAGCATCAATAGCAATCTGCTGTACAGACATTTGAGGCGAGAATGCATAGGCATCTGCTTTTTTGTCTGTAATGCCTGCTCAGTGCCTGTATAGGAAAGCGTCAGCCCATAATGCTCATCCAGGCAAAATCTCATCAATGTCGAACACAATCTCGAATACAATCTCGAATACAAAGTCGAATACAAAGTCGAATACAAAACTGACTGTGCTGGTCGCCGCATTTGCAAGCGCCGGATTCACCGCCTTACCCGCATTCTCTCAAACAACCAGCGTTGCTGCGCTTAAACCTGCTTCTACCGCTACGCTTTTACCTGCACCGCCGTTAGCGCCTACTGCTTCGCCACAGCTAGCGCAAGCCCCAAGCGCGGAGGCAGAAGCCAGAAAACTCATCGAAAAACTAGGCCCTTTACAATCCAATGGTGAAGTTTTCTACACGACGTTTGCGACTTCAGCAGTCGAAGGTTTTCAGTCTAAAATGGACCGCCCTCTGACTGATTCAGAGCGCGAGCAGCTCTACAACTTTTGGTATCAAAAGGTTCAAGCGTCTCTATCTTCAGCAGAGCTACAAGAGATGTTGGTAGCCGTCTACGTCCAAGAATTTACGCTAGAGGAGCTAGCAGCCATCAATCAGTTTTACGACACTCCGGCCGGATTAAAGTGGCAAACCACATTGCCCAGTTTGCAGCTAACCCTGGGGACTATGAGCAGCGAATATTTGCTAGCGCTTGCCGCTGATGACGCTTGGATCAACGGTACGCTAAACGATCTGATATCCGAGATTCCTTCTCTTGCTGATTCACAATAGCTGATTCACAATAGCGGGCAGTCGCTACTCGCTTTATGCATTGCTCTCTTCCAAAATTGGGACTTCTTGGGTTAGATCTTTAATCGGCAAATCGTTGTTGATTTCTTCGATCTGAAGCTGCTCGGCCTGGTTAATTCTGCCGATGTAGTTTCCTAAGATCTGCCCTAGCTCCGGTGCGTAGAAGCGGTGCAGGCTATGGTTGGGCGTTGCCGGAAAGCCGCGCCTGCGCTTATGTCTGCCGCCTGCACCAGGGTCGAAGGTTTGAATGCCGTGAGCGATCGCCCATTCAATCGGTTCGTAATAGCAGGCGCTAAAGTGCAGGTTGTTGTATTCTTCAAACGACCCCCAGTAGCGACCGTAGAGGCGATCGCCCTTAGTCAAGCAAAATGACATACCAACGGGGTCTTCGCTTTCTTCGGTGTAGGCGGCAAAAATGACCACGCGGTCTTTCCAAGTGGGATAAAGCTGCGCGAAAAACTTACGGGTTAAATACTTGCTGCCCCACCAGCCAAACTTGTCGCAGGTGTCGCTATAGAAGTCGTACACCTTCAAACACATCTCAAGCGTCAGCGTCTCACCGGTATGCACCTTAAAATGAATGCCTGCTTTTTCTACCGACTTGCGCTCGCGCTTGATGTTGCGCCGCTGGTTAGCGTTAAACTGCGCTAGGTAATCGTCGAAGTTGTTGAAGTTTCGGTTTTTCCAAATATAGCTGTGGTGTAGCCATTTATGGAATCCTAAATCTTCCATACGCGATCGCCAATCTGGATCGACATACAAAAAATTGCAGCCCGAAATCTTATTCTTCAGGCAAAACTCATCAATCAGCTGTACCATCGCCTCTGTAAGCGCCGCCTCGTCCTCTTCCGGCGCAATCAAAAAGCGATAGCCTTCTGCGGGCGTAAAGGGCGACATCCCCAGCAACTTGGGATAATAGTCTACGCCTAGGCGCTGAGCCAGCTCCGCCCACTGATGGTCGAACACAAACTCGCCGTAGCTATGTCCTTTTAAATACAGCGGTGCCGCCGCCACTAACTTGTCTTTGCCGCTATCGTCTTCGCACCACAGCGTTAAGTGGTTCGGCAGCCAGCCAGTCTTTGCGCCCGTACTGCCGGAGGTTTCCATATTATTTAGCCAGTCCCACTCTAGCCCTGGCGTGCCTAGCGGCTGGGCCATAGCATCCCACTGCTCAGAGGGAATTTTCGAGAGGCGATCAATCCAGCGGGCAGTGTATTGCTTGGAGGGGGTTGGCACAGGTGGTATGGCAGTAGGGGACTCCTCTCTAGAGTAGTAGAAGTTTTAAAAAGATGGGGGCGAATGCGGCTTGGATAAAGACTGTTTCCTTAAGTGCGAAGCAATGCTTTGTCTTTAGCCGCTTTCCGCTAACCGCTTCTTCTATAAGCGTTTTTTACCTACAATAAAATATCTCCTAAAATCTGAGCTTAACTATGTCGCAAACCAAACCTTCAATTCTTGTGACGGGTGGTGCTGGCTACATCGGGTCGCACACTGCCCTTATGCTAGAGAAAGCGGGCTATCAGGTGATTGTTCTAGACAATTTGGTATATGGGCATCAGCAGCTCATTGAGTCTGTTTTAAGTACTCAAGTAATTGTAGGAGATATCAGCGATCGCGCCCTTTTAGAAGACATTTTCCAGCGCTATTCTATCCAAGCAGTCGTGCATTTTGCCGCTTATGCCTACGTTGGCGAATCGGTCACCAATCCCGCTAAATACTACCAAAACAACGTAGTAGGCACCCTAACCTTGCTAGATGCCATGGTAAAAGCAGGTGTCTCTAACTTAGTCTTTTCATCCACCTGTGCGACCTATGGCGTGCCTCAGCATGTCCCTATTGCCGAAGATCACCCTCAGAATCCGATTAATCCCTATGGGGCGAGCAAGCTCATGGTCGAGCGGATTATCACCGACTATTCAGCCGCTTACGATTTAGACGCAGTTATTTTTCGATACTTCAACGCGGCAGGCGCACACCCCGAAGGCTGCTTGGGTGAAGACCACTCACCGGAGACGCATTTAATTCCGCTGGTTTTGCAGACAGCGCTAGGAACTAGAGAGCGCATTTCCGTCTTTGGCACGGACTACGACACGCCCGATGGCACCTGCATACGCGACTATATCCACGTTATGGACTTAGCTCAAGCTCACATTTTGGGCTTAGAACGTTTGCTAAATGGGGACGAAGGCGGCATCTACAATCTCAGCAATGGCAGCGGATTTTCAGTAAAGGAAGTGATTGATATTGCCCGTCAGGTGACTGGGCGCGAGATTCCGATGGCGATATGCGATCGCCGAGCGGGCGATCCACCGGCGCTTGCGGGCTGTAGCCAAAAGGCTCGCAGTGTCTTGAACTGGCAGCCTCAATATCCCGACTTACAGACAATCATTACCCATGCGTGGCAGTGGCATCAGCGCCGTCATGCCGTTGAGGATACACCTAAAGTAGCGGCTTCTGTCTAGATGGATACGAGGAGCGATCGCCGTTTTGAGCCAACTGACAGGATTCGTCGCGGCGGTAGGCCGCTTTTCAGCGCCTGAATATCGATTGCTACCCATGGTTCTTTATCAGCAGCAATCTCATCGCTATGCTCTGTAAGCTATTCTTTAATTAAGGACACTTGTTTTAAGGAGCGAGACATTGGCTTTAGCACTTCTGCTCGCGATGATTGTAGGTGCATCGGTAGAATCCGTCACCTCAGCAAGTATTGTCGCTGGAAGTGTGGGAACTGTTTTGGGCGGCTTCGTTAGCAATCGAGCTGATGCTTCGCTGTGGTGGGGTTGCCAAGCTCTATTAAAAACCGTAAAGCCTCAAGACGCCGGGCCGATGCGCACGGTACTGGGGCGATCGCTGTGGCTGTCGTACTTACAGGCGCTCAAAAGCGTGTGTTCGGAGTGCAAGGCAGAGCTAGTCGGTCAGTATGAACTAAAATATCGCGGCCAGCCAAACTATCCGCCTGAGGTACGCGCAGACATTCAATGGCTAGATAGCAAGCTGCACCAACTTTCTCAAGAGATGCGGGCAATTGACAAAGGCGACCTATCGACGGTGCCAGATATTGCCTGGAAAAACTTGGAATCGTTTGTGACCCCAACGGATGGACAGTCGGAGACAGGACTGCCCCTGAAGCAAGCCGCCGCATCAAGACTGGTCAGCGCTACCTACGAACCAGACATGCTGCCCCTTTACAAAGACAAGCTCGGCCAGCTTGAAACGGGCTTGTTCGAGCGAATTTGTGGTTTCTTTGCGCAGCAGCTCGCTCAGGATTCGGCGCTTCAAATATTCTTCGAGAATACGCTGCTCATGCAAATTAGCAGCGGCATGGCTGAGCAAAGCATCACGCTTCAGCAGGTTTTGCAGCAGCTAAACGAACTGTCTCAAGTTGTTCCTCAACAGTTGAATCAGGCACTCGAAAAACTAGAGTCGGTAGAAGTCGGACAAACTGAAACGAATGACCGAACTGTTCTTATTTTAGAAGAAGTCCTTGAAGTGAAGGCGCAGATAGAAACGCTAAAACTGCCTTATGCCAGAGAACTTTCGCTGGCGAAAAGCTCGAACGTCGGATTAGAAGAAGTTCGAGACAGACAGCGCATTGAACCTAATCCTTTTAACCTACTGAGCGGTCGCATTGACGATCCAAAGCAGCTTTTTGGCCAAGAGTCTATTCTCGACGGGATATTTTCTTTATTAAATAGCGGCAGCAGCGTCGCGATGATTGGCGACAAACAGACCGGAAAATCGTCTCTACTCAAGGCAATTCAGGCAGAATCTAAAGAACGGTTGAGTATTGCGCGATCGCCCATCTACATAGACCTACAGCTTGCTCCCAACGAAGCCGATTTTTACGATGCGCTGTGCCATCACGCTGAGATTCAAGAGAAAAAGGGATTCGAACGGATACGCGCGTTAAAGCAAAAGCGCCTGCTACTGCTGCTAGACGGATTGGAAAAAATGACGCTAGAGGGCTTTACAGAACAAGTTCGCAGCCAGCTAAGAGGGTTAGCCGAAGGCAAAGATGCCCCGCTTCAGTTAGTCGTAGCTGCCTCCGAACCCTTAGACCAGCTATTTTCTGGCAGTCGCAGCATGACCTCTCCGGTGGAAGGACTTTGCATTGAAGAAACCATTCTGCCTTGGAACGAAGCCACGGTAAGAGCGTTCATTACAGATCGTCTGCAACCGACCTCAGTTCGCTTTTCCGAAGCTGAAATCTCGAAAATTGTCAAAGATAGCGAAGGCAACCCAAGACAAGTGACTGTTCGCTGCTTCCAACGCTATCGCATCTACCAGGGAGCGCTGCGATGAACAGAAGCACTGTTCCTGTTTTAAATCTAGCGCCCAAGCGTCGCAAGCCACTCTCACTTTGGAACCCAATAGATTATTTACAGCTATTAGGGTGGGTGTTTTTTTTTCCGCAGGCATTGCGATGGTATATAGAAACCTTTGGTGAAGAGAAGGAGCTGAACGACTGTAAAACTTGGGCAGAACGACGGCAGTGGTGGAGACGCTCTCCCATTCAGCGAAACTTTTGGCTGCAAGGCTTATTTTTAACAGCGATAGTACCTGTTGTGATTACATGGGTTGTCAGCTATCTCGGTGTCTCAGTTAGCGCGTTTGGCGTTGCATTCGGCGTTGCATTCGGCGTTGCATTCGGCGTTGCATTCGGCGGTATAAGCCGTGTTGCGTCCGCCATCACCCATAGCATTGCATTCAGCATTATGGGAGGCATTGCGAGTGGTGTTTTAGCTGGTAGCGATGCGCGTAGTGCTTTGAGTTTTTTGATACTCTTTGTGGAAAAAGGCATTGCATTCAGCGTTGTGGGAGGCATTGCATACGGCATTACATCTGGTACTGTGTTTGGCGTTGCATTTGGCGTTGCACTCGGTGGTGTAAGCAATGTTAGAAGTGGCATTTCATATGGCATGCCTAGCGATGAATATGTCTCCTCTTATAGCCTCGCATACGGTATTACGAGCGGTTTTGCATACGGCACTACGAGTGGTTTTGCGTATGGTTTCGCATATGGTACCACGTGTTTTATTGCCCTCATTGCAGCGCACAGCCTTGCAGTTTTTCGACTAGAAACATGGATAGCAACTGCACTTTTTAGAAGGCTACCTAAATGCCGTTCAAAATTCTTTAGTCGTACGACCTTTATCTCACTTCCAGGACTAACTAAACAGATTTTAAGCTGGTTTAATCATGATTGGACTCAGGCAGTCCAAAACATCAGTGAGCTACTAGCTTACACAAGACAACATAGACCGGTAGTTGATGCCATAAATCAATGTCTTGCTAGATTATCTAGTGATGTTCTCTTACTCAGAATGTCTCAGTTAGCAGCGGAGCCATTCGACTGGGATATTATCCGATATGCTTCTGTCCCTGTGAGACGACTGAAGGTCGGTGCTGATAGTTTAGATACGCCAGCTCGCTCTGCTGCGCTAGGCTTTTGGTACTTGCATGAAAACCAGCCTCACTTAGCCGTCGAAGCTTTTTCACATGTTCAAGATTTGCCCCACGGGCGAGAAATGCAGCAGCTCGCTAGTTGCCTAGCCCTAGCCCTCAGTGCTAAAAATCTAAACGACAACGACTTAGTCAATAGCCTCAGTATCCCCAACGCTCCCTTACTTCGCGCCGACACTTGGCCTACCATTTCCCGCTTCCGCAGCATCGTAGACGACGCTCAAATCATCTACCACAGCTATTCCCGCTCTGCCCAATCCCTCGCCCTGAACCGAGCATTAGGAACGCTTACTGAGATACTGAACAAGGCAAGTCTCATTCCCCAAGCTGAGAGAAACCTAATTGTCACCATTGCAGAGTCTTGGCGAGAAAAGCTGCTAGCAATTGCAACAGATGTAGGAGAGGTCACACACACTCAGCCCGTCCAAAATCCATACGTGGCAGGAGATCCCGTAGAGGGCGATTTGTTTGTTGGTCGCGGCGAGGTAATAAAGCAGTTAGAAGAGCTTTGGCTTACCAACGGTCAGCTTCAGTCTGTTGTTCTTTATGGCCATCGTCGCATGGGCAAAACATCTATTCTCAAAAATCTGCCTAACTATCTAGGCAACAACATTCAAGTTATTTATATCAACCTGCTCAACTTAGGCGCAGTCTCCGAAGGCGCAGGTGAAGTCCTCATTACGCTTAGCGACGCCATCAGCCAAAAGCTCTCCATCCGTCCCCCCGATGACGAAACCTTGCTCAGACTGCCAGAAGTCACCTTCAGACGATTCATTCAAACCATCAATCAAAAGCTAAAAAACAAACAGGGCCTCATCATCGCCCTAGATGAATTTGAAAAGATTGAAGAACTTATTCTTGCTGGCAAGCTCTACCCCAATTTTCTCGGCTTCCTGCGTGGCCTGCTGCAAGAACATCCCAGAATTGCCTTCGCATTCGCCGGACTCCACACCCTCGAAGAAATGACCGAAGACTACTTCAATCCCCTCTTCGCTAGCGTCCTCCCTATCCGCATTGGCTTCTTCACCCTAAGCGAAACCCGCGAACTCCTCGCCAACCCCGCCGAAAACTTCACGCTAGACTACGCTCCTGCAACCCTCAACGAAATTTACCAGCTCACAGCAGGCCAGCCCTACCTTACTCAGCTCATTGGGTTTCAGCTCGTGCGCCATTATAACCATCAGGTATTTGAAGCAGGACGCGATCGCTCCTCTATCTTCACCCCCGAAGATCTCACCACCGTTATCCATCACAGCGACTTCTTTACCAAAGGCCGCTACTACTTCACCGGCGTATGGAACCAAGCAGAGCAAGACACCCCTCACCAGCAAGCCATCCTGAAAATTCTCGCCCAGCAAGCCGCAGGCTACTCAGTATCAGATATCCGCCGACAAAGCAGGCTCTCTGAGGCAGAAGTCATCGAAGCCCTCAAAACCTTACAGCGCCACGATGTCGTCTGTTCTAGCGAAGGCAAATGGACGATCATTGTTCCTTTATTCCTTCAATGGGTTAGCCATCAGTAATTCTGCTGGCTGTCCGGCAAATCTAGGCTCGAACGGCACTACAGGTTAATAGACAGCTGGGGTACTGAGTTAGTAAGCAATAAGCAGCCTCGGGTAGCCGCTCCGATCGATCGGTCGTGAGGACGTTTGCAAGCCGTTTTACCGCAGAGTTTCTAGCGGTTTTGTCCAGATTGGCTGTTCGCTGATGACTATGAAAAGCGGTATGGAAAGCACTGTGAAAAGTACTGTGAAAAGTACTGTGCACAGGCGCTCTATTGAGCGTAGATGGAATCTCACGTTCCGCCTGAGCCATCGCAGGGATTTTCTTCAAGAAGCCGGACAATCTACCTAAGAAAGACTCGCTAAGCCGGGTAATTCGCCGCTTTGGCTGAGGCGTAAATTTAGCAATATGCACGAGTGGAGCTTCTTTAACCAAACCCACAAAAATTAAGCGAAACCCAGCTTTTTGAACGTCCAATTCAGGCAGTTTCAAAACATTTGAAATCTTAGATAAAGACAGGCCATCTTGCGCTAGACGAAGCACGTCTTTCTCTTGAGTTTGCAGCCGATAGGTAGAATGCTCTCTCCCCACTAGCTTCAACCCGGACGTTAGGCTAGGCAGCTTGGTTGCCAAAGCCCCCCAGTCTTTCAGTATGCGTAAACTCGGCAGGGTAACATCAGTAGCTTGAATGCTAATGCCCGTCATCTCTAAGAAAGGAACTGGATAAGAGGCGTGAAAAGTAAACTTTACATCTTTAGCCTTTAGCAGCGCACACATGTACCGCAGTATCTGAGCGGCAAAAAGCGAATTAAGCTGCTTACCCGTAAGCATCGCGCGGTCTTTAAGAAATTTCCCGAGTGCAACTTTAGGCGGACATTCCCGCAACAGTCGAGGCAGCGTTGCGCTCGAAATCAAAGATCGAGATTGCATAATTTGGAGCAAACCTAGCCCGTCTAATCGATTAGAAGCCGCCAGCAATTTCCCCTCTTTAAACCAGAAAAAATACGACTTGTTTTCTAGGGTCGAATCCCCTACAGGCTTCATAGCGAGCCGGCCTGTCTGTTGACTCTCTTGCAAAAACTTAAATAACTCAGGTAGCGAATACTCGGAAGTAAGACCTTGAAGATTCATATATTTGGAGACTAAACAATGACGTAAAAAGCATTAACGCACCGGGATGATTAGTCGAAACTTATAGCCGAAACTTATTAGCTAAGTCATTAGCTAAGCCAGTAGATACGGTGATTATACTGAGCGAAAGAAGAACGGCATATCGTTTTCCCTATACTTTTGATAAGTGTGTTATCGCTCGCATAATAGATTGAAACAAATGTTAACCATAGACATTATGGCTATCATTTTTGTTGCAAAAGAACAGATGCTAGCCCTCCAAAAAATGCAACAAAAAAGGGACAAAGATCGCAAAATCTTGTCCCAAAAGCTAATTTCGATTGTGTTGTTGAAAGATGATCGCTACTGCTGATTGGCAAATTGTACATATTGATTGATCAGTGCTTCTAGCGATCGCGTCACCGAAGCAGGATCGAGCGCATTGACAGAGACAAAAGGCGGACGCTGACTAGGATTGGTAAATCCAGTTGCGATCGCCACATGCTCAAAATCCCAAGCATTCTCTCGATCCGTATGAGTTACGCCTACAATCATCGGTAAGCTCACTCGATCTGCCATAAACTCGTAAATCAGCTGAGCTTTACGAAATTCCGCCGGTCTGTGAGCAGGCACCAGCAAAATGTAAGCATGCGCATATGTAATGAGCTCCTCCCACATAAAGTCAAAGCGCTCTTGCCCAGGTGTGCCATACAGATGAATCACCATCTCAGGGTCAAACTGCAATCGGCCAAAATCAAAGCCAACCGTTGTAGTTTCCTTTAAAAGACGAGTTTCATCAGTAGCCTTGCGGTCAGTATCGACCACATCGATCTCGCTCACAGCCCGGATAAACGTAGACTTACCCGCCCCGACAGGCCCTGTAATCACCAATCTCATAATTTCCATAGTTATCTATTTAGTTATCTATTTGAGTCTGCGGTTTTCCAGTTTGCCATTGTCGCGCCTATGTTACAGCAGCCGTTTTAGAAGGCTGCCGTTTTAGAAGGCTGCCGTTTTAGAAAAGAAGCCAGAAGGCTATCCCTACATCACCTCCTGTAGCTTTGCCACAGTCTGTTTAATCGAAAGATTGATTAGACCCTGCTTCGCCGCAGCGGAAGCCAAAACTAATAGAACAGACTCCTGCCCGCAGTTAGTCAACATGCAGTAGCCTTGATCTCCATCTACAAACACCCGTCCGACGTTACCCCTTTGCAACTCCCCCCCAATCCGTTCGCCAATAGAAAGCATCGCAGCAGCCATCGCTGAGACTTTTTCTTCATCCATATCGGGTGGCAGCGTAGAAACTAAGGGTAGGCCATCTAGCGTGACTAAGGATGCGCCTTGAATATCTGGACCGCTGCCAACGAGTTCTTGTAAAGCGACTTGTATCTTTTGAACATTCATGAGCATAAGAAAACTGACTCCTAGATGTGAGATTAGATGTGAAATTACGAAGACTTTAAAATAAGGTTCGAAAATAAGGCTCGTGAGATTAACGCTGGTGAGATTAAACCAGTGGAGTCAGCTCTATCACGTCATGATCGCTACCTCGTAATACAGAAGCGACCTGCTTTCCTCGCAGTCGCTTTCCAGTAACTTCTTCGAGCACGCCTTGAATAGCGCCCATCGTATAGGACAAATTTCGATCAGATCCAGGTGCTTCACCCGAAGAACACACCGTCTCTCGACAATAAACGCGAATACGTCCCTCTTCAGCCGACTCAATCTTATCGATAATGCACAGTCTTGTTCCTTCAATGCCTAAGGCCGAATTCATCAGTTCTGAAATCTCGTTTAGGTTGCCAGCCGCGCCTGATAACCCCATTTCTTTCGCTAACTGTTTACCCCTGGCCCGGCCAGCCGCGACAAGAGCTATCATGGCGGCTCTAGCGCCCAGCGCATCTTCAATTCCTGTCACAACTGCTCGAAAGCAGACAATGCTATTAAAATCGCCCAGGTAAGAGCGCAAAGTATTTTGAGCTAACGTCGAGTCCATATTTTCTCCTGTAATAAATAGATTGCGAATCCAAGCAGTTAGGCGGCTCATGGTTTCTGTCTTAGTTAGTTGCCCTGATGACTGCCAAAGATCGTGATTTTGAAGCACTTTCTCTTAGCTTGTTCAAGCTGAAACATCGAACCAGACTGAGAGGGCAGCACCAGCCATCCTTTTCAGCAGATGTATCTAAAGCAACATATAGAGAAATTGATAGAGAGATTGATCTTGCATTTTTTTTGAATGCATTTTTTTTGAATAGAACGCCCGCAGCTGCTCCGATGTATTTACACCCATAGCTTTAGATAGTTTGAAGGTATTTTTAATATTTATTTGATAAAGAAAGATTGATTAGTGATATAGACGGCGCTAAGAATTGGCATCCAACCACCGTCTGTTGAGGTTAAACGTAAAACAACTTATTTCTTGTCAATCGAGAGTCAGTATGCGGAGGAAGCACCCACGCGGTAGTGCAAAAACACTTCATCGCCTTTCACTTCAGCCGATTCTAGTTTTAGCTGCGGCGTTCTTGGCAGCGTAAAGCCCAATCCACCTACGGGCGTCGGTGCTGTCTTCCCACCAATCAGCAGCGGGCAAACCGTTAGATACAGCTCATCGACTAGCCCAACGGCTAGCAGCGAGGCCACCAGTTCGCCGCCGCCCATCACCAAAAGCTGTTTAATTGGACGGCGGCTAGCGATCGCGGACAGCGCTGAGGTTCCTGCGTATAAATTCTGCATCACCTTGTGCCAGTCAAACGGGCGCTCGGTAATCAGCACATGCTCAAATAATTTTTGCTCAACCTCTTGAGACCTATCTTGTTGAGACCTATCTTGAGGTCTGTTCTGAAATGGCGCTGGCAGTGGGGCTAAATGATCCTTCCAATACTGCAACCCTTCGAGCGTGGTAATCAGTCGGCGCGGCACCGGCTGCTGAAAAAAGCGCCAGCGGTTGTCGAGGTTGCCAGAGGCGGAGCAAACGATTTGAACGGGCTGATCGGGTTTGTTTTGCGATCGCCGCTGCTCAATCAAATCTAGATTGCTCACATAGAGCGTCGTGTGGTATGCCCGTAATGTGCTTGCCCCAAACAGCGTTGCGTCGCTACTGGCTATCTGGCGCTCTAAATGTGACTTGTCGGCTGCGGAAGGAAATCTAGCTGCGCTTTGCTTGGCGTCTGTAATTTTGCCATCAGCGCTCATCGCTAGAATTGCGGTCACATAGGGCCGATTGATTCGATCGGCGGCTGTAGACGATTGGGGTGAAGCAGCAGAAACCATACAGGAGTTCTATCGTAAGTTCTATCTTCTAGGTTGAGCGCGCTCAGAAGCCGTAAGTTCAGTTTAGAGAAAGGTTGGATCAAGGACCGGCTAGCCGACCCATCAAACTTGGTTGTAACCATACCTAATTCTTCATGTTTGTTAAAGCAAAGGCCAATTTTAAGTGGTTTTACGTGCCATTGCGAACTCGGCAGATAAACTGAGACAAGCGAATCGCGTAAAATTAATCAGGCTTCACGCTAGCGTATTCACTAGTAGAAACTGTTTTTAAAGCGCGATCGCCTATTAGCTCAGCTAGGCTTACTCGCTGGTTAATGCTCACTTTTCGATCTTCAAGCTCCTAATCTTGAAGTCTCCTAATTTTAAGATCTCCTAACTTTGGAAATCTTTCAAACTTCTAGGCTGAGGTCTCACTTGTTCATATTTCCTGCTGCTGGCCATTTGCATTGTTATGGCTAAACGTCCACGCTCTTTCAGGCACAACCTACTCTTCAGAATATTGGTCTTTAGCGTCCCAATGCTGCTATTGGGGCAGTATGTTGCGCTGCGCAAAGCCAGAACCAGTCTGCTGACAACGGCCCGGCAAAATCTAACGAGTAGCGCCATTCGCAAAGCAGAAGAGCTAGAAATAGGCATTCGATCGGTCGAGGTAGATTTAGACTTGCTAGGGCAAACAACCGCCTTTCGATCGGGCAATGCCGAAGCAATCAAAGCAACCCTCTCTCAGTTTGAAGAAGATACGCCTTACACCATTAAGTGCGTGGAATTGCTAGCCCCCAAGGCAAAAGCCGCCGCCGTTAATACCTGCGATCGCCGCTCGATTGTCCCTAGTGCAAAGCAAGTTCCCTGGCTGCAAAGCGGCAGCGTCGAAAAAGCCGACTTTTATGTGTTCTCGCCAGGAGCAAACCCGCCGTCTAATGAACCGCCCCTATCGGGTTCACCGCCCGAAGCGACTTCGCAGCGGCAGCGCGAGCTATCCAATTCGCCCGATAGCCGACCTATCAACAGCCCCGAGTCAGAGCGAGCCGTCATCAAGTTTGTCGTAGCCAGTCCGATTTACAGCCTAAAAGGCCAGCTTATCTACACCCTGGCGATGGAAGTGTGGCTATACCAGCTACAGGATACGGGCGCACAGTCTTTAGTCGGCGAAACGGTCGTTATTGATGCTAACAACATCGTTGTGACCCATCCCGATAAAACTCAGGTAGGCAAAGACATTAAAGACTTACCCGATGCCGAACAGCTCAGCAACGCAGTCGGGAGCGTCAAAGCAAACAGAGACGATTTTACGCATTTAGAGGGGTTTGTTCCAGGCGACAATAGCCAATGGCTAGCGGGCTATAGCGGCTTTGAGGTGCCTGCTAGCCCCAAACAGAACAGAGTCTGGACGGTGCTCGCCGTAACGCCAATCAACCAGGCGCTATACGGCCTCAACGACATTCGTCAGGTGCTGCTCGTGCTGACCATTGGGCTGTTAATGGCGAGTTCTCTAGTAGCCATATACGTAGCCAGGTCGCTCTCACTCCCCGTTGAACGGCTAATTCGCTACACCCAAGATGTTGACGACTTAACCCACGTTAGGCCCGCGCCTCATACCTCTCATATCTGGGAGCTAGACTACCTTGGCACCGTCATTGAGCGCATGTTAAAGCGGCTAGGAGAAAACGCCGCAGAGCTGCGCCAGGCTTGGCAAGATGCGCAAAGCGCTAATCAGCTCAAGAATGAATTTTTGGCAAACACCTCGCACGAATTAAGGACACCGCTTAACGGCATCATTGGCTCTATTCGAGTCATTCGCGACGGGCTGTGCGATAGCAAAGAAGAGGAAATCGACTTTTTACAGCAGGCAGACAACGCGGCGCTGCACCTGCTCGCTGTCATTGAAGATATTTTGAACATTGCCAAAATTGAGGCCGGGACGCTCGATGTTGACATCAAGCCCGTAGATTTGCGTCATGTTCTGCAAGACGTGTTGAATATGCAGCAGCTGCCGTTTCAGCAAAAAGGAGTGCAGCTAGTCCGCCCAGAACTCGCAGCAGCGCCCCTAATGATCTCAGCCGATCATTCTCGTTTCAAGCAGGTGCTGATAAATGTCCTCTCGAATGCGATGAAGTTTACCGATCGCGGATCCGTTTCTGTGCGCGTCACCACGGACGAGAGCGATATGGCCATCCCGTTTGGAAATGTCTACAGCCCTACTGGCTATGGTTCTAAGAGCGCTAAAGACACCTCCACTCAGGCCACTGAGCTATTTATGCCGCCAAGTGCCTGGGTAAAAATTGTCGTTCAAGATACAGGGATTGGCATTGCGCCCGAGAATTTAAAAAAGCTCTTCAAGCCGTTTGTAATGATAGATGGTTCTCACACGCGCCCCTACGAAGGGACAGGGCTAGGGCTGGCTATCTCACAGAACTTTATGCGGCTGATGCAGGGCGATATTGCGATTTACAGCAAAGGTGAAGGAAAAGGCACAACGGTGACTGTCGTGGTTCCGCGTATTCCTAAGGTTTCGGCGGTTCTTGAAGGGCTAGAGCCTAGCTCAGTCAAGTCTTCTAAGGCGGTTCTCTCGGAAGATAGCTCGGCTAAGGTCCTTCATGAGGGGCGAGCAGATAGGGCGAATAGAAGCGCGATCGCCCACCAAAAAACATCGTCCTCATCTTAGCGATCGCACTCAGCTCAGCAAAGCTTCTATCTTGGCAACCTCGGCTTTGTATTCCATCTCTGCGATCGCCGGAAGCGCCCGTTCAATTACCAGTGCCTCATCCAAGTCCACCCAGGAGCGGCAGCCCTTGTAGCTTTGCGTCCAGGGAATAACGACTGGCTCGGGCAATAGATACACTCTTAGCGCCATCACGTACAGGGGCTGCTGGGGTTTCCACTTCAGTCTTTCTTGCGCGAGCTGCGGCTGCCAAATATGAAAATCAGCCAGCGCCGAGACTTTATCCTCATCGGTGGTCAGAAAAATATGAGAGATTTCAGCCCAGGCTTTTAGTTCGATGGTGGGCGGATGCCAGCCAGCGCTAACCGGCGTAACTAAGCTTTGGTAGTGAGGCTTTAATAATTCTGGCTTTTGATGCTCAAAGGTAGGAAACAGGACGGCTCGCTCCGCTTGCGCTATAAATCGTCCGTTGTGCTCTTTAATACCGCCTTTTCTTAATAGCACAGCGGTTTCGCCTCTGCTGAGGGCATCTACCGCCACCGACCATTCTTTCAAAGCCGTTTGAAGGGTCGTTTGTTTTTCTACGCTCATGGCTGCATCCTCGGATTTTGGTGGCCCTTGCAGACTATAAAAGCTTCTCAAGAAATCCTAGCTTGTTTTTATAAGGGGGATACCGCAAGGGCAGATCTAGCCAGTTAGACTTACTCATAACCGCTTTGTGATGAGAGAAGGCGTCGAATCCAGCTTTTCCATGAGCCTTGCCCATCCCACTTTGGCCCACGCCGCCAAAGGGTAGTCCAGAGATTGCATACTGAGTGATCGTTTCGTTAAAGCACAGTCCGCCCGATGAGGTTTGAGCCTGAACATCTGTTTGCTCGCGACGGTCGGTTGAAAATAAATAGATTGCGAGTGGTTTCGGGCGCTGGTTGATAAAGGCGATCGCATCCGAAATTTCATCGAAGCTCACCACTGGCAAAATTGGCCCAAAAATCTCTGCCTGCATAACGGCAGCCGTCGCAGGCGCGTCATCAATTATCGTCATTTCCATATATCGCGTTTTTGCGTCGCACCGACCGCCGATAACTTTTTGGCCGCTGCTCAAGGCTGCTTTCGTCAGAGCCTGTAGCCTTTGAAAATGGCGATCGCTCACGATCCGTCCATAGTCAGGACTTTTGGCCATATCATCCCCAAAAAAGTCTTGAATGGTCTGAGCGATCGCCGCCATTAAAGGAGCCTTTACGCTGCGATGCACTAGTAGATAATCCGGAGCGATGCAGGTCTGTCCGGCATTAAACGCCTTCCCCCAAACGATCCGCCGCGCGGCGACTTCAAGGTTGGCATGTGCAGATACCACGCAGGGGCTTTTTCCGCCTAGCTCCAGCGTCACGGGTGTTAGATGCTCGGCGGCAGCTCGCATTACCAGTTTGCCAACGGCTGGGCTTCCAGTAAAAAAGATATGGTCAAAAGGTTCAGCCAACAGCGCTTTAGCCGTTTCAGCATCGCCTTCTATCGCTGTAACGTAGTCATCATGAAAGGTCTGCTCAATCAGCTGACGCAGCAGCTTCGACGTATGAGACGAGATTTCAGAAGGTTTCACGATGGCACAGTTACCAGCGGCGATCGCACTTACCAAAGGCCCTATCGCTAGGTGAAATGGATAGTTCCAGGGGCTGATAATCAGCACCACACCGAGTGGCTCTGGCACTAGCTTCCCCGCTGCTGGCTGAAAAGCAAGGGGAATGCCGATTCGCTGCGACCTGCTCCAGCTAGATAAGTGCTTTAGCGCGTTGTCAATATCGCCGAGCGCTAGCGCCACTTCGCTTAGGTAGGCTTCGGTTTTACATTTACCCAGATCAGCCGCTAGCGCCGCATAGATGTCTTTTGTCGCAGCTTTGATGTTCTCTTTTAGCTGCTGTAGCTGAGCCCGGCGGAAGCTGAGCGATCGCGTCTCTCCGGTCGAAAAGAAGGCCCGCTGACAGCGCAAGCTCTCCTGTATCTGAGTCTGAAGCTGCGGATCGCAAACGTTAGAGGTAGCGCCACTTTGGCTAATCATGTTGCCTACTTTTATCGGGCTGCTAGCTAATGTTAATGCCTTGAGCGGCCCCAGAGGCTATCGTCAGTGCCGATTGAGTGCGCCTTTTCGAAGGCTCAACGACAGGCGCACTCAAAATCAATCTCAAACTAATGGTGAAACGGAATGGTAGTCAAAGGCGATAGCGATAGGGCGATTGCCCCCCACTGCGCGGCCAAAGACCAACGAGGCATCTTCACCAGAGCGGGCGCTCCCGCTAGTAAAGCATCAACTCTTTGAGCCAGTCTGCTACGAGGAGCCGCACAGCTAAAGCTAGCGCAAATGGTTTCTGTATTTAGCAAAGGTGCGGTAATCACGCTCATCAAAGACTCCGCCAATACCAAACTATCTACCCGGCGAGCCGCCCATTCATCAGCTCGCACTTCTCGTAGCAACAGCAGTTCTTGCCACAGCGTTTCACTTTGGGGCAGCCAGCAGGTCAGCCGCCTTAGTCCGCCCAGCCAGAAAAACCAAAAGGTATCGCGATAGTGCGCGTGGCCAGACTCGTGCGCCAACACCGCCTCTAAATGCTCCGCGTCTAAATGCTCTAGCAGTCCTCGACTGACCACTAGCTCAGAGGCCCATAGCCCAACCTGTGCGCTAAAAACAGCGGAAGTTTCAACCACTCGCCCCTGAGTGCTACGTTCACGCCCTGCCGCTGAGCAGATAAGCCGCCGAGGATACTGTCTCATCTGTCGCTGCGTTTTAATTGCCAGCCCAATAATTTGCAGCCACAGAGTCGCCGCTGCCGCTACGAACCCAGCCGCAATCGTAAAACTTACGCCGCCTTCCCAACGCGGAAGGCTGCTTGTGCCCATGGCGACAATGGCGATCGCGGTCGCTAGCAAAAATAGGGGAGGCACCACAAAAGCCGTTAGCGCCGACTGCCAGCGGATTTGCCAGTTAGCGTCAGCCGGTTTTATCTGAGCCAACAGCCGACTGCCGATTGCGATCGCGCAAGCTAGTCCAATCATCTGCAAATGCATCATGACAGTGCCCCTTTGATCTCCTCATCAGTCGCCGCTTTTGACTGCGCCTTGGCGATGTTTCTAGCTTCTCTAGCCGCCTGAATTTTTTGTGCGATCGCATCTATCTGCGCCAAACTGTCATCGTCTAGCGTATCGGCAAAGGCCGCGACAATATCTGGGCTACCCACGGCCAAAAAACGCTGTAGCTGCTCTTGGGCAGTCAAAATCTCTGCTTGGGCCTGAGAGAGCGTCGTTTTCCAAATCTGAATTTTTTGAGTGCGATCGCACAGCACCCAACCTTTTTTGATCAGCCGCTTCAGCACAGTAGACACCGAGGAATAAGTCAGCTCTCGGTCAATATCTTGCAGAATATGCTGGTGCACTGCCGTTGCGGAAGTTGGCCCTAGCAGCCACAGAATACTGATAATCTCAGTTTCTAATGGGCCTAGCGACAGGGTTTTAGGTCGATGAGGCGAAAAAGCATTCATGAAGGCGACTCTCTGCAATCGGACAAAGCCAACGCAATGGCATCTATTTCCAAACTATCACCAAATCAAGCAGCGCAACTTGACGGGCCGTCGAGCAAGTCATTAGCGCGAAGAATGCCTTTAAACGGCACCCTTAAACAAAGAAGAGGCTTCTGAACCCTCAGTCCAAAAACCTCCTCTTGAAGCCAGCTACTTGAAGCCAGTTACTTGAAGCTAGCTAGTTATCTGCGCCTAAGCAACGGCTATGAGAGCGACTATAAGACAACTGTAGGACGACTATACGGTCGCCGCCAGCTTCTCAGTCGCGGCTTTAAGCGCGTCAGCTTTATCGGTCTTCTCCCAGGGCAAGTCCAGATCTTCCCGGCCAAAATGTCCGTAAGCTGCAACATCTTGATAGAAGCGTCCACCGCGCTCTTGAGGAAGCCCTCTAAGGTTGAACGTCTCGATAATGCCAGCAGGTCTTAGCTCAAAGTGCTCTGTCACCAAATCCAGCAGCTTGTCATCAGGAATATTTCCAGTGCCAAAAGTTTCCACAAAGATACTCACCGGGCGAGCTACGCCAATTGCATAGCTAAGCTGAACTTCGCATTTATCGGCAAGACCAGCCGCAACAATATTCTTCGCGACATAGCGGCAGGCATAGGCCGCGCTACGATCTACTTTTGTGGGGTCTTTGCCAGAGAACGCACCACCGCCGTGACGAGAGTAGCCGCCATAAGTATCAACGATGATTTTGCGTCCGGTCAGGCCAGAGTCACCCTGAGGGCCACCAATTACAAACTTGCCGGTAGGGTTAACCAAAAAGCGGGTGCTGTCGCTAGGCTGAATTTCTAAGCCAGCAAAGGCAGGAAGCACTACGGCTTGCCATAGGTCTTTCTTGATTCGAGCCTGTACCTCTTCGTTGCTGCTAAGGCCGTCGATAGTTTCTGTATGCTGGGTCGAAACTAGCACCGTGTCGATACCGACTGGCTTGCCATCTTCGTACTCAACGGTTACTTGCGTTTTGCCATCAGGGCCTAGGTAGTCCAACCGCCCGGATTTTCTCACGCGAGCTAGCTCCAAAGAAATTCGGTGAGCCAAGCTAATAGGCAAAGGCATTAGCTCAGGTGTTTCGTTGCAGGCAAAGCCAAACATCAAACCCTGGTCGCCAGCACCCACTTCATCCCAGCGTTCGTCGCTCGTTTTTTCACGAGTTTCTTGCGCCTGGTCTACGCCCTGGGCGATATCCGCAGACTGCTCGTCGATAGCAATGAGCACAGAGCAGCTATCGGCAGAAAACCCATTGTTCTTAGGGTTGGTGTAGCCAATTTCAGCGATCTTTTTGCGAACAACTTCAACAAAGTTCACTTTCGCCTTCGAAGAAATTTCGCCAGTTACGAGTACTAGGCCCGTATTCACGACGACTTCAGCGGCCACCCGGCTGTCGGGATCTAGAGCCAGCATAGTATCTAGAATGGTGTCCGAGATCTGGTCGCAGATTTTATCGGGATGTCCCTCTGTGACTGATTCTGATGTAAATAGGTAACGACGCGACAATAGCCAATCCTCCTTCACTTTAAAAGTTTGCTAAGCGCAAGCGGTCTAACAACCGCTCTTGCTAGATTTCTAACGATGTCTATCAACCCTGCTGCTAGCGGCGGCAATGAGTCTTAAACGGTTATATCAAGCAATAAAAATATATTACCCAGCCAGTATTATTGCTCAGTCAAGGCCGTTCACCAATTCAAGAGGCTCATAGGCTTCTAATCGAAACATTCAACTTGAGAAAGTTGACGAAAGGTTATTTTAGCTCCCGGTATAGCCGGTGGGCTGCGCCAAGCGCCAACCATTGCTAAAAATCCTGCGGCTCCCTGGTTTGCTAAGGCTAAGTCAGCCGCCGAATCGCCAATCACTAGCGTTTGTTCTGGGCGTGGCCCTAGAGCCGTACAGGCAGATGATAGAAAGCCAGGTGTAGTTTTCGCAGGCGTTGTAGCCGAGGCACCGCAGTACCAGTCTATAGAGTTGGCCAAGTCGTAGTGCGCGATGAACTCACCGACAGCAGCGTGGGTATCTGAGGAGACAATGCCAACTTTAACGCCCGTCGTCTGCAGTTGCGTCATGAGCGATCGCCCACCGGCGACTAAAGATGTTTGCGACAGTTGAGAAGGCATTTGCACCTCTGCGCGATCAAAGGCGGCCCTTACTATCGCTAGCGACTCCATCCAACCCTTACCGGTTGCGGCAACATAGGCGGCGGCGGCTATCTCGTTTTCTTGGCGGCTTGCGATCGCCATCAAGCCTGTTGGGTCAATCGCTGTCTGAATAACCCCCATGGCAGAGGCTATTCCATTAGCAACGCCAGGCACGACAAGATCTATTTGGCGCGTTCTCTCCTGGCCTAACGCAACTAGATAGTCTTCTACGATGACCAACGTGCCGTCTTTATCGAACAGCACTGCCAATATATTTTGGAACACATGTCCGCAGCATTGAATAGTTGCCATCGGTTACGGCTCTCTCTGTAGAGAATAGATATAAAGAAAGGGGAAAGAGCAATTACCCTTTCCCCTTCTCTACGTTAGTTAAGCCAGCTTACTCAACTGTCCCTCAGCTAGTTACTCAACTAATTACTCAACAGAGACCAGCTCTTCTTCTTCAACATATTCACCATCATCTGATGGCGCTTCACCCGACTCGCCCATCGCCTTTTGTCGAAGCTGCTCGCGATAGCGTTCGGCCATCTCTTCCGCTTTCTCATAAACCAGGTCAGGGTTTTTCACCATATCACCAGGTTCTGGCTCTAGCTGCTTAGTCGAAAGTGAAATCCGACCGCGCTCAGCGTCTAGGTCGATAATCATCACCTTGATTTCGTCGTTCACATTTAGCACCGAGTTAGGCGTGTCGATGTGGTCGTGAGAAATTTCGGAGATGTGTAACAAACCGCTAACGCCGCCAATGTCGATAAACGCGCCGTATGGCTTCAGGCCGCGAACCGTTCCAATAACGACTTCGCTAACTTGCAGGCCGTTCATCTTCCGCTCAACTAGGGCGCGACGATGGCTCAGTACCAGGCGATTACGCTCTTCGTCTACTTCCAAAAACTTCAGAGGCAGCTCTTCGCCAACCAAATCTTCTTTGGGCTTACGAGTGCTGATGTGAGAACCCGGAATAAATCCGCGCAGCCCTTCAATGCGAACTAGCGCACCACCCCGATTTGTAGCAAATACTAAAGAACGAACAGTGGCATCTTCCTGCTGAAGCTGACGCACCCGCTCCCAGGCTCGCATGTATTCAATTCTGCGAATCGAAAGCGTTAGCTGACCGTCTTCGTTGTCGTCGGTCAAGATGAAGAATTCGCGCGTCTCGTTAGACTGCAAAACTTCTTCAGCTCCTTCAACTCGGTTGATCGACATCTCCTGAATCGGGAGATATGCCGCAGTCTTCGCGCCAATATCAATAAGTGCACCCCGTGGCTCAATGCTAAACACGGTGCCAGGCACGATGTCGCCAGGGTTGAAATTGTAGTCGTATTGGTCTAAAAGTGCCGCAAAATCTTCTTGAGTAAAACCAATGTCAATCTTTTGAGTATCCGGGTTGGCCATGCTAGATGTTTCCTACAGTTATTCTCCGCGAACGAGTGAACACCTCGCGATCGCACAGTCGTTTGCTTTTTTAGCCCGCTATCAAAAGCCGGCAAACCCAAGCAAAACAGCGTACGCACCGCTTGTAAAACTTACTAATGTTAACTTACTAACGTTTTCTAAGTTGGGAAAGGCTTACTCAGCCTTCGAGGTTTCTGGTCACAAGGATATCAATCATAGATCAATTATGAGACAAACGTCACATGAATCTCGGCCAAGCTCCAGACTCTAGCCCAGTCAGCTAAAACTTTAGCTCAGCGACTCAACGGGCGTTTTCTCTGTAGCGGCTGCCGATAAGCCAGCTTGTCCTAACTGGTGATCCTTCATCTGGCTAAGCGTTTCTGTAAAGTCGCGAATGCCCTGAAACTGCCGGTATACGGAGGCAAATCGAACGTAGGCAACCTCATTGAGCTGTCGCAGTCGGGCCAGTACTTTCTCGCCGATGCCCTCGCTGGTAATTTCTCTAATCGCCTGCTGCTGAAGCTCTGCCTCAATTTCGTCTACTAGCATCTCCATTGCATGGGCGCTGACACCGGTTTTCTCACATGCAGTTACCACACCTCGCAAAAGCTTAGAGCGATCGAACGACTCGCGAGTGCCGTCTCGTTTGACCACCATAATAGGCACGTATTCGATGCGCTCGTAGGTGGTGAAGCGGCGGTCGCATTCCAAACATTCTCTACGACGACGAATGCTTCTGTCCGACTCCGCCGACCTAGATTCTAAAACGCGATTATTAGGATGTTGGCAAAATGGGCAGTGCATGAGCGCGAAACCTGTGTGGCAGTCGATGGATAGCTGCTCGGTTGATGACCGACGACTAAAGCAACGTTACGACAAAATCAGCCGACCTCAAACTATTGATGGCTATTAGCCAAGAATACTCTCGATTGCAGCTAGGTGAGTCAAAAAAACTAAAAAACCGAGGCTCCCGTAGAGGAAACTTCGGCTTTCGTGATCAAGCGGAACGTTGGACGTTGACTGCTAGATAGTTGAGTATCAGACAGTTAATTGCCAGACAGTGAACCGCTAAATGGCTGGCCGCCCAATCACCTGATTAGTCTTTAGTAATTTTGGGAGGTTCGCGAAAGGCGATCGCAAAAAACAAAGTTCCAATGATGCAGGCAAAGATCAAGATGTAAGCAACAGCTTCCATGATTCATTCCTAAATAAACAACAGGTCGTCTAGGCCATTAGCCTAAACTTTCGAGCTTAAGACGCTCAAGGCTACTACTAGTCTAAAGGATTCAAACTTAGCTCGCCTTCATCGCTTAGCTCTATCGTTACATTTCGTCGCGACATAGCGGCGCTCAAAGCACAGATAAAAAAGCGCCAAGAGCATGAACCCTTGACGCCTTTAAGCGTTAGCTTCTGTTGGCTGCCTTTGTAGAAAGGTCGCCCACTTTCTGGAAGTAGCCCCACTCAACCTGCTCAGGCGAGAGGTCAGGGTCAACGCCCGCGAATACGTCTCTAAACAGCGTTCTCGAACCGTGCCAGATGTGGCCGAAGAAGAACAGCAGTGCGAAACAAGCGTGGCCGTAAGTAAACCAACCGCGAGGACTCGAACGGAATACACCGTCAGAATCTAACGTCTTACGATCAAACTCAAAAGGCTCGCCTAGCTGAGCTTTACGCGCATAGCGCTTAACCGCTGCGGAGTCTTCGATATGCTGTCCGTCTAGCTCGCCGCCGTAGAAGTCAACCACTACGCCGGTCTGCTCAAAGCCGTACTTAGATTCAGCGCGGCGGAATGGAATATCAGCGCGAAGAACGTTGTCTCTATCTACTAGGACAACTGGGAACGTCTCGAAGAAGTTAGGCAGGCGGCGAACCGAAAGCTCGCGACCTTCACCGTCGTGGAAGACAGGGTGGCCCAGCCACGCGGTGGCAATACCGTCACCCGAATCCATGGGTCCAACGCGGAACAGACCGCCTTTCGCAGGGCTGTTGCCCACGTAGTCGTAAAAGGCCAGCTTCTCAGGAATCTGAGCATAAGCGTCTTCTTCAGAAGTACCTCTAGCCGTAGCCGTTTGCACTCTGCGCTCAATTTCTTCGGCAAAGTAGCTGCCATCCCACTGATAGCGGGTAGGGCCAAACAGCTCAATCGGCGTCGTAGCCGATCCGTACCACATCGTACCGGCTACGATAAACGCAGCAAAAAACACAGCCGCAATCGAGCTGGACAATACGGTTTCGATGTTACCCATACGCAACGCTTTGTACAGGCGCTGCGGCGGTCTCACGGTGAGGTGGAATAAACCGGCCACAATACCGACAATACCGGCTGCAATATGGTGAGCTACCACGCCGCCCGGATTGAACGGGTTAAACCCGGCTGGCCCCCATTCTGGAGCAACGCCTTGGACGTGCCCAGTCAGTCCATAAGGGTCAGAAACCCACATACCCGGTCCCCAAAGGCCGGTCAGGTGGAAGGCTCCAAAGCCGAAGCAAAGCAGACCTGATAAAAATAGATGAATGCCGAACATTTTAGGCAAGTCCAAAGCTGGCTCGCCCGTTCTAGGATCGCGGAATAGCTCTAGATCCCAATAGACCCAGTGCCAGCAAGCGGCTAAGAACAATAGACCTGAAAGGACGATGTGAGCTAGGGCCACACCTTCAAAAGACCAAAAGCCGGGGTTGACGTTTGTCGCGCCCGTCACGTCCCAGCCACCCCAAGACCCGGTTACACCCAGACGAGTCATAAAAGGTAGTACGAACATGCCCTGTCGCCACATCGGGTTCAGAACAGGATCGCTCGGATCAAAAGTTGCTAACTCGAACAGGGCCATAGAGCCTGCCCAACCCGCAACCAGTGCGGTATGCATTAAATGTACAGAAATCAGTCGGCCTGGATCGTTCAGGACGACGGTATGTACTCGGTACCAAGGTAGACCCATTGACTACGCTCCTCCTTGTTTTTCTCTTGTTTGTTTTCTTTAAATTAACGCCCAACCTTGAACTTTCTTAAAGCGAAGGCGTGTGTTCGTTAAACTTGATGCCTACTGACGAAGACTTCAGATAATACTAAGGCTACCAGATATAGAACCTCTCTAACCCTAGCGAGTTCGGATATTTGGCTATTGCACCCCACCTCCATATGTCCTATTTTGGCGTAGAGTTAACGAGATCTCAACCTGCTCGCCGAATCTACTGTCAAAAAAGTAAATACAAAGGTGTATAAAGAAGTGTAACGGTTTCTCATGAAGTGCTCTAGAGCAATGCTCCCTATAAAGAACGCAGGTTAAAGCAGGTTATGGTTCTCATCAAGTTTGTAAAGGAAGACAAGGAAGTAGAGGCCGCAGTCGGCGCTAACTTGAGATTTAAGGCTCAAGAAAACGACATCGATATCTACAGCTTTATGGCTAAGCTGATGCAGTGCGGTGGCTATGGTCAGTGTGGAACTTGTGTCGTTGATATTGTCGAAGGCGCAAACAATCTCTCCGCGCGAACGGCGGTAGAAGAAAAGATGTTGAAAAAGCGGCCTTCTAGCTGCCGATTGGCCTGCCAGACCACGGTAAATGGGCCAATCAGTGTGGTGACCAAGCCTGATAAGAAAGAGAGCCTAAAAAAGGCTAAGGCCGAGGCGGCTGCGAAAGAAGCCGCTGAAGCGGCCGCAAGCAAGGCCATTGAGTCAACTTCGGCTAAGTCGGACGAGAGCTACTCAGCGGCTGAGTGATGATATGCTATAGGCATAGGTTAACCAGCATTTAGGAGTCAGTCAGGTTCTATGGAAACTAACAAGCTAGGGTTCGTGGCCAGCGTTTTATTCGTCTTTGTTCCCACTGTGTTCCTCTTGATTTTGTACATTCAAACGGCCAGTAAGAAGACGGGTTCATAGTCAGCTGTCAATAGTCCAGTCATCAATAGTCCAGTCATCAATAGTCCAGCCATCAGTAGTCCAGTCATCTAGTTCAAGAATCAGCCATCAGCTCAAGGCGACAGTTTTTGCTTATCGAAAGCCCGCTCCTGCGCACCTCCAAAAGGAATTTGCTTGGGACTACGTAATTAAGCGCCTTACGTGGCTTCAACGACTGGAAAATGCAGATTACTCGTTCATGTTTTTGTAAGTTGCTACGGCTGAAGGCGAAATTCGGTTGAGGTAGCGGAAGATCCAGTATTTGAATACTGTGTCTAGGATTACTGGGAAGGTGGCAATAAAAAGGAATATGAAATTTCGATTGGCCGGTAGCCCTAAGTGATTGGCCATGCCTTCTAGCAGTACTTCCCAGCCGTGAGGCGAGTGGAAACCTACAAAGGTATCTGTAAATAGAATAATTAAGAATGCTTTAGCACTATCGCTGAGTCCATAGACGATTTCGTCTATGAAGGCTTTGAGAGTGGCTACTTTCTCTTTGCAGTTGGTTAGCAGCAGCGAAAAGGTGATAACAGCGATCGCATCTGCAAAGACGTTATTTACCGCATCGGCACTGCGATCGCGATACTCTTCCTCAATCAAAGCAGCCTTCTGCCTGACTTGACCCTCAATTTCTCGTTCGCCGATTTCCGGCGTTTTACCTAGCAAAACTTCAAATCGCAGCCGCTCTTCATACTGCTGAAGCTCGTGCAGCGCCTCTTCCTCCATCTCCGAGTTAAGGAAAATCTCTGCCTGCGTTTCGTTGCGCACCTGAGCTACGATAGGATGCACTATGAAATTTTTACTAAGGTACTGCGCTAGTAGCGGCACAATCACGAGCTGAAGCACAAACGTAATCGCCACGGTAGTCTGCGTTTTAGACATGCGGAAGTTACGAACCACTTCCGTTTCTGCATCTGGATCGAGATCCTGCTTAATTCGATCTACCGTACGCAAGATAGACCGGGGCAGTACACTGCTGCGGCTAGTCAGCGCTTCGTTAGCCGTATCTTCGGTGGTGATGCCAGGTTTTTCGCTTTTAGCCAGTCCGGTTAGCGGTCGGGTTTGCAGTTGATTTAGCGCAAAAGCAGGCACAGCGAAGGTAGATGGCTGTCGATATTTCTCTAGGGTTTCATCAACGAGCTGTAGCTTGCTAAAGAAAATGGCAGGCCCGCTAATTTGATTGACGGGTACATCGTCTGGTAAAGGCGTGTCTAGCTGCCCGGTGTTGACCGGCAGTACCGAGCTGCTCGCCTTAAACGCCGTCATTTGCCTTTTGATGATGCCGAGATATTTATCTAAGTCTTTTTGAAGGAGTCGGTAAGCACTGCTGCTGTAGTTGCCGTCGCCTTTTGAGATGGGTTGCCCGTCGAAGTAGTCTGCTTCTATCTGGCGAATTTCGAGAGCAGCTTCGTAGGCTTTATCCAGCGCTCTATCTGGCGTTGTTGTGACCCACTGCCGAAGCTTGCCAAATAGCCCAGTTTGCCGAGAAAAATTGGTCATTGCTTAGCCAAAAACCCAAACCAGAAGTGAGAGCTATTCTATCTTACGGCGGAAGATAACAGACTGCGGCGAGAAGTGAGGTTTGCTTGGCTAGCTAGGCGTTTTTAAAGGGGATTCTGCGATCGCCTTAAAGCAAACACAATTGTTCAGGTGCGCACCCTGCGTTGCTTCCAAGGCATAAAAACAGCCTGTAAAAGTTCACCCAAAGCCCTGCGTCCTACCTTAATTTGGTGACGGCGAGTTGGCATTCGAAAAATATACACGCCGCGACGACAAAGCGCTGCTAGCCATCCGCCAATGGCAAATCCAAAGCTCCAAAGCCCAGCCTCGCCAATTCCTAACGTCAACATATCGCCTAAATGTAAGTAGCTAAACGACTTAGGATCGCGCCCCCTAGTCATAGCCGATAGATTTTTAGCCACTTGGCTAGCGGCTTGATAGGCGGCTTGTGCTGTACTAGGCGTAGATTTTGATGAGCCGCCCTGAGCCGCGCTATCGCCAAGTACAAACACATTGTCGTATTCGATCAGCTGCAGCGATCGCCGAGTTAACCTTTGCCCTTGGTCATTACTTCTTACCGGCTGTGCTCCTAACCAGGGCCGAGGCTGAGTCCCCGCGGCCCAAAGCGTTAGCTGGCTAGGCAACACTTGTTGTCTATTTTTCGTTTCAACCGTCACCGCATCGGCGGTTACTGCTGCCACACTGGTTTCTGTCATCACCTCAATTTGGCGGTGCGACAGCGACTTCCTAGCCAGCCGTCTCAAGCGCTTTTCAAACGGGGCCAGAATCGTCTCTCCCCTTTCGACTAATTTAATCTGGACATTCTGAAGCCCATGACGCGCTAGATAGTCTTTCACTTTCCCAGATAGCTCAACGCCGCTAGGGCCACCACCGATCACTACAACCTGCGTCGGAATCGAAGGATCTAGCTGAAGCTTTTGAGCTTGAACAATTTGAGCCAGCCTGGACTTGAGCCTCAGCGCATCTTGTAAAGAACGAAACGTCAGCGTATGTTGCTCGACGCCAGGAATATCAACCGGACGATTTTCTGCCCCAGTTGCGACCACTAGATAGTCGTAGCCAATTTTTTCTCCAGCGGCGCTCACGACCTGCTGCTGAAGATCAATAGCGTCCGCTCGCGCTTGTTTCCAAATGACGTTTTTGCCCATTAGCAGGCTGCTGTAAGTAGGCGCAATCTCCCATTCCTTTAGCTCATCGGTCAGCAACTCGTACATCATCGGCGTAAACAAAAACCGATCTTTAGGCTCAATCAGCACAATTTTAGCGCTGCGTAAGTGTCGATACTTTTGTAGATATAGCGCGGTATAGAGACCTCCAAACCCGCCGCCTACAATGCAAATTCGAGGAGCCGCTAGCGCTTGTCGTGGAGGAGCTGTCTGCTGGCTCATGAATAGACGGTTGAGAGAAGATGGTCAGGTTATAGATGATAAAGAGTATTTAGAAATAATGCAGCAGTGGCCGCACCTTCTAAGCAGGATGGCTGATAGAATTCACGCAATCCCTGACCTTACTCAGCTCTGCCTTACCCAGATCTGCCTTACTCAGCTCTACAGGATCTAAAGATAGTAAATTTGAATGTTTTGGTAGAAGATATTGTTCAAGTTTGGCAAATTCCGCTGCAGGTGCCAGCGACGAAATTGGACAACTTGCTTCATCATTACCGTAGCTGTCTTTCTCAAGATGAAAAAGATAAGGCCGATCGCTTTCGGTTTCCCGAAGATAGACGTCGCTTTGTAGTAGCTAGAGGAACTCTACGACATCTGTTGGGGCGTCAGCTTAATCAGCGTCCTGAGCAAATTACCTTTTGCTATGGCGCGTATGGCAAGCCAGCAGTAAGCTTGCCTCCTGAGCTTGAGCAGTCTCCATTGCATTCAGCGGGTGAACGCTACCTACAGTTTAATCTGTCGCATTCAGGCGAAATAGCCTTGTGTGCCTTAGGGTACAAACGCAAATTAGGCATAGATATAGAGCAGGTGAAAACGATTCAGCGGCTTGAGGGCATGATGAAGCGGACACTAGTTGCTAGTGAGCAGCAGCAGGTTGAAGCAGAATCAGCAGCCACACGATCCCGCGCTTTTTTGCAGCGGTGGACTTGTAAAGAGGCTTATCTAAAGGCAATCGGTTTGGGGCTGACTCAATCTATGCAGACGCTAGAAGTTCAAATAGAGCCGCCTAAGTTTTTAAGGGTGCCTGAAGACTGCTCGGCAGGGTGGCGCTTGCATTTGATAGAGGTGCCAGAGACCTACGTGGGAGCGCTAGCCGTGGCAGGAGAAACTGCGGTAACGCAGCATCGGTGGCAGCATTTATCGCCTAACGACGATGACTGACTTCACAGGACGCTCGATAGAATTTCCGTCTGCATCTAGCCGTCCGAGATGGATTTGTCCGTTGTAATAAAGTGCAGAAGAACTGCCGCCATCCAAATTTAGTAGCTTCACTGCGCCCCGCGAAGCTGCAAATTCAGCCACTTTCGATAGGGTAAGGCCAGAAGCGTTTGGGCGTTGGGCAACCATGATAAGCATGATGGCATCGTTAGCAGTAAGCGCGATCGCACTTCTCGCGTTAGGCCCCGCACTCCCAATCGCATCTCTTACTCGCTCGCCGTTCTTATAGTCTGTAAACCCTTCTTCATAGGAGGTGTCCGCTGGCAGCAGCTGCGGCCCTGCGCCGATAGCGGTCTGAGTGGTACAGCCTTCTGGGACAGCGGCATCATGAAGGACGATATCGTATTTCACGACAGTGCTATCAGCCTGACAGCTATAAGCTCGAAATTCCGAGCGGTTGAGGATTTGGGGCATATAGGGCGCTAAGTCCGGATTTTTAACTAGCCTTTCATTATCGGCAGGGTCACCCACCGTTTGCCCCTGAAGAGTAAGGTGAGAGGTGGTTTTACCATTCTGCGGATCGAAGAATCCACCGTTAAGAACAGCTAAAGCATCTTCTTGTTTCGCAAAGTTTTCGACCGTTGTAAGGTCATCGGCAACGGCAATAGATAAAGGCGTTCCGGCTGGCAGCTTAACGACGTGAACGGTTGCGTCTTCTAGCTCGTAGGTTTGGTAATCTGGTTCGTTCGTTTGCGCAATAGCAGACTTTAGTTCGCCTGTAGTCTCTGCTTTAGCGGGCGGAAAGGCGGGCACAAGTAAAGGCAAGCCAAACTTCAAGAAGCCACCCCAGCCGAGCGCCGCAGCGGCAACGATGGCCAATATCGTATATCGCTTGCGGGTTTTAGGATTGACGTTTGAAATGGGGGAGCGCGATCGCTTATCCGGCTGCATTACGTACTTTCTCGCTATAGTCTTTAGCTCGCATCTGACGAAATCCCTGAAATGCTATCTGTCTGATTCTATGGGGCATATAGGACAATACCTGGCCTACTTTAGCTCGTGTAGAAAGCTTACCAACATTTTTAAGCTCAGAAATGAGGCTTCTACCCCGCTGCGTTTCGCCCTTTTCGATCAGGCGCATCGCGAGCACCTGTTTCAGCTCATTGACTCTCGCTTGTCTGATTTTTTCCAGCTCGGGCCTTTGAGAAAAGCAATAGCCATCTAGGCAAAAAGACTTAGCGCTGAGAAAATGAATGTCTTGCTTGAGGCTGGTTTGTCCACCGTGGAAGCGGTATTCCATCAGGCGCTCCGGAATGAAGTAGGCAGTTTGACGTGCGATCGCACATCTTACCAATAGATCAAAATCCTCACACCCATCCGCTTCCAATCGCATAAAGTCTACCGTTTCCAGGCTGCTCCGACGAAACAGCGAAGACCCCACTTGCAGACTTTGGTGAACAAACGTTTCAGCTAATAAATCCTCAACAATCCCCACTGACAGACGATCTTTTCCCCATTTCGCAGAGTTAGCGGCAGTAGCGGCCTCCTCTCGCTGGTTTTTTGCATTAATGACCCAGTGATCGGAGCAGACGAAATCGACTGAAGGATTGGCGTCTAGAACCGCCACCGCTTTCTCTAAAAAGGTTGGCGTCAGCGCGTCGTCATCGTCGAACTTGATAAAGTACTGCCCTCTAGCCGCTTCGTAACCCGAGCGCATATTGCGGCTCCGTTTAATGTTCTGCGGATGTCGAATATAGCGGATGCGCCGATCGCTCCATTGCGAAACGACCTCTGTGGTGCGATCGGGTGAGGCGTCATCGCAGATCAGCAGCTCAAAATCTGAGTAGGTTTGATTCAGTACGCTGTTGACGGCGTAGGGCAGAATGTCTGCGCGGTTGTAGGTGGGAATGCAGATACTGACGTTGGGTAAGTGGAAAGGCACGGCGCAGCAGTGAGTATTGAGTGTTGGGTGATAAGAAGTAGAGTGGAAAACCCGAGGCGCTTACATATAGCAATTGTGCTTGATGCCTGCGGGTAAGCTAGGGTGCACAGCTGACGCGATTAACATGACTGCGGATTTGGATTCTCTTTATTTACCTACGGTTTCTGTCGTTGTGCCCATTTACAATGGCGAGCAGGATTTACCTGAGCTACTCGACCGTTTGATGGGGCAAAGCTACCCAGCGGATAAAGTCGAATATCTGCTCGTGGATAATGCGAGCGTTGACCGCACTAGCGACATTTTGTTGAGTGCTGTTGAAAAGTTCGCCAGCAAGGGCCTAACGCTAAGGGCGATGAGCGAAGGCATCATTCAAAGCGCCTATGCTGCTAGGAATACCGCGATCTTGGCAGCAGCCAGCGAGTTTTTAGCGTTTACAGATGCCGACTGCTATCCGCATTCAGGTTGGCTGATGGCGCTCATGCAGCCTTTTACCGATAAAAAAGTGGGCTTGGTCGCTGGCAGGATTGCGGCTTTTCCGGGCAAAACGCTGCTAGAAAACTACGCCGAACGCAAAAACATGATGCACCAGGAAGACACGCTGGCGCATTCGTTTTGCCCCTATGGACAGACGGCGAATTTAGGCATCAGACTAACCGCCTTAAAAGACGTCGGGCTGTTTCGACCCTATTTAACAACGGGTGGCGATGCGGATATCTGCTGGCGCGTTCAAGCGGCGAGTTGGGAAATTTGCTATGCCACAGAGGCCGTAATTGAGCACCGGCACCGACAGACGCTGAAGGATTTGTACGCGCAGTGGTATCGCTACGGGAAATCCAATCGCTATTTGAATCAGCTACATGGGGTGGAATTGACAAAGCGATCGCGCAAACAAGACCACAGCCGCAGCCTCTTACGCTGGGCACTGAAAGAACTACCTAGCGCTGGCGTTAAGCTTCTGCTAGCGAGAGGATCGGCAGTCGATATCGTGGCAACGCCCTTGGACATCTACTGCTCCAAAGCCCGCGATTTAGGGCAGCTAGAGGCGCAGCTTCCTGAAAAAGCTAGGGAGAAAGCCTACCTTTCTAGGTCAATTACGTATCAATAACCATTCTCTGGTTTAAGGCATAAATCCAGCCTTGGCCCTTTAGCAACCAGTCTCCGGCAATGAATATTCTGATGCTCTCAGCGACGTTTCCCTATCCGCCTACTCGGGGCGGAACTTCTGTGAGAACTTTTAACCTGCTGAAATTTCTAAAGCAGCAAGGCCATCGCATTACGTTGGGAACGCTGCGCACTCAAGATGTCTGTGACGAAGATGTATCAGCGCTAAGGAACTGGGTGGATGAGCTAGGCGTTTTTCAACGTCCGTTAGATGAGGCGCAGACAACCGGGGCGACTGGAAAACTCCTGCGGTTAGCTAATTTTGCCATCAGCGGCGTACCACCTAGCGTCATAACGACGCGATCGCCTGCCATGCAAAGCTGGGTCACCAAAAAAATTGCTAGCGCCCAGTTCGAGGCCATTACCTGTGAGCACAGCGTCAACGAGGTGTATGTCCCTGAGGATATTCGTACCCTCATCCCCAAATCCGTCGTGAATATTCATAGCTCTGTCTATGGCACCTGCGCTCATCAGCTCGCGAACAGAACGGCAGAGAATGCCCTGCGCGATCGCCTCACCCTACCCCTGCTCAAACGCTACGAACAGCGCTACTGTCAAAAGTTCTCCGATTTGGTCGTCACAACTTCTGAAGACCGCAGGCAAATGTACCAACTCAGCGGCAAAGAGCCGATTCACGTAATTTCTAACGGGGTTGATTTAGATTTATTTACGATGCGATCGCAAGATCCAAACGGTCAGCGCCTGGTTTTTATTGGCGCCATGGACAACCTGCCAAACGTGGATGCAGTGACGTTCTTAGCTCAAGAAATATTTCCGCTCGTGCTTCAAAAGTATCCAGCCGCAACGCTTTCACTGGTCGGCGCTAGACCAACGCCAGCCGTTCAAGCGCTCGGCGAAATTCCCAACGTGATAGTAACCGGCAAAGTACCCGAGATGCGGCCTTACCTACACGAGTCCACCGTTTGCGTTATCCCAATGCGAACCGGCTACGGCATCAAAAACAAAACGTTAGAGGCCATGGCAGCCGGGATTCCGGTAGTAGCCAGCGATCGCGGCTTGGAAGGCTTAGCCATAGAAGGCAACGGCATTCCGCTGCGAGCATTAAAAGCAGAGACTGCATCTGAGTACGCGGCGGCAATCAGTCGGCTGTTTGACTCAGCTGAGCTGAGGGCGCAGCTTTCTAAAAACGGTAGAGCGATGATTGAGCAAGAATATACTTGGGCGATCGCAGGCCAGCAATACGAGCAGGTACTGGCCGATGCGCCAATCTAGGCTGCAACGTCTAGACCACAAAAAAGCAGACTCTTCGCGATGAAGAATCTGCTTTCAAGATAATGCAGCCCATTAGTTTGAGAACATCTCACCCTAATAAGCGTCTTGCAGCTCGTAGAAGTCAGGCGAAATGTAATCCTTGCGCAGCGGCCAGCCTTCCCAATCTTCAGGCATCAGCAACCGCTTCAAGTTGGGATGCCCTTCGTAGACAATCCCATACATGTCGTAGCACTCACGCTCTTGCCAATCAGCCGCCTTCCAAATCCAATACACAGAAGGAATGGTCGGATTATCTCTAGGCAAAAAGCACTTAATGCGAACTTCTGCGGGCGCATCGGCATCATCGCTTAGCTTAGTCAGATCGTAAACGCTCACCAGCTCCTTACCAGGGCCAGAGTCGTACGCGCACTGACAGCGCAGGTAGTTGAATCCGTAAGCGTAGAGCGCGGTGGCAAAAGGCAGCAAGAATTCAGGATCTACCTTGAGCACTTCAATGCCCAAATGATCGCGCTCCATAACGTCATGGGCAAAACCCTGCTCGCTTAGCCAAGTAGAGACCTCGCCCGCTTCAACAATGGCCGAGTCTTCAGCGTTCTCTTCAGCGCCTTTTTCTTTAGCTTTATCTTCAGCCATTAGCCTACGCTTTCTCCTTCAGTTCTTCAGACTCAGCTAACGCTGGGGCAACGGGCATTCCCATCGCTTCGCGCAGCTCTTTCGGTGGCGTATCGCGCGTTTCTGAAGCTAGGTAGGTGCCCGTTAAAATAGGCGCTACTGTTTTCAGCTCGTGCGATCGCGTATAAAAGCGATGCGTCTCTTTCAGCTTGTCATGCTCGCGCATCGACTCATTAGCAATTTTCTTGCGCAGCTTAATCACCGCGTCGAAAATGGCTTCAGGTCTAGGCGGGCAGCCTGGAATATAAACATCAACAGGGATGATTTTATCCACGCCGCGCAGAGCGGTAGGCGAATCTGAGCTAAACATACCACCGGTAATAGTACAAGCGCCCATGGCCATCACATAGGCAGGCTTTGGCATCTGCTCATAAAGGCGAACCAGCGCTGGGGCCATCTTCATCGTGACGGTTCCGGCCACAATGATTAGATCGGCCTGACGGGGGCTAGCTCGAGGCGCAAGACCGAATCTGTCAAAGTCGAAGCGAGAGCCAAGCAGAGCCGCAAACTCGATAAAACAGCAGGCCGTTCCGTACAGCAATGGAAACAGGCTAGAAAGCCGCGTCCAGTTGTACAAGTCGTCAACGGTGGTCAAAATAATATTTTCTGAGAGGTCGTTTGTGACTCCCATGTTTGCGGCTGGGTTCATCAGCCGCTCGCCCGGATTAATCAACGGGCCACTGCCGTTTTTTAAGTTGGGCTGCGTACTAGATCCTAAGACCACTCCAATGCTCCTTTACGCCAAGCGTAGACTAAACCAATTACCAAGATGGCTATAAAAACCAGTGCTTCTACAAATGCTAGAAGGCCTAGGGAATGAAAAGCGACCGCCCAAGGATATAAAAACACCGTTTCCACGTCAAAAATAACGAAGACCAGGGCGAACATATAGTAGCGAATGTTGAACTGAATCCACGCGCCGCCAATTGGCTCGCAGCCAGACTCGTAGGTTGTGCGGCTAGCTGGGCCAGCGCTAGCGGGCCGCAACAGCTTAGAGGCGCTCAGTGCAGCCACAGGCACTAGCGAGCTGATAATTAAAAAGACGAGGAAATATTCGTATCCACTTAAAACAAACACAAGCGATCGCCCTAGACTGAATAGCAGTTGATGCCAATATGGTTTTTATTGTAGCGGGCTAAGGAACGAGAGGGGGATGGTTTTTGTTATTGCGCAGATAGAGAAAACCAGATGGATGAAAACCACTCTATGCAATAATATTTAACAGTTATTCTCATATTTTTTGCTAAAGCCTCACATTTTTGCTAAGGCAATTTTGTCAAGGCAGTGCTGATATGACGATAGCGGGTTCTCCAACGCTGAATGGTTGAAAAGTAAGGGCGATGAAGTAGGTGCGATGACGACAGAACCAGAAAACCTAGAGTCAATAAAATCAGAGACATCCTCTGAGCGCTCAGACAGTGCGCCCGTAGCGGATAGTGCGCCCGTGGAGGAGACGATTCCACTGGTAAAGCCCGAGCTATCTCCTGAGGCGGACGCTGACGGTAGTGGTGAAGCGGAAGAAAAACCGTTAACGCCCGCAGAGATGGACTGCTTCGAATGCCGCTCTTGTGGCTATACCTACGAACCAACCAAGGGAGACAGTCGATCCAAAATTCCGGCAGGTGTTCCCTTTAAGGAGCTAGCGCAAGATTGGCGCTGTACAGTTTGCGGCGCGAGCAAATCACAGTTTAGCAACGTAGGGCCTGTCGGTACGGCCTCAGGCTTCAAGGAAAACTTGAGCTATGGCTTTGGGGTGAACACGCTCACGCCCGCGCAAAAGAACCTACTGATATTTGGCGCTTTAGGAATAGCAGTACTGTTCTTTTTGAGCCTTTATGGATTGCGATAGGTCTTCGCCTAAGTAGGCCCCTTTCGGATGCAGTAGCCCCTTTTCATATGCATTCAGGCCGCAAATCTTTTACGAGATTGAGCGAGCGGCTGTTTAGATTTACCAGATTAGATAGATTTTTGTTGGAGTGGTCATGCAGACGGTTTTAGGTTTTTTGGATAGGACTGGGCGACGCCTTATAAGGGTAGCTCTACAGCTCTTTTCACGGGTTTTCCTCAAAGGAGGCTTGGCGATTGGGCTAGTAGCGCTACTCGCTACTGGCTGCGGCAACATTTATCTATCGGATACAGAGACGAATCCTTGGGAAGTCATTGCGCTGCCAACAGAAGCCTCTATCTCTGATGTGGACTTTGCGGGCGACGGCGAGCATGGCTGGTTAGTGGGTAGCCGGACGACACTGCTCGAATCCACCGACGCAGGCAAAACTTGGGACACGCGCATTTTAGGACTAGGCGATCAGCAGTACACCTTCACCTCTATTGATTTCGAAGGCGATGAAGGCTGGCTAGTCGGTCAGCCCAACATCATGCTGCACACCAGCGATGGCGGTACTTCTTGGTCAAATATTCCACTCGATCCTCAATTGCCAGGCCGACCTTTGCTGATAACGGCTACTGGCCCAGACTCGGCTGAATTAGCCACCGATATTGGCGCTATCTACAGTACTAAAGACGGCGGTAAGCAGTGGAAGGGTCTAGTCCAATCGGCGGTTGGCGTTGTTCGTAATATGACTCGCAACGAGGCTGGCCGGTATGTGGCGGTATCTTCTCGCGGCAACTTTTATTCGACCTGGGTGCCCGGACAAGACGCCTGGCAGCCGCACAACCGTGAGAACTCAAAGCGCTTGCAAAATATGGGCTTTAATAAAGATGGCTTGCTATGGCTGATCGCTCGCGGTGGGCAAATGCAGTTTGGCACAGAGCAAACTGAATACGAAGAGTGGACTAAGCCAATCAATCCTGAGTTTGCCGCTAGCTGGGGGCTGCTAGATGTAGCCTACCGGACGCCAGAAGAGCTATGGGTAACCGGAGGAAGCGGCAATCTACTTAAGAGTGAAGATGGCGGCGAGACATGGGCCAAAGACAAGGCTGTAGAGAACGTACCGACCAATTTCTATCGCATTAAGTTTTTAGGTAAGGACAAAGGCTACGTGTTGGGTCAACGGGGCTACCTCTTGCGCTATGACGAAGAACACCAGACTGCATAAGCCAGACTGCATAAGCCAAACTGTATAAGACGGCTGTAAACCACCTGTTTAAGATGTCTTACTTCGCTTTTTGCAAGCCAGTCTTTATTTTTGCGGCAGTTTGAGCAATTTGAATACCCAGCGGATTAAAACTCTGAGCTAATGTCGACGGAAAAATCTGCTTGTTAGGTATCTATTTGTTAGGTATTTCTTGTGGGGAGAGCTAAGAGTTTCGTATGATAAGTAAAAGTGCTGATTTGCTCTAGATTAGGAGATACGAGATATGGCTGGCGTTACCGGCGAAAGACCTTTTGGCGACATTGTTACGAGTATTCGCTACTGGATTATCCATAGCATCACCATTCCAGCTTTGTTTATTGCTGGTTGGCTGTTTGTTTCGACAGGTTTGGCATACGACGCGTTTGGCACACCTCGTCCCAACGAGTACTACCCCAACAATCAGATGGAGCTACCTATTGTGGATGACCGTTACAATCCCGACAGTACGCTCCGCTACAACGACTAGAGAGCGATCGCGTCGAGGGCTGCCCTAGTCGTTTGATACTGGGGCAATCGACGCTAGCTCTCGACTCAACAATATTTTCGATAACATTTTTGGAGATTTTTAATGACTACCGGAAACCCTAACGAACCCGTTACCTATCCGATTTTCACCGTGCGCTGGCTCTCTGTACATGCACTAGCGGTGCCTTCTGTATTCTTTTTGGGCGCGATCGCCGCAATGCAGTTCATCCAGCGATAAGCGAGCAATCTAAATTCCTCGTTCAAATAAACTACCTTTTGTAGGAGACACTCTAGGAGACCAATATGGCCGATAGACCCACTAATCCGAACAAGCAGCCCGTTGAGCTAAACCGAACATCATTGTTCTTAGGTTTGCTCGTAGTCTTTGTAACCGGCTTGCTGTTTTCCAGCTACTTCTTTAACTAAGCTGCGCTATGCCCTGGTAAAGCCGTTGTGTATGGCTTTACTAGGGACTGCGTGCGTCCCTTTATTTTTTGTTGTGAGTAGGAGTTAGGTTCCATGTTTCAAAACGGTAAAATTCCCCTATGGATTGTCGCTACAGTTGCAGGCACAGGCGTGCTCGTTGTAGTTGGCATCTTTTTCTATGGTTCTTATGTAGGGACTGGCTCTGCTATCTAGAAATCTGCTATCTAGAAAACAGGGCATTGAAAAAAGGCAACCTGCTGATGAGCAGGTTGCCTTTTTTGCGTTTAAAGATCAGACAGGTTTAGATTAAAACAAATCTCACTACACCACTTCTGTCTGGCTATCTTCAGCAACCTGTCCCCAAGTGGAGCTAGGGCCGTCTTTAGTTGTCGCCTGACCGCGCTCTATGTAGAGAAACAGCGCTGCCATCGCAACAGCGGGAAACACTAGGCCAACGGTGGGCACTAGAATTGAAGGAAGAAAGGAAGCTGCCATGTCAGTAAGTCCTTTTAAAAAACTTTGAGTGAACAGTACAACATTACTTTGAAATCGGGATCAAAAGCATCCTCCCTTAGCTGAAGTTTACGAGGGACTAGGTTCGTGGGTTCACTACGCTATTCGTAGGTTCACTTATTCGTAGGTTCACTTATTCGTAGGTTCACTATGTCAACAGCAGCTTATTGCCTTAAGTCTTATGAAGTATGCAGAGATATACCAGTATATATACTTGAAATATGCTAATTGATAGTTGCCCGTCAACCTCTTTCGTGAGGTATAGGGCGTATCTTCCCTGAGGGAGGGGTGGAATTTGATACCCGTCGGCTAGAGTTAAGTCACAAAAGCGGAGTGCGACTTTTCATTCCTTTCTTGTCATTTAAAATCACTCGGAGAATTAACACATGCTAGGCGCAATCATTACTTGGGCAGTTTTAGGTTTAATCGCAGGGGCGATCGCAAGAGCGATCTACCCTGGTCATCAGGGTCTAGGTCTTCTAGGCACTATGGTTCTAGGCATCATCGGTGCCGTTGTGGGTGGGTTCGTAGCGGGGCTGTTTATCCCAGGAGCTTCGGCCGGATTTAGTATCGGCGGCATCGTCGTTGCTGTCTTGGGCGCAATCATCACTCTCTTTATCTACTACGCTGTTACCAAGCGCACTGCATAGAGTCTGTCAAAGGAATCTAACGTTTTCCTTAAGCGAAGGCTCCTTCGAGATAACTAGGTAAGAGAAAGGGCAACTAGAATGAATCTAGTTGCCCTTTTTTGTCAGCATTTAGCGATGAGGAAACGGCTTGACGAGCATTTTTTAGCTAAACTGTTTTACCTATATAGCTGTTTTATCTGATGTAGATGGCGAGCCATCACCTCAGAGCATTGAGATTTCTTTAGAGAGACGATTGGAAATTGATGACAGATAAGCAAGCTGAGGCGACAGCGCGCGCTTCGATTGACGGGTTAGCCGCGCAAATTCAGCAGCAAATGGCTTTGAAGTCAGCACTGAGTGATTTTGCGTTAGATGCCGAAGGCGATCTTGCAACGGCCTTAGAGTCCTTCAGTGCAGCGCATTCTAGTCGTTGGGCCAAGCCTAGTTTGTCGGGCCTTAGCCGCAGCGAGCTAGCCGTTGATATGTTTATCACTCAAGGTGAAGTAGCTGGACAGCCCGTTACCGATCTGTTTGCTCAAACGCAGGAACTATCGGACGTAAATCGCGCGTGGCTGACTCAGTGGCAGCGCAGCTTTAATGGACTGTTTGAGATAAAAAATGTTGATTTAGACAGCGATGAGCCTAATCAATACGAGCTGATGAATTGGCTGACTGAGAAAGTCTACAGTGTTAGAACGAATCTAGACCTAGTAACAGAAGTTGCTTCGCGATTAGAAGTTGGCGAGATCGTGCTGGCCCGGTTGCTGCCAGTTGCAGAGGGTGAATGGACGTTCTCTGGGCCAATAACCCTGCTAGGTAAGCTAGGCAGGCCCAAGCTCGCTGTGGCTATTGGTAACTTTCGGCAGTGGTTTCCGCAGCAGCTTTACGGCGATGCACCCGAGCTACAAGAAGCAGCGTGGGATTCTGTGAAACAGCAGTACGACGATTTCTTAGCTTTCTTTGAGGCCGAGCAGGTAACGCTACCAGGGTACGAGCTAAATAAAAAGCTTCAGGCTTACCAAGAAGCGACCACCGAACGGCGATTGGCTGATGTTGGCATCGATAGTAATAAATCATTAAAGACGCTGGCTCAAGAGTCAGGAATCTCCGAGGAGGAGATAGATGAAGCGATGAACGCGGTAGGCGAAGAAAGCAAGGTGGCCAAGAACCTGCTACAAAGCAGTCAGTCTTTAAAGATGGTAGTGCCAAAAGTTAAGCTGCCGGACGAACTGCGGCAGGCCGAGGCAGTAACCGTGCTCATTCATCCGCGCTGGGGAGAAACTTTCTTAACGGACTATAGTCGATTGGAGGCTTTGCTAGAGAAGGCGTCGGCGACTGACGAGGAAACTACGCTAATAGACCGGCTAGTGCTGAAATATTTACAGGATGACAAAGTGATTCTGCCGGTGTGGCAGCGGTTGGCCAAGACCTATCCGGCAAAGTTAGAGATGGCTTTGCAGCGCGTACTAGGCCAGCCTGAATTCGATATTGATCGCGATTTGTTGAGCGCGATCGCCCGCTACGGAAAATCACTCACGCCTCAGATGCCCGAAAGCGCCAGCGTCCCTGAACATTTGGATCAATTGTTCAAATCAGTGCTGAAGTCTTTGGGCAAAGATGCAGACGGCAAACGCAGCGGGAAGAAAAAAGCGCAAAAGAAAAAGTCTGGGTTCGGAGGCTAGCTGCGATTCTAAGCACGGTTTGATTTCTAAACGTAATTTGAAATTACCGCGAGAATCGTTAGTGAGTCTTAGAATTAGCAGTTTTGGAGAACGCGTAGGCGATCGCACTTAGCAAAACCAGTCCCAACAGTCCAGCCAGCGGGTTGCTATCAATCCCCGTGACCCATTCAGGCACCTCGTTGGTGTACTCACTCAGTCCGCCAACGTTTACCAGGTAGTAACCGTAGATAAGGCCTGCGTGGAGGCCGATAGGGTAGCCTAGCCTAGGCTTAGCGCGGCTCAGCTTAGCCGAATGAGTCACACTAGCGACCGGTCTGCCGGTGGGCGATCGCCTAGCCCAAACTAGCGCCATACCCAGAACCACTAACCCTAAAAACTGCGGCAGTGTCCGAACAATTTCTGGCCAGGGCTTAATAAAGTGCATGGCCGCAAAAAACAAAGCGCACATCCACAGCGCCGCATTCGAGCCGTAGTTTTCTTCCAGTTCGCTCAGCAGCCAGCCGCGAAACAGCATCTCTTCGGCAAAGCCCACCGCCAGCGCCATCACTAGCCCTTCCACCACAAAGCGACCAAACCGAGAACTCGGCGCAGCAGGCTCAGCCCACCCCAACAGAGTCTGCAGTCCAAACAGCGCAAACACGCCTAGCATTCCGATTAGCATTGCCAGCAGCAAGTCGCGAGCGGTTTGCAGACGCAGACTCAGCCCGCAGTAGCTAAACGTATGACGCCAGCCGTGAATGCGCTTCCCCCAAATAGGCAGCCCAATCAAAAATCCAATGTAAATCAGCGCTAAGGCAACAATTTCGGCAGTGTTCGATTGGCCTACGACTGCGCCTATCCAGTAAACCGGTAGCAAAATGGGTGAAAGTGCGATCGCCAGCAGCAGCAAGAAGCAAAAAATACGGCCCCAAGCGCCTCGGCGCTTAATCCAGGCCTCTAACCGGACGCCGCTGTTGGCTAGCCACCGGTAGGTTTTCAGCCGTTGATAGAAAGGATGAGGGCGCACAGTTGATTTGCCTGGTTATTCGTCCGGCTCAATTGTACTGGTCAAACCCTTAGCGCACAGCGCCTCGCAGTAAAACTCAGCGTGTTCCAATTCGCAAATGATGACCAAGCCCGTTCCAGCATTGTGAGCCTGCATCATAATATCGATCGCTTGGGGAGCCGTTAAAGCCGGAACGGTCGTTACCAGGCATTCCACCACATATTCCATGCCGTTAACGTCGTCATTGTGCAGCAGCACCCGATATCGTGGCGCAATCTTGCGAACGGTCGAAACGGTTGTTTTTTCGATAGTTCCTACAGAAGTAGTAGGCATTTTTCTAGTCTGCTCCTTACAAATAGCTCAAACGTTTATTCTATCGTCGATACCCCATGGACGAGAAACAAGCAGCTATAGCGAAATTTTATATGGGCGTCGCCACAACCGCGTTTCTTAATATATCTCAGAGAAAAGAAAAATAAAGAGATTAAAATGACTCAGAGGCCGATATATTCAATTATCGCTATAGAACTAGCCAGTCCGTCCGTATGGGTGAGCAACGCTATGAGCATCGCACCTTCTCAGATTCTCTACTTAGAACACGGCTCATCGCGACTTTATGCTGAAGCCATCCAAATTGTAGAAGCTCGCCGTCTTTGCTGGGCTAGGCCGACACTGCTCATCTGTGGCCTGCCTGAAACAAAAAGTTCAGACTCAGCCGATAGACAAGCTGCGATCGCCCAGGCTGCCGCTCATCCCGAGTCTTCCGCTCTTTCCCTTTACGATTTAAAAGACTGCCCCGACCTGATCTGGCCAGCAACCTTCTTTAGCATCGCCTTCGACATTGACTTCTTTACGCTCCTCATCCAGATCAAACTCAGCCCTGACGATTCCCATCTTCGAAGCCAGGCTCAGCTCAGCGAATTTATCCGCAGCTTTTGGCTGACCCACGCAGATACATTTAGGTCAAATCTAGCTAAATCCAACCTACCTAAGCCTGAATTGTCGGAGATTGAGAAGCGGAACGTTTCTCCAATTCGGATTTTATCGTCTTAGTTTTTTAGCCGTAATCTTTTGCAGCCATATTTTTTTGTAGCCTTGTGTAAATGACTGTGCCTCTATTTGAGGTGGTTGCGGCTAGAGCGATCGCGCACCAAAGTCCCATAGTGTTTAGTATCCGAAGCAAAATTCACTTTAGAGGAACTGAAATATTACTCAGAACCTAGAGATAGACCTTTATTTGCTTCTTTTCTACAACAGACTGTAGCTTTGATTGCCTCATTTAATTTAGCTTTTATACCCATTTAAATAATCCATATACTGATCTCTCATTAGAAAAATTGTCTTTGATAAATCGACCTTTAGAGGTAAGCAAATATCCTCTCTGTACGGTGATTATGGTTTGCTGTTAGACAACAAGAAAGGGAGCGTTTTTTAGTTTGGCCCGACCAAAGTTCGGTAGCGAGAGCATTCGGCATCAGAGATAGCAGGTGATTTTACGCACTGTCGAGAAGTCAAATAGCTACGGAATGTATTGTCTAATACCAACGGTAGACAACAAGACAAATGCTTGGAGAATTTTCTCGCCGAATTGTCTATGGATTTCTGTCTATAAACGCAAAGTCATAGACAACAGATTGCTCAATTTTTCCGAGGAACAAAAACAAATTAGGTAGCTTCTATGAGAAATATAAGGTTTTGTTGATGTGTTCTTTGCAGAACGTCAAGTTCTCTAGAAGGCCCAAGGAATAATTGATTTCAGGCTTTGTTGATTGTCCTGAGATGACTATTTTAAAGCTTTGAGGACGAATAGAAGTACCTTTAATAGCTTTTGGTAGCTTTCAGGAGGGAATAATCAGAAAGTTGGGAATATATCTGCATGTTGTCTGCATACTTTGTAGCAAAGCGCACTGACTTTCAACAGAGTCTTGAAGTTAAGTGGTTGTACTTACTTAAATCTTTATAGAAGCCATAGCTGAGTCAAGATTTGACGAATACACAGTTATTCTCAATCTTGATCTAGGCTTCATCGCTAAGTTTGTAAGTACGGGCATCGGCTTTGGAAAACACACATCGCGTTGTTTTAATTTGCATTTGTGTCAATATCAACTATTGAGTTTGTTCGATGTCAACTATTGAGAGTATAGCTGCTGATATAAATTGTTCTTGCATAGAGCAGCCGTTTTTAGATTACTAACTTGCCTGGAGTAATCGGTGGCCCGTAGTTGATAGTTCATTCAGATTAATTAAACTAACTGATAGCTCTTCGGGAGCTAACTGAGGAGAGAATAATATGGCAACCCTAGATTCACCACTGACCGTAATTTGTCCTTCTGGCGTGCTGAACGCTGAAAGCGCCGCTAGCTTCGAACAGCAGTTGATGGCTGCAATGCAGCACAATCATGGCGAAGAACTAGTTATAGATATGAGCAACGTAGAGTCCTTAGACAATGCAGGTCTCGTTTCTTTTATGTCAGCGCTAAACAACGCTAAGCAAACCAGCACTCGCCTAAGAATTTGCTCTGCGCCGCCTTCTGTACGCATTGTGTTCGAACTAACTCAGCTTGATCGCATATTCACGATGGTGGATCAATTCCCAGTGGCAGCAGCTGCCTAGACGACAGGATTCTATCCACTCTCAGGCATATCTAAAAGACCGCTCCTAGAAACGCAACTCCTAAATATACGACTGAAGAAGATGCTTCCTTACAATAGTAAAGCGTCTTTTTTTTGAGTATTTTTTGGCTTCAGGTACGTTTAAATTTTCTATATCTAGCTTTTCCATATTTAGCTTTGGCAAGTTTAGCTTTGGCAATGGAGTTGAGTAGGTGAACGAGTCCTGTTTTAGAGGGCTTGCTGCTGGGGGTTTGCGATATAGTAAGTGCCTGTAGATTTCTGATGATGCCTGCTGTGACTATTGCCGCCGACTTTCTAAATGCTGATATATCCCGACCTGCTAGGTATTTGGGCAACGAGCGCGGTGCAGTTCATAAACCATGGAAGACAGCAGATATTCGTTGGGTGCTGACCTACCCAGAAATATATGAGGTAGGCGCGTCTAACTTGGGCCACATCATTTTGTATAGCATTTTGAATGCGCTGCCCCGGCAACTGTGCGATCGCGCTTATCTACCAGCCGCCGACCTCGCCGAGAAGCTAAAAGCCAGCCAGATGCCACTTTTTGCCGTAGAATCTCGCCGCAGCCTGGTAGAGTTCGACATTCTCGGCTTTAGCTTGAGCTACGAACTAGGCGCAACCAACATTCTAGAAATGCTTTCGCTAGCCCAAGTGCCACTTACCTGGAAAGAGCGCGATGCTCAAGGCCCTTGGAATACAGAAGATGGTAGCTGGCCCCTAATTTTTGCAGGCGGGCAAACGGCAACCTCTAACCCCGAACCTTACGCCGAATTCTTCGATTTTGTGGCACTCGGCGACGGCGAAGAACTGCTGCCCGAAATTGGACTCATCCTTAAAGAAGGCAAAGCGGCAGGACTAAGTAGAGAGGCGCTACTGCTCGATTTAGCCCAGGTGCCCGGCGTATATGTGCCTAGATTCTACGACATGGCTCCAGATGGCTCAGTGCATCCTAATCGCCCGGACGTGCCTGCGCGAATTCTCAGGCGCGTGGCCCCACCGATGCCCGAGTACTCTATTGGGCTAGTGCCCTACGTCGAAACTGTACATGATCGTCTGACGGTCGAAATTCGGCGGGGCTGCACTCGAGGCTGCCGCTTTTGCCAGCCAGGGATGTTAACGCGCCCGGCTAGAGACGTGCCGCCCGAGCAGGTGATTGACACTATTGAGCGGGGTATGCGCGAAACCGGCTACAACGAGTTTTCGCTGCTGTCTTTAAGCTGCTCGGACTACCTGGCACTGCCTGCGGTAGGCGTAGAGATCAAAAATAGGCTAAAGGATGACAACATCAACCTATCGTTGCCTAGCCAGCGAGTAGACCGGTTCGACGAGAATATTGCGAATATCGTCGGCGGTCTAAGACAAACAGGACTGACCTTTGCACCCGAGGCCGGCACGCAGCGGATGCGCGACATCATTAACAAAGGACTCACGAACGAGGAGCTGCTGCGCGGCGTGAAAACTGCCTACGAGCAAGGCTGGGAGCGTGTGAAGCTTTACTTCATGATAGGGCTACCGGGCGAAACCGATATTGATGTCATTGGCATTGCTGAAACGGTGCGCTGGCTGCGACGGGAGTGCTTTATTAAGGGCCGTCGGGCGCTGAAGTTTAACATTACGATCTCTAATTTAACGCCCAAGCCGCATACGCCTTTTCAATGGCATTCGGTTTCGACTGAGGAGTTTAAGCGCAAGCAAGACCTGTTACAGGCTGAGTTCAGGGCAATTCGAGGCGTAAAGGCAAACTTTACCGACGTGCGAATTTCGGCCATGGAAGATTTTGTGGGCCGAGGCGATCGCAGACTTTCAGCCGTAGTCAAGCGCGCTTGGGAGCTAGGCGCAGGTATGGACTCCTGGTGGGAGAGCGTAGACAAGGCGTTTGGGGCTTGGACAGAGGCGATCGCGGATGCTGGTCTCGATTGGCAATACCGCCAGGTAGAAAGCGGCGAATGGAGCCTAGACGAGAACATCGAAAGCAGCGAACGCAAAGGCCAGGCCGTCAGTGATGAGATGGAGGCAGTACTGGCTCGCCCGCTACCCTGGGATCACATTGACACCGGAATTGAAAAGCAGTGGCTACAGGACGACCTGAAACGCGCCCTAGAAGCGGCGGTAGTACCAGACTGTTCTTTTGAAGGCTGTTCTCACTGCGGCATTTGCGGCCCCGACTTCGGCCACAATGTTGTTGTTCCACCGCTCGAGATTCCTCAGTTCTCGGGCCATTTTGAACCGAATCAAACGCGCGCTCAGCGCCTTAGAATTACAGTCGGCAAGCTCGGTGAAATGGCTCTAATTGGTCACTTAGACTTTGCTCGTCTACTCGATCGCGCGGTTCGCCGAGCTGCTTTACCCATTGCGTTTACGGGCGGCTTTCATCCCGGCCCTCGAATTTCTCCGGCCAATGCGCTGCCGTTGGGCCTAACGAGTACCGGAGAAATTATTGACTTCGAGCTAACGAAAATCATTTCCCCAGAAGAGTTCGAATCGCGCCTGAAAGCTCAGCTGCCCGAAAATATTCCACTCTACAGCGTGGAGCAAATTTCGTTAGATCTACCTTCCGCAACAAAGTGTCTAGACCGCGCTGAGTACGTATTAGCAGTTGGGATCGTAGACGAATTAGATGAGTCCGCTGCTGACTGGTCGAGCTGGCTAGCGCAGGTACTTGCGGCTGAGCAAATTATGCAAGCTAAAACGACTAAGCGCGGCAAAAAGAAAGAAGTGGATTTGCGATCGCGCCTTTTCGAACTCCGCTTAGCCAACGAAGCCGACTTAAATAACTTACCAGCATCTGTCCGTCAACGGCTGACCCTTAACCGCAGCGAACAGGGCATGTTCCGCTATGTTGGTAGCTGTCGCAACGACGGCACTTTGCTAAAGCCAGCCGACTTGATCACCATGCTCGAATTTGTCAGCGGCCAGTCTCTACAACTGGCCCATGTCCACCGGGTTCAGCTAATGCTCAGTGCGTAAAATAGAGAATCCCGGTGGCCTATCGCTCGCGCTATACGGCTTCTAGCATCGCCACGGCGATTTGAGAAATAAAGAATGGTCAAAACTGAGCGAAGGGTTGTTTGGGTCAGGCCAGTAGCCGTTAGTCTGACGACGGCTTTGTGCTTGGTGATGATGAGCGCTAGCACAGCGACTAGCAGGCAGCGCGTGCTAGCACAGTCGTCGCGGCCAACTAGCTCACGATATAAATCGAGAATAGTCGCCCAAACCAACTCAGTCCGCTCGCCCCTTTCCGATCTAGATCGATTTCCGCTGTTTCCAGCGCTTTCTTCGACGCCTTATCAGGGCCAGATAGTTGCTTCAGACAACTTGCTCTCGCCGATTGAGATGGAGCAACCCAGTTTGTCTTGGATAGAAGATCAAATTGGCAATCGCTATGGGAGCGATCGCCTAGTCGAACGCTGGCGAGCCTACCGCGCACCCGACAGTACAGGTAAAACCATCAACTACGTAGATGTCATTGTCAACGAATCTATCTGGGATTTACTTAATTACTTTGAGCGCTACGCCTTCATCTCGCAGTTTGGCACCGCCGCAAAATACCAGGGCTACAACCTTCGTGTATTCCATACTGGAGACGAGCAGACCAGCCTAGACGCCAACGGCTCTAGCGTGAATGGAATCAGAACTGCCGTGCTGCGTGGTGCTTACTTTTGCAACTTCGAGCAGTCAACCCTTCCGCCTAACCCAGCTCAGCCCTCAGTACCTTGCAACGTCCTCTTAGACGAATCGAGTCTGCGCACTCGCGGGTCACTCCTATCGCCCGCTCGCTAACCACCTCGGCGATAGCGGCCTCTTTCCTGCTGCCAAAAATTAAAGTATGCCGTCTGCACTGCCGCAGATAAAGGCAGAATTGGCTCGCTGTTTTGAATCGCCTCTAAAGACAGAGGGCCGCTCGCTAGCACCGGTGGCAACCTGCTCTCTTTTCCCAGAAAGACAGGAGATAATCCTTCACCCGAGCGGGATATTTGCGTTGCTGGCCCCATCTCCCAGCAATATTCAATCCAATCCTTGGCTGCCTCGTTTACAGGTGCTCCCTTCGGCCTGACCCAAACATCTGCCGATAGCAGTGATCCCTCAGTAGGTATCGTCATTTTTAGATCTTGATATCGCCGTTGGGCGGCGACAATATCTGCTGACCAGCTAACGGCTACGTCTACGTCACCGTTGATCAGCGCCTTAAGCGAGTTTTCTCCGTCATAGGTTCTCACTTGACGGTTAAGTTGAGCTAGCGGCTCACCTAGCTGCTCGGCAAGCTGTCGCTCAATATCTGAGGCAGTTGGCGGCGTTTGAGCGCTGCTCTCAATGCTGGGATTAAAGCTGCCGCTGCGAATTTTCTGCAATAGGCCTAAGACAATGCGCGGATGATCTGGCATCGCAATGCGATTTTGCAACGTCGGATCTAGCAAATCGCGCCAGCTTGAAAAGGGTTCAGCGCCTGATGTGGCTAACACCTTGCCCTCTCGGTAAACAACGACCAAAGACTGCACTCTATAAGGCGCTGCCCAAATCGTATTGGCGGTATCACCAGTCAGATTGGGGGCGGCATCCTGATTCTGGGATGCCAGATTCTTACCACCTCGATCTGGAATACCTTGATTGATGAACTGCTGCCAGTTTTGTAGCCAGTCGGCGGGTAATTTTTCTAGTGCGCCTGGCTTTAGCTGAAGGGGTTCAATCAAATTTTGAGCGATCGCACCGGCCAACCAATAATCGTCTAAGCTCACCAAATTATCTGGCTGAATCTGTTTAGGATCTTCTACCCAGGGCAAAAGCTCTTTGAGTGAGAAGCTTTTGCTCTTGTCCGGTAATTGCCATCGCTGTAGCTGCTGAAATAAGCCCGATAGCTGATTCAGCGTTTGAAACTTTACGGGAGCGTTCGTCTGCTGCCGAAATTTCTTCAGCACTTCAGCCGGGATAGCGTCTGTTAGCAGCGATATTTTTAGCGCATCAGGCGCACTCGGTCTACAGCTTGACAGCGCGCCGCCCATAGCAGCCGCAGCCGTTCCGATTAACAGCGTTCTTCTATTTATCTTCAATTGCCGAGCCATAGACCGCCGCACTGTTCACGTAAATACCATCCGTCACCGGGATTTATCTTATCGCCCTGCTGGTGCCTTTGTGTCCAACCAGTAGAGTCGGGTGCTATTGCCAGGGACATGCAGCCAAAGCAAAAAGCGCAGGAGAATGATTTCCTGCGCTTTGCAACGCTCAGTCTCTTTTGATTGAGACTTAGGTCAATACTTAGGTCGATGCTTAGCCGTCAAGGATTGGATGAAGCCCAATGGCTGTATAAAAATGACCTATAAGACAGAATCTACAGAGATTTCGTCTTACCTGCGCCCCACTGATCGCCCATGATTTTAGGCATTAGCAGAATGTGGGCCGAAATGGCTTCTAGGTCATCTTCGGTGAGCCTGCGCATCTTAGGGTAAATATCTGTACTCTGCATGCTAGGGTGCAGCTCAGAGATTTCGGTTAGGCCATCGTAAGTTGTCGGATTGTGCAGGTAGTCTACTAGCGCCGCAATATTATCGCGAGCGGGGTAGGCCCCTTCTAAGGACTCGGTGTCTAGACCGACGTTAGGGTTGGTTTTAGTAATACCGCCCACGTGGCAAGTTGCACAGGCCGCATTGAACTGACGGCGACCGCGCAGGAATTCTTCTACAGGAAGGGTCGAGGTATCGCCCTGTTCGTTCATTTTGATGGTTCGCGTAGCTGGATCGATTTCCGCTGCGATCGCATCGCTATAATCGCGTCCAACGCCGCTTCCAAATACACCGGCCACAAAGATGACAGCAACCGCCAGCCAAGCAGTACATCTCTTCAACAAATTTCTCATTTTTATGCTCGCTTCTCAGACACGCAACACAGCACTGACTCAAATGCAGTCAAACCACTGAGGCTTAACCGCAAAATGAATCGAATTATGCATTTATCATGCCACGAATAGGACGGCAGTAGGGTGGACAAGCTCGAAGATACACCAATATCTCGTTAATCCTCTGGCGAAGGGCTTGTAAGCTGCTCAGATTAGTTACACTTCGTTACAAATGGCGATTGTCTACCGTCAAAGTTGCCCCGCTATGACTCTAATGAGTCCGCATTGCGTAGAACCGGCGAGACTTGTTTCTCTAGCTGTCTTTCTGGGCTAGCGGCGGCAACAGTAGCCGTGGGTCGCGCGGCAATTGAAACCCGATTTACCGGTCGATGTAGCCGAATCATCTGGGCCAGGCTTTGCTTAAGCTGAGTACGCGGCACAATCGTATCGACAAAACCATGCTTCAGCAGATATTCTGCGGTCTGGAAGTCATCAGGCAGCTTTTCTCGTACGGTTTGCTCCACTACCCGCCGACCCGCAAAGCCAATGGTGGCCTCTGGCTCTGCCATAATGATGTCGCCAAGCATCGCAAAGCTGGCCGTAACGCCGCCCGTAGTGGGATGGGTCAAAACGGGAATGTACAGCAGCCGAGACTCGCGGTGACGCTCTAGCGCTGCGCTAATTTTTGCCATCTGCATCAGGCTCAACATGCCTTCTTGCATTCTGGCCCCTCCGGAAGAACACACAATAATCGCAGGCAGCTTATCAGCCGTGGCGCGCTCGATCAGCCGAGTCAGTTTTTCGCCTACCACAGATCCCATGCTCCCGCCCATAAAGCGAAAGTCCATCACGCCTAGCGCTGCCGGTTCTCCACCAATTTGCCCAAGGCCTGTTTGGACGCCATCTACTAGCTTGGTTTTGGCTTGAGTATCGCGGATGCGGTCGGCATAGGCTTTGCGATCGCGAAACCGCAGCGGGTCTTGCGGCCCAATTTGAGTATCTATCGGCGACCAAGAACCCTCATCGATCAGTTGCTCAATGCGCTCTACGCTGAACACTCGATGATGGAATCCGCATTCCGGGCACACCTGCTGATTCGCCTTTAAGTCCTTCGTATAGATCAGCTCGTCGCAGCGTTCGCATTTTCGCCACAGACCATCGGCAATCTCGCGCTCGTGTCGATCCTCGCTAATCAAACCCGTTTTCCTACGATTTGCAAACCAGTCGAACAGTGACATTTTTCCGCTCATCAAACCTACTTGGGTGGCTGCCCCAAATCGCTTAGCCCAACTGTTTGGCCGACGCTGTTTGACTGGCTGTTTAATTAACACAGCACCGGACAGCATGATTTGACGAGGCAAATTACTTTTCCATCCTACTACTGGTTTGCAGTTCAGTAATAGAAGCTACAGACCCATCGGAAAGAAAATAGATAAATAAGCCGCTATCAGCGCCTGACCATAAAACAGCGTTAGCACCGCGCCTAGCGCCAGATATGGCCCAAACGGGATATGCTGCTTCGCCCCCAGCACCCCTAAGGCCATCGCGCCACTGCCCACAACTGCCCCCATCGCTGCCGCCAAAAACGTTGCCAGAAGTAAACCAGGCCAGCCCAACCAGGCCGCCATCATCGCCGCTAGCTTGGCATCACCACCGCCCATGGCTGCTTTGCCAAAAGCGCGACTGCCCGCGATGCCCACCAAGTCGAACAGCCACAAACCAAAAATGCTCGCGCCAACAGCCGCTGCAACTCCGCTGATAACATGCACCAAGGTCGGCTCTATCAAATAGCTCATCCAGCCTTGAAACAGCCAGCCTAGAACCAGTCCAGAGGCCGTTAAGCTGTTCGGCAGCGTCATCGTATCCAAATCAATCAGCGCTAGCGCCAGTAGCCAGCAGACAAACAGCCAGTGCCCAGGGGTCGCCCAGGTCATGCCAAAGAGTGCGTACACCGATACGAACAGACAGGCGCAAGAAAACTCCACAATCGGGTAGCGCACAGCAATCGGTAATCGACAGCTTCGGCAGCGTCCTCGTAGCCACAGCCAGCCCAGTACCGGTACGTTGTCATAGGGCTTCAGCCGCGTTTTACAGCTCGGACACCGCGAAGGAGGATGCAAGAGGGAAAGTCCTTCCGGTAGCCGATAGACCACTACGTTGAGGAAGCTGCCCACGGCTGAGCCTAAAATGAAGACAATGACGAACGGCAACAGTTCGTAGAACAGATCGGTGGAGAACAGTTCAGAACCCATGGGCAGCGGTCGAAGTAGAAGACGCTTGTAGGATGCCCAGATATTAAAAATGTTTGATTAAAGACGCAAAAGTAGCGCTGCTGACGTTGTGGAGTCCACATCAGCAAAGCTCAGTGTAAAGCTACCAGTAAGGTTAAGAGTCGAGATGCTAAGGGTCTAAGCCTGGCAAAGCTGCGTTTGGCTCAGGCTGTGGTCTCAGAGATTTTATTCTCTAACCTATGTCAAGCTAGGTTCAATCTGGCTAAAGGGGACAAAACACTCTTGAGGAAGCAGCACCGGCTTGTCGCCAAATACGAGCTTGCCACGACGATTCAAGCGGCCAATTGCCACGCCAATAGGTCGCTGCATAACTTCTGGATGCACTTCGTAAAAGGTGCGGTAGATATGGCGTGCGGCTTTTATCAGTTCTGGATCTAGTAGCACTGAATCATCTCCAAAGGCGAGTCGGTCGGTTTCTTCAGGTGGCATGTTAGGCATCTTGGGTAGCCCGATATCAAGCCCGCTTATAGTGGCTCTACTTATGTCTACTCTGTTGACGTTTGCCTTGTCTATAGCCAGCGGCGTCATTCTTGCTGCCGATCTTACAGCTTCTCTTGCTTTTTCAACGACTCCATTCATCAGAAATAAGAACTCCTACACTTTCGTACTATTTTCATCTGCTTGTGGCGATCGCCTTCTCTAGAGCCTCGCCCATCCCCTTACATCCCAACGGCGTCATCCCTTCAGACATAATGTCGCCCGTTCGGTAGCCCTGGTCGAGCACGGCAAGCACTGCCCGCTCAATCGTCTCTGCGGCGTCAGGCTGGCCCAACCCATAGCGCAGCATCATGGCCGCACTAAGCACTTGGGCTAAGGGATTAGCCTTGTCTTGCCCGGCAATATCAGGCGCCGATCCATGGACTGGTTCGTATACGCCAGGGCCACTTTCGCCCAGACTGGCAGATGGTAGCATACCGATGCTGCCCGTCAACATGGCCGCTGCGTCCGAAAGAATATCGCCGAACAGGTTGCCAGTGACGATAGTATCGAATTGTTTGGGTGCACGAACGAGCTGCATGGCTGCGTTATCTACATATAGGTGAGAAAGTTCTACGTCTGAGTAGTTTTGGCCAAGAGCCGTGATGCGATCGCGCCAAAGCTGCGAAACTTCTAGTACATTAGCTTTATCTACTGAGCACAGACGCCCGCTTCGCTTCTGCGCCGTCTCGAACGCAACTTTTCCAATCCGGTCGATCTCGCTGCTGGTGTAGACCATCGTGCTCACCCCGCGCAGCTCGCCATTGTCCATCTCAAAAATGCCTTTCGGCGAACCGAAATAAATACCCCCTGTTAGCTCACGAACCACCATAATGTCTACGCCCTCGACCACCTCTGGCTTGAGGGAAGAAGCCGCTAGCAGCTGCGGCAAGATAGTAGCCGGGCGTAAATTGGCAAATAGACCCAACCCCGATCTGAGTCCTAATAAGCCGGTTTCGGGTCGCTGAGCACGAGGCAGATTGTCCCACTTATAGCCGCCAATAGAGGCCAGTAAAACAGCGTCACTCTGTCGGCAAGCTTCTAGCGTTTCATCTGGCAAAGGCGACCCCGTTGCATCAATCGCCGCTCCGCCAATGAGCGCTTCTTGGAATTCAAAGGCGATCGCCTGCTGCTCGCCCACCTGCTTCAAAACGGCCACGGCCACAGCCATAATCTCTGGGCCAATCCCATCTCCAGGCAGCAGCGTGATGCGGTAGGTCTTATTTGTAGGGGTTGTCATGGTCGAACCGGGCTTGCGAGACAGAAGTCATAGTACCTGATGCTGGGCGTGTAGAATACTAGGCGTACCCAGTCGTAGGCAGTTCCTGCGCAGTTTTGCAGCTCTTTGGAGTAGGAGATTCCACCGGCATGGCCTTTTTGCGTGACGATTTGACTCAGCTAGCGGCGTACAAATCTCCGCACCCCACCGGCTCAGGCAGCGAAGCAGCCCTTATTCAGCCAGTGCTAGACGGTCTTGATACCAACGAAAGCCCGATTGACCTACCTGAAGATCTCAAGGCAGAACTAGCAGAAGCTTACCGTCATCAGATTTTGGCCAACCGCTATCCCAACGGCGACCATCAGGCTCTAAAGCAGGCCGTTGTGAGCTACGCGGTGCAGTCTGGAGGAATTGATCCTGAAACGATTAGCCTTGAGAATGTCACGCTAGGCAACGGCTCGGACGAGCTAATTCGCTCAGTGCTAATGGCGACCTGCTTAGGCAACTATGGCTCCATCCTGGTTAGCGAACCGACGTTCTCGATGTATGGCATTTTAGCCAACACGCTGGGTATTAAGGTTTGCCGGCTCCAGCGTCAAGATGATTTTGCGGTAGACACAGTGGCCGCCCAGTCAGCCATAGAATCGACCGAAGCGAGTGACGCGCCGCCTGTACGAGCCGTCTTTATGGTGCATCCCAACTCACCTACGGGTAACGCATTAACCCAGCGAGAACTCGATTGGTTAAAACAGCTCTCAACCGATATTTTGGTGGTGGTAGACGAGGCTTATTTTGAGTTTAGCGGTCAGACGACGCTAGCAGATGCCCTAAGCCGACCCAACTGGTTAGTGCTTAGAACCTTCTCTAAAGCTTTCCGCTTAGCGGCTCACCGAGTTGGCTACGGTATCGCACATCCCGCAATCATCTCAGCGCTAGAAAAACTGCGATTGCCCTATAACCTACCTAGCTTTTCTCAGACGGCAGCGCTAACGGCACTCGCTCATAGCGATCGCCTCCTCACCCAAATCCCAACGCTTATTAGCGAACGCGATCGCCTGTCTTCGGTCTTATCAGAGCATCCTTACTTACGGGTATGGCCCAGCGATAGCAACTTTGTCTATGTGCGGTTGAGCGATCGCGGCCTAGCAGCGCTAACGGTCACGAATCAGGCAGATGGTCTAGTGAAAATGTTTGAGCAGCTGCGAGCGAGCGGTACGTTAATTCGCCATACAGGTGGCGGACTGCGCATTAGCATTGGCACCGCTGCTGAAAATGAAAGAACGCTGACTAATTTGCAGCAGGTTTTAGGCAGCAAGCCATAAAATCCCTAGAAGAGCAAGATCGTTAGAAAACAAGATCTCTATAGGGCATTAAAGACGAGAAAAGAGTTTGCCAGAACAAAAAACTACCAAACAAAGCCAGACCGTACGCGCCGAATTGTTCGGGGCAACACGCCTACTAAGAGGGCAAATGCCTGATCGGGCACTAAGTCCACGGTAGCCTGATCGAAGTAGGTCTTAAACTGCTCTAGAATCATCCGCGCTCTATCATCGGGGCGCGGCTGATCGGTAAAGTTTTGAGTAAGTCGAATCCACTGAAGCCGAATCTTAATGGCGTTCTGATGAGCTTCGTGAGATGTAGGACTAAGCAGCGACAAATTGCCAATAGGAATCACGCCCACGATGTCTTCTGAGTCTAAGTCGCCGCCGACAGCAGCGCCTGGCCCAGCGAATTCTGCGTGGAATTCTCTCAGCACAATTAAGCCATTGCGGCGACGGCTGTTGACAACCCAGAGCTTGCCGCTTTCTAGCTTTTCAATCACTTCATCAACTTTCAAATCTTGATTCACTGATTCGCCGAAAAACTTCCAAGGGCTTTGTAAGCCTGAGTAAGATCCTACCTGAGCTAATGCTGGCTGAGCAGCGATCGCCGAGTTAAGCAGACTCTTTTCTGTTTTAGGCGTTGTTCTCCAAGCCTCTTCAGCCTTAGGAGCACACCCTTCTAACGGTTCCGTTGCGGTGACTATCTTCTTTGCGGTCTTTCCTTCTGCGGCCTGCCCTGATTGTATACCTGCACTAATAAGACCAAAACGATTAAGACCAAAACGATTGGACAGTTCACAGTCTATAGAAGAACCGGCTGCTTGCGCGATCATTCCTAAAGCAGGCTTAGAGGGTGGAGTGACTATATGATTGGTTGCAGACAGAAGATCCATGGCTTGGAGCATTCGTCTTGCGCCCCTCGAAGGTAACGACAGGTAACTCTTCCTAATGTGATACGAATTCTCGCTACAGCACTAAAGAACAGATACTTTTTATTCATTCTTTATGGCAATCTACAAGGTCCTTCACGAATAGAATATAAAGCGCTAAGAAAACAGTCGCTAGGATTCAGTAGATCTATTGAGCTTATTCTGTAAAGTTTCTAACACACCGCTACTTGTGATCTTTAATCATCAACATAGGCGGGATTGAACCAAAAACCTAATATTCGGCTGATTTGGATATCGGTTGCTGCTAAAGGTCAGCGAAGCATAACTTTATTTTTTCTTAAGGCTAGTTCTATCGCAGGCTTCACTGATTAGTCTCTCCTTTCAAACGCTTCGACAGCAGGAGTCGTTCAGGGCGAAGACCTAGCCCAGCCATAATTGGGTTGCTGACCTCGAAGGGCTGATATCCAGCTTGGGCGTAAAGGGCCTGTGCAGCTTGGTTGTCTGCCATGACGTGTAAATAAGTGTGATGAAATCCCCACTGCAAAGCTACGCGCTCGCAGGTATGCAAAAGCTGTTTTGCAGCGCCCTGGCGGCGATAGGTAGGATCTACTGCCAAATTTGATAAGTAGGCTCTTCTCGGCGGAAAGAGACGCCAGGTTTCGCAGGGGCGCTGAGCAATTTCGATAGTTCCGACAACCGCACCAGCAGACATCTGCTTAGAATCTGTAAGGCTGACTTTGGCGGCGACTAAGCAAGCGTATTGGCTAGAGTGCGTTTTTAGCCGAGTCCGAATGTCCTCTCTAATACCAATACGCATCAGCCAGTAAAGCCAGTGGGTTGCCTCAATTTTGGGATAAAAGCTGCCCAGTAAAACGGCAGCAATTTGAGGAAGATCTTCTAGGCGAGCGGCGCGAATGCGAACTGAAGCTGGCTTCTTTTTGGGCGATCGCGCTGATAGCCCCTCTGGTGTCTGCTCTGTAGAACCTACGGAAGAACCTGTAGAAGAACGCGCAGCAGGATTCGCAGACTGTGAAGACAGAAGGGATATATCAGGAAGTTTTGAAGCGTTTGCAATAGCTGCAATAACGCTTTTTGGGGATATTGCAGGCTCGCCGTTGGTCGCAGACATAGTAAAAACTCAAAGCGGTTGGGAACTTTATATAGGACGTTATAGGCGGCCACCTTGGTCTGAGTAAGGGTGCGATCGCAAACGAATAAACGCCTTTGACAGTGAGACTTTTGCACTTACGGTGCTAGCTCTTCACCTATTAGCCTTGGCGCACCAACATGACATTTTCGGCCTAGATGAGAGATTGATGCATGGCAGTTAGAGAGCGTAGCCGACGGACAAAGGCATCCAAGCATAAAATCTTGGTGGTAGATGACGAACCGGATAATCTAGATCTGCTCTACCGAACATTCTATCGAGATTTTAAGGTGATCAAGGCTCAAAGTGGCCAAGATGCCCTGCAGACGATGGCTGAGCAAGAAGACATCGCCGTTATTATCTCCGATCAGCGGATGCCGGGCATGAGCGGGACAGAGTTACTGCGGCTAACGGCCGATCGCTATCCTAATTCTATTCGGATCATGCTCACGGGCTATACCGATGTAGAAGATTTAGTTGAAGCGATCAACACAGGCAAGGTTTTTAAGTATGTCACGAAGCCCTGGGAAGAAGACGATCTGCGGACGGTTGTAAACCAGGCAGTCGATACGCACAGCGTGCTGCAATCGCGAACGCAAGAGCTAAACCGGGCTGTGCGGCAAGAAACGCTGCTGAATGCGATTACGAATACGATTCGCAGTGCGCAAACCTCTCAAGAGATGCTGAAGACCATTGTAGAAACGCTAGGCCATGCCTTTGAGCTAGATTACGGCATCGTCAAACCAATTGTTGACGGCTCGTTAGGGACGACATCCTTTGAGTATTTGGGAACCGGCTTGCCAGATGATGTGCGATCGCCCGAAAGCCGTGAGCAAACGCTTGCGCTACTCAACGATACGGTTTGGCCAACTGCGCTCACCCAGCATTTAGAAACCTCTGACGAGGTGATGACCGCTGCGCCGACAGAAACCAACATCACGGCCTATCAGCAGCTAGATATTCAAACCAGCTTGTTGATTCCACTGAGCTACAAGCAAGATGTGTTAGCGGTACTGGGTTTGCACAAATGCGCCCATCACAAACCATGGCAAGAGAGTGAGATTAAGCTGTTGACGACGCTGGCCGATCAGGCTGCGCTGGCGCTCTCGCAGACTTGGACTTACGAACAGGTACAGTCTTTAGCACAAAGAGAAGTGCTAATTAATACCATCACGCAGGCGCTGCACGCCAGCCTAGAACCCGCAGAGATTTTTGCGGCGATTACGCAAAAGCTAGGTCAGGCGCTGCATGCCGATAGCTGTACCCTATCGCTATGGACAGAGACGCGTTCGCAGTGCGTTGGGCGCTACGATGCCAGCGTCGAGTCCTCACCAACGCTACCCGAAGCAGATATTGTCATTGATCAAGATGATGTCCTCAACAAGCTGATGTTTACGAGTGCCCCGGTTGTAAAAAGTACGCTAGGACAGACTGGAGAGACCAGACCAGGCGAAGAAGCGCTGCTGGCCGTGCCCTTACTAGCAGAGTCTAAAATTACCGGCTGCATTATTTTGCAGCAGTTGCATAGCGATCGCCAGTGGCAAACCGAGGAAGTAAACCTGGCCCAAGCAGTTGCTAATCAGGCCGCCGTTGCCGTACAGCAAGCAAATCTATACCAGCAAACGCGTCAGCAGGCGGAACAATTACTAGAGCTAGACCAGCAGAAAAACGCGTTTTTTCAGAACATCTCGCACGAGTTTAGAACGCCGCTAACGCTGACGATTGGCCCGTTAGAATCGGCGGTAGAGCGTAACGAAGGCCTTGACGCTGAGCAATCTGTAATCGCGCTGAGAAATTCTCGACGCTTGCTGCGACTGGTAAATCAGCTGCTGGATTTACAGCGACTAGATGCGGGCAAAATGCAGCCGACCTTTCGTCCCTGCAATCTGGCTCAGTTTGCCACCGAGGTGGTTGAGGCGTTTCAAACCTACTGCGAGCGTAAAGAAATTGCCCTGCGCACCGAAATTGAAGACTGCCTGAACGTTTATTTGGACTTAGAAAAGTTTGATAAAGTCCTCTACAACCTGCTCTCTAACGCCATGAAGTTTACCCCAGCGGGTAAGTCGATTACGGTGCGCCTAATGCAGGTAGACGGTAGGGCCAAACTGCAGGTGCAAGATGAAGGCATCGGCATTCGCGACGATCAGCTACCTCATCTATTTGAGCGGTTCCGACAGGCGGACGGATCGGCAAATCGGCATTACGAAGGAACTGGCTTAGGGCTATCGCTAGTAAAAGAACTGACGGATTTACACGGAGGAGAAATCTCTGTGAATTCGATCTACGGTGAGGGCACGACCTTTACAATTGAGCTGCCGCTAGGGTCGGGCCATTTGCCTAGTGAACAGGTCGTAGAGCAGGAGCTGACGGCCCAAAAAGGTCGCGCGGCGGTGGAACTCTCTGATATTGAGACGGTAAGTGCCTCCGATAAGGCGGTGATGTTGCCGCCTGAAGCAGAAGACTCGACGGCTGAACGGGCTTCGTTTGAGGGCGCTCAGATATTAGTAGTAGACGACAACCCAGATTTGCGGGCGTATGTGTCTAGCGTGCTGCAGCGTCAGGGCTATCAGGTGCGGACGGCCGATCAGGGCGCGGCGGGTCTGGAAATGGCGACAACTTACAAGCCTAATTTGATTATCACGGACTTGATGATGCCGGGCGTCAACGGGCTAGAGATGATTGAGCGGATTCGTAAAGACGTAGATTTGCGAGGGACGCCCATCGTCTTACTCACGGCGAAGGTGGACAACGAAACGCGACTAGAAGGGGTGGAACAGGGCGCAGATGCCTACTTATCTAAGCCGTTTAACGACCGCGAGCTGCTAGCGGAAGTGCGTAATTTGCTAGCGCTAAAGGAGAATGAGCAGAAGGTCGCGCAGCTAAATCGATATTTGACTGAATCGGTGCTACAGCGATTCTTACCGCCATCGTTGGTGAAGAAGGCAAATGAGGGTAATCTTCAGCTCGATTTGCGGCCTGAGCCTCGTTTGGTAACGATTTTGTTTAGTGACATCGTGGGCTTTACGCAGTTGAGTAATACGCTGCGATCGCGCCGAGTAGCCGAACTGCTCAACGAATACTTAGAAACGATGACGCACGCCATTTTCAACAATGGCGGCACGGTCGATAAGTTTATGGGAGACGCGGTGCTAGCTCTGTTTGGCGCGCCCGAAGAGATGAGTCCGAACGAGCAGGTAAAAAGAGCGATCGCAGCTGCTCGCCAAATGTATAAAGACCTAGATACACTCAATCAGCGCTGGGCAGAGCAGGGGATTGGCCCGGTGCAGTTCCGCTGTGGTATCCATCAGGGGACGGCGGTTGTAGGGATGTTTGGCAGCGCCGAGCGGTCTGACTACACGGCCATTGGGCCAAGCGTCAATATTGCAGCTCGCATTCAAGAAGCGGCAACGGCAGAGACCATTCTGGTTTCTGCGGCGGTAGCCGATTACTTAGACGAGCAGGAAATCGTTAAGTTCGAGCCGCTGAAGCTGAAGGGCATTGACGAGACGGTACTGACTTTTGGCGTGAAGACTCGTTTGTAAGCGCTTTTAGCACATCTCTTAAAAACCATCAAACTCAAAGCAATACTTAGAAGCCGGTTTTTAGAAGCCGGTTTTTAAAAGCCAATTCTAAAATTGCAAAGGGTACAGGCGCGATTAATTTGGGCTAAATGCTAGCTTGTGTAAGGACTTAACGCTAGCGCAAATCGCCAACGCATCATCGACTATGGTCTCGCCGCTTCAAATTTGGCAGCATTCAGAACCTAAGAGGCTTTGGCCAATACTAGGGGGGCTAACGGTGCTAACTCACGTGGGTTTTATTGGGATGAGCGTGCCCTATATGCTGAGCTTGACCCAAGCGGGGAAAGACGATGCCACGGCTATTCCTATTGATCTTGTGGTGATAGATACCGTCGGTGAAGCTGACAGCCAGCAGGATTCGGTGCAAAAGACGACTGCGCCAGCGGCGACCCAAGCAGACACGCCACCGGCAGACGTTGCAGCCTTCGACGTTACAGCTTTCGACGCTACGCTTTCTGCCAGCGATCGCCAGCCACGAAGCACCCAAGCAGCTCAGTTAGATCGCGCAGCTACCAACAGCGCAGAGAATACAAACCCTGAGCCATCTGCTCAATCTGGTGAGAAAGCAGGCAATTCTTCGCAAAAGCCACCTCCTGAAGGCACGACCCACCAGCAATCCCATTCAGCTGAGAAGCCGACAGCTTCCACCAACGAAGCTGAGACCACTCAAGACCCACTCGATGCCGAAACTAACAACGCCGAAACTAACAACGCCGGAGCTAACAACGCCGGAGCTAGCGAAGCTGAAACTGGTGAAGCTGAAAAAGTCGTAGACCCATCAACGTCAGAAGCTGCAGGCAGTCCATCAACATCTGAAGAACCTGAAATGCTAGAAGGTGAGGCTCTACCGCCGCCAACCACTAACGGCGAGTCGGATCAATCTAATAGCGGGTCAGGCCAATCTATTTTGATGAGCATCGCAGAGACACGAGAAGATGTAGTGCAGGACTTGCCAGATGAATTCCCAGTGCTGATGAGCAGTCGCGACTTAGGAAGAAAGAACGCAAAGGAGGCGGGTTGCGAACAGATTATGCTGCCCCAAAGCGCGGTGTCTTTGGTTTATCGACTGCGAGTAGATGTAGATGGATTGGTTGAATTAGCGACGTTGCAACCGGGTGGCGAAGGTGATTTGTTAGACGATGCAGCGGTAAGTGCGATCGCCTGCTTGATAGAGAAATCAGGATTAACCTTTACACCAGCTATGTCTGGCGGTAAACCTAAGCGAGACGACAGCACTCTAGTGACGTTTGAGCTAATTGATGAGAGCTGATGAGATAGCTTTGCAGTGGTGATGGGCAATTATCCCTTAAGGGAAAACCAGGCTGGTGTCTCGTACAACGCTTGCACCGAACTGTGATAGTGTATTCAAGCTAATATGATATAGTTAGCCACTTTTGCGGGTGTAGTTTAGTGGTAAAACCCTAGCCTTCCAAGCTAATGATGGGGGTTCGATTCCCCCCACCCGCTTTTAACCTGTACAGTGACACTTTATTTGTCATCGGTGACGCATTGATGTCGTCAAGGCCAGATTGATGTCGTTGAGACAGAATCGTGTCGTCAGACTGCTAGTGACACATTATTTGTCGTTTAAGATACCTGTAGAAGACTCAGGGTCATCTCATTCTAGATTGAGGCAACGGATTTTCAGGATTGCAGCCGTCGTAGGCTTGTAAATCAAAACCCTGAAATCACGTATGTCCATTCATCCATAAAAACTGTCATTTAGAATGAAACAGCCCTGGTAGAAGACTAGGGTTTTACCTTTCAACTCGCTCAAAGTTCTATTAGCTATTTTCAAACCACAATCTTTAAGGTTTTTTCTAAGAGACAAGGTCACAAACCTTTCAACCTCCCCTGTCCAGAAAGATTGATTGTGACTGCAACTGTGGGTTGACAGTTTCTCGCGATAATATCCTTTCAACCTCCCCTGTCCAGAAAGATTGATTGTGACGATAGTTTCTATCAGCAGATTACCTATCTACTGCTACTTTCAACCTCCCCTGTCCAGAAAGATTGATTGTGACCGCAGGCTCCTCAAAGGCACTTAAAGTAAGGCTTTCAGAAGTCATTTGCGCGGATCGACTCATCCATCCCGACTGCATTGGATAAATAGGGTCTCTTTGACCTTTGCAAAGACATGGAACGCCCGTTTGACAGGCATTTCAGGCTTTGCGCGGATCGATCAAGATAATTTCACCCTGAGAAAGACCCTCAAACCCAATATTGGAGCGAGTTCCCCCTTGGTCGGGGGTGGTTCGGTAGCCGCTACAGCAGTACATCCGCACCCCTATTGCTGGGAGCGCACCTACGCCATAATTGAGGTTACTAGCACATCAATTACGACTTAATTTCTTTTGAGAAGCCTAAGCCTCTCGTCCGACAGCATCAGGGCGAGTAGCTACCAGGGCCAGAAAGCACGGCTGTCATCCGACAGCCAAACTAACCCTTATTTCACACGACTCAGAGGCTATAGCATGAGTCGCGGCGCTATTGAGATATTCAGTTTTCCAGGTTCAAAACTCTTGATCTATTGTAGTACAAGCTCTAGTTCTAAGATACTACTGTCTGTCTGGATGCATAGGCTGTGATCGCAACAGCCACAGCCATCTCACTAGCAGTCTTTTGCCGGAGCTGTTTAACGGTTTCTACTACCAGGCCAATCTGAGCAGCTTTGCTACCAACTTGATCCAGTAGTCTGCCGTAACTCCACTTGTGAATGCTGCTTTTGTACTGCTTGGCATAGCGTTTTTGGCCTTCTACCGAGCCTGGCGCTTTTTGCTCTGCTTTGGCCTCAATTTCGGATTGAAGAATCTCACGGATGTTATCCAACTTTGGAACGGCAATGCTGTCAGCCTCGTACTGTTGAGCCGTAGCCACCACAGCCTTCGCTAGCAGGCGATCTATATGCTCTCCTAGGTTCGAGGTGCCAAATTGGTTACTTTTGCCCTGACGCTGGGACTTGTGGCGATTATGGGACTGTTCACCCTGTTCTCGTCGTTGCCGAAGAAATAATAGATAGTCTTTGCCAAGTAGTTGTCTGAGGCTGCGGTAAGCCAGTACCTTCTGGGTCTTAGCATTCCAAACAGCTAAAGTCAGAGGGTTATCCCAGCCTAGGCTCAGGCCAATGATGATGTGGGGTTTGCCCTGATAGAGGGGCTGACTAGGGCGGTCGAAGGAGCTATCAAGCCTCTCCAGGGTAGAAGTGAGCCGCTTGGCATAGCTTTGTTGCGTACCAGATAAGCTATTCTTCTCGTTTAGCCGGGTGAGCACCTTGGCGGTTTCTACGGCTTTCTCCTGGCGCACTTCCTCGGTGCCCTCAGCGCTCCAGAGGCGAACATCAACGGTACAGGAGAGGGTGAGGTAGTGCGCATCCCAGGGATGGCCTTTGCGATCGCTCTCCTGCCAAGAGATACGAGCTGAACGCAGGCCAAAGAGGGCGCTGGAATGCTGGTTCTTACCATCCCTTTTGGTTTGCTGGTCTTCCAAAAATCGTTTGAACCAGGGCAGTTGTCTTTGGTCACAGTAAACCTTAAACAGGTGACCGCTGAGGCCGTTAAAGCGAACGCAAAGGCGATCTTGCTGATTGCATGACCATACCAAGTCTTCATTCGTCTCAAACAGGATAGGATAAGGAGCAGTTTTCGGTCTAGCCAAAAGGCGGGCCTGCCACTGCTGCCGTTCTTGATTATCTTTAGGAATCTTGGAGGTAGCAGCTAGGAGCGTTTCTAGCCAGAGTTTCCCAGTCAAGTCTCGACCTTTTGGCACTCGGCTCTCAATTTGGGTCTGTAGCCGTTGAACCTGTAGTTCGGTCTTTCGACGCCTCTGAGCAAATTTAGCCGGATCTTCTTCTTTTGAAGATATCTTGCCACCGTTTTTCAGCAGGTAGGCAGCAGCACAGCGACTGAGAGGCTGCTTGGATGCATAATATTTCTTGAAAAGATGGCTCCTAATCAGATTTGTCCTTTTAATCCCCCCGTTTTGCCCATCAGACTCCTGGTTAATCGCCTTATCAACTTGATCAAGAAGCTGAGCAGCTTTCTTTTGAATAGACGCTATATTGTGTTCGCAGATTCCGACTAACTCGTCATCGCTCCTGAGTATTTCGAGCCATTTCTGCTTTCCAGAAAGCCTCTGCTGAAGACGACTCTGAATTGTGAACCATGACTTAAAAATGTAGTTAACGACATTCCCTGCCGACGCATAGAAGCGGCCAGGCTGCCCAGAAAAGCGTTCGTCAAACTTCAATTGAGCGCAAAGCTTGGTGACGATATCAGTAGGGTGCCTTCCCCGCATACGCCATGCCGCAAACTCGGAATGATTAACAACATCTCGAATCAGCTCATTGATAAGAGGGGTATTTTTTTCGGCTGCCAGCGTCCAGAGATACTTGCGAGTTTCTGATGGCGCAACAAGGCGGCATTGAATCGTTTTTAAAGCCATAGGTGATCATCACCGCTACCACCACTAATAGTTCAATTGTACCATTGCGAACTCGTGTTCTTTTAGCTTCTCTATTTTTCTTAGTAGCGTCAGTTCTCAGCGATGACAAATGCAGTGGTGTCAGACTATGCACCCTCACTATTTGCTGCTGACACGATTCTTTGAGCTTATAGCTGTGTATGTACTCAAAATCCAGTCAAACTTTACGCAAGGTTCTGATTTGAATCGGCTAGGTTGAAAAATTTAGAGTAGATTCGATAGCGTCGGCTAGTGATAGCCGTGTACGTTTACTCACAGGGAACAACTCGCTGGCCGTGTAGAGTTTGACACTATCTGGGCACTCTCCAAACTCCTAAGACTAAATACAGAGAAACAATATACATGTTAAAGACGGTCAAAGACGGCTGCAAAATTCATCCATCGACCCTCGACTATCAGGTATCGGGCGGGGTTGAAAGCTTGGCTCAGATGATTGACTCTCAAGATGAGGGGAAAGCTTTTTTTGAGAAGAGTTATCTGACGAAAGGTATGGAGGAACTGCTCCGCGAGGGACTTCTACGGCTATCGGGTCAGACAGATCAAGCGCTGTTTGAGCTGGCTCAGGCAATGGGGGGTGGTAAGACTCACTTAATGTGCGCGTTGGGACTACTAGCTAAATACCCGTCTGCGCGATCGCACGTCCTACCTTCAGATGTCATTCAGCGGCTAGACGACACGCAGGCCCAGGTCGCTATATTTGACGGTCGAGATAGCCCAGACCATTATCTATGGGGTGAAATTGCTAAGCAGCTCGGCCAAGAAGAGGCGATGCGACCGTTTTGGCAAAATGGGCCGAAGGCACCGGGTAAAGAGCACTGGAAGGAAATGATTGGCGATCGCCCCACGCTAATCTTATTCGACGAATTGCCGCCTTACTTTTTAGAAGCGCGGACAATACCAGTGGGCCAAGGCTCTATGGTCGATGTGCTGACCAGGGCACTGTCAAATTTGTTTGTAGCAGCGCTAGAGCTTCCCCGCTGCTGTGTGGTGCTAGCAAACCTATCCGATAGCTATCGGGATCAGGTAAAGGAAGTGCGTAAGCTCGTCGCCGATGTGCAGCGAGAGGCGTCCCGTCAGGCAAAGACGATTACGCCCGTTTCTTTGGAAGGCAGCGAAGTCTATTCTATTTTGAGAAAGCGCCTGTTTTCTGCAATGCCGACGGATGAGGAGATTGATGAGGTCGCTGAAGCCTACGCCGATCAGGTAAAGCTGGCAGAAGATAGCGGCTATTTAACCGCCCGTAGTCTGGAGCAAATTGCCGACGAAATTCGAGCGACCTATCCTTTCCATCCTTCGTTTAAGCATTTGGTCGCCCTGTTTAAGGACAATCCTGATTTTCGAGAGACTCGGGGGCTGCTACAGTTTGCGGCGCGAGTGATTCGCTCAGTTTGGCAGCGCGGCCATAATGATGTCTTTCTCATCGGCACCCAGCACCTCGACTTGAATGATTCTCAGGTAATGAATGAGGTCACAGATATCAATCGGGCCTTGCGACCAGCAATCACGATGGATATTGCGGATAACGGCAATGCCCATGCAGAAGATATTGACGCTAACTTGAACAGCGATGCGGCGTCCCAAGTGGCGGCAATGATTTTGTCGGCATCGCTTTCCTTGGCGGTAAAGGGGCACATGGGACTGCGCCGTGAGGAAGTGATTGAGTATCTTTCTGCGCCGAATCGAAAGCCAGAGGAATTTTCTCAGGCGTTTGAGCGGCTGCGGAAAAGTGCCTGGTATCTCCATGCTGAGGGGGAGCTGTTTTACTTCAAAGATACTGAGAACCTAACTAAGCGGATTCAGCGAGAAGCGAAGGGCTTGCCCGACCCGAAAGTGTACAAGGCACTGCGGACTCGGTTGGAGGGAGAGCTAGAGGCCAAATCGCGCAAAGCCTATCAAGAAGTAATGGTGATACCAGAAATTGATGAGATTAAGCTGAGCGCTCATCGCATTTTGGTAGTGGTGCCGCCGGATAATCGGGTGCCGCCTGAAGATATTCAGCGGTTTTATCAATCCGTATCAGAGAAAAATAATCTGCTACTGCTTTCGGGTAATGACACTCACATGGCGAGCCGGGTAGAAGAAGCGCTGCGGGAGCTGTATGCCATCGAGAATATCGCCAAAGGCTTAAATTCGAGCGATCCGCTCTATGCGCAGGCTCAAGATGCCAGAGAAGAGGCGGAAGGATCGTTTATTCAGGCGCTGCAAGGCACCTATAACCGGCTGTTTTATCCTTCTGAGGAAGGGATGCAACCGGCCACGATTGAAAACGGGCTTAAGTTTGGCCAAACTAGCGCAGATAGCGTAGAAACTCAGATTGAAGCCATGCTTTCTAGTATGCGCTGTGACGAAAAGCTGGCTGTAGATGCCGATGAAAACCCCCTTAAATACTTTTCGATGGCGGAAGAAGACCTGTGGCCGCAGAGCGATCGCCGCACGCCTTGGCGCGATGTACTGATGCGGGCCAAGAGCAATCCGGCTTGGCCCTGGCTACCGGGCCTGAAAGGGCTAGACACGCTAAAGGTGAAAGCGATTTCGCAGGGGCGCTGGCGAGAAGGCAATGACGGCTGGATTGAAAAAGGCCCTTTTCCCAAGGAAAAGACGGCGGTTAACGTGCTGAGTCAGGAAGATACGGGTGCTGGCGAGTCGGTGCTTTCGATTACGCCGAGCAATGCGGGGTCGAGTCCGAAAGTGCATTATGCGACGACGGCGGCAGTCAGTGAGGCCGATCCGGTAATAGATGATTTGGATGCGTTTCGCACTAAGGAGCCGACGCTGTATTTTCGGGCTTTTGATAGCACGGGCTCTCATGCTTCTGGAGAGCCGAAGCGCTGGGTGGCTAAGCTCAAGGTGCGCTATCAGGTGCACGAGTATGCAGATCATCGCAAGGTAGAGCTGGCGGTGACACCCCAGGCTGAAATTCGCTATACGACCGACGCGACCAATCCACGCGAGGGAAGGGTCTATGACGAGCCGTTTACGATTTCAGATGACCGCATCATGCTTCAGGTATATGCCAGTGCGGGAGAGGCTAAGACAACTGAAACCTTTACGATCGCGGAGAAAGGTACTCAGCGGGCTGAAATTGACGAGGCGCTGCCTGCCAAGCTAAAGCGTCAGAAGCCCCGGTTTGATACAACGAATGCGGTATTCGGTCTGATTACGGCGTTTAAGGAGCGTCAGGGCGTTGTCTTCCACGGCGTGACTTTGAATGTAGGGGCCGGGGAGCAAGCGGTGCAGGTACGGTTTAATGATCGCGCTGTGACGCCGATTATTTTAGAAAAGGTGATCGCTGCCCTGCGAGAAAATCTGGAGGAGCCGGATGCTTTGGTACAGTTAACTATCCGAGATGGTGCTGATTTTGATACGGGGTTTGACCTTAAGGCTTTTGCTGAACTAGCAGGCATTGAGTTAACGCCGGATACGGTGGAGCAGTAATATAAATGTACTAATCGGCCCCGGAGTGATACCTAACCCGTGACTTATGGCCACTAATCTAAAAAAAACGCGAAAAAAGGCTGATCAACCGGCTCATGTGACCCAGGGATTTGGGGTGCCGTTGACGGCTGCACCACATCACTTTGTAGTATTGATTCCTAGGGGTAATAAGCAGCCGGTGCAGATTGTGGAAGATCTGGGGATGCATATTCACGGCGATGAGAGCGAGCTGTTAGATCGCGTGGTGTTGCCGCGTTCGGTATGGACGGAGATTGCTAATCCGGTGAAGCGGATGTTTAATGAGCGGCTGAAGGCGCACAAGCTAAAAGCAGGGCAGTGGAAGGTGGGTGAGAATCGGGTGGATCGGCTACTGGGGAAGGAGCTGTGTGTGTTGGCTTGGGCGATTGAGGAGTTGGAGGAGGAGAAGGTGGGAGCGGCGTTGCGCAATTGGCTGGCGCTGCGTCCGGAGGAGCGTTGGTGGCTGTTTGGGATGACAGCTTCTACGGTGGGGGCCTTGGAAGACAAGGGTCGGGGGTGGCGGATGGCGCTGAAGTATGCGCTGGGAGATTCGCCTCAGCCGGTGATTTTGGAGCCGCGCCGAGTTGAGAAGCACCCGGAGGAGGACTATGAAACCCTGCCGCTTTTTCAGAACTAATTTGAGGTTCTAAACTAAGGGGAACGAGGCGCAATCAAACTGTTAGATAAGTGAAGGTGACTTGCACTATCTGACCGTCCAAGAGCTATTGAACGCGGGCTCAATAAGCTGAGTTTGCCAGATCAAAAACTCCAGCTTGCTAGTCAGCTTGAAAATTTGCAGGCGGCTAGCCAAATCTTCAGAAGTTTCCGGGAACCCGCTACAACCTGTTCTCACTGGATACAGAAGATCCTTTAATCGGTCTTTTTTCAGGCTCTGTAGACTTGGCTACGCGCTCTGAAGAAATTTTGGAGCAGGAAATCAATTCGGGTTCTGGGTTTACATGGAAAGAGTCTTAGCAGATAGTGGCTTTATCTTGATGAGCCTTAGAATTGGAGTAAGTCCTTTAGTGACATCCCAGTGAACTACCTAACCACACGATGCATTCGCTGACGTAAATAAGTGCCTGTCTTTGAACAGTACCAGAAGGTAGTGGCGCTGATTTTACCTGCCTCAATGGTTTGAGTTGAAGACGCACTTCAGTAGTCGCATGATGCCCTGGGCAAAATCTACTCAGTCGCTTATTACTGGGTTCTTGAAGGGGCTTCCTAGTCGATTTGAAACAGCGTCTCGAAAAAGTTGAAGCCTCAGCCCAAGCTCCACCTTGAGCGAACTGCCCAAATATTAAAGAAAGGTATGCTGACTAGCCTTGAAAGATGATTTTGTCGATGCCGATTGTCATGGGCTTACGACTACGCGATATTGATGTTCTGACCGTACAAGAAGATAACCGGGCCGGAATGCTCGATCGCAGAACGCCTCAGCACTCACCTTCAACAATTTTGACCCTTGATCACGATCTGTTAGCGCTGGCTTTTCAGAGGCACTGAGAAAGTTTTGACTTCCGGCCTTATTGACTCCCATCTTAAGATATGTCTTGGCGATGCCTTAAGGAGCTAGAGATCATTGCAAAAGCAAGCACGTTAGCGATAGTAAAGTAATCATACCGATATATCAATTTCTTTACTATGCCAATCAAACCTCTGACGCCGCTAGCCTTGCAAAACGCACCCTCGCTGATTGAGCGGGTGTTTCCGGCGCAGAAGGTATCGGCGGAGGCGCAGAAGGAGCGTAAGGCGGGGGCGGGGCAAACGCTGACAGCGCTGGGGTCTTATTGGAAGGGGCGCAAGCCGCTGATTATGGTGCGGGCGATTGTGCTGGGGTGTTTGCTGCCGGTGACGGATGATTTGGAGGCGGATCTGCTTGTTTTTGAGAAGCTGATGGCGATGGATGATGCGGCGTTTGGGCGGCGGGAGCCGAAGCTAAAGGTGGGGGAGATTGCTGAGCGGATTACGCTAGAGAATCCTTGGGATTTCTTTGACTATACGAACAAGTTTTATGACCAGGATGAGATTGAGGCGCTGCAATTTCCCCTGGATGTGGCGAAATATCCGAAGCTGAAGCTGCGTTGGCAGCGGGGGATAGCAGATGAGAAGAAGCATCCGCTATTGGCTCAAGCCCTGGAAGGGTTGCCCTATGAAGAAAAGGTGAGGTTGTGCCGTCCGGAGCTTGATCCGGTCCGGAGGAGCTTGATTCAGAGGTGCTGTATGGGCCGATTTGGAATGAGGTGAATGCGCATTTAGGAGGGTTTGGCGTTGAGGCGCATTCTCATGAGGCGCTGGTGGAGCAGTTGGGGATGCTGCGCTATGGGCATCGGCCACGGGTGGGGGATACGTTTTGCGGCGGTGGGTCGATTCCGTTTGAGGCGGCGCGGTTGGGGTGTGATGTGTATGCTTCGGATTTGAATCCGGTGGCTTGTATGTTGACTTGGGGGGCGCTGAATATTATTGGGGCGAGTCCTGAGAAGAGAGAAGAGATTGAGAAAGCTCAGAAGGAAGTTGCAGAAGCTGTTGATCGAGAAATTACTGAGTTGGGGATTGAACACAACGAGAGAGGTGATAGGGCAAAGGCATTTCTATATTGTTTGGAGACGCGGTGTCCTGAGACTGGGTGGATGGTGCCGATGGCACCGAGTTGGGTAATCGTCTAAAACTCGGAATGTATGTGGAAAGCTCATTCCAAACCATGAAGAGAAGCGTTTTGATATCGAAGTTGTTACAAGTGCTAGCGATGAGGATATGGAGGTTGCCGCACAGGGAACCGTACAAAACGGCAGTCTGGTATATGAATTAGACGATGAGTCATATCGAATCCCGATTAAAACCATTCGAGGTGACTACCGAACTGAAGAGGGCGAGAATCGCAATCGTTTACGTCAGTGGAAACTATGTGACTTTAAGCCTCAACCTGAAGATATCTTTCAGGAAAGACTCTATTGCATTCATTGGATTACGAAGGAAACTATAGAGGACTCTCGACCAGAAGCTTATTTTACTGGTGTGTCAGAAGCCGACTCAAAACGTGAGGAAAAAGTTGAGCATCTGGTCGATAAGAAATTAAAAGTCTGGCAAGAACAAGGTCTAGTACCTGATATGACTATTGAGTCAGGTTTTGAAACAACACGATTATATCGTGAGAGAGGATGGCGATATTGGCACCAACTTTTTAGTACAAGACAATTACTCTTCTTAGCGACTGCTCAAAGACACATAAAAGAAAGTGGTAGCGTTGAACAGGCAATCTTGTCTATAAATCTCTGCCGTACTTTAAACTTGAGCGCGAAACTTTGTATGCTCAATCCATCTCCTGGCCCCGGTCGGTTGCCCAAAGTCGATCATATCTTCACTAATCAAGCGTTTAACGTATTTTGGAATTACGGAGTTAGGGCAAGTTGGTATTCAATTGAAAGTGGTCGAGTTTCTGTTGATATAGATGCAGAATGTACATCCAAAGCCTTGATATTGAATCTTAATTCCTCAGAATCCAATAGCCCCTCAGATATATTTTTGACGGATCCACCTTATGCAGATGCGGTTCATTACGAAGAAATAACAGAATTCTTCATCGCCTGGCTTCGCAAGAATCCCTCCGATCTTTTCGACCAATGGACGTGGGACTCCCGCCGCGCCCTAGCCATCAAAGGCGACGGTGAAGACTTCCGCCGAGGCATGGTCGAAGCCTACCGCGCCATGACCAACCACATGCCCGACAACGGTCTCCAATGCGTCATGTTCACCCACCAAGACACCAGCGTCTGGGCCGACATGGTATCCATCTTCTGGGCAGCGGGGCTCCAAGTCGTCAGCGCCTGGTACATCGCCACCGAAACCACCTCCGAACTCAAACAAGGCGGCTACGTCCAGGGCACCGTTACCCTGCTACTTCGTAAGCGATTAAAAACAGCCTCCACTTTTAAGCAGCGACTCCTCCCAAAAATTCGCAAAGAAGTCACCGCCCAAATCAAAGACATGCTAAACCTCAACGACGAAGCCCAACAGCACGGCGAAACCGTCTTCAACGACTCCGACCTGCAAATGGCAGGCTACGCCGCCGCCCTAAAAGTCCTCACCCAATACACCGAAGTCGATGGTCGTGACATGACCACCCTCGCCCTGCAACCCCGCCAAAAAGGTGAAACCACCGTCGTAGACGACATCGTAGAATACGCCTCCGAAATCGCCAACAACCTGCTCATCCCCGAACGCCTCAAAGAACTCAACCCCGACACCTGGCGCGAAATCACAGGCGTCGAACGCTTTTACCTCCGTATGGTCGCCATCGAAAAGACCGGAGCCGCCAAACTCGACAACTACCAAAACTTCTCCAAAGCCTTCAACGTCGCCTATCAGCCCCTCATGGCCTCTATGCAAGCCAACAAAGCAAGACTAAAAGGCGCAAAAGAATTTAAGCCTCGCGAGCTAACCGGCGGGGAGCTGGGCGGAACCCTCCTCAGCGAACTGCTGATGGCCATTCAGGAACTACTCAACGACAAAGACCCCAAAGTCGTAATCGGCCAAATTCGCTCAAGCCTGGATACTACTTACTTTCAGAAGCGCAGCCATTTGATGGCAATGGCTCACTATCTAGCTGATATGTGGCGCGATCGGCGTCCTAAAGAAGCGCAGAAGGCTGAAATTGTTGCTAACCGGATTCGCAACGAAGGCATTTAATCTTGATACTATTCAATTTACAAACTCAAACTTCTACAAAAAATTAACAGAAATGATTATGAATGAGGAAGGAGTCTAAATCTTGGATAATTTGCGAAAACTGACCTTAAGTGGATTCAAGTCTATTAAAGATTTAGACCTTGAGCTTCATGCTTTGAATATTCTCATTGGAGCCAACGGAGCGGGGAAAAGTAATTTTATCTCGTTCTTTAAAATGCTCAATGAAATGATGGCCGGGCGCTTTCAGCAATACATAGGCACTTCTGGCCGCGCTCAGTCCCTCTTGCATTTTGGGCCAAAAATAACGCTTCAAATAGAAGCGCACCTAGAGTTTGAAGTTGGAAACGGCGTAGATATCTACGACATCAGGTTGTTCCATGCCGCTGGTGATATTTTAATTTTCGCAGAAGAGTCGATGAGCTTTTTAGCAGAAGGATGGACTTCTCCGAGAACTGATGGGTTAGGTGCAGGGCACCAAGAATCTAAACTTGGCGAAGCTGCAAGGGAAGACGGACAAAACACAGCCAAAGCCCTCAAGTACTTACTCGACCGCTGCCGCGTTTATCACTTTCACGATACATCTGCGACCGCAGCAGTTCGCCAATCTTGCTACGTTGGCGATAGTCGATGGCTCATGCCCGATGCTGGCAACTTAGCCGCGCTGCTCTTGCGGTTTCGGGAAGAAGATACATCGGCCTATCAACAAATTGTCGGCACTATTCAACTGATTGCTCCCTTTTTCGATGACTTTGTTCTCGAACCAGATGCTTCTCGCAATGTTATTTTGAACTGGAGAGAAAAAGGCGCAGACCGGGTATTTGGCCCTCATCAATTTTCAGATGGGACTTTGCGCGCCATTTGCCTCGCTACGCTACTCTTACAACCAGAAGACGAACTTCCAAAACTCATTGTCGTAGACGAACCCGAGCTAGGTCTGCATCCCTATGCTCTAAATCTTCAATCGGATTGAGTTCAGAGCAGTAAGGCGGTAGAAATAGGACGAATAGGCCTTGGGCTTGCCACCTGGGCCAAGCTGCCTGCACCACCTTGCTTTTATGAATCGTGCAGTTATCCTGAACGATGAAAGTAAGCTGATTGGTCTTCTCAAAGTTCTGCGCGGCTTTGGTTGCAAGCCAATCCATCATTTCGATATAGCGTTCAGAGTTGAAGCCGCCAACGACCACAGCATAGTCAAAGCTTTCATCGGGATCCCACACGCCTAAGATACTGACTCGCTTGCCCCGCCTAGAGGTTTGCTCAAACCGTTTCTGCTGACCTTTCAAGCTGTAGCTGTAGCTTTCAGGCGTCCATTGACAGCAGCCGGTTTCGTCAAGATACTTCAAGGCGACCTGTCCGGTTGCGGCGATCGCTTCAAGTTGAATCAATTGGGCTTTGGTTTCATCTCTGGCCGTCGGGTCTTGCTTGCGCCGATGGCTTTGGCGGGTGCGTTTCGTATTGGCTGATTTGTTTAGTAGAGCGGCCCTGCATACTCAAATTCTAATCAGCACTCAATCTAGTACCTTTTTAGATAACTTTGAGCCAGAAGATGTCATTGCTGTGAACCGAGAGGGTAAAGAATCACAATTTAGACGGCTAAGTCCTACAGAACTAGATCTTTGGCTTGACGAGTACAGCTTAGGAGAAGTTTGGGAGAAAAATATCATTGGTGGAGGACCGCACTAATGACACGTCTCTACCTAATTGCTGAAGGCCAAACCGAACAAACCTTTGCAGACACTCTCATTAAGCCACATTTAGCACAGCGTCAGGTATACATGCACAAACCTGTACTGGTCGCCCATGCCAAAAAGAAAGGGAGAATACATAGAGGCGGCGGTCGCAGCTATGCACCGATGAAAAACGACATCGACCGATTTCTCAAACAGGACAGAGATCCAGATGCGTATTTTACAACCATGATTGATTTGTACGCCCTCTATGCCGACTTTCCTGGTATAACCGAAGTCGAACAGATACAACCAGACCCATTTGAGCGAGTCAAATTTCTAGAACAAAAATTTGCAGAAGATATCAACGACCCTCGATTCATTCCCTATCTTCAGCTGCATGAATATGAGGCATATCTTTTTTCTGATCCTACTTGTTTTGAATACCTTGGTGCTGAAAGCGCACAAGCTGTTAAGACACTCCAAACTATTGCTAGTCAGTATAGGACTCCCGAGCTAATCAACGATGGGCCGCAAACAGCGCCTAGCAAACGTATTATTGATTTTTTCCCTGACTATGAAAAAGCAAAAACTACCTTTGGGCCTCAGCTAGCGGCAAAAATAGGGCTGTCAGTAATTCGCGGTCGCTGCCCGCACTTTAACGAATGGCTCTCAAAGCTTGAATCTTTGGCTAGAAAATGACTTGGGTTCTCTATTACCTTTCCCTATCCCCTTTTCTATGCTGACATCGTCTGGTCTGAACCTTTAATATGAATTACTTCCTCAGTTCAGCGTTTTTCCTCTCGCACCCATCGCCTAGACCAAACGGTGCTCAATAGATATTTGAAGCAGGCAAAACGCTATCATCGCATTGCAGGCTACTTTACCTCCTCCCTTTTTGAAATAGCCGGGGAATACATCGATAGCATCGAAGACGTTCGGATTGTCTGCAATTCCGATGTCCGCTCTGAAGATATCAAAGTCGCCAAGATTCAGGAATCCAAGCTACTAGGACGCTTAAACGACCTGCCGGTAGAAGCAGAATCGCTACTGAATAGACCGCGCTACAAGTGGCTTTACCAATTTCTAGAAAACCATCCCAATGCAATCCGGGTCGCTCCTGATGACTTCTGCGGATTTGTTCACGGCAAAGCGGGCGTTATTGAGCTACACGATGGTCGTCGGATTGGGTTCATGGGTTCTATGAACGAAACTAGGGCCGGATGGCAAGCCCATTACGAAATTGTCTGGTCGGACGAAAGCCCCGAAGGTGTCGATTGGATACAGGCTGAGTTCGATGCGCTGTGGGCAAAAGCCGTACCGCTACCCAGAGCCGTTGTACAGGAAGTAGGCCGCCGAGCCCACCGTGTTGAGATTGAGCTAGGCGAGCAACCTGACGACGACAGTTTGGCCCCGGCTGCGCTAGTCGAATCGCCCATGTATCGGGAGGGACTTTCTCTGTCGCCCTGGCAGCGAGCTTTTGTCTCCGAGTGCATGAAGCACTTGCGTTGGCATGGCGTGGTCAGACTTCTGATTGCCGATGAAGTGGGCCTTGGAAAAACCCTTTCTTTGGCGACAGCAGCCCTCACCCTCACCCTGATTAACGAACAAGAAATTGCCCAGCGTGGCGCACGGGCACGCCGTCGCCCTATCGTTATCTTTGCCCCTGCACCGCTAACAGAGCAGTGGCAGACAGAGCTACTCGACAAGCTAGGGTTGCCCTGCGCTCGCTGGTCATCGCGGCAAAAGGTATGGCTGGATTCTGAAGAGAGAGCCATCTCCCCTATCGGCCCCGAAAACGTCGTACGCTGTCCGTTACGTATTGGCATTATCTCGACCGGGCTAATCGTTCAGCCCACAAAAGAGCGAGAGCTGCTAAGCCAAGTAAATTTTGAAATCCTGATCCAAGACGAGTCGCACAAATCGCGTACTAAGCAGGGAATGGGCAAGGACGCTGGCGAACCCAACGCGCTATTGCAATTTATGATTGCCGCTGCTGGACGCTCTAAGCATGTACTGTTGGGCACCGCCACGCCAATGCAAACAAAGGTTGAGGATTTGTGGGATCAGCTCAAAATTTTACACCAGGGCGACGGTCGCTTTGTTTTAGGGAATGATTTTGCCCCCTGGCATTATCCAGAACAGGTGGTGCCAGTCGTTACGGGAAAGGAAAAAATTGACGATATAGAAATTGCTTGGCGATATATGCGATCGCCCCTCCCCCCATTAGAGTCCTCTGACGAAAGCGACTTCCGACGAGTCGTTCATGAAGTTCGAGGTGAGCTAGAACTCAAACCCAGAGACTTTGATACGGCTGCGGCAGTTGTAGATCTACCTCGTGCTGTCCGTGATGACCTAGAAGATCTGATGGATAGCGAAAGATCAAATATGGGATTCTTTCAGCGCCATAACCCTATCGTCCGCCATGTTGTACTGCGTAAGAGAAAGGTTTTAGAAGAAGCTGGCATCCTTCAGCGAGTCGGGGTAGATCTTCATCCCAATCAAGAAAAAAGCCGCAATCCGAATACATTTGCCGTTCTGTTCCGGCAACGTGCGCTCAGAACTAACGAAGCGTTTGAAAATGCCTACGAAGCGGCCCAAGCCTTTGGTCGCGCTTATGGCAGACGGGTAGGCGGCGGTGGGTTTATGAAAAACTTGATGACACAGCGCCTTTGCTCTAGCTGTGTGGCTGGGTTAAACACCGCGCAGAAACTACTGGAACAGCAGGCGATTGAAGAAGAAAGTGAGCAAGAGACGATGCAAGATATTGACCTTGCGATCGCTGAGCAAGAAGCACTCCATGACCTCATTAATGCGCTAGAGGGAATGCAAGGAGAAGATCCAAAGCTTAAAGCAGTTAAGCACTATCTAGCTGAGGAAAACTGGGTTCAGCATGGCTGCATTATATTTAGCCAGTATTACGACACCGCTGCCTGGGTCGCAGAAAATCTAGCCGCCCTGTTTCCTAATCAGCTCATTGGCCTCTATGCTGGCGCAGATAAGAGCGCCCTATTTCGGGGGCCAGAAAACCCAAACAGAGCTAAACGAGAAACGCTGAAGAAAATGGTGGAGGATCAAGCCATCCGAATTATGGTGGCCACTGATGCAGCCTGCGAAGGGCTGAATCTTCAGCGACTTGGCACCCTTATCAATGTTGATCTGCCCTGGAATCCGACTCGATTGGAGCAGCGAATTGGTCGAATCAAACGGTTTGGACAGACTCGCTCTACGGTAGACATGCTCAACTTGGTCTACCAGGGCACCGTCGATGAGGATATCTACGAACGCCTTTCAGCTCGTATGAAAGATCGCTTTGACCTCTTTGGTTCTTTGCCAGACACCATTGAGGATGATTGGATTGAAAATGTTGAGACGCTTGATGAAAAGCTTGACGAGTATATTGACGTTCAAAAGCGAGTGAATGGTTTTGATATTCGATACAACGAAAACCTTGATGCTGAGGAAGATGAGTGGCGTAACTGCGCCAAAGTGCTTTCTCGCAGAAGTATTGATACGCTGATGCGGAATGGTTGGTAAGCGCACAGATTTTCCCGCATAGCTGAGCACGATAACTGTCTGAGTCAGTCCATCGTGCTTATTTATCCCTAATGCTTACGACTGTCTTCTGTGAAGTGTCTTCAGGACATTGAAACTGGTCTCTGTAAGCTTGCCAATGAGCTGAAAGAAAGATGACAGCGCAAACAAAACCCATCATCCCAAAGTGCCGGTATTTTAAGCTTGGCCTCGCAGTTTGGACATTTAGAGAGCAGTTTCAGATGGTGGCGCTTACACTTCCATACCGACTTATACTGCCACTCAATCTGATGGCACGGGCTTTCCCCATAGCAGGCCCCGCATAAACGGATCGGCTCACACTGCATTCCCTCTCCTGCTGGCGGTAGCATTGCCCACAGACGCTCTGTAGAGAGTCCCAGCACCTTCCCCAGCGCTTCAAGTTGAGCTTGGGTTGGGTAAGGGTTTAGGTAAAACTTCTCCCAGCGAGCGATCACAGCCCCAATCCCAGCCATCTGCCCCAGCCCACCTGCCGTCAGATGGTTCTGCCGCCTAAACCGCCCTAAATAGTGACTCAGACTCTCTCGCTCATAAGGCTGAACCTCAAACAACCAGGGCTTAATGCCTGTGTCAATCATCACTTGTACTCCCTAGCCACCTCTTGCAGCACTGGCTTTTCAATCTTCTTTAGCCCTTGGCCCAGAGCACGAATCGCAGACTCCCGGAGTATCTCATCCATCCGGCCAATGTATCCCTCCGTCGCCTCCAGCAAGATTTTCTGCATAGGTTTGCTAGTCAGGTTAGACGCCACCGGCAGCGCCAGAACTTTTTGCTCCCATACCTTGACTGCGTTAACGAAATCGTCTCCAGAGAGCTTGCCGAACCGATAGCAAGCCCGAAAACGGTTGTATACCTGCTCATCACGCTTAATGACTGCATCCAGTCGATCAGTTCCCACTAGAACCACTGAGATCGCTAGCTTGTCGTAAAAATCTCTCACATCAGCGAACGTCTCTGGTTTTAGGCGATCTGCTTCGTCGATAATGATCATTTCAACTTCACAGCCTTTGAGCACCTCAACCGCCCGACCTCGAAAATCTGCGACTGTCCCCTTGGTTACTCGGTATTTAAGAAACTCAATGATCTCCTTGAATAGCTCTCTCGAACCGCACTTCTGCGGTGGCTGAATATAAACCACAGGCACAATCGGCTTTTTACCCGTTTCTTGCTTGGGCTTGTTCCGGTAAAAATACGCCTCACAGGCGCTCGACTTGCCTGTTCTAGACTCCCCGACAATCCGGCATGACTGCCTCGCCTTTCGTTTCCCCTCCAGCCAATCATGTAGCTTGCTCACATGTTCTAGGGGCAAGATGGCCTTCTTGCGCAAACGCGCTATTTCCGTCTGGAGCAAGGCCGCATCCGGTTTAGATTCACCTAGAGCATCAGCCCATGCTTTTGCTTGCACCATACCTACCACGCTCCTCGAATATCATCAAGATCAATTGGTTCAAAAGCATCTAGATTTAGGGTCACCTCATCGTTAAGCTCCTCCTCCCCTAAATCTTCTTCGACAGGCTCCGACTCAAGAGTGCCTTTAGGCTTCGCCAGCACCTGCGCCTCTTTCTGTCGCTGTTTCCGGCTTTTCTTTGCGATCAAGGCATCCCGCTCTACGGTTTCCTGCAAGATCGACTCATTGCTAATTGTCTTGCCCTTGGCCCGCAGGCGTTTACTACTAGCTTTGGCCTCCTCGTAGGAAAGCTGTTCGGTTTCTAACCCTTGAGCGTAGGCACGGGTTAGAAATACCTCTCCTGCCCCTTCCTTGCGATAGACCCGCACCATTGTGATGTCGTTGGGGTCAAACCGAAAAGAGACAGTCTCCCCGGCATAACTGGCCAAATACTCTCCTCGATACATCAAATTTTCAAATTGCAAATGGCCACCTCGCTGTACGGTGCGGCGGCTCTCTTTCATCAGGCAAACATCTAGGTGACGCTCTTCAATGATCTCTGGCACCTTCGGTAGCCCTGCTTCCCAGCGCTGAAAGCGGGTTTGATCACCCATACGGGCATCAAGGGACTGGTTGTATTGGTCACAGATGAACCGCACAATTAGGTGCTCTAAATCCCTTAGGGTGAAGCTGGAATCTTTTTCAGTTTCCTTAGGTCGTTGCTGAACATTCGATCCGGTATATCCCGGCAACGTTGAAAACAATTGATCATTTAGAGTGCGAAAGGGTCGCTCTACGACACCACCCTCCGAAGGGCGATCGCGCAAGTGACAGGCAAAACCTAAATCTGCCCCAATCCGTTGAAGGTGATCAGAACGGAAGTCTTTGCCTCCATCGGTATAGAAATGTTCGGGCTTGCCGAATGTACCCCAGTCGCAGTTGAGCTTGTACTCTGGCCCGTATTTTTTCGGCAAAATAGCATGACGTAAGGCCAAGGCCACTACCTGAGAACTGGGGGCATCAAACCCAAGGTTAATGCCCATAACGCAACGGGAATAAGTGTCAATAACGGTCGTCAGCCAAGGTCTCCCCAGAATCTCACCATACTGGTCAACCAACATCACGTCAGCACGGGTGTGGTCACACTGCCAAACATGATTGCTGTAATCGACAGAAAGATCTTTTCCCGTGCGAGTCTTGACCGACAGCGTGGAGCCTCGCCATCCCGGACTGCGGATGCTCTTAGCCTTTTCCTTGCGCTCAATGATGGGCTTTAGCACTCGTAGTACCGTCTTGTAGCTGGGAGGGCTACTATCCTCTATTTCACGAGCTTTGACCTGCACTCTGACGGCAACCTGCTTCGGTTTCATGCGCTTGCTGCCTTTGTTGCCCGATTTATAGGTCTTAAGAATGAAGTCTTGCCAGAACTCCGAGATTCGATGCTTACCCTGATCAACCCGGCCCGAAGCCACTAGAGCCGATACCCCCTCAAGTTCCCACCGCTTGACCAACCGTTGCACCGTTCGGACAGAACACCCTAGCTTGTCAGCAGCTTCTCTAAGCTTGTCACCATAGGTGGCGCGATCACATGGCTCTATCAACGACTGAATCACCGTTAGCTTGCGCTGAGCTTCTTCATCCAGACGCTCAACAATAACTACTCTTTCTGATTGGCTAGGTTCGCTCTTATCAGAAAGAACCTCTCCTAGCGGCTGATCCAAATTATTCCGGGACACGTCGTCTGAGACCATTGAGCTAGCCCTCTAGTCAAAAAAGTCAACTAACATTCACCCGTCTTCAGTCGTCACGACGATTAGACTGGATAGTTCATCTGTATTGTATGCCATCCGGACGTAAAGCGACATTCATTCTGTCACTTACTTAATTTTGACTTTGGAGAAAGCCGACAATCAATGTGTCGCTTTTTCGGAACGCGACAGACTATGTGTCCCATATCTACAGGCCCCAAAGAAAGCTGAATTCACGATAAAACGCTTGAATCTATTGAAAGCAAAGAGATTCAAGCTGATGACAATAATTTGGCCCGATGACAAACAAAGTGTCACTGTACATTTAACCTTTTAACCACCGCTAAACGTTTGGCTCTATAGATACGCCTAGACGCGTCCAGGCAATATTCGGAAGCTTCTTTGAGGCTTCTTCTAGCGCCTGTTCCCAGTATTCGCGCATTTTATCGAGGTAGGGATCGTCTTCGCCGAGTTGGATGCGATCGCGAATCTCTAATGCATCCGTCTCGTAGAGCACCATATCGATTGGCGGGCCGACCGAGATATTAGAGCGCATGGTTGAATCAATTGAAAGCAGCGTTGATTTAGCAACCGCATTGAGCGGTGACTCGGCATGGACGGTTCTATCTAAAATAGGTTTGCCGTACTTGGTTTCTCCAATTTGCAGGTAGGGTGTTTCTGCCGTGGCGGCGATGAAGTTGCCCTGGCTGTAGACCAAATAGAGCGCGGGAGCTTCATCTGCAATTTGGCCGCCGATAATAAACGTACTCTGGTAGTCGATGCCGTCTTTCTCTAGCCAATTGCGATCTCGATCTTGCACCTGGCGCATTTTGTCGCCTAGATAGCTAGCTGCCTTGTGCATAGAGGAGATATTGTGCAGATTCATCTCAGCATCGGTTCTGATATCATCCTCTAGCTCATGGATGACCGACTGCGAAGTGGACAAACTGCCTGCCGTGCAAAGAATAATCACCCGCTCAGTAGGCACCGAAAAATCGAACAGTTTTTGATAAGAAGAGATATAGTCTACGCCTGCATTTGTGCGCGAGTCGGCGGCAAAGACCAGCCCTTTCTCAACGAGTACGCCTACACAATACGTCATCCGCCAACCCATAGATAAAGCAACCTCTATATACTAAGGAAAACCTCCCCCAAGGCAACTACTCACCGACAGATATCTTATGGCTAACGCTGCATCCTATCGCTACGATTTAGGCAATTCTCAGATCATTCACCTGAGCAATCAAGGCATCTTAACGACCGTGACGTTCTCTAGCAGCGGCGCAGGTCAGCAGCAGCAAAGTAGTCAGGGCGTTTCGACTGGGCAATGGACGGCCCCGCCTGAGCTTTACCAGTTGGGCGGCGGCTTTGTCGCAGCTATTTTCGCTCAGCAGATGGTCTATCTCTCAATACAGGGCACTCAAATTCAGATGAGTGTGGGCGGTGCAGGCATTGCCCAGCAGATTAGTGGGCTTGAGCCGCTGCCAATGGAGATTGCTGAGCCGTCTGCGACCGCTCATGTGCAGCCGATAATGCCGATGCAGCCCATGAAGATGACGATGGGGAATATGAACATGAGCATGGGTGAAATGAGAATGGGAGATATGACGCTGAGTAGCCGCGCGGATAGCCAGACTCATGCCTCTACGGAAAGCAGTGCGCAGAGTAGTGCCAAGAAGAAGTTTTGTTCGCAGTGTGGGACCGCGGTGGAGGCGAGCGATCGCTTTTGCGCTCAGTGCGGTCATAAGCTGCTTTGATGAAGCCCGGTAAATTTGATCAAGCTCGGTATAGAAGCAAGCGCTTGCGGCGCATTCGCGGCTACCTCTCTCCGGAATCAGCAGCGCCAGGTCTGAAGTACGAGAAGCAGACTTAGAACACGGCGCAAGCGATCGCGTTTCCTATCTTGAGTTCTTCGTATAATTGAGTTGACGATAAACGGTTTTAATTTTAGAGCGATAAGGAAGCGAGTCAAGCTATGAAAAATAAGATAGTCGCAGCTCTACTAGCTATATTCTTTGGCGGAATCGGCGTTCATAAGTTTTATTTAGGCCAGTTGGGTGCAGGGATAGTTTATCTCCTCTTCTGCTGGACAGGTATTCCGTTAATTATCTCTTGCTTCGAATTCCTTATCCTTTTGCTCATGTCAGATCGAGATTTTGATGCCAAGTTTAATCGGGGGCTAAGGCCCAGTAGCGCCCCAGTTTTTAATATGGCGCACCAAGAGTCGAGCAGAGACAAGGCTGCTACGCTAGGCGAGCTAAAAAAACTATACGAAGCGGACGTTATTACCGCAGAAGAGTACGAGGGAAAGCGCCGAAAGATTTTAGATTCTATTTAGAGACCTGTCGCTAGGCTAGCTAGCCCCATGGCTTAATTCCAATGGCTTAATTCCAATAGCTCAATACGGTTTTCTATTTTGATTCAACCATCTTACTTAAGCGTATATCCACTAGAAACGCACTCTCTTTCTCGACTCTCTAAATTGTCATGCTAGAAGAAAACATCGTCGTCTCTAGAAGCACACCATCTCTCGCTCTGTTTTATCTGTCGTTTGTGCCTCTGTTTGGTGGGTTAGCGATTGTTCGCACAGCTAGTCAACTACGCGATCGCAAGTTCGTTCAATTAGGCTGGGCCATCTTCGCAATATCTTTGGTCATGGCGTTAGGAGAGAGTCTTGTACTTGCGTGGCTCGTGCAGATTGGCCTCGCGCTTTGGTTTAGATCGCAGCATAGCCGCCCTGAGCCACTACCACCACCGCCTAAAATAGACTTTAACAACTGCTCTAAGCACGAGCTAGTTAGACTACTCGGACTGCCCATTGTCTACGCCAACGATATCGAGATTGCTAGAACAGAAGGCTATATTTTTACCCATGTAGAAGAACTAACAGAAATTGCTGGGCTGCCAGAAGCACAGGCGCGTCGCATTGGTTCTCAAATTATTTTCTCTTATGATGAGACCAAGCATGGTGCCGATTCCTGGCGACGCTTAAATATTCTTTCTACTAGCGAACTTCAAGCGTTTGGCGTTGCCGAAGCTGCTGCCGAGAAGATTGTAGAGGAGCGATCGCTCAATGGAGAATATCGCTCAGCTATAGAGGTTAAAAGGCGCACCGGATTGCCTCTACGAACCTATCAAAGACTGCTATAGCGAGTAGCCGAACGATCAGGTTCAGATTCCTCATCCACTGATTCCTCATCCACTGATTCCTCATCCACTTCAGAATGGAAAAACGGCGTATGAAAAAGATAAAGGTTTCCAGAAATAGCGCGTTTTTGCTACTGGGCGGGCTGCTGCTGTTTTCTCAAGTATCTAGCCTTAAAATCCCTTATTTAGCTAGGGAATATGTTGTTTTGCTCATAATCCAGCTATATTTCCTAACCACTTATCTCATCGTTCCAAAAGTAAGATCGTATAGAGAAAGTCGTGTAGAGAAGATCGTCAGTTGAGCAGTACCTGCTAAATAGCTTTTAGATATGGCTTTTAGATGAATTTCGGGCGCAATTTCGCGATGGCATCCAAACAATGAGAGAATCGCGCTGTAGCCTATTTACGGTGCTCTTTCTTATGACTAACCTCAGCGTGAACCTTAACAAGGTAGCGATGCTACGAAACGCCCGGCCTTTAACGATTCCGAGTGTCGTGAGAATGGGAGAAATCAGCATTGCGGCTGGGGCACATGGGCTGACGGTACATCCGCGCCCAGATGAGCGTCACATTCGCCGCACTGACGTGTACGACATTTTTGAGCTGTTAAAGAATCATCCCGGCATTGAGTACAACATTGAAGGCAATCCGTTTGAGTCTCCCTTTATGGAGATAATTCGTGAGGTGAGGCCGGATCAATGTACGTTGGTGCCGGATAACCCAACTCAGAATACGTCTGACCACGGTTGGGATGTTGTTGAAAATAGAGATCGGCTGAAGAATATTATTCAAACGCTGAACGAGATTGGCTGCCGGGTGAGTTTGTTTATGGATCCAGATGTAGAGCAGATTAAGCGGGTGCCTGAGCTGGGATGCAGCCGCATTGAGCTGTACACCGAGCCTTATGCAACGGCCTATCGTGAGGGTAAAGGTGAGGAGAGCTTTGAGATATACAAACAGGCTGCTCAATGCGCCCAAGCGCTAGGATTGGGCGTCAATGGCGGGCATGACCTGAACTTGGATAATCTGCCTTTGTTTAAAGATATTCCAAATTTGTTGGAAGTTTCTATTGGTCATGCGCTGACGGCGGACGCTTTGGAAATGGGATATGGCAATGCGGTAAAGGCTTATTTGGAGGTGCTTAAGAGATAAGCAAGCGGAGAATATGAATATTCAGCGACATTTTACAGGCACTGAGTGGGAGCCTAAAGTTGGCTACTGCCGGGCGATTAAAGCGGGCAACATGATTTATCTCTCGGGGACGGCTCCGGTAGGAGAAGATGGCAATACTCATGCGCCCGGAGACGGTTATGCACAGGCACGCCGCTGCTTTGAGATTGTGGAATCGGCGATTGAAGTCATGGGGGCAGGACGACAACAGGTAGTGCGCACTCGCATGTATGTAACAGATATCAGCCGCTGGCAGGAATATGGCCGGGCGCACCAAGAGTTTTTTGGCGAACATCCGCCAGTTACAACAATGGTGGAGGTGAAAGGGTTGATTCGTCCAGATATGTTGATCGAAGTGGAGGTAGAGGCTTTTGTTGGGTAATCCAGCAGCGTAGACAGGCCAGGGGCTGATTTCCCAAGAGGGTTTAGCTTTTGTGAGAGCAGAGATGGGTTGGGGTTGAGCAGAGTTTAGGAGACTTTTGCTAGCTCAAGTTCAGTTGTTGAATGGCTTTTAACAAGCGCTGATTTTGTTCTGGCGTGCCTACCGTGATGCGCAGCTTGTCATCTAGTCCGGGTTCATCGAAGTAGCGGATGAGTATTTTTTGGGCTTTGAGATGTTGATAGATGGCTTTGGCATCGTTGGGTGGCTTGACTAGCAGGAAATTGGTGTGCGATCGCCCCACCCAAAACCCCATTTCCCTCAGCCCGGTTGCCAACGCCTCGCGGTGCGCAGCAATCTTCTTTACACAGGCGTTCTTGTAATCTTGGTCTAAGATGGCCGCTGCCCCTAGCCGTAGCGCCAGCGCATCTACGTTGTAGCTGTCTTTTACCTTCTTGAGTCCGGCTAATAGTGCGGGCTGAGCGCAGCCAAACCCTAATCTCAGCCCAGCTAGCGAATACCCCTTAGAGAGCGTTCGTAGCACCATTACATGCTCAAACTCGCGCACTAAATCCAGCGCGTTTTCGGATGAAAAATCTACGTAGGCTTCATCGACCACGAGCACACCCGAGAGTCCGGCGGCTAATGCGCTTAAATCTGTTTTTGGCACGATATGGCCAGAAGGGCTGTTCGGTGAAGCGACGAAGGTAATAGCCGCATCTGCCTGCAAGAGCTGTTCGACGGGTAGCTGCCAGCGATCGCCCTTAATATCGTAAGGAATCTCTAGGGTTTCGGCGGGCTGCATGGCGGCCAACGTTCTGTATAGCACGTAGGTCGGAGTAGGATAGGCAATTGTTCGCCCTTGCTCGGCGCAGGCTCGCACTAGCAGTGTTAGCACATCGTCGCTGCCATTTCCGGCAATTACCCAGTCTGCTGGGAATGCCTAGCGTTTGGCTAACGACCTGGCAAAAATCTTGTGATCGCGGATCGGGATAGCGGCGCAAGAGTTCGCCATCAAACCCGGAGAGAGCCGCTAAGACTTTAGGCGAAGGCGGGTAGGCATTCTCGTTTGAATTCAGCTTAAGAACGCCCGCATCTAGTGCTGGCCACTCGCCCGGCGCGTAGCCCTGCATCTTGTCAATGGCCGAACGGAAAGGGCTGCGTTTGGCGGCGTGAGACATTTTTAGTCAATCTCGGTGGTGAAGGGAAGCCGCATATAAACGCTGTTGGGATCGTTGAGCGTTTCGAGGAGCGAAAACTCTTCTCTGAGCTTCAGCAGTTCGTCGGTTAGCGGATCTTTGTTCCACGGTAGCTGAGTGGTTAGCCCCGCCCCAAATACGCTGCTTAAAAGCTGTTCTTCGAAGCTGGGAAGGCGCGGATATTCTTTAACCTGAAACTCTTCTATCTCTGCTGTTTTAGCGGCTAGCGCGATCGCATCTTCTAGACCGCCTAGCTCATCGACGAGATTGGCCTTAATGGCGTCCTCGCCTGTCCAAACTCTACCTTGGGCTACCTGGCCCACACGCTCTTTGGAGACGTTTCGGCCATCTGCGACAATGGTGGTAAAGCGATCGTATAGCGTGTCCACATAATCTTGTTGAATGGTTAATTCGGCCTGGCTCTGCGGGCGAGAGGTGGTCTGCATATCTGCGAACTTTGCCGTTTTTACTACGTCCCAAGTAATGCCGTTTTCGTTAGCAATCTCTTGAAAGTTCAACAGCAGGCCGTACACGCCAATAGAACCGGTGATAGTAATCGGCGAAGCGACAATCTTAGCCCCCGGCGCGGAAATCATATATCCGCCTGAAGCGGCGTAGTCGCCCATAGAGACAATCAGCGGCTTCTCAGCGGCCAGTCGTTTGGCTTCATCGGCAATTATCTCAGAAGCCGTTGCGCTGCCACCAGGACTATTCACCCGCAGCACGACGGCTTTAGTATCTTTGTCTTGGCGTAGCCGTCGCAGCGTGGAGGCTAGCCCTTCGGAGGTAATGCTGCCAGGAACAACATCTTCACCCACAACAATGTTGCCTTCGGCGTAGACAATGGCCACGGTGCTATCTTCTGCGGCCCAGTTGCGATCGCGTTTATCGGCCACATTTTGCGCGTAGCTAGCGAGAGAGGTCTGGGGGAAAGCGTCTTCTTCCGCGCCCAATTCATCAATGTCGTCCGTGTCTTTTGCTTCCACGCCCGACAGCTTTTTCAGCTCGGCTAGAACATCGCCGTAGAACCCTAGCCGATCGACTAGCCCTGACGACAGCGCTTCATCGGCTTCTACGAGGGCAACGTTGTCTGCTAGATTCTGGAGCTGTTCGGGGGTGATTTTGCGATCGCTCGAAACCGTCTTAGAAAAGTCCTGCCACAGATCGCCAATCAAGATTTGAGTTTGCTGCTTCGCCTCAGGGCTACTGGTCGAGCGAGTAAACGGCTCTATCGCCGACTTGTACTTACCCACATGCACCACCTGTACGCCTACGCCAAACTTATCAAGCGCATTCGATAGGAACTGAGTCTCCGATCTAAAGCCGTTGATTTCCATCGTGCCAACCGGGGCTAGTACGAGATTATCGGCTACCGAAGTAATGTAATAGGCGCGCTCGTCAAAATCTGTGCTGTAGGCCCAAATTGGTTTACCCGACTCCTTAAACTCGCTGAGCGCCTCGCGCACCTCTTTCAAAGTGGCTAGTCCTTCATTGGGGGAGCCTTTAATATAAATGCCAGAAATCTGCTCGTCTTCAGCTGCTGCCTTAATTGCCGCGATCGCGTTATACAAAGAAACCGAGCGCGTTCCACCGTAAAATGCGCCTTCGAACAGCGCCCCAGAACTATTAACGGCCCCGTCCACAATATCCGTGCTGAGATCGAACACCAGCACAGAATCATCTTCTAGCTCAATTTCGGGTTCCGATCCGCTAGAGGCAACCAACACGCCGACCAACCCAAACGCGCCAATGCCTAGCAGCAGCAAAAGGCTAAACAACCCAACTAAAGTACCTACCGCACTAGCAGCCGCAATCTTGAAGAAATCTCGCATAGGTCTAATTCAATCGCTGGTGAACAGATGAAATGATCGCGTCTCATGTATCTTAGCCACTTCAACCAAAATTGATGCCCAAGTTGAAGAGATATCGGGTACGCGCTACCTTAGCGTTTGCAAAATTCCCGGCTGTCGCAGCGCCGATAAGTTTGCGCAGCCCGTACAAAATAGCACGGTAACGATCTCTGCAATCAAAGCCTCGCAGACTTCATCTAACGCCGCTTCTGACTGACTAGCGGCCTGCAAAAAGGGCAGGGCTAAACCGGCTAAATCAGCGCCCAGTGCGATCGCCTTGGCCGCATGAAGCCCGTGCCGCAGACCGCCGGAAGCAATTAGCGGCACCGTGGCCGAAAGCTCGCGAATTTGCACAACACACTCCGCCGTAGGAATGCCCCAATCGGCAAACGTATTGCCTAGCCGACGCTGCTTGGCATCAGTAGCCCGCTCGCTCTCCACTCTGGCCCAAGACGTACCGCCCGCACCCGCAACATCCACCGCCGCCACGCCTACATCCATTAGCCGCTGAGCCATTGCCGCCGAAATGCCGTTGCCGACTTCTTTCGCCACAATCGGTACGGGCAATAGCTTTACTAGCTGCTCAATCTTGGCAAACAGCCCCTTAAAGTTCACATCGCCCTCAGTCTGCACCGCTTCTTGCAGAGGATTTAGATGCAGAATGAGCGCGTCTGCCTCTAGCGCATCTACAGCCTTCTGGCACTGGCTGATGCCATAGTCGTAGTTCAACTGCACCGCGCCCAAATTAGCGAACAGCAACGCATCTGGCGCATATTGACGTACTGAGAACGTGCTGGTTAAGTCGGGATTTTCGACGGCTACTCGCTGCGAGCCAACGCCCATAGCTAGCCCAAACTTTTGAGCGGTTTTAGCCAGCCGCTGATTAATTTGCCGGGCCTGTTCGGTTCCCCCAGTCATAGACGAAATTAGCAAGGGCGTCGCGACCCGTTTGCCCAAAAAGACGGTGCTAATGTCAATGTCTTTGCGGTCTAACTCTGGCAGGCAGCAGTGAGTGAACCGATAGCGATCCAAGCCATTTGTAACGCGATGACTTTGTACATCCTCTTCTAGGCAAACCCGCAGGTGGTCAGCTTTTCTTTCCTGGGTAGCAACAAAGCTATCGGTTGCCAAGCTATCGGTTGCAAACTTATCGGCCACCAAGCTCAAACTATCGCGGGCGCTGACGGAATTATTAGAAGCAGGACGGCCTAGCTCTAAGGGCGACGAAGGACTCACAGTTCAATCTCTCAAGGCGTATCAGCAGTTTCGTTACCTAGACTACCGTACCTATTAGATCTGTTCCGCAACCGCCAAATATATCGTTAAGGTCTAGGGCATTCACACCAGTCTATTCACGCCGGTCACCCGTGGCTTAGCTCTACGCCGTCTCGGCCATCTTCCGCCTGTACGAACACCCGAATTTTTTCATCACTGGCTGTCGGCAGTTGCTTACCGACAAAATCCGGGTGTACCGGCACCTGGCGATGGCCTCGATCGATTAGCACCGCCAGACGAATGACATTAGGGCGACCGTAATCGTGCACGGCATTAAGAGCGGCTCGCACAGTCCTGCCGCTGTAGATAACGTCGTCTACGAGGACGACGGTTTTGCCGGTGAGATCGAAGGGAATGTCTGTTTTTTCGGGAGTGCGGACGCCAATTTGATCGAGGTCGTCGCGGTAAAAGGTAATGTCGAGTGCGCCTGTGGGTATTTGCATCCCTTCGAGGCGGTGAATCTGGTCGGCGAGCGTGTACGCCAGGGGAACACCTCGGGTGCGAATGCCTAGTAGCACCAAGTTATCGAGGGTTTCTGTGCGCTCGACAATTTCGGAGGCGAGCCGGTTGAGCGTACGACGGATCTCTTCAGCAGAGAGGATGTTAACGACTTTTTGAACCATCGAGTTGGGTGCGAGTTAGGGACGCAGATTTAGCCTTACTCAACATTGTACGGATGCAGCGTACGGATGCAGTACTTTCGATAGTAAGTCGATTGACGTTGGAGAGGCTTTGGCTAACACGCACTTAAAAAACACCTTGAAAACGCCAAACAAACGCTAAAAGCGACCAGACCAGCCAGACTTTATTCGCGGGAAATCATTCGTAAAAACGTAAGCATCGTTATTTTGTGCAGGCAGAAAAGCTTCTGTATAGAACTACTAAATAGCGAAGAGTGGCTGCGTTAGCTACTTAATTAAATCAATTTAATTAGGTCTTTTATGAATACAGTAAAGTCTCATCAGAAATCTCATCAGAAATCTCATCAGAAATCTCGACGGATGAAAGGCTTGACATTTATTTAACGGCATTAATGGTCAATGGCCTTAACGGTAACTGTGGATGAGTGCTAGCCCAATAACCACAGCCCACTTATTCCCGTTCCTAGCCCGAGCAAGAAGCTCGCACGAGTTAGTCGGTAAGCCCGCGCGATGGCCGTATCTGTAATGGACTGCTCGGCGTCACCCAAAAAAGGCTTCATTTTAAGTTTGCCGCCGTAGGTATTAGCGCCGCCCAGACGCACCCCTATCGCTGCGGCATAGGCGCATTCACTCCAGCCAGCATTTGGACTAGGATCGGCAGGGGCATCTCGACGGCACAGGCGTAAGACATGACCAGGCTTACCCGATAGAAGCGCGATCGCAAATACGCTGATTCGACAGGGCACCCAGGTTAAGCCATCCTCAAATTGAGCGCTAAACCAGCCCAAATCGGTATAGGGCGCTTCTTTATAACCCACCATTGAGTCCAGCGTGCTAGCCGCCTTGTAAGCAAGCGCCACCGGTGCAGCCAAACCCAAACCGGCCCCTAAAATCGCGTAAAACAGAGGTGCTAGCACGCCGTCTACCGCATTCTCACTAGCCGTTTCTAGGACGGCTCGCCGAATTTCCTCGACAGATAGCTGGTCAGTATCGCGCCCTACGTACATCGACAGCCGTCTTCTTGCTTCGGGTAAATCGACGGCAATCAAATTACGGTTTAACGGCTGCAAAACGTCGTCCGCTGCCTTTCGCAGACTGCGGCCAGCAAAGCAGCTAGCGAGTAAAACCACTTCTACACTCCAGGCCAGCAGGGGGGAGATTTCTCTCAAAGCCTGCAAACCTAGCCAGCTCAACAACCCTGTACCGCCTATCAATAAAACCCCAAGCCCAATGCCCAGCAGCTTCATTTGCCTGGGCGATCTAGGTTGGGCCAGGGACGCTTTGCTATAGAACGCGATCGCCTTACCCATAAACTGAACAGGATGAGGCCACCCCCAGGGATCGCCCACTGCAAAATCTAGCAGGGCCGCTGCCAACAGCAGGCTACTCGCGCCCACCGGATTCTGGCCAGTCAATACTTCAAACCACAAAGCTAGCCCCTTCTCCTTGAGCAGCCTGCCAGCTACGCGCGTCGTAGTAAAGATCTTCTAGCGTAATACTGTAAAACGCGTCTTCGAGCTTCTGGTGCAGGCGCTGCCAAAGCATCGAAGTAACCCAGTCTTCCGCCTGGTCTGGATTAGCCCCAGCGGAGTCTGCAAACGGACTGGCCGATTCGCCGACAGCTTCTAATATTTGCCCTAGCGAGATTTGGCTTGGCGGCTTGGCCAACTGATAGCCTCCATGGGCACCGCGAATAGCGCTAACGAGGTGCGATCGCCTTAGCTCGATCAATAATTTCTCCAAATAAGGAGCCGGCAGGCTCTGACGGGCTGCGATCGCATTAACTGAAGAGACCGTTCCGGCAGGTTGCAAGCTCAAATCGAGCAGTGCTTTAACGCTGTAATGACCGCGAGTTGTTAGCTTCATAAATAAAACGTTAGAGCATACGAGCGCTTTGCTTCGCACCTTACTAAAGGCGCAAAAAACTGAGTCAAAAGAATGAGAACGGCGCTAAACGCAGAAAAGTAGACCTTACAAATATTACATTTCGGACTATTTTATCGTTCAACATTACTTTAGTCACTTATAAAAAACGCTGTAAAAATAGCAACACTTTGAACAGGCTTTCTGGCGACCGACATCACCGGCGTTGTGAGAGTAACCGCTTCCCTAATTGTCATCTAGTCCGTGCCTTAAGGTATTTACTCCAGATATGAATTGTGCTTTTATAATAAAAATCTGAAGACTGTATTGCAGGCTCATTTAATTAGAAAGTGAAGACGGAACCAAAGCATAAAAGATGGCTGTTACTAATCTCTAGTCAAGGGCGGTTTTAGACACTAGATCTCTATCGATCTAAGATGCTATTTCCTAACTTACTTGGGGTTTTGCTAGCTTGACTAGCGTTATTAGCAGTGAAGTATCTAGCGGCACAAACCCACTTGACAGATACTTCTTTCTAGCCTCTTAACAAAAATCCAAAACCCGATTCCTAAAACTTTCAAAACTGAGGTTTAAGTCGCATCAACTAAAAGCACGTTGCCTGCTGCTCTTACCTTTGAACCTATTGTCCTTCCTACTACCAGCATTGAGAATTAAGTGAATGGTTAACGACTTAAACAAAGACCCTTTGAAGGGCAAATCGCTGCTCAAGAAAATTAAAGAGACGGAGCATCTTAGCCCAGAAGACAAGGCTAAAACCTGCGGCTATTACACCGTTACTAAGACCGGTGTAACTCGCGTCAATATGATGAAATTTTACAAAGCGCTGAGCGATGCAGCAGGCATTCAAATAGAGAGCACCCAAGCGGGCAATGGCCGAGGTGGGCGCAGCGCTAGCTATCGAATTACGGTGCAGTCTAACGGCAACTTGCTAATTGGGTCTGCTTACACCAAGCAAATGAGTCTTAATCCGGGCGATGAGTTCGAAATCTCTTTGGGCCGCAAACATATCAAGCTAACTCAGTTGGACAGCGGCGACGAAGCGGAGTAGAAAGCTGCACAGATAAACTCTGTATAAAACAGACAAACTCTGTATAAAACAGACAAACCCTGTACAAAAGGGATGCGGTATGCGAACGTCCTAATGCATCGAGCAGGATGACCGCTATGAGTTTGCCAGTTGTTTTAGAGATTGCCATCGGACTAATTTTTATCTACCTGACGCTGAGCCTAGTTGCCAGCGAAATTCAGGAGATTTTAAGCGCCCTATTTCAATGGCGAGCAGAGCATTTAAAGCGCTCGATTGAGCAGCTGTTGGCAGGCGATAGCCTAGCGGATAGAACGACGGTGGGCCACGTTGGCCAGGGCGAAGAGCGCGACTCGGCGGTAGCGAGAAGACGCGACGCGAGTACGGCCCGCCGCAACCGCAAAGCAGCAAAAACGCTGGCTGATAGGCTTTACGATAGTCCGCTGATTGAAGATCTTAACTACGAGGCGCAGGGGCGGCTAGCCGGTTTGCTACGTCAGTTTTTGCATGGCGTGGGTGCGCTCTATCGAACGCTGACTTTTAGCCGCAACGTTTTTGGGACTAAAACCAGCGGGCCTTCTTACATTCCGGCTGAAACATTTGCCACAAGTCTCATTGAACGGCTAAAGCTAGAAGACTTTCAGCGCATTTTGACCCGCTCGCGCTTTGAGGAGTTTATAGATACTGATGTGCGATCGCCTTTACACAACAGCGTTCAGGAACTGCGTGCGCGCACAGGTGATGAAACGCTGCTCACCGCAGAAGTTAGCTACTTCGACCAGCAGCTTAACCGCCTCAGCGAAGCCCTAGCCGCCAGACGGCTCACGCTCGAAACTGCGATCGATCAGGTTATCGAGCAAATTCAGTCTTTTGAAGAGATGGCCGCAGACCTACCGTTATCTGAGCCAGCCGCCATTCAGTCTTTTTCAAATCGAATCAAATACCTTCGCACCGGCCTAGTAGGTCGCTCTCAAGGCGCTCAGAACGGTGGCCAAAACGAGGGGACAGCAGTACTCATTGCCAGGGTGCGACCCTCTCTGTCCGATTTGACGGCGCTGCTCGATCCGTCTAGTGCGACCTATGGCGAATTGGTGGCGCTGACCCGCCGAGAAGGCGCGGCGATGAGCCATTCGCTGAGCGCAGCGCTAGAGACCATCCAGAACAGCGAGATCATTCCTGCGCGGCTTAGAGGCAGCCTAGCAACCTTAGCTAGCCGGGCCGAAAGCAGAGTGAGAGCTGACGTGAGTTCAACCGGGAACGAAATTCAGCAGTTGCAAACCGAAATAGAAAGCTGGTTTAACAATGGCATGACGCGGGCGAGCGGGGTTTATCGGCGCAATGTGAAAGGCGTGGGCTTGCTCATCGGGTTAGCGATCGCATTTACCCTCAACGCCGACACCTTCTACATGTTTCAGCGCCTGAGCACCGACCCAGCCATTCGCAGCAGCATCATTCAAGCAGCCGAGCAAATAGAAGTGCGCGGCATTCAAACTCCGGAGCAGCTAGCCGCAGAATCTGGCATTGACGAGCTATCCGACGACCTGACCGCTCAGATAGCCGAAAATATGGGCGTTGAGCTGCGCTCGGTGGGCGAGGCGGTAGAGCAAACGCTCGCTCAATATCCGCTGCCTATTGGTCGGAGCAGATCTGTAATAGCAGCGCAGCAGGCTGCTGAAGCAAACTGGCCGATTAAGTTTATTCCGCAGCGGCTAGTCGGCTGGGCCATTACAGCCTTGGCACTGTCGATGGGAGCTAGCTTTTGGTTCGACTTGCTGCGTAAGGTTATGTCTGTGCGGGCCTCGGGCGATAAGCCAAAGGAATAGCGCTTGGCAGGTAGCGTACTAAGCCTCTAGTCTGCTTCTAGTAGCCAAACAATAAATACAGTTCCTGGCCCGCTCTCTTCGCGCGGAGCCGCTGCGGCGACCGGTAGCCAGGGCGTACCCACCGCCGGGCTAATCACTTCAATCGCTCCCCGCATCTCTTTGACCAAAGATTGCGCGATCGCTAATCCTAACCCTGTACCGGGTAACTCGCCCTGAGCCTGCACCCCCCGGTAGTAGCGCTCAAACAATCGCTCCAAATCGGCGGCCGGAATGCCGGGGCCGGTGTCGGCAACAACAATGCCCTGATAGTGACCCTGCGATTCTATGCGGCTAACGCCCGTTTGCACCCACACTCGCGCACCAGCAGGCGAGTACTTGATGGCATTGTCTACCAGATTGCTGACGACTTCACTCAGGGCTTCTTCCTCACCCCAAACCCAGGGCGTATTGTGCGAAACCTGAGCCGCTAGCCTCACGCCTTTCTCTTCTGCAACGATGCTAGCAACTTCCAAAATAGGATCGACGATATGCTCTAACGCCTGTCGGTTTAGCGTCAGGGCATGGCCCAAGCTGTTATCTAGATTCGCGTCTTCTAGATTCGCATCTTCTAGATAGGTCGCCTCTAAACGGCTCGCGCCTAGACCGGGTTCAGGGGTCGAATGAGTATTATCAGGATTGCCTTGAGACAAGAGCGGCTGCCCTGCAGATAGCGCCAATGTAGGCGGTGCTGCTGAGATGAGGTCGGCATCGCCAATGGAGACGGCCTCGTCAAAGTGGGTGACCAACTCTCGCAGCCGGGAGGTTTCGCGAACGATACCCGTAGCCACCGTTTTGTTGGGATCATCCGAATCTAGCCGTTTTACAAGCAGCTTGCCAAAGGTATTAACCGCTGTGAGCGGGTTGCGAAACTGGTGCAGTAAATTGTGAAAAATTTCTGACTGGCGGCTTTGCAGTCCTTTTCGGTGGGTGATGCGTCCCTGTAGCCACTGATTTCGCCGCTCTAGTACGCAGCCTGCAGCGAGCGAATCGGCCATAGTTTCTATGTAGCTGCGTTCTTTGCGCTTCCAGGGGCGATCGCGCCGAATCGCCACAACCAGGCCAACGACAACATCGGTATAGACCAGTGGCACCACTAGCTGCTGCGCCTGTTCCGCTTGTGCCGCCTGCTTTTCAGGAGTTCTACTTTAGGCGCTGCTACTTCAGGCGCAGCAGGATCTGTAGGCACCGAGGATCGCTGCGATTTAGGGGCTGCGGTTTCAATCGGATCTAGAAGGGGTTCGGGCAAAAGCTCTGGCCATATGGCCGGGGCGCTGTCGGCGGCTCCGGGCAAAGCCAGCGGGACGCGAGCGGTTGCCTCCCAGGGAGCAGACGAAAACTTTTCTATCCAGCTATCGACCGGCTCGGGATAGCTAACAACAGGCACGAAATGCGAATCGTTGCCCGCCGGGTCGGTAATATCGGCCATGTAGAGCGCAGCCGTAGACTCGGCCAGCTGCTGCGTCATCAGGCGGAGCTGCGCGTGGCACAAAGAAATAAATTCGGGACTGGCGATCGCACTCATGCGCAGCCTCTTAGACGAACAGCAAACAGGCTAACGCTCAACCTAGCGGGTAAAGCAAGCCATAAACCAAGATACAGCAAACCACCAGATACGTTTGGCCGCATTAAGACTGCTTTTCTAAAAGCATACAGAGCGCTTGGTTTGATTTGGTTTGATTTAGATAGAGCGTTTGGTCTGATTAGACGCCTTCAGCCAAGCCGCCTGAGCCGGCCCAAAAACCAGCTAATCTCACAGCAAACTGTTAAGTTTGTTACAAGATGCTGATTTTAGGGCAGTCGTGTCTATTCAAATATAGCCGGGTATCGAGCTGTGAGAAGACTAGCAACTAGCGGCTTTGGAGCAAAACAATCCGCGTTGATGAAATTCATATTTGCTTTAAAGCCAACTTGAAATTTTAAGTTGTACCTGCTATATTTTGCAAGCAATGTTGAATGTAGCTGTTGTTACATTTAGCGAAAAGATACCGCTTAGAGCTACCTGGAGGTAGAAAATTGGCACGCAGACGCAAGCGTAAAAGCCGTCGTCGGTTAGAGGGACGCCGCATTTTGGAAGCAGTTCCTCAGCACAGCATTGAGAGCGGAGAAGTAAAACCGGTCACCGCCGCGCGCAATTACATTCATGCTCAGGGCATTTGTCCGCCCGCGCTACTGTTAGTAAAGCGCAACGAGCACACGACCGATCGCTACTTTTGGGCCGAAAAGGGCCTGTTTGGCGCTCAGTACGTAGAAGAGAATCATTTCTTGTTTCCTAGCCTTCGCCTGTTGATGACAGAAGAAGACGAAGAAGAGCTTGCCATCTCTTAAGCAATTTAGATAAACCATCAGATGGCCAGTAAGACTAGGCCGTTAGGCATAAGTTGAGTAAGACTTGATGAGCGGTTCGTTTAGGCCAGCCGCTCACGTAAGTTAGCTTTTTCCAAGCAACTAAAGGTCTTAAATCAAATAAGCGGCTTGCTTTTTCGAAGGCAAGCCTTTTTCATGTCAGCGCCAACCCGATTTTAATCGTCGTACTCGGGCATCTGGGGCAGTTCTTCGGCGGCCTTTATCTGGCGACGTAACTTTCCTGCTGCGTTAATAAAAATTTGGGCCTCTGCATCGTTAGAGGCTAGCCGTCGACATTCTTCTAGCGTCAATCGCTTTAGCAGATGCTGTAAAGCTTCTGCTTCTACGATGGATAGCGTCATATCTACCTTTACGCGCGTTGAGCGGCTAGAGGTTGCCAGGTTGTCCATATCTTCGCGGGTCTAATCTGCTACATCTTTGATTCACTTTCCCACAAATAGGGCCAGAAATGATAGACGTTTATTGTCTGGCGAAATCGCCTTCTATTGAGCCTTAGGGTATGCAAGCCAAGACCAGTTGGCAACTATCTCGTACGGAAGAAGCTGAGTCTATTGCGATCGCGCTGATGCAGCAGCTTGAGGATGCGATCGCCAGGCCATTGCCAGAAAGCCGATACGGCATCCTGATTGTGCGCTCACCCACTGGGCAGCAAACGGTGCTAAAAGCCGGTTCAAGTCCGCTGCCTGACATGCCAGCGGGCTGGGTTCCTGCGCTGCCCGCTCAGATCCAAATGGCCCTGGTAGAGCCTCAGATCCTGTCAGAGCTAGCGCAGCTTAAGCAGACGATGGTGAGCCTAGATCAGTCGTCTCGCTCCGCTTACGAGCAAATGTCCCAGCGATATGCTGAGCAGCTACAGCAGCTAGCGGCCAGTCATCGTCAGCGGAAGCAGCAGCGCGATCGCCAGCGCCTTTACGACCGCAGTCATCTACGGGGAACAGCGCTTGAGAAAAGCCTGCTAGCGCTCCGGCAGCAAAGCCAGCAGGACGGGCTTGAGCGGCGGCGGCTAAAACAGATTCAAGGGCGATCGCTGGAGCCGCTAGCCCAGGAAGTTGCTGAAGTCGATCGGCAGATACGCGAGCTAAAACAGCGGTACAAAACGCGATCGCAAGCGTGGCAAGCCCTAATGCAGCGCGTTTACTTAGCAGCGCTAGCAGGCACAGAATCCGACTTAAAGTTAGAAGCTGAACATATTTTGCTGCAGGAGGGCTTGCACAATTGCCCAGCCGCTAAACTGCTGCACTACGCTAGGGCGCATCAGCTTACGCCGATAGCTTTAGCCGAGTTTCGGTGGAGTTTGCCGCCAGCAAGTCCTGTGCTTGACGGCAAGCTCATTCAAATTTCCGATCGATCTTTCGGTCTATTTTACGAAGCTTCTTCGGACGATTACCAGATGCTAGCGCAGCTTTCCACTGGCGACCTCGCTCGCTTTACCTCAGCGATCGCGCCGCTCTCTATTCTCTACCAAGATGAACACTTAATTGTGGTAGATAAACCCGCTGGAATGCTCTCCGTACCGGGACGGCGGTACGCGCTGCAAGATAGCGTACTCAGTCGGCTGCGCTATCAGCTGCCAGATTGTTTGTTCTTAGCGGCGGTTCATCGGCTCGATCAGGCCACTTCCGGTATTTTAGCGATCGCCGCTTCCCCCCAATCTCATCAAGCGCTAAGCCAACAGTTCGCCCAGCGGCAAGTCCATAAAACCTACGAAGCCATTCTTTCCAAACCTATTCGCAGCGTCTCAGGGACGATAGCGCTGCCGATATGGGGCGATCCGAAAACCCGACCTAGACAAACAGTTGATGCCCAAAGGGGAAAGCCTAGTCGCACAGAGTTCAAGGTAATTTTAGATAGTGAACGGCCCAGAATACAGTTTGTGCCGCAGACGGGACGGACTCATCAACTGCGAGTCCATGCGGCTCATGCCAATGGTCTAAACTCTCCTATTTTAGGCGATAGACTTTATAGCGATCGCAAGCCAAACGAGCAAATAAAAGAGAGGCTACATTTACATGCAACCTCCCTTGAGTTTCAGCATCCTGTGACCGGGACGCCGCTACGATTTAACAGTGCGGCTCCGTTTTGAGAGATTCCTAAACAGCACTCTCTTCTTTAGCTAAAAACTTCTCTAACTCACTCAGCTTCTCAGCGTCAATTTTTGTCTGCATAGGACAGAACTTAGGCCCGCACATAGAACAGAATTCGGCAGTCTTGTAGATATCCGCAGGCAGCGTTTCATCGTGGTATTCGCGAGCGCGTTCTGGATCTAAAGACAGATCGAACTGCTTGTTCCAGTCGAAGTTGTAGCGGGCGCGAGACAGCTCATCGTCTCTATCGCGAGCGCCAGGGCGATGGCGGGCAATGTCGGCTGCGTGGGCTGCAATTTTGTAGGCAATCAGTCCGTTGCGCACGTCTTCAGCATCGGGCAGACCCAAATGCTCTTTGGGCGTTACATAGCAGAGCATCGCGGTGCCATGCCATCCGGCCATCGCCGCGCCAATCGCTGAGGTAATGTGGTCATAGCCGGGTGCAATATCGGTGACCAAAGGCCCCAGCACGTAAAAGGGCGCTTCAGAACATTCTTCCATCTGCTTTTTCACATTCATCTCAATTTGGTCGAGTGGAATATGTCCTGGGCCTTCTACCATTACCTGCACATCGGACTTCCAGGCCCGGCGGGTGAGTTCGCCCAGCGTTTTGAGTTCGGCAAACTGAGCCGCGTCTGAGGCGTCATGCTGGCACCCAGGACGCAGAGAATCGCCCAGGCTAAACGAAACGTCGTAGCGCTTGAAGATCTCGGTGATGTCGTCGTAGTGGGTAAACAGCGGGTTTTGTTTGTGGTGATGCAGCATCCACTGGGCCATAATGCCACCGCCGCGAGAAACAATGCCGGTGAGTCGGTCTTTGACTAACGGCAAATGCTCAATCAAAATGCCTGCGTGGATGGTCATATAGTCCACGCCTTGCTGCGCATGTTTTTCGATGATGTGCAAAAAGTCTTGCGCATCCAGATTTTCGATGCTGCCGTGAACGCTTTCTAGGGCCTGATAGATCGGCACGGTGCCAATAGGAATCGGCGAGTTGTTGATAACAGCAGTGCGGATTTCGTCTAGGTTGCCGCCGCCAGTGGACAGATCCATTAAAGTATCTGCGCCGTACTTAACAGCTAGGCGCAGTTTCTCAATTTCTTCGTTGATATCTGAAGAGTTGGGTGATGCGCCGATGTTGGCGTTGACTTTGCACTTGCTGGCAATGCCAATGGCCATCGGTTCCAAATTAGGGTGGTTAATGTTGGCAGGAATAATCATCCGGCCGCGAGCCACTTCGTCTTTAATTAGGCGCTCGGGTAAATTTTCTCTGCGAGCAACGTAGGCCATTTCTTCGGTGACAACGCCCTGCCGCGCATAGTGCATTTGCGAGACATTAGCTTGGCCTTTACGTTTGGCAATCCACTCAGCGCGAATAGGCGCAGTGCCTACCGGGCGAGAAGATTGAGCGCCCACTACGTTTGGTTTTGGGTCGGCTGGTTTTGGGTCGATGCTGGTTTTATCGCTGTTGGCAGCGGTTACTTGAGTATTAGCAGTCATAGATAAATGCCTTTGTTTGGATTATGTGAGATTGGATTATGTGAGATGAAAACTACAGGAACAGTAGATGCTGCAAAGGAACCTGAATGGCCTGACGAGCAGCAAAAAGCCAGGCCATGTAAGAAAGCGCTTACGGCGATAGGAGCTTTAAGGGTCTTTACTAGACTTTCTACAGCTCGGGTTCGACGGCTAAGCGGCCCGCAGTGTAGGGTTTAACTGCTTTAAGATCGCTGTAGTTGAAGGCAAATTTGCCGCTGCGTTTGCTAATGTTTGTCCAAATCAGCGTAATGAGCATGGAGGACAAAAGCGCAGCGGCAAAGCTGTTTAATAAGTCGCCGCCACCAGGAATATTTACTAGCGGCGAAAAGTCTGGTTTGGGGAAGAACAAAACGCCGACAATAATGCCAACAAGCGAGCTGACCAAAGCGTTGGCAGCCGTTTGGTGGCGGTTGTAGAAGCTCAGAAGCAGCGGAAACAGCAGCGCGGCGCAGAGCAGGTCGGCAATAAAGAACAGATAGAGAACGCTGTAGCCTTGGGAGGCGATCGCCACTGCCGGAATCCCCACGACAATCGTTAGCCCGCGAGAAATCAACAGCACCGTCTCAGGGCTATCGTTAACGCGCAGCAGATCGCCAGCGAACACGGCGCTAATCCCGTTGAGTAAGGAGTCTAGGCTACTCATAACCAGCGCCACCGCAAGTAAAATAACCGCGCCTAGCAGCCAGTTTGAAATATTGAGACTTTGCAACAGATCGAAGAAAGACGTTGCTCCAACCAAGTCGTAGCCGGCGGCAATCAGTCCTAATGAACCGGAAAGAAAGATCAGCGGCAAAATAATTAGCGCTGAGCCTAAAAACGAGCGGCGCACCGTAGCGTCGTTGCGGCAGGCATATACCCGCTGCCAGTTTCCCTGATTGAACAACTCGGCGGCAATAACGGCAATTAACAGCGTTGCGCCAAATCTAAGTCCACCAACGTTGTTAAAAGACAGTAGCTCAGGGAGATTGTCGGCAACAGGCGCGATCGCAGCACCCGGCCCTCCCAGCAGCGTAATCGTAGTCACAAAGCAAATCAGCAGCAGCGGCACAATCAGCGCAAACTGAAAGATATCGGTGACGATGGTAACCCGGAGTCCGCCGTAGGTGGTGTAGAGAAAAACAGCAGCAATGACAACCAGCGAGGTGACCATTAGCGGCACATCGGCAATGAGCTGCAAGGCTTCGGCGATCGCCGTCAGCTCAGCCGCCAAATACACAAACATATACAGCAGCATGACCCCAACCGTCAGCAGGTACATCAGCCGGCCCGCTTGACTACTACTCCTGCTCCTAACGTTTCCATCGTTGTTATCGGCAAGCGCAGGACGATCGACAAGCGCAACCGCACCAAACCGATAGCGCACATACTCGTTGAGCGAATGGCCCCAGGGCATAATCTGCCGCATTCGGGGGCCGACAAACACAAAGGTAAAGACCGCTAGCGCCGAACCGAAGCAATAGCCCAGGATAGCGGTGATGCCACCGTATTCTGACCCGGCTTCGGGAGGGCTAAATAAAATCCAGGCGCCTAGCGCAGAGGCCGTTACCGTAGCGACGGCCGCTGGCCCACCAACCTGATTGCGGCTGACCATGTAGTCTTCAAGGTCGATAGCGCGATTGCTAGATTTAACTAGGCCAAATAGCGCAAAGGTCGCCGCAGCAACTAATAGAACCGTCAGAGCGATCGCGCCTACAGACATTTAGACACCTCCTGAATTCTCGCTAGTTCAGGCTGGGCTAATATCTCGAATACTTGTTCTTTTAGCGCACTTGCAGGCATTGACTCGCTAATTTGCGATCTTTTAATGCGCGCTAGCGCAGCCTCTTTTAAAGAGATTTGCACAAAATTCATGCTTTCCTCCGCTGGCATTACCCAGGCTCAGGTTCTGAGGGTATATTCTCAGCCCACCTTTTGACCCAAAACGGATCGAAGGCTCCTGCAAAGCAGGCTTAGGGCACCCCTAGCGATTTACACCTGAAATCCTACCATTCCTTTTCCGTAGAAATACAGCCGTTCATAATTTCGATAGAATCTGTCGGATGATTAGCCGGCTAATAGGAATTGATCGCGAAATAGAAAAGCAGCGGCTATGGTATTTACACGGAGCCTTCAAAGCAAGAACTTATACCACGCGATCGTATGACGACTCGACTGCATCCCAAATGGTTAGTTGCCAGCGCCCTGCTAATGGGCGGCTGGCTCTGGCTAGTTACGCCTCGTTCTACGACCGTCTTTTCAACCCACCTGCCTCGCCTTCAGTCGCACACCGTGCTAGCCGCAGACAAAATGCAAGCCGATCGTCTTCGAATTTCGCAGACCTACGCCGTTAGCCCAACCGTCATTGCTATTGAGATCGCGGCCCCCGAAGTAGAGCTAGCGAAGCAAACAGCCTATAGCGCTAAGCTAGGCGATGCCGTAACAACCTATCCACGATCTGTGCAGGTGAAGCGCTTTGGGAAAAAGCTTGGCACATTAGCAGGCAACGACCGCGACCTGATCTACGGTTACGATCGCGTACAAGGGCCTGAACTAGATGCGATCGCTGCCGATTCACCCAACAGCTATCGCATTAGCTCTCAAACCGACGCCAGCTACCGCACTGCCGCAGCGCCCGCAGCCATCTTTAGAAAAACTAAGCCCGCCAACTTTGCCAACCAGGCCCAAGGCGGCTATGCCTGGCCCGCAACGCACACGCTTTTCCTCAAGCTGAGCGAGCCAATGCAGCCGGACCAAACGTATCAGATCGGGTTCTTAGGGCTAGACCTACCAGCCGCCGAGCTTAGCTATCGACCGATGGAAACTCGCAGCGAAGCCGTCCATGTCTCCCAGCTCGGATTTCGCCCCGACGATCCGCTCAAAGTCGGCTACCTATCTACCTGGATGGGCAGCGGCGGCAGCCTGGACTACCCCGAAAATCTTCAGTTCTCGCTGCTTAGCGCTCAAGATAATCGTCCGGTTTATCAGGGCACTGCCGACTACGTTCGCGGCCCCTCGCAGGCAGAAGATCCGAAAGGGCAAGACTATACGCTGAGCGAGGTGCATCGGCTCGACTTTAGCGACTTTAGGACGCCGGGAAAATATCGACTCTGCGTGCAGGGCGTGGGCTGCTCGTTCGACTTTGAAATTGCCCAGAGCGTGTGGGAGTCGGCTTTTGAAACCGCGATCAGAGGCTTCTATCATCAGCGCAGCGGAATTGCCATTGGCGAGCCGTTTAGCCGCTACAGCCGTCCTAGAGCCTTTCATCCAGACGATGGAACTCAGGTCTATCAGTCTAAAGTGACGCTGATGGAAGTCGATATGGGATTGGGCGATCGCAGTGCCTTCGACGCGCTGGTCTCCACTCGCACCGATGAAATTGTCCCCAATGCCTGGGGCGGCTACTTCGACGCGGCCGACTGGGATCGTCGCATTCAGCATCTCGCGGTTCCTCGTGCGCTGTTCGAGCTGCACAATCTTTTCCCTAGCCACTTCGATTCGGTGGCGCTAAATATCCCTGAATCGAACAATGCGCTGCCCGATATGCTCGACGAAGCGCTGTGGACGCTCGACTTTTTTCGCCGACTGCAAACGCCAGAAGGCGGCATTCGAGGGGGCATAGAATCGGCCAATCATCCGAATGAGGGGGAAACTAGCTGGCAGGAATCGCTGCCGGTAATGGCCTACGCACCCGACGCCTGGTCTAGCTACATATATGCGGGCGTGGCCGCTCGCGCTGCCTACACGCTGACAGGCTACGACTCGCAGCTAGCCGCCACCTATCGAGACAGTGCGCAAAAAGCCATGGCCTTTGCCGAAAAGGAATACGCCCAAACTCCCAGCCCTAGCGACCTGCCGCATCAGGTGAGAGACCAGCGAAACCTGGCCGCGCTGGAGCTATACCGGCTCACCGGGAATAGCCAGTGGCACGATATTTTTCTAGCGACCACCATTTTTCGCAATGGGCCAGCCAACCCTTCTATCTACGACGAACAGGAACAGCGCAACGCCGCTTTTTTGTATGCTCGCTTGAGCAACGATCCCGATTCGGCAGCGCTCCCGGTAGACTCGCAGGTTCAAAACAATGCTCGCGAGTCGTTTTTGAGCTACGCAGATTCGCTAGTGGCGCTGACGCAGAGTACGGCCTTTGGCTGGGCCAAAGAGGGGCCATACGCGCCGCTGGGCTGGAACAATGGGCTAGGCGCACCCAAAAGCACGTACCTTTTTCAGGCCCATGTGCTAACTCAAGATCCTAAGTACCTGAGAGCGGGCGTCAGTGCGGCCCAGTTTAGCGGCGGGGCCAATCCGGACAATATGGTCTTTACCACGGGATTAGGGCAGCGATCGCCGCGCCATCCGATGATTAGCGACTACCGCATCACCGGGCAGGCTCCCCCACCGGGCATCACCATCTACGGCCCTGCCGATTTTTCCATCTATCGCGACGACTGGAGCTTTAATTTATTTGCCGATAAAGCCTTTCCACCCGCGCAAAATTGGCCCACCGTCGAAAGCTACTTTGATGTTTACCAGCATCCGATTGCCGCCGAGTTTACCGTGGACTACATGGTTGACTCGGCCTACACTTGGGGCTATCTAGCGGCGCGATAAGCTAATGATCCGTACACGAAAGCGATCGCATAAATCAAGCCTATTTGGCCCATGCCTCTAGCTCAATATTGCTCTCTAGCGTCGTCTGCACCGTTTGGCCCGGCTGCAATTGGCCAATAACTGGCCCAGCTTGCTCTGGCGCGATCGCAGTTGAAAGAACAATATGGCGATCGCTCACCGCCAAACCCAGCGTCGGATCGAACCCGCGCCAGCCGCCGCCGGGCACATACACCTCAGCCCAAGCGTGCAAATCGTGCGGCCCGTCTGGATCGCCTTCTTGATAGCCACTGACAAACCGGGCGGCTAAGCCCACCGCGCGGCAAACCGCCATAAACAACACCGCAAAATCTCGGCAGGTGCCCGACCCCTGAGACAGCGTAACCGCCGGGGCGAGCGCTGGCCCTTCTAGCCGCTGCTGATAGTTACACCGAGACTGAATATCTTGCGCAAGCTGCGTTAAAAACTGACCGACATTGCCCCCCGACTTTTGCACCACGGACTGAGCCAGTTCTAAAACGGACGGCATGTTGGCATCGGTTAGTCCTCTGCCGGGCAGTGCTGCTAAATAAGGGCTGAGCTGGGCCGCCAAACCGCTGGGATAATCCACCGGGAAAGACAGCGCCCAAGGTTCGCTCAAATAGTCGAAGGGATTTTCTCGCTGGGTAACCACTTCGCTAGTTGTTGTAATTTTTAGCGCAGAGAGCGCGTCTTCGAAGCTGATTTTAAGGCAGGTGTTGCCGTTGATATCTAGAAAATAAGTTTGTTGCTTTGGCGGCGGCTCTATTTGAATGTCGAACTGGTTTAGCCATTGAGCGCCGTCGCTGCGCGGACAGAGGAAAATGGTGTGCGATCGCAGCCGAACAGCTTGGCTATAGGAATAGCAGGTAGTATGCGTAATTTTGTAGCGCACAGATTAGAGCACCTCTTGAAGTTCGGGCGTTGGCTGCGAGGAATCTGTTGAAGACTGGCTCTTGAGACTGGCCTTGGGACTGGCTTTGAGATTGGCCTTGGGACTGGCTTTGAGATTGGCTTTGAGACTGGTCTTGAGATTGGCTTGCAGAATCAATTTCAGGCGGCACGTAGGGTAGTGGCAGCGCCATAAAGTCTTTTGAAATGTGGTTGCCTACTTCGTTGAACTTGCTTTGCATGTCATCTAAAAATTCGTGCAGGCCCTGCTGAAAAATTTCGTCTAGCGTGAGATATTCTAGCTCCGCGCGAAGTCTGCCGAGCGATCGCTTACTAGCCAACCGGTTGTCATGCTGCTCGGTATTAGCGATGTGGTTGAGAGAGTACTCCGCCCGGTTTAGGCAGAACTTAATAGAGCGCGGAAAGTACGGATTAAGGATTAGAAAGTTGGCCACCCCGGCAGGCGAAATGGTGTGCTCTACTTTGCGATACATCTCGTAGGCACTTGCGGACTTGAGCAAGGCAATCCACTGTAAATCGTCAATTGGCGAACCAACAGCATCGACCGACGGCAGCAGCACAAAGTACTTTACGTCTAAAATTCGCGTTGTTTTATCGGCTCGCTCTAGGAGCTGCCCGAGCTGCCCAAAATGCCAGCTTTCGTTGCGCGACTGCGTTGCGTTAGTCACCCCTGCAAAGTGATGGCTAGCCACTTTCACATCTGAGTAAAAGCCGTGAAAGTCCTTGCGAGTTTTAATTTCGGAAGCGTCTTCTACCTGCAAATAAAAAGCATTAACCTGCTCCCACATCTCCGAAGAGATAGTCTCGCGCACCGAGCGGGCGTTTTCTCTCGCAGCGCGAACGCAAGAGAGAATAGAGTTAGGCGATCGCGTATCAAAGGTCAAAAAGTTCAGCACGTTCTCAGCGGTCGCTTCGCCGCCATATAGCTCTTGAAAGAGAACGCGATCGCCCGTTACCTCAATCAGCGGATTCCACTGCTCGGCCATGCCGACGGGGCTATCCATCAGCAGGTTCAAATTCACCTCGACAAATCGAGCAACATTTTCCGCTCTTTCGATATAGCGATTGAGCCAGTAAATAGCGTCGGCAACGCGGCTTAACATAAGTACCTTTTAATCAGCTTTTTAATCTAGTTTGATCTGGTTTAGTTTGGTTTAGTTTGGCTTAATCTCTTCTACGTATTCACCACCCAGGTGTCTTTACTGCCCCCGCCTTGAGAAGAGTTTACGACTAGCGAACCGCGTCGCAGCGCCACCCGCGTTAGCCCACCCGGATTGACATAGGGCGTCTGCCCGCTAAATAGCGTAAAGGGGCGCAAATCTACATGGCAACCTTCAAAAGACTCTTCAATCAAGGTAGGCACTCTAGATAGGCAGAGCGTAGGCTGAGCAATGTAGCCGCGCGGATTGTTCTTAATTCTCTGCGCAAACTCGTCCTGTTCTTCTTTAGTAGACTGGCTGCCAATGAGCATTCCGTAGCCGCCAGAGGCATCGGTGGCTTTAACGACCAGGCTGTCTAAATTAGCGAGAACGTGAGCCTGTTGCTTTTTATCTTCACAGAAATAGGTCGGCACGTTAGGGATAATCTGTTCTTCGCCCAGGTAGTAGCCAATCATTTCTGGCACATAGGCATATATCAGCTTATCGTCAGCAACGCCTGTACCGGGCGCATTGGCGATCGCAACTTTCCCATCTCGATACACCGCCATCATCCCCGGTACGCCCAGCGTAGAATCCGAGCGAAACACCGTAGGATCAATAAAGTCATCGTCGATACGTCGGTAGATTACATCGACCTGTTTTAGCCCTCTAGTCGTGCGCATTTTGACATAGCCACCGTCTACCACCAAATCGCGACCTTCCACCAGCGGAATGCCCATTTGCTGCGCCAGAAAAGAATGCTCGAAGTAGGCGGAGTTGTAGGTGCCGGGCGTGAGCAGAACAACCGTTGGATTGCTAATGTCGGGGGCGAGCTGCATCAGCGTATCGAGCAGTCGGCTAGGGTAGTCGTCTACCGCTTTAATATCGAGCGCTTCGAACAGCGTCGGGAATGAACTCTTCATCACCCAGCGATTTTCGAGAACGTAAGAGACTCCAGACGGGCAGCGCAAATTATCTTCTAATACGTACCAGGTGCCCTGGCGATCGCGCACCAAATCTGTTCCCGTAATGTGGCACCATACCCCGTTCGGCGGCTTTAGCCCTTTGCAAGCGGGCAAATAGCCCGACGCCGACTCAATCGTCTCTCTAGGGATAATGCCATCTTCAATAATCTTCTGGTCGTTGTAGATATCGTCTAGAAAATAATTGAGCGCGGTAATTCTCTGCTGTAGCCCTTTCTCCAGGGTCTGCCACTCTTTGCCGCATACCACGCGGGGCACCACATCGAACGGGAACACCCGCTCCGAGCCGCGATTGTCGTCGTACACATTAAACGTAACGCCTAGCTTAAAGAGCGTGTTTTGCGCGGCCTGCTGACGCCGAACTAAACTATCTATCGACAGCGATTCTATCCGCTCAATGAGCAGCGCCGCCGCCGATCGAGGAACGCCTTTTTCGCTAAACAGCTCGTCGTAAAAATCGCCGGGTTCGTAGTTCTTGAATGACATGTGGCAGCGCGGCAGACGGAAAACCGTAGGTAATGGAATGTTGTCATCTATACATGACATATTGAACCCTGTTTTGAAACGTAGGAATGTATGCGGAGCTACGCTTTTTTGGACGCTTGTATGCTCGGCTATGCTCGGCAGAGGTTGACGGGTTTTGGGGTGAATAGGCGATCGCACAGCCGCCGCACTAAACTATCAGAACGCAATGATTTTTTCTTCCACACGTCTGGACTCAGCCTTATGATTGCCAGCCTTCAATCTCCCAAAATGACGCCCGAAGAATATCTAGAATGGGAGGCCCGCCAAGAAATTCGCCACGAATACTGCGACGGCGAAGTGTTTGCGATGGCGGGTGGAACTAAAGCTCACGACAAGCTGGCTTTTAACCTTCGGCGACTCCTGGTTGATTGCGTCGAAGATCAAGACTGCGACATAACCGGTTCGGATGTCAAAGTGATGGTAGATAGTAAGATGTCGTATCGCTATCCTGATCTAGCAGTGAGCTGCGACGAACGGGACAAGAAGGAAGCCACGTTTTACCGCTATCCGAAACTAATTGTAGAAGTGCTTTCGCCGGGGACTGAAGCGGTAGATCGCGGTGAGAAGTTTCAGGAGTATATTCAGATTCCAACGTTAGAAGAATATGTGCTCATCAGCGCTAATCAAATTCAGGTAGAGTGCTTTCGTCGGGGGGAAGGGCGAATGTGGCGGTATCTTCCGTACAAGGCGGGCGAGACAGTGACGATCGCTAGCCTAAACCTTGAACTACCTATAGAACAGATATATAGAAATGTGCGATTGGAAGAAGGTCTTACAGGGGTGGACGCTGAGGCTTAATGCTATGGTGCGATCGCGCACAAAGGTAAAGCAAAATGGTTGGATCTGAGCTAGCAATAGGAGCAGCGCGCAAAAGGTATTGAGGCACTGATTACCGATACGACTAAGACGGGTAGCAGTAGCGCTATTGGCAGCGTAGTCAAGGGGCTGAAAGACAAAAGCAAGTCAGGTCATCTTTCAAGCTTCGCGCAAATATATTGAAAACTATCAGAAGCGCCACTGCCAGCTAAAGGTGCTGGGTATGCGCGAGCCGGTGGATTTGTCGGCGGTGTATACGGGCGTGAAGCTGCTGGATTCGAGAGATGTGTTGCAGTACGAGATAGGTGCGTTAGAAGATACTTTTCGGCAGGCTCGCTTTCGTGGATATTCTGGTAGACATGGCAGTGATGAGAAGTATTCAGGAATTGATGTTGCGAACGAAAAGCAATATCTGATGGTGCTGGGTGGGCCGGGTGCGGGAAAAAGCACCTTTTTGCGCAAGGTTGGATTAGAGGCTCTGCGTACCTTTTACTACGAGCGGGCAGAGTATCGCCATCGGCTAATTCCGGTGCTGCTAGAGCTGAAGCGGTTTGATGCGGATGATGTAGACATTGCCAAATTTATTGCGGCTGAGTTTGAAACCTGTGGCTTTCCAGAGGCCGATAAGTTTGCGCAGAATGCGTTGGCTCAGGGCAATTTGCTGGTGCTGCTAGATGGTTTGGATGAGGTGCCGAGTGCTAACCTCAACAAAGTGCTGACAACGATTCGAGACTTTGTAGATCGCTACGATGACAATCGCTTTATTGCTTCTTGCCGGGTAGCGGCTTCTGGCTATCGCGATGATGCCTTTCGGCGGTTTAGCGATGTGACGATGGCAGACTTTGACGATGAACAGATTCAGCAGTTTATTGGCAATTGGTTTGGCAGCGAGCAAGATAAAGAGCGAGACACCGCTGGAAAGTGCTGGGAGGTATTGGAGAAGCCGGAGAATAAAGCCTCGAAAGAGCTGGCACATACGCCGCTGCTGCTGACCTATCTTTGTTTGGTTTACGACCGTCTCTCAGCGATTTCCGAACAATCGCAGCAGTCTGTATAAAAAGGCATCTGCGCATATTACTAGAAGAATGGGCCGCCGAAAAACGCATTTTGCGCGATGACATCTACGAAGGATTGAGCATTGAGCAAGAGGAAATATTGCTTTCTGAGATTGCGTACGATGGCATGGTGAAAGATCAGCTCTTTTTTGCAAAGCGAGAGCTGTCGAAGCAAATTAAAGACATTTTTAGCAGAGCTAATCTCAACGCGCCCAAACAGCTAGATAGTGAAGCTGTGCTGAATGCGGTAGAGGTGCAGCAAGGCATTTTGGTAGAACGAGCAGAGGATACATATTCTTTTTCGCATCTGACGCTGCAAGAGTATCTTAACCGCTCAATACATCATTGACAACGACGAATGGAAAGCGCTTGTACAACAGCATTTAACCGACAAGCGCTGGCGAGAGATCTTTTTGCTGCTGCCAGGACTCGTAACCGGGCGGGCGGGCGCAGATACCTTTTGCTGGCAATGGAAAAGCAGAGGCTTAACAGTTATCTAGCGTAGCTTTAAATTACAGCAGCTTGTGCGCTGGGCCGAACTATCGCTACTGACGGCTCTAAAGGAAAATCGAAGCCTGCGGCTAAGAGAGCTGCGGCTGTTCTTTCTCACTACGTGACCTCGATCTCGACAGTTCTCTGCAATTCAGTCGCACTCGCGACGAATCCCGCGCCAGATCTGCGCCGCTTGTTGCTTGCGGTTTCAACTCGATCGCAGTGATCGAGCTGCGAATGCAATCTTAACCTCACCTTTGAGCGCTTATTTAGACCTTGGACCGTGATATAGATCACGACCATAATTGCGCTATAGTCCGCGATAGTGCCCTAGCTTCTCGACTTTTCTGAAGCAAATATCTTCAGAGATATCGACTTTGAGAAGTTAGTTCAGGATATCAATAGGATGGCAGAAGCAACGAGTTAGACAGGGTGCAAAGCTGTAGAAAAAGAGAGTTTTTAAGAGAAACTTTACGGGCTTTGGTTTTCCGCTCTCGGCTTAGATGCTGAAACTAGCTGGTTTGTCGCACGAAGAATCAATCTCTAGCTAATTACTTCTATGCCTGCGAACTGATGATTCGCTGCAAAGAGGGCGCGGTGCGCGTATCGCCCGACGTATGGGCAGGCATCGAATCGCGCATCCTCACGGTGCCAGAGGCCAGCAGAAGCCCTGTGAGACTGAGCAATCAACTGCACTTTATCAGTCGCACTCTGCAACCGTTCATCTACCAACTGCACTTTATCAGTCGCACCCTGCAAGTATTCATCCACCAACTGCGCTTTATCAGTCGCATTCTGCAACCGTTCAGCACCCTGCTGCATCAAGTCTGCTCCATTTGGGAATCGTTCCGCACCAGGCTGCATCAACTTCGCTTTATGTCGCCCGGTTCTAGCGCGATCTCGCTTACAAAATTTGCAGACATCATTGATGACGAAGCAGCAGGAGAAGTAAAAAGTATAATAACCGCCGAACGCAGGGCAATTGCGAATCAGTCGTGATATCAGTGACAAATAAGCACTTGACTTAGCACAAACAATCATTCTATTGTCAGTGCTAAGGCTGTGATGCCTATCACGGCCATTAACCTCAGAACTCAAGACGACTTAGCACCATCGGTAAGTGCTGACACACCTACCGACGGCTAACCCCCAGGATTAACAGGCAATCCCGGACGGCTAGGGATACCATACCCTTTCGCCACCCGACTTGCACCTCATCTTTGCGGGTGGCTAAGGAACTCTTGTGTTCTGGTTTCCTCAAACACACTCGGAGACCAGACTCACATGTTTACCCCACCTTTAGAAGGCGCTGTTGCGTCAACAGTTTTACCTGCTCCGGCTTCGGCTACGCTCAGCCATCGCCATCGCCCGGCAGCAGCGCCCGAACCTATCCGCCACATGCTATTTGGTAGCCCGTGCGCGGTGCGAGCAACTATTAGCCACTTGCACAAGCTGCGCTACGCCGAAGCAGACGACTGGAGCCAGCCGATTCCAACCGGTCGGCCTAACGAAGTCATGGCAATATTGACCAAAAAGGTGAGAGTGCAATAGGCATTTACTTCGCGGCATTACAGAATCGTTGCGGATGGCGCTGCAACGATTCGCCATCACCCTGCACTCAGTGCCGACCGCGCTGCAACCATCCACGACCACGCTGCACTCGGTGCCGACCGCGCTGCAACCATTCACGACCACGCTGCGCTTGATGCCGACCATGCTGCAACCATTCACGACTACGCTGCACTTGATGCCGACCGCGCTGCAACAATTTCCGTTTATACGGGAGCGAACCCACCCCGTCGCTACGCGCCACCCCTCCAGAGGGGATTTACTTTAGTCGGGGTGCTGTAGTGGCCGATTGACAATTGATTCAAGCAGTTGCTTTACCCGAACTGACGTTAAGATAAAAAGAGACTTTGAGCTGATAAACCCATGTTGTATAGCCAATTCAACATCGAAAACGTTCAAGCAGAGCTAGGCATTCAGGTTCAAGATCGGCCAAGTTTATTTGCTGACGTAGCGCCCGTTGCCTACAGCGATTTATTAGCGCAGCTTTTAGAAAAATACACACCTTTAGCGATCGCCATTGGCACCGAAAAATCACGCTCAGAATTTATCATTGCCCCTATCTTATTCGAGCTAAAGCAACAGCTATTCAACCAAATAAGTCTCTTTTCTGGCAAAGAATTTAACGTAGAGCCACTCAGAGGACTAACCGGCTTTTGTGACTTCTTAATTAGCCAATCGCCAGAACAACTCTTTATAAAATCGCCCGTTATCACCCTGGTCGAAGCCAAAAACGACAGCATATCCTCTGGTCTAGGCCAGTGCATTGCTGAGATGGTCGCAGCGCAGATCTTTAACGAGCGTCACCAAAACGAGACTTCTACGATTTATGGCGTGGTGACAACCGGCAGCAATTGGAAGTTTATGCGGCTACGAGGCAATGTTGTAGAAGCTGACCTAACAGAATATTACTTGAGTGACGTTGGCAAGCTGCTTGGCATCTTACGGCACTGTGTTGAGTAAGGCGTGTTGAATAAGGCGTGTTGAGTAACGAGAGTTCGAGATAGGAAACCTCTACTCTCTAGGCCGAAGGTAGATCCCCTCTGGAGGGGTGCCCGATAGGGTGGGGTGGGTCGATAACTCGCGCTACACAACGAACCCACCCCGTCGCTACGCGCCACCCCTCCAGAGGGGATTTACTTTAGTCGGGATGCTGTGGTGGCCGATTGACAATCGAGTCAAGCAATTGCTTGAGACAATTGCTTGACTCGAACTGACGTTGAGTAAGTCGTGTTGAGTAAGTCGTGTTAAGTAAGGCGCTAGTCACGGCTACTCCTCAGGCGTAGCATCTACATGTCGCCACATATACAGCGCTAAATACGAGCGATAGGGCGAAAAATACGCAGCCGTTCGAGTTGTTTTTCTCCGCTTACTCGTCAATCTCTCCAATGTCTTGCGAGCGGCCACATCGCCATCGGGCCAAATATCCGGCTCGCCAAAGTAAAAGATATTCATCATATCCGCCGTCCACTGGCCGACGCCCCACAGCGCGGTGAGCCTTTGGGTGCGTTCTGTTGCACTTAGCTGGCTCAGTTCTGTTGCTTCTAGCTGGCCCGAAAGTGCGGCCTGAGCGATCGCACCTACCGCCTTCACCTTCGCCCCCGACAGCCCGCAGCCGCGCAGCACATTCGGATCCACCTGCGCAAAATACGCCATCAGCGTTTCATCTTCTGTCAGCGTTTCATCTTCTAGCTTACTAGCGACCACCCGTCCCCAAATAGCGCGAGCCGCCTTTACCGAAAGCTGCTGCCCGGCGATGGCTCGGCACAGCCTTTCGGCAAAAGGCGCGCCCGAAGAATATTGCGGTGAAACGATATCGACCGGGCCAACTCGAACCATGGCCTGAAATAGATGCGGGCTAATCTTGGGTGCGATCGCCAAAAACCGCTGGTGAATGTCCTCAGCCGCCATCCTTACGGCACCGGACTATAGTCGTACCCAGTCCCAGAAGGGCCGTTAGTGGTCTTTTCTACCTTTACTAGCGCCGAAGGTTGATTGCGATCGCCATTTGGGAAAAATCGCACCGCATTAGTCGCGCCCTCTATGCTTTCCCCCGAAGTCAGACCAGCCATTACGCCTTCTCGAGTTGCACCACCCGATGCGATCGCCGCCGCAAACGCCTTCACCGCATCGTAAGCCGTCACCGTTCGCCAGTTTACAGAAGCCCCCCAAAGCTGCTGCGACTCCTTTACAAACGGACTCTGCAAATGGCTCAAAATATGCCAGGGCACCGCCACCGTTAGCCCCACCGCATCCTCGCGGCCCGAATCCAAAATATTAAAGTCGTACAGGCTATCGCCCCCCACCACCGGCAGCTCGTTTTGGTTCACCGACAGAATCTGCAAAGAACGCGCCTCAGTCTCTTCTGTCAGCGCCAGCATAATCACATCGGCCCCGGCAGCCTTTGCATCTTGCACCGCACTCCCCGAGCTAAACCCCGGATCGTCAATATCAAAATCGGCAACAACCTCACCCCCGTTGCTCAACAGCTCAGTTGTAAACTCCGACTTTACCGACTGGCTATAGGCGCTGCTTCCCGTATAGAAAACAACGGCCTGCTTTTTATTGAGCGTATTAAGCACATACCGGGCCAAAGCAGCGGCCGCTAAGCGATCGCTGGGCACCGTCCGAAAAATATAGTCGCCCGCGCTCGAAATTCTAACTGCCGTACTAGTCGGAGAAATCGCGGGCAGCCCACCTGCTTCGTACACTTCGCCCGCATCTAACGTTGTATCGCTAGAGTAATGGCCCACCACGCCCAATACATCTTCTGAATCTACCAGCGCAGCAGCAATTTCTTGAGCCGTCTCGCCGCTGCCCTGGTCGTCAAACAACAGCAGCTTCAGCGGCTCTCCGTTAATGCCACCCGCTGCATTGATATCGCTTTGCGCCTGGGCAACACCTCTTAAAATCTCCAGCGCTGGCCCCAGGTATTTGCCCGTAGGCACAGACACCGCAATTTGATAGGAATCTTCAGCCCCGATTTCAGCATTGTTGAGGTAAATAACAGATTCTGGATCGTTGCGATTCTCCTGCAGCACGTCCTCAAACTCGGTTCGCGCAGTTGCATAATCTCCATTCGCTAACGCATCCAAACCCCTTTGCTTAGCCTTAGAAATATTCCCCGGCAAAACAGACAGGCCAGAGCGACCGTCCGCGCCAGCAACATCATAGCCATCTTGAGCAGAACGACTGGCGCTAGAACTATCACCAGAACTATTGCCAGAACTATTGCCAGAACGGTCAGTAGAGGCCGTCGGGTCGAAGCCGCCACCCGGCCCTAAAAAGTTGCGGGCCAGCCACCAAGCGCCGCCACCCAAAACTACTGCCGTAATCAGCAGCGAGATAATTAGGGCTGGAAGCTCGTTTTTCTTGGCCATCGGTAGTTTTTAGCCCTTATTTACGGGTTCATCATATTAGATCACATAATACGGGAAACCAGTCGGAAAATAAGTCGAAAGATAATTGCGATCGCGACAACTCCGCCTGCTGCCATCACCATCGTCAAAATAATGAGCGGAGTACCGCCCGATATCCCGCTGTTGAGCGCGCCAAAGAAAAGGACGGCTGCGAGCGTCAGCCCGGCAATAATCACTAAATCCTTCCCTTCAATGGTGCGCCGTAGCTGTAGGAAAAACAGCACCCCCACCATCAATAGCCAGGCCGCGCCGCCGAAGAGGCTAGTTCCCAATAGACTAAACGCCGCGATCGCCAACAGCCCGCCTTCTGCGCCCATAAACGCCGCGCTAGAGAGAAATTGAATCATCGACATGGGCGGCGCGGATGCCGGTATCGGTGCGTTTGGGGTATTGGGCGCAATCTGTCCGGAGGCAGCTTGTCCGGAGGTCGGCAGCGGCGAGCCAACAGGAGAATTCGACGCTGACGCAGAACTTGAAGCCGGATTTGAAGCCGAAGAAGCGGGCCTTTGCGCAGATCGAGGATTCGCCGGTGGGGTAGCCAGCGGGACAGCAGCAGGCGGCGTGGACGACCCACGGCTTACAGCATCTAGCGCCGAGAGTACGTCTTTGGCAGCAGGAAAGCGATCGCTCGGACGCGCCCGCAGCATCCGGTTCAAAATATTGGCTAGATCAGTCGATACCGACGCGTAGCTGCGCCACTTCCAGCTATTCGAGGCGCTGTCTCGCAGCTCGTTCGATTCTTTATTCGTTAGCAGCACCACGCAGGTAGCCGCTAGCGCGTACAAATCCGAGGTCACGTTGACCTGCCCATTCATAATTTGCTCGGGCGGCGCATACTCCGGCGAGCAAATAGTCGTCGGGCCGCGCTGCGCACTGTTCGGCGTCGTTACTTCCTTCACCGCGCCAAAATCTAGCAGCGACAGCCGCCCGTCCGACCCCTGCATAATGTTAGAAGGCTTCACATCCCGGTGAATGGCCCCCTCCGCATGAACAAAATCCAGCACGCCCAAAATTTCGCGCAGAATCTCCATCACCGCCACCTCAGACAGCTTGCCTTGGCGATCGCGCACCTTCTCTAAATCTTCGCCATCGATAAACTCTTGAACCAGATAAAACAGCTCCTCCGACTTATTCGTCAGCGGGCTAGTTACCGGCAGCGGAAAATAGGCATACAGATTAGGAATTTGCGGATGCCGCCGACCCAGCCGCTCCAGCACCTGCGCTTCTCTAGCAAACAGCGTCAGCGCCGTTTCCATTTGGCTATCGTTAAGCGTTACCGGCGGCTGAAACAGCTTCACCACGCACTTACTTCGCGTTGGCGAGTCAATATCTATAGCCAAAAAAGCCGTGCCAAATCCGCCCTGGCCCAGTACGCTCTGCGGTAAATAGCGACCTCTGAGCACCAGCTCCATCCGGCAAGCGCTGCAATACCTCTGCTTTAGCGGATACGGCAGCTTAGCGCCATCCAAATCGCTAAAGTGATTGACAGGAGATGGGCAGTGAGGACGAGTGCAGTGCAGTTGCATTGGCGGTTTGACGGTAAAGCCCAGAGGATGGTTTCAAGTCAGGTCGATGGGGTCAAATCGAGCGTCAAATCGAGTTATTAAACATCTACCGCTGCTTTGGCTTCGCCTATGTCTTTAATCGTTGAACCTTCGATAGCAGATTTAGCGGCAGCCGCTTTGGCAACCGCTTTAGCCGCCGCTTTTTCGCTGCTGCTTTTAGCACTGCCTCTTCTAAACGAAATCTCACGATTCGTAAACTTAGGCAAAATCTCATTCGTAAAGGCTTCTGCCGCCTTAGACCGATAGCGATTGGGGTTGAAAATAACGGAGAGCGTTCGCTTCACCTCAACCGATTCAATCCGCGCCCGGTGAATGACGCCCATTTGCAGCTCTTTTTCAATTGAAGAGGTCGAGGCAAAGGCCACGCCTAATCCAGACTGTACCGCATTTTTAATCGCTTCAATCGAGTTCAGCTCCATCTCTACGCGCAGCCGCCGGGTTTCAATCCCGCTTCGCGTGAGCACCTGATCGATCACCTTGCGAATAGTAGACTGGGAGTCGAGCGTGATGAACTTAAGCTTGTACAAATCGCTGCGGGCGATGGTGTCGTGAGTAGCCAGCGGATGAAACACCGGCATAATCAGCGCCATTTCGTCTTCGGCGTAGGGGGCCACCTCTAGCGACTCTTGCAGTTCGGGCGGTAGCTCGCCGCCGATAATAGCTAGATCAATCTGACCGTTGGCCACGGCCCAGGCCGTTCGCCGGGTGGAATGAACGTGCAGCTGTACGGCCACTTCGGGGTAGCGCTGGCGAAACTGACCAATCATCCTCGGGAGCAAATAAGTACCCGTGGTTTGGCTGGCACCAATAATCAGCGTGCCGCCCTGCAAGTTTTGCAGATCTTCGATGGCGCGGCAGGTTTCCTGGCACAGGCTGAGAATGCGATCGCCATATTCGAGCAGTAAGTGCCCCGCCTCCGTTAGCTGAGCGCGCCGTCCGCCCCGGTCAAACAGCGGCACCGCGAGCGATCGTTCCAGGTTTTGCACTTGCAAGCTAACCGCAGGCTGCGAAACATAAAGGCTATCAGCGGCCCGCTTAAAGCTTCCCTCGGCAGCAATAGCTTTGAGAATGCGAAGCTGATCGAGGGTAAAAGGAAGATCTGACATGGTGGCGTTTCCCAGCAGAGTGGGCATCCAGTAGGGCCGAAAGAATGAGCTAGTAGATGGGGTTAAGTGAAGTTGAGTGAACAATAAAGGGCAAGATTGCAAAGGTCAAGGTTGCCGCAACTCTCTGAATTTACCAGGATATTGGGAAGATTGCATTTGTCGCGCTTAGCGCTCTAGCTAGCAACCGCTAAAAACGTGGGATCATTTTGCCATAACCGACACAGCGGCAGCGGAGCAATCTGCTAATCTGAGGCACAATTATAGAGAAGATGTTTGGCACACTACAAAATAACCCTTCATTTCCGGCTCACCTAACCGATAGAAGCAATGAAGCTTAATTCCCGGCAGCAAAATGTTCTTAGGGCAACTGTACGCCACTATGTCAGCACCGCAGAGCCAGTAGGATCCAAATCTCTAGCCAACGGCTACAATCTTCAGGTCAGCAGCGCCACCATCCGCAGCGTCATGAGCGCGTTAGAAAGCTCTGGCTTGCTCTATCAGCCCCACACCTCAGCCGGGCGCATTCCCTCAGACTCTGGTTACCGCGCCTACGTTAACGAGCTGATGGAGCCGTCGCGCCCGCTGATTCGCCAAATGGAAAACAAGCTGAGCCAGCGCATCGGGCGGCGCAGCGGCCAGGGTTCTCGGCTCAGCGGCCAGCTCCTCAACAGTTCGCGGATAGAGGCGCTGCTTCAGGAATCGGCCCAGGTAATCGCCAGCCTAAGCGGCTATATCGCTTTAGTTACGCTGCCTCAAGTAGAATCGGCCAGCATTCAGCACTTACAGCTCGTGCAGGTAAGCGATCGCCAAATTTTGCTGGTGGTGGTGCTCGATGTTTACAACAACCATTCCATCTTGCTGCCGCTACCGTCCGCGCCGTCTGAACCGTCCACAGCGTCAGAAGACATCGCTAGCGAGCTGCAAGTACTCTCTAATTTTTTGACCCATCAGCTTAAGGGGCGATCGCTCCAAGATGCAGCCTTAGACTGGTCGGAACTCGATCGGGCCTTCACCCGCTACGCCAGCGCCTTGCAGCAGGCGATTGGAGATTTGTCGGTGCGATCGCAAACCAAGCCCGCCACCCAAATTCTCGTCAGCGGCCTAGCCGAAGTCCTCGCCCAGCCAGAATTTTCCGAGCGCAGCCAAATTCGCAGCATCGTAGAGCTGTTAGAAGACGGGCGCGACCAGCTTTGGCCGCTGATTTCAACGGCGAGCAGCACCTATTCGAAGTCCAGCCCGCTCACCGCTACCCTCACCCACAACCAGCGGCTGCGGATCTGGATCGGAGCCGAAAATCCGGTCGAACCGATGCAGTCTTGCGCCCTGGTCACCGCGCCCTACGGCCAGTCGCCGGGGCCAGTCGGCAGCTTGGGCGTGCTCGGCCCCACTCGAATGCTGTATGAAAATGCGATCGCCGCAGTAGAAGCCGCCGCCAACTATCTCACCGATGCCGTAGCCACCACGCTAGATTTTGACGATCGGCTAACCCCGGAAGGCTGACCCTAGAAGACTAACTTCAGAAGGCTAGAGGTCGTAATTGTCGTAGTTATCCTCGGGTTTGCGTCGCGGTTTGGCCAAGAGTCTAGCCGCTAAAATGCCGCCCAAAAAGCCAAATAGATGGCCCTCCCAAGAAATCATTTGAGAGGTCGGTAAAACGCCAAAGATAATGCCGCCGTATAGGAAAGCAACCAGAAGCGAAAAGGCGATCGCCGTTAGGCTGCGCTCGAAATAGCCCCGCAGCAGCAAAAAGCCAAAGTAGCCAAAAATAACGCCGCTAGCCCCAATGTGAGTACTGTTAGGGCTACCAAACAGCCAAGTGCCCAGCCCGCTACACAAAGCAGTAATCGCGCTTACCGCCAGCCATTCGCCCCGTCCGCGCAGCATTACCAGCCAGCCCAACGTCAGCAGCGGCAGCGTATTCGCCAGCAAATGGGCAAAATTGCCGTGCAGAAAAGGCGCAAAAAAAATGCCCCACAGCCCCGCCACAGAATGCGGCCGAATGCCTAAAAACTGCGGCAACCGATTGCCAAACAGCAGCCAGTCCGCAATCTCAATCGCCCATAGCAGCGCTACTAAGCTCAAGAGCGTTGTAATCTGCTCGCCTACCGTCGAAAAAATAGATCGCTTCGTTTCCATAAACCTATTAAAAAAGGGCCCGATCGCTCAGGACTTAAGAGAAATTACAGCAGCCCAATTACGTGTAGCGGCCCGTGGCCCGTCACAATTTCGGCGAGCAGCGCCAAAAAGCCCAGCATCGCCAAACGACCGTTCCACACTTCAGCAACCGGCGTCATGCCCCAAGCGGACTTGTCTTGAGGGTAGATTTTCACCTTCTTCTCAGACTTCTCTAGATCAGAAAACAGCACGGGATTCGCCGTCGCCGCTTCATCCACCATGTCGGCCAAGTCGTTGATGAACCCGTCGTAGGTATTGAGCGCAGGCACCCGGTGAAAATGGTGAATGCCCGACGCTTCAGCCAGCTCGCGGTACTCAATGTCAATTTCTTGCAGCGTCTCAATATGCTCAGAGACAAAGCTAATAGGCACCACGACCAAATGCTCAGTCTCTTTCGCACCCAGTTCTTCAATCGCGTCTTCGGTATAGGGCTGTAGCCACTCAATGGGCCCGACCCGGCTCTGATAAGCCAGCGTATGCTCATTGGGTCGGCCCAGCGCCTGCATAATCAAATCGGTACAGTGCTCAATCTCGCGCTGGTACGGATCGCCAAATTCTTCGACGTAGCTCACCGGCACGCCGTGGGCGCTAAAGAAAATATGAGCGTCGTTTGGGTTCGATAGCTTGTCTAGCTCAGTGCGAATCAAATTCGCCATCGAATTGACGTAGCCAGGGCGCGAATACCAGGAGGGAATCAGCGTGTAGTCAATCTGCTTGAGCTGGTCGTCTTCGTCCCACATTTGCTCTAGCTGCCGAAAGCTAGAGCCACTGGTGCTAATAGAATACTGCGGATACAGCGGCAGCACGACTAGCTTTTTGATGCCGTCTTGCTTAATCTGGTCGATGGCCTCTTCGGTAAAGGGATGCCAGTAGCGCATACCGACGTAGACTTCGGAGTCCTGCCCTTTTTGAGCGAGCGCTGCTTTTAGCGCTTCACCCTGCTCCTCGGTAATCCGCCTTAGCGGCGAGCCACCGCCAATTTGCTGATAGTTTTCTTGAGAGGTTTTTGCCCGGCGGCTAGAAATGAACCAAGCCAGCGGTTTCTGCAAAAAGGGAAACGGAATTCGGATAATTTCAGGGTCGGAAAACAGGTTAAACAGAAAAGGACGCACATCCTCTGGCTTCTCTGGCCCGCCCAAGTTTAGTAATAAGACTCCCACACGGCCCATAGTGAATTGCGTACCCTATGCTTAATGATTTTCTTAGCTTTAGCTATCGTAACAACTAACGCTGGGTCTAAAACATTTCCTCTGTATTTCCTTTGGCAGACATTCAGTCCATAGGCAGTCCATAGGCCGTTTAGCTCTCTCTATTGGCGTATGACAGAATCTCGCTTTAGACAAACAGGTTTCTAAGATAAATTAACGGCTCAAGGCGGCTCGACTGGGCCTAAGAGCAGAAAGACGCTGGGTTTGCGTAGCACCATTGCCCTCGCCCATTGCCCCCGCGCTAGAGGCTTTAGCAACTTTCTTAAATGTGCTTTTGCCAACACCCTTGAAATCTTTTTGGGGTAATTATGGCGATAGCAAAACGCAGGCGCGACCCAACAGCGGTAAAAGCGGCCATAGGCAGAAGTTAGCCGGCACTATCTTTCAACGTCAGATGGCATCCGTTTAGCGAACATCCGATCAAGCGCTTTACAGAAGCAACGTTCCTGTAAGGAATGCATCAACGAGGGCGATGCGTCGGAATTAAAACAGCGGCTCCTCGTCGTATCTTGTGAAGCGGTTACCTGCTATAGGTTGCTGGGTTCAATCTAGAGGTACGTAGCCGTGGTAGAGCGCAGCTTTAGCCTATTTATCAACTTTCTAGACTTCATCAATGCCCTTCGCTCCATGCAGTAAGGACAGCGGGTACACCTCTTTCACCATTCAACATGAGAAATTTCGCGCAGCGCAGCGGCAACATCGACACGCTCACCGGACTGCGATCCTTTCTAATTATCTGGATTGTTCTTTATCACCTGAAAGAAGAGCTAGCGGTGCTTCTACCCTGGCCACCGCTACTAAGCTTTGCGGCGGCGGGCTTTGCCGGAGTAGACTTCTTCTTCATCTTGAGCGGCTTTGTCATTGCCTACAGCTATGCCCCCCGCTTCAAGTCGTTCAACTTAAAGAACTACGGAAAATTTCTGTGGCTGCGCCTAGCTCGAATCTATCCGCTGCACTTTATTACGCTAGGCGCAACGATTCTGCTGGTGGTAGCGGCAAATGCCAGCGGCTCGGAGCTAAGTTATCCCGAGTTTTACTCCCTATCGGGGCTGATTCAAAATTTATTTTTAGTCCAGGCTTGGAGTTTGCCAACCGCTTTTAGCTGGAACGCGATCGCCTGGGCCGTGAGCTGCGAATGGTTAGCCTACCTGCTTTTTCCGGTCGTCATCGCGGCAACGCTGCGCATTCGAAATCCGGCTTATTCAGCCGCGGCTATGATTGCAGTGCTCCTGCTGACGGCCGCCATCTGCCAGGGACTAGATGTAAACTGGCAGGCCATTCGCGGCGCGGGTAGCTATGGCGTACTGCGCATTGCCGGAGAGTTTGTGGCCGGCTGCCTTTTGTACAACCTCTACGCGGCCAGATGGGGCTACCGGTGGCGCGGCTTAGCCACTGCCACTGGAATGGTGACCGTTGCCGGCATCACCGTAGTTTCAACGCCTAACATATTGTCCAATCAGCTCGGCTCGATTATCGGCACACCCGATCAGCTAGATGCGCTGTGGCTAACGCCGCTCTGCGCGATCGCAATTTATCTACTCGCCTGGGAAAAAGGCGCGATCGCCCATCTTTGTAGCACTCGAATCGCGATGAAAGGCGGCGAGCTTTCCTACGCGCTGTATATCACTCACTTTTTGTGCCTGATCGTTCTGCGGCGAGCGCTGCCCCTAGAAAGGTTTGCCGAAATGGACCTGATGGTGAAGACAGCGGCGTTACTAGGGTATCTAGGCGTAATGGTGGTAGTTGCGATCGCGGCCAACCACCTGATTGAAGAGCCTTCAAGACGCTGGATGAAGGGTTTAATTACGCCCAAACAGCCCGCTGTAGCAGCAGTTCCGGAGGTGGTAGTACTATCGACCGTCGAGGTGGCGGCCCAAGCTAATGCATTACCATCCCACCGTCCACATTCATCACCTGGCCGGTAATGTACGCAGCGGACGGATCGGCAGCCAGGTAGCGAATCAGTCCGGCAACTTCATCTGGCTGTCCGTAGCGGCCTAGCGGAATGTACTTGAGAATTTCTTCGGCGTTCTTCAAATCGCCAGTCATATCTGTCGCGATAAATCCAGGGGCGACGACATTAGCCGTTACGCCACGCGGTGCTAGCTCTTTTGCCACTGTCTTTGTAAAGCCAATCACGCCTGCTTTAGCCGCGCTGTAGTTAGCCTGACCAGGGTTACCCATCAGTCCGGCCACTGAGGAGATATTGATAATGCGGCCCGAGCGCTGCTTGAGCATGATTTTACTAACGGCGCGAGTGCAGAGAAAAACGCCCGTCAAGTTGAGGTCGATCACGGCCTGCCAGTCTTCGGGCTTCATCCGGAGCAACAGGGTATCGCGAGTAATCCCGGCGTTGTTTACCAACACGTCAATGCGGCCAAACTTGTCCATCGTGGCCTTAATGAGCGCATCGACCTGATCGGACTTAGAGACATCGGCTTGAAGCGCGATCGCACTTCCCCCATCCGCCTCAATCTGCTGCACCACCTCGTCTGCCGCCCCGCTAGAACTCGCATAGTTCACCACGACCTTCGCGCCTTCGCCGGCCAGTGCCAGCGCCGCTGCTTTACCAATCCCTCGCGACGAGCCTGTCACAACGGCAACTTGATCTGCTAGCGCTCCAACCATGATTGTGAATCCTTACGCGTCTTGAAATTTGCTCAATCACTGTAATCTTTCGCGGGGGTGGGGATCAATTCTCACCAAATCCTCGCAATCAATCTCCGCTTAGCCGGCAGCGGTCTTAAATTGTGCGGTCTTAAATTATTACGAAACAAAGCACTCATCTTGAGACTAGGCCATTAGCATGAAGAAGTTCTTTTTCTCTTTCTAAACTCATGTCAGTCAAACAGCAATTCAGCAGCTTCGAGGAGCTAGTAAGCGGTTCCGACAAGCCCGTTTTGGTCGATTTTTATGCCGACTGGTGCGGCCCTTGCCAGATGATGGCAAAAATTTTAACCCAGGTCAGTGCGGAGATGAAGGACGAGATTAAGGTGGCCAAAGTGGACACCGAGCGCTACCCCGAACTGGCCTCTCAGCATAAGATTCACGCGCTGCCGACGCTGCTATTGTTCAAGAACGGCCAGCCTGTCGATCGAATTGAGGGCGTGGTCACGGCAGATCAGTTAGCTAGCCGAGTGCGCGGTGTATTGGGTGGCGACGCCTAGATCTGGCAAAGCCTAGATCTAGCAGAGTATAGATCTAGCAAAGTTATAGATCTGGCAAAGTCTAGAAGATCTGGTAAAGTCTGGATTCTAGATGGACGTATTCAGACAAGCCGGTCTAACCGCATGAGTGAACCCTTGGCGATCGCCCAAAATAAGCAACCGGCTGAAGCGGATTTGAGTTTTGCCGCGATCGCCCTGGGCGGCAATTTGGGCGATTCGCAGCGCATTTTGTCCGAGGCGATCGCCGTCCTAGACCAGATTCAAAGCATTGAAGTGAGCGCGCGATCGCACTTTTACCGCACTGCGCCAGTTGGCCCCCCGCAGCCCGACTATCTCAACGCCTGTATCCTCGTCAAAACAGGGCTAACGCCAGTTGCGCTCCTGCATCAGCTGCTGTCTGTTGAAAATCAGTTTGGCCGGGTGCGCCAGGTGCGCTGGGGCGCTAGATCGCTAGATTTAGATTTGCTGTTTTATGGCGATCGCATCCTGGATATTCTGGGCCTTACCGTCCCGCATCCTCGCCTGCACGAGCGTCCCTTTGTATTAGTACCGCTGATGGACATCGCGCCCAACTGGCAGCACCCTATCCTCAACCAAACCACAGAACAGCTATTAGCTCAGCTATCGACCGCTGGCGTAGAGCGACTCAGCTCAAGACTGCCGACACCTTGCAAAACCGCGCCCTCAGGAAAGCCCTCCCCATGCCATTAGGAAAAGAACCCCCCGAGCAGCTAGAGCAGAAACTGTTTTACCAGGGGGCAAAATTCAGCTTTGGCGTAAACAAGCTGCGGCTCCCCAATGGCAACGTCGGCTACCGAGAATGTATCTTTCATCCTGGCGGCTCTATGGCTGTACCCGTAACCGACGACGGACAGTTTGTAATGGTGCGCCAATACCGCTTTGCCATGCAGGGAAGATTGTTGGAGTTTCCTGCTGGCACGGTAGAAGTAGGTGAAGAACCGCTGGCAACGGTGCAAAGAGAGATTCAAGAAGAAACAGGCTACAAAGCAGCCACCTGGAAAGCCTTGGGAGACTTTCCCAACGCGCCGGGTTATTCGGACGAGATTATCTATGCTTACCTAGCGACCGATTTAGAGAAGCTAGAGAACCCGCCCGACGCAGACGAAGATGAAGACATTGAAGTTGTGCTAATGGACGCTGACGCTTTGGAAAAAGCAATTTTAGAAGGCGTTCCAATTGATGCCAAGTCCATCGCGGCCTTTTATATGGCAAAGGCGCGGCTATCCTAGCGCTTCTTTCACCCGTTTAAAGCGTGACAAACAGAGCATGACAAATAGGAAATGACAAATTCACTTATCGTTATGCCAACTACGCCTGACAAACCTACTCTCTATAAACCTATCTCTATATAGACAGGCTCACTACAACAAGGCGCGATAATCTTTTGTGAGTAAGGGAGTAAAGGTAAGGTATGGCGGACGAATTAGTGCTGTTTTGGCATCGCAAGGACTTGCGGATTCGAGATAATTTGGGATTGGTAGCGGCGCGCGATCGCACGCCCAAAGTCATTGGCGTATTCTGCTTAGACCCCGGCATTCTAGACGGCGACGACATCGCCCCGGCCCGCGTTACCTACATGATTGGCTCACTAGCCGAACTGCAAGAAAGCTACAAGTCTGCCGGGAGCGAACTGCTCATTCTCAAAGGCGATCCTAAAAAAGCGATTCCCAAACTAGCCGCCGCACTCGGTGCAACTGCCGTCTACTGGAACCGCGACGTAGAGCCTTACGCCCGTCAGCGAGACACCGACGTGGCCGCCGCCCTAAAAGAAAAAGACATTGAGCGCTGCACCCAGTTTTGGGATCAGCTAATGAACGATCCAGACACCATCAAAACAGGCGGCGGCGATCCGTATAGAGTGTATACACCCTTTTGGCGAAACTGGTTACAGCATGAGAAAAAGCCGCCCGTTGAAGCATTGAGTAATACCACCGGGCTGAGTCCTCACGAAAAGGCGACGGCAAACGATGCGGGCAATATCGAATTGCCAACGGCGAAAGACCTAGGATACGAATGGGAAAACGAGCTGCTGCTTGCCCCAGGAGAGAAAGCAGCCCTAGCGCAGCTAGAAACCTTTTGCGATGACGAACGCGCCGTTGCAGAATACGACGAAAAGAGAGACTTTCCGGCAATTCCAGGCACCTCAACGCTTAGCGCCGCGCTCAAGTTCGGCACCATTGGTATTCGCACCGTATGGGAAGCCGCCGCCGATGCCCACAGCCGCGCTCGCAGCGACGAAACCAGAGAGAACATTCGCACCTGGCAGCAAGAACTTTGCTGGCGAGAGTTCTATCAAAGCGTCATGTACTTTTTTCCAGAGCTAGCCGAAGGCCCTTACCGCGACCCGCTAAAAGACTTCCCCTGGGACAACAACGAGACTCTATTCGAAGCCTGGTGCGAAGGCAGAACGGGCTACCCAATTGTGGATGCAGCAATGCGACAGCTCAACACAACCGGCTGGATGCACAACCGCTGCCGGATGATTGTGGCAAGCTTTCTCACCAAGGATTTGATTATCGACTGGCGCTGGGGAGAGAAGTACTTTCTGCAAAAGCTGTACGATGGCGATCTCTCTTCTAACAACGGCGGCTGGCAGTGGAGCGCCTCTAGCGGCATGGATCCAAAGCCCTTAAGAATCTTCAACCCGGCGAGTCAGGCAAAAAAGTACGATCCAGATGCAGAATACATTCGCGAGTGGGTGCCAGAAATTCGGCATTTGGATACTAGTTTGTTGATTTCGGGAGAGATTCCAGAAGAGGAGCTAGAAGGAACAGATTACCCTAAGCGAATTGTTGAGCATAAGGAGCAGCAGGCTGATTTCAAAGAGCGTTATAAAAAGCAGAAGGGTTAAAAGCACTCAAAAATACTCATCTGAATTCTATAAGGTCAGTAGATCAGCGTAATTAAGTAGGTAAGCCAATGTGTTGTTCTATCTGTTTTTCTAGATCTGTATAACGTCTGTCATGGTGAATCTGAACGAGTCGCATAGGCCGTGACGCTATAGTCAGTTCCGTTTGGTAGCTGGCGCGTGTTGTATAGCATTAGGTCTTGACGGTTGCCTTTCTGCGTTTCTCTAACGGCGATGTGATAGTTGACGTAGCTAAAGAAGGGATTATTGGGGTCTCTTTTGTACGCATGTCCCCAGCCGGGAAAGCGAGCATTGATAAATAAATTAGCGTTTACGACTTCAAAGGCTGGCCGCTCGGGAGAGGTAGCTTGCTGATTGTCAATCCAGGTGCTCAAAATTTCGGTAGAGCCTCCGTTGGTTGTTCGCATCAAGGGTTCTTCGGTATCGGCGGGGCCAGAGTTTTCTGGACGCCACTGCATAATAGAAACTAGCCCGCCCTGATTGCTCACCAGCGGCTTGTCCAGGGTTTTGCCAACGTTGAAGTTAAACTGCTTTGCATACATCTCTCCGTTTTCTTTAATCTCAACGTGGCCGCTACCGACAACATCTTCAACAAACAAAATTCCAGGCTGATCTATTTTGCTGAAGTAGGCATTTTGAATGCGACTGGTGTTCGTTGTGCTGTTGAATAGCAGGCTTTTTAGCACTAGGTTTTTGCTAGAGTTATGCTCGAAGATATTGTGATCTATAGCATTGTCGAAGCTTACGAACTCTAGCGCGTCAAAAACAACCGCATTTCCAGTCGTCTCCTCAATGCGGAAGATTGATTTACCCGCCATGCCATTGTAAGACTTCATGCTGTTGTTCAGTCCTAGAACAAATCTCACGTTTTTGCGAATCACAATGGTGTCGTCGGTCAAATAATCGGTCTGATTATTGGTGTCTTTAGGTGAGGAGAAATAGATGACTTCTGCGCCGCTATCAATGGCTGATTGAATCGCGCGAGTATCAGAATCGAAATCGTCTGGGTTAGCGCCAAAGTCTATTACGCTAGCCCACTTTGCCTGGTTTATGTTTGGATAAGTTGTGTCGGGCGTAGTCTTAAACGGTTGATTAAACGATAGATCTCCATTAGGTAGCGCTCTGTAGGTCTCGCTGGCATATTCTTTGACATTTGTTCCTGTTTTGCGCTGATTGAACCGATCGCAAATGGCAACTTGATAGCCTTGAGTAGTGATGTTGCGAGCATAGATAGGAGCAACGGTATTGATAGCCGCTGTGCCAGACTGGCCGCCTTTGAGCTGAGCATTTGTTAGAGTAATGCCGCACGAAGAGGGCGTTGCCGCGTCATCTGAGTTGAAGCTGAAGACGGGGACGCTGTTGTTGCTGACTAGGTTCATGAGGGCGATCGCTCTTCCGCCAACCCCAACGCCACCGCCCCAAGAATACTTGTGCTCAGGGCTGTAACCGGTGTAGTGCTTCTCAGTGCAATAAATGCCAGCAGCGTTTTGCTTTGTCAGCGTGATATTTTCGTGGGTGCAGCCGCTAGCAGGCACTAGGCCATAGTCAAACCCTTCTATCGAGATGTTTTTTAATAGCCCGGGGCACGCCCCACCGCGTTCGGCAACGCCTGCCCAGCCCGCCTGTTGAGCATCGGACGTTTTGACTAAGATATTTTCGGCGTTGCTCTGGTTGCTGCCGTAGTACGACAGGCCAATCGCGCCAGGGTTGCCCGCGCCCACATCCAGGGTAAAGTTTCGCATGATATTTCTAAAGCCCACGCCGTAGAAGTCTTGCTGATTTTCGCCGAGGCCGATGAATACTTTAGGCGCATCGCTATCGGAGAACCCGGCAGCGTTGTTGGCCAGTTTTAGGATAGTGCGATCGCGACTCTGCCCTTGTAAAAATAGAAACGCCTGCCACAAAACGCTGTCTGAAAATAGATAGGTGCCATCGGGAAAATATAGCGGGCTGCGAGTAATGCTGTCGTCTTCCCAGGTTTCTAAATTGGCGTATTTTTTAATACAGGCTTTTAACGCCTGCGTGTTGTCAACCTGGCCATTTCCCACCAAACCACAGCCACCGCTAGCCACCGAGCGAGTCACATTCACCATCGCATCCTCTGGCAGCACAATCCCTTCTGCGGTGGCCGTAGTGCTAAAGACGCTGATTGAAAGAAATACGCTAAACAGTAACCCCAGCAATAAGTACGCAGCGCTTCTGTAACGTAGAGTCATAGACATATCTCGCACTTCTGCGAAAATAAGCTCTACAAAGCTCCATAACCCTGTCCGGATAACGCTTGGCTGATTACGCCTACCTTCTTCCAACTATCGCCCGATGCCTTGGCGTACTTTCAACAATCTCGGATGCTTCAAAACCAACCCATTCAAAAGCCGCTTTTACATCCAGCGCAAAGTACTAGTCGGGGCTGCGCTAGCTTGGATTTGGAACACCCGATGGTAAGTACCGCGCAAACTAACGTCGCCGTTGATGCCTGCGCGATCGCCCCTCATGCTTAATTCGCTAACCTTACTCGCTTGGTCAAAATCGCCATTACTTCATTGGGCCTACCAGTCGGTATCGGTTCGCTCCAGTCGTTAGGCTCGGCGTAGCCGCGTATGTGCAATAGGCGAATGGTGGCTTGCACAGCGGGAAGGGGGCCGAATAGCATATGGCGAACGGATTCTTGATAGTAGCCTTCTGCGGGTGGCAGAGTGGCAGTTGACGTAGTGGGCGTAGGCGAGCTAGCAGGTGAATCTGTGGACGCCGCTGCGTCCTGGATGGAAGGGATAAACATGAGATCTGGTTTCCAATTAGGTTTGAGTTTAAGAAACCAGAACTCAACTAGACCTAGCCGCCCCGAGTAGATGTGGTGCAAGTCGAGGTGGCTAAGGTAAAGTAACCCTTAGTCGCCGGGATTGCTTGAGAATCCTGGGGGTTAGCTGTCGGTGGGTGGTGCAAACACTCGCCGATAGCGCTAAGTAGAATTGAGTTCTGAGAAAACACCGTGATAAGCATCACAGCTTAGATCTGAAGATAGGCTGATTTTTAACTTCAGTCAAGTGTAGGGTTGTAAGGAAGTTGTAGCACTGAGAGTACAGAGTAGCGTTCCAATTGAAGAGGCGATTGAACAATGGATAAGCTTCAGCGCTATCGACAAGTAGTTCGCGAGCTATTGGCCGATTGTGCTCACCCGTATTCCCATTCTGATGAGGTGGACACTGAAATTATTTGCGATGTCGAGCACGACCACTATCAGCTTTCTTATATTGACCTTGAGCAACCATATCAGCTTTCTTATATTGGCTGGGAAGAGCAACAGCATATTTTTAACCTGATTCTCCACCTTGATATTAAAGACGGGAAAATTTGGGTTCAGCACAATGGGACAGAGATGGCGATCGCACAAGTTTTAGTCGAACAGAGCGTTCCTGCTTCTGATATTGTTCTCGGCTTTCACTCTCCCTTCAAGCGTCAATTCAGTGGCTATGCTGTCGCTTAAGAGAACGATGAGTCAAAAGAACTTTCTATAATTAGTTGCTCGGCTCCCGAAATTTTGCAACGAATACGTTTCACATGCTTGAAGTAGTCAATACGTCGATTTTCTTCAAACTAACAATGTAAACGTTTGTTATTCAGTTGGCCTCCCAAAATTTTAATCTGCCTCAAACTGGCGAATGACTCTATATATCCCAGCAGTGTCGATGTTGGCTCGATCTGATTTCGAGTAGATATCCAGCAAAACAACAAGATCGTCAGATGTCTGCCAATATATCAGTCGATACCCACCACTCTTTCCTTTTTGAATATCGCTATTTTTGAGTCTTACCTTCATGACTGTAAAGCTAATGCCAGAGAGCTGATCTCCTACCGACTCCCTTGCTTTCAGCAGCTCAATGACTGAATTGAGATCGGCCTTAATACTGCGATAGCGTTTGGATAAACGCTTCAACTGTCGCCTAAAGTCGAGCGTAAATTGAATTTGGACGCAAGGCAGAGGTTCAGTCATCGTCAATGTCGTCCCAAAGCTGAGAGAGCGGCAAAGTCTCTCCTACCATCGCTTGCTGCCAGGACGAGCGAAATCTTTCTTCTGAGAAGCCTAGATCGTCCTGCTCGTGAGATGATGACGCTTTGGCCATGCTGTGAGTGGATTGAATGATGGTAGATAGCTCCTTCAGCAGTTCAATTTGTTCTGCCAATGAAAGCGATTTGGTTAGATGAAGAACTTCCTGAAGTTGAGAGGTCATACCCAAATCCTATTCTGTGACGACTGTGCTAGAGCATATCTTCCGATTATAAGCGTAGACACTTGATATTCAGACTACTCCTTCGGCTGATAGTTTTCCTCTAACCCGCTCGTACTCACCCTCAAGTAGCCAGTCTTGAGCGGTTTCATAAGTTGCATAAGTTGAGACTAATCTATCGACCTATAACTCCATAAACTTTCAATCTTCAATTTGTTCTGCGATCGCGGCTGCGTGGGATGACAGGGTACTTATGCCCTCTTCCTGCCAACGATCACCCGATGCCTTGGCGTACTTTCAACAATCTCTGGCTCCTCAAAACCAACAGACTTGAAAGCCTCCTTTATATCTAGCGCAAAGTACTGATCGAGATAAGGCTCTGTGCTTTTAAGCAACGTGAGAATGTAGGGCGGCATCTTGCTATAGATTTCGCTTTGGGGGTTCATGTCCATGATGGCGAAGTGGCCGCCGGGGCGAACGAGGCGATAGGCTTCAGCAATGACGTCACGCGCGGCAGAGGTGGGCAGTTCGTGGAACAGGAGGCAAGCGGAAACTAGGTCGGCGGTGTTGGCCGGTAGCTGAGTATCTTCGGCGGCGGCGTGAACCCACTGAATGGGGGCTGCGGTTCTGTTTTCGGTGCGCTCTGCATGTTGAGCCACGGCGAGGAAGTAGGGCGAAAGATCTACGCCCGTGGCTTCTGCATTGGGGAAGGTGTCTTGCAAGGTCATGGTGCTGCGGCCAGCGCTACAGCCCAAGTCAATAATATGTTCGGGCGGCTGAGCTAACTTCTCTTTCAATATTTCGTGATAGGCGTTGCGCAGGCTAGCGTCGCCGTTAATGCCAGCGCGGTCGTCGCCATCGGGCCAGATGCGAGCATGGACGGCGCGAGCGGCCACGTCTACTTCCATAGCCGGGAGCCAGCCCAGGTTGCCTTCGTCGTAAGCGTGGAAGCTGGTGGTGTAGTAGCGCGGGTATTTGAGATTGGGGTTAGCGATCGCATTTAACTCCTGTTCCCAGCGCTCATCTAGCTCCGCATCTGTTCCTCTTGCCTTTAGCGCCTTTACCTCGTCGCGCCAATACACGCCAATCGTTTCGGCCCTGTCCATCATCATGGTACGGGCCTTATTTTTAGCAAACTTGGCCAGCGGCTTTACCGAGAGTAAGCCGTTGATCAGTTGAGAAGATATCTGTGAAGAGATCGCAGCCATAGCGCTTCAGCGTGAGGGTATAAAACCAGAACAGTTTGCATTATCTCAAACCCTGTCCCAACAAAGCCAGAATGAAATGATTCTGCGCATTTTTTGAACGTTCAGTTTTCCAGCAACCCGTTAAACTAAATCTGGGTTGTCCAGTGTTCAACACGCCTGGTGCTGGGATGCCCTTACTCATTTTCAACGCCGCTTACTATGCCAAACTCCGCATTCGATATCGCTGGCCGCAAACCCTTCGAACTACCGGGCGCTTACCCTCACTACAACCCAGATCGCCCCGGACAGGTAGAGCATATCGCGCTAGATTTGGCCTTCGACATCCCTCATAAAAGCTACAGCGGCACCTGCAAAGTTCGCATCGCCCCCGTTGTAGACAACACCGACAAGCTCGTGATGGACGCCGTTGACCTAAAGATTGCGTCTGTCAAAGTTGGCAAAACCGATCAAAAATTTGACTACGACGGCGAGCAGCTACAGATTCGCCTGGCCCAGCCCGCCAAGTTCGGCAAATCTTTTACCCTCACGATCGAATACGCCGTCGAAAATCCTCAGCGCGGCATCTACTTTATCGGCCCAGACCAGCACTATCCCGATAAGCCCGTGCAGGTTTGGACGCAGGGCGAAGACGAAGACTCTCGCTTCTGGTTTCCCTGCTTCGACTATCCTGGCCAGCTTGCAACATCCGAAATTAGAGTGCGCGTCCCGAAGGAATACATCGCGGTTTCCAACGGCGAACTGATCGAAACAGAGGCCGATGGCGCAGACAAAATCTACCACTGGAAGCTAGACAAGGTGCATCCTAGCTACCTGATGACGCTAGCGATTGGTGAGTTTGCAGTCATCGAAGATGAATGGAAAGGCAAGCCCGTTCGCTACTACTTTGAAAAAGGGCGCAAGGCGCAGGCCAAGCTGACGATGGGCAAAACGCCGCAGATGCTAGAGACGCTAAGCCGCTGGTTCGGCTACGAATACGCCTTTTCTAAGTACGATCAGGTGTGCGTGGCCGACTTCATTTTTGGCGGCATGGAAAATACCACCACCACGCTGCTCACCGATCGCTGCATGATCGATAAGCGGGCAGCCATTGACAATGAGCGGGCTGAAACGCTGGTGGCTCACGAGCTAGCTCACCAGTGGTTTGGCGATTTGATTGTGATTAACCACTGGTCGCAGGCTTGGGTGAAAGAGGGCGCCGCCACCTATTCTGAAGTGCTGTGGGTAGAAGAAACTAAGGGCAAAGAAGAGGCGTTTTACTATCACCTCAACCATGCTCGGGCCTACTTGGATGAAGACAAAAGCCGCTATCGTCGTCCGCTGGTAACGCACATTTATCGGGAGGCGATTGAGCTATACGACCGGCATATCTACGAGAAAGGATCCTGCGTTTATCACATGATTCGGATGGAGCTAGGCGATGAGCTGTTTACCCGCTCGCTCTCCACCCTGCTCAAAAAACACGCCCACAGCACCGTCGAGACTATCGACCTGCTGCGAGCTATCGACGAGTCTACAGGCCGCAACCTGCGCTACCTATTCGACCAGTATGTATATAGAGGTGGCCACCCCGACTATAAGGTGGGCTATAGCTGGGATGGTGATAGTAACCTGGCGAAAATTACCGTTACGCAAACGCAGGTAGAAGATGGCAAATCTCAGGTGCAAGAGGGTTTGTTTGATCTTAAGGTGCCGATTGGGTTTGGGTATGTGGGAGATCGTACTCAAGCCACCAGCGGCGAGGTCAAATCTTTTAAGGTGCGCATTCACCAGCGGGAGCAGGCGCTGTACTTTCCTCTAGAGAAAAAGCCCGACTTTATTAGCTTCGATGTAGATAATCACCTGCTAAAGACCGTCGAGCTAGACTATCCGATTGCCGAACTCAAAGCACAGCTCAAGTACGATCCCGATGCGATTTCGCGGCTGTTTGCGGCAGAGGCCCTGGCGAAAAAAGGCAGTCTAGAGGCAGTCGAAAGTCTCAAAGAGTCTTTAAAGAGCGATTCGTTCTGGGCCGTACGCGCTGAGGTAGCCGAGCAGCTAGGTTCTGTGCAGCTCGTACAGGCAGAAGCCGCCCTGATTGAAGGATTAGAAGATGACCATGCCAAAGTGCGCCGGGCCGTGGTGACTGCGCTCGGCAGCGTTAAGTCGGCAAAGAGCTACAAGGCGTTAAAAGCCGTGGCTGAAAAAGGCGACGAGAGCTATTACGTAGAGGCGTCTGCGGTGCGATCGCTCGGTAAAATTGGCACAGCCACCATCGACGGCAAAGACCGGGAAAAGAAAACCCTGAAGATTCTCGATACGGTTTTGCAAGAGCGCGCCGGTTGGAACGAGGTGGTTCGCAGCGGCGCTATTAGCGGCCTTAGCCAGTTCGACACCTCAGAAGCCGCGCTCGACTTACTGTTGCCCTACACCGAGCCAGGCGTCTCACAGCCCCTGCGGCTAGCGGCAATTCGCGCTCTGGGCAGCATCTCAACCGGGCAAGAAAAGCAGGCCATTACCCGAATCCTAGACCGCTTAGAATCGCTGTCTCGAGAAGACTTTTTCCTCACGCAGGTGGCCACGGTGGGTGCGCTTAGCCAAATGGAAGCGCGCGGGGCCGTCAAAATTCTAAAGGGGCTAGCCGAGCATTCTCCCGATGGTCGCGTGAAGCGTCGAGCAGACGAAGCGGCGCAAAAGGTGCAGAAAAAGCTAGGGTCAGATCAGGCGATTGTAGACCTGCGCCAGGCGCTCGATGAAGTTAAACAGGCAAACAAAGAGCTGAAAAGCCGATTGGAGTCGCTAGAGGCAAAAGCAAAATTGGGGACAGACCCAAAACTGGAGACAGCGCTAAAGGCGGAGCCTGAGTAATCGCAAAAGACCCCAGTAAAAAAGAATGAGCGAATAAGTATTTGTGCGGCGATCGCCCTATAGTTTAAATACCGCCATTGAGAAGGTTGCGTAAAAAGACGGTGCGTTAGACCTAGATTTGTGTGGGCTAGTTAAGCAATCGCCGGAATTGGGTTATTTATCGTGAAGGCCTATCAGTGAAGTCATGTAGGTAGAGTCGGATAAGCGAGCGGCTATCTCGATGGCCTAAGTATTTCGACTGAGCAGCTAGCTGAAATCACCTCGAAATCACCTCTTTGAACAATGAATCCTCAGATTCTCGAAAACCGCTTTGAAATTGAAGAACAGATCAGCCGCACGGACTTTATGGCCGTATATTTAGCGCGCGATCGCCACTATCTTCATCGGCCTCACTGCATCGTCAAGTCGATTCACTACCGCCAGGCCAACATGCGCCACCGCATAGAGCGCGAAGTGCATACGCTAGAACTCCTCGGCGCACATCCTCAAATTCCTAACGTACTGGCCTACTTTCATACCGGTCCTAAAACGGGCCAGCCTAAGACAGACCAGTCTAAGCGCGATTCCGCCGGGAATACCGACGAGCAAACCTTTTACATCGTTCAGTCCTGGCTTGACGGGCATCCGCTGAGCCAAGAAATTTCCGCCGACCGTCCGCTCAGCGAAGGCTACGTTAGCAAGCTGCTAAAAGATGTTTTAGTGCCACTGGTGCGCGTTCACGAACAGGGCGTCGTCCATCAAAGCCTGCATCCCCAACATCTCATCCGTCGCAATACCGATGGCCAAATCTTTCTGACCGAATTTGGCACGCTGCCCAAGCTAGCGAGAAGTACCGTCAGCGAATCGGGCGCACTCACCACCAGCGTTCCCGTCAGTCCGCAGCCCTACAGCGCCCCCGAGCTGCTTCAGCAAAACCCCCAGCCCGCTAGCGATCTTTACTCGCTCGGCCTCATTGCCATCGAAGCGCTCACCGGTCGCCGCCACCAAGATCTTAGCTTCGATCCCGCTAGGGGCCTGCTCTGGCGCGAGTACGTCACCCTTGGCGATGGCGCTGATGGCAAGGCGACGCGATCGCTCGCAGAATTTATCGACCGGCTGGTGCGTCACGATTGGCGCGATCGCTTTGAAAACGCTCAGGTCGCCCTATCGCAGCTTAGAACCGTCCAAAACCGCAATCAAATCGCCCAAGACAGCCGCTACCCCACCATCATCGCCGCGCCCGGTAAGCAGGCCACCGCCTTCGGCAAAACCGCTGGCCCCGAGGCTACTGCCATCGGCACCCAGCCCGGCCCAGCCAAAAACAAGCTGCGAAATAATCTTCCCTACCCGCTCAATCTAGCCGTGGGCGGCCCCAAACCGACTAGAGGAACCGCTGGCAACCTCTCGCACTCTCCCTACGGCACTTACACCGCCCGCAGCCCACAAACCAATCCATACCTGTTTAAATGGGCCGTTGGTAGCATTGCTATTTTGCTAGCGCTTGGCATCGGCTTTAAAACCTATCGATGGGGAGAATACCGCATCAGCCGCCTGCCCCAAAGCTGGAGCGACTGGGCCATCAACTCAGCCGAATCGGCCTATCCAGTCGCCGACGCAGAGCAGCTCGTGCCGCTGTTTTCTGGAGACAGTAGCCTCTTGCTACAGCCCGCCGCAGTCATGGCTTACTGGCAAATGTCCGCCGCCGCCGAAGCCGATGGCATCAAGCTGTATCCGCTCTCTGGCTACCGCAGCGAACCCGAAGCCATGCCCCCTCCTACCCCTATAGACACCCAAGATGCTCAAAACCAGGCCGAAGCGCAGGCCCTAGAAGATGCTCAAAACGAGGCCCAAAAAAGCGCCCGCCACGCCGCAGACTACCATACCGGCTACGCGCTAGACATTGGCGGCGCGTCCGAGAGCACCGACCGCCAGCCCTCATTCGCTAAAACAGACGCCTACAAATGGCTGGCCGACAATGCTGAAACCTACGGATTCAAGCTGTCTTCTACCCCCTCCCCACTCAAGCGAGGACTCCTCGGCGTAGCCTCCGATCAGCCGTGGCACTGGCGCTACGTAGGCGATGAAGCTAGCCAGGAAATTTTTTCGTCCGGCAGCCGCTAACCGCTGCGCTTCATAAAGATATCTCTACAATTAGCCACACAAACCTATATTTCAGTGATATTGTCCATTCATAGACTAGGTGCATTGGTGTATAGCTATAGCCACGGCCGCTACTTTATCTAGGTGGTCACCTTGCGCTCACCTTGCGCATAGGCATCTGCAACTACCGACCAACCGTCCTAACAAGGGTAAGCGTACGGGGTAAAAAGCTATAGCCGTAGCTAAATAACTTTTGGGTCTGTAGGAATCTCTGAGCGCTGGTCTTTGAGACTTATTTCTAAAGCAGTCTATCTCTAAAGCTAGTTCCTGAAGCATCGCCGCGATCTCCTCCATGCAATCTATCAGCTCACAGCAGCGCCTAACGGCCCACTACAAGACGACATTAGGGGCGCTCTTAGCCGTGGGCGGCGCAGTCGGATTTGCCCTAAGCCTGTGGAACGCTTCTCAAACCAGTCAATTTTCACCGCTAATCGTGGCCGGTGTACTGCTGTTTTGCTTTGGCCTATACTGTCTCAACCGCCCCTATTTTCTACTAGAGCCTCGCCAGCTCACGGTCTATAACCTGCTGGGCATCGTCTCCAAGCGCTACACGTTCGACTCTTGGGAAGTGGTTAAAGCAGACAGCCGCCGTATATATATCGACAACGACGGCATCACCAAAAAGGTGTCTGTAATTCCTTTATTAGCTAGCACAAAAGACTGGATAGCCATGCGCGAACTGTTGAAATAGCGATCGCGCTACAGCTTGACGCGTTTAGTCAAAATCGCCACCCCCTCATTCGCTCTACCGGTAGGAATCGGCTCGCTCCAGTCGTTCGGTTCGGCGTAGCCCTGCTTGTACAAAATCCGGATGGTGGTTTGCACGGCGCGCAGGTTGCCGAATAGCAAATGGCGAACGGGGGCTTGCTCGTCGGTGGGGGGCGGCGGCGCATCGGGTAAGGCGGTGGCGGCGGTGCTCGTCGAGGTGGCTAAGGTAAAGTTGTCCCTAAGCCGCCAGGATTGTCTGTTAATCCAGGGGGTTAGCCGTCGGTGGGTGGTGGTACACCTGCCGATGGCGCTAAGTGAAATTGAGTTCTGATAGTAGAACCGTGATAGGCATCACAGCTTAAAACTGAAGATAAGCTGATTTTTGGCGGTAGTCAAGTGCTGTTAGGTCGGTGGCAGGATGAATGAGCCTGTGTTGGAGCGCGTTGGTGAAGCTTCCTCTTTGGCGAATTGCTTAGGGCTTTTGTTTTTTTCGCTTGGTTCCAGCTTTGGCTTTGCTCTTGGATTTTGCATTTAGCTTTTCGCGTTCGGCTTGGATGCGCTGGAGGAGGAGGGTGGCGGGTTCGTCGGTGGGGTCTTGGGGGACGAGTTCGCCTCGAAAGGCTTTGGCGAGGATGGATTGATTCAGGCTGTCTAGATCTGGTATAGAGCCTTTGTGCGTAAGCTGAATACCGTCGATAACGGAGTACATTTCTTTTATTCGCCGAACTATCTCTACCTGCTCTTCCGGTGGTGGAAAAGCTATCACGATTTCCAAGAACGCTTTCTGAGATATATTTCTCATCGATTGTTGATTTCCAGAGGCTCTTGACTCGATTTCTTTTCTTCCTGCTTTTGAACGCAAGTAAAAATTTAGGTAGTCCTTATTTATTTCTGTCGTATGGACTCGCCAAACCTTATCGCTGAGCATTATTTTATAATCAATTTCATCAACGACGACTGAAGCTCCGACTAGCTCTAAAGTATTAGCCCTTGTAACTAGAAAATCTCCTTTCTTTATGAAAAGGTCTTTGTTTATCTTTTTAGGATCTTGAACTGTCTTTGTTTCAGAAGGATCAAAATCACCCCAAGTCACCGCACTGATTTTTACAAGTCCTACAGTATCTCTAGTGACGGAGATTTCTGGACATTTGAAGTTTTTACCAGCCTCAATCTTATTCACAACAGCTTTCAACTTTGTCTGTACCCATTTTTCAGGGATTTCTGAATTACGTCTTGATATCTCACAGGAGATTTCTTTTTGACTGCATTGGAGCGACAATGTGATCCGCTCCAACAACTTTTCCGCAGGCTCTACATTAGGGTTCTGCTCGCGCCAATCGGCGGTGAGGTCGCCCCGGAAGGCGGCGGCGAGGACGGACTGCCGAAACTGGTCGAGTAGGGCGGGGATGGCGTCTAGGGCTTCGCGGGCTTTGCGGCTGCGGGCGGTTAGGGCTTCGATTTTGTTGACGATGCGTGTTGCTCGTTGAGGGGAGGGAGAGGGATTTCACAATTTCTACATTGGGTTAAAGATATATTCACTTGCCCAACAGATCCTTTTGTCTCACTCATGATATCCCGAACAAAATCGCCCCCTAATAGAAAATAATAGAGATATTGGTTTTCTAGGATTGTTCTTGGTCGAAGCAGAACCAACGCTTGATTAAGGTTCCATTCTGGAAATTGATTGGTTACGACAGCAACCTTTCCTAAAGGAGGGCCAACAATGTTCATCAAAATATCATCAGGCAACACGATTGAACGACTTAACTGAGATTCTTGAACTTCCCTGGGGATAAATTGAGGCCTGTAATCGAAAGCTATTTCCTGCTTCACGATGTTATACACTTTTAGGAAAGGAACATCACCCTTGTCAGTAAATGGTTTTCCTTTCGGAGTCGAACCACTTTGTACCTTATAACAAATCTCTTCTAAGCGTCCCAAACACCAGCCCTCTGGCAAGGTACGTGTCGATTCAGTGGAATTTTCCATGCTCAACTAACTAAAACTAAAAGGAAGTGAATTCAGGTCAACATTGTACTTGGTTGCGGCTTTATACAAACGTTCGGTCTGTCGGAATGACAAACGTCAAAGACTCAAGAATTCTACGGTATTCAGCAGGTAAAATATGAGCTACCTTCCATCAAAAGAGCCGTCTAGAGCTAATGGAAAGAAGCAAAACGCAAGGCATCAAGATTTGGGGATTTCCTCCCCACGCCCCTCCTTTGCTGGGTGGCTTAAGTGCTGCCTGGGGGCAGAGCCTCCCCCAGACCCCCCGAACAAGAGATCTCTGGCTGTGAGTAATTTAATTGTGGGCGATCGTCGTGCTTCATGGGGTGAGTAGCGCGCGTCGTCGGCGTGAATAGGCCGCACCTCTAATTCGGCTCAGGCAGATCAGCTAGAAGGGTCTTTAACGCCTCTAAGAGATTGGGTAAAACCGTCTGAATAATATCCCAGAGGATCTCATAATCTACCTGTTCGTATCGGTGAGCAATCACATTTCTAAGTGCGATAGTATTGCGCCAATCCACATCCGCATGTTCTCGCTGAAAATCCATTGACACACGCCGAGCCGCTTCTCCTAAAATCTCAAAATCCCGCTCGACTACTCGCTGTACCCAAAGCGTTTCTAAAAAGCTATCTTCAGAGAATTCAGCCGTAAACTGTTGGATCTCTTGAATCGCTTGAACCATATCCCAAATAGCAGCCGGGTCTCGATTAAGATTGCTCATACATAATGCAATTCGTCTTCAAAATTTCTGCTCGACGATAAGGATTTTTCAGCAGGTGCTTACGAACCACATCAACTCGTCGCTGCAACAGGGCTTCTAAGGCTGCCTGCAAATCCAACCATGCCTGCCAAGACAAACGCTTCTTATCATCAAACTCCACTAAAACATCCACATCGCTCGGATTGTCTCCGTCTGCCCGAAAATCCTCTCGTAACACCGAGCCAAATATCCCTAGCTCAATAATGTCAAATTGCTCACAGAGCGCCACAATTTGCGTCCGGTCAATCTGTAAGCGCGTTTGCACCAGTTCTTCTACCGACTGCTTCAGTTTAGTCCTTTCACCACTCACTACTTACTCCTCCAAAAGCGCACTCAACACCTGCATCTCAGTCATCGCCACCTGTAGCTTCTCCATTATCGCCGATGCAATCTCATCTGGCTCGGGCAAATCCTCCACCGACTGCAGGCTCTCATCCCGCAGCCAAGAAATATCTAAGTTCTCACCCCGCTGGGCAATAAACGCCCGATCAAAGCAGCGAAACCGTCCTTTCTCGCCCTGGTCAGTGCGATCGCTCTCCCCATTCGCATCCTCTCCATAGCAAGCCTCAAAAGGTTTGAAGTGTGCCCTCGTCAGCGGCGTCCGCTTGCCAAACTTCGGCATATTCGTGCGCAGGTCATACACCCACACATTCTGGGTATTCCCCTTCTCCGACTTCCCCCGCCGAAAGAACAACACATTCGTCTTCACCCCCGGCGAATAAAATATCCCCGTCGGCAGCCGCAAAATCGTATGCAAATTGCACTTGTCCATCAAATCCGCTCGAATGTTCTGCCCCTGTCCCGACTCAAACAGCACGTTGTCTGGCAGCACCACCGCCGCCCGTCCCCCGGCACCAAACTCCGATAGATATGCTGCAAAAACGCTAGCTGTTTATTCGAGGTCGGATAGGTAAAATCATCCCGCGTTGGGCTGCCGCCGCCCTTTTTCGTCCCAAACGGCGGATTGGTCAAAATCAAATTCGCCTTCGCTAGCTGAGTCCCACTCGGCGAGAGCGTATCACCCAGCTCAACCGTGCTTTCTATGCCGTGCAGCATCATATTCATCAACAGCAGGCGGTGCGCATCCTGCACCAGCTCCATGCCATAAAACGCCTGCTGCCGCTGAAATACCTGCACCGACTCATTCAGCTCAAACAAATCGTCAGTCTGCGCCTTAATATAGCGATCCGCCGCAATCAAAAATCCGCCTGTTCCTGCTGCTGGGTCTTGGATGCGATCGCCCGCCTGCGGCTGCATCAGCATCACCATGCAATCAATCAACGGCCTCGGCGTAAAGTACTGCCCCGCCCCCGACTTCTTCTCACCCGCATTCTTCTCTAGCAGTCCCTCATACAGATCACCTAGCCCCTCCTCCTTTGCCGAATACCAGTCCAGCTCATCAATGCTAGTCACCAGCTTTTTAATAATGCGCGGCTGCTTCAGATTCGTCTGCGCATTCGCAAAAATCGCCTGCACTCGCTTATTCTCACTCTTTCCCAGATCGCGCAGCAAATCTCGATAAAACTCAAGCTGTTCAATCCCATCAACCGCCAGCAAATCGCTCCATCGTTTGCCTTCAGGAAGCTGCGACTCCTGTTCCGTCTCCTGCATCATCTTCAAAAACAGCAGATAAGTCAGCTCGGTCACATACTGCAAATAGGTAATGCCATCGTCCCGCAGCACATTGCACAGGTTCCACAGCTTTTGGACAATATCAGACGTTACATTCATAGAAATATATGTAGAAGAAGAGAGAATTACTCAAACCAGTTTTCAATTTTTATGCCCTGAAAATTCTGAAAGTCTTTGACGTTTCTAGTGACCAAAGTAAGATTGTTAGTAGCTGCAACGGCTGCAATCTGTCCATCAAGAGAAGGCGGAATTTTGCCTATACGTCTCAGCCTAGCCTGCTCCATGGCGTGCCATTTTGCTGCTAGCTGGTCGTAAGGTAGTATCAGTAGCTTCTCTTCAATTTCCTGATAAACATACGCTTCAATTCCGAGCTTTCGCCTAGAGTCGATCAGCTTCGCATACCCAAAAACGATCTCATGATAGGAAGTAGCCGAGACTGCCATAGCATTGCTATTAGCAGCTAAAAGCTCTAAAACTTTTTGGTTGGGCTTGGGCTTGAGCGGTTCAGAAAGCACATTTGTATCTAACAAAAACTGTGCGAATATCACAGCTCAACCTCACGACCTGGAGACTTATCACGTACGTTAAAAATTTCGTCAATATCAACATCGTCGCCCCAGTTATCTACGTCGTATCTCTTCCTCCATGCCAAGACGGCCTCGCCAAATCCCTGCTTTGAATTAGCTAAGCGATCATATTCTTCAGCAGACAAAATCACAGCAACCCGCTGACCGTGCCGTGTCACTTCAACGGTAGTACCTTCTTCGACCTGATGCACGAGTTGGGTGAAGCGATCGTCAGGTACTTGGTCAATAGGGTACTGAGTCATAAGCGGCTGTTAATAGACTTTCCAGAATAGTAGCGCATATGCTTGCTGTCCCTGGCAAACCTGTCACAAGACCTCATTCAGCTGTAGGGCGATATGCAGCTATCGATCAACTGAGTGCTGTGGCACAAACGACTACTCACTGCACTGATAACGCATACTCTGCGTCAACCTCTGCATCAATCTCTAAGATACGGATGCGTTGCTCAAGCCTTACGATGTAAGAAATAAACTCTATGCTCTCACCGTTCTCCAGCTTGAAGGCTCGAATAACGCTGTTAATCGTATCTTCCTGTTCATCACTAAGCTCATCAATAATCAAGAGAATTTGTAGTGCTGTTTGAAAAGCTTCTGTGAGAGTTCTATCAATCTCGCGACCGATTAGTTGATCGGATAAGTCAGGCTGGATATGCTTCATCCAATCAGAGATCTTGTCAGTATATTCAGGCTCTGAGAATATATGACGTATGACTTTATCAACCCAGGACTTGATTGTCTGTTCGCGTATTTGCTTATCAGTCACAATGCTAAATGCCGAAGCAAAGCGCATGAGCTGAGGGATGATATGCCCATTTAGGTAGTTTGATTTTTTCTGCGAACTTGCTTTGCTCTCACCGAAACACTCGTACTCAATGAGCGCAATCTTAAAGGGTCTTTCCGCATCCTCACTAAAGACAATCAAAAGTGCATCAGGAATAGAGCGGATTCCTTTAATAGACTGCTCGCCACGCGCCTCGACACCAGAAGATAGAAATAACCGGTTCTCTGAAATTAACAGCGATCGCTCAGGAGAATATCGAGGAAAGAGATCATAGAAATTTTCATTTACAAGCGCTTCCAAACCGCGAAGCGGATCTGTTTCATTTTTGAATGAAATTGTCTGAAAAGTTCCCATTACATTAATTTTAGCTTCCGGAACTTCTGATACAACATCTGGAAGTTCTGTAGGATCGATCTCTAACTGAGGGTCTTCTTCTAGTTCTTCATCTATATCTGATGGATTTTCCTCCACCTTCCGCACAAAATCTTCAGTACGATGCTCGTCAAAGGCCATGTTCAGAGCTTGCACAGCAGTTTCTACCTTGATAGGCTTGGCACCTTGAAGAAACTTAAGCGGCCAGTACTTTCCACCATGATCCGCAAGAAACCGAATGTCAAAAGGCTCAGCGTATTCAACATCAACTAGTCTGTATGCCGATACATAACGGTCTGAATTGGGCCAAGGCCGCTGATCAGTCTGCTCTCCTAGTCGAGCGCGCAGCCCACAGATAGTCTGTCTGCCAGACTTCACCACAAGAAACAGATTATCTCCTTCGCTCGGGCCTCGTGTGCTAAAGCCAGCTACTGAGTACTCCATGCAAAGGTTATAATTCCTCAGCAATTTTCCGCAATGCAATATGCGATAGACCATACTCAACTACTCTTCTCCCACAGCGACTGATTAATCTCACTCAACACCTGCTCTAGTCTCCCCTCAAACACCTGTGGAAGCCAGAATGGAACAGCTTGTTCAATCAGTTAAAGCTGTTCGGCCCAGTACAGAAACCATTGCGTAAGATTCCATACAAGTTCAGCTACGTGTTTGAGTGTGAAGACAGCCATAAACCCCACAACGCAATGATCGAGGACTGGGAGCTAGGTGTGCTTTGGCTAAATGAAGTTGTTCGCTACGTCAGACGAAGAAAATGCTCGAGCGGCACCGATGACACTGAGCAATAGTTTTATACTCCTACTCTTCTCCCACAGCGACTGATTAATCTCACTCAACACCTGCTCTAATCTTCCCTCAAACACCTTATTTAGCCTCTGAAATCCTCCCTCTCGTTTAAATGCCCCCCGATCAAACGCCTCCCGATCCACCACATATTCCTTCTCCAACTGCTTCCCAATTCGCTCTAGCCACTTACGCTGCGGCGCACTCCACTTCTGACTCGCCAAAATCTTCTTCATTGCTCGCCGCACCCGCTCCTCATAGGGCACCAGCGCATCGCCTAATGCCGCCTGCCGCACATAGCCAATAATCGAAGCTGCAATATCCTCATTCGTTTTCTCACGCCAGGCCGCCTTCAGCTGCGTCTTCGAATACCCCGCATCCGCCAGCGCTAGCTGCAATGCCTTTAGCTGCTGCCGGGTCAAATCACGAGGCCGCTGCGTCACCACTATCAGCGCCGGCATGATGTTCTTGTTGTTCTCAATAAAGGCGGTAAAACTCTCCAAATAATCTTCTGGCTTGCCGTATTCGGTGCCATCTTCCGCTACACCAAAGCCTTGCTCCACCCGGCGCAGCTCATCCGCATGGTAAGACACCAGCATAGGATTGCTGCCGCCGTCTCGCCTATCCAACAGCTTCGCAATCTGCTGCCGCTGCTTAAACCAGCTCGCCGCCGCCAGCGCCTCGCACTGCTTTAGATAGTCGGCAACCTCATTTACTGGCATTCCCGCAAGTCTCTCAATGCCTTCCGTCTGCGCTTCGCTGAGGTGCCGCTTCTTCCGCTGTAGCTTAGCCACCAGCTGATCCAAAATTTCACCTGCCGCACTTGGCTCACTCACTGCCGTCAGCTCATCTACAAGCTGCGCAAAAGAGATTTTCGGATTCACCACCACTGGCTTCATCGTCGAAAATTCTGAAATAGCTTGGTACAGCCCCACCGGGTCAAACACTCTAAAAAATGTTTTGTCGATCTCGTCGCATAGCCGTGTCGCCCGGCCCAACATCTGCTCGTACAAAATCCGCGACTTCACCCGCCGCAAAAACACCAGGTTGCAAATCTCTGGCACATCAATGCCTGTTGTCATCAGGTCTACCGTTACCGCAATCTTTGGGCTGGCCTCATTTTTATACCGGCGAATGAGCTGCATTGGCTGATCTGACGCACCCGTAATTTTTTTCACATCGTCGTCATTAATGCTGCCGTAGCGCTTTTGCATAGAGTCTTTTAGCAGATTCGTCACCAGGTCTGCATGATCGTTATTGACGCAAAAAATCAGCGTCTTGCCCATTTCTGGATCGATCTGCTCGGCCAAAAAGTCGCACACCACCCGGTTAAACTCAGGCGTAATCACCTTTCGGTTAAACTGCGCTACGTCTACCTTTATTTCATCCGGTGCCTGGGCCAAATTGAGCTGCCCCGTCTTCGGATCAAAATATTCAACATCCTCACCAACGTGCCAGGTCATGCCATCTTCTGCCAGCGCCGTCACCGGACGAATCGGCGGCTCATGATCGATCAAGTAGCCATCAATCACCGCTTCTCGATAGCTGTAGCTAAACACAGGCGTCCCAAAAATCTCTGCCGTGTGTAGCGCAGGCGTCGCTGTCAGCCCAATTTTCACCGCATCAAAGTACTCCAGCACCGCCCGATATTTAGAAACATAGTCACCAAAGTCTCGAAAGCTCAGCTCCGTATCGCTTAGCTCTCGGTCTAATAGATAGCCCCGGTGACACTCATCCACCACAATGCAGTCGTATTGATCTGCGCTCAGTGCGTTGCTCGTTTCACTACCTACTGGCTCGCTGGGATACAGCAGCCGCTTTACAAAGCTCTGCACCGTTGCAATATGCACCTTAGTCTCGCGCTCAGTGTCCGCATCTTCTAAATCCTTGATCTCAAAGATATCGGCAAACGTTTGCAGGCTCTCCATCCGCGTATCTTTAAAGGCATTGGCTGCCTGCTCACCCAAAGCCGTACGATCTACCAAAAACAAAACTCGCCGAAATCGCTTGGTCTTTAGCAGTCGGTACACCAGCGCGATACAGGTCTTTGTCTTGCCCGTGCCAGTCGCCATTGCTAACAGCAGGTTGCGCTGCCCTTGAGCGATCGCACCCTCAGCCGCCAAGATCGCCTTAATCTGATAGTCTCGCAGGTCAAGGCCATAGTTAAACGGCTCTTGGGCTAGCTGCGCATCTGCCTTATCCACATCTTGGGCTAGCGTATCAACTAGGCCCGCCGGACTGTACCAGCTGCGCAGCGCCCGCCGCAGATTTTTGGGTTTACGCACATCGCAAAACCAAATGCCACTCTTTGTTTCTAGCTGTGCCAAAAACGCTCGCCCATTCGTCGCAAATACAAACGGAATCTTGTACTCACCCCAGGGGCCATCCGGTAGCGTTTCGTCACCTCTGATCTTGTAGCCCCGGCTGTAGCGCTTCGCTTGGTCAATCGCGCCCGAAACGTCTTTTCTTCTACGCTTGGCTTCTATGGTTGCGATCGCACACAGCCCCACAAACAGCACATAGTCCGCCCGCCCATCTGCCGTTGGCCATTCTGCGATCGCCAAATTCTTCCCTTTCTGTGGGCGACTCCCTCTGCCGTAAGCGATTGTCTCCGTATCAACTTCCCAACCCACCGCTCGCAGCTGCGCATCGATTAACCGTCGAGTTTCTCGCTCATCTAGATCCAGCTCGCTTTCCACTGCTTGAGCAGTCGCGATCGCCTGCTGAATCTCCTGCGCCGGTGCCTGCATCGCCTCCACTTGCATCTTCGCCAACTGCGCGTCTAGCCGCATCCGAGCAGCCTGCTCGCGCACGACACTCTCTTCTACTTTCGCCTCAGTTTCCAGCAACAACGCCTCCGCGAGCTGTCGAATTTCTGTTTCTTCTTCAGCCTGTGCCTGTGCCTGTTCAGCCTGCGACTGTGTTTCTGTCAGCTTTGCTTGCTGCTGTAAAAACTCAGCCCTCAGCCTCTCCAGCTCAGCCCTAAGAGTTTCTGTTTCCCGCTCTGGATTTTCCGGCGGAATAAACGGCCCTGGCTTAAAGTTTGTCGTCCCACCATAAGAGCGATGAAACCAAATGCCTAGCAGCCGAGCATATTTCAAATGACTTAGCGCCGCACCATGTTCTCCGTAGCTCCCGTGTGTCGCCCGATTGCCAATCTTTCTGATTTCATGAAATAGCTGCTCCGCCTGCCCCGTAATCGCACCCCGCCGATCCAGCCGTTGCAGTAGCTCAAACTGATTTTCCTCTGGGTCTTCGTACAGGCCAACCTTCGCTGCCACTAACTGCGCCAATTGCTCGCCAAACTGCCGCAGCTTAATCAAACAGGTATTCGGATCGTTGGCGAAGTAATGCTCGGCCAGCGTCCCCAGTCGGACTAGCTCCAAACTATAGGCTTTAAGAAAAGCAAAATTCTTGGAAGCCTGCATACTAATGGTTCTATCTATAGCCAGCCGAACATACGTAGCAAAGTTGATGCTAGTTAATGCTACTAGATCTTACCTGCTATATGTGTGACATCAGTCTCAATAGCCCGGCGGCCTCAAGCAGCAGACAAATGATTTGCTAAAAAAGCCACCGCTTCGCGCCAAACCGCATCCGTCGCCACCGGATCGTACCGGTAGCCATCGTCCCGCATAAACGTATGATTGGCCTCATACAACAAAGTCTGATGAGACACTTTTGCTGCGTCTAACGCCTGCAAAATCTTTTGTCTTCCTTCCGGCGGCACGTGCGGATCTAACGTACCAAACACCGTCAGCACGCTGGCCTTTAGCTCACTAACTCGCTCGATAGTATCGGCAATTCCTTGCCCTAACTTGCCATTATGAATGCCGGTCGGATAGCAACAAACCGCTGCTTTCACCTGGCTTTGAAACGCGGCTCGAAAGGCTAGATGCCCGCCAATGCAAAAGCCAAAAGTTCCGAGTTGTTCAGGCGCAACGGTTTCTTCTTTCTGTAGCCAGGATAATACCGCTTCAGCATCTGCATCGTAATGAGCGATCGCACTTCTAGCCGCATCGTCATTACCCCGCAACCGCCCCAAATCATCTGGCTCAATCACCGCTCCGATTGGCTCTAACCGATGAAAGATCTCCGGCGCGGCCACCACGTAGCCATAGCCTGCTAGCCGATCGGCCAAACGAGTAATAGGGCCACCTAGCTGGTAAATATCTGAATAGAACAGAACGCCAGGATACAAACCGGGCGGCTCAGGGGCAGCCACGTACAGACGCATCAGGCTATCGTCTACGGTTAGGCCAACATTGCGCCGAGTAATTTGCAAAGCGAGATACCGCGCATGTTTTTCATCAACGGATCCTACTGGATTCGAACCAGTGACCGATCGCTTAGAAGGCGATTGCTCTATCCAACTGAGCTAAGGATCCAAAAGGGGGTATTGGCGCAATGCGCTTAACCTGCATAGCGAATATACCTCATTGCGATAAAGGATGCATCAAAGATGTCTGATATCACCTTGGGCGAATCGCGCTTTTTGGGTACGCTAATTCAACCGATACGGTCACAAATCCCATGGTTTTGCTGTCGTCCGAGGACGTTGAAATAATTAGTGTTCAGCACCCTAAAAGCGCTAAGCGGGTGCCCGTACTGTGCTACGCCAATAAAAACTTTCGGCTAGTCAGTGTTTTTGGGATAGAGCAGGAGGAGGAGGCGCACGCCAAGTGGCGCCAGCTTACCGACAATCAGAGCAAAGTTTGTGTCTTATTAGAAGAGACCTTTCGCTACAGCGTATGGAGCCAGGTTCGCATCGACCAGGGGTTGCTAGCGCCTACCGCGCCAGAAGCCTACGTCAGAGCCTGCGTTGTCCTGGTTCAGTCTTTACATCATCAAGCGCAAAAGCTGGGTAGCCGGCAGGCCCAAAGTTTGATGATGGGGCTACAGACAAACGCAGCTTACCCCGTGCAGACGGCAGGCGGACTAGACGCACTGCTGCAGCTAAACCTTAGCCAGATGGAGAACGGATCGAGCGCGTTACCCCGTTGGGAAGAAGACGACCTCAGCAGCCTTTTGCTACAGATGCATCGCTTGGGCTGTAAGTTCTTTGGACGCAGCAGGTTTACTGGGCCAGCGATCGCCTCTCTAGACGCGCTCTCCAACAACGACAAAGCCCTATTCTTAGCTTGGCTAAAACTCTCCTTACTAGGCAATCTTTGGCTGTCTTAAAATGCAGATTAAAGGCTGAGCTGTTCGAGTCGGGCGATCGCATCTCAACCCCTAGCAGGTCACTGACAGATTGCCAGGCTAAAGCCTTTCCAAAGGAGTGGGAAAAGCTGCCATACTGGGAAGGCAATTGTGAAGGACATCGGCAGCATGGCTCCGCGAAAACTATCTGACTCGGATAAAAGCGAACTCATCGACCTGTACAAGCAGCCGGGCCAAACGACCACGACGCTGGCCGAGCAGTTTGGCGTCAGCAATAGCACCGTGAGCCGCGTTTTAAAGAGTACGATTCCGCCAGAGGAATACCGCGAGCTGATTTCGCAAAAGCGCATGGCCAGCTCCGACAAAGCAGCGCCAGCAGCGAAAGCCAAAGTTGCTAAAAAAGAACCTGCCAAAAAAGAACCTGCCAAAAAAGAACCTGAGCAAAAAAGAACCTGAGCAAAAGGCACCTGAGAAAAAGGCATCTGAGAAAAAGACCTCAGACACTACCAAAGCTGCGAAGGTGCAGCCCAACAAAAAAAGTGCGCTCAAAGCCGAACCGGAAGCCGGTGACGATACCGACCGGCTCGTGAACCCGCCCGCCAACGAGATAGAAGAAGCCGACACCGCTGTCAAGCCGCCTAAGCTCAAATTGGCATCCCCCGAGCCAGCCTTAGAAGCCCCAGCCGCAAAAGGGACTCGCCGCCGACGTCGCAGCCAGCCTAAGCCGGACGACGACGAACAGCTACCGCTGCTAACCGATAGCAAAGAGATACCTGAAGAGGCACCTGAAGAAACAACTGAAGAGACGTCTGAAGAAACCCCCAAAAAAGTTAGCCAGGATAGGCAGACAAGGCCAGCCGCACCCAAACTAGTTAGCGCTGAAGTGGAAGACGAGGACGACGAAGACGACGATGATGACGATTTGGATGGCTTAGATGAAACCCTAGGCGACGACTTTGGCGACGATGATGACTTAGACGACGAGGACGATGATGAGGATGAGGGCGAGGTAGATATGCCTAAGCCCAAGCTCCAGGCGCAAAACGCGATGGAGATTATGCCGTTGGGATTGGCCGTGCTGCCCAAGCCGTGCTACCTAGTCGTAGACATGCGCTCAGAGCTGATTACTCGTCCGCTCTCCGAGTTTGCCGATTTGGGCCAGGTGCCCTCCTCCGAAGAAAAGTCGAAGACGCTGCCCGTATTCGATAACCACCGGGTGGCCAGGCGCTTTTCACGCAATAAGCAGAGAGTAATTAAGGTGCCCGACGGTAGCTTAATCACGCGAACTAGCCCCTACTTGCAGGCAAAAGGAATTACCCGGCTGCTAGTAGATGGTCAGGTATTTGCGCTAGCTGACGTGGAGTAAGCCGCACCCGCCCAACCCGCCTAATCAAATCAGTGCTCTTGCTTGTCGCCCATTTGCTCGGCGTCCGGGCAGTCGTTGGTCATCAATATTTCAGCGCCGCGTTTGGCAAAAGTAGCTAGTTTCTGGCTAATAGAGCCAATGCTTTCAACGCGGACTAGCTCTTCCCAAGAGCATACTTCGTCCTCGTCTTCGGTTTCGTAGCGCAGGGTCACGAGGTCGCCTTCTATACCCAAAATAGTGGCCGACTCAATCCAGCGCTGCTGGTCGCGCAGAAAGATTTGCACTTCGCGGCCATCGCAGGAAAGCTGATAAATCTTACGTTGCAGCATGATTTAATTGCCTGTTTGATGAGGGCAGCATCTAGACCGACACTGCGGATCGCTAGCTGATAAAGACTACCAGCCCTCGTTTAATTCTAGCAGCGTGCAGAAGTAGAAGGGCGTAATTAATGCTTTTCCCTAGAATGAAAAGCAAGCTGTTAAATGACACTGTTAAATGACGATAGATACCTAGAGAGATTTTTATAAGGAGAAGCGATGTTACTACACCTGTCTACCTGGCCAGAAGTGGAGGATTACTTAACGCGATCGCGCGGTATCATCTTCCCCATTGGCTCCACCGAGCAGCACGGCCCGACCGGACTGATTGGCACCGATGCTATTTGCGCAGAAGCAGTAGCTCATGGCGTTGGCGAAGCCACGGGTGCGCTAGTTGGCCCGACTATTAATGTCGGCATGGCTTTGCATCATCTGGCTTTTCCGGGCAGCATTAGCCTCCGGCCCAGTACGCTTATTGCGCTTATTCAAGACTACGTAAAGCCGCTAGCTCGCAGTGGATTCGAGCGGTTTTACTTCATCAACGGGCACGGCGGCAACGTCGCCTCAATGAAGGCGGCCTTTTCAGAAACCTATGCGGCGATCGCCGATGCCAATCTTCCTAACGCGCAAAGCATTCGCTGCAAGCTCGCCAACTGGTATCAGGGCGAGGCCGTCGGCAACTTAGCCCAACAGCTCTACGGCAATCAGGAAGGCTCTCATGCCACCCCTAGCGAAGTCGCCCTGACGCAACACCTCTATCCCCAGGCGATTAAGCAAGCCGAACTTGTCCCGGCTGTTGCCCCCGAAGGCCGCTCCATCTACAACCCCGCAGACTTTCGCCAGTTCTACGCAGACGGACGTATGGGATCGAATCCAGATTTGGCTACCCCAGATCACGGACGGCAGTTCTACGAGCTGTCCGTCAAAGAAATGACTAACGGCTATCTCTCCTTTTTGCAAGAAGTATAGCCAGCTGTTACAACAACTTCAAAAACTCTTCCAACAGCCCATATGCGCCTTCCCTTAGTTCCTGCCGATTTTGTTGTGCCTAGCGGACTAGAAACGCCCACTTTCCGACTCAGAATGCTGACCGTTAACGATGTCGTTAAAGACTATGAGGCGGTGATGGTCAATCGCGATCGCATTCAAGGCGTCTTTGGCCCCCACAGCCAATGGCCAACTGCCGACCTCAGCCTAGAGCAAGATCTCATCGACCTAGGCTGGCACCAAAAAGAGTTTCAGAACCGCACCTCGTTTGCCTACACGGTGATGAGCCTAGATGAAAGTCGCTGTTTGGGCTGCGTGTATATTTATCCAGCAGAACCCACAGGCTACGATGCGCAGGTCATTCTATGGGCTATCGGCGCAGAGCCGCTGACAGCAGAGCTATATCAAACCGTTAAGCGCTGGATGGCTCAGATCTGGCCATTTCAACAAGTCGGCTTTCCAGGGCGAGAAATCCCTTGGCCAGAGTGGAGAGCAGCTGCTGTGCAACCGCTACGCTAACGCTAGCGAAGCCCGATTAGGCAGTGACGGACTCAGCGTCATCGGCCAGCTCTCGCCGCCGATCAAAAATCCGAGCGCCCAGCCAACGCTGCTAACCGGGAACCTGCGCTTCGATCCATTTGTAGACGACAATGAAGCCGGGCTAGTCGCTAAGCTAGGCCTTGCGCAGTTTCTTACTCGCACTCACCGCCCTGCAAGAGACGTATTTGGCAATGAGATTGTAGGGCCAGATGATGCCCGATTGTTGGAGCCAACGGGCCTGTTGAGTAATCGGCGGATTGTGGGCTACGTGCCTACGAATATCAGCAACCCAGAGCCGAGCGGTCTTACTAGGGGCTTTGGCAACCAAAAAGACACCGTATTACTCTCTCGCTATGGCAATACGCCTTGGACGACAGCGGCGAATACTGTTCGCGCCGAGCGGTTCTATAGAGATACGGTGTTTGGGCGCAGCAGCAACGACTCAGAAACGGGCGTCCGAGCTGAGTTAGTATTCCATCCCTTTGGCGAAGTTAAGCGAGATGCCTACCGGTACGATGAGGCGGGCAACGTGGTGCCGGTTTATCAGACTGAGTCGATGCTAAATGCGCAGGGTAATCGGATGTTTGAAACGCTCAGCGGGGCGAATGACCAGAGCGTAGAGCTAGCGGTGAATCAGTTTACGTTGAATGAGGCGGGCGATCGCATTCAGCAGCGCATAGGCACCGGAAAAGCTAAAGGCCCCGGTGCCTATCTGCGAGCAGAAAACCTGTTTAATGGCGGCGACGGCGTTGAGATTGAGGGGGGCTTGCAAATTTCCTTTTAGGCAACTTGGCTATGTTCGGGGGTTCGAGGGCGCGCTAAAGTGGCGGTGATGATAATTCGCATCTGCATCCGTTCCTATTGCACCAGAGGCATTCTATGGCTGAGCAACCCACGCCCAAGGCAATCTTATCTACGCTGCTGCCTTCGCTTAAAGTAGCAGCGGCTTACGCCCAGCAAATTCAGCAGCGCATTGCCTCGCACCCCAATAAGTTCGAGGGCGATCACCTCTTTGCCAATGCGCTGACAGACGCAGATCTATCCGTGCAAACGTTTGTCGAGGTGACGCTGCTCGCGACGTTTCCCAACGTGCGGTTCTACGGCGAAGAATACGAAAAGTCTTACAACACCAAGTACTTTCGGGCCATCGACTTAGGGCCGCCCGGAGACTATCTCGTCACGCTCGATCCGATTGATGGCACGCGCTACTACATGGACGGCCATCCCAACTACATGATTATTTTAACGGTGCTAAACGCAGACGGGTTTGAAGGGGCTTTAGCGCTGATGCCAGGACGCGATCGCTACTACTACAGCCTGCGCGGTGAGGGCACCTTTACCGGCAGCATGGACGATGCTTTTGACCAATGCCAGCCGCTAAAAATCGAGCAGCCAGAAAACAAAGTGGTACTGGGTTGGGCGCTGAGTCCGTTGGCCGATTTGGTGCGATCGCACTACCCTGTTATCGATCTCAAAACCGAATACTCCACCAAAGTCGCCGTGCCGCCGATCAACGGCCTGCTCACTGGCGAAGTCTCCGGCGTCATTCTCGCTAGCGCCCAGTTCATCGACACCGCCGCGCTCTCCTTTATGGCTCAAGAAATGGGCTACTGCTTGAGCACCTATCGCGGCGAACCGCTGCCGCCGCTTTCCCAAAGCAAAGACTATCGCTGGCCAGGGCTAATTGTCTCTGCTAACGAAACCATGCAGCAAAAGCTAATTGAGATAATGTCGTCTGCCAAACTGCCCTGGGAAGATTAGTCACGACTCGGCTGGAGCGCTAGGCCGGGCTTTAGGTGCCGACGGGGTGCCCTTCATTTCATCAATTTCTAGCAGGCTCACAATAATGCTAGCTACCGGAATAGAGAGAAAAATGCCCAGCACCCCCGCAATGCGAGCGCCCACAATCAGCGCGAAAAACATCACCACCGGATTCACATTTAGCGAACCCTGCATAATGCGCGGCATCAGCAAATTCTCTTCTACCTGCTGAAGCAGGACGCAAATCAGCACAGCTTGAACGGCAAGGCCCACGCTTTGCGACAGTAAAAACAGCATAACCAGGCCAATACCCAGCGTTGCCCCAATCCCTGGGATTAAATCGAACAGGCCCGCAATCACAGCCAGCGTCAGCGAATATGGCACTTTGAAAATTGCAAAAACAACAAACGTAGAAAACCCAAAGAATATCGAGAGCAGCAGCCGCCCCCAAAAGAATCCGAGTAAGCTAGCTTGAACGGTTTGCGTAACTTGAATCCGACGCTCCGGCGAGAGTGGTTTAATCAGTAGCTGCCAGAGGCGATCGCCATCGAGCAGCATAAACAGCGTCACCACCGCAATTACGATAGAGTGCAAAAAATTTGTCAGCAGCGCCTGCAAAAAACCAATGCCCGCCCCCAGCAAAACGGCCGTTTGGTCGCGTAGCTGCGCCCCCGCAGACTGCAGATCTACTTGGAATCCCCAGCCTAGCAAAGTTTGCTCTAGCGCCTTTACTCTAGGCGTCAGCGAGGTTAAAAAGTCAGTGATGTTCTCGATGAGCGGCGGCCCTTCAGCAATCACCGTCAGCATAATCGCGGCTGCAAACCCGCCGACTACCGTCATCGAAATAATAAAGACCACCATCACCGCAACGTTATGCGGCAAAAACCGCCGCAGCCATCGCACCGGATGGCTCAGCAAAAAAGCCAGAATAGTCGAGGAGGTGAAAATAACAACAACAATTTCGAAATACTCTAAAACCTCAATAGCGGCCCAGCCACAGGCAAACAGCAACAGATATCTCAGCAGCGCAGAGTTATTGAACTGTTTCCAAGGGCGATTTTGCATAGGAACGATTACAAACTGTCCTGCACCAGGACATAGGGCTGCACAATTAGAGACAAAAGCTGCTTATTTTCGCGATTCCAGTCGATCAGCTGTTCGGCAGTGGGTTTTACAATCAGCTGCTCATTAATCCAGCGAGAAACGACCTGAGTGCTATCAGAGGCGATCGCCTCTCCCACCTCCACCAAATCTAGCTGCGCATTCACCACCACCACCGCATCGCGCCCGGCGTGGGGCTTTAGCACCTCCCACTGCACAGGGCCAACCATCTTTTCTAGCTCTGCGCGCAAATCCTCTGCCATACCCGTCTTAAATAAACTCGTCAATCAACCACAATCAACCGTTGGGTTACCAAGCATTTTACCTTGCCAGCGAAACCTTCAGTATCTAGCAATCTAGCGCTTTCCTAGTGCGCCTCTAGTACTTCCCTAGCACTTCCCTAGCGACTCCCTAGCGTCCTAACTCATGCAGCGCATGAATCTCATCCACGCAGCGCTGCGTCACCGCCTTCAGCGCCTCCTTGTCTTTATCCGCTGGCGGTGGAATCGGCTCTCCAATTCGAATGGTGACAGGTGCGGGCCTTGGAAACGCCGCCCCCTTCGCTAAGATTCGCTCAGTTCCCCACAGGCTAACAGGCAGCAGCGGTGCTTGAGCCTTAGCCGCAATCAGCGCTGCCCCCAGCTTAGGAGACGAAATCCGTCCGTCCGGTGTCCGCACCCCCTGCAAAAAAATGCCGACCGCCCAGCCATTCTCTAACTGCGTTAGGGCCGCTCGAATCGCACTGCGATCAGCCGATCCTCGCTTCACCGGATACGCCCCATAGGCTCGAATTGCTGGCGCCAACACGGGCACCTCAAACAGCGACTCTTTCGCCATAAACGACACCGGACGCCGCATACAGTTAGACAGCAGCGGCGGATCAAAATTGCTGGCATGATTCGCCACTACGATGAGCGGCCCGTCCACAGGCACCTTTTTTGCCCCATAGATGCGACCGCGCAAATAGCCGTGCAGCACTGGGCTAACAATCGACCACTTAAATAGATGATAGAGAGCTAGGCTAATAAACGGTTCGCGATTCGAGGCCATAGGACGCACTTCACAAGTGCCTGAATCTTCCCATATTTTTTGATTCAATGCTTTTCTGGCCTATCCTACTGCCCAATAAGAAAGCCCCAACCGGTTAGGGTCGAGGCTCTCGCTTTCATATATTGAGTTCGAATAATCCAATAGTAACGGTCTGCTCAGACGGTGACCGTGAAGTAGATCACGTATGCGTGGTGTTCTCTAACACGAAGCTTCTTTATACTACCGATATACTGGGGAGTAAAAAAGTTAGCTTCGCTAGCAAAAAAGAGTATCTACCGAGGACTGCTAAGCAACTTCAGCTATTGTGAGTACTCTTCATAGAGCGAGCTAGTCTCATCGAGATTTAGTAACTGGCGATCGCCCCTAAACCATCAACGTTATTCAAAGTCAGCCCTTTGCAGGTCTTCTTAATCAATCCGGTTAGCACTTTGCCGGGGCCTATCTCCACCACTGTATCAATCTGGTGATCCGGCAAACTCAAAGAAATCTCTCGCCACCGAACAGCGCCCGTCATCTGCGCCCTGAGCCTGGACTTAAGCGCGTCAGCGTCCGTCTCTGGCCGAGGATCTACGTTAGACATCACCGGCACCTGGGCGTTGGCGAAAGTCACCTCAGCGAGAACCGACTCAAACGCTTGGGCAGCGTCGGCCATCAGCGGCGAGTGAAACGCACCGCCTACATTCAGCTTCAAAGCTCGCTTAGCCTTTACGCTATTCATCACCGTTTCTACCGCTTCTGGCGTTCCCGAAATGACGACCTGCATAGGATTATTGTCGTTAGCGAGGACAACGCCATCTGTTTCTGCAATTTTGGCCGCTAGCTCCTCGCGATTAAAGCCCATAATCGCCGCCATTGCCCCTGCCGACGCCTGCGCCATCAAGTCGGCACGGCGCTTCACCAACCGCAGACCTGAGATGAAGTCGAATACGCCAGCGGTATACAGCGCCGAGTACTCGCCCAGGCTATGGCCTGCCACTAGGCTCGGCTGATACCCTTTTTCCGTAAGGAGATCGGCGATCGCACATTCAATCACATACAGACAAGGCTGCGTGTAGCGCGTGTCTTTAAGCTTTTGCTCGTCTTGAGAAATATCCAAAACCGACCAGCCCAAAATGTCTTGCGCCTGGGCCAGCTCTTTGGCACAAACTTCAGCCAAATCTTGACCCATCCCTACAGACTGCGATCCCTGTCCTGGAAAGACCCATGCAGTTTTTGCCATTTAATCTACCTTCCCCACTTTAAAATTGCCGCGCCCCACGATAGCCCCGCGCCAAATCCAGAGAGGGCCAGCACATCGCCGGTTTTAATTTTACCGGCTCTTACCCACTCATCCAACGCAATGGGAATAGAGGCCGCATCCGTATTGCCATGTTTAGCCATGTTGCTAACGACGCGATCGCTCGAAATCTTCAGTCGCTTAGCCACCGCGTCTAAAATTCGCTGATTTGCCTGGTGCAAGATCAGCCAGTCCACATCATCAACGCTGAGATTAGCGTGAAACAGCGATTTCTCTAGAACCTCTGGCACCCGGTTTACCGCAAAGCGATAGACCTCGCGCCCGTTCATCGTTACCGGGTTAAAGCTGCCTTTTTGCACCGTTACTTCATCGGTTAGCGGCGTAGACTCATGACGATAGGCGGCGTTGAGGCAGTCGTTTAAGGTGCCGTCGCTGTGCATTTCAAAGCTCAGCAAGTTATCAGCAGCATCGGATCTTTGCAGAACAATTGCGCCCGCTCCATCACCAAAAAGAACGCAGGTGCGGCGATCGCTCCAGTCTGTCATCCGAGAAAGCAAATCGGCTCCGACCACCACCACCGTTTTATAAGCGCCCGTGCGAATAAACTGCGAAGCCGTTACCAATGCAAAAACAAAGCCTGAGCAGGCAGCGGTAATGTCAAAGGCGATCGCCCGGCTTGCCCCAATTTCATGCTGAATTTGGCAGGCAGAGCCAAACAGATCGTCGGGCGTTGAAGTCGCTAGGATAATGAGATCTACATCGGTAGGCGTGAGGCTTGCTTGGGCGATCGCACTGGCTGCCGCCTCCCCACCTAAAGAGCGAATCGAGTCGCTGGGCCGGGCAATGTGCCGCTGGCGAATGCCCGTGCGCGTCGCAATCCACTCGTCCGAAGTATCTACCACCTTAGCCAACTGTTCATTTGTCAGCACGGCCTCTAGCTTTGCCGACCCGCTGCCCACAAAAGCCACACCGTACCGCTGACCCAAAGATCTAGAGCCTGAACTAGCGCTATCTGTCTGCTCCATCTGTTTTACTTGCACCTAGTTTATTCGCCTCGAGTGGCGGTAGCAGCAACCTTCTGATACTGACCTTTAATGCGGTCTATCACTTCGTTATCCACCGCGTCTTTAGCCAACCGAATCGCATTAAAAACAGCAGGCGCTTCAGAACTTCCGTGGCTAATAACGGCCACACCTGCCACGCCTAGCAGCAGTCCGCCCCCGCGCTCCGCCTGATCGATGCGCACCTTAATTCGCTGCAAGTTACCTTTTAGCAGCGTGCAGCCTACTTTACCTGCGATGCCCTGCGGCAGCTCCTCGCGCAAAATCTGCAAAACCGATTCGCCCACCGCCTCAGCAAACTTCAGCAAAATATTGCCGGTAAACCCATCGCACACAATCACCTCAAAATCGCCCGAAAGCACATCTCTACCTTCCGCGTTGCCCACAAAATTAATTGCAGACTGCTCGCTCAGCGTTTTGTGCACCTGGATAGCCACTTCGTTGCCCTTGCTCTTCTCTTCGCCAATATTGAGCAGGCCCACTCTAGGACGATCGTTACCCAGCACGTGCTGCGAGTACAAGCTGCCCATCGCAGCAAACTGCTCTAGGTACTTAGGCCGACAGTCCACGTTTGCGCCCACGTCCAAAATCAGCACCGGCTTATTCGCCACCACCGTGGGAAACACCGCGCCAATAGCGGGCCGGTCAATTCCTTTAATTCGGCCTAGTCGCAGCAGCGCCGCCGCCATAGCCGCACCCGAGTGGCCTGCCGACATTACCCCATCGGCTCGCCCCTTCTTTACCAGTTCCATCGCCACATTAATAGAAGCCTGGGGCTTGCGTCTTAGCGCCTTTAGCGGCTCCTCATCCATTTCGACGGTGCCTTCTGCGGGCACGATCTCAATACCGCGCAGCAGCTCCGGCTGAGTCGAAGCCTTAATCTGCTCAGGATCGCCGACTAGCAGCACCTCAATGCCCAACTCAGCTTTCGCTCTAATAGCGCCAGCGACTACTTCAGTAGGGGCGTAGTCACCACCCATTGCGTCTACTGCGATGCGTACCTGCGTTGAACTCATTAAAGTTACGTCCCGTGCGGGCTAATAGAAACTTTAAGAATTCTATCAGACTACTCATCTGCTCCGCTTGATAGGAGCAGTTTTTGGACTGGCTTTTATAGCGAATCTACTCTTCGCCTGGCTCTACAATCCGCTGAAACAAGTAGCCCGTGCCTCTAGCCGTCAAAATTAGCTCAGGATTGCTAGGATCGTCTTCTAGCTTGGCTCTTAGCCGCGAAATATGGACATCCACCACGCGGGTATCCACATGGCGCTCGGGCGTGTAGCCCCAGACTTCTTGCAAAATTTCAGAGCGAGAAAACGGTTCACCCGACCGGCTCACCAGCAGCTCTAGCAGGCTAAACTCCATCCCGGTAAGGCGGATACGCTCGTCGCCTTTGTATACCTGGCGCTTATTAGTATCGATGCGGATGTTGTTGATGGTGATTACGCCAGAGCTAGGAATGCCCGACGCGCCTGTTTTTTCTACCCGACGCAGCACCGAACGAATTCGGGCCTCTAATTCCTTGGGCGAAAAAGGCTTTACAACATAGTCGTCTGCGCCTAGCTCTAGACCTGTGATGCGATCGGCAACGTCGCCCAGCGCGGTCAGCATAATAATCGGAATATCAGATTCTTTGCGCAGCTCCTGGCAGACACCGTAGCCGTCGAGCTTGGGCATCATCACATCGAGCACGACCAGGTCGGGGACAGTGTTGCGGAAGGTATCTAGCGCTTCTTCACCGTCAGCGGCGGTCACCACGTCGTAGCCAATCATAGAAAGCCGTGTCTCTAGAATGCGACGAATACTCGCTTCATCATCAACAACCAAGATTTTTTCTTTAACGCTGTCCAAAGCTCTCTCAACTCCTATAAAGTCGTGTTTGATAGTGTCCCGTTTGCGCCTGAGCGCTTTGCCAAAGATAAAGCAGGTTTGTGAAGTTACTCCCGCTGTATTTACGTTTAGCAACTCACTTACGGCAGAAAATACTATCTCACAGGTCAATTGTATGTTGTAAAACGCTCTGAAAGCCAAACAGAAAAAGGGCTTTCAATGTTTCTTAAGGTTTGTAGCGAGGCAAGAAGAACTGATAAGAATCGCTACAGCACGTACCAGCTATAGACTTTTGATTAAGGAAAGTCTTTGCTTACGCTCATTTTCTAAGGCTGTTTGCCCTTCGCCCCAAGGACGTAGAACAGTGCGTTTTGCGAAGAAATGTGTAGTAAAGACTGAGCGATTCTAACCAAGCGCCCGCCCAGTGCTCGCCAAGTGTCCACTGGTGCTGCCCTTAAAACAGTCCTTAATCTTAGAAGTCTTAGAAGGGCATTAAGTACGTTTATACTATTTACAGAGGCATTCGTGAGCGTCCATGGCTAAAGTTCGATCTATTTATGTTTGCAATGCCTGCGGCGCTGAAGCTCGGCAGCACTTTGGCAAATGCCCCACCTGCGGCAGTTGGAATACGTTAGTAGAGCAGAAGGTAGAACCCAAGGAAAGCAGCACGACGCGCCCTAGTATGAAGTCGCGCACAGCTTCTAGCAGTCGTAAGAGCAAAACGCCTGCTCAGCCGCGTCTATCGCTTACCTTCAACCAGATTCAAGACCATCCTCAAGCGCGCATTCCGTCTGGTTATCAGGAGCTAGACCGGGTGCTCGGCGGCGGCATTGTACCGGGTTCTCTCGTTTTACTAGGGGGCGATCCGGGCATTGGTAAATCGACGCTGCTTTTGCAAACGGCTAATCAGCTTGCGAGTAAGACGCCTATTTTGTACGTGTGCGCGGAGGAGTCGGGTCAGCAGGTAAAGCTGCGATCGCTCCGATTAGACATTGCCAATAACGACAACAACAAAAAGAGCATTACAGAAAACCTCTATTTGCTCCCAGAAACTAATCTAGAAGTAATTCTAGAAGAACTCGAATCGCTGCGGCCTCAAGTGGCTGTTATCGACAGTATTCAGGCGTTGTTCTATTCAGCGCTAACCTCTGCGCCAGGGTCGGTTGCTCAAGTAAGAGAATGCACTTCGGCGCTGATGCAGCTCGCCAAAAAAGAGAACATTTCGCTGTTCATTGTGGGGCATGTAACGAAAGAAGGGGCGATCGCCGGGCCGAAAGTTTTAGAGCATTTGGTCGATACGGTACTGTATTTTGAGGGCGATCGCTTTGCTAGCCACCGCCTGCTGCGCTCGGTAAAAAATCGCTTTGGTGCCACCCACGAACTCGGCGTCTTTGAGATGGTAGACAAAGGCTTAGAAGAAGTGTTGAACCCGTCTGAGCTGTTTATGAGTTCGCAAGAAGAGAATGTGCCAGGCGTTGCCACCATCGTGGCCTGCGAGGGAACGCGCCCGCTAGTGGTGGAACTGCAGTCTTTGGTGAGTCCGACTAGCTACAGCTCGCCGCGCCGCTCGACCACTGGGGTAGAACACAACAGGTTGTTGCAGATTCTGGCAGTTTTAGAAAAGAGAGTCGGCATTCCTCTGTCTAAACTAGATGCTTATGTGGCTTCTTCGGGTGGATTAAATGTAGGAGAGCCTGCGGCAGATTTAGGGATTGCGGTGGCGGTGGCGGCTAGTTTTCGCGATCGCATTATCGATCCTGAGCTTGTCCTCATTGGCGAAGTCGGATTAGGCGGACAAATTCGCCCGGTTTCGCAGATGGAGCTGCGGCTAAAGGAAGCGGCGAAGCTAGGCTTTAAGCGGGCTTTGGTGCCAAAAGGGCAGAAGCGGACTGACTTGGGGATGGAGGTAATAGAAGCTGGGCGCGTGGTGGATGCGATCGCGACAGCCTTAGCAAACTCCACTCAGCATGAGGAAGTCATCCGAGAAGACGATGAGGACTTTTAGAGAAGGATGAGCGTGAAGATGGTTCTTCTAACCATCTTCCGTACCCGGACGACCCATCGGGAAGTTGGGGCGTTTGCTGAGCTGCCTGAGCCAGAAGCCGCCGATAACAGCAACGACTAGCGAGATCCAACCGGTTAGCGACTGCAGCAAGAGGAAGCCGCCTACAGCGAGCATCGATCCAAAGAGCAACAGGATTGCCGCGAGCACTCGCTGAATGTCGAGATTCAGGTTTTGCAAAGGAGGAATGCCGGTGCGCTGCCTTTGGGTATTCCAGCCAGGGCCACCAGGTCGCACTTTGGTATAGAAGCTGTCAAGCGTTTCGGCGCTTTCGGGGGGCGTCAGCAGGAGCGTCGTCACCCAGATGACAGTCGTAATAACAGAGGTTACCAGCAGGCGAATGCCAAAGCTGTCGATGTCTATCCAGGGCGCAACATTCGCGAAGAAGGCTTGGCCGATAGGCACACTGGTGAAAAAACCAACGACGAAGCCGCCGACCATGGCCGCTAGCTCAGCAGCGGCGTTAATGCGCCACCAGAACCAGCGCAAAATAAGAACTAAGCCAGGGCCTGTACCAATCGCAATCACTAAGCGGAACACGGTCGCAACGTCGGTCGCGATAAAAGCGGCGATTGCCCCCAAAAACGTCACCAAAACAGAGGCCATTCTACCGGCAAACACCAGCTCCGATTGCGACGCACCAGGGCTAATAAATCGACCGTAGAGGTCATTGGTTAGATACGACGCGCCCCAGTTAATCAGCGTAGAAACCGTACTCATAAAAGCAGCGATCAAAGAAGCCACCACTAGTCCCAGCATAGCTGGCGGCAAATAGTCGAGCATCAGCATAGGATAGCCCAGCTCGCGATCTTCCAAGTTTGGATAGATAACAACCGCCGCTAGAGCCACGATAATCCAGGGCCAGGTGCGGATAACGTAATGGAGAATATTGAAAAACCAGGCTGCTTTTTCCGCTTCCGCTTCAGTTTTAGAAGCTGCCAACCGTTGTACAAACTCGCCGCCGCCGTCACTCCGCCGGAATGACCACCACTGCAAAAAGACATAAGCAAGGAAAGTACTCGACGGAATACCGGCTAGCGCACTCCACTCAATGCCACCGTTTGCGACCTTAAGCGGAATAAAACTCATCATCTCGGGATTCGTCGCGGCTATGAACTGATCGACGAGCGATCGCATTCCGCCAATCTCAGGCGAATTCACCGCCACGACTGCCACGACCACCGCCCCAAACAGCGCTAAAAAAAACTGAAAAAAGTCGGTCGCCACCACGCCCCACAGCCCAGAAAAACCGGCATACATCAGCACCAATGCGCTAATGCCAATCACGCTGAACAGCTTATTGCTCTCGTTCGGCTCAATTCCTACGCTCTGCCAAAGCTGTAAAGCATCCACCACTTTCGTCATGGCCAGCATGGAATAGCCAATGCCAATACAGTTAATCGGCACCGCAAACAAAAACGCCTTTACCCCGCGCAGAACGGCTGCGGTATTCCCGCCATATCGCATCTCAGTCAGCTCGGCGTCGGTCACAATCTCCGATCGCCGCCACATGCGAGCAAACACATAAATCATCACGACGTGGGCCACGCCAAAGCTCCACCATTCCCAGTTACCCGCAATGCCACGATTGCCTACCACGCCAGCAATGTACAGCGGCGTGTCGATTGAGAACGTCGTTGCGGCCATACTCGTGCCCGCTAGCCACCAGGGAAGCGATCGCCCCGACACAAAGAAATCCACCATCCCTCCCGAGGCCCTACGCGCTAAATAAACGCCTAAAATCATCGTGAGCACTAGATAGCTGATTACAATTACCCAGTCGATACTTTGCATAAGGGCCTGCCTAAAAGTGCGTAGCAATCATGCCACGCTACCGTATTGACGGCTACTTTCTGTAACGGGTCTTCAAGTGACGTACTTTGGAAAAAATCTGCAAAGACATATAGCACGGAGTACTACTAATACTTTGCAGCCTCTATCCTCTTCTCCTTTAGAGCATCAATCAAGTCAAAATTGCGCCGCCCATCAGCTTTTGATACCGCCGCGCCAATTCACCTTCCATCAGTGGCCAACGAGTCAGACCATCGCCACCCGACTCACTTTTCTCTGCCAGCAAATCCGCCGCTGCCTTTCTCGCCAGCTCCAGCACATCTTGATCTTCGACTAAGCTAGCTAGCGCAAAGTCTGGCAGTCCCGATTGCCGGGTGCCCAGTACCTGCCCCGGCCCTCTAAATCGCATATCCATCTCTGAGATAAAGAAACCATCTTGAGACTGCTCCAACACCTTTAGCCGCTGCATGGCCGGTTCGCTTTTGCTACTGCTCATCAACAAACAAAAAGACTGGTCGGCCCCTCGCCCGACTCGTCCGCGTAGCTGATGAATCTGAGATAGACCAAAGCGTTCGGCATGTTCAATCAGCATTACTGAAGCATTCGGTACGTCTACGCCCACTTCCACGACTGTAGTCGAAACCAAAACCTGCGTCTCTTTGTCTCTAAAAGCGCTAATCGCCGCGTCCTTGTCCGCAGAACTCATTCGCCCATGCAGCAAACCAACGCTAAACTCTGGGAAAATAGTCTCTTGTAGCCGAGCATGTTCTTCTATTGCCGAGCGCAAGTCTAGCTTTTCAGACTCATCGACGAGTGGAAGAACAACATAAACCTGTCGGCCCTGCGCAATCTCTCTTCGGATCAAGTCGTAGGCATCGGCTCTTTCTTTTCCTTTCAAAACGTTTGTCTTAATCGCTTTTCGTCCGGGCGGCAGTTCGTCGATTTGGCTAACGTCCAAATCGCCGTGAATGGTCAGCGCTAGCGTCCTGGGAATCGGCGTAGCGGTCAGCGTCAAAACATGAGGATTATCACCCTTTTGCTGTAGCCTAGCCCGCTGCTGCACCCCGAACCTATGCTGCTCGTCTATGGCCACTAAGCCCAAGTTTCTGAACTTAACCGGATCTTCAATGAGCGCATGAGTTCCGACTAAAATAGGCAGCTCTCCAGTCATTAGCTCGCTGTGAATTTGCCGACGCTTGGCGGCCTTAGTTGAGCCAGTTAGCAGCTCGACGGGAATATGCAGCAAATTAAACCATTCTACTAATTTGCGATAGTGCTGCTCGGCGAGGACTTCTGTAGGCGCCATGAGAGCCGCCTGATAGCCAGCTTGAATCGCAGCTAGAATGCCAACAACGGCAACCACCGTTTTACCCGAGCCAACATCGCCCTGCACCAAACGATTCATGGGCGTAGGCAGCTGCAAATCGTTCAAGATTTCTTGTACGACTCTTTGCTGCGCTCCTGTCATCTTAAAAGGCAGCACGCTATAGAAATCGGTAATGAGCTGACCGGTCGGAGCCATTTGAACATCGGTCTGCTGCTGTTGTTGTTCTTTTCTACGGCGTAGCAAACCTAGCTGTAGGTAGAAGAATTCATCAAAAACAAGGCGGCGGCGGGCGATCGTCAGTTCTTCAGAGGTTGGGGGGAAATGGATATGTGCGATCGCAACTCTCAAATCCACCAGCCCATGCTTCTCGCGCAGTTCCCTTGGCAATGGATCGCGCAGCTCCACCACAGCAGGCAGCGCAGCCACCACCGCCTTACGCACCAAGTCCGCACCCACTCCATCCGTCAGTGGATACACCGGCACCACCCGGCCTATCTTCAGCGATTCAATCGGGTCGCCCTCGCCGCCCAACACCTCAATCTCAGGGCTGTCGATGTTGATGCCATATTTTGTCTGCTTCACCAGTCCCGATACAGCCACCACCGCACCCGACGGATAAAGCCTCTTTTGCCTTTCTTGCCAGCCGCGAGAACCAAAATGAGCGCCCGCCATAAATCGACTAATCTTTAGCCGCGAGCTGCTGTCGTACACCATCAGCTCAAAAATAGTCAGCTTAGGATTTCGCGGACTCTTAAAGATATTGCAGCGCTTCACGGTCACTACAATTGTGACCGTTTCTCCAGGTTCTAAATCGGCAATTTTGACCTGTTTAGCATAATCAATATAGTCTCTCGGATAGTAAAAAAGCGCATCTCGAACGCTGATCAGCCCTAGCTTTGCCAGCTTTTCCGCTTTGTTGGGGCCAACGCCCTTTAAATAGGTTAGCGGCTTGTCTAGAGGATGATCGGAGTTTGAGCGTTGGCGTAGCCTCTCTTCAAGAGAATCGCTCAGCCCAGTTACATTTTTAGTCTTCGCAGTTTTCTTTCGCTTTGTTGTTTTTCCGGCTGTCTGCTGCGCCGTTTTCGCCTTCTTCGCCCCAGATTTTCCATTCGCATCGTAGCGCTCGCCCTTCTCAGCTACCTTCTCATTTAGCAATGGCAACGCATCCGCCGCTTGCCTAGCCCGATGCAAAAACCGCCGCGTATCGGCCACTAAATGCTGACGCTGAGAGAAAGAGAGATCCGAGTAATTGTCAAATCTCGCGGCCAAATCTTTCCACTTATCGCGGCTAATTTGCCCCGCCAGATTAGCCGACAGCGTTTTTATTCCACCGATCAAACTACTAGAGAGAAACTGATTAAAATGCTGCCGATGCCCCTCTAGGTTATTGAACCCATTCTCCGACTCCAGGCTCAGCGCCTTCTGTAAGCGCACCCAATCCGGCAATGCCTGTGCAGCAGTCTTCTCCTCCGTACGGATAGAAGAGAGTTCAGTTTGAGATGAGTCTGCCACGGCCTCTCGTACCATTCATCAGCCTTTCTACTCTAACGCGTTGACGCAGCCTTGACGCAGCCTTGAGCGAGCAGAACAGAAAGCAAGATAGAACGTCTTCAATGATAGAAGCCTCTGTATACAAGACTTTTTCCCATTCCAAAAACAAGCTGCTTCTACTCTTCTTCCGAGTCACCCAAGTCAGACGCTTCTACCCTTACTGGCGTCCAGCTCGCTCGCCATGCATCCTCGGCCTGCGCCGTCTCCAACGCCCGCTGCGTCTTCTGATACCGGCTTCCTAGCTTCTTCAAGTTTTCAAACTCCTGCCGAATCCGACTGCGCCAGGCCGACACTGCATGGTCAGAAAACTCTACCTCGCTGAGCTGCATACTAATCATCGACAGCTCAGGCAGGGCATCAATCTCAACTGCCTCGCGCGATCCACCGCGCGGCATGCGGGGCTTTCTGGGCCGTCGCCTTCTATCCGACTCCCGGCTTTGCTTTCTCAGCCTCGGCCTCTCCTCATCGTCCGGGCCACCTCGAGGCAGCACGTCATCAATAGCGTCCATCATGGCATCTCCATGCATCACCCGCACCGACACCTTAAACACGTTAGGCACCGAATTCATCGGTTCCCCCATCTCTCTAGAACCCGACGCCGCCGAGATCAATGCCTTCGGGAAGCTTGGCATAATATCCGCTTTTTGCAAGCGCTCATTCGCCCGCTCCGACACCTGTTCAAACACCTTGCGAATGGCCTTTTCTAGTAGCATCTGCTGCCGTACCAAATGAATCGGAGCCAGTGCCTCTTCTACTTCTGTTTCCTCATCTTCAACAGAGCGGCGGGCAAGTCCCTCTAAGGCCGACAGTAAGTCGTCTTCATCCGTTAAAGTTAGCCGCTCATCGGCAGGCGGAACCTCTAGCTCGAATTCAGGATCACTATTCTCAGACGCGTTCGACTCACTGCGATCGCCCTCCGATTCCAAAGCATCACCCTGCGCCCTATCTAAAGCATCGCCCTCGTCGTCTGATACAGTTTCGCTCTCCTGACGCTCCGTTTCAGCCTCAAAGCCGCTCTCAAAAATGTCAATATTTTCGTAATCACGCTCAGGCGTTTGAGCATCTTCGCGATCGCCCTCAGCAGTCTTCGAGCTTTCAGAAAAAGCATCTAACCGCTGACTAGAAGGCCCGTCTGACGACTCCCAAGCATCTAACCCATCGTTATCATCTTCGGCAGAAGGCACCTCGCCCGACCACGCTTCGCCATCTGGGTCATCGTCCGACAATCCTAGAGCAGATAGCTTTTCCAACAAACTATCTCGGCTACCATCCGTCGCCACAATCGCCGCGCCAGAAGACTTCGCCTCCAGCAGCCGCTGCAAAAAGGCCAGCCCATTCTTCTTAGGCGGACGCCGACTCTCCTTTTTAACCTGCTCACGCTGAGTCGTTAGCTGCTGATACAGCCCCCCGCTTAAGTGCTGAATCTCCTGCTGAAGCTGGTTTCGCTGCTGCAAGGATAAGCTTAAAAACTTGCCAGGATAAGCCTGCGTACAGATATGAAAAGCCGCCATCACCAGCTGTCGTCCGCCAGCTTCACTCAACGCCTTTAGATACCCTTCGTATAAAGGATCCAAAGACGTTTCTAGCTCCTGCGTCCGCTGCTGTAGTAGCGATAGCTCCCGCTCAATTTGGCTGCTTGCTCTAACCATATACTCTATACAATAGCGATTTTGTCGCTCTCTGTGATGAAGACGCCCTCAAGGCGCTCATAATTAAAAGCCACTACGCTAATAAAAATGTCGGGTTCCTCAAAAATAAAGAAGAACCCGATAAAGGAAAAGTTGATAAATAAGACACTAGCACCCAGGCTATAGATAGATCTGTCAGCTAACTCACTGTTAGCTGACTCTACGCCTACTTCTTCTGACCCGTCTGCGCTGCCACTTCATCCGCGAAGTTTACTTCTTCTTTTTCGATGCCCTCACCTAAAATAAAGCGAGAAAATCGACGGATTTGAATATTCTCTCCAAGTTTAGCAACAGACTGCTTAACCAGCTCTTCTACCGTAATGTTTTGGTCTTTAATGAAGGGCTGATCGACTAGAGAAAGCTCTTTCAAACGCTTATCAATTCGGCCTTGAACAATCTTCTCTTTAATGTTGTCTGGCTTATTGCCTAGGTCATCGCGGCCCATCTCAATAGCCTTTTCGCTATCCGCAAAGTCAGCAGGAATATCCGAAACTTTTACATACTGAACATTAGGCGAAGCAGCAATCTGCATCGCGACATCACGCGCGAGTTCTTTAAACTCCTCGCGGCGAGCAACAAAATCAGTCTCGCAGTTAATTTCGACTAGCACGCCAACGCGGCCACCCGTATGAATATAGCTATGTACTAGCCCTTCAGAAGCAACGCGGCTTTCTTTCTTAGCCGCTGAAGTAATTCCTTTTTGGCGCAGCCACTCGCTCGCCTTCTCTACGTCGCCGTTGCTCTCCTTCAGCGCCTTCTTACAGTTCATCATGCCTGCGCCCGTTTGGTCGCGCAGTTCTTTAACCTGCTTTGCAGAAATGTCCGCCATCGTCTATCAGATCCTGTGTTTATTACGAGTAGGGCTTTTCGCCCCATACCATTGGTGAAATGAAAAAGAACTTGAATAAAAGAACCAAGCCGAGAAACAGCGCAATAAACAGCCCTGTTCTCAGCCTAGTTAATATCAATCAGTAATGTCGCTAGGCAACATTGCTTAGCTCCTAGTTTCCGAACTAGGCTTCAGTCGCTGCGGGTGCTTCTTCTGTCGCGCTGGCTTTAGATCCCTCAAGAGAAGCCTCCGTAGCTGAAGCAACTTCCTCAGGAGGACCGCCAATTTCAGCGCCCTCATCGTCGTAGTCTGCGCCGTCGTAACCATCGTAGATGTCGGTGCTACTGCCGCCGCTGCCGCTAGCCGTATTACCGCCGCGAGTTCCTTCATAGATGGCATCGGCTAGGCGACCAATCACCAGCTTGATGGCGCGAATAGCATCATCGTTACCCGGAATCGGCACATCGACCACATCAGGATCGCAGTTGGTATCTAACAATGAAATGATTGGCAGCCCTAGCTTCTGGCACTCTTGAACCGCGTTGTACTCGCGGCGCACGTCCACGATAATTACCGCGTCAGGAATGCGGCGCATAGTCTTAATACCGCCTAAGTACTTCTGTAACTTGTCTAGCTCGCGGCGAAGCATTGCGCCCTCTTTCTTAGGCCGCATAGCTAGCGCCCCCGAAGACTCCATCCGCTCTAGCTCTTTTAAACGCTCTACGCGGGTTTTAATTGTCGACCAGTTAGTGAGCATTCCACCCAACCAGCGCTGATTCACGTAGTAAGAACCGCAGCGATCGGCTTCTTGGGCTACAATGCCCGCTGCCTGACGCTTGGTGCCGACAAACAAAAAGCTTTTTCCGCTTTCTGAGGCTTTGCGCACGTACTTGTACGCTTCTTCTAGCAATGTGGCGGTTTGCACCAAGTCAATGATGTGCACACCGTTGCGCGAAGTGAAGATGTATTCGTCCATCTTCGGGTTCCAGCGGCGCGTTTGGTGACCAAAGTGCACGCCGGACTCTAGTAAGTCTGACAGGGATACGACTGGCATATTTTTAGTTTCCTTCCGGGTTAAACCTCCATCTGGCTGCATTTGAGGCGAAGAGACAGGCCAAATAAATAATCGGCTCTGCTCCGTTGTAGTCGCACCAAACACCCGAAAATCCAGATGTGTGAATTTATAGAACTTTAATAAGGTAACACGCGATGCGGGCAGTTGAGAGGGTCGGTTAACCGCGCCTTGTAGACGTTGCGACAGACATTGTACAGGTGCGCTTAGATGAGCGCCGATCTCAGTTTTGACCGAAGCGCTGGGAAAACTTTACTAAATCCAACGGGCTGCTTCATAAAGGCATCGTTCCGATTCCTGTCATCCCACTTCAAAGGCTTCTATGAGCAATATACAATCGCCACCGGCTCCGCCACCAAGACCTATGCCACCCCCGCCACCGCCCAGAGGAATTCCTGGAAGTGCTCCCGGAGGGATGCCAGGCAAAGATGCGGTTAGCGTGCCCCCTGCGCCACGCCCGGCTGCGATCCCTAGTTCAAGACCTGCTACGCCACAAACTGAACTAGCCCCACCGGCCAATGAATCGGCTGGCCCTCAAACGGAGATGGTACAAGCGCCGCCACCTCGCGCGGCCGGACATCGCGCGGCCGCACCACCCCCACTGCCGACGGGCGCAGCGACAGGTGGCCCGACTCTAGAGAAAATTATTCGCAAAGCGTTTGACGAAGGCTACTCGGATATTCATGTGGGCGTGGGCGAAGTGCCTCGCTATCGCAACCGAGGCGAGATTACGGCGACAGACTTTCCAAAGACAACTATGGAAATGTTCGACGCTTGGCTGACTGAGATTTTGACGCCAGAGCAGGCCGCAGAGTTTAAAGAAAGCTTGGACTTTGACGGCGCAGCCCAGTATGACTTCTCTCGGGTGCGCATCAACATCTTTGATACGCTAAATGGCCCGTCTATGGTGATGCGACTGATTCCGGTAGAGATTTTAACCATGCAGCAGCTCAATCTGCCGCCTGTCATCAAAGATATGTGCCACTACCACAAGGGTCTTATCTTGGTCACTGGCCCGACGGGTTCGGGTAAGTCCACCACGATGGCAGCGATGATTGACTACATCAATAAGGAGATGCCTAAGCACATCATCACGATTGAAGACCCGGTGGAATTTGTACATCAGAGCCGCAAGTCGCTGATTAAGCAGCGAGAAGTGGGCGTACATACGCGCAAGTTTAGCAATGCGCTTAAAGCCTCTTTGCGGGAAGATCCAGACATTATTCTGGTGGGTGAGATGCGAGATCGAGAGACGATTGAGACGGCGCTTAAAGCGGCCCAAACCGGTCACCTCGTGTTTGGAACTTTGCACACGAACAGTGCGGTAAAGACGGTTGAGCGGATTTTGGGCATGTACGAGCCGGAGCAGCAGGCTCCGATTCGAGTCGCGATCGCAGAATCTCTGATCGGCGTCGTCGCCCAGGGCCTTTGCCGCACCACCGACGGCAAACGCGCCGCCTTCCACGAAATCTTGATCAATACCGACGCGATTAAAGACTACATCTTGCGCGGTCAGCTCGACGAAGTAGAATCCTTGATGCCTAACTGTACGTTTGACGGCATGTGTACGATGAACCAGTCGCTATACAACCTGTACGAAGCGGGACGCATTACGGAAGAGACGGCGCTAGAGCTATCGCCAAAGCAGAATGAGATGGCTCAGATGCTAAGAGGTCGAGTCTAGAGACTCACTTTCGCCTCAGTCACTCAAAAGGCTAGGACGGCTGCTCTTTAAGAGGAGGAACTGTTCTAGCCTTTCGCATGTCCGTCTCTACTCTTTGCCATATTCTTGGATAACAAAGGTCTGTTTTTCTGATTTGGGTTGATTTCGTTTCTTGATGCGGATCAAACGATTGCACAAGCTGTCAGTCGTTTGGCCAGTTGGCCGTAGGTAATGATGTAACATCTCAACTTGTCCAGCGCAATCTCGATCATCTTTCCAAACAACGATGCCAGCATGGGGGAAACCTTCATGGTGCAGTTGGATGAAATCCTTACGGTTCTGAGTGATGACAACTCGGCTTTGACCGGTGGCATAGGTTAGCACTTCACTATCTGAAATACCTTGATTGGCCTGACCCGCTTCATACGATGTCAGCACGTCGTAACCTAGATTTCTTAAAAGCACGACTGCATCAATCGGAAAATTTTCATTGGAATAGAAGCTAAGCACGCTAGTTATCGCCTGTGTAGACAATTGCTTGCTCAATCTCATCCGAATGCTGAGCATGATAGGCCCAAGCAGACTCTAAGTCGGCCTGCGTAAGACCAGGATAGTTGCGCAATAGCTCTGCATTATCAGCGCCTTGTTGACGCAAGGAAACCAGTACCCACACGGGAATGCGAGTATTTCGAATGCGCGCCTCCCCACCGCAAACGCCCGGCGTTTTTTGAATGGCTCTATCCCGAAGTTTGCTGAGTAGAAGAGTGCTTTCTTCATGACTCAGCGATTCGATGACTTGGATGAGAGATTCGACTAGTTGAGTGTTCATGAGTTGAAAGCACTGTCTGCGTTATCAGACGTTGCACCCTATTTATTATAAGAGGCCGAGTGTAGAGACTCGCTCTTGAAGCAATCGCTAAGCAGGCTAGGATGGCTACTCTTTTAGAGAGGTTGTGCTAGCCTTTCGCATTTCAGCCTCTATTATGACTTTGCGTATATGGGACTTTGCGTATATGGGACTTTGCGTACATGGGACTTTGCGTACATAGTTAAGTTCATTTCTGCTCAGACCTTCTAGGCACCTGATCTAGTAAACGCGATCGCCAACTTTTAACACCCGCTTGCAGCGACTCGGGCAATCCAGTATCGTGCTGCGGATAAATCGGTAGCCGACGTGCTAATGACCAACCCTTTGCCGAAAACAGCTCCACCATAGTTTGGCGATCGCGATGTCCATAATCCGGATTGACCTCATCTATCGGCCCAATGCCACCTAGATCTTGAGCGCCTGCTGCGATGCAATCTAGCAAAGCTCGATCCGATTGAATTAGGTTCGGTGGAATTTGAATAGCAACGTCGGCAGGCAAAATTTCCCTGGCAATTTGGACGGCTTGCAGCAGGGTTTCTCCATGGCAAGGCGATAGCGTAAGCGCTGACTTGTCAGTTCGCACTTCACTTTGCCTCTCCCCCGGCTGATGCGGCTGCAAAATCACTTCTTGAATATGGCCGTAGGTTTGATGAGATTGGGCGATCGCCCGCAAACTCTCCGCCCAATCTGCCACCGTCTCCCCTAACCCTAATAAAATCCCCGTTGTAAACGGAATCCCCAGTCGCCCCGCAAACTCTAGCTGCGCCAACCGCACTTCCGGCAGCTTACTCGGCGCATGGGCGTGAACCGTCTTCAGCAGCGCAGGCGTCACCTGCTCCACCATTAGCCCCATCGACACATTCACCTGCTTTAGCTGCGCCATCTCTTCGTAGCTCAGCGGGCCAACGTTAGTATGCGGCAAAAAACCCATCTCTAGCGCCAGTTCGCAAAGCCGATAAATGCGCTCGAACCAGTCTTGGCGACGCGCACTTTTGGGATGAACCTCGCCGCTAAGAATCAAAATTTCGATTACGTCTTTGTTCTGCAGGCCCGATAGAATCTGACGAGCAGCGGCTACGCTCATCCACTCATCATCGCCGGGGTTGCGGCGAAAGTTGCAGTAGGTGCAGCGGTTGAAGCACTCGTAGGTAGGCACTAGCGTATAGGCCGGACTGTAGGTGACAATGCGTTCCATAAGACCTCCATTGTAGTCTTCTACACCGGGCTAGCAGACGTTTCTTCTGCGCTGAGGCTGCGTCCAGGCTAGCGGCGGATAGGCGTTGTTGTAAGATAAACCCTGGCAGATTCACCGCAGAGGATAAGTCCGTTGAAAACCAGAGTCATCGTTGTTCGCCACGGGCAAAGTACCTCAAATGTGGGCCGCATTATTAGCGGGCATCACGATGATGCGGTGCTAACTGAGATAGGCGAACAGCAGGCGAAGAAAGTCGGCGAGACGCTAGCTGGACTGAAGCTAGATGCGGTGTACGCCAGTCCGCTGAAGCGCGCGCGCAAAACCTGCGAACTGATTGTAGAAACGATGGCGCAAGCAAGCAGTCAAGGCATTGCCAAGCTGCCTGATATTCATGTGAGCGAGCAGCTCAAAGAGATCAGTCTGCCGCTGTGGGAGTCGCGGTCTTTTGCCGATGCGCAGAAGGATTATCCGGCGGAATTTAAGGCGTGGCGGCAAGACCCAAACGAATTTAAGATGGCCATCACCGCTGACGATGGCCGCACAACAGACTTCTACCCGGTACGTGAAATTTGGGATCGGGCCGCTGCTTTTTGGCCGACGCTGCTCAGCGAGCACGATGGGCAAACCGTTTTGCTGGTGGCTCATAGCGCTATCAACCGGGCGCTCATTGGCTCTGCCATCGGGCTAGGGCCTGAAAGTCTCAATCAAATGGGCCAAGATAACTGCGCGATTAATGTGCTGAACTTTTCGTCTGGATGGACGGATGGCGTGCAGCTAGAGTCAATGAATTTGACTAGCCACTTGGGGGATGCTTTGCCCAAGCGGCGATCGCGTTTTAAGGGGCCGCGCCTGCTGCTAGTGCGTCATGGAGAGACAGATTGGAACCGCGACGGACGATTTCAGGGCCAGATTGACATTCCGCTCAACGAGAACGGAAAACGGCAGGGTGCGCAGGCCGGTGAGTTCTTAAAGGCCGTGCAGATTGATGCCGCTGTAACCTCTTCTATGCTGCGACCAAAAGAGACAGCAGAAAAGATATTAGAGCACCACCTAGAAACTAATTTAGAGGTGACTGAAGATCTGTGGGAAATTAGCCATGGCGAATGGGAAGGCAAACTAGAAAGTGAAATTGAGGCTGGCTATCCGGGCCTGCTAAGCAAATGGCAGAGTACGCCAGAAACCGTGCAAATGCCGGGGGGCGAGAACTTGGCGGACGTGTGGAGACGGGCGGAAGTGGGCTGGCGCAATGTGGTTGCCGCTTTTAGCGAGTCGGAGACGCCGCAGACCGTGATGGTAGTTGCGCACGATGCGATTAATAAGGCGATTCTATGTCAGGTGTTTGGCTTAGGGCCAGAGCATTTTTGGCAGTTTAAGCAGGGAAACGGCGCGGTTAGCGTGATTGATTATCATGCTGGCGTCGATAGCGTTCCGGTGCTAAGCGCGGCGAATATCACAACGCATCTATCGGGCAGCATTTTCGATAAAACAGCGGCAGGTGCTCTATAAACTCATGAATCAGTTTATGGAAAAGTTCGTGGATGTCGGCTCATGACGACGCTGATTAAGCAAGCCTACTTGGTGGGTGCGGACGAAGCGGTCACTAGCGCCAACGGAACGGCGGATGTGCTAATTGAGGCCGGGAAGATTGTAGCGATCGCACCCACGCTCCCCAATTCCTTTACCAACCAAGATCTGGCTGAACTAGACGACATCATCGAAGCGCAGGGCCAGTATCTCGGCTCAGGGCTAATCGATCTGTACAGCCAAAGCGGCGAACCCGGATTCGAAGCGAGAGAAACCTATGAGTCTATTCAACAGGCCGCTGCCGCTGGGGGATTTACTCGCGTAGGGCTGCTGCCGAATACGCAGCCGGCGGTAGATAGCATTGGCGCGATCGCAGCTGTAAAAAAAGCGAACGCGTCATCTCAGAGCCAGCTAATGCCCTGGGCCGCGATTACGCTCGAAGCAGCAGGCAAGCAGCTAACTGAGCTAGCAGATCTAGCAGCAGCAGACTGCTTAGGCTTTTCAGACGGGTTGCCCTTAGCCGATACGGCTTTGGTACGGCGGCTACTAGAATATGCGCAGCCCCTACAGAAACCAATTGCGCTTTGGCCGTGCGATCTTCAGCTCTCAGGCAGCGGCGTCGCGCGTGAAGGCGTCGAGGCGTTGAAATTAGGGCTAGCAGGTGCCAGTGCGATCGCCGAAACCACGGCCCTTGCAGCCCTGCTCGAATGTGTCGCTGAAATTGCTACACCCGTTCACATTATGCGAGTTTCCACCGCTCGCAGCGTAGCGCTCATTCGCCGCGCCAAGGCAGAAGGCTTACCGATTAGCGCGAGCGTTGCCTGGCATCATCTTATCTTCGACACGGGAGATCTTAAAAGCTACGATCCAACGCTGCGGCACGATCCACCTTTAGGCACAGCCGCAGATCGAGAGGCGCTGATTGCAGGCGTGGCAGAAGGGGTAATTGACGCGATCGCAATCGACCACAGCCCCTACACCTACGAAGAAAAAACCGTCGCCTTCGATATGGCACCTCCCGGCGCAGCTGGACTAGAGCTGGCCCTACCCGTCCTTTGGCACACCTTTGTAGAGAGCGGACAGTGGAGCGCTACGCAGCTATGGCAAGCCCTGAGCCAGCGGCCTGCTGACTGTTTAGGATTAGACCCCCATCGGCTAGCGGTTGGCAGTATCGCCGAGCTAACGCTGTTTGATCCTAGAATTGAGTGGCAGGCGACGGCTGAAGAGATGCGATCGCAAGCTAGCAATACGCCCTGGCTAAACCAAACGATTCAAGGAAGAGTAGTTAAAACTTGGATTTAGGCTGGCTCAATCTAGGCCGTCTCAATCTAGACCGTCCCAATCTAAGCCGCCCCAATCTAGGCCGTCCTAATCTAGGCCACCTATGCGCTGAGGCGGCCAGAATCGGCCTGCGGCTTTACCAATGATGGTGTCTTCTGGCAAAAAGCCCCAAACATGCCCGTCTAAACTACCGTTGCGGTTGTCGCCTAGCACCAGATACTGACCCTCAGGAACAGTCTTTGGCCCCCAAGCGTAATTAGGTGGCGCTTTAATATAGGTTTCGTTGATTCGTTTGCCGTTAATGAGCACCTTGCCATCGCGCACCTCCACGGCCTCTCCGGGTAGCCCAACTATTCGCTTTAGGTAAGCATCTGAGGTTGTAGAACCAGACATTTGCAGTGCCTGCTCTGGCGCTCTAAAAACGATGATATCGCCACGGGCAGGCGCTTTAAATAAATAGCTCACTTTCTCGACGACTAGACGGTCGTTAATCTGCACCGTAGGTTCCATCGATCCCGTCGGAACCACTCTAGCCTCGGCAACAAACTGGCGCACCCCAAGCGATAAAAAGATGCTGAGGCCCATAGTTTGGACAATCTCGACCCAGAGCTTCGGCTGCTGCTTAGACATAACGGTAAACGGCCACCTGAAAAAGACATTGGCTAGTCGCTGCTGCCTGCTGCTATCAATGGCCAAAGCCGGTGGATAATCTCATCAGCAGGATAGAAACGATAGCGCAATCCTAGCCTGTTTGAAAATGGCCGTCTTAGAAAAATATGCCAATTACGCCAGTGGCTGCGCGATCGCTAATTCAGACTCCCTACCCGATTGAGCGGCCAGAACCGGACGGCGGCCCTACCAATAATTGTATCCTTGGGCAAAAAGCCCCAGACGTGACCATCGGAGCTGCTGTTGCGATTGTCGCCTAAAACCAAGTATTCGTCCGCTGGCACCACCTCTGCTGGAAGCGTATAGGTAGGAGGCGATTGAATGTAGTCTTCTTCTAACGCTTTTCCATCGATAAAAACCTTGCCCTCTTTAACTTCAACGGTTTCACCAGGCAGCCCGATCACCCGCTTAATATAGGCGGCTTTGCCCTGAACATTAGCAGCATCCAATGCCTTCTGCGGGGCGCGAAAAACGATGATATCGCCGCGTTTAGGCGGATTGAACCGGTAGCTAATTTTTTCGACGACCAGGCGATCGTCAATTTGCAGCGTTGGAATCATCGAGCCAGAGGGGATAAACCGAGCTTCGGCCACAAACTGCCGAATGCCCAAGGCTAGAACAATGCTCAAGCCAATCGTTTGAATACCTTCGACCCAGGGGTTCGGTTGCTTTTGAGGTTGATTCTCAGACACGGTTTTCCTGGCCTAAACGTCGTGGGCGGCGCGATAAAATTGCTGTAGGGTTTAGCTGTACGGATTCTATCCGCGAGCCAATCTTTGGATCAATACCAAGTTTAGGCTATTGATACCCATTCCTTGGGTTAATTCCGCATAGACCTGTCTCAAACGAGAACGATTATGCCGTCTACTTCACTGATTATTCGCAATGCTCAGGTGCTCTTACCCTCCGGAGAGATAGAGCCAAGAGAAGTCGCTGTCTCGGATGGCAAAATTACCGCCGTTGGCACCGAGCTATCGGTCTCTAGCGACGTTCGATCGATTGACGGGAGCGGGCTGACGCTGCTGCCTGGCGTAATAGACCCGCAGGTTCATTTTAGAGATCCAGGACTAGAGCATAAGGAAGATTTGTTTACCGCAACCTGCGCCTGCGCTAAAGGCGGGGTGACGTCTTTTTTAGAGATGCCCAATACGCTACCGCTGACGATTACGCAGGAAATTTTGACCGATAAGCTGGCGATCGCAGCGTCCAAAAGCTTGGTAAACTACGGTTTTTTCATTGGCGCGACTGCTGATAATCTGCCCGATCTGCGCACAGCAAACCCGACTTGCGGCATCAAAATATTTATGGGGTCGGCGCATGGCCCGCTCTCGGTAGACACACCCGAAACTATTGAGCCAATTTTTGCGGTGGGCGATCGCCTAATTGCCGTCCATGCAGAAGACCAAGCGCGCATCCTAGAACGGCGAGAGCTGTTTGCCGGGCAGACCGATCCGGCAACTCATTCAAAAATTCAGGACAATCAGACTGCGCTGAACGCTAGCAAGCTGGCGCTGGCACTCTCGAAAAAGTACCAGAGACGGCTGCATATTTTGCACATGTCTACGGGAGAAGAGGCTGACTTACTGCGCCGCGATAAGCCCAGTTGGGTCACCGCAGAAGTGACGCCCCAGCATTTGCTGCTGGACGTCAGCGCTTATGAGAAAATTGGGACGTTGGCGCAGATGAACCCGCCTTTGAAGTCAGAACGCGATCGCGAAATTCTCTGGCAAGCTTTACTAGACGGCATCATCGACTTCATTGCCACCGACCATGCGCCCCACACCCTAGAAGAAAAAGGCAGAGGCTATCCCAACAGCCCCTCTGGAATGCCGGGCGTCGAAACCGCCTTGCCCCTGATGCTGACTCAGGCTAAAGAGAATCGCTGCACGGTCGCGCAGGTTTCCAACTGGATGTCTACAGCGGTCGCCCAAGCCTACCAAATTCCCAACAAAGGACTCATAGAGCCAGGCTACGACGCCGATTTGGTGCTAGTCGATCTCTCCACCTACCGCCCTGTACTGCGCGAAGAGCTAAAAACCAAGTGCGGATGGAGTCCTTTCGAAGGCTGGACGCTAACAGGCTGGCCCGTGGTGACCGTAGTAGGTGGTCAAATCGTGTACGAGCGCGGCGAAATTGATACCAGCATTCGCGGGCAGGCACTACAGTTTGGGTAAATAGACATCGCGAATGCATCGCGAAAGATCTTTGGGCAAAAGTCGCTAGCGGCTTAAGTTCCGACTATCTTTTATGACGTATAATGTACCGAGTTGCCGTACATCAAAGACTGCCGATGGACACTGTAAGCGTAAACAAATTTCGAGATACGTTAAAGGACTGTGTTGAAAGAGTTATCAGCGAACATCACCCGATCAAGGTTACTCGCAGAAATGGAAAAGATTTTGTTGTAGTCAGTGCTGAAGATTGGGAGAGGGAGCAAGAAACTCTGTACATTTTGCAAAACAGCAGCTTGATGCAGCAGATCTCTAAAGCTGTGGAATCTCACGCACAGCGGCAGGGTTATTCACCCAACAGCGAGGAGATGAATGAGATCCTTGGTGTTTGAAAGAGATAGTTGGAGCGCCTACGAAAAGCTAAGAAAGCAAGATAAGCAAATCCATAACAATCTCTGTAAGATACTGAAAGAAATGCTAAGGGGCGATCCTAGTTTAGGACTCGGAAAACCTGAGCCGCTCAAGCACAATCTGTCTGGGCTGTGGTCTAGAAGGCTATCCCAAAAGGATCGAATAGTCTATAAGTTCGACAGCAACTGCATCTATGTCTTTGCAATTGGCGGTCACTACGACCAGATCAAAAATAGCTAATCGGCTTTCATATGCTAATTAACAGGTCTCAAAATAGGCCCCTAATATATGTCTAATCCTTTTCGCTCGCTTCAGTACCTACCTTGGGCGTTGCTGTTTCAGAGTGCAGCCGTCACGGTGATTATTGGTGCGCTAATTGAATTTCTTATTTTTCAGCTAGCGACGGCGCTCACCCGGCTAACGCTGGGAGAAACCGGAGAATGGCTGTTTGGGATTTTCTTTGGCGTTCTATTGCCGCTTTTGCTAGCCGTAGGGCTAGGGGCACTGGCTCTTTTGGTCGCCGCTCGCCTCTTTCAGCAAATTCCGCTTAGAAAAGACACCCTGTGGGCTTTAGTCGCCTGTGTGATTGTTTTGCTACCCATCAAGAACTTATTAATGAGTGGATTTGGCTTTGCGAACCCATTTAGCGTCAGCCTAGGCGTGGTTTCGATTGTGCTGATTGCCGTTGGACTATTCAGCGCGGGACGGCGCTATTGGCGCTATTGAGGTTGGTATTATCAGGCGCTAAAAAGAGCCCTTTAGAACAGATCGTACTGAATAGAAAAGTAGATGCCGTCGTCTTGCAGACTATCGCCTGTGCTGTCGATGTTCACCAGTGGAATGCCATAGTCTAGGCGAGCGGAAAGATTATCGCTCTGTTGCCACAGCAGCCCTAAGCCAGTGCCTACGAGGACGTTGTTGCCGCTCGGGTTATTTCGATTATTCCAAGCTGCGCCCGCGTCTAGAAATGGCGTTATTTGTACAATGCTATCGTCTGAAAACTTCAGCACGGGAAAGCGAGCTTCGGCGGAAAGCGATGCGCCGTTATCGCGAAGCAGCGCGTCTTGACGGTAGCCCCGTACGCTTTGCCCGCCACCCAAGCCAAACTGCTCGGAGGAGAGCAGGCTGTTGGCAGCCAGCTGAAGGTCGCCGCGCAGGAAAAAAAGCGAGTTTTCGCTCAGTAGGCGCACCCACTGACCCTGAGCGCGCCATGAGAAGAACTGACTGTCGGGCACGTCGCCTTCGTTATTAGTAGCATCTAGTAGATCTAGGCCGAGATTAAACTGCGATCGCGCGGCCAAAACCTGCTGCTGGCTCCGCTTCGTCCAAGCCTGAGAAAACCGCAGCGCTGTCACCTTCGTTTCACCATTCTCATCTGCGCCGGGCGAAAGCGGAAAAGGGCCAATATTATCGATGCCCAAGCGAGTCTGACTTTCTCGGTGCGCCAGCGCTAGGCCCAAAGTCAGTTCCTCAGTCGGCGTCTCAATCAGCGGATGAGTTACCCCCACCTCGTAGTAATGAGCGTCGGAGCTGATCTCTAGCACGTCAAAAGTATCGTCAATGACGCGGCTTTCGGAGATGCCACCGTCTATATTAAGGCGCGTATTGTAAGGGCCAACAGGAACAGAGTAGCCAAGGTCTAGGCTATTGCTGCCGTCGGTATTGGCATAGCTCGCAAAGGCTCTATCGCCAATGCCCAGCAGGTTGCCTTCCGACAGGCTAATTTGGCGGCGATTGCTGCCAATGTTGGGCGATCGCCCATTATCTAACCCGACCGTCAGCCCAAAAGAATCGGCCTCGGTCACCTCTACGCGCAAAATGCTGGTGCCAGGTCGCACCCCCGCTTGCAAATCGGCAGATACCGTCTCAATCAGCGGATCTATCTGCAAACGCTGCAGCGCTTCTAGCAGCCTATCGGCATTAATCGGAGGCTTTGCAGCTATACCCAAACGGCTGCGAATATAGCCCGGCTTCAGCCTGCGAGTGCCCACAATCTCAATCTCTTCAATCTCGCCCTCAATCACCTGGACGGTGACCAAGCCATCTTCCAAGGTCTGCGGCGGAATAAACGCGCCCGAGGTTAAAAAGCCCGCCTCCACATAGCGATCGGTCACCGCAGAGCGAAGCTGAAGCAGTTCATTAAAGGTAATGGGCCGACCCGTATATTCAGCGAACAGATCGGCAAAGTCTTCAGTGGTAAAAACGCTGCTGCCTGCTAGCTCAATGCCGTTCACGACAAAGGTTTCGTCGCTGCCGCTGGTAATGCCCGCAGGGGCGTTGGCGCTATCTGGATCGCCTAAGAGCTCATCTACGGGCGGCAGCTTTTGCAACGGCTGCTGGGGCAGGGTATCTTGGCGTTCGTCTGGCGTAATGTCTCTGGGGTTGAGATTCTCTGCCGGAATGCGATCGCGAGGAAAGTCTATGCCAGCCGGTAGGTTGACCTGGGCGACGCTGCTCCCATCGCGGGTCGTGGCGGCGGTGTCTAACGCTGACTGGGCTAGGGTCGAGGTCGGGCAGACCAGCGTTGCGATCGCGCTAATAGCTGAAAGCTTAAAAAGCTTCATGAGATAAAGAGAAGAAGGCATAGACAACGACGACGCAAGAACTGCTTTGCCTGTAATATGCCCGACCCATCAACTCTTGTTCATAAGGTCTATTACGGAGCCGCACAGAGCGAGCAGGCACAGCGGTTTCGTTAGTAGCAGAAAGAATTAGCGATACGAGAGAATTAGCGATACGCAGCAAGTTTATTTGATATGTATGTGTAATTAACATACCGCTAAATTCGACCATTAGCCTCCTAATACCGGCAAATTCAGCCTAGACACTAGGCCCTAGTCTCGAGCAACTAGAATTGCTCGCATACCCACCGTTTTTGCACCCGCGTAGTCTTCGGCCTCGCTATCGCCAATGTGCCAAGCCTGATTGGCAGCGCAGCTGTGTTTAGCTAGCGCCACTTGGAAGATCTTAGCAGCGGGCTTAGCAACACCCACTTCTGTCGAGAGCGTCACCGTCTGAAAATAGGCAGAGAGACCCAAAACATCGAGTACTCTATGCAACCGAGAGTCAAAATTAGAGATAATGCCCAGCTCTATGTTCATAGACTGCCAGCGAGTAAGAGAGGGCAGCGTATCTGGATAAACACGCCAGGGAGCGGGCGTTTCAAAATAGCCGTAAAGGTCGCCGTAGAACTGGTCAAAATCGGCAAATTTTTCTAATGCGCCAACGCGATCAAAGGTTTCTGATACGACATCCTTCCACCAGCGATATTCCAGCGCGGGAATAGCATCAGGCTCTGCCCCCGGAAAAGCCATCCGCTCAGCAGCCGCGAAGCTTTGGTAAAAGGCTCGATTTACCGCCTGAGCGTTGGTCGAAACCCCCACTCCAAGAGCAAGATTACTGTAGATCTCACCGACGCTGCCCTTGACGCCGAAAAGGGTGCCAAAAGCATCGAGATAAATCACTTTTGGCCGGTCTGTGAGGGCAGGTTTAGCAGATAGCGAAGGAGTGGGCATGGGCAGAAAGAGAGCGTTACTTTCGCGAACTCGTTAGCAAATCTTGCAACGGCTGCGTAATCCAATTAAGCCCTACGCGAATCTGATGATCGAGCGTTGGCATGCGGTACAAATAAGTCAGCCTTCTAGCGACATGGGCCAAGCTACCGTCTAATTTGACGCCGAGACCCGTCAGCGTGGCGTTATCTGTACCTAAGGTCATCATTTCACCTAAGTGCTGATAGCGGAAGGGCAACGGTGGTCTACCTGTAAGGCTAGCCCAAATGTTCCAGGCGGCATAGTCGGCCTGCTGTAGCGCAGACTGCGCCGTAGTCGGGACTTTTCGGCCTTCAGCATCGACCCCATCGGCTAGATCGCCCAAGGCATAGAGATCTGCATGGTCTTTTACCTGAAGGGTCGGCTCAATGATGAACTGCGCTTTGGAGTTGCGGGGCAAGTCGAGCGAGTCGAGGGCCGGGCTAACTTTATTACCCACTGTCCAAAGCACGATATCAACGGGAATCGTGTCGATTTTGCCTTTGTACTCCAGTGAGAGGCTGTCGGCGGTTACCTCGGTAACGGTGGTCTCGTAGTCCACCCAGATCTTTTTCTCGGCGAGCGCGGCTTTGGCTGCTTTTTGGTTAAATTCTGGAGAGGTTTGCAAAATTTCGCTGGCCCGCTCAACGATACGAATTTTGGCGCGATCTGATGAAGCTTTGCCAGCACCCAATCGCTCAGCCACCTTGCAGGCAATCTCGACCCCGCTGTAGCCGCCGCCCACAATCGCGACGCGAACCTTTTCAGGATTGCGCTCTTCGACTTGCCGCAGCTTATCTTTTAGCCGGTAGGCATCTTCTAGCGAGCGGAAGGGAATGGCATATTCAGAAACGCCTGGGGCCATATCCATTGGCGTTTCACCACCTAGCGCTAGCACCAGCCGGTCGTACGAAAGCTGTGTGCCATCGGTTAGGCTGACTTGCTTCTCGCCCAAATCAATTTGCTCAACGCCGCTTTGATGAAAGCGAACGCCCGTGTTTGCAAGCAGCTCTTCGTAGGGTGGAGCAATTTCCCAAGTTTGCAGCTCGCCTGTGACCAGTTCGTAGAGGAGAGGGGCAAACACAAAGCGATCGCGCTGATCGACGAGAACAATATCAGGCTGACCATCTTCCCAGTTGAGTTTGCTAAGGGCAAGCGCTGTATAGAGGCCGCCAAAGCCACCGCCAAGGATACAAATAGACTGAGACATAAGGGGTAGGGATGGGGCAACAAAAGGTATTGCTATTAGGATAGCGTCCCTTCGCAGACGATAACCCCTACCGCTTGATAGACGCCAAATTAGGAGATGTGCTGCGCTTAAGTTGCACCAGCACGAACTATACCAACACGAGCTATACCAACTGAGCTATACCACAGGCGCTGTCTTAGGCGAAGGCCCGTACTCGTTGCGATCGAAGCTACCCGCTTGAACCAAGAATACCAGCAGCACAATTACGCCGATAATAGGAACGAATGCAATCAGTTGCCACCAGCCGCTGCGGCCAGTATCGTGCAGCCTGCGCGCACCCACAGCAATACTTGGAATTAGCACAGCTAGGCTGTAAATACCGCCAATGACGCCATTGGTTCCTAAAACACCATCGAGTATGGTTAAGCCAATTGAAATTAGAAAATTGAAGAGAGCGAAGTACCAGAACTCGGCGCGTCTAGCGCGACCCGAAAAGTTTGCATAGTTGTCTCTAACAACTTTGAGATACCATTCCATAATCTTTTCCTTGCTTTCCTTTGTATATGATCTCTATGAACAAAACTGCAGCTTTGGAGTGCGATCGCTAGGTGCTGCATTTAAACAAGTTTCCCTAATTCGCACTGTTACAGACCTAGATTTTATATCACAAGGAAAAGCGATCCTCTAATCAAGCAACTCTTCTACAACAACAGCTTCTGCAACAACAGCCGCATTCTGAGTAAACAAGCTGAACTTATCACCGAACTTGGCGCTACTTACTCCCACTCATTCGGATCTCGATCGTAGGGGTTTTCAACGTAAACATTCTCTCGATAAGCATTCTCTGAATTTGCAGACTCTCGATAGCCCGGATCTGGATTACTAAACCCTTCGTAATCAGGATCGGCGCGTTCAGCGCGTTTTCGCTGCTTGGCTTTCCCTTCTTGGCGAATATTGCCGACGCCTTTTAAGACGCCGCGACCGACTAAGCCAATGCCGCGCCCTAGCACTTCTGTAAGAACGTAAACAACGCTGCTGCCGACTAGGGAAAAGGCCGTGCGTAAGCGGGGGGCGATCGCATCTCTAGTTTCTAGAGCCAGAGTCACAATCAAAGGCAATCCCCTTAGCCGATCTAGCTCTGCACGACGCGGCGCGTAGATAGAGGTTCTCTCAATGCCGTTTCGGCCTAAAATAAACAGATTGTAACGACTCTCAAAAATTGCTTGAGGCTCATCTACAATGCGATCTTTGCGGTAGCGCCAGGACAGATCGTTACGAAACCGCTCAATTTCTCTCGAAGACATCAACCGGCTAGTGTATAAACTCTTTTTAATCGACTCCGTATCGGACAGACGGTTGAGCAAAGGCTGTACGATCGCATTCGCCACCTGAATCACCAGATTTTCTAGTAAACGTTCACTGCGAGCGATCGCCCGAGGCGTCGTAGCAGCGTAGTCCGTCCCATCTATCACCATCGGCTCTTGAAACAACCAGTGGCCGAACAGCTCGCTCACCATTGGAATGTTGTTTAAAATTTGAGCTTGCACCAGCGGTTTTTCCTGTTGCAACAGCGTTACCACCTCTTCTTCTACGTTGCTTACACGCACTGTGTAGTACTTCCCAAAAAATTCCGTATTTACAGCGTCCCAGAGATCTTTCAGCACCTGAGAAGCGCGAGTATCCAGCCGTCCTGCCTGTACATTTGAAGCTCGCAAATCGGCCAAAAGTTCTTCTAACTGCCGCAGGACTAAGCACAGCAGCTCTAGCTTTTTGTCTGCTCGCAAGATGTCAATTTCTAGCGGCGCCTGAGTGGTGTTTTTGAGTGGCCCTTGCAGCTTGGCGAATATACTTTCGAAAACAACATTTTGCACCTCACTTGGACGCGCTTGCAGGCGAGCGTTGGTAGCGGCGATCGCGGCGGCGGCATTCGAGATTAAAGTCTCTCTATCTAGATAGCGAGCGGCGGTCATATCCGCATAGTTGTTGCCATAGCCGCCCTGCTGAGCAAGCCGAATCCAGTCTGTGCTGCTAGGCGGCGCTGCACCAGAGCGATTAGAGGAAGACCGAGAGAGTTGGGAGCGATTGGGGCGATCGCTAAACTGCGGCGTTCGCCAAATAGAAGACACTAGCCACCTAGCTGCTGTTAGCTCTCTCTTTTTGCCGTCTAAAATCGCCTGATTTAGCCAGGAGGTCGTTTGGCGCTTAGAGTTTTCTACTGCCGCAATGTTGCGATCAATCTGCTGAAGCCCAGAAAGCCGCATACTAATTCGCATTGCCGTAAGCGGGCCAGGAATGTCTTCTAAGCGAGACAGGGCCGAACCGTTTTTGCGGCGCTTGGGGGCAGGTGGCTGGTTCAAAGACGGCGATTGAGCTGTGGGTAATTGAGCAGACGATTGAGTTGTATCTGGCTGGCTCTGGTTAGGTCGGGGCTGCGCAGCTTGCGATTGAGCCGACTGAACTGATTGAGCCGGTCGAACTTGCTCAAGCTGAGATGGCGTAGGTGAGATCAGCTCAGACTGAGGCGAGGAAGAGATTTCAGCATCTAACGGCTCAGAATCTAGCGGCTTAGAATCTTCTATCGCAGAATCTTCCAATGCTGTAGCAGGGTCTATCGGTTTAGCAGGCGCAGGCGACTCGTTAGAATCGGCGCGTTGCTCAACTTTTGGCAGGGTATAGGCTTCAGCAGCGGCCTGAACGATCATCTGCGCTAACAGCCGAACAGACATGCTACGCGTGCCACAGCCGCTAGCGCCCGCCCTTTCGGCAGCCGCTTGCAAGGCCGGTTCAGATTGAGCACTTAGCACTAGCACCGGCAGCCTCGGAAACTCAGCTTTAATCTGCTGGCAAAGCTGTAGTCCTGGTCGATTATCCAACCCGCTGGCACCCATTCCCAGATCGAGCAGCACCAAATCGAGCGGTGGAAGTATTGGCAATTCTTCGCTCGCTCTACTGCGCTGTTTCTTTCGGCCTTTCTTCCAGCCTTTGCGCAGGTTTTGACTCTTTTCTCTGGCGATCGCAGAAGCTGCCTGAGCCTGTTCGTAGCTATCAAAGCGCGTTCTAATTCCCTTGAGCGCTTCCTCAGCTTTGCCCGCTTCGGCGACAACGACAAAATCGCCCTGCTGTTCTAGCCAGACCTTGAGGCCAAGGCGAAACCTGGGGTCTTCATCGACCAGCATTAGTTGCAGGGGGCGATCGCGCATTGCGTTATGAGTGAGAAATGATTGGGTGACGAGTGGGGCAAGATGAGGTTCATTCTATACTTGCAGGGTTACTCGGTAAGTTCAATCTCAAAGTTCAATCTCAACTCGCTGCTAACAATTCACTCATAGCGGTCTTCTGTCTGGCCGTAATAGCTGTTGTCGCTATAGCCGTCGTCGCGATAGTCGGGCGCTGCGTAAGACTCTTCAGCCGGTGCTTGCAGCGACCAAATATAGGCCCGCTCTCTATCCCAAATGGCAATGCTAGTTCGCGCTTCTAAGTAGAGGGCGCGCCCTGGCGCAATTTGAGCGGCAGTGTCAATGGCGGCGCTCAAGCTGCCTCTAGCGGCGTAGCTCTCGGCGCGAACCATAATCGGCGTATCTTCAATCGTTTCAACTTCTTCTGTCCATCCCTTAATGGCCAGCAGCGCATCGTCGTAAAGCGCTCGGTCTTTTTTAATTTTCTGGGCCTGAGCGATCGCATCTCTCAAATCGCCTCGCTCGGCAAGCTGCTCAGCCTTGCTGAAAATCGGCTGATCTTCAATCGTTTCAACTCGGTCTTCCCATTCGGCAATGTAGGTTTGGCCTTCAATTCTAAGCGCTCGGCCCTGGGATACTTTGCCAGCTTGCGCGATCGCCTTTTGCAAATTCTCTTTACCGCCTGCGCTCGCATATCGAATGGCCTGGGTCAAAATGGGCCGGTCTTCCTGCCGCTGAATTTCCTTTTGCCAGTGCGAAACCAACGTTTGCGCCTGAATGCGCTGAGGCCGCTCTTGCGTAATCGTCTGAGCCTCAGCGATCGCCCATTCATAAGTTTTGCGCTGGCCGATTTGAGCCAGGGTATTGGCGTACTGCAGCTTGCGAATATCAGCGAGCTTCATCTGCCACTCAATCAGGCTATCTTGCGCCTCTTGATAAAAAGGACTGATCGGCGAAATCCGCTGCACGGCCTCAATCGCTTCGACGAGGCTATAGATTTGCACGTAGGAAGGCGCTATCGAGTCGGCTTCATCTTCGGCTAGGCGCTGAGCATGTCCAAAGCTCAGCAGATCTTTGGCCTCTGCGGTCAGCGCAATATCTGGCGGCACGAGCTGAACCACCTCAATCGCCGCTGCGATGTCTTCTTCTTCCCACTTTTGAAAGCTGTACTGCATTACCCGCTCAGCCCACTGGTCGAGGTCGGGCTTGGCTTCTTTCCAGGCAGCTGTTTCTAAGTCGATGTCGCGGGCGATCGCAAACGCCTCTCCTAGCTTCTCCAAATCGCCCGTTTTAGCCAAAGCTCTAGCCTTATTGAGCTTAACTCGAGCAGTTTGTTCGCGATCGATCTTTATCCGTAGCTGAAGATGGCGCTGATTCACCCAATAGTCGCTATTTAGAATCTTTAGCGACTGTAAGTCTCGCCTGGCCGCCACCCAATCTTGAGCCTTAATTGCCTTTAAGATCTTGGCCTCAATCTCTCGACCAGTCATCCATTCTTTATCCCAAGTTGCGATCGCGCTCTTCACCTCCGGGTAAATAGCCACCCGAGTCGGAATCCGATTCGCAATGGTCACCGCTCGCCGCATCTCCCCACGCTGCACCATCTGGTCTAGCTCCGACAGCAGCGCCTTAGACCAGCGATCCATCAGCTGGTTAGCTTCTTCGTACTGCGGATTACTAGACTGCCAGGGTTCTACTAGCTCAATCGCCTCAATTAAAGCCTGCGCCGACCCAGACTTTACGCTCGCCTGGGCGCAGAGTAGCCGCTCACTATCCGAAGCCGTTACCGCCAGCCGGGCGCAGTCCGGCAGCGGCGGATTCTGCGTCATCACCGACACCGCTCGCAAACCCACGCCGCCCGCCGACAGCAAAATAGCTAACCAGACAAAAGGAATCAAATACTCTGAGAGCTTGGCACGAATACGCCGACCGACCGATGAGCCAGTCGAGCGTCCAATAGCGACTTTTTTAGCGGGCGAGGAAGGCGGAGTAGATGTCATCGAAGTACGGCCTAGCGGCGATCGCTTTCAAAACGGAATACAAATCAAAGTCCAAACAAGATTACTTGATGAGTCAAGCCCCCCTACAGTGCCCGAAAAAGGGGGGCGATCTTTCCTAGCGGCCTCCGTCATTCACCTAGCATTCAAAAGCCGAATGTCAGGCATCAATATCCACCAGGCACATCAAGTAACTTTTATAGAAATTTTGCTGACATTGTAGAGGCTAACGTCCCCCGTTAGCACCTGATTTATTCAGTTCATCTAGATTAAATCCAGCTTCACACAATGGCAGTTATCTATGGCAGTTACCTATCCGCCAAATCGCTCCTTGATTAGCGCAAACAAGGCCCGCATTCCCATCGCGTCACCGCCCTCCGGTCGCCCAGGTCGGCTGCGCATATTAAACGCCATAAAGTCGATATGAATCCAGGGCGATTGCCCCGCCGTAAACTCTCTTAGAAACAGCGCCGCCGTAATCGCACCGCCATAGGGCGCATTCGAAATGTTGTGAATGTCGGCAACTCTGCTGTCGAGCATATTGCGATAAGGCTCGTGTAGCGGCAGTCGCCACAGCGGATCGTCCTGCCGCTCGCCGCAGGCAATTAGGGCCTCAGCTATTTCATCATCATTACAAAACAGCGCGGCCAGCTCAGCGCCAACGGCCACCCTAGCGGCCCCGGTTAGCGTGGCACAGTCTATCAGCAAATCAGGCTGCTCGCTGCTCGCTTCTGTCAGCGCATCGGCGAGCACTAACCGACCTTCCGCGTCGGTATTACCAATTTCTACCGTCGTCCCCTGACGCGACATCAGCACATCAGAAGGACGCGTTGCACTCGCCGAAATGCTGTTCTCTACCGCCGGGATCAGCACCCGTAAATGCACCGGCAGGTTCAGTTGCATAATCATCTGCGCTAGGCCCAGCACCTGCGCCGCTCCGCCCATATCTTTCTTCATCAGCTTCATGCCAGCCGACGACTTCATGTTTAGCCCGCCAGTATCGAAGCAGACGCCTTTACCCACCAGCGTCACCTTAGGCGCGCTGGGTTTGCCCCAGCGAATATCCACTAGCCGAGGGGCCTGAGCATTGTCATGGCCGTTGGCTCTACCCACCCCGTAAATCATCGGGTAATTAGCATCAGCTAGGGCTTCACTAGCCGTAATGCTGCACTTCGCATTGAATCTTTCGGCCACTTTTTGCGCCTCAGCGGCTAAGGCCTCTGGGTGCATATCCAAAGCAGGCGTATTGATCAAGTCGCGCACTAAATAAGTTGATTCAGCCGCCGCCGTAATGTAGTGCTGATCGACATTATCAGGAAAGTCTAGCTCGGGTAGCGCGTTGGCATCGGTGCGCTTATAGCGAGTGAAGCGGTATTGACCTAACGTCCAACCCAGGCAAAGCTTAGTCGCCTCGTCTGCAGAAAGATCGTCAGCTAGGGCATATTTTTGGGCGGGCAGGCTTTGCGCTAAATCTCCTAGGGTCCAAGTGTTAAAAGTAGAGGGCTTGCCTACTAAAACACACGCGAGTTCGGCGTCGGCAGAAGGCAGCAGACAGTAGCTATCGGGTTGCCCCGTAAAGCCGGACATCTCCAGCCAAACCGCATAGTTTGCATAGTCGTTGTTGACCTGCTTGGGCGTGACAAAATAAAGCGGAATAGAAGGGGGCAAGGGCTTGAGGCTCCGAGAAGAAAGTGAGAAGACATAGGGGATTGCAGAATATGGTAAACCCTATCAGATACGCGAGACGATAAGTAGGCGATCGCAAAAGCTAAAATCACGCCTGCGCTGCACTCACCCCATCAGATCTTCGAAATATTGCGCGTAGAGTCTGAAACTTTTGGCTAATCACTTTTGGCCAATCACTTTTGGCTAATAAAAAGCGCCTTCGATGTCTAGGTCGAAGGCGCGGGTGCCGTCTAATCAATCAATAGATTAGAGGGGTTATTCAGATGAGAGTCTCGGATATAACGCTGATTAAAAAACTATTGAGCAGGCACTTCGGACTTTTGCACCGTGCCGTCTAGCCCGTCGGTGTCGAAAGCATTCTCTAGTCGCATGATGCGCTTAGCCTGGTTAGAAAGAGCAGTCCTATCTAGACCATTCGCTAGAAGGGCGTCGGTAGAGAACAGGCCCGCGCCGTTGATGGCGAAGTACAAGAAAATGGAGGCGTAGATTGCAGATAGCTCTAGGTAAGGCAGGCTAAGACCGGCAACCTTGACGTGGTGATACATCGCCACACACATGGTAGAAAACAAACCCAGCGCGGCAGGGCGAGTAAACAAGCCGATGATAACGAGCGGTGCGCCAATCAGCTCTGTGTAAGCGGCCATGTAGCTAAGCGTAATGGGAAAAGGCAGACCCAAAAACTCAACGTAAGCGGCGGCAAACCCTTCAATGTCGGCAAGCTTGTCAAGGCCGTTGTGAATCATCATGATGCCGACAACCGCACGCACAATGGCTAGTGTGGTTTGGGAGGCCCAGTTAGCATTAGCGTTGGGGTTGAAGACAGTAGTAAAAAGGCTCTTGGCTGCGTTCATAGATGGAAATGAGAGGGTGTGCAAACTTATGTAAACAACTATAACAAACTGTAATGGCTTTTATCAGCTTTAAAGTTGCCTCTATGTAAGAGTTTTGAGATTCTCTGTCTTCCGGAGGGCGATCGCTCTCTCCAAAAGCTGAGAGCCGACTATTACAAAAGATGTACTTCTATAAACTGCTCATATCCAAACTATGCGGCAAAAACTGAGCAGCAAAAAGCCCGCCAGTCTATATCTAGACTGATGGGCAAGGAGCTATCGTTTCGATTAAGACTTCTCCCGTTTGGCAGCTCGTTTTAGCGACAGGTTTTAAGCGACAGGTCATTCGAACGGCGTGAACGGAATAAAGTCGTAGCCTGCGCCGGAGCGAGTGCCTGCTTCTACTTTGACGAGTCTATCGACCTGACGGCGATCGCCCGATGGCAGAAAGCTCAGCGGCCCGCTCGACGTATCTAAGTTAAAGTCTTCGCTATCTAGCGCGGCCTTAAGTCCTTCTCGGCTAGCATCGCCTTGCAGTCCGGTGGCGATCGCCAACACCGCATCGTAAGTACTTGCCGTTCGCCAGCTTACGTCCCCTTTCCACAAATCCTGCGAGCTGCGCACAAACTCAGCGTCGGTATCGCGAGAAAGCAAATGCCAGGGCACAGAAATCGTTAGCGCCTGCGAGTTTGCTTTAGTGTCTGCGAGCAGGGCGCGGTTGTAAAGTTCATCGCCGCCTAGTACCGGCAACGCGCCTTCGTTGGCATTGATAATATCGACAGCGGCGTCAAGCGTATCGAGGCTAGAGGCAATCATGATCGTGTCTGCACCATCTTGCTCAGCTTCTAGCAAAACGTCGTCATCAAGTCCGCTGTTTGAAAAATCGTATTCGGCAACAATGTCGCCGCCCCAAGCAGAGACAAAGCTCACAAACGATTCTTTAAGCGAACGACTAGCCTCGCTCGTCGAGTCGAAGAAGATGGCGGCGTTGCGGTTCTCGCGGTAATACACCATGTAGGCCGCTAGCGCCGCCGCAGAAAAACTGTCGGTAGGCACCGTGCGATATAGATAAGGGCTGATGCCCGAAAGGTCTACAGCCGAACTCACAGGGCTAATCGTGACGAGCTGGCCTTGAGCGTAAATCGGCGCGGTTCTAGCGGTAACGTCGCTGCTGTAATGGCCGACGACGCCTAAAATCATCTCGTCGGAGACCAGGGTCTGGGCAATCGATTCAGCCACATCCAGATTGTTCTCATCTTTTACAATTATCACTTTCAGCAGCGCCCCGTCGATGCCGCCGTTGCGGTTGATGTCGTATTGCGCTTGCGCCGCCCCCCGCAGCATTTCTAAGCTGACGCCTTCTGAGCCTTCGGATGGCACCACCACAGCAATAGTTCGCGCTTTTTGGTCGCCGATGCGGGCGTTGTTGCGATAGATAAACGCCTCTGGATCGTTCGGCTCTGCGGCTAGAGAGGCGTTAAAGGCGGTGATGGCATCGGCGTAGTTGTTTTGGGCGATCGCCTCAATCCCTTTTGCCTTTTCGACAGACGGCTGATCGAACAGCGCTTCTTCACCCGCACTCACTCTCGATCGCAGCGCCTCAGGAACGTTTTCATCAGAGAGTACCGAACCGCTTTGATTAACCTGCACCGCTCTATCTACTCGGCTAGTAATCGCCCACAGCAATAATGAAATGCCTCCCACTAGGCCAATGGCCAACAGAGTGGCGTAAAGAGCAAATCGATTATTATCCTGCGACATATTGGAAGGTTGCTCTGAAGACTTAAAAGGAGGGTTTTTAGGTAAATCTATTCCAATATACGGCTTTTCTGTCACACAGCCGTTTCTAGGTATGGTCTTTTTACGGAGGGTTCTACAGCGGCTACTAATGGCTGAGTGCGCCAATATTTGCCAGCGTTTGCCGATGATCGCGGACGGGCACCAGCGTGTGCGCTGCCATCATGCCGCTAGCGGCAACAGCCGGTAGCCCAATACCTGGAAAGGTAGAGTCGCCGCAGCAAAGTAGTCCAGATAGCGGCGTTTTAGGACCAGGGAAGAGAGATTTTCCGGCTGCGATCGCAGGCCCATAAGATCCCTCGTGCCGTCGCAAATATCGCGCATGGGTAATCGGCGTTCCGGTTAGTGCCAGCGTCGTTCGCGCTCGAATATCGGGAATAGCCCGCTGCAACGCCTGCCACATAATCTCTGAGCGGATCTGCTTCTGTTCGGCGTAGGCCGCGCTAGTTCTATCCATACCCTGCCAAACCTCGTAGGGTTCGCTGCCGGGTGTATACACGTGGACGGTGTGTTTTCCAGGTGGGGCCAAGCTCGGATCAAGCACAGACGGAATTGAAATTAGCACCAGATTTTGCGGCGCGGTGATGCCCTTATCCCAGTCGTTTACCACAATATAATGACAGGCCAAATCTTCGGGCAGGCCCGCCGCCGCTATGCCCAAATGCAAATGCATAAAGCTATCGCAAGCGGGAATGGCCTGCCGCTTTTGCACAAACGATTTTGGCAGTGCGCCCTCGGGCACGAGCTTTAGCGTGTCCCAAATAGAAGCATTAGAGACCACCGTATCGCTCTCAATCTTGTCGCCATTGCGCAGCCGAACGCCGGTTACCTGGCCCGCTCTAGAACTAATTTGCGTGACATGAGCGCCCGTTCGAATCTCGCCAGTGGCCTCACCTCTAGGCTGGGTAATGCTGCGCGCTAACGCCGCCACCAGCGCCGCCGAGCCACCCATCGGATAGTCGAGCTGCACGTTTGGGCGATACCAGTCGGCAAACATAAAGGCGACTTCGGCAGTGCTAGTACCTTCGGCGGGCAGGCCAGAAAGCAAAAAGCACAGCATGTTCAGCCAGTTGCGAATAAATGGATCGCGAACGGTGCTGTCCATAATGTTGCTAAATGGCCCGGCTAGCTTAGGCGTACTCGCAATGTGCTTTAGCAGACCGGGCATAAATGGCGTCGCCGTTCGCAAAGCGCCCCAGTCGAAACGCACCGCCGCTGTAGGCAAGGCAACCGCCGCCGCCGCCAAGGGCTTCATCACGCGCTGAAGGTTGCGCCATTCGGCAACTGCCGACTCACCCCGCAGCCGCTGCAATACCTCACAAAACTGGTCTGCCCCCACTGCCGTTTTAAAGTCGCCTTCTGGCAAGCAGCAGCCCCAGGTGTCGTAATTTGCCCAGGCGATATCTTCACCAATAATATCGAGCACCTGCCGCAGAGGATTGGGCGATGGGCTATAGGACAGGCCAGAATAAAGCGAAGGGCCAGAGTCGAATAGGTGGCCGTCCCGCTCGAAGCCATGGGCCGCACCGCCTAGTAAAGTATGGCTTTCGCAAACAATTACTTTACGGCCATAGTGCGCGAGCAGCGCAGCGCAGCACAGGCCGCCAATGCCACTGCCGATAATAACCGCGTCTGCTTTTTGTGAGGTCATTTTAATGAGGTCAACGTCGAGGAGTTAGCCAGTAGATAAAGCGAGCAGGCGCTAGTCTACTGAGGCTTTAGCTTAGCCAGCTTTTCTTCTTCCTTGGCGCGAAACCCAACCATCACCGCCTTACCGTCTTGCTCAAATAGCGGTCGCTTTAGCAGCATCGCATCTTCAGCAAAAGCGTCTGTCCACTGCGCATCGCTCCACGCTTTCTTCTGCTCGCCCAGCGCTCGGTAAGACAAACCGGATGTATTGCGCATCGGTTTAGCCGTTAGCTCATCTACCCAGGCCGAAATCATCGCTTTGCTAGGTGGCTGCTCCTTCGTATTTACAAAGTCGTAGTCGATGCTGTTGTCTTCTAACCAGGCGATCGCTTTCTTGCAGGTGCCACAGGTCGGAATGCCATAAACTTTGAGAGCCATAGGTCAATTTACGTTAGGAGCTGTTTCAACAGTATCTTCAATCATGACTTCGGCAGGCAATTCTTCAACCCGTCGCGCGGTAGACCTCAGCGCGGATGGCGTCAAAGAATCTATAACATATAGCGGTAGCGCCGGTTGGCTAAGCTGGGCGATCGCCTCTTGGGTCAACCACCTAGAGAAGCCGCTATTGTCAGCCACTTCAACGTCAAAAAAGGCGGTACTCAGCGCTTTGAGATAGTCGTAGGCTAAATCCGGCTCCGCGCTAATGAGTCCACTGGCGAGAGAAACGTCGGCGCTTTCTAGGGTGGGTAAGTCGTAGAGGTGAGATCCGCCTTCAATCAGCGCTAGGTAATGCTGCGGGCTAGTTCCTGGGTTTGAAGAACCACTGGCTTCGGCAACAGGCTCATTTGTTGCATTATTCAACCAGGTAAAAGGCCGAATTTGTTCTAAGAGCGCGGGTGCAACCGGATCGCTACTGCCCGCAACCATCAGTACCGGAATGTCTATCTTTGAGAAGCCCGCTTCGCCAAATAAACTGCTGCCTATCGGATTAATCGCCATAATGGCTCGAACGCGATCGTCTTTGAGTACCTGATCGAACTGTTCGGGCGCATTGAGGGCGGTGCACTGTAGCAGCATGGACGGGTTTGCCGCGTTGAAGACAAATGCCGTGGACTCGCAGTTGTTGAGCAGGTTGTTGTAGTTGAGCTTTGCGCCCGCTAGCGCTAGCGCCGTATATCCGCCGAAGGAATGGCCAATAACGCCTACTTTATCCAGGTCTAGCGTCAGCTTAAAAGGCCCGCCAAACTGATTGAGCCGATCTATTTCATCGAGTACAAAGGAAACGTCTCTAGGCCGATCGACAAACTCTGTAGGCTCAGAAATTTCTCTAGCGGTGCCTCGAAGCAAGCTCTCTAGCTGCTGCCGATTGCTAGCGGGATGATCGAGCGCGGCCACCGCAAAGCCCTGATTAGCCAGATGCGCGGCGAGCGTGACTAGGCCGTCTCTATCGCCAGAAAGGCCGTGAGAGATCACGATGACGGGCGCAGCGACAGTGGATCTAACAGGGATATAAAGATCGGTGGGAATGGTGCGATCGCGCGCCTCGTCGTAGAAGGCAAAGGTTTGAACCGTAAACTCGCCGTATTCCGTTTCATCGGGTTCTGCAAGGCTCGCTAGTAGTGCGATTGATGGGTCAGGGTCACTCGGTAGCTGGGAGAACTGGTTTTGGATGGCCGCGATCGCATTTCCCGTATCTTCTATTTGAGCGGTAATGCCGCCCACAATTTGGAACCCTCTAAGCGAGTCTATCCGCACGGTGCCGGTGGGAAAGTTTTCTAGCACCCCCAACAAAGACAGCCCTTCCGGCTCAGCCGCAGAAAGTACCAGTGCGCCGCGCAGTCCTATTTTGCCGTTGCGTCGGCTAGCCGTCTTTACCACGTTGCCCAAGTAGTCCAAAATATTGTCGCCAATTGAGGAGCGCAAAAACTTAGACATTTGTGCAGGCCCGACGTCCTGACGCACTTGCAAAGCCTGCCGAAACTGTAGCCGCTGTTCTTCGCTTAGCAAGTTCAAATAAAATCTCAGCTCGCGGCTGACTTCACCGCGTTCGCCATAGGCGCGCAAAGCCTCTACTGAGGTAGAAACCTCGGCGAATCCAAAAGTTAGCGTCACTCGCTCTGCGGCGCTAGCACGACCAGCAAGCCCTAAAGAAAGCAGCGCACTAAAACATAAGCCGCTAATCATGCTGGCAGCTCGAACAGCTCGAGGACTTCTCGTCGTTACGAATTTTTTCAAAACGAATTTATATAATGACTACGTCTAACCACTATCTTTCTACAATTTTAAGGATTTGAGGTGAACCGGTAGGACACCTTCTCGCAATCCCTGCTGTTCGTGAAGCCAGATATTTTGCGCAAACTTAAATCGACCGAAGAGCGTGGCGATCGCCTTAAACCCCCAATAAGGCAAACCCGGCTGCGATATAAACTCAACTTTTCGCCATTCGGCGAGCTGCATTTTCTGCACTTGCTCAATCTCAGGCGCTCTTTCTGCTTGAATTGCTGCTAGCACGTCTGCTGAAATGGGGTCGTCTTTGGCACTGTCCAAAGCAGAAAAATCTAAGGCAGAGAAATGGTTCGCGACCACAATCGCATCGCGCAGCGCCATGTTAATTCCCTGCGCCCGATTCGGAGCCATCGGATGCGCCGCATCGCCAATGAGCAGCAGTCCTGGAATGCTCCACTGCTCGCAGCAGCCCACCTGCACATCCAAATATACAGGCCCTTCTAGCTCATCCTGATGAGATCTAAAGTGACTCGCTAAATCAGGCGGCAGTGCCAGCGCAAATTCTTCTATCCAATTCTTCTCTTTTAGTTTGGCCAAACCACCTTGTTTGTGGGCGCTCTTTTCAACAATCCAGCCAATCTGCAATCGGCCATCCCAAGAGGGATACAGCGCAAACTGTCGATCCGGCTGCAAGCAGGCAATAAATGGCGTCTCCTCGGCTAAAGCAGCCGGTGCAGGCAGCTTAAACCAAAGCACATCAAACTGGCTTTTTGCTTGAGTTATTGAAAGCCCTGCCAGCTTGCGCAAGCGAGAATAACGTCCATCGCAGGCAATTACGCAGTCGGCCAAAAGTTCTCTCTCTTCTCCCTGGCTGCTAGCACGAACGCCACGCACCTGCCCGGCGTCCTTTAGCAGTTCGCTGACGTTCCAACCGGCTAAAAGCTCAAAGTTCGGCAGCTCTTTGGCCTTCTCAACGATTGCTCGCAGCAGGCCACCTTGATCGATAATCTGCGTCGCTAGTCCATCAGGCTCCACCACACGCATTCGCCGCCTGCCGCCCACATAAAAGTCCCAAGCATCTAGCCGACGAGAGGCGATCGCACCAAAAGTCTCTTTTAACCCCATCTGATACAGCGCATCCAGGCCAGCAGGCATCAGTCCTTCGCCTCGAAAAACCCGCTCAAACGCCACTTCTTTTTCTAGCAGCGTCACCTTTAGCCCTTGCTGAGCCAGCAACAGCGCGGTGGTAACGCCCGCTGGCCCTGCGCCGACAATAACAACATGCTTCATCGGTAGAATGAGAGATAAGTGAATAGAATCAACTCGATCAATGAACGCAGCCTCAGCTATCGTAGAATCAGCGTAGAAGCGATCGCATCCTCAAAATCAACTTCTCCATAGACTCAGGCAAAGGCGCTTCTCCCATCACCAAGTCTCCTGTCACCGGATGTCTCAGCGTTAGCCGAAAGGCATGAAGCGCCTGCCCCGGCACCTTTACACCCAAGGACTTCCCAGACCCATACTCCGAATCGCCCACAATCGGATAGCCCAAATGCGTGCTATGAACTCGAATCTGATGGGTGCGCCCGGTCTCTAGCTGAAAGTGCATCAGCGTGTAATTTCCCATCCGCTCAACCACTTTCCAATGCGTAACGGCCTCTCGTCCGCCCTGTTCTACTGGCAAAATAGTCATCTTTTTGCGATGTTTGGGATGGCGACCTACCGGCTGATTCACCGTACCGCGCTCTGCGTTAGGCGCACCGTTGATCAATCCTAAGTATTCTCTTCGAGCGGTCTTGGCCTGAATTTGTCCTTGCAAACTGTGCAGCGCCGCCTCAGTTTTAGCGACAACCATGGCGCCCGTTGTATTCTTATCGAGCCGATGCACTATCCCCGGACGCTGAACGCCGCCGACGCCCGTAAGCTGATCGCCGCAGTGGGCGAGTAAGGCATGAACTAGCGTGCCGCTATCGTGACCGGGAGCCGGGTGAACCACCATACCAGCGGCTTTATTAATGATTAAAAGCTGATCGTCCTCATAGAGCACATCGAGCGGAATGTCTTCGGGGATGAGTTCGTACGGGACGGCATCGGGAACGGTGACGCGAATGCGATCGCCGACTTGAACCATTTCCTTTTTGCGATCGCACACCACTCCATTAAGCAATACCTCGCCCTGCTCAATCAGCTTCTGTACCCGAGCGCGAGACAGCCCACTCACCTGCTCGGCCACCCAGCGATCCAACCGCTCAGGCAACGGCTGTCCCGCTTCGGCAATGCGTTCAATCGTCTGCTCAGAAATAATCGTGACCCCAGATGCAATCTAAAAAGTGAGATTCATTCACCTCTCAATCATAAGAGCTAGCGCCGCGAGTCGTTAGCGGCTAGCTTCTGTATTCTGCACAGCGTCCCAATGTTCGTCATGCATAGGAGAAGCGGGCGCAAGCTGAGATCTTAAATCTACAACCTTGCCGATGACAGCGATCGCCGGAGCCTCAAACCCAGTCTCTTCCACCTTTTGACCAATATTATCTAGCGTTCCTACTAGCTCCTCCTGCTCTGGCCGGGTGCCCCATCGAATTAGCGCAACTGGGGTATCAAGGGCAAGTCCAGCCTCGATGAGCGATTGCGTAATGTTTGGCAAATTGTGGACGCCCATATAGACGACGATGGTTTCTGAGGCTCGCGCGATCGCACTCCAATCCACATTAGGCCGATACTTCCCCGCAGACTCATGCCCAGTTACAAACGTCACCGACGAGCTGTAGCCTCGATGCGTCACCGGAATGCCTGCATAAGCAGGAGCCGCAATTCCCGCCGTAATGCCTGGCACCACCTCTACCGACACGCCCGCCGCAATCAGATCGCGCATCTCTTCGCCGCCGCGACCAAACACAAACGGATCGCCGCCCTTGAGCCGAACAACGACGGCATGTTCATGTGCCTTTTGCAGCAAAAGCTGAGTAATTTCAGCTTGAGACATCGAATGACGGCCTCGTCGCTTACCGGCATGAACCCGTTCAGCCCTAGGGTTGATAAGCTGCAAAATGGGATCGCTGACCAACGCATCGCAAAGCACCACATCGGCGCACTCTATCAGCGTTTTTGCCTTTACCGTTAGTAGTCCTGGGTCGCCAGGGCCTGCCCCCACCAAATACACCTTGCCCAGCATTGGGGGAGTGGAGTTACCGGTTACAGACTCAGTTGAAGACTTAGCTGAAGAATCGAGAGTCATAATCAAACGGGGTTTTGGAAAGACTCCTTGGCACACCCCTTTAGAAAATATAGCTGACTTTTTAAAAGGGCTAGAGGAATTGGCTTCTTTTTATTCAATCAGAACCAGGCTAGGCGTTTTGCTACCTGTGCTACGGCACCAGAATTGATTTGAGTAAAAGAATGGCCAGCAAACGCATGTTTACTAGCCGTTCTCCCCTAAGCGTTACTTATGTTTTCTCCTTCTTTTAGTTTTTTCCTACTTTGAGAACAATCATCTAGGGTTTTAGAACAACCTTGATACACTCATCCTTTTTGTCTCTAAAGATCTTGTATCCTTCCGGTGCGCTGTCCAAGCTCATGCGGTGCGTAATGACAAAGGAGGGATCGATTTCGCCCTCTGAGATCTTATCTAGCAGCGGCTTTAAGTAGCGCTGAACGTGGGTTTGCCCAGATTTAATCGTTAGCGCCTTGTTCACCACCGCGCCCATCGGCATACTGTCTATAAAGCCACCATATACACCCGGAACCGAGACCGTGCCGCCTTTTCTACAGGCTGCGATCGCCTGTCTTAAAACATAAGGCCGACCGGTTTCCAGCTTTATTTCCTGTTTCACCTTATCGACAATCGCCATTGCATCTGTCCCATGAGACTCCATGCCCACCGCATCTATACAGGCATCTGGGCCCCGGCCTCCGGTCATCTCTTTTAGCGCTTCGCCCGGATCGGTTTCCTCATAGTTGATCACAATTGCACCGCTTTTTCTCGCCATCTCTATGCGCTCAGGCACCCGGTCGATTGCGATTACCTGGGCGGCTCCCATCATCTGAGCGCTGCGGATGGCAAACTGACCCACCGGGCCGCAGCCCCAAACCGCAACCGTATCACCTTCTCGAATATCGCAGTTTTCTGCTGCCATATAGCCCGTTGGGAAGATATCGGTCAAAAACAGCACCTGCTCGTCGGTCAGATGCTCGGGCACTTTAATCGGCCCCACATCGGCAAAAGGAACGCGCACATATTCAGCCTGGCCGCCCGCATAGCCGCCGAGCAAATGCGAATAGCCGAATAAACCTGCCGGAGAATGGCCGTAAAACTTCTCGGCCATCCAAGCGTTTGGGTTGGAGTTATCGCACAGCGACCACAAATCGCGATTGCAGAAGAAGCAGCCACCGCAGGAGATAGTAAAGGGAATGACCACGCGATCGCCCACTTTCAAATTCTGAACGCCCTTGCCGGTTTCAACCACCTCGCCCATAAACTCGTGGCCCAAAATATCGCCCGACTGCATCGAAGGAATATAGCCGTCGTAGAGGTGCAAGTCTGACCCGCAAATCGCTGTAGAAGTCACTTTAATAATGGCATCTCTAGGATTTAGGATTTTTGGATCGGGCACGGTATCTACGCGCACGTCTTCTTTTCCATGCCAGCAAACTGCTTTCATAAGTTGTTCCTGTTTGAGTTTTTGTTCTTGCTTAAAATTCTTCTCAAAACGCTTTTTCGAGAGACTATGACACGCCGCCACCTTATCCCTGGGGCTGTCCTTCTACCGTTGCAATTTCGCCCGTTTCCATCAGCTGCTTAAACTTATTGAGCGCGTCGCCTACTTGCTGTTCGGGTTCTTCGCCAAATAGCTTAGCCGCCGCTGCTGCCAAAGCTCCGCCCGGCATACTGTATTCCAGCACCACTTTTACTTCCGTCCCGCGATCGCCCGGTGCCCGCTTAAACCGCACAAACCCAGAGTTATCGATATCGGCATCTGCAACAGATGTCCAAGCAATCAGCTCATTGAGCCGATCGTCAACAATCTCGGCGTCCCATTCAACACTTACCCCTAGCGGCGCTTTTGCCTTCCAGCGCGATCGCGTCTCATCCACAGTCTGCACAGACTCTAGATGATTCATAAACGTAGGCAAATTCTCTAAATCTCGCCAGTAAGTATACAGTCTCTCTACCGGCTGATCGATCGTCACCGTTTTTTCAACGCGAATGTCCTGCTCTAGCCCAGCCGCCTCGCTAATCTTTTCAGGCAAACTCTTGTCACTAGTCGCCCCGTGGTAGGCCAACCCGCCGCCTGCTAGCGCCATAATCGCACCCTTTAGCGAGCGACTTTGCAGCCCTCGAAGCACCATCGCCCCACCCGTAATCAGCGCCGTCCATCGCTCGGCTTCGCTAATATTTGTCTTATCTGGGTCGTTTTTTTGAAGACCACTGCTTTTTACACCACTGCTCTTTACACCACTGCTCTCTACAACTTCTTCCATTGCTCTGTTCCCAAAACCTGTTCGCTTATCGTAGTGAGGAGGTCTTGAGGCTTCGTCTGTCTGAAGTATGGAGAGCGCACTGTCTTAAGCGTTAGCTATTCAACTGGGCAGCTCTCTAAGAGGAGAGTGGTAGCTAGATCGGCAATCTCGTCGGTCGCGCCTAGCGTTGGCAGCAGTCGAAACTTCACCTTCGGGAACCGCTCAGCTAATTCCTCCGTACGATGGGTAATCGCATCGGTAATGCCGCCTGCAAACAAAAAGTAGGGCAAAATCGCAATTCGCTGCGCCCCTTTTTGCATTAGCTCGATTACTTTTTCTTCAATGTCGGGCGCGGTTGCCCAATAAGCCACTTCCGTATTGAGCTGCTGAGCGAGCGCCTTAATTTTGCGGTTGCCCTTGGGTCGGCGGCTACCGTGGGCTACTAGCAAAGCCGCCTCTGCGGGAACTGCCTCAATTCGCTGAGCGAGTACATCTAGCATCTGAGCATGACCCCCTAAATGGGGACACAGCGTTAGCGCGATAGACTCACCTAGCTGCTGCTTTGCCTTCGCAATCTCAGCCGGCAAATCTTCCTTTACATGTACGCCCGCCATCAAAAATACGGGCAGCAGCTTTAGCTCGCGAACGCCTGCTGCCACCAATCGCTGGCCGAACTTAACGATTTGCTCGCTCAGCTCAATAGATGAAAGCTCCAAACAAGCCGTGCCCACAATGGCATCGCAGTGAGCGGGCGGCACTTCGGCGCTGACTTTGATCTGCGGCCGCGTCAGCAGCAGCGTACGGCCTATCCCACGTTCTGTCGTGGCGCTACCGACTGAACCATCTGCAAGAAGATGGCCCTCAGGCGATTCAGCCTTCAGCGAGCGACGACTGCTTCCGGTAGCCGGTTGTAGCGAATCCTCTAGACGCTGCCGAACTAAGTCAGCTAGCCGATTCATCGCCTCCTTTGGGCGAGGGTCGCGGCTACCGTGCGAGATCAATAAATATGCAACTGGAGCGACCACTGGTTTCAAAAGACACCTTCTTAGAATTTATACAAATCTACACAAGCAGGAGCAACCTAGCCTAACGTCTTCTTCTAATTGATAGCGAAGATTATGCAATCCGAACAATTAATTTTAATTATTCAACGGATAAACCGCCTCCGGATGTATCGCAGACTTCAGTTTTTAATGTTCTACGCCAAGCCCGCCTAACCCTTGTAAATACCCCCTTGTAAATACCTGATGCGATCGCTAAGCAGTGCCAAACTTCCTATGGCAAGATAGGTTTGGGCAATAGGTCTGGGTAAGTGCGATCGCGCGTTCTCAAGTTCTACCCTCCGGCGTAAAACTTTTAGCTCAGCTGCCATTAGTCCGCCATTAGTAAAGGGGCGGTGGTATAATTCTAGAAATATGGCGAGCGTGGCCAAGTGGTTAAGGCAGTGGATTGTGATTCCACCATTCGCGGGTTCAAGTCCCGTCGTTCGCCCTTCTTTTTAAGATTCGATGAGTAGGCTGGTTCAAAAACTAGTCCGCTTACCTTTCGCTTAACTCAAAATTCACTACGGCAGCTGGTGCCCGATAGAGACCTTGAGCAGCTTGTCTATCTGAGCATTGACGGATGTGATGCCAAATTTTGATTGGGCCGCTGCCTGGCCTCGTCTGGCGATCGCACCGGCTAGCTCAGGATGATGATAGGCCATGGCTATAATACCTGCCAGCTTATCCGAGTCTCCAGGCGGCGCTAGCCAACCCGTTTGCTCCGGCTCAATAATTTCTAAAGCCCCCCCAGCAGCAGCGGCCACAACCGGGCGATCGCTCAGCATTCCTTCTACAATCACACGGCCAAAGGGTTCCGCAGCCGTAGAAGTATGGGCAATCAGATCGCAGGCACTCATCAGCTCAGGGATATCCGGGCGAAATCCTAAGAACTTCACCCGCTCTCCTAGTCCAAGCTCCTCAGCTTGACGCCGTAGCTGCGCGGCATAGTCTTCTTCGCCAAACAGCGCATCACCGACCAAAATTGCACAAACCTGCGGCGGGCAGTGCGCCAGCGCGTCGAGCAGAACATGCTGTCCTTTCCAGGGGGAAAGCCGACTAAAATGACCGACGACAAATTGATCGCTAAGGCCCAGGTTAGCTCGAATCTGCGATCGCGATTGATCAGATCCGCCATAGTCATCCGGGTTAAATCCGTTGTACACCACCTGCGCTATCGCTGCCTGTCCACCGGCACCGACAAATGCCGCTCGGCTAGCCTGCGAGTTAGCGATGACGAGCGCTGCTCGGTTTGCAAAAGTGATGATAATCCGGCGGCTGAGCGCACTAAAGTGCTCCGCAGAGATGATGTCATGCAGGTGGTACACCAGCGGCCTGCGGCTGAAGAAACTAGCGATCGCACCGACCACCAGCGCTTTTTGAGTGTTGGCATAGATGCAGTCGTAGTGCGAGCTTAGGCGGCTAACTTGAGCAATCAGAGGCCAAAGCTGTTTAATTGATTTGACAGCCTGTCCTAGGCCGCCTTGCTTTTGAAAATTGAGCGACTTCTCAGCGAGAACGTCTACGGCAATTTTCTGCTGACTCAACCGCTGCGGAAACGGCCCTGGCGCGAAGGTACAAACTCGGCAAGTATCGCGGTAGTGTGCAGCAAGATCGGCCAGACATAGCTCAGCACCGCCTAACTGTCCGCTTTGGTCAAGAAAGAGAATTTTCATGAATGATTGGAATGAAGATATTTCCACGACTGAAGCTTTAATCTCACAAATCGAGTCAGTGGATATTCGAGATAACGGTAGCTGAGCTGACCCACCCAAAGAGTAATTAAGCAGCAAAAGATCATACCGAGATTGAGCAGGATGAGACTAAAGTCGAAGCGTCTCTGTAGCAAAATCAGGGGTTTGATGCAGAGCGATAAAGCTAGATAGTGCGTGAGAAAAATGGCGTAGGAAGCAGCACCTAGTTGCTGAGGTAAAGGATGCATTAATAACGACTTCACAGAGAACAGGCGAGGTGACCATCTCACGGGATTTTTTTGAGTATTCTGGTTTTGTTCGCTGGCGGCTAAACCGCCAATGATAAAGACAGAAGTGGTGCCATAGGTAATAAATTCGTAGCCTTGCATAGCAGAGCTATTGGAGCCTGTGAGTAGATAGTTATCAATGAGGCCAAATACCAAGAAGGCAGTGAAACCCCAGCCTAAGAACGCTTTTTGCCAGACTGGTTTAATAGAATAGCGTGTGAGGCAAAAAGCCATAAGTCCGCCTGCCGCAAATTCTATGCCGTAGAGCGAAAATAAAAAGTGAAGCCAGAAAGCGGCGCTATTCCCCCCCCACCCAACAGAGTAAGCAACGATGTTAAATACGATGCTCAGGGCTATCCAGCTGCCTAAAACAGGCAGTGCAATTTTGGGCTTGAGCGAGATTAGGAGGCCAAATAGGGCGTAAAACAACAGAATATAACTCAAGAACCAGGCAACAGAAAGAACCGGTGGTAGCTGTTGAGGAATGAGCAGTAGAGACTTCAGAATAACGCCTAGGTTGGTCTCATGACCTCTGCCGAGGGTTGGGAGAAGAAAGTAAATTGGAATGACTGCTAGATTAATCAACCAATAGAACGGATAAATGCGCAGGCAGCGGTTGGCCATAAACCGTCCCCAAGAAAGGGAGAAATCTAGCTGATGGGCATACGTCCAAAACAGGGTAAAACCGCTTAGGACAAAGAAGAGTTCTACCCCTGCATCTGCGAACCGAAAGCTGTTGAATAAAAAGGGCTGATCTAACTTTTGCTCGAATAGCTCTGTGGCGTGAAACAACAGAATTAAAACAATGGCGATTCCTCTAAGTGCATCTAGCGTATAAAGCCGAGCAGCTTGCTTTGACGATGGCTTTGACGATGGCTTTGACAATGGCTTTGACAGTGATTTTGGCATAGTGGCACTTCCTCCTATTGCAACAATGGGATGCGGTTGAGCGAATGCGAAGTAATCTCCTTTTTATAAAGCGCTAACGTTTCTTCGGACATGCGCTGAGCGCTGAGATTTTCCAAGTTGCGCTGTGCTTTCTGCTGCCAAAGCTGGCGTAAGTCTGAGTCTTCTAGTAACCGAGTGACGGCCTGAGCGATCGCACCTGAATCTGCTGGCGGCACTAGCCAACCCGCCGCCCCCATGTCTAGCGCCTCCGGAATACCATCGACTCGGCTAGCGACAATCGCACATCCTGCTGCTCTCGCTTCGGCTAGCACTAGGCCAAACGGCTCTTGCACAGAGGCGAGAACAAACACATCGGCGGCCAGCAAATAGCGTTGCGGTTCGGGTTGAAAGCCCTCGAAGTGAATGCGATCATTCGCCTTGCTGTCTCTTGCCTGCTGCTCGAACTTAGCTCTATCGGGGCCTTCTCCAACAATGTAGAGGTGGGCTTGAGGGAACGCTAAGGCCATCTGGTTAAAGCCCTCAATCAGGATGGAGATACCCTTGCGAGGGTTGAGGCCAGCTACAGTGACAACCGCGGGCTTTTGGAGCGGCAGCGGTTCGACCTGGGCAATGGGTAGTTGACGCGGACTCCCAACGGGGCCGTTGCGGATCGTGCTGAGCTTGGCAAGCGGAATTCCTCGCTGATGCATAGATTGGGCCACAGCCTCGCTCACTGCAATGGCCTGATCCGCCCAACCCATCAGCAACGCGCTGCGCTGAAACTCGTTGTGCACCGTCGAAATTAAGCGATAGCGGGCCGCAAACTTTAGTAGCTTAGCCAGGACAACGCCCGTCATCATGTGAGCATGCACAATATCCGGCTGACACTGATAAATAATCGTGCGATATTGCGAAGCGGCTCCAGCTAAATTTTTCCAGCGTCTAGTCTGGTTCAGCGGCCAGTGCTCCACGCCATACTGAGCCAGCAATGTCTCGTACTCACCGCCGTTAGAGGCCACTGCGACTTGGTGACCCGCCTGCGCTTGCAGACAGGCTAAGTCTACGGCCACGTTAACAATGCCGTTGCCGACTTCGCGAATATGGTTAAGTATGTGGAGAATTCGCATTACGCCGCCTCAGTTACGGACTCAGTCACAGGTTCGGCTACAAGCGGCTGGGCAGGCTTGAGGCCATTTAGAATGTCTAGATATTGGCGGACGACGCAGTCGATTGTGAAGGCCTGCGATCGCGCCTTTAATTCACTCGCATCTGTCGGCTGCTTTAGCATGGCGATAATGGCCTCAGCCATAGCCTCAGCATCTCCTACAGGCACCAACTTGCCATATTTTCCCTGCTGCAGAATCTCGGCAGGCCCGCTTTTACAGTCGGTAGCAACAACCGGCGTTCCAGCAGCGATCGCCTCGGCCACCACATTCCCAAACCCCTCATAAATAGAAGAGAGCACAAACACATCTGCCTTAGCCATGTAAGCGTAGGGATTCTCAACAAACCCCGGAAAGGCCACATCGTCTGCAATGCCAAACTTTTCGATCAGTCGCTCTAGCTCAGGCTTAATGTCTGGCTCGCGCGGATCGACATCGCCTAAAATCATCAGCCGCGCTGGCTGCTGCTGCCGCACACGGGCAAACGCTTCTACTAGCGTGGCAAAGCTTTTTTGTTTTACCAGTCGCCCGACACCGAGCAAAACCGGTGGCTGATTAGGCGCGAACCAGGGATGATCAACCGCCGCAGATGCTTTCTGGCTGAAGTCTGGGGTAACCACTGGATTATGAATGACGCTGATGCGTTGACTGAGAATATCGGCATTCTGTTCTAAATCTTGAGCCACACCCGATGAAGCCGCCACAATAGCATCGGCCATCGGATAAAACCACTTGACGGTCGCCCATTTTAAAGTTTGCATGAGCTGGCCGTGGCGGTCTTGAAACTGCTGCGAGAGATGGGTCTGTACGCACATAACCACTTGCGTACCTACACCTGCCAGTTGCCTTGCCCAGGTGCCCGAGCTAAGGATATCTAACGTCGTAATCAGAAAACTGGGCTGTTCTTGTTCTAGATACTGCTTGAGTAATCTTGTTTTATGGAAGAGCAGAGGAGCCTTTGCATCTAGATCTATCAGGCGCACATTATCAGGCACTTTAGAGAGATAGGCACCCTTGGCTTGTGCGACGACGAGATCGACTGAGAGATTATGGGCGGTAAAGCCTTCTGCAAGGTGCAGCATAACGCGCTCAGCGCCACCACCATCGAGGTTAGGAATAAACAAGCTGATACAGGGTTTAGTCATGGTGTTCTTCTGTGTATAGGTGGAAGTAAGTCTCTAATAATTAAGCCGGTATTAGCTCAACGACTACGGGCATATCGCTAACATTTAAAGGAATAGATGTGGGGTTGATGGACTGGTTCGTCGAGGAAAGATCGGGCAAAAGCGCGTACAGATTGCTTTCGCGAATGGCGGTATCAAAGTCTAGAGTAATAGGTCGAGCAGGCACCGAGAGATCGCGTTGATCGGGCAAGTTGAAGCTAGAAACGGCCTGCCAGAGCACTAGATAAAAAGTCCCCTGGCGGTTCTGTAGCAAAGTGTGGTGAACATTTTGGATGTCTCCTCGAATCGCATATTTAAGTTGGCCGGGAGAGAAATTGTCTCCGTTGTTCTGAGAATTGTCTTGAAGCAGCGAGATTAAGTTCTGTAGGGCGGTAAAGGCGGGTTTAGGCGATCCCTCCCGGCGCAGCAGGCCAAAGTGAGATTCCTTGCCGGATTTTTTCCATTTATCTATCAGCTCGTTGATGTAAACCCGCCGAATGCCCTGGTTGAAGTACTCCAGACATAAACGAGGCACGTACTTGCCAGCAGCCGCTTCGGAAATGCCCGGTTGGCCATTTTTATCAGCTAGGTCATTGTGCCAGCCTGCTTCGGTGGCCACGATGGGCCGATCTGGGCATGTCAGCTCTGCTGCCGGAATCCATTTTTTCTTTAGATCGGTGGTGGGCTGGTTACCGCCGGCGTAGCTGTGCATGGTGCCGTAGTCACAGGCGATCGCGCCCAGCTTTTTGGCATTCTTAGGGAAAGCTAGCGCTGGCCCCAAGACGCTTAGTGAGGCTAGCTGTGGGTCGTTTTTGATTGCGCCGTAGAGATCGGATTGAAAACGGCGTACGCCTTCTGGAAAGGATTTATCCTCGTAGGTCAGATCTGGCCAAATGTCCCACTCATTCGGGCCTTCCACAGCTTCGATTGCAGTAGGGATTAGGCTGGTAATTTCTACTGCCTCGGTGGCATTTTTTTGATCTCTAGGATCCATTACCAACGTAGATTTAATGCCCAAGGTCGCTAAGTCGGCGAGTTTTTGCTGGAGCGCTGTGTCTTTTAGCTTGACGCCGTCTCGAATGTGATGAATTCCGAGGGTTTGCAGACGAGGCCTGATGGTGGCGTTGTAGTCGCCGTAGGCACTATCGGTTCTACTCAAATGCGTTACAACGCCGATGGAATCGATAAATGAATAGGCACTGCGAGCGGTTTCCGGGAGAATTGGAACTTGATGCTTTTGGCTGGCGTTGCTCTGTCTCAGGTTAATCGGGCCTAAGAGCGCGACTATCAGGGCGATCGCAGCGCCCAGCAGCAGGCCCCAAAATCCACTCTGCCGCATTCGAATACTCAGCCAAGGTAGAAATCTCATCGTCTAGCGCTCCTCCAGAAATCTTTGATAGAGAGCATTTGCTGAGGGCAAAAGCGGATGTGCAGATAGATCTCGCAGCACATCTTGTTTAACTTTGGCTTTGGCTTTAGTTGGCACCGCCACTAAGTTTTCCGGCAGGCTCAGCTCCTTTTGCGCCGATCGAAGTTGTTCAAAAATGTCTGCTTTCATCTCAGGCGAAATCGGCTCCATTCTAAATGAGGTGCCGTAGAGCCGATTGACTTTTTCAACCGTTTGGGAAGGACGCTGAGTGGTGTCTGCGAACTCTGAAATAACGAAGCGATCGCGCAGCGGCCAGATCGCTTCGTAAAAGTTCAAATAGCTTTGAATCGCTAACCTCACCGAGAGCGCTTGATCGACCACTAAAACGGAGGCGATCGCATCAATAGGCGCGCGAATTAGCACAACAATAGGCACACCATACTCTGCTGCTTTAATTATCTGCATTGGAGCGTGCATGTGATGGGCGCATTTAGCGTCAGGATTTTGCAGACGAAACGCCACTGAAAAGAAAGAATTAGCCGAACGCGGAAAGCCTTCTATGCAAATGTCTTTTTGAGGAGAGACTTTTTTCCACTGATTTTGTTTAGAGAACGGAATGAACTGATACAGCGGCTCGTGCCGTCCCATAACGCCGCCCGTCCAGTACTTAGTGTTTTTGATTAAAGTTCTAGCAATCATGTTCGCAGTTAGTAAGGTTTCTTTCTCAGATGAACTATTGTTTATAAAACTCTTCCATCGGTGGTGTGATTGCCTGCTTATGAGGAAATTACTACTTAGCAGCCGTTGCCGCCGCCTGCTGCGCTCGCTGGAGCTGGGTATTGTACTTAGCAGCACTTAACCCAATGCCCAAAAAGCCCCAGAGCACCATGCCAGAAACACCCAGCATCGAGACGTTAAGTCCGATTTGGGCAAGCAATCCAAGCGCGATCGCTCGAGCCGCCAGCGCAAATTCATCTAGCTGAGAAGCCGTTGTCTGAAACAGGGTGTAAAGCATTAAAAACAGACCCGTAAGATAGGGCAGCGTCCCTAGCCATCCCAGCGAAAACATGAGGGTGAGTACGCCGCTGTCCCGGCTTCCCAAACTGCCGCTCTGAAGCTGAAAGGCCAGACCTTCGCCCACAGTTTCTAGCAGCGCAGCGTCGAGTAGCTCGCTATAACCTTCTGCTCTAGCCTTGTAGCTACCGTCGTCTTTGGTCTCGGAAAGAGACGCTAGCCTAGGCACAATCTCGCTCGCCAACGGCTCAACGGCAACCAGCGGTGCAACCAGCATCACCATCACTGTCAGCGCGATAAACAAGCGCATTTGTAGATAGGACTTCAAAGAAGATATATAAACCAACAGACTCGCCATCCAGCTCACCCATCCAGCCCGAGCAAGCGAGAGTAAAAAGGAGAGATAGCCGACGCCCGTCGCAGCAAACTTGAGTGTCTCTTTGTTACTCAGCAACAGAATCAAACCTGCAACCATCACCGCCGCGAATGGTTGAGGCGAGTTCATAGTACTCCACACGCGGATGCCCATAGGCTCTGGCTGGCCAAACACAAGCGAGCCTGCATTCTCTAACCAGAATCGATCCCACAGTGGAGCCGTCAGGTACTGCCACAGGCCATAGGCCCCCATCACCAATACGCCCCACAAAAAGGTGCGCTGAAGGTTTTGGCGATAGGCCAGATATTGTCGCCAGTTAACCGACAGATGGAAGCCAAACAGCAGCGGAGGCAGCCAATCTAAGAGGGCAAGCAGGCCTCCAGCAACTGAACTTTTTACCAGGCTTAGCATGAATCCGTAGAACACGCTGGTAAAACACATCAGAAACGGCAGCCCACCCCGGCTGTAGGCTGTAGGAAGATGCCGAAATAAGGTGAGTCCACAAATCATCGTCACTAGGGGCGGCGCTAGCAGGACAGGGCTAGGATCTTGCCAGCCACTTTGATAGTCGATGAGGCGACGCACCAGAGGCGTGATAAACCACAGCCACCAGGTAAAGCCTATGTAAAGGATGGGATAGCGGAAGTAGAGCAGCAACCCGACCGCGAATGCACCTGCTGGGAAGAGTAATCGCAGCAAGCTGCCCGCACCTGCAAACGTGCCTAACGCAGTGATAATCGCGAGGCCTAGAATGCCAATCCAGGCGATCGCCGGTTGGAATTTTAGCCAGTCTAGCGGGTGATAGGTCGAAGAGGATAACATTATCGAAATCGGGTAAATAAGCCAGGATTGCGAACCGTCGCCCAAGAGTGAGCTACGGACTGCGGCAAATAGCTCAGGCTAAAAGCCGCTAGCGTTCGTAGACTCAGTTTGTGATACTTCAGCGATTGCTTAGATAAGGGCGAGCTTCGAGCGGCTGTCCTAATCTCAAAAAACCAATGCCGAGGGTGGTGTTAGCGTGCGCCCACTCTTTTTGAAAATAGGATCGATAGTCGCGAAGATTTTCATCTTCCATAAAGCGCCGGTAGCAGAACGTAGCAGCTTTACCCTTACGGATTTTGGCCTGAACGCTGCGGGAGCCGCTCATCATGTTTTCCGACTGGGGGTGCACCCGATAGTAGGCTAGTCGCTGTGGACAATAGTAAGCACCCTGACCAGTGCGGCAGGCCAAATAAGTGATGTAATAGTCCCAAAATACCCCAGCTTCGAACAGCTTTTCCCAGGACACGACCTCTGTACGAACGAGGGCGGCCGAGGCGCTAAATACGGCCTGATCGACCAGACCAATTTTCCAGAAGGGCTGATGAACTCCTGGGGTAAGGCGATCGCGCTTTTCTTGCTGAGAGTGCTTTAGCGTAGCCGACCAGTTAACGCCGCTGTTCTGGTTAATGATGTAATAGTCGCAGAAGGCCAGCGCCAGATCTGGATTTTCTTCTAGCGGCTTCACCAGCGTAGATAAAAAGTCTTTATCCCATTTGTCGTCGTCGTTCAAGCTAGCAACATATTTGCCTTTGGCCGCAGCAAATCCGTTGGTTGCATTCAGCCCAACACCTAGATTCTTGGAGTTACGCCGGAGTCGAATTCGATCGTCTTGAAAGGCATCAATGACTGACTGAGGGCTTTCGCGGCTACAGTCGTCTGTGACGATAATCTCTAGATTTGTGTAGGTTTGGCTAACGACGCTGGCGATTGCTTCCCTCAGATAGTCAGGGCGATTATAGGTAGGAATAATGACGCTAATGAGCGGTGTTTGAACAGATTGGATCATGATTGTAAGGTTGCGCTCAGGCGCGATTCGGTGGGAGCAGCGGGCAATAAAGCGGATTGAACGTGGCTTTGAATATGCTGGATTACCTGAGTGCGGTCGTAATCTCGAACAGCTTTGCGCCTAGCGGCTGCGCCTAGCTGTTCGCACAAAGCGTCGCTGTTTAACAACGTTAAGCAAGCTTGAGCAATTGCTGCTGGCGATTGGCGGATAAGCGCATTTTCGCCATCTTGCATAGAGAGTCCTTCAACCCCAATCGGGGTCGATACGATCGGTTTACCGTAGGCAGCGGCCTCAACAATTTTGACGCGGGTGCCGCCGCCCGACAAGATTGGACAGCAGACAATCCGGCTGCGGGCATAAAGCGCCGACAAATCTTCTACAAACCCTGTAAATTCGACGCCTGGAACAGCCGCTGGGTAGCTGCGAATATTTTCGGGATGGCTCCCTGCCATAATCAGTCTTGCATCGGGGTTAGCCTGATGAATCAACGGCCAAACCTGCTCAATTAGGAAGTTGGCAGCATTGAGATTAGGAAAGTAGTAGTAGCCACCCAGAAACATCAGCGTAGGCTCCGCGCTTAGCGGCTTTACCACCGGCATCGAAACCGCGTTGGGAACACTTACCACCCCCTTTAACCGCCACCTTTGAGTCAGATACTGCTGGTCGAGTTGCGAGCAAACAAACGTTCGTAGGGCTTTTTTGAGACTGCGCCGTTCGCCCCACCCAAGCGCCGGAATCTGTAGGTAGTAGAGCTTTGTGGCGAGTCTTGTCGGCGGCTGACGAATCTGGCGAGCAAACGATATGTGTTCTACATCGTCGAGATCGAAGAATAGCGGCGGGAGTGATCGCACCGTTTTTAGCAGCGGCGTCATCGCCTCTAGCCGATGGCAGAAAATAGCATCTGGCTGGCGATCTAAACAGCTCTCTAGCGCGGCGACTTGCTGAGGCCCACTGGTAGAGAAGAAGGTGCGCTGTTGAGTAAAATCAAAAATAGGTGAGAACTGTCGCCGCACCTTTGCGCCTAAACCGGGCGCGATCGCGTCAGTCTCTAATCGTTGAGGGCACAAAGATAATTTAATAGGGATGTCCCAGTGCGCCGACAGCGCCTTTTCCTGTTGGGCGATCGCCAAGGGCGAAACATCAACGTCTGCAGGAACATAGAACAAAATATCGAGCTGGGCGATCGCTTTAAAAGCATCTAGGAACAAGTTAAATCGCCGAAAGGTGCCTTGAACATCTCGCTTTAAATCGGTAGGAAATCGGCAGGAGGTAATCAGTACTTTCATCATAGTTAGGGCACAGCATTACGCGCGATCTGTATCTAGTAGAGCAGGCAGTCTAGGTTCGGAAGACGGGGAAGCCTGAAGCAGTTTCTGCCAAAGATCCTCATAGTTTTGAATCATGATCTCCTCGGTGAAGTCTTGAGCGCGAACCTGGGCATTTCTCGCCATTTTCTCCATTTGCTTAGGATGCTCTAGCGCCCAGCGAACAGCTGCTAGTAGCCCCTCGATATCACCGACTGGAAAGATTAGGCCGTGAGTTTGATGCGTCAGCACTTCTGGAATGCCGCTGGCATCGGAGGTCACAATCGGGAGCTGAGCGGCCATGGCCTCAGCAATAGCAAACGACTGGCCGCCCTCAAAATGGGTCGGAAAGACAAACAGATCAGCCGATTGTAAAAGCCGCAGCACATCGGATCGATAGCCTAAAAACAGCACCCTGTTCGCAATCTCAGGATATCGTTCAATTCGAGCTTCTAGCTCGGCTCGTAAATCGCCTTCCCCGACCCAAATAAAGTAAGCTTCAGTACAGGTTTGAACAATCTGTGGGATAGCCGGAATCAGGTCGCGATGCCCCTTTTGAAAATTCAGACGACCGACTGTAATCAGGATCTGGGCGGTTGTAGGCAAACCCAATTCTTGTCGCACCTGTTGGCGTAACACCTGCTGGCAATCGTCCGATAGCACGGCCAATTCGTTCCGGTTGGCTCCGTTGTAAATGCAGGCGACTGCGGACTTCGGCATTTCAAACCGCTTGGACAACAGATCTTGGTTGTTCTTAGAGATAGCCACCCACTGTTGATTGCGCGATCGCACCCACTGATATGCCTTAACTCGCCACGGATGGATGGCAGTTTCCAAAGGTGGTACGAGTCCAAAGCGAACAACCGTTGGTAGGTTCAGTAGCCCACAGGCTAAAATGCTTCCCAGGCAATAATCAGGCGCAGGCAGAGTAATTTGAATCACGTCAGGCTCAATCGACCTGAGCAATCGTAGCGTTCTAAATAATCGAGGTAGGTGACGTGCCATACCGGGTAGCGAGTCATGGTCTTCCGCGATCGCTAGCGGATGGTAGGTAATCCCACTTTGTTCAAAATCTTGAACGAGCGAAGCGGTTCCTTTTACCTTAGGAAAGGCAGTATGAACATCCCAGCCGCGCCTTGCCGCCCCCTTAGCAGCAGTCAGGTTGTACTCTTCCACACCGCCACGAAGCGTAGAAGGAAAAATCATCAGTAATCGGGGATTGTTCTTTGTCATGTATCTACCAAGCTGTTAGTCCTGAAAAAGAATCTGGATCGGATGAAACCTGCTTGCCCCATTTCTTTAAATCTTTTGAGGTAGGCCCTAATCGCTTGGGACCTACCCGAATGGCCTCTGCTAAAACCGCCTCCACCTCCACTACCGCTCGATCAGCATCAAAGTGATGTCTGGCATAGGCCCGACACCGATCGCCCAGGGTAGGATCGCTGAGCTGCCAACCGTTCAGCGACTGAAGAATCCGAGTCAGTCCGGCTACATCACCCACGTCGAACTGAAACTTGGCAAACTCATCTGATAAGACTTCAGGAATCCCCCCATAGCGGAGTCCCGCAGCGGGCGTTCCACAGGCCATGGACTCAGCCAACGTGCGCCCAAATGTATCCGGCAGAAGACTCGGTAAAACCGTAACATCCGCCGCGCTATACAGGGCAGGCAAGTCTTGTCGCTTTCCTAAAAAGTGGACCTGATCGGCAATTCCCATGTCACTACAAAGCTGCTTTAGCCGATTTACATATTGCGCCCCAGCCTCAGGCGTCTCATGGTTTACAGGCCCACCGACGACAATCAAACGCCGCTGTGAAGCGCTCAAGTTGAGCTGAGCGAAGCCTCGGATCAGCATTTCGATGTTTTTGGGTGGATCGACTCGACCCGCGTAGAGAATCACGAATGTGTTGGGTGGAATGCTTAGAGTCTCTCTGGTTTTAGCTCGAATAGCTGTGCAGCTACGCTCACTTGCATATCTGTTCAAGTCAATTCCGTTGTACACAACGCGAATAGTATCCGGACTAAAGCCAGCTCTGACATAAGCCATCTTAGTAGCTTCTGAAACAGCTATACCGCGAGTAATCGTTTTTAGACCAAAACTCCACTGACGGTTGAAAGCGTACTTGGGGGGGAAAGCACGCAGATGACAAACCAGCGGAACATTTTTAAGCCGGGCGACTAGAGCGCCAAAAAACGAGTTTTGATACTTTTGAATATAAACAACATCAGGGTCAAGCTTAAGCACAGGCAAAAGTCCCTTCGCGACCGACAAAGCGTCATGAACCGGATTCTTGATATACTCCTGATGAAATCGAGCCTTTGTGACTGACGCGCAAAAACTGCGGTAGAGAGGTAGAAAATCACCGTCTTCTTTATATACCAAATCTATTTCATGCCCGTTTTCCGCTAGGCCGCGACACACTTCTAAGGTGCTCCATTCCATACCGCCTTGCTGTGAAGAGGGAACTGCGACTAAAGCTAGTATGTTCATAAAAATCCATGCTTAAAGCTTGCTCTATGAGTTGACAATTACTTTCTGTTTCGTGGAAAGTTTGGGAGAGAGGAAAGCGCAAACTGATAGGTCTCGTTAGCCAGACCCGGAGATAAAAGTATGATGCTAAGCAAGTAACCCAACGCGCCTACGACCGCATAGATAAATAGAGCTATGTACGAATTAACCCACCCATACAGCACTTGTTTTGCGCTCAAGATAGCAGCCACCATGAATAAACTGCTCAAAAGTGGTGTTGTATATTGCAAACAGTATTTTTTGAAGTCTATCTCGATTACTTTTTGAACCAAAACTAAAAATAGGGGAGAAAGCAAATATCCACATATTACGTAAGACGTCGCGACTGCGGTTATTCCCCAGCGCACAGCAATCAAAAAACCAACCCCGTTACAGCAAGTGAGTAGAAGCATCAATCTCAGCCGCCATAAAGGTTTATTCATAGCTAGGAGCACTGTGCCTGTAAAATACTGAACTGATTGCAGAATTCCTATCAGTGCGAGCACTCGCATGACAGGTACACTGGGTAGCCATTCGTCTCCAAACAAGACTTGTATGAGTTCTGGAGCTAACACTGCTATACCCAAAAAAGCTGGGAAGGAAATCAGACTGGTGTATTGAGTAACCTTATAAAAAGCATTTCTCATTCTTTCTTTGTCTTTTTGCAATCGAGAAAATGTCGGCAATGCAACTTGAGTCGTCACACTAGTTAGTACTTTAATCATGATCAGCAGCAATCGGTAGGCAACGCTGTAGTAGCCCAGCGCAGTCGTACCTAAAAAATAGCCAATCAACAGATCATCTGAGCGCTGATTGAAAAAGCTCAGAAAGTTAAATCCGAGAATATTGATACCAAATGAAAACAGCTCCTTAAAGTGTTTCGGAGAAAACCTAAATCCTGGTTTCCAACTGCTTGTGCTCCACAATAACACTGCACCCGTAAAGCCAAAAGTAATTTCCTTGACGACTAGGCTCCACACACCTAGCCCAATTAAGGCCGCACCGATTCCAGTAATTCCGCAAGCAACAGTTGCGACCAAAGAGCGAGCCGCCAGCACTTTGAAATGCATCCGGCGCTGTAGAATCGCAGCCTGAACACTGCTAAGCCCTGAAAACAGAAAGCTTAGGGACATCCATCGAATAATAGGTGCTAATTCTGGCTCCCTGTAGAAGTTAGCAACAGATTCTGCTCCTACAAAAACTAAGAGAACGAACAGCAAACCCATCAATACGCTCGTCCAGAAAGCCGTATCTAGGTGCTCTGGCTCTAGCTCATCTCTTTGAATGATTGCCTGAGCAAATCCTTGATCTAAGAAAATTTGCATAAAAGCTAGAAAGACGCTAGCCAATGCAACCAATCCAAATGCCTTGGTTCCCAACATTCGAGCAAGCAGCAAGAAAATTGCCGTAGAAGCAAACTGACCTCCCCACTTCTCAAGGGCAGACCACATAGCCCCCCGAATAGCGTTCTGTTTCAAGCTCATATAAACCTCATCACCCTAGAAACGAATCAGGAACTAACTATTGGCTCTAGTAAGCGCCGAATCCATCCACTACTCTTGGAATCGTCAGCAGTAAAAACTTCAAATCTCGTTTAACACTCCACTGCTGCAAGTAGTCCAAATCCATCTTATTAACAGAAGATAAATCGCAGTTGTTAGATCGCTCGGTGACTTGCCAAGCGCCGGTAATGCCTGGCAGCGCGTTTAGTCGTCCTTGCAAAGCTGGCTCAATGCGCACGGCATCGTATAGCGCCCAGGGCCTAGGGCCGACCAAACTCATCTCGCCGCGCAGCACGTTTAGTAGCTGCGGCAGTTCGTCCAGACTGTATTTGCGCAACCATCGGCCCACTCGAGTAATCCGAGGATCGTTCTTGAGTTTATGAATACCGGACTGCTTGCCCATAACCTGATGGTGAATTTGTTCGGCATCGGCTTGCATAGTGCGAAATTTTAAAATTTGGAACAGCTCGCCGCGATAGCCAATGCGCCACTGCCTGAAGAAAATAGGGCCAGGTGAATCCCAGCGCACCAGCACGGCGAGCATTAAGAATAGAGGACTTAGCACCACCAGCAAACTCGCAGCAATCAGCCAGTCGGCTAGGCGCTTGAATCCCCAGGCAAGAGGCGATCGCGATTTTGGCAACCGGGTGCCGCTAGGCAAACATACGAAAATGCGTTTGTGGGTACGCCGACAGGCCATCGCCCAGCTTCTAATCGTTTCTTCACCTAGGCTCATATCAGCACGAATACCTTTGACGGGCGATCGCGCTAAGCAGGCTTCAAACCACTGGCGATTCTGCAGCGCTGGAACAGACTGCATCGGTCGGCGGCGAGAGGCTGTAGTCGGCAGCTTAATGAGCAGCCACTGTTGCCGCCACAGCAATCGAGAAGGAGAAAGGTCTTGATCGTCTAGCTGAGCTAAAGACAAGACTCTAGGCATTTTGAGTAGAGCAGTTGATGAAGTCATAGAATCTCTGGAGGGTTGTAGATGCAAGATGGTTCGAAAATTGGCGATGAGGCGAGATCAACGGCGGCGAGGCAGAAAACTCTCTTCCCGATCGCGGTCATCGAGAAAGATGTCGTCTAGATGCTCATCCTCCCGGTACGCAGGCTTTCTGGCGGAAGGCGGCGCCGAGTAAGCTGGCCCAGGGTTGGAAGAATCATTAACGACAATACCGAGTCGATTCACTCTTGCCAAGATTGAGACCGCCTGAGCAACGTTGGTTTGCGTCGCCTGACGGAGCCGACTAACGGTGACAACGCCTTGGCAGAGCGAAGCAATTTGCAAAGCATCTACTCGGCCTAGCACCGCAGAACTATCGAACACAATCAGGTCGTACTGCTGCTCAAACTTGGCGGCTAGCTCTATCATTCGATGGGAATTGAGCAGCCGCACCGGGTCGTCAGAACGCGGCCCGGCGGTGAGAATGTCGAGCCGCGTACCGGCTAAAGACACGGTAACGGGCAATGGGGTTTCTATCGACGCCAGCAAAATCGTCAGCCCGCGTTTGTTAGAAAGTCCCATCTTTTGGCCAATAGAGGGATTTCGCAGATCGGCGTCAATTAACAACACTCTTTTTTGCGATCGCGCCGCACTTAGGGCCAATCCGAGCGCCAGCGTTGTTTTCCCCTCCCCTGCGACTGCCGAGGTCACCATCACCGACTTCAGCGGCTCTCCGGCAAGCTGAATGTTCTTGTAGATCAAATCAACCGCTTCTCTAAACGGCTCCCACTGCACCAAACTCAAGGTCGCATCCGTTTCCATAGAGGCGACTTGACGAGAGCGAGCCAGTTTGCCACTGAACTTGGGCAGTACGCCTAGCAGCGGCAGCGCCGTCCATTTTTCAAGCTGGGCCGGGGTGCGAGCCACCGTATCACTAGCTTCTCTAACGTAGGCGAGCGCTCCGCCGATAAAGAGTCCAACAACGGCACCCATCGCCAGATTTTGAATAGGATTAGGCGCTATCTTACGACCGGCATCAGGCTCTTCAACTATCGCCCACTTAAAGCCCCCTTGGGCGAGATCGTTAGTCAGCGCCTGACGGGTTTGCAAAAGCTCTGCTAGCGAGGCTCTTTGGGTCTCTACTTCGGGCTGAAGCCGGTCGTATTGAGCGATCAGCTCAGGATAGATGTCTAAGTCCTGCTGCAGTGACTGCTGCGTTTTGATCAAACTATCTTCGCGAGCCGCCATCCCGCTAAGCGCGATCTGAGTGTCAATTAGCTCTTGGACGAGTGCCAGGCTGCTCGCGCCTAACTGCCCGTTCGAGAGCAAATCGGCCTCTTGTCCGCCAACGAGTTGACTAGCATCTGGGCCTAGCAAACGCCGGCTTTCTTGCTTTAAGAGCGCTATTTGGCGATCGCGCTGAGCCTGCAAATCTTGAGCGGTGGGATCGGCTTGCGTATACACCGCTAGCCGTTCTGCGAGTGCCAGTTCGCTAGTTTGAAGCGCATTTAACAACGACTGGTAGCGATCCGACTGGCTTAGCTTGTTTGCTATTAGCGCCTGCTGAGGATTCATTGAAAGCGATTGTTCAATTGCCTTGTATTTGGCCTGGGCCTCTTGATAGGCTGCAGCCAGCGCCTGCCGCGCCTGAGACACCTGATTGAGGGAGTCGGCCGCTACCAAGGACTGTTGCTGGGGATCGATAGTTTTGCCATTCTGCCGAAACTCTCGCAGGGCCTCTTGAGATTTTTGCAAATCGCCTTGGACTTGGTCAATCTGTTTATTTACCAGAGCCAGCCCGTCGTTGAGTCGCTTATCTTGCTGCGCTTCGTTGTAGTTAAGATAAACTTCTCGAAGTGCGGCTAGTGAAGCCTGCGTTTTAGCCGCATCTTCTCCGGTAAAGACAGCTTCAAAAATGCGGGTTCGCGTACTGTCTTCTTGTACCTGAGAAAGCGACAGAGAACTGTAAAAACTATCGATGCAGGCGGCCTCGCTAACGCCGTTCTCACAAACCTCAGGGTGAGTCTTTACCGCATATGCAGCAAACTGCTTGCTCCGCATCAAATTGAGCTGAGTCGCATAGTCGAGCGCAACTTGAGAAGATTCTGTCTCTGCGCCATCTTTCGAGTTGAGGCTAATAGAATCAGAGACGTTAGGTTCTACTAGCAGCCGCATTTCGCTTTGATAGACGGGCGTTTGCAGCATCGTGGCGCCTGCCGCTAGACCGATGCTCGCAGCGATCGCACCGCCCAACCACAGCCCTCGCCGCCAGAGAATTTGCAGCAGCTGACCATAGCCCATTTCAGCTTCTAGATTAGCGGATGTAGTCTCTGTTGGATTAGCTGGGAAAGGAGTGTCTGTCATGATTTTGCTCTCTCGATCGTCATTGCGATCGCGGTGTTACTCAATGGGGGCATTGACAACCGTCATTAGCTGACGGTCACAGGCAGCTTTTGCTTATTTAGAATTTGTCCAATTGTTTTCTCAACTTGTTCAAAAAACACGGCTTCCGAAAAGTGGCTCAGCGCGTGTTCGCGAATACCGCGATAGTTCCAACAAATTTGCGAAGCCTCAATAACAGCGGCTTGCACCGCTTCTGGCGACTGCCGATCGAAAAAGACGCCGGTTTTGCCAGGAACTTGCGTATCCAAAACGCCGCCCGCGCCGTATGAAATAACTGGCGTTCCGCTAGCGTTGGCCTCAATGGGAACTAGCCCGTAATCTTCTAAGGCAGCTACAATGACAGCCTGCGCTTTAGCCATCAAGTGCGATCGCTCCAAATCGCTGACGTGGCCCAAAAAGGCAATATTGTCGAGCGCCTTTTCTTCCAGGTAAGCCCGTTCGGGGCCATTCCCGATAATTAGTAGCGGCAGTCCTAGCCAGTTAAATGCTTCCACAATCACATCAATGCGTTTGTAGCCAATCAGACGAGACGAGACCAAATAAAAATCTTCCTTTTGGTCGCTAAAAACAAAGTTGTCTGCCTCAATCGGAAAATTAATCGTCATAGCCGGGCGATGATAGACGCGCTCAATTCGAGCCGATACCGTGCTTGAGTTCGCTACGTAGACATCGGGATTTTGGGCATATTTGAGATCGGTTTTTCGCATCTCGGCCAGAATAGGGCGCATGAGCGGGTAGAGCTTTCGGTAGCTTTGGTACTGCCTTAAGTAGGTTTGGGTATCCCATAAAAAGCGCGTAATGTTGTGACAAAAACAGATGTGCATCGCGTCGGGCCGCTTGCGAATGGCCTTAGCAAATCCGGTTGTGCTGCTGATAATCAGATCGTAGGACTGTAAATCTAGCGCCTGGAAGGCAGAAAAGTAGAAGGGGGCCAATAGCCTAAAATATTTGGCGCTCCCTGGAATGGCTTGAAGCCAGGTGGTTTGAATGGGGCGATCGCGTCCTAAATCAATGCTGGTTTGGGCGCTGTAAAGCGAGGTATAAACATCTGCTTGCGGAAAATGTCGGCAAAGCAGTTCAAACACCCGCTCGGCTCCTCCTTTTTGAGTGAGGTAGTCATGCACCAATGCAACTTTCATCTCGTACCTTAAACGGTTAGTCAGTTTGTTAAAGGGCGTTCTAGCGAGTTAGCGTCTCTAAAAGCCCAGCAGCCGCAGAATTCCGAAGCTATTATTAATCGGTGAGAAAACAGTTCCTAATGTATCAGTGACGCGATTGAGTCCGTTGGTTTTAACCACAACCGTATCGTTAGGTCTAAGCGGTGGATTGTTTTGGGCATTTACGCCTGCGGCAAAGTCAATATCAACTTGCTGTTGATCGACGGTTCCGTTGCTATTGAGGCGAACGAGATCGACGCTGCTCTTTCTAGCCCGGCGATTAAAGCCACCTGCGGTCAAAATTGCCTGGTTTAGCGGTGCGTTCGGTGGCAGCTCAATGGCACCTGGATTCTCCACTTCCCCCACTACGTTGACGGTGATAGTAGCAGGAGAGAAGCTAGCAGATGCGAGTTCGGTAGTTTCTTCTGGGCTGAGTGCGGTTGCCGTCGGTACGATAATGCGATCGCCTCTTTGCAGCGGCAAGTCTGCGTCTAACTGTCCCGCCTGTAATAGCTGCCACAAGTTAACGTCAATAGCCTGCCCTGCTGTCCCTGCAATCCGCGAAGACTGACGCTGAACCTGAATGTTGCGAATGTCCGCAGACTGGGTGATCCCACCCGCCAAGCTAATCACTTGAGTGAGCGTTGGGGTTGGCGAGCCGTCTATGCCATCAGCCGGGAGTGTGTAGGATCCTGGACGGTTAATTTGCCCTGCGATCGCCACTTGCAGCGGTCGAGCCGAAAGCAAGCTGACGGTCGCTCTAGGCCGCCGAATATATTGACCGAGCTGAGCTGATATCTTTTCCGAAGCCTGCTGAATCGTTAAGTCTCCAACTAAGACTTCGCCAGCTAGCGGCAGGTTTAGCGTCCCCCCGGCAAGCACCATAAACTCGCCGCTATAGTCAGGCGCGTTGAAAACAGTCACCTGAACCCGGTCACCCGACCCTAAAAGATATTGGCTATCAGCTGAGCGATTGTTGACTGAATAATCATCAGGCAGCGTTGACGGCATACTTTCAGCAGAACCTGGAAGAACAGGAATCTCTTCGAAAGCGGATGAGTCCTCAGCCAAAGCTGATTGTGACAGCCCCGTCAGACAAAACGTAAATGAGTAACAAACAGCACAGAAAGCTAAACCTATGTGGCCGCTCTGTACTAAGTGCAAATCTCGCTTATAGAAATAGCGCATTTCAACCTATCTATATCCTTGTGTACACCCCGTATCTCTATAAGGAGCCGTAGCTAATAACCTCGCAGTTGATTCCCAACCGCCCCTATTTAAGGGAACTAAGTGGGAGCTAGAATAGCGATAAACACTCAATTCGCCTTAGTACTCTTAGAAGAGAAGCTACAAGAAGCGTGAAGTTATTTCTTTGCAGTTCCTGATATAAAAGCCTGGCAGGTACAACGACTATCTATCTACAGGCATATGTTACCTACGCTTAAAACTCAGTCGCTGCGGCCAAAGGGCTAAGCAAGCAAACCTTATCGAGCGACCATCAAACGGGCACTAGACAAACGAAAAACTGTTGTTGATATTAGTAAAGAACTCGCGACTAGCAAAAAGCGGCAAAGAGCAAAGTAAAAGTCTTTAGCTGGTGCCCATTGCTAGCTGTTTTCTAACTGTACATCAAGAAGTCTATATCAGCACGACACTTCTGCGAAAAACACTGATGCGCTCCGCAGAAAATAGACCGTATTACTCTGCGTAACAACGTTTAACGCGTCAAGACTGCAACTCTCTCTGTAATTGAATTAGGCCATTTGGCTTAAACTAACCTGACGAGCATATTAAACTCAGCCTGTTTGCGTATACACATCTGCTTCATACAGGCCCCTGCACATTTAGCAACAAAGAACATCGGCCATATGGCTGTGTCTTAAGCGTCTGGCTTGCAAGCGTAGTGGCGGAAGAACCTCAGCTTCATCATAGCTTTATGTAGTATATACAAAACTAAGACTTTTGTGAAATTAACGCTTCCTAAATTGACATAGACTAGACTTTGTTGTACTTAATCCAACAACTATACGTTTAGATATACGTTTAGATATACGCTCAGAAACTACACGCTCAGGAGAGGTGTTGTCCTAGCTCTAAACGAAGCCGACTGCAGAGCAGCAACCGCTGCCTCAGCGTTCTGAACCCTAAACTGCGAGCCTAGTCGCACCGCCTGCCGCTGGTCTCTTGTCCGAATGACCGCGATGACGGGTGTTTTTGCCGCAAACTTGTTCTCGCCCTGTAGCACCTTCAGCACGTTGCGCAGGCGATATTGCTGTTCTATATCGCCTGCAATCGAAGGATCTAAATCCACCATCACCATTCGCACCGTTTCAATCGGCTGCACATCGTCAATAATCATCTGTATGCGGTCGTCACGGCGATCTACTTTGCCCCACACCATCAGGCGAGCGTCAGGCTTGATGTACTGGCCAATACGAGCGTAAGCTTTGGGAAATACAACTGCTTCAGCGCTGCCGCTTAGATCTTCGATTTGCAGCACCGCCATCGAGTCTCCTTTTTTGGTGATGACGGGCTTCACCATGCTGAGCATGACAATAGAGCTAAGGGTAATTTTCTCGGGTTGTTCGCCTAGTTCGGAGAGATTGATAGGCGCGAGAATTCTGGCAGAATGTTGAACGCCTTTAAGCGGATGGTCGGAGATGTAGAAGCCTAGAAGTTCTTTCTCTAGCTTGAGCCGCTCTTGCGGTTCGTAGTCTTTGACTGGGGGGGCCTTAGGCGCAGACTCGAAGGTGGGGGCGCTGCTGGCGCTGGTACTAGAAGTAGAAGTAGAAGTAGAAGTAGAAGTAGAAAGTCCCATCATGTCGAAGATGTTGCCCTGGCCTACTTCGCGGTCTTTAGCGCGAGACTGTGCCCAGTCGACAATGAGCTCTAGATCGTGCATGAGCTGCTGGCGGTTGGGTTCGAAGCTTTCTAGCGCGCCAGAAAGAACAAGGGCTTCTAGGGCGCGTTTGTTGACGGCTCGAAGGTCTACGCGATCGCACAAATCGGCCAAAGAGGTAAAGTCTCCTTTCTCCTGTCTAGAAACAATCAGCGCCTCAATCGCGCCTAGCCCTACGTTGCGTACCGCAGACAGCCCAAAGAGAATTTGACCATCCAGCGGCGTAAAGTCCACCTCGGATTGGTTAACATCTGGCGGCAATACCTTGATGCCCATGCCCAAGCAGCTAGCGATGTACATCTGCACTTTGTCCTGGTCGCCGCTGATTGCCGTTAGCAGCGCCGCCATATATTCAACCGGATAGTTCGCTTTTAGGTAAGCCGTTTGAAACGTGACAAATCCGTAGGCCGTCGAGTGAGACTTGTTGAAACAATACTCGGCAAACAGCACCATCTGATCGAACAAATCATTCGCAGGCTTGCGCGGAAAGTCGTTCTCACCCGCCCCCTGAATAAATTTTTCACGATGCTTTTCCATCTCATCTATTTTCTTTTTACCCATCGCTCTACGCAATAGATCGGCCTGCCCAAGCGAATAGCCCGCAAGGTCTTGAGCGATTTTCATGATCTGTTCTTGATAGACCATGATGCCGTAAGTCTCTTTGAGAATTGGCTCTAAGATCTTGTGCGCATAGTCAATCTTCTCTCTTCCATGCTTGCGATCAATAAATTTAGGAATTAGCCCAGCATCTAAAGGGCCTGGCCGGTAGAGCGCTAGCACCGACGAGATATCTTCTAGGCCCGAAGGTTTTAGATCTTTTACAATCTGCCGCATCCCAGAAGACTCTAGCTGGAATACGCCCGCCAATTCGCCGCCTGCCAACAGCTGATAGGTCTTAGGATCGTCTAAGGGCAGTGCGTCTAGGTCTATCTCTAGGTTGTGCCGCGATTCGATATGATCTACCGCTTTTTGAATCATGGTAAGGTTACGCAGGCCCAAAAAGTCCATCTTCAATAGACCAATGGCCTCTACATCTTCCATGTAGTACTGCGTGATCACAGAGCCATCGTTGTTGCGCTGCAAAGGCACAATCGTATCTAACGGATCCTCGGAAATAACTACGCCTGCCGCATGCATTCCAAAAGTCTTGTTGGTGCCTTCAATCGTAATGGCGGTATCGATCCACCGGCGGAAGGTAACGGCAGTGCCAGGAATTAGCTCGCCGCTGTCGTATTTTTCTTTAAAGAGCGGATCGGGAGTCTTGTCCGAAATCATGACGGGCAGCTTGGCGGGCTTGCCTCTAGCGACCGGAATCAGCTTTGCGAGCTTATCGGACTCGTTGTAGGGAATATCCAACACGCGGGCCACGTCTTTTAGCACCGCTTTGGAGGTCATGCGGTTGAAGGTGATAATCTGCGCGACGTGATCGGTGCCGTATTTGTCGGTGACGTATTTAATTACGTCTTCTCGCCGGTCAATGCAGAAGTCTGTATCGACGTCGGGCATTGATTTGCGTTCGGGGTTTAAGAATCGCTCGAACAGCAGTCCGTGATGGATCGGATCGATGTTGGTGATGCCCATGGCGTAGGCGACGAGCGACCCGGCGGCAGACCCTCGACCGGGGCCGACGGGAATATCTTGATCCCTAGCAAACTTGATGTAGTCCCAAACCACCAAGAAGTAGGTCGCAAAGCCCATCTGGTGCATCATGTCGATCTCATATTCCATGCGATCGCGATACTCCTGAGTGAGCGCTTCAGCCCCCGGCACGCTCATCCGCTCGAACAGGCCATCCCAGGCCACCTTCGACATGTATTCCTCTTTTGTGTAGCCTTCAGGAATCGGAAAATTAGGAATTTGAGGATTGCCCAGAATGTTGTATTCCTCAATTTTGTTCGCCACTTCTACCGTGCGCGTCACCGCATCTTCAATCACCTCAGGCTCAAGATGATCGCGAAATAAACGGCGCATCTCATCTGCGGACTTCAGGTACTCGGTGCCGCTGTAGCGCAGCCGCTTATCTTCTGTAATGAGCTTGCCAGTTTGAATGCAGAGCAGGGCGTCGTGAGCTTCTACATCCGCGCAAGAAATAAAGTGAGAGTCGTTAGTAGCAATTACCTTGATGTCGAGTTCTTTGGCAATGCGAACAATTTCCAGGTTCACGATGCGATCTTCGGGCGAGCCGTGATCTTGAATTTCCAGATAAAAATCGTCGCCGAGAAGATCTTTGTACCACTGCGCCACTCGACGAGCGACGTCTAGCCGCTTCTTCATAATCGCCTGCGGAATCTCTCCACCTAGGCAAGCACTGGTAATAATCAGCCCTTCGTGATATTGCTCTAACAGATCTTTATTGATGCAGGGCCGAGAGAAAATGCCCTTGCCCTGGACGCCTTCTAGATGCGAAACCGTGGTGAGTTTTACCAGATTCTTGTAGCCGATGTCGTTTTTAGCCAAAACGAGCTGGTGATACTTGGGGCGACGCTCTTGCTTGGTAATATCGCCATTAATGATGTACATCTCATTGCCGATAATCGGCTTGATGCCTTTCTTACTGCACACCTTAAGCAGCTCGATTGCGCCGTACATCACGCCGTGGTCGGTCAGCGCGATCGCCGTCATGCCTAATTCCAACGCCTTATCGACGAGTGGGTCTATGTGGCTAGCACCATCGAGCAGGCTGTAGTCGCTGTGGATATGCAAGCCAACAAAAGACGACATAGAAAAACTCCCTAAAAAACCTTTAGAAGGAATGCGAACAACCTGCCAGGCAAACGCAAAGCATCAGTACAAATTTACTCTTTTTATAGACCTCGCTCAACTTTTGTTGATATCGAGATCTCAGATTGAAATAGCTCAGGCGTCTCCTTAAGCGACTTCAGGCTATCTAAGATTTAACCACTATATATAGTAATCTTCTCAAATTTTATTGCACCGATCACGCTATCAATAGCGCTTACTCATTAACACTTTTTACAACTGTACGAAGCTACGGCATATTTGGTTTGCTTATCTCTGTTTATGCCTATTCTTTCCATTCACTTGAGTCAATCTCAAAAAAACTTGCCGATCGCCTGTCGTTAGCCAATGGCGGCTAGTAGCGGCAAACGTCGCTTGCAAAGCTTGAGTGTAAATAGACAGCAAGTCACTGACAAAATCGACGCTTTAATATCTTGGGGGGCTTGCGAAATATTTAGAAAGGTTGTTACGTAGGAACACGGTATTTCCTGACCACGACCGACAACGCTTGTGCAGCATTTGAAGTTTGCCATCAGGGTTTTATGAAGAAAATTGTATACGGTTCACTTTCTGTGTTGACTGCGGTCTTCACGGTGTTTGTGGCAGCTAAGGCAGAAGTTTTTGGGGGCGATCGCACCAGCGAACCCACTAGTGAGGTCGTAGAAAGCAACGAAGCTTCTGGGCTGCTTGCAACGCCCGATAGCCTGGCTACAGGGCTAGGCAGTTCGCTAGATAGGACTCAAGGTTTTAGCCTCGACAAAAACGCGACTAAAGCAGGTCTGAGCGCGCTGAGCAATGCTTCGCTTTCAGACAGCGTGCTAAATCAGCGGGGCGCTATGGCGGCTCCATCACCAGGAAAAATTGCTAACCGTCTCCCAGTTTCGGCAGCGACTAGCAATGTATTTTCAGCCAGTCCAAGCAGCGCGTTCTCGGCCTTTACCGGATCTACAGCATCTAGCGCCACGGTGCCTAATGCGATGGGATCTAGCGCTAATGGTTTGATCGGCGGTGAATCCTTTACTTCACCCTCTCAAGCGGTTGCACAGGCAACGCCTAGCACTGTTCCAACCATTACAGAGCCAACCATTACAGAGCCGACCATTACAGAGCCGACCGTCACGGACATACCCCCCACACCTACAGAAGCAATCGGTTCTCCGACTGGCGATGACCTAGGTGGGGAAGTAGGTGAGGACGTAGATCCGACGATGAGAAAGCCGACGCCCGCTAGTGGGACTCGTGTGCCGCCCGCCCCTAGCACCAGCATTGAACCTGGTATGAGCGTTGAGTCTGATACAGAGATAGCTCCCGATACAGAGATAGCTCCTGATGTGGAGATAGCTCCCGATATGGAGATAGATGCTGATCCAGAAATCAATTCCGAGATGGAGTCGGAAACGGATCTAGAAGACGCAGATTTGGCTCCTAGCGCAGATACAGAAAAACTCCCAGCCACACCTTCCGGGGCCTCGGAGTTGGGTTCGCCTAGTTTGTCGCCTGGTCTCGGATCACCTGGTTTAAGGTCACCTAGCTCGGGTTCGTCCGTAACGCCGCTACCAGACGCTGCGCCTGCTGGCATTACGCCCTTACCGTCTTCTCCGGGAGGAACTACGGCTCCTATAATCCCTGGGTCATCAGAAACGCCGCTGCCCTTAGATCCTCTAGCAGCACCGATCGCGCCAGTTGCGCCACTTGAGCCGGTTGAGCCACTCGAGCCGGTTGAGCCAAGTGAGCAAGACGTTGTGCCGATGGATGTTCCCACGAGTGGAACGGAATCGTTTGGATTGAGCGATCGCTTAATCGGAGAAGGCTTCTCTCCCTTCCAGCTATCCTATCTAGCTATCGGTGGCGGCTTAGAAGGGATTCCAGGCGGGGATAAACTCCTTGCTGCCTACGACTCAGGCGATCTATCTGCGGCTGATATTGTCGATGCCGGAGCTTCATCCAACCGTCTTGGCGCAGATGCTAGCGACCAGGACGACTACACAGCAGGTGTCGAGCGGTTCCTCAATCTGCTTTCTAGAGACAACAGCTAGATAGAACCAGATTAAAGAGAACCAGATTAAAGAGAACCAGATAGAACAAAAACGCTGCGGCTAGCTGCGGGTTCGCTCTCAGCTAGCGTAAGTCGGCAAGGTGAAACAATTTCACACTTCACGCATGTTCTTTTAGCCCAGCCATACGGATGGCCGGGCTTTCTTGTTTGCTGCAATCTCCTAAGTTAAATTTCCACCGCATTTCAATCTAGAGGTAGATGTTGGGAGAAGCGACTTATCGTTAGTTGAAGTCTAGGTAAGCTATAGAGAAGAACCTATTCTTCTTTGCTGAAGCTGCATCGATTTTTCATTTGTAAAAACTAAACCAAACGGGCTAGTTTAGTTATAGGCAAACTATAAAAAGCGCAAACTATAAAATAAACATAGACTTTTTATAGAGAACGCTAGACGACAAACCCTCTTGCGCTAAGGCAGCTTTCTTATGACGGCCTCTTCGGATTCCTCACAAGGGTTCTCTCCCAATCTTCCGATTCACACCCCGATCGATCCTACCCAACCGCTGCTGCCAGAGACTGACCCAGCTAACGGTAGAGAAAATTACTCAGGCGGCGACCACAAAGACGGGCGATCGCCTCGAAGCTGGCTAAAGCTGCTGGCCTTGGGGCTGCTCGTTGCTGGCGTTGGCGTTGTAGTTTGGAAGGCGCTTTCAGGCGGCGAGCAAGAGATGCCAGGCTCACCTGCGGTTCCCGTTAAGGTAGAGCGGCTACAAGAAGAGTCGATTGAAGATAGCTCTGAGTACATTGGCACCTTAGATTCGCAGACGGGCGTGAGCTTGCAGCCGGAAGCTGATGGCCGCGTGATTCAGGTTTTTGTATCCTCGGGCGATGTGGTGGCCGCTGGTGACCCGATTATGCAGCTCAGCGCTAATCAGTCTCAGTCGGACTATAACGCGGCGCTCGCTAGCGTCAGTGGGGCTAGATCGGCGAGAGATGCTGCTCGCGCTAATTTGCGGGCCGCTCAAGAACGTCAGTCTCAGCTACTAGCCGACTTAGAGCTGCGGGAGAACGACTATAACCGAACGGCGATTCTAGTAGACAGAGGCGCATTGGCGCAGGAGCAGTTGGATCAAGTAGTGCGCGATCGCACCGTAGCCAACTCAGCCCTTAGCTCAGCCGTTCAAGAAATTGCCGCCCTAGAATCTAGCGCCGAGCAAGCAGAAGCCACCTTAAGCCAAACCAACGCCAACGCCGCCTCTATTCAAGAAGACCTGCTAGATAAGACCGTAACGGCCCCGATTGCAGGCACCGTAGGCGACATTCCCATCAAGCTAGGCGACTACGTAACCGCGGGCTCTCAGCTCGCAACCATCACCCAAAATCAGGATCTAGAGCTAGAAGTCTCTATTCCCATTACCGAATCGCAGCGACTCAGAACGGGCCTCCCTGTCCAGCTCATGCTATTTGGCTCCGATACCGTTATCGCAAACGGCAACCTTGATTTTGTTTCGCCCACTACCGATACGGCCACCCAAACGGTTTTGGCCAAAGCCCGTTTCTCTCGGCCTAGCCAGCCGCTGCAAGACGAACAGCGGCTAGAAGTCCGCGTTATTTGGGACGAGCGCCCCGGCATTCTTATTCCAACGACAGCTATTTCCAGACTAGGCGGCGAGACTTTTGTCTTTGTGCCCGGCGACCCCGAGCCACCTCAAGGAGAGGGGGCCGCTGGCGGCGCACCTGCCGGGGGGCCAGAATCTGGCGGCGCACCCGCTGGGAAAGGGCAGCAAGAAGGACCTCCACCCATCGTTGCCAAGCTCAAGCCAGTCAAGCTAGGCAGCATACAGGACAACGAATATCAGGTCTTAGAAGGATTGGCCGCTGGCGATACTATCGTGGTTTCTGGGCTGCTAAACCTGCGAGATGGCGTCCCTATCGACCCAGCACCCGCAGGCGCTGCACCTGCCGCCAGATCTTCTAGATCATCCTCTGGTGCCGGTTCTAGCGCCGGTGAAAATGAATAGCCAACACATCACCGCAACCAGAAGCTAGCAAAGAATATTTAAAGTCGAAGAACGCTTAGCAAAGAGGACTCAGCGAAGAGCGCTTAGCAAAAAGCACTTAGCAAAAAGCACTTAGCGAAGACAGGTAACCGAAGAGAGAAGAGTCAAGCCCTACCCTAATAGCGCTCGACTCATCATTCATCCCCCATCACTCATCACTTCTACCCATGTTCGTCAACTACTTCATCAAACGTCCCGTCTTCGCCACCGTCTGCGCCTTAATCATGCTGCTCATCGGTGCAGTCAGCATTCCGACGCTCCCGATCGCGCAGTACCCAGATATTAGCCCAACGCAAATCAACGTCACCGCAACCTACATCGGCGCAGATGCCGAAACCGTAGAACGCGGCGTTACCACCGTCATTGAGCGGCAAATCAACGGCGTGGAGGGAATGCGATATATGACCTCCAACAGCAGCAACAACGGCGTTAGCAATATCGTAGTGACCTTCGACTCGTCGCGGGACAAAGATATTGCAGCGGTAGACGTGCAAAACCGCGTGTCCTTGGCAGAACCGCAGCTCCCAGAAGTCGTACGGCAAACCGGGGTGACGGTTGCCAAGCAAACCAGCAATATTCTGCTGGCAATGAGCCTCTTCACAGAAGACGACCAGTACGACGACGTTTTCTTGAGCAACTATGCCGATCTGTACGTGGCCGATGCGCTGCGTCGGGTCGAAGGGGTGGGTAACGTGACCATTTTTGGTGAGCGGACCTATGCGATGCGCATCTGGCTCAATCCGCAGCAGCTAGCAGGTAGAGGGCTAACTGCGGATGATGTGGTAGCCGCGCTGAGCGAACAGAACATTCAAGTGGGTGCGGGACAAATTGGCCAGCCCCCCACCCCAGACGATCAAAACTTTCAGGTTGACCTGCGAGCGAACAGTCGGCTGCAAACGCCAGAAGAGTTTGAGGACTTGGTGCTGCAAACCGGCGAAAGCGGCCAGCTCGTTCGGCTAAAAGACGTGGGCTACGCGGAGCTAGGGGCCGAGCGCTACAGTTCATTTTTGCGCTTTCGCGGCAATGACGCGGTGGGCTTAGGGATCTTTCAGCTGCCGGGAAGTAATGCGCTAGAAGTGGCTGCGGGCGTAAAAGAAGTGATGGCAGGGCTAGAGCCAGACTTCCCACCCGGTATGCAGTACGGCATCGGATTTGATACGACTGAGTATGTGCAGCAGTCGCTGATGAGCGTTTTGTGGACGCTGGTTCAGGCCATTGGCCTAGTGGTGCTGGTAATCTACATCTTTTTGCAAGACTGGCGCACAACGGTTATTCCGGCCATTACGATTCCAGTTTCGCTGATTGGCACCTTTGCCATTATCAAAATATTTGGCTTTTCGATTAATAGCCTGACGCTCTTTGGCCTGACGCTAGCAACCGGCATGGTGGTTGATGATGCGATTGTGGTAGTCGAAGACATTAGCTCAAAAATCAACAAAGATGGATTGAGTCCGGTCAAAGCAGCGATTACTTCAATGGGCGAGCTGACGGGCGCGGTGATTGCAACGTCGCTGGTGCTGATGGCGGTATTTGTGCCGGTGGCCTTTTTCCCCGGCACGACAGGCGCACTCTATCGGCAGTTTGCGCTGACCATTGCCTTTGCGATCGCACTATCCACCTTCAACGCCCTCACCCTCACGCCGACCCTATCGGGTCTTCTACTGCGGCCCAAGCGAGAACTCACCGGCTGGCGTGCCAAAGTCTTTACGCCATTTAATAACGGGCTAGACTGGCTGCGCGATCGCTACGGCATCGCTCTAGAAAAGCTCGTGGGTCTTAAGCTAGTTGTTCTAGGCGCGTTCGTGGCCTCCTTAGTGCTTACGGCCTGGCTGTACAGCGTTGTTCCCTCTGCCTTTTTACCCGACGAAGACCAGGGCTATTTCATCACTATCATCGGTGGGCCAGAAGGCGTTTCGCTCAACTACACCAGCGACGTGATGGCCAAGGCCGAAGCGCTGCTATTAGAGCAGCCAGAAGTCCGCGCTACCTTTGCCGTTGGCGGCTTTGGCTTTAGCGGTAACACGGCCAACAGCGGCGTTATTTTTACTACGCTTCAGCCCTGGGGCGATCGCGATGCCACCGCTTTAGACATTATTGGTCGCGTTCAAGGCCAGCTCGCGGCCACCACCGAAGCGCGAATGATCGCGTTGAATCCACCGGCAATCCAGGGACTCAGCAGCTTCGGTGGCTTCGAATTTCAGCTCCAAGACCAGCGCGGTAACGCCGGACTCGATCAGCTCGTGGGCAGCATGGGCGCTATTATGGGCGCTGCGAACCAGAACCCAGAACTCTCCTCCGTGTTTAGTACCTACGCTGCTAGCACACCGCAAATTGCCATCGACGTTAATCGCGATCAGGCCAAGGCACTCAACGTCAATATCAACGACATCTTCAGCACCTTACAAACCAATTTAGGATCGCGCTACGTCAACGACTTCAACTTAGAAGGGCGAACCTACCGCGTCTTCGTCCAAGCCGATCAAGAATATCGCTCTGCGCCTAGCGACATCGACAAGCTATATGTGCGATCGCAATCTGGCGACCTCGTTCCCATGGGCAACCTCATCAGCACCGCTGATACCACGGGCGCGCAAACTATTAACCACTACAACCTGTTCCGCTCCATTGCTATCAACGGCCAACCTGCCGAAGGCGTAAGTTCGGGCGCCGCGATTGATGCTATGCAAAACGTCGCCGATCAGGTATTGCCCGCAGGCTTCGGCTACGAATGGTCGGGCACCGCGCTAGAAGAAATTGAGGGTGGCAACCAGGCACCAATTATCTTTGGCCTGGGAATTATCCTGGTCTTTTTGGTTCTAGCCGCGCAGTACGAAAGCTATGTAGATCCGGTCATTATTTTGTTCGCGGTGCCGCTGGCGGTTTTAGGCGCCTTGCTAGCGCAATCTCTGCGCGGACTGCCAAACGACGTTTACTGTCAAATTGGTCTGGTAATGCTAATTGGCCTAGCCAGTAAAAACTCCATTCTGATTGTAGAATTTGCCAACCAGCTGCGCGAACAGGGCAACTCGATTGTAGAGTCGGCGCTAGAGGCAGCGCAGCAAAGAATGCGCCCAATTTTGATGACGGCCATTTCTACGCTGAGCAGTATCTTCCCACTGGTTATTGCCTCGGGCGCGGGCGCGGGCAGCCGTCAGTCTTTGGGCACGGCCGTATTTGGCGGTATGCTAATTGCCACATTCTTAAGTCTGTTTGTAGTGCCGATCCTCTACATCATTATTAAGCAGCTAAGCGATCGCTATAGCGCTTCAGGCGATCGCAATTCAGGCGATCGCAATTCAGATGGTCGCAATTTGGACCATCAGAGCGAGCGAATCGGGAGCGAATCGGCAGCGCTGCCAGCAGGTGTCTATCGCAGTCCACAGCAGGACAAGCGCTAACCTATATCTCTTCAAACTTCTCTCGACGGCTTGTCTATTGACGAGCAACTTCAGCCGCTGCACGATAGATAAATCTAAAAAATTAGATAAACCTAAACAATAGAGAAATCTAAACTGCAGCGCCTAAAGCAGCGATCGCCATTTAGTCAATTCACACGCTCATCCAATCCAAGCGCAGCCGCCCCGTGATTGTTTGGTTGTTTGCTATAGAATGCTATGCAAGTTAGTCCCCAGCCCTTGAGCTTCAGTGCGAATCTCAGCCCCCACCATGACCTCCTACCAAGCTTGCAAATCCCTTTTAACCAGCACCGCGATCGCCGCTAGCCTTCTGTTGTCCGTTGGCTGTAGCCACGACATGCACACCGACGAGCAGATTCACGGGGATGCCGCCGAAGGGGTAGCCGCTAGCGACCCAGCGACCGAGGCGAAAATGGACGGCGATCAAATGGCGATGGACTCAGGCGCGCACGAAGCGGCGGGGCACAGCCATAGCACCGAAGCTAAAGGCGTCAACACTAACCACGATGTCTTTCACTCCAGATCGCTAGAAGTTCCGGCAGGCACCCCCGTGCCTGGGCTGACGGTAGAGGTAGAAGAAGATCCGGTTCGCGGCTGGAACCTGTATGTAGGCACCGCCAACTTCGAGTTCGAACCCAGCAAAATTAACGGCGAAAGTTTGCCAACCGAGGGCCATGCCCATCTCTACATAAATGGCGAACCCGCGCAAAGACTCTACGGCAACTGGACGCATCTGCCGGAGCTGCCCCCTGGCACAGACGAACTGCGCGTAACCCTAAACGCCAACGGACACGAAACCCTCACCACCCAGGGCCAGCCCATTGAAGAGAGCGTTACCGTAGAGGTGTACGACCCCAACGCTGCAACGAACTAGCCTGTTTCACCTTCCTTGACTTTTCTGCTCATGCCAAGTTCTCTCGACCTATGGTTAGTCGCAGCCCTGGGCTTTCTAGGTAGCTTTGGCCACTGCGTAGGCATGTGCGGGCCAGTCGCCGCAGCGTTTGCACTAGGAGAGCGCGAACGTCAGTCTAAGCAAGCGCATCCATCAGAGAAAGCGGCTCAAATTGGATTTCATCTGCTGCTAAATTTGGGTCGGCTGCTGAGCTATGGCCTAGTAGGGGCAGCGATTGGCGCTTTAGGGTCGGCGGTTTTTGCAGGGGGAGAATTAGCGGGCGTTGGCTCTGGGCTAAGGCGAGCGATCGCCATTCTCACTGGCCTGATGCTTGTCTGGTTCGGGCTTTCTCAAGCCAAACCCGGATGGCTTCCCGCCCTGCCTTTTTTGCATCCGGCCAGACAGCAGCAGATTCATGAAAGGCTCACCCTGGCCATGTCAAACGTCTCTGAGCATTCGAGAGGATTGACGCCGGTGCTGCTGGGTTTGCTATGGGGCCTGATTCCCTGCGGCTTTTTGTATGCCGGACAGCTGCGAGCAGCCCAGACCCAAAGCTGGCTAGGCGGTGCGGCGGTGATGCTCGCATTTGGAGCGGGAACGCTGCCCGCGATGGTAGGCATGGGCGCAGCCACCTCCTTTTTAAGTGGCGATCGCCGCTCTCAGCTTTTTAGAATGGGCGGCTGGGTGACCGTTGTCATTGGCCTGCTGCTGCTGCTGCGAACGGGCGATACCATGAGCGACTATAGCGGCCATGCGGCGCTGGCGCTATTGGTTTTAACCCTGATTGCCAGACCCATTAGCCAGCTTTGGCCCGCGCTGCTGAACTACCGACGCGGGCTAGGCGTAGGCGCTTGTCTGCTCAGCCTGCTGCACTTATTGCACATGGCAAGCCACACCTGGAGCTGGAACTTTAGAGCCGTACAGTTCATGCTGCCATCGCATCAAATTGGCGTCTGGCTAGGGGCGATCGCCCTGCTCTTAATGCTACCGGCTGCACTCACCAGCTTCGACCGCGCCCAAAAAGCGCTGGGCAATCGCTGGCGCAAGCTGCACCTGTTAGGAATTCCGGCGCTTTTACTCGCCGCGGTTCATACCGTTATGGTGGGATCTTCTTACTGGGGAGCGCTGGCGTTAACCTGGCAAAATCAGCTTCAGGTCGGGCTTTTGGGCCTGACGGTGGTAGGGGTACTCGGCGTGCGATCGCGGCGACTTTGGACATTACTTTCACTGGAAAAATACTATGCCGCTCCGAAGACGAAAGCCCCAAAAAATCTGGATGCTAGCGCTAATAGCGACCGCTGCCATCAGCTTCCCTAAAGCCTATTTTCCTAAAGCCTATGCCCACGAAGTCGAGACTGCCCAAGACGTAGGCGCTACGATGCACATTGAGCCTAGCGACACGCCTAAGGCCGGAGAAGAAGTACTCGCCTGGTTTGCGATCGCTCGCCCCGGCGGTCAAACCATTCCGCTCGCCAACTGCGACTGCACCCTGGCCGTTTACGCTCAGCCTAGCGACCAACCCCACGCAGACAAAACGCCCGAGCTAACGCCTGCTTTCGCCGCCGTCGAGGCAGAAGGCTATGAAGACATTCCCGGCGCTCGCTTCACCTTTCCAGATGTCGGCACCTACACCCTAGTGGTCAGCGGCGAACCTAAGCAAGAAGGCGATTTTAGTCCCTTCGAACTAGACTTTGAAACAACCGTCGCATCGGGAACTCCGGTGGCTCAAATTCCTGAAGATGCAGCAGCCGCACTGCCTTCTCCAGATAGTCCGGCGGTAGCTGCTCCGGCTACTGAAGTTGCGTTTGGCAAGTGGGCGATCGTGGGCATCAGCTTGGTGGCTTTGATTGCGATCGCCGGTCTCTTTCTTAGACGTTCCAAATAAGCGCTAGGCCCTAGAGACAGGCTATAGAGATAGGCCATAGAAACAGACAATAGAGATAGGATGATAAAGCCTGTAAGAGACGCACTATGCAAACGGCCCAATCCCATCAAGTCCCGCCGCATAAAGACAGCCTGCTAGACCGGGCGTTTATCTGGCTGTTCTCTCGCAAAATGGCCAACGCGATTGATACCGACATTCCCACTGGCGGCTACCGCGGCTTTGTCGAACTGTCCGAACGCATTATGCAGGGGCGAGATGGGCAAGAACAGCAGGCCGTCGTTGCCAAAGTGCTGCAGTCTTTGGTGCCTACGCCGGTGCTGTGGTTAATTCGAACGGTCTTTTCACCCACAAAGCTGGTCTGCGTACTCAACGCCTGGTTTGCAGCACAAATGTTTGAGTGGCTAGTAGGCCCTTGTGAGGTGGAGTCGGCTGAGGTGGATGACGGGCAAGGGGGCGTGCGATCGCAATCTAGCGCCGTTCAAATCCAAGAATGCCGCTACCTCAAAGAAAGCCAGTGCGTCGGCATGTGCGTCAACATGTGCAAGCTGCCTACCCAAACTTTTTTCACCGAAAAATTTGGCATTCCGCTCACCATGACGCCCAACTTCGAAGACCTAAGCTGCACGATGGTCTTTGGTCAGCAGCCCGCTAGTCTAAAACAAGACGCGGCCTTTAGCGAACCTTGCCTGAGCGAATGCAGCACCGGTCAACCCACCGATTCTCCCTGCCCCAAGCTGGCAAATTTAGAGCTGACCAACCCTACAGATCGCCCTAACTAAACCCGGTGATCCATAACACAAAGCCCGCGTGAAGGTCTTCATTGAGCGGTCGCCCAGCCAAAACATATGTGATAAGGTTGATGTATAAAGGGTTGATCATCTAGTCGATGATTGATTAGTGGCAACTGATTAGTAAAGACTAATTAGTGAAGACTGAACGGTCAAGTCACAACTTTAAGCATTCTACCGCTGGTGGGGCTGGCAAGCCCTATAAAACGCTTTGCAAAGCAGAATTGGCAGACAGATCTAGAACATTGATCTGAGCGCCTAAAGTCTAGCCGAAGCGGATCAGACCTACCAGAAACGCGGTCCAAATAAGCCTTTGCTCGCTGTATTTATGCATATCAAGTTACTCTATTCGCTACCTGTAGCGGCTATGTTTTGGGGAGTATCCTCGCGCGTCGAAGCCATGAGCTTCACCACCTTTCAAAATCGAAGCGCCTTCGAAGCCGCATTGGGAACCAGCGGCTTCACAACAGAAACTTTCGACGGCGTTCAGACCCCGTCCGACTTCCTAAACGGCTCAATCTCGGTAGGCGATCTCACCCTATCCGACGACAGCGGTTTCAGAGCTAGTATCGACTTGGCCCCGAGCACTCTCCCTGCGCTCAACGTTAACAACACGCCATTGGCTTTGCTGTCGGCCAGATCTGCCAATGGTGCAACCATTTCCTTTAGGTCGCCGGTTATGGCATTTGGGGGCACTTTTACAGCCATCTCCAACGACGGGCGCGATACTAGAGCCGTCTTTGATGACGGATCTAATCTAGCCATTCCATTCCGAGGCTCTGGCACATCACTCGTCGGCGATGGTTTCTTTGGCTTTGTCTCCGATTCGCCCTTCAGCGCTTTCAAAATCCGCCGCTTCGATGACAAGTTAGCCGACGGCTTTGCCTTAGATGACGCTGTGTTTGGAACAAAACCGGCCCCCGCTTCCCCCTCGCAGCCCGTACCGACACCGGCTCTACTTCCGGGCATTATTGGCTTCGGCGTTGCCGCCCTACGCAAGCGCCGACAGAGCAACCTTTCTTAGGCAAACGAGTTACAGTAAAGAGGCTCTCTTTAACTGGTTACATGGTTTTACATGGTTAGCTCACAGGCCAAAGCAAACCCAACGGACGCGACGACAAGCACCGCTAGCGAATCAAAAAATACTCGCTGGAAGATTAATCTGCTGTACGATGGCGACTGCCCGCTGTGCCTGCGCGAAGTGAACTTCTTACAAAAGAAAGACGCGGGTCGCGGCCTGGTAAAGCTGACGGATATTGCCGATATTGACTATCGCCCAGAAGAAAACGGCGGCGTGGATTTTGAGACGGCCATGGGGCGCATTCATGCGGTACGCGCTGACGGCACCGTCGTGAAAAACGTCGCGGTCTTTCAAGAAGTTTACGACGCGCTAGGCATTGGCTGGATGTATGCGCCGACGAAGTGGCCAATTATTGGGCCTTTGGTGAATAAAATCTACGATTTGTGGGCAGACAAGCGGCTAGCAATGACCGGGCGGGCCAGCCTAGCAAAGGTGATTGCTCAGCGAGAAGAGAAAATTGCCTGTGCAAAAGGCGGTCGCTGCCGAGTAGAAGAAACGTAGCTTGCAGTCAAAATCACTCTGTACAAGAATCTGCACAATCTTGACTGGGCCAGTGTCATAAGATGCAAGTAGCTGCATTTAAGGCCCTTGCGCATGACGTTACAACCAGTCGATGAACGGGTTAGTTGGCTACAGGCAAACACGATATTTCAGGATTTGCCTGTAGAGCTGGTGAGGGCGATCGCGCAATGCCTGAGCGAGCAAACCCTGCAAGAAAACCAGCGGCTAATCCTAGAAGATACCAAACCCGACGCGCTGTACGTTCTCAAATCTGGGCGGCTAGAAAGCTATCGCACCCAAAAGACAACCGCAGCGCAGGTAGTGAGCTTACTGCCGGGTACGGTTTTGCACCTGCGAGAGCTATTGCTAGATCGCCCTACCGAGCAAACGATTGTCGCCCTAACGGATAGCCAGCTCTGGCGGCTGTCGGGAGAACGGCTAAAGGAATTGGCTCAAGAGCATCCTGCGCTCAATCAGGATCTCTCTCAGCTATTGGCCGAAGAATTGGCTCAGCTATCTGCGCAGCTTTTGCAGGAGCAGGAACGACAGCAGGCCCTGCGACCTTATCTGGTGCCCAAAGTTGAGCGCGGCGTTGTAGGTGCCAGCCGATACGCGGTGCGGCTGCGGCAAGATATACGAGATGCAACAAGCGTAGAACCGGGGGAGGACAGTCGGCGATTCTCCGCAGGAGAGGCTCCGCCAACGCCCATCTTGATCTTTGGCGAACCCGGACTCAATAAAGACAACTTAGCGGCGCTTATTCACTTTGGCTCGGCCAATAAAAGAGAACCGTTGATTAAGCTAAACTGCGAGACTTTGCGCGCGGTCGATCTCTTTGGTAGAGGAGAAAGTAAGCCCGGTTTGCTGGAATGGATTCAAGACGGCACGCTCCTGCTCAACAATATTCAAGATCTCGATGCGGACTTAAAAGCCCCGATTGTTCATTTGCTACAAACGGGTGAATACAAGCCCGTTACCCGCGAAGGAGACGCGCCGGGGCCAGCCAAAACCAGTCGCGCCTGGGTGCTGATGATTGCAGAGCAGAACATGCCGCAGTTTACCCAGTGCTCTACGGTCAAGCAGATTAAGGTGCCGCCGCTGCGCGTGCGCAAGGCCGATATGGAATCGACCGTGAACTATTTCATTCAGCTAGAGTGCAAAAAGCGCGGCCAGGCAAAGCCTGAGGTGACGCCTGAGGCGCTGCGTCGGTTGCAGAGCTACGACTTTCCAGGGAATTTGCGCGAGCTAGAGGGCTTGGTTAAAAGAGCGATCGCACAATCAGAATCGAGCCGTCGCCTCACCGAAGAACTCTTCTGGGCAGAAGGGCAGAAGCAACAGCGCTTTCGGTTCAATCTGCTGGGCGGCTACAACCGCTTTCGCAAGTTTCTGCTCAGTCCCTGGTGGCCCACGCGCATCAACTACTGGTTCACCTCTTGGGTCTACATTATTGTTCTAGCCGCGCTGTTCTTTGGCCCGCAAACTAGAGACACCAACGTCGCGCTCAACTTCTTTTGGGCCTGGTGGTGGCCGCTAATTCTCATCTCCTTCCCCTTTGTCGGCAGGCTGTGGTGTTCGGTTTGTCCGTTTATGATCTACGGCGAGATCACGCAAAAGCTGTCGCTGTGGCTGTGGCCCAGAAAACTCAAAACCTGGCCGCGTCAGTGGGCCGAACGCTGGGGCGGCTGGATTCTCTACGGCGGCTTTGCAGCGATTCTCCTCTGGGAGGAACTGTGGAACCTAGAGAATGTCGCCTATCTTTCGGGCTGGCTGCTCGTCATCATCACAGCGGGCGCGATGATCTGTTCTGCTTTATTTGAACGGAGATTTTGGTGCCGCTATCTCTGCCCGATTGGCGGGATGAACGGCCTGTTTGCCAAACTCTCGATGACGGAGCTGCGAGCGCAAAAGGGCATCTGCTCGGCCACTTGCAATACCTACCACTGCTACAAAGGTGGCCCTGCCGAAGGCGAAGGCCAAGAAACCAATGGCTGCCCGGTTTACTCCCATCCCGCGCAGCTCGCGGACAATCGCAACTGCGTATTGTGTATGACCTGCCTTAAAGCCTGCCCGCACCATTCGGTAGAGCTAAACCTGCGTCCGCCGGGGATTGAGCTATGGACAACGCCAAACTCGACGGCTTATGAGGTGGCGCTGCTGCTGTTGCTGTGGGGTGCGGTGCTGTTGCATCGGTTGCCGGAGCTGACGAGGTTGTTGTTAGGCAGTGATGCCATTTTGGATGGGTTTTGGGGTCATGCGATCGCATCTCTCCTCGCCCTCTCGCTCCCCGCCATCCTTTCCCTCATCGCCCATCAGCTCGTGCGCCTGCTCAACCCCACCTTCAAGCCTCGCCCGTTTATCACGCTGGCCTACGGCTACTTGCCACTTGTCCTGTTCAGCAACCTCGCGCACTATTTGCAAATGGGCCTCACCGAAGCCGGACAGGTAATTCCACTTTCGCTGGCAACCATTGGTCAGCCGATTGGCACCACGGCCTCTTTAGTGTGGATGGCGCATCCGGCGGTGATCAGCTTTCTTCAGGGCGTCTGCCTCATTGCGGGCGTTGTTCTCAGCAGTTTGCTGATTCAAAAGATTGCGCGGCAGCCTTTTCTCAAGCTGTTGCCGCAGCATAGTGTGGCGGTGCTGCTCGCGGTGTTGACCTGGCAGCTCGTACTATAAAAAGGTCTGCTAAAAGGACGCTAGGGTATGGGCCAATTCAAAGCGCCAACTGCTGATAAAAGAGTTTTGGCCGCGCAGCTATATGAGTCGCTGCTGCGTCAATTAGTGCAGCGTCCCGATAGGCAGCTTGAAGCTATTTTGGCTGAAATGATGAGCACTGACCCCTCAGATAACGCGACTCAGCTAGCGCAGCTAGATCAGCTAAAGGACTGGCTAGATGGCTTTCGGCCTTTGTCGCGGGCGATTGTGTCAGAGCTAAAGCAGCGCTTCGACGTTCGCTTTACCTACGACTCGAATGCAATTGAAGGGAATACGCTTAGCCTGAGTGAAACTGAGCTGATTTTGACCAAAGGCATTACCGTCGGTGGAAAAACGCTGGAAGAGCATCTAGAAGTTGTTGGGCACAAAGAAGCCATCGACTATATCGAAACGCTGAGCCGCTTAGAGGCTCGCATTGGCGAATGGGAAATTCGGCAGATCCATAGCCTGGTGATTAGAAAGATAGCGCCCGACGAAGCGGGCCGTTACCGGCAGCTAGATGTTAAGGCTGCGGGGACGGCGCATGTTTATCCGCCGCATTATCGGCTGTCGGAGCTGATGGCGGAGTTTGTGGAATGGTTGAGCGAGGCTTCGGCGCAGATGCATCCGGTGGTGTTTGCAACTGAAGCTCACTATCGGTTTGTGTCTGTTCATCCTTTTGTCGATGGCAATGGGCGCACCGGGCGATTGCTGATGAATCTTCTATTGCTACGAGCGGGTTATCCGACCGTCACGATTTCTAATCAGCAGCGGCTTGCCTACATTGAGGCGTTAGTTCAAGCGCAGCAAACAAAGGACGACTTGGGCGCTCTACTCGCGCTTGTTTGCAAAGCGGCTAGCGATGCGCTGGTCGAAACGCTAGCTGTCGTTGCTAGCGCTGCTGATAGCCAAGGAAAAGGACTTCCTTTCTATCAAGACATTCTTGCTTTTTTAGCAGCTCAGTCGTCTGAGTGACTGCGTATGCAAAGGAGTGCTTCAATCTAAGCTCAAAGCTGTCTGGGAAGAAGCGGTCTAGAAGTAGCTGAATCAAAAATTGCTTTAGCGTTAGTCGCTACGGGAGCAAACACATCAAGATTCGCTTTGGCGTTAGTCGCTGCGGGAGCAGTTGAATCAAGATCTGCTTTAGCGTTAGTCGCTGCGAGAGCAGTTGAATCAAGATCTGCTTTAGCGTTAGCCGCTGCGTGAGCAGATGCATCAAGATTTTCTTTAGCGTTAGTCGCTACGTGAGCAATTGAATCAAGATCTGCTTTAGCGTTAGTCGCTGCGGGAACAGTCGCATCAATATCGACTCAAGCGCTAAGCGCTGTGGAAGAACCCGCAACAGGTCACTGTCTAGCCGCTATCAAGATGCAGTAGAAATAGCGCTTAAAACCTTTTCGGCTACCAGCTCAGAAGACGTCGGATTTTGACCGGTGATCAAATTACCATCGGCTACTGCAAACGCTTCAAAATCTCCAACGGTCTGCACATCTGCGCCCAGTTCTCGCAGCTTGCTTTCTAGCAAAAAGGGAACGGTATCGCTCAGGCCCACCGCATTTTCTTCGGAGTCGGTAAAAGCGGCGACCTTACGACCTTTTACAATCGGTTCGCCCGCAGCGGTTTTGGCCGAGACTAGTCCGGCAGGGCCATGGCAAACAGCCGAGACAATGCGGCCTTGTTCTAGCGTTTCGCTAACGATTTGGGCCAGGCGATCGCTCCCCGGCATATCCCACATCGTCCCATGCCCACCCGGTAGAAATATCGCATCATAGTCGCTCGCATTCACATCAGCGATCGCAGACGTATTCGTCACCACCTTCTGAAACGCCTCATCCGATCGATAGCGCTCCACGCTCGGCGCGTTCTCCCCATCCGCTTTTTGGCTACCTGGATCGATCGGCACCGCACCGCCGCCAATCGAAGCAACCGTTACCGACGCACCTGCATCCACAAAAGCGTAATAAGGCGTCGTCAGTTCTTCAATCCATAACCCTGTTTTCTTATCGGTATCACCCAAGCTAGCGTGGGACGTGGTGATAATCAGAATTCTTGGAGCAGTCATATCGCTATCTCTTTAACGCGTACGACTTCACAATAGAAAGAAATAGATAAAAGGAGAAGAGGGTCTTTGTAGGAGCAGCCATAATAGAATTTATACCTACGCTCGGCGCCGTCGAAGAATGACCTACCTTCCCCAGCTTCGCACCTTCATCGCCGCTTACCGATTGGGTTCGCTGACTAAAGCCGCTGAGCAGTTAGGCATGACTCAACCGGCGGCCTCTCAGCAAATTCGCGCCCTCGAAGCGCAGATTAAGAAGCCTTTGTTTGTGCGCCACGCCAGAGGAATTGTGCCAAGTGCGATCGCCCACGACCTCGCCCGCTCCATCGGCCTCCACATCGACGCTATCGAAACGGGCTTCAGCGCAGTTCAAGCAAGAGCAACGAGCCTCGCCGGAACCATCCATATTGCAGGCCCCGGCGAGTACCTCAGCGCCAAAGTTCTGCCACTACTATCTGATCTACTAGCCCGCGATATTCGAGTCAGACTACACGCAGGCGGAAAAGATCGCCTCTATGCCTTGCTAGATGAAGGCGCAATAGATTTGGCCATCACCGCTTCCCAACCCAATAGCCGCAGTCTCGATTATCAGGCTGTAGATGTAGAAACGCTGGTACTAGTGGCTGCGCCCAGCTGGATCAATCAGCACCGGAAACCAATAGATAAACCACTAGATTTAGAACAGCTTTTGACGCGTCCGCTGATTGCCTATGACGAAGATTTGCCGTTGGTGCGAGAGTATTTTAATCAGGTTTTTGAAACGACAATAGATATACAGGCGGCGGTTACCGTAGCCGATTTGAGAATGGTGCGATCGCTCATCCTTGCCGAACAAGGCTACTCCGTTCTCCCCCTCTACCTATGCGACGCTCAAATTCAACAGGGCCACCTTGCCTTAATTTTCTCGCCCCAAAGCCCGCCCACCAACAAACTCTACCTCGCCTGGAATCGCGGCAATCTCCGCCATCCTCGTGTAGCCTTCGCTCAGCAATACTTTCTCACGAGCCTAAGCAGTGCGAGTTCGCGATACTCAGCATAAGTTCTATAGCGATCGCTTTTGACGAACAGTCTCTATCCAGCCTAAAGCAGTCTGGGCGTAGGCTCCATCCAAGCCGTAGGCGAGCTGTGCTGCCTGCTCAAAGTCTTGCCGTCTCAGCGCCTCATTGATGGTGTACCAGAGCAACCATCGCTGATCGTAGCTGACAGGGATTTCTTGAAGCGTGGCCGATAGCGCTTCGTAGGCTGGGGCCGCTTCTGTAGGCGGAAGATTAGGCGTAATACTTATCCAAGTTGATGCTCGCGTCCGTGGATTGCTGATGTGCTGGGGCAAGCGCAGTATCAGCGCGACTTCCACTGGGGTACGGGGCAGTAGATTGTAACCGCCGCTGCCGAGAACGGTGTTGGTAGAAGTGGCCAGGTTAACGAGTAATTCGTCGCGATCGCCCTGACTCTGGGTTTGCTCGCTCAACTGCATCAACTGATCAAAATACCGCATTGTCTGAGCGGCATCATCTTCACTAGCCGCCCGTCGAACGGCGTCAGCCAATACGTTGAGGTGATTCGCTGTGGACAGGCGAGGCAGTATTTGCAACTGATTCTCTAAATCAGCATCTCGTATCGTGATGCTGGCCGCTCGAGCATAAAAATAGTTCTGCTGCTCAGCCTCTAACGGTTCAACCAGCGTCAATATTTCCTCAATGGCAGCACGCGCCTTGTCTGGGCGGTCAATCTCGCTGTAGAAAAGAGATAAGGCATCCAGCGTAGACAGTCGATACTCGCCGGGGAGTTGTTCTATCTGAGTTTCCAAACGAGCGAGATTGCGATTAAACAGATCAGAAGGTGCCTGATTGGGATTGTAGGCTAGCTTAACCAAACGCATAAGGCCGTAGGGTGGGTATGAGTTCAAAGATGGATCGTTTGCAGTTGCGGCTTCAAGTAAAGCTTCTAGCTCTCCCAAGGCAGCGGCCTGTAGCTCAGGCACTTGCCAATCGCGGCCTAGTTTAGCGATCGCCTCCAATTCGCCGTTGCCATACAAAGGAGACTGCGAATAGGACTGAAATTTGCGAACAGATGCGATCGCTGCTTCAGCCGTCTCAATCGCCTGCTCGCGCTGCCCAACCGCCCAATATTCCTGTGCGATCGCCGTCAACAAGCCAGCGTTAGACACTTTATAAGTCTCACTAAACTCGGCAGCATAGCTCAGCTTCTCCAGCGGCTCCACTATCGCCAACGTGCGATCTAGTACGTCAATTGCCGCCTTAGACTCTCCCTTTTCTCTATAAAAAGCCGCAATCTTCATCCAAGCCGGAACGCTATCCAAGGGGCTTTCCATCACCTGTGCCGCTCGTTTAGCAACGCTAACTTTCTCTTGCTCTAGCGCCTCTTCAACAATCCGATCGAACAACTTCTGCCTGTCTTTGAGATAGGGAAGCAGTGCGCTACTCGGTATCTGGGCCAAAGTCGTAATCGCTTGGTCGTAATTGCCCTGGTCAGTGTAGACCGTTGCTAGGCTAAGCCGAGCTTTATGGCGTTGACCTGCCGAGGCACTCTCTACTAACTGCGCAGCTCGATCGAACGCGCCAATTTTTGCAAAGGCACTTACCCAGTCATTACTTCCTGAAGGCGGAACGCTCTGTTCGGCGTCTGCAAGGACTTGTCTGGCCGTCTTCTTTGAACCCAACTCGGCATAGCTCGTAGCCAGTTGGTTTACCAGTTCAAATTGTCTTTGCCAATCGCGGCTGCTGTCGCTAGGCAGCAACTGTCGCGCTTCGTCCAGCAGCCTTTTGGCTAGCTTTGGCCGATTTTGATACTGATGAATCTGTGCCAGCTCCACTAGCGTTCCGGCTCGATAGTTTTCTGGAATTTGCTGGGCGATCGCACGGGCCATCTCTAGCTGCCCAGATCGCCCAGCCCACAGCGCGATTTCTCGTAAACCCGAGGCTTCATCTCCAACCTGCTTAAACGGTTGCTGCTGCAAAAGCGTCTGAGCTGCTTCAAATTGTCCAGCGCCAATATAAGCCTGATTAATCCGACTAATAGCCTGCTGCCGATAGTTATCATCAAAGATAGAATCGTCAGGAATGCGGTTGAGTAGCGCTGCGGCCTCTGCTAGCAGATTTTGGTCTACGAGTGCTCCAGTCGCCGCTTCCCAGTACTGAGCGCGGACGTTTGGCGGTGCACTTTCGGCTATCGACAGCGCCTGAGCCGTCTGGCCCGATTGCATATACGCCTTGATAACGGCCTGTTCTAACTCGGGCCGAGATCTTCCCATCGCGCCATAGGTTTCATAGTTCATTGCCTGCGCGATCGCCTGAGCCTCTTCCAGCGCACCTAACTCCACAGACCTCAGTCCAATGCCTTGAAGTAAGCGATCGCGAATCTCCACATCAGAAATCGTTTGAGCCAACGCGCCCGCCTGACTCAACTGCGACAGAGCCATCTCTGCCGGCTGATCTGCCGCACGAGCAGATTGCAACAGCGACTCTACCTGGCGTTGAACCCTGTTCGAGAGTTGAGGGTCTACCGCCTCAAAATCTGCTGCTCCATTGTTTACTAGCGTCCCGCCGTCAGCCGGAAAGAGCTGTACGATAGTTGGCTTGTTGAGTCTTCGAGCCATATCTAGCGCAGTTTCGCCCTGATAGTCTTTGACGTCTGCGATCGCGCCGTTACTCAAAAACAGCTCAACTAACTCCGGGCCAAAGTAACTCCCCTCCTCCAACACCGCCTGGTGCAGCGGCGTCCGACCTAGACTGTCCTGAATATTGACATCCGCACCCGCCGCGATTAACTGCGCCGCCACCTTGTCGTTAACGTCAAACAGCGGCGTTCTTCCCTGGTTATCCTGAATACTGACATCCGCGCCCGCCGCCAACAGCAACCGCGTCATCTCAAAGTTAAACCGCTGCGTATGTAACGCCGTTTGTCCCACCTGATTGCGAGCATTCACATCCGCACCCGCATCCAGCAAAAGCTGAAGCACATCGGCAGATAGATCAGAGGCGTGAATCACCGCACCTTCCCGGTTTTGGATCGTTAGATCTGCGCCCGCCTGAATAAGCTGCGCCGCCACGTCAAAATTTGAGACAGCGTAATGCAGCGGTGTCCAGTCCTGGTCGCTGCGGGCATTCACATCCGCGCTCTGCGCAATCAACAGCGCCGCAATGTCACCCGTACCGGCATAGTGCAGCGGCGTCATCCCACCTTCTGATATCGCATTAACATCTGCACCCTGTTCAATTAGAAGCGCCATCACCGCTGCCGTTTTTTGCCTAAAAACGTTGTGCAAAGGCGTAGAACCTTGGTAATCCTTAGCGTTGACGTTGGCCCCACGGTCTACGAGCAATCGCGCCATCTCAACCGACTCGCCCACAGCGTGCAACGGCGTATTGCCCTTACCATCACGAGCGTTTACATCCACGCCCTGTTCGATAAGCTGCCGGGCGATCGCCTCATCTGAAGACAGCAAAGTGTTAAGCGGCAGTATCTGATCGCCGTAAAAGTCGCAGAGCTGATTCAGGTCGCCACCTTGCTCGGCGGCAGCTTTCAAAGCATCTAATAAATCTGGGCTACTTCCCCAGAGACTCGCCTTTTCCAAAAGCACCTGGCAAAAAGGTGAAATAGCCTCAGCGTCATCGTCAGCAGAAACAGTCTGAGCGACTACTGGAGTAGTTGCCAGCGTTGCCGCGCCGATTGCGCCAAGTAACCCAATCGCGGTTAGCTTAGAACTCAAGAGGCGAAAGAGAGAAAGCATCTGCCAAGACTTGTAACGCATAAGACATCTAACCAATAGCGCTCGGTTCGAGCATAGAAAGTAAAAGACCACTATCAAACGATCTTTGCCGTCTTCAAACTAGCCGTTCAAACTTTCATGCGGTTAGCGAGGAGGCGACTTACCAAATTGGCTAAAAAATTAAAAAAACCGAGGTGGAAAACCACCCCGGCTAGATAACCTTTTGAGGAAAGAACAAACTTAAAGGAGCAACTCGCCGTTACTCAATGCTGTTGGTGCTAGTTGTGCCTGCGTAGCTCACCTTGCGGTAAGGAACCGAAGCACCAATGTTAATATCAGAGGTATTTACGCGAGGCTGACCGGCTGGGCGAGCGCTGACGCTGCGAGCCATATCCAGATACAGCGCTGGGTTACCGGCCGTAGGCTTCTTGTCCTGAGGCTTGTAGCCACGGACTTCTTGCTGCCAGTTAGCTCTGGGGAAGCCCTGAATCGCGCGGAAGTACTCAGCCGTACGAGGCGACTTGATATCGAAAGGACGCTGGCCAATCTCTTGGCTAGGCAGAATCCGCCGACGGTAGTAAGGCACGATGTCGTAGCCAAAGTTATCCATGTACTCGTCGCTATCGAGCAGCTCGTCGATAAAGCCAGCGATACCTTTAGTCGCAATCTTAATCGACCAGGCAATCTTCTCACGCTCGTTGTAAGGATCGCGGCCTAGCGCTCTTTGAATAACCTGCTGAACAAAGCGATAGTTGCTGTTCTTGGCGTAATAGTTGCTCAAAAATGTGTCGGAAAGTAGCAGACCGCGAATAAAGTCGCGAACCGTAATCTGGCAGTTGCGCAACTGAGACTCTAGCGGCTTTAGACGGTCTGCTTGAAACGCATAGAAAAAGATCTGACGGTAGGCCGCTTCGATCAGGTCGGTCATTTCGCTGTACTCAAGGAGAGCCTCAGCGCTGTAAATTCTGGGCTGATCGTCGCCCTGGACTACATACCCTTCAACCCGCTGGTTCTGGCTTTTGGGAGGGTAGGTCAACAACGGAATTGCCACGCTTGAATCTCCGGACTTTTATAAACGACTGCAATAATGTTTCTCAATCATAGGGGAGGGCCGCACCCCAGTCGGAGTAGTCTGAGGAAATTATTACAGAGCTTAATATTTGATCAAAAGGCGAGAGCGCAATGCTTTGAATAGATTATGGGCGATCTAAAACGGACGATCGTGTAGAGCAATTCGGGCGTTAGAAGCAGATAACGATACGAAAGCTTACACTTTGCAATATCTTTCTCAGCAACGTAATTGTCGAAGGTATTCGGTGAGGCATTTAATAAGGTACAGGCATTTAATGAAGCGTCTAATGAGGTATTTAGTGAGCGACTTAGCGACTCACCTGGCTCCAATCGGCAGGCGTATTGCAGTTGAACACCATGTCGCTAGGCACGTCAGAGTAGGCCGCCACTTCTAGCGTCGATAGCCAGGATTGAAACGATAGGTCGCCCGAGGCTAGATGCTGATTCAAGCTAGGGACAGCGCCGCGATGATAGAAGCCGCAGAGAGGCTCCCAGCCTTTTGCACCTTTTACAAGCGAAGCGGCAGGAGCGACGGCTGAGGCTTGGGAGGATAGTGATGCTTGGGAGACTAGCCAGCTCCACCACTGCTGAAGAATCGGAGCGTCTAGATTGGGCAAATCGCAGGCTAGCAGCAGACACCAATCGGCCTGAATCTGCGGCCACGCCTGGCTAAATCCGACCAGTGGCCCAGCTTCCTGGCTGTCTGTTATCCATTGAGGCTCTAGGTTAGTCGCAAACTGATAGCGATCTGGCCAGGGAGTGACGACCGATACGTCTGGGGTGAGCGATCGCGCCACATTCACCGTTCTATTTAGCAAACGCTGGCCGTCCGGCAGCTTCAGCAGCGCCTTGTCCTGGCCCATGCGGCGGCTGCGCCCACCCGCCAAAATAACGCAGGCGAGTTGAGGAATAGACCCCTTCAATACCGACACAGCTCAGCCCTGCTTAAAGTTAAAAGTTATTCGTATCCTCAGCGTTTTGCTGGTGGCTGAGGCTGCGCGGCTGGCACCTCAGCACTACCATAGCGTCTGTTCTCTGCCCAATCGTGCCCTTTGAAGTAATAAATCAAGGCCGTCAGCACCGCAATCGTCATGTACATAAACCGCACCACCCAGCCCACCCGCTCAAAAACGTAAGCCGCTGCGTCAGCTCTAGGATCGCCGTAGCTAGAGAGTTCTTTAGTCAGCAAATCGCCAGGGTTTGTAATTGTACCAGCCTCCAAATTTGCGCGCATCGTCGGCAGCTCAGCAATTTGGGTGCTTAGCGGATAGAACCCAAAAAAGCTCCTACTTCCCGTCTCTTTTTCAAGAAAAGCGTTGGTAATATCTTTGGCTTCGGCGTAGGGAACATCGGCCCGCTCGGCCACTTTTTGAATCCATAGATGCTGCTGCATCAGGTAGCTCGCGCAAAACACCAGGGGGCCAAGCACGATGAGTGGGGCCATTTTTAGCCAGTGCGTCCAGCGGTCTGGAACTAGCAGGGTCGCCGCCCCAATGCCTGCGCCTAGCACCGCAAAAACGAGCAGATTGGAGATCTCAACGACTTCTATGCTTTTGAGGAATCCGCCGATCCAGGGTATGTCGTAGAGATAGGCGTTGGCTAGCCAAAAGGCGATCGCCTTAAGCGCGCCCATCAGCAAGCTCAGCCCAAAGCCAATCGCAAAAAATATTAGAACACGAGGGGGGCCAACGCTCGCCTTGGGGTTAGGCCGAGAGCCTAGCTTGGAGTCTACAGACATGGGCAAAGGTGCAAAACACTGTCTTTATCAAAACACTGTGGTTGCGAAATGCAAACAGCTACTTGAGTTTTCATCGGCTATTTAGTACATTTGAACCATATTTATGTTTTCTCGAAAGCACTCGCCTCGTTATCTATCGTCATTTCTCTAGGTTTGCTATGAGTATTGAACAAACTAGCCAGCTCATTTCACTCATCTTAAACTCGGTGCTCATGACGCTGCTATCGGCGGCCCTGATAGGCGGAGCCTGGCTGCGGCAAAACGGGCTTTGCCTTCAGCTCCAGCAGGTGCAAAGGCAGTATCGACGGCTCACCCACCAGCAGTCTTCTGCCAAAATATCGCCCCTCAAAGCCAACAGCACCAAAGAAACGCAAGAGAGAAACCAGCTTAGAGCCAATCTTAAAAAGGTCAGAGATCGTCGGCAAAGGCTCATCGGGCAATATCGCTGGAGCTATACCGGCATGTTGCTACTGCACGCTGTCTTGCTGGCGTTTGGCGCGAGCTTACTGGCTTTAGCGCTGCGATCGCTCTTCCCCATCGACGGCCTCATCTCCACCGCACTCGTCTTGTTTACCCTTGGCGTCGTCGGCCTCATTGCAGGCGCAAGTTGCATCCTCATCGACGTTGCCCAAGGCAACAGCGGCGGCGATACCCTTAGCTACTCCTTAGCCAAAATACTCGCTCAGATCGCCCAAGAGTCTCATCGGCTGTCCCAGCGGTGGCAGCGCAGCGGTCAGACTGGCCAATCCACTGGCCAGCCCGTCACGCCATTTTCTCTAAGGCCGCTCTCTCTGTCTGTCCCTATACCCAACAAAAAGCTGCCCAGTCCCCTACAGAGACCAGACAGCTCCATTAACTAGCTTTTCACGCAACTAGCTTTTCGTACCGCTAGCTTTTCGTACCACTCGCTTTTTGCAGCAGCTTACCGCTGCTCCACCATCTCCCGACTGGCCTCACCCAGCTTGAACCGCTTCAAAATGCGCTCCGACATTTGCGCAGGCATCAAGCCCAAAGCCGCCTTCGACTGATCGGGAGAGGCATGGTCTACCAGCTTGTCCGGTACGCCCAAACGCATCAAGTCGGGCTTCATATCTCGATCTAGCAATTCTTCCGCTAGCCCAGAGCCAAAGCCGCCCATAATGCAGCCGTCTTCCATCGTCACCACCCGGCCAATTTTTTCAGCCAGCGGCAGCATTAGATCCGTGTCCAGAGGCTTCGCAAAGCGAGCGTTAATCACGGTGGCTTCTACCCCATGCTCGCTCAAAATTTCAGCCGTTTGCATCGCCGGATAGACCATTGCCCCATAGCCAACGATCATCACGTCATCACCTTGACGTAGCACCTCTGCCTTACCAATCGGCAGCGCTTCCCAGCCCTCTTCCATCAGCGGCACCCCGTAGCCATTGCCGCGAGGATAGCGCACCGCGATCGGGCCATCGTACTCAAGCCCGGTCACCACCATTCGCTGAAGCTCGGCCTCATCTTTGGGAGCCATTAGCACCATGTTTGGAATGCAGCGCATGTAGGCAATGTCGTACATACCTTGGTGCGTAGGGCCATCGACGCCGACGATACCAGCGCGATCGAGTGCGAAGAACACGGGCAGCTTCTGAATGCAAACGTCGTGAACGATCTGGTCGAAGGCTCGCTGTAAAAAGGTGGAGTAAATCACCGGGACGGGCTTCATGCCCTCACAGGCTAGGCCCGCTGCGAGCGTGACGGCGTGCTGTTCGGCGATTCCCACGTCGATGTACTGCTTGGGCAGCTTGGCCTGGAGCAGGTCTAGCTTAGTGCCCACTGCCATCGCCGCTGTGATGCCAATAATAGTGGGATCGTCTTCAGCCAACTTAACTAGCGTTTCGGCAAAGACCTTGGAGTAGCCAGGCGGTTTGGGCTTGCCGCCGGGGATCTTTTTGCCCGTTTCCAGATCAAAGGGCGATTGGGCATGATAGCCAACCTGATCTTTTTCGGCGATCGCATATCCCTTCCCTTTCGTCGTCACAACATGCACCAGCACCGGCCCGCCGTGGTGATGCGCCCCTTTGAAGGCCTCTATTAGCTCCGTCAAGTTATGACCGTCTACTGGCCCCATGTAGGTAAAGCCTAGCTCTTCGAAAACTGCTCCTACTTTAGGCACCGCGATGCGCTTCATCCCTTCTTTGAACCGGCTTAGCTCGGGCGTTAGCGACTGGCTAAAGGGAAGCTGCTTAAACTGCTCTTCGAGGTTATCGGTTAAAAACTGCATGGGCGGACTCAGCCGCACCTTGTTCAAATATCGTGGAATGGCTCCCACATTAGGCGATATCGACATTTCGTTGTCATTCAGCACCACGACCAAGTTAGTGTCAGGCAAGTGGCCCGCATGGTTGATGGCCTCTAGGGCCATACCGCCCGTAAGCGCGCCATCGCCAATAATAGCTGCAACTTTGTAATCTTCGCCCTTCAGGTCTCGGGCGATCGCCATTCCCAAAGCCGCCGATATGCTAGTCGAAGCATGGCCCGCCCCAAAGTGGTCAAACCGGCTCTCCGAGCGCTTTAGGTATCCGGCTACGCCATTTTGCTGGCGTAAAGTATGGAAATCCTTGTATCTACCCGTAATTAGCTTGTGCGGATAGGCTTGATGGCCAACGTCCCACACCACCTTATCGCGGTCTAGATCGAGCGTTTGATAAAGCCCCAACGTGAGTTCCACAACGCCCAGTCCGGGGCCTAGATGTCCACCACTTGCTGCAATAGTCTGTAAGTGCTTCTCTCGAATCTGCTGAGCAATTTGCTCTAGCTGAAGCACCGACAGGCCATGCAACTGATTAGGATGGGTGACTTCACTCAGGTGCATATCAAATCCTCACTTACTCGGCTGTTTCGTATCATTGTCGTCTTCTTTCACTGTAGATTAGATCAGAGCGCACGCAAGCTGATGAAGCGCTTAACGAAAATGTTCTTACTTTCCCATTGGTTACCGATGTCTTTTAAGTCTGATAGTCCCAAAAAGTCTGACAAAAACACCTCTAAGCTTGCAGCCGCACTGGCGTTTGGGTCAGTCTCATTGGCCATACCTTTTGCCCTGGCTATCGGCGCAGCGCCTGCGGCTGCCGTTCGAGAACCCGACTATTTTGCCTGCGCAGAAGACATGACGGCAGCCGGTATTTCTTCAGAAGAAGCCGTTGGCCTTTGTGCTTCGGCTCGCTATCCACAAGATGTGGGCGCTTGCGTTATAGATGTTAGCGAATTTACTGGGCTAACGGCAGAGAGCGCGGCGTTTGTGTGTGGGCGATCGCGCCGACCGATCGAAGTCGCTAACTGCACTATCGACATTCACAATGCCTTTTTCGAGAATCCTTCTACAGAAGTGCTCAACAACTGTGGTCGTAGCCTCATGCCCGCCCGATATGGGTCTTGCGTAGTCGATATTGTGGATGCTACCGAAGTCGCCGTAGACGACGCCCTCACCCAATGCACCCGCGCAGGCTATCGACCCTGGCAGATTCGTCCGCGTTCGTAGCGGCAGTTGCGCTAGCGGTCGGACTATCGAGAGATCTTAGCCAGCAAAATCATCCCGGCGCCTAGACCCAAGCCCAGCGGCAGCCATCCCGCCACAAACGGGGTAATCACACCTGTTTTACCCATTGCTGTGGCGATAAAGCTGAGCAGGTAATAGCCAAAAATAATGACGATGCTGACGCCAAAGCTAGTTGCCTTTCCCGTCCGCTGAGGTCGCACGCCCACCGCCGAGCCCACTAAACCGAACACCACGCAGGCAAACGGAATGGAATACTTTTGCTGAATGCTGACTTCCAAATCGCGAACGGCCGTCTCGTCGCCCGTCTGTTTCAAAATCTCTAAGTATGCATTCGCCTCAGCGATGTTCATCTCTTCGGTTTTTTTACGCCTAGCGGCTAAATCTAGCGGCGTACGCGGTAGCTGTAAGTCTTGCTTATCGAAGCGGATAATCTGCCGGAAAGAGCCGCTAGGTGACACGGCGTAAATAGTGCCGTTGGTAAACTCCCACAGGTTGCGGGCAAAATCCCAGGTGGCCGTGTCGGCACTTACAATTTGCTTGAGACCATCTTCGCTCTCTTCTTGAGAGAAATCGACGACCGTAATGCCGCTCATGGTGGTGCCGTCGAAGCCGCGCGCGTGAAAGAAACGCACTAGATCGTCGCCATCCTGCTGCTGAAAGGTAATATTGCCCTCTTTGAAGGGTGGCTTTTCCTGGTTCAATGCCTTTGCTAGCAGGTCGCTACCGCGAGTTGTGCTCGCCGGGGCGATTACCTCGCTCACCGCAAAACTCAGCGCAGTCACCAAAAGGCTCAAAATAATCGCGGGAACCACAATTCGCTTCACGCTAACGCCACAGCCTCGCAGGGCAATCAGCTCACTGTCGCTAGAGAAGCGGCTATAGGTCATCATCGTCGCTAGCAGCGTAGACATTGGAAAGGCCAACACTACAAACTGAGGCATTGACAGTAAGAAAATCTCAAAGGCTAGAGAAGCCGGTAGCCCCGAATCGGTGACTTTGCGAATGAGTTCGAACAGCGAGCCAATCGACACCGCAATTGAAGAGAACGCGCCCACCGCAAACAAGAAGGGCAAAGTGAGTTCCTTGGCGATGTAGCGATCCATAATGGATAGTCGTGGAAACCAACCAGAAAGCTTTTGCGGAAGGGTGAGAGACGCCATAAGAGGGCTGCTAGAGGGGTTTTAGCAAAAGAAAAGAAAAAGAAAATTTGAGCGGCTTCGAATTACAGTTCGACTTACAGGCGGAATCCTTCGCCGAGGTAATACTGTCGCACGAGCGGATTGTCGGAAAGGTCGGCGGCGCTGCCCGAGGCAAGAATTTGCCCGTCGCTCATGATGTAGGCCCGGTCGATGATTTGCAGCGTTTCGCGCACGTTATGGTCGGTGATGAGAATGCCCATGTTGCGATCGCGCAATTCCGCCACAATCGTCTGGATCTCCGACACTGCAATCGGGTCTACCCCAGCAAAAGGTTCATCTAAAAACAAAAAGTCTGGCCCCTGCAAACCCGCCGCCAGCGCCCTAGCCAACTCCGTTCGCCGCCGCTCGCCGCCCGATACCTGAATGCCCAGTGAGTCAGCCACCTGCTCCAAGCGAAACTCTTTTAGCAACGACTGCAAGCGCCTATCTCGCTCGTGAAAGGGCACCCCGGTTTGCTCCATCACCAGCAGCAAATTATCCCGGACGCTCAGATTGCGAAAGATGCTCGGCTCCTGCGCTAAGTAGCCAATTCCCTGTCGCGCCCGGCGATACATGGGCACTCCGGTAATATCCTTGTCATCTAGCGAAACCTTACCCACATCCGGCTTTACCAGTCCGGTCGCCATATAAAAGGTGGTCGTTTTACCCGCACCGTTCGGCCCCAGCAGCCCCACGATCTCGCCTTGAGCCACCGCAATATTGACGCCCTTTACAACCGTGCGCTTTCCGTACGTTTTTTGGACATTTTCGAGCACAAGCTTGCGCTTCAAAGCAGAGGCCACATCGGTTGGGCGAACAGGCTCAGATTTTACCAGAGAGGAAGTCATGGTAGGAAAGTCGCGACAAATCAAAGCAGAAGGCGCTAACGGCTAATCGATCCTAGCTCTGCGGGCAGTTCGGCAGGCGGAGCCGGAATAGACAGCGGTGCGGGAGTTGCCGGTTGAGGGCTCGAATCTACCGTAGGTTCAGGGTTAGGAGCCTCCGGCAAAATGTAGACGGCCTCAACCTGCGATTGAGCGCCAGGAGTGGCAACAAATCGACCTTCTGCAATTAGATAGGTCACCGTTTCAGCTCGCAGCGTGTTGCCCTCTTGGTCGACGTTTACATTGCCGCTCAGCACAATGCGCTGCTCGTTGCTGTAGTACTGTGCCTGCGCCGATGTCGCATAGATTTGACGGCTCGGATAGTTGATGCGCACGTTGCCAATCGCCGTCACAACGCCCGTATTGGAATTAGCCTCAACCCTGCTGGCCTTAAGCTGAATGGCCCCACCATTAGACTGAGCCTCTGCTTGGGAAAGCGGCTTGGGTAGCAGCACTGACAGCGCCGCTGGCAATAGCAAGGCAGCGGTAAAAGCGCCAAGCAGCTTTGAACTCAGTTTTAGAGGCATCGTTTTAAGAATTTTCAGGAGTAGTCAATGGTTTAGCAATCGAAGGGTAGACAGTTAGCGCCTTGAACAATCTCTATTCTAGTGAAAGCTATTTCTATTCAGCCGGAGAGAACATCCGATTTATCAACCGTCAGAGGCTGCTAGGGGTTCTGTCTACTCTACAGTGTCTGCTGCTACTTCTTTTTCAGGCGTTACTCGCTGGATTTTGGGCAGCGATCGCGGCAGCTCAGCCATCATCGCACCGACCCCTTCTGGGCCCGCCGCCTGCACCAGCGTTAGCCACTCTACGGCCTCATCGACTAGCGCCTCCACCGCTACCCCTTCGTGGCTCGGCTCGAACTTTCGCAGCCGACCTATGCCTTCACCGAGCAAAATCGCGCCGCCTCGCCAGTTCAGATTGCCCAGATGGTAAAAAGCCACAGAGATCTGCAAAATTCCCTGGTAGAAAGGTTTCTGCGCGTTTTCAGCGGCCATCCAAACGGCTTCTAACGTGTCATGGCAGGCATAGAACTGCTCGGCGTTGAATTCGGCAATGCCTCTGGCTAATGAAGCGACTTCAGCCACAGATTCAGCGACGGCCCCAGTATTGTCCGTCGGTGGATTAGGCTGCGAATCTGACTGCTGCAAATCTGACCGCAAATTTGTATGAGGCGGTGGCTCGCCAGCAAAGTCGCGATCGGAGAAGGGAGTGGGCATAGTGTCTTCTGTGTCTATATCAATCTTGTTTGATGATGTTCTAGCGATCGCTCAAATCAGGAACTTAACGGTGCCTCGCCAGTCCTTTAAAGCCAATGAATTCACATCTTAAGGTCAATGAATTCACTCTTTAAAGTCGGTGAATTTACCCTTTAAAGTCGATGACTTTATAGGAATTGGCACATTAGCCGACATTATTGGAGTGAAGGTGATATTCTCCACACTTATAGCCTAACGGTTGTGGTCAGTGCTTTCAGTTCAGTGCTTGCAGCCAGGTACTTGTTAGGTGCGCAGGCAACAATCAATTTTTTGTGAGGGAGTGAATAGCCATGGTAAGTTCTCGAATTCGAGGCAACCGTACCCACGCCGCTAAAAAGCGTAGCCAGAAGCAAGTCAACTTGCCAGTCAATCAGTCATCGACCCAGGCGCAGCCGTTCGTGCCTATTTCGCCAGCCGTTTGCGATATGCAGCCGCTGCCTAGCACACCGCTATTTGGCACCGATGGCATCCGAGGGCAGGCTGGAACGCTGTTAACGGCTCCTTTAGCAACCCAGGTGGGTTTCTGGGCCGGTCAGGTCTTGCGCTGCCACGGTGAGAGCGGCCCCGTTATTTTAGGTCAAGACTCGCGTAACTCTAGCGATATGCTAGCCTCGGGCTTAGCCGCCGGGCTCACCACCGCCGGGCTAGAAGTTTGGAACATGGGCCTTTGCCCAACGGCAGCAGTCGCTCACTTAGCTATGGTCGGCAGTGCAGGCGGCATTATGATCTCCGCGAGCCACAACCCGCCCGCCGACAACGGCATCAAGTTCTTTGGCTCAGATGGCACCAAGCTTTCGACGCTTGTTCAAAAGCAGATTGAGGCAGCGCTACGCGGTGAAGGATTGCCCAATCTGGAGAATCGCACCTTCGACGACGCGGCTCAAATGCAGTGGGGCCGCACCTATCAAAGGCCCGATCTGCTAGAACGCTACGTTGATTTCTTGAAGCAGCCGTTTCAGCCCCATCCCGATCTAAGCGGGCTGCGCATCGTTCTAGACTTAGCCTGGGGCGCGGCGACTAGCGTTGCCAAACAGGTGTTTGAATCGACTGGCGCCAGCGTCGAAATTTTGCATGGATTGCCCGATGGCGATCGCATTAACGTCGACTGTGGCTCTACTCATCTAGAGGCGCTCAAAGCCGCTGTAGCCGAACTCAACGCCGATATTGGCTTTGCCTTCGACGGCGACGCCGACCGCGTTATGGCCGTCGATTCTCAAGGTCGCGTCATCGATGGCGACTACATTTTGTACTTCTGGGGCCAAACCCTCAAGCGCCAAAACCAGTTGCCTAACAACACCATTGTTTCTACGGTTATGGCCAACCTCGGCTTCGAGCGAGCCTGGGAAAAGCAAGGCGGCACGCTTATCCGTACAGATGTCGGCGATCAGCATGTGTTCGCCGATATGATCGAGCGCGGTGCCATGCTAGGCGGCGAGCAGTCCGGCCATATTCTCTGCCACCACTACAGTCTCACTGGCGACGGTATTCTGACTGCGCTACACCTAGCAGACTTGCTCAAGCAGGCTAACTGCTCGCTCGCCGAGCTGGTTGATCAGAGCTTCAAAACCTATCCTCAAAGATTGCAAAACGTGCGGGTAGAAGATGCTAGCGTTCGACGCAACTGGCAAACCTGTGATGCGCTAACAGGTGCGATCGCTCAAGCCGAATCTGCGATGGGTGACCAGGGCCGAGTTCTCGTCAGAGCCTCTGGCACCGAGCCGCTCATTCGCGTCATGGTAGAAGCTGCCAACGCCGAGCTAGTAGACCACTGGACAGACACTCTGGCCGCTAAAGTCGCTCAGCATCTAGCTTAGGGAGATTGTTTTTAACGGCTCCAGCAATAGTATAAAGATTTGCAAAGCTACCATCGTTTGTGCTATTCCTAATCGAAGTCTTTGAAGCATCCCTATGGTGGCCACGCTTTCAACATCGACAGCCCAATCGGGCTTAGCAGTCCAAGCTGCTAATATTCCCGCTGCGGTGATCGCTCATCCCAAAAAAGTCATCGCCATCGGCGACAGCCTGATCTACGGCTATGGCGACAGCGAAGGCGGTGGCTGGGTAGATCGATTGCGATTAGGCTGGATGAACCCCGAGCAGCCTGGGCCGGTTCTCTACAACTTAGGCATTCGCGGTGACGGCGTTAGGCAAGTGGCCAAAAGATTGGCAAGTGAGTTTGGCGATCGCGGAGAACTTCGCCATCGTACGCCAGACGTTTTAGTCCTCTCTGTCGGCGTTAACGATTCAGCTAGAGCCGGGCGACCCACCGGGCGACCCGTTACAGCGATAGATCTATTCGAACGCGAGATGGAGCAGTTGCTCACTCAGGCCAGTTCGCTTTGCCCGGTTTATTTTGTGGGCATGGTGCCCGTAAACGAAGCCGCAATGCCGTTTGCCAAAGTCTTATATTTTACGCATGCCGAGCAGGTGCGCTATCGAGATGTTACGCAGCGACTGTGCGCGGCACAGGGCATACCCTATTTAGACCTGTACGAACAGTGGACGCAGCAAGACGCGCATTGGGTAAGCGATCGCCTTTGCACCGATGGCATTCATCCCAATCCTTTAGGCTATCGCACGATTTTAGAGTCGGTCGCAGACTGGCAGCCGTTTATGGAAGCTATTTTGTAGCTCACGGCGGCGGCTAGTCTTGTTGATTAGCGAACTGCTGCGCTCCCAAGAAGGAAAGGGCGATCGCAAACCCTAGCAAAATCGGGATGCTATACCAGGGAAATTCTGACAGCGGCTTGTATGCGATCGCTCTTAGCCCCATCGTTGTATAGGTCAGCGGTAGCGCAAACACCAGCGGCTTCAGCGCAACCGGCAGCGTCGTTGGGTCAAAAAATGTGCCGCCTAGAAACGACATTGGCACAATTAGAAAGTTGTTGAACAGGCCCACGCTCTCTAATGACTTCACATTCAGACCGACAATCACACCTAATCCGGCAAACACCGCGCAGTTCAAGATCACCAGCAAGAAAAATAGCGGGTTCAAAAAGCTCCACACCCTGCCGGTAAACAGCACGGCCACCAGAATCACCGCCGAAGCCGTCATTAACCCACGCACGATACCCGCCAGCATTTTGCCTAAATGCAGCGCCAGTGGATGAATTGGATACAGCAACATTTCCTCAAAGGTTTTGGAAAAAAGCCGCTCGCCGCAAATTGAAAACGTTGTGCCCCCAAAGCTAATGACCATTGAAGAGAGCGCCACCATGCCCGGCAAAATAAACTCTAGATAGCTATCGCCAGCCGTAGGCGCACTCACTTTGTCTAGCGAACTGCCTAGCCCCAGGCCAAACGCCAAAATATATATCAATGGCGAAACCAGACCAGACGCCGCGACTTGAGGAATACGCGATCGCAAATCTAGCCAGTCACCCCAGAAAACGGTCAGCGTATCTGCCGCCAGATTCTTGAGTTGGCGGACTCTAGACGGCTTGCGCTGAGGAAACTGACATTGGGCAGAGAAAGAAGCGCGGTCTTCTGAAGAAAGGCGACTTTCCTTTGAAAACATTGGTCGAACGCGAGGGGTATTCACAAATCGGATAGCATAAAACACTGCTTTCCATTGTCTCGCGATATGGCTGAGCTCACCACTCAAATTCAATCTCGCCTGTCCTTAAGCAACCTTCTGCCCAGACAGCTTTTTACCGAGGTAGCGGCACGCCGAAAGGAATTGGGTCGGGCCAACGATTTGTTGTGTTTTGCGCTGTAATACCTTGCGCGGAGAGATCAATTTCCTCCGGTTCAAACTCAGCCACCTCGGGTTCAGGCTCTACTGCAAAGCTAGCGTCTACTCTGGTCTGAAGGACAGGCGCCGAGGCGAGTGCCTCTCCCGGAACTACATCGGCTTCCACACCAGCTTCTACATCGGCTTCCACATCGGCTTCGCGCTCAGCCGCTGCAACGACTTCTATAGGAATTTCATCCACTTCCACTGCAGGTGCAGGCGCTTCAGGCGTAGCAACCGCAACAGGTTCATCTACTATCACAATCTCTTCAGAAACAGGTTCATCCGCGATCATAATCTCTTCGGCAGTACTCTCTTCGGCAATACTCTCTTCGGCAAACTCGTCTAGGCGATCTCCAGATAGGGCCGTCTCGTCAATAACGGGCACTTCAAACGTACTTTCGCCTAAAAAGGGCGGCTCATCTGGAATATTTGCGATCGCGGCTACCTCATCATTCGCTGTCGCTTCGTTGCGATCGCTAGAAATCACCTCTACTGGAACAGACACCTCCGCAGCTATCTCAGCTTCAGCAGCTTCGGGCACATCTAGAACGTCAACGACAGGGCGACTCACTTCTGCTACTGGCGGCAGTGGGGGCAAAGCGGGAGCCGCCGGTATAGGAGCATTGAAAGCATCGAGCGGTGGCACACTTACAGGCTCACTCAGCACGATACCTGGCTCCAAAATTGGCAAATCTGGAAAATCAGCTTGAGCAACATCGACCGCAGGCGTTCTTAGACTCTCAGCACCACCGCCGTTCACAACAGGCTCATCAAAAACTTCTCCGCTAGCGACCACCAGCGGGAGAACTTCCCATCGCTGGCCGCCTGTGCCTGCGCCAACCGGAACAACAGACTGCGTATCTGCCAGCACCGTACCTTCGGCAAACTCCATAATTACCCAAAGGGTCTCGGGCGTGGTTTGCTCAAGCACAATACTGTCTACCACGCCATCGCCTACGGTCAGCCCTGCCACATCGCCAATCTGCGTATCGGGGATCGCAATGAGTAGCTGATCGGACGCGAGAACTGAGACACTAGGTAAAAGGTTAGAGGGAAGAGTGAGGGTGAGCGATCGCGTTTGCGAATCATAACCCCAATCGATTAGCTCAGCGGCAGCAGCAGGCAGTGCATCTATTCCTAGCGCCAGCATCGAAGCCGCTCCAGTCAGCAGGCCCCAGCGAATAAATTGAAACAGATGCCCTAGTTTCCTGCCCATAGCCCATGTCCATCAATCAAATTCAATGTAAGGATACGTCAAATCTCAAAGTGCAGACATAGCAAATTTCATTAAATTGTTAGCTTTCGCACTCAAGAATCGATACATTCTAGCTATCAATTCGCCATGATAAGAACGACATGTTCAATCGGCGTTTTCTCAAAGCTCGGTTACTCCTGGCTTAAGCGCTCTAGAGCGTCATCTTTCAACCTATTTTTTATACTGGCTTTTGTTCTATGGAACTCCACGATTTCGGCATACTCGTTCTTCTACTTAGCCCTGGCCTTTTACTCTCTATCCTAGTTATGGCAGGTATGAGCGCAGGCGGCTAAATCCCTTTGCACAGAGGCTTTGATCGCCTGCATCGGCAAAAAAGTCGCTGTCATTTTCCGCTGCTCCTCCGCTCTATTTCTCCTTATTTCCTCATGGTCAGAACCGAATCCACAATGCTGCCCTTGGGCACATCTGCCCCAGCATTTACCCTGAAAGACGTTGTTTCCGGCGACTCGCTCTCCCTCAGTAATTTCTCAGATAAAAAAGGTTTGCTGGTGATGTTCATCTGCCAGCACTGTCCTTTTGTTATCCATGTAGAAGCAGAGCTAAGCCGTCTCGGGCAAGACTACGTTCCCCAAGGACTAGGCATCTTGGCTATTAGCGCCAACGATATCAAAACCCATCCTCAGGACAGTCCAGACAAGCTCCGCGAGCAGGTAAGCCGCGCTAGCTTCAACTTTCCTTACGCCCACGACGAAACTCAAGAAGTTGCCAAAAGCTACACTGCCGCCTGCACCCCAGACTTCTTTCTGTTTGACCAAAACCACCAGCTCGCCTATCGCGGTCAGCTAGACGACAGCCGCCCCGGCAACGATAAGCCGGTAACGGGCAAAGACTTACGAGCAGCCATCGACAGAGTTATCGCAAACGAAACGGTTCCAGAAAGCCAAATGCCCAGCATTGGCTGCAATATCAAATGGGCACCCGGAAAAGAACCTGCCTATTTTGGCTAGTAGAAACAGAAACCCGGCAAAGTTTTAGCCATCAAGGGCGTTACACAGAGATAGCGCTAGCGGCTAAGGCGAGCGAAAAGACTCAATAACTTCGCAAGGCCCATCTTCAGCGTCATACATAGCAGGCAGTGCAGCAGACTTAGAGGGCTTCCAGGTCCTAAAGTACGCCTCTAGCGCAGCGACAATCGCATCTTCTGGAGCCGCTATACCGCCTTCATTTTGAAACCGCTGAATCTGAGTTCGAAGCGTCTGCGGAATCGTGACTTTCATCGTTTGCATAATTGTTTTCCTGCGTTTTTTTAATCTAAACGAGCAAATTTGCCCTAGGGTCAAACCGTTCAAGGCCACGTAGCTCCTGATACAGAGCCTTCTCTTCGTCGTCTAGCACAGTGGGCACCACCAGCGCTAGCTCCACAATTTGGTCGCCATACAGTCCTGGCCCTACTGGATACCCCTTTCCCGAAAGCCTCAGCCTTTGGCCTGTCTGCACACCGGGAGGAATGAGCATATTCACCAAACCAGCCAAGGTTGGCACAGCAACCGTACCACCGAGCACCGCTTCGCTAGGCGTAATCGGCAGTTGGCAGTACACGTCACCTTCGTCGAGCACGAAGTAAGGGTGAGGCTCTACCTCGATTCTAAGATAAAGGTTGCCGCCGCCAATGCCCTGACCTTTAAGCCGGATGCGCTGGCCGGTGACCATTCCCGAAGGCATATTTACTTCGAGCGATCGCCCATCTTCCAAACTAATCCGCTCTCGCCCCCCGGCATAGGCTTTTTCCAACGGCACGGTCAGATCCGCCTCCGCATCTCGACGAGATGTTGGTGAAGACTGCCTAGAATAGGTCGATTGCCTGCGCGGGCGTGGCTCCTCTACAGGTGTGTCTTGGGCGTTTGCTCTAGAGGCTGCGGGCGAGTTGGCTTCTTCCCAATTGTCTACAGAGCGCTTGGCACGGCGGTTTGTCCAGTCATCTTCAGAAGGGGGTGGAGGGTTTAGATCGAGCTGGGGAGCGGGTGGGTTAGGCGGTACTGATCTAGACGCTGACTGTCTCAGTGGCGTCTGTCCTCTAGGCGCTGATTGCCTGGACGCTGACTGTTTGAACGCTGACTGTCTGGGCGCTGATGACTCTGGTACGGGCTGTTTAGGCATACGCTCCCCACCGTCCATATGCCGCTTTAGCAGTTGCTCTACGAAGTTATCAAAATCTTCGAAGGCGCTGTATTCTTCTTGAACTGAAGGGCGAGCGCCACCGCGCCAACTCTTGCCGACGCGCTGCCCTTTCTTAAAGCCCTTCTGCTTCCAGTATTGGCTGTACTCTTCATACTGCTGACGCTTCTCCACATCCGATAGCACGTCGTAGGCTTCGCCAAGCAGCTTAAATTTTTCCTCAGCCGCCTTGTCGCCAGGATTCAAATCAGGATGATATTGTCTGGCCAACGCTCGGTAGGCCCGCTTAATTTCACTGGCATCTGCCTCTTTAGCGATGCCAAGGATCTCGTAATAGTCTCGGAAATTTTGCATGAACCGAAGCGTAGCGTACTGCGAAGAAAGAAAACCTATCTAGAACCAGGCATCGTCATCCCAGTTATCTTGGGCAGGTCTTTGGGAGCTTCTAGGCGGCGCATCTTGAGTTCGCTCGGCATCTGGTCGGCTGTAGCTCGAGCGATCATAGTCCTGACGATCGTAATCCTGGCGACCGTAGTTTTGACGTTCGTATTCCTGACGTTCGTATTCCTGGCGTTCGTATTCCTGGCGATCTAAACTCCTATCTGGAGGACTGTCCGCAGAATAGGGCTGACTGCTAGGGTCAGGTGGCGATCGCCTATCTCCTTCAGGCAATGGCCGCTGACTATAGTAGTCGTCTTGATATCCTGAGTCTTGCGGGTCTGATCTATATGCATTGGGATCGCCGCTGCGCCCGTCATAGCCGCCTCGGCTCTCATCGTCTCGGCTGTTTGCTAGCGAGCCATCACCCTGCCGATAGTCTCGCTGTTGATACCTATCGCTAGATCCATCGGCCTGATTGTAGCCGCTCTGATTGTAACTATCTTGGCCATAACTATTTTGGCCGCTATCTCGGCCATAGCTATCTTGGCCATAGTTATCTTGGCGGTTATTACCTTGACCATAGCTATCTGGATAACTATTCGGACGGGCTTCTTCTTGATCATATCGACGGGGGCTAGCGCTGCGCTGATCGTAGCCACCTCGATCGCGATTAGAATCGTAACTGCCGCGTCCATCACCCTCTTGAGGATAGCGATCCTGCGAATAAGGATCTTGAGGATAGGGATCTTGAGGGTAGCGATTCTGATCGTAGCTAGGAGCTGGTCGAGTGGGCGGAGTAGGCTTATCCCAATCGTCATCCCAGTCGTCCCAGCTTTTCTGGTTACCCGAGCTTCTCTGCTGGTTCCAATCTGGCGCATCCCACTGAGCCTGCCGCTCCCAACTGTTGCTATAGCCATTACTTGGTGGATAGCCGCCGCTGTCGTAGCTAGCGCTAGGGCCGTAACCATAGTCGCCGCCCGCCCGATAGTAGTCGTCATCGTCGCCTGAGAATGCCTTTTTCAAGGTGTCCCCAATCTGACCCAAAATGCTGCCATCGCCTGCATCGTCTAAGTCATACAGATAAGCCTCGCGGTTCATCTCGTATACTTCGTTCTGCAAATCAGACTGAGCAATGTCTATACCGCGTTCGTCCGACTGCTCTACGGACACCCGCAGCGTCTGCACCAAATCCTCGATGCGTCGCCGCCGCTCTCTGGCAAACTGCATCCCAAAGTCAATGGCCACTTCGCGCAGTAGCCGCTCGGCTCGAAACGCCAAAGCGCCCGCCCGGTTGCGTTTCTCTATGCGCTCGCGAATCATTCTATCGGTCGCTGCGTTCTCCTCTGCCGCTCGCACCATGTCCTGAATCTCGCCTTCAGACAGATTAGAGGCCTCTTGCACCGTAATACTTTGCTGGCGCCCCGTCGTTTTATCTAGCGCCGACACCTGCAAAATGCCGTTGGCGTCAATGTCGAACGAGACCTGCACTTGCGGAATGCCGCGCGGCGCGGGGGGTACACCCATCAGCTTAAAGCGACCTAGCGACTTATTATCGCCAACCATCTCGCGCTCGCCCTGCAAAATATGCACTTCGACCACGGTCTGATTGTTTTCAGAAGTTGAGAAGGTGTCCGAACGCCGTACCGGAATTGTAGTATTGCGCGGAATGAGTTTCTTCATCACGCCGCCAATAGTTTCTAACCCCAGCGATAGCGGCGTTACGTCTAGTAGCAAGATGTCTTTCACTTCCTGCGTCAAAATACCGGCCTGAATCGCTGCGCCCACAGCAACCACTTCATCCGGATTTACGTTGCGGTTAGGCTCGCGGTTCATCACCGAGCGCACCAGGTCTTCGACCATCGGCATCCGGCTGCCGCCGCCCACTAGTACCACTTCGTCTATCTGGCTAGGCGTTACGTTGGCATCGTCTAGCGCTTGCTTTAGCGGGCCGCGAATTCGGCTAAGCAAATCGCCGCACAGGTTCTCGAGGTGCGATCGCTCTAGCTTTGTCTCAATATGCTTTGGCCCATCTGCTGTGGCGGTAATAAACGGCAGATTGATCGGCGTTACCGGCACGCCCGACAGCTCAATTTTGGCTTTTTCGGCGGCTTCGTTGAGTCTTTGCAAAGATTGGCGATCGCGCCGCAAATCCACCCCTTCCTTTTCTAAAAATTCCTCAGCTAGCCAATCGACAATCTTCTTGTCAAAGTTCAGCCCACCTAGCTGAGTATCGCCACTCGTAGAACGCACTTCGAACACGCCATCGCCAACATCTAATACCGACACGTCAAACGTACCGCCGCCCAAATCAAACACCAGAATCGTCTGGTTGTACTGCTGATCTAACCCGTAGGCTAAAGACGCCGCCGTTGGCTCATTAATAATCCGCTTAACTTCTAGCCCCGCAATTCGCCCCGCATCTCGCGTTGCCTGCCGCTGCGCATCGTTAAAGTAAGCAGGCACCGTAATCACCGCACCCGTTACCGGCTGACCCAAATACTGCGCGGCTTCTTCGGCCAGCTTGCGCAAAATCATCGCCGAAATTTCTTCAGGGGCAAAGTCCTTATCCAAGCGAGGACACTTTACCTTCACGTTGCCCGACTCATCGCGCCGTACGGTGTAGGGCACTCGCTTAGAGTCGGCAGAAAGCTCATCGTACTTACGACCGACAAACCGCTTCACCGCATAGAAAGTATTTTGAGGGTTTAGCACAGATTGCCGACGCGCCATCTGGCCAATCAGCTTCTCGCCTTCTTTACTAAAGGCCACCACCGAAGGCGTTGTCCGCATACCTTCCGCGTTCGCGATCACGACGGGTTTACCGCCTTCCATCACCGCTACTACAGAATTGGTCGTACCGAGGTCTATGCCAACTACCTTACCCATTCAATCGGTTGCTCCTCATCTTGCGTCTATCTATAACACTGCGTACGCCGCGCTAGGGCAGTGGATAACCGTAATCCATAGCACCTTCATCATAAGCGCTTCCCGGATTCATTGTTGGTTCTCATGGTAGAGATAGTCCATTTATTGATACTATTAATATCCAATGCGGATGTGGCGGAATTGGTAGACGCGCTAGATTTAGGTTCTAGTGTCCTCGTGACGTGAAGGTTCAAGTCCTTTCATCCGCATAAAAACTAACCTGTTTCAAATCCAAACGATTTAACAGGTACAGCGACCGGTAAGGGGTCAGGCGTCATAGAGAGGTCTGACCCCTTGCTAGTTTTAAACGGCCGGTTTAGGCATTTCCCAGACCTCAGACACATATCGGCTATCCTTCGGCCCTCTATACTGCCTGTAGAAAGTGTAAAAAGTGACCTTTCTTTCTCTCGAAAAGTCGCTCTAAACACTGCAAAAAAATACCTCCTATATATAAGGAGGAAAAAGCAGTCAACATTCGCTGCTTTTCCCCACCATTAAGGACATCCCTGCCGTGTTGCTATCAAAAGGTTTTGAAGTTGAAATGTATACCGGCACGCCCGCCGGAGAGGTCGTCGGATTTTCTGACAAAATCGTCGCCGCGCTAGACAGCTTCGTTAGAGAACCCGATACTCGCAACGTGGAATACACCACGGCACCTTTTTGCCGCTACGAACATTTGCTCTGCGAGCTAATTAAGCCCAGAGTTCGCCTTAGAAGCTACCTCAAAACGCTCGGCGACTACACTATTATTCCAGGCAGCACACTCCCACTCGGCGGCGCGCAAGAATTTCACCGCTCCGATCCTAAAAATCCGTATCACGACTACATTGAGCAAACCTACGGCACGAATGTCGTTACAGCCAGTATCCACATCAATATCGGCATGAGCGATCTAGAAGAACTGATGCGGGCCTGCCGCCTAATCAGATTAGAAGCACCGCTGTATCTAGCCCTGAGCGCTTCATCTCCCTTCTTCGATGGCAATGTTACCGGCTTTCATTCCACTCGCTGGCAGATGTTTCCCCAAACGCCTCAGCATGTGCCGCTCTTCGAAAGCCATCTGCACCACATTCGCTGGGTGGAAGATCAGCTAGCCGCTGGTTCTATGCAGAGTGTGCGGCACCTATGGAGTTCGGTGCGTCCCAATGGCGATCGCCGCCCTTATAATCTCAACCGCTTGGAGCTTCGCATTTGCGATCTCGTCAGCGATCCGCTGCATCTGCTGGCTATCACCACGCTGCTCGAAGCCAGACTTCAGCAAATGCTGGCCACTCCCGAGCTAGACCCGTTAGAAAGTAGTCAGCTCAGCGAGCAAACGCGCAGCGAGGATTTGCTAGAAATTACGCTAGAAAACGAGAAAGCCGTCGCCGCCAACAGCTTGAATGCAACGCTGCGTCACTGGCAAGATGGCAGAACAATCACTGCGCAAGACTGGATCAACCAGATGTACGACGAAGTTCGCCCGTTTGCTCAGGCCGCAGGGATTGGATGCTTTTTAACCCCTATCAAGCAGATTCTACGAGACGGCAATCAGGCTCAGCGCTGGCTAGCTGAAGCAGAAAAGTCAACGCCTACTCAGGTTATTCAAGGCGCGATCGCACAGATGCAGCAGCAAGAAAGCCTGCTTGCCCAAGAGGTCTGTCAGTCAGCGCTCGTAGCTTAATCCCATCACGTAGGCCCATGAACAGAGTCGTTTTAGTCACACCAGAAATTCCACCGAATACTGGCAACATTGCTCGCACCTGCGCGGCCACCGGCGCACCGCTGCACCTGATCGAACCGTTGGGGTTTGAGCTGAGCGATCGCTACCTCAAAAGGGCGGGCCTAGACTACTGGCCCTACGTCGATCTTCATGTTCACGCATCGGTAGAAGACTTCTGGCAGCATGCCAAAGCAGAGGGAGGCAGGCTAATTGGCTTTAGCGCTAGGGCAACCCACAGCTACACCGAACTGAAATACCAAGCTGACGACTGGCTGCTGTTTGGCTGCGAGAGCAAAGGTCTACCACCTAGCGTCACGGCTCGGTGCGAGCAGACCATCACTATTCCAATGAGCAAGGGCCACGTACGTAGTCTTAATTTGTCGGTGAGTGCAGCAGTAGGACTATTCGAGGCACTTAGGCAAACCAAGCAGCTTGCGTAGATTATTAGAATCGTACAGATGTATTAGTACATCGTATATTTGGAGCAGTGAGCGATCGTGCCTTCAATCGAGATTTCGGTCATTTCACGCGTCAAACCGCCTAAAGTTCAATAAGTATTTCATATCATCCAAGCCATTCTTGATTACTCGTTGTTAATTTCTAGAAAGTCTCGCATATTCCACAGCGATAGATGAAACCGCCGTCTCCGTAAGGCTCGTAGGTAAAAAGTTGGCTCTGCTCCGAAATTACGCTTAGGTTGAGAATAGCCAGTCGTAGGGTCTTTTGAGCAGTGTGCCAGTAAATGGATTGGCTGAGAATAAATACGCCCAAAGGCTTAGAACCGTGGGATTTTTGTATGTGTCCAGCCAGCGAAGAAGACTCGCGAATGCACAAGAGGACGCGCTGCTGAAGTTTATACGATGAAGTTTTTGGGCATTCAGAGTAGGCCCGGCAAGCGATATTGAAATAATCGTTAAGTCGTGTAAACTTGCCTAAGTTGGACAAGCTAGGTTGTACGAGCAGTTAAATTCTGTTCTTTACAAACGCATCCATCGCTCATTCAGGCAACACTGCTGTTAAACGAAAATCGCAATGGCCAACCGACGCCTAGCCTTATGAAACAACGGGCCAGCAGTCGATTTGATACCGGCGGTTAAACGCTGAACATTAGGAGGATATATTCCTTGAGACAAGCAACTTCACAGGAACCTGTGTCTGATTCAGGTCATTCACTTATTCTTGAGACAAGTGAGAGCAATGGTAATAGCGGCCTCAAATCTGCGGCTATGCTGGGCATTGCCCTTTCGGTAGGTGCATCTGGAGCGCTGATTCCATCGCCCGAAGCGGCAGCGGCAGTCAACGTTCCGACCAAGGCTGCGACTACTGAGGCTTTTTCAAGCGATACTCAAGTAGCAACCGCATCAGACGGTACCGCCGTTCAGCAGATTGTTGGCTACCATACCGTGGCCTCTGGCGAGAGCCTTTGGCAGATTGCCCAGCAGTACAGGGTGGGCCTGCAAGATTTAAAGTCTGCTAACGCACTATCGCCTGAAACCTCTATTAGCGTCGGACAAGTGCTCAAAGTTCCAGCGGGAACAGCACTTCGAACCACGAATGGGACAAACGAACTTGCGCAAACCGAAGGCATCAAAATCGCCTCGGCTGAGGTCAACACCGCATCAGATGCGGATGTTCGCCCGCTAGCAACCGCTAACCATAGCCCTGTTTCGGAAATGGCTGTGACGCCTGCTCCAGCAGTTAAAGTTGCAGATGCTTCTGTAGCGGCGACCCAAGCAGAATCGGCTGAAGTAAGCGCTCCTGTCGTGACAGCTTACGCGCCCACGCCAGAAACTAGCAGCTACCGAGTTCAATCCGGCGATACGCTGCGCAGCATTGCTTCATCGCTAGGCACCACACCAGACGCGATTGTTAGGGCTAATTCGCTCATCAATCCAGACGTTATTTTTGTTGGCTCCACGTTAGTTGTGCCTGTTAGCCAGTCAGCACCTCAGCCTGCGATCGCAAAAGCCAATCAACCAGCACCTGCTGAATCAACTCGCGTTTTGGCAGAAATTCGCACTGCAGGCCCTGAAGAAGCGCTAAGTGTAGGTGGCGAAGAACTTACTAAGCAGGACTTACTAGGCAGCATTCAAGGCAGAGAGGGCAGAGACCCTTACGTAGCCAATTTGCTAGCAGAAGTTGAAGAAGTACGAAACCAATCGGTTGAAGTTTCAGAAGCCGAATCCGTTGAGATAGAAGCTGACGCTGCGGTATCTGCTGAGAGCCAACTAATAGCTAGAGCCGATTCTTCGGATCGTATTTCTAGACTGAATGTAGCGGGTCAAGAAACGTCAGCACCTGAAGCAGTCGAAGCTCCAGTGGGTAATCGGGCCAACAGTCGGGTAGAGGCGAGTTCCGATCTGCTCGCAGCAGCGCCACTTAGCCCTGACGCTTATATTCCTGCCCAACGTTCTGCCGGGCAGGTTGTATCTCCTGATATGCCTATTTTGCCTTCAGCAGATGAGTACCTGCCGGATGCGCCTGACTACTTCAACGGCTATATGTGGCCAACGCAAGGCACTGTAACCTCTGGCTTTGGCTGGCGTTGGGGCAGAATGCACAGCGGCGTTGACGTAGCAGGCCCTGTAGGTACACCGGTTGTAGCGGCAGCGACTGGCGTTGTCGAGCAGGCGGGCTGGAACTCGGGCGGCTATGGCAACCTGGTTGAAATTCGGCATCCAGATGGTAGCCTGACCCGCTACGCACATAACAGTAGCCTGAACGTAAGCGCAGGCCAGCACGTCAAACAAGGACAGCAGATTGCGGCAATGGGTAGCACTGGCTACAGCACAGGCCCTCATCTGCATTTTGAGGTTCATCAAGGCGGCTCTGCGGTCAATCCGGTCGCTTACTTGCCTGGCCGGTAGATAGCCTAGCCGGTAGAATAGCTAGCTGTTTAGCCAGCTAGCTATTGTCTACGGCCCTATCGATTGATGACCTAACGCTTACGTTCAAAGTCGCTAGATGGCAGGATCATCTGGCGACTTTGCGTTTCAGTTTCGTGTTACATTTATCTAGCTGCGATTTCAAGCTAAATCGCGACGTTCTACGGCTCTGTAGCTCAGTTGGTTAGAGCAGGGGACTCATAAGCCCAAGGTCGCAGGTTCAAATCCCGCCAGAGCCATCTACTCATTTATATTCAGCCGCTTCTATTAAAAACCCGTACGAATAGAAGCATGTGCGAACCGCTTCTGAACATCTGTCTCAAGTTATTTCGTCACGGGAGTAATTCTCTTCTTTAGACAGACGAAAGTTTTGTTGATATTTGTTGAAATACTGTAAGTACGTGAAAATGGAGATTTAACTAATGCAAAAGATTAGTATTGGCCTGAGTGAAGAACAAAGACAGGGCGTTGTGGACTTGCTCAATGGTGATTTAGCCGATAGCTATTTACTAGTGATTAAGACTAAAAAGTACCATTGGGATGTTATTGGGCCTCAGTTTAGAACGCTGCATGAGCTGTGGGAGGAGCATTACACAGCAATTAGCATGAACATTGATGCGATCGCAGAGCGGGTGCGTCAGCTAGGCGGATATCCTATTGGCACTGCCAAAGGCTTTTTAGAGAACGCGACGATTGGCGAAGATGCTGGCAACCTTCCGACTGCTGAAGAAATGGTTGCTCAGTTAGTGAGCGATCACGAACAAGTTATCCGCAACCTGCGCGACCACATCGATCAGTCGGGCGATAAGTTTCATGATGAAGGCACAGCAGACTTTTTGACTGGTCTTATGGAACAGCACGAAGAAATGGCGTGGATGCTGCGCTCTTTCCTAGAAGGCCAAGGCGTAACACCTAGTGGCCAGCCCGAAACCAGCCTGAGAGTGCCTGCTGCTGTATAGGACACAAGAGACGAAATATAGAACAAGATAGGTGCGTAGCCGCTCGCAAACGTGCCGCTATGCGTTGACTAAAATCTGTATTACTTACTAAAAGCTCCTCCATCAGCGAGGGGCTTTTGTACTGTCTAAGGATGATTTTGCGCTCAATCAACGGTATGTCAGCAAAATTACATACCAATAGCCTATAAAGGCAAAGATCTATATCTCATCAGTCAGAGGGATTTATTTTGAGAGCGCATCTCTGTATCATTGTCTAAATTAAGTTTTGAAGGTGTTTATATGATCCTGCTACTAGAAACCGCCTTAGATAATGCAGAAGTTGCTGTGGAGTCTGCTCCTTATTCATTCTCTCTAGCAACGGTAGGTATTGTCGGCTTTGTCGCGGCTACAGTTATCGGTTCTATTGCCTGGTACAACTCCAAGCGCCCCGTTGGTTGGGAAGATAAAGAGCGTCCAGATGTTGTGCCAGACATCGAAAAGTAAATTAGAAGAGCAGATCGAGCAATCAGCAAAAAAAGCTTAGGCAGATAACGTCTAAGCTTTTTTGATGATTCCTTCAAATAGGTTAGCCATTGAGTGCAACAGCTTTAGCCACCTACGATGCAAGCTAGTCAGCTATCTCAACAAAAAGCCCAAGCTGTCAGCCAGCTTGGGCTTTTTATGCAATTAAAGAGTTAGTTATCAACGCCACGAAAGCAGCTGAGCGCAGTAACGCCAGCGGTGCCTTAGTGCCGCAGACTCTCGTTAGTCAATAGCGTCTTTAACACTATCTTTTACGTCTTCTTTTGCGTTGGTAGCGTCAGCTTCTGTCTGCTTGGCCTTACCTTTTACCTGAGCTTCTGTGTTGTCAGTAGCTTTACCAGCCGCTTCTTGAGCTTTGCCGGCAACGTCTTTTGCAGCAGCTTTGGCTCTATCGTCGAGTCCCATGGGGGTGTCCTCTAGTAATTTGTCTTTATGCTTTTACAGTTTGCACGAGAAGATGAAATGGCTTCTATCTTTTAGAGAGAATGATCCATTTTAAGGAGAATCTTCCTAGTTAGCAGGATCTTTCGCGTCTTCGCTTCTGCTTTTATCAAGATCTTGAGCGTCAATAGCAGCCGCTTCTTTTTGCTCGGCTTCGCCTTCTTTTAGTGCTTCAGGGCTATCAGTAGCTCTACCAAAGGCTTCCTTCATTTTGCCTTCGGTAGCTTTTTTCGCGGCTTCTGCTTTGTCTTTAATATCCATTTGAGTTCTCCAAAAAATGAACTTTGTCAGCCACTAATCTACCTGTGAGATAAGCGTAAAAGAGCCGGTCTGGGGACAGAGTTTGGCTAAGCCAAAGGGGTGATTGTTTATATTTGATATGCTTAGATCCGCAACGGTAGGTTAATTGAGAACTGATGGCTAGAGATGAACCCAGCACAGAGCAGAAAGCTGCGAATACAACAGCGGACTTAGATCCGCAGAAACCTAAGCTGCCTGCCAAAAGGAACTTGGAGGAAGAGAACGAAGATAGCATCCACAAGCAGCCCTTTTTAGCGCTGATGCGTTACTACCTGCCGGAGCAGATTCATCGCCCTGGAATCCGAACGCTGCGAAAGCTGGGCAATGTGCTATCGGTGAACCAGGGAGCATGGCACTGGCTAGATCAAAAACCCTTACCGCTGAAGATTCTAAATCGCAGCCTGTGGCGAACGGCTGAACCCTCTTTCAACTACTACATCATGTTATTTCTCTCTGGCGTTATTTCAACGCTAGGGCTGCTGGCCGGAAGTACGGCGGCAATTATTGGTGCCATGATCGTAGCGCCGCTGATGGGACCAATTGTAGGCATGGCCTTTGCGATTACGATGGGCAATCGCCGGTTGCTGAAGCGGGCTGGGCTATCGGTGGTTACCGGCGCGCTACTCACAATTATGACAGCGTATCTAATTTGTCAAATCGTGGGTATCAATACCCTAAATCCAGAGATTTTAGAACGCACTCGTCCTACGCTGCTCGATTTGGCAATTGGTTTGGCCGCCGGGGCCGCTGGATCTTTTGGTAAAACTCGCCGAGAGGTCGCTGATGCGCTGCCGGGAGTTGCGATCGCAGTGGCGCTAGTTCCCCCTTTGAGCGTTATCGGTATTGGCCTAGCTTTTGGAGACTCCTCCATATTCTTCGGGTCGAGCCTGCTGTTTCTAACTAACCTAGCTGGCATTGTTCTAAGCGGCGGTCTGATTTTCATCTGGCAAGACTACGGCTCTATGAAACGAGCTAGGAAAGGATTGACGGCTTCTACAGCCACAGTGCTTTTGCTCGGAGTGCCGTTAGGATTTGCGATGAAAGACCTGATTGTTGAAGAGCGTGCGCGAACGCTAGTCGGTAGGCTGATTCGAGAAGAAACGTTGACCTTTTCAGACACGGATATTCGCAGGCTTAGAGTAGATTCGGCGCAGGGCGACTTGCAAATTGATTTAGAAGTCGCCGCGCCAGAAGGCTCAATTAATCGCAATCAAATTGATCTGGTTCATCGTTTTTTAGAGAAAGAGTTGGCGCGTCAAATTACTTTAAAGGTAAATGTTCTAGCAGCTGATAACTTTGAGATGGGGCCGCCAGGCAAAGTCAATAACCAGAATCAGTCTGAAGATGAGGCCGATCGTACCGATGTTGATCAGTCTGAAGTGGAGCCTTCCGAGTAGCTTATTAGCTTTGAAGCTTCCCCAAGTTTTAGCCGCTCGCTGGGTTCGCTACAGCTTAGGTAAAACCAGGGTAAAGGTGCTGCCTCGGCCCACTTCTGACTCTAGCGTCAAGGTGCCGTGATGCATTTCGGCAATCCGTTTGGATAGGTGTAGCCCTAGGCCGCTGCCGGCTCGCATATGATCGCCCTGATAAAACCACTCAAATATTTTGTCGCGAGCTTCTGGCTCGATGCCAGATCCGGTATCTTGAATAGCTACTTCAATTACTTGATTCGACTCAGTTCCGGCGGGAGGTGCTGGACTCACTGAAAGCAAAACCGAAATGCTGCCCGAGTCAGTGAATTTAATGGCATTGCCCAGCAGGTTAGTGAGCAATCTTCTCAGTTCGATGCGATCGCCTTCGGTACGGTAAGACTGGGCTATCTTCTTTGCAGTCTCCTTGCTGTCTGGGGATGAAACCGCTATCGTTTCATCGCTGCATTCTGTGGGTAAGTCGCTCTGTGCGCTGCGGCTAGACGCTAGCGCCTGCACGGGGACAGACACATCTGCTGGCTGTTGCGCAACCAACTGCAGATCCAAAGCTTTCTCTTCAGCTAGCGGCCTTAACTCTTGAACGATTTCTTTGGCTAGTGAATATATAGAAAGAGGCAATCGCACCAGCTTTTTTTGCCCAGCTTCGTGGCGATACACCTGTAGCAGCGTATTCGTCATCTGCAACAGATTTTCGTTGTTAGTAACTACGTTCTCGACGGCTTCTACCATGTCAGTTGGCGGCTCGCCAAACACGCCTTGTAGGCACAGGCTAAGCATTCTGTTAGCGGCAACTAGCGGCGTTCGCAAATCGTGTGTAAGCCGGGCCACAAAGTCGTCGCGCTGGCGAATCATAGCCTGCTGTTCGTCTAGGCTGCGCTTGAGCCGAAGAAGCGATCGCACCCGAGCCATCAGTTCGTCAATATCGAACGGTTTGCGAATAAAGTCATCCGCCCCAGAGTCTAAGCCTTCCGATAGGCTTGACTGATCGTGAGCAGTCACTAGCAAAATAGGAATGTAGGGAGCTGCTTTGCTTTGCCGAATGCGCCGAGTGACTTCATAGCCATCAAGGCCAGGCATCATGATGTCTAGCAAGATGAGATCGGGTTGGTTGCTATCTAGATAAGACAGCGCAGCCTCGCCGTTGTTAACGCAATCAAGACAGTAGCCATCTACATCACCCAAGATAGAATCTAGAATAAAGAGATTGTCGGGAATATCGTCGACGGCTAATATCTTGGCAGATTGGGGACTCACAGACTTACTAAAACTTATAAAAGTTTGTGCTTTAAGAACTGAAATTTGTTAATAGAGCGTAACACCACAAGACTCTACTGCGTTTATAACTAAGGGCATAAGCCTGCTATGTCTGTGACCTACAGACATAGACAAAACGCCGCTTTGTTTCAGGCATTCTTCAACCGTTTTTCTAAAAGCGAGCGATTCAAACCTATAAAGAAAAAAGGTCTTCTACTTGAGCTGTTGTCGCACAGATGGGCTAACTCTGCTGCTGGGAGACTTATTCACTTGCTGGGCGTTTTTTGTAGAAGCTCTCTTCTTTTCAACGGCGACTTCTCTAGGGATCACAACTCTAAAGACGCTGCCTTTACCTACCTGGCTCTCTACCGTAATCTCTCCTTTCATCATGTTGACTAAAGAATGAGTAATTGCCAGACCTAGCCCAGTGCCTGCATGTCTGCGCGTGACCTTTTGGTCGGATTGATGAAACGCATCGAATATGTACACCTGGTCGAGGGCACTAATACCGCAGCCAGTGTCTAAGACCGAGATAATAATGTATTCGCTAGATAAAGCATCGTCGGGTCGAGGGGATCGCGGCTTTGAAGCTTCTTCTGAACTATCTTCTGAACTATCTTCTGAGCGGCCCTGAAGCCTGCCCGCTGTAGTTGCTACACAAACAGCAGATTCTACTACCACGCGAACAGATCCTTGCGAAGTAAACTTAATCGCGTTAGATAGCAAATTGACAACAATTTGGCGGATGCGAGCGGCGTCATTAATAACGGTAGGGTTGTCTAGTGCGACATCTAGATCTAACGAAATAGATTTCTGAGCAGCTAGCGATCGCAGTTCTTCGACAGTAGCGCTAACCAAATCGGGTAAGTCAAACGGAACAGGCTCTAGCTCCAGACGACCCGCCTCTATTCTAGAGAACGACAAAATATCGTTGATTAGCTCTAACAGGTTTTTGCCATTAGATAGAACCCGGCTTAGCATGTCCTGCTGATAGTCGGTAAGCGGGCCTTTGGTTTTGTTGATCAGAATTTGAGAGAAACCGATAATGGCATTAAGCGGCGTTCTAAGTTCGTGAGACATCGTGGCCAAAAACTCTGACTTGAGCCGGGAGACCTCTTGCAGCTGAAGATTTTGCTTATATATTTGGCGGCGTTGACGCTCTAGTTCATGATTTTTCTGCTCTAGTAGCTGGTTCTTCTCGCGCAGCCTGCGGTTGGTGTCTTCTAGCGTGCGCTCCGCCCGATAAACTCGCATCGCACTGCGGATCAAGCGCGCGATCGCTTCAGCCGACAGCTTACTCTTCGGTAGATAGTCAGAAGCGCCCGCCTTCATCAGCTCAACAGCCGTCTGCTCGTTGCCCTGTCCTGTCAACACAATCAGCGGCACCTGAATGCCCATATGCCGAATTTGCTTAACGAGCGACAGCCCGTTTCTACCGGGTAAATGGTAATCCAAAAAAATGCAGTCGGGCTCTGTATCTACTACCGATGCCAGCGCCGTATCCGCATCACTAGCCTCAGCAATCACTACGCTTAGAGAGGTTCCTTTCAATGCTCTACTCAGCGCCATTCTATCAACTTCGTCGTCGTCTACGATCAGTATGTTTAGGGCTTCTTCGAGAGAGATTGACATTGCGGTTTTATCAAGCCGATATCAGGATTTATAGCAGCTATAGAACGGCACGCAAAGGCGCATCACGAAACCAACTTTTAGCGTCCTGAGAAAACAGTCTAGGTGACAGCCCTACAGGGGTTTCGTACGCTTGCAGCCAGCGTGTCATTAGTTAGCTGGCCAGCGTGGCGTTGATTGGCTGGTAGGATCAAGTTAACTCGGTAGTTGGAAAATTGGCTAGTGTCGATAGGAAGGTATCTCTATTGACGGATTGAGTAAATAGGCATTGTTTTTGAACATCAAAAGAATAGGAACTCTTCTGCTTACAGCGCGGTGTAAGCGCATGAGAGCCATCGAAATACACATTATCTTTTAAGTTCGACGCCTTGAGACTGCGGCTTTATGGAATCTCACAGAGCGTCCAGTAGCGGTTAAGCGTGGTCATGACTTCAGCAAAATTGGCAAACGTAACGGGCTTGAGCAGGTAGCCCGCTACGTTTAGGTCGTAAGCCTCTACGCGATCTCTTTCCTGATCGGATGTCGTCAATACAATCACCGGCGTGCGCCGCAGAGTAGGGTCTTTTCTTAGCTCTTTTAAAAACTCAATGCCACCCATTTTGGGCATATTCAGATCGAGCAGTACAAGCCTGCGAGACTTAGGCATTTGTAGGGTATTAGGCTCATTTTTGAGAATGGCCAGCGCCTCTAGACCATTGCCAGCGACAAACAAGGGGTTGGAAATATTAGCTTTCTTAAACGAACGCTGAACGTTCATGACATCTACTTTGTCGTCTTCGACGAGGAGGATGTTGGTCACTATCATGTCAGATTTTTCTGTCATTGCTTTGTTTCTATCCGCCCTTTCTATGGATTGTTCATACTTGGAATAGAACGCGCTAAGTGGCGTATCTATCGTCTGTGTTCGGTAGCTTAGGCCAGGTGAATTGGAAAGTAGTCCCTTTTCCTTGCTCTCCTTCAGAGAAAATTTCAATCTCTCCGCCTTCTGCCAGGATGGTTTTCTTCACCAGAGAAAGGCCAATACCCGTGCTCTCTAGTTCGTCGCGCGATCGCAATGTCTGAAAAATAGTGAATACCTTTTCGTGGAAGGCCGCAGCGATCCCAGGCCCATCGTCTTTAACCGTAAACTGATAGGCCAAACTCAATTCTTTCACGCCGATTTCTATGGTGCCGACCGGGCGGTGGTGATGTTTGATGGCGTTGTCAATCAGGTTAGAGAACACCTGAAACAAAGGTGCTCGCTTAGCCTGAAACTTAGGCATACCTGGTGCGATAACCACCGTGAAGTTTTCAGCTGACAGTGAGTCAACAACGTCTTCTAACAGCTCGGCGATATCCACGCGCTCAGTGCTCTGGTGGGATCGGCCAATGCGAGAATATTCTAACAAGCCGTTAATTAGCCCTTCCATGCGATGCACTCGGCTTTTTAGCAGCTCAAACTGTTCGGCGTTCTCCGGAGGGAGCTGAGCGCCCAAGTCTTCTTCTATCCAGGTGGCTAAGTTTGCGATCGCACGCAGCGGCGCTTTTAAATCATGTGAGGTCACGTAGGCAAACTGATCGAGTTCTTCATTCCGCTGCTCTAGCGTCCGCATCGTGTGCGTCAACATCAGGTTAGTTGTTACTAGGCTATCTTTTTGCGACTTTAGCGCCAGCATGGCCTCTTTGCGCCTGGTGATGTCCTGCATAGCCAAAATCAGATAGAGTAGCTGGCCCTGCTGATTGCGAATAGAGGAGAGCGTCGCTCTTGTCCAAACCGTTTTACCCGCAGCGGTAATGTAGCGATTCTCAATCTCGCCCTGAGCTTTTTGATCTTGAGCATCTGATAAGGTATCGCCCGATAGAAGCTGCTGAATCTGCATCTGAGCGATCGCTCGATCGTCAGGATGAGTGACCTCTACCAGCGTTTTCTCTAATAGTGCTTCGGCAGAGTAGCCTAGCAAATCACACAGATATTGGTTTACCTGCATCCACTGGCCGGTAGAAGAGAGCCTAGCCATGCCCACATTCGCCTGCTCGAACATGACGCGCAGTTGAGCTTCCTGCTCGTGACGCAGAACTTCCGCCTTCTTATGCAGCGTGATGTTATCGAAAACAACGCCTACGCAGCGGTCAGGCAGCGGGAACGCCTTTACGGTGAATATGCTTTTCTCAACGCGGTCGTCGCCGTAGACAACTTCTCCTAGATTACGCTTTTGATTCGTACGAACCACCTGCGCATATTGCGTTGGAATGTCGGTGCCGCTCAGCGCCGGGAACCCTTCTAAAATAGTTTTGTTGAGGACACTTTCAGCCGGAATTCCGGTAAACTCGGCGGTCGCTGGGTTGGTTGCAATCAGGCGCAGACTATTGGCATCTTGCGGGTTTTCTAGCCGCCACAGATAAAGCCCCACCGGCATATTGTGCGTTACGTCGGCGTAGAGCTGCCTCTGCATTTCGGCGGCAGAAGCCCGCAGGTTGGCCTGCTGCTCCGACTGAACGAGATGGACGTATTTATCAGCTGCTGCCGATAAATCGTCGGTTCGCTGCATGAGCTGGCTTTGCAGCAAACGGTTTTGAGTAACGTCTTTGGCAACCCCGTAAAGCTGCTGGCCTGAGGCCGTTTCTACCGGTGAAATCGTCCAATCTAGCCAGAGGACTTGAGTACCTGCCGCGATGAAGCGATGCGTAAAGCCAACGGTGGCCTCTTCGGCGATCGCGCGATCGATATGCGCCCGTATACTGTCTCTATCATCTAGGTGGGCTAACGAACATAAGGCGCGATCGCGCAGAGACTGCATGGAGTATCCTAGCCCGTCAACGAAGGCCGCATTGACTTGAATGCAGCTGCCTTTTTCATCTAGGATACACATGAGATCGGAAGCTAGGCCAAAAAAAGGCCCAACATCAGTCGCTGAAACATTAGCCGAAGAAGAGCGATTCATCTTAGAAAAATATGTAAGATTGCGACTGTGATAAGAGCGCTATGAATCGCTTCTTACGAAGAGCCAACAACATTATGCTACATAGCGCTTCGACCCCATAGGATAAAGGTTCGCATCTATTTCCATCGGCATATTTAGTTCGAGAGGGTACTGCGATAGGCTTCATCTAACTTTAGAGGTAGACAAGCGAATAGGCTGTCTCTCAATGGATAGATGCTCAGAGAAAGCGCGTGCTGCGACTGTTACAATTTAAGAAAGATTGCGTCTATCTGAATTGAAGGCAACGCAGCGACTTGTAAAAAGGCAGAAAGTTCAAAAGGAATTTAACGAGTTGTCGCCATTCCTAAAGCTGTTCTCTCAACGCAGAATCTCGATCAAAGATAAAACTTCAAATCCTTTAAGATTCTCAGCACTGCAACTCAATAAGAAAAATACTCACAGCTAGCAAAGTTTTAGGCGTTACGACATGGATACGGAAATTGGCGTTGCATTAATAGAAGACCACGACTTAACTCGGATGGGTCTTCGAGCTGCTTTCAGGCAGGCCGGGCTGAGATTTTTGGGTGAAGCCGATAACGGCGAGAAAGGCCTGACATTACTGCAAGAAATGCGCCCAGATGTAGCAGTAGTCGATGTTGGGCTGCCCGATATTGACGGTATTGAGATGATTCAGCGATTTAAGAAGGAAAATCCTGATAGCGAAACGCGGATCTTGATGCTGACGATGCATGACAGCGAGAAGGCGGTGCTGGCTGCTTTTGCGGCTGGGGCCGACTCTTATTGCACTAAGGAAATCGATACCAAAGATTTAATTACGGCTATCCAAGAAACGAGCGAGGGTAATTCTTGGATTGATCCTTCTATCGCTAGCTTGGTACTGAGCCAGGTAAAGCCCGTTGCTGCTGTAGGCGAATCTTTTAACAGCCGCACGGTAGAAATTAGAGCCGTAGAGCCAGAATATGAGCAAATTATTGAGGCTTACCCCCTAACAGAGCGCGAGCTAGAGATTCTAGAATGCATTGTGGCGGGCTGTAGCAACGCGCAAATTGCCGAGAAGCTGTTTGTGACGGTCGGAACGGTGAAAACGCACGTGCGCAATATCTTGAACAAGCTAGGTGCGAGCGATCGCACTCAAGCAGCGGTTCGAGCACTGCGCTCTGGCCTGATTAGCTAGTTCGCCTTTGTATAAAGCCTTCGCTGTGAAGCCTTCTCTATTGAACCTTTCTATATGAACCCTTCTACACTGTGGTCTTTGCTAAAGCAGTCTTTCGCGGAGTGGCAGCGGGACAAGGTTTCGAGACTGGCGGCGGCGTTAGCTTACTACACGGCGTTTGCATTGGCTCCGGTGCTGGTGATCGTAATTGCGATCGCCAGCTTTTTGTTTGAACAAAGCGCCGTACAAGACCGCATTATCGCTCAGCTTCAAAGCCTATTAGGCAACGATGGGGCCGAGATGGTGCGAGAGATGCTGATCAGCGCTCAGTCTCAAGATAGCAATAGCTTTTTGGCGACGGTGGTCGGCGTAGTGTTGCTAATTGCAGGAGCTTCGGGGCTGTTCATTCAGCTTCAAGATGCGCTTAACACGGTGTGGAACGTAGAGGCTAGAACCGACCAGGGAATTTGGCGACTGGTGCGCGATCGCCTACTCTCTTTCGGCATGGTCTTAGTCATCGGCTTCTTGCTGATGGTTTCGCTCTTACTGAGCGCGGCTCTCACAGCGGCGAGTAGCTTTGTTGGTAGTGGTGGTTTACCTGGACTAGACATCTTCTGGCAAATAGCCAACGCCGTTGTATCTTTTGGCGTTATCACGCTGTTGTTTGGCCTAATCTACAAAATTTTGCCCGATGCCAAAATTGGCTGGAGCGACGTTTGGGTAGGCGCCGCTATTACCGCGTTGCTATTTACCATTGGTAAATGGCTAATTGGGCTGTACTTAGGTAACAGTAGCGCCGCCTCTGCTTACGGCGCAGCAGGCTCTTTTGTAGTGCTGCTGCTATGGATTTACTACTCCACACAGATATTGTTATTTGGCGCTGAATTCACTCAGGTTTATGCCAACCGCTTTGGCTCGCATATTCGCCCGGACAAACACGCAACCTACTCATCAGATGCGACCGCTGCAGACAAAGGTGAAACAGAGCTACCGCAAACTCGCTCAGAATATAGGAAGCAGCAGTCGCTTAAGCCACCGGCAGATCAATAGCTCAGTGTTTTGACAGTTAGAAGGCAGCGAAAAGGCCGTTAAAAGATAGATAACCCCCTAGAGACAGAGGCACTTTGCGCTACAAGGTTGTGTTCTCGCGATTGGTTCATTCTTCAGGAGGAGGAAGACTTGCTCGCAAAGCGGCTTAATGGGAGAGCTATTTATCTTTTTGTTGGGCAATAGAACGCGCTATGGAATTTGTTAACGGCCTGAAGTGGGCCACCTCTCTTTACGATCCAGGAGAACTAGCCTCCTTGCTAGCTCAGGTCATTGTTAACGAAGAGTATAGGAGCTTCAATGGCGGGCAGTTCTTTGCGGCTCTGCTCTCTGGAGTCATTTTGGCTTTTGGCTTTCAGCTACTGCTTACCAACCTCTCGGTAGCAACAGGCGTCTCTTATTTGGCGCATTCTAGCAACAGCAGCGACAGCGATAGCGACAGCAGCGGCAGTTTAGTGAAAACCATTGGCTTAGCTTTTGGTGCCTGGACGCTAGTTACGGTCAGCTTGGCATTGTTTTTTGCCTGCTGGCTTGCGGTTTCGCTAGGTGAGTACGAGGAGCCTTTGTTGGGCATTACGATTGCTCTGGTTATTTGGGCTACCTATTTCAGCCTGCTTACCTGGATTAGCTCTACGACGGTAGGGTCTTTGATTGGTTCTGTGATTAAGTCGGCAACCGACGGCTTTCAGACGCTGTTTGGTACGGCCACAGCGGCAATAGGCGCAAAAGCTGCCAGCAGCCAGGTTGTCAGAACGGCGGAAGAGACGGCGGCTGCGGTGCGTCGTGAATTTACAGACGGGCTAGATATAGACGGTTTGCAAAATAATTTGCAGAGCTACTTTTCTAAGCTAGTGCCTAGCAGCGTAGACGTTGAGTCTATCGAGCAGGAGTTTGAAAAACTCATTAAAAGTGCGGACTTTGGGGATGTGGCTAAAGGCGATATGCCTGAGATCACTCGAGATCTGTTTGTAGAGATGCTGAGCGATCGCACCAACCTTTCCGAGCGCGAAGTTAATGACGTGGCCGACCGCTTGTACAAGTCCTGGCAGCGTAACACTGGCAGTAAGCAAAGCGGCGGCATGAGCGACTTGCTAAGCTTTGTCGCGTCTGCAAGTGCCGGTCAAATTGCCTCCGAAGGGCTAGGCGGCCGGTTGGATAAGCTCGTAAGAGAAGTTCAAGGTCTAAAGGACGGCGGCGATCGCACAACCGACAGCGACGGTTCGCAGGACAAGAGCAATGATGGCCCGCTTGCCCAAGCGATGTCGCAAGGCATCAGCTCTGTTATTGGCATGGTAACGGCCAAAGCCGGTCTGTCCGATCTAGATACGAATAAGATTATTGGCCAAATCAAGGCAGCTCAAAAAGAAATTTCGGGTCAAGCTGAAGGCATTTCCCCTCGTCTAGGAGACGCGCTGTCCGCTGACGAAAACATCATCGAAACCGACGTAGAGTACTACATTCACCACGCCTACATAGGCGAGCTGAAGTCGCCGCAGATGGAAGAGGTCTTCCGCAACGTGCTCTACGACGATGCGGCCAATACTACTGAGCTAAAACAGCAGCTCTCTTCCATTGATCGCAAGGTCTTTCAAGAGGCTCTAGCCGCAAGAGGATTACTAACGCAAAGCGAGATTAAAGACATCTCGACCCGCATGGAAATTGTGCGACAGCAAACGTTGAAAGACGTTATTTCTGCTGAAGCCGTCGCCGCTGAAGCCCGTGTGCAGCAGCAGCTAGAGACCTTCTTCCGCTATACGCCCGTCAGCGAATTGCGCAGCGAGATGGGAAGCCGCGCCTTTCGAGCGCTAATTGAAGAAGAAAACCTAGATGCGGAGTACCTGAGAACCCGCATTGGTGAAATTCGCGCCGATGTTTTCCGTCAGGCCATGACCGGGCGCGAAGATATCGATCCGAATGAAGCAGGCGAGCTAGCTGAGCGATACCATCAGCAGTTAGAAAAGGTAATTGCCGATGCAGAAGGCGTACAAGAAGCGGCTAAGGTTCGCGTGCAGCAGCAGGCCAAATCGGTAGAAGAGTATCTGCGCAATACGGGCAAAGAAGAACTGAATCCCGACGGCATCAAGCGCGACTTGGCGAAGCTGCTGTCTGAGCCTAATGAAGGAATCGGCCGAGTTCGTGGCCGAGTGGCTAAGTTTGATCGCGACACGTTGGTGCAGCTACTTGCGGGGCGACCCGAGTTTAGCGAAGGCGACGTGAACGGTGTGGTTGATAGCGTTGAGAAAAACTGGCATGCTGCCATGAGCACGCCGCAGAAAGTAACGGCGACCGCTCAGGCGAAGTACGACGAAGCGACGACTGCGATCGCTGAGTACTTACGCAGCACCGGTAAGCCCGAGCTTAGCCCTGAAGGCATTCAGCGCGATGTCGAAAAGCTAATCAACCATCCGAAAGCAGGGATGAGAGCCATGCGCTATCGCCTCTCTAAGATGGACCGCGATACGCTAGTGCAGTTGCTCTCAGCTAGAGAAGACCTGAGTGAAGATGAGATCAACCAAACCATCGACAGTTTCACGTCTAGTATTCAAAGCGTTGTTAAGCTGCCCCGTCGCTTTGCTCGCCGAACGCAGTCTAGAGCGCTGTCCTTCCAAACCGCTTTGGAAGACTACTTGAGCAACACCGATAAAAGCGAACTCAATCCAGACGGAATTAAGCGCGATCTTAAGCTGCTGCTAAGCGACCCTAAGCTAGGCGCTAGCAAGCTAGGCGATCGCCTTTCCGAGATGGACGACTCTACGATGGTTGCCCTTCTCGCCCAGCGCTCAGACATGAGCGAAGAAGAAGCGCGACAGGTTGTGCAGCAGGTGGCTGATGTGCGCCATCAAACGATGGAACAAATTCGCAGCGTTAAGCGCAACGTAGAGTCTGTTCTCAATCAGATCTTCGCGCGGATTCGCCGCTTCCTAGATTCGCTAGAGCGCCCCGAGCTAAACTACGACGGCATTGAGCGCGACGTACGGCTCATGATGGATGATCCAAACGCCGGGTTTGGCGCGATGCGCGATCGCCTTTCTCAGTTCGACCGCAACACGCTAGTTTCGCTAGTGACCTCACAGGGCAGCATCTCCGAGCGCGACGCCAATCGAGTAATCGACAAGGTAGAGTCGGCTAGAGACAACGTGTTGGGCAAGGCCGAACGCATAGAGAGACAGATAGAGAGCCGGCTAGTAGCGATTAAAGAGCAGACCTCAAAGCAGGTTGAAGATACGAAGAAAGCGGCTGAGGCGGCTTCCTGGTGGCTCTTTGGCACGGCGCTTATTTCTGCGGTTTGCGCGGCCATTGGAGGTGCGATCGCAACTGGCTAAGAGCGCCTGCTGTACTAGATAGCCTTACAGCCTTTGTTAAAAATCAAATAGCTGTGCAATCAAAGCCTGTCTGCTAGCGTTAGCAGACAGGCTTTTTATTCGATCAAAAGCTGGGATTAATTCGTTAACCAAGGTTTTCCTACTGCATCTGTCAAGCCGATTACGGCAGCTTAACCAGGCCGGAACCGTTACATAGCAAGGTATATAGCAGAGGCCAATCCTGACTATCAAACGTCCTAAGCTAGTCTTCCTCGGCTATAGACATATTTTTTAGGCACAAAAGTTTTCCCAGACATAAAAAAGGTCAGCTAGGGAAGTACCTTAGCTGACCTTTTTTGCGTTACTGAGGGAGTTTAGGAAATAGCCTGCACCATCACCCAACTAACGCGCGTAATTTGTTAAGCGACTATGGAGTAACTTCTTCGAGTGCTTCTTTGATGTTTTCCTCAATGGCAACCGCACCGCCAGAATTTTCAGGATTCTTCATATTTTCCTTATTGGCTGCACCCTGCACGCCGTTAAGGCCTTCTTGAGAATTCTTGGTAACGCTTTCGCCATCATTAGCATTGTCAATTTGGCCGGTGATTGCCTCTTCCGACTTTTCTTGAACGCCGTCTAGCTGCTCTGAACCTTTAGAGGAACTAGAAGAGCTGTTGCCGAATGCCATAGCTGGCGCAGCCACAGAGAAAACCATCAGTGCGCAAGCTAGGGCGATCGCAGCAGGACGTAGCTTAGCCAAAAGCATACGGAAAGAGTTGTAAACGCGTTTCATAATTGGAACCTTCCCAAATAGAGAGTGTTGAAATGTATCTGTTTGAAGTGTATCTGTAAGATGAAAGGAGAGCGCTCTAATTAAACAGATCTTTAACTGAATCCACAATGTTATCGGCCGCGTCTCCGACGTCATCGCCTAGCTCAGCAGCTTTAGACTTCGCTTTACGCACGTTTCGCTTCGCATCACTCTTGAGCTTTTGGCCAGCTTCATCTAGATCAGAATCAGCATCAAAAGTGCTGGTGCCGCCAGTTCTAGCCGTACTACGAGCGGCCTCTTTAAGAACATCATCAGACTTCTCGCCACCCATTCTATCTAGCTCTGCCGCTGCTCGATCTTGCATAATCTCAGCAGCTTTTTCAGAGCCGACTGCATTTGCGCTTGGAACCCAACCACCGCCCCAAACAGTAGCCGCTACCATTAAAAGGCAAACAGCTTGTACCACAAAACGCTTCAGTTGATGACGATACTGGTTGAACTTGGCCACGTATAGCCTCCCTAGTTTGTTAACTAAATATTGTTAGACAGTACATATACAATCTTTTGAAAGACCCCCTGCGAATCCATCTACTGATAGATCGATCCATATCTTTGGGGAGAATTATTCAGCTCAGCGACGAGGCTACGCTTCAGAGTCGGTCGGCTACCGCTAGGTAAATGAGACAGATAGTTGGAAAATGAGGAACGATAGATTCACAATAATCATAAGGATAGACATCCACGCAGTCAGATATCTATCTTGAAAGTCAGCTTTGTTTTTCCGATGCTTACTATATTGTTAGCGACTGGCGATTAGCGATTAGCAAGAAAGAAGGCTATTCCTTCTGAATAATAAAGGCGTTGTTCTTTTCAACTGCTGTGTATAGCTAGCACTTGTAAAAATCTTTCGACTTTAACAGGAGAACCCTTCTCTATGATTACTGAAAAACCAGATGCATCCCTAAAAGCAGAGATACAGGTGGCAAGCGAGGCAGCAGATAAGCAGATAGTCACACAAACAGCAGGTCAGATGGAGCGGGAAGTTTCACAGAAAATACAGGCGCTGTACAAGAGAGTCTTGGGCCACCAGCTAGGTCGCGTCACTTGTCAGCTATTTGACTCTCGAATTGCCATCATTTTAGAAGATTCTATTAGTCAACCTGTCAAGCTTTTGCTCGAAGATGCCCAGATAGAACTCGCTCAACGGATTCGCACCGATCTAGACAGCGCTATGCAGCCTCAGATCAAGGCTTTGCTAGCGAGTATACTGGGCGTAGAAGTCCTAGATGTACTTAGCGACGCAACATTAAGTACGGGTAGAACTGGCATCATTGGAGTGCTGAGCTGCCCACCTTCTGTTCGGAACCCAGAAACCATCTCTAAAGATAGAAAGCTCAAATAATCTACAGTCTGCCTAGTTCAGGCATTTTATAGTTCAGGTAGTTATGAGCGATAGAAACGTCTGTCTAAAACATTTCGCTTTTCTTAAATACCTTACTTTTTGAAGAAGAAGCTTCGTTTGGATCTATGCCGAAAGACAGCGTTGTGTTGCTTGTTTTCTCCCTAGCGATTGACTGCTCTGGGGCGATCGCTTTCGTATGCTTTTAAAGCACTATGCACCTAAGCGGGAAACCAAGGCGTAGTTAGCCAGCGGTTTGCGTAATTTGCATAATCAGTAGAGCGCTTCCAGAATAGAATTATAAAAGACACGACTAATAGCTGCTCAATTAAGCCATTGGAGATATTTTTTTATGACCATAGAGTTAAAAGAAGATGTGATGTACATTCTTCTGACTAAGATGGGCGATCGCCCTATGTCAGATGAGGCTAAGCCCATCAAACTTTCGGCAACTGACTTCACTGGCCGCAACACCGATAAGAGCGAGATTTTGTCCCACCTCGACTATCTCAACCAAAAAGGATACATCGAAGCAGAGTTTGAAGGTGACGCCTACGCAGACGAAGGCCCCAACCCCATACCTGAACACGTAGGCTTGCGCACAGCTAAAATAACGGCGAAAGGTAAGAAGCTGCTAGAAGAAATGAAGGCAAATCCGCCTGCGGCGTTAGGATTCAGGTCCGAGTACGCCTATTGCTACCAAAGACACTGACTTTCTCAATAAGGTCATGCTCAAAGGCAATATCGAGGACATCTACGATGCTAGAGACATCACAGAAATTGTCTTTCGCACCATGCGCGACTTGATGACGACCGAAGCGCAGGAGGATGTTGCTAGCGATCTTCATACCACCACCCTCGAAACAGACAAGAAGGCTCTTTCTGGCGAAGTCTCAGATCTGTGGCAAGATTCAAACCCGCTTGTCCGCTTCTTAAGCAAGATCCGTCCGCCGCTTAAGTTTAGCGACGACACCTTTCTTTTTAGAATCGAGAAGGAAGCTGGTTTGCCTAAAACGACTGGCCCTAGCACCGTCGTTAAGGCTGTCTTTAGCGCTACTAAAGAGGAGCTTTCGGCAGAGCGCGTAGCAGAAGTAGCCGGTTTCTTGCCCGGTAAAGTCCGTACATTATGGGAGGAAGCATAATTCATTATGAATGAAGAAGAACTCAAACAACAAAACGAACAGCCTGAAGGCGAGTCTCACATTAACCCCGGTGATAAAGAGGCACCTCCTGGAACCTCAGCTGAAGAGAAAGGGGAAAAGGTTGCCGTTGAGTATCAAGATGCGCTGGGCAACGATGTAGAAGTCCCTACCTACTTTGTTGCAGAAGGCGAAGATGGAGAAAAAGAGGCGCTGCACCACGTAAAGGATGCAGAGAAAATCTCTGATGTCATTCGCGAAGCGAGAGTCAACGAGGACGGAGAGCGCACTTGGCGCTAGTTAGCCAGACGTCTTGGCAACCAACCATAAGCGCAAACGCTGATTGAAGCTGCTGCCTTGCTTAATTGCGGGGCGGCAGTTTTGAGTAAGCCTATAAGCCTGAACTCATAAGATTATACTCATAAGATTAAACTGCAAGCCATAGAGCCTGAAGGAGAAAACATGGACGCTGTATTTGACGAGTCTTTATTGATTAGCGTTAGAGAGAAGCTCGCCGAACTGTTGGTACAGGCCATTGCTGTTCTACCTGGGCTGGTTTTGGCCGTCATTGTTTTATTGCTAACGAGAAGCTTCGCTAACCTAGTCCGCAGAGCCGCTCGAAAGGTCGCGAATAAGACGCTTAAAAGTCTATCTTTGCAGACGCTTTTAGTCCAAACTGGCTATGTAGGTGCTTGGGCAACAGGAATTTTACTGGCCTGCATTTTGGCGTTCCCAGATGTTGGCGTTACCGATTTAGTAGCACTATTAGGGCTTGGCTCGGTTGCTATTGGCTTTGCTTTTCAAGATATTTTCAAAAACTTTCTCTCGGGCATCTTGCTGTTACTACAAGAGCCTTTTTCTCTACGCGACGAAATTGTTGTAGAGGGCTATGAGGGTACCGTTGAAGAGATCGCCTTAAGAGCAACCAGTATTCGGACGTACACTGGCGAATTAGTTGTCGTTCCTAATTCAATTGTTTTTACTAGCCCAGTTAGAGTGAAAACGGCTAAACCGCAGCGTAGAACAGATTTGGCCATTGGCGTAGATTACAATACGCCGCTACATATGGCCGTAGAAACAATGCTAGCCGCCGTTAATTCTATTGAAGAGGTCCGCTCTATGCCCTCTGCCGAAGTTGATATTGTAGAGTTCGGCGATAGTTCAATCAATTTTTTGGTTCGCTACTGGACAATCCCTCAGCAGAAGAGCGTAAGAAGGGTACAGACACAGGTGATTCTAGCGCTCAAGCAAGCCTGCGATGAGGCAAACATCAGCATCCCATATCCTATTCGAACGGTGTACCACTTCGATCAGGACAGATACGCAGACTCCAGCAGACTAGGGACACCCGCTGCGAACTAATCTTTTAAGTCCAATACTATTTTGTGAACGCCTGTGAGCGCTAATATATACCTCATCTATAATCCTGTTTCTGGTCAAGGCGATGCAGCAGTCGAGCGATCGCGCATCGAACAGCTGCTCGGGGCTAGGCTTAACCTCACAGTTTTAGAAACCACGCCCGAAGCGTCCGCTGAAGATCTAGCCGAGCAGGCGATTGAGCAGGGCGCTGAAGGGGTTGTGGCGTCCGGAGGCGATGGCACGGTATCTGCAGTTGCAGGGAAGCTCGTTGGCACTGGGTTACCGCTAGGCATTATTCCTAGAGGAACAGCGAATGCGATCGCGGCTGCCTTTGGCATTTCGGATAATACTGACAATGCCTGCGCCACTATTTTAGAAGGCATTCCCAGACAAATTGACGTGGGTAGCTGTAATGGAAAACCCTTAATACTCCTTGCAGGAATCGGGTTAGAAGCCGAGGTGATAGCCCAGGCAAACCGCAAGCTGAAAAACAAGTTAGGGACAGCCGCCTACATTCTCTCGGCCTTTCAGCAGGTAAGAGAGCTAACGCCGTTCAATGCAGTCATAGAGACGGCGGATCGAACTATTAGCTTTGACGCATCGGGGATTACGATCGCGAACGCCGCGCCTGCCACGTCGGTTCTAGCGCAGGGCCCATCAGACGTAGTGCCGTTTGATGGGCTGCTAGATGTCACAATATTTGCGCCCGAAGGAGCAGGTAGCGCGATCGCGGCCTCTTACAATCTTTTCCAAACGGCTATGAACAGACGCTCTAGTAAGCGAGAAGACATTGGCTACTTTCGCTGTAGAGCGCTCACCATTACAACCGATACCCCTCAAAAAGTTGTGCTAGATGGCGAGATGATAGGAGATACCCCCATTGAAATTCGCTGCATTCCCAAAGGGCTCATATTAATGACCCCGAAAGAAGGCACCTTCGACCCACCCGAAAAGCTAGAAGGGTTACCTAATCTCAAAATTCAGTACAAGCAGGCTTAGGTGCGATCGCCTCGCCCTCAGACAAGAAAAAGGACAGAATAGCAATGCCATTCCGTCCTCAAATCAGCTCGGGACTAAAGCGGTCCTGCAACTATCTTTATTTAGACAGCAGAAGCAGTTAGATAGCAGAAGGATAAACGCTATCCGCGACAAAAACGGGCTTCGTATCATACTCAGCTTCGACTTCCTCTTTCACAGAAAGATCCCACTTCAAGTTGTAGTCCTTCTCAAAGTCAGCCACCACAAAAGGACGCAAAACGCCCGTAACCGTAACCGCCTCAGATTCCTCTATTGGCCTAAAAGCAGCCGTATCTGGTGCGTATACCAGCAGGTCTTCGCCGCCAAACAGTTTCTCCTCAGCAATGGTAAACAGACCCGTCTCGCGAATCTCATCAACATCCCCTTCCACTGCAATACGCTGATTGTAAAATTTCTCAGGATCTGCGGTAATCTCACCTGGATCGGGCGCTAGCGCAATAGACTGCGCGATGATAACCGGCTTAGTTTCATAGTCTTGATAAAGATCGGGATCTAGCGTCAGACCGTAGCTCTCGGCCACCGTCGTCATCGCAAAAGTTTCGACCGTGCCGGTCACCTGTACTTCGCTATCGCCAACATCAGGCACGACAAAAGCTTCACCCGTCGCGTTAATTACCAAGATGCCTTCGCCATCAAAATAATTATCGTCATTTAATAAGAAAGCCGAATCGTCAACGGTTTCTTCTACGGTGCTGCGGATTGTGACTTCTTCGCCAACATGATCGCCCGTATTTTCGGCAACTTCCTCAGCGGTCACGTTGCTTTCTTCTGCGGCTGTGTCTGCTACATCAGACCCCCCGCAGGCCGGTAGTAAAGCCAAAGCAGCAGCAGCTAAAAGCCCAAGTGCCGCAGACCCACGCTTATTTGAACAGCGGCGCTGATTCTTGCGCGGGCCGTTACTCTGATCACGGCTTCGGCCTTTATCGCTACTTAAAAATATATTTTTCAATCTATAGTTCCTCTTTAATGGTGGCTTGGGAAGAAATGAAATTTGTTAGAAATGGCCAACAGCTAGAGCTAACCAACGGACAGTCAAGACAGCAATAGACAATCAGTCAGATAAAATTTCTGCATAGCGCAACTGATGTGTCGAACAATACAGACAGGATACTAAATCACCTTCTCTCTTTTGAGCTATATAGCTAGTTTCAATAGAAAGATCATTGTTAAGATGCCAAAAGTTAAAATGTCAGAAGTTAGAATGTCAGAAGCTGACGAACCCAAAGTCTTTTAGACCGAAAACACAGCCGAAAAACTAACTGAGAAACAGCCCCGAAAACAAAAAAGCTATCCGTCGTTGCCTTGGGTGTGAGGGTGCATTCCTGCACTTCAATCGGCGATCGCCATGGCGCGAGTTGCCCTCGGCCGGTGGGTTCATTAATGTTAGTATCTCTGAGTGTTTTCAGTCGTAATATTTCAGTCGTAAATATATTAAGGAGAGCCGAATGAGCGAGTCCGTTCAAGGATGTTTAAGAGTTGGTGAAAGTGCCCCCGACTTCACGGCAACAGCGGTTGTCGATCAAGAATTTAAGACAATTAAGCTATCCGACTATCGCGGAAAGTATGTTGTGCTCTTTTTCTATCCGCTGGATTTCACCTTCGTTTGTCCTACAGAAATCACGGCCTTTAGCGACAGCTACAGCCAGTTCAAGGATATTAACACCGAAGTACTAGGCGTTTCCGTAGACAGCGAGTTCTCTCACCTTGCCTGGATTCAAACCGACCGTAAGGCAGGCGGTGTTGGCGATCTCAACTATCCGCTAGTGTCCGATATCAAAAAGACCCTCAGCGCCGACTACAACGTCCTAGATCCCGAAGCCGGTATCGCTCTGCGCGGTCTGTTCATTATCGACAAAGAGGGTGTCCTTCAGCACGCGACCATCAACAACCTATCTTTTGGCCGCAGCGTAGACGAAACCTTCCGCGTACTTCAAGCCATTCAGTACGTCCAGTCTCACCCCGACGAAGTATGTCCCGCTGGCTGGCAGCCGGGCGATGCCACCATGAATCCAGATCCTGTGAAGTCTAAAGAGTTCTTTGCAGCCGTCTAAGGGGTAATTGCTCTTAGAATAGGCCCGCTTGTTAGCTGGGTTAGCACTCGCCAAAGGCCGATAGAATGTTGTTTTCAGCATCTATCGGTCTTTTGACGTCTTTTGGAAACAAACCGCCCATGCAGCTCACCTCCCGCGATTTCAGCGGGCTTGTCAACCGCCGGTTCTTCAATAACCTACTGCCGGTGCCTGCCTACTGCCGATTTCTGCTCGGGCAAACGCTGCCCGACTTTGCGCTACCCAACGCCCAAAACAGTCAGTGCCAGCTCTCGCAATACAGAGGCAAGCCAGTTGTGCTGGCATTCACACGCATCTTTACAGAAAAACAGTACTGCCCTTTTTGCTATCCACATATTTTGGCACTTGTCGAGTCCTACCAACAGTTTGTGGGACTCGGCGCACAGCTCCTGCTCATTACCAGCACAGACAGCTCGCAAAGCCAGACGGTGCAGCAAGATCTGTCCCTACCCATGCCGCTGCTAGTAGACCCAAGCTGCCAAACATTTCGCCAATATGGCACTGGGCAAGCATTAGGTGCACCGCTACCGGCACAGTTCGTGCTAGATGCCCAAGGCAAACTGCGTTTTCAGCATCTGTTCTCGTTTGCCCACTCCAATGCAACGCCAGAGAGACTGCTCTGGGCCGTTCGAAACCTATAGCGGGAAAACCCGTGAAACCAACGGAGAAGGAGGGATTCGAACCCTCGATGAAGTTTACACCCCATAACTCCTTAGCAGGGAGCCGCTTTCAACCACTCAGCCACTTCTCCTTGAGTGAGCAACCATGATACCAAGAACTCTGCGAAAGCTCTAGCTGTATTTTCAAGGTTTTTTCAAAACTCGGCTTAAATCTAATTCAGGTGGCGGAAACGCCCACTCGAACGAGCATCTGGCAAAAACCCATTTACGCACCTACTGCTTACTCGGCTTCAACGCTATCTCTAACCGGCCAGTGTGTCACTGCGCCCTTTTGCACCCGAGGCAGCCGGTGCTTAAAGCTGCAAACAATTTCCCAAGAAATGGTCTGCGCCAACACGGCCCAACGATCTGCGCTCAAAGAATGTTCGCCCGTCTCACCCAAGTCCGTCTCACCCAAGTCCGTCTCACCTAAGAGTGTCACTACATCGCCCACCTGCACAGTCTCTAGCTCAGAGACATCTAGCACGAGCTGATCCATCGTAATCGACCCGATTTGCGGCACCAGGCAGTCGGCCACTACGCACTCCAACTGATTAGACAAAATACGCGGCACCCCATCCGCATAGCCAATGCCCACAATCGCAATTTTCGTGGGCTTAGTAGCAACAAACCGATGACCGTAGCTCACCCCAGTACCCGGTTCAATTTGTTTAATATGCGTAATTCGAGCCTTCAAAGCTAGAACAGGTCGCAGATCGGCTTGAGTCTTTAGATGGGGCGCGGGGTATAGACCGTAGGTGGCCAGTCCAGCTCGCACCATATCGTAGTGCAAGTCTGAATCTGCTAGGGTTGCTGCCGAGTTAGCCAGATGCAATTTAGGCGGCAGCAGGGCCGCTTTCTCTAGAGCGGCGATTGCCCATTCAAACCGCTTGTGCTGAAGCTGCATGATCGCCGGATCGGGGCTATCTGCTGTGGCCAAATGAGAATATAGACTGACAGGTTCTAAATGAGGAAGCTGCTGAACTAAGCGAACAAACTCCACCGGATGCTGCCAGTCAAAGCCTAGTCGCGACATTCCCGTATCTAATTTTAGATGCACCGGAACTGCCATCGACTCGCCGGTATTAGTATTTTCTGCGCTCGTCCCGGTATAGCGCCAATAGCTAGCTAGGGTCTCAGAAAATATCAGCGCCTGTTTAGGGTTAACAATCGTGGGCTGAAGCTGCCAGCGAGCGATCGCGCGCATCTCACCTGGCTCATTCACCGCCCCCATCACTAAAATTGGGGCATTAATCCCAGCTTTTCGCAGCTCCATGCCTTCTGGCACCGTCGCCACGCCCAGCCAGGTCGCTCCCGAAGCTAGCGCCACTTGAGCCACGCTCACGGCTCCATGCCCGTAAGCATCGGCTTTCACAACCGACATCAAATCTGTTTTAGGTGGCAGCAGCGCTTTGAGCGATCGCACATTATGCGCTAGCGCCGCCAAATCAATCTCCACCCAAGCTCGACAGCGGCGCATAGGAGAAAGCGCAGGCGTTTGATCCCAACTGAGCATAGCGAGCGTTCCTCTACCGCCTCAACAAAACCGCTTCAGTAGACTGCTTCAACAAAACCATCTCAACAACGGCCTGCCAAAAACGTCTTCAAGAGCGGTCTTCAAAAATATTTATCAACGTTCCATCATCTCAGATAGTCTATCAGCCGCAAGCCGCTCATAATAGGTCGTATGTGCTAGTATTTACGCAGGATCCTGGCGGGATGAAATGAGTAAAGTCCTCGTTTTAAATGCTTCTTACGAACCTTTGAACATCACAAGCTGGCGACGCGCTGTGGTGCTCATCATCAAGGGAAAAGCTGAACGGCTCGAAGAGCATCATCAGCAGATTTACCCCGGCTTCCAAATGCCTACAGTCATTCGGTTGCGTCATTACGTTCGCATTCCCTACAAAGAAATTCCGCTCACTCGGCGAAACCTACTGCACAGAGACAACAACACCTGCCAATACTGCGGCTACGCAGGCGACGGCCTGACGCTAGACCACGTTATCCCACGCTCTCGTGGCGGCGGCGATAGCTGGGAAAACATCGTCAGCGCCTGCGTTCGCTGCAACGTTAAAAAAGGAAGCCGTACGCCCAAAGAAGCCAGAATGCCGCTGGCTTATCCGCCGCGCAAACCGCACAGCAGCCTTTATTTCGAAATATCCAGGCACGTGCGTGGCGGCGTACACCAAGAATGGCGACAGTACGTTATCGGTCTTAACTAAATCTACTCATCTCAACTACTCATCTTAATTACAGTCAGCTCAGCTCACTTCTTCTCAGCGTAATTTCTTTCAACTAGCGGCCCCTATCACTCATCGATCAAAGTCCTGTTCGATGCGAGTGACTACCCACGCATCTGTCTATCTCTAAGAGGGTTACCTATGATAGGTAATCACTGTGCCGCTACTCTGAACTTTTGGCCCTTTATGTCGTTTTTAGACTCTATATCGTCTACGGAAAGTACTTTGATAGATAACCTAGCTTCAAAATCTGCTTCAGAACCTAAGAAATCCACCGCTGAGGCTCAGTCGGAGAGGGGAGAAAGTGCGATCGCCGATCAAGCGGCCATCCTTCGTAGAGCGGCAGGGTTCGAAGACAACCCGGCAGAAGCGTTAGAAAAGCTGCTGAAAAAGCATAGCGGATCGCATCAGCTCGTTCTGCTGCAAGACTTTCCAGACCCGGACGCGCTCTCAGCGGCCTGGGCTTACCGTATCATTGCCAGCGCCTACAACATCCAGTGCGACATCTACTACTCCGGAACGCTCAGCCACCAGGAGAACATCGCGCTCGTAAAGCTAACCAACCTACCGGCCAAACGCTGGCCAGCTCAGCCCAAAGACAGACCTGATCTGAATCAGTACCAGGGCTACATTTTAATCGACACTCAAGGCACGACCAGCCAACTTACAGATCTTGTAAAAGCCGCCGAGCTACCGTTGATCTTAGTCGTCGATCATCATGCTAGCCAAGGCAAACTAGACGCCGAACTAGCCGATATTCGTCCAGATATCCACGCCACGGCCACTATCTTGACGCAGTATTTACAGTCTGGGCTCATTCAGCTCGATCGCAGCAATAGCACCCACGTCAAATGCGCAACAGCGCTCATGCACGGCTTGCGCTCAGACACGAGTCAGCTCATGCAGGCTTCAGAGCCAGATTTTTTAGCGGCTGCTTATCTCAGTCAATATTACGACGCCCAGCTTTTGAGCGCAGTATTGCAGGCTTCTCGCTCTAGACGGGTGATGGATGTGATCGAGCGATCGCTCCGCAATCGTCACATGCAAAATAGCGTATCCATCGCAGGTGTCGGCTATCTGCGCTACGAAGATAGAGACGCCATTCCTCAAGCCGCCGATTTTCTAGTCACCGAAGAAAACGTCCATACCGCTGTCGTCTATGGTATTGTCCACGACGAAGACGAAGAAAAAGAGCTGGTTGTCGGCTCGTTGCGAACTAACAAAATCACGCTCGACCCCGACGAATTTATTAAAGAAGCTTTCGGACAGGACAGCCAGGGGCGCTTCTTCGGCGGTGGCCGATCGATGGCGGGCGGGTTCGAAATTCCGATTGGCTTTCTCTCTGGCTTTTATGAGAACGGCGACTATAACCGTCAGAAGTGGGAAGTTTTTGACAAGCAGATTAAGCAAAAGCTACAGCGCTTAGTCAACCCAGAAAACGGCATTCTCAATACCGATTAAACACCAGCAGCGCGTGACAACTTCCTGAGCAGCGGTATCAGAGGTTACCTATCCAGTGTGCCGATGACCAAATACTATATAAAGCAGCAGTTAAGCATTCATTAGCAAGGGAGTCTCCAAATGGCGACATGCGACTATAGGCCGGGTTTGGAAGGTGTTCCGGCCACGCAGTCGAGTATTAGCTACGTCGATGGGCAAAACGGCGTATTGGAGTATCGCGGCATCAGCATTGAGGATTTAGCGAGACAAAGCAGCTTTTTAGAGACGGCCTATTTGCTCATTTGGGGTGGACTGCCTACCCAGCAAGAGCTCACCACGTTCGAGCACGAAGTACAGTACCATCGCCGCCTCAAGTATCGCATTCGCGACATGATGAAGTGCTTTCCAGAAAGCGGACATCCCATGGATGCCTTACAAGCTTGTGCAGCAGCTTTGGGCTTATTCCACTCTAAGCGCGAGCTAGAAGATCCTAGCTACGTACAGGATGCGGTAGTGCGCATTATTGCCAAAATTCCGACAATGGTCGCTGCTTTTGCGCTCATGCGGAAAGGAAACGACCCTGTTCAGCCCAGAGACGATTTGGGCTACGCGGCTAACTTTCTTTATATGCTCAATGAAAAGGTGCCCGATCCTCTAGAGGCCCGCATCTTTGACGTGTGCCTAATACTCCACGCAGAGCACACCATCAACGCCTCTACTTTTTCTGCGATGGTAACCGCCTCCACGCTGACAGATCCTTACGCAGTCGTGGCCTCAGCCGTTGGCACATTAGCTGGGCCACTGCACGGCGGGGCGAATGAAGAAGTCATTGCCATGCTTAAAGAAATTGGTTCAGTTGAGAACGTACGCCCCTATATTGAAGATCGAATTGCCAAACGGGCCAAAATTATGGGCTTCGGTCACCGCGTGTATAAGGTGAAAGATCCTAGAGCAGCTATCCTACAGCGATTGGCCGAGCAGCTATTTGACAAGGCAGGTCGCGACGCCTATTACGATATTGCGCTAGAGCTAGAGCTTGTTGTAGAAGAGAAGCTGGGGCATAAGGGCGTATACCCCAACGTGGACTTCTATTCGGGCTTGCTGTATCGAAAGTTAGGGATTCCGACAGACTTGTTTACGCCCATTTTTGCGATCGCCCGTGGCGCTGGCTGGCTAGCTCACTGGAAAGAGCAAATCGGCGAAAACCGTATCTTCAGACCCACCCAAATCTACACTGGCCCGCATGAGCAGCCCTATACTCACATCGACCATCGAATCCACCTTTGGGAAAACTCCGGCAAAAGAACAGCCGATCTGGCCCTTCCCGAAGTCTCTCGCACTGCCTAAGTAATATCAAAGACCTAGAACCCAATCTAAATAAGCGCATTCGTTCGCTAAAAAACTTTGGAAAGTTTTTTAGCGAACCTAGCAGTCTCTAAAAGTGACTAAGATCGTTGACAAATCGGGATTCAGTAAATTTACTCAGCCGAAAATAGGCTTTAAGCCTAAGCAGTGATGGGCGTTACCCCTCTTGGCAATACCGAATTATCCCGTGAATATGTTTCCAGTGACGATTTTCAGGAACTCCAGCCCCTTCGGCCTTGTGTCGAGGGGGTTTTTATGTGCACCTATCGAAAGATCGTTTAGGCAGAGATTAAGCGCTAGAATCTTCTAGAGACAGCGCGAGTAGGATCAGCGTCCTAGAAAACAGTATGACCCCAGGCATAGACCTCCAAGGCACGTTCGTTCAGGCACTGATGGATTTAGGGTTACCTGCGGGTGCTGCTAAAACTATCTGGATTCCGCTACCTATGTTGCTAATGCTAGTAGCAGCAACTATCAGCATTTTTATATCCGTCTGGCTAGAGCGTAAAATTTCCGCCGCCGCTCAGCAGCGAGTTGGCCCAGAATACGTTGGCCCCTTAGGTGCCCTTCAAGCGGTTGCAGATGGCGTCAAGCTAATCTTCAAAGCAGACATCACTCCCGCTAAGTCAGACCCTTATCTATTTGTGCTAGGGCCTGCAATCGTCGTAATTCCCGTCTTTCTATCTTTTCTCATTGTGCCCTTCGGCCAAAACATGGTCATCACCGATCTAGGCATCGGTATCTTCCTATGGATTGCGCTCTCTAGCATCGCGCCCATCGGCTTTTTGATGGCAGGCTACTCCTCCAATAACAAATACTCACTTTTAGGCGGACTTCGCGCCGCGGCTCAGTCGATCAGCTACGAGATTCCGCTAGCCCTCTCAGTTCTAGCGGTCGTCATGATGAGCAACGGCCTGAGCACTATCGACATCGTCAATCAGCAGTCCAGCTACGGCATCTTGGGTTGGAACATCTGGCGACAGCCCGTAGGCTTCGTTATCTTCTGGATTTCGGCCCTAGCAGAGTGCGAGCGCTTGCCTTTCGACCTGCCAGAGGCAGAAGAAGAGCTAGTAGCGGGCTATCAGACTGAGTACACGGGCATGAAGTTTGGCCTGTTCTACGTCGGCTCTTACGTCAACCTCGTCCTCTCTGCGCTGGTCGTTTCGGTGCTCTATCTAGGCGGCTGGAACTTCCCCATTCCGGTAGAAACTATTACCGGACTCCTGGGCATCAACGAAAACGCACCTTGGGTGCAGATTATCACTGCATCTCTAGGCGTCGTTATGACAATGATCAAAGCCTATTTGCTGGTATTCCTGACTATTTTACTGCGGTGGACGGTGCCTCGTGTTCGTATCGACCAACTGCTAGACCTAGGCTGGAAGTTCTTGCTACCAATCTCTTTAGTAAACCTATTGGTCACCGCGGGTCTAAAGCTGTCTTTCCCGATGGCGTTTGGTGGCTAAGCCCACAAACCCATTGGCCCTCCGTTTAATATTTTTGTAATCTTTCATCCTACATAGACCTCTTGCCATGTTGAATTTTCTCAAACAAGTTGGAGACTACGCCAAAGAGACCGCTCAAGCAGCAAAATTTATTGGTCAAGGTCTGTCCGTTACATTCGACCATATGAGCCGTCGCCCGGTCACGGTAAAGTACCCCTACGAGAAACTAATTCCTTCAGAGCGCTATCGTGGCCGCATTCACTTTGAGTTCGACAAGTGTATTGCTTGCGAAGTGTGCGTTCGCGTTTGCCCGATTAACCTGCCGGTAGTGGACTGGGAGTTTAACCGGGAGACTAAGAAAAAGACGCTAAATCACTACAGCATTGACTTTGGCGTCTGCATTTTCTGCGGCAACTGCGTAGAATATTGCCCCACAAACTGCCTGTCGATGACAGAAGAATATGAGCTATCGGCGTACGATCGCCATAACCTTAACTACGACAGCGTAGCGTTGGGTCGCTTGCCTTACAAGGTAACTGAAGACCCGATGGTAGAAGCGATGAGAGAGCTAGCCTACCTACCCAAAGGCGTATTAGACCCTCACGATTTACCGGCTGGTTCGCAGCGAGCTGGGCGATCGCCTAGAGACATACTCGCTGAGCTAGAAGCTGAAAAAGCAAAAGCAGATGCGAGTAAACCCGCCGAAGCAACCACTGAAAGTAAAGAGTAGGTGGTAAATTAATCAGAGCGATGGCAAGCGCTCTTGAGCAGAGACTTAGGCCATTCGTTAGAGCAGAGAATTTAGAGCAGAAAATTGTGAGGAAAAAATTACTTTGAACTTAGCAGAAGGTGTTCAGCTAGTCTCGTTTGCTATCCTAGCGGCGATTGTCATTGTCGGTGCGCTGGGCGTAGTCTTACTCTCTAATATTGTCTATTCTGCGTTTTTGCTCGGCCTAGTTTTTATCAGTATTTCTGGTATCTATATTTTACTGAACGCTGGTTTTGTAGCAGCCGCGCAGGTATTGGTATATGTAGGCGCGGTCAACGTGTTGATTCTGTTTGGAATCATGCTGGTTAACAAGCAAGAAGACTTCGTTCCGATTAAAAATGAGTGGATCAGCAGAGCCACTACGGGCGCGGTTTGCGTCGGCATTTTTGCCTTGCTAAGTAACATGGTTCTCGCACACCCCTGGCTAATTTCTACGGAAGCAGCTGCTGGCGACCAGGCAATTGAGGTCATTGGTCGGCACTTCTTTACCGACTTCCTGCTTCCTTTTGAGCTAGCTTCGGTGCTGCTGCTCATTGCACTAGTAGGCGCGATCATCTTGGCTCGTCGCGAGTACATTCCCGATGAAGCCGTTGCGCAGAGCAAGTCTTTGACTTTGCCGGAGCGCCCTCGCGAGCTAGTAGCGGCTGGTGCGCGCGACGAAGATTAATCTCGAAAAAGATTAGATATAAGCGCAGATCGCCTCAAAGCCTCAGATTTTTGCTCAGCTATCTCTATCCAAGCCGCAGATTCATTCCTATGCAACTCGAATATTTCTTACTGCTAGCTGCCGCCCTGTTTTGCATCGGCATTTACGGTTTAGTCTCTAGTCGCAATGTCATCCGAGTGCTGATGTCGATTGAGCTGATGCTCAATGCGGTCAACATCAACTTGATGGCATTTTCTAACTACCTTGACCCTGCGCAGATCAAAGGACAGGTTTTTTCGGTCTTCGTTATTACGATCGCGGCCGCTGAAGCAGCAGTGGGCTTAGCCATTGTTCTTTCTATCTATCGCAACCGCGACACGGTAGATATGGAGCGATTCAACTTACTTAAGTGGTAGCAACCGCCATCTATCGTGACTGCTATCGACTCGCTACTTTCATTAACTGCTGATAAGCCTCAACTGCTCATGAGCCGGATGTTACTTAGGATAAGTTCGTGCAGCTAAAGCAGGTCGTTATTGTATATAAAGCAGGCAACCAGCAAAGTCGGGGCTGGGCCGATAAGTGTGCCCGGCAGCTAGAGTCGTTGGGAGCTAAGGTAATGCTCGGGCCTAGCGGAGCGCAGGATAATCCCTATCCCGTTTTTTTAGAATCAACGCCTGTTCCAATTGACTTGGCCGTTGTTTTGGGTGGCGATGGCACCGCGCTTGCTGCAGCGAGGCATCTAGCAGCGGACGATATTCCAATTTTGGCGGTTAACGTAGGCGGACACTTAGGTTTTTTAACAGAGTCTGCTGAGATTGCGGGTGATTTTGAAGCAGTTTGGGATCGCCTACAGTCTGACAAGTTTGCGGTGCAGCAGCGAATGATGCTGCAGGCCCAAACCTATCGGGGGCCGTCGGGCCAGTTTGAGGCGGTAAGCGATCGCTACTTTGCGCTCAACGAGATGTGCGTTAAGCCCGCCTCGCCTAACCGCATGATTACTTCTATTTTGGAAGTAGAAATCGACGGCGAAGTAGTCGATCAGTATCAGGGCGACGGGCTGCTTATCAGTACGCCTACCGGCACTACTGGCTACACGGTTTCGGCAAATGGCCCGATTGTTCACCCCGGAATGCATTCCATTACCGTCACGCCGATCTGCCCGATGAGCCTGTCGAGCCGCCCGATTGTACTGCCGCCCGGTTGCACAGTGAGCGTTTGGCCACTGAAAGACGAAGAGGGCAACACCAAGCTTTGGACAGACGGTGTGCTTGGCACTGCTATCTGGCCGCAGCAGCGCGTTGATATCCGCATGGCAGAGCATTTAGCAAAATTTATTATTTTGCAAGAAGATCACTCCTACTATCGGACGCTACGCAATAAGTTGCAGTGGGCCGGTGCCAGAGTAGACTACAGCGAACATCCTCAGGCAGACAGTGACATAGGCAAAGGATAATCTCAGCTATGGGATGACGCAGGAGCTTGACCAGAACACGATTAGAGCACTACTCCACTGCCCAGGGCCTTCTAAGCACAACCTGATTGCGACCTCTGCGCTTAGCCTCGTAAAGTCCCAAGTCGGCAGTATCAACTAACGTGCTTACCGCCATATCCGGCTTAGGCACCAGCGTTGTCACTCCCAAGCTAATGCTGACGTAGGACGATACCTGAGAAGACTTATGGGCGATCTTTAGCGCTTGCACTCTGGCTGCTGCGTCCTTTGCAACTTGCATAGCACCTTCTGCCGTCGTATTAGGCAGCAGCACCACAAATTCTTCGCCCCCATAGCGTGCGGCCAAATCGTCAGGTCTACGAACAGAACCGCCAATGGCCCTGGCAACCTGCTTCAGACATTCGTCCCCTTCGGGGTGGCCATAGGTATCGTTATAGAACTTGAAATAGTCTACGTCGCATAATACTAGCGAAATAGGTGTGTGCGATCGCAAAGCCCGCTGCCACTCTTTTGTCAGATGATCTTGAAAGCTACGACGATTCGCCAGTTGGGTCAGTTCATCGACATGAGATAGCGTTTGCAACCGATTTATTTTTTGCAGTCGGGTAATGACCGGAGAGGCAAACAGCGATAAGCTGACCGGCACAACAGGTAGCCACCAACCCGCTAGCATCAGCGCTAAATAACTCGCACCAAACGTAAGGCCCAAACAGCACCCAAACAGCATCAGTCGCTTCATATCACTACGCCCTAGCTGGTAGAGTAATATTCCTAGCCCGGCGTAGGCAGCAATCAAAAAAACTTCTGCCTGCTCAGGCAGCGTACGAATCGTAGAACGCTGGCCAAAAGCAGCGCTGATGACTTGGCTCACCAGGCTGGCATGAAGCTCAATACCATGGCTTGGCAACAGACCACCTTCACCGCGATTGCTGTAAGGCGTAAAAAATACATCGGCATCCCCCGACTGCATACTGCCAATTAGCACAATCTTTTCGCGCAGCGCCTCCGATGGCAACTCGCCATTCAATACCTCATAAGAGCTATAAGTTTGAAAGCTCAAATTAGGCCGCCAGTTGAGGATGATTTGATAGCCTCCCGCGTCGGCGTCATGGTAGCCCCCCGAGTTTTTCTCAAAAGGAGGTATCCGCGCATAGCCCAGCTCTAGCAAATCTGGACTCCCTGCCGGTTCAATATCGTGAGTAGATAAGTATTCGAGCGCGACGCGAAAGGCCAACCCCTCTAGTACGCGTTTGTCGGCGCTTGGAAACAAAAATCCTCGGCGCACCCGCCCGTCTATATCGACAATGAGGTCGCTAGCGGCCATCTGATTATTGCGAGACAGCACAGAATTACCGGATACTGCCGATAGGGCCTCGTCATCAACCACCTTTTCAATCCCGATGATATTAGGTGTTTCTTCAAAGATCGTCTGCAAGCGCTCGTAGCCCTCGTCGCGAGGCACATTGCGAAAAAAGTCTAAGCCAATGACAGTAGGCGCTTGCGCCTTAACCTTCTCGATCAGATTGGCCATCAGGTCGTCGGAGATAGCAGCGGCATCCTCGCGCACGACATCCGATTCAGTAACGCCAATAATTACAATACGATCATCTAGACGCTCTGCTGGCCGGTGGTTCATCATCCAGTCGAAGGTATGCAGCTCCCACACCTGCAAAACCCCCAAACTTCGAAGCAGTAAAACACTCCCCGTTGCAGCAATACCTAGCAACGGAACCACGTATTTCTTATCGACTAGCTTTCGCCGCCAGGTCTTGAGAATGTATTTCCACTCTCTAACAGGCGAGCTATGAGGAGTCTCTATCACGTGAAATCCGGCTTGAGCAATCGCTGCGTAGAAGGGTGATTAGCAAAAGCAACCCGACTGAAATTTCCTTGCGGGGCGCTGGCTTCATATCTAGTAAACCCATTGCATAGACGAGAGGCTCAGCCCCACAACATGCGCAGCTAAGCCTCCTATCTATATCAACGCAGGCACTTAGTCAACGATTTTCTAAGTGCGGTCCTATTACTCCCTTGTCGATTATTCAATGGCTAGCGAAAGCTCCAAGGGGACATCGGTTTCTGCTTGGGCAAGCAAATTACGGATCTCTAGCAGCGTGTTAATGTCCGGCTCAGCGCGATAGGCTGCGATTAAGGTATTGAGGGCGTCATACCAGATACCGTTAGAGGCATAGGTGCCTGCCTGATCGATCGAACTAGAGGTCGCGGCGATCGCCATACTGGGTACGCGCTCTACAAAACTGCGAGCGTGAATCTGACTTTCACCACCATTGCAAGAAACAAAAACAGTCCACCGATAGCGAACACCCGCTTCTAAGGCGGCTTCTTTAGGAAGCGAAACTTCGACTAGCCCAGTCCCCGAGCGCAGCTCTTGACGATATATAGGCTCTGCCTGCTCGGGGTGAGAAAGCACAAACTCCATATCGGCCATGCCTTTGCTCTCTAGATACCAGGACAGTTTGGGCTGGTCAGTCGTCGTCAGCCCAGAATCGCCATTAGGAACTAGCAAAGTAATAGCCGGATCGGGTTCTGAGGCGTTGAGCGCACAGGCCGAAGCCGAGGCGCTGCGACGTCCGCCAGACAGCGTACTAGAAGCGCTGCCGCGTTCTGGGTTGGGGGTCCAACGGACGCCTGCTTCGGCAGGATTGCCGATTTGCCAACCGCTAGCAACGGTTGCAGTAGAAGGAACATAGCTACTAGACCAAGCAGCCAATGTTAGAAATGCGCCGAGAACGTGGTATTTGCTCATGAGTGAAGTCCCTATGCTTAATATGGTGATTTGCTCAACTAAACGGTATAGACAATGTATAAATAAACACCGTCAGGTTAGAAAAGACATTCACCGAACAGCCACCTCAGTAGGCTGTTTTTGTTTGTATAAATTTATACTTACAAATAGAAGAGAATCAGTGAGCTTTTGTGATAAGGTTTCCGCATATTTAGAATCTATTCTGCTAAGAAGTCATGAAGATTACTTGTATTGCGTTAGTTAGGTGAATAGATTTTCGACAAATCGAATCTAGACAGCAAAACAGAAGCTACAGAGGCATTTATTCGGTGAGAGATGCGGTTAAATCTGCAATTGAAGTGACGATTTTGCTCGCTTCCACCAGTGAAACATTCTGACAAGGTGTTTGATTAGGGTAGTTTTGCGCAATCATCGCGGCCCCGGCTAGTCGGTACGAACCCTCTGCGTTACTCAACCATTGGCTAAACAGTTGACTAGACGGTTGGCTAAGCGGTTGGCTGTCCTGCTTACTCTCGTTCGCAGGACTGTAGTAAAGATCGTGGGCTGCGCCGAATGCAGGCGAATCAAAAGATTGAACCATCAAGCCATCCGTATTTTCAGCGAGTGGTAACTGGCGGTAGTATTCAATGGCAAAGCACTGGTTCTTTGGGTTGCGGTAGAGCAAACTATAAGACTGAGATCCTGCCAAGCGATAGTCGGCTAGGACAAAATTGGCGGGAATGTAAGCCGGAGCCATGACCGGAAGGTGCTTGATTTTTGCAAAGACATCAGGCGAAATTCTGCCTAGGAAAGCACTCTTGGGTGGCGGCGGTGGCATCACAGCAGCGGGCGAACTGTTAGATGAGGCAGAAGGCTCAATAGGTGAAGGGCTAGGGCTACAGCTTATTAAACCAGCGGCTAACAGTGCGATCGCAGGGCCGCTCCCTTGGCGCATCGCTCTCAAAACAAGCTTTTTCACAAGGTTTCTTCTGTTTCTAAACAATTGTTTTCTAGATCAATGCGCTTCAAACTTATACAGGCTAAGCCAATGCGCTATAGGGCTGACCGTTTTTATGCTCGAACCGTCTAGCGCCTTCCACCGTTGGAACACAGACCAAATCTTCATCTGGATAGTCGGCGCGATCTGGAGTAGCGCGATCGCCGACTTCTAAATACACAGCTATCTGCCCAGACCGATTGACCAGATGATGTCCATTCGCAACCCCTGCCGCAAACCCTGCCATCTCTCCGGCCATTAGTCTCTGCTCACCTTCGTTAGTAATCAGCGTCAGTTCGCCTTGAACAACATATACAAACTCATCTTGAGCAGAGTGCCAGTGACGGAGTGCCGATTGTGCACCGGGTTCGAGGGTCGTCAGGTTTACGCCAAAGTTTTTGAGTCCGGCGGCTTCGCCTATCTTCTTACGCGATCGCCCCTCTACTGCCGACCTAAAAGGCTCCGGATAATTTGTCCCCGTCTGCACGGAAACCGCGTCAGGATCTATTTTCATAAGGCCTACGAGCTATCCCCCTATTTTAGATGTCTGTATCTTGTGGCGCTGTGCATCTGTGTATATAAAGAGCACAGCTTAAGAAGCCTGCTAAGCTTTGGCTAAACCTTGGCTATCCAGCCTGGTTCTATTGGAGTCACCAGACATTCTGGACAAGCCTCTAGGCGCTGAGACAGCACTGAAATAGCCGGATAGCTATGAACATTAATCACATCAGGCATTAGAAACTGCGTAAACTGCCAGGCAACGCCCACCGTAATATCAGCTTGTGAAAGCTGTCCGCCGACTAGCCAATCATCGGCCTCAGCAGCGTAGGGTTCGATTAAGTCGTAGGCGGCCACCAGTTGGGATTGAATGCGATCGCCCCAGGGCTGGTACTGCTTATCGTTGGGTCGCTTGCGTTCGTATTCAATCTGAACGCTTTTATCGCAAGCGTTCAAACCTAGCCCAATTATTCGAATAGCTGTTTGGTAATCGGCGATCGCCTCAGGCATCAGCGTTTTCTCTTCGCCAGCAATTCGCTCTACATATTGCAAAATCAGCGTCGAGTCCATGAGAACCTCACCATCGTCACAAACCAAAGACGGTGCTTTCAGCAGCGGATTAATTTTTCGAAACGTATCCATACTGCGAAACACAGAGATCTCAGACTGCTCGAAAGGGATCTCTAGATAGCGCAAGGAGAGTGCCACCCGACGAACATACGGAGAATCGAGCATCCCAACTAGCTGCATTTATCTGCCTGGTATTGCGTACGATTCTAGGAAACCACGGATCTGTCGCTCAGCCAATCTAGATTTTAGATGACAGGATTCTCCATATAGACCGTTTATATGAGAATAGATGAGAAATATTAGATAGATGAGAAATATTAGATAGACAAGAAATACAGGCTCAAACAGAGACTGAGCGTTCTGTAGAAAACGCTAGCCGGGCAGCGACGAAAAAATCTCTTCTATCAAAGATTTCGTCTTATCATCTAGCTTTCTCCAATCCACCTCACCCGACGAGGCCAACAAATTGGTATCTGCTTCAAGAGACCTATTCAAGTCCGTAGAATAGTTCGTCGTACAAACCCGGTAGCAGAGCGCCCAAACATCTAAAGTCTGCGCTGCAAACTCCACCTTCGTTAGCTTTAGCGTATACAGCGGCGACGGTTGAGGGAGCTGTGACATGAGTTCGGCAACTCGATCATGCTCTTCGGTAGGCACGCCGTGAAGCTGTTTTTGAAGGTCGGCGTAGGACTGTTTTTGCTCGTCGCTCGTTCCTTCTGGCCAAACTAAAGTTTCCTCATATTCGCCCTTCCAGTCAGACTCATCTAACTGCTTACGCAGATTATCAATTACGCGAATCAGCGCTGGCTGCATTAACTGCTCAACCTGCGATCGCGCCAGTGGCGTAGAAAATGTAGATGTCATTGAGCCTCCCTATGCATCCATTCGAAACCAGGCAGTCAGAGCCACCGCTAAACCATCGGCAGCATCGTCCGGCTTAGGAACTTTGTCTAGCTTTAGTTCGCGGGTAATCGCATCTTGAACGTCTGCTTTATCGGCGTTGCCATGCCCAGTAATAGACTGTTTTATCTGAGCAGGCGTAAATTCTACAAAGGGCAAATTTCGCTGAGCCAGCACTAGCATCACCACGCCCCGAGCCTGCGCCACCAAAATGGTATTGCCCATCTTATAAAAAAACAGCTTCTCAATAGACACCAAATCGGGCTTGTACTCATCGATTACGCTATGCAAATCATCGTAGATGGTGCAGAGTCGCTTACCCGTATCGGTGCGAGCAGGCGTTTGCACGATGCCGTAGTCGATGACTTGAATGTCTGGGTTGAGCGATCGCATTTTAGCCGGGTCGTATTCAATGACGCCAAAGCCCAAAATAGCCAGCCCTGGGTCAAGCCCTAAAATGCGCTGTGTCATAAGGTCTGTCCGCAGGACTATCCTGGTCTTGTCCTCAGCTATCGAACGCCCGCTGGCTGACGTCCATTCGAGCTAGGTTCAGCGACCCCAAACGCCTTGCTAAACGTCTTCTCCACCTTTAATCCAGAGTCAATTGACTCTAGGGGATCTTTGCGCAGACGGTGACGCAAGCAGAGTGCAATCACCTTTTGAATATCTTCTAAAGTCACCTCAGTGCGGCCTTCGTACGCAGCTAGGGCTTTAGCCGCGCGGTTCGTCACAATATCGCCCCGCAGACCATCTACATCTAGCTCAGAGCAAACCTCAGAAATTTTGACGCGAAACTCACGCTCTAGCTGCACATCTTTCAGCCGGTTTTGGGCCTCAACAATCCGCTCTCGAAGTGCATCTTGTTCAGTTTTGCACTGAGTTGAAAACTCATCTGGGCTGCGGTCGAAAGCGGTACGCTGCTCTACGATTTGTACCCGCTGCTCAGGATCGCGCACGGTACGAATTTCGGCGTGCATCCCAAAGCGATCTAGCAGTTGAGGGCGCAGTTCGCCTTCTTCAGGATTGCCGGAGCCAATTAGCACAAACTCCGCTGGATGACGAATAGAGATGCCTTCGCGCTCTACCGTATTCCAACCAGAAGCCGCCGAGTCTAACAAAACATCTACCAGGTGATCGTCTAGTAGATTGACCTCATCGACATAGAGCAAGCCGCGATTGGCTTTGGCCAGCAGGCCCGGCTCAAAGGCTTTTTTACCCTCCGACAGCGCTTTTTCAATATCGATAGTGCCGCAAACCCGGTCTTCGGTAGCGCCCAAAGGCAAATCTACCATAGGTACTTTTTTAGTGCCGACAGCAACGTCTACATCACCCAAATCCGCCTTCACGTCAGGATTATCGGGTGCACGGTTGAAAGGATCGTTCTCGGCCACCTCAATTTCGGGAAGGAGATCGGCGAGCGCACGAATAGTCGTAGATTTACCTGTGCCGCGATCGCCCATAATCATCACCCCGCCAATCTTCGGATCGATCACGTTGAGAATCAGCGCTAACTTCATATCCTCTTGGCCGATGACCGCAGTAAAGGGAAAGACGGCTCTTTTCGCTGGCGGCTTGGGGGTACTCACAGGTTTATCTATCTATTGTTTATTGCCTAACCATTGTGCCACAGGAGGCTGTATCTAATGAGTAGCTCTCCTAAAGCGAAAGATAGACGCCTCTTTTGAAGCATCTACCTTTTGCAGCAAGCACCTTCTCTACCGCTCAACCTATCGTTCTCTACCGCTCTTTTCTATAGTCGCAATCATATCTCTGTTCAAAAAGGAAACAGGCATCCTCCGAAGAAGACACCTGCTTTTTTCCTATATTGGCAAATCAATACCGATCGGAGCGACAGGATTTGAACCTGCGACCCCTACTACCCCAAAGTAGTGCGCTACCAAGCTGCGCTACGCCCCGAAGCGTTGGATTTGCCTATCAAGAATAGCATAAGTAAGCCTGGATTCAAGCAAACCCCATCGCCACTTAGCACAGTACTATCCTGAGCATAGTCCTCAGGACTAATTTGAGGATAGAGCCGTAAAGGCGCTGGAAAGATAGGCGATCGCAGCTGTTCAACGCCGATTGTCCTTAGTTACCCGCCACGCACCTTCTCCGCCCGAACGAAATCCAACGCGGTTAAAGGCGAAGCCCGCTTCATAGAAAGTCAAGCCGTAGCTATCTATTTCTTTTACAGAGAGTTTGAGCAAATCGGAAAGTTCGGAGGTTCTAAGCTGCCAACCCTTCCCAGCGGCACTCTCTAGCGATTCGTAGTAGCCAAGAGGATTAGCAGGCTGAATCTTGGCGGCGAGTTCTTCCGCAAATACCTTCATCAGCGTCAGCATTTCTGAGGTGTTAATAGTCAGATCAGAAGAGCCAGCTTCGTCTGTCGGGCGATCGCTCCGTCTAGATCCGCTACCTCTACGCGCTATAAATTCGGCAACGTTACCGCCTAGCTTAATAAAGTCGTGCAGCGAATCTAGCTCGGTTAGCTGCTCGGCACTGACATAGGCTCTGTTACCAATTTTCTCGCGATCAATGCCCAGATCTTTCATACGCTTATACACAGCGCTTCTGGCCAACTTATATCGGGTAATTAACTGATTGACCGGAACTCTGTCTATGTTGTCATCGCTCATTCTCTATCCTCTGGACAGTCCTCAGGAAGATTTGCACTTATATTATCCTTAAGACTCTCCAGAGGACAACCTAGAGGACAACAAAAAGCGCTCAGTTATAACGATTTCTAAGTAATGAAGATTGTGGATCGACCGGCTATGGACGTAAGACACACTGATGCAGACCGCTCACTTAAAGCATTAACCCTGCTGAGTTTCTCTTGCTGAGCTTCGCTTGCTGAGTTTTTAAGGTGAGCCTAAGTTATTCTCTATTGTCCTGCTATGGAGTTCAAAAGATTGAGAACAGACTGTTCGCTTTGAGCGTCGCCGATGTCCTGGTAGATGCTTAGGGCTTGTCGAAAGTGCGACTCCGCCTGCGGGTAGTTTCTCATAATCCAGTAGCTGTCAGCGATATTTTGTAAAGCGGCAGCCGCGTCTTTGCTGTAACCTAGCGCCTGATAGATAGAGAGAGCCTGCCCGTAAAAACTAATTGACTGCGGATGGTTGTCCAAATGGGCATAGACAGCGCCTATGCCCATGAGAGCCTCGGCTTCTTGTTGCTGACTGCCAATCTTTCTAGAAGCGGCGATCGCGCGTTCATATGAGGCGATCGCCGCCTGATACTGCCCCGACTTCATCTGCTGTAAGCCTTCATCGAGCTGTCTATTTGCCTCGGCTAGCAGTTCGTTAGCAGTGGTTTGGGCGATCGCTGGAGATAACTCAGAGGCCAGCGCAGAGGAGATTAACGGGCTGTAGATTTTTCGGCTGACAGAAGAGCTAACAACAGCAGCGACAATCAAGCTACTGATAGAAAGCGCAATTCCATTTCGGCAGACCCTGGCGGAGATTTGCATGGCTAAACACTGAGAATATGTAGGTGCTCCTTTATACTAGCGTTGTCAGTGATCTGTATCACACTGCATGCTTATTCTTTCTCTTATTAGCCGACTGACTCGATCAGCCTCTGCTCAATAATCCAGATAGCTATCAGCTAGGTTTAGTACCCATAGCTCCAACGAGCATAGTATCCGCGAGCGTCGATGTGAGTGAAGATCGAGGAACTGGCCAAGCCGCCTCGGCTGCCCCACCAGCCATGGAGCTGATCGTAAACGGTGTAAGCATGAAGGCCAATGACAACAAAATCGATAGCGTCTCCAGACATGTGGCGCGAGTATAGCGCCCCGCCGACAGCTCTATTGGAGGCCGGGTCGCGATACCAGGAGTTGACGCTAATGGGGCGATCGCCTAGCCGAGCGCGGACTTCTTCCATCACTCTAGCAATGCGAATAATGCCGTAGGTCACATTGCGGTTAACCGGAATGCGGCTACCGTTTTTAGTCGCTTCGGCCCAGGTGAAGTTGCCATTAGGGACAATCGGCTCGGATAGGTAAAAGGTGCTGCTAAACCCAGGTAGTCGGAAAGGGCCAGTGGGCTTGTTAGGAACCGGATCTGGCTTGGGTTTTACGACCGGGGGGGTGGGTTTAATAACGACCGGTGGCTCTGGATCAGGAACGGGCTGAGGGGTGGCGCCGCTGCCCTGATGGGGCGTGTTGCTAGGCGGGTTACCTTCGACAACGATGTCAGGGGCGTAGGCGTACCATTCTCTAATGTTGCGATCGCCTAATCCGGTATTCGCTAGGACAACTCGAACATGACTGCCTTCAACCAACTGGCTTTCGGTTAGTTCGAACCGGGTGCCATTTTTGACAAAAATTTTCTCATTAGCAGAAAGCTGGGAAGAAAGCACAGGTCTAAGCTTAAACAGCGTATCGCTAACCACCTTAAGCTCAACGGTAGAGCCAGAGATCTGCACATCAGGTTGATAGGCATACCAGGTGTTGCGATTGTAGGGGCCAAGAAACTTGTTGGCCAACGCTACCTTGACGTGGTTACCCCCCGCAGGTAGGTAAGATTGCAAGTCGAACTCAGTTTTATTTTTGACGAAAACCTTTTCATCATCCGTGAGCTGAGAAGACAGATCCGGGCGCTGCTTGAAGAGCGTATCGCTGACGACGAGAAGCTTAACCGGAGAAGATTCAATTTCAATGTCTGGATTGTAGCCGTACCAAATACGCTGGCTGTTGCCGAGCGTTTGGTTCGCGAGGACTAAGCGCGTATGGTTACCTTCGGCCTCCGTGTAAGAAATAACTTCGAACTCGGTTCCATTTTTGACAAAAACCTTCTCCGATTGAGAAAGCTGGCTCGATAGCTTGGGACTGAGCTTGAACAGCGTGTCGCTAACCACTTTTACTTTCACTGCAAACTCAGCTCCCTAATATAATGATGCGGGGCAATTAGCGACTTATCGCCAGTATTTATATGACTTGCTCCAAGGTCAATCTAAACCCTGCTGACTCAGATAAAATAACAAACCTTGTTTTATTTATAAAGCCTCAAGAATAGATAGTCGCAACTTGAAGCCAATTTTCACATGTCGCAAGCGAAATTAGCGGCTAAAGTCGTTAACTAGGGTCGGTGCCTAAATCGCAAAAAGGCGCTTCAGCTAAAGCTTCCACCAGTTCGCAAGTTGCTTCTGGAAGCCATTCGCCTTCGCAACCGCGTCCGCTTAATAAAATAAACCGCAGGCCGTAGGCAGATGGAAACCCCTCTACCTCTAACCAGACGGTTGCTGTTTCCTGCTCGCAGGTCAACTTTTCCTCGTCCATCAGCTCTACTGCCATGTCCCGCATCAGGTTGCTGAGCTGCCGAGTACAGCGGCAAAAATCGGAAAATTCGCTCTTCGTCAGTTCTATTGCCCAATGCTGCCCAGCAAGTAACCCACAGAATTTCTCAGCAGTCGGATTCCAGCCCAGTCGCCAGCCGTCGCCCGATTTAACATGGCGGTTCATCTGGCGCTAGAGGGAGAAGCAGCTTCGACAGGCGAGGTAAAAGCAACGTAGATAGCGCTTACGAGCTGATTTCGCGCTTCCTGGCTCAGGCTTCGGATGACCGCGACATCAGCCTCTATTGGATTTTCTCTGAGGCCGTAGTCAGCGTAGTTGTCCGCAGATATCCGGTCGAACGCGCCTAGATAGTCCGCTAATGTGAGTTTCCAGTCGAACCGAAAGTTCGTAGGGCGCTCTTTGCTGTAGAGGTGATAGCGAATCATTCTAGAGACTAGAGTGTTGTCTGCTGCTACCTGTCCGGTTTTACTACTGATGTATTGATTTTCTAAGGGGAGTGCTGGCATTTGCTCGTAGATGCGAGCGGCGATCGCACTTGGATCGATTCGGCGCAGTTGAGCGGGCTGAGCCTGGGCCGAGGGTGAGCTAGTCAACACAAAAGGGGAACGCTGCCAGTCAACGCTCCCCATGCCTATCAAAATAAAAACCACGGCTCCCAAAAGCCCTTTCTGGAGCCGCCCTAACCAACGATTTCGGCTTGAGGAATGCTTCATAGAGAATTGCTTGGGAACAGTGGATGCTTTTTTCTCGAGTAACTTTTTTAAGCTGCTCTTACTCTCCGATAATTTCGGGCTGCGTGAGTTCGTCAGACATCTCAACGATTGCCCGCAGCACGGGCTTCATTTTAGACTCGTCCAAATTATCGAATTCTTCAAAACGACGCCGCTGAGCACGGTTGGCTACTTGCACTGTAATGCGGTAGCGATTGGAGGCAGCGCTGATCAAATCTTCAGTGCGGCGCATCACTTGCTGGCTATCAAAGGGGAGTCGCTTCATAGGGTTCAAAAATAAATAGAGACTACTTAGTGTAGCAAACTGCATGGCTGCTTATCCGCTATGCAGTCTTTAGCCCGTCTTTAGCAAGTGCGTACTAGTCTTGCTTTCGCAGGCCGTACGCGGTGAAGGGCGCGACAAATAGCTGAAGATCTGGATCACTAATTTGCTGGCGAATGGTCTGCGCGATCGCTTCTGCTTGCTCAGGCATTTCGCACAGCGTGAAAACAGTCGGGCCAGAACCGGACATCATCGTACCTAAGCCGCCCTGTAGCGCTGCTGCTGCTGCCATGGTTTCCTTTAGCTGCGACACTTTTGGATGAGCGGGCAAGACGACCTTCTCTAAGTCATTGTGCAAGTGGTTGCCAATCGTCGGCGGATTGAGATCGCGCAGCGCTTTTACCATGGTGCTAGAGCGAATGCGAGCCTGACGATCTTCTAGCGTGGGGCGCGCGTCTATTGGCTGATAGGTGTGCTCAAACTGCTGGCGGTAGGCTTTGTAGGCCCAAGGCGTAGAGACGGATAGGCTGCTGTATTTGGCTAAAACTGCGGTGAGCTTGGGCGTATTAGAAATAGAGGCAACTTCTTCACCTCTACCGGTGGCGATCGCACATCCTCCTACAAAGCAAAAGGGAATATCCGAGCCGAGCTGTGCGCCTAACTCTTGCAGCTCTATGCGAGTTAGCCCTAGGTCCCACAGCATATTTAGCCCTAGCAGAGTCGCGGCGGCATTCGACGAACCGCCCGCTAATCCCGCGCCAACTGGAATTTTCTTATCAATATCAATTTCTACCCCGCCAAACTGGTTGGTTCTATTTGGAAAGGTTTTTTGCACCAGCGTCACGGCCTTGTAAGCCAGATTCGAAGAATCTGTTGGCACCTGCGGATGGTTGCATTCAATGCGGGTATTCGGTGTGTTAAGTGGCTTTAGCGTGATGCGATCGCACAATGCAACGCTTTGCATCACCATCACTAGCTCGTGAAATCCGTCGGGGCGATTGCCCACAACTTCGAGATAGAGATTGATTTTGGCGTTCGCGAGAATCGTGAGCATAAGCAGAACGGGTGAATTAGGAAAAGGCGGAATTGAGCAGCCGCTTGTACAGCAGAACTATATGAATTAGGTATGAATCAGGTCGTGGGTTGACTGGGCGCGATCGCCCCTATTTTTTCATCAACAGCGTCGCTTAGCGCCACCCACTGAGCGACGCCTAGCCCTTCTGCTCTAATTTGAGGATTAATTGAAAGACCCTCTAAAATTGAGCCAAGCGTATCGCGTTCGATAATGCTCTGTAGATTATTACGGAGCATTTTACGTTTTTGAGAAAAGCCTAGCTTGACCAGCTGGCCCAATCTAACCGGATCTTTAGCTGGGGTGGGAAAAGGACGCGGGCGAATACGGATGACGGCAGAGTCTACCTTTGGCGGTGGCTTAAAGGCGCTAGGCGGCACCGGACAAATTTCGCTGCACTCGGCCAAATACTGAGCGCGAATAGTGAGTGCGCCGTTGGCTCTAGTGCCCGGTTCAGCGCAGAGGCGATCGCTAATTTCTTTTTGTACTAGCAGCACAATATTGTCGAAGGGCTGCGGATTTGGCTGGCGCAGCGTCCCCAGCAGCTTCTCTAGAATAGGCGCGGTGATGTAGTAAGGAATGTTCGCCACCACCTTATTAGGACGCGGCTGCTCAAAGTCAATCAGGGCCTGCTCAAAGTTCAGCTTCAGAAAATCCGATTCGATCAGGCGAAACTGCCCCGAGGCCATGTAGGCAATAAACTGTTCGCTAAGCTGTAGGCACAGATCTCGGTCGATCTCGACGGAGAGAACATTCGCCACTGAGTTGAGCAGCCGCTGCGTAAGGACGCCCTGACCGGGGCCAATTTCTAAAATGCGATCGCCCTCTACAATCTCTGCTGCCGTCACAATCTGGTTAAGCACCTGATCGCTCTGGAGCCAATGTTGGCCAAATCTTTTGCGCGCTCTTTGGGCCACTGGCAAGATCGTCCTAATCTAAAAGAATGGCTTCTCATTCTAGAAGTGAATTGACCAGCCCGTAAACAACCGTAAATGATTACTCGATCGAGATTAAGCATATGCCCGGTAGGATTAAACTACAGAAAAGACCCGGCCTTAACATTGAGTTGTCTAGCGTTGTAACGAAGCGATCGCCCCATGGAAAAGCCTACCGATTCCAACAATCTATCTAGCAGTCCATCTAGCAGCAGTCCATCTAGCAGCAGTCCATCTAGCAGCAGCTCATCTTCTATAGAAAAAAAGCTGCCAGCCACACCTCTGCGCTGCTTTACAGGCGCACTCACCGCAGGCACGTTCTCCCTATTGGCCTACCGGCTGACGCTCTCAATCGCAACCAGCTTTGCCAATAAGCCCGTGACTTCGGACAACCCGGCAGTTGTGAATATTTCGGCAGCGGTGCGAACCCTAGTAACCGGCATGGTGGCTTTAGGAGCCGGCGTATTTGGCATTGCAGCGCTTGGCTTAGCCGCACTTGGCATACAGATTTTGATCAAGAAAGCGACCGGCACGCAGGCAGACGCACTAGGCGAATCGGGCTCATCCGAGTCGTAATTTCGAATCCTTATCCTCAAGAGATTGCTCGTCTGCTTGGCAAGCGATGCGGTATCCTGACGACAATAAAAGCGCCCGTCAAGAGCGCCTGCTAATCGCGTCGATTTATTGGGATTGTCTTAAGAGAGCCATTCATGTCACAGATTTTCATCTCAGCCGGTCATGGCGGCCTAGAAAATGGCGTGCGCGATGTGGGCACAAAGATTGCTGGGACGACCGAAGCGCAGGAAATGATTGCGCTCAGAGATTTGATACTGCCAGAATTGCGATCGCGCGGCTATGAAGTCCTCTCTGTTCCAGACGACCTTAGCTCTAACCAAAGCATCGACTGGATCAACGCGCGGGCTAAATCCGGCTCAGTTGCCATCGAAATTCACGCCGAAGAATTTAGCAACCAGGCCACCCGAGGGGCCACCGTCTACTACATCGCCAACAACAGAGAGCGCCGCGACCAGGCAGAACTCATTCTGCTTTCTTTAATTAAGCAAGTGCCGACGCTTCCGAGTAGAGGCGTTCGCCCAGACACCTCCGCAGGCACCGGTCGGCTCAAGTTCGTACGGCAGACCCTGCCCCCCGCGCTGCTAGCCGAAATTGCCTACCTCACCAACGCCAACGACTTCGCGCTCCTCACTCAGCGCCGCCGCAACTTTGCCCTTGGCCTAGCCGATGGGCTAGCGGCCTGGAGTAACATTGTCTCGGGAACCAAGCCCTCTCAGCCACCGAAGCCTAGCCCTACCGTGCCAGATCCCGAGGACTATCCTCGCATCAACATCTCCATCAACGGCGGCGAGCCTTACGCAGAGCAAGGGATCATCATCAAAGGCAACGCCTACATGCCGATTGATTTGGCCGACCGGTTAGGCGTTGCGATCACGGGCCAAGAAATTAGCAAAGTGCGCTATCGCGGCGTGGTCTACGTTAAGGCCGTAGACCTCAAACCCTTTAAAGTTTCAGTAGGCTGGGATGCCGCCACGCGAACGCTAAAGCTAACTACGGCGGCGGCGCTCAACATCTGCCCTGGCACCATCGACCTGATCATGAGTCATGGCAGCACTACGGAGTTCCATCTCACGCTATTTTTGCGTACAGAAAACGAGAGCGCACTTGAGCTGTTTCCCAACCTACCGGCGCTCTACCGCGAAGAGGCCACCGTTGAAGGCGTCGATTACGATATTGCCTTTTGCCAAATGTGCGTAGAGACAGATTTTTTGCGCTTTTTAGGGCCGCTGCGCCCCGAGCAAAACAATTTTGCCAACCTAGCCAACGGATCGGGAAATCTGGCCCGGTTCGACAGCGCCCAGCTAGGGGTTCGCGCCCAGATTCAGCACCTTAAAGCCTACGCCAGCACGGAGCCCTTGGTACGGCCTAAAGTCGATCCGCGCTTTGACTTTGTAAAACGGGGCGTCGCTCCTTTTGTCGGGCAGCTATCTGGGCTGTGGTCAGCCGATCCGCTGTACGGTCAAAAGATTTTGGCGCGGCTAGAAGATTTGTATAAAGTAGCTGGCATTCTTTAAAGGGCAAATATAAACGGCAAATAAGGGAAAAGTTTAGTGGTCAACTCGGAAACTGCCACTGCGCATATTTGGAATGATTCAAATTTCCGGGATGGTTGGGGAACGCTGGAAAAATAATTCAATCCAAGTTGATACAGCCCGTCACTCACACCATCTGCACTGCCGCTATGAACTCGCACAATGCTTTCGCTAAAAATTGGCTCTTTCGCCTGAGCACGGCTCAGCCAGAAACTTTCAACCAGACGCCGCTGCTTAAGCTCAAGCGAGGACTGGCCTGGTGCGGTGGATTGTTGGTATGGCTGGTTTTGATGCTGCCCGCGCAAGCAGCCGTAGAAATGCGTGTGGCCATTAGCCAGGGCGATCAGGCGATTAGCGTGGGTGCTTCCACCACAGGCATCATCAAAGACGGCAGCGGACAGGCGCTCTATCAGCTACCTGAGCTTCAGGGCATCACCATTGAAGCCGATGCAACCGGAGTGGATTTGACCAACGGCGGCAGCACTTTGGCAGAATCTAACGCCTTTTGGCTGGAGCCTTCCGAAAATGGCTTTGTCTGGATTGGCGACAAATGGTATCGCGGGCGCGTACTGGTAACGCTAGATAGCGGCAAGCTAACCGCCGTTAACTACGTAGATTTAGAAGACTATTTGTACAGCGTAGTCGGTAGCGAAATGCCGGTGAGTTGGCCTCAAGCGGCCTTGCAGTCTCAGGCGGTGGCGGCTCGCTCCTATGCGTTGTACAAGCAGGCGCGTACTCGCAATCCGCTTTTTGACGTGGATGCCACCACCGCTCATCAGGTTTACAAAGGGCTTTTGCAAGAGGCCCCTAGTACCATTGCGGCGGTTGATTCCACCGAGAATAAGGTAGTCACTTACAACGGTCAGGTAATTGAGGCCATTTTCCACTCTTCTTCGGGTGGCTTTACTGAAAACGCAGGCGACGTTTGGAGCAGCGATGTGCCCTACCTGCGCGGCGTAGAAGACTACGACCAAACCTCGCCGGTCTTTAGCTGGCAGAAGACGTTTAGCGTCAGTGAATTTAGCAGCAAGATTGGAGACGTTGGGCAAGTAACTAGCATTGGATCGCCAACGCTGACAAAACTGGGTCGAGTGGCCTCTATCACCATTGCGGGCGATCGCGGATCTCAGGTTCTACGAGGGCGCGACGTTCGCTCTGCCTTAGATTTACGCAGCACTCGCTTTACAATCGCCTTAGATAAAAATGCAGATAGGGTTACCGTCACGGGTTCTGGCTTCGGTCATGGCGTGGGAATGAGCCAATGGGGTGCGAGAACGTTAGCCGAGCAAGGCTGGAGCTTTGACCAGATTTTGCAGCATTACTATCAGAGTACGGCGATCGCCCAGCTAGAAAACTAAACCGCGATCGCAATACAGATTTCGCAATACAGATTTCGCAATACAGATCTTAAAACCCAGGAGCACCCGTTATAAATGGCGGCTTCTGGGTTCTTTTGATAGATCTGGTGATGTGTTTATGCTTAGCGATAGTCTTCTGGCGATAGTCTTCGCAAGCGATCGCCTACATCTCATTCAGCCGACGGCGGAACTCTGCCTCTAGCTGATCGGCTTTATCGACTTCTTGCTCTAGCAACCCAGACTCAGTGCTGTATACCGCATCATCTACTCGCAGCACTTTCTGGCTAGCAAACTGCTGCGCAAACGCCAGCTTTTCTTTTAAAGATGCGCCCAGTCGGTTCACCGCTTCTGCCCGCTCTGCGCGATCGCCATTGCGCCGCTCAATTTTGCGATTGCGCCACTGCACCCAGTAATAGCGCACCAGCGGCACCGCTAAAAAGGCAATTCCGTAGCCCAAAAACAACCAAAGCAAAGACTGCACAAGCCCCAAAAAGCCCGCTAGTACAAGGCCTTCCGCCATATTCCGCAGCACCAATGAGCCAACAATCAGCAGCGCACCCAAACCAATTGACATCAGCACCTGATCGGAAGACGCCTGCGTGAACTTGCGCTTAGTCTCTTTTAAGTAGGTGCTTACCGACTGACGACCGCGCTCTGCCGCTGACACCTGAAGCTCCGGAAAGTAGTACACCATCTCGCCAGTTGGACTCACTTCCGGCTGCCCGTTAAAGCGCGTGAGCACAGGCAGCATATAGTCTTCAAATTCTTTGTCCCAACCTGAGCCTAAATCGTCCAAATAAGGCACGACTTGCTCTGCGACGATCGCCCCGCCGTTATTGCGAATGATGTTGCCTATCGTTCGCCAGCGCCGATCTTCCAAATCGGCATTCGGATCGCCATCGCCAAACAGAAAAGAGAATATCGCTTCGAGGAAGTTGAGGCGATCGCCCCCATCGCGCGATCGCCCAACGGATCTACCAGCGGCGCGATTAGGGTAGCGCCGTCTGCCTCTACCGTAGTTAAAGTTGAACAGGTAGAAAAAGTTAAAGGGGGAGATGTAAAAGCCACCGCCGCCGCGATTGTCTCGGCTATTGCCGCCTTGACTTTGAGCCGCAATCGTCAGTGCAAAAATAGCAATAAAGACAACCGCAATAGAGGCCATCAGCACAATGCCAAACGAGATGCGGATGATGTAGAAAAGAACGTTCCAAATTTTGGAGAGCGCCGCCTTAAACCTGAGCTGCCAGTACTTATTGCGTAGCACGCCCCGAAAATTGCGCGGAAATTCGTAGGCAATCTCGCCCGAGTCTGAAACTTGCATATGGCCTTGCGTCTCGGAAGCGAGCGCCAGCAGTCCCTGCTGAGCAACCTCTACATTCAGGCCCGCCTTAGCGGCAACATCGCCAACGGTCACGCGGTAATCAAGAGTCTCTACCGCTTGCATCACTTGCTGATCGAGTTCTACTGCCATGCTTAACTTACCTCAAAAAAATACAGCCCAGAGCTATCTCGCTTAGCCCACCTGGCTTTATCCATAAGCTGTTTCTTCAGTATAAGAGGCGAATAGTTGAGTGGGTGAAAAGGCAAGGTTCGGATTGCCCTTCCAGTTAGTGCTAATACTACAAACCCAAAAACGCCGTTATCCCAAGAAGAGAATAACGGCGTTTTTAATGCTTACAACCAAGCGTTGTAACGAGTCTTTCAGGCGTCAGTTCCAGCACCGATGGTCCGGAATATAAATGCCGGAATACCGTTGCCAAGACTACGCGCAAAAACGATGCGCGAACAGCAGCCTAAAGCTGAGACGCGCGTCCCAAAACCTGATCTTTAAGCGCATTCATTTCGCTAGCTAGCTCGCTGCGGTTAGACGCTTTGAGCAAGTAGCGGTAGATGAACCAGCCGCTGTAGAGCAAACCAATCAGCTCTAAAGAAGGTGCTAAAACGGGCACGTCATTGATCGCATCTAGAATGGCTAGCGTCATTTTGATGGACAAAAACAGGCCAAAGAATAGACCTAGCGCAATGAGTGGACGCTTGTACTCAACGAAAAACTCGCCGAAGTACTTATCCAAGTCGCCTAATTTATCCACCACTTGCGCAGTCACTCTTTTAACTTGAGCAACAGTTTCTGCCGTCGCATCTTCTGTAGCACCGGCGGTTTCTTCTGTCTTAATCTTCACCTGTGCGACCGTCTCGCCTGTGTAAGCGTCGCCTTCCGCACCGAAGTCGTCTGTTTTAAATTCTGTAGCCATAGCTATTTATGGGAGTAACAACATTGAGATAGGTCGTTGAGCGTAGAAATTAAGGCACCATGATAGCGCCTTGAACTCGCGGTGGCTAGAGCAAATAGAAAAACCACGCAACCGTAGTTCTACAGTTGTAGAGCAATTATTCTCACGGCACTCCAAATTTTGCCGCCCATCTGTAGAGATAATTTTGTAAAGCCTAAGGCTGAAAAAGAGTTTGCTTGAATAATTTGCCAACTAAATAATCGGCCTTAGTTCAATCTGCCTTGGTTCAGACACTAGCCAACTGCTTGCTTACAGATATAATAATACTTTAGTACTACTTTAGAACAAGCGATCGCCCACTCCACCCAACGCACGGATCTAAGCGTTCGCTTAAACGGCCTTGACTAGAGTATTACAGGGCCGTTCGGCCAAGCATGAAAAATTGTGAGGCTTTAGGCGCGATCGCTCATCAAATCAAACCCATTCCATAGAATAAAGGCCAGACCGCCCGAAAAGGAGATGCCTTCTCATAGAAAAGATCTACGGTGAGCTAAAAGGACTCAAATCTAGCCAGCTAAAAGAACTCCAGCGCGTGTACCACCAGCGACTGCCCATAGACCGGGTAAGCACTCCAGAGTTCGCCCAGCGGCTAGCCTCGATCAGCACGGACATTAATCAGGCCGTCTGCGCCTACATCGACCGGCGCGGCCACGTCATTCGAGTTGGCGTTGGCAGTCCGCACCAAACGCAGATCCCGGTGCTAGAGCTGCCTCGCTATGGCGCCGAAAGGCTGTGCGGCATTCGCTGCGTGGCCACTCAGCTTAAAATAGAGCCGCCTAGCCATAGCGTGCTCACGGCCATGGCGATTCAAAGGTTGGATGCGATCGCCCTACTCACCCTCACCGGTACTGGCTTTAAGCGCAAAGGCGGCGGTGCAACCGGCTATATTCGCGATGCCTATTTAGCTCACCTCGTTCCCGACCCGGCAGAAAGGTGGACGGTCTCAGAGCCACTGTCGTTAAATGAGCTAGACGAGCAAGACTTTCTAGATCTAGCCGAAAGCCTAGAGGAAGAGTTTCGCCGCGCATTTGTAGCGCAGCAGGTAGATACCGACCACGAACGCGTGATTGTCGTAGGGTTGCAAACCGATCGAATGGACGAAGATACCTTCAACAACGGCCTAGAAGAAGTCGCCAGACTGGTTGATACAGCGGGCGGCGATGTGCTAGAAACGGTGACTCAAAAGCGAGCAAAGCCTCACCCTAGAACGGTGATCGGCGCGGGCAAGGTCGATGACGTGGCGCTATCAGTGCAGACGCTGGGCGCGAACTTAGTTGTGTGCGATCGCGATCTCTCGCCCGCTCAAGTACGAAACCTAGAAGCCCACGTGGGCGTTCGCGTGGTCGATCGCACCGAACTGATTCTAGATATCTTTGCGCAAAGGGCGCAGTCTGGGGCCGGTAAGCTGCAAGTAGAACTCGCTCAGCTAGAGTATCAGTTGCCCAGGCTCACCGGGCGCGGACAGGCCATGTCCAGACTCGGCGGCGGCATCGGCACGAGAGGCCCCGGTGAAACCAAGCTAGAAACCGAGCGGCGAGCGATTCAAAAGCGGATTACTCGCCTGCAAAGAGAAGTCGATGGCATTCAAGAGCACCGGGCCAGAATGCGGCAGAAGCGGCAGCATCAGTCCGTACCGTCAGTGGCCATCATTGGCTACACCAACGCAGGCAAATCTACGCTGCTCAACCGGCTTACAGATGCAGAAGTCTACGCGGCAGATCAGCTTTTTGCCACGCTCGATCCGACGACGCGAAGAATTAGCATCCAAGAAGACGAGAGCCATGAGGTGCGATCGCTCGTTCTGACCGACACCGTAGGCTTCATTCAAGACCTACCGCCTGCGCTGATGGATGCTTTTCGCGCCACCCTCGAAGAAGTTACCGAAGCCGACGCACTGATCCATGTCGTCGATGCCTCGCACCATGCTTGGAAAGAGCATATTCATTCGGTGATGGGATTGCTCAGCCAGATGCCAATTGCACCAGGGCCGATTTTGCTGGTATTCAACAAGCTAGACAAAGCGGGCACAGACACCTTGGAGCTAGCAAAAGACGAGTATCCGCAAGCCGTCTTCATCTCCGCCGCAAACAATCTAGGGATGGACACGCTCCGGCAAAAGACGCTTCAGCTCATCGACTATGCCGTGGCTAAAGAACCCGAGCATTGATAGCACCTAGCAAAATACTGACGATACCTTTTACTCTGGTGGCTCAAATCCAGAGAGCGCGGCTAATTCGCTCAGTGACTGTGCGCCCATATAGCGATCGCCTCCAATAATCCAGGTCGGATACGCCTCTATCCCCACCGAATCACACAGCTCTACTTGCGCGTTAAACCCTTCAAGATCGCACTCTACATAGGGAATTTGGCTAGCGGCACCGCCAAAGTAATCTTTTTGCACAGCGCAGTGCGGGCACCAGTAAGCGCCATACATTTTTGCGCCCGTCTCACTGAGATAATCGGCCAAACGAGCTTCGTACGAACTCGGCAAACTGCTGCATCCAGCTAGGGCCGCAGCGACCAAAATAGAACCCGTCATCTTCGCAGCACGGCCTAAACCATTGCGCATAAGCCGAACCTTTGTGCGTGGCATATCCACACTCCACATTACTAAAATTAGCTGGCAAAATAATCAGCAACTACTTACCCTAGTAAGATGAGCGCCAGCAGGTGCGCCCATAGGCTCAGTGCTTAGGATTAGTGCTTAGGATTAGTGCTACTCGCCCGTCACCTACGAGAAAGACAAGATGAACATCATTCACAACCTGCCTCCGCTCGGTCTGTGCCTGCGATGGATAACTTCTACGGCGATCGCACTGCTGCTTACCAACAGCCTATGGATGCTGCCCGCGAGCGCTCAAGACTCACCGGCTCAGTTACCCGATTCTACCGAACGTTCGGTTTCCAATTCGGTTCTCAAACAGTCGCCAGCGGTCAGCGCCCTCTCAACAGAAAGCTTTGTCGCTGAGGCCGTTCGTACGGTAGGCGGCGCGGTAGTCCGAATCGACACCGAGCGCACCGTTACGCGCAACGTACCCGATCTGTTCTACGAAGACCCTTTCTTTCGAGGCAGAATTGGCGGGCCGAACTTTCAAAACATCCCACAAGAGGAGCGATTAAAAGGACAGGGGTCTGGGTTTATCATCAGCGAGGGCGGCGACATTTTAACCAATGCTCACGTTGTTAATGGCACTGACACCGTCACGGTAACGCTCAAAGATGGCCGCTCGTTTGAGGGGGTAGTTGAGGGCGTTGATGATATTACCGATTTGGCGGTGGTTCATATTGACGCGCAGGGCGAGGCGCTGCCAATTTCTCAGCTGGGCGATTCGGACGATGTGTCAGTAGGCGATTGGGCGATCGCAGTTGGCAACCCCCTTGGCCTAGATAATACGGTTACCCTCGGCATCGTCAGCACGCTCAAGCGCTCTAGCGCCGCTGTCGGCATCCCAGATAAACGCATCGATTTTATCCAGACCGACGCCGCGATTAATCCGGGCAACTCGGGCGGGCCTTTGCTCAACTCGAGAGGTCAGGTCATCGGCATTAATACGGCCATTCGCGCCGACGCGATGGGCATTGGGTTTGCGATCCCGATCAACAAGGCTAAAGCGATTCAGGCGAATCTGGCGAGAGGCGAGCGTATCGCCCATCCTTATTTGGGAGTACAAATTGCCACGCTCACCCCAGACATGGCCAGAATCAATAACGAAGACCCCAACAGCGCCATCCAGCTGCCCGAAACCGAAGGGGTTTTGGTAGTTCGAGTACTCCCTAATACACCAGCCGCCGCTGCCGGGCTGCGTCGAGGGGATGTCATTGTCAAAATTTCTGGAAAGTCTGTAACTAGAGCCGATCAGCTTCAGAGCCGAATAGACAAAGTAAGCATTGGAGAAGCGTTAGAAGTCACGCTCAAACGGGGCGATCGCACTCAGCTCTTTTCGGTAAAAACCGCCGATCTCTCTACTCAAGAGAATGCCTGACTTCTATCTGAAGTCAGTCGGGCTTTGGACTCGCACTTTGTCATAATGAGAACGCTAAGCGCAAAGCCCTAAAAGGGTCGGTAGAAGAAAGGACAGCAGAGCGATAACAAAGCGATGAAAAAGCAGACGACCCAGCCAGGTACACAGACGCCAGGGAAACATATCGGGCGGCAGTGGCTCACAGTAGCGGCTGTGCTCACGTCCATTACCGTTAACATCCTGTCTATGATCTTTCCACCCGAGGGAAGAAACATCGGCGAAGTCTCCGACACCACGTTTGGCAATGTTCTAATCACGCCTGCTGGCTATGCCTTTCCCTACATTTGGGGCTTGATCTACATAGGGCTCATTGTCTTTGCGATCTATCAGGCCTTGCCACAGCAGCGCTATAGCCAACCCATTGCAAAAGCGGCCTGGGGAGTCATCGGCGCATCTGTTCTGCAAATACTCTGGGTCTACGCCTTTCTCACATCCTACTTCTGGATCAGCGTCGCCTTGATGGTCGGGATTTTCGGCTGCCTGATGTTTGCTTACTTGCAAACGCGCTCGGTCAAGCCTACGCGCAAGGTTCGCTGGTTCTTACAAGCGCCTATCAGCATTTACTTTAGCTGGATTACCGTAGCTGCGGTTGTCAACATCGCATCGGTGCTGATGATTAATTTACCGGAGTACTGGTCTACGGTATCTACTGGCCCAGCAGCGCTAACGGTGGTCATGGTTACGATTTGCGCGGCCCTTTCGGCGATGGTGGCTTTTCGCCAAAGAGATGCTTCGTATCCAGCGGTCACCGTTTGGGCCTTAATTGCGATCGCCGTTCGTCATGCCGCCGTCCCCGCATTAGCTTTTCTAGGCATTGGTTTAGCCGTCGGCCTTACGGTTGTTATTGTCCGCATCGTTGCCCATAGCAGAGGCCGCACCCAGCCGGTTTACCCAGCCGATATGCCGTGAACGGTCTTCACCCAGGTCAGCTTTTTCGGGCGTACAGAAATTCGCATTGCCATCGTCGCAATCACCACAATCCAGTGCAGCATATACAAATTGCCGCGCACCGTTTGCACCACCGCGCTCCAGACAGAAGTCTTTTCAGCTCGGCGCAGCGTTTTGAACATTCCCACAAAAGATATTCCGACTGAGAGCATCACAATGGGGCCAAAAACGGGCGTCTGTCGGCGAACTAGGGCGATCGCCAAATCGGGCACTACCACCGCTGGCATCATGTACTGAATAATCCAGTAGCTGGCCATGTCGATACTTTTCCGCCAGCCCAGTCGGTTTTTCACCAGCTGCCGCCAATAGTCCAAATAGCGCTGGAAGCCGCCTTCTGCCCAGCGGTTGCGCTGATGCCACAGAGCTAGTGCGCTGGTCACCCCTTCTTCTCCTACCGCAGGCGCAAATAGTAGGCCAATATTCCACTGCCGCAAATGTAGCTGAATGGTCAAATCCAAATCGTCTGTAATCGTCTCTTCATTCCAGCCGCCGCACTGCGCGATCGCGCCACGCCGCACAAATTGACCGTTGCCCCGCAGCTCGCCAATGCCCCCAATGGCAATTCGCCGCTCCTGCATATAGCTATCGAGCGCCATTTCTGCCTTCTGCCCCCTCGTCCAAAAATTTGTGCTGGCATTCTCAATCGCCTTACGCACCTGTACCGCTCCCGTTTTAGCCTCTTCAAACATCGGCGCAACCTGTCGCAGCAGATTACTCGGCACCTGCGCATCGGCGTCAAACACGGCCAAAATGTCGCCCTGAGTCTGGGGCCATACTAGGTTCAACGCGCCAGACTTGCCGCCTTTAGCATCCGCCCCCCGGTGGACAACGCTGAGCGCCGGATACTGCTGAGCTAAATCATCTAAAATCTGAGCGGTGCGATCGCTACTGTTATCGTCAATCATCCACAGGTCGTAGCGCGAAGCCGGATAGTCAATGTGCAGCAGCGACTCCACCAAATCGCCAATCACGGTTTCTTCGTTTTTAGCGGCAACTAGCAGCGAAATGTAAGGCCAGTGCTCGTACGAATCTGGAGAAACGGGATTCTTTGACCGAACAGACGGTAGCTGAGCAGGGGCAGGTAGAGGACTAGAGAAAATCACTCGCAGCGCGTGAATTCCCATCAGCCCTGCCACCACCAAAACAAAGTTATGGCCCCAACTCACCAGATGCAAAACAACGGTTAACAGCCAAAGACTAGAGAGTGCGATCGCGGCCTTTAACCGCCGTCCGTCATAGCCTTTGAACAACTCATCTGGATCAAACCCCCCTCCCAACTCTCCGGAAAATTCGAGATCGGTACGGTCTGTGGGTTCAGCAAAATCTGCCATACGTTGTTTTGTTTAGATCCCCTAACAAAGATTTATCAATTTAACCATATTCCCTCTCAATTCCTCTCGGCTACATCCTTCCGGCATGGGTCGCTTCTGCGGCAATTCGGGAATCCTGATGTCAACATTTATTAGTCATCTATTCAGTCAACATTTACCGGCATTTAGCCCCATCAGCGATCGCATAACTCAAGGAAAATCCACCGCAGCCATGTCTCTTCAATCTATTAAGCCTGCCACCAAGCCAGAAGCTAGCGTTTACATGCCTTACTACCAAGGCAAAAAGCGCAACGCTCTGCCCTACGCCATCGGCCTTTACAAACAGGCCAACATCGAAGGCGAGCGCAAAATAGAAGGCTGCGACAGCATTCCTTTTTTAGCCACCTGGAACGTTTCCATGCTGCCCGCCGACCTTACCCGCTGCCGAATGCAGTTCGATGGCGACGCCGAACTTACCTACGAAATCACGATGGCAACGTTCGAATTTGTAGACTTTTTAATCGGCGTAGTCGTGGCAATGAACCAGAACAAAGAGCCAGATTTTGACCAGAGCTTTTACCGCAAGCTGCTCAGAATAGACGGATAGCGGGCAAATTTCGCTCGCAGCTTACTCACAATTTAATCGCTATTTGATGACCATATCCGTTGTTTCAAACCTCTGAAATAACTTATGATTACCTAGAAAGAGCTGGCCAGATCCGAAAGGGGACTCAGGCTGGCTCTTTTAATTTAAGAACGACTAATTTGAGTGTGGCTCGCTTTGAGTAAAAGGCAGCTCATACCAGTGACTAACGCTATCGTTGAAAGGAGTGAGGGCGTGCCCCAACTATCTAGCCAAACATCTGCTCGCGCTTCCAAACATCTACTTATCGGATCGATAGAAGCCTTTAGCGGCAAGTCTGCCACTGTTTTGGGACTAGCCTTACAGCTGCGAGAGAAAGGACTAGACGTAGCCTACGCCAAACCGATTGGCACCTGCCCTAGTGAAACCGATGACGGCGTTGATGAAGATGTCCGCTTCATCGGTCAGACGCTAGGACTTAAAGACAATCGTCTTCGACCGACTCTGTTTACGCTAGACGAAGCGACTATTAAGCGGCAGCTCTCAGTCGAAAAGCAAGACTATCTGCAAAAGATAGAGACTTCACTCGCGAGCCAGGACGAAGATATTCTGTTGATTGAAGGCCCTGGGAACCTCGAAGAAGGGTCGCTATTTGGACTTTCTTTGCCCGATATAGCAGCCGCTAGCGATGCGGCAGTGGTTCTAGTTGCTCGCTACCATTCGGCGCTCATTGTAGACAAGCTGCTAGCGGCTCACGAAAAATTGGGCGATCGCTTGCTCGGCGTCGTGATTAACGATGTCCCCGAAGACCTGCTAGAAACGGCCCAAAACGAAGTTCGCGACTGTCTAGAGCGCCACAGCATTCGCGTTTTCGGCATCTTACCTAGAACGCCCATCATGCGCAGCGTCAGCGTAGAGGCATTAGTGCATCATCTCAACGCTGACGTGCTAAACAAACCCGAGCGCATAGACCAGATGATGGTGGAAGAAATTTCTATTGGAGCAATGAATGCGAACTCGGCGCTGCGCTACTTCAACCAGGCGCACAATATGGTGGTCGTGACGGGGGGCGATCGCTTCGACATTCAAATGGCCGCTCTAGAAAGCTCTACTCAGTGCCTAGTACTCACCGGTCGGCTTTCACCGCGCAGCGACCTGCTCGATCGCGCGCGCGATTTAGAAGTCCCGATCCTATCCGTAGATTTAGACACGCTAACAACGGTCGAAATCATCGAGAAAGCCTTCGACCAAGTGCGACTCCACGAACCCATTAAGGTAGAGTGTATCGGCCATCTGATGGCTCAGCACTTCGACACCGCAAGGCTTATGGATAGCCTCGGCATCAGCCCAGCCGTTCCCGCCTAGCGCGATCAAGCGCGGCGGTCGCTATCTTCTACCAGCTATTTGCCTACTCGCCGACGCTAGGATACGAACAGGCAGCCTTTACCGCTCGAACGCGCATTCGACTGTAATAATTCTGTGAGAATTTTCAAGGGTTTGGTAGAATTGCACTTACTTTGTATCCTTTAACCCCCCAAGGTAGCCGTTGAGTCAGTCCGTCGAAAATCCGTTTGATGCCGTTAAGGTAGACGACTTTTTGCAAGAGCTGGCAACGATCCAGCAGTCTGGCTCAAAGCGCATTGCGATTTTAGGATCGCGCCATGTTCCGATTACGCATCAGCGGCTAATTGAGCTAATGAGCTACGCACTAGTATTGGGTGGCAACCGGGTGATTACCTCGGGGGCGGCGGGTACAAACTCGGCGGCGATTCGAGGCGCGATGAAGGCCGATCCGAATCTACTGACGGTGATTTTGCCACAGAGCTTAGACCGTCAGCCGAGAGAAAGCCGAGAGCAGCTAGAAGAAGTGACGAATCTGGTAGAAAGCTCGCAAAACGATACGCTGCCACTAGCGGATGCCAGTGCAATGTGCAACGCAGAGATCATTTCTCGCTGCCAGCAGCTAATCTGCTTTGCCTTTCACGATAGTAAAACGCTTCTACAAACCTGTCAGGATGCGGAAGATCAGCGTAAGATCGTAACGCTATTCTACTTTGACTAGTCGTTTCGACTGCCTAAATCCTTGACTGAAATCTTTGAATCTATCTATGCGCTGCCGTATGTTTCTACGGCCAATGTGCTGCTCTCTAGCGTGGCGATCGCCGCTGTCCTCATCTACCTTCCCTACCTAGCCGTTGGTTTGGGTCGATTTCAGGCCGGCTACGATATGAGCGCACCTCGCGCTTTGTTCGATAAGCTGCCAGACTATGCCCAGCGAGCAACTTGGGCGCACCAAAACTCTTTTGAGTCGTTTTCGCTGTATGCCCCTGCGGCGCTGATGGCTTTTTTCGTAGGACTGCCCGCCGAGCTGGTGTTGACTTCTGCGGTGATGTATTTAATTAGCAGAGTCACTTATTCTTTGTTCTATATTTTGAACGTGCCAATTTTGCGATCGCTCTCTTGGGCCATCAGCATGAGCAGCATTTTTTCTCTATTCTTCAATAGCTGTAAAGCAGCGGTGGGATAGGTTAATGAATAGATACAGTCGATAGCGATTTAGACGAGATCTCGCTATCATCAGAACCGTTTGGCGAATACTGGCCGTTTAGAATGGCCCTGTAATATATGGCTTCTACATACTCCTTCGATGTCGTGAGCGATTTTGACCGCCAAGAACTGGTGAATGCGCTCGATCAGGCTCGCCGCGAGGTGAAGAGTCGCTACGACCTGAAAGACACCAAAACAGAGATAGATTTAAAAGAAGACAGCATTAACATCGAAACCGATAGCGATATGACGCTGCGAGCAGTGCATGTGCTGATGCAGACTAAAGCTGCTAAGCGCAATTTGTCGATGAAGATTTTTGACTTTGGCGAGATTGATGCGGCGAGCGGTAGCCGGATACGTCAGGAAGTGAAGCTGAAAAAGGGCATCGACAAAGAAGATGCTAAAAAGATCTCTAAGCTGATTAAAGACAACTTGAAGAAGGTGCAGTCGTCGATTCAGGGCGATTCGGTGCGGATTTCGGCCAAAGACAAGGACGATTTGCAGGAGGCGATCGCCCTCATTAAAAGTGAAGACTGGCCAATGGCGCTGCAGTTCAACAACTATCGCTAGTTGGTAAACGGATATAGCAGAGGCGCGATCGCAATCGTCATCACCCCGTACAGAATGTTCAGCGGAATCCCAATCCGGGCAAAGTCCGAGAACTTGTAGCCGCCCGGCCCGCAAACCATCAGGTTAGTTTGGTAACCGATGGGCGTCGCGAAGCTAGCAGAGGCTGCCACCATAATTGCAATCACAAAAGGCAGCGAGCTGACGCCTAGCTGATTAGCCAGCGAGAGGGCAATCGGGAAGACCAAAGCAGCGGCAGCGTTGTTGGTAATAATTTCGGTAAGTACAGTCGTGACGGTATAGATAGCGGCCAGCACCCACAGCGGATTATTACCGGCAAGTGCGACGACTCGAGTGGCGATCGCCTCTGCGGCCCCGGTAGAATCTAACGCCTGACCAAGCGCTAGCGCCGCTGCAATCACCAGCAATACAGACCAGTCGATGCTTCTAATCGCTTGGTTAGGCGAGCAGCAGCCGAAAAGAATCATGCCAACAGCGGCGAGCACAGCAGCTTGAAGCATCGTCAGCCAGCCAAATGCGGCGAGAGTAACCATGATAATGGTGAGAATGAATGCAATCGGCGATCGCTCGTGACGAATCGGCTCAGAATTTGGCAGGCTGCTCACCAAATAAAAGTCGCGAGAAATTCGTCGCTTGTTAATAAAATCGGAGGAAGCTTCAAGCAGCAGCGTATCGCCGGGTTGAAGCCGAATATCACCAATTTTTCCGGTTAGGCGAGAGCCGTTTCGAGCGGCGGCGACCACCACCGCATTGTACAAAGTCCGAAATCGACTTTCTCTAATCGTTTGTCCCACAATCGGACAGGTGTTTGAAACAACCGCTTCGATCAAGCCGCGTTCTTTACGTGCCCCTTCTAGCTTAAAAACTTCATCCGTAGCAGGCCGCAATCCTTTAATGCGCTGCAAGTCTAAGATAGAATCGACCACGCCCACGAACCGCAGATGATCGTTGCCTTGCAGCTGAGTCTGAGGGCCGACGGCTGAGATAGTTTGCGTATCGCGATTGATCGCGGCTAAGTACAAATTGGGCAGGTGCCGCAGTCCCGCTTGCTCTACGGTTTTACCGACTAACGGACTCTCCAAATCAATAGCCATATCTACCGTATACTGACGCAGCTCGTCGGTGCCACTAATAGCGGCCTGGCGATCGGGCAATAGCCACTTTTGAGTGAAGAACAAGAACAGAAATCCAGCAATACCGCAAGGCAATCCGACGCCCGCAATATCGAAGAATTTTAGGCCCTGGCCCTCGGCGTCAACCAGTAAGCCGTTCACAACTAGGTTTGTGCTGGTGCCAATAAGAGAGAACAACCCGCCAAAGATAGCGGCATAGCTCAGCGGAATCATCAGCTTAGAAGGACTAAAGCGCAGCTTGCGGCACCAGTCGTTGACAACGGGAATGAACATAGCGACAACGGGCGTGTTGTTGAGGAAAGCGCTAGCGCCCATCACCGGCAGCATGAGGCGAACCAAGGCTCGGCTCTGCGTTTTGGGCATGCCTAAAACCTGCTGAGAAACCCACTGCAGTGCGCCGGTTTGCTGGAGTCCGGCAACGACGATGTAAAGAACGCCGACGGTGATCATGCCGGAGTTGCTAAAGCCTGAGAGGGCTGCTTCTTCGTCTAGCACGCCGCTGAGAAAAAGGATGGCCGCTGCGCCTAAAAAGACAATATCTGCGGGGAGCGTGGTGAAGGCGTTGCCGAGAAAAGCGGCAACGGTAACGGCGATCGCCAGCCATGCCTGCCAGGATAAAGCGCTCGCGATCGCACTTTCCTCAGATTGAAGCGCGATCGCAACGCCAATCGCTAGCGCCAAACCCAACAGCGATCCAAATATTAAACGCTGCTGCTTTGTAGAACGCCAGAGAAACAAAGACCTTACGGACATATCGCTATCCTGAAAATTGGGAATGAGTAATTCAAGCTTCTCAGAATTTTATAGCAAATAAGTCAAAATGAATCGCAGATGTTTTCAATTTAATTTTTGAATTATCTGAAGTTGAGTTGGCATCATGACAAAATAGGCAGGTAAGCTTCGTAGCAAAGCCAAAGGATGACTAAACCAGTTCCAGAATCTGCTGAGCCATGCTGGATAGCAGAGCTAACTGAGAACAATTTTCTATTTAGAGGGATGGCGGCTACCGAGCTAAGCAACTATCTGTCGGCAGCGGACTGTCCGCTAGAAAAGCTGTACTCTGGCCGACCCATTTATACCGCCTATTTGCCCGATGAGCCGACGGACTATTTGTACGCACTCGTTAGCGGCGGGCCGGTCATGGTTCGCAGTGCGCCTTTGGATCGGGCGATCGCCCTTACCTATCCAGGTAGCTGCTTTGGCATTCTCGATCTTGATTTGGAAGAGATGCGCGTGGCGCGTGGGTTTCCGAGTTTGGTCGAGGCTTATAAGACAACGGATGCGGTGAAGATTCCTCGGCAGGCAGTTCGAGCAATCTACAAAGATAATTCGGATTTTCGCGATCGCTATCACCTGCTGCTCGAACTCAAAGAGAAGTTTCAGTATCATTTGCTCAACTGCAGCACTTACCCACCTCAAGCAGTAGCAGCACTGCTGCGAGCGCTCATTTACCAAGAGCGATCGCTCGGCAACCAACCTCAGCAAACCGATAGCAAAACAGGCAGCGATATCTTCTGCTTTGATCTGCCCGTCGATATCATTGCCAGGGCCTGCCAGCTCAACCATCGCACGGTAGAACAAGTGCTAAAGGGCATGATAAAAGTCAACTTACTCAAGGCAAGCGCCAAGTCTGAAACCGCCAGCGATTTAGTCAGAGTTTGCGACGCAGAAGGACTCAAAGCCGTTTACGGCGCGACTCGAGACAAAGTTTCGTGGTGGCCTTTGCGCTAAACATTGCCCCGTTTACTAAGGCTTCAAATAAAGCGCTAACTAAAGCCCTTACTAAAGCTCCAAAGACAGCCATCTTGCCTGCGGCTCATAGCCCATCTGCTCGTAAAGGCTAAGCGCCGCTGCGTTGTCTTCAAACACCTGCAGCCCAATTTGCGCATAGCCCATCTGCGTCGCCCACTGCTGCGCGTAAGTCATCAACGCCTTACCCAGTCCCTGTCTACGATGCTCTACGGCAACATATAGCAAAAAAACATAGGCTTGCCTGATGCCGCTGCGCTGATCGATACCTTCGCCTAACCACAGACAGCCAACGGGTTCTCGCCGCGTGGTTCCGGGCAGTCCGGCAGGTAAAGCCGCTCGCGAGTCTATCAGCCACCAAAGATGCGACTCGCTGGAAAAATGTCGCTGCACGGTGCTAGCAAGATGAGCCGTCTGGCTGCCGCCCATCTCCTGATAGGCTTTGTGCATAAACTTAACGAGGCGCGCCCTGTCTAATGCAGAACCCGCCTCAAGCTGATAGTTTTCAATTAAAAAGACCGCCGTCACTGGAAAAAAGTAGGCACATAAACGCTAGCTAGCTCGTGAGCGTGCAGCGCCGAAATAGGTTCTTCGATAGGCGCAGGAGCCATCATATCGCTAGGGAGAAAGATGCGGACGCTAACGGCAAGCAGGGCGATCGCAAAAATCAAAAATATAAATAAGGGCGCGATGTATTGACGGAAGAAGCCCATAGATCTGGCTGGGTAAAAAAAGAACTCTCTCTATTCTATAGCGTTGGCGCACGGGTGATCCGAGTTCAGGCATAATGCTACGTAGGCCCCTCACGCTTCTACCATGCGCGCTCAAAATCAGAGTCTACGGCAAGCTTATAACCAGCTAACCGCTACGCAAAAATCGGTAGTGCAGGTTTTTGCCTTGCTGTTTGCACCCACTAGCCGCGAGCAGGCCCGTCTCTGCTGGACGGAGGCAATGCTTCAGCAGCTAGAGCCCAATCGCCCCGAAGAGTTCTATAGCGCCAAGCAGTTCAGCGATGTCGTCAGTCGGCTCATTAAGCAAAAGGTATTAACCCAGCAGCGCACAGAAGGCCCCACCTGCGCCGCTGAAATCAGAGAAATTGTCATCCGCGAGGCGGTTTTGAACGATTCGTTTGAGCCGATTGCTCAGGCGATTGAAAGTCAGTTTCCGGTGTCGTTGTTTTATCGCAGCGATCGCCGCAATTTTCGTCAGCCGTCCGAGTTTATGCGATCGCTCCGTATCGCCATTTACCGGCAGGATTCTCCCGAAATAAATCGCCTGTTTGAAGAAGTCGGCAACGTCCACTGGAATTTAAACTTCAGCTTTTTCGACGTGCTGCGCCATATGTTGACCCATCCCTTCGACGCAGATTGGATGGGTGGACTATCTGACGCCTTTTTGTACATGGGCCTAAGCGCAATTTTAGAAGACTCGGTGGTTCAATGCGTACCCGCAGAAGAAGCCTTTGAGCTGCTAGAAGAAATCTGCGAAGAAGCAGAGATTGGTGAAGCAGAGGCTGGTACAGATTTTGAGCTGCTTTATGCTGAACAGCTCTGGCTGCGAGGCTATGTTGACGAAGCCCGCGAAGTGCTAGCAGATATTGAAGCTAGCGAGTTAGAAGAAGACAAGACGTGGTATTGGGCCTTGATGGGCGTGACCGCCTTTCTCACCGGCAAAACTCAAGATGCGATCGCCCATTACCGGCTCAGCCTTAAAGCGGCGGGCAATCTTCCCACCGAACAAGCAGACTGGTTCAACCACGCTGCGGCCATGTTCTTTTTCTTTGCACTGCTCGAAGAGGGCAGCCCAGCCGCGCTCCAAGAAGCCGAAAAGTACGTTGTTCTGATCAAACAGCTGCCTTACCACTGGATTCAAGGCGGTATGCCAGCGCTACAGGCCGTCTTACAAATGCAGCAAGGCCAAATGAGCGCGGCCATCAGCGCCACGCAGCGGCTCCAAGTCCCCGCGCTAAGCAGCATAGGACTCCCCACCCTGATTGAAATGTACAGTCTGCACTGGCTTTCGGTAGAAGGGCTAGCCGACTGGCTGCCAGAAGAATTGGCTGAGCGGTGCCAAACGGGGTTGAATGCAGGCTATGGCTGGATCGCGCTAGAAATTGCCGAACTGCTGGTGAGCTATCAGCCAGAGAGCGATTATGCTGAAATTGTGGAGGGTTTGCGAGAACAGGCCGATAGCCTGCCGCTAATTGACGTGGTTGAGCGCAAATCATCCTGGGAACTGTCGCTGAGCGCCCTGACGAATCTGATGAGCGCGCCTGCAACGACCACCGCGCCAACCGCCGAGTATCGAATGGTTTGGCGGCTCAGGTTTCAAGGACTCAACAACTGGTCGCTCTCGCCGCTAGAGCAAAAAATTGGCGTTAAAGGAGACTGGACAAAGGGCAAGGCGATCGCGCTAAAACGCCTCTATGCCAACAGCGACATCCCCCCCTATGCAACGCCTCAAGACCACAAAATCTGCGACACCATAGACGCCGAATACGAGCAGAGCAGCTATTACTACAGCTCGTCTAAGCTGCTATATTCCTTTACCAACAGCAGTCTGCTAGCGCTGATTGGGCATCCCCTGGTGTTTTGGGAAGACTCGCCCGGCGTGCGAGTAGATGTGGTAGAAGGTGCGCCCGAGCTGCTAGTAAAGCGGCTAGACGGAGACCGACTCAGCGTAGAACTCTCGCCCAAAGTAACCAACGCAGATCTACTCGTTGAAAAAGAAACGCCCACCCGGCTCAAAGTCATTTCGGTGAGCGCAGATCACCGGCGGATTGCGGAGGTACTGGGGCCAAAAAATCGGCTAGAGGTGCCGGTGAGCGCGGAGGAGCGGGTTTTGCAGGCGATCGCCTCCGTCGCCACCTTAGTGACCGTGCAGTCCGACATTGGCGGCGGCGTAGAAGCCGAAGAAGTTCCGGCAGATGCCACCACCAGAGTCCACTTACTGCCCGCAGGCGCTGGGCTCAAAGTATCGCTGCTGACCCATCCTTTCCCCGAAGGCGGCTCCTACTACTCGCCCGGCGAAGGCGGCGAAACGGTCATTGCCGAAGTAGACGGTCAGCGGCTGCAAACCCGGCGAGATCTTAAACTAGAACAACAAAATGCGCTGGCCGTGAGCGAGGCTTGTCCGGTGCTGTTGCAGTACGAGCCTGAAGCCGGAGAGTGGCTGATTGAGGAACCCTCTGATTGTTTAGAGCTGTTGTTGCAGTTAAAATCTCTCGAAGACACCATTGAAATTGAATGGCCCGAAGGAGAGAAGTTTAAAGTCTCGCGTCAGATTGGCATCAACGACTTTAAGTTTGACATTCGCCAGCAGCAGGACTGGTTTGCCGCCAGCGGCGAGGTGCAAATTAGCGAAGATCGAGTGATGGACTTACAGCAGCTGATGGCGCTGCTCGCTTCTGCGCCGGGGCAGTTTGTGCCTTTAGCAGACGGTGAATTTTTAGCCCTTACCGACGAGTTTCGCCAGCGTCTGCAAACCATTAGCCGTCTTTCCCACGCTCATGGCAAAGACTTGCGGATTCACGGTCTAGCAGCCCTGGCGCTAGACGAAATGATTGACGATGTAGAACAACTCGAAGTAGACAACGGTTGGAAAGAACACATTAGCCACATCAAAGCCGCCCGCGAAATTGAGCCGGAGGTGCCTAAAACCTTACAGGCCACGCTGCGCGACTACCAGATTGAAGGCTATACCTGGCTAGCCAGACTGGCGAACTGGGGCGTCGGCGCTTGCCTAGCTGACGATATGGGCTTGGGCAAAACCTTGCAGGGGCTGGCCGTTATTCTCGATCGCAGCGACAAAGGGCCGACGCTGGTGATTGCGCCTACTTCTGTTTGTTTGAACTGGGCGAGTGAAGCAGAGCGCTTTGCGCCTAGCTTGAAAATTAAGAGTTTGAGTGTGGGCGATCGCCAAACGCTGATCGACAATCTAGAACCCAACGACCTACTCGTATGCAGCTATGGCCTAATCCAACAAGAAGAAGTAGCGGCAATGCTGGCAACCGTCTCCTGGCAAACCATCGTACTCGACGAAGCCCAGGCCATTAAGAACCATGCGACTAAGCGATCGCAGGCCGTCATGGCTCTCCAAGGCAGCTTCAAAGTCATCATGACCGGCACCCCCATCGAAAATCACTTAGGCGAGCTGTGGAACCTGTTTCGCTTCATCAACCCCGGACTGCTCGGCTCGCTAGACAGCTTCAATCTGCGCTTTGCCAACCCCATCGAACGAGACAAAGACAACGCGGCGAGCGACACGCTAAGGCGACTGATTCAGCCCTTTATTCTGCGTCGAACCAAAGATCAGGTATTGAAAGAGCTGCCATCGCGCACCGAAATTACGCTGCCCGTGGAGCTAAGCGCAGAAGAAATGGCCTTTTACGAAGCGCTAAGACGAGAAGCCCTCGAAAAGCTCAACGACAGCGAGGCCCAAGCAGGCCAGAAGCATTTACAGGTACTCGCCGAGATTATGAAGCTGCGCAGAGCCTGTTGCAATCCGTCGCTGGTGCGCCCCGAGCTAGCCATTCCGAGTACAAAACTAGAACAGTTTAGCGAGCTGATAAAAGAACTGCTAGACAATGGGCACAAGGCGCTGGTGTTCAGTCAGTTTGTTGATCATCTCAAGATACTGCGCCAGCATCTCGATAAACAACAGATTGCCTATCAGTATCTAGACGGCAGTACGCCTGCCAAAAAGCGAAAGCAGGGCGTCGATGCTTTTCAAAACGGGGAGGGCGATGTCTTCTTAATTAGCCTAAAAGCAGGCGGCACGGGACTGAACCTAACGGCAGCAGACTACGTGCTGCATATGGATCCCTGGTGGAATCCGGCGGTAGAAGATCAGGCCAGCGACAGAGCGCATCGCATTGGTCAACAGCGCCCTGTCACCATCTATCGGCTCGTCGCCAAAGGCACCATCGAAGACAAAATTGTCGCCCTGCACAAGATTAAGCGAGACTTGGCCGATAGCTTGTTGACCGGCTCGGATGCCAGCGGGAAAGTCTCCACAGAAGATTTGCTATCGCTGATTCAGCAGTAGGCTGAGAAGCTCTTGACCGTTACTCTGTGACGCCTCGGCTTAAACTCTCAAAGGTAAAATCGAGAAAACTACATTTCTTGGACTTCTTTGAGAACTTGCTGATAGAGAACTTCAGTAACGTAGAAACCTACGGGATCGCGCAAGGCATCCAAAAGTGGCTTAATTTCGGTAACAAACCCTTCCTCTTTTGCGGCGACTAGCACGCCCAGCACGCCTGTAAAGCTTATGCCCAGTTCTTTAGCAGCACTGCGGCCTGCACGTTCATCAATCAAGAGTTTGCTTCCTTCAAGATCAAGAACTAGCGCGATCGCCTCGGTCTCACCTGCATCTAAATCGTATCTAGCTGCGACGTATCACTAACAACAATCACAAGCTGCTGACTTCTCTGCGTTCTGCTCTCAAGTTCTCAATATCTTGCTTGAAGTCTTCGACCCCGTAGTGAGGCGGTATCTTACGGCTACCCAAAATACGCTGAAACGCATCTTGTTTCATCTCAGCTAGCTTGCTCGCTTGGCCAAGCGTTAATCTTTCCTGAGCAAAGAGCATCACCGCGATCTCTTGCTTCAGCTCGCGCTCCGTCATACGAGTAGTCATCAAGATATCGTCTGGAATGGTTACGCTCATAGGTCTACATCAGATGATCGGTTAATCGTCACGGGTACGGTTCTCTACTTTTTCTACCCTATTTCTATTCTAGCTATTGCTTGCGCGATCGCTCTCAACCAAACACAAACCAGCGCCGCCCCTTTATTCCAAAACGTCTACGCATTCTGCAAAAATTCTCCGTCAGATAATTGACAGGCTTAAAATAGTCCTGATACGCTAGCTTTTATAGCAGTTGCCCTTACGAGTGCAACCGCTCACCGCCCCGAAAAATTTAGTCGCTATCGGCATTGGCTGGCACCAACACCGATAGCTCGCCCCCGAACTGATCAGACCAGTTGCGGCGGTTGTGGCCATGATGCCACAGCCACCCTAACTTTTGGCAAGCTGGGGTGGCTTTATTTTTCGTGCGGCTTTCTTCCACACCCACTTTTAGGCATCTTGAAGAAACCCATGAAAACCACCGCCTTTCTATCCGAGCAGCCCCTAACCGGCCAGCTTTCTACAACCCAACCGCTCCCTAGCGCATCCCTCATCACGCCCTACTCACCCCTCGCTCCCGGCGAATCGATCCGGCACATTTTGCTCGGCAACCCCGAAGCCATCCGCCAAACCATCCATCTACTGCACCGGCTGCGCTACACCGAAACCATCCTGTGGAGTCCGGTGCTGACGATTGAGGAACCGCTGGTGATTACGCCCGCGCAAGGTGAAGCGATGAGCCTGTTGCGAAAGCAGATCTAGACAACGCTTGCACCGTTGCAACAACAGAAATAGCGGTGCGAGCAAATGCTTTAGCGTTATCAACAAATGCTTTAGCGGTATACGCGATCGCTAAAGCAAACCCCGCGCCGACGCTCCATTCATAACGTCCGCTTTAGCATTTCTTACAAACGCTTAAGCAGACGTTATGAATGGAAGAGTGGTTGTGAGGGATTGTGGCGCGATCGCAATCACCGTCAAATAACCGAGCAGTCTTACCAGCAGCCACGTCTTCCCAGGAAAATCGCGCAACGTAGAAAGCTGGTTTAGCAGATAGTTGCCCAAGACGGCGGCTATTGCGATCGCAACTATTTTCACAGCTATCAACATCAAACAGACTCCGCAAACCCAAAGCTCACTATAAACCAGTAACCTTCTCGGTTTCGTAGCCTTCATAGAGTCTTTGAGTCAAAAAGCAAATTATTAGAGCGATCGCCCAACTCAATCAGGAATGAGTTTCGAGGCTGTGATGTTGCGATCGCACGTCAACAAAGCAACATCTTCTCCAGAATCTTGAACTACCAAAGCCGTAGCCACTATCTGACGGTCGTGCATCTCATTAATAGCAGAGAGCGCCAAAGTCTCCTTTATCACAAGCCGATTGAGCGGATATACCTCAACCCGAAAGTCGTCATTCACCGCAGCCCAAAGAGATTCAACTGAGGGAATAGATGTTTTACCACTGCCTACAATCCAGACGGCTTCGGCCAGCGCGATCGCAGGTAAAATTAGCTCGCTATTAGGATTTAGTAAGACAGCCTTAGCATCATCGCTAAGCTTAGGGCTGTCTGCTAAAAACCACAGCAACACATGAGTATCAACAACGTACTTCACTGGCTATGACCAATCAGGACCGTCATCAGGATCGCCATGAAACTCAGCAATTTTACAATCTTCTAACGTTAGCGACTCACCGCTGCTAGCAAACATACCAAGGCGCATCATCTTAGTCTTCTTATCAGAAAAATCTAGCCCATCAGCAGTCTGAGCAGCCTCTTCAGACACTCGCACAAAGGTTACAAGCACCTCGGATTCAGACACATCTGATGGCGACTCCAACAGCTCTATCTTGCCATCACGATAAATTCCTTTGACCGTTTGCATCATAGTATTTTGCCTCCTTCCACTATCTTATCTTTGAGCACAGGTTGCTTCAACCATAAGACATTACGAAAGCACATTGCGAGCAACCAGGTAAGATACTTTATGTCGTATCCGATACCATCTGGGTAAAAAGCCGTGCGAAACCATAGGTCAAGTTCGCTCCTTCCCATCGCCCATAAAATAGACCGCTTTACCAGTGCCATCGGCAAGCTCGCCTACTGGCTAGTACTGGTGATGATTGGCGTCGGCGTCTGGAACGTATTGGGCCGCTACATCGGCAACGCCATCGGCCAAAACCTCAGCTCCAATGCCCTCATCGAAACGCAGTGGTATTTGTTCGATCTGGTTTTTCTACTCGGAGCCGCCTACACCCTTCAGCAGAACGAGCATGTACGCGTCGATGTGTTTTATGCCAGATGGACTCGAAAAAAGAAAGCGGTAGCAGACCTTGCAGGCACCCTTTTCTTTCTCATTCCCTTCTCTATTCTCGTCATTTATTTCTCCTGGGAATCGGTTGTCCAGTCCTGGATTACTCGCGAAACCTCTCCAGATCCTGGCGGACTCAGCCGCTACCCGATCAAAGCGATGGTGATTGTCAGCTTTTTACTGTTGATTGTTCAGGGCATTTCAGAAGCGATTAAAAACTGGGCCATCATTCAAGGCGATTCGCCCGTTCCACCTATCGATCCAACAGATAATCAGCCGACAGGAGACCGCTCATGATTACCGACTGGCTTGGCCCCGCGATGTTTGCCGGAGCGCTGGCGCTGCTCTCTTTTGGCTATCCGGTCGCCTTTTCTCTCGGCGGCGTGGCTATTCTCTTTGGCATCATCGGCATTGCGCTAGGCGTATTCGATCCGATTTTTCTCACGGCTATGCCCCAGCGAATCTTCGGCATCATGAACAACTTTACGCTGCTGGCGATTCCCTACTTTATTTTTATGGGCGCGATGCTAGAGAAATCCGGCATCGCAGAAGACTTATTAGAGACGATGGGCAGTCTGTTTGGCCGTGTTCGCGGTGGGCTAGCGGTTGCCGTTGTAGTTGTGGGCGCACTGCTGGCCGCGACGACGGGCGTAGTTGCAGCAACGGTCGTGACAATGGGACTAATCTCTTTGCCGACGATGCTGCGCTATGGATACAACAAAGATCTGGCAAGCGGCGTGATTGCAGCTTCTGGAACGCTCGGGCAAATTATTCCGCCTAGTATTGTTCTAGTTGTTCTAGCCGACCAGCTTGGGATTTCGGTGGGCGATTTGTTCTTAGGCTCGGTGATTCCTGGCCTGATGATGGCTGGGGCATTTGTGATTCATGTTTTAGCGATCGCATTCTTCCGCCCAGATCTCGCCCCGGCCCTCCCCGAAGAAATTCTCAGCATTCGCGGCAAAGCGCTGTTTCTCAAAATTATCAAGGTCATGCTGCCGCCCCTGGCTTTGATTCTGCTGGTACTCGGCAGTATCTTTTTTGGGGTCGCTACGCCAACAGAAGCAGGCGCACTGGGCTGTTTTGGTGCAATGGTGCTCGCCGCTATTAAGCGTCAGCTTACCTGGCAAGGCGTGAGAGACGTTTGCGACAGTACGCTGCGCACTACGAGCATGGTGATTTTTATCTTGCTGGGGTCTACTGCTTTTAGTTTGGTATTTAGAGGGTTAAGGGGCGATCGCTTCATTTCAGATATTCTCACCAATCTCCCCGGCGGCGAAATCGGCTTCTTGCTCGTCAGCATGATCACCATTTTTATCCTTGGCTTCTTCATCGACTTCTTCGAAATTGCCTTTATCGTGGTTCCCCTCTTCGCCCCTATCGCCCAACAAATCGGCATTGATCTTGTTTGGTACGGCGTCATCATCGGCGCAAACATGCAAACCTCCTTTCTCACCCCGCCCTTCGGCTTCGCGTTGTTCTACCTGCGCGGCGTGGCTCCTAAAGAAATCACCACCGGCAACATCTATCGCGGCGTCGTTCCTTTTATCATTCTGCAACTGTTAGTTCTTGTCGCGATCATTGTCTTTCCACAGTTAGTAAGTTGGCTACCTTCTATTAGCCAGTAGTCTAGCCAATAGTTCGCGGCAGCGCATCGCTCAGTCCTAAATGCTCAACAAAAGGCTCAAAGTCTCTGTCAGCGTGCAGCAGACTCAAGTTATTTTCGATGCAAAATGTTGCAATAACAACGTCTGCAGTCTTACGAATCGTGATGCCTTTAGAACGCAAAATTCGATAGTTCTGAGCAGATTTCAGCGCCATTTTTTGACCCAACAAATCGAACAGTTTTAAAGACAAAAGCAACTCCTTTGCAGTGTCGTAGTCTTTACGCCGCCTAAAACCCTGCAGCACCTCAAGTAGCACCAAGTCGCCAATAGCCACTCGCCTCGTCCCTAGCAACCCGTCTAAATGCTCGACCTCAGGCGTACCCACACCGTTAAAGTAGTTAATCCAAACGCTCGAGTCTACAAAAATCACTCAGCGCCTCTCATTTCATCCAAATTCCCTTCCCACTGCAGTCGACCCTTAAACTGGCGGATCTTTTCCTGCCGCCGAATCTCAACCAAGGTTCGTAAGGCCAGCTCTACAGCCTCTCGCTTTGTACTCAGCCCTGTAAGCTGCAAAGCTTCTGCCATCAGCGAGTCATCAATCACAATATTTGTTCGCATATTCTATGTGTACACAGATATAATTTCATACACATTCTATCAAATTTGCCACCCATCACAGCTTTTTCCAATCACTAGCGCAATTGCCCCAGAAGTTGTATATTCAACCGCACAGCCGTCCCGCTGCGCCTAGTTGACGTATTCCTTATACTACCGATGGTTTCCTTAAGCGATCAAATTAGAAAGCAAGCTGGAGAAATCGCTGAGCAAATGTCGCAAGAGTGCGTTGCCCGTCGGCTGCGGCAGGTCAATCGCACCATCACGCGCCTGTACGACGAAGCCCTTCGCCCCTACGGCCTCACCGTCAATCAGCTCAACATTCTCGCCGTCATCATCAGCGAAAAGCGAATTCAGCCTGGGCGGCTTGGGCAATCCCTCGGCATGGAAAAATCTACCGTCAGCCGCACCATCGACCGCATGGAGAAAAAAGGCTGGCTAAAAATTACCCAAGGCAAAGATAGCCGCACCCAAGTTCTCTCAGTCACTCAAAAAGGTCGTCAGCTTCTACTCACCGTCACCCCCATTTGGGACAATCTGCAAGCAGGCGTTCTCAACAACTCAGAGGGTGGCAATCTGTTGCAAATGCTAGCGGTTGGGCATGAGCCGCAGCCAGATGTTGAATTCGCAATGGCCGGAGCGTCAGAAGCCTACGAAGACGAACAGGTTTCAGCGGATGATTTTTATATGTAGCCTCAGATCTCGATTGCGACACCGCTAGTTTTACTTCTCTACAAACATTTTACTTCTCTACAAACTGCGAGAAGCTCAGCTCGTTGATCTGATTCCAGCCCTGAACCTGATCGCGAAAAGTCTTCCAGCTTTCGTATATCTCTCTAAAGGTCGCATCACCGCTGGCGTTTTCTTCAAACAGCGCGGTCGAAGCCTTGGCCGCTGCCTGCAAAATCTCGTCGCTATAGGGAATCAGCTCTGTGCCGCCATCGACTAGGCTCTGCAATGCGGCTCCATTGAGCGCATCATACTTAGCAAGCATGTCGATATTCGCCTCGTAAGTCGCCGTCTTAAAGACTTCCTGATACTCTTCGGGCAGCTCATTCCACTTGTCCAAATTCACCGTGGCGTCCAGCGTTGCTCCGGGTTCCCACCATCCTGGGTAGTAGTAGTAGCTCGCCGCGTTTTGCAGTCCTAGCTTCTCGTCATCATAAGGGCCAACAAATTCTGCCGCGTCAATCGCCCCTCGATCGAGCGCCAGGTAAATCTCGCCCCCCGGTAGCACCTGCACATTCACGCCTAGCTTATTCATCACCTCACCGCCCAGTCCGGGAATTCGCATCTTCAGGCCCTTCAGGTCAGAGACGGTTTTGATGTTGTTCTTAAACCAGCCGCCCATCTGAACGCCTGTATTTCCCGCCGGGAAGCTAATGACGTTGAAGTCTGCATAGAGCTTGTGCATCGTATCTAAGCCGCCGCCGTGGTAGAACCAGGCGTTTTGCTGCTGCGCATTCAGGCCAAACGGAACGGTGGTGCCAAAGGCCAGAGCCGGGTTTTTGCCCACGTAGTAGTAGGCCGCGCTGTGGCCGCATTCCACGGTGCCGCCCTGCACGGCGTCTAGCACTTGTAAGCCAGGGACGATTTCGCCAGCCGCGTAGGGTTCAATCGTAAATCGGCCATCGGTGAGCGCAGAAATGCGATCGCACACCGTCGCGGCCCCGCCATAGATTGTATCGAGAGACTGCGGCCAGCTCGTCGCCATCCGCCACTGTACTCTAGGCAAATCGCCGCTCACCGCACCGCCGCCCTGCTGTTGGCTACAAGCCGCGATCGCACTTGCACCTACCGCGCCTGCCCCATAGCCCAGTATTCTTCTGCGTTTCATGTGCGATCGCTCCCAAAGTATCTAAAATAAGTGCCTAAAACGACTAAACCCGTTCCTAAAACGTGCCTTTCATTAAATCACTCAGCGAAAGCAAAGCCCCCATGGGTAACAGATCGGTAACAGTCGTTAACGACTAATAGGCCATATTCAATCTAAGGTGGTAGAATTTAATCGCACTGCAAAAGCTATGGCTAGCGCATCTGCAAAATCCAGGACATGTAGCTCAGTTGGATAGAGCATCAGATTCCGGTTCTGAGGGTCGGGGGTTCGAATCCCTTCATGTTCGTTGTTTGCTAATTGGATCAACTAAGGATCAAGGCCATCGCTGGCAAATTTGTCGATGTCAAACGCTGACTCTGACTGCCGCCGCTGCTTGGTCGTTGGCCGTTTACTCACCCCCTGCATAATCCGCGAGAGTTCGTTCTTCTCGTTACTAACCACGCGTCTTGGAGAGCCGCTGATAATGCCCTCCAAGTCGCGGAAAGACTCTTGAATCTGCGGGCCATCCGAGCTAATCACATATTCTCTAATCGACTTATCGTGCCAGGAGCCGCGCATCTTAAACACGTTGATTGCTCTACTCATCTCGCCGCGAATCTCAACGTATTGCAGCATCAAAATTGTGTCTGTAATCGTCGAAATATGAGAATCCGTAATTGAATTCGACCCCATAAACTGCTCAGTCGTATTCGTAAAGAAGCCGGTGATTTCTTCTTGCTTCGCATACCCGGTTACACCAATTACAAACTGCCGAAACGAGTTGTTGCTCACGCCGCGATCTAACGCCGACAGCGAGTCAATCGCAATTCGCGAAGGCTTAAACTCCGCAATTTGCGTCTTAATAATTTGCAGGTGATCTTCTAGCCCCGTCGATTCGGGATAGGCGCAAATAATCTTCAGTAAACCCTTACGCTCCATCTCCTCAAAGTCGATGCCCCAAGAAGACGCGTTTCGAGAAAGCTGCGATCGCGACTCTTCATAAGCAAACAAAATAGCCCGCTCGCCATTCTCACAGGCATCCGCCAAAAAGTTGCTCACCAACAGCGTTTTACCTGTACCCGTAGCACCCGTTGCCAAAATAATAGAGTCTTTAAAAAAGCCACCGCCGCACATTTTATCGAGCGTTTCCACCCCCGAAGACACTCGCACGTTAGACGAACGCTGAGTCAGCTGCATTGCCCCCAGCGGGAAGATGCTAACGCCGTGATTGGTAATCGTAAACGGATACTCTCCCTTCATATGGGTCGTTCCGCGCAGCTTCAAAATCTCCAGCGTTCGCCGCCTGCGCTCGCATTCCAGCGTATTTCGCACAATTACCACATTGTCCGACACAAACTCCTCAACGCCAAAGCGAGCCACCGGGCCATACTCATCCACTCGCTCTGTTGTCATTAGCGTCGTCACACCAATTTGCTTTAGCCGCGCCAGCAGCCGGAAGATCTCTCGCCGCACCACTTCAGCCGCATCATACTGATGAAAAATAGCCGTTACTGAGTCAATCGAAACGCGCTTGGCCTTGTACTTACGAATGGCATATTGAATCCGCTCAATCAGCGCCGACAAATCAAAACTGCCGACAATCTCCCCCCCTTCAGGGTCAGGACAAGCATCCAAAATAAAGAGTTTTCCGCTGTCAATAAAAGCCTGTAAGTCCCAGCCAAAGCTATAGGCATTGGTAATAATGTCAGCAGGTGATTCTTCAAACGTGACAAACACGCCGGGTTCGTCGAAGTAGGTTATTCCGTGATAGAGAAACTGTACCGCTAACAGCGTTTTACCCGTGCCCGAGGTGCCGCTAACCAACGTCGAGCGTCCAACCGGCAGGCCACCATGGCTAATATCATCAAAGCCTTCGATCATCGTGCGAATTTTTTGAACCCCTTTAGCGCGAGTCAGGGCCTGGCTATCTGCCGAGAAGACGTTGAGAGAAGTCATAGTTAGCCAATTGAATAGATGTTTTTAAGGTAGTTGTTGAAAGTGAGCAAACAGACAGGAAAGCAAACTATAAAGAATGAAACGTCCGACAAAATACGCTAATTAGCTCAGTGAGCTATCCTCCTGAAGTTCGTGATAGAGCAGATCAAGACCAATCAGAACGCGCTCGCGATCGGAAAGATCGCCAATGATTTTTCGTACTGGCGGCGGCAAAATTTTAGCCAGCGTAGGCGTAGCCGATATCTTATCTTCCTCAGCCAGCTGTGGATTTTTAAGGACATCGATCACTTTTAGCGCATAGACCCCTTGGAAGTCTTTTTCCAAAATGTTGTTCAGCATTCTCAATGCTTTGGCAGAACTCGGCGTGTTTCCAGCTACATACAGCTTTAATACGTACGTTTTTTGGGAGGCGCTCATAGTGGAGTAGTGAAAAGTGAAAAGGATGCCTTTTAAGGGCTATCAAAGTAGCTATATGTCTTGAGGGATGGATCGGCGATACATTTCACAGAGATGAGCGATCACGTCTATGAGCGTCAGGCGATAGTCAGCTAAGACTTCTTCGTTGCGTCCTTCTAGCTTAAGCTGCTTCGAGAAATCTTCGATCAGTTCCATATGTAATTCCACAATATTAGGCACAGACACATCCGCAAAGAAAGCCACGTTCACAAAGTCGTCAATCTTCTGGTTTATTTCGTCATCGTCTGAAAAGTAGTTTAAGATGATGCGCCGGTAGTCTTGATGCAGCTTGTCTAGGAACTCTTGCTTTTCAGAAGAATTCATATTCCGCAGAAAGTTCTGCCGATTGCGCTTGTAATACACGCCTGCATACCCCAGTCGTTCTTTCAGTTTTTCTCTTAGGCGCTGCTGCTGCAAGCTCAGCAAGAACAGGCGTTGATCTGATTCTTTCTGTCGTCTAGCTTCATATTCCCTAATCTCAGTCGGCAGCTGTAAATAGCGATCTACAGCTTGACGGATGGCATCGTCGAGTCCGTCGATATCATTGACATATACGTCTGTGAGCGCTTCGTGATAGCCAGTATCTATCTGGTTTTCACTAGTCCCGTTCCCGTTTTGATCAATCGCTCCACGCCCTGCATTTGCAAGAGCGCTATTCGCAGACAGCACTGGACTGCTAGCCTCTCGCACCATCAGGGCCGGTAGTAGAATATCGCGCGATCGCAACCCTCTCAACGTCTGCATAGACTCTTCAGAAGACTGCACAATCAGGCAGTCAATCCGATGGCGGTTGCTCACTACCCAGTTCGTAAAGTCCAGCTCCGACTCACTCCAGCTCACCACAAAGCTCCGCTGGGCGAGTAGCTGATGTAGGGTTTCAGCTAAAGGCTCAGTAGGAACATAAACGCCGACGAGAAACTGTGCAGACAAGTGATTCGCTCAAATCGCGATAGGGTAAAGGGACATTGCTTGTGTCTCTTCTTACAACGTTACACGTTTGATAGCGAATAGCTTTTATATTTTTTTAATATTTGATAAAAGAGAGGACGAAACATTGATGGATATAGGTCAGAAAACCGTAAAAACGAGTCCAAGGAGCAGAACATGCGCTATTTCGAGAACATTTTAGAGTTTAAGGCTCGTTTAGGACGTAGCGTAGCCTACACGCTCTCTGCGATAGCGATCGCACTTACGCTCACCTTTATCGCCACAGACAGCGCCTTAGCCGCACCGCTCGCCGAAGCCGCCGCGATCAATCAGGTGTTAGAAACATCAGAAGCGACAGCGGCTGACGAAGCGGCTCCCCCATCCGCCGCCGCTTTATTCACTAGCAACTGCGCAGGCTGCCATGCCCACGGCGGCAACGTCGTCCGTCGCGGCAAAAACCTGAAGCAAAAGGCACTCAAGCGCTATGGCTACGATGATGTGACCAAAATCAGTCAAATTATCACCCATGGCAAAGGCATTATGTCGGCCTATGAAGATCGGCTAACCGGTGAGGAGATTGGAGCGATCGCACAATACGTCAAAACCCAATCCGAATCGGGTTGGAAGTAAGCTTCACTAAGTAAGCCTCACTAGGCGCTAAAGTACTTCGCCGCCCCGTGATAAGCCACAATCGCCGTTGTAGACTGCTCCGGATAAAGCTGCTCGCTCTCGTCCATATGCATCCCAATCTTCTCAACCTCCAGCAGATCTAGCTGCTTCGGCTGATCCTGCATATTCGGACAGGCCGGATAGCCAAAGCTATAGCGAGACCCCTGATACCGCTGCGCCAAAATATTCCGAATTCCCTCCGGCTCTTGATCGCCATAGCCCAGATCGATCCGAATTTTCGTATGCATCCATTCCGCTAGCGCTTCCGCCATCTGCACCGCCAAGCCGTGATAGTACAAATAATCCGTATAGTTATCCGACGCAAATAGCGAAGCTGCGAACTCAGTCGCAATCTCACCCATCGTCACTGCCTGCATCGGGAACACGTCGTACTCTCCCGGCTTAGCCTTGTCCTTCGGCAAGAAAAAGTCTGCAATACACAGCCGTCGCATCGAACGCTGACGCGGAAACTCAAACGAGGTCACCGGCTCAGAAGGCTCTCCTTTTTCCGCTGCTTTCCAGTCGTAAATGTAAAGCGTGTTGCCCTCTGCCAAACAAGGGAAATAGCCATACACCAGCTTTGGATCGAGCAAATTCTCCGTCAGAATCCGCTGCTTCCACTCAGCCAAAATCGGCTCTACCTTCTCCGCCAAAAATGCGTCGTACTCTTCACGAGACTGGCCTTTCGGCTTCCGAAACTGCCACTGACCGGCAACGAGCGCCTGCATATCCAAATAATCAAATAATTCCTCTGTCGGAATATCTTTTGAAGTCAGCACCTTCGGCCCCCAAAAAGGAGGCGTAGGCCGCTCGATATCAATCGCCACATCGTCAGAGCGCCGCGTATCAATTTCTTTCGGCTCATCCGAATGCTTTGCCGCTTCCTCGATATTATTCACCACCGCCTTAGCCGTCTTAGAAAGCTGACTCATCGGATGATCGTCAGCAAAGCCTTTTGCGTTATCCCAGGCGCTTTCTTTCTTCGCGGGCATCAGCGCATCCATAAAGTGCAGGTCGGCAAAAGCGTCCTTGCCGTAAATCACCTGGCCGTTGTAGACATTCTGGCAGTCCTCATGCACGAACTTAGGCGTCAGCGCCGCCCCACCCAAAATCACCGGCACGTTAATGCCGTGCTCATTAAAGGTCTCCAAATTGTTCTTCATAAAGGCCGTCGATTTCACCAGCAGTCCGCTCATGGCAATGCAGTCTGCCTGGTGTTCGTTAAAGGCCGCGATGATGTTGTCCACCGGCTGCTTAATGCCGATATTCACGACTTTATAGCCGTTGTTAGACAAAATAATGTCTACCAGGTTCTTACCGATATCGTGCACATCGCCCTTTACAGTAGCAATCACGACCGTTCCCTTGCCGCTGTCGTCCGATTCGTCCTTGTCCATAAATGGCTCTAGGTAGGCCACCGCCGCCTTCATCGTTTGCGCCGATTGCAGCACAAACGGGAGCTGCATCTGCCCCGAGCCAAACAGTTCGCCTACTACCTTCATCCCGTCGAGCAAAAAGGTGTTCACAATTTCCAAAGGCGGATACTGCTTCAGGGCGGTAGCTAGCTGATCTTCTAGGCCAATGCGCTCGCCGTCGATAATATGACGCTTTAGCCGCTCTTCTAAAGGCAGGTCCTCGTCTTGAGTCGTCCTCAGCTGCTTAGTGCTTTTGCCCTCAAATAGGGTCGTTAGTTCGCCCAGCGGATCGTAAGTACAGGCATCGCCTTCAAATTCGCGGTTGTCGTAAATCAGGTCACGACATATTTTCTGATGATCGGGATCGATTTTGGCCAGTGGCAAAATTTTGCTAGCGCTGACAATCGCGCCATCCATTCCCGCCGCCATCGCTTCGTTCAAGAAGACAGAGTTCAGCACGACTCTAGAAGCTGGGTTCAGACCAAACGAAGCGTTAGACACGCCTAGCATAATGTGACAGCCGGGCAGATTCTCGCGAATGAGCTTAATCGCCTTAATGGTCTCTTTCGCATTCACCCGATCCTCTTCAATGCCGGTAGAGATTGGGAGAACCAGCGTGTCAAAGAAAAGTTCGTAGGAGGGAAAGCCGTATTCAACCGCGTCTCGGTAGGCTCTTTGGGCGATCGCAAACTTTTTCTCAGCCGTCCGCGCCATCCCATCTTCATCAATCGTGCCAATCACGACGCCCGCGCCGTACCGTTTGGCAATTTCTAGCACCTTAAAGAAGCGCTCATCGCCGTCTTCGTAGTTGGTCGAGTTCAAAATGCACTTACCGCCTGCTACCTTCAGGCCCGCCTCCATCTTTTCCCACTCAGTCGAGTCCAGCATTAGCGGCAGCGTAATGTTCGTCACCAGCCGGGAAACCAGCTCTCGCATATCGCGCTCACCGTCGCGGCCCACGTAGTCCACGTTCACATCTAAGATATGCGCGCCTTCTTTCACCTGAGACTTAGCTAGCGCAACTAGCCCATCCCAGTCCTCGGCGTTGAGCATTTCACGACATTTCTTAGATCCGCTGGCGTTTAGACGCTCGCCCACAATCAGGAAGGAATTATCTTGCTCATAAGGCTGCGGGCTGTAAATAGAGGCCGCTGAAGGTACGTAGGGAAGTTCACCGTAGGGAGGAATTTGTTGGCGATCGCCCACCCCTCTTTCTTTAGGCTTCAAATCTTTAGACAGCTCAGCTAGCTGCGCAATATGATCCGTCCGCGTTCCGCAGCAGCCGCCAATTACCTGCACGCCCAAATCTTCTACAAAGTGCATCAGCTGCATCCGCAGTTCCATTGGCGTTAGCCGGTAATGCGCCTGCCCGCCTACGTTCTCGGGTAGTCCCGCGTTTGGAATGCAAGACACAATAAACGGCGAATTCTCCGACAAATAGCGAATGTGCTCCTTCATCTCCGTCGGGCCAGTCGCACAGTTGAGGCCCAAAATATCAATCGGGTAGGGTTCTAAAATAGTCAGCGCCGCCCCAATTTCCGAGCCTACTAGCATCGTGCCCTGCTGCTCTACCGTCACCGAAACCATCAGTGGCAAACGAACTTGCTTTTCTACAAAAGTCTCATCAATCGCCGTTAGCGCCGCCTTGATTTGCAGCACGTCTTGGCAGGTCTCCACCAATATTAGATCCACGCCGCCGTCTATTAGCCCAGCCACCTGCTCCAGGTAAGCATTCTTCAGCGTGTCAAAATCCACATGCCCCAGCGTCGGCAGCTTCGTTCCCGGCCCAATCGAACCCGCAACAAACCGAGGCTTCTCTGGGGTGGAATAATCGTCAGCCGCCTTTCTTGCCAAAGCAGCCGCTTTCTTATTCAATTCATAGGCGCGATCGGCTAGGTCATACTCAGCTAATACCAGCGCCGTACCGCCAAAGGTATCGGTTTCAATTACATCCGCGCCCGCTTCCAAAAAGCTGCGGTGCACTTTCTCTACAGAGTCAGGCTTGGTTTCCACCAAATATTCATTACAGCCTTCGTATTCTGGCCCGCCAAAGTCCGCTGCTGTCAGCTCCTGCATTTGCAGCGACGTTCCCATCGCACCGTCAAATACGAGGACCGGGCGCTCTGGACTTTTCAAACGGTCTAGAAACTGGCTTTTCATAGTCAATTAGAATGCGGTGAAAGGGCGATTGAGGCGCTGATGAAAGAAAATATAGCGGTATGTAGCTAAAGCAATATCCCTATTCTAGAGAAATGTAAAGCTCCTATTATTATTACTAAAAATCCTGCAACTTCTTACAGATTGGCGCATGAGTGCGATCGCTCCCTAAACATGAACCATTCTCATAAGGAGCCAAACCGAACCACAAGCGGGCAAAAAGCGGCATCATAAACTAAGACAACTCCTATTAAGACAACTCCTCTTGATATTGCCCACGGGCATTTCCTTGAGTCCATTTTTCTCAAGCCCTTCTTTCTCAAGCCCTTCTGAGAGTGCACTATGGCTGGAATTCTTCCCGGAATGCTGCGCGGTGTCCACCACATCGCGCTCAACGTTCAAGACATGCAGGCGTCCTGCCACTTTTACGGCACCGTACTGGGGCTACATCGTTTGGTCGGTGCAGAAGTTCCTAAAACCCTGGTTCAGCTCGTCGCCGAAGGCAAAGTCACCAACTTTAAAACCCCAGACGGCACCATTCTCGATCTGTTTTGGGAGCCAGAGCTAGCGCCGCCCGACCCCGATCCGCAAAAAAGCTTCACCCGCGCCGATCATCTCGCCTTTGATATTTCGCCCGATCAAATGGAGCCAGCCATGACGCTCCTGCGCGAATCAAACATCCCCTTCAAAGGCCCTATTATTCGTCCTACCGGCAAAGGCATTTACTTCAAAGATCCCGACGGATTCACCATCGAAGTCCGCTGCGATCCCATGGGCGATCGCTAGAGCGCTTATTAATGGATCAATCTGCTACGCCTTTAATCAGCGCCCTAAAGCACTGCGCAGCTCGCAACAACGCCGCTTTCTACACGCCTGGGCACAAACGCGGTCAGGGCATTTCATCCCAGCATCGTGACCTTTTTGGCCCTCAGGTTTTCCGCGCAGACCTGCCCGAACTCCCCGAGCTAGACAATCTGTTCGCCCCAGAAGGCGTCATTCGGCAAGCCCAAGACCTCGCCGCCGAAGCCTTTGGCGCAGAACGTACCTGGTTCCTAGCCAACGGATCTACCTGCGGAATTGAGGCAGCCGTCATAGCAACTTGTGGCCCAGGAGATCGGCTTATCCTGCCGAGAAACGTTCATTCCTCCGCTATCTCAGGGCTTATCCTTTCTGGCGCTACCCCCATCTACGTCGAACCAGACTACAGCGAAGCGTGGGACATGCCCGTTGGAGTTTCACCACAGACTATCGAACGGGCGATCGCTCAACACCCCACCGCCAAAGCCGTTCTCCTAGTCTCGCCCACCTACCAAGGCATCTGCTCAGATATTAAAGCGATCGCCCGCCTCACCCAAGCCCACAATATCCCCCTCATAATCGACGAAGCCCACGGCCCGCACTTCGCCTTCCACCCAAATCTGCCTACACCTGCGCTGGCCGCAGGCGCAGACCTCGTTGTTCAATCCGCTCACAAAGTTCTTAGCGCCTTTACTCAGTCAGCCTTGCTACATGTTCAAGGCGATCGCATCGACCGTCATCGGCTGAGCCAATCCCTGCAGCTCACCCAGTCCACCAGCCCCAGCTACTTACTCCTCGGATCGCTAGAGGCGGCTCGTCACCAAATGGCGACCAATGGGCTTAGCCTGATGCAGAAAACAATCGAGCTATCAGATCGAGCGGCTCAAGCCATCGGTCGGCTGCCTAAACTCAAAGTGTTGCAGCCGCAAAAAGACGCTAGCGAGCTGATGGGCGATCGCACCCGTCTCACCGTCGATGTCTCACCCCTGGGCCTCACGGGCTTCGAAGCAGACGAAATCCTCCACGGTAAATTCAACGTCACCGCCGAACTCCCCACCCTCAAGCACCTCACTTTCATCATCTCCCTGGGAAACAGGCTCGCAGACATCAACCAGCTCATCCACAGCTTTCAGCAGCTCTGCCAACATCACTCAGCCACCGCTCAACCCGCACCGCCCAAAGCCAATTACTCATCATTCACTACTCACCCCGCGCCCCTCACCCCGCGCCAGGCGTTCTTCGCCCACAAACGATCCGTCCCTATCGACCAGGCCCCCCGCAAAATCTGCGCTGAAACCATCTGCCCCTACCCGCCGGGTATTCCGGCACTACTGCCTGGAGAACTCATTACCGAAAGGGCGATCGCTCATCTCCAAACCCTCCTCAGCGCAGGCGCAATGCTCACCGGCTGCCAAGACTCGCAGCTAAAGACAATCCTTGTGGTTGACCCGTCATCCCTCACCCCCTGATACGATTGCCAATCAGATGCGCAACTCCTATCGTCACCGCCCGCTCTAAACCCCATGTCTGAACTTTGGCCCTACGCCACTCCCGGCATTCCAGACAAGCTCTTCAAGCAGCTCCCTGGCATCCCACTCACCAAAAAGGAAGTCCGACTATTAGTGATGGGATACCTCCGGCTCAGACCCGACGCTAGCTTATGGGATATCGGAGCAGGGACAGGCACCGTCGCCATAGAAGCCGCTTTGCTATGCCCAAAAGGCAGCATTACCGCCATAGAAAGGGATGAAGAAGTCGCTGGGCTAATCAAAAGAAACTGCGATCGCTTTGAAGTCACTAACGTTGAAGTGGTTGCAGGCAGTGCGCCAGAATGCCTCAGCACCATAGCCAATAAGCCCGACTGCATTCTCATTGAAGGCGCACCGCTCAAAACCACGCTTCAAGCCGCCTGGGAACATCTCAGAACCAGCGGTCGTATTGTCGTTACCGCAAATAATCTAGAAGCGCTCTACACCGCATCCGAAACCTTTGCCAATCTGCACATGCGCAATATAGAAGTCGCTCAGCCCACCATCAACCGGCTAGAAACCAGAGGCAATCGCCAGATCTTTGCGGCAGTCGATCCCATCTTCATCATCAGTGGTGACAAGCTCGAATAAAGCCAAGGTTCTACCGGCAACTTAGCCAAAAATGCAGGCCAGGTAGTTTTATCTTAGATACACAGGTAGTTTTATCCTAGATACAATAGCAACAGGCAAGCGACTACTCAGGAAAACCAGACCTGCTAGAGAACGAAAACCTCAATGCAGACAGGCTGTGCTTTACTGTAGTGTTTTACCAAGCCTTTCTCGCAGCGGCCTGTTCGCCCGATGAAAATTTTGTTTATCTGAGTTGATACGCCTATGCCATGGGTTCGCATTGCTAGTGGAATCGTTGCGATCGCCGTCGCACTTAGCCTTATTGTGCTGGGCGGATGGTACTTCACCATAGGCTTCGGCATCATCGTCTACCTAGGCCAGCTAGAAGTATTCGAACTAGTTCGAGCCAAAGGCATCAATCCGGCCGCCAAAACAACGCTCATCGTTAGCCAAGTACTGCTAGTAACTGCACATATCGCGCCCCCCGTTGCCGATGCCATCTTGGCCTTAGCGGGCACCTGCATTTGCTTCTACCTGCTTTTTCAGCCCAAATTTGCCACCATAGCCGATGTTGCCGCCTCTATTTTGGCCCTTTTCTATGGTGGCTACCTGCCCACCTTCTGGATTCGCCTCAGAGACCTTTCTGCCGAAGGAACAGCATCGCTACCGCTAGAAGGGTACTGGCCTACCAGCTTCGACTGGAGCACCTTTCCCACGGGTCTTACTATCACCTTTGTAGCCTTTGTCTGTATTTGGGGCGCAGACATCGGGGCCTATGCCTTTGGCAAATCGTTTGGCCGAACGCCGCTATCTAGTATCAGCCCGAAGAAAACCGTCGAAGGCGCGATTTTTGGAATGGGAGCCAGCGCCAGCTGCGGTATCTTGGGCGCTTGGGTGATGAACTGGCCTATCTGGTGGCTCACAGGGGCTGCTTTAGGCACCATCATCGGTATCTCCAGCCTCTTAGGCGATCTCACCGAATCGCTGATGAAGCGCGATGCGGGCGTTAAAGACTCTGGAACGCTGATTCCAGGGCACGGCGGCATTCTAGATCGCACAGATAGCTACGTTTTTACAGCGCCCCTGGTTTACTACTTCGTGGCCTATCTTATTCCGCTACTCAAGCAGTACTAGCCCGCCTACGGATTTACCTGTAGCTGGCCAGTGCACTGTAGTTTTTCTGAATAGATAGCAAGCTGAGAAATCTGGGTGTCTTCTCCCAAATCCCACTGAAAGCCCTCTAAAGCTTGGATTGCCGTTCCTTGAGTGGGATCGTCCAGCTCAGATAGCTGCGTTAGCCATCTCGCAGACAGTATCTGCAAAAGATTACCTGAGACAATTGACAGTCTCGCGCCGATCGCGACCGGAATCTTCAGGGTCTCGCCTCGGCTGCGGGGATAAAAACTCATGCCTATGCATTGGTCAGCTAGTGCAACGGTCGCCTCGTGCAGCGTTACATCGGGATCTAGCGACAGCGGCCCATAGCGATTTTGAATTTCCTCAGCGAGCTGAGGCGATCGCGCCAGTCCCCGCCAAAAATCGGTTAGACCCGCTAGCAAAAGTGGCGACCCCATCGAAGCACTTAAATCCTGTGCGCTTAAAGCCACCTCACCTAGCACAGGAAAAGCCTGTAGCAGCCGGAGCGGCCTGCCGCGAATTACCTCTCCAATATTGATCCGAATATCCTCAGCCGACAGTTCTACAGTCCCTAATTGAATGCCTTTGTAGACAGCGTTCTTCGCTGCTACAGATACTTTCGGCAAACGACCAGAAATGATTTCTCGATCCCTACCGTCGAGCTGAATATCCAAATCCCCTGCGCCTTCTAGCTGCGATCGCAGCCACAGTCTCACAGCCGCCGGTAAAACTCGCCCAATAATCCGGCTTCCCTTGGCCTTTCTCTCTTCATCCGGCGCTGCACTTCGACCTTCAGACATCTAGCTACCCACCTCACAAGCTCGCAGCAATAGTATCCTCCAACTCGAACACATCAGCAGATCTGTCTTAAGGTCTACTTCACAATTAAGCGGTCGTTTTGCTTTGATCCCTCATTTGTCACAGAATCATAACATTACGATCCCTCAATATATAGAAAACTCGTTATCAAGCGCATAAACGCCTCAGCAGCCGATCCCAAGCTTAAAGTTTTGTCATATTATGAGTACATTGCTTTTCGAGGCTGATCCCGAAGCAACAAATTTTCAGACTGGTTACCTATAAGTTAGTGAGGAGAACAGTAAATATGTCATCTCAAACGCCCGATATTCCCTTAGAAGAAATGACGTTGAGACAGCTCCGCAGAGTAGCTAGTCGTTACGAAGTCTCACGCTACAGCCGAATGAGAAAAGTGGAGTTAGTAGCCGCTATTCAGCAGAAACAGATGGCGGCTGGCGACCATATGGTTACGCCGCCTGTCGGTGTTCCCGCTAGCGCTCAGACTCAAGTAGAAGCTGCAAAATATTCAAACCCGGCCCAAAGCCATCTTGCCGAAACGAACGGTAGCTCAGTTGACACCTCAGGCGGCACGGCTGTAGGCACAACTGTAAGTAAACAGCGGCCAACGATGGAAGTGTTAGCGACGGTGGACGAAGGTCTCAGTGAGCTGCCCGATGGTTATGGTGAAAGTCGAATCGTTCTGCTACCTAGAGATCCGCAGTGGGCCTACGCTTACTGGGATATTCCTAATGAGCACAAGCAAGAGATGCGTCAGCAAGGGGGAAGTCGTTTAGCGCTTCGTTTTTATGATGTAACTGATATAGATCTCAATACTCAGGCACCGCACAGCCTTCAGCAATACGATTGTGGAGAGGTAGCTCGTGAGTGGTATCTCCCTATCCCTGTGAGCGATCGCGAATACGCCATCGAAATCGGCTACATCTGCGACGACGGTAGATGGCTAGTCCTTTCTCGCTCTGCCGCTGTCCGCATTCCACCCGTCTACCCATCCGACTGGATAGAAGACAAATTTGTCACAGTTGGCTGGAATCAAGAGCTGAGAAGCCATAGAGTCGCTACGTTGGTATCGCCAAGCCAAAAGGCAGGAGCCGCCGCCGGTATGCAAGGCATAGGCCAACAGGGCAAAGGCGATCCGCTATACGACGAAATCTTTGCCCGCGGCCAGTCTACCGAAGCAATGCGAGTTGCAGGGTCTCTGTTTGGCTCTATGCATCAAGTTCCAGAAGAATCAGTTAGCTCTTTCGTCTTCCCTTCGGGCGCAGGCATGTGGGCGTTGCCAACAGCTTCTGGCATTAATATGTCTGGTGCCGGCATGTTTGCCTCTGCGCCACCTGCCAAACCTCGTAAGTTCTGGCTAGTTGCCGATGCAGAGCTCATTGTCTACGGCGCGACCGAGCCAGATGCAACCGTCACTATCGATGGCGAACCCATCCAACTCAACCCAGACGGCACTTTCCGCTTCCAAGTGTCTTTCCAAGACGGCGTTCTTCGCTATCCCATTGTGGCCGTGGCCCAAGACGGGGAGCAAACCCGCTCTATCCACATGGACTTCGAGCGCAAAACGCTTTCACGCAACACCAATACCAAGGCAGAAGCTGTCGAAGAGTGGTTTGCATAGCCTACAGAAGGCTACTGGCTTAACTGAACAAGCAAAGCCTATATAAGCAAAGCGATAAAAGGGGACTCATACGAGCGCCCCTTTTTTGATCTCACCCGTGCATGCCAAACCTAATCCGCTGGGCAATCAACTCCCAATGCTTCTCTGCCCATAGCAAAATACGATCCACCCATTTCAGCATCTTTTCCAGGGGATGCTCTACATAGGTTACAGATACAACATTGGCTTCTATTGTCTTTCGAACTTGCTTACGGTCATTTTTTTCGTTGCAAAGAAGCCTAGGAGGCAATGTAGAAAGAGTCGGCTTAGCTAATTTAGGTACAGGTTTAGGTATAGGTTCAGAATTGCCGATGTCGGCAGGACTTATCGCTTCATTTTTTTGAATAGCCAAACAGCCCAAGTCTGCCCTGCTATCTAAAATTAGGCTAGAACCGTTAGCCACAGATGCCTCAATTGATGGGTAGAGTGACTGACTGAATTGCTTAGCGATTCCTATCCAATTGGTGATTAATCTAGGTATAGAAGAGACGTTCAGCAGGTTTGCTTCAGGCGGCGAATTAGTAAACCCAGGATGTAAAAAGGCCGCTATCTGATGCTGTAACTTCGACTGCTGATCGGCGCTTAGGCCATTCCAAACAGCGCTGTAGTCAAGGACTAATGTAAGCGATCGCGTCTCTAGATCACTAGCCACCCCTGTAATCTGTGCGGGCAGCGAAAGCGTCTTTTGTTCGAAAGCCCCGACGTTTGCCTCAACGCTGGATTTTTTTTGATGGAAGCTCAGTAGCGATCTGGCAGCCGTTGACCATTTACCGACCCAACGCATGAATCGAGACTGCCCTGAACCGTTAGGTGCCAATGGCCTAGGCTCAGACAAAACGGTTATCTGGGCTGAAGACAAGCAGGATCCTACCGCCACTAGTGTTTGAAAAATAGGCCGAGCTGACGCCTGGGCTACATCGCAACTTAGGCGATTGAATTGCAGATCAATCGATAGAGACTGGCCTGATTCAAAATCTGATTCGAAATCTGAGCTGTTTATTGAATCAAAACCTGAAAAATTCAGCAGCTTTCTGACTCGGGGACTCAACGCAGCGAGCTGCCGCCGACTAATAGCTTGCCGCAATTTTTGCCCCGCCAGCACAGAAGCGCGAGCAGCTACGTAAACAGGGAGCATCATCAGCGCAGTTCCTACTTCCGCGCTCAGTTTTACCTTAGCGCGAGCCTGACCAAAAGCACTGCGATGTCTATCTACGCCCCACCGATACTGGCGGGCTGCAAATCGCAATAGACTGCTCTGATACGGGTTAAAAACCATTTTCAGACAAGACTCTACTCGTTATATATTACTGCTACAAGCTCTAGCGGAAAATATGGTCTCTTCTATTCGTAACTCTGCCATCTTTCCAGCCATAGAAACCGTCCTCAATCGACTGCGACAGCTCAACACTCAAGATATTCAAAGTCAATGGCAGCGGTCTAAGGATATGTCCGTAGAGGATGTCTTTAGCTCAAAGGCAGATGGTTGGGCGATCGCATCTCTCAACGAACGTCAGCACATCGCTTGGGGTAGAGGCTACCAAACCATTTGGCTATACCAGTCAATTACGGTTCCAGATCATCTCTTCGGCTATCCCTTATCGGGACTTACGCTGCGACTAGCGCTGACGTGGTGGGCAGACGACGCTCAAATTTACGTTGATCGCAAATTAGTGCAGTCGGGAGATCTTTTCGAATGTTTTACTAGAATTTGTCTTAGTCAGTGCGCTGCACCAGGGCAAACCTTTCAGGTGGCTATTCGCTTAGTCAGCCCAGGCCATGATGACGGTGCTTTGGTGCGATCGCACCTTACTTACGAATTGCCTACTCACTACCCCACACCCGAACCTAGCTTTGTCGCAGATGAGCTAACGGTCTTAGCAACGTTAGAACCAGACAGTCAAATAGAAATAGAGCAGGCAATGGCTCAGCTGAACTGGAACAGCTTAAAAATGTCACAGCCTAACGTAAGTCTCCAAGACTCAGCCCAGCAGATCTGGGAAAACCTCTCTACGCAAACGCAGCTTATACCATCAGTCATTCATCCCTTTCAACAATCGCTCAGCAAACTGCGTAGAAAGCTTTTAGCCTTCAGTCCATCTCTCAAACAAAGGCAAATTCAGTGTGTCGGACATGCCCATCTAGATATGGCTTGGCTATGGCCAGTCTCCGACACCTGGGACGCCGCCGAGCGAACATTCAGATCCATTATTAACCTACAAAAAGACTTTCCAGAACTCACCTATACCCACTCAAGCCCTGCTCTATTTGAATGGATTGAAGACAACAAACCTGAATTATTTCAACAAATTCAACAAAAAGTATCCGAAGGCAGTTGGAGTATAGATGCCGGACTATGGATCGAACCAGAATTCAATCTCATTAGCGGAGAATCAATTGCCCGACAAATACTCTACGGGCAGCGCTACTGTCGAGAAAAATTCGGCCATATTAGTAAAGTCGCCTGGCTCCCCGACTCCTTCGGATTCTGTTGGCAACTGCCGCAGCTTCTTACCCAAGGGGGCATCGAAACCTTCGCCACCCTTAAACTCTCCTGGAACGATACAACAGAATTTCCTCACCAGCTCTTCTGGTGGCAATCCCCAGATGGCAGTCGCATCCTCAGCGTCATGCTTCCCCCCATCGGCAGCGACATCGACCCAGTAAAAATGGCAACCCAAGCCCAAAAATGGGAGGCTAGCACAGGCATTGCTGATACTTTATGGCTTCCCGGACTAGGCGATCATGGCGGCGGCCCCACTCGAGACATGCTCGAAAAATCTCAACGCTGGGAAAAATCTCCCTTCTTCCCCACTCTCAAATTTACATCTCCCCACAACTACACAAGCGCTCTCGCCTCCAAGTCTTCGTCCCTACTTCCCATTCATAAGACCGAGCTTTACCTAGAACTTCACCGCGGCTGCTACACCACCCATGCCGATCAAAAACAAAACAACCGCTATTGCGAAGATCTCCTCTATCAAGCAGAAGTCTTTGCCACTATCGCATACCTCACAGCCAACGTTACCTATCCAAAATCCGACATAGAAACAGCTTGGAAAGCCCTACTATTCAACCAGTTTCACGATATTCTGCCAGGAACTTCTATTCCTGAGGTTTTTGTAGAAGCTAATACAGGCTGGGCACAGGTAAAAGAGATCGGGCAGCGGGTATTGAATAAGAGCCTGGATGCGATCGCATCCACCATCCACCATCCATCAGCACCCCATCCCAACGCAGAACCTCTTATTGTCTTTAACGCTTTAGCCTGGCCAAGAGATTCCGTAGTCACATTCGATCCCTCAGAAATAGACGACCAAGAACACCTCAACTGGACAATCTACAATTCAGAAGGACAAACTATTCAAAGCCAAAATTCACCTGAACTGTTCAATGATAAAAAATCACACCAAATCTCATTTTTAGCCTCAAATATTCCTGCAATAGGCTATCAATATTACTGGATTTGTCCTAGTGAAAAAACTAACGCTGTTCTCAAGCTTTCAAGCTACATTCTCGAGAACAAATTTATTAAAGTTTCTATCGATCCACTCACCGGACAGATCACTAGCCTTGTAGAAAAAAGTACACAAAGAGAAGCTTTCAATGCACCTGGCAATCAATTACAGATGTTCCGTGACCAAAGCGGCTATTGGGACGCTTGGAACATAGCAGCAGATTACGAAAAGCATCCCCTGCCACAACCCAAACTATTCTCCATCGCCTGGCGCGAAACAGGCCCCGTCCGACAGTGCATACGAACCGTTCATAAAACAGAAGGCTCGACTATTTGCCAAGACTATATCCTAGAAATAGATACACCCTTCCTTACCATAAGAAACAATA
>CAWBJY010000011.1:0-237500 GCA_963789215.1 uncultured cyanobacterium | reverse complement strand
ATGACTTTTACATCACTCACTAAAACTAACAGACCCTCAACGACCTTAGGTGACTACAACAACTCTCTATTTGCTATGTGCTTTCAAAAGTTGCTTAGTAGGTCTCCCTGTAAGGAGGTGATCCAGCCACACCTTCCGGTACGGCTACCTTGTTACGACTTCACCCCAGTCATCAGCCCTGCCTTCGGCGTCCCCCTCCCTAAGGTTGGGGTAACGACTTCGGGCGTGGCCAACTTCCATGGTGTGACGGGCGGTGTGTACAAGGCCCGGGAACGTATTCACCGCAGTATGCTGACCTGCGATTACTAGCGATTCCGCCTTCATGCAGGCGAGTTGCAGCCTGCAATCTGAACTGAGCAACGGTTTATGGGATTTGCGCACTATCGCTAGTTGGCTGCCCTTTGTCCGTTGCATTGTAGTACGTGTGTAGCCCAGGATGTAAGGGGCATGATGACTTGACGTCATCCCCACCTTCCTCCGGTTTGTCACCGGCAGTCTCCTTAAAGTGCCCAACTTAATGATGGCAACTAAGGACGAGGGTTGCGCTCGTTGCGGGACTTAACCCAACATCTCACGACACGAGCTGACGACAGCCATGCACCACCTGTCTCTACGCTCCCGAAGGCACCAACTGCTTTCACAGAAGTTCGTAGGATGTCAATCCCTGGTAAGGTTCTTCGCGTTGCATCGAATTAAACCACATACTCCACCGCTTGTGCGGGCCCCCGTCAATTCCTTTGAGTTTCACACTTGCGTGCGTACTCCCCAGGCGGGACACTTAACGCGTTTGCTTCGATACTGACCGGGTCGATACGGCCAACACCTAGTGTCCATCGTTTACGGCTAGGACTACAGGGGTATCTAATCCCTTTCGCTCCCCTAGCTTTCGTCCATCAGTGTCAGTTATGGCCCAGTAGAGCGCCTTCGCCACTGGTGTTCTTCCTAATATCTACGCATTTCACCGCTACACTAGGAATTCCCTCTACCCCTACCACACTCAAGTCATATAGTTTCCATTGCCCATCCACAGTTGAGCTGTGGGCTTTAACAACAGACTTTTATAACCACCTACGGACGCTTTACGCCCAATAATTCCGGATAACGCTTGCATCCTCCGTCTTACCGCGGCTGCTGGCACGGAGTTAGCCGATGCTGATTCCTCAAGTACCGTCAGAACTTCTTCCTTGAGAAAAGAGGTTTACAACCCACAGGCCTTCCTCCCTCACGCGGCGTTGCTCCGTCAGGCTTGCGCCCATTGCGGAAAATTCCCCACTGCTGCCTCCCGTAGGAGTCTGGGCCGTGTCTCAGTCCCAGTGTGGCTGATCGTCCTCTCAGACCAGCTACTGATCGTCGCCTTGGTAAACCATTACTTCACCAACTAGCTAATCAGACGCGAGCTCATCTACAGGCTATAAATATTTCACCTCTCGGCACATCCGGTTTTAGCAGAAGTTTCCCTCTGTTGTCCCAGTCCTGTAGGCAGATCCTCACGCGTTACTCACCCGTCCGCCACTCACCCCCGAAAGGGTTCGTTCGACTTGCATGTGTTAAGCACGCCGCCAGCGTTCATCCTGAGCCAGGATCAAACTCTCCATTTTAGTAGAACGATTGACAACCATCTAACCCGTAAGCTTGACCGTTGCAATCAGTTTGTCTGTACTCAGATAACCATTCTGGCTATCCTATTGCTTTATGCAGAATAGCTATGCTATCCTCATAAGCAATTTCATTCATTAACGAGGGTCTCGTTAATCTATCTTCAAATTATTCGCTTTTCTAGGTGCTACTTGACCGCCTTCGGTAGCTAACCCTCTCGGGCCGCTTCCCTCAGCGCTCAACTAATATAGCGACCTTTCGCCACTAGTGTCAACCTATTCGTCGGAAGAAATTCGAAAAAGGGCGAAAGCTTTACGCATCAGGCAGTACCGGATTTTAATATCTCGCTACATGGTTAGTTACAGACTTGTGCTGTCCGTTTTCTCAAGTCTTGGGAAGATTTCTATTCGCCTAGGACCGATTGTTTGAGTTGGGATGCGCAGGCCGCCTAGAATAATGCGCGAAAGCAGTCTCACCCTATGCTGGGAGTCTGTAGCCTTTATTTTTGAAGAACATGCTGCCAGCCTGGATTGTATTGGATGAGTTACTTATCTGTTGGTTAAAAGAGGATATTGGGCGAGGTGATCAGGCGACTCAGGGACTAGGAAAATTAGTTTCTAAAGCTGGGCGGGCTTATTGGATTGCAAAAGAAGCGGGTGTGATTGCAGGATTGACAGTTGCTGAGCGAGTGTTCTATTTGCTAGAGCCGCAGCTAAACTTCCGAGCAATAGTTGAGGAGGGGGACTGGGTAGAGAAGGGAACAAAGGTGGCGGAGATCGACTGTCGGCTCTCTACTTTGCTGACCGGAGAAAGAGTTGCTTTGAATTTAGCGATGCGGCTGAGCGGAATTGCGACGATGACCAAGCGATTTGCAGATGAGATTGCAGATTTGCCCGCGCAGCTTGTGGATACAAGGAAGACGACGCCGGGGTTGAGAATATTAGAAAAGCACGCGGCTTTTGTGGGTGGAGCGCAGAATCATCGGATGGGACTCGATGATGGGGTGATGATTAAGGACAACCATATTGCGGCGGCGGGTGGAATTGGTGCAGCGGTGAGCCAAGTGCGGGGAAGGGTTCCGTATCCGGTGACGGTAGAGATAGAGACGGAGAGTTTGGCACAGGTGAAGGAGGCGATCGCCCACCGAGCAGACATTATTATGCTGGATAATATGCCGACGGAAATGATGAAAGAAGCGGTGGGTCTAATTCGAGCTGAGAAGGTAGGAATCAAGATTGAAGCTTCGGGGAATGTATCGTTGAAGACGATTCGGGCGATCGCACAGACTGGTGTGGACTATATATCGAGCAGCGCACCAATTACACAATCGCCGTGGTTAGACATCAGCATGAGGATTCAGAACTACCAGAGCTAGCAGAGCCGCATTGGTCGAACGATCAAACTAGCCGTTTTCTAAAGCTGATAGCTACACAGGCAGTTCAATTTTTAGACTTAATAAGGATGAAGGGAATTTAAGCTAAAAGACGAAGATTATATATAGAGATGTGTGTCTGCGTGTCGCAAAGTTAACTTACTAAACGCAGACCCGCACAGTTGAACAATTGAATTAGGCTTAGTCCATTAGTTTTGGTCTATTTGATTTTAGGAGGTAGTTAATGAGCGAACAGCCTATCGTTATCCAGATCGATATGCTCGATACAGACTATGCCAGGATGGTAGAGGGGGAACCCATAGCGCAGGAGCGTTGGGAACGCCTAGAGGCATTGGATCCATACACCCTAGATAGACTTAGAAAGCAGATCAGCCGGTATCGACACGGGCAGTTAGGGCAAGAAGGAAAGGACAACATACTGTGCGATATCGGCGTGACAGTTGAGTTGCTAAATCAAGCTGACATGGAGGATATTAGGTATCGGGTTCGAGAAGTAGGTTACTTTTATCTGACGATTGACGAGCGTGAGCAAATTATCAATTGGCTCAAGGATGAGCTGGCGGTAGACCTCTATGCAGCGTAGTCAGGAGTAGACCTAGGCTAATCTGTGATTTGGTTGATGGCAATTTGGACAAAGGTGTTGGCAATCTCAAAATCGGTGTCGTGAGCGGCAAAGATCACGACTAGGCTTTGATCGGGTTGTCCGTATGGGTTGGGATAGCAAAGGATGCGAAAAGATCCATCGCCGAAGTAGCCTGTTCGATCTATCTGACCTTTTTCTACATCAATATCTAAGGTTCTGACAAAGGTATCGGTACGAGAGAGGCAAGCAGCAATATCTGCATTGACAATACCGTCGCCGCTAGCTATTTCGGGAGAGGGTAGCGCTAAAAAGCTCCACAAAATCGCAGTGGGCGTAGCGATCACGCATAACAAATGAGTAACTTTCATTTGGCTCTCAGGAGTGGGTACGAATAAGCAAGAAATCAATTTTGGAGAGTTTGGTAGAGAAAGCTTCTTCCCTTAGGGCTAGCGATTTTGGCGTGCTATCTGGTTGGTTATCTAGTTGGCTAAGAGCGGTAGAAGATCCTGAGGTAAAACTCTTGTGAAGGTTAATGGCAGCAATGAGCGGCGATCGCAGAGGCTGGGCACTCAGGCTAATTGAACGACTGTTGAGCGACTCATACACTGAGGGAAAGATTGTATTTATTTACACTTGATACAGTGATATTACAGTGAACATCACTGCTATCGGGACTGTCTATAGCTGACGGACTTTGAAAAGTGAAAGCTTTATATTCTTTCCCATGTCTTTTCTCTAATATGTTGGTGATTCATGGCCCGATCTAGTGAGACACAGCGCACCGTCGAGCGATGGATTGAGTACTATGCTCGTTTTGGCTACGGGGCGAAGGGCGTAATCTATGGCAGCGCTGGCCTATTGGCTTTGCTAGAATCCTTAGATCTCAGTAAGGGCGAAACAGTAGGGTCGGAAGGTGCGCTAAGGACAATTGGCGCGCAGCCTCTTGGTCGGGCGATGCTGGTTGTGCTAAGCATTAGCCTGATGGGATATGTGGTGTGGCGATTTATACAGGCTGTGTTGGACCCGGAGCATAGCAGTAAGGGAGCAAGCGATATGCTCCGGAGATTTAGCTATGCCTGTAGCGGATTGGCCTATGCAGGTGTTGCGTTAACCGCGGTAAAGATATTAACAGCAGGATCTTCTGAGGAGGGAAAAACGACGCAAGAGCGTGTGGTTGACCTGATGCGAATGCCCTATGGGCAATGGTTGGTGGGCGCTGGCGGACTGACTATATTTGGAATTGGCTGCTACTACTTTTATCGGGCGATTAAAGCTGATTTTCGCAAACGGTTTAACCGCCATCACATGAGCGATGCGGCGAAGACCTGGGCAAACGTTGCAGGGCGCGTAGGCATTGCGGCTCGGGGGTTTGTCTATGCCGTGATCGGTATTTTTGGAATGCGATCTGCCTGGAGCTTCGATCCTTCTTTGATTAAAACGACTGAAGACGCGATGGCGGTGTTTAACGATAATCCAACTGATGAATGGATTCTTGCAACCCTAGGCGTAGGATTTATTGCTTACGGTATCCATATGGGATTTCAGGCGGTTTTTCGCAGTATCGATCCGCTTTAGGCGCTTTGGTAGGTTTTATCAATCACCGGCTAGAAGAAACTGTTAGTGGTGTTTGAGTTTGTACTCCGTGGCAGCGTTGATAGCTCTTGCTAATGCAGTAATGACCGTTGTGAGCCACAGGCTACCAATCAGTATTCCGGCAATGACATCACTGGGCCAATGAGCGCCTAGTGCAAGTCGAGCCAGTGCAATTAGACTAATCCAGACCGTACCAAAGGCGATCGCAATTATCTTCTCTAGCCAGTTCTTTGAGGTGCGAAACCAGAGATAGAAAATTAGCCCGTACATGCTGACAGAGACAACAACGTGGCCAGAAGGAAAGGAATGTAAACTAGGTGCTGCCAAGCCGTCGGCGATTAGGTCAGGGCGAGCGCGACTCCACATTCCCCAGCTGATCCAAACTAGTGCAAACTGACCGAGATAAGTGACGACGACGGTAGCTGCGATAAGAGGCTTGCGAAACCAGGCAGTCAGGGCAGTTAGGGTGAAGAATATAGGTAGCATCCCAACCAGATTGCCAGGAGATTCCCAGGTAACGCCTTTGGCAAAGGTCAGCGGGCTGCGATCGCGCCAGGCTAGCAGCCATTTTTCATCCCAAGCCTGCAGCCAAAGGGTTTCCCAACCCATTGCAATACGAGTTAGTCCGTAAGTCACCAGCGCACAAAGGCCCAGACCGATGGCCAGCGTCTTCCACCATTTGTCCCAAGCGCTTGGGGGCAAAGATTTGCTATCTTGCCAGAAACGTTGCGCGATTGCCCGGATACCTTGCGGAATCACCGTTTTTGATTGGTATGCCATTTAATCAAACTGTCCTATCAACGGAGAGCAGAGTGCCCCCACCTTGCACCGGTACACAGGCCTTTGACATCCCTCTAGCGATAGGCAGATGAGCATCGCAAAAAGCGCTGTTTACATCAGCCAAGCGTACTACTAATACGGCTAAGAAACCCCTGAAGCCTTTCACTTTGGGGATTAGCCAGTACTTCGCGAGGATTACCTTGCTCTTCAACTTGGCCCTGATTGAGAAAGACGACTCGGCTTGCGACCTCTCGGGCAAACTGCATCTCGTGGGTAACGACCACCATTGTCATGCCCTCTTTAGCGAGCTGCTGCATGACTTGCAAGACTTCGCCCACTAGCTCTGGGTCTAAGGCGCTAGTGGGTTCGTCGAACAGCATGATCTCTGGCTTCATGCAGAGGGCGCGGGCGATCGCAACGCGCTGTTTTTGACCGCCTGAAAGCTGCTCGGGGTAGGCGTCGGCCTTAGCACCTAGCCCAACTTTATCGAGGTAAAAGCGAGCTGTTTCTCTACTTTCTTCTTTGGACTGTTCTAGAACTTTCCTTGGTGCTAGACACAGGTTATCTAGCACAGACAGATGTGGGAACAGATTGAACTGCTGAAAAACCATGCCAACGTTAGCGCGTAGAGCTAGCAAATCGCGACGGCTTAGTTTGGTCTTAGCTAGGTCGATATTGTTAACAATAAGCTGGCCACCACTAACCGTTTCTAGGCGGTTGAAGCATCGCAGCAGCGTACTTTTACCACAGCCAGACGAGCCGATGATGGAAACCACTTCTCCCCGATGAATTTGGCAGTCGATGCCCCGTAGTACTTCAAGGTCACCAAATCGCTTCTGCAAGTTGCCACAAATAATGGCGGGAGAGCTGTCTGCAACGGGGCTGTCTGCAACGGAGATATCTGCCATAGAAGTTAGGGGGAGATAAAGGAAGATCAGAGTTGAGTGGAACAGACGAGTTGAGATTGATTTTAGATGAACGTTGGTTATATTTTTAGATGTCTAGGCGTATATTTCGCTCACTTTGCAACGAAAATTACAGCAGCTTATCTGTGAGGCACTTAGCTTTACTATGTTGACAGGAGAGCAGACGCAGAGCTGAGAGGCTTGAGGTGCTATCCATTTTTATCTTTGGTTGTGAGGATTGTCTGTAATGAAAGTAACGCGCGCTAGATTTTTACGGAATACGGCTGTAGGTCTATTAACGGCAGGTGTACTGGCAGCTTGCGGCGGCGGTGGCGGGGGCGATTCAGATACCTGGACAGTTGGAACAGAGCCAGGCTTTCCGCCGTTTGAGTCGATGAACAACGGCGAGTTTGAAGGATTTGACATTGATCTAATGAATGCAATTGGCGAAAAAGCAGGCAAAACTATTGAGTTCAGTAGCCTGCCCTTCGATAGCTTGATTGCGGCTTTGCAAGGTGGCTCGATTGACGCGGCGATTAGTGGGATGACAATCACACCGGAGCGACAAGAGGCGGTAGATTTCTCCGATCCTTATTTTGAGGCTGGGTTAGCGATCGCAGTTGCAGAAAGCAATACCGATGTTAAAACCATAGATGACCTGAAGGGAAAGAGGATCGCAGTGCAGTTAGGCACAACGGGTGCGAGCACTGCCGACAGCGTAGAAGGTGCGCAAGTTACCACGTTTGAATCAGCCCCCTTAGCCTTGACGGAATTGTCTAACGGCAATGTAGATGCGGTTATTAACGACGCGCCGGCAACGAAAGAAGCGGTTGATGGTGGCAACATTCCCGGTGTCAAAATTGTGGGTGAAGTCCTGACAGATGAGTCCTATGGAATTGCTTTGCCTAAAGGCTCGGACAACTTGGCAGCGGTTAACTCGGCGATCGCTGAGCTCAAAGCGGATGGCACCTACGACACGATCTATCAAAAATGGTTTGATATGGCTCCACCTGCAGCCGAATAACTAACCAGCCAATGACCGAAGAAGCGCTGTGGATGAAGCTGGAAAAAGTGGAGCTATGGCGCTTCGGTTCACGTTCATATCAGCACTAGGAGGGTTCTTTGGAAAAGTCACTGAGCGCGATGTTTGACGCGTTCCCTGCTCTGCTAGCAGGTGCTTTAGTCACGATTCAGCTTACAGCGGCGGCTGTCGCATTTGGCTCTGTCGGAGGCATTTTTTTGGGGGTTGCTCGTCTATCAAAAGTTGCCCCTGTCCGCTGGTTGGCAAAGGCCTATATCGAATTTTTTCGAGGTACGCCGCTGCTAGTGCAGCTTTTCATCATCTATTTTGGTATCCCTTCTTTACTGCAATCCATCGGATTAGCAGGATTTTCGTTTGGGCAGTGGGGCGCGGCAGTGTTAGGGCTAAGCCTTAATTCGGCAGCTTACTTAGCAGAGATTGTTCGAGGCGGCATTCAGTCTGTAGAGAACGGGCAGCGAGAAGCTTCCGAATCTTTAGGCTTAGACTCGAATCAAACGCTGTTCTACGTTATTTTTCCGCAGGCGCTACGGCGGATGATTCCGCCTTTGGGTAACGAGTTCGTAGTTTTATTAAAAGACACCAGCTTAGTTGCTTTTATCGGGTATCAAGAGCTGCTGCGGCAAGGGCAGTTGATTATTGCTAGGAACTTTCTCCCCTTCCAAATTTATTTTGTCGTTGCGCTGATTTATTTAGCCATGACGTTACTAGCATCTCAAGTATTTTCTTTATTGGAGCGAAAGATGGATCCTGCCAGATGACGTGAGCGGCCATCAGTTAGGACATTTATGAGTCAGAGCTTTCCGAAGGTGAAGATTATTGCGGTTGGCAAGGTGAAGAAGTCTTGGCTAAAAGAAGGTGTAGCGCTGTATGCAAAGCGACTGCCTGAAGTTGAAGTTGTAGAGATTAAAGACGCTGGGAAAGAGAAGGAAGCCGATAAGCTGCTCAGCGTGTTGAATACTCAAGATCGGCTGGTCGTTATGACCGAGTATGGCAAGACTTACGATTCTGTAACCTTTTCGCAGTGGCTGAGCACGGAGGCGTTTGGGACTCTGGTGCTGTTTGTGGGTGGGCCAGAAGGCGTGAGCGATCGCCTTAAAACCTACCCTGCGCTTAGTCTTTCTGCAATGACATTCCCTCACGAAATAGCGCGGCTCTTGCTATTAGAGCAGCTCTACAGAGCCAAGACCATTCTGCAGAACGGCAGTTACCACAAATGAAATAGCTCAAAATAGCCCAAGGTGAGACTAGAGCAAGGTGAGACTAGAAAAGGTGTTTGCTACCTGCATGACTTAAGGGGCAAGAAACTAGGGATGCCTATACTAAATCTTGCGGTTAGTGCGAACCCATTCTGTTTCGGGCGACTTGATGAATTTGAGATAGACCGGGATCTTCCACAGAACGTAAGCCGGAACGCTCAGCAGGGCTTTGAGGGAGATGTCGGCCTGGGCAAATCTGACCCAGGCTAGAAACACGGCGATTAGTAAGGCCAGGCCGCCGCTGTAGCAAATTAGGGTAGAGAGCCATAAACCAGTAGTAACAGAAGCGATCGTTAAGACTGAGCTGACCGCAAGCCATAGCATCAGCAAAAGTGCTAAGGGGGGAACAGAGAGATCTAACGCCAACGCAAGCAAGTCTACGCGACCTTGAGAAACTGCCGCTAACACTAGCTGAGGGCAGTATCGAGCGATCATCTGTAGATGGCCATGTTCCCATCGGGTGCGTTGGGTTTTGGCATCGGCGTCGCATGGCGGAATAGGCGCTAGGACGGTGACGGCAGCGCAAAGAACAGGAGCCTTGCCCAAAATAGCTAAATCTAGGCCCAGCTTCATATCTTCTACAATCGAGCCATTAGCCAAATCAGTCTTGGCTATCACCTCCCAGGGGAAAGCCATACCCGTACCGGTGAGGAAACAAGGAAATCCTAGTCGCGCTAATCCTAGCGGTCGCACCAGATTTTTTACTTTGAAAGAGAACAGTGACACCGATTCTTTGAGCGTAGGCCGAAGAGGCCGCTCTATCAGATAGACGGACTGAACCGGACTTTGCTGAAAAACAGCCTCTGCGGCTAGCCGCTGCAAAGATCCTCGATAAACTCGGCAGTCGGCATCGAAAATCACAACTGCGGTGGGTGGAGCTGCTGACAATAGCCTTAGACCATAATCCAATGCGTATCCCTTGCCTCTACGAACACTATCCGTTCGTTCGACCACGGTTGCACCAGCAGCTCTAGCTATCTCAGCGGTTTTATCTGTGCAGTTGTCAGCAACGACGATGAGCCGGTCGGTTGGGCCGAGCTGGGGGATAAGCGTTGCCAGCGTTTTACCAATAACGTCGGCTTCGTTGTGAGCGGGCATCAGCACTGCAATATCGATGTCTTTGTAATGCCGCAGCCGCACTGAAGACGGAGCGAATAGCGCACTGAAGCACTCCATGAATAAGATTGCGCAAGGCAGGGAGATGGCGATCGCCACGAGTATCAGTAGAAGTTCGACAAGCATTGAGTGACTGCCCCTAAAAAGAGAGCTATTACTGAAAAGTTGGAGCGCCTAAGACCGTCTCTAGAATCCAAATAGTCGAAAGATATTAAGTGGGTTGAGTACTCTGCCTATCCCATCGACAACAGAGAGATAGCCGCGCTTAGCGACCACGATGACATCGCCCTCTTGCACCTGATAGTCGTCAATTAAATGGCTTAGATCGATCGCTTGCTCCTCGATTTGCCCGGTGTCGGTTTGCCTGACTAAGCTGACGTTTGAAAGCCGAGCATCTTCTGTGGGGCCACCGGCGATCGCAACTGCACTAGAAATAGAGCTATTAGGGGGCACTGCGACTTCTCCGGGTGAGACCACCTCGCCCACCACTTTTACTCTGACGGCGCTAGGAGCGAGACTAGAGCTAGCAACGGCTCTGCGATCGATCTCGTTGCCGGTTAGCCGGGGCACAAAGACCGAATCGCCATCGCGCAGCGTCAGATCTGCCGTACCCACACCAGCCGTTACCACTTCCCAAAGATTGAGCGTCAGCAGTTCTTCGCCACCCCCGGCAACGGGGCGACGCACCATTACCTGCCGGATATCGGCATCGCGCGTGACGCCGCCTGCGAGCAAAACCGCAGAGCTAAGCGTAGGAAGTGCCTGACGATCGCCGACTGCCGTATCCGGCCCGGCAGATCTGGTAGAATCGGCGCTCAAAACATCGCCGCCCAAGTTCGAGCCGCTCCCTAGCTGAATAGGGCCGGGCCGATGAACTTCGCCCGCGACAGTAACCACAACCGGCCGTCTGACCGATAAACCCACGCTCGTGACCGGATCGACCAGGTACGTTCTCAGTTGAGCTGACAGCAAACTGCTGAGCTGAGCAGTTGTTAAGCCACTGGCCTGCACCGGGCCGATTAAGGGCAAAGTCACGGTACCATCGGGCAAAATCGCCAGGTTCCCGGTGAACTCTGGGTAGCCAATAACAGAAAGCGAAATTTGGTCGCCAACACCCAAGACATAGTTGGCGGTGCTGACGTTAGAAGCAGGCGGTAGCCCTACGTAGGAAGCCGAAGCGGGCTGGGCTGTAGATTGAGGCTGAGCGAGCTGGGGCAGGCCGATAGTGGGCTGCCCGGTGATTTGCGCGATCGCCGCACCGCTGTGCAACAGGATTGAACTCCCTACTGCACTACTGCTGACAAGCAATAGCAAAGTGGCTATCGGAGTAGATACGACTGGGAAGAAAATGCGAGACATAAGACCAAGAGCAAGCTCTGTTGAGCTAAATTTTCAGGATTTGAGTTGAACTAAACATCGCCCGTGTCTAGCGATGCCCTGCGGTCGTTTTTCCCACAGCGCCTTCTAATCTGCCTTTGGCAGTGCGGGCAGTGTGCTTGGCCGCGTCCGTTAGCTCGCTGGGGTCGTAAGAATATTCGCCAAAGTCGTTTTTGCTATCAACGCCATTAGCAATCAAACCCAGAACATTTACGCCAGAGCGGGCTAGCAGCGATTTAGCCGCGATCGCTCGATCGAAGGTCACCTGGCGAGGACGCATGACCATCAGCACGCCGTCCGCCAAGTTCCCAAGGACCGCAGCATCCGCACAGCCGGTGAGAGAAGGCGTATCGAAAATGATGTAGTCAAACTGCTCGCGGAATAGCTCGATGAGCTGAGCCATCCGCTCGGAGTCGAGCAGGGCCATCGGGTTGGGCGGGGTGACCCCGGCTGGGAGCAGCGTGAGATTTTTACCAATCGGCTGAAGTGCACTCTCTAGGCTGCCTTCGCCGACAAGTACATGGCTTAGGCCCACGGCGTTGACCACGTTCCATAAGTGATGCTGACTGGGCGATCGCATATCGGCATCAACTAGCAGCACCCGCCGGTTGGTCTGAGCGATAGAGGTCGCCAAGTTGGCACATACCTCGGACTTACCTTCACCAGCAACCGAGCTAGTCAGAACTAAAGACGTGAGCTTTTTATCTGAGCTGATAAAGCGCAAATTGGCCTGAAGCATCTGATAGGCACCCGCTAGGATGGGATAGACGTTTTGCAGCATGATGATGCGGCGTGAGGCCGATCCGTCTTCTTCTCCGGCGTATGCAGGCAGCATCCAGTCTGGCGTATCGTCTTTGTTCAAGGTGAAGCGGGGAATGACGCCCAGCACAACATAGTCAAATATTTTTTCGCCGTCTTTCACGGTCTTGATCGAGCGGTCAATTAAGTCGAGGAAAAATGCCATTGCCACGCCTAAAAAGGCACCGACGACGCAACCTGCTAGCAGGTACTTCATCTGCCCTTCGACCGTAGGTTCGTCAGGCGCGGTGGCCTGCTCAATTACTTGGGCCGTTCCTCTACTCTGCTTCTCAGCTAGCTGAACGTCTTGAAAGCGCGTTTGCAGCGTTTCTAAAGCGCTCTGGGCGGCGGCTTGCCTTTGCAGCAGATCGGTCTGCATTTTTTCTAGCCCTGGATAGGCTGCGCTGCGCTGCTGATAAGCATCGCGGGTAGAAACTAAGGTGTTGAGCTGTCTGTAGGTACTGGCTCTATCGACCTCAGCTTGAACAAGATCTTCTGCCAGACTCTCATCAAGGCTGCTCATAGTAGTTAGGCCAGAACCAGACGAGCCAACGACCTCTTCTACTCGGCCTCTTAGCAGCCGGGTCATTGACGCTTCTTGACGCTCTAGCGATCGCACTGTCGGATGCTGCGGCGTATACCTTGTTAGCGCGGTGGCCAAATCAGCGCGAACCGTCTCTAACTGAGCTTGGGCAGTTTGCACAGCGGGAGATTGATTGATTGAAGCTAAGTCGAGCGCTTCTGACGCACTCATACCTAACTGCCCAGAAAGCTCATTGGCGCGGCTTTGAGCTTTGACTAGATCTACTTGAGCAGCGCTGATCTCGCTTTCTAGGTTAGCGATTGCCCCTACAGTTGCCTCAGCCTCTGAGGACAAAACGACAATGCCATTTTCTGTTCTAAAGTCTCTTAGCGCCTCATTTACAAGTTCGGCTTCTCTTCTAGCTCGAGGTAGCTCCTGCTCTAGAAACTGACGGGCCGCAATCACCTCTGACTGGCTATGACTAGCACTCTCTTGTATGTAAGATTGAATCACCTGATTGACGATCGCCGCAGAGAGCGCTGGATTCTCCGAGCGGTAGGTAACGCGAATCATATCTGTATTGTCGATAGGCGCTACCTTCAAATTCTCAGCTAAGTCTGAAGGATGGATGAACTTACCTTCAGCATCTTTAAGCGAGAGCGCTCGGATGGTTTCGACGAGAACGGGTCGAGAGAAGATAATTTCAGCTTGAGTTGCTAGTGGGTCGCTAGTGCTTTTTAAGGTTTCAAGAGAACCCAATTCGCTGCTTACGCCCGTCAGGCCCGCCGTGCTATCGTTTTGCAGCAGGACTTTAGAACTCGCTTCGTATAGCGGCTCTTGAGCCATAACGACTGCAATGGAGGCCGCTATACCCGCTACGAAGACGGCCGATGCCGGTTTCCAACGCCGCTTTAGCACTAGCCAGTAGCGCTTCAGATCAATTTCTTCTATCTGCTCTTCGTAGCTCATGAAACTAAAAACCCTTCGTGAGAGGTAGGTCTAAAGCGCTACCTAAAAAAATCAATGCCGCATAGGCCAGCATTGAGCCTACTTACTCACTAAGGACGCGAAGAGCATGGCAAAGTTTCCCGGTCTTGCTCTCTGCTGCTCTCTAGTGAGCAGAAAATCCGAGAACAACAATGCCTCAAAAGCAGTGCTTAAACAGCAGTGCTTAAACAGCAGTGCTTAGACAACAAGGCTTAAACAACTAAGCTATGCGCCTGCAAGAAGATATATAAATCACAAGTCAGGCCGCGTTTAGCAGCAGGCTCCAAGCACTCAGCTTCTTATCGCCTTATCTGCAAGGTTACTAAGATTGCAAAGCAGAGGCCGTTGGCTCATCGGTCTTGTTCATCAGTCTGGGCTTGACAGGCTTACAGGGACTGCCAAAACATATCTGCCCAGCGGGCATAGATTGAAAGACGCTGCTTCTTGCGCCAATCACGGAATTTGAACCGACTCGGACGTTTGGCCCTAAGAAACAGTCGGTTGCCACCCAGGCTCCGTTTTCTACAATAATTTCCCCCGTCTTTAGTGGAAAGCTTGGGTCGGTAATGGAATGACTCCCCGTGCAGAGATAGCTTTCTTGCGAGATAACGCAGTGATTGCCGATTTTAATAGGTGCCAAGCTATAGAGCACTACGTCGTCGCCAATCCAGCTATATTCGCCGATTTCCAGGTTCCAGGGGTAGGTGATTCGAGCCGTTGGGCGAATCACTACGTTTTGGCCAATCTGCGCTCCAAAACATTTGAGTAGCCAGCAGCGAAGGCCGTGTGCTGTATGCAGCGTAAGCGGGAAGGCAGTTGCCTGCACCAGCCACCAAAGCAGCATCTTCACCTTAGAGCCGCCAGCATCGTAACCAGGCTGATGATATTGGCTAAGGTCTACCCAGGAAGGGCTACCCAGTCCATTGGTGGGGGTGCTGCTTGGATAGGCGGTCTTTGCCACGTGCTGAAGCCTCTTAATGATCGGGATTGCTCTGGATTGCGCTATGCGTCAGCAGCGGAAACGGGTACTGCAGACTCTACAGACTCGGAAGATTTAGCTGCGATCGCATCAATCTTTTCAACCTTATTATTGAGCCGTCCGCCAAACTTGAGTTCGTACAGTTTGACGCCAATTTGATATTCGTACTGGCTAAGCAATCGGGCGTATATATAACCGGCCCGTCCATCTAAAAAGCCGAGCCGAAGGAAGTAGAACAGCACAAAGCGCAGCAGCGGCTTGAACGGCAAACGCACCCAAATCTTTTTAAGAAAGCGCTTACGCTGAACCGAATCGCCAAACAGATTCGCCCCAATCGTGCCATCGTCTCCCATCCCCATGAGCAAGTTGTAATAAACGCGAGCTTCCCAGTTGGAATAGCGGTTGTGGCGAGCTAGCCAATGGTACAAATCGCGAAAATCTTCATGCAGCATATCTTCTTTGAGATAGCCTACTTTGTCGTGCGGGATCATGACATGCTCATGCACCTCATTATCGCCCGTGTTGTTGATATCCTCGGTATTGAGATTTTCGTAGCGGCCTTTGGCATGGCGGAACAACCGCAGGTTCCAGTCGGGATATTTGCCGCCGTGGCGAATCCATTTGCCCAAGAAGAAAACGCGGCGATTGATGTAGTAGCCGTCCAGGTCAGGGTTTTGAATCACTTTGGCAATCTCGGCCCAGGACTCGGGCGTAATGCGCTCGTCGCAGTCCACAATGAGCACCCACTCATTGCGAAAGGGTAGCTGATCGAGCGACCAGTTTTTCTTTTTGGGCCAGCGACCGTTAAATTGAAACTGAACGACGTTAGCACCCAAGCTTTCAGAGATTTCAATAGAGCGATCGTCACTTTGAGAATCGACCACAAACACTTCATCTGCTGCGGCTACGCTGGCTAAACAAGCCGGTAGATTTTCTTCTTCGTTTTTAGCGGGGATGAGGACAGAGACCGGAATAGATGCGGGTTTCATGAATTTAGCGGTAGAGAAAGTAGCGAAGTAAGCAGGTCGGCAAAAGCGCTAGCAGAATAGAAGGAAAGAATAGAAAAAACTAGGGAAATGGGGAGGCGGAAGGGCCGTTAGTAACAGGGCCGTTAGCAACATTTGTGCGACGGCGAATGAGATGGCCGACGACGCTGCCTATATAGGCAATTTGGCCGTAGGCATAGGCTAGATTCTCGAACCTTTGGGCCGGACGATGGATATATTTGAGCGTTTTGAACAGGCCACGTGCGAGCCGTTCGCCGCCGATGCGTAACTGCCAGAAGCCGGTGTTGCCGCTGATCTGTTCCCGATAGCTTTCGCTAATGCCTTGCCACCAGCTACGGCTCAGAAACCAGCCGGGTTTCATTCTAGCTGGGGCAACATTATGAGCTGCGATCGCACTCGGAACATAAGCCACCTGCCAGCCGCTATCTAAGGCCATTCGAGTCATCTGCTGCTCCTCGTTGGAGAGTAGATTTTTGCCGACGCGGCCCAGTTTGAGGTCGAAGCCACCCGCTTCTTGTAGAAAAGATTTTCGCAGCGCGTAGTTGAGGCCGCGTGGGGTAAGCGAGGGCTGCTGGATGTAGACCATCTGGTCGCCCAAATCGTAAGCGCCGAGTCCGCTGGCTAAATCGGCTGAGAGCCAGCTAGGCGGCTGGGCGTTAGGCGGCCAAATAAGGGTGACTTTACCACCTGCGATCGCAATCTTCTCATTCTGCTCAAACGCACTTAGCAATGAAGCCAACCAGCATTCGCTTGCCTCAGCGTCGTCATCTAAGTAAGCAACAATCTCACCTTTTGCAACGGTTGCGCCAGTGTTGCGAGCAGCAGATAAACCCAAAGTAGATTCGTAAACGTATTGCAATATAGGATGGCTAACGGTTTCGGCAGTGGTCTTAATAACTTCGGTCTTAGCAACTTCGGTCTGAGGAACGTCTAACGGTGCAATTCTTGATTGCACAATCTCAGCGGTGCTATCGGTAGAGGCATTGTCTACCACAATAATTTCGTAGCTATCCGCGCCATATGCCTTCATCGACTGAGCCAACAGGCTGTCAATCGCTGCGCCTAGATACTGCTCGCGATTGTGGGTGCAGATAATAGCTGAGATCAGCGGTGAGGCCATGAAATAAGTGCTTTAGAAAGTAGCAGCGCGACCAGATACATCAAGATTGCCCGCTACGAGACAAATTACTGCTTGTGCTAAGAGATAATTAGGCTAAACGACTCGCCTACCGTCACGATAGCCCTTTGTCTTTTCTCTTTTCTCTCACTTACTTTTCCCTATTTAAGAGTCGCCAGTTTTTATGAATCATGATTCCGCTCATCGCGCTCAGGCTATTGATTTAGCGTCTCACATCGACCATACGCTGCTAGCACCCGCTGCCGGAGAGCCTCAGATTGCGCAGCTATGCGAGCAGGCCGACCAATATAGGTTTGCGGCGGTCTGCATCTACCCTGTGCATGTGCCTTTTGCCGTTGAGCGGCTGCATGGGAGGAAGCCACATGTCTGTACGGTGGTGGGCTTTCCAAGTGGAGCGACAACGGCCAGAGTAAAGCTGTACGAGGCGCAAGAAGCGGCGGAAAATGGCGCAGATGAGCTAGATGTGGTGATTAACTTGAGCTGGTTGAAAGCGGGCGATACGACCCGAGTGCACGACGAGATTGCTCAGATTGTGGAACTAACTGGGGTGCCGGTAAAGGCCATTTTAGAGACGTCGCTGCTAAATCCGGCGGAAAAACGGCTGGCCGCTGAGGTGTGCCTAGATGCGGGCGCTCGTTTTTTGAAGACGAGTACGGGCTGGCAAGGCGGAGCGACCGTAGAAGATGTGAAGCTGCTGCGGCAGATTGGCGGCGATCGCATAGGCATTAAAGCATCGGGCGGCATTCGCAACGTGGAGCAGGCGATCGCACTGATCGAAGCGGGCGCGAATCGACTAGGCACTTCTCGCGGAGTAGAAATACTGCGATCGCTAGAAGACGACAATGACGACGAAGACTAAGCTTTTTTGCTGAGGCGAACATAGACTCTCATCCCAACCACTACTCCTTTTTGAACGAAGATGAGAGGCAATCGGGACGCGGCTAAGTTCGCCAAAAACGGCATAGCAAGCAGCCCACAGGGATTTGATTGAGGTTTTTATAGGGGAAACCACCCCGTAAAACAGGTATAAACCAACTAAAATTAGGGATATAGCAATCGCAATCCCATCCGCCTAAAGCCACCTTTCGACAAAGCTTTTATGACACAGCGCAACTATAAGGCGACGGGCATCAACCTTAAGGCCATGCCGATGAATGAGTCGGATCGGCTGGTGACGGTATTGACTAAGGAATGGGGATTGATTCGCGCGATCGCACCTGGCTCGCGTAAGCACAAGTCCAGGCTGGGCGGGCGCTCTGGTCTGTTTGTGGTAAACGAACTGCTGCTGATAAAAGGCAAGTCTATTGACAAGATAGTGCAGGCCGAAACTCAGCAGACTTTTCCCAAGCTGAGCACAGATTTAGCCCGGCTAACGGCGAGTCAGTATCTAGCTGAAATTGCCCTTTCACAGGCATTGAGCGACCAGCCGCAAGAAGAACTGTATTATCTACTGCTAGAGCATTTGAAGCGAATAGAAGCCGCAAGCAGGCCCAACATTTTACCTTGTTTGACCCAGGCCACCTTTCACCTATTAGCACTCGCAGGCGTCGCGCCTGAGGTCTTTCGCTGCGCCCTCTCTAGAGCGCCCCTAGAGATTGAGCTAGGCAACCCAGACTGGAAGGTCGGCTTTAGCATTACGTCCGGAGGCGTCGTGAAGCCAGCGGAGATTGAGAAGATTGAGCGCGATCGCCTGCAAGAAGCGCAGCAGCAGTACGCTGAATATCGGCAAGAGCAGCTAGCGTCACAGCCCGTACAGATCAGCCATCATCGGGCCGCTGAAGCCGCGAGTAGTTATTCAGGCAGCCTTGATAACGAGTCGAGGCCCGGTGCGCAAATATCGTCCCCAGAAAGACGACAGACGGCTGGGCTAAAGGCTAAGGTATCAAAAGAAATCGCTCGAAACCTGGGCATTGTGGACTATCTCAACGGGTTCGAGCTGGCCCTAATGCAGCAGCTGAGTAAGCCTGAGCTTATTATGATGTCGGCTAGCCCGGCGTTCCCACAAACAGGCACAATAGGAACTAGCCAGCAACCGTTAACCGAATCTGGCCCGCATCAAATGTGGCGACGCATTGAAAGAGTACTCAGGGCCTACACGCAGTATCAGCTAGATCGCCCAATTCGCTCCGCTGACTTAATCGACATGTGCTTTACCGCTCCTACCCCCGCTTTATAAATCCATGCTCCGTGAATCTACACCTGATGCTGACAGTTTGAACCCCGAGTCTGACGAATTAGCCAGCCAGCAGGTAGCGCAAGTGAAGGCCAACGCCAATCGTTCAGCGGCGAGTCAGCCAGTCAATACCGATCCTGAACAAGTATCAGCAGAGGCCGGTGAGGGTCAAACTGCCAATGAGCATCCGACCGGGCTGTGGCCTGTTTTTCGCAATCGAAATTTTCTGACGCTGTGGGGCGGTCAGGTTTTTTCGCAGATGGCAGACAAGATTTATTTGGTGTTGATGATTGCGATCATCTCCAGCACGTACGAGTCGCCAGGACAAAGCATTAGCGGCTGGGTATCGGCTATTATGATCGCCTTTACGATTCCGGCCATTTTGTTTGGTTCGCTAGCGGGCGTATATGTTGACCGGTGGCGGAAAAAGCCGGTGCTGGTATTAACGAACCTCTTGCGCGGGCTGCTGGTTGCCATTTTGCCTTTAGTACTGTGGGCAACTCAAGACTGGACGCTAGCCGGGTGGCCTGTAGGCTTTTGCATTTTGCTACTCACAACGTTTTTGGTCTCTACGCTTACTCAGTTTTTTGCCCCGGCCGAGCAAGCGGTCATCCCGCTGATCGTAAAAGATCGAAATCTGCTGCCTGCGAATTCGCTGTACACCACGACGATGATGGCCTCAGTGATTATTGGCTTTGCCGTGGGCGAGCCGCTGCTGGTGCTGGCCGATACGCTGCTTGCCCCCATTGATAGAGGGACGGGCGTGGGCAAATCGGTGTTGGTAGGGATGGGCTATGCGATCGCAGGCATTTTACTCTTGCTAATGAAGACAAACGAGGCCAAAGTTACTGTCCCTGAAGGCGGACAAACTCAGGTTTGGAGCGATATCAAAGACGGGCTGAGCTACTTACAAAAGCAGGTTCAAGTGCGCAGCGCCCTGATTCAGCTAGTGGTGCTCTTCTCGGTCTTTGCAGCGCTCGCGGTACTAGCCGTTCGCCTAGCCGAGGTGATTCCGACTATTCGCCCCTCTCAGTTTGGTTTTTTGCTGGCCGCTGGCGGTGTCGGACTAGCCGCTGGCGCCGTGTCGATTGGTCAGTTTGGGCAGAAGGTATCGCGATCGCAGCTTAGCCTAGCCGGGTCGCTGGGCATGGCCGCATCTCTCACCGGACTTTCGCTAGCCCCTGCTCAGCTATGGCCTAGCCTTTTCTTAATTGGCGCACTCGGCTTTTTTGGTGCGATGGTCGGCATCCCGATGCAAACGACCATTCAAGAAAAAACGCCAGAAGACATGAGAGGCAAGGTCTTTGGATTGCAAAACAATGTGGTAAACATTGCCCTGAGTTTGCCGCTGGCCGTTGCGGGGATTGCTGAGACGTTCTTAGGACTCAGAGCCGTATTTGGACTGCTAGCCATGATGGTGGCAGCCGGCGGGTTCTTTACCTGGTCTATCGTAAAGGCCTCGCTGGAGAACGCTAACGAAGTCGAAGAAGTCGTTTAGGCTAGCTGTTCAAGCCAGCTGTTTAGGCCATTTGGTCAACCTTTCAGTCTGCTACCCAGCCTGCAAATACTGAGCAAAGAAGGCCATCGTTTTCTCCCAGGCATCTTCAGCGGCTTCGGGATTGTAATTGTTGCCAGAAGGGTTGGCAAAGGCGTGACCCACGCCAGGATACAGGTTGATGCTGGCCGTCTTACCCAAGTCGTTTAGAATCTGCTCGAAGTTTTCAACATCTTCAACCGGAATAGAGCTATCGTCTTCACCGAAGAAGCCAATCACCGGCATGTCCAACCCGTCTAGCGCTTCGGGAGCCAAAATTAGCTGACCATAATAGATTGCCATAGCATCCAAGTCTGGTAGCAGCAGCCCCGTCCGCAGCGACCAGTTGCCACCAAAGCACCAGCCAATTGAACCGATCTCAGGCGCATCGTACTGCTCGGTTAAAAACTGAGCGGCCTGCGCAATGTTGTCTTGCGCTGAGCCAGGATTATCTGTAACCGTCCGCGTCAAATCTCTGGCAGTAGCAGGGTCATTAGCGACTTTACCCCCGTAAAGATCTAGTGCGAGTACGGTATAGCCTTCTCCAGCGAGTCGTCGGCTAGTAGCTCTGATGTTGTCGTTGAGTCCCCACCATTCGTGAATCGCGATGATTGCTGGCAGCGCTTGTCCGACTGAAGCTTCCGGCTGAGCCAGATAGCCCTTTACCGACTGGCCGTCTACTGTGGCATAAACAATGTCTTCGCCGACAACGGGGACTGTAGGTTCAGCTAGCGCAACAGGAGTGGGGTTTGGAACATCGCCGCTATGCTCATTAACCAGGTTTTCCATGGTGCTGGATTGACCAGACTCACCGCCGGACTGCTCACTGGTTACTGCGCCGCTAGAGGGTGCAACAGTAGCTGTATCACTGCTGCCGCAAGCCTGAAAAAAGAGAACCATAGAGAGCGCCACGGCAAATAGCTGACCCCAACGAGGCATCTTGCCTGCCGGCGACAATTGCCCCAAAAGCTGCTGGATCCGTCGCATAAGATTGCCTCTTAACTCTTGCACTGGTTCACTAATTTACGATTGCACGGCTGCGCTAATTTTATGGCTACGCGTATCCATCCAAACTCTACTCATGATGCAGGCTAAGACGCGCTAGAGAGCCAATTGTTTAGAAAAGTTTCTAACCAGTCGTCTACCTGCTGCCGATAGCGCTGGTGGTTTTTAAGCTGCTGCTCGCGGCTTTGTGTATTCGGCCCACCGAGTAAATCAGCGCCTTGCTCAGTCCAAAAATCGAGCAGTTTTGCAGTCATCTCAGGATGAAATTGTAGGCCATAGGCATGGTCGCCCCATCGAAAAGCCTGATTGGGAAAGTCTTGTCCCTCAGCAATAAGTACTGCCCCCGATGGCACCTCAAATCCTTGCGAATGCCACTGATATACATACAGCTCACCCGGAAACAGCGACGCGCCCGCCGCCGTAGCCTGTACCCGGTAGTAGCCAATTTCTTCTAGTTCAGTCGGGTGCGTATCAACTTGCGCGCCGAGCACTTTAGCAAGCATTTGCGCTCCTAAGCAGATACCTAGGTAGGGTAGGCGAGCCTCCAGCACTTGCTGAACCCAGATCATTTCCTTGTGGAGATAGGATTCGTCATCGTTAACGCTCATTGGCCCACCCAAAACCACTACGCCAGCATAGTTTTCCAGATCAGATGGGAGCGGATGGCCTAGAACCGGTGCGCGGATATCTAGCTCGTAGCCCAAAGCGACTAGTTTTTCTCCAACTAGCCCTGGAGAAGTGGTTTCTTTGTGAATAATCACGGCGATTTTGCGAGGCAGCGTACGGGTCAAAACAGGTTGCGAACTTGAGTCTTCAAAGCGGAACAAATCTTTGTCGGAGGCCATAGCAAGATTGAGAAATGGAGAGCACAAAGCAAAGCTACAGAATCAACATACCGAGAGATGGCTTTAAACAAAGTAGAAGGTTATACCTGTTTTTCAGCAGAAAAAAGCCCCATTTGCACTAAGCCGATGGGGTCTTTATTTTATAAGCAAGAAGTGCGATGAGCCTGTAGCAGATTTACAATTAGCTATTGCAGTCAGCTATCGCCGTTCGCTTCGTCGCCAGCGTTTGGAGACGAGTTTGGCGGTGAGTCGTAAAGCGCGTCTAGCCGCTCTCTAGCGTCGTTAATAGAGATAGAGCGCATGACTAGCAGCGGCTCGTTGATAACGTCGCCTCTGTCGTCTAAAAGTTCTGGATGTGGGGTGGAGCCGCTGCGATCGCTCGGACGCCGGACTGGTTGACGAGCCTGCGTGCCGAGGTTCACCACATTGCGGATCATATTAGAGACGGCCAGCACAGCGAGAACTGTAAAAGCGACAAAGTAGAGAAGGTGGAGCATAGTCTAAGCGGGGAAAGAGGAAGTGCGTTCGAAGAGGCGAGGTGCTGATTGAGCGATCGGGTTGAGGGTTGCTTTGGCCTATCTTGGCCTGTCTATTGGCCTATTTTGTATAGGCTGATTCGAATAGTCTGGGTCAAATAATCTGGGTCAAATAGTCTAATTCGATCGGAGTGGCCTATGCCTTCGAGCTGCTTCCCGATTCGTTTTCTGAGCCGTTTTCTCGCCTAAAGCGGAGGGCGACGCCCCAGCATTCGTGAACAAGCTTGTGCCAGGCCATCACTACAGGCATCTCTATTCCTGCTTGACTGTCCGTGAGGCTCGTCAACGCTTTAGAAGCGCTAACTTGCTTTTGAGCATCTTGCACGCGCACTTTGAGATCTTGCGTTTCGGCAGCACTCATGAAGCTAATTTCTTGCGTGTCTAGAAGGGTTAGCGTGCGGTTAAACCAGTGCTGAAAGTCGTCTAGCAGCGGTGGCAAAATTGTTTTAAGCAGCGCTTTGTCTTCGGGAAGACTGCCGGGAGGGTCGGAAGGAGTCATAGGAGTCTTTCGATCCCAGTAGCATGGGTTGGGTTCTTCTATTCTAGTACGAACTCCTTACGGCTGCGGCGATATTCTTACTAAGAGGTATGCAAATATACCTAAAGGCTTTGTCTACGAGCGATCGCACGCATTACAAAAAGTTGTCTTCCACCGGAGGGGCGTTTATCTCTGCTAACGTCTGCCAACCGGCTCGCCAAAGCTGACGATTTTTGAGCGTTTTGGCATTGATCCACAGTCGCACTTCTGGATCGCAGGTTGCGACTAGCTCAGCGAAAACACAGTTATCTTGGTTTTTACGATTGACGACGCGGAAATGTCGCCAGCCAAGCGTTTTTTGCTGAGCTGTCCATTTGGAGCCGATGAGATGCGGAAATTTTTGCTTTGCGATAGGTCAAGAGTTCCTGGTAGCCGGTGGTCACTTTCGAGATCGGCCAATAAGTGCAATATTGATGGCGACTATAGATGGTAATATCCATAGCCTGCTAACGGGTTACTGAGATTACTATATATTTTCGCTATTCATAAAGGCTACGTTCTAATGCTCGCGCTCTGGCTATTGGCATGATTGAAGTTGACCAGCTTAGTAAAAGCTATGGCTCTACAGATGCGATTAAAAACGTATCTTTTACGGTGGAACCCGGTGAAATTTTAGGGTTTTTAGGCCCTAACGGCGCAGGCAAAACGACGACGATGCGCATTTTGACGGGGTACTTGCCAGCGACTACCGGCACGGCCAGAGTAGCCGGGAAGGACGTGCACAGCGAGTCGATGGCCGTGCGTCAGAACATTGGCTATTTGCCGGAAACGCCGCCGCTGTATCCGGAGATGACGGTGGAAGGGTTTTTGCACTTTGTCGCTCGAATTAAGGGCGTGTCGGCGGGCGATCGCGCGGCTAAAGTTGTCTCGGCCATTGAACGCTGCAATCTGCAAGAAAAAAGCGACGTCATTATCCGCAAGCTCTCTAAAGGCTTTCGGCAGCGGGTAGGCATTGCGCAGGCGATTGTTCACAATCCGCCCGTAATCGTTTTAGATGAACCCACGGTGGGCCTAGATCCTCGGCAGATTATTGAGGTGCGCAACCTGATTAAGCGATTGGCCGGGGAGCATACGATTATCCTATCGACCCACATTTTGCCAGAGGTGAGCGCGACGTGCGATCGCATCGCCATTATCAACCGGGGCGAGCTGATTACTACCGATAGCCCAGAGCATTTAGTAGCCAAGCTAACCGGGCAGGGCTACTGGGTAGAGCTAGCGGGCAATGCTGAGCGCAATATGGCCATACTGCGCCAGATACCGGGCGTAGTGCGCGTAGAGCCGGTGGCGGGAGAAGCGCTGCCCGAAGACCATGCGCGCTTTCAGGTGATTACGGGCATGGAGGATTTGGGAAGTGCGATCGCAGCTCAAGTGGTGTCTAAAGGGCTATCGCTATTCGAGCTAAAGCGCAATCGGGCGAGCCTAGAGGATGTATTTATTAACCTGACGACCACGGAATCTGCTGAGGTGGATAGTCGCGATCGCGAGGTGTTGGATGTTGGAGAAACTGACGAGATGATCGTGGAAGAAGCAACTACGGAAGAAGCAATTACAGAAGAAGATGCCGCTGAAACGGAATTGCGAGCCGAACCGATTCCACCTGAGCTGGCCAGTTCCGAGCCAATCAGTTCCGAACCAATTAATTCCGAGCCAGCTACTACAGAACAACCTGATATTGAACCGGGAACCGAGGAGAATCAGACCTAATGAAGATACTTTTTAGCAACTTGTTGGCCATCTACCGGCGAGAGCTGCAGAGCTATTTCAACTCTCCTTTGGCCTATGTAATTGCCGCCGTATTCTGGCTGATTGGTGGGCTGTTTATGGTGACGCTGCTGCTATCTCCCGATGGCGTTATTGCCCAGTCGGCAGCTTTGGATCAATCAGGGATTCAGCAAAATTTAGACGCCCCCTACGAGTTTTTGAAGTTCTATCTAAACCTGCTTGGGTCGCTCTCGATGTTTATCCTGCCGATGCTTTCGATGGGGCTATATGCCGATGAGCGCAAGCAAGGCACGCTGGAGCTTTTAGCGACTTCACCGCTCACTAACTGGATTGTGGCTGTGGGTAAGCTGCTAGGCGTCCTGACGTTTTATAGTGCAATGCTGTTGCCGCTGCTAATCTCGCAGGCGGTTGCCTTTGAAAGGAGCGAGCCAGGCTTTCCGGGCGGACTGCTGCTGTTGGGCTACGGCGGGCTGCTGCTGCTAGCGGCGAGCGTTTTATCTTTAGGCATGTTTATTTCTTCGCTGTCTGAGAGTACGGTGCTAGCGGCGATTATGACCTTCGGCCTGGTGCTGCTGCTGTGGATCGTCGAGGCGATCGCTAATGCCGCTGGCCCTTTTGGCACAGCCCTAAGCTATCTTTCTTTGCTATCGCACTATACCGACTTCACCCAGGGCGTTTTCGACACGAGCGGACTCATTCTGTTTTTGAGCTACATTACGCTCGGCATTTTTCTAACGGCCCAATCTATCGACACCTTACGCTTCCAACGCGCTTAGTATGAAAAGCCTACCCTCTGCCTTTAAATATCTCGTTTGGCCAGGACTGATGCTGTTAACAGCGGGCCTAGTCGTTGGCGCGCTTAACGGTTGGACGGGGATTGCTGTGGGGCTATTAGTCGTGGGTGCGATCGCGGTGGTAGCTGCGATCGCCTCCGGTAGCTACAGCGGCTTTTGGCAGCAGCGCTCTACCTTAGCGGGCACCAACGCAGCCGTATCCGTGCTGTCGGTTATCGTCATTTTGGCGCTGGTGAACTTTTTGGGCACTCGCTATAGCTGGCGCACCGACCTGACAGAGGGGCAGCTATTATCCCTTTCGCCCGCTTCACAAACAGTCGTAGAAAACCTGGAGCAGCCGACCGAGCTACTGCTGTTTAGCCAGTTTCCCGACCCTAACGAACAGCAGCTGCTAGAAGACTATCGGCGCTACAACGGCGACTTTACCTACCGCTACGTAGACCCCGTTTCCGACCCTCAGCTGGCGCAGCAGTTTGAGGTACAAACGGGAAGTGAAGTGTTCTTACAAGCCGGTGAAAAGACCATCTCTGTTCCGCGACCGGCCCCTCAAGTCGCGATTACGGAGCGAACGCTCACTAACAAACTGGCGCAGCTCAGTCAGGAGGAGTCGGCGGTCGTTTACTTTTTGCAGGGGCACGGCGAATACGACGTAACAGGCGCACAGCCGGGCTACTTTGAAGCGGCAACTCGGCTGCAAGAGCAAAACTATACGGTGGCTCCGCTGAACCTAGCAGAAACCAACGCGGTTCCACCCGACGCGGACGTGCTGATCGTAAGTGGTGCAAGGCAAACCCTATTCGATAGCGAAATTACCGCAATTCAAAGCTATTTGGACGCAGGCGGCAGCGCTTTTATATTGATCGATCCGCAGGTAGAAACTGGGCTAGAAAGGCTGCTGAGTCCTTGGGGCGTTGTGCCTGAAGAAGCAATTGTCATCGATACCTCGGGCGGCGGTCAGCTAGTAGGGCTAGGCCCAGCAGCCCCTCTGGTAACAGAGTACGGCAGTCATCCTATTACAGAGTCGTTTGGCAACGGGCGATCTTTCTATCCGGTTACCCGCCCGCTGAGAATCACAGAAGTCAGCGGTGTGCAGGAAACCCCGCTGTTATTCACACCTCAAAACAGTCAGGCGCAGCCCATCACAGAAGGTGAAGAACTCACGGTAGATCAAAACCAGGAGCCTCAAGGCCCGTTTGTGATTGGGGCAGCGTTCACTCGTCCGGCAGAAACGGTTGCAGCTAGCGAAGAGGATGCAAACACGACTGTTGAGCCAACTGACTCAGCCGCTGAAGCGGAAGCCACCGGGACTGAGGATGCGGCAACAGAAGAAGCGATCGCAGAAGAAGATCTAGAGCTAGAAGACTTGCCAGCGGATTCCTCAGCGGACGATGAAAGCTCATCTGCGGATCAGCCGGATGAGAGTCGGCTAGTGGTGATTGGTAACTCTAGCTTTGCGACGGATGGATTGTTTAGCCAGCAGCTCAATGGCGATGTGTTTTTGAACTCGGTGAACTGGCTAAGCAAAATAGATAATGCAACGCTGTCTATTCAGCCCAAAGAAATTACCAATCGCCGGTTTGAGATGACGGTGCAGCAGCAGATCTTTTTAACGTTGCTGGCTTTGGTGGTTTTCCCACTCGCTGGATTAATCGGAGCGGGCGTGCTTTGGGCTAGACGCCGGTAAAACGCCTAAAGGTGAGAAGTTTCGTAGCTCACCAGCCGTTATAAGAACTCAAGCTAGGAGCAGTCAGTGGCTATTTTAAATCGGGGAACGTTGATTTTGGCGGGATGTGCGATCGCCCTAGGTGGCGCAGTACTACTCATCGAAAGTCGCTCGGACAAAACGGTAGAAACCCCCTCAGAAACCGATAGCGAACTGGTTGCAGACTCTGCTGAAGCAACCGGAGATCTGATGTTTGCGTTTGCGGAAGAAGACATCGAACGCTTCACGCTCTCTAGGCCGGGCGAAACGCTAGCTTTTGTTAAAGATGACAATGGCTTTTGGCAAATGACCTCACCGCAAGTAGGCGAGGCAGAAGGCGGGGCGATCGCCTTTTTGCTCAGTCAGCTTACGAGTACTGCCGTGCGATCGCTAGAGGTTGCCCCAGATACTTTAGAAAAATTTGGCCTAGCAAACTCAGACATCACTATTGAGCTAGTTGCTGCCGGTAAGCCCTATCAATTTTTGGTGGGCAGCGCAGACTTTACCGGCGACCAGCGCTACGTGAGAGCGATCGCGGTTGAAGAGGCCGCAGCCACGTCTTCTGCTGAGACAGTGGATATCCATCTGGTCTCTGGTGGAATTATGAACGCTGTAGAAAGACCCACCGCAGAATGGCTAGTGACCGTAGGAGACGCCACTAGCCAACCGGAGGAATCTAGCAGTGCGCCAGAAACAGCGCCTGACGAAACCAATCCCGAAGCAGCAAGAGAGTCCGAACCTGGAGAATAGCCGAGTACTGAAAAAGAAGAGTCTGAAGCTAAACCAGGCTAATTATTATCTCTTATGACAAAAGGTGGCGCGTCATTGAGAATGCGAACTGGGGCATCGCTTTGGAATGTATCGTTTTGGGATGTATCGTTTTGGGGCGATCGCAAAGACTCTACTTGACTGTTAGGTGGCGAAGTGTCCTGGTTAAAAAATCCGCCATTTTCATCGCCTTTTATCGCGATGACGGTAAACACCATCGCGACGAGAAATAGGAATCCAACGCCCAAATTTGAGCCATCATCAGTCTTCTTTTCTTCTTTCTCGAACTCTTCAAAATAGGGAAAGCCAAAGCCGCAGTTGAGACAGTAGAGAGAAGTCATGGTTGCCTCGCCTTCATCATCAAACTCGCCGCTATAAGCATACAGAGCAGATTCTGTGCACTCAGGGTTACGGCACTCTACTTTGCTATTGCTCTGTTTCTTCAGGCGATCTTTTCTACTCTCAGCGTCCTTCTTTTCAGCAAGGCTGCTCTCTTTTTCAACAGCGCTTTTCTTTTCCGCAAGCTTCTTCCCGGCGCTACTAGCGCTTAAAAACGCGTCCTTTTCAACAATGCTCTCTTCAGGAGCACCGTTCTCAGCGACAGGGGAATCCTGGCTATTCCCGTCTGCTTTACCATCAGTTTTTATAAACCCAAAAAACATCACATCTAGCTCCACTAATGGAATTGAAAAGGAAAGAAATTAGGCGTCCGTATATGCATGCATTATTAAGCACAGCTACACAAATTGAGTCAGTAAATATACAGATGTTGTTACTGTTCACAACTTAGACAGGCCCCTCTCTAATGGCATCCGTCTTTAGCACCTCCTCATAAACCCATCACATGAGAACGAGAAAATTACGCAAAAAGTTGCGCTAGCTTAATATTTTTCTAGCAAATTATCCGGAGTCTTCTAAAACTGTCTCGGGCTTTACTTTCTTCTCGCGCAGCTTTAGCCCTTAAACCGAAACCAGACTTCTCTATCTGATCTATCTCTAGATAACCGTCTTAGATACGCCGATCGATTAGCTTTGTGCGCGATCGCACCGCTTACGTCCAGTACAAAATCTCAGCTTGAGGAAAATACTGCGCAATTTTATTCTCAAAAAAGTCCTTCAGCTCACCGCTCGTCACTTTGTCGTACACATATTTAGTACCCCCAAACTTGTTGCGCTTCGTCGTGCGCTTCTCCACGTCCATATCTAACTTGCTATTGGGATACCACTCGTTCAGCACCTCCTTAGACTTAGGCGTAAACCGATGGCTAATCAGCTCAAAGGTCAAATCGCACTCAAAATCTAGCGCCAAGGCAACCTGTTCAAACAGCGCCGTGTAATGCGTCTGCCAATCTTCAAACGCCATGATCGGAGCCATCACTAGCCCTACCGGATAGCCGCCGCCCCCTCGTTCTTTAGGCAGCGCTAGCTTCCTCAACGCCTGCAAGCGACCTTCTACCGACGCCGTTCCCCCTTCAAAGCCACGCGAAACCGGATCGGCATTCACGCTAGCCCGGCAGCGCGTGTGCCCGTTGTGTTCAATGCCTAAAAGCGGCTCCACGTTGTCAAACTTAGACACCCACCGCAAATGCTTATTCGGCTGAGTGCCAAAGTAGCGAATGCACTCGCCCAAGCTACCGGTAAGATGCTCCAGGCTCAGCGGATCGGTATAGCAGCTCACCTCAAAGCTAGTAGGCCGATTCGGATCTGCTACAGACGGATTCGCTTTTGTTCCTTTGTAGTTCTCTGTATTTTCTAGAATTTCGAGTAGGTTAGCGAAGACCCGAATAACGGGCGGGCCGGAAAGACTGCTGGCCAAATAGCAATATTGACAGTGCGCCGGACAGCCCTCAGCCAGGTGAAATTGCCAGTCGGCAGAAGGCGGAATGGGCTGAAGCTTCAAAGCGCTCGGCGGTGCGGTGACCACAGCCATCGTCTGCTTAGCCTTCGCATAAGTTTCTCGCTCATTTTCACCACGCAATCCGGTAACGCGGTTGTTCTTAAGCTTCGTAATCGGTAGCCCCATCTCGCTCACTCGCCGATAGATCTGCTGGCCCCAAGGTTCTTCTAGCGCAGCGGGTGTAAAGAGAACTTGCTTGGGAACCCAAAGCTTAGCCGAGTGTAAGCCTTGCGGTTCGGTGCGAGCAGCTTTTAGGTTAGACGCTGTGGAATTGGAGGCAATAGCGCTAGGCAATGGCATGGGGGTGTCTTGGAAAAAAGGCGACCCTCTCTACAGTGACGAAATTGCTTGAGAGATCTCCACCGTCGAAGGGTCGATTTTTGCGCTAGCGGCGGCTGAATCAGATGTACCCATCAGACTGTACCGATGAGTGACCAAAGCGCCGCGAGATTAATTACGCCAAAGATTATCATCAGGCCAGCAGGCATAAACTTACGGGTCTTGGCGAGTCGAATTGCAAACACCACCACTAAAACGATGCTAACAATGGCCGCTAGTGTAAGGCCTGCGGGACTGCCGCCGAACAGAAGATAGGCTCCAACCAGCAGCAAAAATCCGCTGATGAGTCCTGAGATGAGCGAAACCTGGCTGCCCGCTTGCTTGTAGCCAATGGCTCCGCCAACGATGGAGAGGATACCGTAAATGAGCGTGGTAAAAGCGGCGAGAGGGGTGTAGATCATAGTTTAGCTGGCACAGTGTCGCCAGGAGGGTCGCCAGGATTATAGAGGCAGTCCAGCCACACCACAAGCTAAACTCGCGATCGCTGCGAAAAATGGAATGATCGCAAGACCAAATTTCATGTTGTGCGTGATGTCTGTATAGGATGGACTATGGCACGCAAGGGGCAACTATGGGACTGGATAAGGACGCGATCGCACATATTCAAAACTACCGACAGCAAGCGGCCTCGCTCCTGCTCTACCAAGACGTTCTAATGGGCGACATTGGCCGGGCATTTCTGCACTTATTAGATTCACTGGTAGCCGACGATGAGCTGACCGCTAGACTCGCTTACGGAGAATGGTTTTCAGAACTGGCCAACCATTATCAAAGCTGGCATCGCTATTTAATTTTGCAAATACTGCTGGCCGACAATGCCTTCTCTCAAGCCGCCCAAACCGTCTGCGCCCGTCAGTTCGATCAAATTGCACCTGGCATTTTAGCCGCTGCTCGTCACGATCTAAATATTTTAGAAACCCTCTACGCTCTACCTGCCGAGCATCTGAGTCAATGGACGGCGCAAATGACAGACAGTAGCACCCCTCCGGTGATGCAGCTAGGTCTAGAGCCAGAATTTTCCATCAAGTTTCCCTACGGCTCCGATTGGCAGAACGCCGCGCCGGAACTCGCTGATTATTACCGCACCCATGGCGTCGGCATCTTCGGTCAGTTCAACGCCTTTCGCTGGCAGGCTCCAACCGCACCATTTCAAGGCGGTCAGCTTTCGGGCATAGAAAGTACAGACCCAATTTTGCTAAGCCAACTGGTGAGCTACGACCATCCCAAACAGCAGATCGTTCAAAATACTGAATTCTTACTCAATGGCTACCCGGCTCAGAACGTATTGCTCTACGGCAGTCGCGGAGCGGGCAAGTCGTCTTTGGTAAAGGCGCTGCTGAATGAATACTGCGATCGCGGACTCCGGCTAATAGAAGTCCCTAAAAGCGATCTGCAAAACCTGGCGCAAATTATCGGCTCGCTGCACCGCCTCCCCCAAAAGTTCATCATTTTTGTAGACGATTTATCTTTTGAAGAAGACGACGAAGCTTTCAAATCGCTCAAAGTCGTTTTAGAAGGGGGCGTTACTGCTCGACCGCAAAATGTCGTTGTATACGCAACTTCTAACCGCCGACACCTAATCCGAGAGTCCTTTGAAGATCGACCCGCCCCGAAAGACGCCGGAGAAATTCATACCTGGGACACCGTGCAGGAAAAGCTTTCGTTTAGCGATCGCTTTGGCCTCACCCTCACCTTCACCCCCGCCGACCAGCCGACCTATCTCAGCATCGTTAGAGAACTCGCCAAGCAGGCCAATATTGACATCGACGCCGACCATTTAGACTGGCGAGCGAGACAGTGGGCCACGCGCCACAACGGCAGATCGGGCCGCACCGCTCGTCAATTTGTCGATTTTCTAACCGCAGAGCAAGGCAGCAAGCCCAGCTAAGCCGCTATCTTTAAAGTCTACAAAACCATAAGCCAATCACATTCCCTCTATATGGACACTTCCACCGCTTCGCAAACCGTAACGCTTGGCCCCAAAGGCCCAGAAGTCCCCGCCCTCGGGTTAGGCACCTGGTCTTGGGGAGACTCGCTTTTTTGGCAATACGGCGGTGGCTATGGCGTAGAAGATGTTCGCGCTGCCTATAAAGCATCGCTCGCGGCAGGCGTTAATTTCCTCGATACCGCAGAAGTCTACGGGCTAGGCGAATCGGAAAAGCTGATTGGTCAGTTTATGAAAGAAGGCGGCGAACCGGTCATTACCGCGACAAAGTACATGCCTTTGCCCTGGCGGTTCTCGGGTCAGGCTGTGGCCGATGCGCTGACCGACAGCCTTAAGCGGCTTAAGCTAGCGAGCGTCGATTTGTATCAGGTGCACATGCCCTTCGACTTTTTTATGAGCCAAAAAACGCTGATGAATGCGCTGGCCGATGAAGTAGAGCAGGGCCGAATTAAAACTATTGGCGTCAGTAACTATTCGGCTAAGCAAATGCGAGAGGCGCACAGTTTGCTCGCGGCTAGAGGCGTTTCGCTCGCCGTAAATCAGGTGCAGTATTCGCTGCTGCACCGCAATATTGAAACTAACGGCGTCTTCGAAGCTGCGCAGAATTTGGAGATGACTATTTTGGCCTATAGCCCTTTGGCCCAGGGATTGCTGACGGGTAAGTATACGGTAGGGAGCGATCGCACCCCAACCGGCGCAAGAAAGCTCGATCCTAAGTTCAGCAAAAAGGGTTTGCAAAAGATAGAGCCTGTCTTGGCAGCTTTGCAGTCGGTTGGCGACGCGCATGGAAAAACCCAGGTGCAGGTAGCGCTGAACTGGCTCATTGGCAAAGGCAACGTAATTCCCATTCCAGGCGCTAAAAACGCTAAGCAGGCCGAGCAAAATGCAGGCGCTCTCGGCTGGGAAATGACCGAAGCAGAGTGCGAACAGCTAAACAACGTTTCTGCGCCCTGGCTAAAGTAACGGCTGCTTGTTCATATAATCCGTCTTGCTCATACAGTCTGTCTTGCTCATACAGTCTATCCATCGACCGTCGCCCTCAAGCGATTTAGACAGCGCTACGAGCACGGCGACTAGCTCAGTGCCGATTTCTCCAGAAGAAACGGGCGATCGCACTCCTTTTTCCACGCATTGAATAAAATGCTCGCAAACATTGCCCAACGGTTCAGAAGCAGGCAACTTTACCGGCACCGTCTCCATCTGCTGCGGGGTAAACCACCCGTCTTGCTCAGCAAAGCTGCCTCGCTGCTCTACTAGCGGCTGCTCCCGGTTCATCTCATCAAAAATCAACGTCGCGCGATCGCCCACCACGCAAAGCCTCCTTTGCTTATCGGGGTTTGCCCAGCAAAGGTGAATCGTTGCCTGAAAGCCGCTAGGATACTGCAATCGGCACCACACCATATCTGCTAAGCCCTGAGGAGACAGCGGCGTTTGGATATCAGGCTGAAGCCAACTGCTGCCCTGACACTGCACGCGCACCGGGCTTTCGCCTAGCCAGTGGTTGAAGATAGAAATATCGTGAATCGCTAAGTCCCATAGCGCATCGACATCTCGGCGCACGGGGCCCAGGTGGGTGCGGGTGGCGTAGCCGTAGCGCAAGGGGCCAAGATGGGCGATCGCCTTTTTTCCCTCACTGACCGCACTATGAAATAAATACGTATGGTCGATTACAAGCTGTCGCTGCTGCTGCTGAGCCAAATTACACAGCGATCGCGAACTCTCTACGTCTAGCGTCAGCGGCTTTTCGGCCAGTACGTGCAGTCCTGCTTTTAACGCGGCTTCAATCAGCTCGTAATGAGTCGCCGCAGGCGTTGCAATCACGCAAGCGTCTAACCCTTCTAGAGCCATTGCCGCTCGCCAGTCGCTAGTGAGCACAATCGCGTCGTTCAATTCAGGCTGAATCGCCGCTAGCCTTTCGGGCGAGGCTTCTACGACTGCTCGCAGCGTTACCCGAGGATGCGACGAAAAATTCCGCAGCAAATGCGTTCCCCATCGGCCCACGCCAAACAACGCGATGTTTACCGGGCTTCGAACATCTGACGGCTGGGCCATAAGGGTACGAGTATATGGGCTAATAGGCAGTAGGCTTGGGCCTAAGATGCCCGTGCAGCCGCTTTCTGGTCAACTTTTTTTTCGCTTTCTGTCGCGTTAGTGGGCGCTGTATCGCGATCGCCTGCTGCGTCTTCTTGAAGTTTGCCAAAGGCAATCTCAGCGGCGGCCTGCTCTGCCTGTTTAATCGAGCGCCCTTTACCCACACCTAAGCGCACTTCGTTAAACCAAACCTCGGCCTGGAATCTTTCTTCGTCTCCATGCACCTGGCTAATTTCTTCTGACTTATAGATCGGCAGCGACTTATATCGGGACTGAGTGATTTCCTGTAGCGCCGCTTTGTAGTTTTTCCTAGCCGGATCGCTGCGTAGCTCTTTGGTTATTCGCTCTAAATGCGGGTCTAGCCAGGGATGAATCAAGTTGAGGTTGCTGGTGCTTAAATACAGAGCGCCTAAAATCGCCTCTACGGTGTCGGCCAGTCTAGAATTTTCGCCGGCTTTATCGCCAGCCGCGCTTTTAGAGAGCACGAGGTAGTGGCCCAAGTTGTAGCGTTTGGCCAGGGTGGCCAGGGTGCGATCGCTCACTAGCTGCGATCGCACTGCCGACATTTCGCCTAGCGACATCTCTGGAAACGTCTCCATCAAAAACTCGCCAGCCGCCAACCGCAGCGCCGCATCTCCTAGAAACTCTAGCTTCTCGTTATTCATCTCTGCCGAGCTAGAGATATCTGTTAGCGCCAAATCTAGCAGCGCAAACTCAACCGCACCCGCTGGCAGTTCTAACTGATCCATCAGCGTCTCTAGCAGTTGACGCCTAGCTACCGTCATCAAACCGTTCATCTTTTGTCTTATTCTTTTGTCTTATATAGAGATAGAGCTGGACCTAAGCCGGGTTCTGTTCTCATAGGGCTTGCCCATGAGGTGGTTATCTATCTGGGACGCCTGTTACCAGACGCCTCTAGCGGCGCATTACAGCGGAGTGAGGAAAAACGCCAACCCATCCACTCCTTCGGCCTTGCACCCAACCGGGGTTTACCTGGCCAGCACCTCTCGATGCTGCCGGTGCGCTCTTACCGCACCCTTGCACCCTTACCTGTGGCCCGAAGACCCATCGGCGGTATGTTTCTGTGGCACTCTCCTCACGGTCGCCCGCACTGGGCGTTACCCAGCAAGTTTGGCATTTGAGGTGCCCGGACTTTCCTCAGATGTCATCGCAGGGTTTAACGCTGCTTTGGCATCCGCAACCACTGAGCCAACTCTACGCCCTACAGTCTATCGCGCTAGCTGATCTTCTCTAAAAAAATAAGCAGCCTCGCAGCTAACTCTCCTTTTGACGACCTGTTAACCAGTTCCCACCAGACTCTTTCTGATTGAACTTGCGGCTGAGCCAACGCAAAGGCGGAAACGCGATTTTATCCACTTTAATCACTAGCTCCAGGCTAAGCGGCACCAGCAAATTCAACATTTGGCTATCTGGCTCGGTCGTACGCTTAAAGCCAATCATGAGATCAAGGCCGCACAGGCTCTGTATGTTTTCCTTTTCATCCTCTGGATTCGTCATCTTCGACATATCCACACGCTGCTTTAGATCGAGCAGTGGCTGAACGCGATCCACTAAGTTCGTCTGCGGATCGCGAGCGTAGTTCTTCTCGGTATTGACGTTAGAGACTACGCGCTGCCCAGGGTTCACTACGCTAAAAATTTGACTTTGCATCAAGATCGAGCGGCATGTTGGGCGTACTGCGGATAATCCGGTTGCCCTGTCCAAACATTTCAATAGAGCTGCGATCCCAGTAGATATAAATTTGCCGGTCTGCGGTCATATTTTGTACAGACACCACCAAGTAAGGCACCTGCCTCAGTCTCTCTTTGCCCACCGGATCTAGTCGGATAATGACCTTCGGCTGCAAAGCTTCTTGAGCCGCGTCCTCACTCATGCCCAATAGCCTGAGCGGAACTAAATCTGGAGAGGTCGCAGGCACCTTTTTGTTGGTGTCAAAAATAACAAACACCGCTGGCTTTTTGGGTTTGGGCTTCTCGCCCTTCTTAGGTTTACCTAAACCCACCTCACGAGCGATCGCCTTTATGTGCCTAGCGTCCGGCTGTGCCGATAGCTGCGATTGAGTCTGAGCCGCTGCAAACTCATTATCTAGCCTAATCTCAACCCGCTCCTCTCGATTCTTTTCGAGCGTTAGCGCCATTTGGTACAGCACATAAAACACAACTAAAAAGTAAACGGAGAGAAGAAGCGCGTTCATAGCTACTGTTTAAGAGGTGTTTAAGCGATGCCCGTCTCAGGCGCCCGTCTCAGGCAGACGATAATTGCCCATAGCTTACACCGATCTAGCTGAGGGGCAAGTACTCAATTCCGCTACATATTTTGATGTTTGCCCTTTGTCGTTAAAAAAGTACTGGCATTCGAAATAGCTTCACTCGAGCTTGTAGCGACCCACAGCAACAGAAATATTCTAAATATTAAGAACTTATAATGAATGCTGCGCGGCTTCAGCAGGTGGGTTGTATACCTTTTGCCAGAGGCTTTTATCATCGAGAAAAGTTATTATGAAAGAGCAAAAGCAAAGACATCTAGCAACCCATCAATCTTTGATAGGAACGCTGCTATAGATGACGTTGAATAGCCTGTCTAGAGACAGAAGAAGCTATCAAGAAGTAATTTTCAATCTTGTCCAGAGTGCGTCTTAACGCATTAGATACAGACTCCTAAATTAAGTCTTTGAATTAGTTTCTTAAACAAGGAATTACAAAGAGGAAGGAGTACCATGAAACTTTTAAACGGCCAGCTAACAATCAGCTCATATTTGAGCACAGGGCTTAAGGCGATCGCACTTTCAGCGGTAGCAACGTTGGGATTAACCGGCATAGACGCGGTGCGATCGCCCAGTCTAGCCGCCAACCCAGCCGAGGTTGTGCAGCTCATCGAAACCGGAGCTTGCAAAGCCTGCGATCTCACCAACGCCGACCTCACCGGAGAGCATCTCATTGGCGTAGATCTAAGAGACGCAGATTTAACGGGCGCGGTTCTATCACATGCAAACCTAGAAGGCGCTGATTTGACGGGTGCCACATTAGTCGATACAGACTTTACCGGCGCGTTTCTAACGAACGCACTGCTAGATAGAACCACCATCAAAAACACCGACTTCAGCGACTCTACGCTCTACTACACGAGCATGGACAATGCGGAGATAGACTCGGTGACCTTAGTAGGCGCAGATGTCTTAAGTACGCCCATCAGCGTTGGCGGCAGCTACGACCAGTAAGGGCAGCGCATCGTGAAGTAGCTGTTCTAAACCGCGATTGATAGAGAATTGATAGAGAAAGGTGTCCTGGGTTCTTTGCAATTAAGGGCACCTTTTTTATTCGTACGAATTATAGATTTTCATTAGGGTACTGGATTTTCATTAGGTATTAGATTTTCGGTAGACTGTAGGCAGTGCCACAGGACGATGCGATGGTTGCTAAATTTCGGTGGAGATCGTCAGATCTAGAGCTTCTACCTGAGGACGGGAAGCGCTACGAAATAATTGACGGAGAGCTACTCGTGACTCACGCACCTCATTGGGGACATCAAAGAGTCTGCGGAAGACTTTTTAGCGCTTTGGACAACTGGTCGGTAGAGACAGGATTAGGAGAAGCCTCCCTAGGGCCAGGCGTTCTTTTTACCGAGACAGACAACGTTATTCCAGATGTTGCCTGGATTAAGCAAGCAAGCCTGACCAACGCACTTGATGAATCGGGTCATCTGACACAGGCACCTGATTTAGCAGTAGAAGTGCTGTCTTTGGGAAAAAATAACCAAGCACGCGATCGCAACCTCAAGCTAAGGCTTTACTCAGTGCAAGGCGTTCGAGAGTATTGGATTGTCGATTGGCGGGAGGAGAAAGTTGAGATCTATAGACGAGCGTCAGCCCAGCTCACTCTACAGACAACGCTTTATAAAGGCGATACGCTCACTAGCCCAATTTTGCCGGGTTTCAGCTACTCAATGGATCGTCTTTTTGTCCGCATAGGTCAATCATGAGTTTTAGAGTTAGGACGGCATTACCGAGTAGGGTGCTGCGCCATTAGGCAGTAATCAAAACTTCTGTAATTTTGCCTCGCTTGCTCGCCTTGGAGTTAATCGAGCGAGCGGCGTTGATGGTCTCAATTTTGAACCCTTCGTACAGCTCGCGAATGAACGGACAGTCGGAATTTGAGGCAAGTACGCTGACCTCACGAGTCGCGAGCTGAGAGATCAGGTTTTTGAGTTCGCTCTGCTGCTCTGCGGCAAAACGATAGCGGCTATAGGCCGTAAACTTACTGGTCTCGCTGAGCGGATGGTAGGGCGGATCGAAGTAAACGAAGTCGCCAGCGTCTTTGGCATGGTCTAAGACAGCGGGAAAAGGACGCTCTGAGATATCGGCGATTTGCAGAGCAGACGAAGCGGCTCGCAGCAGATCGGAGGCGCAAATTTTCGGATTCTTGTAGCGGCCCATCGGCACGTTAAACAGTCCCTTTGAGTTTTCGCGGTACAGGCCGTTGTAGCAGGTTTTGTTGAGGTAGATAAAGCGGGCAGCTCTAGCGAGGGGGCTGGTTTGAAGCTGCGATCGCACCTCATAATAATGCGTCTCTCCATGCCTTTCCTGATGCATGGCCAACTGATCGATCAAACCCTCTACTTCACTTTGCACGCACCGGTACACGTTCACCAATTCAGGATTCAAATCGCTTAGATACGCCCGTTTGCCTTCTACCTGAAGCTGCGGCGCTAGATAAAAAAACAGCGCCCCACCGCCTAAAAACGGTTCATGATAGCGCTCAAAATCGGTCGGCAAAAAAGGCTTGTACTGCTCTATTAGCCGAGACTTTCCACCCGCCCACTTAATAAACGGACGCGCCTGAACAACTTGAGACGGATATGCAGAAAGCCGAGACATAGATTAACTCTAGCGAAGATCTAGTCCCCACGCACCTTAGCAAAAGATTGTTACGGTAGAATAATGACTCATTGGCTGTACGGTTTGTAGGCCACGCGGTCATCCTTCAGCATTCACTTGAAGCCCTATGCAAGAATTCTTCGACAACGTTTCTCGCTATCCCCGCTACCTCATTAGCTTTTCCTTTGGCATTTTCTACAATGCGATCGCGCCTCTAATTCCGCTGCTAAAAAAACCAACCACTGCGATCGCCTTGATCAGCGCCTTCGTAGCCGGATTCATTGGCCTTAGCTACACCTTGCGGGCCATGCTAGCGCTTTCTTAGCAACGCTCAAGTCCGCTTTACGCCTTTACGCCCCTTCTCCCCCGCTTTCCTATGGCTACTAGCAGAAGAGTCGCACGAGTCTCCGCCTCCATCAAGCGCGAAGTCAGCCAAATGCTGCTCAACGATATTAAAGACGAACGCGTTGGCGCAGGTATGGTCAGCGTGACCGATGTCGATGTCGCAGGCGACTTGCAGCACGCCAAAGTGTTTGTCAGCATCTACGGCACCGACGAAGCCAAAATCGAAACGATGGCCGGACTCAAAGCAGCAGCAGGCTATGTGCGGCGGCAGCTAGGTCAGCGGATGAGCCTGCGCCGCACGCCAGAAATTACCTTCAAAGAAGACCACTCGTTCGATTTAGCGACCGATGTTCTCAACGTAATTAACCAAATTAGCGCCGAGCGCAGCGCGGGCGATTCTACCGACGCCCAGGAGATCGAAGAGGACGACGCCTAGAATGCTAGCCTCTCGCCTACCTAGCCCAGAGACGCTGAGCTTAACCGAACAGATCGCGCAAATGATTGTGGTACGCACCACCGGGCACCTGTTCGATCACGAGGTGGAATATCCGCAGTGGGAAGCCACCAACCGCGACTTACAAACGTATCTAGAGATAGGAGTGGGCGGCGTTATTTTGCTGGGCGGCAGCGCGGCAGAAGTGGGCATTCGCGCTCAGCAGCTGCAGTTTTGGGCGAAGTACCCGCTGCTGGTTGCCGCTGATATCGAAGAAGGCGTGGGGCAGCGGTTTAGCGGCGCAACCTGGTTTGCCCCGCCGATGGCTTTAGGCCAAATTGCGCAAACAGATTTGCCTCAAGCGCTGCGATTAGCGGAGCAGATGGGAAAGGCGATCGCGCAAGAAGCCGCCGCAATTGGCCTCAACTGGCTGCTCGCGCCCGTCGTTGATGTCAACAACAATCCGGCTAATCCCGTCATCAACGTGCGGGCCTTTGGCGAATCACCAGACACCGTTGCCCAGCTCACCAGTGCATTTATCAAGGGCGCTCAAAATTCTCCGGTACTCACCTGCGCCAAGCATTTCCCTGGCCACGGCGATACCGATATGGACTCGCACCTGAGCCTGCCGGTGGTCAATCACGATTTTGAGCGGCTGCAGCAGGTGGAACTGGTGCCCTTTGAACGAGCGATCGCCAGCGGTGTAGATAGCGTGATGACCGCGCACCTACAGCTACCGAAAATCGATCCAGACTATCCGGCCACGCTTTCGCAAGTGACTCTAAGCGGGTTGCTGCGGCGAGATCTGGGCTTCGACGGCCTGATTGTGACAGACGCGCTGGTGATGGGCGGCATTACTCAGCAGTACGGCGGCGAAGACGGCCAGGGCAACGAGGCGGCGGTGCTAGCCGTAGCAGCAGGCGCCGATATTTTGCTTATGCCAGGTGATGTGAAAGGCGCGATCGCAGCTATTAGCAGCGCTGTCGAATCCGGGCGCATCGCACCGAGCGTCATCCTTAGAGCCGTGGAACGCATTTGGCGAGCCAAGCACAAGGTCGCCGATATGTTTGTCACCGATGCGTCGTCGCGTCATGCCTGGCAGCATCAGGCCGTTCCACCGATTGCGCCCGAGCAGATTGGTACCGAGGAAACGAGAGATATAGCTATAGAGATCCTAAAGGCTTCTCAACAGGTACATAACACGCCTGCTCAGTCTTTGAGTCAAGCTATTAGCGCCCCTTTAATTCCGGGCCAGAATTTGATTCTGGTTGACAATATTTTGCAATGTCCAGGCTTAAATCGCACTTCTCCGGCGATTATACTCCCTGCTAGCCAGGGATACGACCTGATACTCGCCGATAGCCGAAATGCCGATCTCCTAACCATATCAAAAGATGCTGCAACCTTGCTGCAGCTTTTTATCCGAGGCAATCCGTTTCGCAGCGGCAAGGGCCTTAGCGACATTGCCACAAGCTACCTCAAACTGCTGGGTTCTAACGTGCAGGCCGTCGTCGTTTACGGCAGTCCTTACGTATTCGCGGCCATTCGCGCCCTCATCGACCCGCAAACGCCCTGCGTATTTAGCTACGGCCAAATGCAAGAAGCTCAAGCGATCGCCCTTCAGCCCCTGCTACACCCCAGCCAAAACCAGGGCTTGCAGCCCATTCAATCTGCCAGCGCAGCAAACAAAATCTTTACAGACTAACGGCAGCGCCAACCCATCGGGAATAATGTCGCTCATCCTGTATCTTGTACAAACTGCGTTCTTGCAATCTTTCGCTGCTCGCACTCACGTTTTGGGCAAAACCGATGACTTTCTCCAAAGATAAAGCGCCAGATAAAGCGCCTGAAAACACGGGCCTACTCAGCAATCGCTACCGCGTTTTGAACGTGCTCGGCGACGGCGGCTTTGGCAAAACTTTTTTGGTAGAAGATGTCCACATGCCCTCGGCGCGGCAGTGCGTGCTAAAGCAGCTTAAGCCAATAGAAAACGACGAGGAAGCGGGGAGAATTGTGCGCGATCGCTTTGGCCGCGAAGCCGCCACCCTCGAAAAGCTGGGCGAAACGCACGACCAAATTCCTCGGCTATACGCCTACTTTTCCGAAGGCGACCAGTTTTATTTAGTCACCGAATGGATAGCTGGCTATACGCTCACGCAAAAGGTGCAGGCAGAAGGGCCACAGCCAGAAGCAGCCGTTAAAAAAGTCATCGCCGACTTACTAGATGTAATCGCCTACGTGCATCGTCAGGGCATCGTCCACCGCGATATCAAGCCCGATAATGTCATTCTCCGCAGACCCGATGGCAAACCGGTCCTGATTGACTTTGGGGCCGTTAAAGAAACGATGACCACGCAGCTAGCGATGAACGGCCAGGGCGATCCGGCGCATACGATTGCGATTGGGACGCCTGGCTACATGCCCGCCGAGCAAATGTCTGGTCGCCCCACCTTCACCAGCGATCTCTACAGCCTGGGGATGACGGCAATCTATCTCCTTACCGGCAGGATTCCGCAGGAGCTAGGCGTAGATAACAGCACCGGCGAATGGCTGTGGCGGCAGTATGTGCCCGGTATTAGCGTAGAGTTTAGCAACTTCTTAGACTGCGCCATTCACCGCGACCCGCGCACTCGCTTTCCTTCGGCGGAGTCCATGCGCTCTATTCTCAATACGCTGATTGCGGACGATGCCCACCGTTCAGTAGCAGGCTTCGAGCTATCGCCTTCGGCCCCAGAACCAACGCTCGCACCTCCCTACCAGAGAGCCGCCGTCGCCTCAGAAGCCCCTTCAAATCATCTGGCACCGCCAGCCGTCGCAGCACCTGTCGGCCTCTATGATGAGCCAGGTCACGACCCAACCTACGAGGTTTCCTACGAGCCAACCGCCATCGTGCAGCCCGCTAAGTCTGGGTCTTGGCGCAACGCAATTGTGATTGGTGGCATGGTGGGATGCAGCGTGCTGTTAGGCGTACTGCTCGCAATGGAAAAGCTGCCCGACCTGTTTAGCCGCTCGGGAGCCGTGGTAGAAGCAGTCGGCACCCAACCCGACGACGAGTCTAATGCTCAGCCTGAGCAGCCGGTAGTGGACGAACCCGATGAGACCCCTGTCCCTACGCAGACGGTGCCGGGTGCTAATGGAACCGTCGCCGGACAGCCGGGCAGTAAAAACGTGCGGGCTAGAGCGGGCACGCTCTATGCGGTAGTCGATTCTGTGAATGTGGGCGATCGCGTCAAAGTCACGCAAAGAGGAGAAGACGACGACGGCAATCGCTGGTATGAAATCACCACGCCTAGCGGCACCCAGGGCTGGATTGCCGGGCAGCTACTGCAAATAGACGGCAATGCCAAGCTGCCACAAACTCAGCCCGCCGCCGCCCAGACACCTTCTGCCGATACGCCGGGGACCGATTCCCAGCCACCGGCATCTGAAACGGCGTCTGAAACCACCCCAAGCACCGACACGCCCGCCGCTTCAACCACAAAGCCATCGATAGGGCCATCGACAGAGCCAGCAGATCAGACTAACGCCGTGCTAGTTGGCGAAGCAGGCAGCAAAAATATTCGGTCGGGGCCGGGTGTTGGCTATGGAAAAGTTCACGACGCCTTTCCGGGCGATCGCGTCATCATCACAGACACCGACCAGGACACCGATGGCTACACTTGGTACGAAGTCGCTTTTCCAAAATCAGGCGCAAAGGGTTGGATTGCCGCTCAGCTCGTCAAAAGAGACTAGCCGAAAGAGACTAGCCGAAAGAGATCAATAGCCAAAAAACCGCTTCCCTAAGACTTCTTCCTAAGCCCCATGAAGTTCTCTCCCCTAGCCCGCCCAAAATTTCAAACCATGGCGATTTCAGCCGCCGTTGCGCTTAGCATCGTGGCGGGCGGCATTGCGCTGCGCATCCAGATCGCCAACCGCACGTCGCCTAACGAGCAAACCAGCGCCCGATCGCCATCATCCACTCAACAGCCATCGTCCACTCAACAGCCATCTACGCATCGCCCTAGCTCAGCCGCCGCTAGCTCCCCCCAAAAAGAATCCCCCATCGCGACTAGCGCCAACCCTCCCAAAACTGAGCCAGGAAACGCCGAGCCAAACCAGAAAGTCCAGCTCTCGGCAATCTCGATTACGCCCATTCCGTCAGCTACCGCTAGCCCGGCTACACCGGCAGGCGCATCCGTTGCGTTTAACCATCTGCCTTACAAAGAAGCTGACTCAGCGCGGCTGCAAGCTGCTGGCACGTTTGTTCGCGGTAGCTTCGAGCGCACCGAACTGCTAGATCTAGAAGCTGCTAACGCCTTCATCATCATGGTGAACGAGGCAAAAGCGCAGGGCATTGACCTGATGCCGATCTCGGGGTTTCGCTCTGTAGCCGAACAGCAAGAACTATTTGCCGAACAGACTGAGCGCTATGGCAGCGAAGCCGCAGCGGCTCGGCTGAGCGCCCCTGCCGAACATAGTGAGCACCACACTGGCTATGCAATTGATGTTGGCGATAGCAATCGCCCCGATACCGACCTAAGCTCTCAGTTTGCCGACACCGCCGCCTATCAGTGGCTGCTCAACAACGCCTATATTTTCGGCTTCGAGCAATCCTTCCCGCAGGGCAATTCCCAGGGGCTAAACTTCGAACCCTGGCACTGGCGATACGTCCAGTCCGAACGAGCCGCACAGGTTTTTGCCGCCGCTAAGGCTAACGCGACGCCGCAGCCATAAGCGGCTCTATATCTATAGTCGCCGTCGCATCCTCCAGAGGCTGCGCCTTCGTGCGTTTGGTGTGCCACCAGTCTTGTAGTTCGCGGGTCAGCCTGACGGTGTAAAGCGTCATGGTCATCGGTTCGCTGCGGTAGCTCTGACCAATAATTTCTACGCAGTAAGAAGGATGCTTACGCGTTGCCATATCGACGGTAAACCTAGAGCCAATGCGCCGCCAGCTAGGCTCTTTGCTGCGCCACTGAATGCGACAGCAGGGCCAGGGCAACTGGTCTCGATCGTAAAGCCGACAGCAGGGGCCAATTACTCGGTAGGTCATATGTCCGCCGGGGCTTTCGAAAATATGGCCACTGGCCCAAGGATGAGTCGGATGGAGCGCCAAGGAGGGGGAACTGACCGTCATAAATTGCAAAGGATTACTTAAGATGGATTGTAATGACAAAGAGGCCCATAAGGATATGACAGCGCCAGAAAAATCAGTCGATAAATCGGAAGCCATTACGACCCAGGTGAGCGATCGCATTTGCAAACACATGAACAAAGACCACGCGGCTGCCGTGCTCACTTACGCCCAGCGCTATGGCAACGAACAGTCTGCCACTGCCGCCACCCTAACCGCCATCGACGACCAGGGAATGACCCTAGAAGCAGAAGTTAACGGCACCACTAAGCCCGTTCGCGTCAGCTTCGATCACGAACTTAAAGACGCCGCCGACGCCCACCATACTCTAGTCGCTATGCTCAAGTAGTGGTCTATCTAGGAGCTGTATCAATGGTTACGGTGAATATCCGCTTTCTACCCGATGATGTGGCGGTAACAGCACAAGCAGGCGAACCCTTACTAACCGTGGCCGCTCGCGCCGGGGTTTACATCTCCACCGGATGCCTGATGGGATCTTGCCATGCTTGCGAAGTAGATATGACCGGAGAAGACGAGCCTGTCCTTGCCTGCCTAAAAGCTGTCCCGTCGGAGCCAGCGGAGATAGAAATAAACCTATTGGACGATCCGACCTGGTAGCCAGTTCTAAATTAGCCAGTTCTAAATTGGCCAGTTCTAGATGAACATTTTGTAAAGCGCCTCTAAAACATCTCCTAAAACACCCAGTAAAGCGCTCCAAGTAGGGTGTTCGGCGTAAAGAGTTCGGTTCTATTCGGTTTCACGCCTAGCCGAATGTAAACCGACTTGATACATTAGGACTGTTAGCAAAGCGCTGGCAAAGCACCGTTGTTTCATCCTTTCAGTTTGTGCCGCCAGTAAACGCACTGCCAAGACATACCACTGGGTATATCTCTTGGTACATCTAGAGCGAACTCAAACATAGAATCGCGTTCTACCCACTCACAGTTCTACAAACTATAGAAGGTATCTAGTATGGATGACGTAATCGGAAAATTGCCAGAGCACATGGACGCTAAATCTGCTAAAGACAACAACCTGCTCCGCTATGTACAGGGCATGGAGCCAGAAATGATTACCCAGCTCTCCCGCCCAGCTTCTTCGGAAGTGATGCAGGTGATGGAGCACAACGTAGTTGGCCTACTTGGCGGTCTGCCTTCTGCACATTTTGACGTATCGGTCACCACCAATCGCGAAAATCTAGGCCGTCTGCTGGCCTCTGCGATGATGAGCGGCTACTTTTTGCGCGGCGCAGAGCAGCGGTTAGCCATCGAAGAACAGTTCAGCGCTTCGATTAACAGTGCGCTAGACGCGGCAGATGAGTCTGCGTCGGACGACGTTTAGTGATTTGAGCTAAAGACTTGAGCGATCGCCCGCAGTCAAATCAAAAAGGCCCGATGGATGTAGATCTATCGGGCTTTTCGATTGAGACAGAAGCCCTATCGCTCCGGCGCAGTTTGCTGAAGTGGTACGGCGAGCAGGGCCGAGACGTTGCCCTGGCGACAAACGCGAGATCCTTACGCCATTTGGATCTCGGAGATTATGCTTCAGCAGACGCAGGTTAAAACGGTCATCCCTTACTACGAGCGCTGGCTGGAAAAGTTTCCGACGGTGCAAGACTTAGCGGCGGCAAATCAGCAGACGGTTCTCAAGCTTTGGGAAGGGCTTGGGTACTACGCTAGAGCTAGAAATTTGCACGCGGCGGCTCAGCAGGTCGTGGCTGAGTTTGGCGGCGTTTTTCCTCAGGCGTTTGAAAATGCGATCGCCCTTAAAGGCATTGGTCGCACCACCGCAGGCGGCATTCTCAGCGCCGCCTTCAACCAGCCCGTCGCCATTCTAGACGGCAACGTCAAGCGCGTTCTAGCTCGACTCGTCGCCCTACCCGTCCCACCTAACAAGGCCCTCAATCAGCTCTGGATACTCTCCGAACAGGTACTCGATCCGCAGCACCCGCGAGACTTCAACCAAGCATTCATGGACTTAGGAGCAACCCTTTGCACTCGCCACAATCCCGCCTGCCTGCTCTGCCCTTGGCAGTCTCACTGCGCAGCGTACAATCAAAATGCCGTATCCGACTTTCCTATGACTGAAGCTAAAAAGCCTGTTCCTCACAAACGCATTGGCGTTGCCGTCATCACCGACGCGCAGGGCAAAATTTTGATTGATCGCCGCAAACAAGAAGGATTACTGGGCGGCCTATGGGAGTTTCCTGGCGGCAAAATTGAGCCAGGAGAAACGGTAGAAGCGTGCGTGAGCCGGGAGATTAAAGAAGAGCTGGGCATTGAGATTGAGGTGGGTAGCCGCCTCATCACCATCGACCATGCTTACACTCATTTCAAAGTTACGCTTAACGTATTTAACTGCATCCACCTTAGCGGCGAGCCGCAACCGCTCGAAAGCGACGAAGTAAAGTGGGTTACCCTGGACGAAATTGATGAATATCCTTTTCCGAAGGCGAACAGTCAGATTATCGAAGCGCTAAAACAGCAGGCCAACAGAGAGTAGCGCTAACGAATATGCCAGTCATTTTCAGATACGATGGCGTTGAATATCGCATATGGTCTAACGACCATAATCCGCCACATGTACATGTTCGGCCATCTCAAAAGAATCCTGAATGGGAAGTTATTGTTTTTCTAGGAAAGGAAAAAAGTGGAAGTGCAGACGCACATGGTAGGGAGTTTGGCGATGTCAAGATTGTCAGCGGTAAGATAAAGACATCGAAGCTCAACGATTTGGTTAACTATCTGAGCGGGCGGCGAAGCGAAGCTTGGGCTACATGGAACAACATCAACGGTTAAGTATCATGTCAACAGAAGCAGTATTTGAAGCCCGTCTCATTTCCCATACGGATAGCCATTGGGACATCGTGAGTGCTCGATATGAGACTGGAAATCTGCATATCAAATTTCAAGATGGAACGGGTGGCTCGCTGAGCATTAGTCAATTTCCTGCACTTGTAAATGCATCAGACGAAGACTTCAAGGATCTGCAAGTTAGTCCGTGCGGATTGATACTCGAAAATGACCGTATTGAGTGGGACTACGCTGAGGCTGGATTGTACAAGCTTATAAGAGATAGTGAGGTCGGTACATGACACAATCCAATCTATTTGCATAGAGCAGACCGCGAAGACGAATATGCCTTTTTAATTGCTTGATGAGCTATCTGAAAGCTTGCTACCGGAAGTTCCAGAGCTTGCAGAATCACTGAGAGACAAAGCCCCAATTTAGAGATAGAGAAAGCCAAGTTCTATTGAATATAAAGAAGGCGTTTGATGCTGAAGAGTTACGAAGCCATCTATGAAAACGGTCAGGTGAAATGGCTGAATGAGCAGCCCGTATTAAGTTCTGCTCGTATTATTGTGACAGTATTGGACGATTTGCCACAGGGTTCGCAGGAGCCAAAGGTAGCTGCCCAATCCTTGCGAAAGTTTGGGCAGTTTCGAGGGAAAATTCAGATCTCCGACGATTTTTAGGAGTCGCTAACTAACAAGTTTTGGCTAGGGGAAAGTTGAATCAGTTTACGATATGGAAGAAGTTCTGAAACCACCCTGCTAGTCCAATCTTGCTGCGCCACACCGGTACTAGTTAGGCGGCTTCCTCCAAAACTTGGCTCACCCGCGACTTCAGTGCATCTACCGTCTGCCAGCAGTCCATCAGATTGGGACTATCCAGAGCTTTTGCTTGAGTGCCGTGATATCCCCAATTCACCTTCAAAGTTTCCCTATCCCCTGGTGCTTGGCCTGGCTTTGCGGCCCAGACTACCTTAACCCATCTCACAATTCCCCAATCAGAATTTTCCCACTGCGGCTGATCCTCAGAAGCTTCATTTACAATCTCAACTACGTGAGACAGATACCTTTTGCCTTCGTAACGTTGAGACAGGATCACTAAGGCACCTTGTGGCAAATTTGAGGCATGCGTTTCAACGCCTCTGCCCTGCTTAAAGTTCAGTGGGAAGTAAGTACCCTTGCAATAATTTGAGTACGACCAACAACCTTCTGAATGACTTACGCTTTTGATATATTCCAACCGTTCAAGATTCATACGTTCTCTGACTATGTTTTTACTTCCAAAAGATGCCCATGTAAGATGAACCTCTCGATCAATCATCGAAGTGAGCACGCAAAGCCATTGAGGTACTGAGATCAATGGTTCGACGCTAGAAACTAACGATCCGCTGCCGCAAACCATTAGTGTTTGGAAGCGATCGTTTCCAAACACTGCGCGATCGCTTCCAAACACCATGCGATCGCTTCCTTACTCAATGCCAACCTTCGCTGTCATAGAGAAAACCAATAGTATCAGCACCCACACAGAAGAAAACACTCTTGCAACCCTTCGATCATCGCTACCGAGTTATCTTTTTTCTACAAAATTCGCTTTTATCCGCAATCTCTCGGGCGGGCGATCGCTACTTTGTTACTTTTGCAGGGCAAGCTCTAAGCGAGCAAAGTGAATAACAAGTCAAGAAAGAGAGAGAGAATTCTCTTCTAGATCCAAGCTGCTTACTTACTCGCATTTAATTTCATACAACAGGCCATCTATTATGACCACGCTCAATTTCTCCCGTCGCCTCTCCGCCAAAACAATCACCGCCGACATCAAAGCCCTTCACGGCCTTAGCGCCGTCGACAAATACACCGCCATCCGCCCCGAAGCCAGCGCCAAAAACTTAGAGCAAGTCTACAGCAGCATGATTGCTAGCCAGAAAAAAGAAATCGAACTCATCGCCACTACAAAGTCCGCAGTAGACGCCGCTCGCCAAGCCGAAATCGAATTTCATGCCGCTGTTCTCGCCATGAAAGAATCCGTACGCGGACAGTTTGGCCCCAACAGCGACGAAGCCCAAGCCGTCGGCTACAAGAAAAAGTCAGAGTACAAGCGCCCTCGCCGTCGCAGCGCATAGTCTCTAACATTAGTTTTTAGCAAAAAGAACAACATATCAGCGCTTTGATGAGCTTCACCAAAGCGCTTTCGTTTGTCCACAATTATCAAATCTCGGTAGGATATAGCTAACCAACGTCAGTTCGAGTCAAGCAATTGCTTAAAACAGTCGACCAATCGGACACTACAGCACCCCAACTAAAGCAAATCCCCTCTGGAGGGGTGCCCGATAGGGTGGGGTGGGTCGGTAAGTAGCGCTACAGTTACCGAACCCACCCCGTCGCTACGCGCCACCCCTCCAGAGGGGATTTACCTCTGGCCTAGAAAGCAAAGGTTTCTTAACCCGAACTGACGTTAATTTAGTGCGTTGTAGAGTTGCTTATGATTGCTGCCAAAGACCATCTCCCAAAGCTTACTCCCGAAGAATACTTTGCTTGGGAAGAAAAGCAGCTAGAAAAACATGAGTACATAGGCGGCCAAGTTTATGCCATGAGTGGCGGCAGCGTTAATCATGGTCGCATTGCGATTCGTCTCACCGCAATGTTCGATAGCCACTTAGAAGGTAGTGGCTGCATTACCGGAAACTCCGATATCAAAGTAAACATTGTAGAAACCGCTGACTACACTTATCCAGATGCCAGCGTTACCTGCGACGATAGAGACCAAAACACACCTCAACTACTTCACCTATCCCTGCCTGATTGTAGAAGTTCTATCCGATAGCACCGAAGCCTACGACCGGGGCGGCAAGTTTAGAATGTACCAGAACAACCCTGTCTTACAAGACTATTTGCTGGTAAGCTCCACCCGCATCGAAATGGACTTGTACCACAAAAACGAGAACGGCGACTGGCTGATCTTGACTTACCAAGCGGGCGATACAATCACGCTAAAGAGCATCGACTTGAGCTTTCCCATCGAGCAGGTTTATCGCGGCCTATCACTTCAGCCGCCAGAGCAAAATCAATCGCTTGACTTACCCTAAAAATCGACCTATCGTTATTTTTAGACCTGCGATGCTAATCGCGGTCGTTCACTCAGAACTCAATTTTGCCGAGCGCCATCGGCAGGTGCGATCAACACCTAACCGATGACTACACCTCCAAACTGAACAAGGCAGTCTGGCGGCTTAGGGTAACTTTACCCTTTAGCCACCCTGATTTGCACTACGTAGCGGGGTGGCTTTGCTCTTTTGGGTTCTGGTTTCCTCAAACCAAACTCTCGGAGACCAGACCTCATGATTACGCTCACTGCCCCGGACGCCTTTGCGCCGGTAGTTTCTGCTGCCGCTAGCTCTGCCGTTAGCTGTGCCGCTAGCTCAACGCCACCGCCAACTCCGCCAACCTCATCTGCTAGCGAACCAAATCGAGTTCGGCATCTGCTCTTTGGCACCCTCACCACCGTGCAAGCTACTATCCGCCACCTGCACAAGCTAGGCTACGCCGACCCCAACGACTGGAGCCAGCCTATTTCTACCGGCAGAGCTAACGAGGTAATGGCGATTTTGACCAAGCGGGTTCGATAGCTGTTATTCGATAGTTGTTATTCGATAGCTGTTATTCGATAGCTATAAAAAGTCGGAGCGGTTTAGTCGGAGCGGTTTAATTGAGTTTAGAAGATGCGATCGCACTCGAAAGCAACAAACTGCTCCGACCGTTCTGCTCAGGCTGAAGCTCCGTTATCTTGCTTTGCCTAGCGGTCACCACTGCGCCCAGCTGCTGCGCTAAACCAATAACGATATGATGTCTGCGCGATCGCATCTTGCCATCTCTTAGACCTTACCCGTTCAGATACTGGCAGCAGCTCTGGGGCACCAGGCGCAGCTCGCCGCTCAGCACCTTCGCTACCGGAATCCAAATCGCTCGATCGACGCGATCGCCTTCTACAAACCGAAAGCCCTGATCTAGCCGGTAAAACCGTTCGTCTACAAACTGAGCGCGAAAGAGCTGAATCAGCTCGTGCTTCGGCTTGCCATTGTACTCAAAAATATTGTCCAAACAGCTCACGTACTCCACCTGCGTTAGCTCGGCCTGCACCTCTTCTACAAACTCGCGCATCAACGCCGCTTCGCTCGTCTCGCCAAAGTCAATGCCGCCCCCCAAAAAACGATAAAACGTTTCTTGGGTTTTAGGGTCGGCGCTTTTGCTCACAAAGACATGGCCCTCGTGCTCAATTAAACCGAGTGCGATCGCTCGAATTTTCTGCGCCATTAGCTCACTCCTTCAGCTCACTTGCTCAGATCTCTCTCTCAGTTCACTTATTCACTAGTCTGGAAAAGCCGCATCCGGATTTTCGGCAGGCGTCGGCCAATCCTCATTCTCGCCACCAATCAAAATCTGCTTAATCTCCACAAAGTCTTGGCTAAACTGTCGCACCGTATTTACCAGCACGTCTAGCGCCAGCGCGTCCGTTGTGCCCAAGTCCAGCCAGCAGCGCGCCCAGGTGCCCTGGAACTCCACCTCGCCCATGTTGTGCATCAAAGAAAGCAGCGATCGCTCCGACTCATCCTCGTCGTAGTTAAAGTAGCTAATGTCTACCCCCGTCTCTTGCACCTGCAGGTTCTCGGCGTTAAAGCCGCCCAGCTTCCCAATAAAAAACCAGGAGTTGAAAATCTCTTCTACATACTGCTGCTCAGCAATCGACGGCACCGTGTCGAACTCCAGCCAAATCCACAAATTAAAGAAATCGCACTCGCGAAATTGAACCTGCATAATTCCCTCCAAACGCCAACACTCATAATGCACTATACAAGGCACCCTACGTTATGAAGTAGCCTATGTAAGCCATCACTCGTCACTTCGTTTATTACTACCCCCCCGATGCTCCACCTGCGCGACGTTAGCTACCACCCCACCGCCACCCCCGAACCCATCCTCAAAGAAATCTCCTTCGACTTAGGCCCCAAGCAGCTTGGCCTCATCGTTGGCCCTAGCGGCTCTGGCAAAAGCACCCTGCTCGAAGTTCTTGCCGGACTAGCCGCGCCCACCGCAGGCCAGCTTTTCTGGCGCGATCAGCCTCTACTCCCCGAAGCCCTCCAGCAAATCGGCGGCTTAGTCTTTCAGTTTCCCGAGCGCCATTTCTGCGGCCACACCGTGTTTGAAGAACTGCGCTTAGGCCATCCAGAGCTAAGCAGCGATCGCGTTGCCGAAGCCCTAGCCGCCGTCGGCCTTGGCAATCTTTCCTTGCAAGCCTCCCCCCAGCAGCTCAGCGGCGGGCAGCAGCGTCGTCTTTCGCTCGCCGTTCAGCTCATCCGCCAGCCCTACCTCCTCTTACTCGACGAACCCACCGCTGGTCTAGACTGGTCAATGCGCCAGCAGCTCGTCAACCTCTTAGCCGAACTCAAAAAAGAATGGAGCCTGCTGATCGTCTCTCACGACGCCGAAGACCTCGTAGATATTGCCGACCACTGCTGGACAATCGAGGAAGGGCTACTGCTTAGGGCCGACCCCGAAACGCTGCGCGATCGCCACCGGCCTAGAGACTAAATTCAGACTCGATTCAGAACTAAATTCAGAGCTAAATTCACTCATCACTCATCGTATGCCTGCCACCCAACTCCCCACCCATCTCAATCTCTGGCAGCAAACCCTTAGCTGGCAGCCCACTTCAGATCAACAGGCACTCTTTCAACAGCTCTACGAACAGATCTTAGAGGGCAATACCCGGCTCAACCTTACTCGCATCACCGAACCCGAAGAATTTTGGGAAAAGCACCTTTGGGACTCAGTCAGCGGATTAGCCCCTTGGATAGCAGACGAGCCAGATGACGCCGATGCGGCAGATCCTGAGCTAGAAGCAGCCCCCGAAGAAACGCCCGAAAAGGAACCGCCCATTCGAATCGTAGATATTGGTACGGGCGGCGGTTTCCCAGGGCTTCCCGCTGCGATCGCCCTCTACCCAACCACTGGCCCCATAGACCTCACCCTGGTAGACTCCACCCGCAAAAAAATCTTCTTCCTGCAAGAACTCTGCCAGCATCTCAAGCTCAGATCGTTTGGCATCAAAGCAAACTGTCTAGCCATCCGCGCCGAAACTATGGGCCAACAAGCCGCCCACCGAGAAACCTACGATCTCGCACTCGTTCGCGCGGTAGGATCCACCGTCACCTGCGCCGAATACGTCCTGCCCCTGCTACAAATCGACGGCCAAGCTGTTCTCTTTCGCGGTCAGTGGAGCACCGACGATACCGAAGCCCTACTTCCCGTACTCGACCTGCTCGGCGGCGAACTTACCGACTTACAAAGCTGGGAAACGCCCATTACCAAAAGCGTTCGCCACTGCCTTTTCATTCATAAAGTAGCCCCCACCCCAGACGATTTGCCCAGAGCCGTCGGCGTTCCTAGCAAAACCCCGCTGACCTAACTCTGCTGACCCAACGCCAGGGTATCCAGTCCAGCCTACTCAACCGGCTTCGTCCACCAGGCCAAAGAATAAGGCTGAGCGCCACTTACAGCCTGCTTTTGCACCACTCTTAGCTTGTAGCGACCGTCCGCCGGAATCGGAATAAAGATATGCTCTATGCTATCTTCCGCACTCACCGACGACCACACGCTCTGACTAATATCATCCGCAGCAGCCGGCAATAAATACAGATCTAAATTACTCAGTTCCTGCCCAGAGAAGCTCTCGCCCACGTCAAAATAGTCATCGTCAGAATTCAAATCCACAGTTCGCTGCCAGGCCAGCGTCGCGTTTACGTAGCTGCCGCCCTGCAAAGGCTGCTCAAAAACATAGTCTGCCGTACTGCCCGTCTTTTCCAATTGGCTATAGCTCCAGCCCATCGCCGGAACTGTCCCCGGCATCCACTCTCCAGCAGCGAGCTGCTCGTAAGCTCGAAACGCATTGAGATGACCGGTGCCCAGTTCTTTGTGCAACGGCACGCTCTGGCTGCTATAGGCATCGGAGGCTGTCCAGTCTTTGCCGCGCTCGTCTAGCAGCGTCCGGCTCATGCCCAGCAGTTTTCCATTGCCCGTATCCTTCAGCTTGTCCGCCGAGTTCAAAATCACCGACTTCATCACCAGCGGGTTTCTAGAGTCCAGGCTCCAGTTAGCCGCTCCCGAGCGAAATTGGCGATCGCCAAACTCTTGCAGCAAAGCTACCGTCGCGACCACATGCGGGGCGGCAAAGCTGGTGCCGCTGCTTTGCGTCCGGCTCCCGTCAGGTTCAAACATTTCAATCCGGCTACCCGGCGCGACTAAATTAATCGAACGCCGCAGGCCAACGTTTTTTTCCGTCGCCGTCTCGTAGTAAGAAGTGCGGCGAGGCTCGCTAGTTAAATTAGCCCGGTCTACCTGCACAAACTCGTCACCGACTCGAGTGGAGTAGGCCACGTTAATGCCGTTGTAGTTGTCAGTTGGCAGCGGAATGCCGCCGCTGCCCTGGTTGCCTGCAATTACATACAGCACGTCGTGCACTCGCGAAGACCAGTCGATGCACTGAGTCAATAGCGCATTGCCGTCTAGTATCGCATTGCGTCTTTCGTCGCGCGTTAGCGGTTCGCCAAAGCTGTAGTTAATCGCTCGCACATCGCCGCTGTTTTGCAAAGCCACGGTCTGCGAGGTGAGGCACTCATCCGGCTGGCCGCTAAATTCTGAGAGTTCGCCAACCGCCGCCGAGTACAAAAACGCATTGGGTGCAACGCCTTTGAGCAGTTTGTCCCGGCTAATAATCACGCTAGCCACATTATTGGCATGGCCATCGACCAGTTCATCTGCGATCGCCGGGCCATCCAACTGCAACACCCGCCCAACGGTAACCGGCGAATTTTCAACCGCCAGCTTGTCCAAGCCAAAAAAGCTCGGTCGGCCAATTTCTACCTGTCCAACGGCGATTTTATATCCCGTTAGGTTGTAAGGTTCTGCCTGCAACCGCAAAGCGTCAATGCCATCCGCCCCAACAGAATCCGAAAGGGCGATCGCCGGTACACCCACGGCTAAACCTATCGAACCAGCCGTTAAACCCATCAGCCAACTAGCAGAGCGGCCCCGTCTTTTGCGCTCTATAAACTGACCAGCTTTACTAAAACAAGCAGCAAACGGGCGGCGGGTTCTGAAGTGAGGCATGTATCAAGAATCTTGAATGAATATAAGGCAACTTTAGCCTAATTACTGTGCAGATCAAGCCCCGCACAGCGTTTAGAAAAGCGCTAGGCAATCTCCAGACCACTTTCAAGCGATGTGAGTCAGCAATGTGAGGAAACGCCCACTTCAACAAATTCTTATTATTGGCAAGCTAAATATTTTGTTACAATGAATACACTATATAGATCCTTCTCTATGCTCGCCTTCTAGGTGACTCGAAATAGAAAATTTTCTATAGCAAACAATCCGTAGCGAGAGGCTGTCCACCGATGCCAAGCAACAAATCCACCGTTATCTCACCGTCCATTTTGTCCGCTGATTTTGGCCGTCTTGGCGAAGAAATTCGCGCCGTAGACAAAGCCGGTGCCGACTGGATTCACATCGACGTGATGGATGGCCGTTTTGTACCCAACATCACCATCGGCCCCATGATTGTCGATGCAGTTCGCCCTCATACCGACAAGCCCCTCGACGTTCACCTGATGATTGTCGAACCCGAGAAGTACGTAGAAGACTTCGCGAAAGCCGGCGCAGACATCATTTCAGTGCACTGCGAGCACACCGCATCGCCCCATCTACACCGTACGCTGGGCCAAATTAAAGAGCTGGGCAAGCAGGCAGGCGTTGTCCTCAACCCAGGCACCAACCTGGATCTCATTGAGTACAGCCTAGAGCTTTGCGACCTTGTGCTCATCATGAGCGTAAACCCAGGCTTCGGCGGTCAGAGCTTCATTCCTGGCGTACTGCCCAAAATCCGCAAGCTCCGCGCCATGTGCGACGAGCGCGGCCTCGATCCCTGGATTGAAGTAGACGGCGGCCTCAAGTCTCACAACACCTGGCAAGTTTTAGAAGCCGGTGCAAACGCCGTAGTTGCTGGCTCCGCTGTATTTAAAGCCGACGACTACGCAACAGCGATTAACGACATTCGCAACAGCAAGCGTCCTGTAAAAGAGCTAGCGGCTGTATAACCGCAACGTCGCCCTGAAACGTTGCTTTACGCAGCGACCACAGGTAGACGGATAGATAGATAGGCAGATAGGCAGATAGTAAAAAGAAGACTGCGTTTTATAGGGCTAACTGCGCCTATGAACGCAGTCTTTTTAGTAAAGCCTTTTTAGCAAGGCCTTTTTAGCAAAGTCTCAGAAAATGGGCATATTTGAAACAACGTTTTGAAGCGGTGCTCTATGCCTTCTGCTGAATCCGTAGCCATCAAAAAAAGAGCAGCCAAAATGCTCGCCACTCGCCAGATTACCCAAGCCGATCGAACATTTTTAATGTCCGTATTTGCCGGTAGCAAAATTGACGACGACAGCGAAGCGCTGATCAACCAGATCTATGAATCGCTAACTACCGGCAAAATTTGTGCCGTAGAATAGCCGGGTCGTAACTTAACCAGACGAAGCTAGCGAAAAATACTAAAAAGCCCATGACGAGGATTGAACTCGTGACCTCACCCTTACCAAGGGTGTGCTCTACCACTGAGCCACATGGGCCTAGATGGTGGGCCAGGCTGGATTTGAACCAGCGTAGGCGTAGCCAGCGGATTTACAGTCCGCCCCCATTAACCACTCGGGCACTGACCCCCAAGCCATCTAAGCTTATAAAATGTAGCATATGATCCCCCCCCATCCGCAAGGATTCTTACGAGATTGCGAATCCCCCTGATCTACCCGTGTTCCCCTGGTAAATGCGTAGTAGAGTGCAACAAACATGTACGGTGTGAATATTACAATCATCGAGACGCACTACCTCCCCATAGAATCATGAAGCTTAGAGGCTTAAGGATATGACCGCCCTTCAAACTACAGACGTCACCAAAAGAAGGTTTTCGAGTTTTACGTACCCGGAGGCAATGCAGTACGTAGACATTGCCAACTTCAAGCGGTGGCGAGTAGAAGGTGAGCCAATTCCGCTCAGCGACTTCTTACGTCAGCGGCTAGAAAGGCTTCAGCGGTTCGACTGGACTTCCTCCAAAGATTTGCTAGTAGATGCCATCTGCGAAGAGGGGCTAGAGTACACCAGCCAGCTCAAGATATGGAAAGGGGCTGCGCTCGAAGGCGAAGATGTATCCGGGCAAGTTAGCTATCTTGTTGCTCCGCGCAAGGCATATGTAGAATCGCCGATAGCCTGCATCGTAGGGATTAAAGACGACGACTTTAAGCAAGCGACTGCGCAGTGTTTGGTCGGGATGAGAACTTGCCAACGCACCACGGCACTATCGCACCGGTTAGTAGATGTCTATGGCGCTATTACCAACGGAGAAGGTTGGAAGTTCTACCGGATGGAAGCCAACGGTGAAGTCAGCGAGTCGCTGCTCTCCGGCATTGAAGAGCTGCCTATTCTATTGGGCAGATTGCAGTCTTTCTTTGCACTATGCGAGCGGAGCTTAGGGTAAACGAGCGGCTTCGTCTTTTCAAGACTTGATTCTTTACTATCGTGAATGTTTAGGCGCTTGCACTCTCTACAGCATTGCGTTTTAAGGCATTGTCTTCAACGGACTATAGAAACAGATTACAGAAGTGTCATTGGCGATCGCCCGAAACAGCGATAAATGGCGGTGATGATGAGATCGAGTTTCAATTTCTGCAACCAGACGGTTTTGGACTTATCCAACGGCCAAACTGAGCATAGACAGAAAATTGCAACAGTAACCGATCAGTATCACTCCTCGATTAAAAGGAAACTTTATGAAGCGTCTTTGGCTCTCACTGTTTACGGGTTCTATCATCACTTTAGCCGGACTTACCGGCTGTGCGGCCCCGTCTTCATCTACCGCAGAAATAGCACAGTCGTCCGGTGGCCTAGAGCCTGAGGCAGATTCGGGAAGCGCTTTACCTGAAGCCACTGCCCAAAGATTGGCTGCCCAAAAACCGGCTGCCCAAAAACCGGCTGACGGTAGTAACGAACCACTCGCCGAGCAGGCATCGGCCCAGCGTCCTCAGCTGATCAAACGGGCTTCTCTCTCTCTAAGCGTAGAGTCTATAGAAGAGAGTATTCGACAAGTACGAGAGATTGTGAGCGCTCAGCAGGGAGATATTTTGTCACTGAGCGATCGCAGCCAAGATACAGACGCTTATAGAGGCGATCGCACCTCGCCCGCGGGCCGCCGGCAGGCCACCTTGTTCGAAATTCGAGTTCCTCAAGACCGCTTCGATAGCGCGATAGATGCCTTTGCAGAGATTGGAGAAGTTCAAGATCGGGCGATCGCCACTGAGGATGTCTCTAGCCAGCTAGTCGATTTACAAGCGCGCATTAGCAACTCGCAAAAGTCCGAAGAAGCCCTAAAAGAGATCATGTCTCGTTCTGGAAAGATCTCGGATGTGTTGGAAGTCTCGCGCGAGCTGAGCCAGGTACGACAAGACATTGAACAGATGAGAGCGGCGCAGCAGAGTCTAAAAACTCAAATCAGCTTCTCCACCATCAGCGTGAGTTTAGAGAGCGCAATTGTTCAAACGCCAAACCAGCCGGCCTTTACCAGACAGCTCGCAAATACCTGGAGCGCCTCTACTAGCTCAGTAGGGCACTTTACCACCGATCTTTTACAGCTGGGTCTGTGGCTATTGGTATACAGCCCCTACATCGCGATCTTATTAGTGGGAGCCGTCATTGCCCGCAAGGTTCTACGCCGCTCAACCTCAGATTAGGCTTTAGGCATCCGATTAGGCTTTAGGCATCCGATCTTACCGGGACGAGAGCGCACCCGCGACCATTGCCCTCGTCTGCACGCCGCGCAAAACAGGGTCGTTCATCGAACGTTGAGCATACGACTCTGGCTGCAGAGAAATGGCTCGGCGTAAGTGCTCCATCGCCGACGCCTGGTTTCGCAACAGCGCATAGCAACGGGCCTGACGATAAAAAGCAAACGACTGATCAGGCTCAATAGTCAGCGACTTGTTGTAAGCTTCAATCGCTTTTTCGTAGGCACCCATCTTTTCTAAGGCCCAGCCCAAGCTCAGCCAGCTCTTGTGGTCATAAGCTTGAAACTTCAGCCCTGACTCAAAGCTGTCGTAAGCCTCTTCGTACTGACCTAGGTTCATCAAGGTGAGGCCACGATGGTGCCAGGTTCTAGCCGCCGATGGATTTAGCTCAATAGCGCGATCAAAGCAGCTCAGCGCCTCTTGGTATTGGCCCAAGCGCTTGTGAGAAAATCCTTTGTGCGTCCAAAACAGCGCAGCTTCCGACAATGCTTCCGGCGATGGCGCATTCTCTCCTGATGCGGATCGCTCACTCGATAGCTCAATGGCCTGATCAAACTTACTAATCGCCATTTCATCTTTATTCTGGTGCATCAGCGCTTGACCCAAACTCGCCCAAGTCTTAGCCGACTGCGGATTTAGCTGAAGCGACTTCTCGAAGCTCAGGACGGCCTCTTCTAGCCGATTTAGCTTCGTTAGCGCCTTGCCACGTCCATACCACACCTCGTAGGCATCGTCTCTAACGGCCAACGCAGCCTCATAGCTCTCTAGAGCCGCTTGATAGTGGGTTAACCGGTATAGGTTTTTGCTCTTGCCGTACATAGCTTTGAAGTAGGAAGGAGAAAGGGCCAGGGCGCGGGTATAACTTTCCATCGCGCCTTCATAGTAGCCTAGTCGTTCCAGTGAAATTGCGTAGTTAACCCAATGCCGGGGAGAATCTTCTTGTATGCGAAGAGTTTGCCTATATGCCTGCATAGACGCCTGCATCTGACCCGCTTGCGCCAAAAGGTAGCCTGCAATGCTCAATGACCTAGCGTTATCGGGCACAGACTGCATAATACGCGGATATTCGAGCGTTTTTTGAATTTTCCCCGCTTCTGAGCTGTCTAAAAAAGCACTATTTTTATTGCGTATTCTTACGGGCAAAGCATCAGCAGCAGAATCGCGAGTCATAGTCTAAAACAAAGGTCTGTAGAAAGTTTTTTCAAGCTCGTGAAGCCAAAACCGCAGGCGGACTACTGTGCTTATTTTTACAAGCTGGTAAGCGCTTCTCTCCATACTTCCCACTCTACTGAGTGAAGCTGAGAACCCAACCCTGCGGAAAAGACGGAGATAACCTGTGGAAAACGCTGTGGAAAACTCCGGAAAAGCTTGGAAAACTACGAATAGCTAGAGAAAAAATATTGGGCTTCGATCTAGAAGAAAGCGGCTTCAATACTTCGAGCAGTTACTTTAAATCCCTTCATCTATAGGCATCTTCGCGCTGTACGATAGATTGGCGTAACTACATACACCCCAAGGTTTTCTATAGCGCTAGAAGTTTTCCCCAGGTTATTAGCCTTATAAGGCGATCGCACCTAGAATTCGGAACGGCTCTCAGATTTTTGAGCGCAGCCTAAAGCGCAAAAACTTGTCTAAGCAGTCCGCCTTTACCCGCTTTGCCAGCAATTAGCTGATGCAGCAGCTCATATTGCCAACGATAAAGACAGCGCTCTAGCTGAGCCGCAATACTGTGTAGCTGGCTAATTTGATCCAGGCTAGAAGCGGCTTGGCGGGACTTCGTACTCAAACAGGTCACCATGGGATGTTCCCACTGCGAGAAAAAATGCTGAAGCAAATCGCGATCGCCTGCAGAAACAGCGTCAGGAGCACTCACAGGCACCATACTTACGCCTTTTTTAGAGAGCGATCGCTTTGCAAGCTGCCCGGCTGAAAACGTCCGCCACTGATCGGCTAGCAGCGGCGGCAACATTTCTAAGCGATAAGCAGAGACAGCGCTTAAACGAATACCGCCAATCTGATCGGTGCCGCCCGCCGCCAAAAACACCTGAAGCGCTTCAAAAAACGGCATTAAGACTTCGCGGTTCACAACCGCACTCAACCGAATGCCCGCTTCTGAATAGTCTTCAACATGAGTATCGGGGCCGTCTGTATATATCCGCTGATAGTTTTGGTAAGCCGCTAGCAAATCTTTTTGACTTGCCCTTTGCAAGCAAAACCAAACTCCATCGCTAACGGCGGCTCGCACCTGCTGTTGGGTATCGCCTCTAGCCGCCTTGTTAGGCAAAGGCGTACGGCTCACCTGAATTTGTAGCTGCTCAATCTGGGCCTCTTGCCCGTGAATAGCATCTTCTTGCGCCTGGCGCTCGGTCTCCAACGATGCAAACTGCTGCTGCTGCGAGGCTGAGAGCTGCGTTATTTTTTCTTCTAGTAACTCAATTTGAGCCTTCATCGTGGCAATTTGGCTATCTTTGTCAGCCAACAGCTCGTCCTGCTTCATCAATAGCTGCGTCTTTTGCTTCAGCTCTATTGCACATAGCCCAGCGCGAACCAGGTTAAAGTACTTCAGCTCACTGATATTAACCGGCTGAGGCTGCGACTTGGGTAAATACAAAAAGCCTTGGCGTTGGCGTGGCCCATCTTTCGGAGAATCGCTCATTTGCACCACTAGCAAATGCCCCTCTGGGTTCTCGATTGTCAACTGTCGCCCATTATCCGAATCGGCTAAGTTGCCTTTGTAATGCCGCTGACTGTAGTAAAACTCTACGTAAAAGGCCGCATCTGCCGAGGAAGCACTTTCTATAGCGTCAAACAGTTTAGGGGCAAACAGTTTAGCTGAGTGCTCATCAGTAACAAACTCTGGGCGCTCGTTGTTCAATCGGCTAGCGGAGATCAACGGCGCCGTATCTAGCATCGTATCTGCGGTTGGGCTATCTTCTGCAGTTGTTGTTTTAGGTTCTAATTCTCTGGTGAGCCAGTAGGTTTTTGGGTCGATTGAGAAAGCGGGTTCTATACCAGAAGACGAGGCCACCTTGTAAGTTTCATCCGCCGCCGATTTTGGCTTTGTATTATTCGCAGATGTATTATTCGCAGAGCTGTTGTCGGCGGAATTATTTTCAGGCGAACTCAACGAATCTACAGTTAAGGCTGCTAAAGACTTCTGCTGCTGAGCCTGAAGATCTCTGCGCAAACCCAGCGCGATTTCTTTGGCTACTTGAGAAGGACTTTTCCGCACCTTCGACGGTTTAGACGCAGAATTAGCCTGATAGCCGACTGCATTAGAAAGTCCATTAGAAGCAACAACTACAGAACTTTCAGCAACAGAACTTTCGGCAACAGAACTTTCAGCAATAGAACCTTCAACAACAGAACGCTCAGCAGCTTCTGATTGAACAGATACGAAAGCTTCCGTAGTAGGAAGCGTTGGGGGCGACTCCTCTGGAGCAGGCGGCTGAACTGGCAAACCCTCCTTTTGAGCATTCTGACGATCCGGCCCCGACCAAGGAAGAATGCCTTGACTGCCTGAGCCATCCTCACCTTGACCGGTAGCAGGCCGAGCGCCCACTACCTCTAGCTCGACATTTTGCTGGCCTTTCCACTCGTTTAGCCGCAGCTTGTAAGCAATATCAAGCACTCTCGGTAGCGGGTAGTACTCGCCCCACCGCCAGGCGATCGCCTTTATCACCGCCGGTTCACCCTCACCTACCGAATGCGCCACCGTCAGTTTCAAATGAGCATTTGTTTTCCCAATGGTTCTTTGCTCCACCACCCGAACGCCCGCCGTCCAAAACACCGGATCGGGATTCTCAATGCCGCAGGGATGGATTTGGTCTATCTGCGAGAACAGCTCTAGATTGATGCTTTCTAAGGCCGCTCGAACATCCACTTTTACTAATGGCTTAAGGTGCTCAAGCTGAAGATGCTGGTTGGCAAACGTACTCAGCCGAGACTTAACCTGACGCAGCTTGTTTGCCGGGAAAGAAAAGCCCCCTGCCGCTCTATGGCCCCCATACTTATCTAGCAAGTCATCACAAAATCTCAGCGCCTCAACCACGTTAAACTCGGGAATGCTGCGCGCCGAACCCCGAATCTCTTTTTTGCTCTTATCTTCGTAAGTCCCAATAAAAACCGGCACGCCGTAGCGTTCTACGAGCCGAGAGGCCACGATGCCAATTACGCCATGATGCCACTCAGGCTGTACGACGACCAGCACGCGCTCTTGGCTTAAATCAAGCAGCCCGTCTGCCTGCTGCTGCTCGCACCATTCCACCGCCTGCGCTTCAATGACTTCGCAAAGCTGGCGGCGCAGCTTATTAGTTTCTTCGCACTGCATCGCCCGTTGCAGTGCGACGCCTACATCATCCGTCGTCAGCAAGTCAATCACGATCTGCGGATCGTCAATTCGACCGACCGCGTTAATGCGTGGCCCCAGGCGAAAGCCAATGGCCTCGGGCTTTAGAGCCGCATCCTCTGAGAGTCCTGCGACTTCAATCAGCGCCTGAATTCCGGCAATGCGAGACTTAGGCAGCAGCGTTAGGCCCCGGCGCACCCAGCGGCGATTGACCCCAGTTAGCGGCGCTAAGTCGGCGATGGTGCCTAGCGTAAACAAGGCTAATAAAGTGGCCGTCAGCGCCTGCATTTTATCCATGCGCTGGGCTAGGCACACCGCTAAAATGTAGGCCACACCCACGCCTGCCACCCCTCGGTAGGGAGAGGCTTCGTGAATGAGCTGGGGGTTAAGAATAGCGGTTGCCGGGGGAATCTGATCGGGAACCGCGTGATGATCGGTAAGGATGACCGTTAGCCCTAGCTCAACCGCGCGCGCGACTGGTTCGTAGGCAGCGATGCCGTTGTCTACGGTGATAATCATCGCACCGCTGGCAGCATGAAATTCTTCGACGATGCGCAGATTGATGCCGTAACCTTCGTCCATGCGGCTAGGGATGGCATAGTCTACCTGAGCGCCTAAGTATCGGAGCGATCGCATCAACAAGGCCGTACTGGTCATGCCATCCGCGTCGTAGTCTCCGCAAATCAGGATTTTTTGCTGCTGCGCGATCGCCTCAATCAGCAAATTCAAACTGTCGTCTAAATCGGGAAATTCATCTAGCGGCGAGGGTAACAGCAGCGTCTCAGGATCTAAGAACTCCCAGGCCTGCTCGGGCGTGTAAATGCCTCTATTGATAAGCACCTGAGCCAGCAGCGGAGAAAGCGCCGTAGCCTCAGCAATCTGCTTGGCTTGAGCCTTCTGAGGGGGGAACACCTGCCACCGCTGCTGCGGCATGTGGCGCTGCTGAATAGGCCGCTCCATCGGGGAAGATGAGGCGGTAGCGCTCTCTGATTCTGGCTGCGAGACAGGCTGTTCGGACACGGAAAATTTAGCTCATCAGACCCACAGAACCATAGCAGAAGCTACGCCGCTTGGGCCACCGTCTCTAAAAATCTCTGGCTCAAAGAAACTTCAGAGGACAGCAATGTCAGGCGCGAGCGGTGTAGCTGCTATAGATCATTTGATCTAATGGTAATAGATTTAGCTGACTAATTGTTGCTCGCGAATAGAGTTTTCAATACGCGCTTTCAATACACCAAGACGCGGCCATCGTTAGCCACATGTACAGCGCGATCGCTATCCGAGCCGCTGGGCAAAAACTCTATCTGCAAAGTCTCTGCGTCTGGGCGATGTAGCACCGCATTCACGGCTTTATTGCTATCGTCCCAAAACACCATCGACATATCTGGATCGACGCCTACTCTCGTTTGAATTGAAAAATCGGTCTGCGGACGCAGCCAGTGCAGCTTGATGTCAAGTACGCGTTCTAAGTTGATTAGGCCATTGGTTTTGTTGACAAACTCAATCGTTAGAGGCTGGCCCGGCTCGAACCGGATCTGACTGGACTCGCACTGATAGGTACAGGGGGCAGCTTGCACCGACTGAGAAAGTAAAGGCAACGTTAGCAAGGAAGATAGCACCGTGCTAGCTAGCCATAGTGCAGAAATAGATAGTTTAGAAACAAACAGTTTAGGAATAATTGAAGAAACCATAAGAGAAATCCTTAGCCATCCGGCTCGCTCGTCAATTTACTTAGGTTTCCCATCTACAATGCAGCGCCTATCTCATTGAATCTACGCACACAGCTCCAATTCTTTTACATAGCAGGCACACCGTAGAGGCTTTTGGTGGCGGTGTAGGCACAATAGCAAAGACTAAACAAAGGGTTCGTTCGGCGATCGCACTTCTCACATAACTTCCCACGCAGCTTCCCACGCAAGAGCATTCAAATCATGGCAAATGGCGTATATATTCTGGCAAACGATGTTGTCTACGATCAGCTCATTGCGCTAATTAATAGCCTGGAAAGAAACGTTGGTATAGACCTGCCGATTTGCGTGGTGCCCTACGACGACAATACCGAAAAGTCTAGGCTAGCGACGCAGCGATATCCGCAGGTGCAGTGGTTTGATGATGACGCTCTTTTGAACAAATGGGAGACGTTTGCAAGCGAGATTTGGCGATCGCATCCTGCCGCTATAGCAGACTGGAAAGCACGCGGCATCGTAGGCGTAGGGCGAATGGGAATGCATCGGCGATTCTGTTGCTTCGATGGGCCTTTTGATCGGTTTATCTATTTAGATGCCGACATTTTGGCGATGAACAACTTCGATCTGTTGTTTAATAGCTTGGATAACTACGACTTTGTAACTTACGATTTTCAATATAAAGATCTGAGCCACGTGTTCGCGGTCGATGCGCCGACTCTGACGGATGTGTTTGAGCGCGATCGCCTTAATACCGAAATCTTTTGTGCGGGTCTTTTCGCTTCAAAAAAAGGACTCTTCACCAGCTCAATGCTCAGCGATTTGCTTACGAGCTTACAGGCCGGGGAAGCTGATATTCTCTACTACAACGGCCCCGATCAGTCGATTTTGAACTACATGGTCATGAAATCGGGCGTTAAAGCAATGAACCTGGCTAGAACGCTTCCAGCAGACGTTCGCACGGGCTGCTGCGTAACCTCATCCCACTTCAAAGAACAAGATCGCGTTTTGTTCGATAAAGCACAACAGCTAATTTATCTGCACTACATTGGTGTAGGATCTCGCTTCTTTTCCAGGCTCTGTGCAGGAGAGAATATTCTCTTACCCTACCGCGATCTGTTCCTATACTATCGCTATCTTTATAGCAGCGATCGCCCAGCTCTAAAGGGTGCACCTATCTCCTACGATGCGCCAACTACAACCATAGGAACAAAGGTTGCTAACAAAGCTGAGCGGCTAGTCTCGCGAGTAACTCGGCCTTTTCGCAAAGCCAGTGCATTGAAAGGTTAGCTTATTTAGTTAGCTTACTCTACCTAATCACACTCTATTAATCGATTGCCCCCTACCAAGGCAGTCGGCTACCATCCCACGAGAAAAATTCGCCGCTGTCTTCGGGCGTTATGTCCGAGAGCACATCGAGTAATTGAGAGACCGTCCGCTCGGTTGAAAACAGCTTTTCGGGCGGGACGCCTTGCTGAAAAGGCTTAGAAAGCTGAGTGTCGGTGGTGCCCGGATGCAGCATCACAATCGTTGTGTTGGGGCTGCGGCGGGCGTATTCTATCGCGGCTGTTTTTAAAAACATGTTCAGCGCGGCCTTAGAGGCCCGGTAGCCGTACCAGCCGCCCAGTCGATTGTCGCCAATGCTGCCAATTTTAGCCGAGATAGTTGCAAACAAGCTGGCTTCTGAATGTTTGAGCGGAGCCAGTAAGTGCTTAGCCAGCAAAGCTGGGCCAATGCTGTTGACCTTAAAGTAATTGATCAATTTGTCAGCGTCGAGCTGTCGGATTGCTTTCTCGGGCTGCTGCGTTTCGTTGTGCAGTAGGCCAACGCAGTTGATCGCTAGATGTAATTTGGGTGCGATCGCGCTGATAGATGCGATCGCCGAAGCAATTTGGGCCTCATCGGTTATATCCATCGGTATGCAGTGCAAGTTGGGATGGAGATCGGCTAGGGCCAGCAAGTCGGCAGCCGTTTTAGCCTGACGGTAGGTTGCAAATAAGTGGACTATTCGAGGAGTTTGTAAGAGCTGCCTGACAAATTCCAGGCCAATTCCCTGGCTAGCCCCCACCACAAGTGCATTAGCAGCCGTTACAGAAGGAAGCAGTGGCATAGTCAATGGAAAAATAGAACGTCTACAGAGCCTAGCACTTTAGCTAGATTAGGCTACGCGCCCACTCTAGCCATTAACCGAAGGCACTTTTCCTCAGCTAGTCGCTGAGCCTTCAGCGCCTCGTCGATTTGCTTTTGCTGAGCTGCAATCACTTCGTATTGGGCCTGAAGCCGAATACCCTGCTGCCGAATACGGAGCTGATTTTTAACACGAGCGAGCACTTCTGCGGGGTGAAAAGGCTTGTTAATATAGTCGGCGGCTCCCACTTCAAAGGCTTTTACTTTGTCAAAAGTGAGATCTAACGCGCTCAGAAAAATGACGGGAATCTCGCGGGTTTGGGCATTCGCTTTTAGCGCTGCGCATACTTCGTAGCCATCCATATCCGGCATCATAATATCTAGCAGGATTAAATCGGGCTGAAAGCGCGGCACGTTGCTCAGGGCTATTGTCCCTTCTGGCGCGCGCCTAACCTCGTAGCCTTCTGCTAGCAAAAGCGTCGAGAGCAGCCGCAGGTTTTCTAGCAGATCGTCTACTACCAGAATTTTAGAGCGGTCGTGCTGCGTTTCCATGTCCATAGCTCAGCGCCTTTGAATACCTGTGTGAGTTTCTATTGCGCACATAAACCAATATCTGAAGGGTGATATACAGGGCTATCTTTCCCAATTTAAGTTTTGTTGATGCATATACTACTCATCAATGATTCCTGATGTGTTTAAAACGGGCACACTTTACTTACAAGTACTCAAGACAAGTTGTTTAAAGCACTTGTAAAGTAGGTCGAAAAGGACAGATAGAAAAGGCCAATCGAAGGCGATTGTCCATAAGATCGTCTTAACCAGGTCATGCTTAACTGAACCTGATTTTTAAAGGTGCAAAACCGCGTAACTAAGTCATGTTGAGGAGCATCGCGCTTGAATATTTTGCTGGTTGAAGATGACTATTTGTTAGGTCGCAGTACGGCTCGCTTGCTAGAGAAACTAGGAGAGCACCGAGTACGGCTTACCCATAAAGCGGCAGATGTGTTTAAGCACTGCCAGTCTGGATGGAGCGACTTGGTGATTATGGATATAAACTTGCCTGGCACTTTCTGGCAGGGGCAGGAGGTATCTGGAATAGACCTCTGCCGGTTGCTTAAGCTAGAACCTTTGACAACCCATCTGCCGGTTGTCTTATTGACAGGCTATGCGGTAAAAGACGACGGCCTGCAAATGATTAGCGATGCTTTGGCCAACTACCTTTGTACCAAGCCTATCATCGACTATGAAGCGTTCCTACATCTTTTAGAACAGCTACAGAGAGGCGAGGATGTTCAGGGGCTGACGGCTTCGGCGTCTTGAAGCGTTTGTAACAGCTTTTTGTACGCTAAGTCTTTAACGCATTTTTGCAGAGCGGCTGCGATCGCGCCTTCAGTCTCTGGCAGGGCAGCCGCTATCTGCAAGATAGCCTCGTCGTCTAAATCCAAAGTGGCCTGAGTCAAGGCATAGCGCCAGGCACCGCTGGTTTTAGAAAACAGTATCGGCGTCATGGGTTCGTCGCCTATCTCGACGGGCAGTGCTTCGTCTGTATCGCTGTACCGATAGCGAACACCCAAGTGCTGTGCCATCTTCTCAAAAATTTCAGAGGCGCGAATGGGCTTGCGCGCAAAGTCATCGCAGCCGCTGGCGATTGCCGTTTCTTCATTCTCTTCAAACGCGCCTGCAGTTAGGGCCACAATGGAGGTTTGCCGGTCTGCATCTAGCGCTTTAATTCGCTGGGTCGCTTCTGTGCCGCTGATTCCGGGCATTCGCATATCCATCCAGACTAAATGGGGCCGCCAGTCTTGCCACTGCGCGATCGCCTCTTCCCCATCCTTCGCCTCTCGCACGTCAAACCCGACGTTGGTCAGTAGCTGACAGAGCAATTTACGATTGAGCGACACATCATCCACTACCAAAATTCTGTAATCTGGCTGGCCCGGCGTGATCCCCGTAATTTTGCGATCTGGCCGCTGAACCTCAGCAACGCCCTTAGAGGCTGCCACTGGGGTAGCCATCAGACTCAGCGAAAACGTAGACCCTTCACCCACAGCAGATTCCACATTTATCTGTCCGCTCATTAACTGAGCGTACTCAGCGGAGATAGCCAACCCTAGTCCAGTACCTTGATGCGCCGCCAAACCAGATTCAGTTTGTACGAATGCCTCAAATATCTGCGACTGCTCGGCGGCAGAAAGGCCCGCACCCGTATCGGCAACAGAGAATGTAAAAGACTGAAGGTTAAGAGAGTGAGTCTCAGCGTCTGCTGCTGGCTTGTTTTCCGTCTCTGAGGAGAGTGAAATTTTGCCAGCATCTGTAAATTTAACCGCGTTACTCAGTAGATTAATCAAAATTTGTCTGAGCTTAAGCCGATCGCTAAAGATAATCTGAGGTAAGTCGGGCGATCGCACTATATCTAGCGTTAGCCCCTTCTCTTGAGCTGCTGGCCGAAACATCTGCTGTAGTTCATCCAACAAGATATGCAGATCGAATTCGCTTTCGTTGAGCACGACCCGCCCAGCTTCTATTTTTGAGATATCTAGAACATCGTTAATCAGCGCTAGCAAATGCTCGCCGCTACGGTAGATGATTTCCAGATTCTCTTTTTGCTCAGGTCTAGGATTGCTGTCTTTAAGGATATGCGTGAAGCCTAAGATGACGTTTAGAGGCGATCGCAGCTCGTGGCTCATGTTGGCTAAAAACTCACTTTTGGCTTTATTAGCCGCCTTTGCCGCCTGAGTCGCTTCTGCCAGTGCCCGTACTGCCTGCTTGCGCTCAGTAATGTCTTCAAACATGTAGAGATAGGCGAACGTAGCGTTATTTTCCTGGATTGGGCCATAGATGCGTCGGAGCGTACGGCCATCGAGTAGCGGCACTTCGTCCTCAACAATTTTATTATCGCCAGTAAAGTCTTCTGCGGTAGAGGCCGACACAAACGCTTTTAAATCAACCGCCCCGAGGCACTCCGACAGCAGTTGTTCACCGTCAATTCGGCCTTCTGCCACCGCCGATTGTAGATGTTCTAGCTGCCAGATACGGTAAAACTCCGAGTTGATGAACAGCGCTTCACCCGTGCGGCAATCCGTCACAAAAATGCCCGTTGGTGGCAAATCATTAATCGCCCTGAGCAACGCCTCACTGCGGCGCAGCTTTTCCTTTGCCTTTTTACGTTCTGTAATATCTACCAATACACCCAAAGCGCTAGCCGGTTCCGCTTCACTCGAGTTGCCTTCAGAGACGGTCGAGAGCAAGGCGTCAAGGTGCTTTCCACTCTTTTGGATGAGCCGACAGGGCAAGTCGCGATAGATTTCGTTGGGCTTCATCTGCAATGCGCCATGGGAGCGGTGTTGCCATCGCGCCCTAGCCATTTTGCCGACAGACGCCTTAGTTAAAAAAGCTGCAATTGGCTGACCGATCACTTCATGCTGCTCGTAACCCAACTTTTCTAGCCAGTAGCGGCTTACGCTGACAATGCGGCCCTCACTGTCAATCGAATGCAGCATGGCGGGCGTTTCTTCGTAGAGATGCTGGTAGCGTAGCTCGCTCTCTTGTAGCGCCTTAAATGTCTCTAAATAGTGAGAAATATCTACCTGCGTACCGACATAGTAGACAGTAGATCCAGACTCGTCTTTAATCGGTGAAAGCGTCAGCTCGTTCCAGAAAGCCCGGCCACTCTTGTGATAGTTTCGCACCAATACCTTACAGAATTCGCCTTTGGCGGTCGCCGTTCGAATATCAGCAATACCAGGCTGATCTCTGTCTTCTCCTTGCATAAAGCGACAGCTCTGACCCTGCACTTCTTGCGCCGTATAGCCCGTTAGTAATTCAAAGCTAGGGCTGGCATAAACAATCGGAAAGTCCGGCTGCTGAGCATCGCAAATGAGCAGGCCGCTAGCAGTATGTTCAATCGCCTGCGCAAATATCGAACAAGGCAGTGCGCTTTCTTCCTGAAGTTCTTTTTGAGATGCTGGTTGAAGTTCTGAGCGAAGGGCTGCTTGAAGCTGGCTCTGAGGCGTTCTACAATTCTTGATGCAGCCAGCAACGTAGCCTACGGTGGCCGCTACACCTACCGGCAGGAGGCAACTTACCCAATCAAAGGTAGACGCCTGGAAAACAGATGCCTGGAAAACAGACGATAGAGCACCCATGCTGCGACTCCTATACGCGGCCAGCTTGAGGTGGAGCGATCGCTATTCGACAGCCACCTAGTCAATGCAGCGATGGCTCCGCCTATAACTATATCTACCCAAAATCAGCTTCCGTTCGAACAATCTCAGTTGATGGGTTTGGACACTATCTGAGTTTTACCGGGTTCACCAGGCTCGTTAGAATGTGGTCTTGCCACTGTCCGGCAATGTATAAATAGTCGCGAGCATAGCCATCTACAGAAAAACCTAGCCGCTTCAACAAATTAGCGCTGCGCTGATTGTGCGGCAGATAGTTGGCCCCGATTCGGTGCAGCTTAATCTCCGAAAAAACGTGCTGAATGACCACTTGCAGGGCTTCTGTCATATAGCCATGGCCCTGCGCTTTTTCTGACAGGCTGTAGCCCAGCGTGCAGCTTTGAAACACACCACGCATGCAGTTGTTGAAGTTAATCGTACCAATCAAGACATCGGGCAGCTCGCGCAAGAAAACGAACAGCCGTAGCGATCGCCCTTCTTGCGTATCTAGCAGCCGCTGATCGAGCGATTCTTCCCAGTAGCTGCGCGTATAGAAGGCGGAAGGCTTTAGCGGTTCGAAAGGGGCTAAATGTGCCTGGTTGTCTCGATAGTAGGCCAAGATAGCTGAGATATCTTTGGGCTGGCCGTGGCGGATTATCAGCCGAGAAGATTGGAGCTGCAGTCTAGACTTAGAGAGTGGCTGGAGCGCTTGTGATTTCGCCAGAGAAGGTATCAACAAAGACATAGTTATGGCGTAATTGTACGTAGCTCCATCTTAATCTGTATTCTGCGCGGACGGCGCAATTAAATCAACTAGCGTTGAAATCATGCGATCGCCTTCCATTGGCATCAGGCTCGAACCGCCTAGCACACGCTGCAAAATGATGAAGTAAACCAACGTGCCCACAAAGGTACGCGCGATCGCCTCCGGGTCATTCAAATCTAGCGCTTCACAGCCGTCTAGATAGCGGGTAATTACATCGACTAAAGGCTTAGCCACATTCTCTACGTAAGGGGCAGACAGCTCAGGAAATCGGCCAGATTCGCCTACAATCAGTCGCATAAATTCGCAGAACTGAGAATCGCAGGCGGCCTCATCCAAAAACTTTTGAGCTAGACCGGTTAGAACAGTCCTAGGATCGCCTTTCAGCGTACTTTCATCGTGCAGGTCGAACAGCATAGGCTGAAATCGATCTTCAGCGAGCTGCTCCACGACCGCTGAGAACAGACCCGCCTTATCTTGAAAATGACTGTAGACGGTCGCCTTGGAGACGCCCGCCGCCGAAGCCACCCGATCCATACTGGTAGAGGCATAGCCATGCACCAAAAATTCTTGCCGCGCTCCTTCTAGGATGGCCGCTGCCTTAGCAGCCGATTTTTTTCGTTCGGGCCGGTTAATCGACATCAAAGCTACAGACGACGCTATGTCACCTTATTACCTTACCTTGCTGCACACGGCTTCTAGTAGAGCAACTGTGCAGATACTTTGAACCTGTACAGCGATTAAATGAAGGAAAATTTGTCTTTTAAATTCTCCTTCTTAAGTAGGAGACGGTTCTTACGACGTTGCCGTTTTAGTTTAATTATGAAACAATAATGAAAAGTGAAAGGATTATGAAATCAGTAAATGGCTCTTCAGCTTGACGGTCTTTTTAATAGATTGAAGCAGGCTGCGCTTAGCAAACGGACCGCCGCTGGATTGATGGGTTTAGCTGCGTTGCTGCTTGTGAGCTGTAGCACGGCTGAGCCTGAGACTTCGACTGAGACGTCCACTGATAGCTCGAGCGAGCAAAAGAAGGTGCTCACAACCTTTACCGTTTTGGCGGACATGGCCCAAAACGTAGCAGGAGATGCGATCGCAGTCGAATCAATCACCCGTATTGGGGCAGAAATTCACGGCTACGAGCCGGTTCCTAGCGACATTGCCAAGGCCCAAAAAGCCGATCTCATTCTGGCCAATGGATTAGATCTAGAGCGCTGGTTCGATCAGTTCTTAGGCAACTTAAAAGACGTGCCGACGGTAACCCTCACCGAAGGCATTACGCCCGTCCCAATTGCAGAAGGCCCTTACGGCGGCAAGCCGAATCCCCATGCCTGGATGTCTCCTAAAAATGCGCTGGTCTATGTCGAAAATATTCGCCGAGCATTCGTCGAGCTAGATCCAGACAACGCGGATACCTACAATGCCAACGCTGCTGCCTACAGCGAACAGCTACAAGGCATAGACAAAACGCTACAGGCAGAGCTGTCGAAACTGCCGGAGAACCAGCGCTACCTGGTGAGCTGTGAAGGAGCCTTTGCCTACTTAGCGAATGACTACGACCTAGGCGAAATCTACATTTGGCCCATCAACGCGGAGCAGCAATCTACGCCCAAGCAGCTCAAAGCCGTGGTTGACCAGGTTAAAGCAAATCAGGTGCCTGCTGTCTTCTGCGAAAGCACCGTTAGCGACGAGTCGCAAAAGCAAGTTGCCAAGGCCACTGGCGCTAAGTTTGGCGGCAACCTCTACGTAGACTCACTTTCGACGGAGGCAGGGCCTGTACCCACCTTCTTAGACCTTTTGCAATATGACGCACAGGTCATCACCCAAGGACTCTCTTCAGGAGATCCATAGAGGGCGGTAAGGGGGCGGTAGGAGGGCAGTAGCCATCGAATGCCCTACGCTGCTACAGACGTCTAGCTTTTAATTTTTCTGCTCAGGCATTCAGTTCCAGACACTATCACTAGATCTTAATTCTTATGGCCTTTGCAACCGTTCAACCTAAAGCTTCGCCCACTTACGGCATCTCGGTAGACAACATCAGTGTCACCTATAGCAACGCTAGGATGGCGCTCTACAATGCGAGCTGCTACGTCCAGCCCGGCACGATTACAGGACTAGTCGGCCCAAATGGTGGGGGTAAATCGACTTTGTTCAAGTCGATTATGGGATTTTTGTCGCCCAGTCAGGGCCGCGTCCACATTGACAATCTTTCGATTGAAAAGGCACAGAAGCAGCAAATTATTGCCTATGTCCCTCAGGCAGACGAAGTGGACTGGAACTTTCCTATCAGCGTGTTTGACGTGGTGATGATGGGCCGCTATGGCTATATGAACATGCTGCGGATTCCGAGCCGTAAAGACCGCCGCCTAGTGATGGAGAGCTTGGAGCGGGTAGGCATGAGCGAATTTCGCAACCGTCAAATTGGCGAGCTGTCGGGCGGGCAAAAGAAACGGGCGTTTTTGGCGAGAGCGTTAGCCCAAGAAGGCAAGGTTATTTTGCTAGATGAGCCGTTCACTGGCGTGGACGTAAAGACGGAAAAGAGCATTATTAACCTGCTATTGCAGCTTCGCGATGAAGGCCATACGGTGCTGGTTTCTACACACGATTTGGCTTCTATTTCTACATTTTGCGATCGCGTCATCCTGCTAAACCAAACCATTCTGGCAGCGGGCACCACTGACGAAACCTTTACCGAAGAGAATCTAGCGATGACCTTCGGCGGTCTGCCGCTGAGCAGTCTCCCAAGCAAAAGCAGTCTGCCGAGCAAAAGCAGTCTGCTAGCAAGCCCATCAGCACAGCCACTCGCAAATCAACCGGGGCATCCTCACTTCCATCCAGACAAGACCACCCTTCTAGCCCAGACAGATAGGATGCAGACTCGTGAATAGCGCCGAAGTCCTCCTATTGGCCATCTCGCCCGAAGCCGCTTGGAGCTGGTTAATCGAACCATTTCAGCTGGGCTTTATGGTTCGAGCGCTGTGGGTGAGCGCTTTTGTCGGCGTTGTTTGCGCAGTGCTCTCTTGCTACATCACTTTAAAGGGCTGGTCGCTGATGGGCGATGCGGTCTCGCACGCAGTGGTGCCAGGCGTGGTGGTAGCCTACGCTCTGGGCTTGCCGTTTGCACTAGGCGCATTTGTTTTTGGCTTTGGCGCGACGGTCGCCATTGGCTACGTAAAATCTCAAACGCGGCTAAAAGAAGATGCCGTCATTGGCGTTATCTTCACTGGATTCTTTGCCTTTGGCCTGGTTTTAGCCACCAAAATCCCCAGCAATATTGACCTCTTTCACATTCTTTTTGGCAACATTCTCGGCATCTCCGATCAGGATATTATTCAAACTCTGATCTCAGGCATTATCACGCTGACCATCATTTTGCTGCGCCGCAAAGATCTGTTGCTTTTTTGCTTCGACCCCAACCACGCTAAAGCGATCGGACTTAATACCAGCTTGATGTACTACACGCTGCTGAGCGTTCTGGCCCTGACGACGGTAACCGCGCTGCAAACGGCAGGGATTGTGCTGGTAGTGGCGATGTTGGTAACGCCGGGTGCAACGGCTTATCTGTTGAGCGATCGCTTCGATCATATGCTCCTATTCTCGGTCGCCACCAGCGTTCTTTCTTGCGTTCTAGGCACCTACTTTAGCTACCATCTCGATGCCTCAACCGGCGGCTGTATTGTCGTTTTGCTCACTTTCTTCTTTGTTGTAGCGATGTTGTTTGCACCGAAGTACGGCATTTTGACTCAAAGGAGAACCCGGAAAAAAGCGCTTCCAGACAGTTTTTTGGCCACTAACGCTACGCCTGCCCCCTCAACCGAAGACAGCTAGAACCAGCATACAATGAGAGATCTTTACCTTCTCTGATTAGATGCCTCATGGATTTAGACCAGCTGATTGCGCTCGACCGGCAGCATGTTTGGCACCCTTATTCGGCAATGCCAAATCCGCTGCCGGTGTTTCCCGTACGATCGGCTCAGGGCGTTCGCATTGAGCTAGAAGACGGGCGATCGCTGATCGACGGTATATCATCCTGGTGGACCTGCATTCACGGCTACAACCATCCGCGATTGAATGCCGCTGCTACAGAGCAAATGGCTCAGATGTCTCACGTTATGTTTGGCGGACTCACCCACCGGCCCGCCGTCGCCCTCGCTAAAAAGCTAATAGAGATAACGCCCGAGCCGCTCCAGCACGTTTTCTTTAGCGACTCCGGATCGGTAGCCGTAGAAGTCGCGATGAAGCTCGCCATACAGTACTGGCACAATCGAGGCCAGCCCCAGAAGAACAGATTTTTGACCATTCGCAGCGGCTACCACGGCGACACTTTTGCCGCGATGTCTGCCTGCGATCCGGTCAACGGCATGCATCACTTATTTAGCAGCGCTATCACTCAGCAGTTTTTTGCGGACGCGCCCCAAGTTCGCTTTGAAGAAGATTGGCAAGAAGAAGATATCGAGAGCTTTGAGAAGCTGTTGATTGAGAAAGGCGATCGCATTGCCGCCGCTATCTTCGAACCCGTAGTACAAAATGCCGGTGGCGTTCGCTTCTACCATCCTGAGTACGTCCGCAGGGCTAGCGAACTCTGCAAACAACACAACGTACTGCTCATTCTCGATGAAATTGCCACCGGCTTCGGGCGATCGGGCAAGCTCTTTGCCTGCGAATATGCCAACATCTGTCCAGACATTATGTGCGTTGGCAAAGCGCTTTCGGGTGGCTTTATGTCGCTAGCCGCCACGCTAACAACATCGCACATTAGCGAAACGTTCTCATCAGGAGAGGCGGGCGTATTTATGCATGGCCCCACCTTTATGGGCAATCCTTTAGCCTGCGCCGTATCCTTAGCAAATCTGAACTTGCTAGAAAGCTACGATTGGCAAACGACCGTGGCGAATATAGCAGCTCAGCTAAGCGTAGAGCTAGAACCCTGCCGCCAGCTAAAGGCCGTGAAAGACGTTCGAGTACTAGGTGCAATTGGCGTTGTAGAGCTGCATCAGCCGGTAGAGATGGGCACTGTTCAACCGCAGTTCGTTGCCCAAGGTGTTTGGCTTAGACCCTTTGGGCGACTGCTTTACACCATGCCGCCCTATATTATTGAGCCAGACGAGCTTACGGCTGTTACGACGGCGATCGCGACAGTTGCTAAAACGCTTTAAATCTAAAACGCTTTAAATCTATCTACACCGGCAAGATTGAGCGCTGACAGGCAGGGCAAACCGCGTGGATAGAGAGCTGGCAGTCTAATAGCTGATAGCCAGACTTTTCAGCCGTTTTGGCACCGACCTTGAGCACAGAATCGTTTTTGAACTCGATTGTTTTGTTGCACCGAACGCAGACAAGATGATGGTGATGATGCGGTGCGGGCCGGTTGAGCTCGTAGCGCTTTTGATCTTCGGCTAGCTCTAGCTCTCGCAAAATGCCCATGCGGGCCATCAGCTTGAGGTTGCGGTAGATAGTAGAAAGGCCAATCGGCTCGCCGTCTTCTTTTAGCAACTCGCACAGATCTTCGGCGCTAAGGTGCCGCCCTTCTGGCAAATTTTGAAAGGTATTGAGAATCGTTTCTCGCTGCGGCGTCATCCGCCAGCCACGCTCGTGTAGCTCTGCCTTAAGGGCTAAAGATGTGTAAGCAACCATGAGCATTCTCCTGCGGCGTATCGATAACGACTCGCTAATGAGAATGATAGCGAAGTAAGTTCTTATTTGCAACAGCGAGTGCTTATTGAGAATAATACCTAAAAGGGAAGCTGAGACGCTACATTGCTAGAGCGCTACATTGCTAGAAATTGCAGCTAAATCATAGCGATCGCAGCTTCGTCCAATCACCTCGTGCCTTGCTCAGAAAATATGTCGCGCCTACGTTCCTTTTTCAGCCTCGGGTTTCGGTCTTTTCTTCCAAATCTATCGGGGCAGCAGTCTGACCGAAAGCGAGGCTGGTTGAGCCGCTTTCCCAGTGGATGGGCGATCGCTACGTGGCTGATTGCCGCTTTGGTCTTTCTCCCTATTCTCGTTGTCTTGGGCAGCGTTTTTGCCGATGCCAGCGAAGTTTGGCAACATCTTGCTGATACGGTGCTCGCAGAATACGTTACGAATTCGCTGGTTCTGATGCTGGGTGTGGGCGTGGGTGTGCTCGCTGTGGGCGTCGGGACGGCCTGGCTAGTGACGATGTGTAGGTTTCCAGGCGATCGCATTTTTGAATGGGCGCTGCTGCTACCGCTGGCGGCACCCGCTTACCTACTGGCCTACACCTATACGGACTGGTTAGAGTATTTTGGGCCGGTGCAATCTGGGCTGCGCAGTGCCTTTGGCTGGCAAAATCCAGCCGACTACTGGTTTCCAAATGTGCGATCTATGGGAGGGGCGATCGCCATGTTCACCCTCACGCTCTATCCCTACGTGTACATGCTGGCTAGAGTTGCCTTCTTAGAGCAGTCTGCTTGCACCTTAGAAGCGAGTCGATCGCTAGGCTGTGGGCCTTGGCGAGGGTTTTCAAGCATTGCCCTGCCGCTGGCTCGTCCCGCTATTATCGCGGGTTTATCTTTGGCGCTCATGGAAACGCTAAACGACTTCGGAACAGTTCAGTATTTTAGCGTTTCGACCTTTACAACCGGAATTTATAGCACCTGGTTTGGCAAAGGCGAGCGCGTTGCCGCCGCTCAGCTATCGGCCATGCTGATGCTGTTTATCTTGACGCTCATTTTGCTAGAGCGCTGGTCGCGGCGGCAGGCCAAGTACTATCAGGCCAACAATAGTCTGCAAGCGCCCACTCTCTACAAACTGGGCTTCCTCAGAGGTATGGGCGCTGCTGTAGCCTGCCTCATACCCATTGGTTTAGGGCTGTTACTACCGGGCTGGCTGCTAGTGCAAATGACCATTAGCAACTGGGATGGTTTGCTAGGCGGTCGCTTTTATCAGATAGCGGGTAATAGTTTGACGGTAGCTGGGATGACCGCTGCGATCGCGCTTATGCTCTCACTGGTACTGGCCTATGGGCAACGGCTCAACGGCAGCCGCCTGATTCGACTAGGTGTTCGGCTCGCCGCAATGGGCTACGGCATTCCAGGAGCCGTGATCGCGGTCGGCATTCTAATTCCCGTTGCCCGCTTAGACAACGAGCTAGCCAACGCGATCAAATCCGTTTTTGGCGGTTCGCCCGGCCTTATTCTTAGCGGCACCATCACCGCTTTAGTCCTGGCCTATCTAGTCAGATTCCTAGCGGTTTCGCTAGGATCGGTAGAATCTGGACTTGCAAAAATCCGTCCGAATTTGGACGATGCCGCTCGCAGCCTGGGCTATTCGCCTACTCGGACACTTGCTAAGGTCCATACGCCGCTGATGACCAGTAGCTTGCTAACCGCCTTGATGCTGGTGTTTGTAGACGTGATGAAGGAGCTGCCTGCTACGCTGGTCATGCGGCCCTTTAACTTCGACACGCTGGCTGTGCGCGTCTATCAGTATGCCTCTGACGAACGATTAGCGGACGCGGCGGCTCCCGCACTGACGATTTTGCTAGTGGGGTTGCTGCCAGTTGTTTTTCTCAGCTGGCAGATTACGCAGAGCCGCAAAAGAAGCTGGTAGTGAGCTACGGACAGTTAAGTACAGGCGCCGGCAGGAGAACTCTAAAGAGAAATTTACACTGCGAGGCAGAACCCTATAGATCGGTGTAAATTTTAAGACATGCCAAAATTCTCAGCTTCTTCGCGGCCGCCCGCTCGACCATCGCTTCACCCTGTAAAAGAACCCATTGCTTGGCTGCAGGCGTTTTGGAAGTTCTCTAGGCCGCATACCATTATTGGGACAAGCCTGAGCGTAGCCGCTTTGCTGGCGATCGCCCTGGCTGCAACACCACCGCCTATCGAGCCGCGAATCGTCATCGGCAGTTGGCTGCTCGCCTGGGTTGCCTGCTTATGTGGCAACGTCTACATCGTGGGATTGAACCAGGTAGAAGATGTTGCCATCGACCGCATCAACAAGCCTGATCTACCAATTGCCTCGGGCGAATTTTCTAAAGCTCATGCGCAAATGCTGGTTTGGTTGATGGGTGGAGTTGCGATCGCGCTTTCCCTGATCTCTCAAAACATCTATCTCATACTCACCGTCTGCCTCAGCCTCCTCATCGGCACCGCCTACTCCCTACCGCCCATTCGCCTCAAGCGCTTTCCCTTTTGGGCCTCGGTCTGCATTCTGACGGTGCGTGGCGCGATTGTAAATTTGGGGCTGTATCTCTATTTCTCTACTCAGCTTGGGCTGGGTTCAGTCGTTCCGGCAAGAGTCTGGGCGCTGATGCTGTTTGTGTTGGTGTTTAGCTTTGCGATCGCCATTTTTAAAGACATTCCAGATTTAGAAGGCGATCGTCAATACAACATCTCTACCTATACGCTACAGCTCGGTAGAAAAAAAGTTTTCAATCTAGCTAGATGGGTTCTCACTGCCTGCTACGGGGGGCTGATTGTCGCTGCGCCCTTCTTAGCAGGCGTGCAAGCCCTTTTCTTAATGAGCGCCCAGAGCGCTGGCATTATCTACTTCTGGTGGCTCAGCCGCCGCGTAGATCTCGATAGTTCACCCACGCTAAAAGATATCTCCTATCCAGATTTCTATCAATTCATTTGGAAGCTGTTCTTTATTGAATACCTGATCTTTCCACTGGCCTGTTGGCTAGCAGTGTTGTAGAAAACGTCGTCAGTAGATAGGTCAAATTTACTGGTAAAACGCATTTCGACTGCGCTCAATGCTCAATCCACCGTAGCTAGAGGGCTGAGCGTAGTCGAAGCCTAGCCTATTCAGCGCTAAACACTTTTAGCCAAAGGCTTCGCAGGCTGTAGTACTGTTCTTAAACCCAATAATATCAGCCCCATACTGATAATCATCCAGGGCGTAACAGGTTCTTTAAAGAACAACCAGGCTAATAAGGCCACCCAAACGGGAACCCCGCTATAGACAATACTAGTAGACTTAGTAGGGCCAATTCGCTGCGTGCTGAGCGTAAACAACAAATAGCCAATTCCAGACGCCCCGATGCCCATATAAACTACGCCTAAAATAGACGGCACAGAGAGCCTAGGCAACCCAGATTGAACCACCTCTGGAACTATCAATAGCAGTAGCTGTAGAACGCCAAAGAGTGCGCCGTAGTAGCTCATGGCCAACCCGCTGTAGCGCTTACCTAAATGTCTTAGCAGGATAGAGTAAGCGGCCCAGCAAACGACTGCGCAGAGCATCAAGACATCGCCCGCGTTGAACTGAAGCCGCAGTAGTGAAGCCAGATTGCCGTCTGTGAGCAGAACCAAGACACCGAGAATGGCGATCGCACCCCCCATATAATTTTGTATGGCCAGTCTCTCTTTTAGCAAAACCGCTGCCAAAAATCCTGTCACAACAGGATTAAACGCGTTGATGATGGCCGAGTTTGCCATTGCCGTGTAGCGCAAGCTGTAAAAAAAGAAAAAGTGATAGCCCACAACGCCAAAGGTGCCCAGCAGAAAAAGACAGACTTTATCTGAGATTGAAGCGTCCTGAATTCGGCCATCAAATCCTTTTCCTTTTTTGGCCTGAACCCAAACTAAACACTGAAGAAAGAGACTCGCGATCGCATAGCGCAGCAGCGTAATCATCAGCGGACTCATTTCACTGGTCGTGTACTTTCCTGCAACAAAGCTCCCGGCAAAGAGTAAGCTAGTCAGCACGGCCAGCAGGCTTTGCGCCCAAATATGATTACGTGCCACGCGCGACTCCTGCCATTGGGCTGATTGTCTAGCCATTGTAGAAGAATGAATCCCCTTGCCATAGCTGTATTTGATATTGATGGAGTGGTGCGGGACGTAGGCGGATCTTATCGACGGGCGATCGCAGATACCGTAGAGCACTACACGCAGGGCCACTATCGACCAACCGTAGAAGATATTGACCGGCTCAAAAGTGAAGGCGTTTGGAACAACGACTGGAAAGCCTCAGAAGTAATGGTGTATCGCTATTTTGAGCAGCAGGGTAGCCCTAAGCCCAGCATCAGCTACGAAGAGGTTGTTGATTATTTTCAGCGGCAGTACCGAGGGCCAGATACAGAAGACCCTGACCAGTGGACGGGCTATATTGCGAACGAGCCGCTGCTGATGGATCAACAGTATCTGCGATCGCTCTTTCAATCGGGCATTCCCTATGCCTTTTTTAGCGGCGCAACTCAAGGGTCTGCTAACTTTGTTCTACAGCGCAGAATCGGCCTCACCGCGCCTATCCTAGTCGCGATGGAAGACGCCCCTAGCAAACCAGATCCTACCGGCTTGATGATGGCTGTACAGCAAGTAGAGGCACAGCAGCCGTCCGCTAAGAAATTGCCCGTCCTCTACGCAGGCGATACGGCGGCTGATATGAAAACCATTACGGCTGCTCAGTCGCAATATCCTGACCGGCAGTGGTTGGCTATTGGAATTTTGCCACCCCACGCGCAGCTAGACGCTGACTATCAAGCTGAGTATGCAGAAAAGCTGCGGGCTGCGGGCGCAACAACAGTATTAAAAAGTGTTCAGCAGCTAAATGCTGAATTAACGAGCCAACTGCTGTAGTAGCCCGTTAACTACAAGACCGTCAACTACGAGAGACCATCAACTACGAGACCGTCATAGCTACTTTTCCAATAGTGCTACCCGACTCTAGCTGGGCATGAGCTTTAGTCAGGTTCTCTACGCTAAGAACACCTATCTCTTGCGTAAATGTTGTTTTGAGAATGCCCTGATCGAACAGATCGGCGGCTTGGTTTAGCAAATCGTGCTGGCTTTGCATGTCGTCGGTTTCATACATAGCTTTAGTAAACATTAGCTCCCATACGTGAGTGGTGCTTTTGTTTTTCAGCACGCTTTGATCTAGCGGATGGCTATTTTCAACAATGGTGCAGATTTTGCCTTGGGGTTTGATCATTTGAGCGATCGCATCCCAATGAGAATCCGTGCTATTCAAACACAGCACGTAATCCACAGTCTCGTGACCCAGTGACTTTAACTGCGCTACCAAATCCTCATGATGATTAATACACTCATCTGCGCCCATCTGCTTGCACCAATCAACGGTATCTTTTCTAGAAGCCGTTGCAATTACTTTCAGATTTGCAAGCTGTTTAGCGAGCTGAATCGCAATAGAGCCAACCCCACCCGCACCGCCGATAATAACAATAGACTGGCCTTCACTCTCACCGGACGAAGAGATCAAAAGCCGTTCAAATAGCGCTTCCCAAGCGGTGATTGTCGTTAGTGGCATAGCTGCTGCCTCTAAGTCAGAAAGGGCCTGAGGCTTTCTTCCCACAATGCGCTCATCTACCAAATGGTATTCGCTATTGCAGCCAGAGCGCGTAATGCTGCCTGCATAGTAAACCTCATCGCCTACTTCAAATAGAGAAACTTCACTGCCAACAGCCTCCACAACACCGACCGCATCCCAGCCCAATACTTTGATTTCTTCTAGACGATCTGTAACAGATTTACGCACCTTCGTATCTACTGGATTTACGCCCACTGCTCGAACCTTAATCAACAGATCGCGGCCACTAGCCGAGGGCACCGGCAGCTCAACTTCGTGAAATACTTCTGGATGGTCGGTAGACTGCGCTTCGTAAATGCCGATGGCTTTCATATTTAGACTGGGTATGGATAGCTTTTATATTAGAGGCTCTTGAAGAATTAAGCGGGCTATAGCTTTCTAGAAAGTAGCAAGTATTCGAAATGGCACTCTTCCTAATTAAGCCGCAGTTTCAACTAGAATGCACCGACAAATTCCTATCGCCTACCGGGAAGGCTTGTATAAAAGGAGACACCCAATTGTCTTACACACAGCCTTTTACCGATAGTAGGAAATATCAATGAAAAAGCCCAAATTTCTCGCCCTGTTCGGAGCAGCAGCCGTCCTTTTCCCCACTGTATTCTCGACAGCAGCGATCGCACAAACCAACGCCGACAATGAATATCTAAGCAACTTGTACAGCTTTTTGCAGGGCAAAGACGAAGTAACCTACGCCATGGCAACGTCTGCCCTAACGCCCGCAGAAAACGTATGGGCCGCTCAAATGTTTTGCCAAACCTTCTCCGCTGGCGTTAGCCCTAGCGATGCGTTTTCCATCTATACATCCTCGGCCGTCGAACAAGCAGCAGCACGGGGCGTAGGACTAACAGACGAAATGGCTTACGCCGTCGGGCTATATGGCGGCGCTGTGATGAATATCGGCTCTGCTTATTACTGCCCTCAGTACAAGTCTCAGGTGCAGCAGGCTTTGCAGGCGCTGTAAGGCTGGTATGCATTGCAAAGATACAGAAAGTAAAAGACGCGAACAAAAAAGCGGGCCTAGTCTAATTAGACTAAAGCCCGCTTTCTATTTCACCTTAGAACAGAGAGATTCGCTTACTTCTTAGCAGCTTCCTGACGCTCTTTAGCTTCTTTAATCACTTCTTCAGCAACGTTCTTAGGACAAGGCGAGTAGTTACCAAACTCCATAGAAAACTGACCGCGACCAGAGGTCATAGTGCGCAGATCGCCGATGTAGCCAAACATCTCACTCAAAGGCACGTCTGCTTTAATGCGAACGCCCATTGGGTTTGAGTTCTGAGACTTGATCATGCCGCGACGACGGTTCAGATCGCCAATCACATCGCCCATGTGATCATCAGGAGTGAACACGTCTACGTTCATGATGGGTTCTAGAATCTGCGGGCCAGCTTTGGGGAAAGACTGACGGTAAGCAGATTTAGCTGCGATTTCGAATGCGATCGCGCTAGAGTCCACCGCGTGGAAACCGCCGTCTTTAAGCGTAACCTTCACGTCTACCATCGGATAGCCTGCCAAAGGCCCTTTTTCCATGCTATTCGCGAAGCCCTTCTCCACAGCAGGCCAGAATTCACGAGGCACGTTACCCCCCGTAACCTTAGACTCAAACTCGAAGCCTACGCCCGGCTCGCCCGGCTCAATAGTGTAGTCAATTTTGGCAAACTGACCCGAACCACCAGACTGCTTCTTGTGCGTATAGCTATCGTCGAGCACCCGAGTAATAGACTCACGATAAGCCACCTGAGGCTTACCCACTTCTACAGCCACACCGTGAGTGCGCTTAAGAATGTCCACCTTAATATCAAGGTGCAGTTCGCCCATCCCCTTAATGATGACTTCGCCGCTCTCCTGGTCTGTCTCCACGTAGAAGGAAGGATCTTCTTGAACCATTTTGCTCAAGGCCAGACCCATTTTCTCAGAGCCACCCTTATCGACAGGCGCAATAGAAATAGAGATCACCGGATCGGGGAAGACCATCGGCTCAAGCGTAGCCGGGTTCTTCGGATCGCACAGGGTGTGACCCGTCTGCACGTTCTTCATACCAACGATGGCCACGATATCACCCGCTTGGGCAACGTCAATTTCCTCGCGAGAGTCAGCGTGCATAGAAACCAATCGGCCTACGCGATCTGTTTTACCGGTAAAGGTATTGAGCACCGTGTCGCCTTTGCTGAGCACACCGGAGTAGATGCGAATAAAGGTAAGGGCGCCGTAGCGGTCGTCCATAATTTTGAACGCGAGCGCTCGCAAAGGTGCATCTGGTGTCACCTTGGCAAATTCACCCGTTTCATTACCGTCAAGATCCACTTCGGGCTGAGGCTTCACTTCGGTTGGATTAGGAAGATAGTCTACAACCGCGTCTAATACGTTCTGGACGCCTTTGTTCTTAAAGGAAGAGCCGCAGTAGGTAGGGAAAAATGCCAGCTCGCGGGTGCCTTTGCGGATGCAGCGCTTGAGCGTATCAATATCAGGCTCATTGCCTTCAAGGTACGCTTCCATCACATCGTCATCCATCTCAATGGCGGTTTCGATGAGCATTTCACGGTACTCAGCCACCTTTTCCGTCATGTCTTCAGGCACGTCGGTAATTTCGTAGTTCAACGGATCGCCAGAATCATCCCAAATCCAAGCCTTCTCAGTTAGGAGGTCGACAACGCCACAAAACGCGTCTTCAATACCGATAGGCAGCACCATAACTAGGGGCTTAGCCACCAGAATTTCTTCTACCTGCTTGATAACGCTGTAAAAGTCGCCGCCGGTGCGATCGAGCTTGTTGACGTAGATAATGCGAGCTACTTTAGAGTCGTTCGCGTAGCGCCAGTTGGTTTCAGACTGAGGCTCTACGCCACCCGATGCGCAAAACACGCCAACGCCGCCGTCTAGCACTTTGAGTGAACGGTACACTTCGATAGTGAAGTCTACGTGTCCAGGCGTGTCGATAATGTTGAGCTGGTGGTCGTTCCAGAAACAAGTTGTAGCCGCAGACTGAATGGTGATGCCGCGCTCCTGCTCTTGATCCATGAAGTCTGTGGTTGCCGCACCATCATGAACTTCACCGATTTTGTGAATTTTGCCGGTGAGCTTCAAGATTCTTTCGGTTGTAGTGGTTTTGCCTGCGTCTACGTGGGCAAAGATACCGATATTGCGGTATTTGGTCAGGTCTTTCATGGTGATTCTGTAGTGAGTATCTGGAGACTGTCGGCACACCACGTTTCAAATGGTGCTTACAAAACAAGCTAGTCAGCACATCTAGCAGTGGTACTGATCTGTTAAACATTGTAAATTATTTTGTGTGGCTCGTGGTGGCAGTTTGCCTGTGGGTGGGTGTGGATTATACGCCATCTATGATTCGCCATCGATATCTAGAAGTCTGCATATTGTGGGGGGCTAGCACCGACACTTTTAGTGATTTTGGGATACTTTCCTTTGGGTGCCTTAGGCTCTACCTTCGCAACATCGATCTGATGCCACCAGTCATCGCCAAAGTCGAACCAGTAGCCGAAGATATCTTCAGGCTGTAGCTCTAGAGAAGCTAAAGTTGTTTTTGCCGCATCGCTCAGCGAGTCGGAGTAGTCAGGATCGTTAGGTATTAGCAGTCCATACCTTTCTGCTTTCGGATCGTTGGGCCTTTTTCCACCCAGTTGAAACTCATATAGGTGGTCTTCTTCGCGATCAAAAGCGGTAAAGATAATGTCGTGTAAATCTGCGAGCGTGCTGCTGCCTTTAATCTCGATAGTGCGATAGAGAATAGGATTCTTTTCGATAAAGTCATCTGTCATCGGCCCACCCAAAACGCCGACATTCAAAACGTAGAGCGTATCGGCAGTGCCTTCGACTCTTTTTTTAGCTGACTCTTCGGCTGACTCTATTGCTGGCTCATTTTGCAAACCCGGAATGTAAGGAATCAGTCCCTTTTCCAAGGCTATTTCCTGAAGCTCTAGTGGGGCTGAGCGAATATCCATAATAAATCCATCCACTTCGAGCATCCAAATGAGCGGGTTGCTGTCCATCCGGCTGGGCAGGCTCCAATCGGGATCTAGCTGGCTCATTTTCAGCGTGTCGCGAACTTTCTTGGATTTGGCCTGTCCAGTGCTGGCGCTAACGCCAAAAATTTCGTAGAGTTCGCCTGCGCTGATATGTGGGTCTTGAGACGGGTCGAACAGGAAGTTGACCATGCCGAGGGCGTGGGTGATGCCGCAGGCCCAGGTGTAGTCGCGACCGCTAGATAGAGGGGAAGGTCGCTTGCGGCAAAGAGCGGCAGTCGCTAGGCGTATGAGCTGGGCGTATTCTTCGCTTAGGTGTTTGGCGGCGAAGTCGTCAGTCAGAGCGGTGATGCTGTCGAACTTTGCCTGCATCGTTTTGGGCACGGATTCAGATTTTTTTGCTTTTGCCATGGGGGGTTGCTTCTTCTGCGGCGAACACTGCCATACTTACGATTTCTGGCTAGATTTCTGGCTATAGGTATTGAGGAATGATACCAACTATTTTTCAGTGTGAGGAATTGTGAGAAAGCTACCGTTTTCTATCCCTCTTAATCTTCTATCTCTCAGCGTTTTATCTGTCGCCCTTGAAAAGCGTTCTGCACTAGGCAGCCTCAATTCTGCTTAGATAGCACCTTGTCCAAGAAAGATAGGGGGTCGCTCATGTTCTCGGCAAAGCCTAGGATGTTGAGATCGCGCCACTCATACACTAGCTCCTCACCCTCAAACAAAAACGTCGCGCCACGCTGCGTCAAATAAGTCGCATCCGGCACGTAAGTTTTCCAATGGCTGAGCACCTCTGTCATATTGCGCAACCTTAGCGTTGCTAGCTCAAAAGGTCGCTGAAAGCCCTTGCCGCCTGCCCGCTTAAATACCTCACCTTTAAGCGCTGGCAAAGGGGATGCTTTTACCACCTCATCATCGGCAATGAGCTGTGGCGCAGTGCGATCGCCTAGATAGCCGCGAAACACCTCTTTGAGCGTACCGGGACTGCCAATACCCGCGCACATCAACAACAAATTGAGATAGCCGTTTTGCTGAGGTTTTAAACCGGGCAGGCTAACCGATAGCCCCTCATAGAGTCCTAATTCGCGATGCAAAGAAGCTTTAGAATCTACAAAGAGATGTTGCGAAAGGAAGCCGGTGTAATCGCAGAATGCCTGCCCCGCTGCCACATCACCGATTGCAACGGCTCGCACTTCAATGTTCAGTTTGTTGAGCCGATTGCGGTTACGCGCTATCCACCAGGCATACTCTAGGGTGTCAAAATCACCCGTCTGCGGCCAAATTAGAACGAGTTTGCGATTAGATTTACAAGTTTCGAGCAGTGGGGTTGTTGTGCGATCGCTTACTCGCAAAAGCTGAGTTCGATGCAAATTTGAGTAAATGTTCATAAGCCTTTGCTTTATTTAAAATACGCTGAGTGGGATGTGTTTTAGAATTTAGTCGAAAAATGTTTGAACTCAGGATTTTTGCCTCCGGGTTTATACCCGCAGATCCTTGCAAATACCCCTTTGTAGAGAGAACAGACAATCGTCACTTAGACAACATAGAAGAAACAAAACCTCAGTGAATCCACTCGATAAGACTATGGATAAGACTACGGATAAAGCTTCTGGCGAATATCGGTTTTCGCGTCAGCACACTCAGATTACCTGCGCATACACCAATCAAACGGACAGCGTTCAGATAATCCGCATCTCTAATATTGAGGGTTGGCATTTTGAGCGAACCGTTTTTTCAGGCCAGCAGATGCTTTTTGAGACTGTGCCCGAAGCCGTATTAGAAGTGAGCACGGGCGAGATGATGACGGCTGTGGTGCGCGATCGCATTCCTTGCCTACGACTAAGAGCCGCCGAACCGCTTCAGCCTATTACCAGATCGACTACAGTTAGCGCGACCAAGCGCTACGCGTCTAGCGCTCAAAAGTAGTTTTTTGTAAGGTCTATCCGGGCGATCGCCCTTTTTATATCCTGCGATCGCCCCTTTTTATATCAGGAGCATCCCACCCTCGAACTAGCTGTTTGGGCGCTGTTCTCCGCAACGATTTAGACAGAAGCCGCTGATACTGTCTGGCCTTTAGCTCTTGGGTCTTCAGCTCTTGTGTCTTCAGCTCTTGGGTCTTTAGCCTTGCGATCGCGCACTTCCAAATACACCAATAGCGCATTCACATCCGAAGGATTCACGCCGCCAATTCGCGTTGCCTGCCCTACCGTCAGCGGCTTCACCTTATTCAACTTCTCACGCGACTCCATCGATAGGGTTTCTACCGTCATATAGTCGAGGTCTTTCGGTAAAGAGCGGTTGGTTTGACGAGAGACCATATCAATCTGGCTTTGCTGACGCTGAATGTATCCTGAGTATTTAATGTCTATTTCTGCTCCTTCTTTCTCGGCGCGAGTTAGCGCCGCATTGCCCAACCCGTAATTCTCTAGATTCGAGTAGTGAAATTTTGGACGGCGAATGAGATCGGCCAATGTCACTGAGCCTTTGATCCGCTGTTCGGTGTCAGCGTAAATCTGTTTGCCAGTCTTTTCCTGCTCTTTCACTCGCTGGCTATGCAATCTCTCTTTTTCAGCGGCAATATTTTCTTGCTTCTGGGTAAATAACTGCCAGCGACGATCGTCAATCAGGCCAATCTCGCGGCCTAAAGGCGTTAGTCTTTGATCCGCATTGTCTGAACGCAGAATTAAACGATATTCAGAGCGCGAGGTCAGCACCCGGTAAGGTTCTCGTAAGTCTTTTGTACAGAGATCGTCAATCATCGTGCCAAGATAGCTGCCTTCGCGGGGAAAGACCACCATCTCCTGGCCGTTGACCAATCGCGCGGCGTTAATACCAGCAACGATGCCCTGGCCTGCGGCCTCTTCGTAGCCTGTCGTGCCGTTAACCTGGCCTGCACAGAAAAGCCCTTCCACTTTTTTGGTCATTAAGGTAGGCAGGCATTGGGTGGCCGGGAGATAGTCATAGTCCACGGCATAAGCCGGACGCAGCATAGTGCAGTTTTCTAGGCCGGGGAGCGATCGCAGCATCTCCACCTGAATAGACTCCGGCAATCCCGTCGAAAACCCCTGAATATATAGCTCAGGGTAATCTCTTCCTTCTGGCTCAATAAAAATCTGATGGCTCTCTTTGTCGGCAAAGCGGACAATCTTGTCCTCAATCGAAGGGCAATAGCGAGGGCCTTTAGACTCTACCCAGCCGCCGTAAACCGGAGAGAGTTCTAGATTGTCTCGAACTATTTTGTGCGTGATGGCGGTTGTACGCGTCATGTAGCAGGGAATCTGCTCGCGCTCCTGCCAGGCTTCAGGATCAAAGCTAAACCAGCGCACGTCCTTATCTCCGGGCTGCTCCTCTAGCTGGCTGTAGTCTACGGAGCGCTTGTCTACGCGGGCAGGCGTTCCCGTTTTGAGCCGTCCGGTTTCAAAGCCTAGACGGTTTAGCGTATCGCTCATGCCAATTGCCGCCGGTTCGCCCGCTCGGCCTGCCGAAAGAGACTTTTTGCCAACCCAGATAGTGCCGTTAAGAAAAGTTCCGGTGGTGAGGATAACGGCCTTACAGCCAAAGGTCATGCCAAAGTAGGTTTCTACGCCAATAATTTCGTCGTTGTCGCCTAAGACTAAATCGGTCGCCATGCCTTCGCGCAGCACCAGGTTCTCCTGATTCTCCACAATAGACTTCATGACAGCCGCATATTCGCGCTTATCTGTCTGCGCCCTTAGCGCCCAAACCGCAGGCCCTCTAGAACTATTAAGAATTCGCTTTTGCAAGTAGGTACGATCCGCCACTTTACCAATCTCGCCACCGAGCGCATCCACCTCATGAGCCAGCTGAGACTTGGCAGGGCCACCCACCGCCGGATTACAGGGCTGCCAGGCAATTCGATCTAGGTTCATCGTCAGCAGCATCGTCCGGCATCCGAGCCGAGCTGAGGCCAAAGCCGCTTCACAGCCCGCGTGCCCCGCACCGACTACCACCACATCAAATTCGTCTGAAAAAGAGACGCTCATAAACCCGTTTAGCTTTCGTACTTAGCTTTTGCCCTTCACTGATTCTAGTGGCTAATCTCGTTATCAGTTTACCTGCGGCTGGTTTTTAGAGCCTCTTTTTTAGCACCTCTTTTTTAGCACCTCTATTGAGAGATATAGAGATATGAGCGGGTCAAGACGCAGACCCCCCACATTTTGTTAGGTTGGGTGAGTAATTAAACACTTTCTTAAACAATTAGCTCAATTTAAGATCTGTGCTACCCAGTGCTACTGAGTACAAAATCATAAAAATCATGAAAACTGACCAGATCTTGCTGAGCAAACAGGGCGTTATCATTCGGCGGTGGTTGAGCCGAGTTCGGCGCGATGAGCTGATTGAGACAAGCTGTAATCTGTCTTCTAATGAAACGTTGGACAGCTTGCCGGATATTTTGAAGGCGATCGCCCAGGTTCTCGATAAATCTAACTCGGCTCAAGCAGATTTTGACAAAACGACGAGCCTGCTAAAAGAGTCGCTTGGACATGTCAAACTGCGCGCTAGGCAAGGCTATGACGCAGAAGAAATTGTATGGGAATACGCCATTCTGCGCGAGATTATTTTGCAGGTGCTCTCAGAAGAAATTGGCCAGGCTGAGCCTTTAGAAATTTTTGCGCTAGTTAAGTCGGTGAACAGCGCTGTTGACAAAGTTGTCGCCTTTTCAATGAAGCGCTACGCCAGCGAGCGATTGAGCGAGCTAAACGTCCTTTACGACGAGCTCATTACCAGCAACCAGGAGCTAGATCGAATCGTTCGCAACGAGCAGTCCAACCTGGCCCATCTAGCCCACGAGCTAAAGAGTCCGCTCAGCAGCATTATCGGTTACTCCGACCTCTTTTTGAAACGAATGGCTAACGAAGGTGCGGTGCATTCAGAGTATGTAGAGCAGGTGCTAACGAGCGGACGGCGGCTGCTAGGAACCATCAACAATGCGCTGGAGATGTCTTCTTATCGAGCGGGCAAGGTGTCACTCGCGGCTCAGTCGGTGGATGCTTGTGAAGTGGTTGCTGAAGTGGCCACGGCGCTGAGAATTATGGCCCAGCAGAAAGGGCTAGCGCTTACGGTTGAGGGTAATCCCGACGACACGCTACTAATAACGGACAAGGTAAGGCTGCGACAGGTCGTTACCAACTTGCTGAGCAATGCTATTCGCTACACGGATTCTGGCAGCATTCAGGTTCGAACTCGCTTGGTGAAAGGAGAAATGCCAGGTGCTGACGGCTTAGCGTCTAACGCGGAGCAAGATTTAACCGCCAACAACGGGCTTTCGTCTAATAGGAGAAAAGACTATGTTGAAATTGAAGTTAAAGACACAGGGTATGGTATTGATGCTTCCGAGCAGGGCCTGATCTTTGAACCCTATTATCAGGGCGAAGCGGGGCAGCAGCTGCAGAGCAGTACAGGGTTAGGACTGGCCATTACTAATCAGATTGTTAAGTTGCTTCAGGGGAGCATTCAGCTTAAGTCGGAGCCAAAAGTAGGATCTACATTCACGATTTTGCTGCCGCTACAGCTTCAGATAGAAACCACTGCAGAGCCAGTATCAGAACAGGTAGCCCCAGAAGCGGCCTGCGCCAAGCGTGGGTCGAGGAAAGACGAGGTTGCCGAGGTGCAGCTTTCAAAAACCAGACGACTAGAGCTTATTCCAGTGGATAGTCGCGCCACATCCAACTAAGCTATAGGCATTCTTCAACGTTCGCTTACGGCTGTTCGTTTACCTATGGCTTCGCCTCAACTACTCGCGCTCGATTTTGATGGTGTCATCTGCGACGGATTGATTGAGTACTTTCAAACGGCTTGGCGGGCCTACTGTTTACTGTTTAAGCCAGAAAGCGATCGCCCACCAGAAGGACTCGCTGAGCAGTTTTATCCCCTGCGTCCGGTGATTGAAACGGGCTGGGAAATGCCGGTATTGGTGCGATCGCTCGTTGCAGGCGATCGCAGCGAAAAGATCGTCGCCAACTGGCCGCAGATGGCCCTGCCTTACCTAGAAGCAGCTGGTTTAGAAAAATCGCAGTCGGTAGGCGCCTTAGACGGCGTTCGAGATCGGTGGATTCAAGCAGATTTACCGTCCTGGCTGGCGCTGCACCGTTTTTATCCAGGCATGATCGAACGATTGCACGAGCTGCTAGCGACAGACTTACCGCTCTATATCGTGAGTACCAAAGAAGGCCGATTTATCAAAGCACTGCTAGAGCAAAGCGGCGTAGATTTTCCGGCAGAGCGAATTTTTGGCAAAGAAGTAAAGCGGCCAAAATACGAGACATTGCGCTTATTAAAAGAACAACATTCAGTTTCGCGAATCTGGTTTGTTGAAGATCGCCTACCGGCTTTAACACAAGTAAAGCAACAGAATGACCTTACAGAAGTTCAGCTATTTTTAGCCGATTGGGGCTACAACTTAGAGCCAGATAGAGAAACGGTCAGACAAGACGCCCGCATTCATCTACTATCATTAGAGCAAATAGTACAACCGTTCGATCAGTGGATTTGTTAAAGCGCTATGCTCGATCTCTCCAAGCTCGCTCGCCAAATGCAGGGAATTAGCGACCACCTCACGCAGGAAGCAGAGGCCGGACGGCGGCGAGTAGAGATTGCACAACAGCTTATGGCGCAGGCCACTACGCATCAGGCTCTATTGCTAGAACAGTTAGATCAGCAGCGGGATCGCCTGCTTTTTGCCGCCGCCGAACCTATTGAGCCGCTAGACACCAAAATTACGCTAGACATTGCGCCTAAGGCCCACACCGTTCTCTCTTCCGACGGCTCTCAAATCTCTCCTAGTCACCACGAGATCGCCTACTGCTATTTACTCAACATCAGCCGAGTGATCATTCACTATGGGCAAAGCCGCTATCCGCTTTTGGACAGCTTGCCAGAGGTCATTTATCGACCTGAAGATCTCTATGCGTCGCGCAAATGGGGGATTCAAACAGAAGAGTGGATGGGCTACAAGCGAACAGCGGCAGAGGCGGTGATGCTAGGAGAGCTCGGTCATGAATGCGCGAAAACCAGCGACGTACCCACCGTAGCCATGACAGATGGCTCGCTCATTTACTGGTTTTTAGAACAGATTCCTGCCGCTGCAAGAGATGAAATTTTGAACCCGGTTTTAGACGCTTGGGATCAGCTGCGCCGGGCCAAAGTCCCCGTGATGGGCTACATCAGCGCCTCTCGCAGCAGCGAAGCCCTGAACTTTTTGAGACTGCAAGCCTGCCCGTTCGAGCAGCCCAACTGCATGGCGCACTGCGAAGATAGACGCAATGAAACGCCCTGCAATCCTTTCTCACCGCTGCGCGATGTGACGCTGTGGTCTACGGCTTTATCGCCGGGCGATCGCGGCCCGATATGGAAAAGCTCAGCGGAAATTTTGAGCGGCTATGGCGAACATGCAGTGTATTTCTGCTATGTGCATGTGGGCGCAGAAGTCGCGCGGATTGAATTTCCTCAGTGGGTCATTGAGGATAATCGCCTGTTTAACAGCGCCTTGAGCCTGATGCTCGCGCAGGTGCAAAAAGGCTTTGGCTATCCGGTGGCGCTCGCTGAGGCGCATAACCAGGCGGTAGTCAGAGGCAGCGATCGCACCCGATTCTTTACCCTACTAGAGCAAGAGATGATTCGCGCGGGCCTCAAAAACGTCGGCACCTCGTTCAAAGAGGCTCGCAAACGCGGCAGCATTGCGTAGATGGCTGTAGAAAAACGAACAGTTTCTTTAGATCGAGTTACTTAAAGTCTCGATAAAGGCGCCATAAGTATCTCTGAACTGCTCTATTAAAGCCGTAATTTTGTAAGACAATTAGGGGCGGCGTTTTGATAAAGCGCTGCGTCTGACGAATTCGGCCCCGCGGCATTATTTAGAGATTAGTTTATGAAACGCACGCTTCCCCTTTTTGCCTGTGCGACGTTGACAGTGGGCTTAGGGACAATATCTCCGGCAATGGCACAAACCGAATTAGCGGTACAGCAAGCCGGAACGGCTCTAGAAACGACGACCTGTCCGGTTATTCCCAATGCACGCAGTTACGACACTGTAGTCTTTGGAGACGAAGTGCCGGGCGTTATGACGGCGCTAAAGGTAAAAAGAGAGCTTCAGGCTAGGGGACAAAGTAGCCGCGTGGCGATTGTCACAGAAGGCGATATTACCAAAGGAATCGGCGGGCATTTAGTTAGAGGCGGACTGGCTTACCTCGATCGCAATCAGGTGCCTGCTAAACTGCGATCGCAGTACGGTACTTTTGGTCAGCCCAGCCGGCTCTACCAAGAATTTCTAGAACTTGCTCAAGTCAAAACCATCGCCTTAAACCGCGATATCGCCGCTCAAAACTTTGCTCAGACGCTGCGCAGTAACGGCATCGAAGTCGTGGGCCGCGCCGACTTAGACTCAGTCCAAACAGCCGGGTCGAGTCTTTGCGCATTTACAGCGGGCAATCGCACTTACGCAGCGCCCGTATTTATCGACGCCAGCCAGAGCGGCGAACTGGCTGCGGCTAGCGGCGTAGAAATGATGCAGGGCTTAGAAGCTCTGGGCTTTCCCGATAGCTCTTTAAGTATGGGACTTGTCATCGACTTCTACAACGTTGACATCAGTCAGTTTGCCAAGATGGAAGCTGATTTAATCCAGCGCTATTTCGATCCGACAGATACCGCGGCTCAGCGCTGGCTAACGGCTGCTAGCGGCAATGACCCCGAAAAGCGGCAGGAGCTGCTAAATAGCCTCATAGACTATCAGCGCCGTCCCAAACTGCTCTATCGGGGAACGTCAGACTCAGCCGACGTTCGCTCCTTGGCGTTTAGCATTTTAACGCATGGCTATCTAGAGCAGGAATACGATATCAAATCGTCTGGCTTTCTATTCGATAGAGCTAATATTGCTATCTTCGATGACCGCCTCAGCTTTAATGCGCTGCTGTTTTATGCCGATGCAGCCACCGCTCAGCAGCTTAGCCGGAACGGCGCTAAACCGACCGCGCAGATGCAGGCCGTTGCGAATGAAATCAAGACGATGTTTGAAAAAATTGGCGTTCCTAGAGTAGAAATCAGGGACGAGCTGTATATTCGCAACGCGGGCCAAATTGCGCATCCTGTTGATGAGCTGTCGGCGACGCTAATGGCAGCAGGCGGCATTAATGCACAAGAGGCGCTGGGCACGTTTGGCTATCATCTAGACGATCGCGGCGGCATTGAAGGCTTGGACGAACAGGTAAACGACTCGGTGCTGCGACTGTTCGACTTCAATCAAATGCCTGTGTTTAACTACGGGTTTCGCCATACCTTGCCCAAAGAACGTAGCAACCTAGCCGTATTAGGGCCAGCTTCGGGATTTGGCGGATTAGGCACTACGGCAGGCAGAATTGTCGAATTGAACGTTAGTGTCGGTGAGGGGTTGGCGATCGCAATTGCTAAATCTGCGGCGGAAGGGCGATCGCTCCAAACCATCACCAACTTTGAGGTACGCCAAGCCCTAGGAACCACGCCGTCTATCTACGGATACCGTACCGATAGCTTTCGCGCGATCGCCACTTTAGAAAGACGCTTTAGAGGCATCGACTACGAGCAAGACTATTTAAAGCAGGCACAAACCTTTCTCGACGAAAATAATTACGGCGAAGCAGAGCGAACCCTTTCGCGCACGCTCTCACTGAATCCTCGCAATGCTAGGGCTTATCAACTGCGCGGACTCGTTCAGTCAGAGTCAGGCAACCGCACCCAGGCCCGAGCTGATTTAGAACAGGCGATCGCACTCTACACCGCCCAAGGCGATCCGTCTTCAGCGGGTACAACTCAGAACATTTTGGAAAGTCTACTTAATTAAAGGCCTACTCAATTGAAAGTCTACTCAATTAAAGGTTGTTGTTTATAGCGCGCGCAGCTAAACCTGTTCTTACCAGATACGAGTCAAAGAGATATGAGCCAAAGACACCGCAGCGATCCAGGCAAAGGCTCTGTTCTTATCGCGTAGCACTACTTGCCGCGCTGGGCGATCGCCTGTTTGATATCGCTTAAGGTAATTGTCTTCGCATTTTTAGACTGGGCGATCGCGATCGCATCTTGCGCAATTCTCTGAATTTCACCGCCGGGCAGCTTATAAGACTGAGCCAGCGTTGCCCAGTCTATTTTGTCACTACAGGCAATGCCCGAAAACGCCTGCCGCCACAGCATTGCGCGTTCTGCTCGGTGAGGCAGCGGAAGCGTTATCGTAGCGTCTATCTGCTGCCGCCAGGAAGCCTTTATTGTGTGCAAATGACGGCTGCTAAAGATGAGTAAACCCGGTGCTGATTGCCTTTGCTGTAGCCATTTAGCTAGCTGGGCTTTGGGTAAGATGCTATTGCGACCAAACCAAACGGATGCAGATTGAATTAGCAGCACTGGGTAACGAACCGGATCTAAGGCCGCGAGTACATCGGCATGGTCTGCGGCCTCGATTTGCTTTAGATCTACCTGGCATAGCGGATGACGCAAGGAAGCGGCGATCGCCTTTGCAGCCATCGTTTTGCCGGTGCCCGGTGCGCCCACTAGCAGCGCCGTTTTGCCAGTTTTAGTACGGGTAATAAAGCTCGCTGAAACCTGCTGGCTCAGCGTTTGCATCTGCGTGAGTATCGCTGCCGGTAAAATCAACTTATCCCAAGCAACGTTGGGTTGAATGATCTGGATTGCGCGAGTAACCGAGGTCGGTGCAGGCAACGCTAGAACAGGTTCAGTCGGCGTCGCTAATCGCTTGAAAAGAACGCGCTGATCTGGTTTTTCTGCCAAGAGATAATCTACCCAGTCTTCGCTGAGCTGGAGGTAGCTGCTGAGCCGGGTGGTCGGGCGAGGCGAGACGTAGCGCAGCACTTTGCGTTCTATTAGGGAGTCGGGGCCAGTGAGTTTAGCGCGCGATCGCCGTCGTTCTAAATCATTGCGGCACAGCAACCGCAGGGCTAAATCTACCGTGGGCAAATCGGAGGCTTTAGAGCAGTCTTCGCCCGTTTGTAAATAGTGATAAAGCCGCCCGTAGCGCCGGTTTATTTCCGGTGCTAGCGTCATTAACAGCAGGTTTTTCTCGAATAGCGTCAGGTTCAGATAATGACGGATAGAGGGTAGTGCTAGTACAATCTCGTCCTTAGCACTGACCTGAATACGGCTTTCTAGCTGCTGCTGATAGCCAGTTGGTTTGCGCTGGGCCTTTGTGGGTACTCGGCAGTCGTCATAGGCTGGATTGGGAACAGAAATAACGCCTTTCCACCAGTAGCTGCTGACGTTATCAGCCGGAACACTCGCATACTTTTTAACGGTTTTGATCTCTTTACGCTGCCGGGCTACGGCTAACAGCAGCAGCCGATCTAGCCAGGCTAGCTCGGTCTTTAAGTACGCCCAGTTGTCTGCAAACGGCATCAAATCAACGCCCATTCTCTATCCGCCGAATAAACTCCAAGGGTAAGCCGTCTGTATCGGCCAAAAAAGCAACTTCGTACAGCGCCTCGCCAATTTGCTGCTGCTGCGGCGCGAGCAAAACGGTGAGCTTATTGCCTTGCGCTTCTACCTTTTGCTGCAGACTAGCCAGCCAATCCGGCAAACTTTCGGTGCGATCGCTCAAATCAAAAGACAAATGGTAGTAGCCGGTATAGTGCTCATCGACAAACGCATCAAAAGCCGGACGAGGTTCAGGCACCTGCATCAGCTCAATTCGCCCGTCTAGCCCCCGCATCCAGCAGGCCAGCGTAACACCCGCCGTAAACTGCGTTTCCATCTCAAAGCCGAGCTGCTCGTAAAATGCGATCGCCTGGTGAATATCCGCCGTTTTAATCGAAGCATGGTGCATAGACGCAATCAGCCCTGTAAAAAAAGTGGAAAAAGCTGCGAGAAAAAAAGTCTGCAGGAAAGCAAAGAGGAAAAGAACTAGCAGCGATACAGTAGACACCTTAGCGAATAGACGCCCTAGCGAGATAGAAGGTTCTGTCTGCAAATTCTCTAGGCATTAACTTTAAGCTTATGTTAACTTTTATACCTGAATGCCAGCTTGGGTAGACAGACGCAAACAAGACTTCGACGGGTGCATCAACCCTTCTTAAAGGATTCTATTGGCTGGAACAAACCCTTCAGTCAAACATTCTAAGGTACCGATACTGAGTGGGTACACCAGGTTCCTTTTCTAGATCAAAATTAATGATTTCCCAGCGTGGTTCTTCCGCTTGGGATTCACTAAAGGCCACGGGCAGGCCATACAGCTTGGGCACCTTTTCCTTACCCTGGCTGTTCCAGGCCGCACTGTGCTCCAGGTATGGCGTCATTAGCTGCTCGTACCGGCTCGCAATAATCACCTTGGTAGCACGCAGTCCCTTTGTAAATAGTCTGTCTAGCTCCTCATGTATTTCGAAGCGGACGCCATCGGGATGGGTGTGCTGCCGATACCAGCGATCTTCCCAACGCCGCCAGTGTCGACCAGACTGTACGTGAACGAGTTCCTCAGTTTCAGGATTGGCTTCAAAGGCCCCATGACGAGTGCAGAGATAGCTATCGGTAAGCAACAGCGCTGGAATTGGCTGACGACAGTGAGGACACTGTATTTCGGGGCCATATATGGGATATTGAGAGGCAGAACCTAGCATCAGTCGTATCTATTACCCAATATTTTGAACCGTTTGGGAGCTGTTCTTAGCAAGCAAGCCACCGGAAAACCAATGCCGCCATTATAACTTTTGGGCCATAACTTTCAGGCTTGATTCTTTGATAATGCGCCCTACCGGTGCTTAACGCTTTAGGTTCTCAAATGTTGTTCAGGTTTTTGCCATGCCCGCAACCGATTTTCTTCAGCCGCTAACGGTCGCACCGGGTAGTCATTGGCCCGCGCCCGATCTGTCTGAGGCGGCTTTTGTCGCACCCAACGCGACGGTCATTGGCGATGTAACCCTTAGTAAGGGCGCTAGCATTTGGTATGGAGCCGTCGTTAGAGGCGACGTGGAGGCCGTGCGCATAGGCGCTTATAGCAATGTGCAAGACGGTGCGGTGCTGCATGGCGATCCAAATTCGCCGACGGTTTTAGAGGAGTACGTGACGGTGGGGCACCGGGCGGTGATTCATAGCGCCCATATTGAATCGGGCTGTTTGATTGGGATTGGGGCGATTGTACTAAACGGCGTACGTGTTGGTGCAGGAAGCATCGTAGGGGCCGGGGCCGTCGTGACGAAAGATGTGCCTGCGCGATCGCTCGTGATAGGGGTTCCTGGCAAATGCCTGCGATCGCTCTGCGAAGAAGAAGCCGCAGATCTGATAGAACATGCTAAAAAATATCAGCAGCTAGCGTTAGTCCATGCTGGAAAAGGCACCAATCTAGGGTTTGTATAACGTCTATGAGCCGCAAATTCTTTTCCATCGACCCCAATCTTCAGTCGGCCTTAGAGACTGTTTTAGAAGCCACCCAAGCCGCCTTTCCTCAGCTTGCACCCAACCAGATTGCCATGACCTGGATTCCCTACGAGCCGCCGTATCGCGTCAATACGGGCGGTGCAATTACCTCGGAGGAGTTTTGGAAATATCAACCGAGCGGCGCTAGCTACCGAGGCGTGGAGCTGATTGAACCGGCGAGCATTATCAGCTTGTTCTACTTGGTGGCGGCTCACGATTGGCTAGAGCAAGGCATGATTCAAACATCGCTAGAGACGGAGCGGGCGATCGCCGATTCGATCGTAGCATCGAGCAATGACGCGCTCAGCTACATAGTAGATATTTTGAGTGGGACAACGAGTGGGCCATCCATCCCCGCTGGGCCATTCGAAACCTGGAAGTTTCAGCGCAATATTATTAACCGCTATTTCTCGCAGCTAGAGTGGCCAGAGCTGCGAGCGGTAAATATGAATCAAAAGCTCTGGCACGACGGACCTTACGGCAGAGAGCAAGACTTTTTAGGCAAGACGCTAGAGCATCGCAATCTGCTCACGACTGAAGCGACAGCTCGGCTGCTGCATAGTATTGTGGGTGGGGTTTCGGTGAGCGCTAGGCGATCGCAAAAAATGATGGCACTGCTAGCGCATTCCAACAGAACTAGCCAACGGCCGCAGCCCAACCCGCTTCATTGGCACAGGCATTGCATCTCCCGCTGAAGTCTGGTCGCAGGCGAGCGCGACCAGCCGAGTCCGACATGACGCAGCTTATATAGAATCGACCAGTACGCATCCTTATTTGTTGGTGGTGTTTACCGAAGGCCAAGATCACGCTGAGAACGAGGAGATTATTCCTTTTGTCTCTAAGCGCATCTTCGAAGCCGCACAGCATCTGCTTGAGCCTTAAAAATTCAATAAAATTCAATCTTGAAAAGCGATCGCCCTATGCCTATTGACACCGTTCGGCTCACCGAAATTGTGCAGACTTTTGTGGCCGAGACTAGCTATGTCCAAGGCGCAGCTTTAGTCACCCCACAGGGACTGCCCCTAGCCGGAAGGTTGCCCGCTGGGTTGGAAGAGTCGCGGGCGGCAGCGATGGCCGCAGCGGTGGTTTCGATTGGCGATCGCATTGGCGAAGAGCTGCAGCGCGGCCCGGTGCAGCATATTTTGCTAGAAGGCACGCAGGGATACAGCATTTTGACGCTATGTGGCAAAGAAGCGCTGTTCTTAGTACTTACTAGCGCTGAAGTAAAGCAAGGCGTTCTGATGCTAGAAATTCGGCGCGTTGTGGAAGAAATGGCAAGGCTAATCGGCTAGATTGAGATACTAAAAGATACGGTCAGCAGGAACAGCGGAGATATCAGGAACAGCAGAGAAGAGTTCGAAGTCAGTTCGAAGAGCACTTGCCATACTGCCGCTGCGTAATGCTATTCTATAGATGGCTCGGACCCATGCAGTCACAACGCCCAAATCTTGTCAGGACCGGAAGGTAGCAGCAATACGGGATGCTTGTAGCAGGCGTGGACTTCGGGCCTTTGTGCTTTTAAAGTCTTTAATGTAAAAGTAAAGCTTTTAATTGAGAGCGTTTAGGTAAAGGCGATCGCAGCAGGCCCTCTATCTCAGCTTTCTACCTTGCTTTTTCCCAACCTAATCAGCGATGAGTCCAAGCGCTGTCGCTAGCTACTGTAAAAACGCCTAAATTGAGTGTGATTTGGGTGCGTTCTTTATCGGGCGCTGCATTATATTCTTAACGACTCATTCTCAGTACATTAGGACAAACAAATGAGCCGTAGAAAAAGACCACCTAATATGATCACTACTATCGGGCTGTACTCAGGTGGACTGCTGCTCGTTATCTTTGCTATTTTGCTGCTGCTACAGGCATTTGGCGTTATTCCAGCCGTCTCGAACACGGTTTACATTGCGCTAGTCCTGCTCGCAGTGGGCTGCGGACTGCTCTACGGTATTGGCAACCGAGCCGCTTAGTCTTTCGGCAACCCATCCATCTTCTATAGACCGCTAGGACATTTACCCAGGTGCCCTAGCGGTTTTGTTTTTCTATGCGGTCTTTTCTATACGGCCTTTTCTATACGGTCATTTGCCATAGCCAACTAAGAAACATCTTATATATCTTATAGATGGTTTAATTTATTGTTCGGCGCTCATCAGAGGCAACTTCAGAGGCACATTCACTATGGCAGGTAGCAACTCAGGTTTTGGCAAGCTCGTGCAGAAGGCATTTTATCTGGGCGTGGGCATTGCTTCCTATGCTGGAGAAAAAGCAGGCTTTGCGCTGAGCGACATTAAAGGCCAGGCGCAAAAGCTAGTGGATGAGCTGGTAGAGCGCGGTGAGCTATCGGCAGAAGAAGCTCAAAAGATGATGAATGAGATGGTGGCCAGAGCAGAAGCAACCGCCGCCAAGCCGACCAGCGCGCAGGCTAACGCGTCGGACGCAGCGCCAGAAGGCCCCCGACAAATTCAGATTTTAGACGACAGCGAATCGATCCAGAGCGAAGAGCGTCAGGCCGAGGCGTTGCGTAAAGAAGTAGAGAATCTGCGTCAGGAATTGAATAAACTGAAATAAGCTCTACGCACAAGTTTTTTTGTACAACGTCTGCTGCATATCATTGCAGTCTCTGGAGGATTTTTGCTATGGATGAATGGCTAAAGCAGTTGCAGCGCGAGCTGGACGAAGCAGCGAAGGTTTCTAGTCAGCTGCTGACCAAAGCAGCCCAGCAGGGCGAGCAGATAATTGGGCAGTGGGTGGATAGCTCAGTGGAAGTGGTAGAGGCCGCGGAGAAGTCAATTGAAGAGAATGTGGCTCCTGCGTTTCTACAAGTTAACGACCAGGTGGACGCTGCGCTAGATGCAGGCATTGACTTTATCAGCCAGCAGATAACGCCTTGGATAGAAAAGGCGACAGCGCCCATTGTGAATACCGTAAATCCTATTATTCAAGACCATCCGACCTGCGTGGGCTGCCGCAATTATCACGGAGCCGACTATGGGAATGGAATGCTGGTTTGTGGGATGCATCCCTATGGCCCGGATGATGAGACTTGTCCAGACTGGGAGTCGTTTTGGCCGGAGATGTCGGAGGACTGAGTTCTTAAAGCTGGCGTTGGCGTAGTCTTTCTGGCGAAAAATCGTCTAGCAATCGTCTAGCAGTCGTCTAGCAGTGGATAAAAATGACCAACCGGGCCTTGACCTTGACCGATGGCGATCGCATGTTTGAGAGCCAAGGTCACGTAAGTCTTAGCGGCTTTGACAGCAGGCAAAGGTAGTTTACCTTGAGCGAGATTGGCTGCGATCGCACTAGAAAGCGTACAGCCAGTTCCATGCGTATTATTCGTGTCTATCTGTTCTGTAGTCAGCACTTCTAGCGTTTTACCGTCGTACCAAACGTCTACGCCGCGCAGCTCGCCCGCAAAGCCACCCCCTTTCACCAGAACGGCCTGAGAGCCAAGTGCCAGAATCTTTTGAGCCGCGCTCTGCATATCTTCTAACGTGTTGATTTCTAGATCTGCGAGAATTTGCGCTTCGTAGCGGTTGGGCGTGAGGACAGTGGCTAAAGGAATGAGCTGAGTAGTCAGAGCAGCGATCGCGCTTTCATCAATTAACCTATCGCCCGTTCGCGAGACCATCACCGGATCGACCACCAAGTGAGCAATCGGGTTTGCCTTCAGGTGCGCTGCAACCGCCTCAATAATCGGCTGATTGAGCAGCATCCCGGTCTTAGCCGCCTGTACGCCAATATCGCTAACAACGGCCTCTATCTGAGCAATAACCGCTTCTGGCGGTAGCGCATCTACCCGGCTAACGCCGACCGTGTTCTGGGCCGTTACGCAGGTCAATGCGCTAGTCCCGTGCACCCGATGAAAAGAGAACGTCCGCAAATCGGCCTGAATACCCGCACCGCCCCCACTATCAGAGCCAGCGATCGTTAGCGCAACCGGAACAGTAACATCAGTCATAAACACTTAACGTAAACGCTTAAATAGCTCAAGCAGGTGTCGCTCTTTTAGCATACGCCTCGCGACGAACGCTTTGCTGCCAAGCGCTAGAAAACATGTAATGAATTTGATGGTGCAAATCCATCTGCTGAATATTTTCCCACTCGTTTTGGTCGAGCCAAACCCCGTGGCAGTGGCCGCATCGGTCTATATAGAAATTCAGTCCTCTGCCAACTTTGGTTTTAGTCATCAGGCGAGCGCAGTCTACGCAAAAATTGGCGCTGCTGTTATCAACAACCGGCAGTAAGTTTTGACCCACGTTTAATTTAATCAGAGCCGGGCTACGGCTTTGCTTATGCCGCTGCTCGCGATGATCTAGCCACTCCCAGTAATTTTCCGAGGGCACCCAATGGCCAAAGCATCGATGGCATTGATAGGCTGACAAACCCGTTTCTAAGCTGACTTCGTTGAGAGAGTGAACATGGCAGAGGGGACATTTCATGAGGGCGACTATATCCAGGCAGATGTCTTTAATTGCGAACGTTCCCAGATACTTCCCAAGTATTTCAAGAATTTTTGGTGCTATCAAAAACTTCACAATAAATTTATCGATTTACGGAAAAATAACACAGGGTCTGCCAGGAATTTGTGATTAGATCGCGGGTTATGTGCGATCGCGTCCCGTTCCTAATCTAGGCTCAGTGGAAATGCTGGCCAGTCTTGAGGACGCTGTATCGATTTAACAACATGCATTCCTGCCGCCGCAAAGTCTCGATAGCAAGCGTCTGCCGCATCGGTAAAATCGACCACCTCCGGCACAACGACCGGCGAGGCACAGTCTTCTAGCAGGTACACCTTGCCAGCTAGGGCTGGATCAACGGCCTGAATCTCGCTAAGCAAATCGCGGATCGTCCAGGCAACGCAGTGACTCTTGGCCTGCCCAGCGATAATGACGGCATCAAAGCCGAGCAGATGCTGAACAAAGCTGTTGTTCTTTTGGGCAATAGGCTGATTATCTGTGCCATTTAGCACTTCTGGGCTGAGCGCAGAATAGTTTTCGGTCAGCGGGTTATCTCCTTTAATTTCGAGATGGGTTTGGCTTTGGCGAGCCATATTGTGAAAGAAACAGGCTTCTTCGAAAGCAGGCACTAGCGCGTGACCAATGCCGCCCAGCATGGAATGATACGGCCAGATAGTGAGCGGGTACTTGTTCGCAGCACCTAGCTCTTTTGCATAGTGGAGTGCAAAGGCGGCTACGTCTATAGGGTCGGTTCCTAGCTGAATCTGCGCTAGGCTTTTAGCGACAACAGGGTTCACCCGCCACTGGCCCGAGGCTATCTCTTCGGCGCTAATCATCGTCATCGGCGCAGGATGTTCGCCAGCCGCATTGACCCAAAACACCGGATGAAAAATTTGAGTCGCAGCATGGGTGTCCATTGTCGGTGCAATTTCGGTAAGGATGCCTAAATTGCGATAGATAAACTCACACAGGCGCTGAGTGTCTTCTACTGCGCCGTTACCAGAGCGTCCGCCCACAAATAGCTCGAAGTCTGGCAGGCAAAACGTGTTCTGAACATCGATCGCCAGCAGGCAGATGCGAACTTTGTCGGTATAGGAAGGCGTAATGCCGTGTGCTTTAGCGTAAGCCTGTGCTTCGCTTGCACGCGTTTGATAGGGCACTCGCCAGACTTTTCCGACGGTTTCTAGATTGAAGAAGCTAGGAATAGAAGACATAACTTGAGCAACCAGTAGTTTGAGCGACCAGTAGTTTGAGCAACTAGTTTGAGCGAGACTAATAAAGATAAAAGTTTTACGCGCCGAATATGGGATAGGGCTGAGTGTAGCGATCGCAAAATTCAAGCGCGACCTTGCGCAAAGGATCGTCTAATCTCGGCAAGACTTCTTGAACAATTTCATCTGGCACACCGCCATAAAAGGCTTCGGCAATGCCGCCTGTGATGCTACCCATGGTGTCGGTATCGCCACCTAGCGAAATAGTGTTGCGAATCGCATCTTCAAAATCTGTTGATTCTAAAAAGGCGATAATAGACTCGGGGACAGTTTCCTGGCAGGATTCGTTGAAGCGGTAGGTAGGCCGGATATCTTTAAGAGATCGCCCCAAATCATAGCCAAAAGTAGACGCTATAAAAGTCTTAATCGCGCTTTTACTGTCTCCGTTTTTTGCCAACAAAATTGCCGCCGCCGTCGCCTGCGCACCCTTGATGCCTTCGGGATGGTTGTGCGTGACCTCGGCGGTTTGCTTAGCCACTTCCAGCACTGTAGACATATCATCGTAAGCAAACCCAACGGCACTCACTCGCATAGCAGACCCGTTGCCCCAACTGTTATAAGGCTCCATGGTGCTAGACGCCGCCCACTGCTGAAACCTTGCGCCATAGCTACCCACCGGGTTGGGATAAGCCTGTGCGTAGCGCTTAATCGTCTCACCGTAGCTGCCGCCCTTTAGAATCACTTCAGCTACTGCAACAGAGAGAATCGTGTCGTCTGTGAAGGCACTTTCAGCCGTGAATAAGGGGAAATCCTTGTGCTTCACCGAATTGAATTCGTATACCGATCCGATGATGTCGCCTGCGATCGCGCCTAACATATAGCTTCTCTGCCAGTCCTTAAATATCAGCTTAGTGTACAATAAACACTAAGCTTCTACTGTTATAGCTAATTCAACCGCAAAGCGCCAATTTTTCCTCCGAGCATGGCTTACACCTACGAATACGCCCGCCCAGCCCTCACCGTAGACTGCGTTGTCTTTGGCTACGAAGCCAGCGCATCTTCGCTTAAGGTGCTGCTGATTCGGCGCAAGCTGCCCCCGTTCAAAGGCGACTGGTCTTTGCCGGGTGGTTTTGTACAAATAGAAGAATCTGTAGAAGCGGCGGCTATGCGCGAGCTAAAAGAAGAGACGGGCGTAGCAGATGTATTTTTGGAGCAGCTTTATACGTTTGGTGCAGTGGAAAGAGATCCGCGCGATCGCGTTGTCTCTGTGGCCTACTACGCCCTCGTCAGCTTGCAGCGTCACCCATTGCAAGCCGCCACCGACGCCAGCGATGCCCAGTGGTTCGAGCTACTGGACTTACCAGAACTGGGGTTCGACCACGCAGAGATCTTAAACTGTGCGATAGAGCGACTGCGGAGCAAAATTCGCTACGAACCCATTGGATTTGAGCTACTGCCAGATACTTTTACGCTCTCGCAACTGCAAAGACTGTACGAACAAATTTTAGAAAGAGAGATTGACAAGCGAAACTTTCGCAAAAAGCTGTTGAAAATGGATCTGCTCATCGATACCGGAAAGAAAGAAACGGGCGTAGCACACAGAGCAGCACAGCTTTATCAGTTTGATATGCAAAACTATCAGCTGCTAAAGCAGAACGGCGCTAGCTTTGAGCTGTAGTTTGAACTTGGCAAAGAGCCTGAGATTGCGCTTGTACGGTTTGATTTGCAGGCAACGCTAGTAAAATATAGATAAATCACCTTATCCATTTAGAGTCGTGATAAAGTCATTGCTGCTGCTGATATTCAGCTAACCCAAGTTATAGAAACAACAGACTCAGAAGGCAACCTCTACTAAGTTTCCGGTTTTCGGCGGCTTACGTTAGCTACGCGGACGCCAGAGAGAACCGTCAACTTACATCATCCAGTTCGCAGAGGAGCGTCATTGAGAGAACTGGCTTGTCAAGATTTCAACCTCGCTACCATTATTAAGTAAGCCAGTTACTTAATAGTGGTAGCGGCACGCAATGATCTCGATGTAGTTGTCGTTCACTGCATAAACAAGACGGTTGGCATCGTCTATTCGGCGCGACCATAATCCTGACAGTTCGCCCTTCAAAGGTTCAGGCTTGCCAATGCCTTCAAAAGGTAGGCTCTGCGTGGCTTTAATAAGCTTGTTGATTCTCTTAAGTGTCTTTTTGTCCTGACTTTGCCAGTAAACATAGCTATCCCAGGCTTTATGAGTCCAGGCTAGCTTTCTATCACTCATCGATTAAGTCTTTCTCTGTCGTTTGTCCATTTCTATATTCAGCTATCGACTCTCTAAGGCGAGCGGCATTTGCTGGCGACTTCAACAAGTAAATGGTTTCTTTCCAGCTATTGAAATAGTCTAGCGACATGACAACGGTATCTTTGGCATCAGCTCGCGTGACTATAGCGTAATCAGCATCATCGGCTAAGCTATCTAGCAAGGCTTTGAGGCTGTCCCCATCTCGACTAAGATTAACTACTTTCATGGCGGTCGCTCTTCCAATTACTCGATCTAAATGTAGCAAACAAATCTCAGAAGATGGCAGCAGCACAAGAAGCAGACATGGCTATAGAGCAAGCACAGAGGGTAGGCGTTATTGGCGGCGGGCAGCTAGCCTGGATGATGGCAGCAGGCGCTAAATTGCTGGGAATCGAGCTAGCGGTGCAAACGCCCAAGCCAGACGATCCAGCGTGCTCTATTGCCCAAAAAATCTTCCTTGGCGCGATCGCAGATGCGAATATCACGAAAGAAATGGCCGCTGCTTGTGAGATCATCACTTTTGAAAATGAGTTTATAGATTTGCCTGCGCTGCGATCGCTCACCCAAACAGGCACGACCTTCTATCCCCAGCTAGACTGCTTAGCGCCCCTATTAGACAAATACGATCAGCGCCAGTATTGCACTCAAATTGGCCTACCCTCACCCACTTTCGAAACCCTCACCGAGAAAGCAGATCTTTCTACCCTCCCGGAAAAAGTCAAAGCGGTTGGTCTGCCATTGGCGCTGAAAACGCGTCGTCACGGTTATGACGGTCAGGGCACATTTATTTTGAAGACGCTCGAAGCCGTGGAAACTACTTGGAAAGCGTTGGGCTATCAGCCGGTATTGCTAGAGGCGTTTGTGCCGTTTGAGAAAGAATTGGCGGTGATGGTGGCTCGCGATCGCACGGGAGAAGTCGCGGTTTATCCCGTCGTTGAAACGCAGCAGATTGAGCAGGTGTGTCGGCGGGTCATTGCGCCGGCGCGAGTGGCGCAAACGGTGGTGGATGAGGTGAATGCGATCGCCCGCAAGCTCGTTAATAGCCTGGGCGTCGTCGGCATCTTCGGCATCGAGCTATTCCTCACTCAGGGCGGGAAAGTCTTAATCAACGAAATTGCGCCGCGTACGCACAACTCCGGCCACTACACGCTAGATGCCTGCGTTACCTCACAGTTTGAGCAGCAGCTAAGAGCGGTTTCAAATAGGCCGCTAGGCAGCGTTGAACTCACCGGCAAAGGCGCAGTCATGATTAACTTACTGGGCACAGAAGAGGCCAAAAGCGATTATGCCGATAAACGTGCGGCCTTAGCGCAAATTCCAAACTCCTGTGTGTACTGGTACGGAAAAAGACAGTCGCGCATAGGCCGAAAGCTGGGCCATGTGACGATTCTCACAGACACTTCAACCGATGGCGCTGACTTGGACAATCTAATCGCTGCTGTCGAGCGTCTATGGTATTAGGCTCCACAGAATGTATCTGAGCCTTCAGAATATGTGATGGATGGGGCGAATATCCGTCATCCTTCTGTATGGATGACCCCTTGCCTGTTGAGGGCAAAGGTTCGCTATTATAAATTCAGTTCTGGCTACGGCGTTGGTGACTGCCAACAACGTTTTCTGATCTATGTTTTTTACTTCAACGGATGTCGAGATGCTGCGGCGGCAGTATACCGAGCTTGTACTCGGAAACTATAAGCCGATGGCCGAGATGTCCACCTGGTCACCCCAGGTCAAAAACTGAGGTAAGACGGCGCTGCGGTCGAACTACGAATCCTTGTCCTTTGGGCAGGGATTTTTTGCGTTTAACAGGCTTCTAATAATGCGAATAAGCCGGTCTGGATCGATAGGCTTGGTGAGGTAGCGCTGAAAACCTGCGTCGAGGGCGCGCTGCTCGTCGCCTTCGCCAGCATAGGCCGTGAGGGCGATCGCGCAAACATTCTGACCTGCCGCCTGAGTCCGCTGGCGAACCTGCGATATCAGCATGTAGCCGTCCATATCGGGCATTCCTACATCGCTAATTAAAATATCTGGAATATCAGCATTCATAGCTTCGAGCGCGGCTGCACCGGAAGCAACGGCGGTCACGGTGGCGCTAGCTAGCTCTAGGGCGAAAACGGTGATTTCTTGCGAGTCGGGGTCGTCTTCGACTAATAGAATACGGACGCCGCTAAGATCGCCTTCATTGGTCGCTAAGGTAGCCGGAAGTGGGTTGTTAAGCATAGGGACTAGCGGCAATCGCACGGTAAAGGTTGCGCCTTGATTCTCACCGAGGCTGTCAACGGCAACAGTGCCATTATGCATCTCTACAATTTGTCGAACAATAGCAAGACCTAGCCCCAAACCGCCAAACTGTCGGGTAGTGGCATAGTTTTCCTGGTGGAAATGCTCGAATACGTAAGGCAAAAATTCACCACTGATGCCTCTGCCCGTATCGATGACTCTGATGACAGCCTCGGGGGCGTCGACTAATTGATTAGCTTCGGCAGAGAGCCGCACCGTCACGCTTCCGCCTGCGGGCGTAAACTTAACTGCGTTAGTGAGCAAATTCCACACGACTTGCTGGAGGCGAACTGCATCGCCTATTACCGAGCAAGATGCCAGGTCGGTTTCTATTTGGATAGATTTGGCGGCGGCGTCTTGTCGAACCGTTTCTAGCGCGTTTGGCACCACAGCGGCCAGGTCTACTGGCGCTTCATTGATGCTGAGCTTGCCTTGCAGCAGCTTGGAGATGTCGAGCAAGTCGCTGATGAGCTGTACCTGGAGCTTGGCGTTACGTTCGATGGTGTCGAGCGCCAGCTTAGTTTTTTCGGGACTCAGACCGCGCTTGAGGAGCTGCGACCAGCCGACAATTGGGTTGAGCGGCGATCGCAGCTCGTGGGAAACCACGGCCAAAAATTCGTCTTTGATGCGGTTCGCGCGTTCGGCGGCGGCGCGAGCGGTTTGCTCGGTGGCCAGCAGGGTTTCTCTTTCGGCGGCGGCCTGTTTCCGGTCTGTAACATCGCGGGCGAGCGCGTAGAACCGATTCTGCGCGGACACCGTAGTCACATTCCAGGCCAGCCAGCGATAGGTGCCATCTCGATGGCGGTAGCGGTTTTCAAAATTGAACTGAGTCTCACCCGCCGCTATTTGCTGCGCAACTTGCAGAGTGCTCGCTTCATCATCAGGATGAATAAAGGATATAAAGGGCTGCGAGACGATTTCTTGAGGAGAATATCCCATAATTCGCTCCCATGCCTGATTTCCAAAGGTGAAGTTGGGATGGACTTCGCCGTTGACGATGCTGGCCAATCGCAAATAGATCGGGCGATAGCTCAAAAAAGCGATCGCGCTCTTCTGTCACCCGCTTTAGCTCAGTGAGGTTTAGCACGAATGCGCTCCCTTCCGGATTCTGGTCAAACGGCGTTTGTAGTAAAGCCCCGACGATGAGCACCGGCACCGCCCGCCCGTCTTTATGCAAGAACACCTTTTCGTAGGGCGAGCACCTGCCCTCGGCTCTTACTTGATCTATAGCGCGCCGATCTAAAGGCGCAAACTCAGGCGGGGTTAGCTCGTCCCATCTCACCTGGCCAGACTCAACCTCTTGAGCGCTGTAGCCCAGCATGTCCAAAACATATTCATTAGCGTAGGTTAGCTCGCCCGTTATCCGGTAGCAGATCGCCCCAAATATGTTGGACTCCACCACACGCCGAAACCGCCGTTCGCTGTCGGCAATGGCTTCTGCTGTCCGCTGCCGCTCGGTTAAATTGCGCCTAATCGGGTAGCTGCCGACGCAAAGTAATCCGGCAATTTCCCCAGACTCCGTGCGAATAGGACTATAGGAGAAGGGATGCTCGGCTAGTTCTTGGCGATCGCTCTGCCAGCTCAGCATCTGCAAACTCTCTAAACCAGACGAGTTGCCAGTAACCATCGCCTGTATGGCCGTGGCCTGCAAAGTATCTCGCACCTCAGTACCCCAAGCCCTAGCCCATACCTCTGGGCCGGGTTTGGCGAGCAGCGCTAAAGGATCTTCTACCTGGAGGCTGCGGCGGTAGCCGTCATTGCAGAGTGTCGTTAGCGCCTGCCCCCAAAAAATCGCCATAGGATGCTGCGCATCGAACATTGCGCTTGCCATCGTACGCAGCGGCTGCGGCCAGCTTTCTACAGGGCCAAGTGGCGTTGCGGCCCAAGGGTGCGATCGCATCAGCGAACCCATTTCGCCGCCGCCAACAAAAATGCTGCTTGCGCTAGTTTCTCTTATCATCTTCGTCAAAGGCCTCTATTCCCTTGCCTATAGTTCAGAACTCTTTTGCTTTTTAGGTTCTCTTGTAAGAATTTTTAGAGGGAGTTTTAAATTCGAAGACGAAATTTATGCCTGCTATTTTTGCAGAGCGATCGCCAAGCGACTCAGCTCTTACCTAGCGTAAGCTTAAACTAGCACAGCCGTAGGCTAAAAGGATGTACAGCCTTAAAAGCTCGATAGACAATTCCCACGAATGCTTACCAGCCTTCAGAATACGGGGGATTAAATATGAGGAAATCGCCACAAATCTCGCTAGCATAGACTAAAGCCAATTTTTCACTCCATTTCTTAATGGATCTTGTTCTTGAGCCAACTCAAACCCCTACAGCACTCTGTTCAGCCGTCCGACAGCCCGCTAGACGACCAGACGAACGGTGCCAATATCACTCGCCTACCTAACGGCCTAACGGTGATTCATCAGCAGATGCGCTCTCCGGCCGTCACGATAGACGTGTGGGTTGACGCAGGTGCAGGCAAAGAGCCGACTGAATGGGCGGGGATGGCGCACTTTTTAGAACATATGGTGTTCAAAGGTACGCAGCGCCTGCAGCCGGGCGAGTTCGATCTGGCGATTGAAAGTCAGGGCGGGGTGAGTAATGCGGCGACTAGCCACGACTACGCGCATTACTACGTCACCATTGCGGCTGAGGCCGTGGCCGAGACGCTGCCCTACCTGGCAGAGCTGGTGCTAGGCGCAGCCATTCCAGAAACTGAGTTCGACGCCGAGCGCAATGTCGTACTCGAAGAAATACGACAGGCCAATGACGATCCAGATGGGGTTGGCTACCAGGTTTTGTGCGAGCTGCTGTACGCGCCTCACGCCTACGGGCGGCCTGTTTTGGGTACGCCAGAGTCGCTCAAAACGTTCTCGCCCGAAAAGATGCGGCAGTTTCATCAGGCGCACTATCAGCCCGAGAATATGACCGTGGCGATCGCGGGTAACCTCTCAGGCGAAAAGGCGATCGCCCTCATCCAAGATGCGTTCTCTCAGTTTCCGCACCCTGCCGCTTGCCCTTCGCCCGATCGCCCCGCTCAGCGCAAACCGCTGCCAAAGCTGGCCCACGAGCGAAAAACGCTGCGCCTAGAACACTTAGAGCAGTGCCGACTGACGCTAGCTTGGGTAGGGCCAGGGATTGATCAGCTAGCTGCCGCTGCCCATATGGACTTGATCTCAACGGTGCTAGGCGGTGGACGCAGCTCCAGGCTAGTGCGAGAACTGCGCGAAGAAAAGCAGCTCGTGCAGGAGGTCGATGTTGATTTTTCACTGCAGCGAGACTGCGGCGAGCTGAGCTTGAGCCTGTGGCTAGACGAGTCTAATCTGGAGGCGGTTGAAGAGATTGTGCGCGATCGCATCACCGCCCTCTCCACCGAACTCATCCATCCTACCGAGCTCACCCGCGCCAAGCGCCTGCTGCTCAACGACTACGCCTTTTCAACCGAAACCCCCAGTCAAATTGCCGGACTCTACGGCTACTACGCCACCTTGGCCAGTCCTAGCTTGGTCAGCGCCTATCCTCAAAACCTCGAATCCGCCACCGCCAAAGCCATCCAGCAAACCGCCCAAAAATATTTAGATCCGGCGCACTACACCGCCGTCATCCTTAAGCCACTTCAAGCGGAAGGCCAAAGCTGAGACGCTAGAGCTGAGGCACTAAAGCTAACGCGCTAACGCGACCTCGAACACCCCTATTGCCGTCAACGCTTTATGCCAACAAACGCAGTAAACTAAAACCCAATCCTCACTCCTAGCAACCTCAACGCGCTACAGCATTCACCATTCATCACTATCTGTGACTTCCCCTACCCTTACCTCCCCACCCCCTCAATCGATTGCCACTACTCGCACTCAGCTAGCCAACGGACTGACCCTAATCGTCACGCCTAATCCGGTGGCCGATATCGTATCCGCGCAGATCTTTATCAAAGCCGGACAGGCGCAAGAAACAGCCGACACAGCAAGCCTTTTTACGCTTTTAGCAGATGTCATCCTCAAAGGAACTCAGCGTAAAACGTCGCTGCAAATTGCTGAAGCCGTCGAGTCGGTAGGGGCTAGTTTTGGCTCAGATGTCGCCGCAGACTATAGCCAAATCAGTCTTAAAACCGTCTCGGCAGATTTTGAATCGGTGCTGGCGCTCGCCGCTGAAGTGATTCGCGAACCCAGCTTTCTAGAGAGCGAAGTAGAACTCGAAAAGCGCTTGATTCTACAGGGTATTCGCTCGATGAAAGAGCAGCCGTTTAGCGTTGCTTACAGCCAGTTCAGAGAGATTTTGTACGCTGGGCATCCCTATGGCCTGTCAAATGCTCAATCAGAACAGTGCGTCGCTCAGTTTACGCGACAAGACTTGGTGAACGCCCATTCGCAGTATTTTCGGCCCGACAATATTATTATTTCGATCGCCGGGAGAATCTCTATAGAGCGAGCCGCCCAACTGGTTGAAGGCTTGTTTGGCGATTGGCAAAGGCCCGCTGCGCCGCTGCCCAAAACGAACTTTCCTCAGCTTAAAGTAGCCGCTCGGCAAACCGTCACCGCGCAGAGTACAAATCAAGCTTTTGTGATAGTCGGCCATGTCGCTGGCGCAGTCAGTCACCCGGACTATTCGGCGCTAAAGCTGATGAGCACCTACCTTGGCAATGGTTTGTCGAGCCGGCTTTTTGTAGAGCTGCGCGAAAAGCAGGGCTTAGCCTACGATGTGTCTGCCTTTTATCCCACTCGGCTAGATGCCTCTCAGTTTGTCACCTATATCGGCACAGCCCCCGAAAATATACAGATCGCCCTAAACGGTCTACAGCAAGAGCTTGATCGCCTTAAAACCACGCCGCTTACCCCCACAGAACTCCAGGTCTCTAAAAATAAAATGCTAGGCCAGTACGCCTTAGGTAAGCAAACCAACGGACAGATTGCCCAGGCCCTAGGATGGTACGAGACGCTAGGACTGGGCATTGAGTTCGATCGGGAGTTTCAAAGTGCGATCGCTGCTGTCACCTGCTCAGACATTCAAGCCGCCGCCCAGCGCCACTTCGTAGAACAATACGTCTCCATCCTCGGCCCCGACACCGCAGTAGCGTCCTTGCAATAGCGCCTTCCCATGCCCTCCCTTCCCTCTACCCCCCTTTCCGCTACGCCCCTTCCTGCATCCCACGTCCAGCTCAAAACCTGGCCGTGGAAAGGCTTCACCATCGGCTACCAGCAGGCCCGTTCTCAAGCCGCCAACGCCCCCGCCGTCGTCCTTATTCACGGCTTCGGCGCATCTAGCGTTCACTGGCGCAAAAATATCCCCGACCTCGCCCGAACCTGCCACGTATACGCCATCGACCTTATCGGCTACGGCAAGTCTGACAAGCCTACCCCCGGCGACCCCATTGACTACACCTTCGAAACCTGGGGCCAGCAAGTACTCGACTTCTGTCAGCAAGTGGTCGGTCAGCCGGCGTTTCTCATCGGCAACTCTATTGGCTGCGTGGTCGCAATGCAAGCGGCCATCTTAGATCCGCAGCAGGTACGCGGCCTAGCGCTACTCGACTGCTCGCTCAGGCTCCTGCACGATCGCAAACGCCAGACCCTGCCCTGGTATCGCAGTGCGCCCACCCCTTTCATTCAAAAAGCGCTGAGCTATAAGCCGCTGATTCAGCTATTCTTCACTCAGCTCGCTAAGCCCAAAGCTGTAAAGCGTATTTTGCGTCAGGCGTACGGTCGTAAAGAAGAAGTGACCGATGAGCTGGTTGCTTTGCTGCTAGAGCCTGCTTTTGACGAGGGCGCAGTCGATGTCTTTCTGGCTTTTATCAGCTATTCGCAAGGCCCTATTCCAGAAGATTTATTTCCGCAGCTCACCTGTCCAACGCTGGTGCTGTGGGGCAAAGAAGATCCCTGGGAGCCAATTGAGCTTGCTCGCGCCTACGGCGAATATGCAGCCGTAGAGGCCTTTATAGAACTAGAAGGACTGGGCCACTGTCCGCAGGATGAAGCGCCTGAAGTCGTCGATCCGATACTGATCGACTGGATAGCTGAGAAAGTAGCCGCCGCTTAAAAGGCAGGTATTTTTAAACAAGTAATTTAGGCAAAAAAATACCCCATGACACGGCCTGACATGGGGTAGGACAACAGTTAAACGCTTGTGCTACGCCTACAGTCGCGCTCTAGGCTTCTAATTCGCAGTAAAGTTGTGCCGCTTTATCGAGTGCCACAAATAGCAATTGGAAGATAGTTTTACCAATCAGGAAATATTTAAAACGGGTCAGCCGTTACGAACGGCTCTGAAGCTTGGTTATTCTGGGGCTTGGTTATTCTGGGGCCTAGTTGCTCTAAAGCCTAGTTGCTCTGGAGCAAAGAAGGTAGCTGAAAGCTGCTGACGATAGGAAAAACCCAGCTAATGGCTAGTCCTGCTAAAGATGCAGATGCCATGACTAAGAAAGAGGAAATAGGGCCGCCGCGCCGGGTGTAGAGTTTCACTCTCAAAAGAATAGCGGCGCAAAGCATCATCAAGAAGTAGGTAGAAATCTGTATCCAGGCAACGACGACGACGGCAAAAGAGGCGATCGCCAACGCCATACAGGTATAGCCCACGTCCGACTGAAAACCCATGAGCACCAGATCTCTGGCGGGTTTCCAAGCGATGCTCAGGGCGCTGCATTCTAGAAGGATATAGATAACGGCAAGAATCCAGGCGGTTTCGTGGAAGGAATGCTCGCGCAAGAAGAAGCCGAAGGCCATATTGGCGAATAAAAGCATGACGACCGAAAGGGCAGGAAATCCCTCACGGGTGTGAATAGTGACTGGAAGTTTGCACTTAGGCCGTCGATTAATCACGGTGTTCTCACCTGCTTATGCTCACAAATTAGTAGAGATGGCCTGAACCGGACAGCTTGGGATACACTGCTCGCACATGATGCAGCGCGATCGCACAAAAACTAGCTTATGCGTTTGCGCCTCTAGCTGCAAAGACTCCGTTGGGCACACGCCCGTACATAGCCCGCAGTGCACGCACATATCTTTGTCTATAATAATCTCCCGGTTCACCTGCGAGACGCCAATGTGGTTAGCTTGCAACCATTCGATCGCTTCGTCTAGCTGATCGATGTCACCGGAGAGTTCCACCAGCAGCTTACCCACCTGATCGGGGGCAACTTGAGCGCGAAAAATATTCGCAGCCACGTTAAAGTCTTTTGCCAATCGGTAGGTGATGGGCATATGAATAGTGCGCTTTGGAAAAGTCAGCGTCAGTCGTTTTTTCACAAATGCCTCGCAGTCGGCTTAAAGGCTAGTCCCACAAAAGCCAGACAAAAGCCAGATCTAGCTAGATCTTAGCGAACGGAAGGCAGTAAAGAGATAAAATGAACGTCTCACTTGCGAATAGCCCAATAAACAACACCCTAGACGAACACATGCCGGTTGAATCGCCTCAAACAGATAGTCTTTCTAACGATCAGCGAGCAACGCAAACGGCCAAGCGCGTTCGAAATTTGGTCGTTGTCGCGATCGCCTCTCTCCTGAGCATCGCTATCATCGTTGGCTTACAAACCCAGTCGCCTGCCGCTTCTCTTTCTGATATGGCCGAAGACTCCATACCGCTGAACGCGGCGATGGCCAACGGCAAACCGACCCTCATCGAGTTTTACGCCAACTGGTGTACGAGCTGTCAGGCCATGGCACCAGATATGCAGCAGCTCAAGGCCGACTACGGCAAGCGCGTCAACTTCGTCATGCTTAATGTAGACAACACCAAGTGGCTCCCCGAGATGCTGAACTACCGGGTAGATGGCATTCCTCACTTCGAATTCTTATCGAGCACCAGCCTCGAAAAAGGCGCGGCCATCGGAGAAATTCCTCGGGTCATTTTGGCAGAGAATCTGGACGCGCTGATCAAAAATCAGCCTTTGCCCAATGCGCAAATCAAAGGCACGCTCTCCGAGCTAGATAATATAGACAATCCGATTACTGGCAAAGGCACTGACGATCCACGTAGCCACGGTGCGCAAGTAGCCAAGTAGAATTATCTACAGGACATGAGATTAGATGGTAGAAGCCCTTACATTCCCTAAACGTCATCGCTAATGTCTTTACCTTTCGATGCTGCGGCCACTCAAAAGCGAGTAGATAATTTTTGGCAGCTGCCCGCTAGCTTCGGGATGGAGCGTAATGCCTATCACAATTATCTCAATGAGATTGTGAGCGATCGCTATGCCCTCATTAAAGGCTTACAAATTCTGCGAGACGAGCTTCAGTTTGCGGCGAGTAGCCCTACCAATATGCGAGCTTGCGGCGCGGATATGAGCCTGCCGAGCGTGGTGACCACGCTAGCTTATACAAACTGTGGCGATCGCATCCACCAGGGCGAAGCCACCAAACGCTATCGGGACGTAGTAGCCTCCCGCTTTGCCACCCTCTCCGAAATTGGCGAACTCAAGCTAGAGGCATTCTTTCCCGCAGGCGGCGGCACCGACAACGGCGCCACCCTAGCCCATGTCACTGTCGCCCACGAAATCGACGAACCGCTCAAGCGTAAGCTCTACGAGGGCAATCCTCAGTCGATTTCTTTAGTCGCTATCGATCTAAAAACGCACGTTGGCAGACTGCGCGAGGGCGGCAAACTCGTCACCTATGGCAAAACCCGAGAGGCCCCCTGGAGAGAACCCCGCGCTGCCTGCGGTGCGATCGTTGGCGCACTTACCGACTACCAAACTCAAAACCAAATTCACCGTCGGATTCGAGATGATTTGGGCGAGCAAAACTTTCAGTATCTGGCCAACAATCAGGTTCTAGCGGAAGACGGTATAGATATTACAATGGCGATCGCCGCTATTATCGTAGCGATTAGAGGCATTCGAAATACTGCGATCGCCCTTGCCCAAGAAATGGACGAACGCGGCCTCGCCCATCTCACCGCCTGCACCACCGTCAACCGCCCCTCCAGAGACGATTTGGTCATCTACCTCGCTCGCGCCACCGTCTTCAACGGTAAAATCAGAATTCAAAGCTTTGGTCTCGAAGCCGAGCGCTTCAGCGGCACCTTTGGCCAACACGCCGGAGAAAAGCGCCTGCAGCTCCGCTACGAAGATTGGGACAGCGACTATCTACCGGTAGAAGAAATTGAGTACAAAGTACGCGATTCAGGATTGTAAAGGCTAAGTCGCGTTTGCCTATCTCGTCGTATACGAATCCATTAGTATTCTACGATTACGGGCGTATGGTCGCTAGGGCGCTCTAGGCCGCGCGGCGTTATGTCGATGGTGCAGCTTTTGGCCTGCTTATATAGCTGGGGCGATAGGTAATGGTGGTCGATGCGCCAGCCGGTGTTTTTAGCAAAGGAATGGGTGCGATAGTCCCACCAGCTATAGTGTCCGCCTTCTTCGGTGAATTTGCGAAAGGCATCGGATAGGCCAATAGAGAGAACGTCGCGCAAAGTCTCTCTTTCTACCGGCGAGGCCATAATGTGCTTATCTCTGTTTTTATCGCCGTGAATGTCTCGGCTTTCTAATGCAATATTGAAGTCGCCGCAAACGTTGAGCTGAGGATGCGCCGCGAGCTGTGCGGTTAAATACTGCTTCAACAACGCCAGCCAGCTCAATTTATACTCGTATTTATCGCTGCCAATAGAAGATCCATTAGGCACGTATAGGTTCACAACTCGCACATCGTTGAAAACGCCGCTAATCACTCTTTTTTGATCGTCTAAATTGCCAACCGTTTCTGAGTTGATTACTTCACTAAACCCCATCTGTACGTCTTCTAGCGGCTCTTTGCTAATTAGCGCCACGCCGTTGTAAGACTTTTGTCCATATATATAGGCGTGATAGCCAATTTTAGTAAAGGCATCTACCGGAAAGTCTTCGTCAACAACTTTTGTCTCTTGCAAGCACAGTACGTCTACAGGATTTTGTTCTATCCAGTGGGTGACTTGTTCTAGACGAGTGCGAACGGAGTTGACGTTCCAGGAGGCAACTTTCATGGATGGCTTTTGGTAAGGACAAACGGAGATAAACGAGCTTAAGTATCTTAGTCTGACGCGCGAGCTTAGCCGGTGGGTTATTCCGACTTCGCCAGATTAGCAGCCGCTGGGTTAAGCGTTGCCCAGCTCTGGCGAATGAGGGGAAAAGCGCTGGTGGAGATTAAAAGCGCGATCGCACCACTTACTACCCCATCTGCCCAAAACCAGCCAAACCGAGCGATTAATATCGCCCCGACCAATACGCCCAAGCAGCTACCTGCATCTGCCAACATGTGCAAAAAAGCACCGCGCAAGTTCAAATTATCTTCGGCATGGGCATGAAGAAAGTAGGCATTCAGGCCATTTACGCCCAGTCCGATAGCAGCGGTAATGGCCACAGGGCGGCTCAGAATTTCGAGCGGCGGCGAGGTTAGCGCGTTCACGGCTTCCCAGCCTAGCCAAATGCTTACGAGCAAAAGCAATGTGCCGTTGACCAAAGCAGCGATCGCATTTAACCGCTCAGCCCTGGCGGCTTCAAGCTGCGAGGCTGAAGTTGCTGCCCACAGAGAAAGGGCGATCGCAAATACATCCATTACCATATGCCCTGCATCGGCTAGCAGCGACAGGCTATTGCTATACAGGCTCACCCACAGCTCAGCCGCCGAAAAGCAGCTCACCAACACCAGCGCGATTCTCAATGACCGCAGCTGCCCTGGCGTAGAAGGCACCGCAGCATGAGCGTGACAATGGCTATGATCGTGATTATGCATAGATTGAGATAATAGAATAGAGATTGTATGCTCCATCATGAACTAGAAAAGTCGTCTTTCTTATAAAGCCCCTCTCAACTTTCTCTCAACTGTGGCCAAATCTCTATGGCTAAATCCTATGGCTAAATCTAAAAAAAAGCCCGAGCAAGCATTGACAGGCGATGCGCTAGTTAAAGAGACCTGTCGGCGGATTCGAGCCGCTAAGGGGCTTTGGGATGCGCATCGTAATGCGGCCTGTCGGGGAGAACGCGATCGCGCCCTCGAACTCTATAACCAGCTCACTAAAGAGCAGAAAGACAACGTTCCTCAGCAGCTACGCATCTGGCTGCGCTACCGTAGCGAAAAATATTTTGGCGCACACCAAACCGCACCCGGCAGCCCGCACCGTTCTGGGAAAAAACATAAATCTGCTGACTCAAAGCCACTTTGGTAACGCCAGCTTGTAGGTAGCAACGAATATATAGGCGGCTAGATTGACTCTCAGGAGAATCACTGAGATATTAAAGTAATTTCAAAGTCTTAACTCCTCCAGGCTCTATGATGCGTGCTAACCGTTCTACCCTTGTCAAGCTTTGCTTGCTAACGGCCCTTGCCGTACCAGTTCAGCGGACGGCATCTGCGGCTGAAGCTAATCGAGCCAGCGCCTTAGCAGCAACAGGCAATACCCGGCTAGTCGCGCAGACAGAGGAGTCCCCTCAGTTTTCTCCTCCCGCCGATTTAGCCGCCGGAACAACAACTTACTGGCGCAGCAGGCCAATCTGTGATTGCAGAAGTCCGCGAGACTGAGGGCGTAGCGGTAGCGCAGCTAGCAGACACCGCGCCCGAAGCAACAACAGCCGATGGCAGTCTCACCGCTCGCACTAACGAAAGCAATGTCGCTGTGATTGAAGATGCCGGTGGCAACCTAGTCGCCGGGCCTTTAGCCGACGCTGGCGGAGCCGTCACAGCGATCGCATTTAGTCCAGATGGCCAGACGCTGGCAACCGGCACCGACACCGGTAAGGTTCGCTACTGGAATGTAGATGGCACCCCGCAAGGAGACCTGTTCGATCCGGGTAATAGCAACGCGATTACCGATCTGGCCTTCGAAGAGAACGACAAGCTGTCGGTATCGGTCGCTAACGAAAACCGCCGAGGGCTTTGGGGCCTCAACGGTCAGCCCTATGGAGAAAACGCTGTCGCAGTCGTTACCACCACGACCGATGCCGACGCCGACGCCGATGGCTTGCCCTGGTGGCTGTGGCTCATTCCGCTGCTCGGACTATTAGGTGCTGGCCTATGGTGGCTACTCGGCAGAGACAGCCAGAGCGAGACGCCAGAAGCCAAGCGACAGACCGCGCCTACTGCGACGGTGCCGCCGCCAGCGACCGATCCAGATAGCGATCGCGAAGTCTCCAACCGCGCTCAAACCGTGATTAAAACCGACCGCGTTACCGACGAGTCGCGAACGGTCATGCCTGCTGCGGCGCTACCCGTGGCCCCCCCGATTCCCGAAACACCGACAGCCGCTCAGTCTCCAACCGATCTGCAAGCTGGCCTTAACAATCCTGACCTGCCAGAGTTTGAATCTACTGACTTGGAAGAACCCGATTTAGATGATAGAAACTTAGATTTAAGAACGGCTGGCCTATTAGGTGGCGCAGCAGCATTGGGCGGTGCGGCGGTTTTGGGCGGTGCTTTTGCAGACGTAGAAGCTGAGGAGGATGAGGACGAGTGGGATGACAATCTCGATCTGACGCTAGACGATCCTGATGTGGATACGCTTGATGAAGTAGATGCGCTTGAGGCAGACACGCTTGGTGAAGTAGATACACTTGATGAAGTAGAGATAACCAGTGCAGCCGCTGGCGTCAAGTCGGGAGCAGCTAGCAACCTGGACGATATCGAGCCGACCAGAGAGATGGTGATCGCAGAGACCAACGATGTACCTGATATCGAACCCGATAGCCAAACTATCATTGGCGATAGCACAGTCATTTTTACGGGGGCCGCAGCAGACGCAACATCCGCAACTTCGGCCGAGCTAGAACCGGAGATTCTCCCCGCGTCTCTCGAAAGCGCTACCGTCAGCGGCGAAAGCGACACCGCCATCGGAGAAAATGAGGAAGACGCTAGTACCGATATCGACAGCTTCTTTTCGGCCACCTCCGACAATCTGGAAGTGGAGCCGGATGCCGAACCAGAAGTGGATCTAGAGGCGGATCTAGAGGCGGATCTAGAGATAGTGTCAGAAAGCCGAGAAGAAACGCTAGAGGCCGGATTATCACCCGTTCTAGAAGAACCCGTTCTAGATTCGAACATTATTTTAGGCAGCGCAGCGGCAGGCATCGCTGGCGGCATGATCAATACAATCCCGCTTAGAAACGAGATTGAACCAACTAGCGGAGCTGAAAAAGCCGACGAGAGCGAGCCGACTTTAGCCGCCGCGATGCCGCCTGTGTCTCGCAGCTACACAGTCGAAGAGCTAGCTTCAGTAGACGACGACTTGCTTGAGCTGCCAGAGGGCTACGGAGACAGCCGCATTGTGCTGCTGCCGCGCGATCCGAAATGGGCCTACGCCTACTGGGATATTTCTAATGAGCATAAAGACGAACTGCGGCACCAGGGCGGTCAGCGGCTAGCGCTGCGGCTCTACGATGTCACCGATATTGACCAGACCTACCAGACACCGCACAGTATGCAGCAGCTCGACTGTGACGAAATGGCTCGCTCCTGGTACTTGGAAATTCCGGTAAGCGATCGCGACTATAGCGTAGAAATTGGCTACCTCACGGGCGATGGCCGCTGGCTGATGCTCTCTCGATCCGCGCCGATTCGCGTTCCACCTATCTACCCGTCCGACTGGGTGAACGATCAGTTCGTCACCATTGGCTTTGACGAGCCGCTAGCCGGTAGAACCATTGGCGATCTAGGTCATCAGCCGGGTGTGATAGAAGGCGATTCGGCGGTAGAAGGACTGCCCCCTATCTACAGCGAGCTGTTTGCTTTGACTCAAGGGCAGAACGCGCTGCGCGTAGCCGGTTCGCTGTTTGGCTCCATGAACCAAGTCGCACCCGGAGCGATCGCGCCGCCTAGCAATTTGTCGGGTCTTAACGTCTCTGGCCTCAACGTGTCGGGACTCAATGTTTCTGGCCTCAACATGTCGGGCGCAGGGCTAGATCGCAAGCGCAATTTTTGGCTAGTCGCGGATGCCGAATTGATTGTGTATGGCGCAACCGAGCCAAATGCAACGCTAACGGTGGGCGATCGCGTTATTCCGCTTAGCCCCGATGGCACCTTCCGCTTCCACGTGGCCTTCCCCGACGGAAAAATGGAATATCCTATCCAGGCGATCGCCGTCGATGGCGAACAGTCGCGATCTATCACGATGGAATTTGAGAGAGGCACGCCAGAGCGCAACACCAACACCAAAGAAGAGGCTCAAGATGAGTGGTTTTAGGCCCTAGTGTCCGTAGCGAAGTGGGGCTAAGAACTACGCGGTCCGCCGTGCTACCAGGTTAGGAAAAGACTTTAGAATCACGATTCAAGCGCTCTCAGATTTTCTGCTAGCCGAAGAAAAAATTGAGCCGGGGCCAACGAATGTTGCGGCGCTACTCGATCTTCAGTTTATTAAAGCGGCTGCATTTTGATGAGCGATCGCAGGCCCTGCGAAACTGTAATTGGCGAACTTTTCAAGGAGAAAGAAACGTAATACAGTGTAACCACTCGGAAATTGGCCTCAGCCCTAGGACACTCCCGCATGACTTCTCAATATAAACTCCGTCGCCGCCATGCTCTCCAACTCATGGCCGGAGCCACTAGCGCCGCGCTCCTTCACGCCTGCGGCCAGTCGAGCGGAGATAATTCTAGCGCCAGTAATTCCACCGCAAATTCCACCGCAAAGAAAATGTCACTTTCTTTGGGCACCATTCCCTGGGTGGGGCAGGTGCCGCTCTACGTCGCCCAGGAAAAGGGCTTTTACGAAGAAGCGGGCCTCGACTTCTCGCTGAAGATATTTAGCTCTAACGGCGAGTATATGGCCGCATTTTTAGCCAATCAGGTCGATAGTATTTCGCCGGTTAGCTCAGAAGCAGTCGTGCTAAAAAGTCAGGGAAAGGACTTTAAGATCACGATGGTGCAAGACAACTCAGTCGGCGGCGATGGCATTTTAGCCAGAGACAGCATCACCAGTATTGAAGACTTTAAAGGAAAAAAGATTGCGGTCGATACCAGCGGCGTTAGCTACTTTTTCCTCCTTCAAATCCTTAAAGAAGTCGGGCTAGGAAAAGAAGACATTACCGCTGTTAATACCGATCCGACGGCGGCGGCGGCGGCATTTCAATCCGGCAGCGTAGATATTGCCGTGACCTATGCCCCTTACTTACAGCAAACAGCAGATGCCGTAACAGATGGCCGTATCATCTACGACTCATCTAAAATGCCGACCGCGATTACCGATCTTTACCTGTTTGATACCGCTTATATAGAGAACAATTTAGAAGCTGTTCAAGCCTTTACGAATGCAACGCTAAGAGGCTTACAATTTTTACAAGACAACCGACAAGAAGCGCTCGAAATTGGGGCAGCCGAGTTGGATATTTCGACCGAGGATTTAGACGGCGACCTGAAGGGGGTAAAGCTTCCCGACCAAGCAACTAACGTGGAGATGCTAGGCGATCCAAGCAGCGATCTGTACCTGGCTAATTCTCTCCAAGAACTCTCAGACTTTCTGCTAGCCGAAGAACAGATCGAGTCGGCCCCCGCCGATATTGCAGCGCTGCTCGATCCTCAGTTTGTTGAAGCCGCGACAATTTAGTCTGCGATCGCTGATGCTGATATACAGTCAGGCAATACAGTCAGGGCCAGGGCTGAGGTAGCCGCCGTCGCAGCAGCATCATTGCCCCAATAACCGCCCTCTCAATCCTGGACTCTCAGCCGTGACCCCATCCAAAAGACGATATCTAAGACCTTCTGTATTTTGGAGCATTCGTCAAGACTTTCCAAAGGGGCTGAGCATAGCCTTAGCGATCGCATCTCTGGCCATTCCCCTCTTAGTTTGGACAGCCCTAAGCTATAGCGGCATTGTGCAAGAACCTTTTTTACCGACGCCCGCTAAAGCTGCGATCGCCGGGGTAAAGATGTTTTTTACTAACGACATCCAAGACAATCTGATTGTAGATGTGCTGGTTAGTTTTGCGCGCGTCTTTGCGGGCTTTTTACTCGCAGCGCTGATTGGCGTCCCGGTTGGCATCGCCATGGGCACTTTCGAGAGCATGGATAGCCTGCTGGGTAAGTTTGTGCGCACAGCGCGTTATGCCCCTATCGCCTCGTTTATTCCGCTGATTATTTTCTGGACGGGCATTGGAGAAGTCTCCAAAATTATTGTGGTGTGTCTGGGAATTGTTTTTTACAACGCTACGATGGTTGCCGACGCGGTAAAGTTTGTTCCAGATGAAACCTTAAACGTAGCCTACACGCTAGGAGCTACCCGGCGAGATGTCTTATTCAAGGTTATTTTTCCAGCGACGCTGCCCAACATCATCGACGCGCTAAGAGTGAACATCGCAGGAGCCTGGAACTTTCTCGTGATCGCAGAACTCATAGCCGCTCAAAACGGCCTAGGCTACACTATCGCCCGCTCTCAGCGCGTGATAAGAACAGACAACTCCATTGCTTGCATCCTCATTATTTGCGCGATTGGCCTGCTAACGGACGTTGCATTTAGACAGACCTTTCGCATTCTGACACCCTGGGCCGAATCAAAAGTAAGCTAATGACTGCTATGCCACCAGACTTTCCCACCACGCTTTTAGATCGGCATCTTACAGCTCAGCCCAAGCTGGAAATTAGAAACATTACCAAAGTCTTCGAGCCCGTAGGCGCAGCTTCTTCTGGGGAAGAGTGCCAACCCAAAACGGCTGTAAACAACGTTAGCCTGCAGCTACAAACCAATGAATTTAGCTGCATTGTGGGGCCTTCTGGCTGCGGTAAATCGACGCTGCTGAGCATTGCGGCGGGCCTACTACCCGCGACTTCTGGCAGCATTCTGGTAGATAGCACTCCTGTTAGTAGTCCTGGCGCAGATAGAGGCATGGTTTTTCAAAACTACACCTTGTTCAACTGGCTATCGGTCGCCGACAACATTGCCTTTGGGCTAAAGCTGAAGGGCCTTGCTAAAGCAGAGCAGCTCGATATTGTTAATCACTATCTAGAGATTGTGGGACTTAGCAACTATGCCAAGGCTTATCCTAAAGAGCTGTCGGGTGGAATGAAACAAAGGGTGGCGATCGCCCGAGCCCTGGCCAACGACCCCGAAGTGCTGCTAATGGACGAGCCCTTTGGCGCACTCGACGCGCAAACCAAAGAGCAGATGCAGGTATTCTTTCACGATCTTTGGGAGAAAACGCAGCTCTCCGTCTTAATGATTACCCACGATATAGAAGAAGCCATCTTTCTCTCACAGCGCGTTCATATCATGAGCAAAAGCGGTAGCCTGAGCGAAACCATCGACATTCAGCTACTCGAACATAGAAAGCTAGACCTGAAGCTAACAACAGATTTTATAAACTACAAGCGCCATATTGTTCAGGCTTTACGGTGACGCCTGTAGTTTTGTCGTTCTTTTAGCTAGTTGTGCTTCTAGATAGCAGCTACGCGCTAGTCACGGGTTCGCTCATCTGCGCTAAACGATCTTCCAACAGTTGCTCGAGTTCTTCCAAAGCCTTAGAAAATCCGGCAATACCCTCTTTTAGCTTGTCATTAGCCATCCGATCGCTCTCATGCATCTTGTCGAAGGTTGCCTTGTCTATCGACAGCTTCTCGATGTCTAGATCTTTGGCAGCTTCTGGCTTTAGCTTGCGAGGCAATTTACCTTCTGTTTCGGCGAGAGGCTTCAGCAGCTTAGGTGAGATCGTCAGCAGGTCAACGCCCGCAAGTTCTTTAATCTCGTCTACGTTGCGGAAGCTCGCGCCCATGATTTCGGTCTTGTAGCCAAACTTCTTGTAGTAGTTGTAGATCTCAGTTACAGACTGTACGCCAGGATCTTCAGAAGGCGGATAGCTATCGCGACCGGTGTCTTGTTTGTACCAGTCGAGAATGCGACCGACGAAGGGCGAGATTAAAGTGACTTTGGCTTCGGCGCAGGCAACTGCCTGATGCAGGCCAAATAGCAGCGTTAGGTTGCAGTGGATGCCTTCTTGCTCGAGAATTTCGGCGGCTTTAATGCCTTCCCAAGTGGAGGCGATTTTGATTAGGATGCGATCGCGACTAATCCCGGCTTCCTCATACTCTGCAATCAGATCTCTAGCCGTTGCCAGCGTCGCTTCTGTATCGTAAGACAGCCGCGCATCTACCTCAGTCGAAACCCGCCCTGGGATAATCTCCAAAATGCGCTTACCAAAGGCTACGGCTAAATGCTTAAACGCTTCTCTAGAGACATCGGCATCAACGGCGTCTTTGCCCATCGTGGTTCTAGCTTGCTGCAGCGTCTCGTCTACGATGCTCTGATACTGAGGTAACCTTGCTGCCGCCGTAATCAGGGAGGGGTTAGTCGTCGCATCTTGTGGCGTAAATTCTTCAATCGCGCCAATATCGCCAGTATCGGCAACCACAACGGTCATTTCTTTTAGCTGAGAAAGCAGGCTCATAGGAGTCTCCGTACAGTTTGATGTCGTATATAGCTATTTTACGAACGCATTCATAAGATGGTGCGTTATGCAGGCATGGCAACACAAAGCTTTAGCGACTTCTCAGAAAGCACCCGTCAAAACGACCGCTTTCGTCGGTTGTTTATGAACGGTTAGCCACCAGCCGCTACGCCAGTGCGCCTTCAGCTGCCGCTTCACTCTCCTTCGCCTTCAAAAAAAAATCAGAATCAGCATCCTCTGATTCATCTGGTTCGCGTTCATTCGGTTCGAGTTCGTCCGGGTCGAGTTCATCTAGCTTGGGTTCGTCTAGTTTGGGTTCGTCTACGAGCGTATACACCGGCAGGTCGAACCAAAAGGTGGTGCCAACCCCAACCGCGCTAACTAGGTGAAGCTGGCTGTTGTGCTTGTCCATAATGTTCTTCACAATCGAAAGCCCTAGCCCAGTTCCTTCTAGCGTATGCACCCGGTTTTCTACTCTAAAGAACCGCTCGAAAATAGCCGCCTGGTCGTCGTCGTCAATGCCTAAGCCCGTATCGCTAATCTCAATGCGCACGTTCTGAACCAGCTTTGGATTAAGGCTTGGGGCTACGTAGGCTCGCAGCATCACATGGCCACCCGCCGGGGTAAACTTCAGCGCATTGCCCACTAAGTTACCAAACACCTGTAGCAGCAAATCGTAGTTGCCTAAAGCAGCCGGTAAATCGTCCTCAATGTCTTTGTGCAGCTCAAGCTCTTTGTCTTTAGCGTTGAGCTGATAAGTCCGCAGCACCTGGTCAATCGGCTGATGCACTTCCACCGCAGAGAATTCGTAGCGGCGGTTGGACTCTAGTCGAGACAAATCGAGCACGTCATTAACTAAGCGACTGAGCCGGTCGGTTTCGCTGTTGGCGGTCGCCAAAAATTCTCGACGCTCGTCTTCACTGAGGTCTTCGCCAAACTCATGCAGCGTCTCAATAAACGACTTGATATTGAATAGCGGCGTGCGCAGCTCGTGCGAAACGTTGCTAATAAACTGGCTTTTTGCGTCGTTGAGCGCAACTTCACGCGTAATGTCTTGCAGCGTAATGGCCATGCCTTTTACCGTCTCGCGCGACTGGCCTAGCACGGTGTTTATCAGCACTCGAATAGTGCGATTGCCCTCCGCCAGCATGATCCGAAACTCTTTGCCCTCGCGGGCTTCACCCGCCGCTGCTTGAGCCAACGGAGGCGCTAGCTGAGCGCGCACCTCGGGGTGTAACCCGTCCAATATTTTGCCACCGAGCTGAGCTGTCGCATCCCAACCCAGCATCCGCCGCGAGGCCAAATTAGCCAGCACTAAATTAGTCTCAGCATCTAGCAGAATCGCCCCATCCGCGATCGTAGACACCAGGCTTTCTAGCTTGGCCTTTTCAGCCGTTAGCTCTTCAATATTTTGCTCTTCGTAGCGCTCTAGGCGCTCGGCCATGTCGTTGAAGCTGTAAATTAGCTCGCCTAGCTCTCCGCCTAGCGGCAGGTCAATGCGCTGCTTAAAGTTGCCCGCTGCAATGTTCTTCACGCCCAGCAGCAGCTCTTTAATCGGCTGCGTAATCGTCAGCGCGTTAATTACCGCACCTAAAATCACCATCACCCAAATGCATACAAACACCGCGATCGTCACGTTGCGCGTTAGGTGCGACGAAGCCACCACCGTGGGATTGGGCGTAATGCCCATCGCCAGCATACCTTTGTAGTCGCCTTCGACCGTTAGCGGCACAAACACGTCGGTGACCATACCCGCTGGCGTCAGATGCTGGCGCACCATAGGCGCATCGGTGCTGTTGGTGTAGTTGGCGGGCAGCTTCATTCGCCGCCGCAGGGTCAGTGAGTTTTGAACGGCCGGTTCGGAATAGGGGATGCCAAAGAAAATTTCGCCGTCTTGGTCCGCATAGAGCATGTAGCGGACGTTGGAGGTGCTTTCGTAAAACTTGTAGGAAAAGCGAGCTAGCTCGGAGCGGTCGTTAGTTTCGATGAGGGGGGCAGCGTTGGCGGCTAGCAGCAGGCCCAGGTCGCGGCCAAAGCGAGTGTCGTTAAGCTGCGCATCTTGCTGAATGATGTTAACCGCCCAAAAAGTAAGGCCGCTCATTACCAGCGAAACCAGCAGCGTTGCGCCCGCCATCAATCGGGTCTGAAGGGTGAAGTCGCTCCACCAGTTCAGGAAGAGGGCTTTGAGTTGACTAAACAGTTGCATAGTTACAGAGGGAGGCTTCGCTAGGTTGCACCTGAGAACTTCGGAGTTTAGGTTTTGGCGGTGAGCTTAAAGTATGAACGCAGCAGGGATTTCTTTAGAAAACGTTGTCATGCCTTTACATTCTAAACTGAGTTGACTTTTGGCGCTGATTGGAAGGGGATTTGTTTATTAGCGGCACTAGGGTGCTATGTACTTCCTATGGCGCTGACTTTAAAGCAAAAAAGGCGATCGCACCGATCGCCCATATCAGGAAGTATCTTAAAATGTCAGACAAATGCCAAACAGAAGGAAATTGTTTAAACAGCCGTAGCGAGGCGGCGGGCAGGGCGTTTGCGGGCGCTTTTACGCACGCCGCCTGCTTTTTCATATTCGGCGCTATCGTTACCAAATTTTGAAGCGACATCGATCAACACCAGTTCGGAGAGGTGAGCTAGGTCGCGTTCTGATTCGTTAACGTCGGATTGTAGGGCGTCGGCGGTTGCTAGCGCTTGGTTGTAGGCGCTAATTTTATTGCGCAGGGCGTCGATGTCTTTTTGATAGCTTGCAACAGAGCGACCGTTGCTTAAAGAGAGCTTGGAATCGATGGATTGTAGCCCGTCTAGGCGACGCTTTGCTTTTTCGAGAGTGCGGGAACTCCGCTTTTTTCTGGCCATTGTTTTAGGGTTGTAGATGGACAAAGGGCACAGCCAAAGCTTGGGAAAGCCCGAAAGGATGACTGTGATTCCAGCAGGTGGAACAGTTCTAGAATGTGCGTTTTGTAGTACGTCTATCTAAGTGAGGATGACGGTTTTTGAATGGCCCAGGGCGCTGTTTTCAGTATTTATAAGGAGTGCTTGATGAAAAATGCAACCTTGTCAGAAAAGGAAAAACCCGTAAGCTTAAAGCCATTTCCCGTATGCTTCAACTAACTGGCCAAGCCCTTAAACGCACCTGCCGAACCCTCAAACGCATCTTCAAAACCCTGGAATCAACCTTCCAAACTCTCAAATCAACCTCCCGTGCCCTTAAACGCACCCGCCGAATGCTCGAATCAACCTCCTGCAACCTTAAACACACCTTCTGGAGCAGCTTTTGTTGACGTGTTTAGCTTTGTGAGAAGGTATGCCAAGCAAATGCGCCCTATCAATACGCCACAATATCGCTCAATGAATGTATATCTATGGAGAGAAGGCTCCTCGATTTGTGACTGCTCGCCCTTACAAAGATAAGTAGATGATTAAAGAACTCGATATCGTTACGCTAACTCATGATATTCAGGAGCACGGACTAACCGAGGGGAGTCGAGGTGCTGTGGTGCATTGCTATAGCGATGCTCGGGGATTTGAAGTTGAGTTTGTAGATGAAAAGGGTGAGGCGGCAAGCGTCTTAACGCTTGAGCAAGCAGATATTCGGCTAGATAGGATAACGGTACAAGCGCAGGTCAACGAAATCTTAGAGTGCTTACCTGAAGACCTATTGGCAGAAGTTCGAGACTTTGCAGAATATCTTCAGCACAAGCGCGCTCAAAAAGCGGGATAGCCGTTGCGGGTTACCTGATATTCCGAAAATGACGGACGCGCAAGAAGCAGAGAGATTAAGCTTCATCCGGCAAGGAGTTTAGCCAGCTTTGAATTCCTTTTGTGTGAGGATGTTCAGCACCGAGAGTAGGTTGAGCGACTGCCAGCGCCTGCTCGTACAGCGTCCTAGCCTGCGCGTATTTACCTTGCTTTTGATACAGCACGCCAAGATTCCATTGGGTTATTGCCACATCTGGATGGCGATCGCCCAACAACGATTTGTGTAGGGCCAATGCCTCCTTGATACAGCGGTTCTGCTATCGCATACTCTCCCTGGTCGCGGTAGAGTACGGCTAAGTTGTTCAGGCTCGTTGCTACATCTGGATGGCGATCGCCCAACAACGATTTGTGTAGCGCCAATGCTTCCTGGTACAGCGGTTCTGCTGCTCGCATACTCTCCCTGGGCGTGGTAGAGTTCGGCTAAGTTGTTCAGGCTCGTTGCTACATCTGGATGGCGATCGCCCAACAACGATTTGTATAGCGCCAATGCTTCCTGGTACAGCGGTTCTGCGCTCGCATACTCTCCCTGGGCGCGGTAGAGTTCGGCTAAGTTGTTCAGGCTCGTTGCTACATCTGGATGGCGATCGCCCAACAACGATTTGTGTAGCGCCAATGCTTCCTGGTACAGCGGTTCTGCTGCTCGCATACTCTCCCTGGGCGCGGTAGAGTCCGGCTAAGTTGTTCAGGCTCGTTGCTACATCTGGATGGCGATCGCCCAACAACGATTTGCATAGCGCCAATGCCTCCTGGTACAGCGGTTCTGCTCTCGCATACTCGTCCCTGGGCGCGGTAGAGTCCGGCTAAGTTGTTCAGGCTCATTGCTACATCTGGATGGCGATCGCCCAACAACGATTTGCGTAGCGCCAATGCCTCCTGGTACAGCGGTTCTGCTCTCGCATACTGGCCCTGGGCGCGGTAGAGTTCGGCTAAGTTGTTCAGGCTCGTTGCTACATCTGGATGGCGATCGCCAAATCTACTTCTTTGTTTTTTCTAAACATGCTTTGTACCAGGGCAATGCCAAGCTATAGAGTCCTTGCCCTTCGTAAAAGCGACCCACACTAGCAAAAGGCCAAGCAAAATCTTCCTCGCTCAGGCTATCGGCCCATGTATCTCCTAGCTCTTCTATATGAACTATCGCAGCCCTTACCTCATTAGCTTTGGCCAGCGTAAGCCTCTGTTCTATGCTTTGTGCAACTGCAACCAGCGCAGAACAAAAAGAGGCTTTGAGCGCTTTCCCCAGCCTCACCCTTTTGTTCCAACTTCACCCGAAAAAACGCTTGAACAATCTGGTGTAGCTGATACTGCCCCTTCCCTACCCGCTTCAACAAACTCCGATACAACAGTTCTTTCTGCCGCGCTTTCCGCAGTACCTTTCCGTCTACACGGCTCAAAGCACTTCTCCACCAGCTCCCAAGGAATCGGCGCAGCCGCAAACATCCCCAGCACACAGGCCAAATCCCGCGCCTGCTCGCTCAGCTCTCGCCAACTCAACTCCAGCGCTTGCACCACCCCCAAGTTCGCCGTCATCCCCGGAGCCACCGCTTGCAATGCCTCCGCCGCTAGCCGAGTCTCTTCCAACTCCTCCAAAAGCTCCTGAATAGAAAGATCCTCATCATCCGCCAGGTATCGCCCCAACAGCTCCAACCCCAGCGGCAAATATCCCACCCACGCGCACAGCTTCTTTGCCTCTGCCCCCTGCGCCTGCACTCGCCCATCCGCCACAATGCTCTTCTAGCAGCGCCAGCGCACTCGCCTCATCCAGCTCCTCAATGCCAAAATTCTCTACACTTCGCCCCAAGTTCAGGCGCGTCGTCAGCAGCAGCTTAAAACGCGGATCGGACGGCGGCAAATAAGGCTTCAATCTTGTCATAGCCGGTCACATCATCAATCACCACCAGCACCTCGCCCGCTGGCCAATGCTGCCAGCAATAGCGCACCTGCCCATCAATCTCCAGCTCCGGCAGCGTTAGCCCCAAGTGGGTCTGAGCAAACGCCGTAATCTGCGTGGCCACTTCCTGCATCCCTCGCCCGCAGCCAGCAAATCCCACCCGGATAGCTGCCCGCCTCAAACTGCGCAATGGCATACTGCAACGCCAGCTCCGTCTTACCGATGCCACCCATGCCCTTAATCGCCGTAATCGCCAGCCGCGTTCCGCTCTGCAACTGAACGTGCAACTCCTCCAGCTTTTCGTCACGTCCTACAAATTTCACCGCACCACTACGCGGCAAATTCTGCGGAATGCCAGCTATCAGAGAAGACTTTGTCCGTTCACCATCGGACGACTGTAGTCAGGTTTTATGTATGGTGATATTCCCGGTATAGTTCTCGCCGCCTTCGTTTTTAACTTGAAAGCCAGTGGCATTGTCTGAATTGTTCTGCACCATATTACTCTGGTCAATCAGCTTCCCCGCCTGAATCTCCTGCGCGATCGCCTGCAACTGCCCCGCAAACGCCGGATCGCTCAGCATCTCCGCCCCCACAAAGGTAGACAGGTTCTCTAACGCCACCTCATCTCCCGCTTCCGCCGCCATCAGCGCCTGCTCCGCCACCGCATTCTTACCCCGCAGCCGAGTCGCAATAGCCTTTCGCAGCGCCCCCATCTTCTCAATTGCAGCGGTCGTAAACTGCTTTGCCAGCTCCCCCGCCCCCGACTTCAAAAATTCTTGAAACGCCAAATTAACAATCACGCCAGCGCTAATCGTCGTTATCGGGTCAGCCATAGAGCAATCCAGCGAGCCTGCAAAGGAACTGACCAAATTATACTGATTAGAGATCGGGAACGGTGGCAATACCAGGAAATCACCCCGAGAACTTCATCCCCTTTACCCGATGTCCAATATCGCGGCGATAAAAGCCGCCAGGAAAGTCAATTTTGTCGACAGCACTATAGGCGTTGGCAATGGCAGCATCAAAGTCAGATGCGATCGCACTCACACCTAACACTCTCCCACCTGTACTCTTCACGCCCGCATCGCCAATTCGAGTACCCGCATGGAACACCACCGCGTCCTCATTTGCCTCCGCGATCTCAATGCCATCAATCGGCAGTCCTTTCTCGTAGCTACCGGGATAGCCCTTCGCCGCCATCACCACACAGGCACAGGCGGCATCTTGCCATTCAAACGGTGGCATACTATCCAGTCGCTGCTCGCAGCAGGCCAACACGATCTCTTCTAAAGGCGTCTTTAGCAGCGGCAGCACCACCTGCGTTTCTGGATCGCCAAAGCGGCAGTTAAACTCAATCACCTTCGGGTCGCCCGCTGGCGTAATAATCAATCCTGCATAAATCACGCCGCGATAGTCGATACCCTTATCCTGCAAGGCTTTGAGCGTCGGCTCCAAAATCTCAGACTGAACGCGCGCGAGCAGCTCGGCAGGCATTAGCGGCGTGGGCGCATAGGCCCCCATCCCGCCGGTATTTGGCCCGGTGTCGCCTTCGCCCACCTGCTTATGGTCTTGCGCGGGCAGCAGCGGACGAATGGTTTGGCCATCGGTCACGGCTAGCACAGAAACTTCTTGCCCCTGCAAAAATTCTTCAATCACCACGCGATCGCCCGCTGAGCCAAACTGGCCGCTAAAGGCAGATCTAATGGCAGCGATCGCATTTCCCCGCTCCATGGCCACCGTTACGCCTTTGCCAGCGGCGAGCCCATCGGCCTTCACCACAATCGGGACGCTGTTGCGCTCTACATAGGCGATCGCGCTATCGGCATCGGTAAACACCGCCGAAGCCGCTGTCGGCACATTCGCCGCCGCCATCAGTTCTTTTGCCCAAGCCTTACTGGCCTCAATTTGCGCCCCGTCTTTAGTAGGGCCAAATACCTTTACGCCCTGAGCTTTTAGCGCGTCGGCTAAGCCATCGGCTAGCGGTTGCTCTGGGCCAATCAGCACAAAGGCCATGTTGTTTACCAGGGCGCAGCGAGCAATGCCATCTGCTTCGGTTATGGACATTGCTACGTTGCGAGCGCCCGCTAGCAGGGCTGTACCACCATTGCCTGGAATACAAACGACTTCGGATATATTGGGCGATCGCAGTAGTTTCCAGGCCAGTGCATGTTCGCGACCGCCGCTTCCAACCACAATTGCTTTCATAAGACCCAATCAATCCTTGTAAATCGACGCTCAAGACAGACTACCGCTTCTCATCCTAAAAAGTCTTGAGTAAACCTTTCTTACGGGCTGTTAAGTTTCAACGATTATGCATGATACGTTGCTACTGTACCTGAGAAATCGGGTTCGCCCATAGATTGTCCATCCCCCACAGGAAATAGTAGTGTCTAACTTGCAATCTTCGTCAGCGCCTATGCTCTCCAACCGCGAAGACTTCAGCGAATATGTTGCACAGCTACAGCTACATATGGCGCTGCAAGCTCGCAACCTGGTTCCTTCAATGAATGCGCTAGGCCAAGGAAGCCAGCGTCAGTCGCTGCTTCACCAAACTCAAGCCGACATCGAAAAAATGGTTTCTCGCCAAGCGTTTTAAAGGCTGCATCATTTGCGATCGCACTAATTTGATCGCACTAAGAAGCCTTCCTGAATCTATAAAGATTTAGGAAGGCTTCTTTTTATGCGGCGCTGTTTTTACCCTGGCTGTTCTACCAGCTTATTTTTTGCTCCGCGCATCGCGGTTGTACTGAACCAGCTCGTGAATGCTCGATGCGCTCGATATTTGGCGGCTGTTAGGTCGCTGGGCCGAGGCGGCAATGGGCGAAAGCGCGATCGCACCCATCGCGAGTAAAGTGGCAGAAATAATCAGACGTTTCATGGAAGGCTCCTTATTCGATACGGAAATGTATTTCCCGATACAAACAGAATAGCGAGCTGCCCTGAGACTGCCTTGAACTGATAGTGAGAAAAAGCTGAGCGCAGCTTATGCCTCGCGAAGGATTACCCTATTCAACCGTGACCGACTTCGCCAAATTACGCGGCTGATCCACGTCTAGGCCGCGGCGCTCTGCAATGTGATAAGACAGCAGCTGCACGGGGACCACGGTCAAAATAGGCGAGAGCAGCTCGTCCACGTCAGGAACGGGCAGCAGCGCGTCAAAGGTTTCTTCGGCTTCTGGATCATTCATAGGCACAACGCCAATCAACCTGGCATCGCGAGCTTTAGCTTCTTGCGCATTCGAAAGAACTTTTTCGTAGACGGTGCCTTTGGTTGCGATCGCCACTACCGGCACCTTTGCATCTAACAGCGCAATCGGCCCATGCTTCATCTCGCCTGCCGGATAGCCCTCCGCATGGATGTAGCTAATCTCTTTTAGCTTCAGCGCTCCCTCTAGCGCAATCGGGTAGTTAATGCCCCGCCCGATAAAGATAAAGTCCTGCGTGTCGGAAAAGTCGTGAGACAGCTCTTCCACGTAGCGCTCTTGAATTTCCAGCACCTGCTCTAGCTGCGCCGGTAGCTGACGCAACCCTTCTATAATCTCAGCGATGCGTTCGTCAGAGATAGCCTGACGGCGATGAGCCAGATCCAGCGATAGAAAGTAAAAGGCCATGAGCTGAGCCACAAAGGTCTTAGTGGCCGCAACGCCAATTTCAATCCCAGCCTTGGTTTCAACGATATGCGGCACCAGCCGTCCTAAAGAACTATCGGCCCGGTTGGTGATGCCCAGCATCCGCGCCGCATACTGATCTTCACCCGTTGCCATCCGGCGAGTTTGCTCCATCTCCAGCGCGGCCAGCGTATCTGCCGTCTCGCCCGACTGCGTTACGCCAATCGTCAAAGTGTTGGGCATCAGCGGCGCGGGTGCATAGCGAAACTCAGAGGCATATTGCACAAAAGTTGGAATGCCAGAAACCTGCTCTAGCAAATACTTGCCGACCAGCGCAGCGTGCCAGCTCGTACCGCAAGCCAAAATCTGAATATGCTGCAAATCGTTTAGCAGCACGTCGGGCAAGCCCAGGCGGATAGGGGACTGGTCGCTATCAACCTCCCAATCCGAGTTCAGATAGGTTTCTAAGCAGGTTCGCACTACTCCCGGCTGCTCGTAGATCTCTTTGAGCATAAAGTGCTTAAAGCCCTGCTTCTCCACCATGATGGGGTTCCAGTTCAGGGTCTGCGGCTTTTTCCGCTGCCGGTTGCCTTCAAAGTCGTACACTTCTACGCCCATCGGCGTGAGTCTAGCGATCTCGCCATTGTCTAGCGTTAGCACCGCTTGGGTATAAGGCATGATGGCGGGCGTATCGGAGGCGCAGAAGAATTCGCCCTGCCCAAAGCCAATAGCCAACGGTGCCTGCTGGCGTACTACGATCAGCTCGTCGGGGAAGTCGACAGAAATGACTGCGATCGCAAATGCCCCTTTCAACCGCACCATCGCCTGCCGCACCGCTTCCAAAAGCGTAGACTGCTCAGCGAGTACCGTACCTTCCGGATTCTTCAAATACTCAGCGATCAGATGCGGAATCACCTCGGTATCCGTATCCGAGCGAAACTCGTGCCCCTTCGTCTTTAGCTCTGCTCTCAGCTCGCGATAGTTTTCAATAATGCCGTTTTGCACCACCGCTAGCCGCTCTTTCATGTCGGTATGCGGATGCGCATTGTGCTCTTCAGGCTTACCGTGCGTCGCCCAGCGCGTATGGCCAATCCCTAGCTTTGCCGGATCTTCTAGTCCTTCTAGCTTGGTCTGAAGGTTCCTTAGCTTGCCTTTTGCTCGGGTTCTTTGCAGCTTGCCCTCGCTAATGGTGGCGACACCTGCCGAGTCGTAGCCTCTGTATTCCAGGGTCTTCAAACCCTCTATCAAAATGCTGCTAGCGGCTCTAGTGCCAATATATCCAACGATTCCGCACATACCGAATACTCCTTGATGGCTACGACTTGATGGCTACAACTTGATAGCTACAAATGGATCTACAAACGACGGCTAATTTCACACAGATTAGCTCACAAATCAAATTTGGTCAGTCTATTGTTTTTTGTATGCCCAGCTATTCGAGTTCAACGTCGTAGGCACCCATCACTTGAAGACCGATTGGGGTCTTAAAAGTTGCCAATCGGCGCTACTGAGAAATGAAGCCCGTCACCAACAGCGTCATCAAAACAGTGGCAGTCGCGATCGCAAACAAAGTAGGCGGCGACCACTTAATCTCATACTCCTCAGAACTCCGATTTGGCTTCTTATTAGGATTGCTCATCTTTAAAACTGGCTAGGGAGGCAGGCCAAAGGGACAGGCCAAAGGCCCATCCTACAAACAGAACGCGACTAAAAACCCTTTACAGGTGGCCCTTTACAGATAGCTCTTTACAGGCAGCTCTTTACAGGTAGATCTTTACAGATAGCTACTTGCCGCCTCGCTAAACATCGAGTAAGGCTTTACGCCTACCATCGTGTCCATCAGCTCGCCGTTCTTAAAAAACATCACCGCCGGAATGCTCTTAATCCCAAACCGCTTGGCCACGGCTTTGTTTGCATCTAAGTCCAGCTTAGACACCTTGATTTTGCCTTCAAACTCATCCGAGAGCTGATCGATGAGCGGTGCAACCATCTTGCAAGGCCCGCACCAGCTTGCCGTACAGTCCACCACCAGTACAGACTCATCTTTAAGCAAACTATCTAGTTCAGCTTCGTCTTTTACATATTCTGCAGCCATCTCTTAATCGCTCCTAAAGGGGTTTTCTAAAGCAGGTTTACAACGATTTACCGAAAAGACGCATCTCTCTAGCACCGTACATACCTATAAGAGATCATACACCTCGGTAGCAGACGTCCCACGACCAGCCAGCATCCGCCATCCAAGTGTCTCTATTCAAAAAGCCCTGCCGATAGAGACATCAGCAGGGCTTTCCATTATGCAATGGGTTTAGCAGTCGTCAGCAGGCATTACTTACCCGCTAGCTTCTTCACCTTCTGCATAATGCTCTCAGGATCGAGTCCCTGATGATAGAACTGCTCCCAAAGGCCACCGCCGCCTTCTTCGTGCGTACCCGCATGAGCAAACTTAGGCGTATAGCCCCGCTCTAGCAGCCAGGTGCCATAGCGAGCGCCCAAACCAGTCTTCTCATTAAACGATTCAACAACCATCACCAAAGGCGACTTACCCACCTTCTCCATCATCTGTTCGTCCACTACGTTAAGCGTAGACTTGTTGATCAGACCAATGTTGAGGCCCTCTTTCTTCAACCGCTCAACCGCGTCCAACGCGCGATACAGGCCGTCGCCAAAGCTGACGATGTAGCCATCTGTCCCTTCGCGCACGACCTCATCTTTACCCGGAACAAACTGGTAGCTATCGCCGTACAGCGTCTGACCATCCGCATCGTTCAGCATCGGCACCTTCGCCCGAGTCGAAAAGATGAATCGCAAGCCGGGCTGATGGAAAATCTTCTCCACGCAAGCCTTCATCTGATTCGCATCCGCAGGGAAGTACAGACGAGTCTCGTAGCCGTCGTCCAAGCCGTTATCGGCAAACATGTTGTTGATGCCGAAGTGACAGGTGTTATCTGCCATGTCATCAATTCCCGAGTGCGAGAAGTGGCAGAGCAAATTGGCCTTGTTTAGCCGCGCCATCGTCAGCTCGGAGATGCACATTTCCAAGAAAGCGCTAAAGGTGGCAAAGATACCTTGCTTGCCTTCTACCATGCCAAAGCCAGCCGCCGCAGAGAGGTTGCCCCGCTCCATAATGCCGCCGCTAATAAAGATTTCAGGGTACGCCTCGTGAATGTGGTTCAGGCCGCAGGAGCCTTCTAAGTCACAGTCCACAACGAGCACTTTCTCTTTGCGCTCAGCGTCGCTCATTTTGCCCAGCACTTCTACCGCTACCTGACCAAACACGTTGCGGTTAGAGCCTAGCTCGCTGCTCGCGCCCAAGAACTCATAGTCATGAGAAGGCTTTTTAATGTTCTTTAGGTAGTCTGCCGCTTCCTGGCGACCGTGCTTCTCTAAGTACTTTATCGCTAGGTCTGTAGGGATTACGTCGTGGCCGTGAGTAGTGCCCTCTAGTCCTTCAATGCCAACCGTCATCGGACGCTTACAGATAACGGCGATGGGGCCGTCAGTGTTGATAGCTTCGCAAATGTTGGCATACAGCGCGTCAATGTCTTCGCCGTCATTTACTAGCACTTTCAAACCGTGGCCTTCTAGCGTCTTCTGAACGCTATAGCCTTTCAGATACTCAGAGGGGTGACCGGCAATAGTCACGTCGTTGTCGTCAATAATCAGCTTAACGTTGATGCCTTGAGCCACTGCCAATCGAGCCGCTTCTGCATCGTCGCCTTCTTGCTGTGCGCCGTCGGAGCCGAGGAGGAAGGTCGTTTTGCCTGGGTTTGCGATCGCAACACCATTCACAAACGGCCACATATGACCCAGCCGACCCGAGCTAAACTGCACGCCCGGCGTCAGACCTAGCTCAGGGTGACCCGGCAGCTTAGAACCCGCCGCGCGGTACTTCACCAGTTCCTCAGCCGGCAAATCGCCGTTCAGCGTTGCCATTAAGTACTGAGTCCCTACCCGGTGCCCTGCTTCGTCAAAGAACGTAGGCACAAACTTGTCAGGATTGCCTCTAAAGAGCGCATCCATAATCATCACTTCGGGCACGGTGTCGTAAGGGCCACCGGTATGACCGCCCACGCCGCGAGCGCCACCGGTCGCGGTAAAGAACACAATCGTCTCGCGGCAAAGCTGAATATTCGCCTTCAGAGCTTCGCGCTGATCGTCAGTGAGCTTGTTGTTAGAAGGATCGAGCGAGATGCGCTTGTACGCACCTAAATCGATCGGGAAAGCAGATTTGGGTTTAGCTTGGGTCGCTGTCATAAAGCAGTGTCCTACAGATGTCTACATTTCAAAGCTACAAAACGTCGGCAAAAATAGCGCGATGTCTCAAGGAAGGCTTTGAAAAAGTTATTACCTCCATTCTCCCTGATCGTGACACCGGGGTTAAGGTTTAAGCAAAGATTTGTGCCCAAGACTACTCAAACCATGACCTTTCTCAGTTTCTAGGTCTAGATTCTGGAGCGGTAGCAAAGGCGCTATAGCTATTGAGTTGGAAAGTTACTGAGTTGGCCGCCGAAACGACTGGCGAAGGGTTTGGGTGCGCGATCGCCAATCACATCCCTCTAAATGATCGTTCACCATTCCCATCGACTGCATAAATGCATAAGCCGTCGTCGGCCCCACCCAAGACCAGCCGCGCCGCTTCAAATCTTTACTCATCGCTATCGACTCAGCCGTCTTACTCATATTCATCACCGTCGCATAATCAATCCGCTCGGGCCGACTCCCCTTCACCGGCTCGTACTGCCAAAAGTAGGCCGCTAGCGAACCAAACTCCTCAACCACCTCGCAAGCACGCCCAGCATTATTAATCACCGACTCAATTTTCTGACGGTGCCGCACAATTCCCGCATTTTGAAGCAGCCGCTCCACGTCTGAAGCGCCGTAGCCAGCCACTCGCTCAAAGTCGAACTCAGAAAACGCCCTTCGAAAGTTCTCCCGCTTACGCAGTATCGTTAGCCAGCTCAGCCCAGACTGAAACCCCTCCAGGCAAATCTTCTCAAATAGCCTACGCTCGTCATCCACCGGCACCCCCCATTCCAAATCGTGATAAGCCACATAGTCTGCTTTATCTCCGCACCACCCACACCGGTAGCAACCATCTGCCCCCTCAATCAACCCATTCATCCTTCAGCCTCCTTCCACCATCTATAGCTCAAACATCTTAAACCTATATAAAAGAACAACTCCAGCATTTTCAGCGCTAGCTCACACCAAACACACCTAGGCCATAGTGCGCAACTGGCACACCTAAAAACAACGGTTTTACGTCCCTAGAGGTAGATATCTACTGGTCCACCCAGCAAAGTGTCCCTGCTAAAGCAACGTCACCTAGTCACAAGCGATACAACTTAAACATGCGGAACGAAAACAACGTTTCTAACCCAAACAACACTTTTCACCGCGCCCTTCTTAACCTTGCCTTTTTGAGTGTTGCCCCTAGGAAAGTCCGAAAGCCCACTGAAAAATGCACAGGCCACAGAAGGTCCAAATCACTCAACGTTCTACGTTGTTGTTCTCTAAACCTTTTTGAGGAAAACACCATGAAACTCTCTCGTATTTGGGCTACCCTGGGTCTTGCTGCTGCTGTTCTTTTAGCAGCCCCTTTCGGTGCTCAAGCTCAATCTATCCGCACTGCCGAAGCACCTAACTACAACTACGTCGGCATCGGCGGCGGCGACAACGGCTTCTCCGTCAACGGTAAGTTCTCCGTCTCCGACAACGTTTCCATCCGCCCCGAAGTCGCTACCGACTTCAACTTCGACGATAGCGAAGATGTCTCTTACCTCGTTCCTATCACCTACGACTTCAACACCATTGGGCAAGGCCGTACTGCCTTCAACCCCTTCGTGGGCGCTGGCGTCTCTGGCGATATCGGCGACGACAGCAACGTTGAGTTCACCACCGTTGCCGGTACAGACTACCGCTTCGCTCGCAACTACGTAGCTAATGGCACCGTCAAGTACTCGCCTTTCGCTGATGACAACGAAGTCGGCTTCAACCTTGGCGTCGGCTACCTCTTCTAGACCCGTTACTTCTAGTCCGTCACTTCTAGACCTTACGTCTAGTTCTCCGGCTGGAGTCTTCTGAATGCGGCGACATTAGTTAGCTCTGCCAAGCGCTAATCTAGCCGCTCAATCGTTACTTTCCTGAGCATCTACTTACTTTTTCCAATCTACCTACTTACAAGGAACCACCATGAAATTCTCTCGTATCTCTGTTGCACTTTCTTTAGCTGCTGCTGCTTTGTTTGCAGCGCCTTTCGGTGCTCAAGCTCAATCTATCCGCACTGCCGAAGCACCTAACTACAACTACGTCGGCATCGGCGGCGGCGACAACGGCTTCTCTGTCAACGGTAAGTTCTCCGTCTCCGACAACGTTTCCATCCGCCCCGAAGTCGCTACCGACTTCAACTTCGACGATAGCGAAGATGTCTCTTACCTCGTTCCTGTCACCTACGACTTCAACACCATTGGGCAAGGCCGCACTGCTTTCAACCCCTTCGTGGGCGCTGGCGTCTCTGGCGACATCGGCGACGACAGCAACGTTGAGTTCACCACCGTTGCCGGTACAGACTACCGCTTCGCTCGCAACTACGTAGCTAATGGCACCGTCAAGTACTCGCCTTTCGCTGATGACAACGAAGTCGGCTTCAACCTCGGCGTCGGCTACCTCTTCTAAGCCAGCAACACAGTAAGCGATGCGTAGGTCTGCCATAACCTATGCATCGCGAAAGTTTCTCCTGAGTGCTGTTCCAAAACAGTTTCCAAGGGATTGCGTTCAAGCTCTAACAGTGCCCTCAAAGATTCATCTCTTTGAGGGTATTTTTTTAAACGCGAACCCAGCGTACTGCTTACCTGTCCATCGCTTTCTCCAGCCACGCCACATCCCAATAGCGGTCGAACTTTCTTCCCACTTCTCTATACAGGGCCGCCTGCTCAAACCCAAATTTTCGGTGAAGGGCTACTGAAGCTTCGTTAGGTAAAGTAATTCCAGCGTAAGCTCGATGTACATCCTCTTTAGACAGCGTTGCAAACAGTGACTCGTACAGGCGGCTACCGACCCCTTTCCCTGCAAAGTTGTGGTCTAAGTAGATACTAGTTTCTACAGAGGTCTCGTAAGCCGCCTTATTATGAAACTGGCTGCTAGACGCATATCCCACCAGTCTGCTTTCTTCTGAAAGCGCTTCGCCAACGCGCTGAGCGACAAACAAGCGATGACGCCCTGAATAAGAATAATGACTCATCCAACTGTGTTGTCTTTGCTCAAGCGTGTAAGGTAACAAATCGAAGGTAATGGCCGTCTCTAAAATGTAGTGATTGTACAGCTCGGTTAGCGCTGAGATATCTTCCGGTAAGAACTCTCGAATAACTATCTCCACAAAAGTACCTGCCTCAGAAGTTTAGGCTTCTATGTTAGAACAAGCAGTCAGCGCAAGCCTGTCGTTTATGCTAACTAAGAGCAGAGGCCAGCGTCTGGGCCTTTCAAAAGGTGCGTAATGAGTGCATAAAGTAGGTACACTTGTTACTCAATAATGCGTTTATAAACTGTGGCTTACCCCGACTACCTAGAAAAAATTTTGACGGCTCGCGTCTATGACGTAGCGCAAGAAACCCCGCTAGATAAAGCACCTCGATTGTCAGAACGGTTGGGCAATACGGTCCTACTAAAACGGGAAGACGTACAGTCTGTTTTTTCGTTTAAGCTGCGAGGTGCCTACAACAAAATGGCTCAGCTTTCTCCTGAGTTGTTGAGCTGCGGTGTGATTGCGGCTTCTGCAGGTAATCATGCGCAGGGAGTGGCTCTAGCGGCGCAAAAGTTAGGAACAACGGCAGTCATTGTCATGCCGGTAACCACGCCACAGGTCAAGATAGATGCGGTAAAAGCAGGGGGTGGCGATGTTGTTTTGCACGGAGATGGATACGATGACGCTTACGCTCATGCTCGTGCCATAGAAGCCGATAAAGGCTTGACCTTCATTCATCCGTTTGACGATCCGGACGTGATTGCCGGTCAGGGGACGATTGGGATGGAAATACTGAGGCAGTATCAGCAGCCGGTTCATGCCATTTTTATTGCCATTGGTGGCGGCGGATTAATTTCGGGCGTAGCGGCATACATCAAACGGCTGCGACCTGAGATCAAGATTATTGGGGTGGAGCCGATTGATTCGGATGCGATGAGTCAGTCCTTGGCAAAGGGAAGTCGCGTTCGCTTGGAGCAAGTGGGTCTATTTGCCGATGGCGTCGCGGTTCGACAGGTGGGGGAGGAAACTTTCCGGCTGTGTCAGCAGTACGTGGATGAAGTGGTTCTAGTTAACACTGACGATACCTGCGCGGCCATTAAGGATGTGTTTGAAGATACGAGATCGATTCTGGAACCTGCCGGCGCTTTGGCGATCGCAGGAGCAAAAGCATATGTAGAGCGAGAGGGCATTCGAGACAAAACTTTGATTGCGATCGCCTGCGGAGCCAACATGAACTTCGATCGCCTGCGGTTTGTGGCCGAACGCGCTGAGCTAGGAGAGAGAAGAGAAGCCGTATTTGCCGTGACTATTCCAGAAAATCCTGGGAGCCTGTGCAAGTTTTGTGATTCGCTGGGCGATCGCAGCATCAGCGAATTCAACTATCGCATTGCCGATCAGCACCAGGCTCATATTTTTGTTGGCGTAAAGGTCAAAAATAGAGCCGACGCGCAGGATATTGCCCAAAACTTTGAGCGAGATGGTTTCAAAACGCTCGATCTAACGGATGATGAGCTGTCGAAAATGCATCTGCGGCATATGGTAGGCGGCAAATCGACGCTGGCACATGACGAGCTGCTTTACCGGTTCGAATTTCCAGAGCGACCTAGAGCGCTTACAAACTTTGTTTCTGCGATGAGTCCTAATTGGAATATCAGCTTATTTCACTATAGAAATCATGGTGCAGACTACGGCAGGATTGTCGTAGGAATGCAGGTTCCGCAATTAGAGATGGAACAATGGGAAGCTTTTCTTGAAACGTTGGGATATCGCTACTGGAACGAAAGCAGCAATCCAGCCTACAAACTCTTCCTATGACTTTGAGCGACTTCTAGCATAGGTTGCAAGGTACTACGCTAGTTCAACTTGTTTCGCGTAGGCTTTGCCTCCTTTGTATTGCACGGATACAACAACTTCAACGCCGCGTTCTAGGCTAGCGAAGATATCTTCGTTAATATATTTCTGGTGAAACAGGATATCTGAGGTGCCGTCTTGAGGTTCTATGTATCCGTGAAAATTACCTTCTTTCATAGTAAACAAGAGTTTAACAACGCCATTCTTGGTAACGAAATCCGGCTCTTGAACGGTTGAGCAGGTGCGGGATGAGACGAAGATGAACCGACGATTTCGCGTTCGGCGGTGGGCGTACGCTCAGTTCGGATAGGCGCTTGCCTTACATCTTCTTGCTGAAGCGCTGACTTATCCTCAGCGCTAGCCGCATTCTTTGGAGTAGCGATTGACCATGGATAAGGCAAACTAGCTTTGTCAAACGCAGCATCTGCTCGAACATCAGAAACAGGCGCAGGCAAATCTTCTTCTATGCTATCGAGCGCGAGCGGCTGTGCTTCGTTAGGCGCTGCGTTCGTATCGTTTTCAGACGGCTCAGCCGCCGCACCAGCACCAAATTCGGCTTCGGCGGCCACAACTTCTACAAGCGCTTGATCGGCTGTATCATCATGTGCTTCTTCTGGCGAAGGAGTAGCCGCCGCTTCTAGTAGGGCGTCGTCGATAGACTCCAACGGTGAGAAGACGAGCTGCATAGGCTCAGTAACATCTTCCTCTTCAACGCTGTCTACTGCTTCAACACTGTCTGCGCTGAACGTATCTGCACTAGGCTCGCTTTCAGTGATATCGAAACTAAACAGCAAAGCCTGTACCGGCTGCTCTGGCTCATCTACATCGTAGGGTTCTGGCGATAAAGGAACGCTGTCGGGCACCTCTATCTCCATATCTGAGGTAGCAAAAGCTTCTTCATCAAAATGAGTTGAGTTCGCTTTTATCTCTTGCTCTACGGCTGGCAGCAAATCGTGAATGCTAGGAAGCTGCTCGGCTAGCTGAATGTCCGCAGCCGATTCATCCGACGGAGACCGATCGCTAGGTTCGCTAAAGTCGCTAAGTGCGGTTTCCGAGGTGGAGGGCTCCGACGGGCTATTTGATACCGCAAAGGAAGCCGCATCTATTTTCGTGTGTGTGTCTACGCGATCGCCCGTGTTCTCAACCGCCCTTTGAATAGCGTCTTTTGGTGAAGTTGTAGACTGCTGGGCTGAAGACTGCTGGGCTGAAGACTCGGTGGGTTGAATAGAAAACGAGATGCCTGGTTGAGTAGAGTTGGGCGGATTTGAGATCGCTGAGCTAGACTCTTGGGCATCAGTTGTATCAAAATCATCTTGAGTAGAGGTGAACGGACGAGAATTGCTGCGCTGTCCGCTAATAGCACCTAATATCTTCTGCAATTGGTGGAGTAACCAATTCATAAACCGTCTGAGCATTGCGGCTAGATCCTGCTGTTCGCGTCGTTCTTTTTACTACCCTATGGCTTCCTCATACTACCAGCCACCAGTGTAAAAGGGACTCCGGCCATAGGGATATCGGAAGAAGTCACAGGTTAGGAGCATCGCCTCGATAGCGGCTGCATCAACGATCAGCCGCGACTGCAAAATCCAAGGCAGCTACTTTTGCGTAGGTTTGATAACTTGCCAAATAACAAAGACAGTGAAGGCAAGATAGCCGATTGTGAATAGCCAATTTTGCCAACTGTCTGAAAGTTCCATAAGCTCGTCGGAGCGCTGCAAATAAAGATATGCCTGCTATCGTCCCCGATTTTGATAAAAATTGAAAGAGGACGGCTTTAACTGACTGCATGTAGAGGTTAGGAGCGGGAACTCTGACTGTATATTTTCGCAGACGGCTTCTCAGTGTTTTCAACTAGAAGATTATTCGCGCGAATATCATTCGCGAAAACGAAACCATTTTTATGATGTCCTATCAAAAATTTGCTTTAATCCTAATCCCACTAATGGGTGCTATAGCCCAAGTGAATGATGCATTAGCGCAGGTCGTTCCTAGCAGCGAGGGAACATCTACTGTCGTAGACGCTGCTGGAGACACACTTGATATCAGCGGCGGTCAGCTTTCTAGAGATAGCTCGAATCTCTTTCATAGCTTTGAGCAGTTTGACTTAAACGCGGAGCAAACCGCTAACTTCGTCACTAACGCTAGGATTCAAAACATTGTTGGGAGTATTAGAGGTGGCGCGGCTTCTACTATTGATGGGTCGATACAGGTAAGCGGCAGCAATGCCAATTTGTACCTGATGAATCCCGCAGGCATCTTATTTGGCCCAAATGCCAAACTCAATTTGTCGGGCGGCATTACGGCAACAACCGCTAATGGGATTGACTTTGCAGGCGAGCAGCTTACGGCTAACGAGAGCGCAAACTACAGCGAGCTGGTAGGGATGCCAACAGCTTTCCAATTTACGCAAGAACGGGCGGGCGCAGTTGTCAATCTGGGCGATCTAAAAGTAGAGGCGGGCCAGTCAATCTCGCTAATTGGAGGAACGGTGGTGAATACAGGCAGCCTAGAAGCGCCTGATGGGACGGTGACCATAGCAGCCGTAGAAGGAGAGAATTTGGTTCGGCTTAGTCAGGAAAAGCAGCTGCTATCTTTGGAAGTAGCAGCAGTTGCTTCTAGCGCAAGTTCTAGCGTTGGAGCGTTTTCTGCAAGTATTAGTGAGCTATTAACAGGTGGTGAACTATCTGGGGCTACCGCGCTACTGATTGATATGGATGGAACCGTTCGGTTAGCCAGCACTGGCACAGCTATATCTGAAGCTGGCGGAAGTGCGATCGCATCAGGCACACTGTCAACCGCAGGAGAGACAGGCGGCAACATCAACGTACTCGGCGACCAAGTCTCTTTACAAGCAGCAACGATCGATGCCTCCGGAACCCGTGAGGGTGGGCTTGTTCGAATTGGGGGCGACTATCAGGGCAACGGTTCTGTTGTTAATGCCAATTATACGTCGGTAGATAGTTCTTCTAGAATTATGGCCGATGCTTTAGCGGCAGGCGACGGCGGCAGGGTTATTCTCTGGTCAGATGACGCGCTAGACTTCTACGGGAGCATCACTGCTCGAGGCGGTAATAGCGGTGGAAATGGCGGGTTTGCAGAGCTTTCGGGGAAAAAGCGGCTCGCTGCTAGCGGGAGCGTAGACCTGAGTGCGCCTCAAGGCGATATTGGCACTGTTTTATTAGATCCTGAAAATATTGTCATTACGGATGGAAGTGCGCCAACGAGTACTGCTACAACCACCTATCTATCGAGTAGCTACGTAGAAGCACTTTCTAACACGGCTAACGTCAATTTGACGGCAACTAACGACTTCATCATTGAGGATCTCTCTGACAATAGGTTGCTTTTCCAGCCTGATCGGTCTGTGACGTTTACCGCCGACTCCGACGGAGATTTACAAGGCGAGTTTATCATGCTGGGTCTAGACGATTGGATTGACGCAGACGGAGGAAATATCAGCATCTTTGGAGCAGGCGTTACCGCTGGGACTATTACCACCGATACTTCTAGCGGGGCTGGGAAAAGAGACGGCGGTAACGTAACCATTAGCAGCAGTCAGGGGGTCAGCGTAGAGGATGTCAGCACGAACGCTTACGCCAATGGCAACAACGCTGGAAATGGCGGACAGGTGAGGATAGAAGCGGCTAATGGAGATATTACTGTTCGTAATCCGATCAAAACTTGGTCTTATAGTGATGAGGGCAACAACGCTGGAAACGGCGGCGGAATTGAATTACTCGCTAGCGACAGTATTAGGGTAGGAACGCTTAATTCAGCATCTGTAGCAGGCAAAAATTCGGCGGGTAGCGGGGGTCAAATTCTGCTGAGAGCGGGAGCAGGAGACGTTGCTGTGACTGGAGATATCATCTCAGAATCGAGAGCTGGCAAGAACAACGCTCAAACAGGCGGCGGTATCACCGTTGAGGCGGCTAACAATGTTGATGTTGCAGGCATCATTAATACTTCGTCGACAGCAGATAATCTGAATACTGATAGCGCGGGTACTGTTGCGCTAAAGGCCGGAAGCGGTATTTCGGTGAGGGATATCGCCGCTGTTAGCACCGGCAGAGGCAGCAACGGCAATATCTTTCTAACGGGCGATCGCATTGATCTGCTTGGCGGTAGCGAATCGGTTTCAGGTCAGTCTATCCAGTTTTCACCTGCTAGCAAAAATCAAGACATTAACATCGGCATCTCGGTAGCAACAGGCTCCACGCTAGATGTTTCTCAGATTGATTTGGCAGCGATCGCCGCCGCAGAAAACATCGACATTGGCCGAGCAGATAGCACCGGTGCAGTCAGTCTTTTCTCAGAGAACATTGAGTTTGTAAACGAGAAATTTCCTATTCGAATCTTAGGTGGGACGACTTTAATCGGGCCTGATATAGACAGCGACTGGGCTATTGATGGGCTAAATAGAGGATCGGTTAACGGCTTTTTGTTCGAGAATATTAGTAATTTGCAAGGCGGCGATCGCAACGATACCTTTAAGTTTGAAGCTGATGGAAACCTTAGCGGTAGTGTAGCCGGCGGGACAGGTGCTGGAATAGACACCGTAGACTTTACCAATAGTGCGATCGCGACTATCGACGCAACCTTTTCTGAAATAGAAGATTTTATTAGTAGATCGCCAACGGAAGAAACAGAAGAAACAGAAGAACAGCGGAAAAAACAGAACCTGAATTACAGACAGTCGAGACTGAGTTACCAGAAGAAACCGCTGGATCTCGATCACCTGTAGAACCCAAACCATCTATAGAACCAACAGATCCTAAGCCACCTGTAGAACCTGAGTTTTCAGAAAGCAACAGCCAGACTTGGCGCTCTGCAATAGCAAGCGCCGATCAAGCGTCAGAATCAACGTCTAGTAGAGCGAGCCTATCGTACATAACCCAAGATAGAGCAAACGAGGCAGAAGCTACGGCCAGCGTCTTTAGCCAGGTAGAAGCCGGAATTGGCCAAAGCTTTAGAGGTTATTTAGGTTTGTCTGACTCGGATAGTCAGCCTGAAACCGTTGATAGCGTACAAAAAAGGCTGCGAGACGTTGAGAGAGAAACCGGCATAACGCCAGCGCTGATATACGCGTACTTTGTCCCAGATGCGAAGTCGCAGAGTGCGATCATTACCGGGAGCGATCGCATAGCTCAACTCGACGATCAGCTAGAGATAATGCTGATTACGCCAGGAAGTGACCCTATTCGCCAAAGACAATGGGGAATTACCAGAGAACAAGTTGCGGCTACAGGCCAAAACCTGCGGCAGCAGGCAACCAGTCAGTTTTCTACGGCGCGTCAGTATCTAGAACCCGCACAGCAGCTCTACAATTGGCTAATTAAACCCATTGAGCGCGATCTTATAGCGCAAAGCGTCGAAAGCTTAGGATTCGTGATGGATGACGGACTCCGTACGCTGCCTATTGCTGCGCTGCATAACGGCGACCGTTACCTAGTAGAAGACTACAGTGTAGGGCTGTTACCCAGCTTTAGCCTGACTGAATTTGAAAGAACAGGTGCAAATAGAACAGATTTTTCCCGTACGCAAGTTCTTGCAATGGGGGCTTCTGAGTTTCAAAATCAGCCAGCGCTACCTGCGGTAGATGCTGAAATTGCTTTGATTACCCAGCAGCTGTGGCAAGGAGACGCTTTTTTAAACGAAGACTTCGTATTGGAGAACTTAAAGAATCAAATCAAACAAAAAGAATATGGGATTATTCATCTAGCGACTCACGCCTCTTTTGAAGCCGGCAACCTAGAGAACTCTTACATTCAAATGTGGGACGATAAGCTCTCTTTAAACAATGTGAAAGAACTAGGACTAAATAATTCCGATATTAGTTTGATTATTTTGAGCGCCTGCAATACCGCGCTAGGCGATCGCACATCAGAATACGGTTTTGCTGGTTTTGCGGTTACCGCTGGATCTCCCTCAGCGCTTGCTAGCTTATGGCCTGTCAGCGACGAGGGAACGCTAGGATTTATGTCTCAGTTTTATAAAGAACTCAAGCAATCTTCGGTTAGGGCCGAGGCGCTACAGCAAGCCCAAGTGAGCCTAATTCGCGGCAACGTAGGCATCAGCGACGGGCTGATATATGGGCCAAATGATAACGAGATTGCCCAATTGCCCGATCTCGCTGAGAGCGGACGATGGGACTTCTCGCATCCCTTTTACTGGTCTGCCTTCACCATGATCGGAAATCCCTGGTAGCTCAAACAAGCTCAGAACAGCCCTCTGGGAATCCTAACCTTACACATTCTTAGCGTTTTTACCTAAGCCTAAGTGTTGCTATTTAACAGGTTAGAAGCGTGAGCGGCATCCGTGCAGACAAGGGATTTCTTTCGACATATCCCAAAGCATATTTAACCCTATTGCCCCTTTTAGGTCTTGCTATAACCGCAACGAAAGCATCTGCCCAAATCGTTTCGGCAGGCGACGAAACCGCTACAGCCGTTGAAGCAGAAGACAATCGATTCGATATTACAGGGGGCCAGCTTTCTAACGATGAGGCTAACCTCTTTCACAGCTTTGAGCAGTTCGACCTATCAGCAGAACAGACCGCTAACTTTGAAACTATCCCCAGCGTACAGAACGTCATTGGGAGCGTAAGAGGAGGCAAAGCTTCCACAATTGATGGTGCGCTTCAAATAAGTGGCAGCCATGCAAACTTATATCTAATGAATCCGGCTGGTGTGTTGATAGGGCCAAATGCCCATCTCAATCTTTCGGGCGGATTTGCGGCAACAACAGCAACTGGGGTGGGCTTTGAGACTGGGCAGTTTAGCTTAGAAACTGCTGACTACATAGAAACCGTTGACTACAAGCAGCTAACGGGTACGCCTACCGGTTTTCGGTTTGACCATGAGCGAGCAGGCGCGGTCGTTAATTTGGGCGACTTGAGCGTTAACACAGGAGAAGCCATTGAGCTAATTGGCGGAACCGTTGTTAATACTGGCAGCTTGAGCGCACCTGAAGGCACTGTGACAGTCGCGGCAGTCGCGGGCAAAAGCCTAGTTCGCATTCGTCAAGATAACCAGCTTCTTTCTTTAGAAGTAGAAGCCGCAGAATCGAACAATCCTTCTAGCGCGATTACGGCTCAGAGCATTGGATCAATGCTGACAGGAAGCGGATTGGATGATGCGACAGCGCTGGTTGTAGCACCGGATGGAACGGTTCGATTAGGCAGTGGGGCGATAGATGAGAGCGGCGGAAGTGCGATCGCCTCCGGGAGCCTATCTACAGTTGGAGAAACTGGCGGAGATATTAATGTATTGGGCGATCGCGTCAGTTCGATCAGCGCAACCCTCGATGCTTCTGGAACAAACAGCGGTGGGTTAGTCAGAATAGGCGGCGACTACCAGGGAAATGGCACGGTTGCGAATGCTACGCACACCCTGATTGACAAAAACTCCGTGATATCAGCCAATGCGATTGAAACGGGCAATGGGGGCAGGACTATTATTTGGGCAGACAATACCACGCAATTTTACGGCGCTATTAATGCGAGAGGCGGTGCGCTAGCGGGGGATGGAGGGTTTGCGGAAGTATCTGGTAAGGCCCTTTTGATAGCAGCAGGAGAAGTAGACTTAACGGCATCTCGAGGCAGCCTTGGAACTGTCTTACTAGATCCTGAAAATTTGGTCGTTACAGACGAGCTTCCAATACCGCCAGACGACGGGACAACAAGCTATTTTTCTAGCAGCTATGTGGAAAGCCTCTCGCGCCAAGCGAATGTCGCATTAGAAGCGACTAACGACTTTACAATACGGTCTTTATCAGATGGAGAGCTACGCTTAGACCCAGATCGATCGGTTACTTTTAAGGCAAATTCTGATGGAGTCGGCGCAGGTGCATTCCAGATGGAATTGAACAATTCGATTCGAGCAGAAAGAGGCAACGTGGTTATCTCTGGAGCGGGCATTACCGTAGGAACTATCGACACCAGCACGACGAAGGAAGATCTACACGGCAGAGCAAGTGAGGTTTCGGGAGGAAGCGTAGAACTAAGAAGTACGTTAGGAATCAATGCAACAGAGATTTTGACCTACGGCAAGACAGACAGTAGCCATGCTGGAAACGGTGGAAATGTCACGCTAGAAGCACTAGGCGGTAATGTTGTTGTTAACAACGCTATCAAAACCTATTCATTCGCAGAAGATCACGAGTCTAGATCGGGTGGTTCTATCGATATAAAGGCTAGTGAGGGCATTTTTGTAGGGTCATCGCTTGGTATGGGAAATGTTTTAGACTCATCTTCTACAGCCGTTGAATATACGTCTGGAGAGGGTGGAAGTGTTTCGCTAAAAGCGGATTCTGGAGATATTGTGATTGCTGGCAGCATCAATGCACGAACTGTAGCCGGGACAGAACAGAGAACTGGTTCTGACTGGTACGAGCAGAGCGGAGGTGTCGTTGAGATAGCAGCCAGATTAGGTAATATCTTTGTCGAAGACATCGCTACATCGGCAAAAACAGGACGTAGCAATGATGGAGAAGGTAACGCAGGCAACAGTGGCAGCGTAACGATAACAGCAGGCGTAGATATTTCGACCGGACTGATTGACACATCATCGACCACATTAGGAGATATTTCAGGCAATGGCGGAGCGGTTAGCCTTGTAGCTAGTAGAGACCTTTCAACAGGAGCAATTACAACAGACTCCGTGGCAGATAGTAATTCTGCTGAAGCCGGACTCATTGAGCTTAAAGCCAGAACTGTAGATGTGGAAGGTGGGTTAAGCAGTCTATCGGTAGACTCTGGAGAGAGGGTTTACGGTAACAGTAATCGCGTTTTGTTAACGGGAGACATCGTTCGGTTTGGAGATGGGGCGGATTCGGTAAGAGGGGCCTCAGTTAATGTTGCCGCTCTCGATACGTCTCGCAATATTGATATAGGCAGCAGTAGCAACAGCGGCTTAGCCCTTAGCATCACCGATGCAGAGATAGCGGCGATTGATCGTAATGCTACGGGCCTTTTTATTGGAAAAGGAAGTACAGGAACTGTACAGCTAAATTCTAGCGTGACCTCGGCCAGCAGCTCTAGCAGAGTACCTATTAACATTGAAGGGGCCCAGACCTTAATTGGCGCGAATGAGAGCACGACCTACGAAATTAAAGGTCAAAATCTGGTCAATATTATAGGTAGTGGTGATGCGAGTACGAGGCTGCTTGATTCAGCGAATATTCGGGCAGGAAATGGCGACGATATCTTTAAGATCACCCCAGGCGTTAATATCAGCCGCTTTGGAGAAATCAGCGGCGGCGAGGGCGCTAATGTTCTTGATTACAGAGATTTTACGGTTGGCTTGAATCTATCGCTATCAGGGCTTTCCGGCTTAAAGGTGCTAGCACCAAACAATGTAGGACAGATTAATAGGCTAACTGGCATTGATGCTGATAGCAGTTGGAGAATCTTAGGGACTAATTCTGGATCGGTTGATAACGAGACTGGCCGAGTCGAGTTTGAAGGATTTAGCAGCCTGATAGGAGGAGATAGAAAAGACAAATTTATCGTTGAGGATGCCGGTAGCCTGACAGGAGAAATCGGCGGTGGCGCAGACATTGACACGCTGAGCTATGCAGAATTTAGCGGGCCTGTTGAAGTTGATTTAGGAACCGCGCGATCGACAGCAGTTCAGATCTTCTCTGATATAGAAGACTTTATCGGTAATAACCAGGCAGGCAGCTCTATTCGCGGCTTTAGTGGCAATGATGAGTTTAAGATTACGGGCGATCGCAGCGGCAGCATTAACGGTTTCACCTTTTCGCAGTTTGCCGCGGTAGAGGGCGCAGGCGGAAACAATACGCTGAGCCTGAGCGAGCTGCCTTTGGGTACGAGTAGCCGTTGGACAATTGATGGAAGCGATCGCGGCAGCGTTGATAACGTCCAGTTTCAGAACGTCGGTACGCTAGTAGGAAGCAATAACGATGACAGCTTTGCCTTTATTGATAGCGGCACGATCAGCGGCAGTTTGTCGGGAGGCAGTGGAGATAATACGCTAGATTACAGCGGCTATGGATCGGCTATTGAGGTGGCGCTGTCTAGCTCTAGCGCAACGGGATTACCGAGTTTTGCAGATATCTCAACCTTTATAGGAAGTAGCAAAGCCGACTCGATAAGGGGTACGAGCGGCGATGATGTTTTTAAGATTACGGGCGATCGCACTGGCGAAGTTGCCGGGATAACATTCTTTGAGATTGAATCGATAGCGGGCGAACAGGGGCAAGACACGCTCGACTACAGCATCTATGGCAGCGCGGTGGAATTTAATCTAGCAGGAATGAATACGGCCACCGGACTATCGGCATTTAGCAACATTGAAAGCATTATTGGCAGCAGTGATATAGACAAACTTATAGGCGCTGACGGCGACGATACTTTTAATATTTTGGGAGCAGGTGAAGGCAATATTAACGGCGATATTGACTTTTTTAGCGTTGAGAAAATTTCTGGCAACAAAGGTTCTGATACTTTGAGCTATAGCAGCTACCGCACACCGGTTGAAATCAGCTTTTTGAACAACAGCGCTACAGGGATAGCAGAATTTAGCGACATAGAGACTGTTGTGGGAGGAAGCGAAGACGATCGGGTTATAGGCTCCGCTGGCAGTGACCGCTTTAAGATAGAAGCCCTAGGAGCTGGAAGCGTTAACATCGATAACAATAGCAACACTCTGCGTTTTTCTAGCATTGAGAAAGTAGCTGGCGGTAGCGGCTTAGACACGCTCGACTATAGTCGTTACAGCACCGCAGTTGAAGTTGATTTAGAGACTGCGCGGGCGAGCGGGCTATCTGCATTCTCTGAGATTGAAAGTGTTATAGGCAGCGGCGCTAGTAATGACAGCATCCGAGGCACTAGCGGTGACGATACCTTTGAAATTACAGAGTTTGGAGCCGGTAACGTTAACCAAAGCCTTAACTTCTCTGATATTGAGGAGATAAAGGGCGATTTAGGGTTTGATACGCTGGACTACAGCCAATATGGCTCGGCAGTAGAGGTTACGTTAGAAACCTTTCAGGCCACCGGATTAGCAAAGTTTGATGAGATTGAAAATTTTGTGGGGAATGGCGGCGATGGCGTTATCAGCGGCACGGCTGGTGATGATGTCTTTGAGATTACGGGCGATCGCACAGGAGGAATCAACAATCTCTTTTTCTCTAACTTTAGAACAATCGACGGTCTTGGGGGAGATGATAGGTTTGTTCTAAGTGCGCCTCCTACAGGTAACACGAATAGATGGACAGTCAATCAGGCTAATGGCGGCTTATTAAGCTTTGAGGCGGCATCTGAGAATTCTGCGGCTGCGCCTAGCGTGACCTTTAGAAACTTTGAACAAATAGCAGGAAATGCAGACGATAATATCTTTGAAATATCTCAGAATGGTTCTGTTAAAGCAATCTCAGGGAGCAGCGGAATTGATACCATCAGCTACAGCAGCATTAACAGCCCCGTATTTGTAGATCTTGAAGCTGGCATAGCAACAGGTATAACAGATCGATTCTCAGAGATAGAAAGACTTATCGGCAGTGATTATAACAACACGCTAAGCGGACGAGATAGCGGCAGCCGTTGGACAATTTCGGGTGTCGATAGCGGCCTTGTTGGCAGCTTATCTTTTACGAACTTCAATCGACTGTTGGGCAAAGGCGGTAACGATACTTTTACCTTTGAAAATAACGGTTTGATCACGGGAGAGATAGTAGGCGGCAGCAGCGATAGGAATGCTCAAAACCGCATCACATCGAAGATTGAGAATGCTAACTGGCGACTGGGTGAAGGAGAGAATGCGGGTAGACTCGAAGGGCCAGATGGCACCGTAATCTCTAAATTTAGACAGATTCAAAACTTAGAGAACGATACGACTGGCGGTGTACACAGCGTTATGTTTACGCGGCCCAATTCTCAGATCACAGGCTCTATCAATAGCGGCAATAGCGATCTGATTTTGTTGGGCGACGATATTAATATTGGCCATAACGAAAATGACGATTTAGTAGGCGCAACAATTGCTGGATTGGGAACGCTTACCATTGTTTCTCGCACTGCTAACGTTGGCATTGAACTTGGGGGAACAGACAGTAGGGGAGCTGCGCTGAGTATTACTAGCGGAGAGATTGCCGCTATTCAAGACAGCTTTAGCCAGGTGATTATTGGCGATAAGACGCTGACCAGCAGCTTGCTGTTTAAGAGCGATGTGAGACTAGGTACAGGTGTTACGCTGCAATCGAGAGGGGACGTAGATACGGGGGGTTATCGGCTCTCGGCGGATGGCCCGATTTTGGTAGAGGGCGATCGCATTATGGCTAACGCAGTGGATAGTCGCGATCGCGTCTCTTTGATAGCGTTAGAAGATATTGCCGCAGAGTCTGTTATAGCAGCAGGCCAAGGCGTTGATATCGCCAGTAAGACTGGGGGGATTTTGGTTGATGGGGCGATCGCCACTAGAGGGCAGCAGCCTGGCAATGGAATTCGCCTTAGCGCTCAAAAAGATATTGCTGTTGGAGATATTAGAACAGATGGTGGAGCCAGCAGCATTAATATCTCTAGCACTTTGGGTGGGATTACTGCATCTGGGATTACGACTAGCAGCTCTTTAGAAGCGGCTATAGCCGACGCGTCTTCTGGAAGCGTCACGCTTAAGTCACCAGAAAATATTGAGGTTGAGTTTATTGATACAACCGGTGGGGGCGGGCGCTCGACTAACGCTGGCTTCGTTAGAATTGAAACGGATCAAGACTTTACGGCAACGGGTTATCTACCAGGGACGCGGACTAGCCTGTCAGCGGCTGGGATAGAGAATAGAACAATTGACATTTTTTACGGAAATGAGAGCCGACCGGAGAAACCGTTTATTGTTGGGCAATCTAGTCAAAACGGCGCAGCTGGCAGCATTAGAGCAGCGATTGAGATTGTATCGGGAGACGTCCCTAACGGGCTGAGTCAGGGCAATATCACAATTGTGGATAGAGGCTATCAGTTAGCCGAGCCGAGAACGCCGGTAGCGCCCCTCAAGATTGTAGAGCCACTGCCAGAGCAATCCTCAGCGCCGGAGATTGCGGCTAGCAACAGCAGCAGCAGTAGTCGAGATGTTCTACGCAACCTTGAGAGCGGGATAGGAGAGAATTTTGAAGACTATCTTAGCTTGTCTGAGGGTGGCAGCGGACAGGCACTAACGCTTTCGGAAATGCAAGAAACGCTCGAAGCGGTGAAGCAAACAACTGGAACAACGCCCGCGCTATTGTACGTATACTTTGTGCCCGATGCCGCCTCAGCCTCCGCGTTCTCTTCGGAAAGCAATCGAGCGTCTGAGCTTGAAGATCAGCTTGAGGTGATGCTGATTAATCCAATGGGAGAACCCATTCGCAAACGGCAGTGGGGCGTTACCAGAAGACAGGTTGAGGAAGCGAGCCGGGAGCTGCGGCTGCAAGTTACCAGTCAATTTTCAACGCCAAGACAGTATTTAGCACCCGCACAGCAGCTGTACAACTGGATCGTTCAACCCATTGCTAAAGAGCTAAACAATCAGCAAGTAGACAGCATTGGATTTGTGATGGACGCCGGATTGCGAACGCTACCGTTAGCGGCTCTACACGATGGCGATCAATATTTAGTTGAAAACTACAGCTTGGGACTGCTGCCAACCTACAGCCTAACTGAGTTTAAAGCGGGGAGCGAAGCGGAGACTGACGTTAGATCGGCCAGGGTGCTCGCGATGGGAGCCTCCCAATTTGAGGATCAGCCCGATTTGCCAGCCGTGGATGCAGAAGTCGGCATCATCACGCAGGAGCTTTGGGAAGGGGACGCTTTTTTAAACGAAGACTTCGTGCTAGAGAACCTGCAGACGCAGATTAAGGGTCAAGATTACGGCGTTGTGCATCTGGCAACTCATGCCTCCTTTGAGCCAGGTGACTTGGACAAGTCGTATATTCAGCTATGGGACGAGAAGCTGGCGCTAAACGAGATTGGCCAGCTGGGGCTAGACGAGTCGAACGTGAGCTTGATTATTTTGAGCGCTTGCAATACGGCTTTGGGCGATCGCGCTTCCGAATATGGATTTGCTGGGTTTGCGGTAACCTCGGGTTCGCAGTCGGCGATGGCTAGCCTCTGGCCGGTGAATGATGAAGGAACGCTGGGTTTTATGGCTCAGTTTTATGGGCAGCTAAAGCAGGCCCCGGTGAAGACAGAGGCGCTGCGTCAGGCGCAAATTAGTATGCTTCGCGGTGAGGTAGGAATCGAAGATGGGGTGATTTATGGTGCCAGCGGAAAGGCGATCGCGACGCTGCCTAGCCTGGCCCAAAGCGGGCGCTGGGATTTCTCGCACCCGTTCTTTTGGTCGGCCTTTACGATGATTGGGAATCCCTGGTAGATATTGCAAATCCCTGGTAGATAGAAGATGAGAAGAGGACAGTCAAGACGGCCATTCCACCGGAGAAGAGAGCTACTGATTATCTTCAAAGGGGACTTCCAGAATGCTGGAACTGGAGGTTTGGTGTTACCAAACTCTCCAAGCCTCCCAGTCGAGGTTGAAGATGGAGGTGTCGGGGAAAGCGGTAGGATTACCGCTGTCGTTGAGGCGGCGCTGAAGTTGTTCTAGCTGAGGCTCTCTAGAGGGAAGGTTGTCTACGAGTTCGTAGGGGAGAATTTGGTTGTCTAGAACAAAGTCGATAGTAGTGCCTGCGGCTGCCCCAGCTGACCATTCGAAAGAGTGGACGCGGTAGGCGGCGGCAGCAATGTTGCTAGTGGCAATAGTTTTACCCGCAATCAGCAGGTTGTCGATGTTTTGAGGAATCATGGCCCGCAGCGGAATCTGGCCGGGGTAGGCTTGGCCGTGGGCTTTGCGGATGTTCATATATTCTGTGTTGCCAGGGGTCTCGGGAGGAGACTGCGTGAGGCAAGGGTGAAAGTCGATAGCGTACTGGGCGATGCCGACAGCATCTGGATAGATGGTCGAGCGGGTGCGGCGCGTGATATCGGCAGCAGGCACGTTGTTTTCGATAGCGGATATGGTTTCTAATCCGGCAAGGTTGCGCCACAGCTGAAGGTAGCGCTGCGAGCCAAGAGAAGTTTGGTAATATTCGTCGCGGTAGTCGGCGCGAGAAATATCGATTTCATTAACCATAAAGCCTTCGGGATAGCCATAGCTAGGCCGACCGACAATGCGTCTAGCTTCGCGGATGTAGGGAAATTTGGAAAGGCCGTGGGCGGTGCCCATAGGGGCATCTAGGCCAGAGACAAAGACGTGATTAGGATTGGGTTCTTTAGTGCCGGGGCCAAGCTGGGAGTCTGTGTTGCCAGCGGTGAGCCAGTGGTAGTAGCTATAGGCGTTCTCTTCACCTTTTCTGAGCGCTTCTACGCGCAGGCCACCGAACCAGCCACCGGGGGAAAGTTGACCGGTTTCTGCAAGCTGAGGCGCGCTGAGCACCAGGTTATCGGCAGATGTGCCGGGTCGGTAGTCGTTGCCCCACGTCCAGTTTTGCATGGAGATATCGCCGGGCGCGACGGCAGAGACGCCAAACTCTTTTTTATCGTTGGGCCTGGGGTCGGGGGCGGCGATGCGGCGGTAGGTAAAGACGTAATCGAAATAGTCTTTATTGTCGCGGGGGCGTTCGTAGCTAAAGTAGGGGGCGTACTGCTGGTAGAAGGCGGGTTCTGGCTGGGGCTGAGGTTCGGCAGTGCGCTCCATGCCAAAGGTGTAGGTGAAGCCTTGGACGCAGTAAGGATCACCAGTTTCGGTGGGAGAAGAGGGGTTAAGCGGCGATTTGGGATCTAGTCCGAGCCGGTAAGGGACGCCTGCTAGCGCAATGACTTCTCCGGTTTCTGTTGCTTCTACGACATACCAGTCGGCAGGGCCACCGTTGCTTTTAGCAGGGGGGACAAACTGGATAACTTCTTTGGTGGTGACGTTTGAGTCTTCGTAGCTGTAGCTGTCGTAAAAGGTTTCGGAGAGCGGAAAGGTGTTGAGAGGGGGAGCGCCGGGTTTAGGTGCATGTTGAATTGCGATCGCACTTTCAATCTGTCGACCATCAGCGCTCAGCTCAATCTCTTTAATCGCCGTAGAGGGAAACCACTTGAGCTTACCGCCGCCGCGACGGGCAGCGTCTTTTAGCTCGCGGCTCAAAATAGTATTCGCATCGCGAGGAAGAAAGCAAGAAACGCTCACCCAGCAGCCGCCCGGATTTTGCTCGCCGTAGAACTTTTCAATTCGGCTGCGCAGCTCCTTATATCCCCTGGAATAAAACAACAGCTCGCGCTGACGTTTAGCTTCATCTAGCGCCGAGGTGCCCTGAGAGGAAATCTGACCGCCGACCCAATCGGTTAGCTCAGTCATACAAACTGTGCGGCCAGACAATAAGCTTTCGTAGGCTGTTGCCGTACCAGAAAGTCCACCCCCTACAATTAGCAGCTCACATTCGACGGTTTCATCTGGAGTAACCGATGCCGTTTGGGCGACCGCGCTCGATTGACCAAAAGGCAAGGATAGCGCCGTGAGCAAAACACTAAGCGCACCTGCTGAGCAGCGACGAATTGAGGAGAAGGCCATGAGAGTTGAAATCCGTTGAATCGTGTCCCTCAAATTACGCACTTATATTGAAATTGGCAAGTCCCGATGTATCAGTTGTCGAAGCCGGGGCGCGCCGGGTCACACCGCGAGAGGTGTACGATATATTCGACATTCACTTCCTTGCAGATCCATTTGTCTGCAAGTCCATTCATCATCTGTGGCCCGGTGCCCCAATCCGCGTATGTCTTCCAAGGTTTCTCAGCGGCTTCTATACATTAGCAACGGCCATGGTGAAGACAACCATTCCTCCCACATTATCCGGACACTGCGAGCGATTCGGCCAGAGCTAGAGATTTCGGCGCTGCCGATTGTGGGTGAAGGTAACGCCTACCGCAAAATAGATGTGCCAATTGTTGGGCCAACCTATACGCTGCCGTCGGGTGGGTTTACCTATATGAATCGGCTCCGGCTGATTGACGATATTCGCGCCGGACTGCTGACGATGACCTGGAAACAGTACCAGGCGATGAAGGCATATGTTTCTGAGGCGGACGTGGATTTTGTAGCGGCAACCGGAGACACGGTTGGGCAGTCATTTGCGCTGCTGAGCGGTAAGCCGTTCGTGTCTTTTATCTCGCCACTGTCGGCGATGTACGAAGGCAAACTGAACATGGATTTGATTCTATGGCAGATTTTGAAGTCTGAGCGCTGCTTAGCAGTAGCGACCAGAGATGCTTATACCGCTGAAGATTTGCGCAAGCAGGGATTGACGAAAGTTCAGTTTGGCGGCATTCCATCGCTCGATCGGTTGAAGCCTGCGGGCAAGGATATTCAGCTAGCAGAGGGCGAGAAGATGGTGGCGCTGCTGCCAGGGTCGCGAACGGCGGAGGCGGTGCGCAACTTTAAGCTAGAAATGCATTTGGCGATGGAAGCGGCGCAGCTTAATCCGGCGGTGAAGTTTCGAGCGGCGCTGGTGCCTAGCGTGATGGCAGAGGTAGCGAAGATAGCTGAAGACTGCGGCTGGCGCTGCGAACAGCACGAGGCTGAAGGCCGCGAGGCGTGGGTGCGCTTGAGCTACGGTGGCGATGATTATTATCCAAAGCCGGTGGAGATTCTTTGCTATAGCGACGCGTTTAACGATATTGCCTGTCGAACGACCTTGGTGGTAGGCATGGCAGGGCTAGCGGTGGATCAGGCGATGGCGATTGGCAAGCCGATTGTGCAGATTGCGGGGGAAGGGCCGCAGTTTACCTACGCGTTTGCAGAAGCGCAGGATCGATTGCTGGGTCTGTCGGTACAGACGATTGGGGAACAGGCGGCGACGCCGGAGATATTAAAAGAGGCGGCGGAGTGTGTGGTGAGAACGATTGAGGATACGAAGTATTTGCAGGCTTGCGTGGAGAATGGGCAGCAGCGGTTTGGGCCGTTTGGGGCAGCAGCGCGAATTGCAAATATGATTTTGTCGAATATGGATCGCGCGATGGCGGTGAAGCAGAATGAATCTTCGGCTGCGAGTGTAGGGTAGTGGGTGTGAAAAAATCGGTAAAACAACAGTCTAGCTATCGCTATCTACGACCTTTTTTAAGAGCAGAGTGGCCGTTGTTCTTACGGACGTTTTTGTTTGTGTTGGGATATGTGGCCACCGTTCCGGTTTTGCCATATTTGGCCGGACAAGCCTCTGGCGCGATTGGGGAAGGAGATGTTGGACAAACGGCCTATTGGTTGGGCTTAGCGGTTGTAGACTTTACCTTTCAAAACATTTTTATGTACCTGGCGCGGGTAAGTGCGATTAGCGCTTCTCAGAATGTGGCGCTGGCTATTCGTGAAAAAACGTATGCTAACTTGCACCGGCTAAACGTTGATTACTTTGCGCGATCGCAAACCGGAGACCTCACTTATCGCCTCACAGAAGATATTGACAAGCTCGGTGAAGTCGTTACCAAACTGTCTCAACAATTTATCTCTTGCCTCCTACAGATTGTTGTTCTAACCGGCTATATCTTTTACCTCAATTGGCAGCTATCGGTTACCGGCCTGATTGTGGCACCGCTGATGGCACTGCTGATTAGCTTCTTCGGGCAGCGGCAGCTCGTACTCTCTCGGCGTAACCAGACAGAGATTTCCGGGCTATCTTCTCTACTCACAGAAGTCTTTGGCAGCATTCGAATTGTGCAGGCATTTGCCGCCCAAGATTACGAAGTGAAGCGGTTTTCTGAGCGGGCTAAGCAGAATCGAGACGCGAAGTACAGAACCGAGCACATAACGGCGGTGCAGTATCCGGTGCTAGGATTTTTTGAAGCGCTGAGCGTGATGCTGCTGTTTTTGGTGGGTGCATGGCAAATTTCTATTGGCAACTTAGAAGCCAAAGAATTTGTGACCTTTCTCACGATTATTGCAATTCTCATCAACCCAATTGATTTAGCCACACAGCAATACAATCTCTACAAACAGACAGAAGCTTCGGCTGAACGCGTATTTGAGCTAATGAACCTGCAGCCAACGTTAATAGAACGTCCGGAGGCAAAACCGCTGCCGCCTATCGTTGGCAAAGTAGATTATTGCAACGTTAGCTTTAGCTACCGCTCGGACTTCCAGAACGCTCTACCAGGTGATTCAGATGGCCGCTCTAAGGAAGAAAGCATTGTTCTAAGCAATTTGAATCTACAGGTAAGCCCTGGTGAAGTAGTGGCGCTAGTCGGGCCTTCGGGCGCGGGCAAAACCACGATTGTGAATTTGCTCACTCGCTTTTACGATCCGCAGGTGGGCAAGGTGCTAGTGGATGGCATTGATATTAAGCAAGTGACGATTCGCAGCTTGCGCCATCAGATTGGAACGGTGCCGCAGGAGACGACGCTGTTTTCGGGAACGGTGGCACAGAATATTGCCTATGGCCAAACGGAGCTGGACTATGCGGCGATTGAGGCAGCGGCCAAGGTAGCGAATGCGCATGAATTTATCAGCCAGTTTTCGCAGGGGTATCACACCTGGGTGGGAGAGCGCGGGACGAATTTTTCGGGTGGGCAAAGGCAGAGAATTGCGATCGCTCGTGCCATCTTGCTGAACCCGCGAATTTTGATTTTAGATGAGGCCACCAGCGCCTTAGACCCCGAGTCGGAAGCGCTCGTACAAGAGGCGCTAGAACGGGCCATGCAAAACCGCACGGTGTTCATCATTGCTCACCGGTTGAGCACCGTGCGCCAGGCAGATCGCATTCTATTTTTAGAAAAAGGTCAGATCTTAGAGTCTGGAACGCATGAGGCGCTGCTAGCTCAAAAAGGTAGATATGCTCAGTTTTACAATCAGCAGTTTGAGAGCCGAGTGAATACGGCTAGTGCATAGCCGAGCACCGAATTGCCTAAACCCAATTGCCCAAACCTAATTGTCTAAATGTAATTGTCTAAATGTAAAAAAAACCGACACCGCTGGAGACGATCATTCGTCGTTGAGCAGTATCGGTTTGGGTGGTGTGAGGAAGCGAACTAATCACTCCTGATTAACATAGTGCTAGGTCGATGTGACTTTTGTGTGACGGTGAGGTGAAAGAGCCGTGATAGTTTGATTCTTTCACGATAGGTCTTTCGCGATAGGTCTTTCACGATAGTTAGATTTTCTGTCGTGCGGCATCTGTCGTGCAGTATTTCCTAATGCAGCATTCTAAACAGCACCAGGCCAGAGAGAAAAAGATCGATCGTAAACAGTCCTACCCAGGCGGTGACCACGGCGGCGGTTGCCGACTCGCCAACGCCTCGACCGTGCCTTGCTGCTGTTAGCCCTCGACTACAGCTTGCGATCGCAATCACCCCACCAAAAACGACAGCCTTAGCGAGAATCCTCAGCACGTCGGCCACCTGCAAATTGCTCCGCAGACCGTCTAAAAAGCTAGTCATCGACAAATCGTAGACGGTGGTGGTGATAAGGCCGCCACCCGCCACGCCAAAACACAGCCCTAAAATGGTGAGGATTGGCAGCATAATGGCACAGGCAATCACCCTAGGCATCACCAAATAATCAATAGGGTCAGTGCGCAGCATCTTCAGCGCATCTATCTGCTGAGTGAGCTTCATAGCAGCAATTTCGGCGGCAAACGCCGAACCGACCTGGCAAGCGAGTACACCGGCCGTCAGCAGCGGCGCTAGCTCTCGGCAGTAGGCAGCCGCGAATACGCTTCCCAAAGAGCTGATAGAGCCAAACCGGGACATCTCTCTAGCCGACTGGGTAGCAAAGATAATGCCCGCACAGATATTAGTCATAATCGCCGGGGCCAGACAGCGTGGCCCCGCGCACATCAGATGATCCATAATCTGCCGCTGGCCAATACGCCCTTGCAGCAGCCGGTGCATTACCTGTCCTGCTAGCAGAACCGCCATCGCCGTGTGATAGAAAGGGTTGTCGGCCTCAATGTTGTGATGAACGCGGCTAACCTTGCGACCGGGGCGAGAACGGGGCGCAGGGTTGTCTAATAGTTTGGCGATACGCTGGGATAAGCGTCGATCAGCTTTAACCATTGAAACAGGCTCGTTTTTTATAACTGTTAAGGAATGGGTGCAAAAATTTGGGTCAGCCCCTTGGCATGTTGCAGGCATCAGGCATGACAGAGAATTAGTATAAGACCTAAGCTAGTGACCTTACGCCATATTCTATACAGGTTCTATACAGGCAGGTCTCTGTAGATAAACCATCGGAAGATAGGCCATTAGATAGATTTCACCTGCCATTTATGCTCAAGCGGCTTCATTCAGGACGGGCGATCGCCAGCCTTTACACCTAGATTTCCCAAGGTGAGCTGCTAGGTCAAAAAAGCATTGAGACAGATTGATTTGCCCAAAGACTCTATGGCTCATTGAATGCTCGTCAAATACTCGTCGAATGCTCGTTGGGGAAATAGTACGTTCGCCGTCAATAACTAGTACATTAGTCTCATACCGTGAGTGCAAGTATTAGTACAAATGCGAAAAATAGGTGCTTAAAAGAACGCGAATATCCCTCCAGAAGTTCTTTGAAAGCACGAGTACCAAAGGAATTCAGCAAACACCAGACACTCTCAAAAATAAAAGCTTGCAATCTAGTACAAATATAGTACACTTGTACCAAGCAGTGAGAGGCGCTTATCTTCCATTGCTCTTTAGATGATGGTTTGGAGATAGTGTTTTGGGAGGCAAAACATACTGCAATGGAAAAATACGCTGTAGTCAAAGAAAAGCTGAAGAAGCTGAGCGTTGAGCAGACTAGAGGAGACAGCTACGATCCCTTCTTGCCTGCTCAGAAAGAAGTTAAAAACGCTTATAGTAAGCAGCCGCAGAATAGATCGCCTCAAGGTAGCGCTATTCACAATAGGAGCCTGCACGAGAGAGGCGCACCTAGGGCCGCGCAGACCAGCGAGCAGCTTGCGTTCAATGTCGAATCGGCTCAGCTTTACCCATCGCAAGCGGCGGCTTTTTCAGTTGCCAGGGCAATTGGTACGCTTCAAGAGCGATCGCATCAAGAAAGCCATGCTGCTGAAATCTCTTCGGAAATCTCTAACGATGCGCCGCGCCAGCCTTTTGTCACAGAGCCAGCCGCTTACGAAAACGACTTAATCACTCAGGAAATCCATCGGCTAGAGCTGCGAGCTATGGACATCAACAACCGCTCGCAGCAGCAGATCAAAGACATTTTAGCCTTGAAAAGAACGGCTCAGCAGGCCGCGATCGCATTCGCGCGTCAGGGCATTCACGACCATCCTCAGCTAGAGATCATCAACCGTTTCTTCGATCGCTATGCGGCTTCTCACGTTCCTATTATCGAAAGAGACAACAGCGGTCATTTCACGCTGAACGATTACAGCATCAATCTGCGCCGCGCGGAAGAAGAAGCCATCGAGAATGCCGCCGTGCTGCGGGGCAATCGCCACTCGGCAGCCCTGCCCGCTGTCGTCCCGTTTTCTCAGCCCATTGGTGAAACCAGAAGGCCCGCACAGAACGCCCGACTAGTCAGCGGTGCCGCTCGCACTCAGCGGCGAAGCGAGAACGGCGGCTTAACGCCTAGCTCAATGCCTATGCGAGAACAGCTAGGCAACGCCTTCAGTGGCCTCAACAAACTGTGGAAGGCTAGTTTACGCTCTATGCCTAGCGCACCTAGAAGACCCTTCTCAGAAGCGCTAGCGACAGAGCAGCACGTTGAGCGCTATCCCACCAATCAAGAGTTCTCTCTTGCAGACGGCGCCATTTGTTTTAGTGCAGCGGCGATTGTGGCGCGAATAGCGATTAAGACCGTTATTGCTGTCTTCCCTATTTTTCAGCCCATCCTCTGGATAGCGCCGCTTGGACTCTTTTGCGCTGCCATCTACCTGCTGTTTATTGCCAAGTCTTCTAACAGTACGTTGATGTATCGGTTAGCGCTAGCTGCCCTTGGGCTGTTCGTCAGCGGTTCTTTTTAAAGTCTCTTTGATAAAGGAGTTCCACAGCTATAAGCCCACGATATATAGACAGAATATTGATAGAAGAGTATTTGCTATGACATCCACCGCCCGCATACAAAACATAAAGCCGCTGATTGCTTTTGGGTTAGTCGTATCGCTGGTTGCTCTAATGCTAGACACCCATCAGGTTGAAAGCTTCATCAGCGACTCTTTTGCGTTTGCTAGCCCAGATAGAAATAGCGCAATTCGTCACCTTCGCGAGAGCTGTGAGACAGATATTGTTGAAACGGCTAAGCTTTCGAGAGAACAGCTTTTAGCCCTGCTGGCAGTGCCTGAAAGAGACAGCATCAATCGCATCCGCCAAATTGTTCAAGAGCCGTATTGTCAGCTCTCTAGCATTAGCATTCGAGCGGGCGTAGAGGCCGAAAGAGAAGCCTATCCGCTCGCCTTTGACCCCAGTGTGGCCCTAGTGATTCTGTACGAAAAGGACGAGTATGCCGGATATCGGTTTAAGTATTAAGGCGATGGCGATTTGGCCTAGCTGGGGGGTGCGCTTGTCAGGTTTATGGCAGCGCTTGTTTTTGGGTGTAGGGGCGATCGCGCTAGGCAGTATGCTGAGCAGCTGCGCAGGACGCTTGGCCCCTCAGCCGAGATCGATTGTGCTAAAGCAGCAGTGGGTGCTCAATCCCGGAGATGATATATCGGGTAGCCTGGTTTCGGGCAGTTTGGGAGACATTTCTCTGGTATTAAAAAAAGGCGTTCGAGTCAAAGCGCCTTTCGATGGGCTAATAGAGCCAAGCGAGCTAAAAGGCTGCGACTTTTACTCTACGCCCGAGATTCCGGCCTACTTATTTCGGCTGTGCGGTCTTCGTCAGGTTTCTTATGGAGAAGTAAGAGAAGGTCGAGCGCTAGGGAAAGGAAGCTACATCAGCTTTGCTACGCTGCGCAAACAGCCAGACGGCACCTGGATTATTGTTGAACCGGCGAGAGGTATTTTGGAAAAAGCTATTGCGAAGTAATGCGATCGCCTATAAAGCGCCTTACAACTGCACCAGGTACTTCAAACCAATCTGTCAATATAGTACTGCAGAACTATTTATCTAAAGACTGTTGTTTATTTAACCAAGCGTAATTTCTCTACTATTACAATGTCTTACCTGTCTGCATCGCTCAGATTTTGCTGGCCCCTCCTCTCTATTTTCAGTTTGCTATTAGCCTCTACATCGGTTAGCGCAGAAGACAAGCTCGCGGTTACCTTCGAGCTTCCAATTGCACATCCAACTGAACAGCAGGCCAATGAGTCTCTCGTCCGCTATCAGGAAAGCCTGCCACCCATATCGTCTTCAGATGTAGATACGTCAAATGTAGATACGTCAGATATAGACACGAAAGCGCTCAAAGAATCAGAGGCTGCAAAACTAGAAACAGCAAAACTAGAAGCAGCAAAACTAGAAGCGATAGAGGTAGCGCCCTCGAAAAGTGAAGACATGGCCTTGCGGTTTGCGCAAGATGACTTGGCCATGCCCTTTGCCAGCGGTCGCCAGCAGAGTGAGAAGGTGGACACGATAGCCGCAGCCTTTACGCTCGATCGCGCCGCTGAAAGTCTGCTAGCCGCCACTCCCGAGACTCATCCAACCCGGTTAGATTCTGACAAGGTGGTGAAGTCGCTTCAGCAGCGGCTAGCCCACAGTCCGAAAGACAAATCTGCACTGAATGCAGCCAATATTCTTGAAGCAGATATCCTCGAAGATTGGATTTATGAAGGAGGTTCTGACTCTTTGGTGGCCCGCACAGTTGGCAGCGCGGAAGGCACAAGAAGATCGGATGGACAAAAGACGATGGCCTACTACGGCCATACCGATCCGGGTAACGGCGTGTGGAATTTGGGGACGTTTTCCTATCAGCACGAGGCGGTTTCTCCAGAAGAGGCAGACGAAAAGCAGCTAAGACGGCTACAGCATCAGGAGCTACAGCTAAAGGAAAAAGCAGCGCAGTGGAACGTACCGCTGTCGATAGAAGTTCGGCTAAACGGACTAGATTTAGCGAACCAGGCACCTTTGGCAGCGCTAGATAGAGGCGGCTACATAGAGCGGCTAGCAGAAGCCTATAAGCAAGGTAAATCGGGCGAAGCCGCGATTGTGTGGGCGCGAACTCAGGCGTACTTCGACCCAGAAAGACAAGATTGGGACGCACCGGGCCTAGGAAATAACCCGTACAGCATTCAGCGCGATCAAGAACGCCGCATGGCCGCCATTGACCAAGCCTTTCGAGCCTACAAGGATGAAAACTTAGGACAGCTTAACGGTCTTCATAAGCTACCTATCATCAGTGCTAACGCGACTATGAAGCGTTCTCTGTTGAGTCAGTCTATGCCTATTGCCGCTGTAGACTTCTCGCTTGAGTCAGATTTTACGGCTGAGCCAGCAGACGTTGAACTATCCGATGCGTCGGTAGGGTTTGAAGAGGTAGGATTTGAAGCGGCAAGTTCTGAGGAAGTGGGATCTGAGAAGGTACAGGCTGAGAAGGCGCAGGTTGAAGAGTTGCAAGCCGAGGAAGCAAACACCTTAGTCAGCGATAAGCCGGAACTTGACGACAGCCTGGTATTTGAAGACGATAGGATTGCTTTGGGTGAACAGGATGACCGCTATGAAGCGATCGCCGACGAGACGAATAATTTGCTTGAGGAAGCTCAACGCCATGAGCCTCAACTCCACGAGCCTGCACTTGAAAGTCGCGAACAGCCCATCGTCGAAGAACGACCCGTAGCCCCACAAAACCAGCTGCCGCTACTAGCCCCACTCGGCGCTGAGGCCACTTCCGAAGTAGCGATTGAAACGACACCCGCTGAAGTCGCTGCTTCGACGGAGACAGCGGACGGCCCTAAATTCTCGCTGAGAAAAGAGAAATAAAAGAAAGCCCAAAAAGAAGCTTTTATCCGTACGGAAGATTCTATCGTCCAGCCAAAATAGACAATTAATTTGAGTTCGAGCTAAAGTAGTAGTGACTACGATTTAGACTCTTCTTCAGACACTGTGTCTCTCGCTATGCAAACATCATCTGATATTGTTGCACCTATTGAATCTTTAGAAGATGCGATTGAGCGGTGTCAGTCACTAGGGATGCGGCTGAGTCGTCAGCGGCGATATATTCTAGAGTTGCTCTGGCAGATTCAAGAGCATTTGTCGGCTAGGGATATCTACGACCGGCTAAACCGCTTGGGTCGAGAGATTGGCCATACTTCTGTATACCAGAACCTAGAGGCGCTATCCGACCAGGGCATTATCGAATGCGTCGAGCGATCTGACGGCCGGCTGTACGGTCATATTAGTTCTTCGCATAGCCACATCAACTGCACCGACACCAACCAGATTATCGACATTAAGCTTGAGCTGCCCGCTGAGCTAATTGCGCAGGTAGAGGCCGAAACGGGCGTTAAAATTTCGGACTACAGAGTTGATTTCTTTGGAACAAAAGGCTAGATAGCTCACCGGGCAACGATGGGCTATCCAGTTGCTCAAAAACGTTGGCAGCTAGGCCTACTGCAACCACGCTTAAACCGGCAAACGGCGCGCCAGATGATCAAAAGATCTGGCGCGCCGTTTATTTTGTGCATTGTCTAACAAGCTGCATTCTTTCGCGATTGGCGATTAGCTGCCGAGTACTTCTTTACTAAAAACAACGAGAACAGCACCAAATATCAAGGCGGCTAACATCAAATCCATAAGTCTGTTTCTAGAGAACTAAGTTTACAAGCGGAGGTTGAATTCAGCGCCTTTTTAGGCTGCTAACGCCAGCTCCCTTTTGTAAAGTACCCGCTAACTCGTAAAAGTTCTGTGGCCCAAAGCGCAGTTAATCAATATTTCTTGTTATCTATACGGGGCTTCATCAGCCCTGGGGCTTATCTGCATCGATAATGTATCTACATCGGCAGTGTATTGGCATGTATCTGCATCGGCAGTGGCCGTAGACGACCGCTGGGCGCATCGTTGGCGAAGGATTAAGCGCTCACTGAGGCTCACTGAGGCCTAATTGAGGCCTAACTGCGAATCTGCACTGGCATGACCAGGTAAGTGATTTTTGTGCCACCTAGAGGCGTTAGCACCGAAGGACTAGTGGCCGTATTGCACTGAATTTGAATTTCTGCAGACGGCAAGGCTTTGAGTCCTTCGAGCAGATAGCGAACGTTGAATGCGATATCTAGATCTTCGCCGGTAATTTGCGCGGGTAGCGTCTCTAGGCCATTGCCGACTTCTTGGGCTTCTACCGATAGAGAAAGGGAACTCGCTTCGTTGTTGATAGAGAGCTTAACGATGTTGTTGCGCTGATCGGCCATGACAGCAATACGCTCTAGCGAAGCGGTGAACTGCTTGCGGTCTATCGTGAGCTGGCGCTCGAACTGGCTGGGAATGAGCTGGCGATAGTTGGGGTACTGGCCCTCTAGCAGGCGGGTGGTGATGCGCTGCTGCCCTAGGTCAAAGACGGCCTGAGTCTCATCTAGCTGGAAGGCAACCGGCTCGCTGCTGGGGTAAATCTGGAGGATGCGTTCTAGTTCGCGTAGCGCTTTGCCTGGAATCGTTACGCTGCTTTGCAAATTGGTGACGGGTGAACCGGACTCTTCTACCGTTCTGACTACGGACAGCCGGTGCCCGTCGGTCGCGGCAAATTCGAGGCTTTCCTCATCGGCAGTGAGGTGAACACCCGTGAGCACCTGTTTGGTTTCATCTGAGCTGATTGCAAAGAGCGCCCCGCGCAGCCCTTCTAACAGAGCATCTGCTGAGATTTTGACGGTTTCTGTAGACTCTACTTCCGGCAGGCTGGGATAGTCTTCGGCGCTGAGTCCGCGGACCTGGTAGCGTCCGGCAGAGCAAGACAGTGTGACGACCGGCTCGTCGTCATCTTCGCTGATGTCGATGTCTTCGTTGGGTAAGCGAGATACGATGTCGCCTAGCAGCTTGGCGGGTAGGGTGAGCGCTCCGCTCTGGTCTACCTGGGCTAGAAAAGAAGTTTGAATGCCTAGCGTTTCGTCAAACCCGATGAGCGTGACCTGCTGTGTATCGGTGCTGGCTTTGACCAGGACATTGCCCAAAACCGGCTTGCTCGGACGCGACGGAACCGCACGGCTGACGAGAGAGAAGTGGGTATTGAAGTCGGCTTGGGAGCAGCTAAATCTCATGTCTGGGTGGGAAACCGTTGGAATAGGGCAAGAGGATTAGTTTCTAAAGCGTTCTGCCTTGGCAAGCACGGTTTTGGAGATGCCCAATACTATCACTCTGTTAGCGCTGCTTCTTCGGGACTTTAATTTGGATTTTGGAAATTTTCTTTCCCTCTAAACCTTCTATATTTCTTTTAAAATATTATTCAAGATAGTAGTAGTAGAGCCTGTGGAAACTGTGGAAAAGATCCTAGAGCCTTAGGGCCGACTGGGATACAGCGATTAGGGCCCTGTGGAAAACTTGTGGAAAACTATGGGAGTTATCCACAGGCTCGAATATTGACGAATTCTTTTCCACAGTAGGCCAAAAGTTATCCCCATCTTTTCCACAGGTTTTCCACAGAAAAAGGGTAGTTTTCCACAGGGAAATTCTTTGCATATCTTAGCTTTTTCACGCTGATTTGAAGCTAATGCGATCGCACACACCCCAGATCAGTCATGCGATCGCACCGTCATCTGCATTTTGCGATCGCTTTATTTTTGAGAAGCGTGATGCGATCGCGCCAAAAGTTATCCCCAGCTTCGACTGGGCGTGATTGTCGAAGCCAGGGAGACGGCTGGGGATATTACTGAGGAGGCTGCTGGGATAACGAACGGGCTGCGTTCGGTTTAGCTGCCGGAGGTCAGGGTGATGCGATCGCTCACCTCTCTAACGACCTGCGCCAGGTTTAGATCGCGCTTGATGAGCTGAGCAATCTTGTCGCAGCTATACATCACGGTGGTGTGGTCTTTGCCGCCAAACTGGTCGCCAATTTTAGGCAAGCTCAAGTCGGTATGCTGACGCATCAGGTACATTCCCACCTGTCTAGCGTGGGAAATCTCTCGCCGCCTAGAATTGCTTTTAAGGTCTTCTATGGAGATCTTGAATGCGTCCGAAACGGACTTGATAACGGCCTTAGGAGAATACTCTATGTGCTGAGCAGGCGGGTCTAGAACCGGTACTAAGTTGTCTACCGTCATCGCTAGCCCTGAGATGGACGTATAGGCGATCGCCCTAGTTAAAGCGCCCTCTAGCTCTCGAATGTTTGAGGTGTACGAAGACGCAATGTACTCAGCAACATCGCGAGAGATGGCAACCTGCTCGTACTCAGCTTTCTTTTGCAGAATCGCCATGCGCGTTTCAAAGTCGGGCGACTGAATATCGGCAATCAGCCCCATCGAGAACCGGGAGCACAGCCGGTCTTGCAGCCTAGGGATCTTATTGGGCGGTCGGTCGGAGGCTAGCACGATTTGTTTGCCCGCCTCGTACAGCGTGTTAAAGGTGTGAAAAAATTCTTCTTGGGTGTATTCCTTACCTTCAATGAACTGAATATCGTCCACTAAAATGACATCCACTTCGCGGTACTGCTCTCTAAAGCGCTGCATGGAGTCGCGGCGAATAGAGGCAATCAGATCGTTGGTAAAGGTTTCGGTAGAAACATAGGCCACCCGCGCGTTTTGGTCGCTTTGCAGGCGGTAGTGGCCAACCGCCTGCATCAGGTGAGTTTTACCTAGTCCAACGCCGCCGCAGAGAAACAGCGGGTTAAACTCTCGTCCGGGCGACTCGGCCACAGCTAGCGCGGCGGCGTGGGCCATGCGGTTGTTGGCACCAACCACGAATCGGGAAAAAATAGCTTTGGGATTAAGCGCACTAAATCCGCTGTCGGCAGGCTCATTGGCGCTAGCTGTCTTGGCGCTAGCTGTCTTGGCGATTGCCGCCGGTGCAAAGGCAGACGAAGACGGGCTGGTATCTAGCTGAGCTTCCTTTTGAGTGCTAACGGCAGCCAGCGGGCTGGTTTGGTCGTTAATGGTGATGATGACTTCTACTTCGTGGCCGATGACCGCAGCAGCGACCTGAGAAATCTGCGGTAAATAGTACTTTTGCAGCCAGTTTCTGGCGAAGGGATTATCGGTTAGCAGCACCAGCTTGGTATCAGAGAGCTGGCTGACTCGGGTAGGTTTAATCCAGGTTTCGAACGTGGGGCTGCTGAGCTGTGTCTCTAGCTGAGCTAGAACCTGGTTCCAAAGATCTTCTTTTAATTGCGTCACCGAATCAACCTCGACAATTTTCTTTGGGGCTAGCGGGCTATTTATCAGGCAGTTAGGCGTTCGATTGTCCTACTGCTATGCGGTTAATTGCTTAAGAAGCGGAATGCTGCTGAATGCTATCGCCAGTAGCGCTAGCGGCAAAATCTTTAGCGAGAGCCTTTAGAGGCGATCGCACTGAAGATGGCAGTAAAGGTAACACTGCTTGCTTTTATACGCCGGTGAGACGTTGACATGGGATGTTACGGACTAGGGCGAACAGCCTAAAGACTGTTAAGGACTTTCTAGAGTACTAGATGCGGCGTCTTCTGGCAGGAAATATCTGCATGTGGCGTAGATAACTTTTTGAAGACAGTACTCAGGGTAATCGCAGGGGCTAGCGATAGATGCTTAGACGGGGTAATTCTTCAGTTGATGTTTTTTAGTTGATGTTTATAGCTTCAAAATTTAAAGGGTGCTTAAATCAGGTTAAGAATCTATGACTGAGTGCATTTAACCCGGTGGCTGCTTTGGCTTTGTCGAATTATAGGCTGTTATCCGCACGCAGTTGTATCCTTCAAGACTTTTAAACACAGGCACAAATGCTGACTCGTTTACGGCTAGACCTTCTTGGGAACTGGCACTCCTCAAACACCCGACGATTTGCTTCATTTGCTAGAACACAAAAGCCAACCCTTGGCGCTTCTCTGCGAATTCTCAGAATCTTTCTTTAGAATGAACATCTTGCAGGGTGGGCCGTAATCACTTGGTCAAGCAGAATCGAAATCGTTGGAAATTTTAGGTATGAAGCAGTCCGAACCTGTCCCTCAGCTCCCCCTTGCTAAAGCGTCGGCCCATTCGTGGCTGCGTAAGCCGTGGCTAAGGCGATCGCTCTCCTATGTATTGACGACAGCGGCGAGTGCGGGCACCGTTTTGTTGGTTACCGAGTACAGATCGTCTAACTATACCGCCGCAAACTATCCTTACGAGACGTTGCAGTACAGCGGAGATTTGCCATCGTCCCAGGGTGTTTTGCCAGAAGGCTTATCAGAAGGTTTCGCAGAGACGCCTGTGTTGCTGAGTCAGGCAGCGGGTACAGAACGACTGGTGGGCGGCGCTAACTTTATTGCTTCAGCGGCTGAGCGAGTAGGGCCTGCGGTCGTTCGAATCAACTCCGCGAGAACCGTCGTGAGTAGAGGCAGCGGACGGCCTGGCATTCTCAACGATCCGTTTTTCCGAGACTTTTTTGGCGAAATGGGTGTTCCCGAGCAGGCCCCCACTGAGCGGGTTGAGCGCGGCACTGGCTCGGGCTTTATTTTGGATGCTAACGGGACGATTTTGACCAACGCGCATGTGGTAGAAGGCGCTGACGTAGTGACCGTGACCTTTAAAGATGGCCGGGAGCTGAAGGGTGAAGTGGTCGGGGAAGATCCGCTGACAGATGTTGCCGTTATTAAGGTGGATGCCAGCAATTTGCCGACGGTGGCCATTGGTAATTCGGATCAGCTGCGTCCGGGTGAGTGGGCGATCGCTATTGGCAACCCGCTAGGGCTAGACAATACCGTCACGGCTGGCATTATTAGTGCCACCGGGCGAACCAGTTCTCAAATTCGCGTTCCCGACCAGCGCGTACAGTTTATCCAAACCGACGCAGCGATTAACCCTGGTAACTCGGGTGGGCCGCTGCTAAACGAGCAGGGCGAAGTGATTGGCATCAACACCGCGATTATCGGCAACGCGCAGGGCTTGGGCTTTGCGATTCCCATTAATCAGGCTCGCAATATTGCCGATAAGCTGATTGCGAACGGCAAGGTAGATCACGCTTATTTGGGCATTCAGATGCAGACGCTGACGCCGGTGCTAAAAGAGCAGGTGAATGCGAGCCTGCGGGCGGGCGCGAAGATTCAGGCTGATTCGGGCGTGCTGATTGTTCAGATGGCGGCTGACTCTCCTGGGGCAGCGGGCGGTTTGCAGCCGGGTGATGTGATTGTGTCGATGCGCGCTCAGGCGGTGACGAACGCGACGCAGGTGCAGCAGATTGTAGAAGCGACTGCCGTGGGCGATGCGATTCCGATGACAGTTGCTAGAGGCGCTCAGACGCTAGAGCTATCGGTAAAGCCGGGCGTGTATCCGACGGGAGCGCGGCGACGGTAAAATCATCCCTCTGACGCTATTCGGCGGGCCTACGAGCTTTCCCGTTTACTTCAACGTTTGCAGGAACTGCTCTGGTCTTCTTTTCTACTACTCAACTGCTTTCCGTTATCCCCTTATGCCAACAGCTCCGCGAGGAGAACTCAATGGAGACCCTAACGGGAGTCCTAGCGCCTATTTGCATTTCCAAGTTCTACATCGACTAGCGATCGCGCGGCTGCTTTAGGAACGGGCTGCGAGAATAAGTACCCCTGCACCGTGTCGCATCCGAGCTGTTGAAGCGTCTCGTATTGCTCTATGGTTTCTACTCTTTCTGCGGTAACGCCAAAGCCTAGCTGATGAGAGAGAGTAATGATGGTTTCTACAATGCTAGAACCGTTAATGCTCATCATTTCGATGAAGTAGCCGTCGATTTTGAGCTTGTTAAGCGGTAGATCTTGCAGGTAGCTGAGCGAAGCATAGCCCGTGCCAAAGTCGTCTATGGCGATTTCGACGCCTAGTCCTTTTAGCCGGTTGAGCGTTCGAATGGCCGCTTTGGTATCGGTGAGCAAAGAGCTTTCAGTAATTTCTAAGCACAAGGCGCTAGGGGAAATACCCGTGGTGGCGATCGCATCTCTTACCGACTCAAACAAGTCGTTCTCAGAAAAATGCCGAGACGAGATATTAACGTTTAGCTTCACCGTTTTACCAATTTCGCGCTGCCATTGCGCAATGGTATTGCAGGCCGTTTGCAATACCCATTTGTCGATGGCGGTAATGAGCCCGGACTCTTCTGCCAGCGGAATAAACTTGTCTGGCGAGACCCAACCATACTCAAGATGCTGCCAGCGAATGAGCGATTCGAAGCTTTCTACCTGGCGCGTGTTGATATCAACAATGGGCTGATACCAAAGCTGTAGCTCGTTGTTGCTAATGGCCAGACGTAGCGCCGTCTCTAAGTTCCAAAGCTCTAGCGCGTGCGATCGCATCTGATGATTGAACAGGGCGTAGCGACCTTTTCCCAAAGCCTTGGCGCGGTGCATGGCTAGCCCCGCATCGCGCAGCAAATCGCGTGAATGCTCGTAGTGAGCGCTGCAGATGGCAACGCCCGCCGAGGCCGTTAGCGCAATTGGGCGGCCTTCGATCACAATAGGCTCGCTAATTGCCTGGAGCAGTCGCCTGACGACGGCAACGGCATCTTGCATTTGCTCGGTTTCGCCAATAAGAACGCCAAACTCATCGCCGCCAAATCGACCCGGCACATCGAACGATCGTAAACAGCCTCGAATGCGATCGGCCAAGGTTTGAATGACGCGATCGCCCGAGACGGTGCCCAAACTGCTGTTGAGGTTTTGAAACCGATCGATATTGACGATAACTAGCGTAAACGGAGTGCGATCGCCTACTTGAGAAGCTTCAAAAAAGCTGGAGAGCTGAGATAAAAACAGCTTGCGGTTAGGCAAGCCGGTGAGCGAATCGTAAAAGGTGGCGCTAAGAGTCTTGGTGGCCGCAATCTTCCGTTCGGAAATGAAATTCAGCTTTTCTTCTCGGGCGGTTTGCAACCACTGAAACTTCTCATCGGATCGCGCCACCGATTCGATGAGAAGAATATGACGATTACGCTGCTTGCTTTTGATGTAGAGGGCGATCGCCTCTAGATGAATCTCTTTTCCCGATCGGCCAATTTCTGTCCAAGCTCCCGACTTTAGCGCGCTCACAGACTGCGCTTGCCAAAACTCTTGGGCATCGACCATGAAGTTTTCTAGAAAAAGGGAGAACTGGTTAATCGAAACCAGGGCGGCGTCGGGCTGCTCAAAACAGTCGAACTCTTGTTTGGCCCAACTGGGTAATTCGCCTAAAACAGAGAGCTGTCTGTTTCCATGCCACTCTAACGGCAGAACTTCAAGCGTTGATAGAATTTTGCTTAGCAGTAAGCCTTCCATAAAAGTTGCGCCATCCAACCGCCCATTTGAGGTTGCCTCTGAATCTAACGTTATCAGAGCTAGGCGTTATCAGAGCTAGGGTCTAAAGTTAATTAGAGCAAGGGCCGGGAGTGTTGGGGCTGTTGTTTAATAGTCTTTTCATAGCATAACTTAGCATAACTTAGTATAAATTCGGTACAGCTCGATTATCGCTCTAGATTAGGCTTCACTTAAATTTAATCCTGTACAGCGTCATATTCGAATCGATTCCGCTGATAGAGCTAGGCGCAAGGCGCAAGATTTGAAAGCCGCTTTGATAGGGTTGAACAGCTTCAAACGTGGCGCGATCTAGGATGATAGTGCCGGGTTGAATGTAGTGGTTCATCTGCGCAGCGGCATGAATAGGATCGCCAACGGCATTGAGCTGCTGGTAGCCTGGGCTGTGCAAAACGCCCGCTGCGGCTTCGCCAGAGGTGATGCTAGCACCAAAGCCTAGCGGCTCAGACTGCGAATGTTCAAAGGTCTCCCCATTGGAAGGCGCTAGATTCTGTAGGGGCGACAGGGCCAAGTGCGGTGCTGCCATCAGTTGCTTAAGGATTCGCTGAGCGGCATACACTGCCTGCTGCGGGGCGGCTTGTTGGCTAGGTAATAGGCCAAAGAAGGCGGCGGCGGTGCCGCCTAAAACATGGTTAATCAGGCCGCCTTCTTCGACGATTACCTGCATGATGAATGAAAGACTAGCATTGACCGCTTTAAGGATAGACGGCTTGCCAATGCTGAGCGGATCGGTCTGGGGGCCGCAAAATTTGATGACGAGGACGCTAATGGTTTGGTGAGCGATCGCACCTGAGTCAATTATCTTGGCGGATTGCTGCGAGGGCGTCAGGTGCTGATTGAGCAGCTTGGTGTACTGCTGGCGTAGCAGGCTAAGATCGTTGCCCTTTTGCTGAAGCCGCTGAATGCGCTGAGCTTCTTCGGTGGTGTCGAGTAGCAGTACCCATCCATCTCCTTTATTTTCGCAGGCCTGCACAATGTGGATATCGACCACAGGGCCGCAGTCTAACTGCAAATGCTGCATAACCTCGGTACGTTCTATTGGGAAAAATCCTTCTAAGTAGTAAAAGGCTTCGCCGACGTATTCGCCAGGGGCGATCGCGGCTAACCCATACTTTTGCAGGTTGCCGCTGCTGCTGAGCAAATGGCCTTTAGCTGTAACCTGCAAATAAGCGAAGTCGTGATTTTCCAGCGCAATCTCTACTAAGTAGTCTGCAACTGCCTGCGGAACTTCAAAAGCGGGATCAGCGGCTGGAACGCTCATAAATCACAGGGGTTGCACCAGCTTTGTCGCTAACCGCAGAAAGCAATCCTCAACGGCTAGGTCGGTTTTGGCGCTGGTTTTGATTAGCTCAATACCGCTCTCTTCAAGCGCTGCCATATCAGCTTCTGCGATCTCCCACTCGCTAGCTAAATCGTACTTGTTAATCACCAAAATAAACGGAATATCGCCGATGCTGGCGGCTACTCTTGCCTTGAGATTAAGCGCTGTTTCTAAAGAGGCTCGCCGCGTTCCATCGACGACTAAAAGATAGGCGGCTGAGCCTCGAAGGTAGGACATGCGAACGTTTTGAAACTCGTCTTCGCCGTGAATGTCCCAAAGCATCATCTTGACGGTTTGGCCCTGGGCTTCTATTAGCTTTTTGTCTATTTTTACGCCAATAGTGGTCTGATATTTGTCAGAATAGATTCCTTTAACAAACCTGGCAACCAAACTGGTTTTGCCCGTTGCAAAAGCACCCACCATGCAAACTTTTTTCTGAATCATGTTTTTAGCCGCGGCTTAGACTGAGGCTAGCTTATCGGGTGAACTTGACTTTGAAAACTGCGCTGCCCCTTAAATCGGCCAAATCTTCCTTCTGAAAAGCCAAATGCTTAGCCTTAATTGTGGTGGCGCTAATGCCTCGGCTAACTAAAACCCTTTTCACATAGCTTGCTCTAGCTAAACCTAAGTCTGCCGTTGAAAACTGGGTTCCGCGGCGATCGCCGTAGGCTTGAACCGTAATTTCTATTGCTTCGCCAACAGCGCTCGCCTGCTTAGCTAATACCGCAATGTCGTCTGCTTGGCGGATTAATAAATCAAGATCATGTCCTACTGGCACTGCTTTCGCGGGCTGAAACTGGAGCCGGCGCGATTCTATGCGCGATCGCCATACCTCTAAATTCTCCCGTTCGCTAGAAACCAAACTGAGCAATGCCTGCATCCTTTTATCTGCTAGCTCTGGCTCGAGTGACCAGTAGGGCCGCCAGCTCATCTTTACCTGCTCGGGCTGGAGATGGGCGATCGCCAATCTTTCCACCGGATCTACTGCGAGCGGGTCGCGCAGTCCGCTGAGTACATACTGTCCTTGCTTATGCTGGCTGATGACGACGAGTCCTGGCTGCTGTTCTAAATCGGTGAGGTAGGTGTTCCAGTTTTGCTGAACCTGGTAGTTCAAAAAAGTGCGGATGCCGATGGCCGTGGCGATGATAACTGCGATCGCCCAGAGAAACGTTTTCCTCCCTTTAGAGAGCGGCACCCTTTTTTCTTCATCTACCGGCTGGCCCTCAAACCTAAAGTGCAGACAATCGTCTAGATAGGGCGCACTGCTCTTGAGTACCGCTGGATCTCCTGCAAAATTTTCTAACGGCTCGCCGAAAAGCCGCTGAATTTTCTCTTGCGATCCTCTTAGCAGCGTTCTCAACCCCGCTGGCGCCCGGCCTCGAACGACGCAGGCTAAAATGGCATGAGGGCCTTCCTCTATCCAAATATTGAGATCGCCCAGCGCTAGCGCTTCTAAAGAATCGCCCGACTCTACGCTAAAAGAGTCCTGAACAAAATCCTTAATGGCCGTCAGCATCGCCGAAACTAGATCGGGATCCTGCGACTTTACGTTTTCGTTTACTCTTTGCAGCAGCAGCAGCCCGGTTTCTTTATGAATCAGCAGCACCTGCTCGACCTGAAAGACCAGGGTTCGCAGCATCACCACTTCAGCAAAGGTTTTGCCCGTTCTAAACGCCTCCCATCGCCAGCTTAAGCTCTTGGCCGATACGCTATACTCCAGCGTCTGATTGAGCGACTGTAGCAACCCATCAATCGCTGCGCCAATCGACTTGCGCGTCGCTGGGCCAATGATGGGAAACATCACTTCTGCCAGAATCTTTTCGTCTAGCCGCACCGACTCCTTAATGGCCTTTTCTATGGTCGGCATCAACGCTCTAGTCAGCTCATTCTCCTGATAGCTCGCCTGTGCGATCGCCCCTGGCAGCACCCGACTTACCGCTTCCGCCTGAAGCGACGAGTTGAGGGTCTGCGCAATTGCATCGCCTAAGATAAGCTGCCGCAGAATCTCCAAGTCAGCCGTTTCTAGCGAGCCGATATCAGCGTTGGGCGCTTTAACGCTCTGATCGTTAACGTTAGGATCGTTGATATTAGAATTGCCGACACTGGTATCGCTGACATTAAGATCCTGGCGATTGGCTGGGCTATCGGTAGAAGATGTTTGCGAATTAGCCATCAGACACGCTCGTCTCAACTCAATTAGAAAATTAGCTGTTTTCTCCCATCTGCTGAGAAAGTTCACCCAATAGTGCAGCTAGTTTGCTTCTCTCCTGCTGAATGCTAGTTTTTCGCGAAGCTGTCTCTTTGTCTAGTTTAGCTAGCAGGTCGTCGAGCTGATCGTCTACTGAAGACTTAAGCGTAAGCACCTGATGCTTCATCTCATCGAGAAGCGTCTGACGGACTTCGCCGACCTTTTCGTCGAGTCCTTCTAATCCTCGATTTAGCGAGTCCTCGCTATCGGAGAGGGCGCTGCTTAGCCGCTCGTCAGCTGCTTTGCGATCGCGAGCTTCTGTCTTTATCTGCTCGCTAAGTCGATCAACATGGTTAATCAACCGGTCTTCTAACCTGCTGATTTGCGTTTGAAAGTCTGTGCGCAGGCGATCGCACTCATCTTCTACCTTTTGCTCTAGCTGCTCAAACCGCTGCTCGTGCGTTTGCACCTGCTGGCCAAACAGGATATCTCGAATCTTATTAAGACTTTCCTGCTCCGATGCCTCTGGCGTTGAGTTTGGGCTAGTTGAGTTTGGGCTATGAGATGCTTTGTGCGGGTTGGCGTCTGGCTGAGCGGTCTGGGTCGCCGCCTGAGGCTGGTCGGCAAAGCCAATGCCCGCAGTGGAGTTCGCCTGCTTCTTATGACTGCTATTGTTCGCCATGTTGGTACTCTAAATACTTCTATTTTGACCCGTGGCTGACCTGCTTGAAGGGTAAACTCAAAGGGACTCTAGTAAAGAGTACAGCCCGCTGAGGGCGTTGAAGGGTGTCTAGCTCGCATAAGCATCAAGATTTGTTAGACTATTTTGCTCTAAGCCTACGTGTCCTAAGATTCGCTTGATGATATGACTGAACGCTTAAAGGCATTGAAGGTAGCAGAACTCGGCAATCCGGTGTTGCGATCGCCCGCCCAACCCGTAGAAGACATTCACTCTCCGGCGATTCAACAACTTATCGACAATCTTATCCATACCGCCGCAGCCACCAACGGCGTTGGCATTGCGGCTCCTCAAGTGTCGATGGGCTTACAGCTTTTTATCGTTGCTTCTCGCCCAAACCTGCGCTATTTACATGCGCCTGTCATGGAGCCAACGCCCATGATTAACCCGCAGATTGTGGCTTATTCGGATGAGAAAGAACAGGGTTGGGAAGGGTGTTTGAGCGTGCCGGGAATGCGGGGATTGGTAAAGCGATCGCGTGAGATAGAGGTGCTGTGGTGCGATCGCAACGGCCAGCCGCAGCAAAAAGTTTTCACCGATTTTGTCGCTCGCATCATTCAGCACGAATACGACCACATCAACGGCAAAGTCTTTCTAGACCGCGTGGAGAGTACGCTAGATTTAATGAGCAACGCCGAATATCATTCGCGGATTGTCTGCGGCTAGTGAGGGAATAAGCCGATGGCGACGCTTCACGTAAGACAACTCAAGATGCTCGAAGGGCAAATGCTTGAGATTGAGAACGTTAGCTGGTCTGAGTTTGAGCTTATTTTAGAAGATCTAGATGAAAATCGAAATACTCGTATTGCTTACAGCGACGGAACACTATCGATTGTGGCTCCAATGCTAAAGCACGAAAAAACGAAAGTTTGCATTAGCGACTTTATCAAAACTTTATTAGACGAGCTGGAGATAGACTACGTTTCCTGCGGGTCTACGACCTTTAAGCGCGAGTCCATGAGCAAAGCAGTCGAGCCGGACGATTGCTTTTATCTTCAGCATGCAGATCAGATCGCTAGTAAAAGCCGTATAGACCTTAGCGTCGATCCGCCGCCAGAGCTAGCGATTGAGATAGGCCTAACCTCTAAAACGCAGTTGGAAGCCTACAGGGGGTTAGGCGTGTCCGAGCTATGGCGCTTCGACGCTGAGGATCTGCGAATTGACTACTTAAAAGAAGGTGAGTTTGTTGAAACCAAAGAGAGTTCGTTCTTTCCAGGATGGCCGATTAAAGACATGCTCTATCACTATCTAAAGGTTGCGCGTGAGACCAACCAGCGGAGAGTAAAAAAGAACTTTCGGCAGTGGGTGGCAAATAGGATAGCGGTCCCCGATTGAGACTATTTGCATCGCTTTAATCGATCAAAGAAGACAAAATTTACGTCTTGTATAGCTCAGCCTTCTACTTTGATTGAATCTACTTTGATTGAATCTAAAACCCAACTGTAGACTTCAGCGAGTCCGTCTACTTGATAGTGGGCATTCAATCCGCTGGGGTTCGGCAGTCCCCAAACTTGAGTTCCTTGCCAATCGGGTTGAGGGCCAATTTTCGCCTTGGGCTGCGCAAAAGCAATGCGATAAGCGGTAATGCCTAAGAACGCGAGGCACTTGGGCCTATATTTTTTGACCTTAGCGGCCAAGATCTGCTGACCTTCTCTAATTTCGGCCTGGCTCAGCTCGTCAGCTCTGGCCGTAGCGCGAGGGGCCATATTCGTGATGCCATACCCTAGATCGATAAGAGAACCGTCTTCGCTAGGGTCGTACAGACGGGGGGTGAAGCCTGCTTGATGAATGGCTTTCCAAAAGCGGTTGCCGGGTCTGCCAAAGTGGTGGCCGATAACGACGCTGTAAAGGCTGGGATTAATGCCGCAAAATAATACATCGAGATCTAGCGCGATGACATCGGACATGGTTTGGCCGTGGGCCGCGAGGATTTCGGCGCGGCTAGGGCCTTTGGGTTTGGGCATCTGGAAAGCGGGTGGTCGCTGGGTCGCTTAATTATTGCAGGGCGCATAGCGGTAACGCCCCTACGGAAGGCTTAAATATGGGGTGGTTAAATGGGTGGTTGCTATCTCTGTTATAGAAACTACTATTATTAGGTCTATTGATGATTTGTTTACAAGGCTAGAAACCCCGCGATCGCCCCATGAAACCCACGCTAAATGAATTGAAGACCCGCGTACAGGTGGCTTTGGCTGCGGCGTTTGGCGATGAGTATCGCAATACCGATCCGCTGCTGGTGAGTACCAATAATCCTAAGTTTGGCGACTATCAGGCAAATGTGGCGATGAGCCTCGCGAAGCCGCTGAAGAGTAATCCAAGGGCGATCGCCACTAAAATCACCGAAAATCTGAGCGTCGAAGACCTCAGCGAAGCGCCGTCTATCGCAGGCCCTGGCTTTATTAACTTTAAGCTGAAGACAGACTACCTAGAGGGGCTGTTGAATGCGGCTTATGAGAGCGATCGCCTAAACATTCCCAAAGTCGATCCACCTCAAAAGGTCATCGTCGATTACCCTAGCCCTAACATTGCCAAAGAAATGCACGTCGGCCATCTGCGACCAGCGGTGATTGGTGAATGTCTTGCTAGAGTCATTGAGTTTTTGGGGAACGACGTCCTTAAGGTTAGCCATATTGGTGACTGGGGAACGCCGTTTGGCATGTTGATCGCCTACTTGCAAGAGGCTTATCCTAATCCGCAAGAAGCGGCGGAGGCCTCGACTTCTGGCGAGCTAGCAACGTTTTATCGCCAGGCCAAAAAGCGGTTCGACGAGGACGAGACCTTTAAAGAGAACGCTCGGCAGGCGGTGGTAAAGCTGCAAGCAGGCGACGAAGCGGTTTTAGAAGCCTGGGAGCGGGTTTGTCAGCTTTCTAAGCGGTCTTATCGAAAGATCTATAATCTGTTGAATATTTCGCAAGACATTGTGGATAAAGGCGAGTCTTTTTACAATCCGTTTTTGCCTAACGTGATTATAGATTTGGACAAGGCCGGGCTGTTAGTAGAAGACGATGGCGCACAGTGCGTGTTTTTAGAAGGCTTTACTAACAAAGACGGCGATCCACTGCCGATGATTGTGCAAAAGTCTAACGGCGGCTACAACTATTCCACAACAGATTTGGCGGCGATTCGCTATCGCATTAATGAGGACAAGGTAGACCGCATTGTCTATACCACTGATGCCGGGCAGTCGAATCACTTCTCACAAATTTTTCAGGTGGCGCGGCGAGCCGACTGGGTGCCCGAAACCGTGGAGCTGAGCTATGCGCCGTTTGGCCTGGTGCTAGGTGAAGATGGCAAGCGGCTAAAGTCTCGATCGGGGGAGGCGGTGCCGCTACAGGAGCTGTTGGCTGAAGCGATCGCCCGTACAAAAAAAGACATTGAAGCGCGGCTGAAAACCGAAGAAAGAACAGAATCTGAAGCGTTTATTCAAAACGTAGCGGAGAAGGTGGGTATTGGCGCGGTAAAGTACGCAGACCTTAGCCAGAACCGCGTTAGCGACTACACTTTTAGCTACGACAGAATGCTTGATCTTAAAGGCAATACGGCTCCTTATATGCTGTATGCCTATGTGCGAGTGCGAGGCATTAGCCGAAGCGGAGATGTCGACTTATCGAATCTAAAAGCGGCGGTAAAGCTAACGGAAGAGAGTGAGCTAACGCTGGCTAAACACTTACTGCAAATGGACGTTGTGCTAGATGAGGTCGCGGCAGATTTGCTACCCAACCGATTGTGTCAGTATCTGTTTGAGCTAAGCCAAAAGTACAATCAATTCTACGATCGCTGCCCGGTGCTTAAAGCAGAAGAACCCACCCGGACTTCTAGACTGGTGCTGTGCGATTTGACCGCGCGATCGCTCAAGCTAGGACTCTCTTTATTAGGGATAGAAGTCTTAGAACGAATGTAGATGTAGCCGGCAGTGTATAGGTTATGACATTCTTGCCAAGGGGAACTTAGCTATGAACTTAGCTACGAACTGAGTGACGTTCGCTATAGCCAGTGGGGAACGGCTATGGGTCTAATATTTATCCATCTGGTGCTTGACGAGTACTTGCTGCGCCTTTTGATAGACAAAATATAGAGCCAAACTAATGACGACCATTTCTCCACCATCCTCTAGGACATCAAAGAGCTCATCTTCTATTAGAGTTTCACTTACCAGGTTTCGGAGTACGATATGCAGCATATCGAAGAAGCCCCCAAAGATAACTAGCCCTAACAGCGATAGTGCCAGTCCCCTAAAAATTTGTTTGGCTAACTCGGAGCGATTTGTCCGATAGGTAATCCCCAGAACAGCGATCGCAATAATACCCCAAGTGGCGAAAATCATTAGCTCGCCAAAATCATTAGCTCGCAAGTTAAACATCGGCTCAAAAGACAGCCACTCGGCTAGCTTCGCGCCGCCTCGCTCGTGAATAGACACCTTGTCGTCGAACAGCAATATACCAAATACGACGGCCCAGCCACCGATGGCGGCGCTTTTCTTGATAATTGCACAAAAGCACAGTAGCCCGATAATAGCTGCCAGCTTGAGGTATTGAAAGTTCTCCGCATAGCCATTGTCGCGGCTGATAGAGAGCAGTTCTTCATCTAAACCAAAAGTGTATCGGTATCGCATTAGACTCGCGAGGGCAAACACAAAATCTATGCCCAACAGCCAGTATTTTCCGTATGTGTGATTAATTTTTTGAAGATAGGAACTCATTTTTTACTGAAATTGTGGCTGGTTATTCAGTAATTATGCGAGTCTTTCTGTGCGTCTCTAAAGACCATAGTCGATCCTTTACCAATCCTTAACCTAACCTAGCCGAACAGGTTCAAATCCTCTATGGAACCAACACGTCATCGAATTGAATATCACCTAGCGATCTGCATTCCGATAAAAATCAAGCTAAATCCTGATAGGTAAATAAATCCGACAATGGCTAACTTTTTTAGCCAGCGCTCAGGCTGGTCGGCGGTCTCTAGGGTGCTGACGCTGCTTCTAAAGTGCGAGGAAAAGCGTCTACAACGGTGAAGGTGGTGGAGAAGATGGCTGCGATCGCAAAATTTTAGTTATCGGCTAACCTGTAACAGCGCCAAAAAGCTTGTATGCCTTAGCATGGCAATCCAAGCTGCGGCTTGGGCATAGTCTTTCAGTAGTCTGTCAGCCGAATCCTTTCCCGTATCTGTACTTGTTATGGTAACTAAACTGAGAATTCGCCCTATTATGGCCATTTGGCGAAAGTCTTTGGGAAATCTGTTGGACTTTTACGAGCGCAAGCGAGGTGGCTTAGTCTCTTTCTTTCCTAAGCTGTTTATCGCCTTTATGCTGATCAACATGATCTGCTATTGGGCGGCTATTATCACAGCCTATCCACAAGAGTTAGTAGGAAATGAGCGGGTAGAGTACTTTTTGATGCAGTTTCCCGTAGGGTTTTTGGGTGCGGTGTTCGACAGCCTTTCTTTTTTTGTGACGGTTTGGATTGCGCGGCGGGCGCTAAAAACGACTTCGTTTCCTAGCTATGTTGCTCACTTGAGTGTTGATGTCGCGATCGCAATTTTAGCGACGTTCTGGGTGCTGATGGTGTTTTCGGTGTCCGGCTGGCTGGTGAGCTTGCTGCTCCAGTCATCGCAGTCGCTAGAGCAAAGCGCAGGAAAGTACGAAAACCGGCTGAGCGAAGCGATTAATCAGCCCATGCGCAAAGATAATCTGCGCAATATCTACTTTGGCGTCATGATGGGATTTTCGGCGCTAATCCCTACGATGGTGCACCTGTATCTATCCGCCCAATCTGTGTTCTTGTATTTGCGAAAGGTGTCAAAGCGACGGTTTCAGAAGCTGTAGGGCCACGAACACCAGGCTAAATCCAGACAGATAAATAAACCCGACAATGGCTAGCTGTTTTAACCAGCGCTTGGGCTGATCGGCTTCGTCTAGCGTTTTGATGCTGCGCATATTAAGCCAGGCGTAGAAGGGCGCGGCGACGAAGGCAATAATCGTAATTGTGTCGATCAGCGGCTCAAATCCGGCGGTGAAGACAGTGAGTAAGCAGCCAGATAGGGCAATGAGCGTCAGGGCGATCGCCTGCTTAACGGGGAAAGTGCTTTCCTTCGCACCGGGTAGCAGCTCGTATAAACCTGCTTCTAAAGTGCGAGGAAAAGCGTCTACAACGGTGAAGGTGGTGGAGAAGATGGCTGCGATCGCACATAGTCCAATCACCGGCTCTGCCCAAGCTCCGATGTAGCTCGTATACATGCCAATGAGCTGCCCAGCAAACTCAGCCGGCTCACTCGCTAGCCCCTGCTCTGGCAGCGTCAGCGTCCCCAACGCTAAAAACAGACAGGCCAGCACCACCGTTAGCACATAGCCAAAGTTGAAGTCAAAGCTCGCCGCCTGCATGGGCGTACGCACCCCGCTCTCTTCGCCATCTGCTTGCACCCACAGCGACTGCCACACCGAAAGCTCTAGTCCGCCCGGCATCCAACCCATAAACGCCACAATAAAAGGCAGCGCCGACCAGGAAAAAATAGAATTTCGCGCTGGAATAGCCGCAGATATACCCGCTGCAACTTCCAGAGTGCTGGAACTTGTTTCGCCTAAAAGCGTGGGGGCGACGGCGGCCGATACGGCCATTACAACTGCGCCAACCGTCGCCACCGAGAGCAAAATAACGCACCACTTGGTAATCTGCTCGAACAGCCGATAGCGGCCCACCGCAATCAATCCCCAGCAAAAAAGCAGCACGCCTACCGCTAGCACGGTAACCGAAACTTGAGGCAGCCACAGATATTGCAGCAGCATTGCCGCCACAAAAGCATCTACCGCAAAGCTCCCAATCGCACTCACAATGCTAATCGCTAAAAACGGCACAAAAAACCGCTTACCCTGCTGCCGGTACGCCTGAATCAGATTTTGACCAGACGCCGCCGCATATCGATGCCCATACTCGTAAAACGGGTACTTCATCAAGTTAGCAAGCAGCACAAACAGCAAAGCGCCCCAGCCGTAGACTGCGCCCGCTCGCGTGCTCTGCACCAAATGAGAAACGCCAATGGCCGCCCCTGCCATCAGCAGCCCTGGGCCAAGCTGCGCTAAGGAAAATCTGGAGCGGTTTTCTACAGCAGGCGTCATGCAGGGCTCTCGAGAGGTTGCTACATAAGACTAGCAGGGTTGGCAGCCAACTCTGCCAAAGGTATCAGCAACCGGCGGTATCAATTGTTGCGATAAATGCGCTAGGTTTTAAAGCGATTCGACAGCGCTATACCGCCTCAAAATTAATGGGTTCACTTCTTGCCTCCTTACTGCTACTGCTCGTTTTTGTGGGGGGCACCGCCGCTTACCTACTCACCCCCCGGCAGTACGACTCCGCCGAATCGGTGGCCACTTCCTACGACGAGTGGACGCAAGACGGCATTTTAGAGTTTTACTGGGGTGAGCATATTCACCTGGGCCACTACGGTTCGCCGCCCAGACAGAAAGATTTTCGGCAGGCCAAGTACGACTTTGTGCGCGAGATGGTGCAGTGGGGGGGCCTAAACGGCGCTGCTCCTGGAACGACGCTCTTAGACGTGGGCTGCGGCATCGGCGGTAGCGCTCGGATATTGGCGAAAGACTACGGCTTTGATGTGACGGGCGTAACGATTAGTCCGCAGCAGGTAGAGCGAGCAACGCAGCTAACGCCTGTGGGCCTAAGTGCGAAATTTATGGTAGATGATGCAATGGCGCTATCGTTTCCAGATAACAGCTTTGATGTGGTTTGGTCGCTAGAAGCGGGGCCGCATATGCCAGATAAGGCCGTGTTTGCAAGAGAGCTGCTGCGGGTGCTAAAGCCTGGTGGAAAGCTGGTAGTCGGCGATTGGAATCAGCGGGACGACCGCCGTAAGCCGCTGAATGCCTGGGAGAAGCCGGTAATGAAGCAGCTGCTCGATCAGTGGTCGCACCCTGAGTTTTCTAGCATTGAAGGGTTTTCGGAGCTGCTAAAAGCAACTGGCATGGTAAGCGGACCGGTAGAAACGGCTGACTGGGCAGAAGAGACGCTGCCTTCCTGGCTAGATTCGATTTGGCAGGGCATTATCCGCCCGAAGGGACTGGTAAAGTTTGGCTTCTCTGGATTTATAAAATCTGTGCGAGAGGTGCCGACGCTGCTGTTGATGCGTCTGGCGTTTGGCAGTGGACTTTGCCGCTTTGGAATGTTTCGAGCGGTAAAGGCGCAGTGAGCCGTGGTTAAAAGATACTAAAAAGGACAAGCAGCCTACTGATGATCTAAATTCTCACAGGCTTCTATACTTCTTCTATACTTTTGGAGAGCCGTTGCGAGGTTTTTGGTAAAACGTGAGTCGTGATGGATGTCCAGTGATACCTGCTCAGTGATATCTGGTTAGCTTGTGGATTTTGCAGCGTTATTAGCAGAAGGCGTGGATCGTTGGAATGGATGGCGATCGCAACACCCGACCATTCCTTGCTCACTAGCCGGAGCCGACTTGAGCAACGGCTACTTTTTTGAATGCGATTTTAAGGGCGTGGATCTTAGCGGCGTAAGCTTTCGTAGAGCCTGCTTAATTGGCGCAGATTTCCGCTGGGCAAACCTGACGGGCGCAGACTTTAGCGGTGCTTATTTGAGCGAAGCTAATTTAACTGGGGCTAGGCTGAACGATGCTAACTTTGTAGAGGCCAACATGGAAAAAACTACCCTGCCAAACTGGCATCAAATGGCCGCCAAAGACGATGTGATAAATCCTGCTGCAGTTGAAGCCAAGCCGCTGCATTCTCAATCTGTGTAGTTTGAGCCGTGTAGTTTGGGCCGTGTAGTTTGAGCCGTAAGCCTAAGAGATGCCTGCCTAAACCTCTCCCCAGCCGGGCTTAATTCGCTTCATTAAGGGGTTGTACAGCTTGAAGTACACAATAGAGCCAACCTGACGCAAAAGAGACTTTTGCGGAGTATCTGCGCCCATGCACTGCTGGCAGACTGGGTGGGTTATCTGAAACTTGTCGAATCCCGCTCGCAGTCCGCAGGCAGGTGCTTGTTGATAAAGGACTGCTTCGAGGGTGCTGTTGTTTATGTTGCCTAGCGGAATTTTACCGTCGTAGTCTTTGCAACAGGGAACGACTGTTCCATCGTACAAAATGCCTGCTTGGTCGGTGGTGCCGTTGCAGTAGCCAAAGCTAGCGGGCGTAACGGTCTCGCTTTCTACATTTCCCCAACTATCTAGCGGAAAAGTTTCTAGGGCGAGCTTAGGCGTGAGTTCTATTACCTGCCAGCGTCCTGGCTTATGGCCTGCTAATTTCTGTTCTATTTCAGTAGAAGAGGGGCGGTTGGGTGTGTTTGCTAAAAGGCGATCGCACCATTCTCTTAGCTGCTGCTGCATCTGTTCTTTGCCTTCTACCACATGCATTGTTTTGTGAGGGACTAAAAACGGATGCGGCGTTGTATCTAGAAACTTGAGGTGAACGCGAGTATGAGAACTTTCGTCTGCTAGGTTGGCCTGTACGTAGCGAGTAATGCCATCGAAGTACTGCTCGGGCTTTAAGTTCGGCGGTGCGCCTCGGATGATAAAGGTGTCTGGATCGGGCGTTTGCAGCGAGATGGTGACCTTAGGAATGCCAGAGCCAACTAGCCTTTGAATATGCTCGGGGCGGATGTGGAAGGTGCTGCCGTTGGTAGTAAGGTGGAGGTTGATGGCGCGATCGCCCGCTGCTTGGATAGCCTCAAAAATAGGCGGATAAATCAAAGGCTCGCCCATTAAATGAAACGCCACAACCTTTGCCAGATTGTTCTCTGAAATTTCATCTAGCGCCTTGATTAGCAGCGCAAAATCCATATGCCCGCGCTTGCGCTCCATAATTGCATCTGGGCAAAACTCGCACTTAAAGTTGCAGACGTTAGTGACTTCTAAATGAATGCGCTCTAGTTGAGGCGGTTGGCTGGCCTTAGTGTGGCGCTGTGTAGCGCTAGCCGAGGACGAGCTGGTGCGATAGGCCGCAGAGGTAGACATAGAATATGGGTTCTAAAAAGGCGCGCCTTAACCTTAACAACCGAGCCTAGACAATAGCCAAGAGAAGACTGAAGATTTTAGAGTTTATAGGAGAACCCCATGACAACAGACGCAATCGAAGCAGCCGCAAACTATTTGCGACAAGGCGGCGAAAAGCCCAACTCAAAGGCAGTCGTCGCTGCTTTGTTGGCCGCAGAAAAGCTGAGTAGGCAAGAAAAAAATCAATATGAGTACGAGGACTTTTTAGGAACCTGGAGACTGGGATTTGTCTCGGGTACGCAAACTGTGCGATCTAGCCCAAACGCAAAACCTATCAAAAGACCCGGAAAAGGTCGCTTTTTACCTAAAGCAGTGAAAATAGAAATTACCTATAGTGCAGGGGCGCTGCCGGGGTTTGCTAAGTCTTCTGATTCAACAGCGCGTGTACCGAACGTTCGGTTAAATAACGTGAGCAACGTAGTTACAGTTGGGCCGCTCCAGCTCTGCTTATTAGGGCCAACGCGCTTTTGGCCCAACCTGAATGCGCTGGCGTTCGACTTTACGAATATTGCTGTCAGCCTGGGCAGTTGGACACCTTACCAGGGCGAAATTCGCGGCGGCAAGGACAGCCTTCTAAACTTCGATCAAAAGTCTCTTAAAGACCAGGCGTTCTTTACTTTTTTTCGGGTAGAAGCTGACTACATTGCTGCTAGAGGCAAAGGCGGCGGTCTGGCTCTTTGGACGCGCTAACAGTTAGATGGGCAATCTTTAGATGGGCGATTTTGGATAGACGACTGTTAAAGCGGCTGAGGCCGATTGATTTGGTATCCCTGCACAAAGTCGATGCCCAGCTCTCGCACCTTATCGAGAATGGCCTGGCTCTCTACATACTCTGCAATAGTCTTGAGGCCCATGACGTGGCCTACCTGGTTAATCGCTTCTAGCATGGCGTAGATGATCGCGTCATTAGGGGCTTCTTTGACAAAGTTGCCGTCGATTTTAAGATAGTCAACCGGCAAATGTTTCAGGTAAGTGAAGGAAGACATACCGCTGCCAAAGTCGTCTAGGGCGAAGTAGCAGCCTAGCTTTTTGAGTTCTAAAATGAAGTCGGCGGCCTTTTGCAAATTCGAGATTGCCATCGTTTCAGTAATTTCAAAGCAGAGCGTTGCCGGATCGACCGGATGCTCTTGGAACTGCTGCGTGAGAAAATCAACAAAGGTGTCGTCGTTGATGCTAGAACCGGATAGGTTGATGCTGTAGACCGTGTTGGGCAAAGGCGTGTGGCTAGAGATATGCTGCAAGAAATGGCTGATTACCCAGCGATCGATCTTGGGCATCAGGTTGTAGCGCTCTGCGGGCGGAATAAACGCCATCGGCGGAATCAGCTCGTTCGATCCGTCTTCTTTTAGCCGCAGTAAAATCTCGCAGAGGTTTTTCTCTTTAGAGGCTATCTGCGTTGCGGCAATAGTTTGCATGTACAGGCAGAACTGATCGTTGTCTAGCGCCTGCGTAATGCGCGAGAACCAGCGGCTATCTTCAGATTGCTGAGCAATGTCGTTGTCGTTAGGGTAGTAAACCTGAACCCGATTACGGCCCTTATTTTTAGCGCTGTAGCAGGTGCTATCGGCGAGCTTTAGCACTTCTTCGGTGCTGGCGCTGTGAGGGCTAACGGGCACAACGCCGATGCTGACGCCAATATGAAAAATCTTGCCTTCGTACAGAAAGCGAAAGGACTGAATACTCTCGCAAAATTCGTTGGTAATTTCGAGCGCTCGCTCTAGATCGCAGTTGTAAAGCAGCAGGCCAAACTCATCGCCGCCGAGTCGGGCAAGCACGTCTGAGACGCGAATTTTGCTGCGCCACATATCGGCCACCTGCTTAAGTAGCTGATCGCCTGCCGCATGGCCGCAAGTATCGTTAACCGCTTTAAAGTGGTCTAGGTCCATGTAGCAAAGCACGTGGTGCAGCTGGTTTTGCTTGGCACTTGCGATCGCGCTGTCTACCGACTGAATGAATTTGGGCCGATTAAACAAATGCGTGAGCGGATCGTGGTCGGCTTGCCAGGCGAGCTGTTTGGCCCGTCCGCGCTCTTCGGTCACGTCGTGAAACACCAGCACCGTACCGACAATCTCTCCGCTAGGAGAGCGAATGGGCGCTGCCGAGTCGCCAATCGCAAACTCTTCTCCGCTTTTGGAAATCAGCGTGGGGTGGTTGCTAAAGCTCACGGTTCGTCCCTGTGCGATCGCCTGCATCGCCGGATTGTCCAAATCCTGACGGGTGCCGCCATCGACTAAGGTGCAGACTTCTGAGATACAGCGCTGCTTGGCTTCAAGGGCGCTCCATCCGGTTAGCCTTTCGGCAACGGGATTAAAGTCTTTAATATAGCCGCGTTCGTCGGTAGTGATAACTGCATCGCCAATAGAATGCAGGGTAATTTGAGCCAGCTCTTTTTCTCGGTATAGCTCGGCTTCTAATGACTTGCGCTGCGTTGTATCAGTCTGTGAGCCAGCAATGCGGTAAATGCAGCCTTGCTCGTTGCGCAGGGCTTTTCCCCTCGTGAGCACCCAGCGGTAGCGGCCATTGCGATGACGAATGCGATATTCGCAGTGGAACCGGTCCTGGGATGAAGGGGATTTGGACGAACTTTTGGCTTGGATGAGCGATCGCAGCTGCCGCCGAAAGCGAGGTAAATCTTCTGGATGGATACGAGCAAACCAGGACCCAGGACGATCGGAGATGTCGGCATCAGTAAGGCCCAAAATCGATCTCCACCGCTGGGAGTAGTAGATACTCTTGGTGGCCAGATCCCAATCCCAAACGCCATCGTTTGCCCCATCTGCGGCCAGTGCATAGCGCTCCTGGCTAGCCGCTAGCTGCTGAGTCAGTTCGGCCCGTTCAATGGCGTAGCGCAGCGTTCTAATCAGCAGGTTGCCTACGTCGAGGTAGCCCAGCTTTTGCAGGCGGCTAGGCGAAAATGTATCGGACTTAACAATATAGTCCTGAGCGCCCTCTTTGAGCGCTGCGATCGCCGTTTTTTGATCCTGATTACCCGTTACAACAACAATGGCAGTCCTCGGGCTAAGCGCTTTAATTTGTTTGACTAAATCAATCCCTGTTCCATCTGGCAAAGAGAGATCTAGTAAAACAATATCGTACGCATTATCCTCTATTGCTTTGAGCGCTTCTTGAAATCGCTCTGTATGGCGTAGCTTGAACGCATCAGGCGCCGCCGCCTGGATTAGCACCTCAAACATCTGTGCATCGGACAAGTTATCTTCGATGAGCAGTGCATCGATACCCAGTTTCGTAGCCATGTCGGTTAAATTTTTCCTCTGGGGGACGCTAGGATGTGTCATTGAGTGCAACAGGCTGCTGACAACGACAAAATTTTCACTAATTGAACGAACTTTTCAAATTAAGAGTGAATGTAAAAAGGCTTTAGAATTACTGGCCCCTGCTGATAAAAACGGTTAACAGAAGCAAATAATCAAAAATACTTGATATTAAAAGATGTTATATCAAGTGTAATAGATGTACCAAAGCCTTGTATATTCGCAGAAATACGGACGTGGGGACGGCCCGAGTCTAGATAGATAAAGAGATTTTACGTAGGCACACTGAACGGCGGCTCGTATGCGGGAAGTTCTGCCGCTTCTAACCAAAAACTGTGCAATTGCTTAGCAATCGCCCGGTATTGAGCAAATTCCATTGGTTTGGCGAGATATGCGTTGGCGTGCCGCTGGTAGCACTGGTCAATATCACTTTGCGACGACGAGCTAGATAGAACAACCGTAGGAATTTGCAGCCAAATCGGATGCTGCTTGATCTCTTCAAGCACTTCAAGACCGTTCTTTTTAGGCAGATTAAGATCGAGCAAAATTAGCTGAGGAATGGTTTCTTCTAGAGCGGCAATAGCATCTATGCCATTCGTAACAACTCGAATGGGATTCGTACAGCCCACATCCTCAAAGGCGGCTATTAAAATGGCGGCATCTGAAGGAGAATCTTCGACTAGAAGAATAGACAGGCTCATAATAGCGCGATCGCCGGTTGTAAAACTCATTCTAAAACTTCAAGCGTGAAATAGAACGTAGTGCCCTCTCCTACTTCCGACTCTACCCAGATGCGTCCCTGGTGCCGCTCAACAATCTTTTTGCAAATAGATAGCCCAATGCCGTAACCTGCTTTTTCTTGGCGCGTGTGCAGCCGCTGAAACAAGGTAAACACGCGAGACTGTTGGTCTTTAGGAATGCCGATGCCGTTGTCTTGAACGCTGATGAGCCATGACTTGGGTGCGATTTTATTTCCAGTAGCGCTGTCGCTAGAAGCGACCTCAAGTGGACGAGCTTGAATGCAAATTTCTGGTGGCTCGCTGCTGCGAAACTTGATGGCGTTGCTAATCAGATTTTGAAACACCTGAGCGATCTGACCCGAGTCTCCAACGACTGTCGGCAGCGCTGAGTAGGTCAGCGTAGCCTGCTCTTCGGTCAGCGTTGGCTGTAGCGTTGCTGATAGGGTCTTAATAATCGACTGAAGATCAACCGGGCCAAACTTTTGCTGGCAGTGGGTAATCCGAGAGAAGTCTAAAATGCCGTCAATGAGCGCCTGCATCCGAACGCCCCCTTGTACAACATTGTCTAAATAGCCGACGGCGGTGCTGTCTAGGCTGGCCTGGTAGCGCTGTTCTAATAGCTGTGAGAACACCGTCATCGCTCTTAGCGGTTCTTGCAAATCGTGAGAGACAACATAGGCAAACTCTTCGAGTGAGGCATTCGATCGCTCTAATAGCTGGGCGCGTTTGGCCAGTTCGGTCTGGGCCTGCTGTCGCTCTACAATCTCGGCCTTGAGCTGATGGTTGGCCTGTCTAATTTCATCGGCTCTAACGGCGACTAGCTCCTCTAAGTGATCGCGGTAGCCTTCGAGTTCCGCTTCAGCCCGGTTGCGATCGCTTACATCAACCATCACGGCTAGGAGCTGGTTGAGATTGCCGTGAGCATCTTGTTCCGCGACCGTGGAGATCTGTACATCAATCACGCTGCCGTCGGCGCAGGTTAAATGGCAGGGCAGTTTGTGGCAGCCTTCTGGATCTAGCCATCGCGGTGAGAAATCCTGGCGCTTACAAGGCGTGCTCGGCATATCTCCATCCTGGTCTTCATTCTGGCTGTTTTCGCACGGATCCGCTCGATTGATTAGCTCGCACTGCTCTTTGCAGTCGAGAAAGTCTGCAATGGGTCTGCCAACAACGTCTTGTCTCTGGTAGCCAAGCCGACTGAGCCACTGATTGCTGATGCTGACTATCGTTCCTTGTGGGTCAACCGAATGCATAATCGCTGGCGTGCGCTGGTAGAGAGAACGATAGCGGTTTTCACTCTGTTGAATTTGTATCAGCGCAGATTTGTAATCGCTAATATCGATAGCGGTGCCTAAAATTTGAGTGGGTTTTCCATCTTTAGAACGCGCAAAAATAATGTCTTGACTGTAAAAGTATCGCCATTCTCCCTGGGCGTTGCGAATCCGATATTCGAGCGGAAATGTTTGCCTGTTGTCGGCATCAGAATTGAGAATATCCTCGTGATGCGCCTCAATTTGTTCGAGATCTTCTGGGTGAAAAAGATGGGCGTTGAAATCTTCCATCGCCAGAATCTCGTCGGCGCTGTAGCCTAGCATCCGTTCTAAAAAGGCGTTGGCATAGAGGTTTTTGTGGTTGATTAAATCGTAGATGTAGATGGCGTTGGGTGTGGCTTGCGTAATCGATTGCAGGAGCTGTTCGCTACTTTCGAGGGCCGCTGTGCGATCACGTACCTGAATCTCTAATTCTTCGTTAACCTGGCGCAAATCCGACTGGGCGATCGCCAGCATATCCTGCGACTGCTTAATATCGTCAACGTTAACCGTCGTCAAAATCCAGCCATCTTGATCTTTGGTTTCATTTAAATAGGGGTGGATATGCAGCAGTAGATAAGGCCCGTCCTGCTTTACTTTCACGGCCTGCTCTATGTGCGACGTTTGGTGCTGTGCCCGATCGAGCACTTCTGAGATCTCAAAGCTCTCTAAGTTGTGAGAGAGATGTTCTAACGGTCTATCAATATCGGCGCTCACTAAGTTAAAGGCCAGGGTTGCCGCTGGATTAAACTGCCGTATATTGAGCGTCTTGTCGAGAAATATGACGCCAATATCAACGCTGGTGAGCAAATTGTCCAGGTCGTTGTTCAATTGAACGAGTTCCTGAATTTTAGACTGGTACTCGGTATTAACGGTGTGCATCTCTTCATTAACCGAATGCAGCTCCTCGTTGGTACTTTGCAGCTCTTCGTTAGCGGCAATCAGCTCCTCGTTGGTAGACTGTTGCTCTTCGTTAGTGGTCTCTAGCTCTTCAATGGTCGCCTGCAAGTTTTCTCTAGTGGCCTGTAGCTCTTGCTGTAGCTGCACAATATATTGCGCCGTTTGCTCGTCGCCGGTAATCTGCTCTGCCTCTTTTAAAGAGGGCGCGGCTTCATCCTTTTCGATGGTCACCATCAAAAAGGTGCCTACGGCCAGGCTTTTTTCCTGACTGATCTCTATGGTAACGGTGTCGAGATCGATATCTTCTTCGGCTATGTGACAGCGCTTGTAAGCGACTGAAACGTCTTTTTGATGAGCGCGGTAAAGCGCAGTACTCACGGCAAACTGAATCGATTCTGGCAGCATTCGAACGGCATCTTGCGAGGCTCTACCCGTCGAAACTTTCAGGAGATTAAGCGAATCGCTGCAAAGGTGCATGAGCTGATTGTCGCGATCTACTAAAAAGCAGGTGGCCTTGCGATTTCGCAGCAGCCCGGTGAGTACGGTTTCGATGAGCGGGTCGAAGCGAGGGCTAGCCGGCGGGTGGCCTCCCCTAATCGGCTGAATCTTAAGCTGGTTAGCGCTAAGCGCGGCGATGCTACGAGGTCTAAAGGGCAAGCGAATATTTCTAATTTTTCGATAGATTTTCCACTTAGCCTGCGCGGTTTCAAATTCTCCTTCTAACTCTCCTAAATTCTCCGACTTGCCTAAAAATAACGTGCTGCCCGGCTTCAGCGAGAAATGCAAATTTCTGAGTACCTGCTGCTGTAGCTCTAGCTGCATATATATCAGCACGTTGCGGCAGCTCACTAAGTCCATCTGCGTAAAGGCCGCGTCTTTAATCAGGTTGTGGTTGGCAAAGATGATCATTTCTCGGAGCGATCTGGCAATTTCAAAGCCGGTGTCTCTAGCGGTAAAGAAGCGCTCGCGCCTAGCCTCGGATAGTTCGTCGAGCGCAGCAGCAGGATAAATTCCCGCTGAGGCTTTAGCTAGGGCAATGGCATCTATGTCGGTTGCAAAGATTTTGGCTTTGATTGGGCGATCGCAAGCCTCTAACAGCTCATGGACGAGCATAGCGATAGAATAGGCTTCTTCGCCCGTAGCGCAAGCGGTGACCCAAATTCTGAGCGGCTTATCTGGCGTAGCCCGTTCAATCAGAGCGGGTAAAACCTCATGCTCTAAAAAGTCCCAGGCTTCCGAATTTCTAAAAAAGCGAGTGACTGTAATCAGCAGATCGTTTCGCAGTCGGGCGCGCTCTGTCTCGGAACTTTGCAGCTTGCGAATGTAGCTATCTAGATTGCTGTGGCCTGCAATCAGCGATCGCCGACTAATTCGCCGGTTCAGCGTATTCGGCTTGTACTGAGTAAAATCAATGTTCTCGCAGCTTTCTAAAATATTAACGATTTGCTGAAGCTGGCTGGGATTGATCTGAGCTTCCTGGTTCTCCTTAAAAGCCCGCCGCTGATGGGACGAGCTGACCAACTGATAGGTCGCACTCGCGATCGCATGAGGCGGCAAAACCAGCTCGGCCAGCCCAGTCGCAATAGCGCTTTGCGGCATTCCGTCAAACTCGGCAGTAATGGGATCTTGCACAAGGACAATGCCGCCCGACTCCGAGACCGCCTGAATGCCCCGAGTGCCATCGCTACCCGTCCCCGAAAGCACAATGCTAATAATCCGCTGGCGGCCCTCTTCGGCTAAAGATTTAAAAAATAGGTCTATCGGAAAATGAGCATGATGACCTGAGCTACGCTCTTGTGAGGTTAAATGCAGGCAGTTGTCTACGAGGGCTATGTTTTGCCCCGGCGGAATCAGAAAGATAGCGTTAGGCGCTAGGGGCATCCCCTCTGTTGCCACGCAGACATCCATTTGGGTATGCCGCTCTAGCAGCTCGTTCATCAGGCTCTTAAAGTCTGGTGAGAGATGCTGAATAACCACGAAAGCAGCGCCGTTGCCCGAAGGCATGTTGTCAAAGAACTCTTCGAGCGCTTTAAGCCCACCCGCAGAAGCGCCAACCCCTACAATCGGAAAGTCTTGTGGAAGGGTAGCAGGCTGCTCGCCGCTAATTCGTTCCTCTATACAAGGAGCCTTAGAAGCGATCGCACTTAAGTCTGAAAATGAAGGATCTTGCAGCAAAACGGTCTACAAAAAATAGCAACTAGAACAATCCAAACAATTTACCGGACTATCTAGTTTTTCTCTGTGATCGGGCAGCTCCTTAATAATTTTGTAAGCAGTTAGAAATAAATACAAAGAAAGGGAGATCTAAGCAGATCTCCCTTCTCTTGTGCTAGCTGCGGATGAATACAGGCGAGGTGCTATCTCACAACTTCTGTTTCGTTATCGGTACGAATCGTCTTAATGAAATAGAGGTTGATTAGCTTAGAGCCAATAGCCGTAATATGAGGAATCTTACGCAGCGTCTGAAGCACTTTATTTTGGCCAGAGTTGCTAATTTCGCTAATCGCGGCGGTGTGCTTGGTGCATTCGTCTAGCTGGGCGAAGAACTGAGGATGCTCTACGTCTAGCACTACTGGGAACAAACGACCCGCAGAGGCGTTAGTCTTTTTAATCACTTCGATGTCGTACTCGCGCGCATCTAAACCTAGCGAAGCATAAAAGGCTTTGCGCTGAATGTCGTTAAGGTACATCGTGGCAAACACCGATAGCAGAAAGAATCGGCACCAGAGGCGGGCCTTCAGGTCGTTGAGGAACTGAGGCTGAGACTTCATCATCGCGGCAAAGAAGTCGCCGTGGCGGTTTTCGTCCTGACACCAGTTGTCAAAGAAGTTGAAGATGGGGTAGATGGTATCTTCGGGGTTTTGCTCTAGATGGCGGAAGATGGTGATGTAGCGCCAGTAGCCAATTTTCTCGGAGAGATAGGTGGCATAGAAGATGAACTTGGGCTTGAAGAAAGTGTAGTCTTTACTCTTCGTGAGAAAGCCCAGGTCTAGCTGAAGGTCGAAGTCGGACATGGCTTTGTTGAGGAAGCCAGCGTGGCGGGCTTCGTCGCGGCTCATCAAATCGAAGCCTTCGGCCAAGATGGGGTTGCGGCCTTTGAGCTTGCGAGCTAGCTCCTTATATAGGAGGAAGCCAGAAAATTCGGCGGTGCAAGAGCGCTCTAAGAATTCGACGAAGACTTTGCGCTTTTCGCCTTGAATATGATCCCATGCGCCGTCGAACTGGTCGTTGCGCACGAAGTGGTGGCGGTTGTAGTCTTCTTTGAACTCGGCAATGATGGCCTGAAGTTCTTCTTCGTTGCTAGAGACATCCATATTGGCCATCTCTTCGAAGTCGGTGGTGTAGAACCGAGGGGTGAGGATGGTGTCTTTAGAGCGCGACTGAACGTCGGATTGCTCTGCTACCTGATTCTTGGGGGGTTTGGTGGCTACCATAAAGTCCTCTGCCTAGCGCTGTATTGGGATCTATTTTGTACCTTCTTGGGATGGAAGGCGCGGGTTTTAATGATTTGTGAACATTAGTGTATCAACGTGAAGAGGCGGTAAGCATGGTTTTTAGAAAACGAAACATTTGGGTGTAGTCAAAAGCTGCTCATAAAACGACGGGTGAAAACGTACTGTAAGAATGTGCGCGATCGCCTCCTAGAAAAGCGTCTTCAGGTGCCTCCAGATGCCTAGAGGCAAAACTACAACAAGCTTTGCCTAGCGCTTACCAGTCAAATTTTTCTACAGCATCATACAAATCTGTTTGCTCTGCGTTAATGGGGGTTCTTTCGCGCGATCGCCGCTCATTTTCTTCCTCTGGCTTTTTCTGGCTTTGCTCATAAGCCTCTAGCTCTCGAGCCACAGCGGCCTGAATATCCTCATGGGGAATCACCCCTTCGTAGGCATAGCGGTTGTATCCACCGCGCTCCACTAAATTTTGTAGATACGCCACGCGATCGCCGGAGTCGGGATGGCTCGATAGCCAGGCGGGCGCTCTAGGGCCGTCTGCGGCTTCTTCGTTAAGGGTCACCATTACGTTGTAGGTGCCGTCTGCGGCATATCCACCCGCCGCCAAAATTTGGGTGCCGACAACATCTGCCTGGCGCTCCATTTTACGAGAGTAGCCGCTAAGAAAGACGTTATTGATTAGGCCGCCGTAGGGTAAATACTGGGCAACGCTGCTGCTGAGGTTGCTGCTAGTGGCGATTTGAAAGCCGTGGGATAGAACGCTGTGGGAGAGTTCGTGAGAGATGAGTCCGGCAAGCTCGGCTTTAGAATTAGTTTTGAGGATGGCTCCGGCGTTGATGAAGATTTTGCCGCCGGGCAGGGCGAAGGCGTTGAGATCGGGGTCTAAAACGACGTAGAACTCGTAGTTAAGATCGTCTCTGCCGGTGACAGCGGCAAGCTCTTGGCCGAGGTCGCGCACGTAGCTGACGACCTTAGGGCTTTGCGACATGGGCAGCCGCTGGCGAATGCTGTTGGCATATTGTTCGCCAATGGTGTTTTCGCCCTGGAGTAGCGTGATCGCTGAGCTAGCAGCGGTAATAGGGCCGTAGATGCCGCCGGTTAGGGCGTAGCCAAGGATGCCGGTAAAGGCGTTGGCGATCGCATTGGTGCGAATATCCGACTTTGTACTGCTTTGAAAACGCTTGAGGTTTTGGTCTGCCAGTACCGCTTGAGCGGGCGTCTCTGGATGCTCTGGGTTAAGCGCTACAAATTGCCTAGATGCGATCGCCGCTTCTAGCCACTGCTCCTGCTGCGTGAGCAAATTGACTTGGGCCAGCAGCAAATCGGCCTGATCGGGATAAGTCGTCAGCGCCGTTTCTAAAACGGCGTTGGCCTCCTGCGGCATTTCTTGATCGTACAAAGCATTGGCAGAGGCGATCTGTCCGGGGATGAAGTTGGGGGTGCTTTCGGTCAACAGCTTTAGGACGATGGTGGCAGAGGCGGGGCGATCGCCGGCTAATCGAGTTTGGGCCTCTCGCCAGTAAACCGCACCACCGGGAGAAAGCAACGCCGCGTCGGTAAATGGCTCGGGCGGCAGCACTGCAAACTGACGTGGCAGCAGCCAGCTTTCGTCTTTAGCCTGTCGGTACAGGGCTTCGGCCTCTGCAACGTTGCCCGCCTCGTAAGCGCTGTCCCCTTGAATCAGTATCTTTCGGCGAATTCGCTCGGCTTCGCTCAGCCTAGGAGAAGCTGCTTTGCCTTGGTCTTCGGCTTCTCCGCTATCAGGTTCTTCGCCTTCTACCTCCGTTTCTAAGACTTCCGGCTCCGTTTCTGAGGCTTCTGGCTCCGCCTCTAAGACTTCTGCCTCCGCTTCTACGACTTCCTCCGTCTGCTCTATCTCTGGTGCGGCGAGCACGGCATCTTGGCCGAATGCGGGGCTGGAATAGGGTGCGATCGCACAAAAGGCAAGACCGCTGAGCGTGGCAAAACAGGGCGTAAAACGTTTCATTGGGGCAATTAGATTTCTGTAGAAGTGAGCAGACAAACGGTGAACAGACAAACGGGAGGCAGACAAACAGCGGATAAACGGCTGCGCAGAGCGAAAAAACGGAATATACTGAAAGAATGTAAAGAATTTAAAAACAATCTATGAACCCTGAGACTATCGAAACGATCAAGCCATGGCTTAATTTTATCCATCCCATCACCATGTGGGGGATTCTTGCACTGACTCTTTACGCAGGCTACCTAGGCTATCAGTATCGTCAGACTCGGCTGGCTACGGGAGAAGAGAAAAAAGCCCTGATTAAAGGTAAGTTTTTGGCTCGTCACCATCAATCAGGGTCGCTGCTGCTGGCTTTGATGGTGGTGGGCAGCCTGGGCGGTATGGCGGCGACTTATATCAATAACGGCAAGCTGTTTTTTGGCCCTCACCTGCTAGTGGGCCTTGGCATGATGGGGTTGATTGCCACGTCTGCTTCTATGGTGCCGTTTATGCAAAAGGGCAACGATACGGCCCGCTACACGCACATTAGCCTGAACGCGGTGCTGGTGGGATTGTTTAGCTGGCAGGCTTGGTCGGGCGTACAGATTGTACAGAAGATCTTGACCAGCATGTTTGGTTAATCGCTGTCTAAAAAAAATAGACCAGGAAAAGAAAAAGAAAAATAGAAAAAGAAAAAGGCAGATCCTGGGCTTCAATCAGGGTCTGCCTTTGAGCTATCTCACTTGTTCACGCAAAACTGTGCAGCAACGGCTCGTTTCGCCCTCATACTATGCCCAACGTATTAAGAAAACTTGCTACGTATTTCAATAAAGAACGGATAAAGTTTCGTACGGTTGCAAACTCACCCGGTCACTGAGTACTGTGTTGATACTGTATTGATTAGGTGTATCTGCTGAAATCAGCAGATCTAATTTGTCATGTCGTTACCGCGTATTCGTCTTAGATCAGCTCACGTTTTGCTCGCGTGGGGCATTGTTGGCAGCTGTTGCTTTAGTTCGCTAGCTCAAGAAGTCGATCCGAACCCAAACTTTCGTAATGTTCGCGACCCAGAGCAGGTGCCTACTGCTCGCTATGCCAGAGGCGAAGACGTAGATTTGGCGCTGATTATCGAAGAATGGCGCGATCGCTTTCCTCAAACGCCTGTGTATGCCTGCGCCTGTCTAGACGAAACCTGCGACAGCTCAGCTATTTGGCCCTTCAGAAAATTCACCCGCTATCAACCTTTTGTTGCCCTTGGCCCCACCAACGCATCGACTAACGAGCGCCGAGGCTTCAACTGTTTTGATATAGAGACGGGTGAAGCGCCCACATAGAGTTAGAAGAAGAACCATAAAAAAGAATTTCCAACAGAACAAATCACCAAAAGCAGACTCTGACGCTTGCCGTCTGCGTCCATATCTTTGCCTATATCTTTTAAGAGAGAGATTTCTCGACTCGAAAAATGAACAAGCTTCTACCCCCTGAAAGTCACTCTGAAAGTCACTCAATGCGTCCGCTGGCGCTTCCACGCGCGGTGCGATCGCTCATCGTCGGCTCGGCGCTTTTGGCTTGGCCCCTAGCCGCCACTCAAAATGCGATCGCCCAAACTCAGCCGCCAGCCCAGCCAGCTCCTGATGCACCTACTGCCCGCTATGCCAGAGGCGAGAATGTAGACCTAGCGGAAATCGTATCCGAATGGCGCGGCTACTATGCAGATGTGCCCGTTTACCTGTGCGTCTGTCAAGCAGATACCTGTAACCAAACCCAGCAGTGGCCTTATCGCGAATACGCCCGGTATCAGCTCGGTTTAGCGCTAGGGCCAACCAATGGCCGCATGGCCGAAGGCTCGGGTGCCAACTGCTTCGATATTGCAGACAACTCTCGGCCTAACACGCCCCGAAACTTTTCGACCGCGCAAGCTGGCGGGGCAGCTTCATCCACACCCGCTCCGCCAGTCGCTCCACCAGTCGCCCCACCACCTGCTGCTCCGCCAGCCCCGCCACCAGTTGCCCCACCGCCTGCTGCTCCGCCAACCCCACCACCAGTTTCTCCGCCGCCTGCTCCGCCCACGCCGCCTAGCGCGAGTGCCACTGCGGGCGATGTCCCCATTGCAACGACCCTAAACGGGGGGAACAGCATCCGCCTAACCTGGCCTAGCGGCGTGACGAATGACATACCCGTGGCCGGTAGTAATTGGAACGTCAGCATTTTAGATGCCTTTGACTGCGCTACGGCTAGCCTCGTCGAGAGTAAGGCGCTGTCTGCTCAGCGGGTGGTAGGTGAGGTGGCCGTAGATAGCGAAACCGGCAATATTGCAGTGCCGGTGCTGCTCGATTCTTGCCTAGATACGGATCAATCGGCGGTGTTTGTGCTCGATCCGGATGAGACGGGCAGATATCTTTTTTATCGAACGCAGCTACCGGGAAGCCGTATCTTACCTAACGAGTTTTCTAGCTATGCCTTCAGCAGCGTTTTAGATGTGCGCTACTGGAACGGATCGCTCTACGTTCAGCAGGGAACTGCTTCCGGCGCAGAATCTGTGGTTATTTTTCGCGCTGATACTACGCCTGCGGGTCGCTATGCAGGCTGCGGTGTAGTGACGGTGGGCGAAGGTTCGGATAGACTTTGCCCAACTCAGTAGCGATAGGCATTAGAAAAATATGGATGAGCGTATAGGTCAAAAAACGGTAGGTCAAGAGGCGATAGGTCGTAGGTCAAAAAGCGATAGGTCAAAAAGCGATCGCGCGGCAGAACACTAACCGGCCAATCGTCGGGCCAATCGTCGAGGTCGCAATGGCTATTTTGCATCGGGACGGGCAGTTTTTGATGCAGCTACGAGATGACTTTGAGCATATTGTTCATCCTGGATGCTGGGCGTTTTTTGGCGGACATCTTGAACCGGGTGAGGCGATTATCTCGGGTGTGCAAAGAGAGCTAGCCGAGGAGCTAGGCTACGTGCCGCCAAAACTCTCTCTTTTTCAACAAAATGAAGACGATACTAAACGCCGGTACTATTATCACGGCGCGCTAACGGTTCCTTTAGAAGCGCTACAGCTAAACGAAGGGCAAGATTTTGCCCTATGTTCTCCAGCAGACATTGAGAAAGGAGAGAAATATTCTACTCGGCTAGGGGAAGTGCGATCGCTCGGAAAACCCCATCAGGAAATGCTGCTCGCGTTTATCCAAAGCGGATTGGCCGGTTAGCCGGTTTGATTGAAGGTCGATTCTAACGTGCTCTGAACGTTTTTATGAGAGAGCTGTAACGGTCTAAATAACCTGTTCGCTTTCTTTGTCGAATAGATGAAAGCGAGTAAAGTCGAACTGGAGTTCTAGCTGTTCGCCGGGGCTGATTTTTGCTCTAGGATCTAGGCGAGCTAGAAACTCGGAGCCGTTGGCTAGGGTGAAGTAGACAATCACTTCGTGGCCCATGAGTTCTACAACGGAGGCCGTGGCCTGAACGCCGACGGGCGCAATGCCGGGAGGGACATACTGCGGATGATAAATGCTTTCGGGGCGGATGCCGAAGACCACAGGCCGTTGGGCGAATTCGCGGTAGTGCGGTAGCCGTTCGGCTGGAATCGGAGCCACGAGGCCGCCTTCTGTTTCAATGGCTAGCGTGCCATCTCGTTTGACTAAAGTAGCCTCAAAAAAGTTCATAGAGGGGCTACCTAGAAAACCCGCGACGAAGATGTTGGCGGGATGGTCATAGACGTTTTGGGGCGTGTCTATCTGTTGCAAAATGCCCTGATTCATCACGGCAATGCGGGTGCCCATGGTCATGGCTTCGGCCTGGTCGTGGGTGACGTAGACAAAGGTGGTGCCGACTTTTTTGTGGAGCTGGCTGAGTTCGGCGCGAGCCTGTACGCGGAGTTTGGCGTCTAGGTTGGAGAGGGGTTCGTCCATCAGGAAGACGGCGGGCGATCGCACAATGGCCCGGCCTAAGGCCACTCGCTGCCGCTGACCGCCTGATAGCTGCGCCGGTTTACGATCCAACAGCTGCTCAATGCCTAGCTGCTTGCCAGCTTCTTCGACGCGTTTGCGAATCTCTCGCTTACTCACTCCTTTTAGATCCAGGCTAAAGCCCATATTGTCTGCTACGGTCATATGCGGATATAGCGCGTAAGACTGAAACACCATCGCAATATCTCGATCTTTTGGCGTGACGTTGTTTACGCGCTGCCCGCCAATATAAATGCTGCCGCTGCTGATGTCTTCTAGCCCTGCCAGCATCCTTAGAGAGGTCGTTTTACCGCAGCCAGAAGGCCCCACAAGGACTAGAAACTCTTTGTCTTCTAGCTCAATGTTGAGATCTTTTACGGCGGTATAGCCGTTTTCGTATTGCTTGGTGACTTGTTCAAAAACGACGCTGGCCATGGTTTTTAGTGATAAGTGATGAACGGTGAATTTAGCCTTTAACGGAGCCTGCGAGTAGACCTCGCACAAAGAAGCGCTGCAAGGAGAAGAAGACGGCCATGGGCACCAGCATGGAGATAAATGCGCCTGCGGTGAGCAAGTACCAGTCTTGGCCGCGATCGCCCACAATATTTCGCAGCACCAGAGTCACCGGCGCAACCTGCTCGCTGCCGCCTAAATACACGAGCGCTACCAGCAAATCATTCCATACCCAAAGAAATTGGAAGACAGCAAAAGATGCGATCGCAGGCATACTCAACGGCACAATAATCTTGGTGAATGTCTTTAAATGAGAGGCCCCATCTACCGCAGCGGCCTCAATTAAATCGCGCGGGAGTGAACCAATGTAGTTGCGTAATAGATACACGCCCAGCGGGAGACCATAAGCGGCGTGAGCTAGCCAAACGGCTAAAAACGTGCCGGAAATTCCTAAAGCGCTATAGGCTTGCAGAATGGGAATGAGCGTCATCTGCAGCGGCACAACTAGCAGACCTACGGTGACAATAAAGATGGTCTGGCGACCGGGAAACTCCATCCAGGTAAGGGCGTAAGCGGCAAAAGTGGCGATCGCAATGGGAATCACCGTGGCGGGAATAGAAATCACCAGGCTGTTGAGAAATGCCTGACCCATGCCTGCCCCGAGCACTGCTTGATAGTTGCTCAAGGTGAGCTGAGTGAGCTCTAGCGGATGCAAAAAGACAGTCCACCAACCGCTAGAAATTAAATCGTCGGGTGGACGGAAGGAACTAATCAGCAGCCCTAACGTGGGCAGCGTCCATAAAAAGGCGATCGCCACAACCGCGAAATGCACCGGCGCACGGGCCATAAACTTCTCAAACGGAGACTGTTCTTTTTTCCGGGCTACATAATCTCTTTGCGGCGGGCCTTTCTGTGGCGGGTCTTTTTGCGGCAGTCCTTGGGCGTTAGGCGGAACGGGGGTAGCGCTCATCTATCTAGCTCCTGTTGGCGAAAGCGGCGGACGTTGGCCACCATAACGGGAATGACGGCGATAAGGAGGATGACAGCGATCGCACTGCCTCTGCCGTAGTTGCGAAAGTTGAACATTTCTCGAATCATGCGGCTGGCAATCACATCTGTGCCTAAATTGCCGCCGGTCATAACAAACACAATGTCGAACACTTTGAGCACTAGCACAATGACGGTGGTAGACACGACGAGCACCGTTGGCATAATCATCGGCACAATAATGCGCCTGAAAATTTGAATTTCGCTGGCGCCATCGACTCGGGCGGCTTCTAGCACATCGTCTGGAACGCCCTTTACCGCTGAGGAGAGCAGCACCATACAAAAGCCTGTTTGCAGCCAAATCATAATGGCGATCAGGGCAAAGTTGTTGATGGCAGGGTTGACTAGCCATCCCACCGGCTCGAAGCCTAACGAGGTGACAATTGCGTTTAATAAGCCAATTTGCGGCGCACCTTCAGGGCGATAGGCGTAGATAAATCGCCAGATGACGCTAGCGCCAACAAACGAGATCGCCATCGGTAAGAAAATCAGCGATTTGGCCAGGTTCTCGTACTTTACCCGGTCTATCAGTACGGCAATAATTAAGCCTAGCCCGACGCTTAGCCCAGTGACTAACACCAGCCACAAAATGTTGTTGCGAAAGGTAACCAGCGTATCGGGGGCGGTCAGAACAAAGAGATAGTTTTGTAAGCCTACAAAGCCTTCTGAGCGGTTGTCGAAAAAGCTGAGGTAGAAGGTGCGAATCGTTGGTATGACTAAATAGATCGTCAGCAGCAGCACAGAGGGGCCGACGTATATCCAGGGCAGTACTTTAAGGCGCGATCGCTCGGGCAAAGTCTTTTCGACTAAGATATTTAGCCCATAAAAAATACCAATAATGCCCACCGACCCCAGGGCGATCGCTAGCAATGCTTTGAGTATTAAAGAAACATTGTCCATCTTGATCTAGCTCTTATGGTTTTCCTTAAAGGGTCTCTTGTTCTAGGGTCTCTTGCTCTGAGGCATCCGGCCAATAGAACTCAATCTTCTCGGTAGCATCTGCGGCTGATGTGCCTGCTACAAAGTCCATAATTCCAGACCAGAAGGTGCCCGTGCCGACCGCCCCTGGCATCAGATCGGAGCCGTCGAACCGGACAATCTCGGCCTCGGTCAGTAGCGCCGCTTCCTTTCGACTAATGACATCGGGATAAACGTTGAGATCTACCTGTGTATTCGCAGAGAGAAAGCCGCCTTCTGCCGCCCAAATTTCGTGCGGCGTGGGCGTGGCTAAATAGGCCATTAGCTGTCTTGCTTCGGGCGTGTCGTTAACCATGGCGAAAATGTCGCCGCCGACGAGCAGCGCATTTTTATAGTCTGGGTTGATATCAGGCGTGGGGAAGAAATCAATATCTTCGCCGGGAACCACATTGTCTGGGAAAAAGCCAGAAGCAAAGTTACCCTGCCGGTGCATCAAGCAGTCTGGATTCTCGCCGAACAGACCGCCGATAGAGTCTCCCCAGGGGATGCTCAGCGCGCCGGTTTTGCCGCCCCAAACGTATCCGGGCGATCGCACAATTTGACCTAGGGTTTCAAACGCCGCTTGAACTTTGGGCGCGTTGAAGGGCACCCCATGCTCGACCCATTCGTCGTAATAAGCTGGCCCCGACTGGCGCAGCACAATCTCCTCAACCCAGTCTGTCCCTGGCCAGCCCGAGGCGTTGCCGCTTTCTAGCCCTAGGCACCAGGGCGTTTTGCCATCGGCTACCATGCGATCGCTTAGTGCGAGCATCTCATCCCAGGTTTCGGGCGGCTGGTATCCACCTTTTGTAAACTCTTTGGGGACGTACCACACCAGGCTTTTTACCGCTGCGCGATACCAAATGCCGTAAACTTCGTTGTTTACTTCGGATAGCTCAATCCAACTTTCCGGGTAGTACTGGGCCAGTTCTTCGCGGGTCAGCACCGCCTCTAAGGGAACCAGTGCGCCTTCTTCAGCGAGCGATCGCATTAAACCCGGCTGTGGAAACATCGCCACATCAGGCGCGTCGTTCGAGTCTATGCGCACCGGTAGCAGCGTGGTAAAAGCATCGGTGCCTTCGTAGACCACCTCAATGCCGGTCTCTTCTTCAAACGGCACGAGCGCGGCTTCTAGCTGGGCCTGCTGCTCGCCGCTAATAGCGCCGATAACGCTGACGGTTCCTGGCCTTTTGGCGGTAGCCTGCTCTACTGTGGTCGTTGTTCCTTGGGCGCATCCTAGCAGCGATAGCATCATCACTAGCCCAACTCCTAGCTTAGTAGCCTTGAGCTGAAATAGTTTGGAGGCGTACTCCCAGATAGAAAGAAACATTCTTGTTGACCAGCTGACAATCTTGAACAGGTGCGCTTGACCAGTGTATTTTTTGAAGCACTGTTCGTTCTCGCCTAAAAAGAACTATTAGAAAAAGCTTACAAAAGTTCATTTCTTATATTTGATATTGCCCAGATGCCCTTCTGCATCAGCATTCAACGCTACCATTAGCACGTCGTTGCAATACTGTATACAGCGTGTTTCAATCCGTTGCGGCTGCCGATCAACTGAACCTATTCCCAATGACAAACCCCCTAAAACAATCGAATACTGAGCCACTGATGTCGCTTTGCGAGGTGCGTGAAAGTGGCCGGGCCAAACATGTCTCTATCAAAATTTCGGTGGTGGGTGAGGTGGAGGTGGTGGTGCCGGTTGGGTTTGATCGCGCTCAGCTGCCGGAGCTGTTGGAGAAGCGGCGAGACTGGATTGAAAAAACGCGATCGCGATTGATAAATGCCGCCGCCGATACCCCAGAAGACTGGCGCGTCAAAAAGCCGGAGACCGTCTCGTTTCGATGGCAGTCGGATGAGCTAGCGGAAACGGCCGAGAACGAGGTTTGGCAGATCGAATATTTGAAAGGGCAGCGCGATCGCACTCAGTGCATCCCCTTTGCCGACAACCGCCTCACCATCAAAGGCAACATCGAGAACATTCCGGCTTGTCAGGCAGTTTTAAGAAAGTGGCTAGCCCATCGGGCGCAAAAAGATCTTTCTCCCTGGCTGCGACAGCTCGGCTTCGAGTTAGCCCTGCCCTGCCGTCGCATTTCGGTACGCGGCCAAAAAACGCGCTGGGCTAGCTGCTCTAGCCAAAAAGACATCAGCCTCAACTACAAGCTGCTGTTTCTTCCTCGCCCGCTGGTGCATTACGTCCTCGTGCACGAGCTTTGCCACACCGTCCACATGAATCACTCCAAAGATTTTTGGCAGCTAGTGGGCGAAAAACAGCCCGACTACAAACAGTGGGAAAAGCAGCTCAAAACCGGCTGGCGCTACGTGCCCCGCTGGGTAGAAGCCTCATAGCCCATAGCGCTTCATAATAAAGGGCATGACGCCCAACTCATCGCTCCAAACTCCCCATAGCGGCTATCACTGGCAATCTAGCACCGCTCGCTTTTTCGAAGGCTGGTACTTTCGCCTTACCCTCCCCGACTGCGGCCAAACCTTTGCCTTCATGTACTCCATCGACGACCCGGCAGGCGGCACGGCCCAAAGCGGCGGCGTGGCGCAAATCCTGGGCCCAAATGAGTCCTACTGCTGTCGAACCTTTCCTGACGTCAACCAGTTTTGGGCCTGGCCACATCGGCTGGGCTTAGGACACAGGCGTTGGCGTAGCCTTCTCTCTGGGAAGTCGCCCGCTCAACCTGCTCGATACCTGCCGCCTGAGGTATTCACTCGCGACGTCAAAGAAGGCTATCAAGCCACGGCCTTTCAGCATCAGGGCAGACTGCTTTCTCCTAGCGGCGATCCTGAGGCCGAGTGGAACTATCAAACCAAACCCATGGCCGGTTGGGGCGCATCTACTCAGCAGGCAACCGCAGGCTGGATGTCTTATTTACCCGTATTTGAACCCGGCTGGCAGGTGATGATGGCCCACGGGCTAGCGACCGGACAAATGCACTGGCGCGGCAAAGACTACGTTTTTGAGAATGCGCCCGTCTACGCCGAGAAAAACTGGGGCGGCGCGTTTCCAGCAAAATGGTTCTGGCTACAGTGCAATGCGTTTGAGCGCGAACCTAGCTTAAGCATCACGGCTGCGGGGGGCATTCGCGAAGTACTAATCTGGACTGAAAACGTGGCGATTATTGGCATCCATCACAAAGGCCAGTTTTATGAATTTGCCTCTTTTAAGACAGACTTTACCTGGCAGATCGACCCCTGGGGATTCTGGCAGCTAACGGCTCGTAGCCATCAATATCGCGTGGTGCTTACAGGCATTGCGAAAGACGAAGGGGCGTACGTGCGAGTGCCGACTAGAGAAGGGATGCAGTTTTTGTGTCGAGATACCACGCATGGAGAGCTGCGGGTACAGCTTTGGGCGATTTCGGACAATCGGCTGATTGTGGATGCTACTAGCCAGCTAGCCGGACTAGAAGTCGGCGGTGGCCCCTGGGACGAGCGCTGGGTAAAGTCTTGAACAGTCTATCAATGCCGGGAGTCAATGCCGTCTGCGCGCACAAGAAAGAGCATCTTGCTATATTATTTTGTAGGTTATGTCTGATGCGCGAGCAGAAGGGCATAGTCTTGGGGCTGTAGCTCAGATGGATAGAGCAACCGCCTCCTGAACTACCGGGCACCGTATGGGGAAACTCGACGTGTGAATGTGGTCAAATTCGGTGAAACCTAAAAAGTGAGGTGATTGTGGTCAAACTCCCAATGATGATTTGGGCAAAGTGCAACTAAGTTTTCTAAATCGTTGATTTCTAAGACGTACGCGTCATCAGAAAAATCGTTGATAGGACGCTTATGGCAAACTTCAAAATGTTTGTCGTAGCCGCAGACAATACAGGCTTGAGGCTTGTTTGATTGGCGGTAAAGTTTACGGGCTAGCTGTCTCACTCTTGCTGAGTGCTGAAAAGCGGCTTTTTGTCTCACTTCACGTAGGGTAACTTTAGACCAATCTACATAAGATGGATTGCAGTGGTCGCAGGTAGTTCGTCTACCGAAGATTTGCTTTTCACAATGCTTGCAGTACTTTTTTTGTTTCTGTTTCCTCGGCACCCTTTTGTTGTTGAAGGACGCAGAGCAAGATCGACCGCAAAAGCTAGGATTGGTTGTTAGTTGATCGCAGTTAAGGCATTTTATGGCAATACCGAGCCAAGCTCAGAAAGTAGGCTGAGTTCATCTTTGCAAGTTCAAACGTACTTGTCAAAGGGGCTTACTCGACGAGAAGGTGTAGAGACTAGACGGCTACCGCCTAAAGGCATTTGCGATCGCATTTGCTTATGGTGAAGGTATAGTCCAGAGAGTGGGGAAACTCACACAAATCTGAAGTGGTAGGTCGCGCGTTCGAATCGCGCCAGCCCCGTTGTCCAACCCCGTTTTAAAGAGGAGCTTCTAGTTCGTGGCCAAGGTTGTTGCGGTGACTCAATCTGCCTCAAGCTTAGCGGAAGTGGAAGCTCGCTTTAATCTGTCTCGCAATCAAGACATGGCTTTCTTCCCGGAGTGGCAGGCTCCTTTCTCTGAGGTTAGTGAGAAGGAAGCAGGTTCTCTAGATTTGGTTTACCGCCGATTGCAATATCATCGAGCTGATGGTGAACTGCTAGAGGGCGCTGTTACTTTGCTAGTGGTATCTCCCCTTTTAGAACTAGCCGACCTGTACGATCCGCCTTTTAAGCTGAAGTCGGAAGCTAGCATAGAAATCGCCGTAGATGATGGCGAAGAGACGTTAAGGGGCCGAATTGACGCACTGATCCTACAAAATCAGCTGTGGGTGATCGTCGTCGAAGCGAAAAAAACAACTATCCCTTTGCGCTCGGCGCTGCCACAGCTTTTAACTTATTTGATGGCTAATCCTATACCCGATAGATCTGTGTTTGGGCTCATTACCAACGGCGACGAGGTGCTGTTTGTGAAACTATCGCAAACGCCTGCTGCTCAATACGATATATCTCGCGCCTTCTCTCTCTATACCGTCAGGAGCGAACTGACTCAGGTACTACAAATTCTGAAGAAGATAAGCAAAATTATTGCTTAAGTGAGTCTTCTAGCTGATTGAGCTTGTTGCTCGTAAAGGTTTTGATGTTTTGAATGAGCTTGAGATCTTCGTAGCTGAGCCGGGCGATCGCACTTAAAGCATATCCCTGATACCGCTCGGACAAGCCCACCCTCTCCATCAGCTCTCCCAGCGAAGACTTCAGCGCTCGATACTGCTCTATCGGCATGTGCTCACTGTTTAACCGCTGATCGATAATTTGCACCTGAGTTTGTTGTTCTGCAAGAATATAGCTGTAAATCATCACCGCCTGCGAGAGATTGAGTGAGGGCTGCAAATTTGCTTGCGGTATGGTGGTGAGCAAATCGCACAGCGCTACGTCCTGATTGCTCAGCCCGGAACGTTCGCTGCCAAAGACAATCGCCACCTTTTGCAAACTATCTCCTTTCTGCTGTAGAGAATGAGGCAGTTCTTTGGCCGAAACGTAGTGGTGCTTCTGAATTCTATGGCGGGCCGTTGTAGCGCAGGCTAAGTCAATATCGGCTAAGGCTTCTGAGAGCTGTTCGTAAACGGGGGCCGCTGCTAAAATTTGCTCAGATCCGTGGGCAAAGGCGCTGGCGAGTCCGCCAAGATGATCCGCTTTGGGCCGTACGAGCCGCAGATCGGTAAAGCCCATCGTATTCATCGCGCGGGCCGCTGCGCCGACGTTGCCCGACTCTCCAGGCTCTACTAAAACAAACGAAAACTGAATCACAACTGAATCACAAAGGCGCAATCGCTAAGGACAATCTCTGTTTATCTTATAGGCTTAAGGATGAGGCTTAAAGATAGTCCTTTGAGAATTGGCATCAAGGAGGTTGAGTTGACTGATATCTTTATCGGCTTAGATTTGGGGACGGGCGGGGCGCGGGCGATCGCCATTAATCTTCAGGGGGAAATGGTCGCGCAATCCACGCATAGCTGCCCGCTGCTAACGCCCCAACCCGGCTGGACAGAGCAAAATCCGGCAGACTGGGTTGAGGCGAGTTTGAAGGCGTTAAGTGACGTTGTTCAGCAGTTAAACGCATCGGATATATCGCCTCTTAATATCGGCGCATTAGGTCTATCGGGGCAAATGCACGGCATGGTGCCGCTCGATGGGGAGGGCAACGTCATTCGTCCGGCGATTTTATGGAACGATCAGCGCACGGGCAAAGCGGTTGAAGAGATTGAGAATCGCTATCCTCGACAGGAGATGATTGCTCGGACGGGAAATCCGGCGATTACTGGATTTCAGTTACCGAAGCTGGTGTGGCTGCGATCGCATGAGCCGCAGGCCTACGCCCAAGTGCAACAGGTGCTGCTGCCTAAAGACTATTTGGGCTACGTGCTAACGGGTAATGCGGTGACTGAGCCGTCGGATGCTTCTGGCATTGGCTGCTTGAACTTGGCGAGTCGGCAGTGGGACGATGAGATTTTGGCGGCGCTAGATATCAGCTCGGATCTGTTTCCGCCCGTGGTTGAGTCTACGGCTGTTTCGGGGCGGCTAAAGCCCGAACTCGCGGCGCGCACGGGGCTGCCTGAAGGCTTGCCGGTGGTAGCGGGCGGCGGTGACAATGCGGCGGCAGCAATTGGGCTAGGGATTTCAAAGCGCAACCTTCAGCAGGGGAGCTTGAGCATTGGCACGTCTGGGGTGCTGTTTGCGCCGTGCGATCGCCCCACGCCCGATCCGCAAGGCCGCGTCCATCTCTTTTGCCATGCCGACGGCGGCTACCATTTGCTCGGCGTGACGCTCTCAGCGGGCGGCGCACTCCGCTGGTATCGCGATGTGTTTGCGCCCAAAGTCTCTTTTCCCGATCTGATGGCGCTAGCCGAAAAGTCTCAGCCGGGCGCTCGCGGCGTTTCCTTTTTGCCCCACCTAGCCGGAGAGCGCAGTCCTTATTTGGACCCGGATACGCGGGGAGCCTGGGTTAATTTGTCTTTGGCCCATACTCAGGGTGATTTGGTACGAGCCGTTTTAGAAGGGGTGGCGTTTGGTCTGCGAGCAGCGCTAGCCGTGATGCAGGAGATTTCGCCGGTGGAGCGATTGCTGGCAACAGGTGGAGGTGTGCGATCGCCGCTCTGGTTCCAGATATTAGCCGATGTGCTAGGCACCGAACTGGTCGCGCCCCAAGCAGAAGAAGGCGCTGCTTACGGAGCCGCTATTTTAGCGATGGTTGGCGTCGGTGCTTACAAAGACTTAGAAGCGGCCTTCAAGATTTTGCCGCCTGCAAGCGACGCGGTAAAACCTCAGCAAAACCTGGACTATGAGGCTGCGTTTGCCCGATACGAGCCTTTGTACGAGGCGCTAAAAACTGTTCGAGTAGAAAATTAGATTTTGCAGAACGGGCTTTTGGCCTATTCAGATCCAGATTCTTGCAAAATTGCTTTAGCTAGCGCTTCGTCGGTGATCAGTCCATTGATCAATTTGCCTGCTAACGCGGCGGATAGCGCTTCTTTTTTGCGGAGGCCACCGGCGATCGCAATCATCAACCTTTCCACCGGCTGCTCTAGCGGTACGCTTGCTACTCGCAAATTCGTTCCTTTTTTCAACAGAACGCCCGCCCGGTCGTAGGCCCAGCCCGCAATCTCTCCCACGGCTCCTAGCTCAATTAGCTCAGAAATCTCAGCATCGTCAACAAAGCCATTCTCATGAACTGGCGCATTCCAGGCAATATCTCCGATGCCTACAAACGTTACTTTAGCTTGCTCTACTAAAGCTTTGATAGTTGCAAACGATCGCTGCGTTTGCAGTAGGTTTCGCTCTTTAACGCTAGATGCCACAACTGGCGTTGGCATGGGGTAAGCGGCTGCGCCCGTCCGCTCGCACAAATGCATCACCACCTCATGCCGTCCGGCTCGCCCGTCGGGAGACATATTGCCAAGAATGGACACTACCTTATGCTGAGGCCGATCCATCGACGGAATTTCTTCGACCATAGCTCGCAGGGTTTGGCCCGAAGAAATCGCGATGGTGGTAGGCGCTTTGGTCTCTAAGTAAGCGGCGAGATAAGTCGCTGCGCAGACGCCTAAGCCACTGCGCGAATTTTCGGCGCTGCTAGGAACAACTTTGCAAACAGACAGATTGAAGCGATCGCGCAGTTTTTCTGCGAGGGCAATGCAGCTACTGAGCGGATGATCTAGCCTGAATTTAATTAGCTTTTCACTGACGGCTAGGGCGACCAATCGCTGCGCCGCCTGCCGCGATACGTCTAGCTTGGTCGCAATTTCTTCTTGCGTGTTGTCTGCAATGTAGTAGAGCCAGGCTGCATGGGCTGCTAGGTCTAGCTTGCTGTTTTGGATCTGTCGTTTTTGGGGTTCGCGCGATCGCGAAGCGCCTCCACCGGAGGACTTCCCCCCTTTTAACTCGCGCTGGTCAGAACTCGGCTCTCCCATATTGACTGTTGTTATGAGTTGTTGAACGTTTGAATATCTTTGTAAACAGGCTGTAACGCCTGCTTTCCTAATTAATTTCCTAATTAAATAGTTCTCAGCAAGTAGTCTTTAGCACCTGCTGAGCCAGCGCCAAAGCGCCTAAAATGCCAGCTTTATCATCCAGCTTTGGCGGCACAATATAGTCCTCAATCTCACTGATAATTTTAGGCACACTTAGATAATTGTTTAGCTTTTCGCAAACTTGAGAACGCATCAGCGAGAAAAGCTGCTTTTGAGCCATTACGCCACCCCCTATAATGATTCGCTCGGGCGAGAGCGTCAGAATAAAGTTAACCAAACCCGTTGCCAAATAATTAGCTTCCAAGGCCCAAGCCGGATGGCCCGCTGGTAAGGAATCTGCTTTTTGGCCCCATCGTTGTTCCATTGCAAAGCCAGAGGCCAATCCTTCTAAACAGTCTTGATGGAAAGGACAAGACCCGGCAAATGGATCGACAGATAAATCGTGCGGAATTAAAATGTGACCCATCTCAGGATGCAACAGGCCATGAATGGGCTTGCCGCCTACAAAACCACCGCCGCCAATCCCTGTACCCACCGTCAGATAGATAAAGGTTTCTAACCCCTGCGCATTTCCCCAGCGGTGTTCGCCCAGCGCAGCAGCGTTCACATCGGTGTCAAACCCAATGGGCACCGACAGTTCGCGCTTGAGCATCCCGGCAAAGTCAATCTGTTGCCAGCCGGGCTTGGGCGTGTTTAAGAACCAGCCAAAAGTAGGCGAGTTGGCGCGTACGTCTACCGGGCCAAACGCACCAATTCCAATCGCATCTAAAGCGCCTTCTGAGGCTATTTGCTGGCGAAAAAAATCTAGAACTTGAGGGAGGGTTTCGGCGGGCGTTGTGGTCGGAATGCGAGCAACTGAGCGCAGATCGTCGGGGCCAGTTCCGACTGCGCAAACAAACTTGGTGCCACCGGCTTCTATCGCCCCTAAAAGTGACATGGTTATAAACTCCCTATGGCTGTATGGGCTGCGTACTTCAGCCGGATTGCTATCTCGATACTATCTTGAAGATATGCCCAAATAAGTATATTAAGCTCAATATTAACGTTGGTATTAACATTGGCTTAGCCTTACCCGTCGGTAGTCAGAGGGACGCTCACATTCATAGACCAACTCAACAGGTCGGCGTTACGGTCAAGAAATGTTTCGAATGATACCGTTACTCTCATATTTAAGGAACGGCTCTGTATATTTGAGTGATAGGGCTTTTGCTCAGGGCTTAAGCATAAAATCAATATTGGTTTGTTAGGTGGGGTCATTGCGATCGGGGCATCTGTTCGAGTTTGTTCGTGCCTTTCGATCGTCTGTTTAGGTTTATTTGTTTGTTTAGGTTCGTTTGTTTAAGTTTGTTCGTCTGTTTAAAGTTTGTTTGAAAATAAGGAGCCGTGCGGTGCGTCCATTTCGCTTCGCTAAAGTAGTCGCTACCTTTTTGGTTAGCGTACTGCTCATACAGTTGTTGCACGCCTGCGGCGCAGGTACGACGCAATCAACTGACAAAACAAGATTAACCATTGCCACTGTGAACAACGGCGATATGGTTGTAATGCAAGATCTCTCTAGCCAGTTCGAGGCCGACAACCCGGATATCGAACTGCGCTGGGTGGTTCTAGAAGAGAATATTTTGCGTCAGCGCACTACAACGGACGTAGCCAGCCAGGGCGGTCAGTTCGATGTGTTAACGATTGGGTCTTACGAGACGCCTATTTGGGCAAAGCGAGGCTGGCTAAAGCCGCTGGATAATTTGCCCGCCGAGTACGATGTTGAAGACCTGCTGACGCCCATACGCGGCGTTCTCTCTAACGACGATACGCTTTATGCGCTACCGTTCTACGGCGAGAGTTCGATGCTATATTACCGCCGCGATCTGTTCGAAAAAGCAGGCATTACGGTGCCTGCAAACCCTACTTACGATCAGGTAAGTGAGTGGGCCAGCCAGGTAAACGATCCGAGCAGCGGCGTGTATGGCATGTGCCTGCGCGGTAAGCCCGGCTGGGGTGAGAATATGGCCTTTTTGACTACGCTGGTAAATACCTACGGCGGCCAGTGGTTCGATATGGACTGGCAGCCTAAACTCGACACGCCAGAGTGGAAAAACGCGGTTAGCTTTTACGTCGATACGATGGACAAGTACGGGCCACCCGGTGCAAGCTCTAACGGCTTTAACGAGAATTTGGCTTTGTTCTCGACGGGTAAATGCGGCATGTGGATTGATGCCACGGTGGCAGCCGGTTTGTTGTCTAACCCGGAGCAGTCGCAGGTTGCTGATACCGTAGGCTTTGCTCGCGCTCCGGTTGAGTCTTACCCGAATGGGTCGAACTGGCTGTGGTCTTGGGCTTTAGCTATTCCTCAAACGTCTCGGTCTCCCGAAGCTGCCCAGCGCTTTATTACCTGGGCGACTTCTAAGGAATATATCCAGCTAGTAGCCGATCGATCCGGCTGGGTTTCTGTTCCACCGGGTACGCGCACTTCTACCTACAAAAATCCCAACTACCAAAAAGTGGCTTCCTTTGCCTCAACGGTGCTGGACTCCATTGAAGCGGCTGATATTGATAAGCCGTCGGCGGAGCCTACGCCTTACCGGGGTGTTCAATATGTAGACATTCCAGAGTTTCAGGCGATTGGCACCCAGGTGGGGCAGCGAATGGCCTCGGCGCTAGCGGGTCAATCTACGGTTGAGCAGGCGCTGGAGGCGTCGCAGTCGATTGCGGAACGGTTCATGCGGCATACCGGATATATCGAGTAACCCATCTGCATCTAGTCAATAAGCAGCTCAGTGTGATTAAAGCTCACTGCATAGGCCAGGCTTCGACTACGCTCAGCCCTCTAGCTACGGTGGATTGAGCATTGAGCGCAGTCGAAATGCGTTTTACGGCAAATCCTTCAATCCGCGATTCTTAAAGAGATAAGAGAGATAAATCATGACTTCTGTAGTAACTGGGCCGCAGCGAGAGCCTCGAAAGGGGCCTCCTCAGGTGCCGCCCGCTGCCTCAACAAAATTACAGCAAAGCGTACCGACGCTGGCCTTAGTTGCGCCTTCGGTAATTGCGCTTATTCTGTGGATGATTGTGCCGCTGGCGATGGCCGTTTGGTTCGCCTTTCAGCGGTTCAATCTGCTAGTTCCCGACAGCCGGGCGTTTATCGGCATCGAGAACTTCACCTATATCCTCACCGACCCGGCGCTGTGGCAATCTATCTTCATTACGCTGGTATTGGTCGCCTCTGTGCTGCTAATTACGATTGGCTTAGGCACGCTACTAGCCGTTCTTGTTCAATCAGGAGTTTCCGGGGCAGGGCATTGCTAGAGTGCTGGCAATTTCACCGTTTTTTGTGATGCCGACCGTTAGCGCTCTGATCTGGAAGAATATGCTGATGCACCCGGTGAACGGGCTGTTTGCACAGATTACGGGTGCTTTAGGACTGGGCGCAATTGACTGGTTTACCGACTTTCCGCTGATCTCGATCATTATTATTGTGTCGTGGGAATGGCTGCCGTTTGCGCTGCTGATTTTGCTAACGGCGATTCAGTCGCTAGATACGAGCCAGGTGGAAGCGGCGCGGATGGACGGGGCGAAGTCGCTCGATCTGTTTCGGTTTGTGGTGCTGCCTCACTTGAGCCGAGCGATCGCAGTGGTCGCCATGATTGAAACCATTTTCTTTCTCACCATATTCGCCGAAATATTTGTTACCACGGGCGGCGGCCCTGGCATTGCTACGACCAATCTGGCTTACTACATCTACCTCAAAGCGCTACTAGAGTTCGATGTGGGCGGAGCCTCAGCCGGTGGCCTGATCGCCGTTGTATTGGCAAACATCGTGGCTCTCTTCTTAGTTCGTAGCGTCGCTAGCAATCTAGATACTTAATGGATACTTGATATGGCAACTGATAAAAAATCTAATCAATGGCTCATTGGCCTTTTGGCCTGGGCGGTCGCCTGCATTCTGTTCTTTCCCATATTCTGGATGTTTATCACCAGCTTTAAAACAGAAGTCGCCGCTGTCTCTACCCCGCCTCAGCTTTTCTTTACGCCCACGTTAGAAAACTACGTTGCCGTACAAGAGCGCGCCGCCTACTTTAACTACGCCTGGAACAGCATTATTATCTCCGTTGGGGCAACTGTTGTGGCGCTAGTGCTGGGCGTTCCTGCTGCCTATGCAATGGCCTTTTTCCCCACTAAGCGAACCAAGAGCACGCTGCTTTGGATGCTCTCGACTAAAATGCTGCCGCCTGTTGGCGTATTGGTGCCTATCTACATTCTGGGCCGCGAGTCAGGACTATTAGACACGCGCGTTGGCTTAATCATTATCTACACCCTGATTAACTTACCGATTGTCGTTTGGATGATTTACAGCTTCTTTAAAGAAGTGCCTAAAGAGATTCTCGAAGCGGATCGGATGGACGGAGCTACAACCTATCAGGAAGTTGCCTACGTGCTGCTGCCGCTAGCGCTGCCGGGCATTGCCTCTACCGCTTTGCTTTCAGTCATTTTGTCTTGGAACGAAGCCTTTTGGAGCCTGAACCTGACGACCTTTGACGCCGCCCCTTTAACGGCCTTTATTGCGTCTTTTTCTAGTCCACAGGGATTGTTTTGGGCCAAGCTGTCGGCGGCTTCTACGATGGCGATCGCACCTATCTTACTCTTCGGCTGGTTTAGCCAAAAACAGCTCGTTCGAGGTCTCACCTTCGGCGCTGTGAAATAAGCTTCTTTCTCCTTTCTTATCTCTTATCTCCAACACTCACACAAGTAGAGCACTCCATGTCTACCGTTACCCTCAAAAACATCCGCAAAACCTATACCGACACCGAAGTCATCAAAGGCATCGATCTAGAAATTCACGATCGCGAATTTGTCGTCTTTGTCGGCCCATCCGGCTGCGGCAAATCTACCCTCCTACGTATGATCGCCGGATTAGAAGATATTACTTCTGGCGAACTGCTGATAGACGGCCAGCCGATGAACAACGTGCCGCCCGACAAGCGCGGCCTAGCGATGGTGTTTCAAACCTACGCGCTGTATCCTCACATGACCGTGGCCGAAAATATGGCCTTTAGCCTGCGCTTAGAAGGGGTGCCAAAAGCCAAGCGATACGAAAGAGCCAAAGAAGTCGGCCGCGTTTTGCAGCTAGGGCCGCTGCTAGATCGCAAGCCGGGCGCTTTATCAGGCGGTCAACGACAGCGAGTGGCCATTGGCCGGGCGCTGGTTCGCAGCCCAAAAGTGTTCTTGTTTGACGAGCCATTGTCTAACCTGGATGCGGCCCTGCGCGGCGACATGCGGCTGGAGCTATCGAGCCTGCATGAGAGCCTGCAAACCACTATGATCTACGTGACGCACGACCAGATTGAAGCGATGACGCTGGCGGATAAAATTGTTGTGCTGCAAAATGGCGTCATTGAACAGGTTGGCGCACCGATGGAGCTGTATAACCATCCGTGCAATAAGTTTGTGGCTGGGTTTATGGGATCGCCCAAGATGAACTTTTTGCCGGTGACGACCGCGAGCGTTCAAGATGCTGGCACGGTGGTGAAGCTGGCTAACGGCTCAACGGTGACGGTGCCTGTGCGCCCAGGAAATTTGAAAGTGGGCGATCGCGCCACTATCGGCGTTCGGCCCGAACATCTGCGCATTGACGCCAACCATCCTACGCTTATGGGCGAAGTGCTAGTGGTAGAACGGCTAGGCGACGCGACTTCTCTGTACGTCAAAATAGCGGGCGGCGACACCCTAATTGTTCAAACCGATGGCAACAAACAGGTTGCCGTTCGCGATCAGGTGCCTATTAGCATCGACGGTAACCTGGCCCACCTATTCGACACTGACGATATCGCCGTCTCCAAAACCCATCAGCCGTCTATCGGCATGACTCAAACTCATGAACAACCCATCCAATCCGTCTAATACGGCAGTTTCTGCTACTCAGCTTAGCGAGTCTTCTCTCTTTCAGCTTCCCGATCAGGTTCGCGTCCCTAAGTACGACCGCAAACCCGTGACTAACGGCATCATCCACATTGGGGTAGGCGGCTTTCATCGGGCGCATCAGGCGCTCTATATGGACAACTATATCGAGCAAAATCCTGGATGCGAATGGGGAATCTGCGGCGTTGGCCTACTGAAGTACGATGCCAAAATGCGAGATGCGCTGCAGGGCCAGGACTGCTTATATACGCTAGTAGAGCGTTCTCCCGAGCAAGATACCGCTCGCGTGATTGGCTCTATTACGGAGTATTTGTTTGCCCCCGATAACGCGCAGATCGTTATTGATGCGATCGCCAATCCGCAGTGCAAAATTGTCACGCTCACCATCACCGAAGGCGGCTACTACGTGATTGAAGGCACGGGCGAGTTCGACGCCCAAAACCCTACTATTCAGCACGACATTCAGCATCCCGAGCAGCCCATCGGCGTTTATGGCTATCTTACCGCCGCGCTAAAACAAAGGAGACAAAACGGAATACCGCCTTTTACCGTTCTCTCTTGCGACAACATTCAGGGCAATGGCAACATCGTGAGCAAAATGCTGACGACCTTTGCTAAACTGCAAGACCCCGATCTGGGCCAGTGGATTGCTGAAAATGTCGCCTTTCCCAACAGCATGGTCGATCGAATCACGCCGGCTACCACCCCTGCTGATATTGAAATGGTCGCGGAGCAGTTTGCTATAGAGGATGCCTGGCCCGTGGTGGCAGAACCCTTCCTGCAGTGGGTCGTAGAAGATCGCTTTAGCAACGGGCGACCTAACTGGGAGTCGGTGGGCGTACAGATGACCGACGATGTGCATCCTTACGAGCTGATGAAGCTGCGACTGCTGAATACGGGCCATTTGCTAGTGGGCTATTTGGGATCGCTGCTGGGCTATACCTACGTTCATGAAGCCATGGCCGATGACCTCATTCGTCAGGCCGTAGCGCGCTTGATGGACGAAGTGACGCCGACCCTTCAGCCTTTGCCAGATATCAGCTTTAGCGACTATAAGCAGACCCTAGTCGAACGATTTTCTAACCCTAAAATTCGCGACCAGCTATCTCGTTTGTGCCTGAATAGCTCAGCCAAGCTGCCCAAATGGATGCTGGGCAGCCTGCAAGACAAACTTAAGCAGGGCGGCTCTATCGACTACCTCGGCTTCACGGTCGCGGCCTGGTTCCGCTATTTGAACGGCAAAGATGACCAGGGTAACCCCCTCGCCATTGACGATCCGATGGCAGATGTGTTGACTGAAAAGGCTCGTACCGGTGGCGCCGATCCTACGCAGCTACTGGGCCTGAGCGAAATTTTTGGAGATCTGCCTCAGTCCGAGCAGTTTGCAAAAACAGTGACGCATTATTTGCAACAACTGTACGAGCAGGGAACTGAGAAAGTATTGACGGAACTGTTGTCAAAGCGCGATGCTTAAGAACGCTATTGGAAGGCTCTGTTGAAACTTACGATGTCTGAAAAATCTGAACCGCTGGCATCACAAACCTGCGTTTCCTGCGCTGGGTCTACGCCGCCTGCTACTGCTGAAGAGATTTCGCGGCTGCTCGCTCACCTGTCTGGATGGTTGCTCGTTCAGGTGGGTGAGGTGCCGCAGCTACAAAAGCAATATCGGTTTAAAAACTTTCGGCAGGCGCTGGCCTTTACGAACGAGGTTGGCGCAGTCGCTGAGGCGGCGGGTCATCATCCGGCGCTGCTGACGGAGTGGGGAAAGGTGACGGTGAGCTGGTGGACGCATGTAGTGGGCGGACTGCACCGAAATGATTTTGTGATGGCGGCTAAAACGGACGAAATTGCAGAACGGTCTGCTGCTGAACGGTCTGCTGTTGAACGATCTGCTGTTGAAAAATCATCCTAAATTTTAGCGGCCATCGGTTAGGGCTATTACTAATCACGTTATGAACTAGCAATAGCCACCGAATTTGTAGATCTGTTCTAGAGCTTGCCTTTGCTCTTTTTCACATGCTCCATCATGCGCATTTTTTTGGCTTCATCTCCCTTGGTAGGCTTTGAGATGCTATCTAGTTTGATAGTGGCGCTTTGGGCAAGGTGCTTTCTAATCTGTTCTTTGTCTGCCATATTTGCTGTAAGTATGAAAAATTTGAGGTACTCTATGCTTCGAATTGTAGGGCAGATTGTGGGCGAATCTAACTGTCTGACGATATAGTTTTCTGTGATGCTGTGAGGGAAGTATCTACTAACTGGTTAATAACCGATAACTGACGTTTTGTCTGAGGCACTTAGATGATTGTTGCTATCTACGCTGTGATATTGATGGGTTTGGTTGTGTCTATAAAGCTATGGAATGAGTAAAGAGCTAAATGTGGCGGTCGTCGGTGGGGGTGCGGCGGGCTTTTTTGGCGCGATCGCGGCTGCCCAACATCCCCATACTAGAGTCACCCTTTACGAAGCTGGCCCCGAACCCCTGGCCAAAGTGCGCATTTCTGGCGGCGGTCGCTGCAACGTTACCCATCACTGCTTTGAACCGGCTCAGCTGGTGCAAAACTATCCGCGCGGGGGCAAAGCCTTACGCGGCGCGTTTAGCCGGTTTCAGCCTAAAGATACCGTGGCCTGGTTTAAGCAGCGCGGGGTGAAGCTAAAAACGGAAGCCGATGGGCGGATGTTTCCGGTAACGGACGACTCGGCGACGATTGTAGACTGCCTGACTGAGGCAGCCCGGCGAGCGGGGGTGCGAGTAAAGGTGCGATCGCCCATTACCAACATCACCCAGCAAAACAACACCTTCGCGCTGTCTCTAAAATCCGCTCAGCAGAACTTGCCCAACCCCGTTTTGTGCGATCGCCTGCTCCTGACTACGGGCAGCAGTCCGGTGGGCCTCCGCGTTGCCAAAGCCCTTGGGCACACGCTAGAGCCTTCTGTGCCGTCCTTATTTACCTTTAACGTGGCCGATAAGCGACTGCACCAGCTCAGCGGCGTTGCGGTCGATCCGGTAGACCTGCGGCTAAAAGCAGCAGGCGTAAAGCCGCTGATGCAGACTGGCCCGCTGCTGATTACTCACTGGGGCCTCAGCGGGCCGGCGGTGCTAAAGCTGTCGGCCTGGGGCGCAAGGTTGTTGCATACTCAGCGCTACAAGGCTCAGCTCAGCGTAAACTGGCTGCCCGCATTTACGCCAGATCAGGTGCGTGATGAACTATTGCAGTCGAAGGCGGCAAATGGTAAAAAGGCGATCGCGGCTTTTAGTCCGTTCTCTCCTATCTCGAAGCGGCTCTGGCAATATTTATTAGCTCGCAATGAAATCGATCCGGCCATGACCTGGGCCAACCTGGCTAAAAAACAGATCAACAAACTTGTGCAAGAACTGACTCAGGGCACCTACGACGTGATGGGTAAAGGCACCTTTAAAGATGAGTTTGTCACCTGTGGCGGCGTCCGGCTTAAGGAGGTCAATTTTAAGACGATGGAGAGCCGTCAGTGCGATGGTTTATACTTAGCTGGAGAAATTTTGGACATCGACGGGATTACCGGCGGCTTTAACTTTCAAAGTGCCTGGACGACCGGTTGGCTGGCAGGGCAGGCGATCGCGCAGACTCAGCGTTAGAGATTTTCTAGCGCTGCCTCGGGAGATTCCATTGGCAAATCGCTTGGAATTTTTAGGATGAAGGTTGTTCCTTTGCCTAGCTGAGACTCACAGATAATCTCTCCTTTATGCTTGCGCTCAATCACCTTGCGGCTAATCGAGAGTCCGAGTCCGGTTCCCTTACCGGTTTCTTTAGTCGTAAAAAACGGCCTAAACATGCTTTGAACAACGCTTTCTGGCATACCAGCCCCGTTATCCGTAATCGAGATAACCACTTGATTGTCTACGAGCGCGGTTGCAATCGTAATGGTAGGGTGCTCTACCCTCTGCTGCTGATCTACTTCAAAAGCATCAACCGAATTTGCCAGCAGATTCATAAAGACCTGATTGAGCTGCCCAATGTCGCAGTTAATCTCTGGAATATCGCTGTAGTGCTTAACTACTTCAATCGGTGGACGGTTGGAACTCGCCATCCGCAGCCGGTGGCCGAGTAGCATTAGCGTATTGTCGATGCCCATGTGCAGGTTGGCGGGATGCAAACCTGGCTGTTCCTGACGAGAAAAACTGCTGAGCGATCGCACGATCTCGATAATGCGCTCGGCCCCCATATCCATCGACTCTAGCATCTTCGTCAAATCGTCAATAATAAAATCTGGGCCAATTTCTTCGCTTAGCTCAGCGATGGACTCATTTTCTTCGCCATAGGTGTCCTGGTATAGCTTGAGTAGCTCAATTAAATCTGCCGTATAGCTCTGCGTATGACCCACGCTACCGCTGATAAAGCCCAGCGGATTGTTAATCTCGTGGGCGACGCCTGCTACAAGCTGTCCTAATGACGCAATCTTCTCTGAATGAACCAGGTGAGATTGCGTATGCTGTAGCTCCTCTAAGGCTTCTTTTAAGGCCTCGCTCTTTTGTTGAATCACCTGAGTGCGCTCTTCAACCCGCGCTTCCAAGCTAGCATTTGCCTGCTCTAGCGCGCTTTGAGCCGCCTCCTTTTCGTCCACTTCCTTCGTCAACTGCTGAAGCGTCAGCCGCATCTCCAACTGCCCAACAACCAGCCTAGCGAGCGCCTCTAAAGCCTCTACCTGTATTGATGTCAGCGTTTTAGGTTCACTATCTACTACGCAGAGCGTTCCTAGCGCATATCCATCTGGCGTAATCAGAGGCGCACCGGCATAGAAGCGAATAAAAGGCTCGCCGACGACCAATGGATTGGTTGAAAATCGTGGATCGAGCCGGGCATCGGGGACAACCATCACCTCTGGTCGCAAAATAGCATGAGCGCAAAAAGCCAAGTCCCGAGGCGTCTCGTTAGCCTCTATGCCAACTTTGGCCTTAAACCACTGCCTATCTCGATCGACCATGCTAACTAAAGAGATAGGGGTGTCGCAGATTTGAGCGGCAATGGCTATCAAGTCGTTGTAAGCTGTCTCTGCGTCCGTGTCTAATACTTTGTAGCTTAGGAGTTTTTTTATTCTATCGTTTTCGCCTTCAGGCAAAGCCGCTGTGACTGCGCCTATCAAAGGGTTTGGCAATGCCTGAGTACTCATAAAATCTCTAATATATCGGCTAGTATAATTGTGCCCAGTCTGCCGATATACCTGTCTTCTCCTATGAGCTTTCATCCTCCTAAAATTCTGTTTCTCTATGGCTCTTTGCGTGATCGCTCCTACAGTCGATTGCTGGCTGAAGAAGCCGCTCGCATAATTGAGAGCATGGGCGCAGAGGTAAAGTTTTTCGATCCGAGAGGGCTGCCCCTACGCGGCGCAGAGCCGGAGACTCATCCCAAAGTACAAGAGCTGCGCGAGCTGTCTTTATGGTCAGAGGGGCAGGTGTGGTCTAGCCCGGAGCTACATGGCAATGTCTCGGGCTTAATGAAGACGCAAATAGACTGGATTCCGCTGACGATGGGTGCGGTGCGGCCTACGCAAGGTCGCACTTTGGCGGTTATGCAGGTATCTGGCGGCTCGCAGTCTTTTAATGCGGTCAATACGCTGCGCATTTTAGGCCGCTGGATGCGGATGTTTACCATTCCGAATCAATCTTCGGTGGCTAAGGCGTATCAGGAGTTTAATGAAGATGGCACGATGAAAGCGTCGGCCTATCGCGATCGCGTTTATGACGTCATGGAAGAACTCTATCGCTTTACGATGATATTACGAGAACATACTGAAGAATTGTGCGATCGCTACAGTGAGCGCAAGGCAGCGGCGGCCAAGGAAATAGAGGAAACGGCTAAAGCGGCCTTGGATTAAGGTGAGAAATTACCTTAAGTCTCACCTTGTCCGAATCTCACCTTGTCCAAATCTCACCTTGTCCAAATTTCATAGAGCGCAATTCCAATCTCGATCACAATCAAAATGGTAATGTACCATTCCACTCGGTGGCTGCTATCGCGCTGCAAAATGTTCAAAGAAGTTTCAACCGATGTGGAAACGAGTGCTAGCTTGCGCTCTAGCGAAATCAGCCGTTCTCTCAGTTCGTACTCATCTTCTAACCGCAGGTACAGCCGGTCTAGCCCTGGGTAGTCCCAAATCGGATCTGGCTTTTCACCGACTTCAACAATGCCTACCATTTTCTGCTGAATCAACAGCGTGCCGCCAATTAGCTCTAAAAGTTCTTTCTCTTTGGGCGGTTTGCGCGTTCCTTGTATAGCTGTAGCAAAGGGTTTTATCTGAGTAAACAGACTAGAAACTTCTCTCTCGTAATAGTCAAGTACAACACTTTTGCCTAGCGCCTCGGCCACCACCTGCAATCGTTCGGCGCTGCAAGCCTGTAAATACAGCGTTCCGTTCTCTAATCGCTCTTTGGCTTTGGGCCGAAAGGTAAGCGGCAGATTCTCCGAAATCTCTTGAGCAATGGGTTCTCGAATATAGGGTTGCAAAGCTGCTAGCAGCGCTTTCTCTTCGTCATCGCTCACATCAAAGGTAACAACAACGCCATAGCGTAAAATTACCGCACAGCCCGTCGCGCCTGCTTTGATAATCAGAGGATTGGTGGCGATCGCACCCATCTGTTTGATCTGAGGTGCTTTAACTCGTTCTATCGCTTTAGTGTCGATGCGTTCGCCGACGATTTGGGCGCAAACTGCGATCGCTGCTTTACGAGACCAATCTAAACCAACCGGCGCAATCGACGTTTGAGTATCTGAGATTTGATTATCTAAAGTTTGAGTATTTAAATCTTGAGCGCTTGAATCTTGAGTATCAATACCAGCCGGAGAAACCATTGAAGAGAAGAAATATAAAGTAGACGTTTTCGCTTTTAGTATGGCAGTTTTGTTGGGCGATCGCCCACGGCAATTAGGTCGCGGCAAGTCAGGTAGTGGCGATCTCTATTTTCGCCGCCTGTAAGCGCTGAGACATGCGCAAATTCTCATACAGCGGTCGCCAGTTCCAAAGGGCATTCGCCAACGCTTCCCAGCAGGTAAGCCAGCCAAAAATAGTCACCCCCTGATTCAGCAGCGGTAGCCCGATACCCTCGCTCGGCGTCACCGCTCGCCCGTCAATTAGCACCGACAGCCCCAACGCCCCCGTCCCCAACACGCCCAGCAGCGCCGCATCGCGAGCCAGCTGAGCCAAATTTTGCCGACGAGTGCTCTCCAAATAAGCAAAGTACCGCTGAATGGCCGTCTCTAACAGGTGCAGCGGCTCTGCCGCCCCCACAAGCCCTTTCACCTGTGGCGAAGTCGCATCTGTCGGCATCGAAATTCGCAGCAGCAGGTCTTCATCGCCCAGTTCCCCTAATCTGGCAAACAAATAGTCAACGAGATCCTTATCCAAATTGACGACCGGCGGATTATCTTCATCTTCAGCCACCTTGCCAAAGCGAGCCGGAAAGCTCTCAAACGGCATCAGCAGGGCCTCGGGCGACGCTAGCGTAAGCCTGATAATGGCGCGACCCTCAGGCGATTTGGCATAGCGCTTGGGCAACTGTTCGCCAGACACCGGCTGACGACGCCAG
>CAWBJY010000010.1:0-121809 GCA_963789215.1 uncultured cyanobacterium | reverse complement strand
GAGTATATCGAACTGACAAACTTTTCGGCATACCGCTTAGAAACACCGACTACGCTGACGGCATCCTATACGCCACCGACTGGTCGCTTTGAGTCTGCAATAACACAGGGTCAACCCGGCATTAGCGTTAACGTGAAGCAGGCGATCGCTGTTGGTGACTTTGACAACGTTTCTCAGTTTCGCTATCGCGTCGGTGCAATCGATACAGCCAACACTGGGGCGGGAGCTAGACTCAATTCCCTATTCTTCGACTGTATCGAATTCGACAATTCAAACACAGCAACAACGGCTTACGCTATCAGCGGCACCTTGTACAGAGATGATGACGGCAACGACAGCTTCAACAATGGCGAATCGACTCTGCCAGCAGGCATCACCGTTGAGTTGTTAGATGGGGGCGATGTGGTCGCAACAACAATCACCGACAGCAGTGGTCAGTATACATTCACAAGTGTGACGAACGGCACCTACTCAGTGCGAGTGAAAACGGATGATGCCAATATTCCTAACGGTACGCTGCTGGGAACACCCAATAATGTTTCGGTTACAGTCGCCGATGCGAATCCTCTGTCAATTAACTTCGGATTTGACACGATTCCTGTGGCCAGCGATCCTAATATGCTCTTAGTTAAGCGTATTACGGCAATTAACGGACAAACAACAAATCCTAACGATGGCACTGTATTGAATCAATTCGTTGACGATACCGCTAGCTCACAGTCAGATGACGATAATAACGTTAACTGGCCTAGCAACTATCTTCTTGGTGCGATCAATGGCGGTAGTGCAAAACCTATCAGTAACAATCCAGCAGATATCGTGGAATATTCAATTTATTTTCTCTCTGCGGGCAATGCTGAAGCCAAAAATGTGTTGGTGTGCGATCGCATTCCTCAAAATACTTCTTTCCTGCCTAATGCATATACCGGACAGTTGCCCGCCGATCCGCTGAGCGCTCCGGGCAGTCAGCTTGGCATTGCGCTAGATTTTAATGGAAGTGAACGAGCGCTAACAAGCGCTGATGATGGCGACTCTGCCTACTACTTTCCGCCCACCGTTGAACCTAGTTCTCAGTATCCAAACATTAACTGTGGCGGCTCTAACGACAATGGTGCTGTTGTTATAGATCTAGGTAATCTTCCTGCTGCAACTGGTTCAGGCACCCCTGTTGGTGCCTTTGGTACAATCCGTTTTCAAGTGAAAATTGACTAGTGATAGCCTATCTATTGTAGTAGCTCTTTTAATTCTTTAATGAGTCTTTTCATCGTTTCTACTTTTACGGCGTCTTTCTCTATGTCGCTTTTCGACTTAAATAGCTGTTCAATAACGACTTTGAGCTTACCAAGCTCAGTTCCCATCCCCTGGTCTGGAGTAACTTTTTCTACTCCATTTATGGGTTCCTTGGGGTTTGCGCGCAGTGCTTCTTTTACGCGCGCTCTAACCTTTCTTACGGATAGCTTTTGAGTGAGTACTTCTTTGAGCAGCGGTTTGAGAACAGCCTCGTCCGTAACTTGGGCGAGTGCTCTTGCTGATAAATACGAAAGCCCCTCTTTTAGGTGAGCTGTTTTAAGTATAGCTGGGAGCTTAAGCGTGGGTAGATGCGCTGTTCTAAAGGTTTGGAGTTCTATGCCAAATTGTTGCAAAACGCTGATTATGGCCTCTAGCTCGTGGCTAACCGTCTTTTTGCTCTGTCTTACGCCGGGCCCCCGACCAGCGGTTTTATCGCTGTGACCTTTAGTATTGACTATATTTATGGCGTCTGCGGGCAATATTCCAAAGCGAGCTTCTATAAGATTTAAAATACCCAGCGTTTTTTCTAGTGTGCTGAGGTCTTCTCTATTGAGGTTTTCGCAAAGAGAAAAGTCTAAAGCATTCTCGTCGGAGAAATCACCAATGAAGCAAAGGATGTTTTGCAGACCGGCAAGTTCTGCTGCTAGATATCGCCTTTCGCCTGCAATTAGCTGATAGTCGCCTGCAATTTCTGGATGCGGACGAACGACTAAGGTTCCTTTGAACCCATGTGTTACGAAGCTATCGGCAAGCTGTAGAACGCTGGCTTCGCTGAAATATTGCCGAGGCTGATCGGCCCAGGGATGAATTCTGCTGCGTGGGATGGAGATGGGAATTTCACTAGCTATATTCGGCCTTAAAGTTTTATCCGAATTAAAGGCTGGTATGGTGAAACTTCCTTGCTGGACTGTAGGTTCTGTCATGGTTTGAGTCAACTGGAGAACTGTTCGATCTGATAAGCATTTACCTTCCAATGAAAGGAAAGTTCTTATAGATTTTGCTAAAGAGTTCTTTTTATTGGCTAGATCAAAAACCTGAGGTCTTCCAGTAAAGAAAGAGGCAGCTTGAGGCGATCTTTATAATGTAGTGATTTTTATAATATGGTGCTCTTTTAAACGCGGCGCCCTTTTAAATATTTTGACGCCTGATTCTTTCGCTGTTGCGAAGTCCGGATATCTGTCACTTCTGTAGGCAGTGTACTATTTCTAATTGGGTTCTGGTCAGAAATAGTGCACTGTATCAAAAAATCCTCTTTTTTGCTGAGGGAGATCTAAAAGTAAAGGAGAGGCGATACATTGTTTGGACGCTTGTTCCTTATCTTGATTTTTTACGCTACCATTGCGGGCAAATTGTGCTTATTCTTCGAATCGGTATTGGCTACTAGCAAATGGTTTAGCTGAAGATCCCAGAATGCTACCCATAGATCACAATATTTGACGCATAGCTTCGAGACTCGCTCGTACTCTTCATGTCTGAGCGACTGAGCCAAGACGTACTTTAAGTCTAGGGCATGTGTATCATCGTCTGCTTGAGCCTGGGTGTCGCTGCTGGTTCCGTGACAGTAGTAATAGCCTGAGCCAATATCTATTCCTAGTGCTTTGACGTTTTCTCTTAGTGGCGCACTAAATAAGACGACTACCTCTTCTGCCACCATCAGGAGGGCAACCACGTCGCTTAAGTCGTTATAAGAAAGCTCTAAGCATTCGCGCAACTGGTTGGATACTTGAGAAGGCAGGTGGTTCTCTCGCATTTCGTGGCTGATGCCTAAGTCGCTCAATACTTTTTCGTATAGAGGGTAGTGAGCATTGTTAGGATCGCCCGTGTACGAACCGTCTGGAGACCCGTCTGGTGTAAATCCAAACTCATCTAAAACGTTGAACGTTAGGAGAAACCGCGAGAACATTTTCTGCCCAGATACTAGCCTTGGCTCTAGCTGGCGGCATTGATACTGCGCCATTAGCAGCGCGTCTGTGAAAATTTGCACAATAGCGTGCCGATATTCTAAATGAATTTCTTTCAGTGCCTTTTCGCCGAAGGTTGAAGAATTTAGGGCTGCGATCGCAGGATGATTAGAGATTGGATGCTGCCGAATCTGTTGATATAGCTGCTCTATATACTCATCGTTTTGCAACCAAACGTTACTGGGCACCGATCTCTTAATCTCATCTCTGGCTGCCTTCTGAGCATCAACGTCTGTCATGAATGGCCTCTGCTTACTAGTGTGCTAGGTATGAAAACTAATAGGCGACCGCGCGCTTTAGACAAAGGTCAATAGACAAAAGGTCAATTGCGATCACGTACGTCACTCGTCGTTTGCGAGAACATGCCGGTAGCTGTTATCTACTACCAATTTGAAAGTATGATACTGGTTCGAAAATATGAACGATTGTTTGTATAACGAAACAAAAATGTTCGTATAACGAGACAAATTAGTCTTCAGGGTTTACACAATAGTACAGATCTGTACCTTTTGCTAGAATTTATTGTCATTCCCTGATATTTAATGGTTTGATCAAACGTGCTTCTGCTTTGCCGTACGGTAGCAATGGAAGGCTATTGTATTGAACGCTACTGTTAGGCAATCTCATTGTGGTGCTCTCTTCATCTTGTTACGAAGTAAGTTTGTCCATACTTTATTTATCGCTACAGCGAACTATTGGCAGGTTATTTTGCTTTCAAGCTGTAGTTTCACCGTCATCTAGTGTCGATGAGGCGAGTTCCTTGTCATCAATTCGAAAAAATAAATTTAATTTTCAGAAACTATGGCTGTTAAACCAAAAGAACGTCTGCTGGTGAATGCGCTTGAGCTATTCAGCCTACGTGGATTTCATGCTACCGGTATTGATACTATTCTGACTCAGTCTAAGGTTGCGAAAACTACGATGTATCGGCACTTCAGCTCGAAAGAAGACCTAATTGTCTCTGCGTTACGAAAACGAGACGAAGATTTTCGAGACTGGCTGATGCAGACCATGAACAACTAAATGCTCAGGGTTCCGAAAAATTGTTCATGATTTTTGACGTACACAGGCAGTGGGCTGAAGGGTCCGACTTCAATGGCTGCCTTTTTATCAAAGCCGCCTCCGAATTTCCTGATATGGATTCGCCTATTCACACTCTGTGCGTCGAACATAAAAAATCGATGATGCGATATATAAAAGAGCTGGTAGAAGATAGCGGCATTACAGCGCCCTACGACCTAGTAGAGCAAATTATGGTACTTCTCGATGGGGCAACCACATCAGCTCAGATGAATAGACAACCTCGCGTATTTGACTGCGCGAAAGCGTCAGCGAGAAAGCTAGTTAGCTAATAGCTATGCATGTGTCTTTAGTAAGGCGCTTGATCTTTTTGTGCTGCTGATCTTCTTGTGCCGCCATAGAAGAACGGACGCAAGAGCTTAGCTTTATGTCGTAGTAACGTTACTACGACAGGAAATTGCGTGTCTTTTCTCCTACGACGTGCGATCGCATAATCCTCAAAACCATTAGGCAACTCACCTGATTTGTCGGCTACTGAAGCTACTTATCTACCTTTGGCTTTCTAATTCTTACTATCTTAACGAACTACTTTTAGGGTTATTCCTACGAAGGGAGTCGTAAAAGTAACCGTTTTTATTTTTTGCAGAACGTTGACTGGCTTATTGGGGGAAGAGGTTTTGACAACCCTACTTCTCTTGAAGAACAGACAGTGAAACGATAGATTTACGTGTTAGAACGTGAACAACATTATGCTCTGTAAAGAATGCGCAGCAATCATTTTGGCTTTGCGAATAATCTAACTTATTCCTTGTCTATTTTAACTGTCTGTTTTTGACTGCGTACATGAGGAGTCCGTGCAGTTTTCTTGTGTTAAAAACTTTCGAGTAATTCAGCCTTTAAACCTAGTAAGTGAGATTTGTAGGAGAGTGTTCTTATCTCAAGTGACGAGAGAGCACTGTAGCAAGAGAGAGAAACAACACATTATTTGACCAGTCGCACGGTGCCTGATTTATACATTTCTCAAGAAATATGTCTCTAGAATCAATCAGTCATTAACTTTTATCTATTTGGATTTTTTAGACATTAGATATGTCTAAAAAATGCGGATCCTGTTGAAACTGAGAAGAAAACCTTCGTTGAGAAAGATAAAGATATTGCGGCACTGCGCAACCCCAGTGGCCTCTTTAAAACTGGGGGATTCCTTCATCTGCCTCAGGCTAGCAGCGACATCATCATCTATTGTTATGGTTGCGCACGTACATCAAATCATCTTAATCGCTGATATTTTGATGCTAGAGCGCTTCTCTTTCTGGCGTAAGCGGTCTCATGACGACTTTGACTTTGAGCGAGCTTTATATATACCCGATTAAGTCGGCGGCGGGAATTGCGCTGAGTGAGGCCCAGATGACGGCCCGCGGGCTGCAGTATGACCGGCGGTGGATGGTGGTGGATGCGCAGGGTAAGTTTATGAGCCAGCGGCGGTTTCCTCGGATGGCGCTGATTTCGGTAGCGATTGGAGAGCGGCTAGAAATTTCTGCGCCGGAGATGGCCGGGCTGTCTGTGCCTTTGGTGAGTGAGGCCGATGAGGTTATGGAAGTGGAGGTGTGGGGCGATAGGTGTGAGGCGATCGCACTTCTTGAAACAAAAGCCTGGTTCTCTCAGTTTCTCGACACCGATTGTCAGCTTGTGTACATGCCTGATAGTTCTGCCCGGCCAACGGAGCACGGCAAGTTTGGTCGTGGCAATCTGGTGAGTTTTGCAGATGCTTACCCTTATCTATTGATTTCTGAAGCGTCTTTAGCTGAACTTAATCGCAAGCTGGCTGGCAAAGGTGAGCCTACGGTGACGATGCAGCGATTTCGACCTAATTTGGTGGTGAGTGGGGTTGAGGCAGCGCATGACGAAGATCGGTGGGTACAGATGCGGATCGGCGAAACGGTGTTCGATTTGCCGAAGATGTGCGCTCGCTGCTCTATTCCCAATGTGAATCCGGAGTCGGGCGATCGCGGCAAAGAACCGACTAGGACGCTCGCGACTTACCGCTCCTGGCACCGCGCTATTTGGTTTGGACAGAACTGCATAGCGCAAAATGGCGTGGCTAAAACTCTGCGCGTTGGCGATACTGTCGAAGTCCTAAAGCAGAAGGTTGTATAGAACACCCTCAAGAATTTCTGCTCCGTCGTAGAGTAGATAGAACGGGCGGCAGTATGAGATCATGGCCCTAATCCACTGCTTTAATCCACCGAGATACTTTACTCAAATGGCTATCAAAACGGTTTCGACTACTCCTTTTGACGACCAAAAACCCGGTACGTCGGGTCTGCGCAAGCAGGTGCCTGCTTTTCAGGAGCCTAACTACCTAGAAAACTTTGTTCAAGCTACGTTCGACAGCCTAGACGATTACCAGGGCAAAACCCTAGTGCTAGGCGGCGACGGACGCTACTTTAACCGCCCGGCGATTCAGATTATTTTGAGGATGGCCGCTGCGAACGGCGTGGGTAAAACGCTGGTGGGTCAAGGCGGTATTCTCTCTACGCCAGCGGCGTCTTGCCTGATTCGTAAATATGATGCGTTTGGGGGCATTGTGCTCTCTGCTAGCCACAACCCTGGTGGCCCTGAAGGGGACTTTGGGGTGAAGTACAACGTGTCGAATGGGGGGCCTGCACCGGAGAAAGTGACGAGCGCGATTTTTGAGAATACGAAGTCGATTAGCGAGTACAAGATTACTGATACGGAAGATATTGATCTTGACGAGCTAGGGACAAAGCAGGTTGGTGAGATGACAGTGGAAGTTGTTGATTCGGTATCAGATTATGCCGAGCTGATGGAGGAACTGTTTGACTTTGGCAAGATCCGTAAGCTGCTAGAAGGCAACTTCAGTATGTGTATGGACTCGCTGCATGCGGTAACGGGGCCTTATGCCAAGTCGATTTTTGAGCAGGCGCTGGGCGCAAAGGCCGGAACGGTAACGAATGGAGAGCCGCTAGAAGATTTTGGGGGCGGACATCCTGATCCAAATTTGGTGTATGCGCATGATTTGGTGAAAACCATGTTTGCTGAGGATGCGCCTGATTTTGGGGCGGCTTCGGATGGCGATGGCGATCGCAATATGATCTTGGGCAACAACTTTTTTGTGAACCCTAGCGATAGTCTTGCTTTAATCGCAGCAAATGCAACCTTGATTCCTGGCTATAAGGGTGGGCTTTCGGGCGTGGCTCGCTCTATGCCGACGAGTCAGGCGGCGGATAGAGTGGCGCAAAAGCTAGGCATTGACTGCTACGAGACGCCGACCGGCTGGAAGTTTTTTGGGAACTTGCTGGATGCGGACAAGATTACGGTTTGCGGCGAGGAGAGCTTTGGTACGGGCTCTAACCACGTGCGGGAGAAAGACGGACTGTGGGCGGTGCTGTTTTGGCTAAATATTTTGGCAGAGCGGCAGCAGTCTGTAGAAGAGATTGTGACTGAGCATTGGAAGGAATATGGACGGAATTTTTATTCGCGTCATGACTATGAAGGGGTAGATAGTGCGAAGGCGAGTGAGTTGATGAAGGGGTTGCGATCGCAGCTTTCTGCTCTACCGGGTCAAAAGCTAGGCGACTACACCGTAGAGTATGCGGATGATTTTAGCTATACCGACCCAATTGACGGCAGCGTGAGCGAAAAGCAGGGGATTCGCATTGGATTTACCGATGGCTCGCGGATGGTGTTTCGGCTATCGGGAACGGGAACTCAGGGCGCAACGCTAAGACTCTATCTGGAGAGCTACGAGCCGGATGAGTCTAAGCACAGACGTAGATCCTCAAGAAGCCCTGAAGCCTTTGATTAAGCTGGCGGATGAGACGGCAAAGATTAAGGAACTAACGGGACGCGACGAGCCGACGGTGATTACATAAGCTAGGATCCGGCAACCGGAATAGGTTTTTACATAGGCTTCTAACGACTATGCAGACGACGGCTGAGTACACCTGCGCTTTTTGCGGTGAAATAAGTACGACCTTTATCGACTTAAGCGCGGGGAGTACTCAGTCTTATATTGAGGATTGTCAGGTGTGCTGTCGGCCTAATATTCTCTATGTGTCTGTGGATGAGCAGACGTTAGATGTGGATATTCAGACTGATTATCAGGAGTAGCTGCGAGCGCTGAAAGAGCAAAGAGAAAAGATTAATACATCGATACCTCGGTAATTTCTCGGAAGTCTGACCGTTTTTGCGAGCATCTACCGATACTTCTTTACAAAGTGAGGGCAGGGCCAAATACGTCTGCTACGATTTCCCCTATACTGCGATCACTTGTGCACTTATTACGGGTGCTTTTGGCCACCTGAGCAACATGAAATATTGGGAGTTTTTGATCCAAAAGGAAGGCGATCAAACCTGGCTACCGCTAGAGACTCAGCAGGTTGAAATTTTAGAGGGGCGCTATCGGGTGGTGGCCCATACCGATAGGGCAAATACGCCCGTGAGTATTCGAGTTAGCCAACTGATTACGGACGAAATGCCGCCGCGAAAACGAGTGCGCAAGCGGACGGGTTCGACGAATGAGTCGGGTTTGGTGGTGGTGATGCCGTTTGTGTATTTGAAGCCGGGACAGTGGACGCTAAATTGCAGCAGCGTCGAGGGCATTGATGAGATGCTGAGCGATGGATGGCAGTACAACGTGCAGCTTCAGGTATTTGCGCAAAGTGAGGATGATGGGTCGAGCGAGTGGCCCGTACCGCAGGATAGTCAGTCGGCGTCCAGCGTTTTGGTTGATGAAGCGGGTTCAGATGAGGCGCTGGTGAATGCAGATTTGCCGCTGGTTCAAGCTCAAGCTGAGCTACGACAAAATGTAGATCGCGGGGCCGATGGCGGAGCTGCGCGAGCACGGTTGAATGGATCAAGCGATCGCGCCTATCAAGTCGCGCTAAAGCAGCAGGCTTATTTGTCTCAGCGCGACCAGCCTATGACCATTATGGGCAAGGTAGTGGCGCTGATGGATGCGCCAGATGAAGCGGCGAGTCAGCTGTGGATTCGGCTGCAAAACCCTGAGACGGCTGGGGTCATTATGGAGGCGCATCGGCCGTTGAGTTTGGCGCGGCTACCGGCTGATTTTAAGGTGCAAATTCAGCTGCCGAATGAGGTGCAAACGCGGGTGGTGCTAGGTGAGGTTTCGCTGCGTACGGCGGCAATTGATGGGGAGCGTCCGGCACAGGTGCTGGCGTCTACGGCGTTTACGATTACGGCTGGCATCGATCAGATTCTAGATGCGATCGCCAATCAAGACTCAGAGACTTTCGAAGAAGAGATATCTTTTCTCTCGGATGCCAATAGCGCCCCTCTAGAACCTACCTCCCTAGAACCGACCAAAGAACCTTCGGTTCCCGCTTTTCATCCGAGTCAAAAGACCGTTACCCCTTCCAAGGGCACGGTGTTGCCGCCCCAATTAGATCAGCCGCTAGCACGCGAGCCGTTGGCCGAATCTTTAGATGAGTCGCCTGCTCAGGTTGAGAGCCGTTTGATAGATTTGCCGACTTTTGAGCAGATAGCTTTTGATCAAAGAGGCTTTACCCAGGCAGGCGTTGAGTCAGCTAGCTCCGAGCAAACACCGCCTGCTCGGTTAGATTCGCCGCTCTCGAATGGACAACCGGATGAGCGATCAGAAGTTCTATCTGATAGTGGGGCCGCAGATGCAGCACTGCCGACCGGTCGTGTAGAAGCCCTAGATAGCGGCGTAGACAGCTCTGCTGCGCCGGTAGATAGCTCTGCTGCGCCGGTAGACAACGACTTAGTAGACAACGATCTATTTGATAAGCCTGCTGTGCAGCCGCCAGCAGAGAATTCGCAGATGCCTGTTTCATTGCCGCTAATGGTGTCTGCCCCTGCGCAGTTTATGGGCACTAGCATTGAAGACAGCGATTTAGAGGCGGCTGAAATTTCAGCTGCTTTAGATGATATTGACCAAGACTTGATGGACGAACCCTCGGCGTTGGATGCCTTGGAAGCACCTGGTATTGAGGGGGTGGTAGAGGCTATGCCGCGAACCTCAAGGACGATTGACGCCGAAGATCATCCTTCTGATCGGGCGATGCTGCCTGCTGTTGGAGAAGAGGCTAAGCCGCCTCAACGTCAGCCTGTGCGTAAGTCTGGACGGGAAGTGGAGGCTAACCTGGCCTTTCAGTCGCTGAAGCTGAAAGACCACTTCTGGCAGCGGCTTTCGAGCTTGAATCGTCAGAGCCATGACGAGGCGGTGAAGCTGTCCGAAAATATGGAGGCGGCAGGCGTCCGGCGCTCTCTAGGGGATGGTCTCTCGGCGCGTGATTCTATGTCGGCGGCGGTTGAGGATGATTATGTAGGTGATGAGGTTGTTATCTACGATGAGCCACCTGTTTCGGATGTACCGGCTGCCATTACGGGTACTGATGTAAGCGCGGGATCTAGGCTTCAATCTGCCTCGACTGTAGATAATGAGGCAACGGATGCGGCTAATCGCTATGGCGATCGCTCAGCTAGACCCTCCTGGCGTGAGCGGTCTGCATCTGCTAGCTCGCTAACGGACGGACAAAGTAAAAGTACGGATAAAGCCGAGCCAGCGCCTTTTCAAACGGGAATGAGTTCGACGGATGCGGACCTGCCAGAAATGGCGCTGCCAGTGATTAGTTTGCCAATGGGCGATTTGGTGGCCGGGCAAATGGTAACGGTGACGGTGCGATCGCGGCCTTCTACTTTCAAACCGTTTATCAGGCTATGGATGGTCGATCGTCAGAGCCGCAGCCTGGTGATAGAGCCAAAGATTTTGACGAACTTAACGCGTGATGCGCTAGGCGATTTGCAAGGGGTAACCGATCTGCAAGTGCCGATGGACTGTTTGGATGTGCAGATTGCGGCGATCGCCATTGACATGGCCACTCAGCAAGAGAGCGGTAAGGCCGTAGTTAACCGCCGGGTTGTCCCTGCTAACCAGCCTTCTACGAGAAGTAGATTTAACCTTTAGTAGATTTAACCTCTAGATAGACGCCAGCTTTAGCCCTTTGAGTGGCTATTCTGGGTGTCCGTATTTCTTTGCCCTTTGCGCTAGAAAATAGCCGCAGGCAATGCCGAGTAGGCTACAAATCATGTCGCCAGCATCTAGCGTTCGGTAGGGAGAGAACCCCTGAATCAACTCTTCGCTCAGTGTGAAGAGGGTAAATAAGCCTGGAAAGACGGGAAGTGAGAGGCCGTTTAGCGGAACGTGCTTTTGCCTGAAAAGTCGATGACCTAGATAGGTGGGTATGCAATAGAGAATCAGGTGACCCAGCTTGTCGTAGTTGGGAAGCTGAGACAGCCATTCTAGAGGAAGACGGTTTGTGTAAGCCGCGAACAAGGTGATTAGAAAAAAGAGGGTGTAGCTGCCGGATAGAAGAATTATTTTCCTTTGGCCGGTTGAGGAGGTCATAAGCAGTGAGTGACGAGTGATGAGCGATGAGTGCAGCGAAGATGATTGAAGTCTCTACCGATTGAAGTTTCTACAGGGTGCCCTGGGCGAAAATCCGACGAATAAAGAATATTTGATGCCTTTGGATAGGTTCTGGCTTACGCTTGAGTAGAGTTTGTTTATTTTCCCAACGCTACTATTTATGGAAGTTCAAGTTGCTCATACTCGTCTATACGTAAACGATATTGCCGTTTGCGCTGAGTTCTACCGAGATGTGCTGAAGTTTAAGCCGGTGACGATTCAGGTTGAGAAAGGCTACGCAGAGTTTGAAATTTCTAATATGCGGCTTTCTCTATTTTTGCGTAGAGAGATGGCTGAGATTTTACGCACGAGCGATCGCCCCATTTCTGAGGGCTGTCAAGATCGGTTCGGGATTATTTTGCAGGTGAACAATCTCAACGATATCTACCACGAGCTGCGCAAGGCTGACGTAGCGTTTGCAGAGCCACCGACTCAGAATTCGGAGTTTTCGCTAAAGGTGGCTTACTGCCGCGATCCGGAGGGAAATTTAATTGGATTGTTTGAGACGATGATGTAGATGCGGAGATGTAGAGGCGTTAGAATTCCTGGCTTTTGGTTTAGCTCTGGGTGACCCATTCCACCAGCATTCTGACACCGTAGCCAGTGGCCCCAGGATTGTTGTAACCGTTTTCTTTTTCGGACCAAACGGGGCCTGCCACGTCGATATGTGCCCAAGGCGTTTCTTTGACAAACTGCTTGAGAAATAGCGCCGCTGTAATAGAGCCGCCCGCGCGAGGGCCGGTGTTTTTCATATCAGCAACGACCGATTTGAGACCCTCGAAGTATTTTTCTTCCATGGGCATTTGCCACATCTTCTCGCCAGAGGTCACAGCGGCGCTAGTCAATGCCTGAGAGAGTTCTTCGTCTTGGCTGAAAAGGGCGGCGATGTCGTCTCCTAAAGCTACAACACAAGCACCTGTGAGCGTGGCCAAATCGACGACCGCATCGACGCCTAGCTTGTCCGCAAAGACCAGGGCATCGGCTAGGGTCAGACGCCCTTCTGCGTCCGTGTTATTGACTTCGATAGTTTTGCCGTTGGAGGCGGTTAGGATGTCGCCGGGGCGCATGGCGTGGCCGCTAACCATGTTCTCGGTGGCGGCGCTGATGAAGTGGACTTCGACGTTGTTGGGTTTGATTTGCGCGATCGCCTGTGCCGCTCCTAATACAGCCGCTGCACCACCCATATCAATCTTCATCATCTCAATGCCTGACCCGCCCGTCTTGAGGTTGAGTCCGCCAGAATCGAAGGTAAGACCTTTGCCAATAATGGCTAGCTTGCGCTTAATCGAGCCGGATGGTGTGTAGGTGAGGTGAATGAATTTTGGGGGCAAATCGGATGCTTGGGCGACGCCTAGATAGGCTCCCATTCCGAGTGCTTCGCACTGTTCTCGCTCTAGAATCTCTAGCGTCAGTCCATGCGCGTTGGCAATCTCAGTAGCCGTGTCCGCTAATTTTTCTGGGGTGACTACGTTAGGCGGCGCGGCAACCAATTCTCGCGCTAGGACAACGCCTTCGCAAATGAGCCTGGCTTTTTCTATCGCATCGTCTTCGCCGACGAACGACAGTAAGGAGACTTGCTCTAGCTCAGTTTTACTTTTGTCGGGTTCAGACTTAAAGCGGAGATCCTGATTGAGCGCCAAGATAGCGCCTTCTGTAAGGGCTTGTGCCGTTAGGGACTGGCTGTTGTTCCATACCGGAAAACTGATGCCCAACGATTTGCACTTGGCTTTTTGCGCGGTGCGAGCAGCAACAGCGGCTCCTCTTCGCAACCCTTCTAGATTCATGCCATCTGAGCTACCCAACCCAATGACGCCAATTTTTTTGACGTGCGAACCGGGGCTGAGCCTGGTAATTGCGGTAGATCCTGATTTTCCTTCGAATGCTTCTTCTTCAATGAGCATCTGCAGCATACCGGAGACCTTATCATTGAGATCTGACAAGATACCTGTTAGCGGCAGTGATTCCTCTGAGAGGCCGATGAGCAGGCAGTCTCCTGTCCAATCTAAGCAAGATTGATCCGATGCTATAAAGTCCATTCCCTAAAGTCGTAATTCTAAATTCCAGTTCTATAGTATCTACTGATTTTGCGTGTTTTGAACGCTTGTGAATTTTTAATCGGCAGATTGACCTGGAGATTCTGTGGGCTGGTTTTTAGCAGGTTCTGACGCTGCTCTTAGCCCAGTTTGCTACGGCAGACCGATTTTTTTGCTAAAACTTCAGAGGAAGCCTTTTGTTGAAATGACTAGAGTGAGGTTACTGATCGTTTTTATACGAGTTTTGTATCTTCACCCCTGTGGACATTGTTTCAGTGGTCGCCCAAGTTAGAGAGGGCCCCCGTAAAATTCTTAAACACAGTATTTTAGTAATGTTCGAAGGTGTCTCTAGAAAGGCTTTAGAGAAGAAAGGCTTTAGAGAAGAAAGGCTTTAGAGAAAAAAGGCTCTAGAGAAGAATAGCTCTAGGAAGACAGGTTCAGCTAAGCCAGCCAGTAGAGCGACGGTAGAACGACGAAAATATGCTTAAAACCCTAAAGGACAAGTGGCCACTCCTAGCGCTGATTGGCGTGAGTACGTTTTCTGTTGGCATGGTAGTTTCCCTGCTAAAGACAACGGACGCCTTTGGTCCAAATAGCGCCGTCATTACCTCGCAGTCGGGGCGGGCGGTGGAGGCGTCGCCGGTGTTGGGATTGGTGAAGCAGTCGCCCGAGGACAGGCAGGTCGCTCTAAGCGTGATTGCTCAGCAGGATAATGAGACGGAGAGCGATCGCGCCCGGTATTTGCTAGGACTCGATCTGCTCGAGCAGGGTAATAACGAACAGGCGATCGCGACTTTAGCGGCGATTGATGATGATTATCCGCTAGCGGCTTACGCCAAGATTAAGCAGGCACAAGCTCAGGTGGCAGATGGGGACGTGGATAGTGCGATCGCCAACTGGAACGCAATTTTGCAAACGTATCCTGAGAGTACGGCGGCGGCCGAAGCGCTTTACCAATTAGGTGAGCGAGCGGGCGGACTAGGGTCTTCCGAATGGAACCAGCTTTTACAGACCTTTTCGAGCCATCCCCGCAGCGTCCAGATTGCTCACAAACAGCTTAGCCAAACGGCGGCGACAGATATTTCTACCATTCCGATTGCGCCTGCGCCCGTGCCCGTCACTTCAGCGCTAGACGAGCTGTCTTTGCTTAAGCTGGTGGCCCGGCATGGGATAAATCAGCCTAACTATTTGGCTACGCTAAACCGTTTGACCAGCAAATACAGCAGCGTACTCACGCCGGAAGATTGGAGCGCGATTGGCTTTGGCTACTGGGAAAATCAAAGCTATGGCAGCGCGGGAGATGCCTATGCCAAGGCAACCCCGACTGCGGTGGGAATGTATCGGGCGGCTAGGGGTAAGGAAACTGCTGGAAAGGTAAAAGAGGCGATCGCAACTTATGGACTGCTCAATCAAGCATTTCCAGATGCGCCCGAGACGGCTACGGGGCTGCTAAATCTGTCTCAGCTACAAGATCGGATGGCGGCGATGAAAACGCTAGATATCGTCATCGCTCGCTTCCCAGACCGAGCAGCAGAGGCGTTAACCAAGCGAGCTGACGATCTAGATGCTCTTAAGAGCCCTGAGTCGGCTAAGCAGGCTAGGCTGTCTATTTTGTCTCAATATCCAGACTCTGAGGCTGCGGCTAAGATTCGCTTTAAGAACGCTAGGGCAAATGTGAAAGCTGGCAATATTGCTAGCGCGGCAGAGTGGGTTCAGCAGATCGTAGAAGATTCTCCTGATTCGGAGCTAGCGCCTGAAGCAGGCTTTTGGCTGGGTAAGTGGTCGCTGCGGCTGAATCAGCCAGAGGTGGCTCGTCGCGCTTTTGAGCAGGTCATTCGTGAGCACCCAGAGTCTTACTTTGCCTGGCGATCGGCGGTTCATCTCGATTGGAACGTGGGCGATTTTGATACGGTGCGCAGCTTTATGCCACAGATTTCGTTGCCGAATCGGCGATCGCCTTTACCGGCTGGCTCGCCAACCCTACAAGAGCTATATCTACTCGGACAAGATGCTACCGCCTGGTCGCAGTGGCAGTTTGAGTTTGATCAGCCGCAGACCCCTAGCGTGAGCGAGCAGTTTGCCGATGGTCTTTTACGGCTGGGCGTGGGCGATAACTTGGACGGCATCTTTATGGTGTCTAGTCTGGCTTGGCGCGATTTGCCTGAAGAAAAGCAGGAGTACGCGCTGCTAAAAGAAACGCCAAGCTATTGGCAGGCCATTTATCCATTTCCGTTTGCGTCGCTGATTTTGGGCTGGGCGCAGGCGCGATCGCTCAATCCTTTGTTGGTAACTGCGCTGGTGCGTCAGGAGTCCCGGTTTCAGGCGGATATTGAGTCTTATGTGGGGGCGGTGGGGTTGATGCAGGTGATGCCCGAGACGGCTGATTGGATTAGCGATCAGATTGGGGAGAGCCGCTATACGCTGAGTGCACCCGAGGACAATGTTAAATTTGGCACCTGGTATTTGGATTTTACACACCGGGAGTTTGCGAATAACTCTTTGTTTGCGGTGGCTAGCTACAACGCCGGGCCGGGTAGCGTAGACGGCTGGATTAAAGAAGGCGGTTTTCAAGATGCGGATGAATTTGTCGAAAAAATTCCATACCCAGAGACCAAAGGCTATATTTCTTCGGTGTTTGGCGGCTATTGGAACTATTTGCGACTTTACGATCCTGAAATTACGGCTAAGGTTGCGGACTTATAAAAATGCGATCGCAAGTTTTCTAGCCGGCATTCTGGCCGGTTTTTCTAGCCGGTTTTTCTGGCCGGTTTTTGAAGGGGTGGCCCAATCGTTGCTAGGATGGTTTCTAGGTATACAGGTAGCTTTTGCTGGTGCGAACTAACGCAACTCAGTAGTCGCCTAGTGTGGAAGTCCTGCTCGCTAAACAGCTGAGTTCTGGGGTTTGTAAGCGTCCATGGTAGTTTTCGGTTTGATGGAGTATCGTGACAAAATTTAGCGCTCAACAGCAAAGTCAACTGTCCCAAATTGGCGTTTTCCTACGTGAGAATCGCGAGAAGCAGGGCAAGTCGCTAGAAGATATTGCCATTCGGACTTATATTCGTCCGCAGCTATTGAACGGCATTGAGTCGGGCGATCCTGATTTGCTTCCTGAACCGATTTTTGTGCAGGGCTTTATCCGCCGCTATGCCGAAAATTTGGGGCTAGACGGCAAGGATCTAGCAACTCAGTTCTCGGTTGATTCCATTCCGTCTACGCCTCGTCCAGCTCGTCAGTTGGTGCCAGAAGATAGCCCCACGACTCGTCTGACGCGTGCGCCTTCGAGATCAGACGCGGCTCAGCCTGCGTTAACCGACGCCTCGGCGGCAAATGCGGCAATGTTTAGTGCGGGCGGCGTCTCTCCTTTAGAAGATTCGTTAATGTCTGCTAAAGCGACTCCAGATCAGGCCACCTCTGCTGGCGAAGTTCCGCTGATTGTCGATGATGCGGCTTTAGATATGCCGTCGGAGGCGCCAGCGAAAAGCCCCGATGAGCGCGCTTTTGAGATCTCGGATCTTAGTTTTTCACAGACAGATGATATCCAGCCTGATACCTCGAAGCCCGATGCCTTTGAGATTGATACGGCGGCGGGCTCGGATAACGAACTTCAGCGACTATCGGATGAGGCGTCTGCTAGTAATCCCAGTTTGCCGGCTGCCGATTTGCCAACTGCTGATTTGCCGACTGCCGATTTGCCAACTGCTGAAGACAGCTTTGCGACCAAAGTCGCTGAGTTCGATCGGCAGAACTTGACTCCTCCTGCTCAACCCACCACTCAACCCACCACCCAACCCATCGTCGAGGAGCCTGTCGCTGAACCTGTCGTTGAGCCTGCTGCTGCACCCGTGAGCAACCGCAGCTTTGACGATGGCCTGCCCGCTGCCTTGACGACGGCCCCGGACGCGTCGGTAACGCCTACCTATGTGAACCCAGATCTGGTGGGCGCTGAGTACGATCGCCCAGAAGGGCCAAACTTGAAGCCGTTTGTGATTGGCGGTTTGGTTGTGGTTCTGCTGACAGCAGCGGTTGTGGCTTTGGCTAGTTTATTTGGGGGCGATCGCACCCCGGCAGTCGCCGATAATCCCACCCCTGCTGAACAAGCTAGCGGTGAGCTAGAAACTGTGGGCCAAGAGACACTGCCGCCTGTTCCTGCTGAGCCGGCTAGCCCGCCAGCGAGCACGGCTCCCGTTTATGTAGAAGCTAAAGCTAACGCTGAAGCCTGGGTGAGCGTCATTGCCGACGGGACAACTGTGTTTGAAGGCACTCTTCAGCCTGGCGATACCGCCGTTTGGGAAGGCGAAGAGACTATCAACGTTTATTCTGGTGATGCTGGGGCATTAGAAGTTGCTCAAAATGGCCAATCTGCCGCTGTCATGGGCGAGCGAGGTCAGCCAGAAGAAAAAATATTTACGCTAAATTAGATAAGCTAGCTAGCGTTTAACGCTTTAAAAGACCTATCTCTAAAAGATCTATACACCCAGCCTTGCTATGACGCCTCCTGCTGATCTTGAGACGGCTTCTGCCAAACTCTATACGCCAGGCAAGCGGCTAGATGAGGACGACCGCTCTGCCTACTTAGACGAACTGCCTGATGACGTTGAGATGTCGCTATTCGACCATCTTGACGAGCTGCGGATGCGAATTTTTTACGCGCTGATTGCGGTGGTAGTTGGCGTTCTAGCCTGCTTTACCAGCGTTCGTCAAATTGTGGAGTTGCTGGAGGTTCCGGCGCAGGGGGCAAAGTTTTTACAGCTTTCTCCAGGCGAGTATTTCTTTGTTTCGATTAAGGTGGCTGGCTACAGTGGAATTTTGCTGGCAAGTCCGTTCATCCTCTATCAGGTCATTCAGTTTGTGCTGCCGGGGCTAACGCGCCGCGAGCGCCGACTGATTGGCCCGGTGGTGATTGGCTCTAGCGTGTTGTTTTTTGCTGGGCTAGCGTTTGCCTATACTGCGCTGGTGCCTGCGGCGCTGAACTTCTTTATCAGCTACGGTGCGGATGTGGTAGAGCAAATGTGGTCTATCGACCGCTACTTCGAGTTTGTGCTGCTGCTGATGTTTAGTACCGGACTGGCGTTTCAAATTCCGGTTGTGCAACTGCTGTTAGGGCTGCTAGGCATTGTTGGCTCTAAGCAAATGCTCTCAGGCTGGCGCTACGTTCTGCTGGGCGCGGCTATTTTGGGCGCGGTGCTGACGCCTTCGACCGACCCGATTACGCAGAGTTTGCTAGGCGGGGCGGTTTTGTTCCTTTATTTTGGTGGCATCGGGCTAGTTAAGGCCATCGGAAAGTAGATAAGAAGGTAAATGGGCGCTGATAGCGACCTGAAGTTTGATATATTGGTTCTTCAGCGGCGGCATGGCCAAGTGGTAAGGCAGAGGATTGCAAATTCTTTATCCCCAGTTCGAATCTGGGTGCCGCCTTTTTAGTTTGCTTGCAAAAGCAGGAAATATTCTATCGTGACGGACGCTGTGGAGATGCGCTGCGTCTAGGGGCTATTGATTGTAGTCGTACGGGGGTGGATAGTTGTTGTAGTAGGGGCGCTGCGAGCGGAACTGCGCGGGGGGAAGAAAGTTTTGATCGTACTGATAGCCTGATGCGGGTGGCATGGGCATCGGCGGGCGCATTGGAACGCCTCTGTACCGATTGCGCTGAGATTGCATAAATAGAAGCACCGCACATAAGACGAGTCCGCCACCGCCTAGCACTAACGTGAATGCTAGGGCTGCCCCTAGCCAAATAACTGAAGCGGGTGGGCCTGATTGAGCCTGTGAAGTTGGACGGGCTGCTGCCGCAATTTTATCGTCTATTTTTAGATCGTCTACTGAGCGCTGGTATTCCTGAATGCGGGCCATCAGGTCTCTGGTTTTTTCTTCTTGTTCTGAGAGCTGATCTTCTAAAGAGGTGGACAAACTCTCTTGGTCGACAAGCTGTTCTTCTAGCCTCTTGGTAAGGTCGCGCTGCTTGTCTAGCTCGCTGCGAATGTCGGTTTCAAGTCGCTGCCCTGATGGAGAGCCTGATAGGGTTTGCTGGTTGGGCGTGGTGGCTTCGATGCGCGCAATCCGGCTGTCTAACTGGCGGGCATCGGTTGGTTCTGCGCTGGCCGAAACCATTCCAACTCGAGCTACGAGCAAAACCAGTGCCGCAACCCCTGTTGTGGCACAGCCCGCTAGATATGCCGTGGTGTCGCTCATCGACTCGTTACTCTAGAAATAGTCTGTAGGATGGTCTGTATCTGGTCGATAGTGGTTAATAGAATCTTTTATAGATACATCTTTGGAGATGTAGATCCGGGCAAGCGGGCTGGTTCGAGTGGGCCGGCCAATGGATGACTCCAATGGATGACTTTAGTGAAGAAAGTCGACCGATATCCATTAGGGTAGGCTTAAAAAATAAGCCTAATTGACCTGTGCCAATGCCTGCAACCGCAGCTTCTCAGGTAAAGACTACCACACAGAATAAGATCTGTTCTTCAGTAGAGGAGAAGGATTAGCGGACAAAGTATGTTGCTGGGCATATCGCTAGATAATTCTTGGGCTGGTAAGGGCATAACCCCTCTTGGTAGATAAGTTCTTTCTAGCTGTAGATTAGAAGTTTATCCGCAGAGAATTGAGATGGAAGCCTTAGTGTAGAGACTTCAACACAAAAGCGAGGCGTAATAGGTATTGATCCTACTTCGCCTCGCTTTTAATTATCTCGCTCTTGCTTTTACTGCATGAGCTTGAATTACTGAACGATAATCTTGCCGACCATGCCAGCGCCTCGGTGAGGTGCGCAGTAGTAAGTGTACTCGCCAGGCTCTACGTCGAAGGTACTAGAGTAAGACTCGCCAGGAGAGAAGGTTAGCTTGGATTGGGTTAGCTTGTCGGCGGTTGCTTTCCCACCAGGAATGGTGTTGGCGTCGAAAACGACGTTGTGGGGAGCCATCTTGTTGTTTTCCCAGGTAACCGTGTCACCCTTGGAAACGGTAACAGTCGCTGGTTCAAACACCAGCAGACCACCATCAGAACCCATCTTGACGGTTTGATCGGCAGCAAAGGCAGGAGCTGCCAGGAATGCGCAGCTGCTAATAACTAGAGCCGCCATCATGAAGGCAGTTCCTAGTTGACGGAATGCTTGAGCAATAAGTTTCATAGAACCTCGAACGGATGAACAGTTTAATCTTTTGCAATCAACTCCATCATATCCTGATGTGCGAGCGTTTGAGCGGTCAGAGAGGTACGGATTTGACGACCTGTCTTGTTCGTAAAGCCCGCTTTTGAAGAAGCTGGCGCGATCGCAGACGCTTTGTAGAACTTATTCAAACATTTGTAGCCAAAGGTTAAATGATTCAGCGCTTCAGATGGTAAGTAAGGTTTTTATTTCTACGATTGAAAAACATTAATATTCCTTTCTTCTCCAGCTTCGGTTTATGGCTATAGATGTTGTTCAAAAGCAAATGAGCGATTTAAGTACTAAGGTAGATTCGCTCTACCGCTTGGTTGAGCAGTTGACCGAGCAGGTGGCTGCGATCGCGCTGGTTCAGGGCAACTCTGGGCCAGATAGTCGTTCGCTGAACGGTAGCTCAATGCTAGGGGCTGATAAGACTTCGCCTGCGGTGTCAGCGGCCCGCACGTCGATGGACATGACGATGAGCCATAAGGACATCTTGAACGATGAGACCTATTTAGAAGGCGACAAGATGAGTAATACCTCTAGTCTGTCGCCTGAAATTCAGATTCAACGGCTGACTGCTCAACTAACCGCAGCCTACAACCGCATGGCTATTTTGGAAGAGCAGATTTTGGCCTGCCGGTTTCATTAAGTAAGCGGGGCTATAGCTGGCGAAGGTGGGCTTCTACGGCATGGCGGAGCTGGGCGTTCGTGCAATGCTGGCAGAGATGGGCGGCGATCGCACATCCGCCTGCGCCTGTGCCTTCTTTCACAAAACCGCGTTCGTAGGCCCGGAGCTGAAAGTAAGGGGATTGGGCAAAGCTAAGCTGGCTGGCTAAATAGGGTGCGCCGACGATATGGGCGATCGCGACAGTATCGGCGCTGGTATCTTCAATTACCCAGCGAGTTGTGCCGACAACAACCTGGCGAGGATCCCACGAGATGTTTTTGAATTGGGCGATCGCTTTAGCTAGCGCATACACCGCGAGCATTTGAGATCCGCCCGCTAGTAGAAGACCGGCTGATTGGCTAATCGATAGCATTATGCCCGCGGCCACGAGCTGCATCGGATCGCCTACCGCAGCAGCAGCAGCGATAGGATAGTGCTCTGCGCCTTTGCTACGCTCTTGCCAGCGTTTGAGGCCGGCTTGAATGAGTACTTGCTTTTGCTTGTGGTTGCTCTGGAGGTGGCTACTACTCACCTTTCCAGTTACTTTGTAGCCGAGAGCCGTAAGAATGGCCTGTGCGGTAGTGGTGCCGCCTACGACGCTCTCTCCTAAAACCCAATAGCTTTGGTCAATGCAGTCTGCGGCTAATTGCTTCCCTAGCTCGTAACCACTGCTAAAAAGCTGCTCTGCCTGCTGTATTGTCATCGCAAAGCCAGTGCTAATATCTTTAGCTAGAACGGCGGCAAGCGGGATATGCGGCACCGTTAGGCGATCGGGTAAGCCCGTACTGAGCAACTGCAGCGGAATGTTGCAATGCGTCAGGATGGCGCGAGTAAGAATAGCCGGTGAAATACCAGCAGAGAGGAGCGGTAGTGAGTATCGTTTGCTCTTGCCACTATGCAGGTACTCTCCATCTGCTAAAGCCGTGTAGCGACGCGCCTTAGGGCTGGCTCCAGCCGCAGAGATTCGTGGCTGAAGACTGGTTTCGGTAAAGCTTAGGATGCAGGCGAAGCGCGGCTTTTTGCCTCGGTAGCGCGTCAGCCAGGCGCGAGCCTGCTCTTCGGCAGCCGGTGCTCGCGTACAAATTTGAATCATTCCTCAATCATCATTCTTCAATCATCATTCCTCAAGGAGCGCTTGCACCCAGCCTGGCGGTTCTGGCATAGGGACTTTGAGCCGCTCTAAAACAAGCCATGCGGCTAGATGCACCGTCAGTAGATAGACCAGGTTAGAGAGGAGAACAGTGATGACAGCGGCGATCGCAATCACTTCCATGCTGGGCTGCCCCCAAGTGCCCAAGCCGACCCAGCCCCAGTTGGTTAGTAGGCGCACCAGCCAATCTAAGAACTGTGTAATTTGAGCAACTAGATATCCCCACAGGTCTTCGCCGCTGAGCAAAGACAGTAGCCAGATGCGAAAGAAGGTGCCGAGCGAAACTAGCAATGCTCCTGTCGCTATTGACAGCTCCCACTTAGCGCGGCGGCGCCAAAAATAGCCGAGCTGTACGCCTAAAAACCCATAGGGCATGACAAAGAAAATGCTGCGAGTCGGCCCTAATAAAATCGTAAGGAGCAGTCCAGAAACCGTTGCGGCCATCCAGGCTGAGCGCAAATTCCAGCGCAGGTAGATGAGGGCAATCGGCAGCGGGAATAGAATCCGTAGCAGCGGGCCGGGGGGAAAGTAGCTGTTAATGAGCCACATGAGACTAGCTGCGCTAGCTAGAAAGGCGGTTTCGACTAGGGGTAGTGGCCCTATGGGGTCACCCGGATTGTTAGAAGCACCTGTTCCTGAGATGGGCGGATTGGTTGGGCTAGCTGACTGTTCGCCGCCTGATGAGCTAGCGGGGGGAACTGGAAATAGCTCTGCTGAGTGCTTCTTGGGAGAGGACGCGGGTAGTGGAATTTTCTCGTTTGGAATTTCCTCATCTGGAATCCACGGCGCGTCGTCAGGGGGGCTGGCGTTTTCAGAGGCGCTATCGGCAGCATCTTCGAACGAACGATTATCAGGGTGGCTCATGGGTAAACTAGCGGCCTTAGCGAGGCTATACCAGAAGATTTTCGAGGGCTTCGAGGTCAATAATTCTGAGCACTTCGCGATCGCGCTCAATCAACCCTTTCTTCTCTAACTTACTCAATACGCGCGTAACTGTCTCGCGAGCAAGCCCGCTCAGTCCGCTCAGCTCGCGATGGGGCAAATTGGGAATTTCCATCCCCTGCCCGGCAACCTTGCCCTGCCCATCGGCTAAAAAAAGCAAAATATCGGCCACTCTCGATTGAGAATCCGACTCGCGCAGTCGCAGCCGACGGTTTACCTGCCGCAGCCGTCTGGCCATCAACCTTGCTAAATATAGACCGGCTAGAGGTTCGGTATTAAGCAGCGTGACAAAGTGCTGAGCGGGCATGTTGCCGATAACGGTAGGCACTAGCGTAATGACATCGGTCGAGCGAGGCACTTCTTCTAACGAGGCCATCTCGCCAAAGATTTCACCTTTGCCTAAAATGTTGAGCGTAACTTCTTTCCCATCTAGGTTGTATGTGCGGATTTTAACCCAACCGTCCAAGATAAAATAGACAGAGTTACCCCAGTCGTTTTCTAGTAAAATGACCTGATTTGCCGGATGACGCCGCGTAACTACTTGAGCAGCCGCCTGCTGGGCTGCTTCGGGTGTCAGTTCTGCAAAAAACGGAGTCAGTCGGATCAGTTCGCTTTTATCGAGAGGACGCGCATCCATTGGCAAGGGCTATAAGACTTGTTAGAGCTGATGGGAAGGCTTCGTGAAATTTCGTCAAGCTTTGTCCAAAACGGGCGCAAAACGCAGTTTTTAGATTGTGGTCATCGCTACACCAACTGCTGCGAAGCACGCTAACTTTAGCACCCAATCTGCATTTGAGACTACCTATATGTTTGCAGCTTATGAGTGGCTCGTATCGCTGGCTTGTATGCGGTGCGCTCGATAACTATCAAATATAGGTTGCTAGACAGTCAACTGTGCAGCTGAAGTAACTAGGAGCCTAACTCGTAACGATTTTCGAACAGGCTGCTTATAAATTGCTCAAGTTCGGTGACTTGGTATGTATATATACTGAAGTGCCCTTAGCTCGCAAATAGTGGTCTAGCAGATGGCTGGCCTAAAGGCAGTCTAAGCCTAAAGGCAGTCTAAGTGCTAAGGCAGCTTAGTTTAAAGATCGACCCGATTAGGGCTGGATTGGAAGATGCGGGCGCTCTAAGCACTATATCTCTATATCTGTAGATACTGAATCTGTAGGACTAAATTGTGCACTTAGCCGTGCCTGTAACTTTATACTGTGCATTTTTGCACTGCTAGCTTAAACTTTGTGCACCTGCACCTTTGTGAATTTGGCTCTATAGCGATAACCTACGAGACAGTCTCTACCCTCTTTTCTTGCTATCTAGCTGAACTTTGTAATTAATTGTTCGACGATCTTTTCTATTTTCTCTTTCGGATTACGATGCTTCGATCGCCCTACTTCTAACCTATTAGCCTGTGCTTATATAGTAGCCTTGCTCTTTTGCTGCTATTTCTATTGTTATCAGCGCACTGCCCCTCGCGTCTTTTTATAAACCCACTACTACTGACTACTGTAGGCATTCATTGTGACTTCTCAGAAGGATCAGATTCAATCGCTCATCAACGATATAGAACGAGCGCTGAGCGCTCAGCGGTCTAATAAGCCCTGGGTTAGATCTAGCGACGTGGAGCCGCAGCGGGTGGCGCTAGCTAAGGCCCAGGCGTATTTGAGGTCTTTGCAGCAAACTTTTGACGCGCCGGGTGGTTGGGGGCCGGTCGATCCTCAGACCGGGCAAATTGCCGATGCTGAAGTAAGAGATAGTTCGGAAACCCTGCCCGCTTCGCCCTTGATGGGGTCTGCGTCTACTGCTAGCGGTCAATCTAGCGGCGGTCAGTTTGGTCAGTTTAGTGGCGGCGTTGCGAGCCATGAGGGCGATGCGAGTAGTACAAGCCAGACAGCAGAGAGCGTACTACAGGCGCTGCTGACGGAGATGAAGTATCTCAAGTCTAGTGCGCTAGAGCCGCTGCGCTTGGAGATGGATGATCTTCGCCTAAGGCGCGATCGCCTGCAAGCGGAGGTGAGGGCTTTAGATGAACAGCGCGAGGCGGCGAGCAGTGGCCTCAGCGCGGTTGGCGAAAGCGGAACCAGTAATGGGGTTAGCGAGGAGCAGCTTAATGACTTTTTGACGGCGCTGATGGGCCGATTGCAAGAGAACCTGACGGCGCAAGTCGGCCAAACGCTAGAGCAGCTTGAGTCTGACCATGCAGCGGCGATCGCTCAACTAGCGGTGGATGACGAACAGGTACTTCAGCTTCGAGGGAGTGGACAAATTGAGGAGCTACGCCAGCTTCAAGGGCGTTCTGATCAGCTACTGGTGAATATTGACTCAACGCTTCAGCGCATGTTCGAGACGCTTCAGCAGAATATCAGTAGCTACCAGCTTTCTTTGAATGAAGGGCTAGAGAACATGCACAGCCTGGGCCGTCAGGGTGAAGTGATTGTGCGATCGCTCGTCGACCATTTAACTGCGCAGCTAGGCCAAACTACACCTCCAGAGCCGGTATTCTTCTCGCCTAGATCTGCCGCAGCGCCGCTGAATTTGGCTGATGAAGATGCACCCTTAGCAGACTCTGAGGATGTGCTAGACGATGAGTCATCGAGCGATACGGTGAGTTCGCTGAATGAGGTTTTGCCAGACTTAACCATAAGCTCAATGCCAAAATCTTCTGAGGATTCGACGCTAGCAGCCGGTGTCGCAGCGGAAACTGATACTAGTACAACAGACTTAGAAGACTCAGAGGCTGTACCGCCAGAAGCCTTTATCCGAGAAGATGGCACGATCGACTTAGATTTGCTGAAGCTAGATATTGATCGCGATGAGGCGGCAGCGATCGCGCCAGAAGATGCGATGGTTGATGCGGCGCTCGCCGATGCGCAGGTCGCGGCGACAGAGCTAGAAGATGCCGAGATAGAGGCTAAGGTGATGCCGACCGCTGAGTCTTTGTATCTAGCCGATCTGACCTTCGACGATTTGACCGTCGATCCTGAGCTATCTTTTGATGCTGCCCCAGATAGCTTATCCCTAGTCTCTTCTGAGGCTTCTGGCCCGCTAGATGATGTTTCCTCTGTGTCAGCTGTGGAGGAAGTAGCTGTTGAGAATTTAGATGCAAATGAGCTAGATGTAGATGAGCTAAACCCGAACGAGCTAGATGCAAATGAACTAGATGCAAATGAGCTAGATACCAATGAACCAAACAAGAGCGAGCCGGATACGGATGCTGAGGCATCGGCGATCGCTGAGCTAGACGAAACGGAGCTAGCGGCTATCTTGCCTGATTTGAGCGAGCCGCTTGACGAGTCGCCGTCTTATGAAGAGCCGGTTCTCGAAGATTCTGTAGGTGAAGATTCCACAGACGCTGCGCCTGAGAATTTAGCTTCGTCAGAAGAAATTACCGATTTAGACACCCCAGATTTAGCGCCTTTGGACGTAGAGACTGCAGAAGATCTCAACGTAGATGCTATTGCAGAAAGCGGCGCGGAAGATGTTAGTGCGGATATTAGTGCGGCGGGTCTTAGCGCAGAAGACGGGACAGAAGATGTAGAAGATGTCGATAGCTTAGCGGAGGCTCCAGAGTCTTCGCTTGTGCCTGATATTCCAGACGCGGACGATGAGCTGATAGACAGCCTCCCACTGCCTGAGGGTGAAGACAGTGCACTTTCTGAGGATCTAGCCGCAGAGCTTGAGGGTGTGAGCAGAGACGCTGAGCGTGCAGCCGCTGAGGCGACTGAGGTTGATTTAGACTCGCTGACTTCTGATTTAGAGGAAGTGATTGTTTTTGATGCGGAAACGCCTGAACCTGTGCAGCTTTCTGATGCTGCCGATCCACTTGATTCGGCCTTGATTCCCGATCAGCCTGATGAGGATGGATTGGAAGAAGTAGAAGACTCGCTTCAGGTTTCTTTAGATGAATCAGCGGCAGCGGATGCGAGTAGCCGTGCGGTAGATAGAACGCCGACGCCACTTCCTCCAACAGATTTTGATGATGATCTAGACTTTTACCGCGAGGAAAGTGGTTCGGCAGCTACTGAGCCTGTAACCACTGAGCCTGCAACTACTGAGACGGCGGCTACTGAAGAAATTATTGATGAGGATTTAGAAGAAAGTAGAGACGGAGATGCCGCGGACTTTGTAGACGAGACCTTTGTAACGGAGCCTACTTCTGTAGAAGACCCTGCAGAAGAGCCTGTAGATATTAATGCTGCTGCGGTCGCTACACCTTTATTAGAGCCGCCGTTTGCCGCACCTCCTGCTTCAGCGCCGCCGCTAATCGGCTCTATAGAACCTGTAGATCCTTTCGTTACAGTAGAGCTAAAGCGCTCTTTTGATGAGGAGCTAATTGCAGAAGATCCGATCACATCTGACCGACCGCCGGTAGACGCCGACGACACGATTTTGGAAGGTGCTCAGTGGTTTTTAGGCATTGATATTGGCACGACGGGCCTGTCAGCAGTGCTGATTAATCAGGCGGGCGAGCAGGTTTATCCGCTGTGTTGGCAAGTTGCTGGCGATGAGTCAAAGCGATTTCGCTTACCTGCGATCGCTCAGATGATTGGACGCGATCGCGCTCAGCCAGGATTTGGCGAGCAAATTGGTGAGGTGGGAGCGGCGGCGCTGCAAGCTGACGACAATCGGCTGCTGCGACATATTAAACCGCTGCTAAAAGTGGGCATTCCGCACGGTAGTACAGGCGAACCCTGGGTGCAGTGGTCTGATCTGGTGGCGCTGCCTTTGCAAGAAGTACAGTCGGCGCTCAGCGAGCTGCTAAAGTCGCTGGATGCTCACCGAACGAGCTGCCATGCCGCTGGGCTAGAAGATAATGCCCTGCGCCAAGTGCTGGCAAACTTGACTGGCGTAGTGGTAGGCTATCCGGCTAACTGGCCAGATACCTACAGCTTCAACATTCGCGAGGCAATTTTGGCGGCAGGTCTAGTGGCGCGTGGTGAGCAGGTTTTCTTTGTCGAAGAAGCGATCGCGGTGCTGCTGTCGGCGCTGCCTGATCCGAATATGGATCCGGACGATATTGACGATCAGCAGCCGGGGCTTTACAACTGTCAGTGGTCGGGTGGGACGATGGTGCTCAGCGCTGGGGCGACGTTAACCGAAGCGGCGATCGCAGATTTGCCTCAAGATTTAGAACAGCTTAGATACCGCGATTTCGCGACGCGCAGCTTGGGCTATGCAGGCGATAGTTTAGATCAAGATATTATTTGTCAGCTGCTCCATGCGCCGACTCACCGCTTGGACTCGGATGCCGAGTCGGCGGAGTCTGAAGTAACTTCGTCGAGTGAGGGCTGGCGCAGTTTGGGGCTAAACGAGCTGATGTTACCTCAGCCGGGAGAAGCAGATAGAAGTAAGCGCTATCGGCTCAGACAGCGGTTAAATGCTTCCGAGTTAGGCCGTCAGGCCATTGCCATTGCGCAGAAGCTGAAAGTTGATTTGCAAGAAGAGGCACAGGTGGAGGTGAGCCTGGGCGATCGCACCTGGACGATTAAGCGCAAAGACTTGGAAACCAAAGTCTTTTTGCCTTACATTCAACGCGTTAATCGGCAGATCAATGCGCTGCTAAATCAGTCGGAGATGTCTCCAGAAGCGATAAAGCAGGTAATTTGTACCGGCGGTTCGGCTTCTTTAAGTGCGATCGCTCGCTGGCTGGGTCAGAAATTTCCAAATGCCACGATTATTCAGGACACCTATAGCGGCGAGTATTCCAATAGCTGTAGCCGAGTGGCCTACGGGCTGGCTAATCTCTGCCATTATCCGAATGTGCTAGATGGCGATCGCCATCGGTACAGCGACTACTACTTGCTGCTAGAGCTGCTGAGAATTTTGCCGGACCAGCCGCTGCCAGCAGGCGGAATTTTACACCTGCTAGAGCAGCGGGGCATTGATACTCAAGCTTGTCAGCTACATATTCTGGCTTTGATTGAGGGCCACTTGCCGCCAGGATTAGTGCCGATTGAGAGCGATCGCCCTCTAATTAGCGCTCAGTCGCCTGATATTCCTACCTACAAAATGATTTCAGAGCTGCCTTTGTTTAGAAAGCAAGGCGGTCAAATCTACATTGCTGATGCTGAGCAGGGTGAGCGATTGCGTCAGCATTTGGAGGCTGTTTTAGATGGCAAGCTGCAAACGTTGAATGAGCCGCAGTCTTTGCAGCTAGCGGCTGAGACTGTTTAGCTGGCCTCTGCTACCCAGTGCTAGTGATGGCTAAACTGTACGTAGCTTAGCCATCGTCGGGCTCTAATGCGCCGTAGATCTTACGCTGCTGGCCCAAAGTAGTTAGGCGTAAAGCTGCCGTGCAGGCCATAGGGGACGCGGTGCTTTAGGTTGAGCTTGGCGATAGGGCCAGAGGTGATGTCTTGAGCGTTGAAGATGGCGAGTTCAGTGCGATCGCATTCCGCATTGTAGAGCCATAGCAGCAGCCAGCCGTCATCCTCTTGCTCAGCGCCCGGTCTAGCGACAAATAAAGGCTCGCCGCTGAATCCACGCGGTGCGGCGCTCCAAAGCTGCGATTCACCCGTTTCCATATCTCGCTTGAGCAGTGCCTGTAAAGGGGCATTACCTGTAGAGCCGTGCGCCGCGCCTAGATATAGATAGCGATAGTCTCGGCCTACGTTTTGCGGATTCATCGTCGGAAATTCGCAGGCGCGTTCATCTAGAACTTCTATCTCAACGGCCTGGGTTTCCAAGTTCACCGTGAAGCGCCACAAATTGCTAGCCGGTACGTGGTCAAAGTCAACTTTGCTGTAGTCTTCAGCGTCTTCAATGCTAGGAAAATTGTCGTAGCAAATAGAGTCTAGAATCAGCTTGCCGTCTTGCTCGAAGGCGTTGGCATGGTGAAAGACAAAGCAAGGCTCAGTTTCGTAAAAGCGCACTTCGCCTGTGCCGCTGCGAGGAATAACGACGATTTTGGTGGGCGCCTTAGGGTTGAACTGAATGCACTCGGCTGCGCCTTTGAAGCCCGCTACAAAAGGAATGGGATTGAAGCTTACGGGGTTTTGTACAAAGACGCAGTAGTTCGGCGTAATGGCAAAATCGTGCATGAAGGCAAAGCCCGCAACAGAATGCTTGTGCTGATGGGCTAGCGTTCCATCGGGGCTAAATTCAAACAGACTGATGGTGCTAGAGAGTCCTGTTTTGACGCTGAAGTTAACCATCCTCTCTTCGCCGTTGCAATCCGGGTCGAATTTGGGATGGGCGGCAAAAGGATCGCCTTCTGCTAGCAGACCATCTAGATACTCGAGTCCGATAGTTTCAAGCGTGTTCGGATCGAGGCGGTGAGGCTCCGCGGCTTCCCATAGCGCTAGCAGCTTACCGCCCCAGTAAACAACGTGGGTGTTGGCGATGTTCTTGAGCCGCAGATCGAAGGCATTGGCCAGCCAGCCGCCGGGCTTTTGGGTGCCAAAGACGCCTCTGTATTCGGGCTTGCCGCTGGCCTGCTCGGCTAGGTAGCCTTCGGTGCGCACAAATTTGTTTTGGTAAAAGGCTTTGCCATCTTGAAAGGCGATCGCGCTGATCATTCCATCCCCATCGAAAGGATGCTGCAGCCGATAGCCGTTGATGTCGGTAAGGCCAGGGCCGTTGCGAAAAACGGTGCCCCTCAGCTCAGTGGGGATTTCGCCTTCTATGTCGTCTATCCAATAGGCAAATTCTTCTAGCTGAGATTCGTATCCTTTTTTCCAGTCTTCTCGGGTGTAGCTAAGGGCAGATTGAGCAGTGGGTGTGTCGAGCGTTTGCATAGGGTATAGATAAATTGAGATGGGGTAGTTGGCGGAGCGTTGAGATTGTTTTGTCAGTGAAGAAGCGCGAGCTAGAGAAAAGTACAGCGTGAGATCTATAGCGTGAGGTCTACGCGAACGGCGGCATCGTCTGCAATTTCTGTAGCACTAAGGGCTAGCACGGGATCTCCTTTAGGTTTAGCGTCTTTGAGCTTTTCGGCCTCGGCAGTGCCCGGTTCTACCGCGGATGTTTTAGGCAGCATCCACAGCAGCGGCAGCGGCAGCAGCGTAGATGTGTTGGTCAGTAAGATCAGTATCCAAAGGTTGGTGAAGTCAGTCTCGGTAACCTGTAGCCAGTGCGTAACCAGTGCACCCAATTCGTGTGAGATTAGCCCAGAGAGATTAACAACTGACATCAGCAACGCAAAAAGCGTGGCTTCTACGCCGGGTGGGCAGAGGCGAGCGGATAGTACAAGCACTGGCATGAAAGCAATTTGGCCCGCAACGGTCAGTACTAAGCTATCGCCAAGTGCGAACCACTGGTCGTCTATCCCCAGGCTGCGGTTGGCGTGGGTGACTAAGAGCAGAGTAGTCATTCCTAATGCGGCAGATAGTACGGTTGACCAGCCAAATATTTTACGAAAGGAGACTTCTTTGAGAAACCGTTGGAAAATCCAGATGCCGACTAGCGAGGCAAAGCTAGTAACGAGGCGAACGCGACCTAAAAATTCGGGTTCAAAGCCTAGCTCATTGGTTGAAAAGAAGAAGAAGGCAGAGTCGGCGGTGGGCGTTGCCTGCCATAGAAAGAGAAACAGCGCGGGCATCCAAATCGCTTTTTGCGAGACTGCGCCTTTGAGCAGCTTCACCTGATCGATAACGACTTGCAAGTTGGATTTTTCGGTGACTGGATCTTCTGAAATGAGCCAGGCCACCGCCGAAACGATGAGCGGGAAGGTTGCGGTAATGCCAAAGACAACCTGATTGCTGGTGCGCTCTAACAGTAGGCCGCCCAAATAGGCCGTTATGAGGCCACCGACAGCCGACGAGCCCCAGGCTAAGGACTGTAGCGTGCCAGCATCGCCCTGCTCTTCTGAGCGAGCGCGTTCTACAACTAGGGAATCGACGATAACGTCAGAAATGGCGACCGAGACTGAAGAGAGTAGGATAGCGGCGGTGGCGGCTAGCGCGGTGTGGACGACGGTGGCCATGGAAACCCAGGCGATCGCACCCAAAATTCCAGACAAAATTAAGTAAGGCCGTCGCCGATAGCGGAAAATGGGCAACCCATCTGATAAAAAGCCAAAGACCGGCTTAATCGTCCAGGGAAGGGCTGCTACGCCCATTAGCGCTGAAACTTCAGCCGGAGAGAGCGCAATATCGTCTTTTAAAAAGAAGCTCACGGCCAGACGCGACAGGCCCAGAATGCCCTGCACGAAATATACCGTGAGAATGGCTGTAAGCTCTAGCGTCAGGGGTTGCCCTAGCAGAATTCGCTGTTCTATAAAGCGCTTAGCCTTTCTTTTGGCCTTTTGCTTGATAGAAAGCTCAGAAGAGTTTGACGCCGCCATATGAAGAAGTATTACTATCTCTTAACATGATAGCCGGGTTCCTCAAACTGTTAAGAAAAGTATTTCCAAGGGTGGAGTGCAATTTGCAGCGGCTGTTTTTGCATCCATCGATTTATAAAATGACCTGTGCTAAAGGGTTAGTGCGCACATAGTCGCCTTACAACTATGCTAAATGCAATCCCTAATTAGAGACTGGAGAGCTGTTTCTGTGCCAATTATCAAAGTTCAAACCTCTGTGGATAAGCCAGCCGAAGGCGCAGTAGAAGATTTGCTAAAGCAGCTATCGGCTAGCCTAGCGAAGCATCTTGGTAAGCCAGAAACCTACGTGATGACTACGTTTGAGCCTAGTACGCAGATGACCTTTGGCGGGACAACAGACCCTACCTGCTTCATCCAAATTAAGAGCGTTGGGGTTATGGGTGGAGGTAAAACACAAACGATGAGTCAGGACTTCTGCGCCAGAGTGCAGGCAGCTCTAGGCGTGCCGCCCAATCGAACTTACATTGAGTTTAACGATGCGCAAGGGGCCATGTGGGGCTGGAACGGGACGACCTTTGGCTAGACAATCCTACAATCTATTGACTCGCTGCTAGCTAGTCTCCAGGCGGTATCGGCGCAGCCACCTCGCCAGCGGGCCTTTTTACGCCGAAATATTGGTCGAGTACTTTCTTTACCTTGGGCGCTGCAAAAGAACCGCCGCCGCCGCCAGAATGTTCGCCTAATGCCACCACCACAATTTCAGGATTGTCAGAGGGGCCGTACGCGCCAAACCAGGTGTGGTTTTCTCCGGGGGGCGCTTCTGCCGTACCGCTTTTCCCAGAAATTGGTGGCAACATCGGATCGTTGACTGCGCCGCCCGTGCCGTTGCTGACGACTTCGCGCAGCCCCTCTTGCAAGACCCTGACGGTTTCTGGCTTCATGCCTACGGGTGTGCGCCAGTCTTTAGCTTCTTCTCCAGTCATGACGAGATGAGGTGTAACGCGATCGCCCCCGTTCGCTACGGCTGCGAACATCACCGCAATCTGAAGCGGGGTAGCGAGCACGTTTCCCTGACCAATGGAGGCGTTAATGGTATCGCCTAAATACCAGCTTTCGTCTAGCACTCTCTTTTTCCAGTCTGGGGTAGGCACTAACCCATCGTCTTCTTCGCTTGCTAGCTCAATCCCGGTAAAGTCGCCCAATCCATAATTTCGCATCCAGGTTTCTAGGTTCTTTTCACCTACGCCTCTGCCGATCTGATAGAAAAAGGTGTCGCTACTCATTGCCAGCGCTCCTCGAAAGCCTAGCGGCCCAAAGCCGGCATTGTTCCAGTCCCAAAACTGAATACCGCCAACATTAATGAAGGCAAACGTCGGCAATACGACGTTTGGCGAAAATTTGCCCGACTCCATTCCTGCTGTGGCCGTTACTACCTTGAACGTACTTGCCGGTGGATAAGCTCGCATCGCTCGGTTGACCAGCGGATTGCCTCGGCTTTGAATTTGCTCCCATTGTGCCTGGGTAATCCGCGTCGAAAAGATGTTGGGATCGAAGGTCGGACGACTGACCATGGCGCGAATGGCCCCATCTCGCGGATCGATCGCAACAATGGCTCCTGTATCGTCACCAATAGCTTCTTCAGCCGCCTGCTGTAGTTTCAAATCAAGCGTGAGCTGAAGATCTTGTCCAGAAATCGAAGGCTTTTCTCCTAGAATCCGCAGTACGCGTCCGCTGCTGTCTACTTCTACTTGCTGGCCGCCCCACTGTCCACGCAGCGTCGATTCTAGGGCTTTTTCTAAGCCCATTTTCCCAATTACATCGCCCAGTCGATAGTCGCCGTTCTCAGCGTTCTGATTCTCTAGCTCAGCGGGGTCTAGCTCGCCGGTGTAACCCAGAACGTGAGCTGCTAAGTCGCCTCTAGGATAGTTGCGCACTGCTTCCGCTTCTACGCGAACGCCGGGTAGTTCTTGGGCGTATTCTGCGATCGCGGTAGTCTGCGCCGAACTCACTCCTCGCGATATAGGCACCGACTTGTTCAGGTTGTAGCTTGTCTGAGCCAGTCGGTTCTTAATTTCATTAGAAGGTACGTCTAGAATTTGAGCGAGCCGCTGAATTACCTGCTCGCGTTCGGCCTCTTTCTTAGGAAGCGCGATTGGCCAAACGGAGACCGAATGCGAGAGTCGAGAGCCGATTAAGACTTTGCCATTGCGATCGGTAACGGTGCCTCTCGCTGGTCGTCTCGGTAGCAGCAGAATGCGGTTATCTTCGGCTAGCTCGCGGTTGCGCTCCCCTTGTACTAACTGCAAAAAGCCGAGCCTAGCACCAATGCCGCCGAACATTACCAAGCTAAGCAGCAGCATGATGACGACAGACTGATACTGGCGACCGACGGTACGGCCTCCTTTCTTTTCGCTGAAGCTAGTTGTAGCACGTTGAGAAAAAGCCATGGTTATGTAGTTCAGTTATTCAGTCTCTAGCTATTTGGTCCCTAGCTATTTAGTCCCTATCTGCTTAGTTCCTAGTTATTTAAAACGCTAGGCCGAGGAAGCGCAGGTTCTGGCGGTGCAGGTGCAGGCGCAGGTGGCGGTGCAGGTGCAGGCGGCGGTGCTGGTTCGGTATAGACCGGTTCGGTATAGACCGGCGCGGGTGCAGGGGCGGGCGCGGGTGCAGGGACGGGTTCGTTATAAGCCGGTTCTGGTTCGCTGTAGGCGGGTTCTGGTTCGCTGTAGGCGGGTTCGTCATAAGCCGGTTCTGGTTCCCACCTTCGGCTTGGCTGATAAGCTGGTTCGTCATAAGCCGGTTCCGATCTTCTGCGGTTGGTCGAACTGGCTTCCTCTTCTTTGGCGCGAGGATCTTCTGCAACCACGCGACTGGGTGCCACCGGTTTGGCTTTTAGAGTGTTCTTTCTGCCTTCTAAAGACGGAACTGCCGGAAATTCTTCAACCGGCATATCGTCAACGAACTGGCTGACAAACTTGTACCAGGCTAGCGCTGCTGTGCTGCTAGCGCCGTTGGTCGGTGTACTGTCGTCGTTGCCCATCCACACACCGGCTACTAGCTGAGGCGTGAAGCCTACAAACCAAAGGTCTCTGTACTTTTCGGAGGTGCCTGTTTTACCGGCCACGGGTCTGCCCGAAAGTGCAGCATTGCCGCCAGTACCGCCATTAATTACCCCCTCTAGCATCCAGGTCATAATCGAGGCGGTGTCCGCGTCAACGGCCTGTTTGGGCTTCTCTTCGAACTCGTAGAGTACGTCGCCTTGAGCGTTGGTAATACGGTTGATGCCGTGGGGTTTATAGTGTTTGCCTTTGGCTGCAAAGGTGCCGTAGGCGCTAGTTAGCTCTAGCAGATTGACTTCGGATGAGCCTAGCGCTAGAGAGTAGGCTGGGAGCAAGTCGGAGTCGATGCCCATGCGGTGGGCTAAGGCAATCACAGGATCGAACCCGATGTCTACTAGTAGCTTGACAGCAACGATATTAATTGAGCTAGAGAGGGCGCCGCGCAGATCGACATAGCCTTTGTAGCCGCCCCCGTAGTTTTTAGGTTCGTAACCGTCTACGACATAGCGAGCGTCTATGTACTGCTTGTAAGGCGACATGCCAGTGGCGATCGCAGTCGCATATACAAAAGGCTTGAAGGTTGAGCCTGGCTGCCTTTGAGCCTGAGTGACTCGGTTAAACTGGCTGCCGTCAAAGTCGGTGCCGCCGACCATAGCCTTAATTTGGCCGCTGTTAGGATCGATGGCAACTAGCGACGCCTGCTCGAAGTCTTGCCACTGCCCGTATTCGCTGATGGTGTCCTTGACGGTCTTTTCCGCTGCCTTTTGCCATTTCGTATTTAGCGAAGTTTCAACGACCAGTCCGCCGGCTTCAATCTGCTCTTCGCTGAGGATTTCTGAAAGCTGCTTTTTAATGTAGATAGTGAAGTAGGGAAACTGGCTATAGAGATACTTTGGCTCTTGGGCTTCGACGGTCACGTCCGACTGATAGGCTTCTTGAGCTTGAGCGCTGGTAATAACGCCGTTTTCCTCCATGCGATAAATTACTTTATCGCGCTGCTGTCTAGCTAGATCTGGATTTTCTTTGGGAGAATATACGCTAGGTGCAGGCGCCATGCCCGCAATCAGCGCTACATCGGCCACGCTTAGCTTGTCGACGGTTTTACCAAAGTAGACCCAGGCTGCATCGGCTACACCGTAAGCGCCAGAACCCAAATACACTAAGTTTAGGTAGCGTTCTAATACTTTTTCTTTGCCGAGTTCTTTTTCGAGTTCGCGCGCGAGAATAGCTTCTTTGAACTTGCGCTGAAAACTGCGATCTTGATCCAAAAAGGCGATGCGAGCGAGTTGCTGAGTGATGGTGCTGGCCCCTTCAACCAATCCGCCGCTGGTAATGTTGGCAACGGCGGCTCTAGCAATAGAGCGATAGTCGACCCCGTTGTGCTCGTAAAACCGGCGATCTTCGGCGGCGATGAACGCCTGAACCACAACCTCTGGAATCTCATTGTAGGAAAGGCTCTCTTGCGCGGTAGGCCCTACCTTTTGCAAAATTGTTCCATCGCCTGCTTTGAGGGTGATCGTGCCACTACGCTCGTAGTTTAGCGCTCTAGAAACGTCGGGAAAATTCTCTTGCAGTTCAGCATAAAGCCGGTACAGCCGAGCGCTAGGTCCAGCGATACCGGCGCCAACTAAGAGCAGTATCCAGAAAGTGGGACGCTTGTACACAGGACTGGTGTGGAGCCGCTTCGAGGGCCTTTTTTTGCCTTTTACAGCAAGTATTCCACCGGGTTCGATTTCTCTTGCGCCGCTGCTGTTGCTGATGCTGTTACCGTCAGCTCCGCTTTTGCTCAGGCCACGATTGCTCAGGCTGTCGCTATTCAATGCCCGCTCGATTGCGTTTTGGCTCTTTGTCGTTGGTGGAATGGGTGGCCGCAAGTTTGCAGATCTGCGGATGTCTGCTTTGCGCCGTCGGAGCGTACGCGGGTCTGGTTCAGAGCCAGTGACTCTTTGGGACCATTGCTTTAGCTGTGAGAAGAGGTTGGCCACTTCAGTAGATTCTCCAGGCGGGCTGATCGCCGCTGACAAACGTTGCGCTGACGGACGGTTGACGGGCTTGATTAATGGACTAGCGTAAATGCTACCACGGGGTCTAAGGACTACAGGCTGCTTGTGGACGGTTCATATTTTCTTCTTACTACGGCCCTGATCGCTTTATTGCAGGTGCTAGTTGATACGTGGTAGAGATGCCTATAGATGTCGTTTGATGGATGTCATTAGACTAGTATCATCCGGACTAACGTTATCTGAACTACAAGCTGCGAGTGAATTACCCGCTAACTAGGCTGCTGTGACCTAGTGCGATCGCAGTAACTAACATTCCCAACACCAAAAAGGGCTGAGCGCTAGCCTGATACTTCACGTCGTTCTCCAAAGGATTGCGTAGGAAGTACATGTCTTGAAAAGTGATTTGCGGAATGATCAAAAGAATGAGCAGTACCGCATACAGATTCTTATGAATGCTCATAAGATAAGCGGCCATGCCACCTTGAAAAATATCAATCATCAGCACGCAAATCCAGGCGGCGGTTTGGATGCCAAACATCACGGGCAGGGATTTAAGCCCTAGCTGGCGATCGCCTTCTACCGCTTTAAAGTCATTCACGACCGCGATGCCTAATCCGGCCATACTGTAAATCAAAGTGAGGACGATAACGGTGGCGTTGAGTTCGCCAAACAGGGCATGACCCGCCCACCAGGGCAGCGCGATGTAGCTTGCGCCTAGGGCGTAGTTGCCCAGCCAGCCATTCTTTTTTAGCTTTAGCGGCGGCGCTGAATATATATAGGAGACAAAAGAACCGCCAAGTGCAAGCGCGGTAATCGTGGGGAAGTCGTGCTGCGCCCAGCGGTCTAACCCGTAGGCAACGGCGATACCGCCCAATAGCAGTACCCAGATCTGCACCCGAACTTGACCGAGCGAGATAGCGCCCGAAGGAATCGGTCGATTGGGTTCGTTAATGGCGTCTAAATCGCGGTCGTAGTAGTCATTAATCGTTTGGGTGTAGCCGGTGAGTAAGGGGCCAGACATCAGCATACAGGCTGCTGAAATGAGGACGTTTTCGACTGTCCAGGTGAATCTGCCGGAGGATGCCGCACCGCAAACCACGCCCCAAATGAGCGGAATCCAGGTGATGGCTTTCATTAGCTGGAGGCGAATTTTCCAGATAGAGGTTTCGCCTGCTTCTGCGCCTTTCATCCCTAAAAGCTGCCGGGCTTTGCCGGTGGAACTTTCTGCAGCCTCTACTGCAACTGCTGATTCCGATATCGGGTCTTCGGACATAAGGACTCCGTGAAAGGGTAAGTGATAGTCAGACGCAGGTCGGTTCTACGCAATGCCAGCTAGCTGAAAAGTAAGCCGCTGCTAAATAATAGAACAGCTTTAGACAAACGTTAGCCGAACGAGATGATGAGGTAGCCGTCTTGAAATTTTGCGCCGGTGACTGAGCGACCCTTTAGCGCCGGTGGCAAGGACAAGTTGTGGCGCTGGTCGCCTGCTTCTACGGTGACTTCTGGGCCGTACTGAGTGAGCTTGACCTGGGTTTTGTCGAAGCTAGGTAGAAATAGCTTAACGGTGCTGCTAGCGGTGTCTACGCTCATCGAGTTGGGAACGCTGACCGGATCGGTAAGGGGTGGCAAGGCGTCGATAATCGGCTGCCAATGGCTGCCGGTTGCGCCGTGCGGCAATGCTGTTACTGGGATGGGCGCAAAGGCAGATTCAGCAGATTGCGGGTTGCTAGGCTGACCTGGATAGGGCTGATTAGTGAGCGCGCCAGCTACGGTGAGGCCGATTTGCTGCGCGGCGCTCCAGAGATATTTACCGGTGGCGATCGCCACTTCATCTTCAGTGGTGACGACATAGGCGCGTAGCTGCATCGGATCGCTTACGAGCGCTTTTCCTTTTGCGACCATGCTCTCTACGCTCTGAGTCTCGGGCTGATTCCAGATATCGCCCGACATGCCGCCGCTGAGGATTGCGCCGGTAATCGGCGCGATAAATGGAGAGATAGAGCGATAAAACTGAGAGTCTTGAAAAACTTTTTTGAAGCGACGGAAGTACCAATCGATGCCGCCGATTGCGCCCCACATTCTCAACGTAGACTGATCGCCTGCACCGTCGTGTACGATTACGTCGTACTGGTTGCTTTCGGAGTACTCGCGAATTGCGTTTAGCGCCAAGAAATCGTCCATTCCGGGAATAACGCTGAGTTCTTGCCCGTACACGGCCTTAAAGAAGGGGTCTCTTAAGTACTGAGCTTCAAAGCTTTTGAGCTTTTCCCAGTTTTCGTCAACTAGCGCGGTAGAGGAGAGCTGCACGGCCTGAAAGTTTTGGCCTGCTAAATCTACGGGGCTAGCCTTTGGGCCAACTTCAGTGCCTAGCAGTATAGAAAGGGCTGGTCCGGCTTCTTGGGAGATGAGAAGAACTCGCTTGCCTTCGGCTGATAGCTTTTGAGCGGCTGCGATCGCAACAGTAGATCGGCCCGTGCCGCCTTTACCAAGAAACGTGAGAATCAGCGTCATAGTTGAAGAGTGAAGAGGGTAGTATTTGGCCGATAAACTTGCTTGCTAGAGGGCGAGAGCTTACCGGCTTAAGCAGATTGAACGGAAGGTAAATCGAGGTAAATCGAACTTACGATAGGCCCAAAACTAGGGAGCCTTTTGATCTGCGTTTCTTAGTTCGATGGGCGCAGTTCGTCTTCAAAAAACCAGGTAGTGTAGTTATCTGAGTCAAACTTCACGAGTGCGCCGATGTTTTTCCCATCTAGCACCTTAAAGTCTTTTACAATGCCCGTTTGGCCCAGTCTTGCGCCTACGTCCTTGGAGACGCGATCGCGCATCCGGCGCACCTGAACTTTCTGTCCGATTTCCAAATCCATATGTAATAACTGTATCCTTACTGAACCAATTCAAAACGGATAGCTGACTATCTACTAGCTAACTGTCCATTCAGCCTTCAGTTTATCAGCGACCTGTGCCCGATTGCGGAGTATTTTGCCATGCTTGCCAAACGAATTCTTCCCTGCCTCGATGTCAAAGCGGGCCGCGTCGTTAAAGGGGTTAACTTCGTCGATCTTAAAGATGCGGGAGACCCGGTAGCGCTGGCCAAGCTGTATAACGAAGCGGGTGCGGATGAGCTGGTGTTTCTAGATATTACGGCCACGCATGAAGATCGCGGCGTGATTTATGACGTGATTTACCAAACCGCTGAGCAGGTTTTTATTCCACTCACAGTGGGCGGCGGCATTAGCTCAATTGATACGATCAAAAAGCTGCTGCGAGCTGGGGCTGACAAAATTAGCATTAACTCAGCGGCGGTGCGCGACCCGGAGCTGATTGACCGAGCGAGCGATCGCTTCGGCAACCAGTGCATTGTGGTCGCCATTGATGCTAGACGCCGGGTGCAGGCCGAAGGTGCTGAACCCAAGTGGGATGTGTTTGTAAGAGGCGGACGAGAGAATACCGGACTAGACGCTGTGGACTGGGCCTGCGATGTCGTGCGGCGTGGGGCGGGCGAACTGCTGATTACGAGTATGGATGCGGATGGAACCCAGGCTGGATACGACCTAACTTTGACAAAGGCGATCGCTTCGAAGGTGAACGTTCCTGTGATTGCCTCTGGGGGAGCTGGCACCTGCGAGCACATCCACCAAGCCCTGACCGAAGGCAAAGCCGAGGCTGCGCTACTGGCTTCTCTGCTTCACTTTGGACAGCTCAGCGTGGCGCAAATCAAACAGTATTTAAGCGATCATCAGGTAGCCGTACGGCGGTGACTGCCGGTGAAACATTACTAAAATATTACAAAATGTATCGCTTGGTGATAGTCTCGCTATGTTTAGAGGGCTAAGGCTGGCGATTAAATGAAAGTTGCCGATATTACTAGCCGTTTGTAAAGTTCGGTTTTTACAGCCGCTGCCGCTATTTCCCGGCTTCGACCTATTCTGAGATTTCTGTTAACATCTGTAAAGAAGAATGATTTCTTTCTTTAAGAATATTTTCTAAGAAGAGCGGTCAATCTTAGCGCTTGTAATTTGGCGCTGGTTTGGCAAAATGCTTTTTACTCAACTCCTATTTTTTGGAAGCTATTCGCCGCCTGCAATGATATTTTTGACGTTGATAATTGTAATTGGTCTGGTCTTTTGGGCGCTGCGCCTGATGGATAGAGCGGTCGCAAATCAGGAATTCTCGCTGATGCTAGCGGGCTTTCTGGTGGCATCGTCTGCGGCTGCGATGGTCGGCGTTTACTTTTTGATGAGCGACTATTTTATGTTTGTTAATCAGGCAAATGGCGCGTTTGACAGCTATGACACCATGATGAATGAGAGCGAGTTGCCTAACTGGTTCGAGCCGGTAGAGGCTCCCGCTCCTGCTTTGACTGACGAAGGCTAATGCCTCCAGCGCCTTTAGGGTTCAGTTTTTGCTTGCGTTCTGTATTTGTGCTTTGTACTTATGTTCTGTGCTTGCGTTTTGTTAGTTGCCTAGCGCCTGCGTGAGCGCGTCCCAAGTAGACGGGCCAACGATGGCATCTACTACTAACCCCCGATCAGACTGAAAGGCTCTGACCGCTTCCTGAGTGAATTTTTCATATTTGCCATCAACCGCTCCCTGGTAGTAGCCGAGTGTCGTTAGCTCTCGCTGTAGCTGGGAGACGGCTGGGCCTTCTATATCGGGGCGCAAAATAGGCGGCCCGGAAACGTCTTCTGGTGCTTGCGCTGTCACCGGTTCGGGATCGATAGGAACTTGGCTCGCCGGAATGGTAGCGACATCGCCAGGTGCTGGTAGCAGCTTTGCCCAGGTCGATGGCCCAGTGATGCCGTCGGCAGAAATACCTGCAGCGGATTGGAACTGAGCAACTGCATCTTGGGTGGCGGCGGTGTAGCTGCCGTTAATTTCACCAAGGTAGAATCCTAAGAGCTTGAGGGTGGCCTGTAGCTGGCTAACTGAGCTGCCTGTACTGCCTTCTGCTAGCAGCGGATAGTTTTGCGCAATGAGTATGGTGGGCGCTGCTAACGCGCTAGCGCTTGTGAAAACGGTGAAGAGAACGCTGCTAGCAATCCCCGCGAGAATGGGCTTAGCTACCGCAGCCAGCTTTTGGCGAGGCTTTGTCTCTCGGAGTAGATGGGCCATTGGGGTATCGCTTAACGTATATGAGCTTGACATATGAAGTTGGGATGCCGATATCAATAAAAGTCTCATCAATATACGAGAATACAATTTTACAAGCAAAGCCAGATAGGCCAATTTATCAATGAGATCGCTAGGTGGCAGGCGAAATGGTGTGATTCAGCGAGCGGATACTGCTCGGCAGATAGGTCGATCGATAGGGCATAGGCAACTACGCGATTGCTTTCAAGGCGCTTTGCTGGGCATCCATTTACTGCCGACGGCGCTTTGCCCTATACGCGCTGCTTCAGACTTGTCTCTAGCGCGATCGCGCATTCAGCAGGCGGTTGATTATTCGCTAGCTCAGACGCGATTCTTTGTCTTTAGGCCTAATGACTGGACCGTAGATCTTGGCCTACAGAACCCAGCGCTTTTGCTGCCTGCTTGTGTTCCTGTTTTACTGCGCTATCACGATAGTTGGAGAAGGCGCTTCGATCGGCTGAGGCTGCTGCAATTACAAGTAGATAGTTTGCAAACGGATGCAGCTAGGGTTTGGCTAGGTGCGATCGCTCAAAGCCTGATGGTCGGTGATCTGCTCGAAGTTTTGAGCTTTGACGATTTGCAGTTGGCATCCAAAACAGAGCAATTGGCATCCAAAACAGACTGGATCGCCTGGTTGACTGACTGCGCAGAGCGATATCGGATTGCGCCCTCCCTCCACGCTCAATACGAGGCGCTACTGTGTGCTGTGAGGGGCGCTATGAGGGCGCAGCCTAGCGACGCCCTAGGAGACGAAAGTCAGCGGTCGTTCGTGGTTGGGGTGAGGACTGCGCTAAATTGCCCGGAGAGCTATGTTTTGGCTGTTCAGTGTTTATCTGGGTATCCTTCGAACCGTACTGCTGTATTAGGCGATGCCGCCCAAACTGATGGTCAAGAGGCCGCTCGTGCTACAGAGGCGATCGCGTCTGACTGGACGGCCGCTTTTGTTGCCGGGTTGCTATCGGGCGCATTTGGCGGTGGCAGCAGTCTACCTGCGCTCTGGCGGGCTCGTTTAGATGTCGATATCCCTCAAGATCTAGCCGCTAGGCTGTTTAGCCTTTGGGCAGGAGAGCTTTCTAGCGCGAGTCTGTCAGATTGAGGAGTAATCGGTCGAAAAAATGCATACTATAATGTCGAGATGACCAAGCTCTTGATAGTGGGTTTGGCTTTCCGTCATAGTTTTGGCTACTTTGCTGCTCGCGGTCCACTCTACGACAGCTCCTTAAGACGGCATTGGATTAGACCTCATGAGTGTTCTTCGCTACATCACCCGTCGGGTTCATCAAATCTGGTCATCCTCTTTTTTGCGATTAAAACACCCTGGTCGCTATCTCAAGCGGCAAATTAATCGTCGCTACGCAGACTGGTCTAACGATGTTCAGCGATTTTTCCCTTTGGTGCAATCGCCTTCTGATAATTCAGACGAATCAGGGAACCGATTAGATCGGCGGACTCATCATCCCGACGTGCGCGCGATCGGGGCCGAAAGGCGATCGCCGCGTGGTCGTCAGCGCAAGCGAGTGCCTATGACGAATCATTCTGTCGGTAAGATGCTGATCTCTAAGCAATCGTCTAAAAGAAATCGCGCGATCGCGCTGTTTGCTGTTTTGCTCCTAGCAACCTGCTTTGGGCAGCGATTCTACAATCAGCCTGGCCTTGCGATTAATTCGCTTTCTACCCAAACGTTTTACGCTCCAAAGAGTGCGGTTGTCGTTAATGAGAAAGAGACTGAGCGCCGCCGCGAAGAAGCCCGCACGGGTACGGTAGAAGTGCTCAAGATTAATACGGAAGTGACTAATGCGGCGGCGGCTAAGCTCAATGCGCTGCTAGCACAAGGCCGTGAGCTAAGAGATCAAGCGGGCAGCCCGCCGTTTCTCAATCCGCAGACGCTCTCTAAGCCGACTCAAGAATTTTTGTTTCAAGCTTCGAACGCTCAGTGGTCCGAAGTCTGGGGACTCGCGCTGCGCCCAGATATATCAGCCGCTCAGTTCATGGATAGTGCAGAAGCGCCTGTGGCAACGGTAGAAAGTGCAGAGACGAATGAGGCATCTGCAAAAGAAGGAGAAGAAAAGGCTGATAAAGCGCCTAAAGTGCAGCCGCTACCGGCAAGCGTGCAACAGCAAGTTCGTGCCTTTGTGCCCGACGAGGTGTTTGCGTTAAAGGAACTGTTGGCCTACAAAGCCCTGGCTGATACGGTCGGGCTAAGTTCTCTAAAAACTCAGATGGACGGTCGGCGAGATCTATATCAGCAAGAGGCCGCAGAGCTAATCGCCGAGCTAGCAGCAAGCAGCGGGCAGGGCCATCCGCTGTATAACGCTCAAGCTTTTGATCTATCAGAAGATGAGTGGCTAATACTAGAAGATACGACGCGTCAGATCTTTGGTGAAATGATGCAGCAGGGCATCCATAAAGGTGCGCCCCCAGACCTCATTCTGCGAGCGATTGAACTTCGCATTCCGTCCGATCTTCCCACTTCAGTGAGAACGCTTACGGCCAATGTGGTTGCCTATGCGATTACGCCCAACTTAACGATGGATTTGGATCGCACTCGCGCTTTGGCTAATCAGAAAGCGGGCGAGATTGAGCCGGTAGTGCTAGAGGTAGCAAAAGGCGATCTGATCGTGAGAGCGAATCAGGCGATTGATCAGGACGCGTTTTTGCTGCTGGATCATTTTGATTTGAGCGATCGCTATTTCAACTGGCTGGGTCTGTGTGGATTTAGTTTATTGATTGCCGCTGGAACTGCTTTGTATTTCTGGATCGATTACATTCAGGCCCATCAGCTTCAGCCTAGAGACCACTTTCTAGTGTTGCTGCTGTGTTTGGTTGTTTCGCTGTTAGCTTTGCTGAAGGTTCCTACGGTGGGGCTTCCGGCAGTTGGTTTGCTAGTAGGTAGCTTTTACGGTTCGGCGCTGGGGCTAACGGTTGTGGGACTGCTGGCGGTGGCGCTGCCAATTGGTACGCCAGTGAGTACAATTCCGCTAATTACGGGTGCGTTAGCCGCAATTTTGGGCACTTGCATTGCACCGCAGCTGCGATCGCGTGAGGAATTTGCGCTGCTAGGCGGCTTTGTAGGCCTTTCTCAGGCCCTGGTTTATCTCCTGCTGACGCTAATTCGCTCTACCGTTTCTGCGCCCCTGTGGCAGGCGGTGTTTGTAGGGTCTGCCATGCACGGCCTTTATGGCATTGCTTGGAGCGTCGTCGCGCTGGGGGTAAGTCCTTATTTAGAGCACCTGTTTGATGTGGTGACACCCATTCGCTTGGCTGAGCTATCGAACCCGAATCGACCCCTGCTAAAGCGTTTGGCGGCTGAAGCGCCAGGTACGTTTCAGCACACCATGTTTGTGGCTAATTTGGCTGAGGCGGCGGCTCGCAGCTTAGGCCGCAACGTAGAGTTAGTGAGAGCCGGTACGCTCTATCACGACATTGGTAAAATGCACGACCCGCAGGGCTTTATCGAAAATCAGATGGGAGGGCCTAATAAGCACGATCTGATTGACGACCCCTGGCAGAGCGCTCGCATTATTAAGAAGCATGTAACGCAAGGACTGGTGATGGCCCGCAAGTATCGGTTGCCTAAGGCGGTGCGGGCGTTTATCCCTGAGCACCAGGGGGATATGAAGATTAGCTATTTCTATCAGCAGGCTAAGGCGCTCCAGGAGAAAGAGCCGACGCTCGTTGTGGATGCGGCTGACTTTAGCTATGACGGGCCGACGCCCCAAACGCCTGAGACGGGAATTACGATGCTGGCTGATTCTTGCGAGGCAGCGCTGCGATCGCTGAAGCCCGATGCGGCGATGGACGAAGCCTATACGATGGTTAACAAAATACTGCGGGCGCGCTGGCGCAGCGGGCAGCTAGCCGACAGTGGCCTAACTCGCGAAAACATGAATACGGTAGCCAGCGTGTTTATTCAGGTATGGCAACAGCACAACCACAAACGAATCTCTTACCCAAAAGAAACGAACGTCGAGAAGAGAACAGTTGCTGGAGAGCTGGTTGTAGGATCTGAAGCGCAGGCGTGATTCACCTTACTCGCCTTGGCATATTGATGATTTGCGAACTGCCTTTTGCACTAGGAACCGCTGTGCGAGCAGTTACGTTGCAATGCCAAGGACTTAGATTGTTTGCTTGGATGCTGCTCGATCTTAGTTCTTTTGTACTATAGTCTTTTGATCTGATCGTTAGCGCTACCTCTACCCTCTACTTGCAAGAAAAGCAGCTGATGGCCGTAGAGAACTTTCAGGGGTGCTGGCCATTCTTATGGCGATCAAAACTCTGCTCGTTCAAGCGATGGAGGTGTATCTATTCACTCAGAATTCACTGTGAAATATGTCTATGGTTCATTACGAGCTATCTGCATGTAGCCTTAAATGTTTGTTACAAATGGCTGCTAAGTCACTGCTCGCAATCATTATCTTAATAATTGCGTAAGGCTAAAAGCGTCTTATAGTCCTTAAGAAAGTTATTGGCAATAACGCTTTTCTTTTGCTGATATCTTCCCTCTAACTCCCTGCCCGTAGTCGTTTCGCGTTGAGATAGCTATGAGCGAACTTGCCAAATAGTGAGCTAATCTCTAGAACAACAGAAAATTGGTTGAGCCAAACTCTCTCATAAACGTTACAATAGTTAATATAAAAAGCGCTTATACGAAAACAGTAAATAAATTTCTGTTACCTCAGCCCACCGCTACGCGATTATCCCAATGAAAGCTGCTGCCTCTAGCGATCTTGTCCGTACCTATCTCAAAGAAATTGGTCGCGTACCGCTGCTAACCCACGAGCAAGAAATTATTCTGGGCAAACAGGTCAAGCAAATGATGAACCTGCTAGCAGTGCAGTCTGAACTAGCTGAGAAGCTGGATTGTGAGCCTAGCCGATTAGAATGGGCCGACGCCGCTCAGCTTTCTGAGAGCGAGCTAAATGCGACCATTTTGGCGGGTGAGCGGGCCAAGCAAAAAATGGTAGAGGCCAACTTGAGACTAGTGGTTTCTGTCGCGAAGAAATATATCAAGCGCAACGTGGATTTGCTCGACTTGATTCAAGAGGGCACCATCGGGATGCAGCGCGGGGTAGAAAAGTTTGACCCGGCGAAGGGCTATCGGTTTAGTACATATGCCTACTGGTGGATTCGCCAAGCGATTACGCGGGCGATCGCAGAAAAGAGCCGCACCATTCGCTTGCCGATTCACATTACCGAAAAGCTCAATAAAATTAAGAAGGCCCAGCGTCAGCTCACGCAAAAAACTGGCCGTACGCCGACTATTCCTGAGATATCTGAGGAGACTGGGCTAACCATTCAGCAAGTCCGCGATTATCTAGATCGATCGCGTCAGCCGCTGTCTTTGGATATGCGCGTGGGCGATAACAAAGATACTCAACTGAGTGATTTGCTAGAAGACGACGGCCAAACGCCTGAAGATTTCGCTACACAGTCTTCTTTGAAAAGAGATTTGCGATTGCTCATGGCCGATCTTACCCCTCAGCAGCAAACCGTTATTTCACTCCGCTTTGGCCTCGAAGACGGAAAAAATATGACGCTGGCTAAAATTGGTGCAATCTTAGACATCAGCCGCGAACGCGTTCGTCAAATTGAGCGAGAAGCGCTGACTAAGCTGCGAAAACGCCGTGGCGATATGCGCGAGTATCTAGCTGGCTAAAAAGCAACAAACTAATGCGCAACTTCGTAATCAATAATAGTACAATAGAACTATCCACATGACTTGACTATATCTTGCCTCTGCCGCTAGTTTGTTGCGAGCAGGGGCAATTTTTTGCCCAATTGACATTGCTGGCAGACATGCCCGTTTTTTTACCGCAACAGTCCCGTTTCAAGATCGAGCGCACTTGTCTATATATTGGAGGTCATCCTCTTTTAAGTGCTGTTTGGTATGGTTGCTGATCCCTTGATTTCTCAGGTGCCTGATGCTCACGCGGATATGCAAGCCTTTTACCCGCCCAAACAAAAGCCGCTGATGATTCGGCTGGTGCAGAGTATTTCTTATCCGCTAGCGCGGGTGCTGTACCAATTTCGGATATCGGTGTCTGAGGCAGATATCGGCAAGGTTCGAGAAATAGACGATTCTCGCTTGGTTTATGTTTGCAATCATCCGACGTTAGAAGATGGCATTAGCCTGTTTGTGCTGTCGGCCCGGCTAGGACAGCTTTTGCATTACATTGTGGCCCGCGAGTCTTTTAAGGGGCTAATGGGCTGGTTTATTCAGCGATTGGGCTGCTATTCTATTCGGCGCGGGGTGGGCGATCGCACTAGCATTAGCCAAACCCTATCGCTGCTCAAAGAGCCTCAGTGCCGCCTGGTGATTTTTCCTGAAGGGGGATGCTCGTACCAAAACGATACGATTATGCCGTTTCGTCCGGGGGCCATTCAGCTACCGATGTCTGTGCTGGCGCAGTTGGCCAAAAAGACGCCGGACGCGATTCCCGATCTTTATGTGGTGCCGCTTAGCCTTAAATACCGCTATATACAGCCTATGCAGCGGGTAATTGATCAGACGCTATCTCGGCTAGAGGCTCATCTAAAATTATCTGCTTGCTTTAGACAACGGCGTAAAAGATCGGGCCAATAGCGACTTGATGAGTGACTACCAAAGACTGCGGCAGATAGCGCATCAGGTAATTTTGCAGATTGAGGATGAGGCGGGCTTGACTCATATGACTCAGCTAGATTGGAATGCGCGCATCGATCGGTTGAGAGAGGCGTTTATTGACAGGTGTGAATCGGCTTTGAATATTGAGCCGAATTTGAACTTGCCTATTCGTGAGCGGGTTTATAAGGTACAGGCGCTGTTAGAGGAAGTTTCACCGGTTGAGAAACCTAAGCCTATGGCTGCCCATGGCGATAGCTGGGATAGTCTGTATTGGGATACGGTTCGGTTGCTCAACTTTGACGCGATTTACGATGGCTATGTTGCTGAATCGCCGACTCCGGAGCGGTTTTTGGATACGCTGACCCGGTTAGAGCGGGAGGTTTTTCATATTGAACATGCTCAACCTAAAGCGCCGCGCCGCGCTTGCTTTCATATTGGCGATCCGATTAATCTGAAGGATTATATGGCGGACTATAAGCGCGATCGCACGGGCACGGTGGATTTGCTAGCTCAACAGCTTAGAACGCTGATGCAGGCGAATTTAGATAAATGTTAACGGTTATTGACTGCTTATTTTGCTATGAACCGTCTGTCTCATTATTCGAGCTTGCAGTTTCCAACGGCTGATGCATCTGTTTGCAAAGTTCCGGCTTGCTTAGCGCCGGGTGATTTGCTTTGGGCGATCGCGCCAAGCGGTGGTCTGCGCGAGATTGAATCGTTTGAGGCGGGGCTATCGGTATGGCGCGATCGCGGCTATCGGGTGCAGCTGATGCAAGGCTACGACGACCGCTGGGGCTATTTAGCGGGCAGCGACAGCGGACGGCGACAGCAGCTAATGGCGGCGCTAAGTGACGATGAGTGTAGAGGAATTCTCTGCGTTCGAGGGGGCTATGGCGGCACCCGGTTGCTAGAAGGCTGGCAGTGGCCTGCGAACGTGGATAAGTGGCTAATTGGCTTTTCGGATATTACGAGCTTGCTCTGGAGTCTGAGCCGAGTGGGGGTTTCTAGTTTGCACGGGCCGGTACTCACGACGCTGGCGGACGAACCCGAATGGTCGGTGACGCGATTGTTTAACTGGGTTGAGCATTATCAAATTGAGCCGTTGGTAGGGCAGGGCTGGGGGCCGATGGCGATAGGCTGCGGCGGGGTTGCGAGCGGGCGACTGCTGCCAGGAAACCTGTGCGTAGCAACTCACCTATTGGGAACTGCTGCAGAGCCAGATTTGACTGGCGCGATTCTGGCGTTTGAAGATGTGGGCGAAGCGCCTTATCGGTTGGATCGAATGCTGACTCAGTGGCGATCGACGGGTAAGCTCTCGCAGATTAAAGGCGTTGCGCTAGGTCGATTTAGCGGCTGGCCTGCTGCAGGTGCTGTGGTAGAGACTGGCTCTACGCTGAGCGTTTTGGAGGTGATGCGCGATCGCCTGGGTGATTTAGAAATTCCGATTGTGTCTGATTTGCCCTTTGGTCACGATGGAGATAATGCTGTGCTGCCGGTGGGTTTGCCAGTGGAGCTAGATGCAGATAAGGGGTTGTTGTCTTGGCTGTAGAAGGCTAAAGCGCTCGTGTCATCAGCGCTTGTGTCATCAGCGCCTGTGTCATTAGCGCTGAATCGTTAACAATCCAGCAAGATCGTCCGCTTAGAACAAAGTGTCCGTATAAAATAAGGGCACTTCTATTCCTGGTCACTGTGGTTTCCCTGCGAGCTCATAATCTTCTTGCCTCAACGCCGGTTGTTGTATACGGACTGATTGCTTTAAACCTATCTATTTACCTATATGAAACCTCTTTAGATGGCGCTGCCCTACAGCATTTTTTAGATTTATGGGCAATTGTCCCTAAACAGCTAACCTTGGAGTTGGCCGGACAACGCCTTACCGCCGCTCACGAATGGCCAACGCTGATTACGTTTCAGTTTTTACATGCTGGATGGTTTCATCTTTTGGGAAATCTGTTTTGCCTCTGGGTTTTTGGCCGTAAAGTCGAAGCCTGCTGGGGGCATGCTGCTTTTTTGGCTTTCTACTTAGTCTGCGGTGGGTTCGCGGGCTTGGCTCAATGGATGTTCGAACCGGTTTCTATTTTGCCAACGTTAGGGGCAAGCGGTGCGATCGCTGGAATTATGGGGGCCTACATTGTTCGTTTTCCTCGTGCGAAGATAGCGCTGTGCTTTATTGGGTTCTGGTTTGCACAGCAGGTGTTTTACGGTGCGCTAAGCTGGAGTGAAGCTGGTCTACACCCCGTTAGCCTCGGCGATACTGCGCAGATGACGCCCGCAAACATTGCTTATGCAGCTCACGCCGGCGGGTTTGTGGTAGGCGTTGCGCTTAGCCTGGTGGTGAATTTTCTAGCTAACAGCCATAAGCGCTATGCGAGATAGCGGCCATTTGCGCGAGTGGTTTGGGCTAACGACTTGTTTGGGCTAACGACTAAGAAGCACGACTATTGCTGAACACGACTTTGGAGCCTGGTGATAATGACTGCTAATACAGATGCTACAAGAGATGCCACAAGATTGTCTGAGACGTCTGATACAGCCGAGACATATGAGGGGCAGTTTGGCACTTTTACAATTGATCAAAACGATCGCCAAGAGGTTGTGCTCTATCGGGCTGGACTGGCGATCGCGGCTACTAGCTTTGGGCTAGCGGTCGTTTGCCTATTCCTCTTTTCGGAAAGGGCGGCTCAGATCGCAACTGTTTGCTACGGGCTGCTGTGGCTAGGCTTGGGGCTGAGCCTGTTCAAGATTCATATTTACGTGAAGCCGCTGCATCAGACTTTGCAGGCTTTCTGGGCGATTGGCGGTGTCGCGAGCGTAATCATTGCATTGACTTATTCGACGCCGCTGGCGCTGACGGCCTATCAGCAGCCGCTCACGATTTTTGGCGTGGGCTTTACCTTTGCCGCGCTCACAGGCATTTTCTTTAAAGAGGCGTTTTGCTTTAACCGGTTAGAAACAAAGTTTTTGGTATTTTTGGTGCCTGGGTTGTTGCTAGGCCATATGGCAGGCGTTTTGTCGTCACCGGTAGAGAGTAATTTGCTAGTGGCCTGGGCTGGTCTGTTTGCGGTGTTTGCGCTGCGTAAAGTGATTCAGCCAATTCCGCCGGATATTGGTGATAAAAGCGTGTTTGACTATTTGGCTAAAGAGCGTCAGGCAGCTTAGCTATTCGGGCGGCGACGCGGGCGCTGAGTTTAGTAAAGTTGCGATCGCATTCACAATATGCTGGGCGCTGCCAGCAAAAAATGCGTGGTCCAAAGTAGCCGGAAGGTCTCCTGGCGTATGGTAGTTAGGATTGCGAAAGTTGGCGGTGTCGGTAACAAAGACGGCGGGGATGTTTTTGTTCCAAAAGGGCGCATGGTCGCTGCGAAGCAGATCGGGAAACAGACTGAGCGTACGCTGCGGGATTGGCAGGCTTAGTACTAGCGGCCAGTGCTTTTGGGCGGAGAGAACAAAAGCTCCAATGAGATCGGTATGCGTGCTAAGTCCTAATACGGCTAGGAAGTCTCCCGTTTGCGGCAGCGTTTGTATGGGCAGGCGAGGCGGATAGCTTTGGCAGCCGATGTCCCGGCAGGCGTAGCCCACCATATCTAAAATGACTGCGCCTCTAACATCTCTAGCGTTTGCCGATTGCGTATAGGCTAGGCTGCCTAAAAGACCATTGCTGTCTGCTTGATGCTCTTCTTGATCGAAGAAAACTAGCTTTAGGGTGGCGGGGCTAGGCCCGGCTGAGAAAATTCGGGCGGCTTCTATGAGGACGGCGATCGCGCTGCCGTTGTCGTCGGCCCCAGATGAATTTGCAACGGTGTCGTAATGTGCCCCTAGGACGATAGCCTCTGCGGCTAAATCGCTGCCTGGAATTTCTGCAATTAAGTTGATGCCTTCGAGCGTACTGCCCGTTTCTGCTAGCCCGTAGGGTTGAGCGGTGGTGTTTATGCCGTAGCCTGCAAGCTGATCTGTGATGTACTGCCGGACGGTTGCTTTTTGCTCGGCGGTGTAGCGAGGTTTGGCGATCGCATCAACATGGTTTACGAGCTGCTCTATATCAACTGTTAGATCTAGCAGCGTGGGTGCAGATTCTGCCGGAAGCTCGATGGAAACCGCTGGATTAAAACCGGCGAGCATTTGTGGAATGGACTGTCCCCAAATAACCAGCGAGAGAATAATGGCTGCAAGGCCAAAAAAGAAGAGTCCGCTTTTTCTCATGTTGCTAATAGTCGATAACCTTTTGCCGCCTAGACGAACGTGGTTAGCGTTTTCCCGTCCTGTTCTGCTGCCACTTACTATAAGCGAAAAACAAAAAGCAGGTCTCCTGTCGGAAGAAACCTGCTGAAATTAACTTTGAGAGAATAGCTTTAGCGAGCTGTGCTGATGTGAATAGGTAATTACGATATTGGCTATTGGCAGACTAGATAGCTGGCAGACTAGATAGCGCTCTATTTCATTAATAGTCTCATTGACGGTCTTATTGACGGCGCTCGTCTAGCTCTGGAGTGGTGTCTTTTTGCAACAGTCTAGAAAGCTGTCCGCGAATATCAGCTAGCTGAGGCGTATTTGTTTTGGGTACGACAACTAGGCGAACTTCAATTTCAGAGACGTTATCGATTCGAGTGGTTTTCTCCCAAATTTTACGTTCTGTATCAGACTCTGACTCGTAGCGGAAGGTCAGCATGTTATCGCCAACTTCTAGAATTTCGACGTTCTTGAACCAGCCGTTGCTGCTCTGTATGTACAGCCAAACACCGGGTTTTCCAACTAGTTCTTTGAGCTTGCCTTCCATGTTGTGCCCTAACAATAACTGAGTGAACTGGGAGTGGATGATTTGAAAGTGAGCCTGTCTAAAACTAAATTAGCCACAGAGACTGCATCTGTCTTTAGACACAAATCCATGCCCTATTCCAGAATTTCTAACAGATTCTAGCACTTCAAAAAGTTATATGTAGATCAAATTGCCTAGAAAAATCACGGAAATCTAAGCAAGTATTCAATCTTCTTTGTGCAAAAGCATTATGCCCAGGGCATCTGATTTTTACGCCACGAGAAATAATCAGGCCTGCGTTTCTATATCAATTGCAGATAGATTGATAAGTTCGCTTGATATGCTGGCTCAGGTTTGGAAGGCTGCGCGTAGAGCAATGAAGTGGCAAGGCGATAGACTAAAGCTGTGCTCCATCGCTGGCTGCGCGAGCCTAAATTTTGTTCGGTTTGCTTTCTAAGCTTTTTTGATATGTCGGCTTCTGCCTCCACCCCTATTTATTTAGAGCCTGGAATTTCCCGCTATCCGCCGTTTAGCCGCGCTTTGAGGCTGACTGTTTTAGGGGCAGGCGCCTGGGGGTCGGCGCTGGCTGGCTTAGCCATGCTCAATGGTCATACGGTGCGGGTCTGGTCGCGGCGGGGCGATCTAGCGCTAGCTGAGGCGATCGCGCAGTCGGACGTTATTTTGTCTGCGATTTCGATGAAAGGCGTCGCGAGCGTGGCGCAGCAGCTTCAGCAGATGGATATTCCACCCGAAGCTATTTTGGTGACAGCCACTAAAGGACTCGATCCGCAGACGACTCAAACGCCTTCTCAGCTGCTGAGTCAGATGTTTCCAACGCACGCGGTTGCGGTGCTTTCTGGGCCGAACCTTTCGCGCGAGATCGAGAACGGGCTACCGGCGGCGACTGTGCTAGCAAGTGCAGATCGCTCTGCGGCTCAGCGCGTACAGCGTTTGTTTTCGTCCGATCAGTTTCGGGTGTATACCAGCGCCGATCCGCTGGGAGCCGAGCTGGGCGGAACGCTGAAGAATGTGGTTGCGATCGCGGTAGGCGTTTGTGATGGTCTGAGCTTAGGCACTAATGCCAAATCGGCGTTGATTACCCGCGCACTTCCCGAAGTCATTCGAATTGGGATGAGACTAGGTGCAGCGGAAGTCGAAACCTTCTATGGATTGAGTGGATTGGGCGATATGCTGGCGACCTGTAGTAGCCAACTGAGCCGAAACTATCGGGTGGGCTATGGACTCGCCCAAGGTAAGCTGCTGCCACAGATTTTAGAAGAAATAGGCGGCACGGCAGAAGGTGTTAATACTGCTCATGTCCTAATGGAGATTGCCGATCGTGAGGGGATTGCTGCGCCGATTTCTCGTGAGGTGGATCGGCTGCTACAAGGTCGTATCACGCCAAGGCAGGCAGTAGAAGCGTTAATGGAGCGCGAGCTAAAGCCTGAAGCCTGAGACTTTTAGGCATTTCATTCATGCTATGTGCCGACTGGCAGCGTAATTTGAAAGGTGGTGCCTGCGGCCGTTGTCGAGCTGCATTCGATTTGGCCGCTGTGGTTTTCGGTAACAATTTTGTGCGCGATAGATAGGCCCAGTCCGGTGCCTTTGTCTGCCGTTTTGGTGGTGAACTGGCTTTCGAAGATGCGCCTCTTGATAGTTTCTGATATGCCGCCTGCGTTATCGGTGATTTTAATCTCAATTTGCTTGCCTGCTAGGACTGTCTCAACTGAAATAGCTGGGGGCTGGCAGTCGTTTTCTCTATCTTCTAGCGCGTCAATCGCGTTAGCCAAAACGTTCATAAACACCTGGTTAATCTGGCCAGGGTAGCAGCTAATTTTGGGCAGCTGCCCGTACTGCTTATGAATGATGACTTCGGGGCGATCGCCGTTTGCTTTTAGACGATGGCGCAAAATTAATAGCGTTCCATCAATGCCTGTGTGCAGATCGTAAGCTTGCTTGTGGGTTTTGTCGGTGCGGGCGAAAGTGCGTAGCGATTGGCTGATGGCTTTGATGCGATCGCCGCTCATTGCCATTGACTCAATCAGCTTAGGCAAGTCTTCGGTAATGTGGTCAAGCGCAATGTCTTCTGCATGATTTTCTATCGCTTCTACGTCTGCTAACTGAATGAGATTGTCGTTTGACGCGATGATTCGCTGCTGCAACGCAATATGATTTAGCAAACTCTGACCATATTCAGCCATAAAGTTTACGTTGTTGGTCATACAGCCAACCGGATTATTAATCTCGTGGGCGACCCCTGCGACTAACTCGCCTAGCGTAGAGAACTTCTCGCTTTGAATAACCTGATCTTGGGCTTGCTGAAGATGATCGGTAGCTTGAGTTAAGGCGTCGGTGCCGTCTTTAACCCGGCTCTCTAGCTGCTGATTGATAATTTTAAGCTGCGCTTCTGCCTGCTCGCGGCGAACGACTTCAGCGGCCATTTGTTCATTTTGCTGGCGCAGCGTTTGCAGCAATTCGCCCATTTGCAGATGGATTTTTACCCGCGCAATGACTTCTTCTTGGTGAAATGTCTTGGTGAGGTAGTCGACGGCTCCTAGCGCTAGCCCTTTTGACTTGTTATCTACATCACAGAGCGCTGTCATAAAGACCAGCGGCACGTCCCTTGTGGCTGGGTTTGCCTTAATGCGCTGGCAAGTTTCAAAGCCGCTGATGCCCGGCATGGTGACATCTAATAAGATTAGAGAGGGGCGATGATATGCCAGCAGAATTAGCGCCGATTCGCCGTCTGATGCGGTTTTGACGGCGTAGCCAAAATCTTCTAATGACGCAGAGAGCAAGGCCAAACTAGTTGGATTATCGTCAACAATAAGGATGAATTTGGAGAACACAAGAGACACCTAACCCAATGAGCCTTTATGAGACATAGCTTTAGCTTGCCCAAGTTTGTTGAATAGGCCGATATATAAGCATGTTTGAGGGTTGCTAAAACTGAGTGACAATAGCTAGTTTTAGTCCTTGGGTGAGGGTCATTCCATTTACGCCTATTCCTTCACTCAGGGCGTAGCCGAGTTTCATATTGGGCGCGTTGGCTGAGGCGATCGCATTTTTAGCCGTTGCCATCTCGTCTTCGCGGTCCTGACGTCCAACGCCCGTGCTAAATGTAATGCTCCATTGGCGCAAAATAGCATCACACATCGCCATTCGAAGCTTTAAGGCCGCTCAGAGTCAGCTGAATCAACGGAACCCGTCGTTCTGTCTTGATTCTCTGCTGTATTTGCAGGTTCGTCCTCGCTGCCTGAATACTCTACGTCTTCGCGGCTGGCTTCTTCGCTCGGCTCATCTGCGTCTGTATATAACTGAATGCTTGGGCTGATAGGTGCTTTGGCGGGTTGGAGCGTGTCGCTTTGAGACTCTATCTGAGCCTTTTGAAAAGCACTCCATTTAGTTCTTAGCTGCTCTAAAAATCCAGGTTTGGCAGGCAATTCTTCGCTTAGCTCTGTGTTTAGAGGGGGCGTCTTGGAAGGATCTGCTATCTCAATCGAATCAGTTTCAGTCTTGGCTTCTTCAAATATTTCTTTCTGATTGGAGCTGAAACCTTCTGAGCGACTTGATAATTCAACGTCTGTTTCTGCGGCTGGTGCAGTTAGCTCTTCTGGAATATCGTCGTCACCGCCGTCTATCGCGCGATCTTCTTGCTTTGTTTCGTCTGGGCTTTCAACCTTGTCTGGGCTTTCAACCTTGTCTGGGCTTTCAACCTTTTCTGGGCTTGCGGTTTCGCCTATGCTCTCGGTTTTTTCTGGACTATTTTCTGGGCTGTTCGTCAGTGGTAAAGACTCGTCTCCCTCAGAGGGTAATTCCTTAGGCATTAACTGCCCGTTTTCGTCTGGTTCTAGATACTGATTATCTTCTATATCTGTTTCATCTAAAGAACCAGCCGGATCTGTGGCTTCTAATGGCTCATTTGTATCCTGTTGAGGATCGGCTGTCCTGATCGTATCCTCAGCTCTGGTCGTATCCTCAATAGGTGTGGGAATGGGCAGTGGCTCGGCAGGCGGCTGATAGTCGGGAACAACTATTTGACCGATCTGTTCAATCGGGAGTTCTCCGCGCACTAATTTGGAGAGCGTGTCTTTTATCTCAGGATCGTAGTTAATTAATCGTACGGTGCTGTTAAATGCGTTATCTATCGACTGGCCCTGTTTGTCTATCAAACTGAGCTGAACCCAATTTTGACCTGGTTTGAGCCCCTTCAAATAGGCTGGTTGCCACTGGTCGAATAGAAAGGTTTGACCGTTGACGGTGCAGCGAATTTGCCAATCTTGAATGGTGTCTTCTGCGCTTTCTGCGGCGACCATATGCAGCGGCGCGTTGTTGAGATAAAAATCGAGGAGAACAGGCTGTGCTCCGAAGGTGCCTTGAGGTTCGCTATAGGTAAGCAGCGGCAAACTAGGATTGGGCGTATTTTCCGCAGTGGGTGCTAGAACATGAAAGGTCGTTTGGGCGTAGGCGGCTGTGTTTTTGAAGCTTTCGCCCCAAGGCAGCACGGCAAAGGCTCTTAGGGTATGGCTACCCGGCAAAAGCTCAGAGAATTCAACGGGCGCGTCTAGTGTGTAAATATCCTGGGCAGGCTGGTTGTCTAGAATGACTTTTAGATGTGGGCCGAGCTGAGTTTTTTCATCCTTATATATAGAGAGGCCGCGCAGCTCGATTTTTGCGGTGAACTTGGTTTCGCTCAGGGTTTGATTGGGACTAGGATAGGCGATCGCAACTTGAGGCTGCAGACTACTGGCTATGCTGGCTAGATCTAGAAAAACGGCGGGCGGGGCCACTTCGCTGATGTCGCCGCTGAGCATTCTCACTTCACTACCGGTGGGGCGATCGGGTAGCTCTAAGAGTTGAACAGAAGGGTTGACCTGAGAACAGCCCATAGCAAAGCAGAGAGCCGCTACGGCAGCCCACTGCTTTGCTCGCTTGAGCCAGACCAAGGCGGCGCCTCTCAAATTAGCTGCAAAAAAAGTAGCTGCCAATTGAGCAGGTGTTTTGAATGCGTTGTTGCAGTCTTTTTGTCGGAAAATCGCCATAGCTCGCCTGTACCCAAAATTCACGATCTGCATCGTTAAGTGCTCGTTAGCTCTGATCGTAGTAGACCGCGACGCTGGATACTCATCTCTGTTACCAAACTGGAGAATTATCCGCGGCTTTTCTACAGAGGTCATTGCCAAAGCAAGCTGGTTTGCCTAAGTCTTTAGTTAGTGTGAGGCTAAGGCAAAAGCAAAAATGAAAGCAAACTTCTCGTAAGTACATGAACGTTTAAACAAGGAGTCCGCTGATCTATTGGCAACTCAGAGAAAAATCTATGTTTTTGCTTGAAAACAGCGCTGATTGCCTATTTTCTCACTCTCTGAAAACAATATTGCGTTTTGTTAAAGTAATTGTCTACGTCAATGGCAATTATGTATAGATTGCCGTTGAAACCCTGATGAATCCAGGTTTTCTGGTGCTTGAACTATTGTTAACTTGTCGGTTTCTGGCTGCAAACTCGTGACTATAATACGTGAGAACATTCCTAGAACCCTATGGTTTTGAGACAAGCAGTTTGCGGAGCGCCTTTCGCTTTTGTTGCTGCTTTTGAGTCCACCGCTTGCCGCACAAAAGCAGAGTGCGAAAGCTGGATTGAGTTCAAAACCCTCTGCGGTTGACTAGGTGCCGTTCTTTCTCTGTCTAGAGAGGAGAGTCTCCATGACAACTACCCCGCGAGAGCGGGAGGCAACTCCAAAAGCTAAAGTTGTAGTCGATAGAAATCCCACCCCAACTTCTTTTGAGAAGTGGGCTAAGCCAGGTCATTTTGACCGGACTCTGGCGCGCGGACCTAAAACTACGACCTGGATTTGGAACCTCCACGCCGACGCTCATGACTTCGACAGCCACACCAGTGACCTAGAAGATATTTCGCGCAAGATTTTCAGTGCTCATTTTGGCCACCTGGCCGTTGTGTTTATCTGGCTGAGCGGCATGTACTTCCATGGCGCTCGTTTTTCGAACTTTGAAGGTTGGATGGCCGATCCGTTGGCTATTAAGCCGAGTGCTCAGGTCGTTTGGCCCATCGTTGGTCAGGAAATCCTGAATGCCGACGTAGGTGGCGGCTTCCATGGCATTCAAATCACGTCTGGTTTGTTTCAGCTCTGGCGTGCTTCCGGCTTCACAAATACAACTCAGCTTTACGCGACTGCCATCGGCGGTTTGGTGATGGCTGGTTTGATGCTGTTTGCCGGTTGGTTCCACTATCACAAGGCTGCTCCCAAGTTGGAGTGGTTCCAGAATGTGGAATCGATGCTGAATCACCACTTGGCCGGTTTACTGGGTTTAGGTTCCCTGTCTTGGGCAGGACACCAGATCCACGTTGCTGCGCCGATCAACAAGCTGTTGGATGCAGGCGTATCGCCCAAAGATATTCCGCTGCCCCACGAGTTCTTGTTTGATAGAGCCTTTATGGCCGAGCTTTATCCTGGTTTTGCAGAAGGTCTTAAGCCCTTCTTTACGCTTAACTGGGCAGTTTATTCTGACTTCCTTACCTTTAAGGGTGGTCTGAACCCCGTTACGGGCGGTCTGTGGTTGACCGACTCTGCGCACCATCACCTGGCGATCGCCGTGATGTTCTTGGTTGCAGGTCATATGTACCGCACTAACTGGGGCATTGGTCACAACATCAAGCAGATTTTGGATAACCACAAAGGCGATCCGCTTCTGTTTGGCGGTGAAGGCCACGTTGGCATGTTTGAATTCCTAGTGAGTTCCTGGCATGCTCAGCTGGCCTTGAACTTGGCTCTGCTAGGTTCGCTGACGATTATCGTGGCACAGCATATGTATGCGATGCCTCCTTATCCTTATTTGGCGACGGACTATGCGACTCAGGTGTCGCTGTTCACTCACCATATGTGGATTGGTGGATTCATCATCGTGGGTGCTGGCGCTCACGCTGCGATCGCTCTTATTCGCGACTACGACCCGGCCAAGCATGTTAACAACGTGCTCGACCGTACGCTCAGAGTTCGCGATGCCATTATCTCTCACCTCAACTGGGTCTGTATTTTCCTCGGCTTCCACAGCTTTGGTCTCTACATTCACAACGACACCATGCAGGCGTTGGGTCGTCCCCAAGACATGTTCTCGGACACGGCGATTCAGCTTCAGCCTATCTTTGCTCAGTGGATTCAGGGTTTGCACACTGCTGCAACTGCTGCCGCTGGCACTGCGCCTAACGCACTAGCTCCGGCTAGCTACGCATTCGGCGGTGACGTCGTTGCCGTTGGCGGTAAAGTCGCAATGATGCCTATTCAGTTGGGCACTGCCGACTTCATGGTTCACCACATTCACGCCTTTACCATTCACGTAACGGTGCTCATCCTGCTAAAGGGTGTGCTGTATGCGCGTAGCTCTCGTCTTATCCCTGATAAGGCTGAATTGGGCTTCCGCTTCCCTTGTGATGGTCCAGGTCGAGGCGGTACATGCCAAGTTTCAGCTTGGGATCACGTATTCCTTGGTCTGTTCTGGATGTACAACTCCATCTCGATTGTGATTTTCCACTTTAGTTGGAAGATGCAGTCAGACGTGTGGGGCACGGTATCGGACAACGGTACGGTCTCGCATATTACCGGCGGTAACTTTGCCGCAAGTGCAATCACCATTAACGGTTGGCTGCGCGACTTCTTGTGGGCGCAAGCTTCTCAGGTCATCAACACCTACGGTTCGGCTCTGTCGGCTTACGGTCTGATGTTCTTGGGTGCTCACTTCATCTGGGCCTTTAGCCTCATGTTCTTGTTTAGTGGTCGCGGCTACTGGCAGGAGCTCATTGAGTCTATCGTCTGGGCTCACAACAAACTGAAAGTGGCTCCGGCTATTCAGCCTCGTGCACTGAGTATTACTCAAGGCCGTGCTGTAGGCGTAGCTCACTACCTCCTGGGAGGAATCGCTACTACATGGGCGTTTTTCCTGGCTCGAATGATATCAGTAGGTTAACGGAGCTCGGAGGACTCAATAACTTATGGCAACTAAATTTCCAAAATTTAGCCAAGCGTTAGCGCAAGATCCGACCACTCGTCGGATCTGGTACGGAATTGCCACGGCTCACGACTTTGAAACCCATGACGGGATGACAGAAGAGAATCTTTACCAAAAGATCTTCGCTTCTCACTTCGGTCACTTGGCGATCATTTTCCTGTGGACCTCAGGTAACCTGTTCCACGTCGCTTGGCAAGGCAACTTTCCACAGTGGACTCAAGATCCACTCAATGTGAAACCCATCGCTCACGCGATTTGGGATCCTCACTTTGGTCAACCCGCAGTAGATGCGTTCAGCCAGGCTGGTTCTTCTAGCCCTGTGAACATTGCTTACTCGGGCGTGTATCACTGGTGGTACACCATCGGGATGCGCACAAACGGCGATTTGTACATTGGCGCAGTTGGCCTTTTGGCGCTTGCGGCAGTAATGCTCTTCGCTGGCTGGCTGCACCTTCAGCCCAAGTTCCGTCCGAGCTTGTCCTGGTTTAAGAATGCTGAATCTCGCCTCAACCACCACCTGGCCGGTTTGTTTGGCGTCAGCTCTTTGGCTTGGACTGGACACCTCGTTCACGTAGCGATTCCTGAGTCTCGCGGACAGCATGTGGGTTGGGATAACTTCCTAACGACACTGCCTCACCCCGCAGGTCTCAAGCCGTTCTTTACTGGCAACTGGGGCGTTTACGCTCAAAACCCAGATACGGCGGGCCACTTGTTCGGGACATCCACAGGTTCTGGCGACGCGATTTTGACTTTCTTAGGTGGCTTCCATCCTCAAACAGAGTCTCTCTGGCTGACGGACATGGCTCACCACCATTTAGCGATCGCGGTCATCTTTATTGTGGCTGGCCACATGTACCGGACGAACTTCGGTATTGGTCACAGCATTAAAGACATTCTGGCAACTCACCGTCCACCCGAGGGCACTCCCTTTGGCGGCGCGTTAGGTGCTGGCCACAAAGGTCTTTACGACACGCTGAACAACTCGCTGCACTTCCAGCTCGCTTTGGCGCTGGCTTCTCTAGGCGTCATTACGTCTCTAGTTGCTCAGCACATGTACGCGTTGCCTCCTTATGCCTTCATGGCAAAGGACTTCACGACTCAAGCGGCGCTGTACACTCACCACCAGTACATTGCTGGATTCATCATGGTGGGGGCGTTTGCTCACGGCGCAATCTTCTTAATCAGAGATTACGACCCGGCGGCGAATGAGAACAACGTGTTGGCTCGTGTACTCGACCATAAAGAAGCGATTATTTCTCACCTGAGCTGGGTTTCCCTGTTCCTCGGTTTCCATACCCTGGGCATCTACGTCCACAACGACGTTGTTGTTGCCTTTGGTACGCCCGAGAAGCAAATCCTGGTGGAGCCTGTGTTTGCACAGTTTGTGCAGGCGGCTTCGGGTAAGGCGCTCTACGGCTTTGATACGTTGCTATCTAATCCTGATAGTGTGGCAAATGCGGCGGCAAGCGGCGTTTGGCTCCCTGGCTGGATGGATGCAATCAACAGCGGTAGCAACTCCTTGTTCTTGGCGATTGGGCCTGGCGATTTCTTGGTTCACCATGCGATCGCGCTCGGCCTACACACCACTACTTTGATCTTGGTCAAAGGTGCGTTGGATGGCCGTGGCTCTAAGCTCATGCCGGACAAGAAGGACTTTGGCTTCAGCTTCCCTTGCGACGGCCCTGGTCGTGGCGGTACTTGCGACATCTCTGCGTGGGATTCGTTCTACCTGGCGATGTTCTGGATGCTCAATACCATTGGTTGGGTCACCTTCTACTGGCATTGGAAACACCTTTCTATCTGGAGCGGAAACGTTGCTCAGTTCAATGAGAACTCAAACTATCTCATGGGCTGGCTGCGCGACTACCTCTGGTTGAACTCTTCTCAGCTAATTAACGGTTACAACCCCTACGGGATGAATAACCTGGCGGTTTGGGCTTGGATGTTCCTCTTTGGACACCTGGTCTGGGCTACTGGATTCATGTTCCTCATCTCTTGGCGTGGTTATTGGCAAGAGCTTATTGAGACCATTGTTTGGGCTCATGAGCGGACGCCTTTGGCTAACCTGGTTCGTTGGAAGGACAAGCCGGTTGCAATGTCTATTGTTCAAGGTCGTTTGATTGGTCTAGCTCACTTTACGGTGGGATATATCCTGACTTATGCGGCCTTCCTGATAGCGTCAACGTCTAGTCGATTCGGCTAGCGCGTTCTAAATCGCGATTTAGGTAGATGAAATGGAGCCTCTCAGCCTAGCTGGGGGGCTTTGTTTTGCCTTATTGGCAGAATGTAGAGACGATAGAAAGCCAAAAGACTGAAGCTAAAATCTCAATGTAGCGTGGTGATCCAGTGAGCTGCCGAATATAGCTGCTATGTCGTCTGTATGGCTGATTTCAGCGACTGCTTTTCGCAGCCGTGGTTAGACTTATGGAGAAGCCGCCATATACGATGAGAAGTCGTTACTCTCGGCTGGCTTAGGCTTAATAGGCTGGCAGCACAGTTGAATTTAATAGCATTAGCTTTAGCTGCCCGATAGAATTTTTATAAGAGAAGGCTGAGCAATTTTTGAAAGCAACAGGTTGACAGTAATGATTGCAAGCAGGAGCCGTGGCACATACCTTACGCCAGAGAATTATCTAGAACTGGAGCGTGAGAGCAAGATAAAGCATGAGTATATCCAAGGGCAAGCTGTTGCCATGGCGGGTGCGACCAGAGCGCATATCGTCATTGTCGACAATCTGACGGCGCTGTTCGTAAATCACTTGCGAGGCACTGGCTGTATTTCTCACTCAAGCGACATGAAAGTTCGTCTGCCAGAGATGGGGCTGTTTTACTACCCAGATCAGTCAGTGACTTGCAATGAAGAAAAGGGGACCGCTGATAAAGACTTTATTTTGCATCCTAAGCTAATCGTTGAAGTGCTATCTAGATCGACAGCCGAGTTCGACCGAAATGCTAAGTTTGAGGACTATAAAACCATTCCAGATTTAGAAGAGTACGTGCTGATTCATCAGAAGAAGGTATGTGTGGAACGGTTTTCTAGGCGTAGCGATAATCTTTGGGTTGCCTGTGAGTATGGCGAAGGCGATCGCGTTGAGTTTGTGAGCATTAATTTGAGCTGCCCGATTGAGTATCTATATGAGAATATTGCCAGCCTCTGATCGTCTTATAATCAAAGCAAATTGCCGTTTGCTTAATAGCCATGCCAAAACATAACCCTGTAGCGCTTAAAAAGGTCACGCTTAGCTTGCCTTTTGGTATTGGTGGCGTGGAGATGGAGCCGGATCCGACTGAACGAAATGCGGCTTGGGAGCTATATGTAGAGCTGGTGACGCGGGTGGCGGTGCAGAGTTTGCATCCGCAGGAAGGGCTGGTGCGCGAGGCGATGAATTCGCTGTATAGCTTGTTTGGCTCGACGCGGGAGATTTTGCGGAAAGCGGGGCCGAAGGTGGGCGCGTCGCATGATTCGGTGGGGGGAATAGCGATCGCAGTTCTCAACAATGGTCTACGCCCGTTTTTATCTAAGTGGCATCCGCTGCTGCAAGAGTGGGAAGAGCAGAAGCCAACGGGGATGAGTCCGCAGTTGCATGAGAAGGCTTGGGACAAGGAGATGACTATGCGGGGTGAGTTGGATGCACTGCGAGGGAATTTGGAGCAATATGCGAATGCGCTTGCAGAGATTGCTGGAATAGCGAAGTGATAGAGGCGCGTAGAATCTTATTGCGTAAAACTTGCTGGAGATAGTATGGAGACTTAGGGCTGTTCAAAGCCTCTGCTTAGTCAGTCAACATTTGCCCAGCTTTTGGAGTCTAAAGATGATTGCAAGCAAAAGTAGAGGGCCGTACTTTACGCCAGAGGAGTATTTGCAGCTTGAGAAGGAGAGTGCTATCAAGCACGAATATAGACAAGGGCTTGCATTTGCGATGGCAGGCGCGAAGAAAGCGCGCATTACTATCGTGGGTAATTTGTCTGGGCTTCTGTTTAATCATTTTAGAAACAACGAAGACTGTACCTATTACTCAAATGACATGAAGGTACAGCTTTTAGAAGGCGATTTATACTACTATCCCGATGTGGTGGTCACCTGTGATGAGAGAGATCGGTCTTTTAATGATGTTTTCATTCAGTATCCTAAGCTGATTGTAGAAGTTCTTTCTGATTCGACTGAAGCTTTCGACAGGGGCGACAAGTTTGCAGACTATAAAACAATTCCAGATCTGGAAGAATATGTGCTGATTCATCAAAATCAGATTTTGGTAGAGCGCTTTTGGCGGCGGACGAGCGGGCTTTGGCTAGCTCAGACTTATCAAGCTGGGACGAGGGTAGATCTGGTGAGTATCGGATTTTCTTGTGCGATAGAGTCTTTGTATGAGAAGGTTGGACGATTTCTGAAAGAATCAAATTGATTAGAGCTGATAGAGGTATCAAAAAGTAAACAATGTTTGATGCGAATTACGTTTGCTAGCCTGAGCGTGATGGGGTGGGCGAGCTTGTGTGCAGAGGCATAAGTTTGATGTTACGGTGTCTAAGCTAGTGACCTGAGTTTGTTGGCTAACAAAATGTTGGCTGAAGAAATATTGGCGGCTGTATGCTTGATCTGGAAGAAGAAGATATCTTAGCTTGTTTGACAGTAAACTGCTGCGGTTTTTCTCGCGAGTGAAGAGGTTCGACCCGTTGGATAGTGCTTCAGCATGAAGTTTTTGACGCTTGCAGGACTTGCGGTAGGCGGCTGCGCGGATTGCATGAGAAGGCTTGAGTTTGGGGTGAGGAGCTAGAGATGCGTTGCTAGCAGACTTTTTGAAGGGTAAAACTTGGGTTGATTTTCGGCGGCAAGTGCCTGACCCGTTTGACCGCTGATTTGGGGCATTACTGGAGATAAGGCCGGAAGTGCTGGGTTCGGTGCTGCTGGGTCTGTTACTGGAGATGGCAAAGTTATTAGAGCCGATTGTGACGGCTAGGGCGATCGCAACAGCAGACAGTTTTGAAGAGCAGTATCTAGCCTGCCAGGCATCTGATGTACAGGCATTGCGATCAGATGGATCGGTACAGCACGGTGGGATATTTGTGCCGCTACTGCGGGATGTATTTGTGCCGCTGTCGCTAGATCTAAGTGCGAATATGCCTGGATTTAGGGAGCCGACTGGGAATGCGACTGGTGGAATAGAGATTTCTCAGGGTCTGAGCGTCTGGGACTTTCTAGCGAAGGCGCAGACGGAGAAAACGTTTCGGCAGTTGGCGGTTTTGGCTTGGGGTGGCTATGGCAAAACGACGCTGCTGAAGCATATGGCCTATCGGATGGGGACGAAGCAGCCGGAGAAAGGGGTGCCGCAGAGGGTGCCTTTTTTGCTGGTGTTGCGCAAGCATCGGGAGCTGTTGGCGCAGGAGAATCCGCCGAGTTTGCCAGTGCTAATCAGTGAGCATCATGCTCCGAAGTTGGCGGGTGCTAGCGATTTGGCGGTTCCGGCGGACTGGGCGAAAGATGTGCTCAGAAGCGGCAGAGCTTTGGTGATGTTCGATGGCTTTGATGAGGTGGCGAAGGCGCAGCGGCCTGCCGTTGCAAACTGGATAAATGAACAGATGCGACAGTATGGCGAGTCGGTGTTTGTGGTGACTTCTCGGCCTAAAGCTTATCAAGACCAAGATGCGGCTAATCGGCTGGTGCTGGCTTCCTCGCTGTGGGTAAAAGATTTTGATCGGGAGCAGCGACGAGACTTTGTAACGAGGTGGTATGGGTGCCAAGAACGGTATGCGAATGCGGGGCGAGATACGCCAGATGTGAAGAAGCGGGCGGCTGAATTTTCACAAGATTTGCTGGCGCAAATTGAAGCACAGCCGGCGCTGAAGGCACTGGCGAAAAATCCGCTGTTGCTGAATATGATTGTGACGTTTCATCGGCGGTATGAGGGGGCGAATTTGCCTAAGCGGCGAGTGGAGCTGTATCGAGAGATTTGTCAGCTGCAGCTTAGAGATCGGCCCAGGGCGCGTCGGTTGGAGACTTTGCTGACGCAGTGCGAGGCGCAAACGGTATTGCAGCGGGTGGCATTTGAAATGATGCTGCAAAAGCTGGAGCGGGTGGAGCAAAGTACGCTGTTGCAATATGTGGGTGAGGCTTTGGCAGAGCAGGAAGAAACGCTGGGAGCGAGAGATTTTTTAGCGCCTGTGGTGGAGGTGAGTGAGCTGATTGTGCAGCAGGAAGATGAGTATGAGTTTGCGCATTTGAGCTTTCAGGAGTATTTGGCGGCGGCGTATTTGGCGGCTAAGCCGGAGCGGGAAGCGCTGCTGTATGAGCGCTTGCAGGAAGACTGGTGGAAGCCGACGATTTTGCTGTATGCAGGGTTGGTGAATCCGACGAAACTGATAAGAGAGGCGATGGCTCAGAATTGACTGATATGGCTTATGACTGTTTGCAAGAGACGCGAAGCGATTGATGAGAATTAAAGGCGAAGCTACAGTCAGTAAGAAGTAGCTGACTTACCCAGTAAATCCAGATGATGCGATTCAGTCAGTCGATGACCCCCTCTTTTATGATGGTGTGGCTGAACAAGTGGAAGATGCTCGCTATGCGGATTTGGAGCGCTACTTAAAGAATGGGCAGTGGAAGGAGGCGGATGATGAAACGTATCGGCTGATGATTACGGAGGTGGGGAAGGAGGAGGGGCAGTGGTTTGACTCAGAAGACTTGCTGAACTTTCCTTGTGAGCCGCTGAAGGCAATTGATGGGCTGTGGGTAAAGCACAGCGGTGGTAAGTTTGGCTTTAGTGTGCAGAAAGAGATGTATCTGGAATGTGGCGGCATATTCCAGACGGCAAGTAGCTTGGATAGTGAGGCGTGGAGTAAGTTGTGTCAGATGAATGGATGGAATAAAAGGATAGAAAGAGCCATAGATTCCCCCAGTGGTCACCTGCCGTACTTTTAAGTGGCAGCCGATAGAAGCCTATTGCGATCTGAATTAGGTCAGCTTTACCTTTTCTTCTCTCGCATCCAGACTTGTAAACTGTAACCTATAAGCGGTTCAGCCCTCTTTAAACATTTATTTTGACCGCCGTTTTGACGAAGCCAAGGGGCTTCTAACGATCCGATACCTGGCACCTGTTTCTAAGTCGTATCTGGGAACTGTGCAGCAGCAATGTCGGGGTTGAGACAGTTGGCAAGCACAAATTTTTTGGCGACCTCATGCACTTCGTCCATGCTGGGTAGCCAGTCAGTCCACAGGCTTATTTGCCCTGGGCTAGGTCTTTTTTTCTTTGCCTGTTTGTTAGAGGCTTTGCTCCTAAGCTTTAGCCCGGCGAGCAGTTGGCTACCCCAGTGGTTTTTTCTTTCTGGCTTGGGCTTGGGCTGATATCGCGTACAGAACTTGCGATAGGTGGCTGCGCAGATGTCTAGCGTAGTGCCAAGCGCTAGGAATGCGGGATGCCATTGGGTAATGCCATCAGCAGTCAGCCGGTCGTAGGTGCCGTAGTTGCTAAAGTCGTAAAACCAACCTTGCTGCATACTGGCCGCTTTGGGGTTGGCGTGAATGTAGCGTAGGGTATTGAGCGCTCTTTGCTGGTCGGTATGAGGGAAGCCGCTGCTGTGATAGCGCTTTTCCCAAAAGTGGCCGCTGCGGTTGAGCATTCGGTTAAAGCCCATGGCGGTATACCAGTTTAGCCAGTGCATTATCTTTGGCAGGTCGTCCGGCTGCTGTGGCGCTAGCAGGTAATGCACATGATTACTCATGATGCAGAGTCCGTATAGCTTGAAGCCGGAGTTCGACTACGCTCACCCCTCGGGTGTTGGATGGGCTTTGAGCGGAGTTGCAAGGCGTTAGTCGAAACTCGCGGTTATTGCAGCGAATAGTAATGTGGTAGCAGTGGTTGGCCCGTAGCTGTCTTGGATATCGAGGCATCGCGATACGAGAAGGCAGAATGCTTTGCTGCTGCTAACCATCTCTGTATATGCTAAGGCCGCTGTTAAAAATAGTTGACGCTTTTAAAGGAACACTGATAGGCTAATTCTTATCGCTGTTGTTCGCTCTTAGGGCCGCAACGGCTAACCGCCCGAAAATTTAGCAGACGCCGACGATGACTGCTACGAACAGTCAACGCCAGCTCGCCCCTTAACTGACATCACCAGTCAAGAGGTTATGTGCATGATGCCATAGCCACCCTGACTTAGTGCAAGTTGGGGTGGCTAAATTTTCGCGCTTTCTTCTGTTACCTTCATCGGAGAAACCGTGAAAATGATTGATTTTGCTTGTAGAGATCTGCCTACTCAAGGAGAAGGCCAATGGCCTACGACTACGCTCAGGCAGCGGCTTGGGGTGCATAGTTTTAGTCAGCAGAGTGGGTTAGAGATGCCCCATAACTCTTTAGCTGCGCGCCCTGAGCGTAGCCGAAGGGCAAACAACACTGAGCTACGCTGCCAAAAAGAAGAACTGCGCCATATCTTATTGGGCAGCCCGGAGGCGATTCGACAGACGATTCATCAGCTTCATGTTTTGAACTATGTAGAGTCGGTGCTGTGGAGTCCAATTGCGGCGGTGGGCGATCGCATTATCCTCACGCCCGAACAAGGAGAAGCGATGAGTTTGTTGAGGCGATCGCCCTAGTCTGAACAAGAGGCTGTCCTTGGTAACTTACGGGGATGGCCTACTCGCGCTTCCGATACAATGAACTCAGTTGTGTCCCGGTCTCCTATGGTTACGCTACAGCTTAGACAAATTAGGGTTTCGCCTGGGCAGAGTGTCGATCTTGAAGATGTGGATTGGCATGAGTTTGAGATGATTTTGGCGGAGTTGGGCGATCGCCGCAACACCCGAATTGCTTATACCAATAGAGTACTAACCATTCTGGCTCCTCTTTACGAACACGAAAGTTCTAAGGTTACGCTTGGCGATCTGGTTAAAGTGTTGTTGGAGGAGCTAGACGTTAACTACGCTGCGGCGGGTTCGACTACGCTAAAACGTCAAGATTTAGGGAAAGGCGCTGAGCCGGACGATTCTTTTTATATTGAGAGCTGCGAGCAGGTTCTGGGAAAAAAGAAGATAGATTTGAATATTGATCCGCCACCGGACTTGGCAATTGAGATAGATTTAACGTCTAAAACTCAGATCGGTATTTACGAAGCCTTGGGGGTTCCTGAACTCTGGCGTTTTGATAGCGGTCAATTGCGGATAGACGTTCTGAGGGATGGGAAGTACGTTCAGGTGAAGAAGAGTCGGATTTTTCCTGATTGGCCGGTTGCTGAGTTAGCTAGAACGTACATTGGTAAAGCGATCGCAGCAGGGCAAGGCGTTGCTACGAAGGAGCTTAGAAAGTGGGTGCGCAACAGACTAAAAGCACTATAGGCTTTTTGCTCATTGAGTCAAAATCACACTTACAGAAGATTTATTGTCTGCTTTAGCGGTGGTATCTTGCGGGTGATGATTCCTAAGGAAATGATGGCAGAACCAAAAGATTCCAAGCTGACTGATGCGGCAATGGCTCCTGATGTCGATGTGGAAAAGGGCGAAGTCGCTAAGCCAGAGACGGCTAATACGGCGGCGGATGGCGCTGAAGCTGAAGAGATTGAGCGGATGAACAGCAACTTAGGCGGCGACTTGGGCGGTGGGGCGACGACGGCTGCGCCTGCTGATCCGGAGGCGATGGCAGCGACAACGCCTAAAGCTGACGACTAATCTGTTGCTAGTACCTTCAGACAAGTTTGAATCATGCCAATGGTCACGGCTGGGAGTTCTAGCTGTGGCGTTAGGCCAGTGGATTGGATGACTTCGAAGAGTTTGATGGCGGTGGGGTTTTTCTGAGCGAGTTTGCGGCCTAAATCTGGGCCGGTAAAGGAGGCGGAATCTCCCCATAAGAGGGCGGTTGGCGTAGTGAGTTGACCGATGTAGTCGGCCAAGTCGAAGCAGAGATCGCCTCGGACGAAGGAAAGCGCGGTGTATTCGGCGTTGGGCTTTTGGGCGGATTGCAAGTAGGCTTCAACGATGTCGTCGGAAATGCGGCTGGGGTTGGCGAACTGACGATTTTTTAGGAAGTTTTCGATGCCGAAGCGGGTGGCGATCGCTCCTGAGTACAACAACTTGTCTAACACTGGCGTACTGACGATTTGAGCGAATGGACTGCGAGTGTAGTCGTTGCCAAAGTCAGAGAGACCGGCAGGGGTCATCAGAATGAGAGATTTGAAGAGATTGGGTTGTGCGATCGCAATTCGAATTACGAACGCGGCGGTTAAGGCCGAGGCAACGATAGTAACCGGTTCGTCGCAGGTGGCTTGAATAAAGTCTGGAATACTGTCTAGATAGTCTTCGATAGTGTAGCTGCGCTCTAGGTGCGCAGACTCGCCCCAGCCAATGAGATCGGGCGCTAGCACTCGGTAGTCACCCGCAAAAGCCGGAAATACCTTTGACCACTCGTAGGCGGAGGAGCCACCGCCGAAGCCATGTAGGAAAAGCAGGGTCTCTCTTTCGCTAAGTGGCTTGCTAACCGGGTACTCAGGTAGCGACGGCATGTAGTAAACCATCTGTCCTAGCCTGGTCATGGCGCTCTTTTGATCGACGTAAGGGATATTGAGCATGTTGGGTATTAATAGAACCTTTTTGTAAGCTGTATGCTTTAGAGATGCATTTGGCTAGATCGTATTAGACCTGAGAACAAACTGAATGCGACTAAAGAAGGAACTGCGGGCGAACGACGGGCCAGCCTATCGCCGGTATAGCTGCGCCGGTATAGCCTTGGCTCAACTCTAGGAGTAGCAGCAATCTAAGCATTCTTGAATGACTTCGTGATGATTGAAGGCAAGCGTCATCTTAAGCGCGGTCTTAACCTCTACCCATTTAGCTTCAACTACTTCGCCTTTAGAGACTTGAGGATTCAGTTGGGGCAAGTCAGCATCTTCGAGATGAAACATTAGCGCATATTTGAGCGTAACGTTTTGGCGGCGAAGTGGCTGACTGTAAACCTCGTACGGATGGTCAAGATTTCCTTCAAACCGAAAACTCTCTCGTAGTTTGGGAATATCTAGTCCAAGTTCTTCCCAAACTTCGCGATAAACGGCCTGAGTTGTTGTTTCGTCATAATCTAAGTAGCCGCCGGGTAGTCCCCATAAGCCTACGGCTTCGGGTAAGTCTTCTCCTCGCAGGCCGAGTGGTACGTATTGAGTGCCTTTGCTGACGCAGAAGAGAACCGGTAGAACGGTGACGCTGCGGCTAATCCAAATCTCTTCTCCATCGTGTTGGATGCAGCGATTTGGCGTACTTTTGAATGTCATAAGAGAGTTTCTATAAAAGGTAAATAGATAAAGTTAGGAGAGATCTTCTATCCCAGAACCTGATCGATCATTTGGTTTGCTTGACTGAGGTAGCCGCCGCCAAAGAGATTGTAGTGGTTGATGATGTGATAGAGGTTGTAGAGCGTTTTGCGCTGTTCGTAGCCTGCGTCTAAAGGTTTTACCGATTGGTATGCTTGGTAGAACGAAGCGGGTAATCGACCGAACAACTCGGTCATGGCCAGATCTGTTTCGCTGTCGCCGTAGTAGGTGGCTGGATCGACAATGGTGGGTTCGCCTGCTGAGGTGATGGCTAAATTGCCAGACCACAGATCGCCGTGTAGGAGAGCAGGGGATGGATCATGGTCGCGCAGTAGGCGAGGAATGGCGCTCATGAGTTCGTCGCGGCGAGGAAAGTGTCCGCCTTCGTCGTGGGCCATCTCGAACTGAGGGCCGAGTCGGCGATCGCGCCAAAATTCAATCCAGTTTGCACACCACCTGTTTTGCTGCGGCGTTGCGCCGATCGTATTATCTCGGTGCCAGCCAAACCCTTGGTCGCTGGTGACGCTGTGCATGGCGGCTAGTCGTTTGCCCATTTGCTGCCAGGACTGGTCGGAGCCGCTGCCGCCGAGCGAGAGCCATTCCATGATGATATAGGCCGAGTCTCCGGTGGTGCCACATCCTAATGGCTGGGGGACTCGGATGGTTTGGCTGTCGTACATTTCTTGGAGGCCATCGCGTTCGGCTTCGAACATGGCAAGGCGATCGGCCCGGTTGATTTTGACGAAGAAGGTGCGATCGCCTCCTGAGACGGCTACTGACTGGTTGATACAGCCGCCGCCAATTGCCTGCTGTCGCTCAATTTGAAAGAACTGCCCGGTGATCTCAGAGATATGTTCAGCGATGGGCTGGGCAAGGATTCGGCTCAACGGCGGCATCTTTTTTCGATCCTTTAGGATTCGGCAGCGGGCTTTAGACTCATAACGCCAAAGGCATCTAGCGGCAGGTATTTGCGAACGGCTGCGCGCACGTCTTCGGCGCTGACTTGGCGAATGGACTCTGGATAGTTTAGAGCATGGCGGACATCGCCTGTTATGGCCTGATGGTAGCCGTAGATGCTCGCGCGATCGCCTGGCGTTTCACTCGCAAAGACGTACCGATTCGCGACCTGTGTCTTTACCCGGTTCAGTTCGTTGGGGGCGATGAGCGTTTCGTGCAGACGGGTAATGTGCGCCAAAATTGCGGCTTCTGTCGCGGCCAAGCATTCTTGGGTATCGCTTGCTGTTGCCGCAAGATTGGCGGAAACATAGAACAGACCCTGGTTGCCGTAAGTCATGTTGCGCACCGAAATACCGCTGACTAGCTGCTGCTGCTCTAGCAAATCTTGGACGAGCCTAGCGGTTCGCCCCTGGCCTAGTACGTAAGCGGCTACGTCTAGAGGATAGGTTTGCTCTAGATTGCACATTCCAGGCGCGCGCCAGCTCATGATTAGCCTTGCTTGCTGCAATGCATTGTCTGTGTGGGTTTGACGGTGAATCGTCGGGAAAGGGGCTTCGGGGCGAGTTGAAGGGGCCTGCGCGATTAGCTCGGGATTGGCATGTTGGCGATCGCTTTTGGCAAGTGCCTGATCGAAGCTATTGACTACGGTTGCGATCATCTCTTCTACGGGCAGATTGCCGACGACAACGGCGGTCATATTCTGCGGCTGATACCAGGTGTGATGAAAGGCTCGCATCTGCTCGGCGCTGAGGGTTTTGACAACGCTGGTGGGGCCTAATACAGGCCGGCGATAGGGCAGCTTATCGAAGCCCATTTGCATGGAGCGGTAGAAGGTGCGGCGAGCGGGGCTGTCTTCGGCTCGTCGGATCTCTTCTAGAATGACGGGTTTTTCGCGCTCGAAGTGGATATCTCCTAGCGTTGGGTTCATCACTAGCTCTACCTGTAGGGGCGCGAGGGTCGCAAAATCCTGTGGGGCGGTGGTGATGTAGAAGTGCGTGTAGTCTTGGCTGGTGGCAGCGTTCATCACTGCGCCGCGTTCTTCTACCTGGCGCTCAAACTCGCCTTGATCGATCTGGGGCGTTCCTTTAAAGATCATGTGCTCTAAAAAGTGAGCCATGCCGTTGATGGCGTCAGATTCTACTCGGGAGCCAACGTTGAGCCATAGTCCTAGGTTTACAGCGTCTGCGGGCATCTGCTCGGCGATGATGGTTAGCCCGTTGGGCAATCGGCGCACAATCGGGCTAGACAGCGTCTGAGCGCAGGGTTCGGAGGCTTGAACGACTCGGTTGAATTGAGCGCTGAGGTTGGTTTCGGAGGGCGCAGCAGGGGCGGGCATAGATTCTTTTTAAGGAGCGTTTCTAGGGGGTTGAAATTGGATGCTTTAAGGGTTTACAGCGATAAAAGGGACTCAGCAGGATTACGGGAAATTGTGATGGGCGATCGCTTATTCTTTGGCTCTTTGCCTTCACGCTCGTATGAGGTCAAAGCCCTGATACTACTTGGACAATATCGAAGTTTGGTCTGTCTATACCATAGCGAAGTGAGTGCCTTCTACGCTATCGGTATAATCCAACACGCCGTGCGATCTGAGCTTCGAAAAGGGTGTATATAGTTAAAGACTCATGCCATTAAAAGAACGCATGAGAGAGCCGTAAAAGGGGTGGTAAAGCAATGGGAACCTGGATAAAGGAAACGGACGCCGCATTCTACTTAATGGAGGGCGGTCACTATATTTCTAAGATTTCAAAATATCCTTCTAAAAGTAACCCGACTGAGCAGGTTTTGAATGTGGCCGGGATGAAAACCTGGTTTAGCCGCTCCGACGCGCCTAGCGGCATGACTGTTTCTAAGAGTGGGCCTGAGCCGCAGCCAAAGCCTGAAGCGCTGCCTCAGCCAAGCACGGCTGCCGAACCGAAGCGAACCAACAGCAATGGGCTAAAACTGATTAAGTCTTTTGAGGGGCTGCGCTTACGGGCCTATCAGGATGCGGTGGGTATTTGGACAATTGGCTACGGGACGACTCGCGGCGTGCGGCCTGGTATGACGATTTCGGAGGCGGAGGCGGAGGCGTTTTTGCAGCAGGACTTGGTTCGCTTTGAGCAGGCTATTAACGACTCGCTGAAGGTGCCGGTAAACGATAATCAGTTTTCTGCGCTGTCTTGCTTTACCTACAATGTTGGGCCAGGGGCGTTTCGGAGTTCTACGCTGCTTAAAATGCTGAATCAGCAGGATGTGTATGGCGCTGCCGATCAGTTTCCGCGTTGGAATAAGGCAGGGGGGAGACCGCTAGCTGGGCTGACTCGCCGTCGTAAGGCGGAGCGGCATCTCTTTTTAGGCCAAGACTTCCATCAGTTTCTTTAAGTTTGGTCTTTCCAGTACGCTAAGCTGAGTGCCTTATATAGGCATTTGCTTTGCTGACGTTTGCGATCGCACTATGACTTCTCGTTTAAAAGCTTCACTAACGCCGTATTTGTTTTTGGCCCCCGCTTTGCTCGTTCTGACGATTGCGGTCTTTCGTCCGGCGTTCCAGGCTTTTCAGTACAGCTTTGTCGAGTTTGACTATTCCAATATCAACGAAGCGCCAAACTGGATTGGGCTAGATAATTTTAAGCGGCTAATAGCGGACGAGCTGTTTTGGAAAACGCTGAAGAATATGGTGCTGTACGCGGTGTGCGTGGTGCCGCTGCTGGTGAGTGTGCCGCTGGGCCTGGCGATTTTAGTGAATCAAAAGCTGCGCGGTATTAACTGGTTTCGGGTGGCTTATTACGCGCCTGTTGTTGTGTCTATCGTGGTGGCAGGGATCGCCTGGAACTGGCTTTACGTAGTGGATGGTGGCTTGATTAACCAGAGCCTTTCGGCGATTACAGGGCGCGAGATTCGAGTTCCTTGGCTGACACGTCCGGAGCGGGCGCTCTACAGCGTGATGGCGGTGACCGTTTGGAAGGGGTTGGGCTATTACATGGTGATTTACCTAGCGGGGTTGCAGGGTTTGCCTGCGGATTTGTATGAGGCGGCGGCGATTGATGGCTCAGATGGCTGGCGCAAGCATTGGGATATTACGGTGCCGCTGATGAAGCCCTATATTTTTTTGGTGGCGGTGATTAGTGCGATCGCTTCTACCAAAGTATTTGAAGAAGTTTTTGTGATGACTAAAGGCGGGCCACTCAACGCCTCTAAGACACCGGTTTACTACATTTATGAGTCGGCGTTTGGCAGCAGCCCTGACTATAGTTATGCCTGTACGATTGGCCTGGCGCTTTTCTTAATTGTGGTTGGGCTATCTGCAATTCGCCTGATCTTTTTTAATCCTGCGGACTCAGGGACTCAGCTGTAGAAAGCGCAGAAGGTGTAAGAAGTGTAGAAGGCGGTTGAGATGCTGCTTAGTTCAGCATCCGGAGCAGTCCCTGCTGACCGGCTAGCAGTTCGCGCAGTAGGCTGACGACGCCTGCCCATACTACCGGGGAGATGTCTACGCCGCCGATGGGTGGAATGACTTTGCGCACGGGAGCGAGCAGTGGCTCTGTAGGCCAGTAGACCAGCTTGAACGGCATTTTGTTTAGCTCGACTTGGGGATACCAGGTCAAGATAATCCGAAAAATGAATAGCAGCGTGTATAGGCTGAGTACTAGCCCGACAATTAGGGTGGCGATCGAAGCGTTAGACATAAGCGTGAAGTGCGAGCAGCGCTAAGGACATGACTCCATTTTAACCGCTTTCCAAGGGCGGCGATTGCCGATATCATAGGAGCTAATCGCTTTAGTTCTGCTGCGCCTTGCCAGACAAGGTTTAGACATATGACTCCTTCTTTAACTAACTTTTTGCTTAGCCTGCTAGCGGGCCTTTTGATTCTGGTGGTGCCTGCCACTATCGCTTTGATCTTTATTAGCCAGCGCGACCAGATTAAGCGCGGCAGCTAGGACGATAGATCTTCAAAGAGCCGTTTTGAGCTAAAGAGTTTTGAATCTGTATGGGTTTAAACTCAATAAGCCGTAGAAATCTGGGAGGGTGAAACAAGCCTTTCCAGATTTTGTGCGTCTACAGCAGTGACGCTAGCTAGTAGCTTATAGCGTAAAGCAGTGGTGACCCCAGGGTAGATTGGTCTCTTTCTGTAGATTGGACTGTAGATTGGATCTTTGTCTAAACTGTCTATCTATTGATCAAGCGAGCTAAAATGAGCAGGCAAGGTGAGGTAAAGCGTCCTCACTCTGTTACCCTTGCATCCAGAGCGTCTTTGCAAAGGCAAGTTTGCGCGCTCAAGCTGTAAACGACAGCTATTTTTTTATCACCGGCATCTGTTGCCTTCCGCAACCGGCTGCTATTTGAAGAGGACTCTGTTGTGAGTTTTACTCCCGTTACGTTGTTACTTGGCATTGTCTTGATTATCGGTGCGCTGGCACTGTTTTTTCTAGATAAGATTCGGCCAGGATATGCACGTGAATCGGACAAGGTTTACGGCGTGCTGATGCTCGTAGCTGGCCTGCTGTCTTTGGGCCACCTGACGGCTGGCGTGACGGAATCATTTCAGCTAATGCTAATGACTGGCATGTTGATGACGCTAACGGTTGAGAATGTTCGCAGGCGCGAAGCAATTATTGAGCCGCCGATGGGCAGACCGGATGCTTATCCGCCTAGACCTCGGTATAACGAGCGTCCACCAGCGCGTCGGGTTTATAGAGCTGAGTTAGACGATCGCAACGGGCCGCCGCGTGATTCTTTTGGCGATCGCAATGGTCAACGTCGTCCGCAGAGAATGGCTCCGGGGCAGGATGACTATTGGCCAGATGATCTTAACGAGCAGCGCAAAGCCCGTCAGCCTTACGAAGAGTACGGTGCGCCAGCGGGTCGATTGCAGCCTAGCGCTAGCCCTGATAGAAGACCTGCGAATACCCCTTATCCTGAAGAGCGATATGGCCAGCGTCCACCGGCTAGACCGCCTGCTGGTTCGGCTGTTGGGGGTTACTCGCCGCCAAATGGTTTTGATAATGGGTCGATGAACAGACCTAGTGAAAGTAGACCTAGTGAAAGCAGATCTGGTGAAAGTAGACCTAACGCCCGAACTGATGAGAAGTTCGATAGAGGATCGAGCGATCGCGGCCAAAATAATCAAGGGTCAAGCGGCTACAGCGAGCGTCCGCCGGAAAACTATTCGAGACCTAATGAGTCGTTCGCTAACTCGCAAGGGCCTGTAGAGCGCCCAAATCGCGATAACCGAGAGCGGCCTTCAAATGGCGATCGCACGCTTAATGTAAAACCTTACAGTGAAGCGCCTAAGCTAGACGTGCCGGAAGCTCCCTATAGCTAAGCCGCTTGTGTAGATTATCTATTGCGATTGGAAGAAGCCCAGAGAGCTTAGTTCTCTGGGCTTTTTGTTTTGATCTCTAGGCGCTACCGGTGATAGTCCAAAACGTTTTCAGGTATATCTATCTCCGCTGTCATTTTGGGATCTGTAATGACTGAACCGGTTGCCATTGTGAGCGGTAATACGCCTGCCCAGATAGGTAGCTTATAGTCTTCTTCGGCGTCAACGGGCGGGCCAGTGCGGATTTTTGCGGAGGCTTCGGTGATGGGTAGGGCCAGTACGCAGGTGGCAGCTAGCTCTTGAGGGTTGGGCGATCGCACATCTTCCCAGCGGCCCTTCATCACATGCTCTGTAAACGCTTTGAGCGCCGTCATTTTTTCAGCTTTGTCCGTTACATTCTCCGCTTTGCCAAACAGCACGACTGAGCGATAGTTCATTGAATGATGATAGGCAGAACGAGCGAGTACGAGGCCGTCTAGTAGGGTGAGCGTAAAACACACCTCAATGCCGGTAATTAAGGACTTTAGCATTCGGCTAGCGCTTGCTCCGTGAATGTAGATTTTGTCGCCGACGCGTCCATAGGCAGTTGGAATGACGACGGGGCGACCTTCTACTACGAAGCCAATTTGGCAAACTAAGCCTTCGTCTAAGATTTGGGCGATGGTTTTAAAGTCGTATTGGCCTCGTTTGGGCGCTCTTCTTACCTGCGTTTTTTTGGTCTTTAAAGGGAGAGTCATGTTGCAAAACTGTAATTCGTTGCTGCTAAGGTAGTAAATAAATTGGCCTCTTCCAATAGCCAATTTTAATAAAGATGGCCAGTCCAATTTATGGAACTTTCCTTGCTGCTGACGCTCAGTCCTTTAGCTGAGATGCCTTTGCACCGGCAGCTTTACCAGCAGATTCGAGATGCCATTTTGGCCGGTAAGCTAAAGCCGCAGATGCGTCTGCCTGCTAGCCGTCAGCTGGCAAAAACGCTCAGCATCTCGCGTACAACTGTTGTTCAAGGCTACGACCAGCTTATTAGTGAGGGTTACTTGCAGACCCAACTGGGTGCGGGCACTTTCGTTTGCAGTCAAATTCCAGACGGATTGATTTTTGCCAACCGGACTGCTGTTAATGCGCCTGCTGCTGCTAGTCCTTTGGCTCAGTTTGCTGATGTCTCGACAACTAGCGCCTCTCTAAATCCGCCCAGAATGCTTTCAGCCTACGGCGCTCGACTAGCAAAGACCGCCGACTACGATCCCGGTGCGAACTGTCCGCTGAGCTTTCGCTACGGTTTGCCTGACCTATCGCTGTTTCCTATAAGGCAGTGGCGCAGATTACTCAATCGTCAGGCCGTTGAAAGTTCTCAGTGGATGAGCTACGGCAACGAGCCGATGGGACATGCGGGGCTGCGGCAGGAAATTTCGCAATACATTAGCGAGATTCGGGCGGTGCGGTGTAGACCGGAACAGATTTTGATTACCGGCGGCACGCAGCAGGCGCTGAATCTGATTTTGCAGATCTTGATAAATGCTGGTGAGGCGATCGCAGTAGAAGATCCGGGTTATCTCAGTGCCAAACGCATTTTTAGCGCTAGGGGTGCCACCATTGTGCCAGTGCCGGTAGATAACGATGGCATCCGAGTAAATGAGCCGGGCGGACTGGCTGAAACTGCCGCCGAGGTTACTCAGCCAACGCCTCGTTTGATTTATGTAACGCCTTCTCACCAGTTTCCAACGGGCGTATTGATGACGTTATCTAGGCGGTTGGCTTTGCTGAACTGGGCTAGGGAAAATGGGGCGCTAATTGTTGAGGACGACTATGACAGTGAGTTTCGCTACAGCGGTAGCCCGATTCCGGCGCTGCAAGGGTTAGATGAGCATGATTGTGTTTTGTATGTGGGGACGTTTTCTAAGGTGATGTTTCCAGGATTACGCCTTGGGTATGTGGTTGTTCCGCCTGCGCTAGTTGATGTTTTTCGTCGGGCTAAGTGGCTGTGCGATCGCCAGTGTTCGCTGATAGATCAATCAGCGCTAGCTGAGTTTATTCGAGAGGGCTATTTAGCGCAGCATATTCGACGGATGCGCAATGTTTATGACCGCAGGCGGCGATTGCTGGTGGAATCGCTGCGGCAATCCGTTCCTGGCGTAAGCATTCCTGGAGATGCTTCTGGGCTACATATCTTGGCTAGGTTCGGTGATGAAGCCCGTCTGAGTGAGTTACTTATTCGTCAGGCGCAGGGGTTGGGTGTGGGTTTGTTTAGCGCTTGGCCGCACTACTGGTCGCACTACTGGTCGTCAGATCGAACAGGGTTAGAGCGGAGTGACGCTGAGCGGGGCTCAGAGGGTTTGGGCTGTGAGCTAATTTTTGGATTCGGTAACATTTCAGAAGCGGATATTAAAGCTGCGATCGCTAAACTCGAACCCGTTTTCAGGCGTGTTTTAAGGGATTGAGCGCTGTCTAGCGGTGGTTTATTGAGTTACATGCAAAAAATATTTGCCGGTTGCTTTAAATACTTTTAATGCAGATTATAGAAACATCGCTTATAATTTCTTCATAACCCTGCTCATAAACTCATAAATGCCATCATGACTACTGCTACAGATCCTAATCCAAACGAGTCTGCTGAGAGCAAAACGCTCGGGGTCAACGCTACGCGCTACTATCGCCCTGAACCTCGCCTTGGTTTTACGCCTTATGCCGAGCTCTGGAACGGTCGTTTGGCAATGGTTGGCCTCGTGATGGCTGCCCTTTTTGAAGTCGCTATTCACTTGTTCTAAGTAGGCACTTTTAAGAGCTGCTTTGTCTCAAATATTTTGAGCGGGCAAACTCGAATTGCGATCGCTTCATAAATAAATCGAAACCCTCGTTGATTCTTTTGCTTCAACGAGGGTTTTGTTTGCCTGGTTAGTTAAGCGCATAACCGCTAAGCGATATTAGGCGGCACCTGTGGCTTCACGCTTTGCTGTAGGTGCGCTTGGAACATCTTTTTTAGATCGACCCGGCGAACTTCAATAGCCTGATCGCGGCTTTCTGTTTCTAGGAAGATGAGGCTGTCTACCGGTTCGATAGACGGGAGCTGAAAGAGTAATCGGGCGATGGGTATAGGTAGGGCCATGAGTCCCGGATTGCTTTTAGCTAAGCGATCGCTAGCGGCGGCGGCGAGCGATGGATAGGCGTAGATAACCCGCTTAGGCTGATCGGGGTTGTCTTTGTGGGCTACGGTGGCCTGTAGCCACTGATTGCTAACCGACTGAAGAATATAGTATTCCGGATGCTGTAGCTGCTGGGCTACGGTGCGAATGACCGGAGAGACGACTTCAATTGCCTGCTTGATGTTGGCTTCGGCCGGTGCGCCTTCAATTAGCGCCTGAATTTGCTGATTGATCACCAGCGGGTTGATACTCATAAATCACGTCACTTAAGGTAACAGCAGCGATAAAAAGGGCTGCGATAGAGTCTGTAATTTTGCCTGCGCAACCGTCAACTGTAAATACAAAGTATAGAAATGACAAGGATTACCCTTGCCAACTTTAATACTTCTGTGAATATCGCATCAGAATGTTTAGAACGCTATCCCTTTTGTCTATTCTCGTAGCTAGTGCCTACCAAACTGAAAATCACAAAAGTCTTAAACCATCTACATTCTCAACCTGCTGATTGACGCTTTTTGCTAAGCGCAAGCTGCTTCGGCGGCTGTGCTTTCATGCTGCCTACTCATGCAACTCAACGATGCTGGCTAACCTTTGCCTGAATCGTCTGCAACTCATCTTCTCTTCGGGTTGCCGCCTGTCTACTGAGCAAATATCTGCCTGGCAATTGGGCGGCTTCCATACAAGGAATTGAGCATAAGAAATTGAGCTTAGCGCTTCTAGCTAGCTCGGCTACTCGCGGCTGATCGTCACATTTGGCCGCAGGCTTGCTTTGTTGCTATGCGTAGAGCGAGTCATCTTCAGGTTCCTGGCCGTTATCTCGGCAGTTAGATCCATCCTTCAGGGAATTACTTCATCAGTTGTGGAAAAGCTTTTCGAGCGTCTGTTTCAAGAACTTTGCCAAGCGACTCCGGCCTCAAAGCGAAATTGTCGCGAGGTGGCTAGGCGCATTACCGACGAAGTGCAGCGCATCTGCACTGAAAGTCAGCGTATTCAAGACACTGGCGATGTGGAGGGCTGGGCGGATAACCTGGCTAATCATCGGCTTAAGCAAATTTTGCGCTATCTAAAGTTTGGCTCTACCAAGGGCCGGCTAGAGCTGCACAGTAGCTTGAGCGCGATTGTTTACCGCTATATGACGCCGCCAAACGTGCAGTCGAGCTATCAGGCACGGGTGGCGTTGATTGAGGATTTTTTGCAGAATTTTTATGGCGAGAGCATCAATGCCTTTCGTCGTGAAAACGAGGTGGCCGCAGACTATCAGCCGCGCTCTTCGCTGGAGCTAGCGGAGTATATGGCGTTTACTGAGCGGTATGCTAAGCGGCGAATTCCGCTGTCTAGGGGGCGATCGCAGCAGCTGATTATTTTGCGTACCCAAACGTTTTCTAAGCAGCAGCCACCAGAGACTGCGATTGACATTCAGCAGGCAATCGAGGGCGGCGATTCTGAACATCCGCGTACAGCGCCTTTGCAGCGGCTAAGAGAAGAACTGACGACAGAGACGAACCAGGGCGAAAGTGAAAGCACCGTTCGCGAGCGGGTGGTGGAGCAGTTGATGACCTATCTAGAGGAAAAGGACCAGAAGGACTGCGCCGATTACTTTAGTTTGCGACTGATGGATTTGCCGACCAATGAGATTGAGTCTGTCTTGCGAATTACGCCTAGAGAGCGTGATTATTTGCAGCAGCGGTTCAAATATCACCTGCTGAAGTTTTCGTTTGCGCATAACTGGGAGCTAGTTCACGAATGGCTAGGGGCAGAATTGGTAAAGAATCTGGGGTTGACTCCACAGCAGTGGGAGCATTTTCAGGGCGAAATTAGCCAGACGCAGGTTAAGGTTTTGAACCTGAAGCAGCAGGGCCTAAGCGACTTGGAAGTGGCTAAAACGTTGGATCTTACGGCTACCCAGTTAAGAAAGCAATGGTCTAAACTGCTAGAGCAGGCGTGGGATATTCGGAATATATAAACCCGTGATGTTAGGCTACAACCGGCTGATTTTGTCCGGACTTGAGCAATTGCACATGAAGAATGACTCAGATAATATTCGGAACTTGCTTTTGTGGCTTCTACACAAATTCCACCCGACGTTTTCTTCCCCATCAGGAAACGGTCTACATACTTCAGAAGCCAGTGCAACAAAAGTAAACCAGTCCGAAGTCGGGTCTGATGCAACGTCCATGAAGCCTGCTCCACCTCAAGGGTCTACCGGTATCTCGCTAGAGATGCCACACCCATCTACAGTTTCTGGCGCTGCGCCTGTGGCAACGCCTAAATTTTCAAAGGCTTCGAGTGATTCAAATTTGGAAGTTATCTTCTCGAATGCGATCGCTCAGACGACTCAGTCGTTTAACTTCGGAGAAATCCACGCTGTGCAAGAACGTTTTCACAACTTATTAAAACAACGATTCCTTTCGGAATATGAAGATAACCCACCGCTTTTTCCCTGGGAGTCGGAGGTAGCAGAATATCCGGCTGATGTAGCCGACTTTGGGGCTGCTGTGTCCTCTTTGTGGGATCCGCATGTGAGCGGACTGTCGGTGCCTGGGCTGCTGCCTGAGCCGCTGCTAAAGGCGTTATTTGAGCGCTGTCAGGCGATCGCTCATATGCCGGTTAAGCAGGGGATTCAACTGGTGCGAGCCGTTGAAGCGCTATTTCCCGATCAGCTAGATATTCTGGAGCCCATTGCCGATATGGTGTTGGTGCCTGCCTATCGGTCGGCGGATGCGGCGACGCGCGATGCGCTAACGCAAGAGCTGACGGCAGTGGCCGAGGACTACGATGCGGCTCAGCCAGAGCAACAGGTTGCGCTTTCTATGCTGGCTGCTCAAGAGATTCTGGGTGCGCTGACGCTTTCACTGACGGCTGAAAAGCCTAGTGAGACTCGTCTTTGGATGACGGGTAAGGGAGCTTTGAACCTAACGGCGACTTATGCTGAGGGCGCTTTGGCGGTTTCGGTAGCGCTACCAGACGGCGGACAGGTGAACTTGAAGGGGGAGGACGTAGAGCAACAGGCAAAGCGATCGCGCCCTGGTTCTCTAGACGTTGCGCTGGCTAGGCCAACGGTTGGCAAGACTTACCTTTTGGAGATTTTGCTAGCCGATGAAACTGCGCCTTTAAGCTTTGCGATTCACCTGGCGCACGACCTGATATAGGTATAGGCGTGTCAGCATGAGTTTGGCTCATTTCTGCTTCAGCTAATTGGGTTTACCATCTTTTTCCATCTACAGTTACCCGGTCTTTGCCATGCGACCGACAACCTCCTGAGGCTAGCTCTGCTTTTGAGCTAGCCTTATTCGTTTTGGATCTAATTCGTTTCGGGGCTTAGTGGGAGGAGCGTTTGGTCGCTTTATGGGCTTCGTTTTATATACGGCTACTTGACAGGACCTGCTGACAAACGCTCTTGACAGGCACGATATAATTAGCGCCTAGCTTGAACTGGCTGTTTATCTTTGCCACCTTTTTCTATGACTTCACAAACTTTAATCCCGGATGCTTCGCCTGCTAATTTGAATGCCCCTTCGGATGCTGCTTCAGCTACTTTTGAGCCAGCACAGTTTGACCAGCATGTAATGGCAACGTATGGCCGCTTCCCGATTGCGCTAGAGCGAGGAGAAGGCTGCCGCGTATGGGATTCTGAAGGCCGTGAATATTTAGACTTTGTGGCTGGAATTGCGACCTGTACGCTAGGTCATGCTCATCCGGCGATGGTCGCGGCAGCGGGCGAGCAGATGAAGAAGCTGCATCACGTTTCCAATATGTATTACATCCCTGAGCAGGGGGCGTTGGCGGAGTGGCTAACGGATAATTCCTGTGCTGATCGGGTGTTCTTTTGCAATTCGGGCGCGGAGGCTAATGAGGGCGCAATTAAGCTGGCGCGTAAGTATGGCCATACTGAGCTGGGTATAGAAGCGCCGATTGTGATTACGGCAACGGCGAGCTTTCATGGCAGGACGCTGGCGACGGTGACGGCGACGGGCCAACCGAAGTATCAGAAGAATTTTAATCCGCTGGTGCCTGGGTTTCATTACGTTCCCTATAACGATATTGACGCGCTGAAGGCGGCAATCGCTGAGCTAGACGCTGAGCAGCGCCAGGTGGCGGCTATTTTGATGGAGCCGATGCAGGGTGAGGGCGGCGTTTGTCCGGGTAACCCGATCTACTTTAAGCAGGTGCGTCAGCTTTGCGATGAGACGGGCATTTTGCTGATTCTGGATGAAGTGCAGGTGGGAATGGGCCGCACAGGAAACCTGTGGGGTTACGAGACGATTGGCGCAGAGCCAGATATTTTTACGTCGGCTAAAGGGCTAGGCGGCGGCGTGCCGATTGGGGCGATTTTGACGAAGGCGCATTGCGATGTGCTAAAGCCGGGCGAGCATGGCAGTACTTTTGGCGGCAATCCGTTTGTTTGTGGGATTGCGCTGGAGGTGTGCAAGACGCTGGAGGAGATGGATCTGCTGGCGAATGTGCGATCGCGCGGTAAGCAGTTGAGAAACGGGTTAAGGGCGATCGCGCAGAAGTACCCAGACCTTTGCACGGGCGTACGCGGTTGGGGTTTGCTAAATGGGTTGGTGCTGAATGCCGATAGCGGCACTGTGGCGCTAGATATTGTCAAGGCAGCGCTGGCTGAAGGCTTGCTGGTGATTCCGGCAGGCGCACAGGTGGTGCGTATGGTGCCGCCGCTGATTGTCACTGAAGCTGAAGTTGATGAGGCGCTGACGCTGTTAGATCGCACTTTGAACAAGCTTTCGAAGGCTTAGGATCGATGTTCTGTAGGAGGCTTAGTCTTGACTGATTAAGCCTCCGTTCTCTACCGTTAGAATCTGCGATTCTTTGATCCAACTGGCGTCGAAAGATCCTAGATGCGTGGTGGTGATAATGGTTTGAAAGCGGTCTTGAATGGTCTCTAAGAGCTGGTTTTGTCGCTTGAGATCTAGTTCTGCGAGTACGTCGTCTAATAGCAGTAGGGGTGGCTCGCCGATGACTGACTCGATGAGTTCTAATTCTGCGAGCTTTAGCGCGAGTACTAGGGTGCGCTGCTGACCTTGCGAGCCGTATTGACGGGCGGGCGTTTGATTGATGACAAATTCTACGTCGTCTCGGTGAGGGCCGACGAGAGAAGTGCGCTGGTGGTATTCGGCGATGGCGCGATCGCTTATTTTCTCTAAAAACCGCTGCTGAATAGACTGAGGATTGTCTTTGTCTGCGGGGTCTTCGCTAGGCAAAACGTTGGGTAAGTAAGTGATGGCGAGCTGTTCCGAATGGCCGCTGATGGATTGATGCCAGGCGGCGGCGAGCGGGGTGAGCCTTTCTACGACGCGCGATCGCCGCCGAATAACGCGCGTACCCGCGGTGGCGAGCTGTGCATCCCAAAGGGCCATTTGGGTGGGATCAATCTGGGCTGGGCTAGCGTCGTCCTGCGCAGTTTGCTGCTTGATGAAAGCGTTTCGCTGCTTGAGTACCTGGTTGTATTGTTGAAAGATATAGGCATAGAGCGGTTCTAGCTGAATCAGCAGCGTGTCTAGCCAGAGCCGCCGTTCGCCAGGGCCGCCGCGTACCAGCTCTAGATCTAGGCTAGAGAACTGAACGGCGTTGAGGTGGCCGAGGAAGTCTTGCTGCCGTCTTAGGGTTTCTCCATTTAAGATGGCCGTTCGCCGACTGCCATTTCTCAGCACTAGGCTCAGTTCTGTCGGCCCCATTTCTCTGCGTAGCTGGGCTTTGATGCTGCCAGCTTTTTCGCCTTCTTGGACCAGATCGCGATCGCGACTGGTGCGATGGGACTTGAGCGTGGCCAGTAACTCTACGGCTTCTAGCAGGTTGGACTTTCCCTGGGCGTTGTCGCCTAGCACAATCGTTTTGGATGCGTCGAAGGCTACAGACTGGCTGCGGTAGTTACGAAAGTGCTGAAGGTGAAGATGTTTGAGGAACATGCCCTTCAGTTTAAACTAGGCTGGACGGGTGAAGGAAAAAGTGGATTGTCTAGAACTTGACTATGCTGACGATGCTGGCAAAGCTGCCGATTGATAGTTTGAGCGAGCTGTGGCACGAGCCTTGGGCGATGGGCACGGCGATCGCACTGGTTAGTTTGGTCGCTAACGCAGAATTTTACCGCCAGTTTCAGGTTTCTACTCGCAGTGCGCCTCGTTTGGATCTAATAGAAGACGATAGCGCCGCCTTACCGACGATTACCGTGGTGGTTCCGGCCTATAACGAAGCAGCTAATATTACGGACTGTTTGACGGCTATTTTGGAGAATGAATGGCCTGGTTCTGCGGCTATGCAGGTGATTGTGGCCGACGATGAATCGACGGATGAAACGCTGGCATTAGCGGCGGTGGTGGCCGAAGCCGATGATCGGGTGACCGTTTTTACGGTGCCACCTAGACCCGTAGATAAAGCCTGGCGGGGAAAGAACTGGGCCTGTATGCAGGCGGCTAAACGCGCTACGGGCGAGTATTTGCTGTTTGTAGATACGGATGTGAGATTGGAGCCTTGGGCGATCGCGCGATCGCTGGCCAACGCGCAAACCTACCATACCGATCTGCTGAGCTGCGCGCCTAGAATTATCTGCGGCTGCTTTGCGGAATGGCTGATTCAACCGATTATGGCGATGCTAATTGCCGTGGGGTTTAGTTTTGAAGGGGTAAACGATCCTGATCAGTTGGACAAGACGGCGGCGGCTGGGCCGTTTATGCTGTTTCACCGGGCTGCCTACGAGAAGATTGGGACGCACGCAGCGGTGGCGACCGATACGGTAGAAGACTTTGCGTTAGCTAGGCTGATTAAGACTAACGGGCTAACCCTGCGCTACGTAATCGGCTTAGACGTGGCCAAGGTGCAGATGTACCGTTCCTTTGGCGATTTGTGGGAGGGCTGGACAAAGAACTTTCATATTGCAGCTGGGCGCAACGCTTTTTTGACCTTGGCTGCGGCAGGGGCAGTGTCTCTGATATTTGTGGTGCCTTGGTTAGGTTTGTTCGCAGGCACTGCTGGCGTGCTGACGCATCGGCCTTTAGCGATTTGGCTCATGCTGACTGCTGGGCTAGCCGTGGCTGTACAGATTTACGGACGGGTGGAATCAGCTCGCATTGTGGCGCTACCGCCAAAGTACATCTGGTTAGGCTGGCTAGCTGGCGGTATTATCAGCGCTATTTGTTTGGCTTCTTGGGTAAAGACAGAAACGGGCTGGGGCTGGACTTGGCGGGGGCGTTCTTTGGCTGAATAGCTCTGCTAAAAGAGTAATGCTGGCGCGTTTTAGAAATATCTGACTGGCTCGGGCGTAAATTGCGTCTGCTGATGATAGAATACTCAAGCGAAAGCGTTGGGGTGTCGCCAAGTGGTAAGGCAGCGGGTTTTGGTCTCGCCATTCCTAGGTTCGAATCCTAGCACCCCAGTTTAGAAAAACAATTGCGAGAGACGCCTTTGAGGAGTTGTCGAGCAGTTGTTTTGATTGAAAATAAGTTGAGAGGCCGACATAGCAAATGCTATGTCGGCTTTTTGCTGTGTCTGTGCGTGACTAACTGTTGAGGTGCTGAGTCAGGTTTTCGCTTTTTTTGCAGTGATGCAATGTGGATTAGTCGAACTCAGTCCGCATCGCATCAAAGCTTCTTCATCTTTACTTCATAGATAGGAAAGTCTTATCAATATTCTTTGAAGTTATGGAACGCTTACCTACAAATCGCTTTGAGCCGCTCTCTGTATTCAATCGCACAACTGGGCAGCCGGAACTTCTATGAAAAGTACCCCGTCTAGAACATCTATGTAGAGCGGTTGCTAAGGCATGCATCCGGTTGGAAAATCGCTTGCCTAGCAACCGTTTGCCTCGGTGGCAACTTAACCTTCACTGCTTCTCGGGCTGCTAATTAGAACGCTTTGAGGCTTAATCCTCAATGTCCGTAACTGCCTGCATGTCAGCATCGTTCATTGTCTGTATCTGATGACTACTTTTACCCCTTGAAGCTGCTTCACTCGACTATGACTTATCCTCAGTCCGATCAATCTTCGCCGGTGGAAAATACGTTGGCAATTTCTACAAGTAGCGCATCTGCGACCAACCCAATTCCTGAAGGTGCTTCTGAGGCTTCGAGGCAATCGTATGACGCTTTGCAGGAGAAGTTTTACCGGCGTACAGCGGCGGATGAAGCGGTGAGCACAACGGCGAGTTTAAGAGCAGCTTATGTGAATCGGCTAATAAATCGCCCAAAGCGTACGCACTCACCGCTTAGCTCCTATAGCTCTGCGCGTAGGGGCGTCGCAACCGCTGCACGTTCGCAAAAAATCGGTCGACATGCTTTTCCCAAAATTAATTTGCTGGGCATAGATTTTGACAATGTTTCGAAGCTGGAGCTGCTTTCTAAGCTGAAGCGGGGGGTGGTATTTACCCCTAACGTCAATCATTTAATGAGGCTGCGGCGCGATCGCGATTTCGTCTCGATCTATCAAACCGCTGACTACAGAGTTTGTGATAGCCAAGTTTTAATCTATGCCGCTAGATTTTTAGGTAAACCGCTTAAGGCGAAACTATCCGGGTCTGATTTGTTTCCCTGGTTTTGCGACTATCATCGGCACAACGATGAGATGAAGATATTTTTGCTAGGTGGCGCTAAAGGGGTTGCTAGCGAAGCGCAAAGGCGAATCAATGCTCGTATTGGTCGGCAGATTGTAGTCGGTGAATATTCACCGCCTTACGATTTTGAGCAGGATATAGAAGAGTGTAAAAAGATTTTGTCGCTGCTGGAAAACTCGCCTGCAAACGTAGTGGCGGTTTGCCTGGGTGCGCCTAAGCAGGAGCGATGGATTGCCACCTATCGAGACCGTTTGCCGAGTGTTGACATTTTTATGGCGATTGGGGCGACGGTGGATTTTGAAGCGGGTGCAAAACCTAGAGCGCCTAAGTTTGTTAGCGAGCTGGGCTTGGAGTGGCTTTACCGTTTGCTTTGCGAGCCTAGGCGACTGTGGAGACGGTATTTGCTAGATGGGCTTCCTTTTGTGGGTTTGGTGCTATCGGAGAAGCTGCGACAGCTATATCTGCTGAGATGATTACGGCGCTATGATGAGATGGTGGTACTGGCTCAATTTTTAATGGCAATGTCTTCTAATCGCGATGCTATAGATACTTCTTTGGGCGATCGCGCAGAGCCGTCCGAGCAGGGCCTGCCTCAAGCTGATACGTCGTCGGTAAGCGAGCCTCGGGCGATGCAATATTCCGAGCGCGTTGTGCGTAGAGCGCAGCGCGCCGTTGAAAGCTCTCCTTTTTACCTGAAGCTCCTGGCCGAGATGCGTTCGGATAGCGTTAGCGTGCCGACTATTGCCGAGGATAGTGGGATGCTTAAGGGCTACACTCGCAGGCCGCTGTCTGAAGTGAGCGCAGAGAGAGAGCTGGTATGGTTAGCTGATGTTGGGCTATTGCGCCGCGAGGTTGATGGCCAAGGACTGACCGATAGCTTCAGGCTGACGCCGCTAGGACGACAGATTGTGGAGCGATGGCGAGTTCAGGGCTGTCCGGACAATCGCACTGGACTAATGGACTATATAAAAAACGGATTGATCCGGCGGTTACGTATTCCTGACTGGCTGGGATAGTAAGCTAAGACTTAGCGAACTGTGGACGCCTCATGTCTGCCAAGTTTGGGTAATGTGAGGGATGTATGAAGTCTATTGTTAAATTGTTATTTAAAAAATTTAGGACAATAGGTTGAAGGCAGACAGATGTAAGCGCTGATGTTGGGTGCTGCGTCTGGGTTTTACGCCTGGGTCCTATGATTGAGGATTAAGCTCAATCATTCAAATCAATCGTTTAGTTTAAGCCTTTAGAGGGAGAGCAATTGGTGAAGTCAATAATGGTGGTGGGAACCACATCTCATGCGGGCAAATCGATGCTGGTAACCGCGCTTTGCCGAATTTTGAGCCGTCGGGGATGGCGAGTGGCTCCCTTTAAAGGACAGAATATGGCGCTGAACTCGTATGTAAGTACGACCGGGGCTGAAATTGGCTATGCGCAGGCAGTACAGGCATGGGCGGCGGGCGTGCCACCGCAGGCTGAGATGAATCCAATTTTGCTGAAGCCGCAGGGGGATCAGACCTCTCAGGTGATTTTAAAAGGTCGAGCGATTGGATACACGACAGCGCAAAAATACTACGAAGAATTCTTTTCTACGGGTTGGCAAGCAATTCAAGAAAGCCTGGCGCGCTTAGGACAGGAGTTTGATCTGCTCGTTTGCGAAGGGGCCGGGAGTCCGGCTGAGATCAACTTGAAGCACCGCGATTTAGCGAATATGCGAATTGCTTTGCACCTTCAGGCACCGACTATTTTGATTGCTGATATTGAGCGCGGCGGCGTGTTTGCTCACATTGTCGGGACGCTGGAATTGCTAGAGCCGGAAGAGCGGGCTTTGATAAAAGGAATTGTGATCAATAAGTTTCGCGGGCAGCGGACGATTCTTCAGCCAGGGATTGAGTGGCTAGAGAAGCGCACGGGCATCCCGGTTATTGGCGTGATTCCTTGGATCAATGAAGCGTTTCCGGCTGAAGATTCGCTCTCGCTGCTAGAGCGTCCGGCTGTAAAGTCTCAAGCTGAGATTACGGTGGCGGTGATTCGCTTGCCGCATATCTCTAACTTTACTGACTTTGATGCGCTAGAAGCAGAGCCTTCGGTAAACGTGAAGTACCTGACGCCGAAGGACGATTTGGGCTATCCGGATGCGGTGATTTTACCAGGCACTAAAACGACGATTGCTGACCTGCTAGTGCTTCAGCGTTCTGGAATGGCTGAGGCGATTAGCAGCTATGCGGCAGCGGGTGGCACGGTAATGGGCATCTGTGGAGGCTTTCAAATTATGGGCCAAATGCTAGCCGATCCAGAAGGGTTGGAGGGGCAAGAAGGTCGCTTTGATGGGCTAGGGCTACTGCCGCTTAGAACGGTGATTACTCAGCAAAAGGTGGCGCGACAGCGTACCGTTAGCTCGAAGTATCCACAGGAGGGACTGCCGGTGGTTGGCTATGAGATTCACCAAGGGCGGACTCAACTGGTGATGCCGAGTGAGGGCGAGGCTGAGAATACTTTTATGCCTATTTTTGACGATCGCTCTTTGGGAATTGTCGATGAGGCCCAGTCGGTATGGGGAACTTATTTACACGGTATTTTTGATAATGGGCCTTGGCGACGGGCTTGGCTAAACCGGTTGCGGCAGCAGAGAGGGCTAAAGTCAATGCCGACTGGCATTGCCAACTATCGTGAGCAGCGCGACAGTATGTTGAACAGCTTGGCGACTACTATTGAGGAGTACATAGATCTCGACCCAATTTTGTCTTAGTTGGGCGGATAGCTTTTAATCGACATTTTGCTAATCGACGTTTTGCAGGTGAAAGGTGCCATTCGACGCAGTTAGTCTCTTATTTTTATTATCAACGGGGCTGGTTTCTGGCATTTTGGCCGGTTTCTTGGGCATTGGGGGTGGAACGCTGCTAGTGCCGGTGCTGGTGCAGTTTGGGTTTGCTCCAGTTGAGGCGACGGCGACTAGTTCGCTGGCGATATTAGTGACCTCTAGCGCGGGTAGCTTGCAGAACTGGCGCATGGGGTTTTTGAAGATACGGCAGGTGCTGCTGCTAGCGGGCCCGGCGGTGGTGACTGCTTTTTTGGGGGCTACGATTGGAGGTTATTTGCCGCCTTACCTGTTGCTAGTTGGGTTTGGCCTGCTGCTGCTGTGTAATCTCTACTTGGTCTCACTGAAGAAAAGGGTGATTCGGACGGCGCAGTTTAGAGAGCCTAGGATGGCTTCGGGCCCGGCGATTAGTCCGCTAGTAGCGCGGTTGATCACGGGATCTATTGCGGGTTTGATGGCCGGTTTGTTTGGCGTGGGCGGCGGCGTTATTTTAGTGCCGCTGCAAATTCTGCTGTTAGGTGAAGATATTAAAACGGCGGTGCGTACTAGCCTGGGCGTGATTGTGATTACGTCTATTTCGGCCTGCACCGGGCACGCGCTGAGCGGTAACATTAGCTTCTCGGCTGGGCTGCTGCTGGGTCTTGGGGGGCTAATTGGCGTACAGGTGAGTACTCGTTATCTGCCGAAGCTGAGCGATCGCACGGTGACTCAGCTCTTTAGAATAATGCTGGTTGTGCTGGCGCTGTACATGTTCTGGCAGGCGTTTGGTATCTACCGGGCGGGCAGCGCCAGATAGGTGGCTGGGCGATTTCTACGCTTCGCAAATAGCCCTCGCTAAATTGATGTCAAAGTACTGAGCATTATGGGCATCGCCTGCTAGCACCTTGAAAGGTGCGTTGGGTTCGCCAAAGTCGCTAATGACGAGCGTGGCTTTTGAGAAGTCTTGCGCTCGGGTGTAGTCGTTGACGGTGACGATGGTCTTGAGGCCGGTTTGCGTAGCCGATAGCAGGCCGTTGTTAGTATCTTCGAATCCCAGACAGTTTTCTGCGGGAAGATCTAGATGCTTGAGGGCGTATTCGAAGATGTCGGGGGCGGGCTTTTTGTGGGGCACCATGTCGCCGGCGGCGATGACTTCGAACCAGTTAAGGCTTTTTGGGCCGAGGGTGTTTTCTAGCAGGGCTTGGACGTTGGCGGGGGTGGTGGTGGTGGCGATCGCCAGTCTCACTCCTTTTTCTCTAGCCTCATTGAGCAGCCGCTCTACTCCTGGGCGCAGGGGAATTTTTCCTTCTGCTGCATACTGCTTGTAGTACTTAGTTTTGGTGGCGTGGAGGTGCTTGATGAATGCCGTTAGATCTGTAAACTGATCTGGCAGCTTGAAGTGGGGCTGAGACTGCTGTACGAAGGCGCGAATTCGCTCTTTACCACCTGAGATTTCGAGCAGTTCTCCATAGCGTTCTTCTGACCAATGCCAGTCTAGTTTGGCATCTGAAAATGCCTGGTTGAAGGCAGGGCGATGGCCGTCGCGTTCGGTTTCGGCTAGGGTGCCGTCTACGTCGAAGATGAGGGCTTTTAGCTGGTTTTGGGTGGGCACGCGATCGCTCCTAGAATTCCGTCATCATTTCATCTACTGGGCTAAATCTTACCGCAAAGGCACAGCGCGATTGAGTTGTTTAGTCCATTTGGTTCTCCATTAACCAGTGGGAACTATGAACCTTGAGGTAACAGGTCATAAATCTTGGTAACAGAAAGAGCTTATTGGCTGGCGTGGTCGAAGGTTAAACAGGTGGGGCCGGTGGCGATTAAGCGGCTGTGGGAGCATTTTGGATCGCTCGCGGTGGCCTGGCGGGCCTCTGCGGGTGATCTGCTGGCGGTAGATGGAATTGGGCTGCTGATTGCGGAGCGGATTGCGGCGCAGCGGCCTCAGCTGAATCCGGAGGCGCTGCTAGCTCAGCATGAGAAGGAAAATAAGGCGTTTTGGACGCCTGCTGATGCGGACTATCCGGCGCTGCTATTTGCGATTAATGACCCGCCGCCAGTGCTTTATTACCACGGGGATTTGAGGCTAAATAATCTGGGCCGTTTGAGCGTGGGGATTGTGGGGACGCGATCGCCCTCTGCTTATGGCAAACGCTGGACACACAGCCTAGCCGCGCGACTGGCGCAAGAAGGTGCGGTCATTGTCTCGGGTTTGGCGCAGGGCATTGACACCTATTCGCACGAGAGCTGTTTGCAAGCAGGCGGCTTGACGGTTGCGGTAGTGGGGACAGGGGTCGATAGAGTTTATCCGGCGCAGAATGTTGGACTGCACCGGCAGATTGTTGAGCAGGGTTTGGTGCTCAGCGAGTACCCGGATGGAACCGGGCCAGATCGGAAGCATTTTCCGCAGCGCAATCGCATTATTGCGGGGCTCAGCCGGGCGACTTTGGTGATGGAAGCGCCGGTGAAGTCTGGCGCTTTGATTACCGCGAGGCTAGCCAATGACTATTGCCGGGAGGTGTATGCGTTGCCCTGCAGCTTGGATAATGAGAAAGGATTGGGCTGTCTGCAAGTGATTAGTCAGGGTGCGCAAATGATTTTGGGCAAGCAAGCGCTAGTAGACGCTTTGGCGGCTTTGCCACCCGTGAATGTGGTAAGACCGGCGCTAGCGGACGGAAATTGCGGATGGGATGGGGAAGATAATGCTGCAATTTTGCCTGAGGGAGCGTTTGCTGAGGCGCTTTCCCTTCCTGAGAAATTAACTCCACTACAACCAGTTCCAGTTCCTGAGCTGTCTCCGCTTTTAAAGAAGGTGCTCGATGCTGTTTCGATAGAGCCGGTGCCGTTAGATCAGATTGTGCCTTTGGCGCAAACGAATGTGGGCGAAGTGCTAGGTGCATTGACCCAGCTAGAAATATTAGGCTTGGTGGCGCAGGTTGCAGGCGGAACGCAGTATCAACGGGCTTAGTGTTCTTCGAGTGCTTGGTGGCGGCTTTGACAATGATTTCTAGGGTGGTCTTTGCGGCCAGGCTCTGTGCCAAATGAGCAGACAAACTATGCGAGGCACGATGTAGCAGGGCAAGCTGATATAAAGGTCGCATTCATTCTTTTTATCACTGATAACGTCTGCTGCATGACTTCTGCTATGACTCACGCTCAACCTGCTCTCGATTTTATTCCGCCTAGATACAGCCCCTGGTTTCGACGCATGATGCGGCCGCTGATGCCCGCTTGGACGGCGTGGCAGACGGATATTGTCGAAGTAGAAGCTCGCAATGTGGAAACGCTAGCGCAGCTTTACGAAGCGTTCAATTTGGGTAAGACTCGGCTGCTGCTGGCTTTTCGCCATCCGAATTCGGTCGATCCTTACGTCTTGAGTCATCTGCTTTGGCGGGATTTGCCTCAAGCTGCTAGGGAGCAGCAGCTAAATATTGGTACGGCGCATTCGCACTTTCTGTACGACCGGGGAATCCCACTATGGGCCGGTAGCTATTTGGGCGGCGTGTTCTCTCGGCTAGGCGGTATTCCCATTCAGCGCGGTAAGTTAGATTTGCTGGCGCTGAAGACGGCGCGAAGGCTGTTTTGCGATGGCGAACTGCCGCTGGCTGCTGCGCCAGAGGGCGGCAATAACGGGCATAACGAGATTGTGAGTCCGCTAGAGCCAGGGATTGCGCAGCTTGCCTTCTGGTGTGCGGAAGATATGGCGGATCAAGGGCGAGATGAGTCTGTTGTTGTTTTGCCGATTGGCATTCAGTATCGCTATGTGACGCCGCCCTGGAAGCAGTTGGCTGAGCTGATGAGTCAGCTGGAGACAGATTGCGGTATTGGCTATCCGAGTGCGGAAGCGCTGCAGGTGCTGCGTCGGCAGTTTGAGAAAAGTCAGTCGGTTCAATCGGGTGTTGGCGCGGAGCATATTGATCTGTATAGCCGGCTGTATCGGCTGGCGGAGCATTTGCTGACGCTGATGGAAGGGTATTATGCGAATTTTTATCGCGTGAGTTTTGAGGAGCCGGATGGGGCGCTAGGGCTCAATTCTCAGCTTGCGGAGCGATTGAGTGCGCTGATGGATAAGTCTTTGCGGGTGGCTGAGAGCTATTTTGGGCTGCGGGCGAAGGGCAGTGTAATCGACCGCTGTCGCAAGCTAGAGCAGGCGGGTTGGGATCGAATTTATAGAGAAGATACGCCAATTTTGTCGGCGGTGGAGCTAGGTTTAGCGAATCGGGTGGCCGAAGAGGCTGATTTGCGGATGTGGCACATGCGGCTGATGGAGAGTTTTGTGGCGGTAACAGGCCGCTATGTGAAGGAGTGTCCGAGTGTGGATCGGTTTGCGGAGACCCTGCTGCTGCTGCGCGATATGGTGGCGAAGCTGAAAGGCGACTCGCCGAGTCGTCCGCAGCTAGGATTGCAAAAGGCAATTGTGACGGTGGGGCAGCCGATCGATGCGGGGGTACGGTTGGGTGACTATAAGCAGAAGCGGAGAGGGGCGATCGCACAACTCACTGCCGATCTTCAGGCCGAGATGGTGTCTTTGATTTTGACGGATTGAACTGAAGCTCAGAACAAAATTATCCTTGCTATGCCTCAATCCTTGCTATGCCTTAAGTTAACGGCTGCATTCGCTCGGCGATGACTGCGTAAAACGGATCGTTTCCACCCATGCCCATCATCTGTAAGAAGGCGGGCGTCTCTGACTTTTGCACTATGGTTTCGATGTTGCCAAAGCCGGGAACGGATTCGAAGTAGCTTTTTACGAGCTGAACTCGGCTGGCTTCGCTGGTGTCTCGCCAGGCGGCGATCGCCTTTTGATGAAACATGCGATTAGAGAAGCTAAAAATCGCAATGCCGCCTGGCTTTAGCACCCGGTATACCTCGGCAAAAATCTGTTCTGGATATTGTAAATATTGAACAGAAACTGTATTGACCACGGCGTCAAAAGAACAATCTTTTAGTGGAAATGTTTGGTTTTCGTTCAGGTTTTGAACAAAATAATGGTTTAGCTGCTTGTTTCTCGCTAGTTCTTCGTCGTTGAGTCCATGGCCTTCTATATGCGCGTATTTAACGTCTGAGGGCAGGTGCGAAACCCAACTGCTCATCATGTCGAAAACGCGGCTGTTGGGGGGGATGCGATCGCGATATAGCCGTGTCAAAAGGGCGATAAAGCCTTCATCTACATGCGTGACAAAGCGGGGTGAATTGTAAAATAGCTTGTCGTCGGAGGGGTCGAGTTTGTCTCTTTGGTCGGCTTTGAGCAGCATGGAAATCGAAAAAAGTAGGTGGGGCTGCTTCTAGTGTAGAGATATTTTCGGGTAGAAGGAGAATCTCGCTGTTAGATTTTGGTTAGATTTTGTTGTGTCGAAAGATTTAGTTTCACCGGGGATGGTTTTTTAGTATTGTCGTTGTGGCACAAATTTAATTCTTCTCTTAATTTCTCTCTTTAAGAACGGTGTCTTACCTTATTTGCCATAGATTGTGGCCGCTGTGTAATGCCTGAGCAACCCACTTTTCAAAGTCCGGATCAGAATCCCTCTCGAACTGAAGCCGACTACGCGCTAGAGAAAGAAGCTAGGCTGCCGATGACTGGCTGGCAGCAGGAAGTTGATAGAGGTCTGGAGTTTGGCCTGGAGGCCGCTGAGAGTATTCGCGATCGCACTATTCCCACCTTCTCTCGGGGCGAGCTGCCACACTATGCGGGCATTACTACTTTTATGAAAGCGCCCTACCTAGAGGACGTGCGCAAGGTCGGTAATTACGATGTGGCGATTATGGGCGTTCCGCACGACTCGGGGACAACCTATCGTCCGGGTACGCGCTTTGGCCCGCAGGGGATTCGCCGCATTTCTGCGCTGTATACGCCCTACAACTTCGAGCTAGGCGTGGATCTGCGCGAGCAAATCACGATGTGTGATGTGGGTGATGTGTTTACCATCCCAGCTAACAATGAGAAATCTTTTGACCAGATCTCTAAGGGGGTAGCGCATGTGTTTGCCTCGGGTGCGTTTCCGATTATCTTGGGCGGCGACCACTCGATTGGGTTCCCGACGCTGCGCGGGGTTTGTCGCCACTTAGGCGATAAAAAAGTGGGGATCATCCATTTCGATCGCCATGTAGATACGCAAGAGACAGATTTGGATGAACGGATGCATACCTGTCCGTGGTTCCATGCTACGAACATGGAAAATGCACCGGCAAAAAATTTAGTGCAGCTAGGCATTGGTGGCTGGCAGGTGCCTCGCCCTGGCGTCAAGGTTTGCCGCGAGCGGGCGACGAATATTCTGACGGTTACAGACATTACAGAGATGGGGTTAGACGCTGCGGTAGACTTCGCTGTAGAAAGGGCGATGGACGGCACCGACTGCGTTTATATCAGCTTTGATATTGACTGTATAGATGCTGGATTTGTGCCAGGAACGGGCTGGCCAGAGCCGGGTGGATTATTGCCTCGCGAAGCGCTTTATCTGCTGGGCAAAATCGTTGAGAAAGTGCCGGTCTGCGGCTTGGAGGTGGTGGAAGTTTCGCCTCCTTACGACGTCAGCGATATGACCTCTTTGATGGCGGCTCGCGTAATTTGTGACACGATGGCGCATTTGGTGCTCTCTGGGCAGCTGCCTCGCAGTCGGCCAGATTACATTCATGAAGCGGCCAATATGTCGCTAGGCAGCGATTGGAGGTAGGCGGCTGATGCATGAAACCGATATGACGAAGGCGCTGATTTTTACTGTGAAAGATTGGCTGGCCGAACAGCCGGGGCATCCGGCGGTAGAGAAGGTGCACCTGACGGTAGGCGCGTTTACCTGCGTAGAGCCAGCAGGGACTGCAGTTTGCGTTTACCGCGCAGACGCAAGGTACTTTTTTGAGTGAGGCTGAACTGAGTAATTAAGGAGACGCCGCTAATTGCGTTTTGCCACAGCTGCCAGCAGGAGTATCGGCCAGAGATGGGGGCGCAGTATGCCTGCTCGGTCTGCCAGTCGCCGATGGACGATATTCGCTCGGGGCGCGAGCTGAAAATTGAGCGGGTTGAGTTTTCGCAGCGAGATCCTCAGTCTGAGCGGGCGATAAGCGGGCGGTAGGAGCAGCGATCGCGCCGTAGGCGTAATTTTCGAGTAATTTTTAAGTAAGAGAGCTTATGCACCAAACTTTTGACGCTGCTTTAGAGATGAATTTGCTGCATGCTAACCAGCATGGGGCAGATGAGAACCGCGATCGCCTAGACGGATGGGGCATAACCTGTATAAATTTAATGAGTAGTCCGGGGGCTGGCAAAACTCAGCTCCTAGAAAAAACGCTAGCGCTACTGAACTCTGAACTCCAGATGGCGGTGATTGAAGGCGATATGACGACTCAGTTAGACGCTGACCGGTTGCGTCAGTACGGAGTGCCGGTTGTAGCGATTAATACCGGGCGATCTTGCCATTTGGATTCGAAGATGGTGGCTGGCGGACTGCATCAGTTTGAGCAGGCGCAAGTTGAACAGGGGCGATCGCCCCATTCGTTCGACTTGATGTTTGTAGAGAACGTTGGCAACTTGGTATGTCCTGCCGAATTTGAGGTGGGCGAACATGCCAAAGTGGCGCTGCTGAGCATTACCGAGGGAGAAGACAAGCCGCTGAAGTACCCGATTATGTTTCGTGAGGCAGACTGTCTGCTGATTACGAAAACCGATTTGGCTCCTTATTTGGATGTTGATATCGACCGGATAATTGCCAACGCTAGGCAGCTAAACTCTGAGGTCACGATTATTACTATGTCGGCTAAAACCGGTGAAGGTTTGGAGGCACTGGTTGGACTGGCTGAGGGCGCAGTGTGCTTTAGCGAAGTCCTCTCAACAATAAGCCGTCTCAACAGTCTTCTGCTGAAAGAGCGGTGGCCTCGGTATAGTCTGTTTGGCTTCTCCTGATTGAGCTGCGTTGTCTACAAGTTAAGGGATCGCATCTGTTTGAAATCGCGCTGCTACGACTGCTCGATTTACCCCTACTAAGACCTTCATTCGACCGCTCTACGGCGGTTTTAATAACATGCTTTTTTTGAGACCTATTAGACTTCGAAAGAGAACTTCGCGGGCGTGGCGGACATATGCGTCGCTGTTCAGTGGCTGCGCTTGCTTCATGGACTAAGTCTGACATGAGCTTGTGGTTTATCGGTCGAGATTCTCGTCATTAGAATCTTGACGGTTGAAGCCCGTTGACTTAGTTTTACTCACTAAGATCGCTCTGCGTTAAGGGTATATTTTTTAATTTGTTTTCTCCTGACCTGCTGGTATCTAACTGGTCTGTACAGGGCACTCACTTCTTCTAAACTTTCATGAAAAGACGACAACTTGCTTCGCTTTGCCTTGCGTTTATCTGCTCGCTGTTTTTTACAGTTGGCTGTGGTTCTACGGGGGGCGACTCTGCTAGTGACGGGGCTGCGAATAGCGATGCTGCGCTCAGCGGCGAACCGATTGTGATAGGTTACAGCAACTGGCCGGGCTGGTGGCCTTGGGCGATCGCCGAAGAAGAAGGTTTGTTTGCGGCTAACAACGTCAACGTAGAAATGAAGTGGTTTGACGGCTACAGCGAATCGATGGAAGCGTTAGCCGCAGGGCAGCTAGACGGCAACTGTCAAACCCTAAACGATACTATTTCTTTTGCGGGAGAGGCGGTTAACGGTGAAGTGGCTGTGCTGGTAAACGATAACTCTGCGGGCAATGACAAGATTATTGTTACCGAAGATATCAACACTGTTGAAGATCTTAAGGGAAAGAAGGTTGCTGTAGAAGAAGGTGTTGTGGACGACTATTTGCTTTCTTTGGCCCTGCAAGATAAAGGTCTTTCTAGAGAAGACGTTGAGATTGTTCCCCTAGAGACGGGCGCGGCGGCGGCGGCTTTTGCCGCTGGGCAAGTCGATGCTGTGGGCGCGTTTCCGCCTTTTTGGCTAACGGCGCTAACGAGAGAGGGCAGTAAGGAACTGGTGACTTCTGCTGATTTTCCGGGCGCGATTCCCGATCTGTTGGTGATGAGCCAAACTATGGTCGATGAACGGCCAGAAGACGTGCAGGCTATTGTTAAAACCTGGTTTGATACGCTGGCCTTTATGGAAGAAAACCCAGACCGTGCTAATGAGATTATGGCAAAGCGGGCTGGCATTACGCCTGAAGAGCTAACGCAGCTAGAAGGAGGGACTCGGATTTTCACGATTGAAGAGAATCTTGAGGCTTTTAGCGAGGGCACCGACATTAAGTACATGTCTGCTGCGGCTAAGAGCATGGCGGAGTTTATGGTTGGCGTTGGTTTTATTCCTGAAGCGCCGGATCTTGCGCCGATTTTGGATGACCAATTTGTGAAGGCGTATGCGGCGGCTCAGTAGCATGAACTAGCCGCTAGACTCCGCAGATATGGCTTACCAAACAGTAGCCTAGCTATCAATGTTCTCTATTCATCATCTGTAGGATAGAGAGCATATAGGAGATTTTTTTAATGGAATCCAACAGCTTTGTGCCTTTGGTGGGCCAGGTGGTAAGTCGCGATCGCAACCGTTCAAAACCCAATGTATTTTGGCGAATGGGCGAGCCGATTCCGGCCAAGTTAGACTGGAGTCTGCGGGTTCTTTCTCTAGTGGTTCCTTTAGCGCTGTGGTGGCTGGTATCTGCGATCAACGTCGTGCCCTCTAAGTTCTTACCTTCGCCAGTTGAGGTTGCTCAGGCGTTTTTAGGGCTGATAGAACAAGGCGTCTTTTTTGATGACCTAAGAGCGAGCATGATGCGCCTGGGTATTGCTGTGTTTTTAGCAGTGATTGTTTCTATTCCGGTTGGGATTGCGATGGGTGCGTTTGCTTCTGTGCGATCGCTCTTAGAACCCATTGTCGGCATTGTGCGATACATGCCTGCAACCGCTTTTATTCCACTGCTAATCATTTACCTGGGATTAGACGAATCTCCTAAAGTCGCTCTCATTTTCATTGGCGTAATTTTCTTCAACACGCTGATGATTATGGATGCGGTGAAGTTTGTCCCTAAGCATTTGCTAGAGGCTGCCTACACGATGGGCGGCTCGCGCTGGCAAACGCTCACGCAGGTGATAGCGCCTTATGTCGTGCCTAATATTATTGACGCCTTTCGCATTAATATGGCTGCTGCTTGGAATCTGCTGATTGTGGCAGAAGTCATTGCTGCAAGTGAGGGGCTAGGTAAGCGCATTGTGATCGCCCAAAAGTTTTTTAGAACTGACGAAATCTTTGCCTACATTATTGTGCTGGGCGTCTTGGGCTTTTTAATTGATCTCTTCCTTATTTGGATACAAAGAGTTAGCTGCAAGTGGGCTGTTGAATAATTAGGATATATGGCTTGACTGCTCTATCAATTTTTTCACACAGCTTTCTTTCACACAGTCTTCTTTCATACAGTCTTCTCTCATACAGCTTTCTCTTATGCATTTAGATATCTCCAATCTGCGCAAAGAATTTGCAACGACTGAAGGCTCCATTACCGTTCTCGAAGATCTGAACTTACAGGTTGAGCAGGGTGAGTTTGTCTGCGTCGTCGGCGCATCGGGTTCAGGAAAATCGACCTTGCTGCGCCTGATTGCCGGGTTAGAACAACCCACTGCGGGTACGATTGCCGTAGACCGCCAGCCTGTAATTCGGCCTGGCGCAGATCGGGGCATGGTGTTTCAAGACTACACGCTGTACCCGTGGATGACGGTGCAGAAGAACGTGGAGTTTGGGCTGAAGCTGCAGGGCGTGGATCAAAAAGAGCGGCGCGAGCAGGCGTCTTATCATCTAGATATGGTTGGTCTTTCTGACTTTTCTCAGTCGTTGCCCAGTCAGCTTTCGGGGGGGATGAAGCAGCGAGTTGCGATCGCCCGTGCCCTTACTAGTCGGCCTAAGATCTTGCTAATGGATGAGCCGTTTGGGGCGCTAGATGTGCAGACCAAAGAATCTATGCAACAGTTTTTACTAGAGCTGTGGGCGCGCGCAGGTATCAGTATTTTGATGATTACCCACGACGTTCAAGAGGCGGTATTTCTCTCGCAGCGAATCTATGTGATGACGGCTCGCCCTGGGACCGTGCAGGCGGAGATTAAGGTGAATTTGGGGAGCAATCGTGATTCAGACACTCGTCAGCACCGGCTGTTCAAACAGTATCAAACTCAAATTATGCAGTTGCTGACTGCGCCATCGGTTAGAAAATACGAAACAGTCTCTAAAGCCTAGAAAGGCTTAGAGCCTATAGAGACTTAGAGTCTATAGAGGCTTAGAGACTGTTTGTGGCCTTAATCAACAGAAAGATCAACAGAGAGTAGGAGTGGCTTCTAGACTTCAGAAAGCACTTGCTTAAACGCTTTTAAGAACTTGTCTACGTTCTCTTTTCTGGAGTTGTAGCCCATCAGCCCAACGCGCCATACTTTGCCGCCGAGTTCGCCAAGTCCGCCGCCAAGTTCCATATTGTGTTCTTTAATCAGCTTAGTCGTGACGGCTTTGCCATCGACGCCTTCAGGAATGCGAACGGTGGTCAGCGTAGGCAGGCGATATTCTTTGGGTACGTGGCAAGAGAGACCCATTTCTTCTAGGTTGTCCCAGAGATATTCGGCGGTGGTTTGGTGGCGGTTCCAGCTAGACTCTAAACCTTCGTCGGCGAGTAGGCGCAGGGCTTCGCGGATGGCGTAGGTCATGTTAACCGGGGCGGTATGGTGGTAGGTGCGACCTTTGCCCCAGTAGTTGGCTAGCAAGGACATATCTAAGTACCAGTTGGCGACTTTGCTTTTGCGGCGGCTGAGCTTTTCTAAGGCGCGATCGCTCATCGTAAAGGGCGAACTTCCGGGCGGGCAGCTCAGTCCTTTTTGGCTACAGCTATAGGCCAAATCTACGCCCCATTTGTCTAAGAATAGGGGAACGCCACCTAAGCTAGTGACCGTATCGAGCAGCAGCAGGCAGTCGAACTCTCGGCATAAATCGCCGACGCCTTCTAGAGGCTGACGCGCGCCGGTTGAGGTTTCTGCGTGAACCATCGCTAGAATTTGCGGGCGATGGGTTTCCATTGCTTTGCGCAGTTCGTCTAGCGTGAAGACTTCGCCCCAGTCGCGCCGGATGCTGCTGACTTCTGCGCCGTAGCGCTCAGCCATATCAACCAGACGGTGGCCAAAGTAGCCGTTGATGCAGACTAGAATTTTATCGCCCGGTTCGATGGAGTTTGCTAGGGTAGCCTCCATCGCTGCTGAGCCGGTTCCGCTCACAGGTAGCGTCATCCGATTGCTGGTTTGCCAGGCGTAGCGCATGAGCTCTTGCACTTCGTCCATCAGATCTAGATAGGCTGGATCCAGGTGGCCGATGGGCTGGCGATCCATGGCTTCTAGGACGGCGGGGTCGGAGTTGGAGGGGCCGGGGCCGAGCAGCAGCCTAGCGGGAATATCGATGCGGGTCAGCGATTTTAGATGGCTGTTGTCGATGCTGAATGATGCGTTGGGTCGGGTACTGGAAGAGAGAGTGGCTGTCATAGAAATAGAACCCTTGAAAAGGAAAGTGTGAGTGGGAACCGGCGGTTTGTCATTAGCGGTTTCCTGCGGTTCGGCCAAACAATGTTGAGCAGGTATCCGTGGCTAATGCGACTGTCGGTGTGCTGAAAGATACAGCTCGTTGGCCGACTATGCGGGCTGTGCAAACTTGCTAAAGATAAGCCTACCTTGGATTCAGGGTCGATCCCTAGTAATTGGGGTCGTCGGATGCTTCTTGCTGGGTAGCTCTTAGGGTATGGTGACTTATCGCAAGTGGTGCGCAAGGATTGGAAGAAAAAAAGGTAAGGCTATGGTGACGTTGGACGAGCTGCAAGAAGAGCTTTATCGCCAAGCTAATTTGGAATATGTGTGCGATCGCCCCATCAATTTGTACAACACGCCGGTTCGCCAGGGTTTAGTGACGCAGGCGGACAAAGGCCATCATCTACGCGTTTTAGACATTGAGAAAGATCGCAGCGCCATTCGCGTTCGCGTTTGCAAAGACGACTATCTGGGTTGGATAGAGGCTGTTCATACGGACAATTTGACCCTGACAGAAGCGCCTTATCGAGCGCCGGTTCTGACTCATCTAGAGATTCAGCAGCGACTGCCTCAGGTGATTGCGTTTGCTAGGGCGGCGATGTCGGTTAATAACGAGTATTTATGGGGCGGCGCGACGGCTCCTAATTATGACTGTTCGGGCCTGGTGCAGGCGGCTTTCTACTCAGCCGGAATTCAGCTACCGCGAGATTCTTATCAGCAGGAAGATTTTACCGAGCGGGTAAGTCAAGCTGAGCTACAGCCGGGCGATTTGGTCTTTTTTGGTACGCCTAGACGAACGTCTCATGTTGCGCTTTATTTGGGCGATGGGCAGTACATTCATAGTTCGGGTAAAGACCACGGGCGCAACGGTATTGGCCTCGACTCGATTGCTGACTTGAGCGATCCGATTAGCGCGGGCTATCAGAAACTGCTGCGCTGCTTTGGCCGGGTCGCTAGCAGCTATCAGCCCAAAGGCTAGGTGCGCTAGGTCTGTCTTACGGGGTTTGCCTGCAGATAGAGATGAGAATATGACGGGTGAAAATTACGATCGCCGCAAGCAGCTGGCTAAACAGTTTTTGCGCTGGGCCGTTTGGGGCGCAGCGCTGTTTTTTATTGTTCATACGCTAATTGCCTACTGGCCGGAGATTCGGCAGGTAGAGCTGAGATCCGATGGCTGGCGGTGGCTAGTGCTGGGCGGTGCGATTACGCTGGTGGCGCACTGCTGGGCGGGCTGGGTGTGGCATTGGCTGCTGCAAGACTGGGGCCTGACGCTGGGTGGGCGCTGGGCGGTGCGGGTTTATTTGCTGACGAATGTGGCGAAGTATTTGCCGGGAAATGTTTGGCACTTTGTGGGCCGGGTGCGAGCAATACAGCAGTCAGGCGGCACCTTAGGGCAGTCAGTTGTGAGCGTGGTGGCAGAGCCGCTGGTAATGGCGGTAGCGGCGTTAGGGATAGGGGCGGTATTTAGCTGGTTGAGCTGGGTTGTTCCGGGTACAAATGCTGCATCAGTGAGTGCCTCGAACGTTCGGTTTAATGAGCTATGGTGGCATTTTGGCTTGCTGGTGGGGTGGGCGATCGCCCTTTACTTGCTCCATCCTAATCGGCTCAATCCTAGGCTTGCACAGATGAGCCGGCTGAGACTGCGCTGGCTGACGGATGAACCGTTAAAAGAGGCGTCTGGTCTGCTGAAGTTGGAGGGCTATCCAATCCGACCTCTGTTGGGAGAGATGGGGTTTGTGCTGGGGCGATCGCTCGGCTTTATTGCCGTTGTGATGGCGCTAGCTCCGGTACGCCTGGCAGATTGCCCCGTGCTGGTGTCGGCGTTTTGTCTGGCTTGGCTACTAGGCTTGGTGGTGCCGGGTGCGCCGGGTGGGGTGGGCATTTTTGAGGCAACAGCAACGGCTCTGCTGATCGGACACTTGCCGATTGGCGTTATTGTCGGCAGCGTAGTTTGCTATCGAATGATGGGGACATTGGCTGAGCTGCTTGGGGCCGTTGCTGTTTGGACGCAGGCTAAGCTCTGGGCCTCGTCGTAAAGCTTTGGGGCGGCTAGCTCTGGCGATAGAAGATTGTCCATCGGCCTATTCTTTTCGACTGGGGATAGCTGTTTAGCAGCCAGCTCCAGCGGTCTGGAACTTCTCCTCGAGCCACAAAGGTGGAGGGCGATTCGGCTATTTTTTGCAGATAGGCTCTCGCTTCTGGTCGGCGAGAATATACCCAATATTTTCGCCAGTCGTTATTGGTTTGAAACTGAGTCTCTCGGCTAATTGTCTGCTCTGCGTCTTCATCATTTAAGGTGATGATGTTGCGGTCTAGGTTGAAGGCTAGTGAGGGTAATAGCTTGTTGTAAACCAGTACGGGCTGGTCTTGCAGGCCCTGCGCTTTGATGAACTGAGCGAGTGGACGGGTACCGCCTATGAGCAGCTCGTTGGCCTGTAAGAAATAGCTGCCATAGAGCGTTATTGTCATGATGCACAAGAAGGCCATAACGCTGATTCGTAGCGGGCGAGATTGTATCAGCAGGCAGACGATGGGCGGGATGAGTAGGAGGAAAAGGGCGATCGCAACCATGGGCAAAGTCACGACAATATCAGCGCCTAGCTGCTGCGCAATGATGACGCCGAAAAGCGCTAGTGCGCCTAGCAGTTCGTAGAATGCAAAGAAGAGTTTAGTGAGGCTTTTTAGGGTGGCGGGCGATAGATTTACCAAAGCGCAGGCGAGAATTAGCGCAATGCCTGGGTAGATAGGCAGCAGATAGAGCATTAGCTTTGAGCTAGATAGCTCAAAAACTACCAGTGGCAGCAGTAGCCAGTAAACCGGAAGCTGCTTGATCTCGATGCTTTGCAGTTTGCTGTGAAATCGGTTCTTCCTAGCGCGTAGCCAAGTCGCTGCGTAGAGAAAGCCCCAGGGCAAGGTGGTGCCCACTAGGATGAGTGGGTAGTACCAGAAGGGTTTTGCTCGATCGAATGCCTGGTCGTCGGTGACTCTCGCAACAACCTGCTTGCCGATGAAGTAGTCGGCGAGTCCTGGAACTTCTCTAGAAACGCAGATGTACCAGGAGAGGCCAAGCCCGATACAAAGCAAGCAGGCTATTAGCAGATGGCGAATAGGCACTCGATAGTTTTCCTTGCGTGCCAGCACGAGATAGAGCCAGAAGAAGAAGGGCACCACGAAGATAGCTGGGCCTTTGGTTAAGAATCCAATTCCAATCGTGATGGCGCTGCCATAGATTCCCCAAACCTGACGCTGACAGTAATAAGCGCTCATGCAGTAGACGGTGGCTAGCACAAGCGTAGTGAGAAAGCTGTCGGTGGTGAGGTTGCGTGCGCCGAGGACGCTGAGTGGGAGAGATAGATAGATTAAGGTGGCTAGCAGGGGGCGGAGGCGATCGCTAGAATCGTTCGTAGCCGACTTGCCTAGTAGCCTTTTGGCAATGCCGTATATGAGGGCACCTTGGGCGATGAGCGAAACTTGTAGGAAGAAGCGAGCGCCGAATGCGTTGACGCCAAAAAGTTGAAAACCAAGGCTGGTAAGCCAGAAGGTGACTGGTGGTTTGTGGTAGTGCCAAATGTTGAGCAGCGCAGGATGGAGCCAGTTGCCGGAGCGAAACATTTCTCGGCTGATTTCGGCATAGCGGGCTTCGCTGGCTTCTAGAACGCCCCAGCCGTTGAGGTTGATGAGGAGGGTGAGAAGCGTGATCGCTAAAACCCAAAATAGTCTACGGTCTTGCTTTTGGCTTGGTTTTTGGTCTAATTTCTGAGGGGGCGCTGGTGCGTTCTTTAGAGGCTGATTGGCAAAAGTGAATGGCATAGAATACTGCTGGAGCAGGAAAATTCCTGTGCGAATAGTCGCTGATGGGGATAGTCGCTGAACCCTGGTAGATCAAGCTATTGATAAACCAGCTACTAGTAAATCAAGCTACCGGCAAATCAGCGCAGTCAGAAGCCTGCAAGGTACACTTTTTTGTCTAGGTAGTTTCATAATCAATTGTCACAACACATCAGCGTAGTCCCAACTGGCTTTGGGATGATGACGTTTACCTACTCATGCGCAAGGGCGGCTAGCTACTTTGTCAGACTCTATTCCCGATCTTTCTGTGGTTATCCCTATCTACAACGAAGTAGAGACAATTCCTTTGCTAGTCGATAAGGTCGGCGCGGTGCTGCGCGAGCTGCCCTATAGCCACGAGTTTATTTGCGTAGACGATGGCTCTACCGATGGGTCGGCGGCGCTGCTAAAATCATTGGCGGCTGCGCAGGAAGGCTTTCGCGCGGTGCTTTTACGCCGAAATTACGGTCAGTCGGCAGCAATGTCGGCTGGGTTTGATACGGCGAGGGGCCGCGTAATTGTGACGCTAGACGGCGACTTGCAGAATGACCCGGCGGATATTTCAACGGTGTATGAGAAGACGCTAGAGGGCTACGATTTGGTGAGTGGCTGGCGGGTGGCGCGGCACAAGGGCGATTCGATTGTTCGCCGGTTTCCGTCTAAGATTGCCAACTGGCTAATTCGCAAATCGACGGGCGTGAATGTGCATGACTATGGCTGTACGCTGAAGGCCTATCGGTCTGAGGTGGTGCGTGATATGCATTTGTATGGCGAGCTGCACCGGTTTTTGCCGGCTCTGGCCAACATTGAGGGGGCGCGGATTACGGAGGTGCCGGTAGGGCATCAAGCGCGGCAGTTTGGTCAGAGTAAGTATGGGCTGGGGCGAACGCTGCGGGTGATTATGGATTTGCTGACTATTTTCTTTATGCAGAAGTTTTTGACGCGGCCAATGCATGTGTTTGGCTCGTTTGGGATTTTGTCGCTGCTAAGTGGGGTGGTCATTGCGTTCTACCTGGCGATTGAAAAGTTTGTGATGCGAGCCGACGTAGGCCAGCGTCCGCTGCTTATGCTGGCAGTGGTGCTATTTATTACGGGCATTCAGCTTTTTAGCTTTGGCTTACTGGCGGAGCTGCTGATGCGTACCTATCATGAGTCGCAGCACCGACCTATCTACCGTATTCGTGAGGTGGTGGGTGGGGCGGAACCTATGAGTAGACGCGTGGAGGGCTCGCTAACTCGCTAGCTGTTAAAGAAATTAGAGAGACCTTTAGAGAAATTGAACGATGGTGCAGATGGCGGGCGGACAGGCGGCGGACGAGCGAGATAATGAAATCGGCTATGCCAGCGTCTGGACGAAGAAGGCGGCCTTTTGGGTGGCGGTATGGTGTGCGATCGCGCTAGCAATTCGGCTGACAAATCTAGCTTCGAAGGCTCCTTGGGGCGATGAAATATCTACTATTTTGTTCAGCATGGGCAACTCTTCGCGGCTCATTCCGCTGAACGAAATTATTAGCGTTGACCAGATTCTGCGGCCTTTGCAGGTAACGCCGGGCTCCACACCGTGGGATGCCGCCCGATATTTGCTAGCCGAGAACAATCATCCTCCGACTTACTTTGCGTTGGCACAGCCGTGGATGCAGCTTTTTGCCCGCGCCGATGGCTACGCCTCGCTGTGGGCTGCTAGGGCGCTGTCGGCTATTTTTGGGGCTTTGGGCGTTCCGGCAATCTATTTGTTGGCCTGGGCAAGCTTTCGCGATCGCGCGATTGCCCTTCTTTGTGCGGCGCTGATGGCCGTTTCTCCGTTCGGCGTTTTTCTAGCGCAAGAAGCCCGTCACTACACGCTGGCTATTCTGCTGGTGATGGCTTCTTTGAGCTGCTTTGTGCTGACTGTTCGCGCTGTGAGCGAGGGCAAGGCGCCTAGCTGGCTGACCACGTTAGGTTGGATCGTGGCAAATGCAGTGAGCTTTTCAGTGCACTATTTCTCGGGCATTACAATTGTGGCTGAGGCGCTGACGCTGCTGGTTTTGCTGCTGAAGCAGTGTAGAACCGATGGCGCTGTTTGGCGGAAAAAACCTTGGATTAGGGTTTATGTTGCTGCTGCTGGCACTTTTGTGGGTTCGGTGGTTTGGCTGCCTATTCTGCTGAACTTTTATGGCAGTCCGCAGTCTAGCTTTTTACGATCTGGCCCTTCGAGCTGGAAGTACTGGGTAGATCCGATTGCGCAATCGGTGGCCGGCTGGCTCTATGCGGTGCTCTCTCCGATTACTAATTTCTATGGGCCGTTTGCGATCGCAGTTGTTGCCACTACCTGCGTACTCCTGCTGTTTTTGTATGCGCCCTGGCTAATTGCCAATCTAAGGCGCGCTTTAGCCTTTCAGTTCGATCAGTCTCGGCTCCGGGTGGGCCTTCAGGCAGTCGGCGGTTTTTTTATCGTCGCTAATGTAATCTTCCTAATCATTTGCTATGGGCTGGGCTTCGATATTACCCGAGGACATCGGTATAGCTTTGTCTTTTTTCCTAGCATTTTGGTGCTGGTAGGTGCGGGATTAGCTCCTTTTTGGCAGGCTAAGATGCGATCGCCTCAAAGGTTTTCTCAAGTGAAGCTGCCTTTCATCCAAAAATTTATTAGCGGCAGAGCTTTTGTCATTACGGTGGTTTGCGTTGGGTTTTTAGGCTCTCAGACGATTACGAACAATCTCTCCCATCTCAAATTCTATAAAGCTGACCGATTTATAGATTTAGTGCAGGCTGAGTCTAACTTTCCGGCGGTGATTGGCACTAATACTACGATTGCCGATCAGCCTGTGGTGGTGGGCATTGAGATTATGTCTACGGCCTGGGAGGTGCGGACTCAGCTCATGGCCTCTGACGCGGCGCAGCGCTGGCCAATTGCACCCCGGTTTGTAATTGCTGAAAACAATGCGGCTAAAGGGTTGGATGCGGATACTCAGCTAGCGCAGAGTCTAAAGACGGTTTCTCGCCCGTTCGACTTATGGCTGCTAAATATGTCGCCTAGTTTAGAGCGTGAACGTTGCTCGTCGTCAGAAAGTGGAAACAAAGGGTCTTATAGCTATGCTCACTATGTATGCGAGTAGTCGTATGCTCACTATGTATGCGACTACTCGTGTGTGAGTAATCGTATGTGAGTGATCTAAAACATCGCAAAAAAAAGCATCATTTAGCTGATAAATGGCAGCTAAATGATGCTATGAGCTTCTTCTATACTTGTGGGTGGGGGAAAGATCTATGCGGCGGCGCTCTGTTTGAGGCGGCGGCTACCGACGACAGCGGCGAGTCCAACTAAGCCTAAAAGTGCAGAAGGCTCGGGCGTTTCTGCGGGCAGGTCAGCTTTTGTGGTGAGTCCTTTTACGGCAAACACCACGTCGTTGAAGTCGCGGTCGGAGCCATCGGCTTCAGAACCCCACAGATCTTCAAAGCCTAGGATAGTGTAGTTCTCTTTCGAAACTTCGTCGAAGTAATTGTAGGCGATGAGGTGGGACACGTCGTCCTGGTTAATTTTTTGACCGTCTATTGTCATCCCTGTGTAGCTGTCAGCGCCGAAGAAGTTGTTGCCGCCATTGAAACCGTCGGACTTAAGGAAGAAGGCGAGCTGAGTGGGGCCGGAGAAGCTCTTGAGTTTTCTGCCTTCGCCGAGCGTCAATACGCCGTTTTTTTCGGGCCTCGTACTCATCGTAGAAGAGATATTGTCGAAGATTTTGGTCATAGGGCCATCGTTGGCGCTAAAGAATAGCTGGTTTTTGTAACCGGCGCCTTCATTGATAAAGAAGATCTCTACGTCGTCAACGCCTTGATCCCAGTAAAGCTGAGAGGCGTCTAGCTTAGGCAGAGCCAGCTCGTCGAACGCGAGGCCCTCTGTTTGGACAAAAGAGGTGGTGAATTTGGTCAGTAGATCGCTGCGAAGTGCAAGATCGGCGGCCTCTGCGTTTGCAGAAAAGGAAAGTAGCGACAGTGTGGAGAGTGCGGCTACGCCTAGCGTGGTTGCAAACTTTTTCATATGGAGTGTGTCTAACGTCTACGCTTATTAATGTGGCTCAACTGCTGGCGAATAATGGCTCACTTTTGAATACGGTTTTGTACTCCGTACGTAATTAGGTAAGTTTCCGCAGGCACTATTTGAATTGGGGATGAAGCCTCGTGGTTTTACTAAGTGGTTAAACGTCTGCTTTCTCGTGAAGCGCTGTCTTTTTTGTGAGCGGACTGTTTAGTGCGTGGTGGTACGGTCTGGGGAGTGCCGTGAATTTGCGTAAGCATGAGACTGCGGACGAGGGGATGCGGATAGAAGTGGGGTCGGTTTTGGATGACGGTGGGGATGATGAGGGCGCGATCGCACAGAAGATTTGGTAGATTCCGGTAGTGACCGGGCGCTAACGCTATGCTTTGCGCTATCTGTATCCAGCTCTGCGACGTGAGAGGCGCGGTGTAGTGGCTGCTAGCACAGAGTAGCTCGAAGGCATCGGGGCTTTGGCTTTTTAGCCGGGTGATGGTTTGCACTAGGCGAGGTTGAATGGCTGATTGGAGCGCTGGGCTATGGCTGTGCAGGCTAGCTGGCGTGCTAGTACCCCAGTAGGTGGAGGCGTTCCCTTGGTAGTTTGTGGCGATGTCGTTGGCTATTATCTGTAGGGCTAGCGGATGACCTGCGTAGGCTTGGCCAATTTTTGTCAAACAGTCTGATGAGTCGGCGGTGAGTCCTGCAGCTTGAAAGAGCGCTGCTTGCTCAAGAGCGGTCAGTCCGGCTAGTGCGCAGATGTGCCCGCGAGCGGGCTGCTGTAGGCATGAGCGGTTGATGGCGTTAGGAATATCTTGCGATGTGAGAATGAATCGGCTGTTGCAGGCCGGGGCATTTAAAATAGATTGAAAGAATGAGTGCCAGATAGCGCTTTGAAACTGGCCCCAGCCTGAATTTGCGTCGTTTGTTAGCAGGTGTTCGCAGCTGTCGATGAGGAAGAGATACTTTTGTGAGGTGAGGTGATTGAGCAGTCCTGCTGGGCTAAATGCGAAGCTGTCTGGGGAAGTAATTTTTGAAAGTGCATGAACTACTGAAGCTAGCGTGAGAGGTGCTACTAGATCACAAGTGAGATGTATGCTGCGATAGCCTTTTGCTTCTAGGTCGCTCGCTAGCTGGCGAGCAAGTGTCGTTTTACCGGTGCCTGTGAGTCCGGTAATAGCTAGAACGCGTACCGATTTTAGGAGCTGATGGCGCAGAGATTGGCGTAATCCCTGGCGCGAATTAGGATCGATTTCTGTTGTTTGGGTATCTGTTGTTTGGGTATCTGTCGTTGTATTACTAAGGAGACTGTTGTTTGGGTTGGGGGCTTTGTTTGTACTATTTTTACGAGAGGCGCTTTTGCTGGCAGAATAGTCGTTGCTGGAATTTGTGCTGAGCGATCGCGCGCTTTTTTCTGGTGGCTCTAGGGCTACAACCTGTGAAAAATCGACGTTGACCGATCGGCAAATGGCGTTGAAGCTGTCTATGCCGATTGGAATGCCGCGCCAGAAGCGTTTGAGCGTAGCCGTGCTGACACAAGCCGCGTCTGAAAAGGCCGGACTGGTTTTGCGCCATCCCTTTTTGGTGATGGTCTGCTTTACTTTCTCTAGCCCTTGCGGGGAAGCTTTGGCCGTTACACCCACTGCTCTATTTCCAACTGTAAACTGCTTAGATGGCTGTCTATAGCACGCTTACTATTAGCGTTCCCGAGCATTCGCAGTGGATGAAACTTCGACGGCAGATTTGGGTAGTTGGGGTATAAGAAACGTGGCCCCGTTGGGTTAAGGCTCAGTATTTAGCCGTTGCCTCCAACCAAAAAACTGGGCAACCAGCTGCGAATGGTTTCCCAAATTTCTGTAGGGCCGATACCGAAAGCCAACCACAGGCCCAGCAGGAACAAACCGGTTAAAAAGGCGGCTTTGATGGTTGAGCGAATGACTCTTAGCGCCCAAAAGAATATAATTGCGGCGATCGCCACTGCTCCAATTGTCAGGGCCAATTCCATCCTCTTCCTAGCTCCTTTTGCGCTAACGCCTAAATCATTTTGCTGAATGCATAGTTTACATCAGCGCTACGAGACTCTTTTCCTGACGGGTTGAATCGAACTGGCCTAATCTGTCTAACCTAATTCCTAATCCTGATTCCTAAATCTAACGCCTAGCCTATGGTGGCCGCGACTTGCTCTGTTACGGCGGTGCGTGCCCATTGGTCAACGGCGAGGATATCGTCTAGGCCGGGAGTTGCGTTAAGGTCTTTTTTGTGGCGATCGCACACCTTTTCGATCACCTTGGCAATATCTAAGTAGTGAATTTTCTCTTCTAAAAACAGCGCGACCGCCTGTTCGTTAGCGGCGTTGAGGACGGCGGTCATGGTGCCGCCTGCTCGTCCGGCAGCGTAGGCTAAGTCCATGCAGGGATACTTTTGGTGGTCGGGTTCGCGGAAGGTGAGATCGCCGGATTTTACGAGGTCTAAAGGCTCCCAGTCGGTGTGGATGCGCTCGGGCCAGGAAAGGGCGTACAGCAGCGGTAGGCGCATATCTGGCCAGCCTAGCTGCGCTAATACTGACGTGTCTTTTAGCTCTATGAGGGAGTGGATGATGCTCTGCGGATGGATGACGATATCTATATGGTCGTAGTCCATGCCGAATAGATAGTGGGCTTCGATGACTTCTAAGCCTTTGTTCATGAGGGTAGCTGAATCTACGGTGATTTTTTTGCCCATCGACCAGTTGGGGTGGGTGATGGCGTCGGCCATGGTGACTTTGGGCAGGTCTTCGGTGGGCCAATCGCGGAAGGCTCCGCCGGAGGCCGTGAGCAAGATTCTTTTGAGTCCTTCTTTGGGGACACCTTGCAGGCATTGAAAGATGGCAGAGTGTTCTGAGTCGGCGGGAAGGAGCTTGACGTCGTGTGCTTTGGCGAGGGGGAGGACGACTGGCCCACCGGCGATTAAAGTTTCTTTGTTGGCAAGGGCAATGTCTTTGCCTGCTTTGATGGCGGCGATGGTGGGGAGTAATCCGGCGCAGCCAACAATGCCGGTGACGACGGCTTCGGCATCACCATAACGAGCGACTTCTACGATGCCTGCTTCGCCTGCGAGGATCGTTGGCTGAGGGCTGAGGGCTGCGATCGCTTCTTTTAATTCCCCTAACTTACTCTCATCGCAAATCGCGACAATCTCCGGCTTGAACTGTAAAACCTGCTGGGCTAATAGCGCTACATTACTTCCGGCGGCAATACCCACTAGCCGAAACTGGTCTGGATGAGACGCGACAATATCCAGAGTCTGAGTTCCGATAGAACCGGTTGAACCGAGCAGGGTAATGGCTTTCACGAACGCTACCGCCTGTAATGTTTTCTTTAGAGTACTACTCAGTACTATAGGGCACTGTTGGCGAACCATTTTAGTACGCGCTGACGATGCGATATCCACCGGCTACAGCTCAAACGCGCTCAGCAAAGATACGCGGCATAATAGGAGTAACGACCTCTGCATTTATCACTTACCGCTCATTACTCACTACTTCTGCCCTATGGACGCCTTCTCTCCGTTCCCGCCCGATTGGACTAAAGACGCTGTACATGCGGTGCCGTTTGGCTGCCCGGCCTGCGGCGAAGGTAGTAGAGAGGCCAAAGATGTTTGGCTAAATCGCCGTGCGCCGGTTTTTATTGAAGGGCGCAAGCGCAAGTGGCAAGAGTTTTATGTGTGCGAATGCGATACCGTTTGGTGGGCCTGGAGTTCTGACCGGCCACCGCTGGATTTGAGTAAGCCGTCAGATGAGCCGCTAGATATAGAAGAGGGTTGATAGTGAGGGTTTGCGTGTGGACGTGGTGGTCTTAGGCAGTCTGAATATGGATTTGGTGGCGCAGGTGTCGCGTTTGCCGAAGCCGGGCGAGACGATTTTGGGCGATCGCTTTACAACCGTGCCAGGTGGTAAGGGCGCGAATCAGGCGGTAGCGGCGGCTAGGCTAGGCGCTAGAACTACGATGATGGGTCGGGTGGGGGGCGATAGCTTTGGCAAAACGCTGTGCGAAGGGCTAGCGGCGGATGAGATTGATGTTTCGGCGATAAGTGTGAGCGATCGCACGCCTTCGGGCACGGCTTTGATTGCGGTTGCGCCTCAAGATAATCAAATTATTGTGGTGCCGGGTGCGAATGGTGAGGTGGGTCAAGATGCGCTAACGGCGTTAGCTCGGTGCGTGCAAGAAGCTAGGGTTTTGCTGCTTCAGTTTGAGATTCCGCTGGCTGTGGTGGAGGCGGCAGCAGCGCTAGCCTGGGCGGCAGGGCTGACGGTGGTGGTTGATCCTGCCCCTGCTAGCGGCCCTTTGTCGGATAAGTTCTGCGAGCATATTTCTATTTTGACGCCGAATCAGACGGAGGCGGGACTGTTGACAGGATTAGAGGTAGTGAATGTGGAAAGTGCGATCGCAGCGGCTCAAATCTTGCATCAGCAAGGGATTCAAACCGTCATTGTTAAGCTAGGCGAGCTAGGTTCTGTTTGTGTGACTGCCGAAGGATCCTTCTCTACGCCTGCTTTCTCTGTAAAAGCGACGGACACCGTTGCGGCTGGCGATGCGTTTAATGGGGGACTCGCGGCTGCTCTATGCCGATTGGATGTTGCAGAGAACGGTGAATATAGCCACGATGCTTTAAAGGACGCTGTTACCTATGCGAGTGCTGTTTCGGCGATCGCCGTTACCCGCTCGGGTGCACAGCCTTCTATGCCTACAAAGTCTGAAGTTGAAGCTTTTCTACTTACTCAATGACCGACTCCTCTGCTGCTAAAACCGTGCTGGTCTGTCGCAATAAAACCTGCTCTGCGCAAGGGTCGGCCAAGGTGCTGGCGGCTTTTGAAGCGGACGTGCCTGATGGTGTAGCCGTAAAGCGCTCTGGCTGTTTGGGACAGTGTGGCAGTGGCCCGATGGTATTAGTAGAGCCGGAGAAGACCTGGTATAGCCAAGTGCAGCCTGGAGATGTGAAGGAGATTGTGTCGCGGCACTTAGTGGGCGATCGCCCAGTCACTCGAAAACTCTATCCTTTATTTCATCCCAAAGAGTCCTCAACTAAAGGCTGGCTGATTATCTCTGGCATTTTATTGAGCCTATTGCTGTTACTGTTTGGGATGCTAGCTGGACAGACGGTTTACTTCTGATGACGATACGAAGACTATTTTCTGCTTGTTCAAGAAAAACTTGGAACGGTAGAAGCGGGATTGCGATCGCCTTTGGCCTATTGGCAATGCTATCCGTAGAAAATCTTGCACCTGCGATCGCTCAGTCTGAAAGCGCGCCCCCACCGTCTAATCAATCCGCTTCAACGAGCATGACGGTAGGCGTTCGCCATCAGCCGCCTTTTGTCATTAAGACCGAAACGTCGAATGGGAATGACTGGGATGGCGTGGGCGTACAGCTTTGGCGAGAAATTGCTGAAGATTTGAATATTCAGTACGAGTGGCAAGAAGTGGCAGCGGATGAAGAAATTGGGCGGCTACAGAGTGGCGATGTTGATGTGGTGGTGAGTGCGATCGCGACTCCCGAAGGCGAACAGCAAATAGACTTCACTCAAAGCTATTACGTTTCTTCTTTGGGCGTTGCTCAACCCCGTCAGAGAAAGATTTTAGACACGGTTGGCGCAGTGCTATCGCCGCGTTTCTGGAAGACTTGTCTTTGGCTGTCGCTACTGTTGTTAGCTGTAGGCGCAGTGGTTTGGCTATTTGAGCGCAGTCAGAACGACGACATGTATGCCACTAGCCCAAGGCAAGGGCTTTGGGATAGCTTTTGGTGGGCGGGCGTCACGCTCACTACGATTGGCTATGGAGACAAAGCGCCGATTACGATTGGTGGCCGCATTGTCGCGATGCTGTGGATGCTGGTTGCCATTGGCTTAACTTCTACGCTCACGGCTACGATTACCTCGGTGTTTGCGCAAGATACAACTGGCGAGCTTTCTAACGTAGCTGACCTAAAGTCTATGAAAGTCGGTTCGATCGATGATTCTAACGTGGCGCAGGCTTTGCAACAGCAACAGATTGACTTTCAGTCATTCGACAGCCCACAAGCAGGGCTTAAGGCCGTTGATGATGGCAAGCTAGATGCTTTCATCTACGACGCTACTTTGCTCAGCTACCTCAATAAAAATGAGTTTAGCAATCGTTTAGCTGTCAAGTCTACAGGGCTTCAAACTGGCCACCATGTATTTGCGATGGCAGAAGATGTGCCGATGCTAGAGGCGATTAATGCTGAGGTAATAGAAGCTCAGACAGAATCAGATTGGCCTAGTTTGTTGGATCGGTTTATTCCTAGGTACGGGAGTCAGTAGGTGTTTGGGGCGTAGGACAGGCTAGCGGCCCGTCCTACAAAAGCTGCTTTACAAACCTCGTCGCAGCAAACTCATCGATTCTCCCTGTTCTGGTGTGATAATCACGCGATCGCCCACTGGCACAATCGGACTCCATAGTGCAGGCTCTGCATAGTTGAGCGAATGTAGTAGATAGATCGTCTGTCGAATCGCGCCGGGACTGCCTAGCAAAATGTGGCGCAACTCTTCTTTTTGAGTGGGGCGTTTGGGAACGGTGGCGGCTCGGATAGTAGTTGGTAGCACAAGCGGTGTGACCTGTCCGATATCAGACAGGTCGCGAGTGAGGCATATGAGTGTTTTCATGGTTTCTTCGGTGTCCTTTTGAGGATTGGGTGGGAAGAAACCCAAAAACTTAGCCACCCCAACTTGCCAAGAGTCAGGGTGGCTATGGCATCATGCACATAACCGCCTTGCTGGGCTTGATCAGCGAGGGGGCGAGCTGTCGGTGATTGTTCGCGCAATCATCGGCGGCGTTGGCTAAATTTTTGGGAGTGTAGCGATCCTGGGTGCGATCGCTATAGAAATTAGCGTATCAGTGTTCTTTTATAGCCGTCAACTCTTTTTGACAGAGAACTTT
>CAWBJY010000009.1:0-34145 GCA_963789215.1 uncultured cyanobacterium | reverse complement strand
TAACTACTTCCTACGCACTGCGCAAGGCCACAATCGGATCGAGCCTCGCGGCCTGACGAGCCGGAACAACGCCAAAGAACAATCCAATCGTTCCTGAAACGCCAACCGCAATAATAATGGCGCTAGCAGAGACACCCGCTTCGAAAGGAGAAAATGCCGCAATCACAAAAATACCCCCAACGCCAATTGCCGTTCCCACTATTCCACCAATGGCCGAAAGAATCACCGCCTCTATCAAAAACTGGCTCAGAATATCTTTTTGCGTCGCGCCAATCGCCTTACGCAGGCCAATCTCTTGAGTTCGTTCGCGAACAGAAACCAGCATAATATTCATAATGCCAATGCCGCCCACAAATAGCGAGATTGAGGCGATCGCAGCCAGCATTAGCGTCAGCGCCCCGGTCACCGTATCGGCAATATTCAGCAGCGTATCTTGACTCTGAATATAAAAATCGTCGCCGCTATCCGTCACCCCATGCCGCAGCCGCAGCAAATTAGTAATCTGAAACTCCGCTGTCTCCATCGCTGCCTGACTATTCGCAGACACCGACACAAAAGAAACATCCACACCATAAGGAGAGGTTCTTCCCACAATTCGACTAGCCAGCGTCGTAATCGGAACCATCACAGCATCGTCGTAATCAAGCCCCAGATTTGAGCCTTTCTTCTCCAAAACGCCCACAATTTCAAACGTGATACCTTTGGCTCGAATCTGCTGACCAATCGGATTTTGCCCTTCAAACAGCCGGTCGGCTAACGTACTCCCCATTACCGCAACCAGACTGCTCGACTTTTGATCAAGGTCATTTAAAAACCGTCCCTGGCCCACTTCAAAACTGCGAACCGTCAAAAAACCTTCCGTCGTCCCCACAATGCTGCTGCTGGTATTACGATTGCGATAGCTAATAATGCCCTGTGTCGTTTTTTCAGCAGCCACCGCAGCCACAGAGGGAACTTGAGAAGCGATCGCATCTGCATCTGCCACCACCAAATTTCGAGGGATATCAATATCCCCTAGCTGCCGCGCATCCCGATTTCCCGGCACGATAAACAGCACATTTGGCCCTAAACTCTGAAGCTGACCATTCACATACTTCTGAGCGCCCTCACCAATCCCAATCATTGCAATCACCGAAGCGTTGCCGATAATAATGCCAAGCATCGTCAGGCCACTGCGCAGCTTATTCGCGCTCAGCGTTTTAGTCGCCATTTTCAGGCTCTCAGCAAAATCCATGCTAGGTCATTTCGTGTAGTGAGCTTCTAGCCTAGCGAATATCAAGCCACCTGTCCGAGATGCAGTTTAGCTAATCACTCAACAATTGCTTCGAGGCTACCCAGCATTTCGCAGCATTGCAGGAACTGCTGAGGCTACAACCTTGCCAGATAACTCAGTTGATTACGCGATCGCCGCCCAAGCCTTTCACTGGTTCGAGCCGCTGCAAGCAGGTCCTGAAATTTCAAGAATTCTCAAACCCGGCGGATGGATAGCACTGCTATGGAACTCTCGTAGAACAACCTCCACCCCCTTCTTAAAAGCCTACGAATCACTGCTACAAACATATGGCACCGATTACCAATCAGTTGGGCATAAAACCATAAGAAAAGAATCATTAGAAACTTTTACAGGCGGTTCACTTAGCCTAAAAACGCTATACAACGAACAGATCCTTAATCTCTCATCGCTAAAAGGCAGATTACTCTCCTCTTCTTACATCCCGCAGAAAGACCACCCCAACTTTCAACCGATGATGACCCAGCTAACGCAGCTCTTTGAGCAACACAACCAAAACGGACAGATCCGCGTTGAGTACGATACAGAGCTGTATTGGGGTCATTCCTACCGGTAGTCTGTTGAAGGTTGAACCCGTTGCAGATTTAGTCCGTTGCAGATTACTTTAGCTGCATCTGCTCAACCCAATCGATATTCTCGGTCTGCAGCTTGCTTGCATCCGGCATTTGCTTACTATTCATCAGCTCAGAGATAGCAGCAATCTCCTTATCGCGTCCCATCCCAGCAACCGCCAAAACCTGTTCATCTTTCACATAAAAAGCCAGAAAAGACTTTTCTTCCAAGCTGCCTTGAATAACAATGTCATCCCATTTTTCCGCATGGCCGATATAGCGCAGTTTAAAGTCGTATTGTCCTGTCCAGAAGAAAGGAACAGACTCAAAAGCAACCGCTTCTCCCATCATATTTCGTGCCGCCGTTCTCCCATGCTGCATCGCCAGACGCCAGTGTTCTATCCGCACGGACTCGCCGGTAATAAAATGAGGAAACTGCGCAATATCGCCTGCTGCATACACGTTAGGCGCGGCCTGCAAGTACTGGTTCACCGGAATGCTTTTGTCGTCCTCATCCAGCGCAAGTCCTTCAATGAAATCTGTCGCAGGCTGTACGCCGATTCCAACCACCACCATATCTGCAGGCAAAACGTCACCGTTTTCTAGCTCAACAGAGGAAACTTTTCCATCCCCTTTAAAGGCAGTCGCTTTGCTCTCAAGCCTAAACTTCACCCCGTGCGACTCATGAACTCGCATCATCAGCTTGCCTACTTGCTCGCCCAGCACATTCTCAAAAGGAATTTCATCGGGCGTCACAATCGTGATATCAAGTCCCTGCTGGTTCAGGCTAGAGGCGACTTCCATGCCAATAAATCCAGAGCCGACGATAACGACTTTTTTGGCCTGCTTAGAAGCTCTAAGAATAGCCCTAGCATCTTGAGCCTGCCGCAGCGTAAAAACGTTACCTAAATCTGAGCCGTCAATCGGAATCTTTTTCACCGCGCCGCCAGTCGCAATTAGCAGCACATCATACTGAATAGTTTCACCGCTGCCGTAGGTAATCGTTTGAGTTTTCGCATCTAGCTTAGTTACTTTTGCAGCCGTCTTCAGTGTTATATCGTATCGCCGATAGAAGCTGATGGGCCGCAGCAAATCCGGATCCTCCGCCTTGTCTTGCTGAAGGTAAGCTTTGCTAAGCTTGGTGCGATCATAAGGAGGTTCTTCACTTGCCGTAACCAGAACAATCCGCCCTTCAAACTTCACCTGTCTTAGCATCTGCGCAGCCGCACATCCCGCAGCACCCCCGCCAATGATCACAAAGGTGCGGTCGTCCGATCCTTGCTTAGCCAACTCCGGAACCTTGTTCCCTGCAGTATCTGAGTCTTTCGAACTCGGCAGCTCTACGTATACCGTTCCGGACTCTATCGAGGTTGGATACTGAGCCAAATCATTCAGTGCAGGCGGTTCTATCATTGCACCAGAGCGCAGACTAAAGCAGGCATTGTGCCAGGGGCAAATAACGCGGCCATCCTTCATAACGCCATCGGCAAGAGCAGCCCCCGCATGAGGGCATTTAGGTGCGATCGCCCAAAACTCATCCTCAAATCGAGCCAGCAGCACTTCTTCATCCGCCACAGAGAACTGCCGCATCTCGCCTTCTTTTAGGGCCTCAACCGGACAAACCGCTACTTTCTGAGCCATTGACTTTCCTGTATCTCTATACTGTCTTATGGTGACCTAGCGGCAACTACGCTTCTAAGCCGCTGCTAACGTCCAGCTACTGTATAGAAAATTTGGCGAGCCAGCATCTCTCATTCGATACAGCTCCACAATATAGGGCGACATAGGCTCAGCCCCATTCAGAGCAGTCACAGCAAAAGCCAATCAGCGCAAACCGAACAAAAAAAGCTCCGGCAACAGAACTTAAAAGCGTTCTCGCCGGAGCATAGATTGTGTAGACGTTTCTTCGAATGCCGGCGGTAAGTAGTTGGCTTTTAGCAACTAGCCAAACCAGCAATAAGCGAAAAACCGCAATAGAGCAACTGGAAACAAAACACCTAAAGTGAATCTTTAAGCAGACTGCTTGCTACGCTTAACAAAAGCACCGGCAACAGCAAACAAGCCTAGCGCAGCCGCACTTGCAGGCTCTGGAACAGCCGTTGCGTGCTCGTCGCTAACGTCATACCAGCTCTGTTTAGCGTAGCCAAATTTTGTGAGCACTCCAGTTTTAGCATCGTACGCGGTCTCAAGACCGGAGACACCGTGCACCCAAAGTCCAATATTCTTATCAAACGCACTGCCCTTCCAGGCTGCTTTATCCGAAATACCGCTGAGATCGAAGTCATCTGTATCAAAGTTAAAGGCAAAGGTCTTCTCTTTGTCGCTCTGTGTAACTTCGAGCGTAGTCGAGCCTAGGAAGTTGCCAGGATTCGTCAAGCTATTAGAACTGTTTGCACCATTGTAATCAAAGATGCTGACTTTCTTATTGATGCCATCTAGGTAATAGATAGCCAGCTCACCAGTATGTCCTTTAGGGTTGGGGCCATCGTTTGCCACTAACCAAAGACCGTCTGGCAATATGCCGTCCTTATTCTTTGCGTAGGTAGAAGACCAAGAGAACTTGTTGTTGGTATTATTAAAGCTAGTCGTGATTGATTTAGTCTTGCCTGCTTCAGTAGCACCAGGCAGGTTGCTACCATCGAAGGTAAAAGTTGTTGCAAAAGCGGGTGCACTTGCTAGTAGAACAGAAGCAGCAGTAAGTAAAGCGCTTGTTTTGAAACCCATATTTATTAATTCCAGGAGTGTGTTTGTCGATGTACAAAGTATGGCTTTTACTACGGACGAGTAAGTAAGGCGTAGGTAAAACCACGCTCATAATAGAACAAATATACGTAAGGCCTGTATTATTTATCTATAAAGAGTTTCAGTATAAATACGTAGATAAATGTGAGATTCGTGTAAACAGAACCAGCAAAGACCGACTGTGGAAGGGATCGACAGCTATGAGTAAAATCGGCAAATCGTTAAAATTACGGAGAAACGAAGAGACTCCTAGTAAAACAACAACAACAAGATCCTAGAGAAACAGCCAGAAGTTGACCGGCTCTTGAGTAAAGTACGCTTTAGCGGCGGCCAAACGTTAGATTTTCCAGGCTCTGGCCCGGCGGCAAGTCTATAAACACACGATCGCCCGATTCCAATCCATCAACCACCTGAATGCGATCGCCCACCTGAGACCCCAACACAACCGGCTCAAACTGCACCTGCCCTGCCTCATCTGGCACCAAAACGCCCGTCTCGCCGCTTTGAGTAATCACAGCCACTGCCGGAATCACCAGCGCGTTATCTAACTGATCGCCAATGAACGCCACGGTCGTATTCATATTAGAGCGCAGCCGGTCTGTTCCCGTTAACAGCGCCACCCTCACCTGAAAAACAGTCACGTTCTGCCGCTCAATAGCCTCAGGCGCAATCAGTTTTACCTGCCCTTCAAACAGCTCTTCTGGAAACGCATCGGCCTGAATCTCTACCGATTGCCCCACCTCAATCTTACTGATATCTGCCTCAGGCACTTCAGCGATCGCTTCCAATCCGCTCGCTAAGGCCACAATCGCCGTAGAAGTCGCCGAAGTCACATCAGAAGCCGTTGCCGTTGGCGTTACAAAGGCCCCTTCCGAAGCAAACCGCTGCGTAATAATCCCGGCAAAAGGCGTTCGAATTTGCGTATCGGCTAGCTGAGCCTGCGCAGACTGAAGCTGCCCTTGAGCGCGGCTAAGACGCGCCTCCGCTTGAGCAATCGTTTCAGATTCATTGCCGTTTTGCGCATCCACCAACCGCTGCTCGGCCTCCGCTAATCGAGCAGACGACTGATCTATACCGGCGTTAGCGCTGCGGCGATCGCTCAAAGTCCGATCTAAGTCGCTGCGAGAAATGGCTCCTCTATCAAACAAACTTTGAGTCCGTCTAGCCTCATCCTCAGATAAAGATAAACGAGCGCGAGCATCCTCTAACTGAGCGCGAGCCTGAGAAACGCTAGCCTCTACCTGCCGAATATCGGTCGCAGTCGGGCCACGCAGCGCCTCATCCAACTGAGCACGAGCCTCAGCCACTCCCGCCTCAAACTGCACAATTTGAGCGTCAATCTGCTCGCTATCCATCCGGGCAATCACCTGCCCAGCAGACACCTGATCGCCCTGTTCTACATAGAGTTCCTTTACAATACCGGCCGTTTTCGGACTCAGATTAACCGTTCGAACTGGCTCAATTGTCCCGCTCGCGGTAATCCGAACGGTAATCGCATCTTCGTTTACTTCTACCGTCAGCTCAGAAAGGTCGTAGTCAGGCTGACGGCTACGCCGAACCAGAGCGATCGCACCCAAAGTAACCAGACCCACCAGTCCTAAACCAATCAACCAGCGACCAGGACGTTTAATAGCGCGTAAAGAAAGCGAAGACATGAAAGAGATACACAAGAGAAAGTAGGCAGAAGCAGCTACGGATGAGATAGAGAACAGCGCCTGCCTTAGTCTACTGTCTCCCCATAGCTGCGTGTAGATTTTCTCAGTCGGCCAATCTCAGCCAGCAAACCTCAGCTAGCAAGTCTCAGCCAGTCAATCTCAGTTAATCAACAAAACAACATCTTATGCAAATAGCCGATTGATGGAACAAAGCCGGTTAAATTAAGTTCCTTTAAATCACTGCTCTATAGAAATAGCGTAAGCCGGTAAAAGCCGACTTCCTGTGTTGAATTCAGGTTTCTCTTATGGACAAGACCCTACCAGCGGTTGAGGCTAAACCCCTAAATCGATCTAACCCATCCTATATAGAGAGCGACGCGCTGATGTTTAGCGATCCTGAAGGGCTGCGCAGCGCCAGCCTGCATCATTTAGTAGAAAAACAGGCGCACAAAACGCCCAACGCGATCGCGATCATTCACGAAGGCAAGAGCCTCTCCTACCAAACACTCAACGAAAGCGCCAATCGGCTAGCTCATTACCTAGTCGCGCAAGGAGCCAAAGCAGAGCGGCTAGTCGGCATTAGTTTAGTGCGATCGCCCGAAATGATTGTCGCTTTCCTCGGCGTTCTCAAAGCGGGCGCAGCCTACGTCCCCATCGATCCAAACTATCCAGAATCTCGCCGTCAGTACATTCTGGCAGATGCCCAGGTCGAAATTCTGCTCACCCAGACAGCTCTCCTTACGCAGCTCGCCACCGAACAAAAGCAGGTAGACAAAGTACTCTGCCTAGATCGCATGGCCGACGAGCTAGCGGCTTACTCCATCCAGAATCCATCTATTTCAGTAAGCCCCGAGCAGTTAGCCTACGTCATCTATACCTCCGGCTCTACCGGCAACCCTAAAGGCGTCATGGCCCACCACCACGGGCTGGTCAACTACAGCCTCTCTCTAGCCGAAGCGCTGACGCTCATCCCCACTGACCGCATGTTGCAGTTCTCTACCATGAGCTTCGACTTTATCGTCTCAGAGGTATACCCCACCCTCGCAGTTGGCGGCGCGCTAGTTTTACGCTCAGACGAAATGGTCACCTCTACAGGTGCCTTCGTGCAGTTTATCGCCGATAACGAAGTCTCCGTTATCCAGTTCACCACCGCCTTCTGGCACGAACTCGTCAGCGGCATCGACCGATTGGGCATCGCGCTGCCGCCCAGCTTACGCATCGTACTCTTTGGCGGCGAAAAAGCCTCCTTAACGCTGTGCCGTCAGTGGCTAGAAAAAGTAGGCGACTATCCGCGCCTGTTTAACGCCTATGGCCCGACCGAAAGCACCGTCATCACCACGCTATACGATGCGATCGCCGAAGGCTACGACGGCAGCGAAGATTTACCCATTGGCCGCGCTATCCGCAACGCCCGCACCTATGTACTAGACGAAAACTTGCAGCCCGTCGCCGCCGAAGAATCTGGCGAGCTCTATATAGGAGGACCAGGCGTTACCAGAGGCTATCTCAACCTGCCAGAAAAAACGCAGGCAGTCTTTGTAAACAATCCATTTGAACCTGGAACTAGGCTTTACAAAACCGGCGACCTTGTTCGCATGGACAAAACCGGATTAATCTCCTTTGTCGGCAGAGCCGACTTTCAAGTAAAGATACGCGGCTTTCGAATTGAGTTAGGAGAGATTGAAAGCTGTTTAGATCGCTTTGGGGCGATCGCCCAAAGAGTCGTCATCGCTCGCGAAGATACCCCCGGCGACAAGCGGCTCGTTGCCTACATCGTCATGCAGCCGGGCCTCACTCTAAACAGAACAGACCTCAATCAATTCTTAGCCAAACAGCTTCCAACCTTCATGATGCCATCGGCAGTTATTGAACTGCCAGAGATGCCCAAAAATCCCAACGGTAAAATAGACCGCAAAGCGCTACCTATTCCCACATCAGAAGCCGACGCCAAGTTAACCGAACGTTCGTTCGACCAAGCGAAAACGCCGTTAGAGCAGCAGCTAGTCACGCTATGGTGCTCGGTGCTCAACGTAGAAACAGTCGGCATTACCGAAAATTTCTTTGAAATTGGAGGCCATTCTCTACTGGTCATGCGGCTATTCAGCGAACTAGAAGCCACCTTCAACCGGCGCTTACCGCTCATAGAAATTTTTGCGGCCCCCACAGTAGAACAAATGGCCAAGCGACTAGAAGAAATTTTAGCCACTTCGTCTCGATCGGGTATCGCTCTTCTAGAAACAGCATCTTTAAAGAACAGCTCTCTAACGACGCTCAGGCAAGGCACAGCAGAAGACAGCAGCCAACCACCGCTGTTTATGATGCACGATGTAGCTGGAGACACCGGCCTGTACATCCATCTCGCTAGAAGACTAGGTGAAGAGCAGCGTCCAATCCGCAGCATCTACGGCATCAAGCCTCAAGCAGGCGGTGGCGCACAGATGATTCATAGTCGCGTTCCAGACATCGCTCGGCACTGCGTTGAACAGATTCGCCGCGTTCAAGCAAACGGGCCGTATCTACTCGGCGGACTCTGTGCTGGCGGTGTCATCGCCTTCGAAACCGCGCTTCAGCTCGAAGCATCAGGAGAGAACGTTGTGGTCATTTTGCTAGATGCGCCTGCCCCCACCGCCAAAAAGCGCACAGATTTAATTTCTACCCAGCGCAAAGCCGGGTTGAGTCAAGTTCTAACCTCAAAAAATCTCTCTTCTGCCGCGAAAATTCTCTGGGAGAAAAGCCAAAACGTAATCCGTTACGAAATTACAGCCAAAACAGAACAGGTTAAAAGCACGATTCAACCTCGGTTGTTCCGCTGGTATCAAGATAGACAGCGGGCACTACCAGGCGTCTTACAGCGGCTTGCGGTAAGCGACTTGTTTATGTTTGCCTACACAGAATATTTGCCCAGTTCTCGGCTACAGAGCAAAATGCTGTTAATTCGAGCCACCGAAGGCAATGGCACCAAAGCCGACGCCCCCTATATTAGCCAATACAAAGACCCGCACTTAGGCTGGGACGACTGGACAGCCCAGCCAATTGAAACTTGCGACGTACCCGGCGGACATTCCACCATGCTCAGCGACCGGCACGTTCGAACATTAGCAAAAGCTGCGGACTCGTTTATCGAAAAAAGTCTAACGCCTTCAAAAAGTAACGCCCTCAAAACATAACGCCTTCAAAATAACAGTCTAGATTTACGCCACCCCTGTACTGCCTAATCACCGCCAACCACCGCCAACCCATGATCACCGCGCCCTCAAACCGTACCACCCCCGACTACAGCCTCCCTCGAATAAAGTGGAGTGAGGCAGACTACGCCACCTTCGGTCGCCAAACCCAGCTATTCTCACACGAGTACAACCAGCTTCCTTTGTTCGAGACTTCTGAGCTAATTGCCCTGTTGGACAACTATCCTAGAAAAAATCTACAGGCCTTCACCATGGGATCTAATCCCACCGCTCGCAACGAGTGGAAGAGTGTTGACATTGCCAAAGAAAGCACCGGCGAAGATATGTGGAACGCCGTTGAAAAAGGTCGGCTGTGGCTAAATATCATCTCTTTAGAAGAAGTCAGCCCAGAATTTGGCAAACTGGTTGAAGGTATGTATGCACATTTGGGCGATCGCGCACCCCACCTTGGCAACCTCACCGCCAGCTACACCACCCTCCTCATCTCATCTCCTGGCGCTCAGGTGTATTACCACATGGACGAATCGCCCAACATGCTGTGGCATATGCGCGGACAAAAGCGCCTGTGGGTTTATCCTGCCATGAACCTAGATCTTGTACCGCAAGACTTTTTAGAAGAGATTTATACCGGAGAAATCTCCGAGTTTTTACCATACGAACCTGAGTTTGACCAGCGAGCAGAGTCGTTCTTACTCACCCCTGGCAGCGTTGTCTCCTGGCCGCACAATGCCCCTCACCGCATCCAAAATCTGGATATGAACGTGTCTCTGACTACCAGCTTTCGCGCTCCCTTCCAACATCGACGGGCTTTAGTACAGCAAGCGAACCGATACATTTTGCGCAATCTAGGCATTAAAAACCGGTCAATGAAAGAAGAAGGGATTCGGTCTGCGACAAAGAGGCTCAGCTACCGAGTCCTTAATAAAATCAAGCCGTTTCGGCCAACAAAGCACCCCCACGATGACTACGTAACGGACTTACAAATCGATCCAAATGAGCCAAACGGATTGCGAAAGCTAGCAGCACCTGTTGAAGCCTCTTTTTCGAAGCACCGCAAAGACTGAAGTTGTTAGTGCTAAAAAGTTGCTAGCGCTGATGAGAGAAAGTGCTCAAAGTAGCTGAGCCTATCAATCAAATAAGAAAAAGCCCTGAGTGAAATACTTCTCACTAAGGGCCTTTTCTTATGTGTCTAGAGAGTAGCTTGTGTGATCACTCTCCGCTAACGCCACTATATCTAGTGGTGGTGATGCTCAGCGTGAGCGTGCTCTTTGTGCGAATGCGCCTTATGCGCTTCAACGTGAGCATTCACATGGACATGATCGTGCTCGTGATCGTGGCTGTGTCCATGACTTCTATGGTCGTGGTCGTGACTGCGATCGTGAAACTCGTTGCCCTCTGCTCGCAGCGCCGGATTTACCGTCACTGGCTCAGATTCTAGCAGCGCCTGAATGTGGCTATCTGCCCAGTCTGCAACCATCTGCATAAACTCAGGATGGTCGTTCACGCAGTCCATTTGTACATAAGTCACTTCTGGATGCTTGCGACGCAGGCTGTGAATGATGTGGTCTACATCCAACAAAGTCTCGTGGTTCTCGGTGGCAAAGCCAATCGGCATATACACCAAAGAAGTTGCACCCAAATCAATTAGGTTATTACTTGCCAAGGTCACGTTAGGCTGTGTCCATTCAATCAGCGGCGTGTCATGGTTTAGCCAGCCAATCGTGATTAAAGGATACTTATAGATCAGCTTTTCGCGAACAGCATCGTACAGCTTTTGGCTTTCATCAATACCCGAGGTAAAGCCTTTCGCCTTATGAGGACAGCCGTGGTTCATTAGCACAATGCCAGTTTGGGAAGGCAAGTGAGCAACCGCTAGCTGCTTCTTAATTTTCTCTTCAACAAGATCGGCAATCAAAGTGATGTAGCGATCGCGATTATAGAATGAAGGAATATAGCGAGTTCCCTTCACCCAATGCTCGCTCGCACCACCTAGCTTAGTCAGCGCATCATTCACCTGCTCAACCGCAATGCCGCTCGTAAAAATAGAGTCCACTACAAGCAGAGGATAGATCAGCAGCTTGCTAAAGCCTTCGGCCTTAACCTGCTCCAAAACCTGCTCGGGCAAATGAGGTGCGCAAAAGTTAAACGCTTTGAAGACCTTGATGCGATCGCCCCAGCGCTGCTGCAAGCAATTCTCAATCCCGGCTCTTTGATCTTCAAAAATGGCATTGTGAGGAGACACAAAATTACCGTGCTGATGGCTCCACTCATGCAAATCAAACATGGCCAGCAGCTTAGCCAGTGGGGGATAAACCCAGGTAGGAACCGGCGCAAACTTGGCCGTCAGCAAGTTCAGCGCTTGCTCGTTGTAGTTAGCAAAGTCTTCGTAGCTTTCGACTTCGCCATAGCCCATGAGCAACACGGCCACGCGGTCGTCAGCGGCCATCGCATTATTCAGATGCTGAATTTGAGTAGCAGTCATAAAGTATCTAGTGGGAGGTTTTTTTATTTAACCAGAGCTATTTACAAGATATCGCATCTCAATCAAAATCCCCCCTACGGGTATCTAACCCTTAGCGATAATTGACAATAGAAACCGCGATAAGTCGCCCATAACGCAACGATCGCCCAATCCTGTTAACAGTCTAAAGAACTGAAGCTCCGTAGCTCGTAAACCACCACTCGTAACCCATCACTCATCTCCCCACAGCCGCTTTCTAGCTCTTCCTTTCAATTTTTGGTGCGTATCGCGCAATAATTCAGGAATATTCAACTGCTCGGGGCAGCGCGGCAAACAGTCGCCGCAGTCTGTACAGCGATCGCCCTTTCGCCCCCAAAACCAGTGCCCTGCATTCTCAAACATGCCATAGCGGTACTTCCCATAGGCATCCATATCGTAAGCCACCGCCAAATTTCGCAGCCTTAGCACCTCGGGAATATTGATTCCTTCGGGGCAGGGCAGGCATTGATGGCAAGCTGAGCAGCGATCGCCCCCCAATTCATCTATCTGCGCCTGCGCCAGCCGGTCAATCGCCGCTTGCTCTGCCAAACTCAGCGGCCCCACGCTATCAGCCACTTGCAGCGGCCAATCCAGCTCATCTGTCGTAGCTGGGCCAATGCTCAACGTCGTCACGCGCGGATCGCTCAGCAGCCAGCGATAGCTGAGCAAAAGCGGATCGTAAGGAGTACAGAGCGCTTTGAGTGAGTCCGAGGGGGTGTAGAGCAGTCCGGCCTTATCTGCTGGCGAAATGATAAAGACGCCCATATCCTGCTCGTGAGCTAAGGCGATCGCGGCCTCATTCCGCTGAAAAAAGTAGTTGTAGTGCAGATTTACAAAATCAAAAGACTGAGTAGCGATCGCCCGCAAAATCAAATCCAGCGTTCCGTGCGTAGAGAACCCAATATGCCGAATCTGCCCCGCCGCCTTCGCTTCTAACAGCGGCTCTAGCATCTCTAAGACCGCCCAGTCCAAATGTTCGAGCGTATTAATACCGTGAATCGCCAAACAGTCTATATAGTCTGTTCTCAAACGTTCTAAAGACTGCGCGATCGCCCCTTTCACCTCAGCCGCAGAAAGCGTTGGAGTAAGTTTAGTCGTCAAAATCAAGCGATCGCGGGAGCTAGAAATTTGCGTAATCGCCTTACCCAAATAAAGCTCGCTACGGCCATAAGCAGGAGCCGTTTCTAAATGGGTAATACCCTGAGCGATCGCCTTGTCTACCACCGCACCAGCCACCTCAGCCGAGGCAAACCGCATCGTGCCCAAAGACAAAACCGGCATTTCCAGCCCTGTCTTCCCAAACCGCCGATAGTGCATCTCTACTTAGAACGATCCCGCTTGACGAAATCAGCAGGGCTAATGCTAGACAAAAAGTCGTGAAAAGCTTCTTTTTCAGCCGCATCGGCGTCTCTATCCACCGGTAGCGCCGCATCTAAAACCACTTCTTCCATCACCCAAATAGGCGCATTCATTCTCAGCGCCAAAGAGATTGCATCGCTGGGCCGAGCGTCTAGCTCTTTCTTCTTATCGCCCTTACCCACCGTCATTACCGCATAAAAGGTATTGTCCTTCAGCGCATGAATCACAATTCGCTGAAGCTTCAGATCCCAGGCTTCAAATATATTCGCCATCAAATCGTGAGTCATCGGTCGAGTTGTCTTTTCACCCTCTAGCCCAGCGCTAATAGCCTTGGCCTGTTCTGGCGAAATAAAGATAGGTAGCTGTCGTCTTTCAGAGGCATCTCGAAGCAAAACTATCGGATTACGCGTCCCGGCGTCCATCGCAATCCCGGCCACTATCATCTCAATCATTACCTAGCCCCTTATTACCGGGTAAACCTTCAATTTATCTTCTACGCTCAACCCAGCTGCCCTAACAATCGTTCCCATAGAGAACTAGCAGAGCAAGGCCGACAATTTCGGTTCTTTTAGACAGAGAGCTTGTATCGGAAATTCCGTTAGAATGCCAGTCTTTAGAACATCAATTTTGAGAACATCTGTTCAGCATAATTTCCTTATAGTCTAGGCTAAGCGGATTTTTGACGTAACCCATCGCAAGATTAATAATCTTTATCGAAAATACGTCTTGCGTACTGCTGTTCAAGGCTAAGTATCAAATAATTAAAAATTACGCCCTTATCATCAATTCAATAGCCAGGAGTTAAACCCTTGTTTACAGGACTCGTCCAAAGTGTCGGACAGCTTCAGCACTTAGGGCCCTATCAGCTCAAGATTATCTGCCCAACACCGCGCGATTCGGTACTAACAGATATTGAACTAGGAGATAGCATCGCCGTAGACGGCGTTTGCCTCACCGTCGAAAAGATACTAGAAAAAGGCTTTATTGCCTCAGCTTCGCCCGAAACACTCGCCAAATCAACGTTAGGCAAAGTACTCGATAATGGCAAAGTCAACTTAGAAACCTCGCTGCGAGTCGGCAGTAAAATCGGCGGGCACTTCGTCACCGGCCACGTAGACGGCCTTGGCCAGCTAGATCGCGCCGAGCGCATTGCCAACGCCTGGGAAATTGCCTTTCGCTCGGTAAGCCCAGCAGTCGCTCGCTACATCGTCACCAAAGGCAGCATCGCCGTCAATGGCATCAGCCTTACGGTTGCCGACTGTAGCGAATCAGGAGACTGGTTTTCGACCGCTGTCATCCCGGTTACTTACGCAGAGACAAACCTACAGAACCTAAGCCCCGGCGACTATGTGAATCTAGAAGGTGATGTGTTGGGCAAATACGTAGAGAAATTCGCTAGAGGAGACCGCAATCAACCCGGCGCTAACTTAGATGCTAACAGTCCTATCTCCGTAGGATTCCTAGCCGAAAATGGCTACATGTAGAAGCACAGTCTACGAACAGTAAAGTCTACGGACAGTAAAGCGTCTCGCGAGTATCTCGACCTGTGGTGGGATTAGTGCCGCTAGCGATCGCACAAAGCCGCTCATTATCTTTAGGGTCTAACAACACATCAGTAAAGTCTGCGCCCTCAATGGTCGCCCCCTCAAAGTCGATGCTAATGGCATACGCGCCTTCTAGCACCGCATTGTTCAGGTTAGCTCCTCTAAGCGTGGCACCGTCTAAAGTGGCCCCGCGCAGATTTGCCCCTTCTAAATTGGCGCGGCTAAGCCGAGTCGTAAACAAGCGAACTAGCTCCAAATTCGCGTTGCTCAAATTAGTTTCCGTCATATCGGCGCGGGTGTAGTCGTTGTCGGTTAAGTCCTGGCCCGAAAAGTCTTGCTGACGAAGATTCTTGCGATCAAAATTCGTTGCGTAAGCAGCGTCACCCCCAACGCTAAACGTGCCAATCGTAAGACCTACTAGCAACATCAACACTACGACTAACCGTCGAAAGTTGCCTCTAATCTGCTTGGCGATTTGTCGAACGGTCGATAGTTGTAGCATTGCTTTCACCTCAGTTAAACCCAGCTTAAGAGTTCTTTTCTTATCCCTAAATAGTACAGAAGAACAGTACAGAAGAAGGGATCAGTTCAGCGTTTCATCAACCGGAACCCGGTTCACTGGATCAGTCAGCGCCTCGCTAATAAACCCGTTACCGCTCGTCAACTGACGATCGGGGCTAATCGGATGGATCGTATGAAAGCGATTAAAATCTATCACCCGTCTACCGTGCTTGCCCGTCAGCAAAATATCGGCAAATCGAAAGCCCCAGTGAATACTCTCAGCGGCAAACGTATGCCGGGCGTGGATAGTTTGCGCCAATGTTTCATCTAGTCCAGTCAGGGTGACGATAATTTCAGCGCGATCGCGTCTCAAAGTCTCCATCGTATCGCCATCTAACAAACCGCCCGGCAAAATTTGATGCATCGCCGTCCAAGACAAGCTAAAGATTGGGTTGTGCGATCGCACTAGCTGAATATCGTGAAAGCGCCGCATAAAATCGCCCTCCATATTGTATTCATCGCGCACTAGCGTCACCCAAAGCTGCGCCTCCAAAATATAGTTTTTACGCTTATTCGCCGTCCGAAACATCAGCGTCGGCACGCCGTTAAAAGGCGCAATCACGGCCACATCGCTAAACAGAATCCGCGCCGTCGGCAGAGAAAAGCGAGCAAAGACCAGTCCCGTAGTAGCCGCAATAAAAAACAGTCCCACCAGCGATTCAATTACCACTAGCCAATGGCTGTACAGATTGGTTGGGTACATAGCCCCATAGCCAATAGAAGCCATTGTCTGCACGCTAAAGAAAAAGAGCTCTTGAAAATACTGAGGCTCATTTTCGCCCACAGTAGCAATGCCGCTGCCCATGCTGTAGGCCAGAGCAAACAAAGCGTTGACGCTAAGGTAAAGCAAACTCGTCAGGCTCACAAAACTCAGCCACGGCATGGTTACCAGCAAATGATAAATATCCCCCCAGTAAGAATGGGGATCGCCGATGCGTTCAATCTCTGGATATGAGCGATTACCAAACAAAAATCGCCTTGAAGCGCGTCGAATCTGGGGCCGAAACATGGCTTGTCCTTTGGGGCAAATAAAAATCAGATAGAGGATTAGGCTGGACATCTTAAGGCAAAGATATCCAGAGCTTATGACGCGTCACTGCGGCTGGTATCACATCATTATTTGTAAAGCAGCTAGCCTAAAACAGCTAGCCCAAAGCAGCTAGACGCGATCGCTCATCAGCAACGTAAATCTTCCACACAGCGAAAGCAACGCTAAAGCTCAACTGTAGAAACCCTAAACGAACGTAGTTGAGCAATAGACAGCCCAACCACCGCTATTAAGCCACTATAGACAAATAATCAAAAAAATCTGTCATGTGAGTTCGACCCAGCTAGCCAGCAGCCACACCCCAGATTCATCCAAAACGCTTACTCAACGGTTCCTTTGGCACAGCACAGACTCGCTTTGACCCAACGATAGGCGATAATGGCTTAGAAATAGCTCAGAAGCAATTTGGAGTCTTGTCGTCACTATGAAGCAGCTTGCCGTTCACCATTTAGGCTGGGCAGCCGGATTCATTGCCTTTAGCCAGCTACCCGCACTAGCTAGCAATTCGGTGCCAAACGTAGCCCAACCCAATCCTTATAGCCAAGCTAATCTGCGATCGCCACAGGTTTTAGTCGCCGTTTCGCTCAGTCGGCGATCGCTCAGCATTGGCGACGAAGGCGATGACGTTATTGCCCTACAGCGCTTCCTTAGCAGACAAAGCCTCTATCCATTCTTAGTCGATGGCGTCTACGGCTCAGAAACAGCCGACGCCGTGGCCACCTACCAGCGCATTCGCGGCCTATCAGCCACCGGCACCGCCGACGAATCCACACTGATCGACATGGACTTCGACTTTGCCGCCGCCACCCGACCATACACGCCAGCCGCCAGCAACGTCCCCAATCAAACCAGCACCTTACTCGCCCCTAACCTGGCCCTAGGCGACAGCGGCACCGATGTCATTAATCTCCAGCGCCGGCTTCAGGACTTTGGCATCCCGCTTTTTGTCGATGGCGTATACGGATTTGAAACGCAGCAGGCCGTACGCACCTACCAGCGCGTACAAAACATTGAGGTAACCGGCAATGCCGATAGCGCAACCCTAGAGCGTATGGGCTTCGAAACGCCCAACTACCCCTATATTGCTGCGGTCATCGCCGACACCTCCTTACTCAGCGAAGTGCAGCAATTCTTCCCCAACGCTTACGTAGATAACAACCGGCGCGGACGATTCATCAACATCGGCAGCTTCGCCAACCGACTACCCGCAGAAGCTAGAGTGGACGCCGCCGCCGCTAGAGGGTTTACAACCCGAGTGCTCTACAGTCGCTCAGGGCTGCTTTTTGGCCAGTAACCCAGCGCTTCGTAGCCTAGTCCTCCTAGTCCTCTACCCAAACTGGGCAAAACTAGGCTACGGGTCTAACCGCTTTCTCATCTCGACCCAATCGCTTCAGTATCCATCACCAAAGATTGACCTAATCGAGAGAACAGGTCTTTTTGCAGCCGTAACCGCTGCGTTTCTGGCTGCGCCTTCATCCGTAGCAAATAAGCATAGTAACTCTCCTGCACTTTGTGCAAAGCCAAAGAAAGCCCCAGCTTATGGCCCAGCTCAATCAGCCGATCTATCCCCTCAACGGCCATCGCTAGCTCATACTGCTTAGCCTCTTCAGCTAGCTGCAAAGTCTGCGTCAGCACCTGAGCAATCAGCCGCTCCAAAATAGGTTTAGCCTCTGGCAGTTTCAGCTCACAGCGGAAGTGATGAGCCTCAATCGAAATGCCCTCTAGCTCAGCAATTCGGCCCACCGAAATCTTCAGCAAGTCGCCCTCTGGCTCAGTAATGTCTTGCTCTAGCGACTGAATAATCTTCATCGCCCGATGGCTCAGCGTAATATCGGCGGCCACCTGTAAAGCTTGAGGCACCGGTAGATGATCGCGATGAAACGCCATCAGCACCCCATAATTCTCTCGATAAACCTGCTCATAGAGCTGATCTAACCGCTCTAGCGTCTCTTGATTAAGCTGCTGCATAATTCGATGCCGCTCTTCAGCAAATACATCTTGCAGCGTATAAGTCTGACCAAACTGCTCGGTCACGGCCAGTACGCTCTGAGCAATGCTCGTACTCGCAAACGCATCAATTACCGCCGTTTTAGCCTCAATATAGGCAGACCGACTCGAAAACGCCTGAATGCCACAGTGAAAGTCCTGACCGCCTAAGTGCAGTACCGCAAACGCCAGGGTCGTTTTTTCCTGAGTCATCGTCGCCGTAACCTGCACCTGACCGACCGCCAGCGTCATTGCGCCCAAAGGCTGCTGATAATAGTCCTGCTGCTCTAGCCGATAGCAGTACAGCGGCTGCTGAGTCCGATACTGACTAAACAGCGACCCCATCGCGTACTGGGCCACCACCTGCTCCAGACTGACCTGAGTGGGCTTTACCTGCTTGCAATAAACGCCCGCACCATCTTTAAAATAGTCCACGTTACTAGGCGCTTGGGCTAGCTGCCGCACGAAGTCTATTTCCAAATCGGTGTTAGTAAGAATCTCAGCCAGCTCAATCGCCCGCGAAGCGTAGCAAAGGATCTGAGTACCTTCTGGCCGAGAAATCTCGTCAAAAAACCAGCCGCAGCTCGTATACATCAGCAGAGCATGACGCTGCATCTCTAAAAGCTGTAGCGCCCTAGTACGCTCATTCGCGTTCAGTTGATGCTGCTGGTGCTGCTCGAAGAACTGATCTAAAACGGACTGAGCGCGATCGCTCACCACAGCCACATAGCCATTGCGAGCCTCCCAAGGATCGGTAAATAGCTCCGCCCCCTGCTTCTCGTAAATCGTCACCAGGCGATCGCGCAGCCAATCCAAAGCATTACGCAAAGGCGCTCGCCACTGCTGCTGCCAACCGCCACCGCCGCCGCAGCCGCAGTCATTTCGCCAGCGCTCTACCCCATGCGAACAGCTCCAGGCCGTCGCCGGTTTTAGCTGCACCTCCCAGGTCGGCGGACAAATACTGAGGTAGTGGGCATAGCTCGTAACCTGCCAGCCCCGATTAGGAAACTCCTCGCTCAGCGCATAGCACAAAGCCTTCTCAGCGCCCCCCCGGTGATGACCAAAGGTCTCCCCATCCGTCGCGACCGAAATAAGCTGAGCAGGTCTATACGAATCATACTCAGCGTTACCATCGTCGTATCTCACCGCCTGCGAAAGCCGGTCGGCAAAATGCTCAGAGGAGCGCAAAATATCGTCGAAACCCATATCGCCAGAAATGGGCCCATCGTAGAAAAAGATGTCAATAGAGTTGCGCCCGTTAGACTGCGTAGGTAAAAAGCACCGATAGGGGCGAGTCGGATCAATCTCGCCGTTGCCCGCTGACTGCCAGTCGTCATAGCCATCTTCTCGGCCAAAGCGGCGGCAGCGCTCAGCCTGCGAAGGCGCCAGCACGATAAACTGAATGCCCTCGTCGATGAGCACCTCTAAAGACGCATTGTCCACCGCCGTTTCAGCCAGCCAGATGCCTTCAGGGTCGCGGCCAAAGCGGCGCTTAAAGTCAGCAATTCCCCAGCGCACCTGCGTCACCTTATCTCGATGGTTCGCCAGCGGCAAAATAATGTGATTGTAGGCTTGCGCGATCGCATTACCATGACCATTATGGCGATCGCAGCTCACCCGGTCGGCCTCTAAAATTCGCTGATACGTCTCCAAATCGTGACGCTCTAGCCAGCTCATCAGCGTCGGGCCGATGTTGAAGCTCATATACTCGTAATTATTAACAATACGAACGACCTCGCCCCGCCCATTCAGCACGCGAGCAAACGCATTTGGCCGATAAGACTCATGCAAAATGCGCTCATTCCAATCGTGAAAAGGCGCGGCGCTCGGCTGTCTGCCCACCGTATCCAAAGAAGGATTCTCTCTAGGCGGCTGATAAAAATGACCGTGAACGCATATATATACGCCAGTAGCAATCGACTGAACAGACTCATGAGCCTTCTCTGTGGCAGGCTCTGCGGCAGAGAGTGACTGAGGCTTAACCATATTGTCAAACGGGAGAAAGAACAAACCGTCACTGGCAAAAGTCTTAGATTTTACAGCCTTTAGATTTACAGACTTTTTGAGTGAATAGACTGATAGCTCAATGCACTTGAACGGCGACTAAAACTTCCAAACTAGGTGTCAAATCACGATCCCAGCGATAGTCTCTTTCGCAAAATCCAGTCATTCAACGGAATTTAGATAGCGCTAGTGTAACGGCATATCCTCAAACTGAACAGAGAACTTGTAGAAAACTAACGTTTATCGCGGAGGTTTTACGCATAGCAACACACATAGTAAATAGAGAAACAGCTACAGTAATTGCGCCACCTAAACAACGCTCTATTCCACAGCAACATGCCAACGGTCACTGGAAAAGTAGTCTCAGGTCATCGCGTCGCCTCCGGACTCACCGATAGCAGTCCTTATCCCAAAGGCACCATCGAGATGCAAGCGCCCTACTTCCTAGCACAGGGGATCGATCTCTCCCCTTTCTATCCGGGAACGCTCAATGTTTCTATCGATCCCCATCGCTTCGAGCTGATCCCACAGCGCACGCTGCCTTTAGTAAAGTGGTCGCTTGAGCACGAGCCCGAGAGTTTTTCCTTCGTTCCAATTCAGCTCGAATGGCAACAGCGCCGCTACGACGGCTTAGTCTACTACCCCCGCCCCGAAACCAAAATCAACCATTTCCAACAGCCTTCTGTCATCGAACTTCTCATGCCACGCATCGACGCGATCGCCTATGGAGACGAAGTCACCCTACGAGCATCCGACAACGAACTTATAATAAAGTTATAGCCCTTACCGACAAGCCTCATATGACCGAGCCTGCCAATCAGCCCAACATCAACGTGCTCTCCCAGCAGCTAGAAACCGGCACCCTAGTAGAACGCAAGCTAGCACTCGCAGCGCTGCGAGCAGTGCCCGCTGAGCAAGCCGTGCCGCTGATTAAAAAAGTGCTGAACGACAAGAACGATCAAGTGCGTTCGATGGCTATCTTTGCGCTCGGCGTCAAGCACACAGACGAATGCTACGACCTACTGCTAAAAATATTAGAGAGCGATCCCGACTACGGCATTCGCGCAGATGCCGCCGGAGCCTTAGGCTATCTAGAAGATCCTAGAGCCTTTGACCCGCTGGTGAGAGCCTTTTACGAAGATGTCGATTGGCTAGTGCGCTTCAGCGCTGCCGTATCGCTTGGCAACCTCAAAAATCCGAAAGCACATGACGTATTAATTTCGGCATTAGACAGTAAAGAAGTTGTGATTCAGCAGGCCGCGATCGCAGCCCTAGGCGAAATCAAAGACCTCAACGCCATCGACAACATTCTCGCCTTCGCACAGGCCGAAGACTGGCTAGTCCGTCAGCGACTAGCCGAAGCCCTCGGCAACCTGCCCAGCGAGAAAAGCATCTCAGCCCTACGCTATCTAGCTAAAGACGACCACTCTCAAGTCTCCGAAGCAGCAAAAATCTCGCTAGAAAGATTAGAAGCTGTGTAGTGGCTGACTAATCAGTTGTGAAGCCAAACAGCTGCGAAGCCAAACAGTTTTAGCCGACTAAATGAGCTTCTAGAAACCATAGGCGCTTGTCGATAGTGCGAGAAATTTCGACGTACAAATCATTAGTGTCCTGATCGCCCCACTCGTCGGCCTGATCAATCGCCTCGCGCAGGTGCTTGGCATAGACCGCATAGCGATCGGCCAAAGCAGCAACATGTTCCATACCGCCAACGGCATCGAAGTCATATTCAGGAATAATCGATTCTTTGGCGGCAAGACGAACAGTGCCCATCGCGGTTCCAGCTAAAGCTGTAACGCGCTCGGCCACCATATCGGCATATTCTTCTAGCTCGCCTGCCATCTCATCAAAAAGAAGATGGAGCTGGTAGAAGTCTTTGCCTTTTACGTTCCAATGGGCCTGCTTAGTTTGAGTACGCAAATCGGTAGTAGCCGCTAAAGTGCCGTTAAGCATAGCGGCTACTTTCTGGCGGGTTTCTAAGGCTAGATCAATTCGAGTGGGGTAAAAAGACGCCGCAGAAGAGACGGCTGTTTTTGTCGCGTTTGTGGCAACCATTTGGATTCTCCAAGGTAAAGGGGATCTAGAGGTAAAGCCTAAAAACAGAATTAGTTAGACTTTACTTTTCCAAGCGCTAAAGAGAGCAAAAAGGCTCATATCAACAGCGCTCTTTTAAAGTGTTATAGAACCAGCTTTAGCTGTTGGTGCCGGTCTTAGACCAGGCTGTCGCTATATATTTCACAGTTTTTAAGATGTCTACTGTTTATGGCGATTTTTTCTGGAGCTTGCAACGTTCTTTAACTTCTTAAGTATACTCATAACGACTTCGCTTTAGCAAGTGAGGAAATAGGCGAAATTGCAGCGCTATTTGAGTTGATATACTGCGGGGTATGGTAAATGCTCGACTAAGGCCAGCATCAACCCAGGTCTAACAATAGCGATACAATAACCGATGTAATCCCCTATTCCTTTATATAGATATTACTCACTCACTTAGAAGCACCTATGACTGCTGCCACGCCCACTAAAACCCAAAGCAAAACTGAGTATGAAGCTGTCATTGGCTTAGAAACTCACTGCCAGCTCAGCACAGAGACCAAGATCTTCTCCACTAGCTCTGCGGCGTTTGGCGCTGATCCAAATACGCACGTAGACCCGGTAACGATGGGCCTTCCTGGTGTGTTGCCAGTCCTCAACGAAAAGGTGTTGGAGTACGCAGTTAAGGCAGGACTGGCGCTGAACTGTCAGATTGCACCCTACAGCAAATTCGATCGCAAGCAGTATTTTTATCCCGATTTGCCGAAGAACTATCAAATCTCGCAGTTTGATTTGCCAATTGCGGAGCACGGCTGGTTAGAAATTGAGATTGTGAAAGACGGCGAGCCGGTGCGCAAGCGGATTGGAGTAACCCGGCTGCATATGGAAGAAGATGCCGGAAAACTAGTACATGCGGGCGCAGCCAGTCTAGATGGCTCTACCTATTCGCTAGTAGATTACAACCGGGCGGGTGTGCCGCTAGTAGAAATTGTGTCAGAGCCAGATATTCGCTCCGGGGAAGAGGCCGCAGCTTACGCCGAAGAGATTCGCCGGATTATTCGTTACCTAGGTGTGGGCGATGGCAACATGCAGGAAGGATCGCTGCGCTGCGATGTGAATATTTCGGTGCGCCCGGTAGGCCAAGCAGAATTTGGCGTCAAGGTCGAGATTAAGAATATGAACTCTTTTAGCGCGATCGCAAAAGCGATTGACTATGAGATCGAGCGGCAAATTGCAGCTGTAGAAGCAGGCGAGCCAATCTATCAGGAAACTCGGCTTTGGGAAGAAGGCGCACAGCGGACGAAGAGTATGCGCATGAAGGAAGGCGCTAGCGACTATCGCTATTTTCCAGAGCCAGACTTACCGCCCATTGAGGTAACAGCAGATCAGCTCAAGCTGTGGACAGATGCACTGCCGGAGCTACCTGCGGCCAAGCGGCATCGGTATGAGGAAGACCTAGAACTCTCGGCGTACGATGCGGCGGTGCTAACAGATGATCGAGCAACAGCAGAGTATTTTGAAAGCGCGATCGCATCGGGAGCCTCGACCAAGCTCACTGCTAACTGGATCATGAGCGACATTGCGGCTTACGTAAACGCCGAGAAGGTGAGCATCAACGAACTAAAGCTAACGCCAGACGCGCTCGCTGAAATGGTGAAGCTGATTGAAGACGGTACTATTAGCAATAAAATTGGTAAAGATATTTTGCCAGAATTGCTAGATAAGGGCGGATCGCCGAAGAAAATTGTGGAGAGTAAAGGGCTTAGCCAAATTTCTGATCCGGCTGAAATCGAGTCTATGATTGACGAAGTGCTAGCCGCAAACCCAGACGAACTAGCCAAATTTAGAGCAGGTAAAACAAAGCTAAAGGGCTTCTTTGTCGGTCAGGTGATGAAGCGAACCGGCGGACGGGCCGATCCTAAGCTGACCAATCAACTGCTAGGGAAGAAGCTAAACGGGTAGTTTTCAAGGAGATTAGCGCTCAAAACGGTAAATTTCTAGTTCATCATCGTTTTTGCTGACCTCAACCCACACAGCCAATCTCACATCAATCAATCCTAGAATACGGACAGCAGCATTCTAGAATACGAACAATAAGGGGTTACACCCCTCACCCCTAACATGCCATACTGTGGCCATGTAGATGCACCCTGATGGTAGGGAGAGTCCAATGCGGCTCTCCCTTTTTCTTTTTAAACCCAGCGCGGACTTTTTTAGCCAAAGCCTAAAGCAAAGCGGCGTCCAGGCACATTAGCAACCATATAGGTGTACTCACAAAGTCCAGGGTGAAAAGAAGTTAAGTTCCCTCTGGAGATGGAGGAGAGGTTTGGGTTCTCGCGGAATGATAAGGAGGAAAGCAGCAGACTATACAGAAGGAAAATTCCTCATATGACCGATAGAACAAATTTGGCCAGCAAGCTAGCAGACCTCAAGCTTTTTCAGAAGGTGCTTCTAGAGAGCGAGCAAAAGCTAATGGCCGAGACAGACGACGGCAAGATCCGTGAGCGCCTAGAGAAAATGGTCTCTCAAGATCAAGAGAACATGGGTGGCATTGAAGAAGCCATCGCTAAGCTTGGTAACGTTCCAGAAGCTCGCGACATCACTCAAAAGCACGCTGAAATGGTGGGCAAGATGATGGCAGGCTCAGAACTAACAGCTTATGACAAGTTCTTTCAGCTAGAGCTACTCAAGCACCAGCAGACGATGACAGGCCTAGTGCTGCACAAAGCCGCACAGTCTTTAGACGATGACCTGCAAGATGCGATGGAGCCACTCAACAAAGTGAACTTCGAAAACCGCGCTCACCAGGAAGTGCTCAAAGGCGTTTTGTACTTTGTAGGCACTCGCGAGCTAGTAGGCAAAGAGCCTGATATGGGCATTTGGGGCAGCGTTGAGCAAGGAATTGCAGCTATCAAAGGTGCCATTGGTAGCGCAGGCAGCTCTTCGTAGATATTCTAATAAGTAGCTGAAAGTATGCGGCCTTCAAGTGTGTAGCTTGGAGGCCGCATTGCTATAGGTTCTACAGGCCGAGCAACGCTAAGGTTGAAGCTCTCTCAAGAGGCTTTCTACACGCCAGTTCCCACAGGCACTTTCTCTCTTTGAGGATGAATAGACTCGCCTGTTTGCAACGCCGTATATAGTCTATTTAACGCATTAATGTAGGCATAGGCAGAAGCAACAACAATATCTGTATTAGCAGCGTGACCCGAGTAAATTCGCTCTTGTTGTTGTAGGCGAATAGTGACTTCTCCCATCGCGTCTATGCCCGCGGTGACCGATTGAACAGAATACTCAATCAGGTCATTTTCGATTTTCACCACTCGGTTAATCGCCTTATAAATAGCATCTACCGGGCCAGTACCAATAGCCGCATCGGTCAGGTCTTGGCCGTCTGGCATTCGAAGCGTGACGGTAGCCGTAGGTGTAGCATTGCTGCCGCAAGATACCTGAATAAGTTCTAGCTTAAAGTGTTCGGCAACCTGCAGCGTTTCATCATTAACAATCGCTTCTAAGTCGCGATCGCTAATCTCTTTTTTCTTATCAGCAACGTCTTTGAACCGTAGGAAAGCCTTGTTCAAATCCTGATCGCTAAGCTCGAAGCCCAGCTCGCTGAGCCGCGTACGGAAAGCATTGCGACCCGAATGCTTGCCTAACACAATGAGGTTGTCATTGAGGCCAATGAGCTGCGCATCCATAATCTCGTAGGTAAGACGGTTCTTAAGAACACCATCTTGATGAATACCCGATTCGTGAGCAAACGCATTTGCACCGACGATAGCTTTATTGGGCTGTACCAACATGCCAGTAACGTTAGAAACCAGTCGAGAAGACTTATATAGCTCTCTGGTGTTGATATTGGTCAGCGGTGCTTCAGACGCTACCGGTAGGCCAAAGAAAGGATTGTAGTACTGGCGGCGAACGTGCAAAGCCATGACGAGTTCTTCTAATGCCGCGTTACCGGCTCTTTCGCCAATACCGTTAATCGTGCATTCTAGCTGGCGAGCACCGGCTTTAACCGCTTCTAAAAAGTTAGCGACAGCTAGCCCTAAGTCGTTGTGGCCATGCACAGAAATAACCGCACGATCGATGTTCGGAACGTTTTCTTTGATACCTCGAATCAGGTCGCCGAACTCAGTAGGCGTCAAGTAGCCAACCGTATCTGGAATATTCAAGGTAGTTGCCCCTGCGGCGATCGCACGATCTAATACCTGATACAGAAATTCCGGCTCGCTGCGGCCCGCATCTTCAGGCGAAAATTCGATGTCGTCCGTAAAGCTTTTGGCATAGGCGACCATCTCGCCAGTCATCGCCAGCACATCTGCGCGCGACTTCTTCAGCTTGTACTTCATGTGAATATCTGAAGTCGCTAAAAAGGTATGAATTCGGCCTCTAGCAGCCGGTGCAACCGCTTTAGCAGCGGCTTCGATATCGCCTTTGGTCGCTCTAGCCAAACCGCAGATAGTAGGGCCATCAGAAGTACCCACTTCGGCGGCAATACGCTGAACAGCTTCAAAGTCGCCGGGGCTAGCGAAGGGAAATCCGGCTTCGATAATATCTACATTGAGCCGAGCAAGCTGCTTAGCAACGGCTAGCTTTTCAGCCACATTCATAGTCGCGCCGGGCGACTGCTCTCCGTCTCGCAGGGTAGTATCAAAAATAAGAACTCTGTCTGACTGCTTAGCGAGATCGTCGTTAGGTTGAGTCGCGGTTGCATCGGAGGTCTTAGACTGAGCCATTGCGGAAAGTTCCTGGGAGAAAAGGGGATGTAATCACAAGCCGAGCAGAGAGCTAGCTTGAATGCGCATCTACAAGATTCCATTTTAAGAGCGATCGCGCAAATCGTGGCAACCCAAACAAATATCCCCGTATTTCGTAGGCAAAGTGCGATCGCTACTCACGAGCGCCATTCACCAGAGCCATTCACCAGAGCTATTGACCAAAAAAGGATGCGCCTAATCTGTCTGGCAGAAGACAAATTACAGAGCATCCCTTCTCGGAATAATTAAAGCTAAAGCAGTACAAAGCCTGTAATACTAAGCAGCCTGAAAGACTAAGCAGCCTGTGGATAAGCAGCCGGGTAGCCTACTTCCTCAAACCCGTGGTATTCAGGTTGAATACCAGAGGCTAAGAGCTTTTGCAGTTTGGGAATGGTGCCGCTGTTATAAATGCGAAACTCGCTATGCACGGTAGCGCTTTCAGTACGGACAGCCTGATTGATCACCAAAGAGCCTTCAGGGTCGGACTCGGAACGGTGAAAGGTGCCAGGCGGTAGCCGTAGGATATGACGGTTTGCATCTAGACGGACGACATGGTAGGGGTGCGCCCATTCGAAATTAACCAGATGAAAGGTGCGACCGCCTGAGAGCGCCAGCAGGTTGTCTTGCTGACGAGGATGAAGATAGAATTGCCAACTGCTATCTTTAGCGTTGTTAGGGCTAATGGCAGGCCCCTTGTGAAATACCAAGTCGCGAGCGTTAGAGTCTTGAACGGTAATATCAAAAAACTGGACGCTAGGTGTATCTCTAAACTTCTGAAAATTGAGCAGCTCGAACATGAAACCTAATTAATCGTTGCGCGTGGTTCTAGCCACTCTAACTTCACATTTCTTAGGGATCAAACCGCTCAGAGTATTACATCTATGCGCAAAGCGAATATAAACTATTTATGAACATTTTCCAGCTTGAAATATTAACGGCTGTCGTTAAACGGGGGACTTTTTCGGATGCGGCTTTGGAGCTGGAGATTTCGCAATCAGCGGTTAGTCGAGCGATCGCCTCTTTAGAACTAGAGCTAGGCGTACCGCTACTTTCTCGCGGAAGACTAGGCGCTAAGTTAACCTCCGTCGGCGAGCGAATCATCCCCCATGCTCGCACCATGCTAGATCTACGAGAGCATATAGACTACGAAGTAAACTTGGAAAAAGGCCTCTACAATGGCCGACTGCGGATCGCCTCATTTCGCAGCGCGGCAACTCATCTGTTACCGGCAAACATTGCCCGCTTTAGAAATCGCTTCCCGCATGTAGAAGTAAGCCTAGCTGAACTAGATCCAGCAGGGGTAGAGCAGTCTTTACGAGAGGGACATACCGATGTAGGACTGCTGCCGCTGCCTCGCTCGGAAGAATTCAACACCATAGAAATCATTCGAGATGAGTATGTTGTTCTCCTACCAAAGGCAAAGGTGCCGCCACCCAAAGAATTAACCTGGGAAGCGCTATCCGTCTATTCCTTCATTCTCTTCAACTATGCTGAGTGCACCAGCGCTGTTCGCAATCATTGGGACAGGTGCGGCCAGTCGTTCAAAGTAGGCTACGTCATCAGGGAAGATTCTACGATTGTAAGCATGGTGGCACAGGGTTTAGGAGCAGCCGTATTACCCAAGCTAGCGGCCATTCCGATTCCTGATGAGGTGTATGTGCGATCGCTCCCCGTTCGACTAGACAGAATCATCGGAGCGGCAACGCTAGCGAACACGCCACCGGCCCCCGCAGCCAAAGCGTTCTTAGATATTCTCAAAGCATAGAAATCTATAGCGTAGAAAGACAGTCCCAGACCAATAGCCAACAGAGTATTACCAACAGAGTATTAATAGATACCTACACAGAAAAAGCTGCCGCACAATGTACGACAGCTTTCGTTAAAGATTTTTACAGCGATCGCGCCAGTTGATCGCACTTAGCCGCCAGCGACTGCCGGTACGATGCTAACTTCGTCGCCGTCTTTTAGCTCAGTTTCTTTATTGTCTAAAAAGCGAATATCTTCGCTGTTAACGTAGAAATTAACGAAGCGGCGTAGCTCACCATTGTCATCGCACAGGCGCTTTTTGATACCCGGAAACTTGCTGTCTAAAGTCTCCATAAGATCAACAATGTTTTTGCCATCGCACTCAACAGTGGCTTCGTCTTTAGTGAACTTTTGCAGCGGAGTAGGAATGAGAACTTTTACGGACATGTTTTTAGAGATTGACGAACGAGTAAACGGTAAGAGGAGAGAGTTTCTCCTCTATTTGAGATACCGACTTGGAGATATTAAAGAAACTTGACGGATAAATTCATCCCCAAGTTCTAGACCTGAGTTTGCTGCCAGTCTAAACGGTTAAGCGTATTTGCTCTTTCCCAAGCCCGCTCAAAGCTGTCTAGCTTAGGCTCGATAGTTAGCGGCTCGCCAATATGGCTTTGTACAGACTCAGTAGTCTTCAGGCCGTTACCCGTAATAAAGACCACTGTTTTTTCATCAGGATTAATTTTACCGGCTTCTACTAGCTTCTTCAGCACGGCAATCGTAGTCCCGCCTGCAGTCTCAGTAAAGATGCCTTCAGTCTCTGCTAGCAGCTTCATGCCTTCAATAATTTCAGCATCGGTAACGTCTTCGATGTTGCCATTGGTTTTACGAGCAACTTCTAGAGCGTACATACCGTCTGCGGGGTTACCAATAGCGATAGATTTAGCAATCGTATTGGGCTTAACAGGCGTGATAAAGTCGCGGCCTTCTTTGAATGCCTGAGAGATAGGAGAACAACCTTCTGCCTGCGCGCCGCTAAAGCGAACAGCTTTCTCTTCAACTAGACCGGTTTTAACAAACTCGTTGAAGCCTTTGTAGATTTTGGTAAATAGCGAGCCAGAGGCTAGAGGCGCAACAACGTGGTCGGGCAGTTCCCAGCCAAGCTGCTCGGCAACTTCAAAGCCAAGCGTTTTGGATCCTTCGGAATAGTAAGGACGCAAATTGATATTGACGAAGCCCCAGCCGTGGGTGTTCGCAACTTCAGAACACAGGCGATTTACCTGATCGTAATTGCCTTTAACCGCCATTAAGGTGGGGTTGTAGATCAGCGTACCGAGGATTTTACCGGCTTCTAAATCGGCAGGGATAAAGACACAGCACTCTAGGCCAGCGTGAGCCGCGATCGCAGCCGTAGAGTTAGCCAAGTTACCCGTACTAGCGCAAGAAACCGTCGTAAACCCAAGCTCTTTGGCTCTCGTTAGCGCCACCGAAACCACGCGGTCTTTAAAGCTCAGCGACGGCATATTAACCGCGTCGTTCTTAATGTATAGATTTTTCAGACCGAGCTGACGAGCTAAGCGATTGGATTTTACCAAAGGCGTCATCCCCGTGCCGACATCAATAGGCGTATCGGTTTCAACGGGAAGAAAGGCTTTGTAGCGCCAGATGGAATGCGGGCCAGCCTCGATAGTAGCTCGAGAGACCTGACGCTTGATAGCCTCGTAATCGTAGGCAACTTCTAAGGGGCCAAAACAAACATCTTCGCAGACATGCTTAGCACCTAAACCGTACTGCTCGCCACATTCTTTGCATTGGAGAGCCGTGAATGTTTTTTGGGAGAGGTTGCCCGATCCTACGAGCCTATCAATCGCTTGAGTCATGGATAATTTCCTTACGACGCTGAGTTGCAATGATGTTAACACGCACATTTGTACAGGGCAAACATACCCGACTTTTTTAGTCGGGATTATATTTCACAATAAGAAAAAAGGCCTAGCCTGCTGTTGTTAAAAAGTTTCAGCGATTTTCAAGCTTGAGCAAGTCGCTTTAAACTTTTCCAGTCAGAAGATTTAGTCATCCACCTTTGGATTTTTACGCGTTCGCGATTCTCAAAAGAATGCGCATTGCCATTCTCGGCTTCGGGCGCTTCGTCGGGCGCTCTGATATAGACCTTACCGCTGTCTATCTCAATGCTGTGAAAGTCTGCAAAGGGGTAGCGCTTAACCACTTGCCCAAAAAAGCTATAGACAGTGAGGCGATTAGGCGCGATCGCAAAGTAAGGTCGCTTCAGGTAAAGCAATCCAACCACAGCCAGTAAAACGCCCAAAAAGATCCGCAGGCTAAAGACCTGATCGACCAGTATTGTGCGAAGTGAGAGTAGAAAAATTAGCAAACCAGCGAGAACTAGCGCCAGACCAATCCAGGGATTGAACCGAGCTTGAAAGTGATTGTCCTCAGTTGGAAACTCGAACGTCATAGTCTCACTATATATAGAGCATGTAGAGTGGAGAGCATGTAAAGAGCGCCAGCTTTTGAGATGATCTTTTTAAGATGATCTAGGTTGAGCTAGAGAGCAATCGAAAATCTGCATATCAGACGGCTCCCCCCAGTAGCAGCAGGTTCTATCACAAACGCACCTTTAATAATCGGCAAGGTTGTCTGCGCGGTTGCCAAAACTAGCCCGGTAGATAGCCTCAGACTGTCTGGATCTGGAAAGTTTCTAGCCGCTTCAATCGAAGGCGTTGGCAAAGACGCCTCAGGAAGATCTAGAGCGGCTTCAATTTTGCTTAGCTCAGCTTTAAGCTGTTCGGCAGAGCGATCGCACTCAATTACTATATCAATCGCGGCATCGGTCTTTTCTACCAGCAGCTTGAGCTTTTTAGTATGCGGAATAGCATCTTGAATCAGACTGACCAGCGTGTTCTTTAGCCAGCGCCCATCCGTCAGAATTTCGAGGTCATCCGTCAGCGGCTCTACGGCATAGCGCACGTTTTGATTAGCCGCTTGCAAAGCGGTAAGCATCTCCAATTCAGGCAGCAAAAAGCTCAAATCTACAGCTTCTAGTTTGGGGGGTTCTCTCCCTACATCTAGCTTAGAGACCGCTGCAATTCGATCGAACAGTGCCAGCATCTTCAGCGCCGCATTCTTCGACTGCTCAATAAATTCTTTTTCTTCCTCGGGGCCTTCGCACAGATCTTCGAGAATAAGCTGATGCAGGCTAACAATAGTGTTAATCGGCGATCGCAATTCGTGAGACGTTCGCGCTAAGAATCCGCTTTTGAACCGTTCTAATGCCAGCAGTTGCCGATAGGCTATCTGCAAATCTGAGTAGCTATTATCAGCGCTGTTTTTACGGGCCATAAGAATTTAGTGCGGTGCGCAATACGTATCACGGCTATACAGTAGCTCGATTTCTTCTCACTAGATCTGGACTTTTCCCTGACGCAAAATTTCCCACCCACCGTCTGTCCATTTTGCCACGGTAGAAGGCTGACCACTAGGATCTATCGCTAGCCCGCTCGGGACAGATAAAACCAGAGCAGTTGGAAAAGTCTGGGCAATTTCCTGCGGATCCGTCAGCGGCGGCTGCCCAGATAGATTTGCGCTAGTCGTGGCCAGCGGGCCAGTGCGCGCTAAGCAGTGCGATCGCAGCGGGATGATGAGGAACGCGAATGCCGATAGTACCCGTAGCCTCTAAATTTGAAGCAGAATTTGAAGCAGAATTTAGAGCAGATGGGGTGCGATCGCTCGCAGGCAAAACTAAAGTAAGCTGCCCTGGCCAGTGCTTCTGCGCGATCGCCTGCCAAACATCAAAAGCATCAGCATCGCCCAAGACATAAGGCAACAGATCTGGAAGCGAAGCGCCCATTAAAATAAGAGGCTTCTTAAGAGAGCGACGTTTTGCCTGATAGATAAGATCAGCGTGCTGCGGACGGGCTGCCAGAGCCGGGACGGTATCTGTAGGGAAGCTGATTAGAGTTGGGGCAGTAGAGAGTGCGATCGCAATTTGATCGATAGAGGCTAAAACCATAGCAAGTTTATTTACACCGTATCCGGATCAACGCCCAGCGCTTCGAGCCGAGCCATTAGCCGTTTATTTTTAGCACAGCACTGTAAAAACGTACCAGAACAGCACCCTTCAAATCTCGTAAACTGCAAGCATTAGCGTCACCGATATGCGCAATATCTAGAACACATCATGTCAAGCGTTCACTCGAAGCGATCGCACCAAAACCCTCAAACCGCCACCCCACGCTCAGAATTCTGGGCAGGCGCTCGCGATATCTTCCCCCTCATAGTTGGATCCATTCCCTTCGGCCTCATCTTTGGCACCTTTGCTATTAGCAGCGGCCTGTCCGTCGGCAGCACCTTGGCCATGTCTGCCTTTGTCTTTGCAGGCTCCTCGCAGTTTATTGCCATCGGCATGGTCGCCGCCAAAACCGGCTGGCTGCTCATCGTCCTCACCGCCTTTGTCGTCAATCTGCGCCACCTGCTCTACGCCGTCAGCCTTCTCCCCTACGTCAAACCCCTCTCGCAGCGCTGGAAAATTCCGCTCGCCTTCCTACTCACCGACGAATCCTTTGCGATCGCCATCCGCCGCTACGAAGCCAAAGCCCTCTCCCCTTTCAAACACTGGTACTACCTCGGAGCCGCGCTCTCTATGTACCTCAACTGGCAGCTCTGCACCCTGCTAGGCATCACCATCGGGCGACTCATTCCCAATGCCACCACCTGGGGCCTAGACTTTGCCATGTCAGTCACCTTCATCGGTATGACCATTCCCTACCTCAAAACTCGCCCCATGGGCCTAGCCGTCACCACCTCGGGCCTCGTCTCACTCATTGCCGCGCCCCTTCCTCACAAGCTAGGACTCATGATTGCCGCGATCGCAGGCATCTCAGCAGGCGTCTGGAGCGAGCGCCATCTATCTACCTGCTAACTCACTTACCCATAACTCAAACTATGTTCTTTGAAGTCTTAATCGTCTCTGGCATGGCGATCGCCGCCTTCTCTATTCGCTACGTCGTCTTTGGCGCGAGCGATCGCATCCAACTTTCTCCCGCCCTACTCAAAGCCCTGCGCTACGTCCCGCCCGTTGTTCTCACCGCAATTGTTGTTCCTGAAGTGTTTTTGCACGAAGGAACACTTTTGATTAGCTATGAGAATGCTCGATTGGTAGGTGCGA